>NZ_VSLD01000009.1 GCF_008107445.1 Arthrobacter echini | reverse complement strand
CGACCGTGACAGACAATTATACATACTAATAAGATGTTTTATTTTTTTAATGTAACGGCGACACACCCTACTGTAAACAGGGTTGGGCAGGGGCACGACCATGGGGTAAAAAAGGAACCAACACGACAAGCCCCCCCCCAAACCCCCCCCCCCCCCCCCCCCCCCACCCCCCCCCCCCCCCCCCCCCCGCCCCCCCCCCCCCCCCCCCCCGGAATGCACCAGGACCTGTCTCGCAATTACTTCAGAGCTGACGCTGGTGGTCGAGAAGTGATTGTCCAACGGGCTGTTGGACAATCACGTGCAACGATCCGGCGCACGTCAGCTCGGGCTTGAGCTCAGCTCCATTGCAGATCGAGGAGCTGGAGAGCGCGGATCAGTTCAGGCTCCGTACCGGTGAAGGAGTGATGCTCTGCGTCGGTAATGCACGTCGGCATTGGGCCGTCCTCGGGTCTTTCGAAGACAGCCCACAGGGTGAGGTCATCGCGATGCCTGGAGCTGAAGTGGACACCACTGACATCAGTGTTTTCATACAGCCACGTCGCGACGCTCTGGGTGAGCCGCCGTGGACGAGCATCCTTCAGGGCGGAACGGAGTACCCCGAAGTTGTGAACGTCAGTCTGGGGTACAGGTCCCGGCCCTGAAGGATCGGATCCTCGAGGGGTTCTGGGGTGGTTAGGGGTGGAGGGCTGCGCGGACGAAGGTGCATCCTTGCGGGGTGACCGTGCTTGTTGTCCGTCCGTAGCCTGTGTGAATGCCTAGGCTTCGGAGCGCCTCCCGGGATTCGCTGAGCAGTCCGTGGACGTCTCCGGCCTCTAGTTCGGTGCCTGCGCGGGTCCGCCAACCGAGGGCGCCGAGCCCGAAGGCGACGGCATCGAGGCAGTCATCCCAGTCGGCGTGTATTCCGACGGCGATCTCGATGAGCAGCAGGACGGTCGCATCCCGCTCCGCGTCATGCCGAGTCCGATTTGTCAGGGCGTGGGCGAGGAAGTGCCACAGCCCGACGGGATCCTCGAGCAGCCGCTTGGCGGCAGCTCCAAGGACGAGCCGGCCTTTGATCCTGCGGATCAGTCGCAGGCGTTGTGCGCTCTTGCGCAGCCGGAGGATAGGCAGGGTCTGGTCCTCACGGTTGGCCCTACCGGGCCAGTGCTCAGCCCAGCCGAGCTCGACCATTGCCTGATGGACCACCGCGGGCGGAAGCCAGCCGGCGGCGGTGAGATTCAGGCCGTCGAGGCCGATCCGGCGGATGAGCCAGGAATAGGGGGCGGTCATCGCTTCGGCGAAGCCCGCGTCCACCAGCGCGGGCTCATCCAGGTCCGCGGTGTTCAGGTAAGACCGAAACTCGCGGCGCATCCCAGCAGGCAACCGATCGGTGATGTCCTGGACCAGTGGTTGGCGCTCTGCCCCGGGCTGGTCGTCGGTCTCACCGACCGTGTTACCGACGGTGTCGCTGACGGTGAATAGTCGTGTCAGTTCGGTGTTCACGCCATCGGCGTCCAGTTGGTCGGGGGCGAAGTCCTGCCACGGTCCGGCTGTCCAGGCGACCCATGCTGTCAGGTCGTCGTGGTCGTCGTGGCCGGGGTCCGTGAGGGCGTCGAGTAGTTCGTGGTAGCCATCGATGCCGCCGGAGTCCTCCAGCGGTGCACGGCGTGCCCCGTCCACGAGCCGCGCCCGCGGGGCGCCGGCGGGCGCGGGAAGGGCCTCGATGAGATCGAGGCGGTGGGTCCAGCTGTCACCGAAGTCGTATTCGTAGAACACGGGCCCGGACCCGGGGGTGAGAACCGCGCCGATAGTGAAGTCCCGCTCCGGCAGCGCCCCGTCGCTGTCCTCGAGCAGGTCCTGGGACACCCAGCGCCGGGATGCCGGCGAGATCCCGTTGACGGGCCGCACCCGCTGATAGGGGTCCGTGTCGGTAAAGGAATGCAGATGCGCGTCCCGCCAGCCGACGGCCACCTGGAGGACCTCGTGCACCCTGTCCAGGGTCAGGGAGGCATCGAGGTCCAGGAGCCGCCAGATCGCAGGCTCGCTGCCCTCGAGGGAGACCATCACCCGCAGGATCATCGGCCGCGGCTCTTCGGGTACGGAGCTCATCATCACGCCACCATCCTGCCAGCCCACCACCTCCAGGGAGTCAGCGTGCACCTCCGGTCACGTCCAGTTCCGAGGCGTCATGCCCCGAGTCACCCCGACAACACGCGGGAAATTCTCCTGAGAGCGTCAGCTGAACCGGTGATGATTCCGTTGACGTGAGGTCGTCAGGTTCTACTCCTGGCGGTGGGCGGGTCGGTCAGGGCGTGTTCGGAGGTGGGGTTGTGGGCGAGGGCTGATCAGCGCGATTTTATGTCGTGTCGGGAGAGAGCGAAGGCATAGGCGGGATCGTTCTCCGGGATCTCCACACCTGTGCTCGCGGCGACGGGGTCGTCGTTGAGGCCTATGTCGGCGCGGCGAAGCCAGAACGCCCAGCAGTACCCGGAGCCGGTGTCGGTTGCGCCGTGCTTCGAGAGGAACCTGATCCCCATGGGGTAGGACCCGTCGTCGAGAACCTGATCCTTGATCCAGGCCGCAAGGACGGTCGTGATCTCCCGTCGGCCGCTGGTGACCTCGGACAGCGTGAGGGTTTCCTCGACGTCGATCTCGTACAGGAGGCTGCTCAACGCGCCGTTCAGTGCGTGCATCGTATCTGCGTGGGCGATGTCCACCCATAAGCCGGGTTCGAAGGTGAGCTCGAAGAGCAGCCGCCCATCACGCCAGTTGGCCGGGATCCACCCCGGCGCCATATGGCCGTTGGCATGCCATTGCTCCTGCACCTCGTGCCGGATGGTGTCGACGGGCGCGCCGAAGAACGCCGCAGTTTTCTCGAGGTAGGAGGCGTGGGCGGCTCTCATGCGCGCCCATGAGAGAGCTTCGAGGAAAGCCGTCTTCTTGTCCTCGGCCGCGTAGATCGTCCGCCCCGGCGTGTCGAACCGGTACCAAGCGGAACGATCGCTGCTGAGCAGCCCACGCTCCTGGGGATTCAGGGGCCCGTAGGACTCTTTCGCGACGCGATACGCCTGGGTGGGCCCGCTGACCAGGGCGAGTCCGGTCGTGCGGCAGGTCCGCCTCAACCGGTGAACCCATCGTCGATCATCGCGCTGGCGGCGGCCGCGATCTCCTTGAACCGGTCGTCCCGGATCGCGTCGATCGGCGAGTCGTGATCCAGCCATGGGTTCGCACCGATGAACCAGAGCCGTGCCACATGCTCTCCCTCGGCCTCGGAGACGACGAGCCACTGCGCGTAGGCGAACTGCAGGCGTTTCACGGCCACCTGATGGGGAGTAGGGCCATCCTGCTGAGCCCATTTGTAGCTGATCTTCCGGTCCTTGCTCCCTGCCAGAGCTGCCACAAGCGTCGCGCCCAGGGCGGCGTTGAGGCGACGGACGATTTCCCGGATACCCAGGCGGGCGGTGCGGGCGTGGGCCGAGCCCGTGGTGGTCGCAATGCTCATGACGTCGAACTCCTCACTAATAACACTCAAATCTACTCCTTGAACCTCGATAAAGCGACCAAAAATCTACCAAATCTCGTGAAGGGAATCGGTTGTCAGTGGCGTACGGCTAGCGTTCCACCCCAGGGGTGAAGCCGATCCGCCAAACCACTGGAGCTGTGGTGATCGTCGGCAGTGTTCAGGGTGGCTCGGGCTAGCCGGCGGCTGCGAAGGCGCGGGCCGTGGCCAATACTGCTGGTCCGGCGTCCTCGAGCCGCCCTTCACGCAGCAGTCGCGCCGGCGGCACGTCATCGAGCTGGGGGTTCATGCCCATGAACCAGGCCTGAACGACGGGTGCCGTCTCATGCTGATGCAGCAACGCTGCTACATGGTAGGCATCGCGTAGGCGTTGCATGACCTCCGCAGACGGTTTGCGCTCACCATCGGCCCACTGCCGGACAGCACGGGTCTCCTTCACGGACCCCAGATAGGCCACCAATTTGGCGCCCAGGATTTCCCGTAGCTCATACACGAGCCGGTCCTCCCGAAGTCGGATCGAGTCCCGGTGGGCCTGAAGGTCAGTGGGTGCTCCCGTGACAGCTGCCATGCGCTCAGCATCCCATGAATGAACTCGAGAATCCACGCCTAGATCACACTCTCGATCACACCCTGAATCACCGATAATCTACCTTATGTCAACCTGAAGTGATCCTATTGCGGGATCTGCTGTCTAGGACACGGTGATAGTGCTCCTCCGTGGTCGGGCGTCCGGGCGCTGAACTCTGCCCCCCTGCGGGCGGACCATGGCTGATGTGATGTCATGGGTGCCTCGTACTGGCGGTGACTGAACAGGCATCAGAACCTGGGCGGGACACCGCCTAGAAGAGCAGGACTGGCAGGATGGTGCCGTGACGATACGCGCTGGAGGTGAAGATCCCGGGTCGGCGTTGTTGCGGGTGAAAGTATCGATCGAGGGTAGCGAACCGGCCATCTGGCGGCTGATCGAGGTCGATTCTTCGCTGACCCTGGATAGGATCCACGAGGTCCTGCAGGCGGCCGTCGGCTGGAGGAACTCACACCTGCACTCCTTCACGGACACCGACCCCTACACGCGGTTGCGGCCCATGGACGGGAAACTCTCGGGACCTCGGCGGTGGGTCTCCCGGGACCTGCTTGAAGACGGCGACGACGGGCTCCCGGAGACAGACTGGTCTTTGGGCCAGCTCCTCACCTCCGGTTCCGGCCCTTTGTTCTATGAATACGATTTTGGCGACGGTTGGCTCCACCGTCTCGACCTCACCGGCAGTATCCCCGCTCCCGCCAACGCCCCCAGGGCACGCCTCGTAGAGGGGGCGCGGCGGGCCCCCTTGGAGGACTCCGGCGGCATCAGCGGCTACCACGACCTACTCGACGCCCTAGCGGACCCCCGCCACGACGAGCACGAGGACATGAGGGCTTGGGTCGCCTGGACAGCCGGGCCGTGGCAGGACTTCGATCCCGAACAGCTGGATCTCGACGCCGTGAACACCGAACTCGAACTGCTGTTCCCCGCTCCCTCCATCATCGAGCCAAGCCTCGCGGGTGGGTCACTGACCCAGGACCTCACCAACCGACTGCCACCTGGACTGCGCCGTGAGTTCCGTTCCTACCTGAACGCCGCCGGCCTCAACGGACCCGCGATGGTGGAAGCGCGCGCTGCCGAAACGATGATCGCCCCCTATCTTTGGCTCATCCGCCGTATTGGGGATGACGGAGTGAGGCTCACCGCTGCAGGCTGGCTTCCGCCCATCGTGGTTCACCAGGCAATGACTGAGCTCGGCTGGACTGAGCGGTGGATCGGTAAAGCCAACCGCGAGGACCAAACCCTGCCCATCCTCGAGCTGCGCGAAAGCGCCCAGCGCCTCGGCCTGGTCCGTAAACTCAAAGGCCGACTCATCCTCACCTCTGCCGCCAAGCACCTGCTCGATGACCCCACCGGACTCTGGCTTCTCCTTGCCCGCGCCCTAGCGCACCGGCACCACCATGACTCCGAGCGCGACGCTGCCCTGCTGCTGCTCCTCGAGTTCGCAGCGGGAAATCGAACGCAATGGAGCGACTACCTCGACGCCGTCGCCTTCGGACTCAGCGCCCTCGGCTGGAGGACCCGCTCCGGAGATGAGCTGGAACCCACAGCCGTCCACGCACTTCTCACCGGAACCCGAAAAGTGCTCCTGAACCTCGGTGCCCTCACCGACCGTGACAGGCAGGAAACGAACACCGTCACGCCGCAGGGGCGAGCCTTCGCCCGCGCAGCACTTCGTTCATAACCACCGACAACCAGCAACCACCGTCCCGCGGCAACCCACGTCCTCGGAGACCGAGTTGCGCAGTGAAAGCAACGGTATTCGCCGATCCCGAACACACCGGCTCACCAGCAACAGTTGACGGACCTACTCCCCGATGTCACGTGAACCGATCTGATCGAAGGCTGCGGTGAGCTCGTCGGCTGCCGGCAGGGCTTGTCGTTCCGCTGCCGGCAGATTCTCGTACGAGTAGGTCGAAACTGCCATGGGTGAGTCTGATCGTCCGAGGGCGTACCGGACGGTGTGGTCGTTCTTGGCGCCGCAGATGAGGATCCCGATGGTGTCGGCATGGGCTTCGCGTCGGAGTTTGTCGTCGACCAGGGCGACATAGAAGTTCAGCTTCCCGGCGTACTCAGGCTGGAACTTGCCGGTCTTGAGCTCGATCACGATGTAACGCAACTGCTCAACGTGGAAGAACAGCAGGTCGATGTAGAAGTCGTCGCCCTCGACGTCGAAATGCACCTGCCGGCCAACGAACGCGAACCCAGGCCCGAGTTCGCGCAGAGTATCGACGATGCGGTCCATGAGGGCCTGCTCGAGGTCTCGTTCGGCAACATCTCCGGATAGTCCGAGGAACTCGAAGGCGTAGGGATCCTTGGCGGCCTGCTGAGCCAGCTCCGACTCGGGCGAGGGCAGACTGCGGGTGAAGTTCGACGACGCGGTCCCGGTGCGCTCCATGGACTTGTTCATGATCATGTTCATCAGGACATTCCGGGACCACCCGTACTCAACGGCTGCAGCGGCGTACCAGCGCAGAGCCTCGGGGCCCAGGTTTTTATCGAGAAGCGTGCGAATGTGGCCCCACGGCAATTGCGCCACAGCCTGTGGCGCAATTGAATCCCCAAGCCACTGTCTCGCGAAGGCTGCCATGTACTGCAAGTTCCGCGCGGACAAGCCCCTCATATCAGGGAACTCTTGACGGAGATCGTCGGCCAGCCGGGCAATGACCTTACTCCCCCACCCGTCCTGTTCCTGTCGGGCAAGTACCTCGCGCCCCATCCCCCAGTACAGCTCGATCAGCTGCGTGTTGACCGTTCGCTGAACCCGATGACGGGCTTCGCGCACCCGGTCCTTCAACGCCTGCAAGGTCGTCCCGTAGTCATCGGGCAAGGCGATCCTGGAACTCGTCATCTCCTCATCCTCTCAGCACGGCATCCAGCCACGATGCCTGTACAAGTGCCAGGGCCAGTCAGCTAAAGGGATCTGCCACTGCTGCGATCTGCTGCGTCGGCGGCTCGACGTGCTACCGAGGACGCGTCTTTCTGCGCTGCTCGCTCGCGTGCCTGCCGTTCTGCGGCGCTGGCTTTCCTGCTGTTGATCAGCTCTACCTGGCGCTGGCTCAGGCCACCAGGGTTGGAGGTGCGTGTGGCAGCGTCCTTGTCCTGGCTCATGGCGGGCTCCTTCGTGGTCGGCTTCTGCGGGTCTGGCGCTGTATCGGATTCATTGCCGGACGCCGTCCCTGGTGTGGTGGGTTGCGACTTCTGCGCTGCTACGTCGGTGGCGGCGCGGTGTCGGGCAAGGACACGTTCGGCCGCGGCCGTGTCTTTCTCATCCGTGGTGGCCGGGGTCTCGGATGAGATGGCGTCCACGATCCGGGCTTCGCGCTGCTGCGGCTCCGGCAGCGGGTCACTGGAGGTGGCTCGTCGGGCGAGGAACCGGTCTATGACCCGTTGAGCGGCGGCCTGCTCCCGGTTCATGCGTTCGGTGATCGCGGCTTCGTCGGCACGCTGCTGAGTCTGCTCGGCGCTGATGGGTGGCTTGTTGGTGAGGGCGCTGTGTTTGTGTAGGGCGGTCGCGCGGGCGATGAGACGTTGGGCGACGGGGTCCTGCCGGTACTGCTTCGGGATCAGCGTGGTCTCATGGGCGCCGATGTTGTACTTGTTCCGGTACGCCTCGGTCTCGGCGGCGATGCTGTACCACTCGTCGGCTTTGCCTGTTCTCGCCGGCACCGGCCCGATGGCGGCGGTCCAGGCGGGTGTTTCTTCGGCCAGCTGGGTTCCCCGGATGATGATCCGGTCTCCGAGATGGACACGGAGCCGGTCGAGTTCGGCCCGGTACGACGCCGGGACCTGCCGATCCCGGGACAGGCCGGTGGGGGCCAGGTCCTCGCTCACCGTGGCGGGGACGATGTCCGGGCGGGCGACGGCGGGATCGATTGGGGGTAGGGCGACGTGGCGGACTTCCTGTTCGTGCTTGATGGCTTCGGCCACGGTGATCTGGTGGGCGGTGCGGGGGTCTTCGCCGCGGGTGGTGCGCTCGATCGCGGTCTGCGCCGGGGAAAGGGTGGCACGGCGCTCGAGCTCGGCGCCCATGGTCCGGGCCTTCCACAGTGT
The DNA here is from genome assembly GCF_008107445.1 of Arthrobacter echini. GTDB lineage: Bacteria > Actinomycetota > Actinomycetes > Actinomycetales > Micrococcaceae > Arthrobacter_D > Arthrobacter_D echini_A. Next base: position 34,968 of record NZ_VSLD01000009.1, on the reverse strand, counting down.
TTTCCGGGTGTCGAGGTCGACGGCGGCCGCCGGGTGGATCCCGCGCACCTGCTCGCTGGTGGTGGCGTGGGCTTCGGTGAGGCGTTGGGTGCGCATGTGCGCGTACGGGCGTGCAGCCCACTGTGGGTCCAGCCGCGCCTCCCCCAGCTCCGGGCGTGGGGCTTCCGTCGTTGTGGTGGTGGTGGTGGTGGGACGTTTCGCTGCCTGGTCGGCCAGGCGGTGCAGGTGGTCGTCGGAGATCGCTCCGAGGGGGCGGCGGCCGGCGTTGGCCAGGATCTCCCCGGCCTCTTCCACGCGTTGTTCGAGGCGCCAGGCGAGGACGGCGGAGACGTCCTTGGCTTTGGCGAAGTTCCGCATGTTCACGGCTTCACCGAGCAGTGTGGCGGGGTTCAGTCCTTGGTCGTGGGCGGTGCGCATGTGCGCGGCGACCGCTCCCCAGGATTCCAGGGACGTGAACTGGGCGGCGCGCTTCGGTCCGAGGACGTCGGCGGCGATCTGCCGGGTCTTGGCGACCCACGCCCCGTTCTCGACGTCGATATAGACACTGGAGAGGGTGCTCACGTCTCCGACGCGGACGGCTTCGGCGCGGGTGGTTTCGTGGGCGGACAGGGACCTGTCGTGGGCGGCGGTGATGGTGTCCAGGACAGTGTCGCGGGTGGTGTCCTGCTCGGTGCCGTCGCCGAGTCCGATGTAGAGCTGGTTGTGCTCACGCCCGCGGGTGGCGGCGACGTAGGCGCCGGCCCGGTCGGTGGTCTCGTCCAGGATGGCGTGGGCGGTGTCAACGGTTGCGCCCTGGGCGCGGTGCACGGTTGCGGCGTAGCCGAGCTGCCCGTGCCGGTTCAGGTAGTCGGCGTCGACGGTGATCAGCGCGTTGTGCCCGGCGTGGCGCAACGTGATCCACTCACCGTCGGCTTTCTCACCGCCGCCCATCGAGAAGCCCGAGGAGCTTGGTGCGCTGGACGCACTGGTGCTCGGTGCTGTGGGGGTACCGGTGGTGATGCTGTCGATGGTCCAGACGTCGTTGTTCTTCACGAAGTCTTTGCCCTGGTTCAGTTGCAGGGTGCGGTCGTTCTTCCGGGTCACGATGGTGTCCCCGGTATAGGCGCGCAACCCGTCCCCGAGGACCACGGAGACGGTTGTGTTAGTGATGGGAGCGCCGTTGTCGGTGAGTTCGCCGGTGGCGATCCGGGCGGCCTGGGCGCGGGCGTTGAGGTCGGTGACGGTGGCGTTGTCGGTGGCGATCAGCAGCGAGGTCTTGCCTTCGCCGCGGTCTGTCATCCATGCCCGCAGTGCGGTGTCGGTCATGGCCTCGGTGGTCCCTGCGACGACGCGCTTGTTCTCCAGATACCAGTGGAACGGGGTATCGGCACCGACGGTGGGTGGTTCGCGCAGGGCCAGGGATGCGGCGGCTTCTCCGTCGCTGGTGAATCGGTGGACTTCCTCGAGGCGGACCGCGCCGACGTCGGTGTTCAGCAGGCGCAGCGCCCCGCCGGAGCCGATGGCCCCGAGCTGCCGGTCATCTCCGATGACTCTGACCACGGCGCCGTGGCGGGCGGCGACGGCGACGACATCGGCCAGGCGCGGGGTGGAGACCATGCCGGCCTCGTCCACGATGATCACATCCCCGGCCCGCAATCCCGGAGCAGCACCCGCGGCACAGTCCGCGCCGCTGGTGTTGGTATCGGTGCTGCCCGTCGTGGTGGTGGTGTTCTGGTGGGTGTAGATGAACGCGTCGATGGTGTTCGCGTCGGCGCCGATATCCGAGCTCATCACCGCGGCCGCGGCCGCGGTCGGTGCCAGTCCGATGACCCGTCCTCCACTGGCGCGGACGGCGTCGGCGGCCAGGGACAGGCTCGTGGTCTTGCCTGCCCCGGCAGGACCGATACCAAGGGCAAGGAGTTTTTCGTCGGTGGCGAAGACCCGGGCGAGGTTGATCTGCGCGTCACTGAGCTGAACTCCGCCGGTGGCGGTGAGGGCTTCGGTGCGGGCGGCGAGGACCTGCTCGAAGCGTTCGGTGGAGACGGCTGGAATGATGGTCCGCTGCGCGGCGGCGAGGATCTTGTCCTCCGCGGCCAAGACCTCATGGGAGGTGTAGAGGGCGCTGTCCGCTTGGCGATACTGGCTCATCCCGTCCGCCCGGGTGAACTCGTACAGCTTCGGGGTGATCGAATCCGGGGTGACCTGGAGACTGTGCGCGGCCGTGCCGGCGTCGGTGACTTTCATGACCGTGTCGTCGGTGATGGTCTGTCCGGGGAATGCTTCTTTGAGGTGGCGTCGGGTTTGGGCGATGACGTGGTGCCGGCCCCAGGTGGCGCGTTTGCCGGAGAGCTCGTGCACGACCAGGCGTGCGTGGTCGTGTACGTTCAGGTCCGCGACCAGGGGGCCGCGCGGGGTGATCGAGGCGGCTTGTACGTGCTCGAGGAGGTCCTTGCCGATCGGCATCCCGAGCTGGGTGCGGTAGTCGTCCTGCCATTCGGGGACCAGCTCGGATAAGCGCCTGGCGCTCTTCTTCGTGGGCCTGGTCTCCAGGGTCGCCTGCTGGGCGAGGGCGATCTTTTGCTTGTCGTTCGGTGCGTACCCGTGCTTATGGGTGAACTCTGTTTCCAGGCGTGTGATGGCCCCGGCGATGTCCATACGCCTCGAGGAGGCGTGCTCGATCGCGTCGAGGTCAATGCCGGCGATCTCGTACACCGGCTCCCCCCGACCGGTTGCCCGGGCCACCGGGGACACACCGAGGGAGGCGCAGACTTTCTCGATGATCTTCGCGTTGTAGGTTTCGGATGCGGCGACGTTCATCTTGTAGAGGGTGCGCCCATCGAGGGACGACCATTTCCCGTCGGAGCCCAGAACCTTGTTCGCGATGACGACGTGGTCGTGCAGTTGCGGGTCTCCGGCACGGGAGTCGTAGTGCCGGAACTGGGTGGCAACCAGGCCGCCGTCGACGTCGATCTGCCGGATGCCCTGCTGCCCGCGCCGGGTGTAGGTGGCGTTGTCCTCGAGGAACGTGATCGTCTCTGCGATTGCCTCCTGGTGGGCGGCCTCGATGGTCTTGCGGGCCTCGTCGCCGCCGAGCGCCCAGAGCAGGGACACAGACTTCGCCGGAGCGAACACCAGGTCGTAGCCTGCGACGGTTTGCTGCTTCGGGGTGGTCTGCACGGTCGCGAACCGGGCCAGCTCCTCGTTGGACTTCGCGTCCCGGCCGTGGGTCTCGCGGAACAGCTCGCCAGCAACCCGGAAGCGGATCTCGTGCTCCTGGGCCTTGTCCGGGTCGACACCGGTGGTGCGCCGGACGCGGGCGTGTTCCTCTGCCAGGCGCTTGGTCATCTCCGTGTCGGCGGCGGTGTAGCGGGCGTACTTCCGGCCCAGGGCGGTGTCTGCTCCGGACCCGTTTTCTGCGATAAGGGCTTTGGCGTTGGGGTGGATTCCCTGCCCGAACAGGGCAGCCATCTGCGCTTCGGTGACCTCACCGGAGACACCAAGGAGCTGCTCGGAGTGTGCCGTCCACTGGCCCGGCGGCATCCCGTCGACGGTGTAGTAGTCGCCAAGCTCCCGGTCGCCTGCGCGCAGCTCGTCGGCGCTGGCGACTTCGGACGTGTAGTAGGTGTAGCCGTCCCCGGCGCTGAGCTTATGGACGGTCATCACGGGTTCATTCTGACGCAGATTTTGGGCACTGTCGACCTCGGTTACAACAGTGCATGAGGTGTGACAAATTGTGATGGTTGGAACGGGGTGAAATCGTGAGGTGACGACGAAGGAGGAAACGCGATGGAACCGCGTGGAAGCCACTACGATTGGTCCATCACGAATGTGATGCGGTTGTGCACATGAGAATGGGCTGTGGGTAACACGATTCACCGTTATCCACGGTTCGTTCGATTGTGTGGAACCGCAGACGGACGTTATCCACCAGGTGGGCAGCGGAGAGACGTTGGGTTATCTCGGAGCTGTCCACGTGTGGTCAACGTCCGTTAAAACTAGTCCGAGCGTCAGCGAGGTCCGCATGGCTATCTCATGGGTGCCGGCGGTGACGTCGGGCATGGCCGGTGATCGGTCGAGGTCTGCCCGTGGTGGGCGGCCGCTAACCGTTAGGTTTGGCAGGGAAAGTGCGTCGGTTCGCAAGTCGTGGCCGGGGCAGGATCAGGTACAGGTTTTGAACGCAGGATGAGTGAAGGGGACGGGTCATCATGCCAGCACCGAGGAAGTCAGCGCAGCAGGTCGCGGCACGGGAAAAGGCGAGGGCGAAAGCCCAGGAACTGACCGAGCGGCACGAGCGGTTGATTGACCTGGCGGCGGAGTTCTTCGAGCAGGAGCAGCAGGCCGAGCAGATCCGCGCCGAGGCGCGGGAGCGGGCCGATGCGATCCTGGCGAAAGCCGAGCAGGACGCCGAGGCGGCTGCGAAGGAAGCCGGCGTGAAGGTGCAGCAGATGCTCGATACCGGCGAGAGCCGCGCAGCTGTCGCCGCGCGACTCGGGCTCAGCACCGCCGAAATGAAGCGAGCCCTGGACGGGGCCGGCACCAGCTCACCGTTCAGGGAAGGGCGTACCGAGCCGGCGCTGGCGGTGACAGCGGACGACGTTGCGGAGCAGGTTGCCGCCGAGACAAAGGCCGCGTAGCGGGTGAGGCTCCGACGGCATGAATCTGGGCTGGGATTTCTGGTTCTTGGTAGTGCCATCGCTTGCGTGACTCTTGCCCTCATCGTCTTCGGTGCAGCCGCTGTGACGTGGCAGCCTTTCGCAGCTCTCGTTGCTGCTGCGGGTTTGGGGATCTGGCTTTTCCGCTTCGGCTCGCGTCATGCGTGGGTAGCACTGTTGGTTCTGGCCGGAACACTGGCCGTGCTGTTCCTACTCGCGGGCAACTCCGAGGTCATCCGGTCGGTGCCGGTCGCGTGGATCTTCGGTTTCGCAGCCGGATCAAACTTCGGTGTGGCGTGGAGGATGACGGCTCGCAAGCCGGCGGCGTTGTCGGCCGCGAGGTAAGTCGGATCGTGTCGGTGTGTGGCGCGGCCGTGGCGCGCGTACCTGGTGCGCGGCACCGGAGCCGGGTCGAGGTTGAGTGCGAGGACGGCGGTTCGTCGCCGGCGACCACAGCTCGAGGTTCCCGTAGCGGCGGCGAACCGCCCCGCCCACCAGCGGCGAGTTGACCGGCTTACGCTTCCCTGCCCTGACTGCCCGGGCCGGGGCTGGTGGTGCAGGGTTGTTGCTCCCTGCACCACCGGTGCAGGGAGCAACTCGGCCGCGTACTCTTCGGCGATCAGCTCCTCCTCGTCCGCGTGGACTTCCTCGAACGTCTCGCCCGGCTCTGCCTGCGCTTCCGGCTCGTCGTCCTGAGCTTCGTCCTGCGTCTCGACCGGTTCGGCGTCCTGCGTCTCTGGCGCGGGTGCCGGTGCTGGTTTCGGGGTTGGTGCAGGTGCGGGGTGGGTGATGAGTCGTTCCACGTCGCTGAGTTCGTAGCCCCATGTGGCCAGTTGCGTCAGGTAGTGCTTGGCGGTGGGGTCGGACCCGCGCCATGACTGGCGGCTCATACGCTTCTCGTATCCCGCGAGGACCATCGCGAGGGCGTTGGTTTCGTGACGGGCGTTGGGGCGGCTGGTGATTTTCGCCAGCTCCGAGCTGGTGCCGAACCCGGTGGCCTTTGGCTCCTTGCCGGTGAGCAGTTCAGCGGCGAAGTCGCTGTGCTTGGAGAGTCCATCGGCGACGGTGTACGCATGGACTCCCATCGCGTGGGCGACAAAGCGGAGTGCGTTCTTCGGGGCGGTCTTGCCTTTGAGCAGTCCCTTTACGAAGTTGATGCGGACCACCTCAGCGGCGTCCCATGCCTTGTTGTTCTCGATCACGGTCCGGCGTTCGGCTTTTTCCTCCTCGCTCATCTTCCCGGCGCGGGGCGCGTCGGGCTTGGTGAAGCCTGCGGCCTTCCAGTCGGTGTTGATGTAGGTCGTGGCGACTCCCGAGTAGGTCCAACGGACGTAGGCGGCGTCGGCGTCCTCGACTGTCAGCGCGCCGCCGTCGGCGGTGCGCAGGTCGCCGATCTTGGCCATGGGTCCCTTGTAGTCGTAGTAGGCGATTGAGTCGTCCTCGATGAGGGTCAGTCCTGCGGCTTCGGCTTCGGCCTTCGCGGCCGCGACAGCGGCCTCTCGGGCGCGGTCGTCGCGGATGCGCTGGGCGGTGTGGTCGAAGCTCTGCGGGTTCTCCTTGGCCGTGGTTTCGAGCTTCACGATCGCTTCGGTGTCTCCGGCGAATTCCTCGATCACTGCGGCCATGTCCAGCGTCATGCCAGCGGCGAGGAACGCGGTCGCGGTGTCGTCGGCGCGGACTTTCAGGGCCGCGTCAACGGTGGTTTTCTTCGCCCCGGTCTTGCGGGCGATCTGCGTGGCTGACACACCGAGCAGGGACAGCTGGTGGAACGCTTCGGCGCGGTCGTGGTCGGTCAGTTCGCGGCGCTGGTCGTTTTCCACGATCTGCTTGGCAAGCCGGTCGGCTTCGGTGAGGGAGTCGACCACGTACACGGGCATGGTGTCGAGGTTGTTCTCGACGGCGGCGAGGGTGCGGCGCTGGCCGTACAGGACGTGCAGGGTGCCGTCCTCGGTGCGGTGCGCGACGACGGGCTGAATGACTCCGTGCTCCTTGATGGAGGACAGGAAAGCCTTGTCCAGCTGGGCCTCGGCGCGCACGTTGGTGTCGATGGTCAGCTGGGCGGGATTGATCTGTTCCAGAACGGACATGGTTGTGTTCCTTCTTGGTAGGTGTGGGTCCGGGCCTGTGGTGTGCCAGCGGGACTGTGGTGGCCCTTCCCCGACGCTTCTATGTCTGTCAAGCGGCTGGAAACGGGTGCGGGCGCGGACCAAGTTGTTCCGGCCAGCGTCCCCTCTCCCCCCGTTGTTTTGGCTGCTGGCGAAGCTTGCGGAGCTGTGGCCGACGGAGGCCTATCTACCCGCAGGGCAAGGGGAAGGAAATTCCCGGAGGAAATCAGCGACGAAGGAGCGCCGCGGGGACATTTCCTGCACCGCAGGCCCCGACGAAGGAGGGGCTAGACCGGCCGGAGCGGACACGTACAATCCGTCAGGACAGCAGCAAAAACAGAAAAAAGGCTTCTACAGCCCGAGCGAAGCGAGGCCGATGCAGTAGGGCTCGGCGCTTGCTGGGCACCCCGCTGAGACCGCGGTGAAGGTGAACTCCAACCTCACGATGCAGGCCTTGAAGGCCTGACTAAACGAAGCATCACGCGGGGAACGTCGTACACCACCTCCGTGGGCGTGACCGCTACCGAATCCACCGGCAGAGTCCTCGGCATGATCTTCGATGGGCTCGTAGGGGGTGCTCCGTGGTGATCGACCTTCGCGAAGTGGCCGCACCACCGTGGGAAGAGGACCTGCTGATCACCGCCCAGCCCAAGGGAGTCGTGGACGTGTGGTTGCTGGTGCACGCTGCGCGCTGCGCCACGTTCGAGACGGTCTGGGGCTCCGGCGGCGGCTGGCGGGGGGCACTGGCGACAGATCAAACGGGCATGGGAAACGAGACAGTGTGGATTGCAGCGATAAATGGCAGCTATTTCGCAGCATTGAGTGTCACCCCTATCTGCTCCGGCGCCTACCACGCGCGGATCTGCGCCGCCGGGGACTATGTCGGAGCCGTCGATACCGTCCGACTGTTCACCAACACGATCCGCCGCGGGAAGGTGGCCTTGGCCTGAGCAGAAGCACGTCAGGACATGCGGTCCGCGTCGGCGTACTCATCGTTGTGTACTACGACCTCCGACATGTTCGCGGTTGCCCACTGCTCAAGTGCGCGCAGAGGTCCTTGTAGCGAGCGGCCGAGCGGTGTCAGTTCGTACTCGACGCGCGGCGGAATCTCGGCATAGGCCGTGCGAGTGACGAACCCATCGCGTTCGAGCGAGCGCAGTGTCTGGGCCAGCATCTTCTGCGAAATACCGCCGACCTCGGCAGCAAGGGCCCCGAATCGCATAGGTCCAGAGTCGAGTGCACCGATGATCAGCACCGTCCAACGATCACCAATTCTATCGAGCAGCCGCCGAGACGGACAGTCCGGGCGGTAAGGGTCCCACGGGATGACAGTCACCGCGAATGTCCTTTCTTACCTCAAAGTGCGTACTTCCACATTCCAACCAGGTGGACTACGGTAACTAAGTTACCAGCAGAGAGTATAGGAGCAATCATGGCAAAAATCACTGTTCTCGGAGGCACCGGCTACGCCGGAGCAGCGGTCGTCGCGGAGGCGGCTAAGCGCGGGCACGAAATCACCTCGGTCAGCCGAACAAAACCAACGACCCGCATCGAGGGCGTCGACTACGTGATTGGCTCGGTAGTCGACGGTGACGTCCTCGACGCCGTTCTGCCCGGCCGTGATGTTGTCTACTCGGCACTTGCCCCGCGCGGCGACATGGTCGGCAAGCTCGAAGGAGTGATGGACGTGCTCATCTCCCGCCTCGCCGGAGCTCCCACCCGGCTCGGTTACACCGGTGGCGCGTCGTCGCTGCACACCGAAGTAGGCGGGCCGACGCTCTGGGAAGTCTCGAAAGACCACCTTCCCGCTGAGGTGAAGCCGGAAATTGAAACCGGCATAACCGTCTACGCGGCACTGCAGGCATCACCCGAGCCCCTCGACTGGTTCTTCGTCAGCCCGCCCACCGACTTCGGCTCATGGCTCGGCACTGCCAATAAGGGCACCTATGTGCTCGGAGGTGACGTGCTCTTGAAGGATTCCGACGGCAACTCCACCATCTCAGCAGCCGACCTCGCGATTGCCGTGGTCGACGAGATCGAGGCCCCGACTCACCATCGAGCACGGTTCACGGCTATTCACTGAGCCATCAGTTCAGGGTGCCCAAGTTTGGCATCACCCCCAACAGCGCCTACCGCACGCTCGAGAGCGCGGTCGGCGCTGCTGGACTGGACAGACCTCAACATCAACTGACACCACGTTCCGCCGTTTGTGAACGGTCGTCCATAAGACACTTTCGGCGATGAGCCGCGTGTGACTTTTCCTTAACATGGCGGGCTTCTTGAAGCCTCGTTGGCGGGGTAGCCCACCAACGCCGTCCCGTAGTCGAAGCGTCCGGGTCGTTCCAGCGTGAGGTGAAGCCTGGTCTAGTGAAGTGCGAGAGTGGGAGCATGACTGAGCCACCGCTACCTAACGCCGAGTTCGGGTTCCCAGGGCCGCTTCGAGACTCGCTGGTCGCGTCCATCCTGTCGGGTACAAAGACCACGACGACATCGCTGCTTGTGGAGTACGCCGTCGAAGGTGATCCGCTACCAGCAGTGGGAAGGAGGCAGGCAGTGATTGATTCGGCGGGACAGCCTGTCGCCATCATCGAAACAGTGCAGGTCGACCAAGCGAGATTGGATCAGGTACCACTCCGCCATGTCATTGATGAGGGAGAGGGGCATATCACCGTCGCTCAGTGGCGTGTAGATCACGAGCAGTACTGGCACGGTGAAGAGATGCGCTCTTACCTAACGGACCCTGCGTTTACGGTCCGCGATGAGACTGCAGTGATTCTCGAACGCTTTCAGCTCGTCAACTAGAAACTGCGAAGCAACCACCCCGTAAGACGATCCGCTTCCGGGACGCTTCGGATGTGTGGGTCCTTTGAGATCGGCCGATAAGTGTGACTCACAGCGGTAAATGGCGTGTGTTTCGCAGCGCTCTATGGCTGAGTAACAAGTTCCGCAGGATCAGCCTTCTACGGAAACAACGTCGGCTGTGTAGTGGGCGAGATAAGTGAAGACCGCGTCCATTCGTAGGCGTCCGTGCATCCACAACTGATGCACCCGGGGGTTCTGGCGCTGGGTAGCCGTTTAGCTTGCGGGGATCAGTGTGGTGAACTGTGGGTTTGCGGTGAGGAAAGCTTGTGCGTGCGGGCAGTACGGCATGGCCTTGAGGCGGCGCTGGTGGGCGTTTAACAGAGCCTCCCGGATGAGGACCGACTCAAGTCCTCGGCCTCGGTAGGGTTCGGTCACTACCGTTTCCAGGAGCCAGATGTGCCCTGCTCGCAGGTCGTATTTCACGTACCCGGACATCACTCCGTCATGGAAGAACTCGAACCGTGAACCCAGTGGATTGTCTCGGAACGTCTCGCGTGGCGCACTGACGGGTGCGGCCGGTTCAATTCGTTGCCGTGCACGAGCTTCCCGCTGCTCAAGCTCTTCGGCGACCATGGCGTAGTCCTCCTGCGCCCCATAGGGCGGAAAGTCCATGTCCAGCGACCTGTATAGCTGGTTGCACAGCACCCTGAGCTCACGGGTGGACACGTCGGAAAGGTCCCGGGACACCAGTGCCTGGTCACTGTCCCACCCAGCCGGTAGAACAGCATCGACGGTTGGTGTCGGGAAATCGGTGGGCGCAAGCGGGGCGATAGTCATGACGAACACCTTCACGAAAGTAGTCCCCGGGTGAACGGTGGATGTGCACAGCCTTGTACCAGCGTGGTTACGAACAGCATGGGCTGGTCTCACCTAGGGCGTGTCTGACAATCGTTTGGACCACGCGATCACCGCGTTCAGCACCACGGCAGCCCGGTAGACGGTGGAGTACTTGTCGTACCGGGTTGCCAGCCCGCGCCACTGCTTGAGTTGGGCGTACTGGCGCTCGATGACGTTGCGGCCCTTTGTAGGCGGCCGCGTCGAGGCCCACGGGCCGCCCACCGTGGGAGCCCCGGCGTTTCCGGTGGCCCTGTTGGTCCGCCGGCTCGGGGATCACGGTCTTGATGCCACGAGTGCGCAGATGGGTGCGGATCGCCCGTGATGAGTACGCCTTGTCGCCCAGGACCGCGTCCAGGCGGGTGTGGGGCCGACCTGCCGGCCGGGTCACACGCAGCTGTTCCAGCAGCGGCAGCAGCATGGGCGAGTCTCCTGCTTGGCCAGGGGTGATCAGGCTGACCAGTGGCAGCCCTGCACCGTCGACGAGCTGATGGATCTTCGTGCTCAGCCCGCCGCGAGAACGTCCGATGCCGTGATCGGCCGGCTCTTCACGCGGATTCTTGTAGTTCGATCCATCCCCCTGTGTGGCGGGTGGTGTTCGTGGCGTGCTGATGTGCCCGGGCGATCGTGGAGTCCACCGCCACCGACCAGTCGATCAGGCCTTCCGCGTCCGCGGCGGCGGTCAGTGTTGCCAGCACCGTGTCCCAGGTGCCTTCTTCGGCCATGCGTCGATGCCAGGTCCACACGGTCTGCCACGGACCGAAGACCTTGGGCAGATCGCGCCAGGCGATCCCGCACCGGTACCGGTAGATGATGGCCTCGACCATCATCCGCGCATCCGAGAACGACCTGCCCTGCCGGCCCGTGCGAGTAGGCAGCATCGGGGCGATCAGCTCCCACTGAGCATCAGAGAGGATGTGGAACCGGGACATGCCTTCCAAGGTGCCAGCCGGCCCCTGGACTCATTGTCAGACACACCCTAGTGTTTCCGTACAGCCCGTGACCGGGACTCCCCCTCGGGTTCGCCCCTCCTCCCGCCCCGTCAGGGGCCTCGCTGGAGACAGAAAGGCAACAGTTTCCATGACCACCAAGAACCGCGCCGTGGCATTCCACGGCATCAAGGACGTGCGCGTCGACGAGCTGGACTTCCCCAAGCTGGAGATGCCCGACGGCTCCGCCGCCCCGCACGGCGTCATCCTCAAGATCGTCGCCACCAACATCTGCGGCAGCGACCTGCACATCTACCGCGGGTCCTTCCCCGTGCCCGAGGGCATGGTGCTGGGTCACGAAATGACCGGCCAGGTGCTGGAGGTCGGCAGCGACGTCCAGTTCCTGAAGGAGGGTGACCTCGTCTCCGTGCCGTTCAACGTGGCCTGCGGCCGCTGCCGCAACTGCCGCGCCGGCCGCACCGAGGTGTGTGAGACCGCCAACCCGGAGCAGGCGTGCGCCGCCTACGGCTTCAATCTGGGCAATTTCCAGGGCGGACAGGCCGAGTACATGTTCGTGCCGTACGCCGACTTCCAGCTGCTGCGCTTCCCGGACCAGGAGCAGGCTATGGAGAAGATCCTGGATCTGGCCGTGCTCTCGGACATCCTCCCCACGGCGTTCCACGGTCTCATGGCGGCCGGCGCCAAGCCCGGCTCCACCGTCTACATCGCCGGTGCCGGCCCCGTGGGCCGGTGCGCCGCGGCTGCCGCTCGGCTGCTGGGCGCCTCGTGCATCATCGTGGGCGACCAGGACGCCTCGCGGCTGGAGCTGGTACGCAAGCACGGCTGCGAGACTATCGACCTCTCCGCCACGGAGAACCTGCAGGACGCCGTGAACGACATCCTCGGCGAGCCGATGGTGGACTGCGCGGTGGACTACGTCGGCTCCGAGGCCCACGGCCTGGGCTCCGCGGCCGATGAAATGCAGCCGATCGCCGCCGTGAACCAGGTCCTGGACATCACCCGTCCGGGCGGAGCCACGGGCATCATCGGCATCTACGGGCCGGACCCGATCGCGGAGACGAAGGCCGAGCAGGAGGGCACCTTCCCGGTCGACTTCGGCAAGGCCTGGATCAAGTCGCCCCACATCATCGGCGGCCAGGCGCCCATCATGCGCTACAACCGCCAGCTGATGATGTCGATCCTGTGGGACCGGATGCCGTACCTGACGGAGATGGTCAACCCGCGCGTGATCAGCCTGGACGAGGCACCCCAGGCCTACGCGGAGTTCGACCAGGGCTCCGTGGAGAAGTTCGTCATCGACCCCCACGGGATGATCGCCCGCTGAGCGACGCCGCCTGTTTCGTCAGGCTCAGTCTGGGTGGTTCTCCACCGCACCGCGCACTCCGCCAAAGTGGGGTGCGCGGTGCCGCATGGGTGCCCGGTCCGCTCTGGCGGCGTCGTCACGATGCCCAACAATAGCGCGATGCCCAGGATGCACCGGGCCGAGATGGGCATGCCGTTGCCGATAACGGTGTGACATCCCCGCCGTCTCGACCGTAGAGGATCAGTGCGACCGGCCATCCTGCGTGATGGGGAAGACACCCTCGTCGTCATGCGTCTGGACCGGTTGGCCGGTCCCTGCCGGATGCGTTGCGCACCGTGCAGGCCCTGGCTGATCGGGGGATCGGCTTGCAGGCGTTGGACGTGGACCTGGACACCTCCACGGCCTCGGGACGGCTGATGCTGAACATGCTGTTGATGCTGGCCGAGTGGGAACGGGATCTGCTGCGTGAGCGCACCTTCGAGGGCGTGGCCCGGGCCCGTGCGGCCGGACGGCGTCCGGGGCCGAAGCCGAAGTTGGATGAGGAGAAGACCGCCGCGGTCCGGGCCGGGGTCTGTCCGATAAACGGTGTGTGGGGTCCGGCATTTCATTAGTGGTTGGTTCTCTCGAACCGGTTCGCGAAGGTGATCGCAAAGGCGTTCAGGGCCGGCTTCCACCTGATCACCCAGCGTGCTCTGCCGCCGCCGGTCGGGTCAAGGGACCGGGTCACCAGATACAGACACTTCAGCGCCGCGGCCTCGTTCGGGAAATGTCCGCGCGCTCTGACGGCTCGCCGGTAGCGGGCGTTGATGGATTCGATCGCGTTCGTCGTGCAGATGACCCGGCGGATCTCGACGTCGTATTCGAGGAAGGGTACGAATTCCGCCCACGAGCTCTCCCAGAGCTTCACGATCGCCGGGTACCGCTGACCCCACTCAGCTGTGAACTCCTGGAACCGGTCCTTCGCCGCAGCCTCGGACGGAGCCGTATAAACCGGTTTGAGGGCCCTGACGATCCCGTCCCGGTGTTGCCGGCCCGCGTAACGGAAGCTGTTGCGGATCAGGTGCACGACGCACTGCTGCACGACCGTCCGCTGCCACGTCGTCGTAATCGCCTCCGGCAGGCCCTTGAGCCCGTCACAGACCGCGATGAGCACGTCCTCGACACCCCGGTTCTTCAGCTCGGAGAAGACCTGCAACCAGAACCGGGCGCCCTCAGCGCCGTCACCAGCCCAGATCCCGAGGATGTCACGTTCCCCATCCGTGGTGACGCCCAAGACAGGCGTAGAACGGGGTGTTCCGCACCTGCCCATCCCGAACCAACACCGACGATCGCATCAACGAACAACACCGGATAAAGCGGATCCAGCGGCCTGGAAGACCACTCCGCGAGTTCACCGGCGACCCTCTCCGTGATCCTCGAGATCGTGTCCTTGGAGACTCTCGCCCCGTAAACCTCCTCGAAGTGCGCGGCGATCTCACCCGTGGTCAGCCCACGTGCCGACAGGGAGAGCACGATCTCGTCAAGCCCGTCCAGGCGCCGTTTCCGCTTGGGCACGATCACCGGCTCGAACGACCCGCCCCGGTCCCGCGGCACCTCGATCTCAACCCGACCGATCTCCGTCAGCACCGTCTTCGCCCGTGTCCCGTTGCGCATGTTCGCCGCGATCGGCGTCTGCCCGTGCTCGTGTCCGAGGTGCTCGGTCAGCTCCGCTTCCAGCGCGGTTTCGAGGACATTCTTGGTCAGCTGGTTCAACAGCCCACCGGGGCCGACCAGGCTCACACCCTGCTCCCTGGCCTGCGTGAGCAGTCGCTCAGCGAGGTCCTTCTGGTCAATGATCTCTCCCGTCACAGGATCGATCATCGCCTCTGATACTTCGGTCGTGAAGTCCTCCACGGCCATCTCCTTCCGGATCAGGCCGAACCTCACACACCGTTTTTCTTACAGTCCCTGGGCGTGCACAGCCTCCTGCCAGCGTGGGCGCAAATGAGTGAACCTACTAACTAGAAAAGAGGTCATGGGGCCAATAGGACCATTAGTGGCATTAGGTATTGGAAGGTGAGCTCGCCTGCAACTGCTGGCTGGTCATCCACCTGTGGGCTGGTGGAGCCCGAAGGGTTGAGCTCAAAGCCGTCCACCTGTGGGTCAGCTGCTATCCCACTCCCCTGCACACGAGCCATTTCATGAGGGAATCGGGTGACGGCTTCTTGCTACGAGGCGGTTCGGCTGCGTCAGTGCTGTTCGTGGCTGTCGTTGTCGGTTGCGAGCATGCGGCCCTCGGGGTCGAGTTGCCGAAGCAGTGCGGTGGAGATTGCTGATAGTTGGGTGACTTGCTCAGGAGCGAGGCTATCGATCACGAGTCGCCGGACGGCGGCGACGTGTCCGGGGGCCGTCTCCACGACTTTCTCCCACCCCGCTTCGGTCAGGGTGACGTTGGTGGCCCGGCGGTCGTCCTCATCGGGTGCCCTGTCCACGAATCCTGCCGCCTCCAGGCGGGATAGGACGCGGGAAAGCCTGGGAAGGGTTGCGTTGGTGCGAGCAGCGAGAGCGCTGGTGCGCAGGACGCGGTCAGGGGCTTCAGAGAGCATGGCGAGTGTGAAGTAGTCGAAGTGGGTCATGCCGGCGTCCTGGCTCAGTTGGAGGTCGAGAGCCGCTGGAAGCAGTTCGAGTACTGCCGTGAACCGGACCCAGGCAGCACGCTCGTCCGGGGAAAGCCACTGTGTCTCAGTCACAGCCAACAGCATAGCGAAAACTTGCATCTACAACTAAACGGGGTATATTGGTTGTAGAAACAACCAATCCCCGCTCTGGTTTCGATGCCGGGCGGCCCAGCACGAGGAGCATCATCATGACAAAGGTCACCATCTTCGGTTCCGGCAACATGGGTACCGCCATCGCAAGCGTCTTGACCGCCGGCGGCGCCTCGGTCGAGCACATCGGGTCCGAGGGAGGCACTATTACCGGCGACATCGTCGTCCTCGCCGTCCCTTATCCCGCGCTCGAGGCTATCGTCGCCAGTCACGGGGACCAGCTCGCGGGGAAGATCGTCGTCGACATCACCAACCCGCTCGACTTCTCGACCTTTGATTCCCTCGTCGTGGCCGACGGCACGTCGGCGGCCGCCGGTCTGGCCGCTGCGCTCCCCTCATCGCACGTGCTGAAGGCATTCAACACGAACTTCGCAGCCACCTTGGGCACGACGAAGATCGGTGAGCTCGAGACCACGGTACTCATTGCCGGCGATGACGAGACGGCTAAGCAGAACCTCGCCTCCCTCGTGACAGCCGGTGGCGTGGAGGCGATCGACGCAGGCTCGCTCAAGCGCGCTCACGAACTCGAGGCTGTCGGGTTCCTGCAGCTGACCCTCGCGGCAAGCGAGAAGATCAGCTGGACCGGAGGCTTCGGCGTCGTCCGCTGACAAGCGATGCCTCATCGCCCGTGACGCTCTCGTCGTCGGGGGTGCCAAATTCCTCGTATGCCGCTTGATCGGCAACCCTCAAATGCTTCTGGAGGTAACCCATGACCATGACAGATGAGCGCTTCATCAATCCCGCCACTTCGATGGGAGCGGTGACGCTGCGCGTCGGTGACCTCGAGGCGATGTCGGCCTATTACAGCGGGGCTTTCGCGATGGAACCGGTGCAGGACCGCGCTGTCGGACGGGAGGTGCACCGCGTCCTCGGCCGAGGTGAGGTCCCACTGGTGCGGCTGATCCACACTCCGGATCTGCCGGCCGGTGACCGTCACCAGGCGGGCTTGTTCCACACCGCCTTCCTCTTCGACAACCCATCGAGTCTCGCCGCAACGGTCTACCGCGCCGCCAACGCCGCCAAGGGTCGTTTCGTTGGCTCCAGCGACCACCTCGTCAGCGAGGCGTTCTACTTCACCGATCCGGAGGGGAACGGTGTCGAGCTCTACACTGACCGGCCCCGCGACCAGTGGACCCATGACGAGGGTCAGATCCGTATGACCACCGCCTATCTCGACCCCAACAACTACTTGGAGAGCCACCTCGACCAGGCGTCCCTTGATGCGGGGCCTTCACTTCCCGGGACGGTCGGGCACGTGCACCTCCAGGTCGGAGATCTCACGACCGCCCGATCGTTCTACATCGACGCGCTCGGCTTCGAGATCACCCAGACCGAATATGCGGGCGCTTTGTTCGCCTCCGCCGGCGGCTACCACCACCACATCGCCATGAACACCTGGAACAGCCAGGGAGCCGGCCCTCGTGCCGCGCGCCTCGGCCTGGGTTCCCTCGCGGTCACGGTGCCGGGCCAGGACGACCTTGACGCCCTGCAGGCAAGGCTTTCCGCACGGTCCCTTCCCTTCACCGGAGACTCTCGCATCATCTCCGTGAATGACCCGTGGGGCACACGCGTGACGGTCAGCGTCGCCGGCACCACGTTCGACGAAGTGATCCTTCAGTAACACCACGACGCTTCAGTCGTGCGGGCGAAAGTACTGCAAACTCATCGCTGAACGCGCTCCCCCGCCTGCACGTGACTATGGCAGCTTTGTTCGTACCCACCAGGGCAATCTAAGCGGGACCCACTTCGGTCTTTCGGGGGTGTCGCGGGCAGTCTAAGCCGTACCCACCTTCACCGTTGTGGCAATGCTTCTTTGGTTGCTCAAGGTGGAGGTTCGAATGGAGTCTCGGGTGGACGTTTTTGCGCGGATACGGCGTGATGCGCGCGTGGAAGGCCTATCGATCAGGGAGCTGGCCAGGCGTCATGGTGTCGGCCGACCAACCGTCCGGCAGGCGCTGAAACAGGCAGAACCACCAGAGCGTAAACCCCGGGTACGCGCAGCGCCCCGGCTGGAAGCATTCAAGACCGCGATCGATGGGATGCTCTGGGAGGACCTCGAGGCTCCTCGTAAGCAGCGACATACCGCCAGGCGTATCTTCGCTCGCCTCGCTGGCGAGCACGGCGCGAAGGAGTTGTCCTATTCGACGGTCCGTGACTACGTCCGCAAACGTCGCCCTGAGATCGACGCGGAGGTAGGCCGGATCCCAGAGGTCTTCGTCCCGCAGGAACACGCACCGGGCGCGGAAGCAGAAGTCGACTTCGGTGAGGTCTGGGTGGTGTTGGCCGGGGTGAAGACCAAGTGCCACATGTTCACCTTCCGCCTGTCGAACTCCGGCAAAGCGATCCACCGGGTCTATCCGACCCAAGCCCAGGAAGCGTTCCTCGAAGGCCACATCGACGCGTTCGAGGACATCGGCGGCATTCCAACCCGACACATCCGCTACGACAACCTCACCGACGCGGTCGTGAAAGTCATCTACGGCACCGGCAGGCAACGGACCGAGAACCAGCGATGGGTGTTGTTCCGGTCCCACTACGGGTTCGACGCTTTCTACTGCCAGCCAGGGATCAAGGGCGCTCACGAGAAAGGCGGCGTCGAGGGCGAGGTGGGCCGGTTCCGCCGGACCCATCTGTCCCCGATGCCCGTCGTCGACTCTTTGGCCGAGCTCAACGACCAGATCAGGCAGTGGGACATCGAGGACGAGGACCGCCGGGTCGGTAACCGTCTTCGCACCGTGGCCCAGGACTTCGCCGTGGAGCGGTCCTTGCTCGCCCCGATTACTGCTGAACGGTTCGAACCGGGCCTGATACTGACGCCGAGGGTGAACCGCTCAAGCCTGATCCGGGTGCGGATGGCCTCCTACTCCGTTCCGGCCCGGGTCATCGGGCGCCCGGTGCGGGTGTTCCTCCGCGCCTCCGAGGTCGTGGTCTTCGAAGGCCGCACCGAGATCGCCAGGCACCCTAGGGTCGTGACCCAGCACGGCCAGAGCGTGAACCTGGATCATTACCTCGAGGTCCTCCACCACAAACCCGGCGCCCTGCCAGGGTCGACCGCACTGGCCCAGGCGCGAGCATCCGGGGTCTTCACCTCCGCCCACGAAGCGTTCTGGGCCGCGGCGCGTAAAACCGACGGGGATGCTGGCGGAACCCGGGCCCTGATCGATGTTCTTCTCCTGCATCGGTCGATGGCAGCCGAGGACGTCATCGCGGGTATCACCGCTGCCCTGACCGTCGGAGCGGTCACCGCTGATGTCGTCGCCGTCGAAGCCCGCCGGCACCAAACCCTTCACGAGTCGATATCTGAGTCGCTGGGTGGGTCCGGTTTGGGCCGTCATCGTGGTGAACAAGCTCGTGGTCCCGAGCGACGGGTTGTCAGTCTTACTCAGCGCCGTCTCGCTGACCCGGCCGCTGTCATCGCCGGCCTGCCCGCCGACAGGCGTCCCTTGCCGTCGGTTGCCGCCTATGACCAGCTCCTACGCCTGCCTGACCGGACAGAACCCGCAACCCCTAACACCATGAGAACCACGATCAGTGACGCAGCCCAGAAGGGATCAGCATCATGACCACCACGACCAGCATCACCACGACCCTGCGACGACGACGAGGGCTCACTGCGGAAGCAGCCACCGCAGCGATCGATCAGGCCTGCCGCAGGCTCCGCCTTCCCACGATCCGCGCCGTCGTGGATGAAGCCACGACCACAGCGCAGAAGGAGCAGATGTCCTATCAAGGGTTCCTCGCCGAACTGCTGCTAGCCGAGTGCGACGACCGCGACCGGCGTTCATCGGTCCGACGCGTCAAAGCTGCAGGCTTCCCACGGGACAAGTGGCTCGGGGACTTCGACTTCGACGCGAACCCGAACATCAACCCGGCCACCATCAACACCCTGGCCACCGGGGACTGGGTCCGCCGCGGGCAACCCTTGTGTCTCATCGGGGACTCCGGCACCGGCAAAAGCCACCTCCTCATCGGCCTCGGTACCGCCGCCGCGGAGAAAGGCTTCCGGGTCAAATACACCCTGGCCACACGCCTGGTGAACGAACTCGTCGAAGCCGCCGACGAGAAGAACCTCGCCCGCACCATCGCCCGCTACGGAAGAGTCGACCTGCTCATGATCGATGAGCTCGGCTACATGGAACTCGACCGCCGCGGCGCCGAACTCCTCTTCCAAGTCCTCACCGAACGAGAAGAGAACAACTCGATCGCGATCGCGTCCAACGAGTCCTTCTCCGGCTGGACGAAAACCTTCACCGACCCACGCCTCTGCGCCGCGATCGTAGACCGGCTGACGTTCAACGGCACCATCATCGAAACCGGCACCGACTCCTACCGCCTCGCCCACACCCGCGCCCAACACGCCACCTGACCAATCGAGAGACAGCTACTCGATCTCTTCGAAGTGAGTCCCCCGAAGCTCCACCTGAGTATCAACGCGCTCGAGAACCTGCACGGCTCCGCGACCGGCGACCCCTGGTGTCATGGGACCTTTACATCAAGAGACCTATTTCCTAGGCTGGTGTTAAGGGACCTTTACACCAACCTGGAGGAAGAACATGAAGAACTACCTCATATTCGCCGGGGTGGGCATCCTTGCCCTCATCGGCACATCAGCATGGGGGGCAGCGGCCCCGGATGATCAGAGAATCTGGCCAACACTTGCCTCTGGGCTGGTGGTGTTCTCCGGAGGCATGGGGTCTTACCTGCTTCGCCGGAGACGTGAACGACGAACGCTCAGCGCAGAAGCCGACAGCTTCGAGCGGCAGGTAGCCAATGACACAGCCGCGAAAGGCTTCGTTGACGCACTCGTTCTAGCCGTCGCACTCCTGGCGGGAATCGCGGTCTTCGAACTACAACACCTATCCCTGATACTCATCACCGGATACCTGACGATCCTCCTCGCCAGCTACTACATCAGGTACACCCTGAAACTGCGCTCTCACGTCTGACGATGCGCAACAGACTCATAGACCTTCGCCTCGAGGCAGGACTCTCCCAAGCCGACCTCGGATCACTGCTGCACGTCTCACGCCAAACGATCATCGCCATCGAGAAGGGGAAATACGACCCAGCACTCCCGCTGGCCTTCCGCATCGCGAAGTACTTCAACCTACTCATCGAGGACGTTTTCTTCCCCGAGGACTAACCCACTCAAGCACCAACCTCAAACACCTGTCATCACTC
This sequence comes from Arthrobacter echini, assembly GCF_008107445.1. Taxonomy (GTDB): domain Bacteria; phylum Actinomycetota; class Actinomycetes; order Actinomycetales; family Micrococcaceae; genus Arthrobacter_D; species Arthrobacter_D echini_A. Next base: position 14,295 of record NZ_VSLD01000009.1, on the reverse strand, counting down.
CGAAGTGGGTACCGTTTAGACCGTCCCCGCGGGTCCCGCTTACGTTGACATAGTCATGCTGGCACAGACTGCACTCGGAGGTCGCCTGGCGGACCAACCCAATAGGTGCAGCTCGTGGCTGGTAGGCGTGATCGCGTCAGCGTGTTCGGCGGCGGCCGGGGGAGCTGGCGGCGGAGGCCGCCGCCCGCGCACCCACCAAAACTGCCGGCACTCCCCCGTGGTGCTCCTGCTGTCCGGTGAACGGGGAGAGGGCCGGACTCCCGTGGGGGTGTCCGGCCCTCGGCCTATGGTCTAGCTGGCCCCGTGACCGGGTGCTTGGCTAGTGGCGCCTACCCTGCGGGTACGCGGTGGCCTCGCTCCGTGCGGGTACCGCGATGTAGCTGCGGCCCACCATTTCGCGGAGCAGGCGGGAGAGCCGGTGCTGCCCGTCGACGTCCACGGCCTTCGTGAAGTAGGCGATGGCCACCGAGGACGATCCTCGGTACCAGCACAGCCACCCGAGGAAGCAGAACAGCGGGGCGCGGTCCTCCACTGGCGTGTACGCGAGGACCTTGATCAGCAGGTCCTCGGTCGCGTCCACGCGGGACCAGTCCGGCCGACCCTCGTACTGGCCCGTCAGGATCTTCCCGAACGTCGGCTCGTCGTCGGCTGCGCTGATCGCATCGGCCATGAGCCGGTCCCGGATGGACTTGATGTGCAGGTAGGACACCAGTTCGCACGCGGCCGTCTCGTCGACGTCCTCTCCCAGTGCTTCGTTCCACTCGGCGCGGGCGTCGCGCATCTTCTGGTGATCGAACTCCAGATCATCCGGGGCACCCAGCCTGTTGATCCAGTACGTCGCTTGGATGATCGTCGCGTGAGCGTCCCTCGACCCGATGAATGCCGGGTCTACGGCCATGGCTTCCACGCTCGGGCGGGTGCTGTATCCGCGGTAGACCAGTTCCGCGTTCACTGTGCTGTCATGGACCTCCTCCAGCGGGTTGAGTGTGCAGCACCCGCTCTCTTCGCAGAAGTAGGTGGTGTATCCCTTGTCGGTGACCAGCCACCCGTTCCGCAGGACCCACCCGGCCCGCTCCAGTTCGGTCTCGATGGCCTTGGCGTAGTCCATGTAGGGCTTGGCGTCCTTGTTCTCGCCCGAGAGGGCGGCGTCGGCCACCTCGTTCGTGTAGACGAACAGCAGGACGCCGTCGGCGGCGGTGTCCGCGAGCAGGTAACCCATGATGGTCCGTGCGTAGTCGACCGGGCGGACGCCCTCGGCGGGGGCATCGTTCCGAAGGGTCATGCCTGCTGTCTTGCCGCGCATGGTGACGATCACCAAGGATTCACGCGGCTGGAAGCCAAGCACGGCCGGGACGTAGGCGAGCAGGTCAGCGGCCGTCGATACGCTGATCGGGGCGTTGTGCTGGGTGTTCTCGTTCATGGTGGTGTTCCTTCTTGGTAGGTGTGGGTCCGGGCCTGTGGTGAGCCAGCTGGTACTTGGCCCTTCCCCGTGCGTTTTTTGCCTGCTGGCGAGCTCGCTCGCTCGTTCCCGACGGAGCACTGTCAACCCGAAGGGTGCGGGCCTGCCAGAAACCTCGAAGGAAATAAGCGACGAAGGAGCGCCTAGAGGCTTTGTGGCCGGCCCCTGTCGGCGAAGCCGATTGACGGTGTGGAGCGGGGACGCACAATCCGAAGGACAGCAGCAAAAACATCTGGAACCGGGCGCGACGAAGGAGCGACCGGGTCCATCACAGACCGCAGCGAAGCGAAGGACCACAGCCCTGCTCGGAGCGCCAGCGCAGAGCAGGGAAGCACTACAGGCAAGACAACAACGACCGCCAGCCACCCACGCAATCGGATAGCGGCCACACACCAAGTAAGCGCGGCCGCATCTCGCTGTCGATCGTCGATCGCCTACAACGAAGCCACGAAGTAACAGTGATCCATGTCTTAAAAGTGAAAGCGGGCCCCGCACCACACGGGTCCCGCTTCCGTTCTTACTTTCCCTACCAAGGGAAATCTATTGGGCCCGGTTCTTCTCTTCCGCGAGAGTCCGTCGGCCTGGGCGCAGCGCCCCCGGTGGTACCGGGTCCCACTGCCTGCCCTGGTTGTGCTTGCGCTGCAAGCGCTTCACTTCACGCAGCACAGCCGCTTCGATTAAGTCTGTCACAGACCGGTGACCCTCGGCCTGCCCTGTAGCCAGGAACGCTGCCCTGACCTGGTCTGCGTCGGCCTGGGTGAAGTACGGCGTGAACGACGCCGGTTTGCGCTTACTCATCCCCCACCATCCGGCTCCGCGAGCTGCCCGGACTGCCCGATATACCGGATTCGGGAGCTGGCCTGTTGCGCCCGGTGCAGGACGCCGACCACGGCCTGGGCTGCTGTTGCCGCGGCGGCGAGCTCAGCCGCGGTCTCCTCCACCGCCTGGACGCTCTCCTGGTCGCCGGCCTCGTACTCCTGCCCTGGGCGTGCAACGGTGTGCCAGGCGTGCAGGTGCTGAAGCGCCTGCACGATGTGCTGGTGGGCGCCGTGGAGTTCCTGGATCGCCTCGGTGCTCTGGGCCGGGTCGGTGTAGCATCCGGCGGAGTTCTTCAACTCCCGCGCGGCCGCGACGAACACCAGCGCGGCTTTGAAGTGATCGTTCGAGATGTGGGTCATGGTTGCTCCTGACGGTTGCCTTGGCCCTGATCTTCGTGGAGGTTCTGCGCGTCCACACTATGGGTTACTGGCGGGGTTGTTGTGCCGTGTTTTCCGGGGTGATGCGTTGGATCAGGGCGTCGTGGGCGTGCTGCAGGGTCTCGGCGCGTGCCCGGGCTGCGGCGAGGTCACTGTTCAGGGTGCTGATCTCGGCGTGAGCGGTAGCGGCGGCTTCCTCTGTCTGGGTTGCCCTGGACTCTGCGGCGCCGGCTCGATCGGTGGCCGCTGCGAGCTCGGCCCGCAATCCCGTGACCTCGGCGGCGTGGTCGGTGGTGACCTTGTCCAAGTCCGCGACGAGCTCAGCCAGTTCAGTGTCCTTGTCCTGGCTGTCCCTGGCCCACTGGGCTTCCACGACGGCGTGCTGATCGGCGGCCAGGGCCACGGCGTCGGCCCACACAGAACCAGCCAGTCTCGCAGCCTGCTCCAACACAGACTGCGGCGTAGCCACGATACGCGAACCCGCAGCTGCCTTCTCCTCCCGCCACTTCCTCAAATACCGGGTCGCATCAGCATTGCTCACCCCGGCGGCCTCCCGAACACTGGACACCGTCGGATTACGCTCGGCACTGATCTTCTCCGCAGCGGCATACACCCGCTCCTTCACCGGAGCCCCCGCGTCAACAGGACCAACACCCGCTGATGGTCCGGTAGGAACAGCCTCTTCGGTCATTGATGACTCCTAAAGTAGTAGTAGGAGTAATACTACTACTACTCTGCTAGCACTTCGCGCAATACGAGATCCTGGTGTGAGGCCCACAGGTGGCCACCCTCCTTGGGGCGGCCACCTGTGGCGCCGTGGACGCGCAGCGTTTAGAACGGTGGTTCGGCGTCGGGGCCGCTACCCCACCCGCCAGCGTTGGCACCGGTGTTCGCCGGGGCTCCCCAGGGATCATCGGCCGGCTGCTGCCCCTGCCATGCCTGATCCCGCTGCTGGCCACCTTGCTGGCCGCTCTGTGACCCTGCCCCGCCCTGGTTGTTCCCTCCCCCGATGCTGCTGGCGTTGTTGTTGCGCTGGGTGCGGGTGATTTTCGCGGATGCGTAGCGCAGGCTCGGTCCGACCTCGTCGACCTCGAGTTCCATGACGGTGCGCTTCTCGCCTTCCTTGGTGTCGTAGCTGCGGGACTTCAGCCGGCCCTGGGCGACGACGCGGGTGCCCTTGGTGAGGGTCTCGGCGATATTCTCGGCCGCCTCACGCCAGATCGAGGCGCGCAGGAACAGGGTGTCTCCGTCCTTCCAGTCATTGGCCTGCCGGTCGAAGGTCCGCGGGGTGGAGGCGATCGTGAAGTTCGCGACCGCTGCCCCGGAGGGGGTGAAGCGGAGTTCGGGATCCGCGGTGAGGTTCCCGACGACGGTGATGATGGTGTCTCCGGCCATGATGCTCAACTGCCTTCTCTATGGGTGCGCTGCTGCCAGCGATGAGTGAATGAGTAGATGAGTGAGTGGGCTATGGCGTGGTGTCGAGGGCGATGACCTGGGCGATCTTGGCCGGGTTCAGTCCGGACCAGTGGTCTTCGCTGCCGTCCTTCTCGTACACCACGACCGGCGCCTGGCTGTACCCGAGTTCCTCGGTGATATAGGTCAGGGCCTGGTCATCGGTGGTGATGTCCACGGCCACGAACTCGACGCCAGCGGCGTCGAACAGTTCCTTGGTCTTCTTGCATCCGAAGCATCCCGTTGGCTTCTCGAAGACGGTGACGGTCATAGCTCTCAGTCCTTGGGTTACGTGGCGGGTTCTAGTGGGAGTCGACTGCTGCGCTGCTACTAACAATTCTAGCTTTTATTCATCTGAATAAACAGGCTTCTACCGCGTCTATTCAATGTTTCTTAGTGCTGTTTCCTGCTCTTCTACGGCTGTTCTGGCAGGTGGTGGGGCGTGTGCCCTACCCGTGTAAGGGACAGGGCACACACGGCCACCGGTGCCGGCCTGCCAGCTAGAAGGGTGCGCCGTCTGCTCGTGGCGTGTCCTTGACCGGTGCCGGTGCCTGGTAGGGCACCGTGTACTCGGCGGGAAGCTCTCCGGCGGTCGCTGGGAGCTTTTCCGGTCCCTGGCTCTGACCGTCCTTCCAGAAGAAGAACGCCGTCTCGGTGATCTCCGCGTGCAATGCGGCCTCGCAGCGGAACCACAGAGCGTAGGTGCGACCCTGTGCGTAGCTGCCGTACCCATAGAGGGTGCCGCGCTCATCCTCGTGAACGGCGGTAGCGACCATCATCGAGTACAAGTTTCCGAGCGGGTGCCCTTCGGTCCCCCACCGGGTGACGACGGTCCACGGTGTGCCGTCCAGGCAACGGAACCATTCGTATCCGTCGTCCTCAGTCTGCCAATTATCGGGTCCCCAGTAGGACGGCAGGGTCGGGGCGTCCACGGCCTCGCCGGTATCGGTGGTGATGTAGTCAGCGTTCATGATCGGTGCTCCTTCGGTCACGAGGTGGGGTGAGGGCCTGTGGTGAGCCAGCTGGTACTTGCCCTTCCCCTCATGTTTTTTGCCTGCTGGCGAGCTCGCTCGCTCGCTCCCGACGGAGCAGTGCTCAACGCCGTAGGTGCAAGGGTGCGCCCTTTCTGGGAGGAAATAAGCGAGGCAGGAGCGCCGGACAGGATGGGTGTGCCCGCTGCCGGCGGAGCCGGTTGACGCTGTGGAGCGGGGGCGCACAATCCGTAGGACAGCAGCAAAAACGTCAGGGTCGGGTGCGACGAAGGAGCGCCCGGACCTCATCAGGCCGGAGCGAAGCGCAGGACCATTGCCCTGCTCGGAGCCCTGGCGGAGAACAGGGAAGCACTACAGGCAAGACAACGACGGCCGCCGACCGGGAACCCCAGCAACGATGAAGGGCCGGCACCCATCGGTACCGCCTCTTACTCAAATACTCATTCACTCATCGGCGTCGGCCACGCGTAGTGAGCGTGGTCGGGGCAGTAGCAGCGACCGAGGTTTAGTCGAGCCAGTCCGGGGGGCCGGCGAGGCCGAGCCGGTAGCGCGCCGCATCCACGGAGGGGCTATGTGGTCCGAGGGCCAGCTGGAAGGTCCGCAACTGCAGTCGGGTGCGCTGCAACCGGAGGCGGTTTGCGAGTGAGCGGTCGCCGCGGCCGGGCACCCCGGCGAGGGGAGCCACGGACGGAGAGATGACCAACGCTCCGGCGCTTGCGATGCCGCTGTAGAAGATCCGCTCGGCCCGGTTCAGTCCGTCCGGTGCGGAGAGGAACGTCAGGAGCTCGGCGGGGACGGGTTCCAGGTCAGGCTCAAGCGCGCGCAGTGCCTCGGCGAGTTCCTGGCGGTTGAGCGGGAGGTCTTCGGCTCCGAGGGTCCGGGCGCTGCGGGACCAGTCGGCGACGTAGGTATCAGCCCAGTTGCGGCCGAACCGTGGGGCAAGGTCGTGGCCGACGGCCTCGTGGGCTCCGAGGAAGGCATCGGTGAAGGCCAGGTGCACCCAGCGCAGCAGTGCGGGGTCGGAGGCGGAGTAGGCGCGGCCGTCCTCGGTGGTGCCTTGGACCCGCCCGTGCATGCGGCGGACCCGTGACGAGTCCCGCTCGGCGAGTTCCGCGGAGCCGAAGGTGGTAATGGTGAGCCAGCGCGCGGTCCCGGCGAGGCGGGCCCAGGGGTCGCTGCGGTAGGAGGAGTGCCGTGCGACCCCGGCCATGGCGAGGGGGTGTGCGCCTTGGCCGAGGAGGGCCGCGACGCCGCCGACCAGAGTGGAAAGGCCGCCGTGGACCTGCCAGACGACGCCATCGGGTTCGAACAAGCCTGGTCCCTCCCCTACCAGGGCGATGTCGCGGACCCAGTCAGGTGCCCCGGTGGGGTCACCGGAGACCCGGGCGCGGAAGGCGCTGCGGACGCGGTGGCCCAGCTCGGCGGGGCGCGGGATCGAGCTCACAGGCATGATGCTCCAACGACGGTAGGTCGGGTACGACGGACACCCAAGGACAGGACTCCACTACGAAGCGTAGAACACTGCCCTGACACGCCGATGACTGCGGCGCCCTCGCATTGTCAGAAAAGGGTCGGCGCTTCGGGGTCGATGCCAGTGAGCAAGGGCCGGATGATCGTTTCGTTCCATCCGTGCTCGAGGAGGGCTGTGCGCAGTGTGAGGGACTGGGCGCGGAACTGGGCGCGGCCGACGCCGCGCCACCGGAAGGTCGAAGCGTTGGCGTGCCGGCCTTTCCGGGACCTGTCCAGCATGTTCAGCGCCTGGGTCCCTGGTACCAGATGCGTGTCTGGCCCTGTGCTGGCGTGGACACACAAAGGCACATCACACGCGTGCAACAAGATGATGCCCGGGTGCAGGGTCTGCCCGGTGAGCTTTTCGTAGGCATAGCGTTGCGGGCGCAAAGCCCGCTGACCTCCCTCGCGGGTGACCCAGAACCGGCCGTACCCGTCGTCGGCGATCGCCCCGATCCAAACCCAGCAATCATTGGGCTCCGGGCCTTTGACGACCTTCTCCCAGAACCGGTCCTCTACTGCCCTGGACTGCCTCACTACCCGCTCCCCTACCACGACGTCACCGGACCGGACCAAGCCGCCGGCGCTGCGAGATCGGTCTGCGCCCTTCCATGCGCACAGTCCCGGCAATGATCAGGACAGCAGCGGCGGCGACCCCTTCTCCACGATCTTAATCAGATGGTTGGACTATAGTTCTTGGCTTGACAAGCCAAGAAGCGGAAGATTGAGCTACTGGGGAAAGTGGTTTCAGGTGCAATCAACCGAAGGAAATTGCCATGTCAATCGAACTCCCAGAAACAAAAATTGTCCTCGGCTCAGGCCGTCGAGGCCGGATGCGACCCATGGTTCAAAGGATCGTGCTCGACACCGGCGAAATCGTCACAGTGCAGGGGAACCTCAAAACAAAGCCCGTGGTAGGAGACGGAGACGAACGACCTCCGAGCAACGAAGACCAGCCTCCAGGCCAGGTGGCTTCGATAAGCCTCAAGGACGTCGTCGACCTGGCAATCTCGGTGTACGACAAGATCGTGGGTGGCGACGATGACGGCGGGGGCGGCGGGGGAAGCACGTCGGATGACACAGTCACCGTCACCGTCAGTGGAGCCGGTGGTCGCAGGGTAACAGTCACGATCAACTAGCTACCGGCAAGGGTTCGGGACGGGTACCAGCATCACCGTGGCGAGCTCGCATTTTTGCTGGTCATGTCGAAAGGGCTCAGCCCTCATGGCTTTGACCAGCATGGGTTTGCTGGTGCCTGTACAGGGTTGCGCGGCTCCAGCCGACGAGGTGCGCGGCTTCTGCTGCGGTCTTTCCCTTCTTGCGGGCGTCGGTAACGACGTCGAGCTTCGCGGCGATGACCTTCGGGTTCGATGGTGGCCGGCCGAAGCGGGTCCCGTTCTCTCTGGCCGCAACGAGGCCGGCATTGACGCGCTCGACGATGAGTTCACGCTCGTACTCCGCCAAGGTGGCCATCATGTTCAGCATCAGCCGTCCCGTCGAGGTTTCCGGATCGATGCCATCCGAGAGGGACCGGACCAGGACCCCCCGCTCGCGCAGCAGGTTCACCGTGTTCAGCACATCCATGAGGGACCGACCCAACCGGTCGACGCGCCACACCACCACGGTGTCCCCTTCGTTGGCGTACTCGAGGAGCTTCTTCATTCCGGGCCGCTCCACCGCGGTCCTGCTACCCGAAGTGACATCAGCGAAAACATCGCGCTTTTGCACCCCGGAGGCGACGAGAGCGTCGAGCTGCAGCTTCGCATCCTGGGCCGATGTACTCACACGGGTGTATCCAAGCTGCCTCATTCCAACAGTCTGCCTCACAAAGCCCTCAGGACACGGCCGCTGAGACACATTTCAGCGAGACGACTTTACGAGACAGTCAGGATCTTGAGTTCTAGCGGAAGTTTGTCATTTTCAGTACACGTCTGCACAAATTTCAGTACTCGTCCGCACAGCCCTCCCGTGTCACAGGAAGGGGAACGATCTGTGGGACGGTGCAGCCACATTAGCCTCAGGCCCGCCGACGATCGTCTGCGTTGCCAACGGCGCGATCACAGGTGACCTTCGGAATGGTCAACGTGCCGGACTCACCAATACGTACAGATTCCCCTATTCACCCCGCTACCTCCCTATTGTGCAGAGGAGTAGTAAGCGAGAACGACATTTGTGCAGAGGAGTACGGAAAAATCAGTGCTCAACACTCGCCTGCACAACCCCGAAAACACGCGGCTCGCTGTGCAGACGCGTACTGAAAATGACAAAAACTGTCATTTTCAGTACGCGTCTGCACAGATTTCAGTACTCGTCTGCACAGCCCTTGTTAGTGTCCGACAGGAAGTCGGTAGGTATCTGAAGCTGGACAAAGTCGTCCTGGAGTCTGCGCACGGATCGTTCAGTCCTGCGGCCGTACAGTGCGAAGTTGTAGAGCTGCTGGGCGCTTGCGGAGTTTCCTCTGGCTGCATTAACGGCGGCCTCTTGTGCATCGACCGCTTGTTTCCACAGGTCGTCCAGAGCCCGCACAGCTGGCGCGCTGGCCTGTTTCCTAGCTGGCTGCCTTCCTGAAGGACGCGGCGGGGTTCCGTCGTTGATCCTGCGGTCAGGTTCGGGCGACAGGAGGTGAGCGAGGGTTCCCGACGCGGTGAGCGTGCCGGTTTCGATGTGTTCCATGGCTAGGGCGGCGGCCTCGAGTAGCTGCTGTTGAATCGACCACGGTAAACTTTCGAACGGGCGCCAGAGGAGTAGTCCGGCCCGGAACGGGTATCCACAGTGCTCCCAGAGAAGGCGGATCTCCTCCAGCTGTCGCCGCCCACATTGTGCTTCGACGGCCGAAAGCTCATCCAGAAGGGTCCGCAGCAGCCGAAACCAGATGCCTGCGTGGACACGACGCCGGGGTAGGTTGACCGATCCTGTCGTTATCGCCTGCCAGGTGCGCTGATCCATAAGTGCGACGGAGTCCGATACCTGCGATGGAGCAGCGGCAACAAAGGTCCACCGCCGGTATTCCGGCGCCTGGCCCGCGTAGGTTTCGAGGCGGCGGCGATGACTCGGACAGCTCAGCATGAGCGGCAGCTGCCAGAAAAGGACAAGCGCCACGGGTTCGGTAGATGTCAGGCATTCACGGCAGGCCTTGTGAATCCTGTGCTTTGGCAGCCAAGGTAGCCACTGAGCGGGATCGTGAAGTTTGCGTCGTCTGTGCGGCAGCAGCACTGAGAACTGGTGGACATAGGCGCGATAGGCCTCGGGATCCGGGTTCATGCTGTCGAACAGCCATGGTGTCCAGCCGATCATGCTCATTACGGCCACCCGGTCTCGGCTGACACCGCTGCGCCGGCTTAGTTCCGTCAACAGAGTGGCTGGCGGATTATGGTCGAGCTCCTGGTCCTGAAGGTTTCCGTGACCCAGCCCGTGCGCCAGTAGTTCGGAGGCTTCCATTCCGTAAGCGCTAGCGAGCCGGCGCAGCCAGGAGGAGAGAGCCTCGGCCTGGACCGGAGCGGGGTGGAGGGGCCAGTGCGTGGGCTTCACTTCAGATCACGTTCAAACTTCTGGCGCCGGGCACTGGGACCGTCATAGCCAGCCAAGTTCAGCGTGCGGCGGTTGATTGATTCTTCTCCGCTTTCCACGGCGGCGATCGCCGCAGCGGTCAGCAGGCGGGTGAGTTCCCCGATGGTTCCCTCACTTCGGGTCAGCAGATGGTCAAGTCCCTGGAGGTGGTGTAGCGGTTGGTGATCCTTCTGGTCTTGGTTTCGGTTAGGCGCTGAGTTCGAGGGCGGGCTGGTCGGTCACCTCGTTCCCGGTGTCGGGTACGAGGGTGAGGCGGCTCTTGGCGAGGATGTCGAGGCCGAGGTAGCGGCGGCCTTCGGCCCATTCGTCGGTTTGCTCGGCGAGGACCGCCCCGACGAGGCGGATGATCGCGTCCCGGTTGGGGAAGATCCCGACGCTGTCAGTGCGACGGCGGATCTCCCTGTTGAGTCGTTCGTTGGGGTTGTTGGACCAGATCTGTTGCCAGAGCCCTTCGGGGAAGCCGGTGAAGGCAAGGATGTCCGCACGGGCACCATCGAGGTGTTCGTGGGCGGCGGGGAGCTTGTCCTGGACGTAGTCCAGGAGCCGGTCGAACTGGGCGTGCACGGCAGCGGCGTCGGGCTGGTCATACACCGAGTGCAGCATCGCTTTGACGGCCGGCCACAGGCTCTTCGGGGTCACCGACATCAGGTTCGCCGCGTAGTGGGTGCGGCAGCGCTGCCAGGAAGCTCCGGGCAGGTTCGCGTTGATGGCCTCGACCAGCCCGCGGTGGGCGTCCGAGGTGACCAGGCGGACCCCGGTCAGACCGCGTGCGACGAGGTCCGCGAAGAACGTGTTCCACGCGGACCCGGTCTCGGAGGTCGCCACGCGTAGGCCGAGGACTTCGCGGCGCCCGTCGGCGTTGACGCCAGTCGCAATCAGGATGACGGCGTTGATGACCCGCCCGCCTTCGCGGACCTTCATCGTCAGTGCGTCCGCGGCAACGAATGTGAACGGGCCGGCGTCCCCGAGGGGGCGGTGACGGAACTGATCGACCTGCTCATCGAGCTCCGCCGCCATCCTGGAGACCTGGGACTTCGACAGGGAGTTGATGCCCAAGGTTTTGACGAGCTTGTCCATCCGGCGGGTGCTGCCGCCGGCGAGGTAGCAGTCCGCCACGACGGTGATCAGCGCAGTCTCGGCCCGTTTGCGGCGCTCGAGCAACCACTCCGGGAAATAGGTGCCAGAGCGTAGCTTCGGAACAGCGACATCGATCGTGCCGGCCCGGGTGTCCAGCTCGCGGTGCCGGTAGCCGTTGCGCTGGGCGAGCCGGTCAGGTGAGGGCTTGCCCCACTCGGCGCCGACCACCGCGTCAGCGTCAGCGGACAGGAGGGCGTTGATCATCGTTTGCAGCAGACTGCGCATCAGATCCGGCGACGAATCGGCAAGGGCTTCACCAAGGAGGCGGGCAGGGATGCTCCTATAGACGTCAAGCTGCTAGGAGAACCGGTGGTGCGGACTGTGTGATTGGCTTCGATGGTGTTGTGAGGACCCGGAACATCTCGCGCGCGATCGCGCGTTTGAGGCAACGAATGATGTCCTTTTTCGACAGTCCCTCCGCGGTGCGGCGTTGGACATAAGCGCGCGTGGGCTCGTGGTATCGCATGCGAACAAGAGCGACCGTGTAGAGAGCGTTATTCGCCGCACGGTCGCCGCCTCGGTTAAGGCGATGGCGGTTCTGCCGCTTCCCGGAGGACGCGGGGACAGGAGCAACTCCCGCCAGGTGGGCAAAAGAGGCTTCGGATCCGAGCCTGTCGGGGTTATCGCCTGCCGTGATCAGCAATTGCGCCGCGACCTGAACACCTACGCCGGGGCGTTCGAGTAGCTCCGGTGCGGCTTGTTCAGTGAGATCAGCGATCACATGGTGGAGCTCTTTGATCTCACGATCCAGGTCCCCGTGGCGCCGTGCCAGCGATCTCAGTGCTAGCCGGCATGCTGAGTCCGGTCGGGTGAAATCAGCGGTGGGGCGTAGGTGAGAGAGCCGCTTGAGCATCTGCGAGGTGGATAGAGGTCTCATCTGCTCACGAAGGTCGATGGGCCCGTTGACCAACAGCGCCCGGATCTGGTTGATGCACTGCGTCCGAGCCTTGATGGCCGAGCGTTGCGCAAGCCGCAGGCAACGGATTGATTCGACAATCCCGTCCCGCGACTTCGGCGTGCCGGCCGCTCGGCCCGAGGCCGCAGCTCGAGCGGCCGCGTAGGCGTCCAATGGATCGGACTTTCCTTGAGCTCGTCGGGCCGTCCGGTCAGGGCGATCCACCTCGACGAGCTTGGTTCCGGCCCTGGTGAGCGTACGCATCAAGCCCGCCCCGTACGAGCCTGTGCCCTCAACCCCGACGAGCACGAGCTGACCGAAGCCCACCAACCACGAATGCAGTGCGTCATAGCCAGCAGGCGTTGCAGGAAATTCGCGATCTCCCAATTCCCGACCGAGCCCATCAACAACTGCCACATGATGAGTTCGCGAGTGAGTATCCACGCCGCCGAACACATCCAGTGCCATAAGGTCATTTGTCATCCGTCTCTATCCCTGCCTTTCAATGCCAACCGTGCGGACTGGCACGTACCGGTCCGAGCTGGCGGACAGGACAGTGATGAGGGCTTCTGCTCGCGCTCCTATGAGGTCACGCAGTTCGACCGGTCACGTGCATGGCATCCCCAGGGCGAAGATCGACAAATCCCATGCAAAGGCAGTCAACGACGCCCGTCGACAATCGAGTCAGACCCCCTCCTGGGGATGCCACCTCCATCATCACTGTCAACAATATGAGGAGCGGTCATCGTGAAGATGCCTTTCGAGTGGATGTGAGAGTTTTCTCGAAGGACCACACGGTGACCGCGTCCACGTCTCAATCGACGAGCCCAGCCACCATGCGCTACACCACTCTAAGGGGCACTACTACTGAAAATGACAGCAGAACTAAGTGGTGCTCAAAGGATCGGGGTTAATCACTGGTCGCTAGAGAGGCTCGCCTCCTGCCCACCTGTGCACGGCACAAGCTCCCCACGCTCCGCTGCTTGTCCCGCACACACCTGGACAGCAGGAACCAACGGACCGCCTGCACACACCCACCTACCTCACCAACGCGGGAACACTCACCTCGAGCGAACGGTGGATGTGCACAGCCTCCTCATCGACGTGGTCGCGCACACCATGAACTGGTCCTCCTAGAACTAAAAAAACTAATAGTGGCAATAGGGATCATGGCGGCGATGTCAGCTGTAGCCCCCGCCTAGACTCGGATGCATGCTTGATGATGTCGGCAACGCATACTCACGTCGTGCAACCGAGTACACCGAGATCCTCGGTTCGATGGATGTAGTGCACCCCTTGGACCGTCAGCTCGTTTCCTCTTGGGCTGATGCTATTGATGGCCAGATAATCGACGCGGGCTGCGGGCCAGGCCACTGGACGAACTTCCTTCGTGAGCGCGGAGCTGCCGCACATGGTGTGGATCTGGTACCCGAATTCGTCGACAGAGCGCGCAGCGCATATCCCGGTGTGCCGTTCAGTGTCAACAGCCTCGAGACCTTTGATGCCGCACCAGGAACGGTGAGCGGGATTCTGTCGTGGTACTCACTCATCCACCACGAGCCCAGCACGATCAGGATCCCCCTCCTGGAGTTCGCCCGCGCGCTTCGCCCCGGCGGCGCGCTGCTCCTCGGCTTCTTCGAAAGCGCCGTCATTGAAGAGTTCGCGCACGCGGCGTCACGGACACGTTCTTCCTCGTCTGCGACGGGCTCAAGGGCCTTCCAGAGGTGGTGGGCAACGTCTGGCCCCGCACGACGGTCCAGACATGCATCATCCATTTGATTCGCAACACGTTCCGCTTGGCGTCGAAGAAGGACTGGGACGCGCTCAAGCGAGATGTGAAACCGATCTACACCGCCCCGAACCACATCGCCGCGAGGGCGGCGCTAGAGGACCTCGACGAGAAATGGGGCAAAAAGTACGCAGCGATCACCCGGCTCTGGAACAGCGCGTGGGAAGAGTTCGGGACTGCTGAGGGTTTGGTTGACTTCTGACCTGTGAGGATCAGCCTCGCGGGTGGAAGGATATTCATCATGCCAAAGGCCTTTCCTGAAGAGTTCCGCCGCGACGTGGTAGCGGTCGCCCGCAAGG
>NZ_VSLD01000008.1 GCF_008107445.1 Arthrobacter echini | reverse complement strand
CCGTGAACGGACTCATCGAACTCCACCGCCGCGTCGCCCGAGGATTCCGCAACCGAGACAACTACCGCCTACGCATGCTCCTCATCGGCGGCGGACTCAGCCACTCCCACCTCAAGTAAGAAGAGCCCCATTATCGGATGCGAAACTCACACAACCACTGGACTCCTACCCGGGGACCCAACCAGAGGGTTGACGATCCCCATGTGAGTCACGGCGGTTAATAGCGTTGTTTTCTTGGCGTTTTTGTCCGCTACCGATGTTTGAGGGCGATCCGGAGTTCGCATCGTCGGCAGATGTGGGCGGCTTCGTCGGGCACGGCGTGTAGCTTTTTCAGGGCAAGGTGGCGTCCGCAGCAGGAATAGGTGCCTGGTGATTGGCTGCTCTGACGCGCGGAGGTCATGGGCCAGTCTAGGACCCGGTAGCGATTGGTGTGAGGGGCGATTCGTGTGGGGGCTCTGTCTTCGGGGTGATGATCTGGCAGATGTCTGCCGGCCCGCAATCGGCCGGGTTTAGGGTGTGACTGGTCTTGATGAGTTCCTCGAGTTCAGCGGCCAGGTCGGTGAGCGCCTTCAGCCGTGTCTGTACCTCTGCGAGTTTCTGCTCGAGGACGAGGGACACGTGTGTGCAGGGAGTGTGGCCCGCGTCCCGGAGGTTGAGGACCTGCGCGATCTCAGCCAGGGCAAGGCCGGCGTTCTGGGCTGCACGGATGAACCGCAGACGGCCGATAGCTGTTGCGTCATACGCCCGATAACCATTCGCGGCCCGCCGGGGTTGAGGTAGTAAGCCTTGACGTTCGTAGAAGCGGATGGTCTGACTGTCAACGCCCGTGATGGTGGAAAGCTCCCCGATCAACATGATCAGAGCCTATCGCTTGACCTTGTATCTGACTGCAAGGTTTACGGTGACCATATGAACATCACCCTGCAGTACTTTGATGGTTGCCCGAACTGGTCCGTTGCTGAGGAACGGCTGCGGCTGCTTGTTGCGGAACGCCCGGACATCGATCTTCGCTATCAGCTCATCGACTCTGTGGAAGAAGCTGAACGCGCAGGCTTCCATGGCTCTCCTACGATCCTGATTGACGGTGTTGATGCGTTCGGTGGTTCAGCCGCCCCGGTAGGGCTTGCCTGCCGCCGGTACATGACTGATGACGGGCCCGCCGGCGCGCCGAGCATGGCACAGATCAGAGACGCTATCGGCTGAGTGAGCACTGCCGGCACTACGTTCCATGACTACTGAAGAAGAGGACCTTTCTCATGACTGATATCTATGACGCGTTGGTCATCGGGGCAGGGATGGCAGGAGTTGCTGCCGCCACGAAGACTGCGTCGAAAGGTTGGCGGGTCGGCATCGTCGATGCCCTGCCGTACGGCGGCACCTGCGCGCTGCGCGGCTGTGACCCGAAGAAGATCCTGCGCCGCGGCGCTGAAGTGGTCGACGCTGCGCGCCTGATGGCCGGCAAAGGCATCGACACTGGAGGGCTGTCCATCAACTGGGAAGATTTGATGAAGCACAAGCACGGCTTCACGGACCCCGTTCCTGAGTCCATGGAGCAAGACCTCAAGGCTCATGGTGTTGAAACCCTGCATGGAGTGGCAACCTTCACCGGACCCACGCAGGTCGACGTCGGCGGAACACCCTATGAGGCGGCAAAGATCCTCATCGCCACGGGAGCTGTCCCGCGGCCCCTGGGCTTCCCCGGTCATGAGCATGTGATCGATAGCAGCGAATTCCTGAACCTGGAAGTACTACCGCCCCGGATCGTGTTCATCGGTGGCGGGTTCATCTCTTTCGAGTTCGCCCACATCGCAGCACGGGCAGGAAGCGCCCCGATCATCCTTGACCGAGGAGAGCGCCCACTGAAATCCTTCGATGCGGACCTTGTCGAATTGCTCATCAACCGCGGCTCCGACGCCGGAGTCGAGGTGCGCCGCCTGACCAGCGTCACAGCGATCACGAAAAGCAGCAGCGGATATACCCTCCACACCGACATCCCGGGGACCAGCGACACCAGCGGTGCGCGGCAAACACTCCAGGCCGACCTCGTCGTCCACGGCGCCGGAAGAGTCGCAGAACTGTCCCGACTGAACCTCGAAGCAGGTCAGATCGATCACGGTCATCATGGCGTCAAGGTATCCGGCCACCTACAAAGCCTCACCAACCCGGCCGTCTACGCGGCAGGCGACGCAGCCGACACCGCCGGGCTACCCCTGACCCCGGTAGCAGTCATCGAAGCGAAAGTCGCAGCCTCGAACATGCTCAAATCCGCCACCAGCGTCCCGGACTACGCCGCCACCCCCACCGCCGTGTTCACTGTCCCCGAACTCGTCCGGGTCGGCATGCTCGAACACGAAGCCAACGACAGCGGCCTGAATATCGACGTCCGCTACACCGACACCAGCCAGTGGTACTCGAACTACCGGCTCGGCGAAACCGCAGGAGCTGCGAAGATCCTGGTCGACAGGGACACCGACCTCATCGTCGGCGCTCACCTCTTCGGACACGGCTACGCCGAACTCGCGAACACCATCAGCCTCGCCATGAAACACCGGCTCACCACCCGGCAGCTCAAATCAACGACCGCCGTCTACCCCTCCACCGGATCCGACCTCAGCTCCATGCTCTGATCCTGGACAAAGCTGGACCACGGCACGACCAGATCAAAGAATCCACACCTATAGCAGTCGGCCGTCCAACCGCCTCCATCGCACCCAGGAGCGACAGAATGTAGGGCACGTGGCGCGGCGGGCTCGTGTCTCTCCAGACGGAAGACTTATCACTGACATAGCGCATTCACGAGGTTTAAGTGAGGAGTTGTCATGCCGGCATGGTGGGATGCGACATGGCCCGTACTGACCGGTGTCCTTGCAGGTCTTCTGGTGCTCTGGGTGGTCCTCCTGATCGCCCTGTGGCGGGCTACTCCGAATCAGACAACGTTGCGGGATGCCCTCAGACTGCTGCCGGACGTGATCCGACTCATTAAGCGCCTGTCCGCCGACCGGACGCTTTCCCGAGGGGTGCGAGTACGGCTGGTGCTTCTCATGGCGTATTTGGCATTACCTTTTGATGTGGTGCCGGATTTCATCCCCATCCTCGGTTACGCCGACGACGCCATCATCATCATCCTCGTGCTGCGCTCAGTAGTACGCACAGCCGGTCCCGAAGCGCTGTCACGACACTGGCTAGGCACTCCTGAAGGGCTGGCGGCAGTACGGAGCCTCATCGGTGGGTGAGTGATCCCTTGTGAGAACTCAGGCACGGGCTGTTCGCCGCCGGTAACATCTTGTTCCCAGTGGAACGGATCTCGTGGGTGCACGACCATGTGTTCCGGTGCGGAGCCTGACCCACCGCTGCGGGGGTCAGGCCACTGATACGCCGAAGACGAGCCCGAGGACGTAGGTAATCGCGGCTGCTCCGAGCCCGATCCCCAGCTGCCGCAGCGCGAGGCGCAGCGGTGAGGCGCCGGAGAGCAGGGCGACGACGGCCCCGGTGGCCAGCAGGGCCACCCCCACCAGGACGCAGGCGACGACGACGGCGGTCACACCGCCGAGGCCCACGAGATAGGGCAGGACCGGGATGATGGCGCCGGAGGCGAAGAAGCAGAAACTCGACGCGGCCGCCCCCACCCCCGTGCCCACCGTCTCGTGCTCGTCGACGGCGTCCTCTTCTTGGGGTTGGAGCGAGAAACTGGGGTCGCAGTCACAGGTATAGATGCCAAGGCGCTCCGCAGCGCGGTGTTCGGCGGCCGCTGGTGTCATCCCGCGTGCCCGGTATACCAGGGCCAGCTCGTTGGCTGCGATGTCGAGTTCCTTCGCGGCGGTCAGGGTGATCTGGGTGGGGCGGGTGGCGGAGAGCAGCTCACGTTGGGACCGCACGGAGACGTACTCCCCGGCGCCCATCGACAGTGCCCCGGCCAACAGTCCGGCCAGTCCGCTGACCAGGATGAAGGCGTTGGAGACACCGGTGGCGCCGATGCCCATGATCAGGGCGAGGTTACTGACCAGGCCGTCGTTCGCGCCGAATACCGCGGCTCGGAAGTTCCCGGAGAGCCTGTTACGACCACGGGTGGCCAGGGCGCGGACCACCTCCTCGTGGATCTGCTCATCGGCGACCATGGCCGGTGTGGCGGAGGGGTCCGTCGCGTAGGGGGAGCGGTTTTCGGCGCGCTGGGCCAAGGCGAGGACGAACACGGAACCGAAGCGCCGTGCAAGGACTCCGAGGATGCGGTTGCGCAGCGACGGCTGCAACGGGCGCCCCACCTCGTTACCGAGGAGGGCGAGCCAGTGTGCCTCGTGCCGGCCCTCGGCGTCGGCGAGCCCGAGCAGGATCTCGCGCTCCTGCCCGCTCCGCCGGCGGGCGAGGTCCCGGTACGTCGCGGCCTCGCCGCGTTCATCGGCGAGGTACTGACGCCAGCGGCGGACGTCGTCGCGGGAAGGAGAGTGCTCAAGGGATGTCACGGGATGCTCCGGTCTCTTCAGTGCATGCGAACACCGACCAAAGCGAGGGGCTCCGGCCGAGTACGCACAAGCGTCTTGTTCGGCCGAAGGTCTCGCTCGCCGGAAGAACCGGTGGAATGCCGGGCGCCGATAGCGCCAGTATGTCGACAGGCCTCACATCCTTTGCGGATGCGGAGCTACTCCCCTTCGACCAGCAATCATACCGCGGATACGCCGACTGGCTGTCGTCCTGTCCGAAGATCGGGAGTGGATCAAGGCTAAGCCTGTCAGTAACCGAGCAGGAACGGTCGACCAGGCCGTGCAGATGATCCTGAGTATTCGTACGAACAACCGCGGGAACCGACAGTTCTGCCACACTCTGGTGATTTTTCGTTAAGGTGGCGGAGTTCTCGACCGGTGGTTGGCGGGGTCGGGAGTCGCTATAGCGTGTGGTTCGTCTCGCTCAGGATCGCTCACCGTGGGTTTTGTGCTTTCGGATTGGTGCGGTGGGCGGCAGGAGATGGGCCCGGCGTCATGCGCTGTAGTGGTCGAATCGTACTCAGGACGAGGGTGCCGAGGATGATGATCGCCCCGATGAGCTGACCGGAGGTCAAAGTTTGGTCGAGGAGCGCCCACCCTGCGAGTGTTGCCACGAGTGGGCTGAGGAGACCTAGAATCGCTGTTGTTGATGCTGGTAGTAGGTGTACCCCGCGGAACCAGAGGGTGTATGCCACGGCGGTGCCGATGATACCGAGGTAGAGGTATCCTGCGATGTTCGGCAGGGTCAGGGCCTGCGGTGGTGGGCCCTCGACGAGGAAAGCGATGGGGGCGAGGAAGAGTCCGCCGGCGACGAGCTGCCAGGACGTGATGGCTAGCAGGGTGTCGGGTCTGCCCCATTTCTTGGTCAGTACTACACCGCTTGCCATGGCGACCGCACCGCTGAGGGCGGCGATGACCCCAACGAGATCGAGCCGGGCTTGGGCTTGGAGGACGAGCATGGCCACACCGATCAGGCCGGTCATCCCTGCGGTGAGCTTCGCCGGCGTCAGTTTCTCTCCGATCCAGCCGGCGGCAAGGACAGCGACCAGGAGCGGTTGCACAGCCCCGATGGTGGCTGCGACGCCACCGGGCAACCGGTATGCGGCGATGAAGAGCAGTGCGAAGAACACCCCGATGTTCAGCATCCCGAGAACACCGGCCCGCCACCACCAACTCCCCGTCGGTAGCCGGCGGACCAGGATGACCAGCAGCGCACCTGCCGGGAGGGACCGTAGGGCTGCGGCCAGCAATGGCCGGTCAGGTGGGAGGAGCTCGGAGGTGACGAGGTACGTCGTTCCCCACACGCAGGGAGCGATGGCTGTGAGGAGCAGGACCATCCACTGTTTGCTAAGCACTACGCAAATATATCTTCGTGCTTAGCTTTTGACTAGGGTGGTGCCATGACAGACACAAACCTTCAGGATCATGTTGCGGTGGTGCTGGAGCAGTGGGGCCGTGAACGCCCTGATGTCGATGTGAGCCCGATGGCCGTGATCGGCAGGCTCTCCCGCGTCGCACGGAGGATCGAGGTGCGCCTCGGTGAGAACTTCGCGGCTCAGGGAATTGATGCGCCGACCTTCGACGTCCTGGCGACACTTCGCCGCTCCGGGGACCCCTACGCCCTGAGCCCGAAAGACTTGGTCGAGACGTCGATGGTGACCTCGAGTGCGATCGCTCAACGCTTGAACAAGCTCGAGGCCGAGGGGCTCATCGAACGAACTTCGAATGAGCGTGACGGCCGTGGGAAGCTGGTCCACCTCACCGACGCAGGCCGCACCATCGTCGACAGTGTTCTTCCGGTTCATGTGGCTGTAGAACACGAGTTCCTTCAAGCCCTCAGCCCAGAGCAGCAGAACACTCTCGCGGAACTCCTCGCAGTCCTCGATCACTGAACTCGTCCACCACTGAGTAAGCGTCCCACCCAAGGATCCTTTGACCAGACCGATAGCAGGGTCAGGCAGGGAGTCAGTCGACCTCAGCATCGGCGGGGGAGTACTCGGCCGCGTTGCGTCCCAGCAATGTGTCTCACGTCGTCTATTCTCAACAAAGTAGAAGGACGCCTTTGATGAGCGTTAGGAGTGTTGGGTTGGGAAGTATCGGGTATGCCAGGGTCAGCACGCTGGAGCAGAACGCGGATCTGCAGCACGCAGCGCTCACTGTTGCTGGCTGCAGCCGAATCTTCACTGACCATGGTGTGAGCGGGACAAGAGCGAGCCGGCCCGAGCTGGACAAGCTCCTTGATCACCTGCGGGCGGGGGACGAGGTGGTGGTGTGGAAACTAGACCGGTTGGGACGCAACACCAGGAACCTGCTTGCACTCATCGACGATCTCGAGCAGCGTGGTGTGCACTTCCGGAGTGTGACCGAGGGAATCAGCACGACCGGTCCGATGGGCAGAGCCATGCTGACGGTGATGTCCGCGTTCGCTCAGCTCGAGCGCGACCAGCTCGCCGAGCGCACCCGGGCAGGTATGGCCATAGCGGCCGAGCACGGGAGGAAGGCCGGTCGGCGGGAAATCACCGCCGAGCACGCCAAGGTGAAACGGGCACGAGAGCTCAAAGCCCAGGGGCTTGCGCCGGCGGATATCGGGAAGATCATCGGGGCGAGTCGGGCGACGGTGTATCGCTACCTCAGCTTGGAGGGAGGAGCCCCGTGAACCGCCCTGGGACGGTCCTATAGATGTCAAATGAGTCCGAGGTCGGTTCCGTCAACACAGTTTTCGGGCGCGTCCAATTACGGACATTGCCGGCTCATCGTAATTAAGAGTGGAGACGGGGTCTGAAGCCGCCTGATTCGAGCAGTGATCGGGCGATGTAGTGGGTGAGATTTCGGAAGCCTAGGGCTGATCCGCGCAGGTGCTCGAGCCGCCCGTTAATCGCCTCCGTGGGTCCGTTGCTGGTGCCGGGTCGGTCGAAGAACGCGAGGACATCGGCGGCCCGTTGTTTCATGGTCCGGCCGAGCCTGCGGATCTCGACCAGAGCGGCCGGCACGCCGGTGATGACCGCGTCGATCACGGCTTTCATCAGCTCTTTCCCCTTCTTCTTATTGGGTTCCCGGTACGCAGCGACGATCCGCTGGTAGATACCCCAGGTCGCCTCCACCTCAACGTGGTCCTCACCCTCGAAGACAGCGAGGAGGCGCGCTTGCTGCTTGTCGGTGAGAAGGTCCGCCCCGGTATGCAAGGTCCGCCGGGCCCGGTAGAGGGGGTCACCGGAACGGCCACGGTGCCCGGTTGTGGTCTGTTGGACGCGTTGCCGGCACCGATCCAACCCGTCGCCTGCTAGGCGCACGACATGGAAGGGATCCATCACTGGAACCGCGTCGGGGAGCTCTTCCGTAGTGGCGGTCTTGAACCCGGTGAACCCGTCCATCGCCACGACTTCCACTCCATCCCGCCAGGCCTGCGGACGGCCAGCGAGCCACTGCTTGAACACGGACTTGGAGCGGCCTTCGACCATGTCCAACAGTCGTGCCGGCCCCGTTTTCTCGCGGATCGGTGTCAGGTCGATGATGACCGTGACGAACCGATCCCCCTTACGGGTATGCCGCCAGACGTGCTCGTCCACGCCGATCGCGGTGACACCATCGAACCGGCCCGGGGCATCAATCAGAACGCGTTTGCCTTCAGCGAGGACCGCGCTGTTCGCGGTATGCCACGACACTCCCAGACCGGCTGCGACGCGGGACATAGTGAGGTGATCGACCACAATTGCGAACAGCGCCCACGTCAGTCCGCGGCGTGAGATCTTCGCCCTCCGATCGGCGGCCTTCGAGGTGTCTTGCCGCCAGGTCTGTCTGCAGTGCTCGCACCGGTAGCGGCGCACCCGCACCAGCAATGTCGTGGGTCGGTGACCGAAGGGCTCATGAGCGAGCCGACGCGTCACCGTGTCTTTCGGTGCTCCTTCGGCACCACACGTACGGCACCACCGATCGGGTTCAAGGACACGACATTCGAGCACCGCACGATCTGGGTTGAGATGCTGCCCGACGGCTTCGAGGCCGAGCTCGTCGAGCTGGCAGAACGTGGTCAGGTCAGGGCGAACGAAGGTAGCTTTGAGCACGTCGAGGTCTTTCAGATGGTTCGTGTGAGAACTTCCATCATCGGAAGGCCTCGACCTCTATGTCGAGCACGACGCACCCATCCCGCTCACACCGCCGGAACCTCACCTCCACTCTTAATTACGAAGAGCCACATTGCCCGACGTGCGGTCACGGTCAGGGCGATGCTCCTCGTGCCCGAGGTGCCCGGTGAGCTCCTCGTTCAGGGCTGTCTCGAGCACATTCTTCGTGAACAGCTTTAGGAGGCCGTCAGCGCCAGGCCCTGTTCCTTGGCCAAGCGCACGAGCTCCGCCGCAGCATCAGCCTCAGCAGACCGATCCTCGTTCGATTCTTTCTTCGGACTCACAACATCCAGTGTCGTCATGACGGCACTTTCCCCGCCACACTCACGCGCGACGCGTCAGGCCAGAAACACCGCTAAATCCACTGTCCCCTGGTTCAGGGGTCGGGCGAGGCGGATTATTTTCAAGTATTGGCTATGAATCTTGTGGTTTCCGGTGTTTTACGGTGATCCACTGTGTGAGGAAAATTACTCCGCCGAGGCTTACTGAGACGACCAGGGTAAGGGGGTCGCTGCGCAGTTTGCTGATGACGAAGGCGAGGATCACTATGACGTCTAGAGCGATCGCCATGCCCGGGACCCACCGCTTGGCGCTGACCTCCTCCTTGAGGTGTCGAATGATGCCCCAGTGGATCGCAATATCCATCGTTAGGTATAGCAGTGCTCCCATCGACGCGATTTGGCTCAGATCGAAGAAAATGGTGATGATGATCGCGAGACCGGCTGTGATGACAAGGGACTGGTGTTTTATGCCGCTAGGGAGTTTTGGTGCCTGGCCCATACCGCTGAGCATGTCGTAGAGTCGCGAGACAGAATAGATGCTCGCCAGCAGACCCGACAGGGTTGCCACGATTGCTAAGGCGATGGTTAGGTTTGTTCCCCATACACCGAATAGGGGTTCCGCTGCTGCGGCGAGAGCGTAATCGCGGGATTCGATGATCTCCGAAACGCTGAGGCTTCCTGCTACGGCGACTGTCAGCAGGAAATACAGGACCGCGCACAACAGAATTGATATGGTGATCGACCGCCCAATGTTCTTGTTGGGCTCACGAACGTCATCACCCTGGTTGGTGATTGTGGTGAAACCTTTATACGCGAGGATGCACAGTGTGGTCCCAGCGAGGAATCCCAGGAGCCCTTGCCCATCGGGGCCGCTATCGCCTCCCTGTCCTTGGAGGCTGTTCACCAAGGACGACCAGCCCGCGGCAATGATTCCGGCGATGGCAAGAGCAGCTATACCGAAAATCTTCAAGGCTGCTGTGACGGTGGCTGATCGTTCGACGAGCCGGTTGCCGAACAAGTTGACCAGAGCCGCGGCGACGATGGCGAGTACTCCCAGAACAGGAACAAGGACAACTGATCCCTGCAGCCCGAAGGGGCGCAGGGCATACGTTCCGAAGGTTCTCGCCAAAAGGCTTTCGGCGACGACCATGGACACGTACATGAACAGCGAAAAAGAACCAGCAACGACTCCCGGTCCGTAGGCACTCTTGAGGAGCATCGCGATTCCACCCGAGGAATGGTGGGTGCTGGAGTACCGCACGTAGGAGTAGGCGCTGAAGCCGATGACGATAGCACCGGCCAAAAACGCAGCAGGCATCCATCGTCCAGCGATCTCAGAGACCTGGCCCACCAAGGCAAAAATACCTGCCCCGATCATCACCCCCGTACCAAGGGAGACAGATCCAACCAGAGAGAGTTTCTTCGTATCAGCCGGCATCAGAGTAGTTTACCCGCCCCCGCTCCACGACCCCTGTCGAACCCCGTCACGTAAAGGCGCAGGGGGAACTACCACTGCAAGGCCCCGTCAATTCCCACCCGTACCCACGGCCCCGCCGCCCACATCGGGATGCTGAAGGGATGCCTCGGACAGCTAGACCAAACGCCGCCGATACGGACAAGCCGATCACCACTGATACTTTTACCGTCGTCTTTGTCGTGACTTATAGGTACACCGACGTGACAGCTATTCACACGCACGACTCGCATCTATACCACCTCCGGTGATCGAAATCGTCGCAGCAGCCCAGTTTCTCGGGCTGCTCATTTCATTGAGCGTCAGGTGACGAAGAGGAAAGTTGTCAGGGCGGTGGCGGCGGCAAGGGTTAGAAGAATTACGCCAAGGATGAGTGCCCTGCGTTGTTGCTTTCGTCGTTTCTGTCGTTCGGCTTCTGCCTGTTGTACAGCCGCGTGGCGCTGCTGCGCCCCTCGTGTGCGAGCTGATTTGTTCTTGTTTGATGCCATGTCCTGTTTACCTTCCCGCTCGGTTGAGACGTTTCCCACGGGTTTTACTTTTGGGGTGTACGGCTGGTGAGTAGATTGGCAAGTTGGTCGGGGTGCCTGGAGGAAACGAGCCAGTACGGTGCCGGGTCTTCCTGGTCGGTGATTTCGACTTTCACGACGGCGTCAATCCATCCCCTGATACACAGGTAGGTCAATCCGTGCAGGGCTGTGCCACGTTGCGTGGTGGCTTCATCTTTGATGAAGGCCTCGGCTGTGCCGACATACGTCCGGTCGATCCGGGCGCGGCCCACCTGTAGCACGGTGCGGGTAACCAGGATCGTGGGGGTCGATGTGATCATCATGATCACGAGAATGATCAGGGTGATCACCGATGCCACGACCCCGATGGTCATGTCGATCGGGGCGAAGATGACCGCCGGTGCGAAAGCCAAGCCGACAACGATCACCCACACACCGAAGTTTGGGTACAGGCGTTCTTTCCAGAGGACCGGCTCATCTGTTGGTAGCAGCCCGTCCGCGGTAAGGATGGTTTCCGGGGTAGCCACCGGGGGAGAGGCGCTTTCGCTAGTGGAAGTGTTTTCGGAAGGCCGGGCAGTCGGAGGGCCGGATGGGGGGATGTTGGCCCTTGGCTCGTGCGGGTGTTGCATGAGGTGAGTCCTGTCGGTTGATGAGGTGTCAGCGGCCGTGAGGACCGGTAGTGTCGGTCTGCTGTGGCGACAATGCTCGGGCGTCTTGTGGTGAATTTTTGAGTTCCGTGCGGTGCGTGGTGGATCGGGGCCGATTTTTGCGCCGGAGGAAGAGGGTGGTTGCGGCGAGGAAAAGGATCGCAGAGACCCAGGTGTTGATGCGCAGTCCGAGGATGAGGTTGGCGTAGTCGGAGCGCATGAGTTCGAAGAAGAACCTGCCTGCGGTGTACAGGGCGACGTACAGTGCCAGCACAGAACCGGCGCCGAGGGTGGTTTTCTTGTCCAGGATGAGGATCAGTGTTGCTGCAGCCAGGCACCACAGTGACTCATACAAAAAGGTCGGTTCGAAGTATCCGAGGACGACCGGGGCGCCGTCCGCTCCGAGTTTGGCCCGATTGGTGGCCGGGTCTATGGTGTGAATTTGCAGGGCCCAGGGTGCGGTGGAGGGGTCTCCGTAGAGCTCGTTGTTGAACCAGTTGCCCCACCGGCCCAAGGCTTGGGCAATGAGGATTGCCGGTGCTGCGGAGTCGGCGAATGCGAGGAAGTTTACGTTGTTCCGGCGGCAGCCGATGTACGCACCGAGTGCCCCGAGCGCAATTGCCCCCCAGATACCGAGTCCGCCCTCCCAGATCTTGAGGGCGTCCAGTGGGTTCTTTCCGGGCCCGAAGTAGAGCTGGTAGTCGGTGATGACGTGGTAGAGCCTGCCGCCGATGATGCCGAAGGGAACAGCCCATGTGACGACGTCTAGCACCTGGCCGGGTTGGCCTCCGCGGGCGTCGAGGCGGCGTCCGGTGAGCCACACCGCGACGATGATGCCGGCCAGGATGCACAGAGCGTAGAAGTTGATGGTTACCGGGCCAAGAGATAGGGCGCTGATAGTGGGGGAGGGGAAGTACGAATCAGGCTCTATGACCTTCATGGGCGATCCAATGTTGGGAGGTTGTACGGGAGGGAGCTTGAGTGGAGGGGCGTGGATGGGCGGAGGAAAGGGCTGATGGCCGGGGGAGCCGGTGACGTGTCGTGCGAGGGTCTAAGCAGTGCCGGATAGCTGGCTGTGGTGCTAAGGGTTTTTCTTTTGGCCTGCGAGGGTGGCTCCGATGACGAATATCAGGGCTGCTGCGGGGTATCCCACGGCGATGTCCAGTGCCAGACCGGGCTGCTGTTCCGGTGGTGCCAGGTGGGCGATCATGTGGATGAGGGCGAGGAGTGCGCCGAGGATCATGAGGATCTGCCCGAACCGCAGTTGGCGGTGAAGACGCCGGTAACGGGCGCCCGGGTCGTCAGGGGTTGAATCGGAGGCTGAGTTAGGGGACATGGTGGGCCTTTCCGGTGGGGTGTGCTGTGGCTGGTAGCGAAGCTGCGGCCGGCCAGCGGCTGATGAGCCGGGCACGGATCTTGGCGGCTTCGGCTTTGAGCCCGTGGTCTTCGCCGCGGGCGAGGAAACCGTATTCGAGCTCGGTGGTCCCATCAGGGTTCGTGTGTGCTGTGATCCAGGCCCTTCTGCGGGCGGTGACGAGGGAGAGGATCAGCCCGGTGAGGGCCAGCGTGGAGAAGACCAGGGCGCCGATCTTCCCGGGGTCATAGGTGATGTCCAGGGCGATGAAGCGTTTGAGTCCGTCGAAGGTGATGGATCCCTTGCCGTCGGGCAAGTCGTAGGTTTGTTCGGCGCCCAGGACGATACCGCCGGCGGGGTTGTCCCGCCCATTGAGCTGGGTCAGGTCGGTGGTGTCGAGCTGGTACACGGAGACCGGGGTGCCGTCGTCCAAGCCCAGGTCTCCGTAGTAGGAGTTCAGGTTCAGTTGGGGGTTGAACGGGTCCGGGTCGGATCCGAAGGCAAGCCCGGTGCTGTCCACGACGGCGGTGGGCAGGAAGAAGCCCACGAACCCCAGTTGCTCGGGCTGGGCATCGGGGGCTTTGATCACGACCGTCGAGGTGTAGGCGGTGTCTGTTGGCTGTGACGGGACGGGACCTGAGAAGGCGATGTTCCCCTCGCCGTCACGGACCGTAATGAGGGGCGCGTACCCGTTGCCGACCAGGTAGATGTTCGCTCCACCGATGCCGATAGGGGAGTTGACCTTCAGGGTCTGGTCAACCGGGGCTGCTGCCGGGTTCTCCTGCACTGTCATGGCGGCGGTGAAGTCCAGGGGCTGGCCGTAGGTGGCGGGTTCGTCGCGGTTGAAGACCACGTCGAAGTCTTTGAGGGTCAGGGCGAACGGGGTCAGGGAGTTCTCATCGAAGTTGGTTCCTGGTGCGAAGGAGTCGTAGCCGATAAGGGAGTTGGTGAATCCCTCCCCTTCGACGATCAGTTTCTGGCCCCGGTAGCCGAACATGCCGCCGACCGCGACGGACACCAGGACACCGATGAGCGCGGTGTGAAACAGGAGATTTCCTGCTTCCTTGGTAAAACCGCGCTCGGCACCAACAGAGGGCTGACTGGTGTCCATGTCACGGGTGTTCACCCGGTACCCGGATTTCTTGAGCAGGAGGGCCGCATCCGCGATCGCGTCACCCGGTGTGGGCGCCTCCGACGTTTTCTCGGACGGGTTGCTGTGCAGGGTGAGGTACCCGTGCTGGGGGAGGCGGGACAGGTTCCGGGGGGTTCGCGGTGGTGGGGCTTTGAGTGACTTGAGGTGGGCGCGGGTGCGCGGGATGACGCATCCGACGAGGGAGGTGAAGAGCAGTAGGTAGATGGCCGAGAACCAGACCGAGGAGAACACATCGAAGAGCTGGAAGCGGTCCAGCCATGGCCCGGTGTCAGGATTGTCCTTAAGGTATTGGGTGACGACGGCGGGGTTCGCGGGGCGCTGCGGGAACAACGATCCGGGGACGGCGGCGACGGCGAGCAGCAGGAGCAGCTGCAGGGCGGTGCGCATGCTGGTCAGTTGCCGCCATACCCACCGCAGCATCCCCAGGGGACCGAGCGTAGGAAGGGTCGTTTCGGTCCCGGCCTTAGACGCCATCGCCTATCCCTCCACCCGGATCCCCAGAATCCCCGGGTTTCCTGGAATCAGTGGGAGTGCCCGCAGTGGGAGGCTCGGTGGCTTCCACTTGGCTGGGTGAGGGCTGGTCGGGTACAGGCTGACCCTGGGCGGGCTGGTCCGGTGAGGGTTGGGCGAGAGCGTCGGTGATGAGGGTGCGCAGGGTGCTTTCTTCGGCGAGGCCGAGGATCCGCGCTGCGACACGGCCGTCCCGGTCCAGGACGAGGGTTGTCGGTACAGCCTGCGGGGGCACGTACTGGGTAAGGCTGAGCAGTAGCTTGCCGTCGCGGTCCTCGAAGCTGGGGTAGGTGATACCGAAGGTCCGCTCGAAAGCGTCGGCGGTCGGTTTCTCGTCGCGGACATTGATGCCGTAGAACCGCACTCCGTCGGGGGTGAAGCGTGTGCTCAGGGCTGCCAGGGTTGGTGCTTCAGCGCGGCAGGGTGCGCAGGCGGCGTACCAGACGTTGAGGACCACCACGTCCCCGGCCCAGTCGGTGGAATTGACGGTGCTGCCATCGAAAAGGGTGCCTTGGACATCGACCGGTTCACCCCGGGCCTCGGGAGCATATTCGGCGACGGAACCGTCCCCTGCGATGTAGTTCTTGTTGTCACCGGCACGGGCCTGCGCGGCAAGGGGATCCTCAGCGGCACACCCGGTGAGAACAATCGAGGCCAGGACCGCTGCTACGGCCAGCATCCTGCCCCATCGGCGAGAACCCGCGGCTACCTGTCGGGCCGGTTCCCGTCGGGCTGGTTTCGGTGAGGCCGGTGCGGGCGGCCTTGTGTCTGATAGATGCGCTTTTATAAGGGGATCTTTCACGTCTCGTCCTTTCCTAGAAAATGTCGTGCCGACGGGGCGGTGGGGGACACGCGGAGTCCGCTGTATGAAGTGGGCTTTAGACGGGGGTGAGGAAGGTGCCTGCGAGGTTTTGCAGCTGGTAGATCCAGAGCATCCAGATGCCGCTGACCATGAGGACGCCGACGAGGATGAGCAGGAAACCGCCAATGAGGTTGAAGGCGCGGATGTGCCGGCGGACGAACGCAAGGGTGGTGCTCACCCATTGCACTCCGAGGGCGACGAGCAGAAAGGGAATGCCTAATCCGAGGCAGTAAACAAAGCCAAGGATCGCGCCCCGCCATGCGGTTCCGGTGGTGGTACTCAGTGCTAGGACGGCGCTGAGGGTGGGGCCCATGCAGGGGGTCCACCCCAGCCCGAATACGATGCCCAACACAGGTGCGCCGGCGATGCCGGTGCGTGGTCGCCAGTTGAGTTTCAGGTTCTGCTGGAAGAAGGACAGGCGTCCGACGAGGACGAGCCCCATGATGATGACGAACACACCCAACACCCTGATGAGGGGGTCCTGCCAGCGCAGAAGCCATGAACCCATGACGCCGAACGCGGCCCCGTAGAGGGTGAAAACGAGGGCAAAGCCGAGGATGAACAGGCCTACCCCGGTCAGGACCCGTCGTCGGTTGTCCGGACGCCCGGGCTCGGTAAGGCCGGAGACGTATCCCAAGTACCCGGGAACGAGGGGAAGGATGCACGGTGAGAGGAACGAGACGATGCCGGCGACCATGGCCAGCGGGATCGCCGCCAGAAGAGCACCTGACTGGACGGTATCAGCGAAGAACTCTCCGATCGTCACGGTTGTGAACCTCCACGCAACCCCATCACCGGAGCCTCGCCGAAGCATTCCACGGGGCGGCTACGGTTTGAACCGCCCCGATACGACCGTTGTCCTGATGCCGTGACCTAGACATGTTTTCCTTGCTCATGTGGTAGCCGGAACGGTGGTGGCGAAGGTCTGCCCGCCGTCGGTGGATTGCTCGAGCCCGTTCTCCGTCGTCACCCAGATATCCATACCCTCAGGTGTTTCGGCCGCTGCCACAGCTGAAGGTTGCCCGGAGACTTTCCCCATCTCAGCCCAGGTGAGGCCTTCATCGGAGCTTTTCATGACCTCACCGGTAGGAAGGACACCAATGATGGTGGATTCAGAGGTGACCGCGGCGACAAGGACGATAGGTGCGCCTGCGTCCTTCGTCCAGGTCCGTCCCGCATCGAGGGAGCGGTAGATCCCGTCCTCGGTCGTTGCGATGGCGACCTCGCTGGCAGGGTTGCCGGCAAGGTTGTACGGGCTGATCTGGGTGGTGGTATCCGTCCATTGGCCGCCGTCCGGGCTGACCTTCAATGCGCCGTCGAACCCGATGATGCCATCCTTGACGGCGGTCAGCGTGTGGAAATCCGACTCACCTCCCAGAGCTACCTGTTCCCAGATCTGTCCGTCGGAGGAGCGAATCAGTCCTACCGGGTTCGGCAGATCCACGCCGGAACCGGGATGGCCGGAGGCAAGGTATTTACCCCCGCCGGTGATGGTGAAGCCCATCAGGTCGATGTTCGCGCCAACAGACTGCACGTCCGCGCCGTGCACTTCGAAGAGCCCTTCGTGGGAGGCAATCAGCACCTCTTGTGTGCCTGGCTTTACGACCAGACCGTGTACGTGAGTTGGGTACGCCGGGGCGGGCGTGGAGGATCCAGCGGATTCCGAAGCTGGCTGGGCTGCGCACGAGACCGTGGTGAGCAGCAGAGCCAGGGACAGGCTGATCCTTCCCGGGGTAAGGACACGGGTGCGGGAAGAGGTGAGGGATGAGGCAAGGAAAGGCACGGGGTGTTCTTCCGATCAGTAACTGCGGCCAACGCTGCAACGGATCCGGTGCTTCCAATCACCTGGATGGGTAGGCCCATGTGAAGAGCAGTGGGGGAAGCAGCGGAATCCGGGGCAGCGGTACAGGCAGGGATGAGAAGCTGACTAGCACCCGTGCTGGACGGGTGAGGTTCGCGCATGTTGGCTATGCCAGCAGATGCAGGGTGCGACACCGAAGGTGGTAGGCAAGGAGCTGCCAAGGAACCCACGAGGAGCCACCGGCAAACCCAGGGTGTCGGGAGCGGGTCCCCGCACCCTGGGTTAGGGGGTGTTACTTCTGCTCGAGGAGAGTCGACATCTCGTCGATTTCGGCCTGCTGGGTCTCGACGATGGTTTCGGCCATCTCCACGGCGTCGGGGAACATGCCGTCCTCGATTTCGGTTTGCGCCATTTCAATGGCGCCACGGTGGTGGGCGGTCATGGACTCCAGGAACATGGTTTCGGCTTCGGTTCCCTCGGCAGCGTCAAGGGACGTCATGTCCTCGTCGCTCATCATGCCGTCCATCGAACCCATCTCGGAGTCCATGCCTTCCATACTCTGCATGCTTTCCATGCCTTCTTCGGTCATTTCCATCGGCTCGCCCCATGCCTCAAGCCAGCCGGTCAGCTCTTCGATTTCCGGGTCTTGGGCTTCCTTGATTTGTGTAGCGAGGTCCGTCACTGCCGGGTCGATGTTCTCCTTGTCCAGGAGCATGTCGCTCATCTCGACAGCCTGCCGGTGGTGCGGCAGCATCATCTGAGCGAACATCACATCGGCATCGTTGTGTTCGGCCATGGCCTCGGCAGAAGCGCTTGAGGTCGCCTCCATGCTCGACTCTGCGGAAGCCGAGGAGCTTGGGACGGCCGCGGCGGGGCTTTCCGTACCCATGTCGATTCCCTCCGTGTCGCCGCCGGAGGAGGAACCACAAGCGGACAAGGTGAGGACAGCGACGGCGGAGAGGGCAGTCAGGGTCGCAAAACGGTGCTTCATGAAAGATCAGTCCTTAAAACGTGAGACACGTATGGTTCGGGGGAAGTGCTGTTTCAGTCGTCATTCTGATCCCGCAATGTAGCGGGGCAGGACGGCGGGAGATCGCGGGGATCACCCGTTTTATGTCCGACTGATGGACAGCTGAACCAAGGAGACTGTTCGGGGTCTGAAGGTCGGTAGGGCGGTGAGTACAGGAGGGCCCCGTAGTAAGGTCCATCGGGAAATAAGAGAAGAGCGCAACCAGTAGAGGCCAGCAGCGCCGACCGCCAAAAGCGCGGCCATGCATATCGCGGCCATCATGACATGGCTGTTAGGGCAGATACTGGCGCATGAAGAGCTGTCAAATGAACCGTGGTCGGTTGCCGTGCTGGCCGCCGCCAGCACCTGACCATCCGCACCTACACCTACACCTGCACTGGAGCCCGTGTGGGGTCCGTCGAGGTGACTAGCTAGTGAGTTGGTCAGTGCAGCAGGTACCACCGATGACACGGGTGAGACAGCGGAGGCAGGTGAGGCGGTGGTGTAAGCGGGGACGCTAAGAGTGGCGGGCCCCGGTCCCACCCAGAGGTGCATGGCTAGAACCCCGGCCAGGAGGGCCAGCAAGCGCAGCGCCCATCCGATTGCGAGGCGGGACCCGGCAAGTCGTGGACTCTGAGGAAGGAGCAGGTGATTCATTGGCCCCTTCCTCGGTCCGTTGTCAGGCAAGCTCTACTCTCAGTTTCATTGTCTACGTCTGACTTATAACGTACACACTGACGAATTATACCCCCATGGGGTAATCTCGTTTTCTCCCCACGTTTGCGTACGAACGAAGGAGTGACGGGTAGCGTCCCGAGGGGTAGCGTCCTGAGTTGCGTGATCTGCCGGTGGCCGTCTGGCGCCCCGGCCCCGTCGGAACCTGACCAACGCTTCACTTTCTGCGCAGCGAAAGGCTGTCGGTTTGCAGATGACCTACCGACGTATGACGGTTGAAACGAGTGCGACGGTGGTTCTCGAAACTTGCCCCTAGGAGGTCAATGTGTCTGCCTATCTCAACGTGATCGTCATGCTTCTGGTTGCTTTAGCCGTTGTTGGTGGGCTGTACGTCACATCTCGATCTACTGCTGTTTCCGCTGTTCCGATCGAAAGCGCGCCGTTCCTGTCAGGTTGGACACCCAGCGAACACGCACTGTCTCGATACCACGCTCGGTATTACCCGCTGACCATGCTCTTCCTCGCCTTCGACGTCGAAATGCTGTTCATGTATCCCTGGGCTGTCATCGTCATGGCCTCCGGATTCGAAGCTGTGGCCGAGATGTTCATTTTTCTGGGTGTCCTGATGGCAGGAGTCGTATGGGCTTGGCGAGAAGGAGCCCTCCGGTGGACCTGACAAAGGCTTTGTCCGAGACGGCTGCACGACGACCTCACGTACTCCTCGTCGAAGTTCCCGGATGGAGTCACACCCGAATCTTTACGGAGCGTGAGCTTCTTCGACGGGGCTGGATTGAATCGAGCTCGCCCGCCGACTCGGACATTTTGTTGACCTGCGGTACTCCCTCAGACGACTTGAGCGAAGTGCTGGACCGGGTGTGGGATCAATTTCCCGGGCCGCGAGTTCGAGTGAAGGTTCATGACCCAACTGAGGTGGTTGACGTACTTGACCAAGCAAGGAAAGCGCTCGTCAACTGTTCAGCCCAACAGAAGGAGGCGTTCACCCGTACTGCGGCCAAAGTTTCCCCCGCGGTAGCCGCAC
Source organism: Arthrobacter echini (assembly GCF_008107445.1). Classification (GTDB taxonomy): domain Bacteria; phylum Actinomycetota; class Actinomycetes; order Actinomycetales; family Micrococcaceae; genus Arthrobacter_D; species Arthrobacter_D echini_A. The sequence continues at coordinate 37,525 of NZ_VSLD01000008.1, read as the reverse complement.
AATCGTCCAGTTCCGATAATTCGGCCAACCCTGGTGCCGATGATGGCGGGATGGACCATGCCCAGATGGCCCACGGGGAGACGGCGCCCGGCGCCGACGACGGTGAGGTGGACCACAGCGGGATGGACCACAGCCAGATGGACATGCCGATGCCTGGTGGTATTGGTTTAGCTGAGGCGGGGGCGGACCGTGATGGTCTTGATCTTGATGTGTTACATGTTTCGTTGGGTCCTGTGCTGCGTTATTGGCCTGCTGGGCTTGTGGTTCGTTGTGCTTTACAGGGCGATGTCATCACGGAAGCGTCGGTGGATCTGATGACTGGTTCACCGACGGTCAACGCTCCGGGTGTGGGGGAAAGGTCGGGCAGCTTGCCGGAAGCAGGGGGAGATAGAGCTCGTCTATTGTCCGTGCGTTACTGCGATCAGGTGGTAAGCCTGTTGGCGTTGATGGGGTGGGATCGGTTTGCCTTAAGGTGCTCCCGTGTCCGTGATGGGCTGTTGGGAGGGATGCCTTTAGAGGATGCCGTGTCAGAGTTGAACGCTTTGGGGCGGGGGATCAGCCGTTCAAAGACATTCCGGTGGTCCTTCAAGGACTTACCGGAAATTCTGGAACGCTTGGATGTCCTGGTCGGCCGTGCTCGTTGGGTGCTCGAGGCTGACACTCCCTTCGGGAAACCTGCCCTGTGGCACACCGCACACGAGGAGAGTGCACGCCTGCAGCAGGTGCCGGGCATGATCGTTGGCCTTGACCTGTTTGCTGCTCGCCTGATCATCGCATCTTTGGGCTTGGACACTGTTGTCGCTGCAAGGGTGGGAGGAGTGGATGCCTGACGGGGTTGTGCAGGTAGGCCTGCTGGGACCGGTTGTAGCAGCTGTACTCCTCGGGTGTGTGGCTTTTTTCGCGGCGGCGCTTGATGGGGTGTTTGTTGCTCGCCTGGAGCGTCGGCCTGTTCGTTCTGGTGTGGCTAGCCCGGTGTGGGAAGTGGCTCGGTTGTTGCGTCAGAGGCGTCGGTCTGTCGTGGCCGCGGATTCGTTGTTGTGGCGTGTTGGGGTATCGGGTCTGCTGGTCGTGGCGTTGTTGAAGGTAGCAGTGGTTCCGCTTGGGTCATGGGTGGTAGCTGACCTTTCGGTGGGCGTGGTGTGGTTCAACGCCATGGACGTGATGGTGTGGGCACTGGTGTGGATGGCGGGTTGGGGGGCCAATAGTGCGTTTTCCCTCGTGGGCGGGTACCGGTTCCTCGGGCAGGCCCTGTCCTATGAGTTGCCCTTGATGTTTGCCTTAACGGCGCCCGTGGTTGCTGCGGGTAGCTTGCGCGTAGGAGACATCGTGACGGCCCAGGAGGGGCTGTGGTTTGTGGTGTGGATGCCGGTGGCATTCCTGGTTTTCTGCGCAGGGGTGATTGCCTTTTCGGTGTGGGGCCCTTTCAGCTCGGCATTGGGCCGGGACATCGGCGGAGGAGTGTTGGTGGAGCTGTCCGGGGTTGACCGGTTACTGCTGCTGGCTGGGCGGTATGCGCTACTAAGTGCCGGTGCCGGGTTGGCTGTGGCGTTGTTCTTGGGTGGCGGGTCTGGGCCTTTTGCTCCGCCGTGGGTGTGGACGTTGATGAAGACGTTGGTCGTGCTGCTTGTGTTCGTCGGGGCACGTCGGGTGTTTGCTGTCGTACGACCGGACCGGTTGGTTGAAGCGGCCTGGATGGTCTTCCTGCCCGTGGTGCTCCTCCAGGTTCTTTTCGTCAGTCTGGTGGTGGTGGGGCGGTGAGTGTCGTTCTCGGGGGGTTCTTTTGGTTCCTGGCTGTTGTCGCGGTCGCTGCGGGTGTTGCAGTGTTCCGGGTGGATTCCATGGCGCGGGCCACGTACGCCCTGGCTTTGTCTTTCGTCTCGGTCGGGGTGATGTTGCTGTTGTTCGATCTCGAGTACATCGGCGTGATCACAATCCTAATGATGGTGATGGAGATGGCCATCATGGCAATTTTTATGATCATGTTCATGGGAATGAATCCGGCCTTGATGCCGATGAGCATGGTTCATAGCAAGCGCGGCTCGATGGTTTTGGCGGGTGGGGCGTTCGTTGTCCTGGCTGGTGGTGCCTTGTTGGTGCCCTGGCCAGCACGGCGGGGGGTACCGGCGACGGATCTGACCCAGTCCCTTGGGGAGGCCATCATGGGTTCGAAGATGCTGGTGATGCTCACGGTGAGCCCGGTGCTGTTCGCCACGCTCGTCGCCGCCTTGGTGCTGGCCAGTCCACGGGGGCGGTACGACCGTTTTGGTGATGACTTGCGCATCTCGCCGCCACGCGGGCCTGAGCAAAAGGACGGCCAGTTATGACACTTGATGCGGTGTTGGTTGTGTCTGCGGCCCTGTTCTGTGTGGGGTTGTACGGTGCGTTATCCCAACAAGTCGTCGTGATGGTGATGATGGGCCTGGAACTGATGCTTAACGGGGTCATCCTCGCGGTTGCGGGTTTGTGGTGGTTCCTCGCACCTGCCCCAGATGGGCAGGTGCTGTTACTGGTGGTAATCGCCGCGATGACCGTGGAAATGGCGATGGGCTTCGCTGTCGCTACCTTGCTTCACCGTTCACGGGAATCGGATATGACCGACACTGCAACGGACCTGTCCGGATGAGCGCGCTCCTCTGGATCGTAATCGGGCTGCCTGCGGTCGCCGGAACAGTACTGTGTCTGGGCGGAAACCGCCTGTCCAGGGCTGCGGTTCCCGTATCGCTGGGTGTCGCTGTGGTTGTCACCGTGCTCACTGCTGTCGTTGCTGTGGTTCGCCCCGGGATAACTGTGCCTTTCATTCAGGGTGCCGGTTTCGGCTTGGCCGTGGACTCCCTCTCGGCGGTCGTTCTTCCCTCGGTTGCGGTGGTTGCTCTGCTGGTACTGGTGTTTGCTGCAGCGAAAGACATCACACCTGAGGTGGCGCCGCGGGCAAGGTTCAACGGTTTGATGCTCATCTTCGTTGCGTCCGTGATTGTGACTGTCACGGCGACAACGCTGCCGGCCCTGTTGTTCTCCTGGGAACTGATGGGCGCAATGTCTTATGCCCTGATCGGGTTTCAGTGGCAGGACAGTGACCGGGTTTCGGCCGGTCTGACCGCTTTCCTGACCACCCGCGGCGCTGACCTGGGTTTGTATGCTGCTGCCGGTGCGGCCCTGGCTGCAGGCACTGGCCTGTCCCTGACGGACCTGGCCAGCGCCCCGGAGGGGTGGCGGCACATCATCGCGGCTGGGATTCTCGTGGCGGCATTGGGTAAGGCCGCGCAATTACCGTTTAGCTTCTGGCTCTCCCGCGCCATGGAAGGGCCGAGCCCGGTCAGCGCGCTCCTGCACTCGGCGGCGATGGTGGCGATGGGTGGGTATTTGCTGCTGCGCTTGGCGCCACTGCTGGAAGTCACAGGATGGGCCGCGAGTACAGCTGCCTGGGTCGGGGCCCTGACGGCCATGGCACTGGGGGCGGTCGCTGTGGCGCAGAAGGACCTCAAGCAGCTGTTGGCCGCGTCGACGGCTGCGCAGCTCGGCTTCGTGGTGCTCGGCGCCGGGCTCGGCGCGACAGCGGGGGGGACCGCACACCTGATATCTCATGCCGCGACGAAAGCCCTGCTGTTCCTTGTCGCCGGGGCTTGGCTGTCCGCGTTGGGGACCAAGAAACTCGCGGCTCTGCGGGGGGCGGGACGACAGTGGCCGCTGATCGGGGTAGCTTTCACTGTTGGGACGCTAAGCCTTGCAGGGGTTGCTCCACTCTCGCTGTGGGCGACCAAGGACGAGGTTCTTGCAGCAGCCCTAGAGGAATCCCCTGCCCTTTACATGGTGGGTTTGGCCGCATCCCTGCTGTCGGCAGCCTATGCAGGTAAGGCCCTGATCATCGTGTGGCGCCGGCCCGTTACAACGACCGCTTCCGGTTATGACACCGAGGAACACGGCACCCGGCACATCGGGGTGTGGGAACGGGTTCCTTTAATCATCCTCGCCGGGGGTGCCGCGACGCTCGGCGTGCTCGCTCTACCCCCGGTCGGTAAGGTCCTGCGCATTGCCCTCGGTGACCAGGACTCGCCTACCGCGCAGTGGTGGGAACTGGCGCTTTCGGCGGTCCTGGCCATCGTTGTTCTCGCCCTGATCGCCCGCTTCGGCGTGAGAGAGCCCTCGTGGGCAGCAGGGTGGCTTGGCCTCGAGCGGGCGGCACACGCGCTTACCGTTCGTCCTGTGCTGGCCCTCGCCGGCGCCCTGGCTCGTTTCGATGATCGGGTGGTGGATCGTGGTGTGTGGTCCGGCGCAGCATATGTCGCCGGTACCGCCCGCGGTGCAGCACGTTTCGATGACGAACGCATTGATGGCACTGTTGGTGCCATATCCCGCGGTGGACTGTCCCTGGCCGCTACAGGAGCACGGGCAGACGCCAAGGGCGTTGATGCAGCGGTAGAGGCCACCGGCCGGGGCGCACGCAGGCTCGGTGCGCTGGCCCGTCGCCCACAAACAGGCCAGGTTCACCACTACTATGCCCAGGCCGCTGTAGTTCTCGCAGCGGCACTCGTCGTCCTACTCCTTGTGAGGTGACCGTGCTCAGTCTCGTCATTTTCCTGCCCCTTGCTGCCGCCCTCGTACTGGCTGTGTTTCCCGGGATCAAGGACAGGGCAGCCCGATGGGTCTGGGTGGTGGTCGCCGCCGCTGATACCGCTCTTGTAGCTGGTATGTGGGCGGCATACGAGCAGCCTCCGGATGGTGGGTTGGCGTTCGAGGAGCAGGTCACGTGGATTCCGTCGGTGGGCAGCAGCTATCACATCGGCGCCGATGGCCTGTCCTTACCGTTGCTGGCATTGACTGTCGTTGTGTTCCTTGCTTGTTCTATTTACGCGTTGAGGGAACAGAACCGTCCCCGCGCACAGGCGGCCCTGTTCCTATTCCTGCAGACCTCATGCCTGGGTGTCTTCGCGGCACAGGACCTTATTTTGTTCTTTCTGTTTTTCGATTTGTCGATTGTGGGAATGTACTTCGTCATCGCAGGGTGGGGTCACGGCAACGCGGCCCGGTCTGCGTTGAAATTCTTCCTGTACACGTTCCTGGGGTCATTGGCCCTGCTGCTGGGTTTCATCGGGCTGTATCTGTACTCCGAGCCGCGGACCTTCGACATGGTCGAGCTCGCCCGATTGGCTCCATTGAATGAAAGTCCCGTAGCAGGAGCAGTGATCCTCGGCGCAGTCCTCCTGGGGCTGGCCATCAAGACCCCCACCTTTCCCTTTCACACGTGGCTGCCGCCTGCACATACGGACGCACCGGCGATCGGGTCTGCGGTCCTTGCCGGGATCCTCCTGAAAATGGGCACCTACGGGTTCGTGCGCATCGCAATGCCAATGCTCCCAGCCGCATGGCGAGACTGGGCATGGGTGATCATCGTCGTCGGCGTCATCTCGGTGCTGTACGGGGCGCTGGTCGCGCTGGCCCAGACCGACTTGAAACGGATGATCGCCTACACCTCGGTCAACCATATGGGCTACGTCGTGCTTGCTGTCGGTGCAGCTGGGGTGGCAGGAGGAAGTGACGCGGCAGCGCGGGAAGTCGCCGTGACCGGGGCTCTCACCCAGATGGTCAGTCACGGTCTGATCACCGCTGCACTGTTCCTTCTCGCGGGTGTGCTCAAGGACCGGGCTGGCACCTACGACATGGACTCCTACGGGGGGCTGGCCCGTCCGGCACCGAGGTTCGCACTCCTGTTTGCCGTTGGAGCCTTTGCGTCCCTCGGGCTGCCCGGATTCAGCGGTTTTATCGCCGAGTTCCAGATCTTCGCGGGATCTATCGGTACTGTTCCGTGGGTAGCCGTAGCCCTCCCCGGGATCCTGATCACCGCTGCGTTGTTCCTTCTGGCCGTTCAGCGTCTCCTTACCGGAGAGGTGCGAGGACAGTCCGCTCAGGTCTCCGACCTGCGTACAACCGAGTTACTGTCCATCGGTACACTGTTGTGCTTGTCGATACTGATCGGTGTCGCTCCACGGGTACTCCTTGACCTGATCGAACCTGCCTCCGCCGCAGTCGTCGTCCTGGTTGGACGATAACCCTATGGACGGCATGAGTATGGACATGGACTTTTCCGTCCTAGCGCCGGAAATCGTCGTCCTCACCGGTGCTGTCACTGCTCTGCTGGCTGGCTCCTTCTCACCCCGGAACAAGCAGTGGATCAGCAGACTGATTGCAGCTCTGGCAGTGACCGTGGGTGCAGGTTTCGCGGTGGCGGGAACACTGGGCAAACCCGAAACGGTGTTCGCGGGGACGTTCGCAGTGGATACGGCAACAGGTGTTGCTCGGGCGATCATCTGTGTAGCGACACTTCTAGTGATTGCCTTGGGTGGAAAAGAACTTACGGGGACATCGCGGGAGAGCGAAACCTACTCGCTGATACTGCTCTCAGCGCTCGGTGCGATGGTCATGTCCGGAACGAGTGACCTGCTGGTCCTCGCTGTGGGGTACCTGCTGGCCAGCATTCCGCTTTACGCCCTAATCGGAATGGGCCGCTCACCGCACGCGGCGGAAGCAGCTCTCAAAACCTACCTGCTCGGCGCTTTCTTCGGCATCGCCCTGATGCTGGGAGTTGCTGTCCTATATGCGTTGGCGGGCGGGAGCACCTATGACGCGTTGAACACCGAACTTACCGGAGCTCCTGCTGCGGCTACCGCCGTCGGCCTGGTCGGGGTCCTAGCCGGATTGGCTTTCAAAGCTGGGGCTGTTCCGGGTCATTTCTGGATACCGGACGCCGCCCAGGGAGCAGGAATTACTGCTGCTACGTTCCTCACCACGGTTCCCAAGGTAGGAGCAATCATCGCAGCGTACCGGCTTCTGAGCTCCATTCCGGACACCGTGGACTGGCCGTTGTTGATCGGGCTCCTGTCTGTGGCGAGCATGACACTCGGGAACTTCGCGGCCTACTTCCAGACGGATGTACGCCGGCTCCTCGGCTGGTCGACCGTCAGTCAGGCCGGCTACCTTCTAGTACCGGTTGCCGTCGCCGGTCACAGCACACTGGCACTACCGTCATTGTTGTTCTATCTGGCTGCCTACGCTGTGTCGAACGTGGGAGCTTTCGCCGTCATCGCAGCCACCGGCAGATACGAGGTGGAGGACTACCGGGGACTGATCCGCACAGCGCCATGGCTTGCCGGCGCGTTGCTGATTAGTCTCCTGAGCCTGGTCGGAACCCCTCCTACTGCCGTTTTCGTGGGGAAACTAACGACATTCACGGCAGGATGGGACGGAGGGCTCCCCTGGCTTGTCGTTCTGGCCGCCCTGAACACCGTGGTTAGCCTCTTCTACTATCTTCGCTGGATCGCCCCGGCTTTTGCACGCAGTCCCGCAACACCCAAGACCCGCGCAGCGTCCGATCAAGCCTCCTCCGCCCGAGCCTCCTCCACCCGAGGGGGGGCGGCTTCCACCGCCGCGATTGCTGGCATGGCTGTCCTTGCCCTCGGACTGTCCGCCGGTCTTTTATGGCCATGGTTACAAGGCCCACTCGCCCGCTGATACCCCCACTACGCAGACAGAAATGAACGCCAGGAGAGAACCCTTCGCTTGTGTCCAGAGCAAGCTTGCAGCCTCCACCAAGACCAAAGAAACTTGATATCCACCCGAGTGAGCTGCTGCGGAGATCGGCTGCGTTGGATCCCCGTTAGCCGTCCAGTGGCTGTGCGATACCTGATTGATTGTCTGCGGCCAGTGGTTCCAGTGTTCGTGCGGTGCGATACCGTTCGGGAGTGCCTTCTGGCCCGCAGCCCGAGATCCCTGTGTCAACTCACACAGTGATCAGAGGGTGTGCAGCAGGGCAATTTGTGCTTCCGCTGGCGGAGGCGCAGGCTGCTCTGCTTTGAGGTTGGAGGCTATCACCATGTCCATCACGACTCGTAGTCGTACCCGTGGTCTGAGGCATAGGACCGGAACTTATCTTCGACCGATGACCCCGTAAGCCCAAAAGTCTCGGCCATCAGGTTACTCAGGTCCTGCAGGGCCTTCTGGAGGGCTACACCGGACGCCCGCACTCCGGCATCGGGGTGTGCCTGCGCTTGTTCGCTGAGTGCAACTGCGTAGGAAAGTGACGCAGCAAGCGATGTTGTGGCGGTTGATTCGCGGAAGTAGTAGGACTCGCCCGTCTGTGTAAGGTCTACCCTGACCTGAACGAGGTCGTTCGTGACGTTCTCCAATACACGACTGGCCGTATCAGGACTGAACTGGCTGAAGTCCTGAACATAGTTTGCGCCTCGGAGGATGGTCAGGTGGATCCCTATGGCACGTCGGCGCGCAAGAGCGGGATAGAGCTGCATGAACCATGACACCGCCGCTGTCAGTAGGGCGAAGCCCGCCAGTGCCTCCACGGGAGAGAATGCCCGTATCCACGGATCGACCGCAATGACATCACCAAAGCCAAGCGTCGAAAGCGCAACCATCGAAACGTAAATCGCTTCGATGAAATCGGGATACCGAGAAGGGTCAACGCCGTCAGCATAGACGAATCCCTGTGGGATGTGCGGGTAGTAAATTAGAGTCCACCCCAGCACCTGCAACACTGTCCACAACAAAATGACGATCACGATGCCCAAGGGGCCAGCCACAGCTACGGCTTTGGAACCCATCCGCTTCGATACCTGCCAGCTTGTCCGCATGCACCACTTCGTCAATTCCCCCTCACCGCTCGGGTGCAACAGCGTGTGGAAGACGTCTCTGAGTCCCACCCCTATGACGATGATGCCCAGCACCGCGAAAATCCACTCCATCAGCAATCCTTTCCATCGACCGTTCCTGCCACTTCAAGGACGGCTTAGTAACCAGTGCCTGCTCACCGTAAACACGACAACCGCTACCACCTTTCTACTCACCCTCAAGAAGCGAATACTGTGGAACGGTACTGTGGTTCATCCCGTTGAAGATTGTGTGAAGAGCAACGCAGATGTCCTCGTGGTGATGGACGGAGGGTATGAGGAAGGTGCAAAGCAGCGGCTGATCGCGGAACTTAGAATCGTTCGAGCCTCGATGGTCAGCACCGTACTGGAGATCCGCGCAGCCTGCGCCACGGTGCACGACGCCAGTGGGCCGCCATCGGGTGCGGGGAGCACCCAAGTAGAGCAACAGCTCCTGTGTGCGGAGGGTCTGTCTCAGAAACACCGTTACTGAGACAGACCCTCCGTGAGTGATCCAAGTATCATAAGCGGGCGAGGAATTGAATGAATAGTATATCTTTTCCTGCGCCGGTAGCGTCGTCCGCTAGGCGCTTTTGCCGTTACCGATAAAGGGGCGGCGACCTCGAGGCCGCACTGTCTGCTGATACCTAACCCGATACAGGACTGTTGGAGCTAGAAGGCTTGCTGGGCATCGATGTGGTGACGTGTTCCAGCCGTGGGGGAGTACTTGTCGGGCGCGCTTGCGGTCTCCTGCCGTGTCATAGGTGCGGGAGAGCCGGTACCGGGTGCGCCAATCATCCGATGTTTGTTCCACGGCGGCCTTGACCTGGTGGAAGTGTTCGTCGGTAGCCTTATGATCGACCTGGCCGGCAGCCGAGCGCGGCAGGTCATCGGTAGGTAAGCCGCTCTCACGTTCAAGGATGTAAGCCATCGCTTGCGCCCGAGACCCGAACCGGAGCTCGTGGGTCAGCGCCCACCTTCCGATCAGCGGTAGCAGCAGATGGGCGGCACCCACTGACTTCGCCGCGAGGCCCCGGGTCACCCAGTAGGGTGAAGCTGCGTTGGAAGGCGACGACGAGTCAAAATACGCCCAGCGCACTTACTAGCAGCACACCGATTTCCGTCCGTACCATCGCTGAGAGACGAGTCAGCGCCTCGATCACTCGACGCTACCGGTGCTCTCCCTGGTACCTGGTGCGGTGCTTGGCCCGGCGTCTGTCGCAGTGTCATGGGTGGTGTTGCTCGTGGTGTGGTGAGTGGCGCCAAAGGCGCGCAAGCGTAGGGAGTTTGCGACGACGAGTACAGAACTGGCGGCCATGGCTGCGCCGGCCAGCATGGGGTTGAGCAGGCCCAGGGCGGCGATAGGGATGCCAACGGCATTGTAGAAGAACGCCCAGAACAGGTTGGTCTTGATCGTCGACAGGGTCTTGCGGGATAGCTCGATGGCCTGGGCGACTTGTTCCAGGCTGCTTCCCATGACCGTCAGGTCAGCTGCCTCGATTGCCACGTCGGTGCCGGAGCCCATCGCGATGCCCAGGTCAGCCTGTGCGAGGGCGGCTGCGTCATTGACGCCGTCCCCTGCCATGGCCACCGTCGCTCCGGCGTCCTGCAACTTTTTTACTGCCTCGACTTTCTGGTGAGGCAGCACCTCGGCCATGACATGCTCGGCGGCGATGCCTACCTCGGCGGCAACCTTTTCGGCCACGGCACGGTTGTCGCCCGTGAGCAGCATAGGCGTCAAGCCCAGCTCCTTGAAGCGGGTGATGGCTGATACTGAACCGGCCTTGACGGTGTCGAAGAGGCTGATCAGTCCTTCGGGCGTCCCGTTGACCGCGACCCAGATCACGGTCGCTCCCTTTTGCTGCAGGGAGGTCAGGGAAGCGCGGTGATCGGCGGTGATCGTGATGTTGTTCTCAGCTAGCCAAGTCGCGGTGCCCGCCACGACAGTGCGGCCGGTGACGGCGCCGGTCACACCTCCACCTGCAGCGCTGGTGAAGTTCGCAACACTGTCTAGTTGGCCCTGACGGGCTGCCGCCGCGGCGATGGCTTCAGCGATCGGGTGCTCGCTGGCTGCTTCCACAGCTCCGGCGACGGCCAGAACCTCGTCCTCACTTAACGATCCCAGGGTGGTGATGGCGGTGACGGAAAGGTTGCCGGTGGTGACCGTTCCGGTCTTGTCGAGCACGATCGTATCCACTGTGCGCGTGTCCTCAAGAACCTGGGGTCCCTTGATAAGGATGCCCAGCTGCGCGCCCCGGCCGGTCCCGGTGAGCAGGCCGACTGGTGTAGCTAGGCCCAGAGCACACGGGCAGGCGATCACGAGGACGGCAACGGCCGCAGTGAACGCCGATGCCGTGTCCCCTGTGAGGACCATCCACAGCACAAAGGTCAGCACCGCGATAAGTAGAACGATGGGCACGAAGACCGCGCTGATGCGGTCAGCGAGCCTGGCAATGGGCGCTTTGCCGCTTTGAGCGGCGCTGACGAGGCGTCCCATTTGCGCCAGGGTTGTTTCGCTGCCGACCCTGGTGGCTTTGACCAGCAGGCGTCCGCTGGTGTTCATCGTCGCGCCGATCACGGTGTCGTCCGGACCGATCTCGGTGGGAACAGATTCACCGGTGATAAGGGAGGTATCGATCGCGCTGCGGCCCTCGACGACGAAGCCATCGGTGGCTACCTTTTCGCCTGGCCGTACGACGAACACATCTCCTGGGATCAGAGATACTGTGGGAACTTTCACTTCCGCACCGTCGCGCAGTAGGGTCGCTTCCTTCGCGCCAAGGTTCAGCAAGGCTTTCAGTGCGTTTCCGGCGCGTTGCTTTGCGTTGGCTTCGAGGAATCGGCCTAGTAGCAGGAAGGTCGTGACGACGGCTGCCACTTCGAAGTAGAGGCTGTGAGCGCCCATGCCCATGCCCGTGTGCGCGGTGAGCATCGGATCAGCGATGAGCTGCCAGGTGGAGTAGAGGAACGCTGCAGCGATACCGATGGACACCAAGGTGTCCATGGTGGAGGAGAGGTGCCGGGCGTTAATTGCAGCCGCCCGGTGGAACGGCCAGGCCGCCCACGTTACAACCGGCAACGAAAGGATGAGCGCGGCCCACCCCCAGTGTGGGAACTGAGCTGCTGGCAACATGGAGATGATCGTCACCGGGATGGTGAAGACCGCGGCGATGATGAGTCGCCGCTTGAGGGACGCGGACTTCCGCTCCGCTGCTGAGGCTTTGGCCTTATCCCGTGAGGTCGCGGCGTCGACGGTCTCCCTCGATTCGGCGAACCCGCCCAATGCCGATGCCGTGCGTCCCTTCGCGTCCGAACCAGTCCGGTCGCCGGACTCGCCCGCATCGTCGGTTACATCGATATGCCCGGCGGCGGGGGCAGGTGAGGTGCCTGTAGCTCCGGGTGCAGTTAACTGTCCGGTGCTGCGCAAAGTTGCTTTGTAACCGATGGCGTTGACGGTATCGATGATCTGCGAGACGCTCACACCCTCGGGCATCGCCACGGTTGCGGTTTCGAGAGGAAGATTCACTGACGCCTGGACGCCCTGAATCTTGCCGAGCTTACGTTCCACCCGGCCTACGCAGGATGCGCAGGTCATGCCCTCAATATCGAGATCAATGACTTGCCCGGCGGTTGTGCCCACGCCCGTGTCGGTACTCATGCGTCTAGTTCCTTGCCCTGACTCTGGTTAATCGCGCTGGTGAACTGCTGCCGCGAATGACGTCGCGCGATGATGCTGATGAGTGCTGCGCCAGCCGTAATCCTGTGAAGTTTCCTGGTGAGCGCGAGACGATAACCCGACCCGTGTGGGTGCGCTCCTCGGAGCTATGGTGCTGACACAGCGGAAATAGCCGGTGCCCTACGAATTAACCGATAGGGGCATCCACTCTGCGTATCGGCGGTGGTGGTTGAGGACTCAGGTGCCGACGACGGTGTACCCGGCGGTCTCGACGGCTTTTCGCAGCGCACCCGGCTCAGGTTCCACGTCGGCTGTGACTGCTGCTGTAGAGACCCCACCCACGTTGAGCTGCACATCGACTTCTTCGACCCCGGGCACGTCAGAGAGTTCCTCCATGACCGACGAAACGCAGTGGCCGCAGGTCATGCCGGTGATGTTGATGGTCGTTTGCATGGGATCTTCTCTCTCTGGACGAAGCATGATGTGAGACGAACTTTATGATCTACAAGCTGTAGTGCTGCTCACGAGCCTGGTGATCGACTATTAGCGAAGCAGTCGGCTGATCGCGTCGGTCGCTTCCTTGACCTTTGCGTTGACGGCGACGGAATCCCCTGACGCGGTTGATTCATGGGCCGCTCCGACGACACAGTGCGCGATGTGCTCTTCGAGCAGACCGATGCTCACCGCGTGAAGGGCCTTATTGATGGCCGCGACCTGGGTGAGGATGTCAATGCAGTACTTGTCCTCATCGACCATGCGGGCAATGCCGCGCACCTGGCCCTCAATGCGCTTGAGCCTGCGGAGGTAGGCGTCCTTATCAGCGGTGTATCCCCACTCAACAGAAGCCTCAATTTCGGTGATCACGTCGTTCCTTTCAACAGTAAAAATATATACCCCACAGGGGTATCTAAACAAGGGGCGAAGTGAGATCTTCTCCACGTGTTAATCATCCCCTGTTCCGTTCGGAAGAACCGCCTTGCGCCCCCGGATGACCGGGTCACCGGAACGCCCTAGGTGTCGCAGGCCACGGCGAATCTGCTTCCACGCACTGTCCTACCCAGTGCGGCGTGTCGTCTCCGACATACCCCACGCTTCGTTACCTCCGCGTGACATTTGATACCAGCGGGGGGTATTCTCATCCAGTGTTCTTAGCACCAGCTGGAACACTCCCGAGCAGAATGCCGAGTCCTGCCGCTGCCTGGGATACGTCCGCTCATATCCGTATGGCAGGAACGGGGGACCCAAGATGTACGGGCCACAACCAGTGGCCCTTGGGGTTAAGTCGCTTTCATTTCCGTCCCTAGGACTGAAGCGGCCGGGTGAACTCCCATCCGAACCCGACAGCTCACCCCGCAGGCATGGGAGAGGCAACCAACGCATGTCACGTGTCATTTCTGCGCGCCACCGCGCCACCGTCAACCACTCAATCGCCCTTGAAGGACTGTCCTTCTCCGCGAAGACCGGCGCTGTTGCGCTGGGCAAGCCGGCCATCATCGCTGCTGCGACCGGCGGCATCGTCCTCGCAGTAGGAGTTCCCGCCCAGGCTGGCACCTACACCCAGGAAGCAGCCGGCACCGCTATCCAGGCGCCCGCCGCTGCAGCAGCCGGTGTTCACACCGTCGTTGCAGGTGACACCCTCGGCGGTATCGCTGCCCTGTATGACGTCAACCTGAACACACTCCTGGCGCAGAACGGTCTGTCCTATGCCTCGGTCCTCTACCCGGGCCAGCAGATCACCCTCACGGGCGCTTCAGCTGCATTGACGTGGGCACCGGCCGCCGTGAGCCCCGCCGCAGCACCGACAACCGAAGTCTCCTACATCATCCCGGCAGCCCCGGCCCCTGCAGCAGCCGTTGCTCCCGTAGCAGCTCAGTCCGGTTACTCCTTGACTTCGTCTGCTATTGCCCCTATCCAGCAGTCGGGGCCCGTCAGTGACGCCGCAGCAGGTGGTGTCGGTGCAGCTCTGGTCGCCTCGGCCTACAGCCAGCTAGGCTCCATCCAGGACTGCACGATCCTCGTCGAACAGGCCCTGCGTTCAATCGGCAAGGACGTAGGAGATCTGGGACCGACGCAGTTCTACCAGTACGGCACTGTCGTCTCCACGCCAGCCCCCGGTGACCTGGTCATCCGCCCCGGCCACATCGGCATCTACGTCGGCAACGGCGAAGTCATCAGCAGCGGCATGAACGGTGCGAACCTCACCATCAAGCACCCACTGTCGGACCTGGCCGGTTCGTCCTTCGTGCGGGTCAACGGCTAATACTGATCGATGTGGATGTCGTCTCCATAGACTGAGAGAGCGGCAGGCGCCCTGAACGGGGGTGCCTGCCGCTTTTATTCTGCCCAGATACAACGAGCACGCCTTGCGTGCTCCTTATAAATGTTGATTCGCCTGAACTGAACCGCTCTGGTTCTTGCCAATAGTGACTCTTCCTCTGGTCTCATCCAAGGGGAGGGGGGACCGGTGCCTGCGTCTAGGCTCTGACGGTGCTCACTGAAATTCCCCAGTTCTGCTTGTTGAAGTTCCTCACTCCGGGTCGCTCCGCTGCATGAGGCGGGCCTCCCTCGATGCTGGTGGTCTCTGACCACTCACCAGCTCGAGGGAGGCCCTCTTCTCATGCTTTCAGAGGAGGACGACGTGGACATCCACGCGCTCAAACGGCAGGGCATGACGATCAGCGAGATCGCCCGCCGCACCCACCATGACCGCAAGACGATCCGGGCGTATCTGTCCGGGAAACGGGCACCCGGCGTCCGCCAGCGGGCGACCCCGGACTCGTGTTAGCGGCCATGAAAAACTGCCCATAGGCGGCCACGGAAGTGCCCACTGACGGCCAGGAGCACTGCCCGTTGGTGGCCATGAGATCTGCCCACTTCTTGTTTGGAACCCCGACCGCTTATGCGGCGGGAGCCTCTTCCCGGGGTTTGATTGCGGTGTCTAAGACGCACCAAAGTCGCCCGGGAAGAGGCCCTGTTATGAAGTTTGACGGAGAAATCATGGAAATTCTTGCTGCCTACGATCTGACCGGGTCGTTGCGCGCTGCAGCCGAGCTCACCGGCTGCTCGCACCACACTGTTGCCCGGCATGTTGCTGCCCGCGACGCGGGGAAGCCGATCGCCGAACCTGCCTACCGGGGCCGGGTGACGGACCCATTTATGCCCAAGATCGAGGAATGGGTCGAGGCGTCCAGGGGACGGATCCGCGCCGATAAAGCGCACGAGAAGCTCATCGCGCTGGGCTATGAGGGATCGGACCGGTCGACACGGCGGGCGGTCGCGCAGGTCCGCGCCGCGTACCGGCTTGGTCATGTCCGAGTGCACCGGCCGTGGGTGACGGAGCCTGGCATGTGGTTGCAGTATGACTTCGGCGACGGACCGGTCATCGAGGGTCGCAAGACGGTGTTGTTCGTGGCCTGGTTGGCGTGGTCGAGGTTCCGGGTCGTGATCGCGTTGCGGGACCGGACGGCGCCGAGCGTGTTCGCGGCACTGGATCGCACGTTCCGGAGAATCGAGGGCGCCCCGACGTATGTGCTGACCGATAACGAGAAGACCGTGACGGTGTCCCACGTCGCGGGGGTGCCGGTGCGCAACCAGCAGACCGTGGACTTTGCCCGCCATTACGGTGTCACGGTGCTGACTTGCCAGCCGGCGGATCCGGCGTCCAAGGGCGGGGTGGAGGCCGCGGTGAAGCTGGCGAAGGCCGACCTCGTGCCCAAGGACACGAACCTGCGGGCCGAGTACGCCTCGTTCACCGAGCTGGAGGCGGCGTGCGAGGCGTTCATGGACGAGGTCAACACCCGGGAGCACCGGGTGACCCGCCGGAAGCCAGCACTCATGCTGGTGGAGGAGGCGCCCCGGTTGCATCGGGTTCCGGACACCGCGCATACGGTGGCGTTCGGGCTGTCGCGGGCCGTTCCGGAGAACACCCCGATGGTCACCTTCGAGAACGGCCAGTACTCGGTTCCCGCGCACCTTTTGGGCGCCCGGGTGTTCGTGCGCAGCCACGGAATCGGTACGGACGAGCAGGTCGTCGTCGTCCACGTCGGCACCAATGGTCCCCTCGAAGTCGCCCGGCACCCCCGGGCCAGGCCGGGAAGCCCCGCGATCGATGACACCCATTTCCCTGATCATCACCAGAAGGTCCCAGGTGAGTACACGATCAAGGCGCGCAGCGCCGCGGAGGCCGAGTTCCTGGGCATCGGCGCCGGAGCCCACGCCTGGCTGCTGGAAGCCGCCGCAGCCGGCACCGCACGGATGAACCAAAAGATGGCCGAAGCCGTCGCGCTGGCCAAGATCAGCGGCACCGCCGAGGTCGATCAGGCCTTGGGTGAAGCGGCCACCTATAGCCGCTTCGCGACGGGAGACCTGGCATCGATCCTGGCCGCGGGCGGCGCCCGGACCGGGTCCCGAACAGCGGACGAGAAGACCTCGCTGGCGCAAGGCACCGCCGGGTGGGCCTCGATCGGGCAGACCATCACACCCGTGGTCCACATCGTCGAGGTCGCCGCCGCCGATGATCTGGAGGAAAGCGCATGAGTGTCACCCAGGCCCCCGCTCCCGCCCTGCCGGCGGACCTTGAGGCGTTAATGCGGCAACTGAAAATGCCCTACGCCCGCGCGTTGGCACCGGAACTCATCGCGACCGCCAAGTCACAGCGGTGGGAACCCGTCGAGGTCATCAAGGCCCTCTTCGTCGAGGAAGTCGCCGGCCGGTCCCGGTCCATGCTCGTCACCAGGCGCAAAGCCGCGGGGTTCCCGACCGGGAAGACGTTCGATACCTGGGACCCGGCTGCTTCCTCGATCCCGGCGCCGACGCAGCAGGCACTGCGGACCCTGGAATGGATCGGCCGGAAGGAAAACGTCGTGGTCTGCGGGCCCTCCGGGACGGGAAAGACGTTCTTCCTCGAGGCCCTCGGCCAGCACGCCGTGGAGGCCGGGATGCGGGTCGCCTGGTTCCGGCTCGAGGACCTCGGCGCGCTGGTACGCGCGCACCGCTCAGATGACTCCGTTCACCGTGTCGTCGCCCGCATCCTTCGCGCCGATCTCATCGTCGTTGATGACATAGGTCTCCTCGAAGTCGGTGCAGACGCCGCCGAAGGGCTCTATCGTCTCGTTGACGCCGCGTACGAAAAACGCTCCATCGCGGTCTCCTCGAACCTGCACCCCGCCGGATTCGACCAACTCATGCCTAAAACCCTCGCGACAGCGACCGTCGACCGGCTCCTGCACCACGCCCACGTCTGCCAAACGACGGGCGAGTCCATCCGGCTCACCCAAGCCCTCGCTGGGAAAGGAGTCACTGCGATGAACTAACCCACCACAACCCCGCATGGCCAACGCCACCAACCCCCTGGTGGGCAGATCTGTTGACCATGACCGGGCAGTTCCCGTGGCCACCAGCGGGCATTTCTGCTGGCCGCCCACGGGCAGTTCCTAGTGGCCATTGACAGACTCGTTCGACCCGTACGCCGACTACGTGAAAGCCAGGCTCGGCGAGGACCCGCATCTGTGGGCGATGACGTTGCTGGACGAGCTTGTCGCACTCGGGTTCACGGGGTCGTATCCGACCCTGACCCGGCAGATCCGGGAGCGGGATCTACGACCGTTCTGCGGGAGCTGCGCTCATGTGACAAAGCGCCCAAACGCGGTCATCGATCATCCGCCCGGGGAGGAAACCCAGTTCGACTGGCTCGAACTGCCCGACGCCCCGGCGGGGTGGGGGTTCCCGACGAAGCGGGCGTTCCTACTGGTCGGGTCGCTTCCGCACTCCGGTGTCTGGCGGGCGGTGATCTCCCCATCGATGGATCTCCCGCACCTGCTCGCCGCGATGACGACACAGCTGGCCCTGCTCGGCGGAGTCACGAGGGATTGGCGGTTTGATCGGATGACCACCGTCGTGAAGGCCGGCAGCAGCGATCTGAACCCCCAGTTCGCCGCGTTCGCGAAGCATCACGCCGTCAGCGTGATCGCGTGCCGACCCCGGTCCGGGAACCGGAAAGGGGTGGTCGAGAAGAACAACCACACCGCGGCGCAACGGTGGTGGCGGAACCTTCCCGAGGACCTCACCCTCGAACAGGCGCAGGCCAGCGTCGAAGCGTTCGCTGTTCGTCAAGACCTACGCGTTCGGGAGAGCGAAACCGGTTCGACGACCGCGCAGGTCATGTTCACCGCGGAACGGCTGAGGCCGTTACCGCCGGTACCGTTCCCGGTCGTGATCGCCGAGGAACGCACCGCGACCCGGCAAGCGTTGATCGACTGGCGCGGAAACCGGTACTCCGTCCCGCCGGAACTAGCTTCAGCGAAGGTGGTCGTCCACCAGCGCCTCGGCGCCGTGGTGATCGACATCGCCACCGTCTCGGGAGTCGTGATCGCCCGCCACCGGGTCGCTGAACCCGGCCTCGGGGTCACTGTCCGCGATACCGGGCATGTCACGGCCCTGGACACCATCGCGATGGCATCGGCTCCTCCAGGGCGTCCGCACCGACGCAAAGAACGCATCCCGCCAGGAGCTGCCGCTCAACGCGCTGCAGCCGTCCTCACCGGGGCTATCGAGCCCACCGCAACCGTGATCGATCTAGCCGCTTACGAGCAGGCCGCGAAGAACAGGAACACCCTCCGATGACCACCAACCCGACCACTGCAACGACCACGACGAAGACCGCGGCAAGTGTCTACCAGCAACTGCGCGGCCATCTCACCGAGCTGAAACTCGCCGACGCAGCCGAGGCTCTGCCCGCCGTGCTGGACCAGGCGACCGCGCAGGGCTGGTCCCTTACCCACGCCCTCGAACGGCTCCTGCAGATCGAGGTGACCGCCACTGAGGCGCGCCGCCTCACCGGCCGGTTCCGGTTCGCGAACCTCCCCACCAGCACGACCCTGGACGACTTCGACCTCGACGCCGCATCAGGGATCGATAAGAACCTACTCAGCGAGCTGGGCACCTGCCGTTACCTCGAGACCGCGACGAACGTGCTCCTCATCGGCCCGCCCGGGGTCGGGAAGACCCACATCGCGACCGGCCTCGGACACGCCGCCGTCCAGGCCGGCTACCGCGTCTACTTCACCTCCGCAGCGGACCTAGCCGCCCGCTGCCACCGCGCCGCGATCGAGGGGAAATGGGCGACCATGATGCGGTTCTTCGCTGGCCCGACTCTGCTCATCATCGACGAGCTCGGCTACCTCCCGCTTCCCGGCGAGGCCGCGTCTGCCCTGTTCCAGGTCATCAACCAGCGCTACCTGAAAACCTCGATCGTGCTCACCACGAACCGGCCCGTCGGAGCCTGGGCAGAGATCCTCGGCGACACTACCGTCGCCGCCGCGATGCTCGACCGGCTCCTCCACAGGTCCGTCGTCATCACCCTCGACGGAGCGTCCTACCGACTGCGAAACCACCACGCCGCAGCCGAGCAACTCCGCCGCGTTACCACCGGCACGAACCTGCGCTAACCTGACCCCGCGACCTGAGGACATTCCGCGAGCACCACCGAGGAAAATCGATGAGCGCCGTCAGCTCAGGCCGTCGCGAGCTGGTAGCCTGCCTTTTCGACGGCGTCCTGCACAGACGATGCCTCAAGGGGCCGGCCGCTGGTGACACTGACAGTCGATATGCCGCCAGGAACAACAGCGATGCGGACGTTCTCCACGCCGTCCAGTTCGCCGATGGCACTGCTGACACGGCCTGCACAGGAACCACAGGTCAAGCCGGTCACTGAGTAGTCGGCAAACACAGTGCCTTCGTTCGTTGGCTGCGCTGCAGCCGATTGCTGGGGTGCGCAGCAACCGCAAGAGCCTCCCGAGGATGCATTTGCGTCAGAGCTGGCGGTAGCGCTGATATCAGTGAGGTCCATCGGGGTCCTGACAGTGTCAGTCATAGTGTCTCCTGCAGTCGGTGAGCAGCGAATCGTTGAGGTAGCCGCAGCGAAAGAGGGAGACCTTCAGCGAGGCCCCGATCTCATCGAGCGGTATAGGTAGACCTTTACGGCGTATGTCCCGGCGAAGGGAAGACAACCTTCTGAGGTGACACCGAGCATATACCCCAGGGGGGTATATATGAAAGTATCCTTCCTCACAGCTCAACTGCTCGCCAAGAAGCGTTTCAGGTGCACACGAGAAGGATTCTGCAGCTCAGGATGACCCCCCGTCAGAAGTGGTAGCCGCAGCTTTCTTCACACGCCAGCTTGTCTACAGGAGCTTCTTCCTCGGCCGTCGCCATCAGACGCTGACGCGACCTCACCCACCAGCACCCCACCAGAACTGACGAAACGACAGGGCAGGCACGCACAGTAACCCGCACGAGACAGCAGCGAGACGAGAGATGAGGAACAGATCCCATGGGAACCATGGATCACATCGCGCACCCCGCACAGCGCATCACCCTGATGAATTCCTTCAGCCAGAGCGTGAGTGTCCACCTTCCGCCCCTGGAACGCCCGACGCTCGAGGACGTCCTCGAGGACCGGATTAGTGCCGGCACCCCCGTGTTCTCCACCCAAGCGGCGTCGACGTCGCCTGGACCACAGACCCCCTCGACTAGACACACCACCAGGTGACCCACCAGATCGGCATACACGCAGGTAGCCGACGAACACCCTTGAACTCCTGTCACCTATACGACCGGCTACGTAACCGCATGTAATCCTTACTGTCCGTCCACGTCGGCTGGAATTACTTCCCGGTCAAGTCCCTAACGGTGGCGGCCAAAGCTCTACGCGTCAGTATTACGCCCGATAGCGAAGCCTGAACAGCTTTCGCCGCACTTTTCGGATGTTGCTACGACGCTATGACACCAAGCACCCTAGGGTTGCAGGACGGCATGTTTCAGCTGGCTGGTGGGGGAGTAAGCGGCATTGATGGCCCTGCGGTGGTGGTGTCGTTGAGCGGCAGTGGTACGGGAGCGGGGTGCGTGGTGAGCCACTGCTGGGCGTCGAGGGCATTGATACGCCGGTACAGGGTGGCCCGGGACATGCCCAGGTCCCGGGCGACGTGGGAGGCGGGTTGGCCCTGGTAGATAAGGCGGCGGGCGTTGCTGATCTGACTGTCGGAGAACGTTTCCCGGCGGCCGCCGAGGTCCATGCCTGCGGCACGACGTTTAGTATTGGAGTCGTTGACACGTTCGCGTTTGATCTCGAGTTCCATCTGGGCCAGGGCCGCCATGACGGTGAACACCATGGACCCCATCGGGGTCTCGGTATCGACGTTCCCGCCACCGAGGTTCAACACCTGCAGATTAATCGCCTGCGCCCGGAGAGTGTCGGCAAGAAGAAGCATGTTCGCCGTCGACCGACCCAAACGATCCAGAGTCGTGACGACCAGGGTGTCACCCTCATGCAGTGCATCAAGAGCCTGATCGAATTGCGGCCGGCGCGCCTGGGCGCCACTGACGCCATGATCCACGTACAGGTCGTCGCGGCGCACCCCGGCCGCGAGGAGATCCCGGATCTGCCGATCCGTGTCCTGCACCCGGGTCGACACCCGCGCGTACCCGATCAACCTACCCATACACGTTCCACCCTCACCATCACTCCACGAGCCGCACATCAAGTACATCAGGCACTAAAAGGGGTGGCTTGTGAATTCGTGAAATATCCGACGCTAGCGTTCCAAGGGCCTGGTATTCCGGGTGGAGCCCTGGTGCCACCTATGCCGTGTGAGGTACGTGCGTCCTGAGGTTGAGTGTTTCAAATTGATGTTGGCCCGGTATGACGGTGGTGAGGGCGCCCTCTCGGAGCCTGAAGTAGGCATCGGCGTCCCCGTCTGGGGTTCCGCTTCCAACGGCTCCGCGAGGCTGGAGGTCATGGCAGCGGCCCCGCCGTGGTCAGAGGTCGGTGATGCCGATGCCAGCATCATCCAGGCAGGGTGAGCGTTTGCCCGCGGGTTTACCCATGGACCGCAGGCACGTGCATTGGGGGCCCTTGACCGCGGGAAGGGCGGTCCAGACGAATCGTTGCATCCGGTTGTAGTTTCCGAAGTCCAGGACCGCTCCCTCGAGTCGGTTGGCCAGTTCATGGCTGACGGAAATTGTGAGCGCATCATGTGTCTCGGCTGGGGAGTCGAGTGTGCAAGCGGTGTACTTTTTTGGCCGTGTCCGGGAGAAGTAGAGTCCCTGGCTGCGGCAGCCGCCGGGCCCTTGGTAGCAGTGCAGGGAGCCGCCGAACACGGCGATCATCTCGAGTGCTTCGTTGGTGGCGTGGAAGTGGCCGTGTCCGGGCACTGTCACCAACGTCCGCTCATTTGCGGCTCCGGTATTCATTCGTTGTCCTTCGGTTTCGCATTGCTTATGGTGTGGGCGCCGGTTGGGAGCCAGTACCCGCTAGTCAGAGACGTTGTGGCGGGCGGGGTGGCGGTGGGTGGGTTAGTTTTTCCAGGCCTGACTGCGTAGCAGGCGCAGGCCGTTGAGGGCGACGATGACGGTGGAGCCCTCGTGTCCGGCAACGGCCAGCGGTAGTGGCAGGATGGAGATCAGGTCCCAGGTGACGAGGACCGTGATGAAGGTGGCCGCGATGGCGAGGTTCGCGATGATGTACCTGTGTGCGCGTTTCGACATTGCGATCAGTGAGGGCAGGGCTTCGAGTTCGTCGCGGACGATGATGGCGTCGGCTGTGTCCAGAGCGAGGTCGGAGCCGTGGCGTCCCATCGCTATGCCGGTGGTCGCTGCCGCGAGGGCGGGGGCGTCGTTGACGCCGTCGCCGATCAGTAGGACCCGGTGACCGCCCTGTTCCATCTGACGCACTGCTGTCGCCTTGTCAGCGGGCAGTAGGCGGGAGCGGACCTCGTCAATGCCGGTTTCGGCGGCGATCTGTGCTGCCGCCCGGTGGTTGTCTCCGGTGAGCAGATGAACCGGGTTGCCTGTGATCTGGTGCAGCCGGTCGACCGTGGCTGCCGCGGTCGGGCGGAGCCGGTCCGCCAGGGTGATCCGCCCTACCGTGGCCCCGTCGATGATGACGTAGACGACGGTTCCGGCCACGTCGTCATCGGCCTCCGCTTCGGGCCGCTCCACCCGGACCTGCCGGCCGTGGACGATGCCGGATACTCCCTGGCCGGGAACGGCCTGGAAGTTGGTTGCCGGCTCGACGGTAAGGCTTTTTTCCCGTGCATCCCGGAGGATTGCCCGGCCCAGCGGGTGCTCGCTGTACTGTTCCACGGCAGCTGCCAGCCCCAGGATTTCCGCGGGGGTGAAGGCGGCCTCTAGGGAATCCACCGCGGTAACTTTCGGGGTTCCCTCCGTGAGGGTTCCGGTTTTATCGAAGGCGACGACAGTGGTGCGGCCGACCTGCTCCATGACGGTGGCGGATTTGACCAGAACGCCGTGGCGTCCGGCGTTGGCGATGGCGGCCAGCAGTGGCGGCATGGTCGACAGGACCACAGCACAAGGCGAGGCAACGATCATGAAAGTGATGGCCCGCAGCAGGGCTGCCTCCAAGCTCTCGCCAAGAGACAGGGGCAGGAAGAACACCAACAGCGTCGCTACGATCACACCGAGGGAGTAGCGCTGTTCGACCTTTTCGATGAACAGCTGGGTCTTCGCCTTCGTGGCCGAGGCCTCCTCCACGAGGGTCACGATGCGGCTGACGACCGAGTCCTTGGCGGCCTTGGCTACCCGGACCGAGAGGACACCGCTGCCGTTGACGGTCCCGGAGAGCACCTCATCGCCTTCGCGCCGGACGACGGGAACCGACTCCCCGGTCATGGCTGCCTGATCGACCTCGCTGACTCCCCGGATGACGGTGCCGTCGGCGCCGATCCGTTCACCCGGGCGCACCAGAATCACATCCCCGACCTGCAGGTCCGCGGTGTCGACCTCCTCCTCGGTGCCAGTCCCATTACTCGGCACACGGGTGGCGCGTTCCGGGGCAAGGTCCAGCAGGGAACTGACGGAGTCAGCTGTCCGCTGCGTGACCAGGGCTTCCATGGCGCCCGATGTTGCGAAGATAACGATCAGCAGGGCTCCTTCGAAGACCTGCCCGATGGCCGCTGCCGCGATCGCCGCGACGATCATCAGCAGGTCCACGTCCAGGATCTTTTCGCGCAGCGCCCGCAATCCCGACAGTGCGGGGTCCCAGCCGCCAGCCGCATAGCACGTTAAGTAGAGGGACCACCACACGGCCGCCGGTGCCCCGGCAAGCTGTGCGATTCCGCCGAGTAAAAAAAGAACCAACGCGACCGTGGCCCACCGGACTTCGGGCAGCCGGGCCCCGGTACGGAAAATTGACGGGGGCTTAGGCAGGGACCGGCCCGTGGACGCCCCGGGCAGGGACGTCAGTATTTGGCTCATGCTTGCACCGCCGCGTCCACAGCCGGAGCCTGCGGGCGGGTCATATTGATGCGGTGATGCGCCGGCTCACCACCGAGGGAATGCTCGGCCTGGAACACGGCGTCCGCGACCAGTTTGCGCGCATGCTCGTTGGCCAGCCGATAAAAGACCCGGGTCCCGTCCTGCCTGGCAGCCACGATCCTGCCCAGGCGCAGCTTCGCCAGATGCTGCGACACGGCCGTCGGGGACTTGTCCACGATATCCGCGAGATGGTTTACGGACAGTTCCCCGTCCCGCAGGGCCAGAATGATCCGCACACGCGTCGCGTCCGCGAGCATCGCGAACACCTCGACCGCGAGCTCCACGTACTGACTGTCAGCATCAAGCCTGCAAGCATTCTTATCTTCACTCATATGAAGATTGTTCCATGAATAGACCTGATCCGATCCCGGTCAGGATTCAGAGGGACGGGCGCCGGCTCTGAACGAGACAACGTGGGGCGAACCTGTCTACAATTAGTGCACATACGTGCACGTATGCACTGAAGGGATTGGACGAATGCTAGCGGTTCTGCGGAATGTGACCTACCGGCGGCTGTTCGCCGCCCAGATCGTGGCCCTGATCGGCACCGGCCTGCTCACGGTGGCCCTCGGGCTGCTGGCCTACGACCTGGCCGGCCGGAACGCGGGCGCGGTGCTGGGAACGGCCCTGACGATCAAGATGCTCGCCTACGTGGGTCTGGCCCCGGTGATCAACGCGCTGGTGGCGCGGTTGCCCAAAAAGCCGGTACTGATCGGGGCTGACCTGATCCGGGCGGCGATGGCATTGGCTCTGCCATTCATTACAGAGACCTGGCAGATCTACGTGGTGATCTTCCTGCTGCAGTCCGCCTCCGCGACCTTCACCCCGGCCTTCCAATCGTTGATCCCGACCATCCTGAAGGATGAACGGGATTACACGCGCGCGTTGTCCCTTTCCAGGCTGGCCTATGACATGGAAGCTCTGGTCAGTCCGGCCCTTGCGGCCTTGCTGCTGACGCTGATCAGCTACAACAACCTGTTCATCGGCACAGTCGCTGGTTTTTTGTTCTCGGCCTTCATGGTCACGATCACGGTCCTGCCGCAGCTTTTCGTGCCGACCGGGCCGCAGACGTCCCTGTGGCACCGGACCACCCTGGGTACACGGATCTTCTGGCGCAACCGGCGGCTGCGTTCCCTGCTGGCGCTGAACCTCGTGGTCGCAGCCCCGACGGCTCTGGTGCTCGTCAACACCGTGGTCTACGTCCGCGACGTCCTACGGCGCCCAGACACCGACCTGGCCCTCGCACTGGCCTGCTTCGGTGTCGGGTCTATGATCGTCGCTTTGTCAGCACCCCGGGTCCTGGACCGGTTCGGCGACCGCCCCGTGATGCTCACCGGTGCCGCCGTGATCCCTGCCGTGCTGGCCGGCGCCACACTCATGACCTTCCTGGGCGTCGGCGGCGCGGGCTGGTGGCTGCTGCTGGGGCTGTGGTTCCTGCTCGGGGCGGCGAACTCCACGATCCTCACGCCCTCGTCCCGGCTGCTGCGCGATGCCTCCACCGAGGAAACCCGGCCGTACGTCTTCACCGCGCAATTCTCCCTCTCCCACGCCTGCTACATCCTAACCTACCCGCTGGCTGGCTGGATCGGGGCTGCCGCGGGACTGGGCTGGGCCGGGCTGACTTTGACAATTGTTGCGATGATAGGAAGTGCAGGTGCATTCCTGTCCTGGCCACGGCACGCCACCGCCACAGCCCAGGAACCAGCCACTGAGGAGCAAACCGTTGATCAGCCGGCCCAGCAGCGCGTTGAGCCCTAGCAGCGCGCTGAGCCCGCCCCTGGCGGAGCCGTCCCTGACTCACATGGTCACCCCGGGCCCGGAGCTGCTCGACACCGCTGCCGGGACGCTGCGGATGCTGGCCGAACCCACTCGCCTGCACCTGCTCTGGCAACTCTCCAGCGGCCCCAAGACCGTCACCGAACTGACGGACGCGTCCGGAGCGCCACGGACCGTAGTCAGCCAGCATCTGGCCAAACTCCGGCTCAGCGGCCTCGTGGACACCCGCAAAGACGGCCGGCACGTCATCTATAACCTCCACGACGGGCACCTGGTCCGACTCATCCGCGAAACCATCAACCACGCCGACCACCTGATGACCGGCGAACCAATCCACGGCTGAGGCCCCAACCGATGTCCCGGGGCTACAAAGCCGCCGTTCGAACACCGCCACCCGGCTAACAAAATGACGGAGCTGGACGCGCGTGCTTCGATCCGAAACCCGCATACGGAGGCTAAGTGTGCCAAACCATTCCACTGCGGTGACACTCTGGTGCTGTTGAAGCTGCGACCACTCCAGTTGGGGCGTGCGCTCTTGGTCCACATCATTCAAAACCTGCCCCAGCCGGGGCACCAGTCTCTGAATTTCCGGTCTAGGCATGGAGCTGATCGACACCCCATCGATTCAGGCTTGGCTGCCGACCGGTCTCGCGGCCTCCTGAGGTGTTCCCAACGGGATGGCCCAGCACAATTGGGGTGGCTTGTAACTTAGTGAAATAGCTAACGCTAACGTTCTACAGGGGCCTATAGTCCTAAAGAACTCAGTGCCACCTACGCTGTATTTATACTCAACAGCGGACAAGAGGGGCAGGCATGAACTGGTGGGACGCGCTGATCGCGGTCCTCGGCGGGATGGTCCTGATCTACGCCGTGTTGCTGATCTTATTGGCCGTCTATGCCCGAAAGCACCCGGAGACGGTGGGCATGAAGGAAGCGCTGCGGCTGTTACCGGATCTGCTGACCCTGCTGCGTCGGCTGACTGCGGACCGGAGCCTGCCGCGCGGAATCCGTGTCCGCCTGGTCCTGCTCGTGGTCTATCTCGCCTCACCTATTGATCTGGTCCCGGACTTCCTTCCAGTGATCGGATACGCCGATGACGCCATCATCGTGGCGCTGGTCCTGCGCTCGGTCATTCGCAAGGCGGGCAACGCACCGTTGGAACGGCACTGGCCCGGAACACCTGCCGGCCTTGCCCTGATTCGACGGCTGGCCGGTACGGCCGCAACGGCAGCATGAGCAGCCTAGAACTCACCGCCACCCTGACATGTCCGGCCAGCGGCAGCCAGGAAATAGGGTTGGGACCATCTCGCGGAACCTGATGCCATGCCGGTCGCCGGTCGGTAACGATGGTTTCCGGTTCTCGGCCCAAACAAGCCATCGAACAAGACAGCGGACCCTGACTTTGCCGGGTTTGCTGCTCAGGCCAGGGAGAGGAAGAGTTTTTCGAGCTCTTTTTTATCCATGGTGGTGTCTTCGCGGGCGATGCATTGCTCAAGTCCTGTGGCAATGATGGCGAACCCTGCCCGGTCCAGTGCCTTGGAGACAGCGGCGAGTTGAGTGACGATGTCCTTGCAGTCGCGCCCTTCCTCGAGCATGCGGGTCACGGCTGCCAGCTGTCCCTGCGCCCGCTTGAGACGATTGATCACGGGGGTCAGTTCTGTTGAATCGAGCTTCATGCCAAGTCTCCCAGTAGATAAATATTAACCCAATGATACCCCCTGGGGTGTGCTTGTGTACCCCCGGGGGTATGTGGAAGACTTGTTTCTTGTTGTTGGAGTTCCCGCATCCGTCTTGAAAGGACACCCATGATGTCCCCCCTTCCGTCTCCACCCGTCGTGACTTCCCTTGATCCGCAGGAACTGCGGTCCTGGATCATCCACCATGAGGACCTGACGGTTCTCGATGTGCGCTCCGCTGCGGAATTCCAGACTCTGCATGTCCGTGGTTCCTACAACGTGCCGCTGCCACTGCTCTCGGAGCACACCAATGAACTCGCCGCCCGTCTGGGCAGCCGCGTTGTCCTGGTCTGCCAGTCCGGCGTGCGTGCCGAACAGGCCCGCCAGCGTCTGGCAGGAGCCGGCATCGATACGGCCTATGTCCTCACCGGAGGGGTACCCGGTTTCGCTGAGATCGGCGGTGATGTTATTCGCGGACGGGTCCGCTGGGATCTTGAACGCCAGGTCCGCCTCGTGGCGGGATCCGCCGTCATCCTCGGTCTGGCTGGCGGCAGGTTCGTTTCCCCCCGACTCCGCCTGCTGGCCGGCGCTATCGGTACCGGTTTGACCTTCTCCGCGGCGACCAACACGTGCGCCATGGGGAAGGCACTCTCGGGTATGCCATGGAATAAAGCGGCCCAGGAACCCACCCGAGAAGCGGCCATCCTGCAGCTACCGACCAAAAATGCTGTCTCCGAAAGACTACGGGCGTCGTGATTCCGGCACTGATCCTGGGGCTCGTCGTCGGGATCGTGCTGGGCCTGGTCGGGGGTGGAGGATCAATTATTGCCGTCCCCGCACTGGTTTACGGGGTGGGCCTGAGCACCGCGGAGGCTATCCCCACCTCGTTGCTGGTGGTCGGCGCTTCCTCGCTGGCGGCGCTCGTCCCCCGACTGCGGGGCAGCATCAACTGGCCGGTCGCGTTGATCGTCGGAGCTGCCGGTATTCCCGCCGCGTGGGCCGGTGCGGCCGTTGGGCGGTTCCTCAATCCTGAGGTGTTGATGCTCGCCTTCGCGGTCATCATGGTGTTCGCTGGGATCCGCATGCTGGGCAGCACCAGCGAAACGGATGGGTCCTGCACCACCGGAAACACGGTATGGCGTGCGTGCGCTCCCAAGGCGGTCGTCATCGGGCTGGCCGTCGGTTTCCTGACCGGGCTCCTTGGCGTCGGCGGCGGATTCCTCATCACTCCCGCCCTGACCCTGTTCCTCGGGCTCCGCATGAAGCAGGCCGTCGGCACATCCCTGGCCATCATCGTCATCAATTCCGCAGCAGGATTCAGTGCCCACCTGAGTGGGTTCACCATCGACTGGCCGATCGTCCTGTCCTTCGCCACCCCAGCCATTCTCGGATCCCTTGTGGCCGGGCGACTCGCTGGGAACCTCAAAGACCATCATGTGCGCAAGGCGTTCGCCGTTCTCATCTTCCTCGTCGCCGCATGGATCCTACTCACCACCATCCCCAGCATGCTCACCACCTGACACGTTCCGATAACCCACCGTGAAGGAGAACCCGATGCCTGAAGTCACCGTTCCAGAAACCAACACGCGCCGCGGCGTCGAACAGATACTCGACGTCCGCGAGAACTCCGAGGTGGCAGAGGGCATGATTCCCGGTGCCGTGCACATCCCCATAGGGGAGCTGCACGGACGTCTGAATGAATTAGACCCCGCCGTCCCTGTGATCGCGGTCTGCCGCAGCGGTAACCGTAGTGCCACCGCCGCGGACGCACTCAACCAGGCGGGATTCACCGCCGCCACCATGACAGGAGGCATGATCGCCTGGCAGCGCGCCGACCTGCCAACCACCTGAACAACCGCAAGAGAATCTGATCTGCCAAACACTGCATTTGATCGATAATTCCACCAAGGAGAAAACCATGGACGTCATCATCATCGAGACTCCTCAGCTCGGGGACCGCAGCTACCTGATCCACGACAGCGAGGTGGCGCTGGTTATCGACCCGCAACGCGACACCGACAGGGTCGAGAAGACCGCGGCCGAAGCCGGGGTGCGGATCACGCACATCGCCGAAACCCATATCCATAACGATTACGTGACCGGCGGCCTGGCCTTCGCCAATCAACTCGGGGCAGTTTATCTGGTCAACGCCGCTGATCCCGTGGCCTATAAGCGCACCCCGATCAGCGACGGCGAAACCATCCAAATCGGAGGTTTCCTGCTCAAGGCGGTGGCGACCCCCGGCCACACCCACACCCACCTGTCGTACATCGTCACCTCCGAAAGCGGCGAGCAGGCTGTCTTCTCAGGCGGCAGCCTTCTCTACGGGTCCGTGGGCCGCACCGACCTGGTCAGCGCCGATGACACCGTTGCGCTGACGCACGACCAGTATGGTTCCGTCCGCCGCCTGGTCGAGGAAGCCGCCCATGAAGCGGCCCTGTATCCCACCCACGGCTTCGGATCGTTCTGCTCCTCCGGCCCGGCCAGCGGCGCTGGGGAGTCCACGGTCGGAGAACAGCTCTCCACCAACCACGCACTCACCGATCCAGATGAAGAGCACTTCGTGCACGAACTCATCGCGAATCTCACCGCGTACCCCTCGTACTACGCCCATATGCAACCCGCGAACACGCGGGGTCCAGGTCCTGCGGACCTATCCGTTCCCGATTCGCTGGAACCCGCGGAGCTCTCGCGCCGCCTTGAGGACGGCGAGTGGGTTGTAGACCTCCGTAACCGGGTGGCTTACGCCAGTAACCACCTGCAGGGATCGGTAAGCTTTGAATACGGGGACGGTTCCAGTTTCACCACCTTTCTGGGTTGGGTTCTGCCCTGGGACAAAAAGCTCACCCTCGTCGGAGACCGCGACGACGTCCAAAACGCTATTCGCGACCTTTCCCGCATCGGCATCGATTCCCCCGACGCCGCCTTGGGTACGGACCCGCGCAAACTCGCTGCGGACACCGCCGTGGTCTCCTACCCTCGACTCGGCTGGGAAGAAATGCTCACCGATAGGCCAGAGAACGAGACCATCCTGGATGTCCGGCGCACCGATGAATACGCCTCAGCCCACATTCCGGGAGCCGTGAACATTCCCCTGCACGAACTGCTCACCCGCATGGATGAAGTCCCCGCCGGCAAACTCTGGATTCACTGCGGATCGGGCTACCGCTCCGGCGTCGGCGCAAGCCTGCTGCAACGCGCAGGCAAGGACGTCGTCCACATCGACGCCATGTTCGGCGAAGCCGAAAAAGCAGGCGTTCCACTGGAGTCCTGACCCGCTTCCGCCCCACCATTGCGGCATTCGCTGACCTGGGATCAGGGCATTGAGATGCAGAACTCTGTCACAGTCAGTTGCGTAGAGGGCTTCGAAAAGGCGACAAGACAAGCACGACCACCAAACTGACTAGGCCCAGGATCTGCGTCCTCCACCAGGTTGTGCCGCGGCGCACCGTGGGATGAGTCAGCACCTGGCATGACTACAGGCGAACAAGAGATGAGGAGCACGATCATGATGAACGGCGGCGGTATGGGCGGCATGGGCTTGATGTGGATCTTCGGGTTACTGATGCTCGTGGGAGTGATCGTGCTGATAGTCGTGCTGGTGAAGGCTCTCTCCGGCAGATCCCCGAACACGGTCGGCCACGACAACAACCGTGGCCCGGTCACGGGTCCTGGCCGCGCGCGGCAGATCCTCGAAGAACGCTACGCCCGCGGGGAGCTCAGTACCGAAGAGTACCGGGAGCGGTTGCGGATTCTGGAGGGGGACAGCCGGTGAGCCCACTGACACGCCGTCAGCTGCTGGCGCTGGGTGCGGCAGGGGCCGGTGCCACAGCGGTCGGTGGGGCAGGTCTGTGGTGGACCACCAGCAACAGTCGCGAATACACCACAGGCGGGGACCTGACCGAACCCCAGGTGCTGTCCAGCAGCGACGGTGTGCTGGAACTGGACTTGGAGACCGCCTCGACCCGGATTCAGGTCGGCGGGCGTGAAGCCTCAGTGCAGACTTTCAACGGGTCCCTTCCGGGCCCTACGCTGCGCGTAGCACCCGGGGACACGATCCGGGTGACGATGACCAACCGGCTGGAGGCCCCGACGAACCTGCACGTGCACGGGCTGCACGTCTCCCCGGAGGGCAACGGCGACAACCCGTTCCTGAGCATCGGACCGGGAAAGTCCTTCGACTACGAGTTCATCCTGCCCGAAGACCACCCGCCGGGCACGTACTGGTACCACCCACACCGCCACGGGTACGTCGCCGACCAAGTCGCCGCCGGTCTTTACGGGGCGATCCTCGTCGAGGATCTCGAGCCTGTACCGGCCGCCCGGGAGCGGGTCATGGTGGTCTCCGACCTGTCCCTGGATGGGTCCGGGAATCTGGCCGAGGTGAACCAGATGCAGCAGATGATGGGCAGGGAAGGCGAGGTCGTGCTCGTCAACGGCCAAGTCCGCCCGCGACTGACCGCCGCACCCGGGGAACGCGAACGTTGGCGGATTGTCAACGCCTGCCCCTCCCGCTATCTACGGTTGCAGCTGGAGGGCCAACGGGTCCAGTTGCTCAGCCGGGACCTCGGGCGACTGCCGGTTCCCGAGGAGACCACCGAAGTGCTCCTGACTCCCGGCAATCGCGTCGAGTTGCTCGTCGAAACCACCGAAGGCTCCGCAAAGCTTGTGACAGCACCGGTGAGCCGCGGCGGAATGGACGCCATGATGGGCGGAGCCATGATGGGTGATAACAGTGCCGGCGGAGACGAGGCAATTGAACTGCTCACCCTCGAGGTGTCAGGTGACCGGGCGCAGACACCAAACCCTGTACCCGCCGGCCCCGCGCTGCGGGACCTACGCCAGGAACCGGTCGCCGCCCGCCACACCCTGGACTTCGCCATGGGAATGGGCGGTGGCAGCGCCATGATGGACGGCGCGGGCAGCGGCGAGAACACCATGATGGCCTTCACCATCAACGGCCGGGAATTTGACGCTGCGCGGACTGACACCGCAGTGGCGGTCGGGACCGTCCAGGAATGGACCCTGACCAATTCCAGCCCCATGGACCACCCCGTGCACCTGCACGTGTGGCCCATGCAGGTCATCGAAGACGATGGCCGCGACGTCCCCGAACCGAGGTGGCAGGACGTCGTTAACGTCCCGGCCCGCAGGCAGGTGAAAGTCCTCATCGCCTTCGACGACTTCCCGGGACGCACCGTCTACCACTGCCACATCCTCGACCACGAGGACCAAGGCATGATGGGCACCGTCGAAGCCCGCTAAGACAAGGGCTACCGGAGGGCGATGCCGCTGCCCGGCCCTCAGTTCCCGGCTGCTGTGCCCGGCGGAAATCGGACCTCAAACAACGATTGCGTCCCATGGGGACGCATCAGGCCTTCCGCTTAGCCTTGATCCACCGATCCGCGTTGAGGGCTGGATCGCTGGTCGAAGTTTTGGGTGATTGTGTTTTGGGTGTTGTTCAGGGCCCGGCCTCGCTGTCGGTGGTGTTCCACGGTGATCCTTGGTGATGCCGTTGCCCGGCTGGTGAGTTGTTTGTCAGGCTCGCTGCGGTGGTGAGTGAACGGCGGCGAAGAGTTTCTCCCAGGCTTTTTGCCAGGGCCATGCCTCGGGCAGGTGCAAACAGATCCTGCGGGCGCTGGAGGCGATGCGGGCCGGGATGTTGACCAGTTTCGCCCTAATCGTTGCGGTCCTGGCTTTGGCGAATGTCCCGCTGGCGATTACCCCGGCGGCCCGGGTGAGGTTGTAGGCCATGACCGCAGCGACCAGCCAGGCACTGTTGGCCCCGAAGTGCCCCGACGGCAAGTGTGCCAGGGCACTGTTTTTCAGGTCGGCGTTGACCTGCTCGATGATCGCGTGTTTCCGGTGGGTGGCATCGGCGGCGACGGTGTCCAGGGTGCCGGGATCGACGGTGGTGAAGAACGCATGGAACCGGTACGTATCGAACAGGGTTGACTGCCCGTCGGTGGCATTTGGGTTCAGTTCCCGGATCCTGCGCACCACCAACCGGCCAGGGACTGCGCTCGTCAAGTTTGTGAGACCGTTCTTTGTTGTTTCTGGTTACGCGGCCAAGGGTTCCTGGTCGCGGGTCTGGTGGTCGGCTAGGGCCGATAGGGCTGCTGCCGGTGCTTTTCCACCGGCTCTGCGGTTCGGTCTGCGGCGGTTGTACCAGCCCTCGATGTAGTCCATGACGGCGGTCCTGGCGGCGAGTCGGCTGGTGAAGCGTTCGTGGTGGTAGAACTCGGTCTTCAGATGCGAGAAGAAGTTCTCGGCCACGGCGTTGATGCTCCTATGGTTGTCGAGCTGGGAGTTCGCCGGTTTTCGGGTTGGCTGTGATGAGGTGGTAGACCTCTCGGATGACGTAGCGCTTGAGGCAGCGGATGATGTCGCGCTTTGATTTGCCTTCTGCTGTGCGGCGGGTCACGTAGGCGACTGTGGGCTCGTGGAAGCGCATGCGGCCAATCACGACGCGGTAGATTGCTGCGTTGAGTTGTCGGTGGCCGCCGTGGTTGATGCGGTGTTTGCCGGAGGTCATGCCTGAGCCGGTGGGGATTGGGCTGATGCCAGCCAGTTTCGCGAAGGCTGCTTCGGACCGGATGCGTTCGGGGTTGTCTCCGGCGACGATGAGGATCTCCGCTGCGGTGTCAGCGCCGATGCCGAAGGGTTCGATGAGCTGGGGTGCGGTCTGGGTAACGAGGTCCTTGATCATCGTGGCGAGTTCTTTGGCTTCGGTGTCGAGGTGTTGCCAACGGCGCGCCAGGGAGCGAAGGGTATGGCGGATACTGTCTTCTGGTGTTCTAAGCTCTCGCGGACGGAGGGCAGCGAAGTGGCGTGCGAGCATCATTTGGGTCTTCCGGGCGGTCTCCTTGCGCATCGACTCGGGTGCATGCACGAGCATCGCCTTGAGCGTCACCATCGCCGCTGACCGGTCCTTCACGGCGGTGTCGTGGGCGACTTTCAGTTGCCGGATCATTTCCACGGTGCCATCGGCGGTTTTCGGTTCCGCGGTGGCGAATCCGGCGAGGACGGCGCGCGCTGCATTCTCTGCGTCAAGAGTGTCGGATTTGCCGACGAGGCGGCGCATCCGCCGGTCGGGGCGGTTGACCTCGATGACGCGATAGCCGTTGCGGCGGACGAAGGAGGTGAGTCCGGCTCCGTAGGAGCCGGTGCCTTCAATGCCGAACGCGATGATTTGCCCGAACGATGCGGCCCAGTCGAGCAACTGGCGGAATCCGCCGCTGTCGGTCGCGATCGTCAAGGGTGGCGAGGATCCCACCGATAGAGTCCATCGCCGCCGCGACGTGGACGTGTTTGTGCGTGTCGACGCCGACAACGACGTGTCCGGAGCGAGTGAGCGGGATAGGGGGCGCTGCTGCCATGACCATCAGTTTCTCCTGCCGTTTAGTGTGGATTTGACGCTGACGCTGGCGGGTGGACAGGACTGTCATGGGGACGCTCTTAAAAGTTGCTCCAGGCTCCTATTAGGTCACGCTCGACCGGCGCAGTGTTTTTTTGCTTTGCCCGGCCGCGAGGCTGACAGATCAACGCAAAGGCACCCGAAGGGCCGTTCCCAACATGGGTCAAGCCGCCGCGGTCAGGACTTCCGAATTCAGTCTGAATCCGACATCAATAGCCTGACAATCCCAGCAGACCCCGACTGCTCCCATCGACTGGGTGAGCGAGTTCCCGCCGCACCAGGCCTGGAATTCCTGCGAGGTGTATTGAGCGCCGCGATCCGAGTGAAACACCACGCCGGGCTTCTCGCTGCCTGGCTCTTCAATGTCCGCCTTCTGGCGGTCGGCGAGGTATCCGTGGTCCCGGGCCATGGTCAGGGCGCTGGTGCACAGGCTCGCGCGCATGTGCTCGGCCATGGCCCAGCCGATCACCATGCCCGTGCAGAGGTCGATCACGGTTGCCAGATACAGCCATCCTTCCCCGGTGCGCAGGTAGGTGATGTCCCCGACGAGCCGGGTCCCGGGCACCTTCGAGGTGAAGTCCCGGGCACCGTGGTCGTCGAGCATGTGGTTGCTGATATGCGCTGTCTTGGCCTGCGGGTCCTGCACGGTGGTCTTCTTCCACGCGGTGATGCGCACCGCGCGCAGCCCTTGTTGGCGCATGATCGCGCCCACCGTCGGGGCCGACACGGAGATGCCGGCAGTGTTGAGCATCAGCGTCAGCTGATCCCGGCCGGCACGGCCCTTCTCCTTGGTGTAGAGCTCGTTGATAGCGGTCGTGAGTTTGTCGTGGCGCACCATCCGCGGTGAAGGGCCGGCAGGGTTCCGCCACCGGTAGAACGAGGCCCGCGACACTTTCAGGACCCGGCACAGCCACGCGATCGGGTAGGTCGCCTTCTCTACTTCGATGAACGCGTAGAACTCTTCTATCGTTGCTTCGCTGCAAAGAAGGCGCTGACTTTTCCCAGGAACTCGACCTCAGCCTTGAGCTTCGCGTTCTCCGCCAACGCCTTCTGGTGCTCCTGCCACGACACCGGGTCACGGGCCCCGGCCGGGTCCGGTACGGCAGGATGCTTCGCCCGGTAGGTGCGCAACCAGTTCCCCAGGGTGCTTTCCTTCACCCCGATTTCCACCGCGATCTGCTTCACGGGTCGTCCTGAGGTCAGGACAAGCTGCACGGAATCTTCACGGAACGCGGGGGCGTACGTCTTCTTACTACGAGTAGTCATCTGAAACGGAGGCTCCAATCAAGCTGTCTCACAAAACCATACGGCCGCAGACGTGCTCGTTCTTCTTCCGGGAGGAGAACGCGGTGAACGGTGTTTCGGCGACCTCGGCCTTCGAGATCCAGGTGTCAGTAGTTTCGTCGAAGACCGCGTCGGTGTAGTCGATGGTCCTCCATTGTGTTTCCTCGATGCCAGCGATGGCGCGTTTGACTGCCGGGTTCATGCGCACCGTCACCGAGACCTCCGCCCCGCCAGCAAGAGCCGCGCTCACCGGGGCGTGACCGTAGTAGGCCGAATCGAACCGGCACAATACCGGCGAACCGGCATGAACCCGTCCCAGGGTTGCTAGGGAATCGGCGACCAGGCGTGTGGCGCCGCGCGCCGAGTTCGCCGCTCCCTTGCGTAGGCGTTGGGCAAGGATCACCGGAGCGGTGTCCTTCGTGGAAGCGATGGCCAGCAGGGCGTTGAGCCCACGGACCCCCGAATACCCGTACCCGGAGCCCTGCTTCTGATACCCATGGACCTCGATGATCGTGTCGTCGATATCCACGAACACGAACCCCTCCGCCCCGGGGCCACGCAGCAGGGGTGCCTGCTTGGCGAGGTTTCCTAAGAAGCGGGACGCGACGGCGTCGAGTTGGCGGACATGCCCGAAAGTGAAGGCTCGCAGGAACGACCCCAAGGTGGAGGGGGCGTAGCAGGAGGAGAAGAGCCGCTTCATCCCGCCGTGGCGCAA
>NZ_VSLD01000007.1 GCF_008107445.1 Arthrobacter echini | reverse complement strand
TCATCGTGATGATGCCTTTCGAGTGTGATGTGAGAGTTTCCTCGAAGGATCACGCGGTGGCCGCCTTCATGTCCATCACGATGATGAACCCGGCAACCGCGCTACACCACCATATGGGGCACTACTGACCACATTGATTTCCGGGCGCTCAAGGAGCACCTGCAGGATGTGAATCCGCGTCTCGCTGGCCTGCTGGGACGCAAGAAGCCTTCACGGCCGACTCCGAAGGGCGACTGGGACCAGGTTATTCGACACGGCTTCGCTGAAGCTGCTCTGCCGGGTGGCGTGAAGAACAACCGGCAACGCACACGTCCGGCATTCCATGGGGATGGCGCCCTCAGGTTTCAGGCCATAGCCGACATCGATTTTGGAAGCGCAAGTGCACGGGACCTCGAGGACCTCTTGGATGCGACGCTAACTTTCCTAGCCGACAGACAGCCAGCTTAGGAATCAAACGGCGAGGAGTTGCACGTGGTTGAGCCTGCAATGGACGCTTCGGCAGATTGTGCCGGCCCGGGAAGTACGGGCGCCGAGCTCGTGAAGGTTCGGTAGGGCGAATACTCCATGTCTCGGACTACTTAGGCTCCTGCCAGTGTCGTCAAGGGAAGAAGCCGGAGGAGCGCTGACCCCACGGCTAAACCCGGGTGGTCCCGTTAGGATCGGTCCATGGCCGATCAGCCCCGTTTCATGACCTTGCCCGACGTCGTCGCGGAGCTCGCAGTGAGCCAGTCGCAGATGTATGCGCTGGTGAAGTCTGGTGACCTGCCAGCGATTCAGACTGGCGGCCGAGGCCAGTGGCGGGTGGAACGGGTGAAGCTCTAGGAGTATATCGCCAGGACGTACGAGCAGGCCTCGGTATACACGCGAGAACGCCAAGAAAACCGAACGGCAGACCGCATATTTTCGCAGCTACTCGGCCTCCAAACCGGATCGGGCACGCGCCAGCCGTCAAGCTGTCGAAAAGTGAATATCTAGAACTACTGGCGATGCTTTTAAAGGAGAAAGATGCAGGTTCTGTATGTTGCAAACTTTGATGTCGAAATTAGGGAGAAAGAGAAAAATTCTCGTGAAGCCGCTTTTATTGTTTTAGGAGCTATTTCCAAGTGGATTCTGACAACATGCAAAACTCGGATCGAGCGCGATGAATTCCTCGTCAACGGATCCCGTCACCTACCAGATGGGCGAGAAGGTAACAAGCGGTCCGTCGAGTGGGAGCACGTTCCTGGCGGCGAAATCTGGGCAACTCGCGTACAGCGACAAGACGTTTCGCGGGATGATTCGATCTTTGTTACCCGGATAACGGTCGGTGTGGAGGGGGAGGCATGTATCGTTCGCGTATCGATGGCTAGAGAAGTTCCGACTTCCGGCCTGACCCCGGCCTCCAGTGTTGACTTGCTTCAGCCTGCCTTCATCGCAATGCTGGTCGAAGATTCTCGCTTATCTGTGAGAGTAGATGGTCAAATTCAAGATGGCAAATACTTGCAAGTGCGTAGTGGCGGCGATGTAGAAGAATTGAGTCGCGCCCTCACTTCCGATACTCGCCTTCCCATTTTGTTGCTTCATACTCGCACCCTCGAAGCCCAAGCGGTTGCCGCAAAAGCGGCAAGTCGTCTTGTTGGTCTCGTCCGTGTTGTAACTCTCGATTACAAAGCTGCTAGACTGCTGCACGAATTAAACGACGCCGTTGAAGTTCCTTATTCTGGTGGCGTGCTTGTGTGGGCAGACTCGACGGCGGTTGCCTTAGAGATTCCACCCGTGCTGGTGAACAGTGCCAATAAAGATTCTGTGCGATCCAAACTGATGGCTCTTGTGGCACCCTTGTCTGTTCTCACCAGAGGGAGGGATGAGGTTTTCACAAAGGCAAGGCAGGCATCCCAATCGTTGAGAATGAAGGAGTTGGCCCGTTTTTCTGCTACGGCAGCGGCTTCGGGATCAGTGCAGGAGCAATTGGAAGCGGTAATCGCCGAACGAGATGCGCTGGCTTCTCAACTTAAAACGGCTGAGGACGAGTGGGTCTTTGCGGGGCAGTCTGCTGAGGAGAGCTTGCGTGAGGTTGCTCTCCTCAAGGCCCAGCTCGAACAATTCAAAATAACCGCGGATTATGCTGAATCGTCAATAAGTCCCGATAGCCAGCCTGAACTCAGAGATGCTCCAGAGGGGCTTGTTGCGGGGGACAAAGATTCCCTTGACGCACTGTGTCAGCATTTAGAAAAAGGAGCGGAAGGTGCTATCACTTTCACGCCAAACGCTCTTAATGCATGGAAAAAAGCTCCGGACTACCAAACTTTAGACTTGATGAGGGAGAGTTTGATAAAACTGGCGGAAGTTGCGCGGCATTTGTACGACGGGCAAGACAAGACTCTCGGTCATCTTGATGATTGGATCCGCCAGAATCACGACCTAAAAGTTGCACCACACGACAATGCTATTCCGAAGAACCTTCGAGACTTCAACTATGAGGACGAAAAATACTCTCGCCGTCAGCACGTCAAGGTAAATGACGGGGTCCCCCCATCACAATGCGGGAGAATCTACTTCGCCACGGACGCCGAGAACAAGCGGATAATCGTGGACCACATCGGCCTAAAATTAACGTAGCGAAGCGGTTCATGATGAGCCCGACGATGTTCCTGGTGTCCGCGCGTCCGCGCGTTCAATCTCACCAATGCGATGAGTTCATGCGGTCCGCGGTCGTGAAACTTGCTGTGAAAGACGCAGGGCCTGAAGAGTGCTTCTACAAGCTGGCCGAGCACCTCAGCCACCTCAAGCCCGGGGTGTCAGCCGGTGAGAAGTGTGCCATGGTCACAGTATGTCGGCTGGCGTTCGATCACTACGGAGCATCACGATAGGGCCCCTGTTCGCGCGCTCGACGGAAGGTGTCAAGGCTGGTGAGACAGTTGGTTTCAGGCGGTCTGTATGAGGGCCTCCTGTGAGGGTTGGTTGATCCATGCGGCGGTTGGGAGTTTCGGTGCTTGGGGCCGGTTGCGGGTGAAGCGTTCGGGGTGGGTGGTGTAGGCGGCGTCGAGGGTGTGCTGGCGTTGAGCACGGACCTCGGTGGCGGTGCCGTGATGCACGGAGGCGGGTGTGTGTAACCCGATGCCGGAGTGGCGGTGCTCGTGGTTGTAGTAGGCGAAGAAGTCCTCACAGAAGACCCTGGCGTCTTGGAGGGATCCGAAGGTCTCGGGGAAGACCGGGGCGTACTTCAAGGTCTTGAACGCCGACTCGCTGTAGGGATTGTCGTTGGAGACGTGGGGGCGGGAGTGGGATCGCTCGACGCCGAGGTCCAGGAGCAGGTGGGAGACGGGTTTGGAGGTCATCGAGGTGCCCCGGTCGGCGTGGATCGCCTCGGGGATCCCGTGGACTTTCATGGCGTCGTCGAGCATGGTTCTGGCGATCTTGGCGTCCTCGCGTGCTGCGACCCTCCAGGTGATGATGTAGCGGGAGTAGATATCGATCACGACGTAGAGGTCGTAGTAGACCCCGCGCACCGGGGACCTCAGTTTCGTGATGTCCCACGACCAGATCCAACCTGGCCCGGTGGCCAGGAGTTCGGGTTTCTTCCGCGGCGGGTGCGTCGCCTGCCGGCGACGTTCACCGGAGAGCTGGTTCTCGCGTAGCAGGCGGTGCATCGTGGACATCGAGCACAGGTACGTGCCCTCGTCCAGCAGCATCGCCCAGATCTGGGCGACGGCTTTGTCCGCGAACCGGGGTCCGGTCAACACCTTCAACACCCGCGCGCGCTCGGGATCGGTGAGCGCGTTCGGTGGGGTCGGCCGCGGTGCACGCACTGGTGCCGGTTCGGGCCCGAACACCACCCCGGCACGACGCTGGGCTTCGCGAGCAGCACGGTAATGAGACGCCCTGGAGCGCCCCAGCAAGGCGCACGCCGTCGCAACGGACGTCACGTGGGCGAGGTCCTCGACCAGCGGCACAATCACCGCTTCGAGTGCTTGCCGGCCTGCGGGTCCGCGCTCTCGGAGAGAGTCTCCAAGAGCGCGTGTGCTTTTCCCATCAGGTCCAACGCCGCCTTGTGCTTGGCCAGATCAGCCTCAGCCTTCTCCGCCCGAACGCGCAACAGCTCAAGTTCCCGGTCACGACCCCGATCGCGACGGTTCTTCGTCGCCGGTCCCAGACCCGTTGCGGCGCCGGCCTCGGCCGCTTTGCGCCACTCGATGATATGCGAGGAATACAAGCCCTCCCGGCGCAGAAGCACCCCACGTTGCCCGCGCTCAGCGTCCTCGTACTCCGCCAGAATCCTGGCCTTGTACTCGGCGGTGAAACTCCGCCGCTTCGGTCGATCCGATCGAGGTCCCATACCCCCATCATCGCCACTACCAGTGCCCAGATCAGCCGTGGTCATCGTCATCGTCACCCGTCTCACTTCTCACCCCGTGCAAGGGAAGGAATCACAACAGGTGTCTCACCCCAGCCTGACGCACAGGGTCGCGGCGTCCGAATATGAGTAGCTAAGCCGGTTCGAGGCTCACAACTACTGTTCTGAACCTAAATGGCGGGTACGATTCATACCAGCGGGGACGCGGGCTCTTTCTCAATGTCGACACCAAGTATCCACGTTTCACCACTAATACGAAAAGCCGCACAACTAACCTTCACACTTTGATCGTCTTGGCCTAGTAGGATAAGAGGCTGGTGCATTATGGTAGCACGCGCGATTATGTTCATGTTATTACTTTACACCACACACTTTTTGATAGTATTTGTGCTCAAAAGAGCCAAGAATAAAAGGCAAAACGCATCAGCACCAAAGATATCAGCTCGAACACATAAAACATTTTCTCTGGTTCGCGCCCTGCTTAACAGTTGGGTATACATCGTCGCGTTGATATGGATCGCCACAGGCGAGTTACATTACAGTGATATATGCCTGATCCTAGTTGCGACATGCCTCAGCGTAGCGGTGGCAGCATCTGTGAGCAGAAGCGCTCCTATGAATCCAATATCCACCATTGCATCAATCACGAGAACGGTGGCTGAGCTATATCCCGCTAATAGCGGCCTGTGGTGGGTAAGAATCGCCACCACCGCACTGATCACTCCATTAGTACTATTCGCATTCATAACCTGGATAATATTCTCTCATCTGTCACACGGAGCAGTAGATTACTCCGCACTTGTGTGGTTATTTTCAGCACTCACCATTACTGCTTGGGTAGCACAAGTTATAATGCTCTTGCCCCTTACGCTACATGAGGCGGTGAACTACGACGCCCGACTTCAAATTGTCATCGTCCAAGGTGCCGCCGGAGTTATCCCAATCATCTTGGCCGTTCTCGGAAGGCCGCCTCCAAATCTGACTTCACTGATAATCAACGACTGGACAGCGCCAATATCTCTCTGGCTCGTGATAGCGGTAATGATCGTGCTGGCTGGCACAGGAATACCAATGATCATCGGGAACAGCCGTCGACGGGTGTCCATCCTGACAGGCTTAGATAGCAGCCAGTCAATTATTCGTACTGTCGAATATACGTTGATGGAGAATCAGGCGGGCGACACGACGCTCCTACGTGAACGCGTGGATACAGAGAGTCAAAAGATTACCGCAGAACTAAATACCTTAACTACTCCCGCGGATGTATTTAGTAGAGCTCTCCAGTTCATGGCTGATGAAGATATATTAGTTAAGACCGAGACAAATGAAACTCGGAATTCTGCTATCGAAGCTATGAGAACTGACCTACTCAATATTGCTTCCGCTCTTGGATTGAAGTCTCTTCCTGATCCACCTCAAGGGCGTAGCGTACGAGCGTGGAGTAGACGAACGGGAATATTGCTAATTGTCCGAGTACACGAAGCCCATGTTGCTGTTATTCAATTGCTGATCCATCACAGAGTAGAGAGACTGGCATACGATTTTTTCGGATTGATTAACAGTTTTACGAGGAGCTCTGTCGAGAGGGATGCATGGCTTTCAATGAACGCTTGGAATAGCTATACCAATTCGATGGTTCAGTACATTGATGAGTTCGAAGCTCTGATCAAGCGATCGCTGTTGATCGTGGATGATTTTCCGTTTGCTACATACCTTCCCTCGTGGCTGTCACGCCTTCTGCGGTTCCTCCAATATGTAGGGCTCGTGGCAACAAGAGAAGAATTACATAGTTCCGTGAAGGGCTTCCTGGACGTTATAAAGCTACAGTTGAGCCACTTTAGTCGGGCGCCCTTTGAAGATCCGCGATGGAAACGGGTTATCACGGCTCACAGGATTCGGACAACGCTTCTTGAAAAAGATGTTACGCAAATTCGCGCGGGCATTAGCCATATATCTCGTATTTGCGATGAAGATCGTCAGATGATACTGGAGGATAAAGCTCGTACCCACCGAGTTTTATTTCCCGCTTTCACGTCCTTTGTAGCATCGGTTGGCACTCAGTACTTCTTCAATTTCGTTGGTTGGGCGTGATCGAGTAGGAGCCGCTGAAGGCGAGTCCAACATTGCCTGGTATATGCGTGGTCGAATATCGGTTCAATGTGTAATTAATTCCTGGTCCAACGCATAGTCGGTCCGGCCGGGTTGCATTCGCCCCGATCTGCTCAGCCGTGGGGCCCCCGGGCTGGCTCGTCTCGACCTTGGCGGCAGTCGACCTTGATATGTCGGTAGGACGCGGAGTCTCCGATTGTCGCGGATATTTTGAGGCACCCTCGCTCACGTGCTGCGCGCAGTGATGCTTCTATAGTTGCCGACGAGCACCGTTAGGTTAATCGGCTACGGAACGTGGTGGAGTTCCGATTCAACGTCTAGCGTTATTGACGTGCCTCGTTCTATTTTCTTCGTGTGGTCAGATCGTTCGGCCGCAAGGACACCGAGTGCATCTGGGCGGAGCAGTACGGTAGTCGCGTCGATCGTAGGCTGCAGCGAGCGACTCTGCGGAAGATCGAGCCGATCTATCCAAAAAAGCTCGTGATGGAGGACTTCATCGCGGTCTTCGGGATCACACCGCACGAGCTGGTCGTGCGCGTCGGGGTGCCACCGCGTCGGATCAACTAGTTCGAGCACGGCAAGCGAGGAATCACGGCTGATACAG
Source organism: Arthrobacter echini (assembly GCF_008107445.1). Classification (GTDB taxonomy): domain Bacteria; phylum Actinomycetota; class Actinomycetes; order Actinomycetales; family Micrococcaceae; genus Arthrobacter_D; species Arthrobacter_D echini_A. The sequence continues at coordinate 164,505 of NZ_VSLD01000007.1, read as the reverse complement.
CGATCCGTCTGGCGAAGTACTTCGGGACGTCCGATGAATTCTGGATGAATCTGAAGTCGAACTACGAGTTGTCCGTCGAGCGTCGCGCTTTGCGCGAGAAGGATCTCGGGATCACGCCGCGGTCGGTTGCATGAGAGACCATCCTTCCGCGCGCAGAGGCTTCCTTGTGCCGGGCGGACCTACTCGCAGGTGTCGCAGATGCCGGTCGCGGGAAGCGCCATGAAGCACGTGGGACAAGTGGCGACAGCACGTTCTGCCGACTCCTGGTTCGTTCGCCGTCCGCCGGTCCGGACCCGCGGGTTATGCACCGGCGGCTTGGTCGGCCGGTCGGGCATCATCCGTCGTTCATGGCCCGCTGACGCCGGATCGACGAGGACAGCTGAGAACGCGCCCGTCACCTCGTCCACGTCGATCAGCTTCATCATGAAGTGTTCCTCGGGATACCGGCCTGCGATGGTCAAGGTGTTTTCATCAGGATTGCGTGCGGTAACCCAGATGACGTGGAACAGGGCATCGCAGTTGTTGCGAGCGCTCAGCAGATTCCGGATGCGCTCCTGATTGCCCGGCTTCGACGTCCACGTTGCCAATCCGGGATCGTCGAAATAGTCGATCGATCCGTCGACGCCGGCCTCGTGTTCCCAGATCGTGACAGCGATTGTCTTCGAGTCGGGGCTCGCACCCGACCAGGACCATCGGGGATTGCCCGGACGGGTGCCGAAGAACGCGAACGCGTCGGCGAGCGTGGTGGTCTTCATCCTGCCCTCTTCCATGGCGCGGGCTCGTTGACCCTGGTCAGACTACCGGCGCATCGCTTGTCGTACAGCAGCACCGCACCGGCATCCGCGACGCTGAGACCTAGAGCCCGACAAGTGGTCAGATGGCCGTACAAGCCGGAACAGGGTGAAACTTCGGCTTAACGTCTAGCGTCACATGCTTGTCCGGTGATCAGATCGTCCGGCAGCAAGGATACCGAACGTATCTGGCATGAGCAGTACGTCAGTGTGTTGACAGGACAGTGCAACGGGCGACTCTGCGGAAGCTTGAGTTGACCCACGCGGCGAAGGATGTCGAGGACCTGCGTATCCCCCCGGGGAATCGGCTGGAGCGACTCGTCGGCGACCGTCGTGGTCAGCACAGCATCCGGGTGAACGCCCAGTGGCGTCTCTGCTTCGTCTGGAGAGATGGAGGTGCGGAAGATGTCGAACTCGCCGACTACCACTGAGAACGACCTGATCGAGCCGATCCACCCTGGGGAGATCCTCATGGAGGACTTCATCGAGGGCTTCGGGATCACACAGAACAAGCTGGCAGTGTCCAACGGCGTACCGCCGCGGCGTATCAACGAGATCGTGCACGGCAAGCGGGGGATCACGGCCGATACAGCAATCCGCCTCGCCCGGTACTTCGGGACATCCGAGGAGCTCTGGATGAACCTGCAGTCCAACTACGAACTTCGGATCGAGCGCCGAGTACTGGGTGAAAGGGTTGCCGCGATTACGCCCCTTAAGGTGGCGTAAACGTCGGGGCACATATGATCGTTCATCGCGGCGAGGCCAGCGAACGATTCCGCACAGGCTCGCAGCCTCCAGGCGTTCACGTTTCTTGGCTCGCCTGAATCATTTCCTCGCAGGTGTGCGTTCGGGTTCCTGCGCTCAGCTTCTCCCTGGGTGATTCGATCGTGGATACCATGGTGCTCCTGGGCCTGGGCCTGGGCCTGGGCCTGGTCCGAGATCCTGACATTGTGGTGAGACAGCGCAAGGAGCAACGGAATGTTTGACGGCTTCGCCGAACTCGATGTCGAGGTCAACGGGGTGCGTTTGCGGGGCCGCACCAGTCCGGATGAGGGCAAGCCTGCGCTGTTGCTGCTGCACGGGCATCCGCAGTCGCATGTCATGTGGCACCGAGTGGCCCCGGCACTTGCCGAAGACTTCTTCATCGTTGCTCCTGACTTGCGCGGCTATGGCGAATCCGGGCGTCCGGTCCCGGACACGGAGCATCACAGCTACAGCAAGCGCGAGATGGCCCGCGATGCGTTGGCGCTGATGGACTATCTGGGGCGCCGCAAGTTCTCGGTAGTGGGACACGACAGGGGCGCACGGGTTGCAGCGCGATTGGCCGCGGATGCGCCGAACCGCGTGCACCGGGCGATGCTTCTGGACATCGCGCCGACGCTAGACATGTATGAGGCCACCAATCGAAAGTTCGCCTCCGCCTATTGGCACTGGTTCGCGCTCATTCAGCCGGCACCGCTGCCGGAGACGTTGATCGGTAACAGTCCGCGTGCTTATGTCGAGGGCGTTCTGGGAGGTCGCCATGCCGGTTTAGAGCCGTTTCCAGCTGAGGTGCTTGATGCGTACGTCGCCGGCCTCACGGGTGCGGCGCGAGCACTCGGTGCATGTGAGGATTACCGTGCAAGTGCCTCGATCGATCTCGAGCATGATCGTGCAGACCGCGCTGCCGGGAACCTCATCCGCGTGCCACTGCGAATTTTGTGGGCTAAGTACGGAGTGATCGAGAAGCACTTCGACCCGCTCGAGCTCTGGCGGAACATCGCCGTTAGTATCTCCGGACGCGTGGTCAACTGCGGACACTATCTGGCCGAGGAGAACCCGGGCGAGATCGTGTCGGAGATCCGCGACTTCTTCACAGCAAAGCCCTAGCTGTTGTGTGTCTCGAGGTCTGTACTGCGATCGCACAGGACCGTGGCTTCATGACAGCTGGACAAAGAATGTTGCCATCCAAAGTGATTCGGCTACGGAACGGGATGGAGTTCCGCTTCAAGTGTAGGCGCGTCTCGATTTGGTGTGGGATCGTTCGTGGTATCGCCGCGTTCGCGTCCATCATGTTTGTTCAGATGACGTCCACGGACCCGCATGGGTTTTACTAGACCTTCAGCGATGGTCGCCCTAAGTGGTACGACAATCCCGTACCACTTATCCGGGTGCAAGGTCATCGACGTGTCCATGAGTGCCAGTGAGGCGCGTAAGACGCTGTTCCCGCTCATCGAGCACATCAACCAGGACCGTGACGCTGTCGAGATTGTTTCCCGCAATGGCAATGCCGTTCTCGTACCTGCCGACGAGTACGCCGCTTGGAAGGAGACGGCGTACCTGTTCCGCTCGCCCGCCAATGCCCGTCGGCTCCTCGATGCCTACGAGCGCGCCCGTGCGAGCCAGACCGAGGTGCACGATCTTGACCGGGAGGACTGAGTGCGTCTGGGTTGGGACCCGTCCGCCTGAGAGGACTACAAGCTCTGGCAGACGGCCGACAGTCGGACCCTCAAGCGGATCAACGTGCTCATCGATGCTTCCCTCCGTGAGCCGCTCGCCGGCATCGGGAAGCCCGAGCAGCTCAAGTACGGTGCACAGGGTTCGTGGTCCAGGCGCATTACCGACGAGCATCGGCTGGTCTATCTTGTCGACGGCGACGATCTAGTCATTCTTCAAGCGCGCTACCACTACCGACCGCAGCGAGACCCACCGGATTGCATCGACGGCCTCCCTTTCCCAGATCGATGCGACGTGGCGCGAGCGATGGACTTCGAGTGATCGTCCTCGATACGAATGTCATCTCGAAGGTCTTCCGACCGCAGCCGGACTCAGAAGTTGTGGCTTGGCTGGATTCACTTGCCGGCGACGTCGCGATCACTGCCATAACGCTCGCTGAAGTGCTGGCCAACGTGCGTCGCCTTCCTGATGGTCGGCGCAAATCCAAATAGTCGGCGAGGATCGAGGCTGCGGTAGAGCTTCACCGGGACGATCGTTCAGTCCTTGCCTTCGATGCTGCCGCCGCACAGCGGTATGGGGATGTCCTCTTCGAACGCGAGGTCGCAGGTCTGCCGATCAGTACCGCTGATGCTCAGATTGCAGCGATCCGCCTGGTACACGATGCCGTGTGCGCAACGCGGAATACCAAGGAGTTCGCGAGCACGTCGGTCGAGCTGATCAACCCGTGGGACGCTGCATGAGAGAAATTGCATGAGTCGCCCATCATGGAGTTCCGTACGGGAGCCTCAGGTTCCGGAGGACGTCGCCCGGTTGCTCGGAACCGTCCCCGAGTGGTTCGGGCAGCCGGAGTCGAACGCGGAGTACGTCGAGGCTGCGCGGTCGAAGAAGACGTGGACCGTCCGCGATGCCGCGGGACGGGTCGTCGGTGTGACGCTGGTCGACCGACACTTCCCGCACGTCGTCGAGATCCATCTCATCGTCGTCGATCGGGCCGTGCACGGCTCAGGTGTTGGCAGCGCAATGCTCGGTGCGATCGAGGCGGATGCGAGACGTCGCGGCGTGAAGCTCCTGGAGGTGAAGACGCTCGGACCGTCGCATCCCGCTGTCGGACATGCGCGGACCCGGCACTTCTACGAGAAATGGGGCTTCCTTCCCCTCGAGGAGACAGACCTGTGGGGCGAGGCAAACCCGTGTCTGATCATGATGAAGCCACTTGTCGGTAGTACCTGAAGCCGGTGAGGATCAGCGTGGTCCGATCTGGGGACACGAAAGGCAGATCGCGAATGGCAAACGAGCGAGCACAACGGATACGTCCCGGACGACGCCTCGTGCAGAAGGTCGTCGGCTACGTCGTTCACGACGATCAGCTCCTGGTATTCACGCACGACGACGTCGCTCTCGCGATCGCGGGCGTGCAGGTCCCGGCCGGAACACTGGAGGCGGGGGAGTCGCCTGCCGAGGCTGTGGTGCGTGAGGTCCTCGAGGAGACGGGTCGACGGACGTTCGTGGTGCGTGACCTCGGCGTCGAACGGTACGACGCGTGGCCGGCCAAGGACGAGGTGCATGAGCGCCGCTTCTTCCAGCTCGAACTGATCGACGAGCTGACCCTCGATCGCTGGAGCGCAGGCGAGGACCATCCATCCGACGGGGGTGCGCCTCAACGGTGGATCTGTCAGGCGAATCCGCAGACATTGCCGCACCCACCCCTCCGGGCCGGTAGTTTCTGCGGTCTCGGCGGAGGCTGCGGTCATCGGGCGGATCGACGGCGTCAGCTCCGGCTTCTGCCGAGGCTGAGTGCCACAGGGATGATCGTGGTCCAGGCAGCACCGACACCTCTGTAGCTCCGTCCATGTCCCACCACGGAGGATGGAAAAATCCTGGCGCGGGATTGCTGAAGCCCTGTACAGGCTCCTGTCAGCGGTCGCCAGGAAGCGACCGGAAGCGAACAGCACGGCAATATCAGATCCGACACTTCACCGGAAGGTCGTCACCATCGTCGAGTCACACACAGTCAGTGCAGGGGACGAGCTGCAGGACGCGCTCAACGACGGCGCACAGGACATCGAGGTCTCCGGCACCATCTCCGGCATCCCGCGCGTCGTGCTCCCCGCCGGCGCCCGGCTGCACGGTGGCCGCCTCGAATTCGGGTCCAAGGGCGTCCTGCTCACGCAGGACAACACGCTCGAGGACATCGAGATCGCGGTGCCCGAGCACGAGATCGCCGTCTATGCCGACGTCACGCAGTCCGGCTGGGGCACGCTCACCCTGCGCAACGTGACCACGGTGGGGCAGGTGGCGATCGTCGCCACGCAGGCGGTCCGCTCCGGCCACATTGCCATCGATGCGCTGACCGTCACCGCCGCCGACGTCCGCGGCCGCACCGATCGCCCGCGCGGCTTCGGCGTCGAGGCGATGCAGGGCGGTCTGACGGTCTGGAACCGCCAGCCCGACGCGGATGTGGAACTCACGGCCGAGATCACGAATGTGACCGTGGGGTCCGAGCAGAGCCCGGTGCGCGGCAGCGGCGTCTTCGTCGGCGGGCACGGGACCGACGACGGCAAAGCGTCCGGCGGCACGCTACGGGTCACGACGCTCACCACCGGCGAGGTCTACACCGACGGCGGCATCGCCGATGGCGCAGCGGATCTGGTCAGCGGCGGGGTCTTCGTCATCAGTGGCGCCATCGTCGACCAGGTGACGAATCACGGACCCGTGACGACGCTCGGCCAGAACGACATGGTGCTCGACAACTGGGGTGATGTGCGTTCCTGGACGGCCGAGCAGCCGATCACCTCCCACAGCCCCAGCGGCATCGGCTTCGTCAACTTCAGCGACATCAGGACATTGGAGATCAAGGCTCCGGTCCGGACCCACGGCAAGGGCGCTCGCGGATTCAACCTGTACGACGGCTCCCTCGAGGAGGCGATCTTCGAGTCCATCGAGACCTACGCGGACGGGTCGATCGGCGTGCAACTCTCCCGTCCGCTGCCGCGGCTGACCATCAGGAAGGACCTGACGACCCAGGGCGGCGAGGGGACGAGCCTGGTCAAGGGCGTCCAGATGACCCTCAAGGCCGTTGCGCTGAGCATCAAGTCCGGTGGCGCGGTGGACGAGATACGCGTCGGCGGTGCCATCGCCACCCAGGGAGACGACGTCGTCTCCGTCGAGCTCGCGGACAGCGTGGGCCTGTGGGACGTGGCTGGCGGAATCCACGCGAGCGGGGACAGGTCCGACGGCGTCCACTTCACCTCGCCCGGCGCAGCGCCCTCCGGTGTCGACATCAGGGCCGACCGCGGGAAGGGCGTCGCCGAGGGGATCTCCTAGCCGTCGGTCGGCGGGATGGAGCCTTCCGCGACGCCGCAGGCAAGGCGGTCGCCGGCGTCGCCGGCGCTGGTGGTGTCGTCGTCGGGACCGTCGGCGGCATACCGCTCCGGGATGTTGGCGAAGTTGTCGGGCTCGGAGTGGATCATCACCGCCGCGCCGTCGGCATCCATCAGCACGGACTCATCGAGTCGATCCGTGGTCACGGTCATGGTCGCCGTGCCGTCCTCACCCACCAGCAGCGTGGGGAGGTCGCCTGCGTGGTCCGGATGATCGGCGCCGTCCCCGGGGATGTGCCCTCCGGCTGACTTGAATGCGCCGGTGTCACTGGGGTCGTCGGGTGCCGCACTGTCGGCTGCACACTCGCCGATCTCGTGGACATGCAGACCGTAGAACCCGGGCTCCAGTCCCTCGGCCGAGACGGACACCGTGAGCGATCCGTCGGCCTCGGTGAACGCCACCTCACCGCGTGGTTGGCCGTCGACGTCGGCGAGAGCGGCCCGCGCGAGGACAGCGGCGTCGTCCGCGGTTGCCTGAGCTGCGGCATCGGTGACGGGTGCTCCGGCGTTCTCCGTCACGGGTGCGTCAGCGGTGTCGTCGGCACTGCACGCGGACAAGCCGACGGCAAGACCGAGAGCCAGGACCGCCACCGAGACCGTGACGCGCTTACGTCCACGAGTGCGCCGGAACTCGTACCTGCTGGAAGCCTTCATCGCTGTCCTTCCTCGGAAGCCGGGACCCATCGCATACTGCCTCCGTGATCGAGGCGGTATGCGATGAGCGGAGCTGGTGACGTGCGCTCTCCACACTAGGCGGGCTGACGGGTCCCGAGAAGAGCCACCGCGCGGTACAGAAACGGATGTACCATCGAGGTGTGGAAACCCTTGCGTCGTCGTCGGTCCTCGCCCGCTTCGGATACGCCCTCTCGGACCCGACCCGCTCGCGGGTGCTGCTGGCCCTGCGGGACGCGCCGTCGTATCCGAGCGAGCTCGCCGAGCTGGCCGGCGTGAGCCGCCAGAGTCTCTCGAACCATCTGGCCTGCCTGCGGGGATGCGGGCTCGTGGTGGCCGTGCCCGAGGGGCGCCGGGTCCGCTACGAACTGGCGGACCGGAAGCTGGGGGAGGCCCTGACAGCCCTGCTCGACGTCGTGGCCGTGGTGGGCCCTGGCTGTGACTGTCCCGCCGACACCCACGATGCCGGAAGGGCCTGCTGCTGATGGCATCCACCCTCGCGCGGACGACACCGACTCTTGAGCGGCGCACAGTACTGACCCGACGCATTCGCCTCTTCGTCGCGGCGACCATCACCTACAACATCATCGAGGCCGTCGTCGCGATCAGCGCCGGCACCATCGCCTCCTCCAGCGCACTCGTCGGCTTCGGGTTGGACTCGATCGTGGAGGTCCTCTCCGCGGCAGCGGTGGCGTGGCAGTTCGCGGGCCGCGACCCGGAGGCGCGGGAACGGACGGCCCTCCGGCTGATCGCCTTCTCGTTCTTCGGCCTCGCCGCGTTCGTGACCCTGGACGCCGTGCGCGCGCTCCTCGGGGCTGCCGAGCCCCAGCACTCCCTTGTGGGGATCGTCCTGGCCGCCGTCAGCCTGATGGTGATGCCGTTCCTCTCCTGGGCACAGCGCAGGGCCGGCCGCGAGCTCGGCTCCCGATCCGCCGTCGCCGATTCCAAGCAGACCCTCCTGTGCACCTATCTCTCCGGCGTCCTGCTGGGCGGGCTTCTGCTCAACAGCCTGTTCGGCTGGTCCTGGGCGGACCCGCTCGCGGCCCTGGTCATCGCCGCCGTGGCCGTGAAGGAGGGCAGGGACGCGTGGCGGGGGGACGCCTGCTGCGCACCCGCCCCCGGAAACTTCGCTGCTCCCGCACCCGTTGGACAGGCAGACAGCAGCAGAGCACCCGCGCCGGATTCGTGCTGCACCGGCAGCGCACCCTGTGCCTGCTGCCAGGACCACTGACCGACGTCGAGCACGGCCCGAAGCACGCCACCCGACCCGTACGGCGCACGATCGCCGCGACCCCCAGAGGAGATCCACCCGTGTCCACCCCCGCCAAAGGCCTGAGCCTGCCGAACCGCATAGCGATCGGCCTGCTCCTCGCTGCCGCCCTGATCGCGGGTCTGGTGATCATCCTCAACAATCTCGGCTCCGATGAACCAGAGGCTGCGGAGGCAGCGGCAGCGCGGACGCCGGTGGTGCGCCAGGACAGTCACCGGTTGTCCCGGGCTCCCGAGGAGAAGGCCGTCCTCGTGGAATTCCTCGACTTCGAGTGCGAGATCTGCCTCGAGGCCCATCCGCTCGTCGAGGACCTCACGGCTGAGTACGGCGAGAATCTCACCGTGGTGGCCCGATACTTCCCTCTGCCGGGGCACCCCAACTCCGAGACATCGGCGGCCGCCGTCGAGGCAGCGGCGCAGCAGGGCAAGTTCGTGGAGATGCACTCCCTGATGTACGAGAAGCAGCCCGAATGGGCGCACACCCCCGAATCCCGGGCCAGTACCTTCCGTGAGTACGCGCTCTCGCTCGATCTCGACATGGACGCCTACGATGCCGCGATCGCGGATCCGGCCACCCTGGAGCGCGTCAACAGCGACAAGGCGGACGGGCTCGCCCTGAACGTCGAGGGGACCCCCACGTTCTTCCTCGAGGGACGGAAGATCCAACCCTCCACCCAGGCGGAGTTCCGCAGCCTGATCGAGACCGCCATCGCCGACTGACGCGGTTGCCCGGACATGCAGGGCGACGGCGGAGGGAGACCGGGCAGTCGGAGGCGGGGTAACTAGAGGCATGGCAGAAGGACAACGTATGACGAACACCACCCACGACGCACCACCTGTGGACGGCCGCGTCGGTGAGGAGGCCCTGCCCGTCGTCGCCCGCCGTATCCCCTTCGGGGTGCTGCTGGTCAGCACGGGCCTCATCGGGTGGCTGGCCGCCGGCATCCTCATCCTGGAGAAGCTCGAGCTCTATCGGGACCCGGATCACGTGACCAGCTGCGACATCAACCCCTGGGTGTCCTGCGGCCGGGTCATGGAGACCTGGCAGTCCGAGCTGTTCGGCTTCCCTAACCCGTTCATCGGTCTCGTGGGCTTCGGCGTCATCATCACCACCGGTGTCGTGCTCCTCGCCGGGGCGCGCCTGGCGGGCTGGTACTGGCTGGGCCTCCAGCTGGGCGTGACCCTCGGCTCGGTCTTCGCCGTCTGGCTGTGGAGCCAGGCCCTGTTCGAGATCTACATCCTCTGCCTGTACTGCATGATCGTCTGGGCCGCCATGATCCCGCTCCTCATCCTCACCACCGTGAGGAATCTGGTCCACGGCGTCATCCCGGCACCCCGGACTTTCACCCGCTGGATCGCCGCGTGGGTGGGCCCGATCATCGCGGTGAGCTACGTCGCCGTCGGCGCCTCGGTGTTCTTCCGCTTCCTCCACGTCTTCACCGGATAGCCCGGAGGCCCATTCACCACAGGCGGCTGGTGGTCTCCGACACGAAGCCGCGCCCGTCCGAGAACCAGTGGATGGTGGGACTGTTGCGCGCGCTCGGCGTGGTCAGTTCGGCGAACAGATCGGCGTTGAAGCGATTGTTCAGTTCCGGAGAGCTGAGCTGCGTCTGCCGCGTGATCACGAACACCGGCCCCTTCAGGCCCCTGCTCTGGATGGACAGGTGCACCTCCGCGTGCTGGTCGAGGCGCGCCTTGATCGCCCCGATCGCCGCCTGGACATCGGCGTCGTCGTCCCAGACGGCAGCGTGCTGATCCACGAAGAGCCACGCCATGCGCTTCCACGTCCTGTTCCTGCCCCTGATCCGCCGCCCGTGTCCACGGGCGGCGCTCACCCGGGCGGGCATTCCAGGAGAGACCAAGCAAAGCACCGGTGCACCTGACCGATCAAGCCCCTTCCCTGCGCGCGGCGTCTGCTCGATCCGTGCCGGGCGTTATCCGAATTTGGTCACAGGTCGATAACAACGAGCGAGCCTGCCACTGATGGTTACCCTTTGCCCGTCCACTGCACCTAGGCTCTAGCTCATGTGAGTGGCGTCACCCAAGAGGTTGCGCGTCGGCTGTCATGCAACACCGCGTGACGTTGGAACCACACGACGAAGAAGGAGGCGGAATGCGTTTCACACGTACTTCCAAAGCGGTGGGAGTTGCCGCAGTAGCAGCCCTGGCACTGAGTGCCTGCGCTGCCGATACGGGGACGGATTCGTCCGATGGCGCAGACGACGGCGAGGCGACGGGCGGAAATGTACGCGTGGTCGAGGTGAACGCCTTCAGCTCGTTCAACTCGAACACATCCGAGGGCAACGTCGACATCAACGGCAAGATCGGTTACGCGACCCACGCCGGTTTCGTCTACGTGAACAACGATCTCGAGGTCGTGCAGAACGAGGACTTCGGCACCATGGAGGTCCTCTCGGAGGATCCCCTGAGCGTGAAGTACACGGTCAACGAGGACGTCAAGTGGTCCGACGGCGAACCCGTGGACGGCGGCGACCTGCTGCTCACCTGGGCCATCGGCTCCGGCTACTTCGACGACGCCAAGACCGACGACGCCGGCGAACCGGTGTCCGGGACCACCTACTTCGACTACGCCGGTGACACGAGCGGTCTTGCGCTGACCGAACTGCCGGAGATCGGCGAGGACGGGCGCTCCATCACCCTGAACTACTCGGAGCCCTACGCCGACTACATGGTGGCGTTCGGTGACATGACCGGTGAGGCGGGCATCTCCACTCCGGCGCACGTCGTGGCGGAGAAGGGCGGCCTCGCGGACGAGGACGCGCTGATCGAGCTCATCAAGACCGAGCCTGCCGGGGATCCCGAGAATCCGGAGGAGCGTCCCGAGGTTCAGGACCTCGCGGACTTCTGGAACGCGGGCTTCGACACGAAGTCGCTGCCGGAGGACGAGAGCCTCTATCTCTCGAACGGGCCGTTCATCGCCTCCAGCATCACGCCGGACCAGTCCATGACGTTGGTGCGCAACGAGGACTACACGTGGGGTCCGGAGCCGAAGGTGGACGAGATCACCGTGCGCTACATCGGTGAGGCTCCCGCGCAGATCCAGGCGCTGCAGAACGGCGAGGTGGACATCATCGCCCCGCAGGCCTCGGCCGACACCGTGGAGCAGCTCGAAGCGCTCGACGGCGTGACCGTGGAGCAGGGCAACCAGCTGTCCTACGACCACCTGGACCTGAACTTCAGCGGTGTGTTCAAGGACGCCGATGTGCGCGAGGCCTTCATGAAGACGGTGCCGCGCCAGCAGCTCGTCGACACGATCATCAAGAAGATCAACCCGGACGCGGTGCCGCTGGACTCCCAGTTGTTCCTGACGGATCAGGCGGCCTACGAGGACGCGGCCAGCAGCAATGGCTCGGACGCCTACGCGGAGGTGGACATCGAGGGCGCCAAGGAGCTGCTCGACGGGGCGACCCCCGAGGTGCGCCTGATGTACAACCGGGACAACCCGAACCGCCTGAACTCCTACACCCTCATCGCGGAGTCCGCCGCGAAGGCCGGCTTCAAGGTGGTCGACGGCGGGCTCGGTGCCTCCGACTGGGGTGCAGCCCTGGGCAACGGGACCTACGACGCGACCATCTTCGGCTGGATCAACTCGGGTGTCGGCGTTGCAGGTGTGCCGCAGATCTTCAAGTCCGGCAACGGCTCGAACTTCAACGGCTTCTCCAGCCCCGAGGCCGACGAGCTGATGAACGAGCTCATCGTCACCACCGACGAGGCCGAGCAGGATGCCCTGCAGGTCAAGATCGACAAGCTGATCTGGGACTCGAAGTACGGCATCCCGCTGTTCCAGGTGCCCGGGGTCGACGCGTACAGCGACAACATCTCGGGTGTCGAGTACATGCCGAACCAGATGGGTGTCTGGTGGAACTTCTGGGACTGGTCGGTCGCCCAGTAGGGAATCCGTAGCACCCAGCACCACCAGCTCGTGAAAGGCGCCGGGACGGGCATCCGCCCGTCGCGGCGCCTTTCGCGCGCACGCACCGTAACGGCCCATCGCTGCGAGATCGCACTGTGCGACACGTCGGACGGTCCGGACGGGGTGACCTGGCCGCGCGCGGCACAGGCTGAACTACACTTCAGCAACAACTCGGGAACCATCACCCGCATCCAAGATTGAGGCTCGAAACCTATGGTCACCTACATCGTTCGGCGTCTGGTGACGGCCGTCCTGATCCTGTTCGGCGCGTCGTTCGTCGTATATCAGCTCACGGCGCTCTCGGGCGATCCCCTCGAGGATCTTCGCGGCAGCAACGCGCCGAACCGGGATCAGCTGATCCAGGCACGGACGGACCTGCTCGATCTCAACACGCCGGCGCCGCTGCGGTACTTCGGCTGGCTGGCGGGAGCGGCCAAGTGCCTCATCCCGTTCGCCGCGACCTGCGACCTCGGCTCGAGCATCCAGGGCGAGGCCGTCACGACGGCGCTCTCACGGGCCATGGGCAACACCATCACGCTCGTCACCACCGCGACCATCCTCGCGATCGTCATCGGGGTGTCCCTCGGCATCATCACGGCACTGCGCCAGTACAGCGGCCTCGACTACGGCGTGACGTTCATGTCCTTCCTGTTCTTCTCCCTGCCGATCTTCTGGCTCGCCGTCCTCCTCAAGGAGTTCGGGGCCATCGGCTTCAACAACTTCCTCGCCGATCCCGACATACCGCCCCTGACCATCCTGGTGGTAGCGCTCGCCAGCGGTCTGATCTGGGCACTGTTCGCCAGCAGGTCATGGAAGCGCAAGGGTGTGGCGTTCGTGCTCGGCGCCGTCATCGCCGCGGCGCTGCTCTTCCTCCTCGATCTCGTCGACTGGTTCTCGGATCCCGGTCTCGGACCGATCGTCATCCTCATCACCGGGGTGGGGATCGCCCTGGGCGTCGTCCTGCTCACAGCGGGCCTGAGGAACCGCAAGGCGGTGTATGCCTCGCTGACGATGGTCGGTGTGGGCCTCGTTGCCTACTACGTGGTCAACCCGATCCTGAATGCCGCGACGATCTGGATGATCATCGTCTTCGGGCTCGTCATGGTGCTCGTGGGTCTGCTCGTCGGCTACCTCCTGGGCGGCTACGACCGCGGGCAGAGCATGCGGGCAGCGGCGCTGACCGGCGTCCTGATGGGACTCGTGATCGTGATCGACCGGTTCATGGTCACGTGGCCCGCCTACGTGGGCAATTCGCGGGTCCGCGGCAGGCCCATCGCCACGGTCGGGGCGCAGACGCCCGGGCTCGACGACTCGTTCTGGATCAACGGGCTCGACACCTTCACGCATCTGCTCCTGCCCACGCTGGCACTGCTGCTCGCATCCCTTGCGAGCTACAGCCGGTACTCGCGCGCCTCGATGCTCGAGATCATGAACATGGACTACATCCGGACGGCCCGCGCCAAGGGCCTCAGCGAGCGGACCGTGGTGATGCGACACGCTTTCCGCAATGCCCTCATCCCGCTCGCCACCCTGGTGGCCTTCGACATCGGCGCACTGATCGGCGGTGCGATCATCACGGAGCAGGTCTTCGCCTTCGCCGGCATGGGGCAGCTCTTCGTGCAGGCACTCCGTCGCGTGGATCCCGATCCGATCATGGGCTTCTTCCTCGTGGCCGGCATCCTGGCGCTGGTCTTCAACCTGGTGGCCGACATCGTGTACTCGTTCCTCGATCCTCGCGTAAGGGTAAAAGCATGACGACGCAGAGTCCCTCGGACTTCCCACTCCACGCACAGTCGACCGCCACGGGGCCTGTCCATCCGGATGCGGATGCCGAATCGTCGCCCACGGGTGAGCCGGAGCAGGAGAGGAAGGGACTCTCCCAGGGCCAGATCGTCCGCAAGAAATTTTTCGACAACACGGCGGCGATCATCAGCCTCGTCGTCTTCGTGGTGATCTTCCTGCTGGCGTTCACCTCGGTGGGATTCGCCGGCATTCCCGGCTGGTGGAAGTACAACCACACGGAGTTCGTCCCGCTGCTCGACGGCGGCGTGCCCACTGTCACCGGTCCGTTCAGCTGGGGGGAGCACCCCTTCGGGCAGGACTCCATCGGTCGCGACTACTTCGCCATGACCATGCGCGGTACGCAGAACTCCATCATCATCATGTTCCTGATCGGAGCCCTCGCGGGACTCGTCGGCGTGGTCATCGGGGCATGCTCCGGCTACTTCCGCGGGTGGCCGGAAGCGGTCCTGATGCGCTTCACGGACGTCATCATCATCATCCCCGTGGTGCTCGCAGCCGCGACGCTCGGAGAGGCAGTGACCCGTTTCGTGGGTCCGGGTGGCCAGATCTGGCTCCTCGGCCTCTTCCTCGGTCTCGTGCTCTGGACCGGACTCGCACGGCTGGTACGCGGTGAGTTCCTGACACTGCGTGAGCGGGAGTTCGTCGACGCCGCGAAGATCGCCGGGGCATCCAACGGCCGGATCATCTTCAAGCACATTCTGCCCAACGCCGTCGGGGTGATCATCGTGAACACCACGCTGCTCATGTCCGCCGCAATCCTCCTCGAGACGGCGCTGAGCTACATCGGCTTCGGTGTCAAGGCGCCGGACGTCTCGCTCGGGCTCATCATCAGCCAGAACCAGGAAGCCTTCCAGACCCGCCCCTGGCTGTTCTGGTTCCCAGGCCTGTTCATCGTGCTGATCTGCCTGTGCATCAACTTCATCGGAGACGGCCTGCGGGACGCGTTCGATCCGCGGCAGAAGAAGTTCAGGGCGAGCCGGATCAAGGGCGCCGGGAAGCCAGTCGCGGCGTGAGGTGCAGCCTAGAGGCCGACGGCGAGCGTCCAGGTGGCAGCCGCCGCCAGGAGGACCGCCAGCACCACGAGCCGCCAGTGCCAGGAGCGCTGCGGGAGCGAGGGCCGGTCGAGGTCGAGGGCTCCGTTCTCCACCAGCTCCTCCCACCGCGAGCGCACCAGATAGGCGGCGTATCCCGAATCGGTGTTCTTGAGGTCCCCCGGGCGGATGGACTGCCCGGGACCGTAGCTCATGGACGGCAGATTGGTCACGTGCTCCGGTTTCCCGGCGTGGGTGCCCCACACACCGGGCGCGGGGGCTGCCCAGGCCGTGAAGGCGCCCACGGGCGTCACCAGTTTCAGGGCGTACTTCGTGTCGACGTCGATCAGTGCCTCCCAGGGGACGTCGATCGTCGCGAGGGGGTTCCGCACGGTGATGCCCTGGTCGGCCACCACCACCGTGGGGTACCAGAACAGCCACCAGCCCGCGAAGGCGATACCGAGCAGGGGCCAGCCCACGAGCAGCCCACCAGGGCCCTCGGTCGCGACCACGGAGGCGAGTGCGCCGACGGCGACGACAACAGCCAGGGCTGTGAACCAGCTGCTGGTGCGCGGTCTGAAAATGGTGGCTCCGGCCACATCCTGCGTACTCGTCATGGCTCAATAGTCCCAGCGAAACACCTGCCCGCGGCAATTCAGGAGACTCCGCTGCACCGCGGCGTCACCCCCACCAAGGAGATCCACTCATGAGCACTCAGGTCATCGGCGGCACCGGCGCGGGCCGCCCCGCGTCCCAGGGGCCCGTCCTCGAGGTCCGTCACCTCAGCGTGGACTTCGGCGTCGACAAGGAGTGGGTGCCCGCAGCGATCGATCTCAGCTATGAGGTCAACGCCGGTGAGGTGCTCGCGATCGTGGGGGAGTCTGGCTCGGGCAAGAGCGCCAGCTCCATGTCCCTGCTCGGGCTGCTCCCGGAGAACGCCCGCGTGACCGGTGAGGTCATGCTGAACGGGAAGTCCGTGCTGACCATGTCGCCCGCGCAGCTGCGGCAGATCCGCGGCAATGATGTGGCGGTCATCTTCCAGGAACCCATGACGGCCCTGAACCCCGTGTACACCGTGGGCTTCCAGATCGTGGAGACCCTCCGCCTGCACAACGCCATCTCGCCCGACGAGGCCCGGGAGCGTGCCATCCGCATGCTCCAACTGGTCGAATTGCCGGACCCCGAGAAGGCCTTCCGGTCCTATCCGCACCAGCTCTCCGGTGGCCAGCGCCAGCGGGCGATGATCGCGCAGTCGCTCTCGTGCGACCCGAAGCTCCTGATCGCCGACGAACCGACCACCGCACTCGACGTCACGGTGCAGGCCGAGATCCTCGACCTCATGCGCAATCTGAGGACTAAGCTCAACAGCGCCATCGTCCTGATCACGCACGACATGGGCGTGGTGGCCGATCTCGCCGACCGTATCGCCGTCATGCGCCAGGGCCGGATCGTGGAGACCGGCACCGCGGACCAGGTGTTCAACGACCCCCAGCACGAATACACGAAGGCGCTCCTCGCCGCCGTACCCCACCTCGGGCAGGGGGACGGGGCCGACGACGTCGACATCACCGCGGCCCTGGCAGCCGCCACCCACGGAGAACGCCAACCGGACGAGCACGCCGCCCCCGGACACGGCGCACCTGCCGCGGAGTCGCCCAGCGGCACCACCGCCGAGCCACGGCCCACGAGCGAGGCGATCCTCGAACTGATCGACGTCGCCATCGAGTATCCGAAGCAGGGCCGGGTGCCGGCCTTCCGCGCCGTGGAGGGCGCCAATCTGATTGTGTATCCCGGTCAGGTGATCGGCCTGGTGGGGGAGTCCGGGTCCGGCAAGACCACGATCGGCCGTGCCGCCGTGGGTCTCCTCCCCGTGGCCGCCGGGTCCCTGAAGGTGGTCGGCACGGACATCACCGGCTTCCGGCCCACCTCGAAGGAACTGGGGAAGGTGCGGCGTGATGTGGGGATGGTGTTCCAGGATCCGTCCTCGTCCCTGAATCCGCGCCTGCCGATCGGTGAGAGTATCGGCGAGCCGATGTTCCTCGCGAAGGAGGCGAGGGGCGCGGCGCTGCAGAAGCGCATCGAGACCCTCCTGGACCAGGTGGAGCTGCCGCGGTCCTACCGCAACAGGTACCCGCATGAACTCTCGGGGGGCCAGAAGCAGCGTGTCGGGATCGCCCGTGCGCTCTCGCTCAGGCCGAAGCTCATGGTGGCCGACGAACCCACCTCGGCCCTGGATGTCTCCGTCCAGGCCAAGGTGCTCGAACTCTTCCAGAACCTGCAGCGCGAACTGGGCTTCGCCTGCCTCTTCGTGACCCACGACCTCGCCGTGGTCGACGTGCTCGCCGACTACATCTGCGTCATGAAGCGTGGACGGATCGTGGAGCAGGGATCACGCGACCAGATCCTGCGCAGTCCGAAGGACCCCTACACGCAGCGACTGCTTGCTGCCGTGCCTTTGCCCGATCCCGAGAAGCAGCGGGTGCGCCGCGAATTGCGCGCCGAGCTCATGGCCTCGACCGACTGACCGTCCCGGTGGGCGCACGATCGGTTGCAGCGTCCGCAACACAGTGCGCCACCGTCGTCCTTCGCTGCGTCCTGCACCGGAGCGCAGCCGCTGCGGGTCCAGCTGTTACCGAAGCGTGATCCTCGGGGCCGGTCCCGCGAGGGGACGCGAGCGGCGGAGGTTCTCCGACCGCCCGAGCGCATCCAGCGGTGCGTGCGCCCAGGCGTGATGTTCGGCGCGGCAACGGAACGGGCATATGATCTTGCCCTGTGAGGTGGCTCTCCCCAGGGGAGGGCAACCGGACCGGCTGCATCGACGCCGGGAGAAACCAATACCAAGGAGGCGGAATGCGTTACACGCGCAGTTCCACAATGCTCAGCGTCGCGGCCATCGCCGTCCTCGCACTGAGTGCATGCGGCTCGGACACCGATTCCAGTTCGGACGGGGGCGGCGGCGGCGATACCGAGGCCGTCATCGTGGTGGACGGCTCGGAGCCCCAGAACCCGCTGATCCCCACCAGCACCAACGAGGTGGGTGGCGGCGCCATTCTCGATCTCGTCTTCGCCGGCCTGGTGAGCTACGACGCGGACGGCAAGTCCCAGAACGAGGTGGCCGAGTCCATCGAGACCGAGGACGCCCAGAACTACACGATCACGCTGAAGGAAGGCCAGACCTTCACCAACGGTGATCCCGTCACCGCGAACTCCTTCGTGGACGCGTGGAACTACGGTGCTGCTGCGAAGAACGCACAGCTCTCCAGCTACTTCTTCGAGAGCATCGAAGGCTACGACGAGGCCAGTGCCGAGGGCTCCACGGTGGAGACCATGAGCGGCCTCGAGGTCGTCGACGATCAGACCTTCACCGTCAAGCTGGCCCAGCCCGAGTCCGACTGGCCCCTGCGCCTGGGCTACAGCGCGTTCTACCCGCTGCCCGCCGTCGCCTTCGAGGACACGGCCGCGTTCGGCGAGAACCCGATCGGCAACGGTCCCTACATGTTCGCCTCCGACGGCGCCTGGCAGCACAACCAGCAGATCGAGCTCGTCCCGAACGACGAGTACGAGGGTCCGCAGGAAGCCCAGAACGGCGGCGTCACGTTCAAGATCTACCAGAACGACACGACGGCGTACCAGGACCTGATCTCGGACAACCTGGACGTCCTCAAGACGATCCCCACGTCCGACATCAAGAACTTCAAGAACGACCTGGGGGAGCGCTCCATCGAGTCGCCCTATGCGGGCAACCAGACCATCGCCATCCCGTACTACCTGCCGAACTGGGACGGCGAGGCCGGCAAGCTCCGCCGGCAGGCCCTGTCCATGGCGATCAACCGCGACGAGATCACCGAGGTGATTTTCAGCAACGGCCGCGAGCCCGCGAAGGAATTCACCGCGCCCGTCCTCGACGGTTTCAACCCCGATCTGCCGGGCAGCGAGAATCTCGAGTTCAACCCCGACGAGGCGAAGAAGCTGTGGGAGCAGGCGGAGGAGCTCGAGCCCTACGACGAGTCCGAGCCCCTGACGATCGGCTACAACGCTGACAAGGGCGACCACAAGACGTGGATCGAGGCCGTGGTGAACAACATCAAGAACAACCTCGACATCGAGGTGTCAGGCAAGCCGTACGCGACCTTCAAGGAAGCGCGGACCGATGCCACGGACGAGAAGCTCACGGGTGCGCTGCGCTCGGGCTGGCAGGCCGACTACCCGTCGCTGTACAACTTCCTCGGACCGATCCACGCCACCGGCGCCGGCTCCAACGATTCCCGGTACAGCAACCCCGAGTTCGACGAGAAGCTGACCGAGGGTCTTGCGGCCGAGTCCGTCGAAGAGGGCAACGAGATGATGAACGAGGCCCAGGAGATGATCCTGGAGGACCTCCCAGCCATCCCGCTGTGGTACCAGGTTGCCCAGGGCGGCTGGAGCAACAACGTGGACGGTGTGGAGTTCGGCTGGAACGGCGTCCCGCTGTACTACGCCATCACCGGCAAGTAGCCCATTGCGGTCAGGGGCCCGCCCGCACAGGGCGGGCCCCTTTCCGTGCCCCGAAGCAAAGGTACGACTTTCCCCATGATCAATGACCACCCGCGTCCCGTCCGGACGCGCCCCCTGCCGGGAGGAGCGCACCGATGACCTGGTACATCGTCCGACGCTTCCTGCAGATGATCCCCGTCTTCCTGGGGGCCACCCTCCTGGTGTACTTCCTCGTCTTCAGCCTTCCCGGCGACGCCACCGCCGCCATCTGCGGGGACCGCGGCTGCACCCCCGCCGTCGTCGCCGGTCTGCGTGAGCAGTACAACCTCGACGAGCCTTTCTTCATCCAGTACCTGCTCTATCTGAAGGGCGTACTCACCTTCGACCTCGGGACCAACTTCTCCGGCCGCCCCATCGCCACGATTATCGCCGAGGTCTTCCCGACCACGGCGAAGCTCGCCCTCATGGCGCTGGTCCTCGAGGCCGTCTTCGGGATCGTCTTCGGCCTCGTCGCCGGTCTGCGCAAGGGGAAGCTCTTCGACTCCTCGGTCCTCGTGCTCTCCCTCGTCGTCATCGCCGTCCCCATCTTCGTGCTCGGCTTCCTGATGCAGTTCCTGATCGGGGTCAAGCTGCAGTGGACCAACCCGACGGTCAGCGGCGACGCGACCTTCACGGAACTGATCCTGCCGGCGGTGGTGCTCGGACTCGTGTCCTTCGCCTACGTCCTGCGCCTCACCCGCACCAGCATCATCGAGAACGTCAATGCGGACTACGTGCGGACCGCGACGGCGAAGGGCCTGAGCCGCAAGCGCGTCGTCGTGGTGCACGTGCTGCGCAACTCGCTGATCCCTGTCGTGACCTTCCTCGGCGCCGATCTCGGCGCACTCATGGGCGGTGCGATCGTCACGGAGGGCATCTTCAACGTGAACGGGGTGGGCAACACCCTGTACCGCGCCGTGCTCAACGGCGACGGACCGATGGTCGTCTCGATCGTCACCTTCCTGATCCTCATCTTCGTGCTCGCCAACCTGCTGGTGGATCTCCTCTATGCGTGGCTGGACCCAAGGATTCGATATGCCTGAACCAACACCCTCCATCCCTACCGGCCCCCCCGCCCCCGTGACGCGCACCAAGACCTCCGCGTACGAGATCGAGCACTTCGTGGCGGATCTCGACGAGACGCCGATCAAGGCCACCGACAGCGCCGTGACCGACGACGCGCCCCGCAGCCTGTGGGGCGAGGCGTGGCGCAGCCTGCGCCGGCAGCCACTGTTCATCCTCAGCGCGATCCTGATTCTGGCGGTCATCTTCGTGGCGCTGTTCCCGGGTGTCTTCACCGACGAACCGCCGAACGAGAACTGCCTGCTGGAGAACTCCGACGGCGGACCCGCTCCGGGCCACCCGCTGGGCTTCACCGTGCAGGGCTGCGACATCCTGTCCCGCGTGGTGTACGGCACCCAGTCCTCGCTGACGGTCGGCCTGTTCGCCACCATCGGCGTGGTGATCATCGGCGGACTGATCGGTGCACTCGCGGGCTTCTTCGGCGGCTGGGTGGATGCCATCTTGGCGCGCCTCGGTGACATCTTCTTCGCCCTCCCGCTGATCCTCGGCGCGATCGTGGTGGTACAGCTGCCCGTCTTCCAGCAGAACCGCAACGTGTGGACGCTCGTGGTCATTCTCGTCGCCTTCGGCTGGCCGCAGATCGCGCGCATCACCCGGGCGGCGATCATCGAGGTGCGGAACGCGGACTTCATCACGGCGGCGCGTTCGCTCGGGGTGTCACCGCTGGGTGCGCTCGTCAAGCACGCGATCCCCAATGCGCTGGCACCCGTGATCGTCATCGCGACGATCTCCCTGGGTACCTTCATCGTGGCGGAATCGACGCTGTCCTTCCTCGGCATCGGGCTGCCCCCGAGCGTCATGTCCTGGGGCAATGACATCTTCGCCGCGAAGCCCTCCCTGCGGAGCAACCCCATGGCCATCTTCTGGCCCGGGCTGGCTCTGTCGATCACCGTTCTGAGCTTCATCATGCTGGGCGATGCCCTGCGTGACGCTCTCGATCCGAAGGCGCGCAAACGATGAGCCACAGTACTGGCATGGACGACGCTCGCGGCAGCACGGCGCGCGCCGGCGCGAACGAGGCAGTGCCCCTGCTCGAGCTGCGCGATCTGGCCATCACCTTCGCCACCTCGAACGGAGATGTGGAGGCGGTGCGCAACGCCCACCTGACCGTGATGCCCGGGGAGACCGTCGCGATCGTGGGGGAGTCGGGATCGGGCAAGTCGACGACGGCGCTCGCGGCCATCGGCCTCCTGCCCGGCAACGGACGGGTCTCCAACGGCAGCATCATCTTCGACGGCGAGGACATCACCCGTGCCTCCCAGAAGCGGATCGTGGAGCTGCGTGGATCCTCGATCGGCATGGTGCCGCAGGACCCGATGTCCAATCTGAACCCGGTCTGGAAGATCGGCTTCCAGGTCAGGGAGACACTGCGGGCCAACGGCCTGCCCAGTGGCACCCAGGATGTGGCGAAGGTGCTCGCGGAGGCGGGTCTGCCGGACGCGGAATCCCGCGCCAACCAGTATCCCCACGAGTTCTCGGGAGGCATGCGCCAGCGCGCGCTCATCGCGATCGGCCTGTCCTGCCGGCCGCGCCTGCTCATCGCCGACGAGCCGACGTCGGCACTGGACGTCACCGTCCAGCGCCAGATCCTCGACCACCTCGACACGATGACCGAGCAGCTCGGCACCGCCGTCCTGCTCATCACGCACGATCTCGGCCTCGCCGCGGAACGGGCGCACAAGGTGATCGTGATGTACCGGGGGCAGGTCGTGGAGGCGGGCCCCGCCCTGGAACTGTTGACGAACCCACGCCATCCGTACACGCAGAAGCTCGTGGCCTCGGCACCGTCCATCGCCTCGAGGCGTATCGCGTCGGCGAAGAAGGCGCGCGTGGTGAGCGGGGACGAACTGGCTCCCGCCGTCCCCAGGGACGCGGGGAAGGACACCGTGATCGAGGTGTCGGATCTCACCAAGGTCTTCAAGCTGCGGGGCAGCTGGGGCAGATCCACCGACTTCACCGCGGTGGACGACGTGTCCTTCTCGGTCCAGCGGGGCACCACCACGGCCGTGGTGGGCGAGTCCGGTTCGGGCAAGTCGACGGTCGCGAAGATGGTCCTGGGACTCGAGGACGCGACCTCCGGCAGCATCCGCTTCGACGGCGTGGACATCACCACCCTGGGGCGGAAGGATCTGTTCGACTTCCGCCGACGGGTCCAGCCGATCTTCCAGGATCCCTATGGGTCCCTCGATCCGATGTACAACATTTATCGGACCATCGAGGAGCCCCTGCGGGTCCACGGTATCGGCGACTCGAAGAGCCGGGAGAAGAAGGTCCGCGAACTGCTCGATCAGGTGGCGTTGCCGTCCTCGATGATGCAGCGCTTCCCCAACGAGCTCTCGGGCGGACAGCGGCAGCGCGTGGCGATCGCCCGTGCGCTGGCGCTGGACCCCGAGGTGGTCATCTGTGACGAGGCCGTCTCCGCCCTCGACGTGCTGGTGCAGGCGCAGATCCTCAATCTGCTGGCGGATCTGCAGTCCGAGCTCGGGCTGAGCTACCTCTTCATTACCCACGACCTGGCGGTGGTGCGGCAGATCGCCGACCACGTCGCCGTCATGGAGAAGGGGCGGCTCGTGGAACAGGGCACCACCGACGACGTGTTCGACAACCCTCAGACCGCGTATACGAAGGCGCTGCTGGCGGCCATTCCGGGCGCCGGTCTGGAACTGCCGCCCGAGGCTGCCTGACCCCGGGCCGGCAGGCGGGCCGGACGAGTCGATCGGCCCTGCTGAGCGGTCCCCGATACCGGGGGCCGCTCATTGCTTTATCAGGAGAACCGGGCCGCGAGTGTAACGATTGAGCTGTCACTGACCGGCGCGACTCCCAATTCCGACCCGGGCGCAATAGCGTTACGCATCCAGCCCTCCGTAGGGTTTCCTGAGGGACGACCGCGGAAATCCGGGCATCGTCCGCGCCTGGAGAGCGCCCGCCCCACCTCCCGGATCGTGGCCTCCTCTGTACTCTGGATAGCTGACGTCAGGTCCGAAGCCTGGATCCCAGACCTGTGCCAGAGGCACGTCGCACCCCAAAAGGAGAACATTCGTGAGTATCAAGTCTCGGGACGAGGCTGTCACCAGCCCGCCCCAGCCGACGGCGGGGGAGCGAGAGCGTCCCGCCCAGAGAGCACGACTGGCCCTGCCCGTCTTCATCCCGGCCTCGGTCCTGATCGCGGTCTTCGTGGCCTTCGCGCTCATTGCCCCCGATTCCGCCGCCACCCTCTTCGCCGGCATCCAGGAAAACGTGATCGGTGCCTTCGGCTGGTACTACGTGGCCCTCGTCGCCTTCTTCGTCGTGTTCTCCCTGTGGGTCGGCTTCAGCCGCTACGGTGACATCCGGCTCGGCAAGGACGATGACAAACCCGAGTTCTCCACCATGTCCTGGTTCGCCCTCCTCTTCGCCGCGGGCATGGGGATCGGCCTCGTGTTCTGGGGCGTCGCCGAACCGCTCAACCACTTCGCGAGTCCCCGCCCCGGCGTCACCGGGTCCGATCTGCAGCTCGGCCAGCAGGCCATCACGCAGACGTTCCTCCACTGGGGGCTGCACGCGTGGAGCATCTACGTGGTCGTGGGGCTGTCCATCGCCTACGCCGTGCACCGCCGTGGCCGCCCCATCTCCATCCGCTGGACACTCGAGCCGCTGCTCGGCGATCGTGTCAGGGGTGGCTGGGGCCACGCCATCGACGTCGTTGCACTCGTGGGAACCCTGTTCGGCGTGGCCACGTCGCTGGGCCTCGGTGTCCTCCAGATCTCCTCGGGCCTCGACAGCGCCGGTATCCTCGCGGCGACCAAGGCCACCCAGGTGGGTCTGATCCTCGCCATCACGGCCCTGACCATCCTCTCGGTGATCTCCGGGGTGGGCAAGGGCATGAAATGGCTCTCCAACATCAACCTGGTCCTCGCCGGCGTCCTGCTCCTCGTGGTGCTGTTCGCCGGGCCCACCCTCTTCCTGCTGCGCGAGTTCGTCCAGTCGATCGGCAACTACCTGCAGAACGTCGTAGGGCTGACCTTCAACACGCTGGCGTTCTCCGGGGCCGAGGGCGAAGCCTGGCAGGCGGCGTGGACCACCTTCTACTGGGGCTGGTGGATGTCCTGGGCGCCGTTCGTCGGCATCTTCATCGCCCGCATCTCCAAGGGCCGCACGGTGCGTGAGTTCGTGGCCGGCGTGCTGCTGGTACCCACCACGCTCGGGTTCCTCTGGTTCGCGGTGCTCGGCGGATCGGCCATCTACCGCGAGATCTTCGGTCAGGGCGGCCTGGTGGGCGACGACGGATCGGTGGACACCGAGAACGCCCTGTTCGGACTGCTCAGCGATCTCCCGGGCGGACCGGCGCTCCTGATCGGGGCAATCATCCTGATCGCCATCTTCTTCATCACCTCCGCCGACTCGGGCGCACTCGTCATGAGCATGATCTCCACGGGCGGCGACGCCAATCCGCGGAACTGGGTCCGCGTGTTCTGGGCCGTCCTCGCATCTCTCGTCGCGATCGCCCTGCTGCTGGTCGGCGACACCGGACTGAGTTCCATCCAGACGGCCGCGATCCTCACGGCCCTGCCCTTCAGTATCGTGATGCTCCTCATGACCGTCGCCACGGCGAAGGCCTTCCACCGCGAGCACAGGGCCAAGGAGGCAGCCCTCCAGCGGGTGGCCGCCACGGCCATGGCCGAGCGGGTCAGCGACCAGGTCAGCGAATCGATGTCCGGGCAGGTGGAGCGGCAGGTGCAGGAGCATCTCGCGGACTACTCGACGGAGACGCAGCGGGCCGGTGGCGATATACCGACGCCCGACGACGAGCGGGAGCCGCGCCGCTACCCGCACAGCTAGCACGCACGCGCACAGCACGACGGCGGTCCCCCTCCAGGAGGGCCGCCGTCGTGCGTCCACGACCGTTGCCGGACGAGCATTGACAGAGTCCATTAGGTCTGATTTTGTCCAGCGCCTAGAATGTGGTGAGGCGTGCACTGCAGCCGCCACCACTTTCCCAGCAGTAGACACGGAATTGAGTCCTTACGCATGTCTGAAACCGCAGGCAACACCGCTGTCCGCAGCGACCTCCGCAACGTAGCCATCGTGGCCCACGTTGACCACGGAAAAACTACCCTGGTCGACGCCATGCTCAAGCAGACCAACTCCTTCTCGGCCCACGGCGACGTGGCGGAGCGCGTCATGGATTCCGGTGATCTGGAGCGCGAGAAGGGCATCACCATTCTCGCCAAGAACACCACGGTGTTCTACGACGGGCCCTCCGCCAAGGGTGAGACCATCACCATCAACGTCATCGACACCCCGGGTCACGCCGACTTCGGCGGCGAGGTGGAACGTGGTCTCTCCATGGTCGACGGCGTCGTGCTCCTCGTGGATGCCTCCGAGGGCCCCCTGCCCCAGACCCGCTTCGTGCTCCGCAAGGCGCTGGCCGCCAAGCTTCCCGTGGTGCTGCTGGTCAACAAGACCGACCGCCCCGACTCCCGCATCGAGGAGGTCGTCAGCGAGTCCATGGACCTCCTGCTCGGTCTCGCCTCCGATCTGGCCGACGAGGTCCCCGATCTCGACCTCGACTCGATCCTGAATGTCCCGGTGGTGTACGCCGCGGCCCGCGCAGGGGCAGCCTCGCTCGAGCAGCCCGCCGACGGCAGCGTCCCCTCGAACGACAATCTGGAGCCCCTGTTCCAGACGATCATCGACCACATCCCGGCGCCCCGCTACAACCCCGACGGCGTTCTGCAGGCCCACGTCACCAACCTGGACGCCTCGCCCTTCCTGGGACGCCTGGCGCTGCTGCGGATCTTCAACGGCACGCTGCGCAAGGGCCAGCAAGTGGCCTGGGCCCGTCAGAACGGCGAGCTGAAGACCGTGAAGATCACCGAGCTCCTCGCCACGAAGGCGCTCGACCGTGTGCCCACCGATTCAGCCGGCCCGGGCGAGATCGTTGCCGTCGCCGGTATCGAGGGAATCACCATCGGCGAGACCCTGACGGACGTCGACAACCCGCAGCCACTGCCGCTGATCACCGTCGACGATCCCGCGATCTCCGTCACCATCGGTATCAACACCTCGCCGCTCGCCGGCAGGGTCAAGGGCGCGAAGGTCACCGCCCGCCAGGTCAAGGACCGCCTCGACAAGGAGCTGATCGGCAACGTCTCCCTTCGCGTGCTCCCCACGGCCCGCCCCGACGCCTGGGAGGTCCAGGGCCGCGGCGAGCTCGCCCTGGCCATCCTCGTCGAACAGATGCGTCGCGAGGGGTTCGAGCTGACCGTCGGCAAGCCGCAGGTGGTCACCCGGACCGTGGACGGCAAGATCCACGAGCCCATGGAACACATGACCATCGACGTCCCCGAGGAGTACCTGGGTGGCGTGACGCAGCTGCTGGCCGCGCGCAAGGGCCGCATGACGAACATGGCCAACCACGGCACGGGCTGGGTCCGCATGGAGTTCATCGTTCCCGCCCGGGGCCTCATCGGTTTCCGGACCCGCTTCCTGACCGACACCCGCGGCTCCGGGATCGCCGCGTCGATCTCCGAGGGCTACGAGCCCTGGGCCGGTGACATCGAGTACCGCACCAACGGCTCCATGATCGCCGACCGTGCAGGCGTGGTGACGCCGTTCGCGATGATCAACCTGCAGGAGCGTGGCTCGTTCTTCGTCCAGCCCACCTCCGAGGTGTACCAGGGCATGATCGTCGGCGAGAACTCACGCGCCGATGACATGGAGGTCAACATCACGAAGGAGAAGAAGCTCACCAACATGCGGGCGGCGTCGTCGGACTCCTTCGAGAATCTGACCCCGCCGCGCAATCTCACGCTCGAGGAATCCCTCGAGTTCGCGCGGGAGGACGAGTGCGTCGAGGTGACGCCCGAGTCCATCCGGATCCGCAAGGTCATCCTCGACGCCAACGAGCGCATGCGCGCCTCGCGGTCCCGCGCCCGCGCCTAGCGCGAGACGTCCGCATGCACGACGACGACGCCGGTACCTCCCCCACTGGGCGGGGCCGGCGTCCGTCGTTCCGGGGACTGCCCGGCGCTGTGGCGGCAGGAGGGGCGGCGGGGATCCTCGGGACCCTGCTCCACGCCCAGCTCCTGGTGGTCGGTGGCGCCCAGCTCCCCGTAGGGGCCCTGGGTGCCCTGGTCCTCGCATCGAGCCTCTTCCTGCTGAGCGGCCTCTGGGCCCGCAATGTCATCATGAGTGCGGTGGCCGGCGCGGTGGCATACGGCGTCGTCGCCCTGATCTCCACGGCACCCAGGACACTGATCCTCACAGGCTCCTCCGACATGGCCCCGGGGACGGCCCTGGCCGGGAATCTCTGGCTGTTCGGGGTGCTCGTGGTCACGCTGGTGGCGGTGGTGGTGGGTTCCGTGGTGCTCCGTCCACGGCGCGGGAGCGCCCCTCGGCCCGCGCCTAGTCGGCCGTCCGGTCAGGGTGATGGGCCAGCATGATGGAGGTGGCCTCGCCGTCCTCGTCGGGTCCTCGCCGGACGTAGTCGTCGAGCACCTCCTGCAGACGTCCCAGCAGCTCCGCCCGATGACCGCTGTTGAGCCGGACACCGAGTCTCCAGACCTCGATCTCCGCCGGCTGCAGTCCCTCGATCTCCTGGAGGAACGTGTCCACCAGCACGGGAGCGGAGTCGGGCACCCGGCTGCTCCAGGACAACCCGGTGGCCCGGTAGGGGATCTCGCGCGCGCCACGATTGCCGCTGCGGGCCTCATCGGCCGCGAGGAAACCCGTGGACAGCAGGGTGCGGACGTGGTGCAGGGCCGTGGCCGGATTGAGTGCGAGCGTCTGGGCGATCTCCTTGTTCGTCCTCGGCCTGTGGAGACAGAGGCGCAGGATCCGGAGGCGGATGGGCGAACTCAGCGCCCGGGCCCTGGCCTGGAGCTCCTCGTCGCTGTCCATGCCACGAGTGTACGGGAGCCCCTGTGACCGATTGATGTCTCCCAATCGCAGCGGTCCCGGGTCGGCGCGGCGTCTCCGGTCCGTCACCCGCCCGGTCCGTCACCCGCCCGGTCCGTCACCCGCCCGGTCCGTCACCCGCCCGGTCCGTCACCCGCCCGGTCCGTCACCCGCCCGGTGCGTCATCGGTCCGGTCCGTCGCCCGTGGGCCTGCGCCGTGGAGCACGCCGCGGCGGGGCGGGTGGGACGGTCTTCGCCGCGGTGACGTCGTCCAGCCGGACGACGTCGTCCCCGCGGCGTGTGCGCACCGTGCAGGTGGAGGCATCGAGGGACATCAGGTCACCGAGGGAATCCGTGAAGCCCCCGCTGATCCGGTGTCGGACGACCACCCTGGTTCCCAGCGGGAGGGTGGCGAGGAGCTCACCGGGTGTCTGCACACGTCAAGGGTAGCCGCGGCGCACAGCCCGCAGGCTCCGGAGGATCGGGGCAGGAGCGCTCGGCGCAGGTGCGTTAAGCTGGGAAGCGCACCGAGGAGTGCATCCGCAGACTTAGTCACAAGGAAAGGCGTGGGAAGTGACCTACGTAATCGCGCAGCCGTGCGTCGATGTCAAGGACAAGGCCTGTATCGAGGAGTGCCCGGTCGACTGCATCTACGAGGGTGAGCGATCGCTCTACATCCACCCCGACGAGTGTGTGGACTGCGGTGCCTGCGAGCCCGTGTGCCCGGTCGAGGCGATCTACTATGAGGACGACACCCCGGAGCAGTGGGCCGAGTACTACAAGGCCAATGTGGAGTTCTTCGACGAACTCGGTTCACCCGGTGGAGCCGCGAAGATCGGGAACACCGGCTTCGACCACCCGATCATCGCCGTCCTGCCGCCGCAGAACCAACCCGCGTAGGTGGCGGGCCGGGAGCCGACGCCGTTCGGCCTGCAGCTGCCGGGGTATCCGTGGGACTCCATGGCGCCGTTCCAGGAGATCGCGGCCCGGCACCCCGATGGCGTGGTGGACCTGTCGATCGGCACGCCCGTCGATCCCACGCCCGCGCTGATCCGGGAGGCCCTCGGCGCTGCAGCCGATGCCCACGGCTATCCCACCACCCACGGGACACTCGCGCTGCGGCAGGCAGTCAGTGCCTGGTTCGCCCGGCGCAGGGGCGTTCCCGGGCTCGACCCGCAGGACATCCTGCCGACGGTGGGCTCCAAGGAGCTCGTCGCCTGGCTGCCGCTCCTGCTCGGTCTCGGAAAGGGCGACGTCGTCGTGCGCCCCGCCATCGCCTACCCCACCTACGACATCGGGGCCCACCTCGCTGGAGCCACACCCGTGGCCTCCGACTCCCTCGCCGATCTCCCGCAGGACCTCCGGGACCGGGTGCGCCTGGTGTGGATCAACTCCCCGGGCAATCCGACGGGCGAGGTGCTCGACGCCCACCAGCTCCGCAGCATCGTGGACGACGCCCGGGCGCTCGGCGCCGTCGTCGCCTCCGACGAGTGCTACGGCGAACTCGGATGGGGTCGCTGGGATCCCGCGGGATCGGGAAGCGCCGTGCCGAGCATCCTCGACCCGCAG
The DNA here is from genome assembly GCF_008107445.1 of Arthrobacter echini. GTDB lineage: Bacteria > Actinomycetota > Actinomycetes > Actinomycetales > Micrococcaceae > Arthrobacter_D > Arthrobacter_D echini_A. The sequence continues at coordinate 134,147 of NZ_VSLD01000007.1, read as the reverse complement.
GTCTGTGGGGACTCCCACGAGCTCCTCCTGGCCGTCTACTCGCTGAGCAAGCAGTCCAATCTCGCCGGGTACCGGGCCGCCTTCACCGCGGGGGACCCAGCACTCATCGCGAGCCTCGTCAACTCCCGCAAGCACGCGGGCATGATCGTGCCGTACCCCGTGCAGGAGGCGATGCGCGTGGCCCTCGGGGACGACGCACACGTCGAGGAGCAGAAGGACCGCTACCGACGCCGGCGCGCACGGCTCCTCCCGGCACTCCGGGAAGCCGGCCTCACCATTCACGGGTCCGACGCCGGGCTGTACCTCTGGGCCTCGAGCGGGAAGCCGACATGGGAGACCATTGGTCGGCTCGCGGAGCTGGGGATCCTCGCGGGTCCCGGCTCCTTCTACGGGGACGCCGGCGAGGGCTTCGTCCGCTTCGCCCTGACCGGCAGCGACGAGCGGATCGACGCCGCTGTGACCCGTCTGGTCGGCGCCTCGCGCTGACTCTGAGGCAGCCCGCGGCGGCCGGGCGGAATTAGCGATCACGGTGGGCTGGCGGTAGCGTTTGGCCTGATGCTTGTCCCGGAGTGACACCTGTGCTCCGGCAGAGCGATGACGTGCTGACCTCGTGCCGGCCTCTGAAGGAGAATCAATGACAGAGCAGAATGCTGCGTCCCTCCACTACGACGGTGGCCGGCTCGAGTTGCCGCTGGTCCCGGCGGTGGAGGGCAACAACGGCTACGACGTGTCGAAGCTCCTGAAGCAGACGGGCCAGGTCACCTACGATCCCGGCTTCATGAACACCGCCGCCACCACCTCGGCCATCACCTACATCGACGGTGACGCCGGGATCCTGCGCTACCGCGGCTACCCCATCGAGGAGCTCGCGAAGGGCTCGAGCTTCCTCGAGGTGTCCTATCTGCTCATCTACGGCAACCTGCCCACGCCCGAGGAACTGAGCGCCTTCGACGGCCGGATCCGCCGCCACACGCTGCTGCACGAGGAGCTCAAGGGGTTCTTCGGCGGGTTCCCGCGCGACGCCCATCCCATGCCCGTGCTGTCCTCGGCCGTGTCGGCGCTGTCCACGTTCTACCAGGACTCGCTGGACCCCTTCGACGACGAGCAGGTGGAGCTGTCGACCTTCCGCCTCATGGCGAAGCTCCCGGTCATCGCGGCCTACGCGCACAAGAAGTCCATCGGGCAGCCCATGCTGTACCCGGACAACTCCATGAACCTGGTGGAGAACTTCCTGCGGCTCTCTTTCGGCCTGCCTGCCGAGCCGTACGACGTGGATCCCATGATGGTCAAGGCCCTGGATCTGCTGCTGATCCTGCACGCGGACCACGAGCAGAACTGCTCGACGTCGACCGTGCGCCTCGTGGGAAGCTCGAACGCCAACATGTTCGCCTCGGTCTCCGCCGGGATCAACGCCCTCTTCGGTCCGCTCCACGGCGGCGCCAACGAGGCCGTGTTGAACATGCTGCGCGACATCAAGTCCCAGGGCGTCAAGCCCGAGGACTTCATGGAGAAGGTCAAGAACAAGGAAGACGGCGTCAGGCTCATGGGCTTCGGACACCGCGTCTACAAGAACTACGACCCCCGGGCGAAGATCGTCAAGGCCACGGCGCACGACATCCTCAGCAAGCTCGGTGGCAATGACGAACTGCTCGACATCGCCATGCGGCTCGAGGAGAAGGCCCTCGCCGACGACTACTTCATCGAGCGCAAGCTGTACCCGAACGTCGACTTCTACACCGGCCTGATCTACAAGGCCATGGGCTTCCCGGAGAAGATGTTCACGGTGCTCTTCGCCATCGGTCGACTGCCGGGCTGGATCGCCCAGTGGCGCGAGATGATGCAGGATCCGCAGACCAAGATCGGCCGCCCGCGCCAGCTGTACACGGGCGAGGGGGAGCGACACTACCCCGCACGCTGAGCACGGCGTCCTGAACTGTCCGACGGCGGCCACCCACCCTCACGGGGGAGGGCGGCCGCCGTCGTCGTGTGCGCGGTCGTCGGGTCCGGGTCGGTCAGCCGTTCCCGGACGGCGCGTAGCCCAGCGGATTGTTCTTCTGCCACCGCCAGTGGTCCTCGCACATCTGCGCCAGGGTGCGGCCCGCGGACCAGCCGAGATCCGCGAGGGCCGACGACGGGTCCGCGTAGCTGACGGCGGCGTCACCGGGGCGGCGGGGCGCGAACTCGTAGGGGATGTCCTTGCCCACGGCGTCCGAGAACGCGCCGAGGACCTCCAGCACGGAGGAGCCCGTGCCGGTCCCCAGGTTCCAGGTGTGGACACCGTCGTGGGCCACGAGGTAGTCCAGCGCTGCCAGATGTCCCTCGGCGAGATCGACCACATGGATGTAGTCGCGCACGCCGGTGCCGTCCGGTGTGGGGTAGTCGTTGCCGAAGATGCGCACCGTCTCCCGCCGGCCCACGGCCACCTGGGCCACGAAGGGCAGCAGATTGTTCGGGATGCCGGTGGGATCCTCGCCGATGGTGCCCGATGCGTGCGCGCCCACCGGGTTGAAGTAGCGCAGGAGGGCGATGGTCCAGCGCGGATCCGACGCACCGAGGTCCGAGAGGATGTCCTCGATCTGCTCCTTGGTGCGTCCGTACGGGTTCACGGCGTCCAGGGGGAGCTTCTCCGTGAGGGGCACCTCGACGGAGGTGCCGTACACGGTGGCGGAGGAGCTGAACACGAGGGTGCGCACCCCGACGTCGTCCATGACCCGCAGCAGGTTCAGCGTGCCGCCCACATTGTTGTGGTAGTAGTACAGCGGTTTCTCGACCGACTCGCCGACCGCTTTGAGCCCCGCGAAGTGGATCACGGCGTCCACCTGTTCCTCGGCGAAGATCTCCCGCAGACGGGCCTCGTCGAGCAGATCCGCCCGATGGAAGGCGGGGGCACGGCCGGCCAGTGACGCCACCCGCTCGAGGGAGGTCTCCGTGGAGTTCAGCAGGTTGTCCACCACGACGACGTCGTGGCCGTTCTCGAGCAGGGTCAGGACCGTGTGGGAACCGATGTAGCCGCTGCCACCGGTGACGAGGATCTTCATCCCTCCATCCTAGGTCGGGTGCCGGGACCGTCGCCTGCCCGCAGACGGGTGGCCGAAATCCCCGGCTGCGGTGTGGCCGGGCCCCGCTCTGGAACGTGGGGCGCCGTGGGTCTACCCTTGGAGCAGCCTGACTGGTCCGAAGGAGGCCCATGTCGTACTCCGACGCCGGCTACAGCGCCTATTTCACGGTCGATACGTCCGAAGTGCTCCTGGTTGCCCTGTATCTGCGCGACTGTGCGGGACTCACGACGTCGGGGCGCCCGACCCTCCCGCCGGCCGTCCCGGCGGTGCGCGTCATGGATCACCACCGCCTCGCGGAGCCGCTGGGCGGGGACGCTGCTCTGAGGGTGGAGTGGGAGGCCTGGTGGCACGGCCTGCTCCGGAACCGGATCGTCGACGCCGTGCTCCCTGTCCCTCCCCGTTTCGACGCCCTCGACGGCATGGAGGCGCTCAAGGCCCTGCTGCGCGCCCACGTCGGGGCGGCCATGGAGTGGGCGCAGGAACGTTGCGCCGACTACGCGCTGCACGCGGGCTCGCGCGGTGCCGGGAGCATGGAGGGCGTACTCGCCGCGATGCTGCAGGAACGCGAGCTGGAACTCGGGCGTGCGGCGCGCCGATTCACGCTGGAGCTGGTGGAGCTCCCGCTCGGCGTCCGTCGGGCCTGGTGGGTGGAGCCCGACAAGCTCCTGCTGGGGCAGGAGCTTTTCGACGACGAGAGATCCTTCCGCAGCTATGTGGAGCCGGTCATCAGGATGCTCGCCTGACGGCAACCCCGGCGTGCAGCCTGACGAGCGGCGGTCCGACGCGGGGCCGCTCCGTGGCGTGGACTCACTGCGCCACGTCGATGGTCAGGGTGGCGGGCTGCGTCGTCGTCGAGGTCCATCCCTGTCCGGTGCGCGTCCACTCCAGACCCGCATAGCGGACCGAGGTGATGTGCAGGGCGGAGGCGTTCGCCACGGCCCACTGGGCAACGGCCCAGCCCACGGTCTCCTCCGCTTCCAGGACCAGCTGCCGGCCGTCGGCGATCCCCCCGAGGGGACCGAAGACCTCGTTCGCCGAGCTGGAGACCGACAGGGCGTCACCGGTACCGCCCGGCGTGCGGAGCGAGCAGTCGAGGGCGGCCGGGGAGTTCCCGGTCAGCGCGGACGCGAACGCGCGCCCTTCCGGCTCGTGGTCCGCGTAGGCCTCCGGGTAGGCGGAGCGCTGCACCCGCTGCGCGGCCTCGGTGATGGGCATCGACTCGTACCCGGGAACCTGCACCAGGGCGTCGTAGAAGGCACCCACCGCGTACAGGGGCATCATGATCTGCTCCTCGGTGCCCCAGCCCTGTGACGGTCGCTGCTGGAAGAGGCCGCGGGAGTCCGGTCCGGCGTCGTCCCCGTAGTCGATGTTCTCCAGCCGCGATTCCTGGAACGCCGTGGCGATCGCGATCGAGGCAGCCCTGGCGGGCAGTCCGCGACCGACGGCGACGCCGGCGATCAAAGCGGCGTTCTCCGTCTGCGTCGGCGAGAGGTCGAAGGTCTCCGTGCCCACGGTTGCCGTGCAGCGCTCGCGGACGAGCATGTCGCCGCCGCCCGCCTGGGTGATGACCACAGCTCCTCCGACCACCACGAGGAGCCCGGCGAGGACGGCGCCGGTCCATCGTCGGCGCCGGCGGGCACGGGAGCCAGCGCTCGGCGTCATGGGTCAGTTCGCGTGCAGGGCCGGATTGAGGGCGATGCCGTGGCCGGTACGGGGGCGGGCCTCCACCACACCGGTTGCCGAGTTGCGCAGGAACAGGATGCCGTCCTCGCCCGAGAGCTCGCGGGCCTTGACGAACGAGCCGTCCTGCAGCATGACCTTGGTGCCCGACGTCAGGTACAGGCCCGCCTCGACCACGCAGTCGTCGCCCAGGGAGATGCCCACCCCGGACTCGGCGCCGAGCAGGCAGCGCTCGCCGAGGGTGATGCGTGCCGTCCCGCCACCGGAGAGGGTGCCCATGATCGAGGCTCCGCCGCCGATGTCCGATCCGTCGCCCACGACGACCCCTGCCGAGATGCGGCCCTCCACCATGGAGTGGCCGAGCGTCCCCGCGTTGAAGTTCACGAAGCCCTCGTGCATCACGGTGGTGCCCTCGGCGAGGTGTGCCCCCAGGCGTACCCGATCGGCATCCGCGATCCGAACGCCCGCCGGGACCACGTAGTCGGTCATGCGGGGAAATTTGTCGACGCCGTGGACGGACACGGGCCCGCGGGCGCGCAGCGCGGCGCGGACGATCTCGAAGCCCTGGACGGCGGTGGGTCCGTGGTTGGTCCAGACGACGTTCGCGAGCAGGCCGAAGATGCCGTCCAGATTGATCGTGTTCGGCCGCACGAGCCGGTGGGAGAGCAGCTGGAGCCGCAGGTAGGCGTCCTCGGTGCTCGTGGGGGCGGTGTCGGGATCGACGGTCAGTTCGACGACGCGCTGCGTCACCTTCCGCGCGTCGTCGGCGCCCTCCCGGGCCAGACCCTCCAGGGTGGCGCGGAGCTCCGCCTGGTCGGGTTCCGCGGAGTCGGGTTCGGAGTCGGTGCCGTCCGTCTCACGGGGGCCTTCCAGGAGCCAGGGGGCGGGGAACCAGGTGTCGAGCACCGAACCGTCGGCCGCCACCGTCGCGAGACCGGTTCCGCCGGCCGAGCGCCGGGTGCCGTCAGGGGAGGGCGTGGGCAGGGGGGAAGTCATGGCTGCAGTCTACCGAGCGATAGTGTTGCGCCATGATCCAGACCCCCGCCCCGGAGCTCGATCCCACCTCCGACGTGGCCCAGCTGACAGCCCGCCTGATCGACATCGGGAGTGTCTCGGGCAACGAGAAGGCCGTCGCCGACGCCGTGGAGGAGGCCCTGAGGGGTCTCGATCAGCTCGAGGTGGTGCGGGATGGCGACTGCGTGCTGGCGCGGACGACGCTCGGGCGTGGCGAGCGCGTGATCCTGGCCGGTCACCTCGACACCGTGCCCCTCCCGACGACGCCGGGCGCGCGCGGCACGGTGCCCTCGACCTGGGAGGGCGAAACCCTGTACGGCCGGGGGGCCACGGACATGAAGGGCGGCGTCGCGGTCCAGCTGGCGCTCGCCGCCACGCTCACCGCCCCGAGCCGGGACATCACTTTCATCTTCTACGATCACGAGGAGGTCGAGGCATCCCTCAGCGGTCTCGGCCGGGTCGCTGCGTCCCGTCCGGACTGGCTGGCCGCCGACTTCGCCGTCCTGCTCGAACCGACGGACGGGACGGTGGAGGGCGGGTGCAACGGTACCGCCCGCTTCGACGTCCGTGTTGCAGGGAAGGCTTCCCACTCCGCCCGTGCCTGGATGGGTGTCAACGCCATCCACGGCGCCGCGGAGATTCTCGGGCGTCTCCGCGACCACGAGCCCGCCACCGTGCACGTGGACGGCCTCGACTACCGCGAGAGCCTGAACGCCGTGCGGATCACCGGCGGAACGGCCGGCAACGTCATCCCGGACAGCACTGTCATCGAGGTCAACTACCGCTTCGCCCCGGACAAGACTCCCGATGACGCGGAGGCGTACGTGCGGGCGCTGCTGGAGGGCTTCGACGTGGAGCGGACCGACGCCGCGGCCGGCGCCCGTCCCGGGCTGCAGCATCCCGCCGCGGCCGCCTTCGTGGCCGCCGTCGGCGCCGACCCGAAACCGAAATACGGCTGGACCGACGTGGCACGCTTCAGTGCCCTCGGCATCCCCGCCGTGAACTTCGGCCCGGGGGATGCCCTGCTGGCGCACACCGACGACGAGCACGTCCACGCCGACGCGATCCGTGCCTGCCTCGCCGCACTGCTGACCTGGCTGGCCTGACCACGCCTCGATCGAGCCGGCGGTGAGGAGCAGGCTCAGGTCGAGGCGGGATCCATCACGACCACGTCCTTCGCGGCGGGTTTGCCGGCCCTGGTCCTGAACGTCAGCAGGGAGGACAGCCGGGTGGCCAGACTGGACAGCGCGAAGTTGATCAGGATGAAGATGGTCGCCGCGACGAGCAGCGACGGGATCACGTTGCCCTCCCCGACACCCAGCCGCCTCGTGTACTGCAGCAGTTCCGGATAAGTGATGATGTAGCCGAGCGCCGAGTCCTTCAGGATGACCACGAACTGGCTGATGAGGGCCGGCAGCATCGCGATCAGTGCCTGTGGCACCTCGATGTTCCGCAGCGACTGGTTCCGGGTCAGGCCGATCGCCATGCCTGCCTCGCGCTGGCCCTTCGGCAGCCCGTAGACGCCGGAGCGGACGAGCTCCGCGATCACCGAGCCGTTGTAGAGCGTGAGTGCGAGGATCACGGCGATCAGCGGCGCGTCCTGCGGCTCTACCGCCCCGGACCGTCCGAGCGCGAGCCAGAAGAAGATCATCATCAGCAGGACCGGGACGGCCCGGAGGAACTCGACCACGACGCCGGCGATCCAGCGGATTGGGGCGAGGTGGGAGAGCCGGCCGATCCCGAACACCAGGCCGAACGTGACGGAGGTGAGGATCGCGATGCCGGCGGCCTTGAGGGTGCTGAGCAGGCCCGGGAGAATGAAGAACTCCCAGGTTCGCCCCTCGAGGAACGGCGTCCACATGCTTGCCGCGAACTGCCCCTTCCCCGCGAGGGCGGACACCACCCAGGCGAGGATCGCGAGCACGATCAGGACGCCGACGATGTTGCAGATCAGGATGATTCGGCGGGTACGCGGCCCGGGGGCGTCGAACAGGACCTGCTGGGCGCTCATCGTGCCACCGCCAGTTTCCGGGAGGCCCAGGTGGTCAGGAGCCCGATGGGGATCACCAGGATCACGAATCCGAGGGCGAAGGTGAGGAAGATGGGTATCACGAGATCCGAGCGGAATTCGATCATGGTCTTCATGAGGCTCGAGGACTCGGCGGCCACGGAGCCGGCCGCCGCCACCGTGGAGTTCTTGATCAGGGCGATCAGGACGTTCCCCAGGGGAGCGATGGCACCACGGAAGGCCTGCGGCAGGATGATCAGCCGGGCGGCCGGGAGGAAGCCCAGGCCGATGGCCCTGGCTGCCTCGGCCTGGCCGAGGGGAACGGTGTTGACGCCGCTGCGGATGGCCTCGCAGACGAAGGCCGCGTGATACAGGGACAGGCCGACGATCGCGATCCGGAACAGGCTCAGATTGAGGTCGTCCGCCAGACTGATCTGCATCACGGAGAACAGACCGAGGAACCCGAAGGCGAGGATGATCGTCAGGGGTGTGTTGCGGAAGATGTTGACGTAGGCCGCGCCGAACCACTGCAGACTGAGGATGGGGGAGATGCGGAAGAGCGCAAGGACTGTGCCCAGGGCCAGCGCCCAGATCGCGGACCAGAAGGACAGCTGGATGTTGACCCAGAACGCAGCGGGTACGTCGTACGTCTCGAAGAGGGACAGGTAGCTCTCCACGGATCACCCCTTATCTGTTGAGGAACACGGCTGTGGTGGGGCCACCCGTCACGGGTGACCCCACCAGGGGACGGACGGCTACGCGCAGTCGTCGGGCTCCGGGGGATTCAGATCCTCGTTGTAGCTGTAGTCGGCACCTTCCGTGTTCGCGGTGAGCGCTTCCTCCCAGTCGCCCTCATCGATCATCTTGGTGATGGCGGCGTTGATGTCCTCACACTGGTCACTGTCCTGGGGCAGTCCCACACCGTACTTCTCCTCGGAGAACGTGTTGCCGACCACCTTGAACTTGCCGGCGTTGGCCTCCTGCGCGGCGAGACCCGCCAGGATGATGTCGTCGGTGGTGACGGCATCGATCTGTCCGCCGCCCATCGCCGTGACGCACTCGGCGTAGCCCGGCTGCTCCACGAGCTGCACACCCGGGTACTGGTCCTTGATCTTCTGCGCCGAGGTGGAGCCGGTGACCGAGCACAGGTTCTTGCCCTCGAGATCCTCCGGACCGGTGATGTCGCTGTCGGTGGGGACCAGCAGATCCTGCCCGGCGATGAAGTAGGGACCTGCGAAGGCGACGGTCTCCTTGCGGGTATCGGTGATGGAGTAGGTCGCGAAGATCATGTCCACCTGGTCGTTCGCCAGCATGTTCTCGCGGTTCGCGGAGGGGGACTCCACGAACTCGATCTGGTCCTCGGAGTAGCCGAGTTCGTTGGCCACGTACTTGGCGACGTCGACGTCGAACCCGGAGTACGATCCGCCCTCGTTGTAGCCGAGGCCCGGCTGGTCGAACTTGATGCCGATGCGGACCACCTCGCCGCCGGCGTCGCCACTCTCTCCGGAGGAACTGGCGTCGTCGCCTCCACCACAGGCGGACAGGGTCAGTGCGGCCGCGGCAGCCATCGCGGCTGCTGCGTAACGGGTCTTGCGCATTGGCTCTCCTTGCGTTGTGGCCCTCACGAAGGCCTCGAGTGGTCGGGTGTACGGGTCAGTGCGCGAGGATCTTGCCGAGGAAGTCCTTGGCGCGATCGGTCTGCGGATTGGTGAAGAACTCCTCCGGCGTCGCCTGTTCCATGATCTCGCCGTCGGCCATGAAGATCACGCGGTCGGCGGCCTTGCGGGCGAAACCCATCTCGTGGGTCACCACGATCATCGTCATGCCCTCCTTGGCGAGCAGGACCATCGCATCGAGGACCTCGGTGATCATCTCCGGGTCGAGGGCCGAGGTGGGCTCGTCGAACAGCATCACCTTGGGCTGCATGGCCAGCGCACGCGCGATGGCCACGCGCTGCTGCTGGCCGCCGGAGAGCTGTGCGGGCAGTTTCTGCGCCTGGTTCTCGACGCCCACCCGGGAGAGCAGCGACATGGCCAGCTCCTTCGCGGCGGCGCCCTTCATGCCCTTGACCTTCATGGGACCGAGGGTCACGTTCTCCAGGATGGACTTGTGGGCGAACAGATTGAAGGACTGGAAGACCATCCCCACGTCCGCACGCAGTTTCGCCAGGCCCTGGCCCTCGGCGGGGAGGACCTTCCCGTCGATGGTGATCTCGCCGTCGTCGATCGTCTCCAGGCGGTTGATGGCCCGGCACAGCGTCGACTTGCCCGACCCGGACGGGCCGATGACCACCACGACCTCGCCGCGGGAGACCTCCAGATTGATGTCGCGGAGCACATGCAGCTCACCGAAATGCTTGTTGACGTTCTTCAGCCGGACCAGCGGACCCGCCGGGGTCGACGGTCCGGTCGGCTGAGGCTCAGGTGTCATGGGAGAAATCTAGCGAACAATCCGGGGGTGTCACTACGCAGCAGCCCGAAGTGGTCAATCGTGATCCAAGAGCAACCAAGCCTGCGGCGCTGCGTGAGGGCGGGCGCCGGGGGTTCGCTAGCCTGTGGGGATGTCTTCCTTCCAGCGTCCCTCGCCCGACGACGGCAGCGCGTCCTCCGGGCCCGCTGCGTCCACTCCCTCCACCAGGCGCAAGGGCTCCGTGGTCTTGCGGCGTGGTCAGGCGACGGGTGCGCAGGCCGACAGTATCCTGCTCGACGACCACGGCTCGGGCGCCTTCACCCACACCGATCCCTGGCGTGTGCTGCGGATCCAGAGCGAGTTCGTGGAGGGATTCGGGGCGCTCGCGGAGCTGGGACCGGCCATCAGCGTCTTCGGGTCCGCGCGGACCGCTCGGGAGTCGCGCTACTACGCGATGGGCGAGGAGGTGGGTCGGCTGCTCGTGCAGGCCGGGTTCGCCGTGATCACCGGAGGTGGTCCGGGCACCATGGAGGCGGCCAACAAGGGGGCGTGCGAGGAGGGCGGCATCTCCGTGGGGCTCGGAATCGAGCTGCCCTTCGAAGCCGGCATGAACGAGTGGGTGGATCTGGGCGTCAACTTCCGCTACTTCTTCGCACGGAAGACGATGTTCGTGAAGTACGCGAGCGGCTTCGTGGTGCTGCCCGGCGGCTACGGCACACTCGACGAACTGTTCGAGGCGATGACCCTGGTCCAGACCCAGAAGGTGACCTCGTTCCCGATCGTGCTGGTCGGGGTGGACTACTGGGGGCCCCTGCTCGACTGGCTCCGGGCAACGCTGGTGGCCGAGGGGACGATCGCGGAGAAGGACCTCTCGCTCGTGCAGCTGGTCGACACGGCGGAGGAAGCGGTACGGATCATGACGACGTCGGCGGGAAGCCCGGGCGACGCCTGAGCACAGCGCTCCGCCTCCTCTGGCACCATTGCGGTGTGACTATCTTCCTGGTGATCCTCGCGATCCTGCTGGTGGGGGGAACGGCCGTGCTGGCGTCGGGTCGTCCGCTGCCGTCCTGGGCCGGCCGGCGTCGTCCCGGCTCGGCGGTGTCCCGGTCCGAGGACAGGGACGTATCGGGCGGCGGCGACCTCGGCCTGGTCCACCCCGTGGCCTCCCTGCCGCCGGTGCTGCTGCCGACACAGGTCTCGGCGAGGGACGTCGACGCCGTCCGCTTCGGTCTCGGTCTGCGCGGCTACCGGATGGACCAGGTGGACGAGGTGCTGGACAGGCTCGCTACTACGATCACCGAACGCGACGAGGAGATCCTGCACCTGCGCGCGCGGCTGGCGGAACGGGACGCCGTCCGGTGAGCCCTGCGGTCCCCGGGTCGGACGGGCGGCCCCGGTGCGGCTGGGCCGTCTCCAGTGCCGAGTACGAGCGTTACCACGACGAGGAGTGGGGCAGGCCGGTCCGCAGCGAACAGGGACTGTACGAGCGCCTGAGCCTCGAGGCCTTCCAGTCGGGACTGAGCTGGATCACCATCCTGCGGAAGCGACCGGCCTTCCGCCGGGCGTTCGCCGCCTTCGACCCGGACACCGTCGCGGCGTTCGGGACCGAGGACGTCGAGCGGCTCATGGCGGACACGGGTATCGTCCGGAACCGCCGCAAGATCGAGGCGACCATCGTCAACGCCCGGGCGCTCCTGGCGCTGCCGGCGGGGACGAGCCTCGGCGCGATCCTTCAGGCACACCGCCCCCCGGCCGGTCCTGCGCCCATGGATCTCTCGGACGTACCGGCGAGCACGCCCGGAAGCATCGCACTCGCCCGGGAGCTCCGGACGCTGGGGTTCCGCTTCGTCGGGCCGATCACGGCCTACGCCATGCTGCAGGCCACGGGCTATGTCGACGATCACCTCCGGGACTGCTGGGTGCGCGGCGGGGCCGCGACGGCCGAGAGCGACGATCCACCCGGCGACCCGCTGCGGCGATGACCCGTCCGCTGAGCCGCCCGTTGAGTCGTTCGCCGAGTCGTCCGCCGGGCCGCGCGCTGAGCCGCGCCGTGGCCGTGCGGTCCGTCGTCGGATCGCAGGGAACCTGGGTGGTCCAGGTCCTGGTGGTCTTCGTCGTGGGACGCCTCGTCTCCACCGGCCTCCTCCTGCTTTCTGCCGCCCGGCAGGGCCCCAGCCCATGGTCCGGCCCCGCCCCCGGCTACGGCGTCTTCATCAACTACTGGGACAGCGGCTGGTACGAGCGGATCTTCCGGGAGGGCTATCCTGCGGAGCTGCCGCGTGGCGCGCTCGGCTCCGTCGAGCCCAATCAGTGGGCCTTCTACCCGCTCTTCCCGGGACTCGTCCGTGGGCTCGACGCGGTCACGGGACTGGGCTGGGGGGTCCTGGCACCAAGCGTGGCACTGGCGGCGTCCGCCGGAGCCTCGCTGGTGATCTACAGGCTCTTCCGCCTCCGCGCCGGCCACGGGTCCGCCCTGGCAGGTGTCGCCCTCGTCTCCTTCGCACCCGTGGCAGCGATCCTGCAGGTCCCCTACGCTGAGTCCCTCCTGCTGCTCCTGCTGGCATCGGCGCTGTACCTCGTGTCCACTCACCACTACTATGCGGCGATGCCCGTGGTGGTGCTCATGGGCCTGGCGCGCCCGGTGGGGGTGCCGTTCGCGCTCGCCGTCGGGCTCCTCGTCCTCCACGCGGTCTGGCGGGCCCGTACCGCTGGTGGGTCGGCTGAGCGCCACCGTGCCACCTGGCAGGTGCTGCCCCTGTTCCTCCTCGGCGTGGTGTCCTCCCTCGCGGCGATCACCTGGCCGGCGGTGGCCTGGATCACGACCGGGGAGCGCGACGCATACGTGGCGACGGAGACGGCCTGGCGCGAGGAAGCACTCGTGCCGTTCGTGCCCTGGTTCGCCACGCCCGCTGCGCTGCTCGGACCGGTAGCCGCAGGGCTCCTGGTGTTCGCACTCCTGCTCGCGGTGGCGGGGCTCTTCCTGGCACCGGCGGTGCGATCCCTCGGCCCGGTCCTGTGGTCGTGGTGCGCGGGCTACCTGCTCTATCTGGCGGCCTTCTGGGATCCGCAGTCCAGCACCTGGCGGATCCTCCTGCCGCTGTTCCCGCTCGCTCTCGCCGCCGTCCCCCGCGGACCACGCCAGCTGTGGGTCCTGGTGCCTGTCTCGGTGGTGCTCCAGCTCCTCTGGGTGGACTGGTTCTGGGGCTGGACCCCGTCCGGTCCGGATGGGGATTTTCCGCCCTAGTCCCGGCGGATGTGATCCACGCCCCATCCGAATTAGCAGGTGCACGGCTTGTACTGAATAATGGAATCGATGATGTGCACCGCCGACCCCCTCGGGGAACCGGCTCGGGGCACCGTTTACTGATGCGTGGACCGCTGCCGGCGGTTGCGCCCTGTTGAAAGGGATCCCCCTATGGCTGCCATGAAACCGCGTACCGGCGATGGACCGATGGAAGTCACCAAGGAGGGGCGCAGCCTCATCATGCGGGTCCCGATCGACGGCGGTGGCCGGCTGGTCGTCGAGCTCAACGCGGAAGAGGCGGGCAAGCTCAAGGACTGCCTCCTGACCGTCACGACCTAGAGCCGCCGCCCGGGCCGGGGACACCGGCCCGGGTGATCAGGGACGTTGCTTGACGGCCAGGAGAAGTCCCGTGCCGGTGGGCAGGAGCGCCGAGACCAGGGTCTCGTTCTCGCGGACCAGTCTGCCGACCTGGCGCAGGGTGGTTGTGGAGGCCTCGCGCACGGCGGGCTCGGGCACCCGGTCCTGATCGAGTGCGTCGTTGACGATGAGCATGCCACCCTCCTTCAGCAGACGCGTGGCCTGCTCCACGTACCCGGGAAGTCCTGCCTTGTCGGCGTCGAGGAACACGAGGTCGTAGGCCCGGTCCGTCAGTCGCGGCAGCACGTCCGAGGCCCGCCCGGAGATCGTCCGGGTGCGGTTCGTGGGGATGCCCGCTTCCGCGTAGGCCTCCCTCGCGGCACGGAGGTGGTCCACATCGGCATCGATGGTGGTCAGGACGGCCTGGCGCCCCAGCCCCCGCAATAGGCAGACTCCGGATACTCCCGCACCCGCCCCGACCTCGACCGCGGTGGAGGCCTTCGACGCGGCAGCGAGGACGGTCAGGGCAGCGCCGACAGCGGGCGTGACCGGGGAGACTCCGAGTTCATGGGACCGCTCGCGCGCCCGGAGGAGGATGTCGTCCTCGTCGGGGAGCCCTTCCGTATAGGACCAGCTGCTGTGTTTGTCGGCGGCCATGGACTTCCCTTCGTTCTACGCCGCGCGGGAGGTGCCCTGCGCGCGGCCGGTGATTGGTGGCGGGCCGGAGCCCGGACTCAACACTACTGTGCCCTGCACGGCTTCGAAGGAGAGCATGCCCTGCATCGGAGCTCCTGTCCCCTCGTGAGCATTGCCCTCGGCGAATGACGGACCGGGCACGACCGACGCTGCCAGCCAGTTCCCAGCTTGGTGCGAAAGTCTTCTCGTGCTGGACATCCACCAGCGGAGCAGTGCCGAATCACTGCTGGGACCGGCCGCGCCCGAGCAGGAGCGGCCAGGATCCATCCGGGAGTTCGGGCGAGAAGGGGCACATGATGTCTAGCGTTGAGACGAGACAGCCGGATCTGGGGAGCGTCGACAGAACGGACGCGCCCGTCCTCGACGAGCACGGCAATCCTTGGGTGGCACCCTCCTGGGAGGAGGTCGTCACGAACTACTCGCCCAAGGTGTATCGCCTCGCCTATCGGCTCACCGGCAACAAGTTCGACGCCGAGGACCTCACGCAGGAGGTCTTCGTGCGCGTGTTCAGGTCTCTCGCGAAGTTCAGGCCCGGCACGCTGGATGGCTGGCTGCACCGGATCACCACGAACCTGTTCCTCGACCAGGCCCGCCGCAAGACCCGCATCCGCTTCGACGGTCTGACCGAGGAGGCGGAGAGCCGGCTCGCCAGCGGGCATCCCGGTCCCGAGCGCAGCTTCGAGTTCAACAATCTGGACATCGACGTGCAGGCGGCACTCGAAGAACTGCCTCCGGACTTCCGCGCCGCCGTCGTCCTGTGCGATCTCGAGGGCCTGGCCTACGACGAGGTGGCGCGGGCACTCGGGGTCAAGCTGGGCACTGTCCGCTCACGGATCCACCGCGGGCGGACGATGCTCCGTGGCAAGCTCGCCCACCGTGATCCCAGGCCCGCCGGCAGCGGCGCCTCGCTCGGCGTGCCGCGGGTCGCCGGTCTGGGGTAGCGCCGTGTTCCATCCACGGCGCTCCCTGCAGGACCTCGTGGACGGCGAGCTGTCCGACCGGAAGAGGCTCGCCGTCGAGCGCCATGTCCAGCTCTGCGCGCCCTGCACGGCGGCCGTGAGCCGGCTGCGCGGTCACAAGAGCACCCTCCTGGGGCTGCAGCGTCCGTCACTCGATCCGGACTTCCAGCGCAGGCTCCTCTCCACGACGTCGCGCCCTCCCCACGCCCCGGAGGTCCCCGGGTCCTCCGACGTTACGCGGTCGGACGACGTCCGACGCACGTGCCCCGCAGGTGTGGCTCACGATCCTGCGCTCCGTGCGCCACGCCGCCGCCGCGCAGTCGTTGCCGCGACCGCCGTCTCGGCCGTGGTGGCTGCGGCAGTGCTCGGCAGCGCCTACGTGGCGGGGTCCCCGCAGCAGGCGACGGCCGGAGCGGCCGGTCCGACGGCGCTGCGCGCGGGGTGGGAGTCCATGGTGCCGCGCACGCCCACCGCACTCGATGCCGATCAGCTGGAGACGCTGAGGGCGGAGGGGTGGGCGTGTCCCGCGCTCACGTCCCTCGGATTCACGCTCAGGAGCGCCGGGGGCATGAGTGTGGGCGACATGCCCACGCTCCGGCTCGTGCTGGAGCACGACGGCGACGAGGTCACCGTCTACGAGCAGCGGAAGATCGAGGGGCGCCCCGATGCGACGACGGCGGTGCCGGTGAACGCAGCGAGCGGCAGGACGGTCGAGCAGGACGGCTTCGACCACGTGGGCGGTGTGGGTCGAGATCTGTGGGTGCGCTCCGGCGAGCCCTGGCTCGTGGTGCTCGATTCACCCACGGTGACCTATACGGTGGTCTCCGAGCTGCCGCCCGCCGCCATGCCGCAGACGCTCAACCAGCTCGTCACCACGGACTACGCCCGATTGTCGACGCCGCACGGACAGGACGGCTCCATGATGGACAGGATCATGCGGGGGCTGTCGGTCATGACGCACCCGCAGGACCGCTGACCCATGGGGAGCTGCATCCCCGGGGCCGACGTCGGGCGCGCCACCGGATGCGGTACGTCCTGACCGGGAAGGTAGGCTTCTCGCGTGTTGGGAATCAATGGCCTCGAACTGGTGGTCCTGGCGATCATCGCCGTCGTGGTGCTCGGCCCGGAACGCCTCCCGGAGTACGCCGCGCAGTTGGCGAGGCTCGTGAAGAGCCTGCGGCGCATGGCCACCGGGGCCCGTGACCAGCTCCGGGAAGAGGTGGGTCCGGAGCTCGACGAGGTCGACTGGCGTAAGCTCGATCCGCGCCAGTACGACCCACGACGCATCATCAAGGAGGCGCTCCTCGACGACATCGAGGACGTCTTCAAGCCCGTCAGCAGCGGAGCGCCGACCGCTGTTCCGGCGGCCGCCACCGCGGCGGCCCTGCAGGTGGGCCCGGGCCCGTCGGTGCCCCTGAGGCCCACGCTGGCGCCAGGGGAGCCCGCCCCCTACGATCTGGAAGCCACTTAGCCGTACCCCGCATGGCCGGGCAGGTCCGGCCCGGGACTCTTCTGCGGGTCAGGAGACCGTGACAGGAAGCTTCAGCCCCTCGAGGCCTCGTGGGCGCCCGGCGAGGAGCGCGGCGATCCTGATCAGTTCGTCCTTCGCCGCGGAGGCTTCGGTCCCGAGGACGAGGGGCAGGCCCTCGTCGCCACCCTCGCGCAAGCTCTGATCCAGCGGGATGCTGCCGAGCAGTGGTACCTCGGTCGACAGCGTGCCGGACAGCCGGGTGGCCAGCAGTGCGCCCCCGCCGGCTCCGAAGAGCTCGAGCCGTCCGCCGTCGGGCAGTTCGAGCCAGGACATGTTCTCGATGACCCCGGCAACGCCCTGTCCGGTCTGCGCTGCCATGGCTCCCGCACGCTCGGCCACGCTGGCGGCGGCACTCTGCGGTGTGGTCACCACCAGGAGTTCGGAGGAGGGCAGCAACTGGGCCACCGAGATCGCGATGTCGCCCGTACCCGGCGGCAGATCGAGGAAGAGGGCGTCGAGATCCCCGAAGTAGACCTCCGTGAGGAACTGCTCCAGGGCACGGTGCAGCATGGGGCCGCGCCAGGAGATGGGCTGGTTGCCCTCGACGAACATGCCGATGGAGATCACCTTCACGCCGTGCGCGACCGGCGGCAAAATGAGTTCGTCCACGCGAGTGGGCTGCTGGCTGATACCCATGAGGGCCGGGACGGAGAAGCCGTAGATGTCCGCGTCGACGATCCCCACCCGGAGACCGCGCGCGGCCATGGCCACCGCGAGATTCACCGTCACGCTCGATTTCCCCACGCCTCCCTTGCCGCTCGCCACGGCGTAGACCCGCGTCAGCGACGCCGGATCGGCGAAGGGGATGCCGCGCCGGCCACCGGGGCCCTTGAGCTGGTCCTTCAGGGCGTCACGCTGGCCCTGGTTCATGACCCCGAGGTCCACCACCACCTCGTCCACGCCCTCGACGCGCGAGACCGCGGCCTCGGTGTCCTCGGTGATGGTGCCACGCAGCGGACACCCGGCGATCGTGAGCAGGATCCCGATGCGCACTGTGCTGCCCTCGACGGCCACCGACGCGACCATGCCGAGCTCGGTGATGGGACGGCGCAGCTCGGGGTCGATCACCGTGGCGAGGGCGTCGCGCACTGCCTGCTCGCTGGGCGGGGAGAAGGTCACCGCGACTGCCTCCTCCCTGCGGGCTGCACCCTCGGCGTGGTGGCGGTGTCGGAGGACTTCCGCGGCTTGCGCTTCTGCAGCATCAGCTCCTGGCCGTCCGCCGTCTCCAGTACCTCGTCGAGCACGGACCGCAGTTCGGAGCGGACGTAGTCGCGGGTGGCCACCTCCCGCAGGGCGATGCGCAGCTCGGCGATCTCGCGGGTCAGGTACTCGGTGTCGGAGAGATTGCGTTCCGCGCGCTGGCGGTCCTCCTTGAGCGAGACGCGGTCGCGATCGTCCTGGCGGTTCTGGGCCAGGAGCAGCAGGGGAGCTGCGTAGGAGGCCTGCAGCGAGAGCATGAGCGTCAGCAGGGTGAACCCGATCGCGGCGCTGTCGAAGCGCAGGCCCTCCGGCGCCAGCGTGTTCCACAGCAGCCACACCGCGCAGAACACGGTCATGTAGAAGAGGAACTGGGGTGTGCCCATGAACCGCGCGAAGTTCTCGGTGGCGCTGCCGAAGGCATCCGGGTTCGGACGCAGGCGCGGCAGGAGCCGCATCCGACTCTCGCGGGGCATGTCCAGCCCACTGGAACTCGACCTGATTCTCTCAACCACGGCGTTCACCTCGCTTCGCTTCCGATGCATCGTCCTGTGCCCGCCAGTCGTCGGGCAGCAGATGGTCCAGGACGTCGTCGACCGTCACGGCGCCGACGAGACGACCCTCGGTGTTGACGACGGGGACCGAGTTCAGATTGTAGGTCGCGAGGATCCGCGAGACATCGCTCAGGGCGGCCTGGTCGCCGACGGCCTCGAGATCCGTGTCGATGATGTTGCCGAGGGGTTCCGGAGGCGGATAGCGCAGCAACTGCTGGATATGGACCACACCGAGGTAGCGCCCCGTGGGGGTTTCGAGCGGCGGGCGGCAGACGAAGATCGCCGATGCGAGGGCGGGGGTGAGCTCCTGGCGGCGCACATGGGCGAGGGCCTCCGCGACAGTGGCTTCCGGAGGCAGGATGACCGGGACCGTGGTCATCAGCGATCCTGCCGTGTCCTCCTCGTACTCGAGCAGGCGGCGCACGTCCTCGGCGTCCTCCGGCTCCATGAGCTGCAGCAGTTCCTCCTTCTCTGCCTCGGGCAGTTCGTTGAGGAGATCGGCCGCGTCGTCGGGGTCCATCTCCTCCAGGACGTCCGCCGCACGCTCACGCGTGAGCGAGGACAGGATCTGGACCTGGTCGTCGTCGGGCAGTTCCTGCAGGACGTCCGCGAGACGATCGTCCTGCAGCTCCCCGGCCACCTCCACGCGGCGCTTGTCGTTCATCTCGTGGAGGGCGTCGGCGAAGTCGGCGGCCTTCAGGTCCTCGTGCTGCGCCACGTACTGGGACGCGCCCTGTGGCTCGCTCGCGGGCCCGTGGAAGGCGTCGATCCAGTCGATGATCAGGCGCTCCCCACCGCGGCGCAGGCCGCGCAGGGGCGAGGTGGAGGATCCACCGCGGCGCACGTACAGCTGCGAGACGTGCCAGTCGCCGCTGCGGTCGCGTTCCATGGCGCTGTCCTCCACCACGGCGCTGCCGCTACCGTCGCGGAGCGTCAGGCGCCGGTCGAAGAGTTCGGCGACCACGAGCATCTCGGCCCCGCGCTGTTCGAACCGGCGGAGATTGACCAGTCCGGTGCAGATGATCTGGGAGGCATCCATCGACGTGATACGGGTCATCGGCACGAAGACCCGCTTCTTGCCGGGGACCTCGACCACGAGACCCACCACCTGGGGCGGGCCGGCGGCACCGCGATCGAGCACGACGGCGTCCCGGAGGCGGCCCAGCCGGTCACCGAGCGGGTCGAAGACGTCCAGGCCCAGCAGTCGTGCGACGAAGACGCGGGTCGGATTGGTAGTCACCGTCCTAGGCTATCGGGCACGCTCGCGCCGACCGGCATCGGGGTCCTGCCGCGTCGGAGGACCGTGGGCGTTCACCAGCGGCGATACCGCTGTCCCGGCGGCAGGCCGTGGGCCAGAATAGGGATCATGTCGACGCCACTTGGAACCACCGCCTCCCGTGACCAGGGCCGCACCCTGCCCACGGGCGAGATCATCGGCCGCTACACGAGTTACCTCGATGCGCAGAAGGCGGTGGACTATCTCGCCGATCACAAGTTCGCCGTGCAGAAGGTGGCGATCGTCGGCAACGACCTCAAGGCGGTGGAGCGCGTCACCGGGCGGCTCAGTTACCCGCGCGTGGCCCTGGGCAGCGCAGCCACGGGTGCCTGGTTCGGTCTCTTCGTGGGCCTCATCCTGAGTCTCTTCGCAGGGAGCGAGTCGGGTATCACCATCACCTCCTCGATCGCCCTCGGTGCCATCTTCTGGCTCCTCTTCGGCGTGATCACCTACGCCTTCCAGCGTGGCAAGCGGGACTTCACCTCCACGAGCCAGGTCATCGCGACCAGCTACGACGTCCTCGTGGATCCCACCCTCGCGGCCGAGGCACGGAAGCTGCTGCAGCAGCTCCCGATGCAGGGCCAGGCCCAGCACCCGGTCGCCGGCTCCACCGGGCGACAGGGCCAGCAGCCTTCCCAGCCGGCGCCCGATCGTCCGGCCCAGTGGAACGATCCCTACGCCGGTCAGCAGCCCCCCGCCCTGCCGCCACAGCCCGCCCAGGACCCGGTCACCGCCGACCAGACCGCCGGACCGGGGACCACCGGGCCGCGTCGTGGTCAGCTCCCCGATCTTCCGGACGGACGCCCCCAGTACGGGGAGCGCGTCGAGGATCGTCCGGCCGGCGATCCGGCGGAGCAGTCCGGAACGGTGCACGGTGGACAGTCCCCGACGGGCGAGGCCGAGAACGGCGGACCCACCTCATCGCAGCGCCGGGGCTGATCCGCTCCTGATCAGCAGCTCCGTGCGGCGGAGCGCACCGGCGTCGAGCGACACGGAAGGCAGGGACCCGATGGTCCCTGCCTTCCGTCGTCCGGTCCGGAGCCGGGGTGAGGGCTACTCGCCGGTGCTGCCCCAGATCCCGGCGATCCAGTCCTCGACGTCCTCGGGGTTGCGGGGGAGCGCGGCGCTGAGGTTGACGGGTCCGTCGGCTGTCATGAGGATGTCGTCCTCGATCCGCACGCCGATCCCCCGGTACTCCTCCGGCACGGCGAGATCCTCGGCCTTGAAGTAGAGGCCCGGCTCGATCGTGAAGACCATGCCCTCCGTGAGGACGCCGTCCAGGTAGAGCTCACGCTTGGCCTGGGCGCAGTCGTGGACATCCATGCCGAGGTGGTGGCTGGTGCCGTGCGGCATCCAGCGGCGGTGGTGCTGGCCGTCAGGTGCCAGGGCCTCATCCAGCGATACCGGCAGCAGCCCCCAGCGGTCGAGATTCTCGGCGAGCACCGTCACGGCCGCATCGTGGATCTCGCGGAACTTCCGGCCGGGCCGGGCTGCGGCGAACCCGGCGTCGGCCGCATCGAGCACGGCCTGGTAGATGGCGCGCTGCGTGTCCGTGTACGTGCCGTTGATGGGGATGGTCCTGGTGATGTCGGCCGTGTAGAGGCTCTCGGCCTCGACGCCGGCGTCCAGCAGCAGGAGCTCGCCGGCCTTGACCTGGCCCGTGTTGCGGATCCAGTGCAGTGTGGTGGCGTTGTTGCCGGCGGCGGCGATGGTGTCGTACCCGAGATCGTTGCCCTCCTCGCGGGCCCGCGTGAAGAACGCACCCTCGACCACGCGCTCGCCGCGCGGGTGGGAGATGGCCCGCGGCAGGGTCCGGATGACCTCGTGGAAGCCGTCGACGGTCGCAGCCACCGCGACCTCCATCTGCTCGATCTCCCACGCGTCCTTGATGAGGCGCAGTTCGGAGAGGAACTCGGCGAGCATGGCATCGAGGGCGTCCGCCTTCTCGAGGTCCACCCCGGTGTTGATGCGCGAGGTGTCCACCAGGGCATCCGCGGCCGGGTCCACCTCGCGGAGGAGGCGGATCCCGATGCCGCCGATCTCGGCCACCCCGGCGTCCTTGGTGATGGCGACCTCCAGCTCACCGAGGTCGGCGGTCGCGAGGTCCAGCTGGGCGTTCAGCTGCGCCATCGACGGACGCCGGCCGATCCAGAACTCCCCGTACCGGGCGTTGGCGTAGAACTCCGCGCTGTCCCGGCCCGCGAGTTCACGGAAGTAGAGCCGGGCGGTGTGGTTCCCGCCGTCGTCGCCCTGCCCGTGCTCCACCGGCTCGAGCACCAGCATGGCGTCGGGCTCGTGGTCCAGGCCGAGACCGGTCAGGTGCGCGAACCCCGAGTGCGGCCGGTACCGGTAGTCGGTGTCGTTGGAGCGCACCTTGAAGGGCCCCGCCGGGACGACCATGCGCTCCCCGGGGAAGCGGTCGGAGACGGCGCGCCGGCGTCGTGCGGCGTGCTCCGCCACGGGTGACCTCTCCGGGAGTGTCGCGGTGTCAGATGCCCACTCACTGGCCATGAACGCCTTGAAGGCGTCAGAATCGGGGCGCTGCGACCGGTTCTCGTTGCGGTCGGACAGGGGCTGGCCCTCCGGCGAGTCGGAGGGGTTGTGGGCTGCGGATTCGATGTCGGCGGTACTCATCCTGCCATCGTCTCACCGCTGTGGCAGGCCGGGGAAGTCCGGCCCGCCGGGCATGGACCAGGACGCCGCCGCCGGCGCGTAGATTGGACCCGGTGAGGATCGACCTGCATACGCACTCCAACGTCTCGGACGGCACAGAGGACCCGGAGGTCCTGATCGGATCCGCCGTGGCCGCCGGGCTGGACGCCGTCGCACTGACCGACCACGACTCCACGGCAGGGTGGGACCGCGCGCGGACGGCGGCGCACGGACTGGGGATCACGTTCGTCCCGGGCATGGAGGTCTCCTGCCGGACGGACACGGGTATCAGCGTGCACATGCTCTCCTACCTGCACGACCCGCTGCATCCGGGCCTGCACGCGGAGATCGAACGCTCCAGGACGGCGCGGCTGACCCGTGCCCGGCGCATGGTGGAACTGATGTCGGTGGACTACCCCATCAGCTGGGACCTCGTGGCGCAGCACGTGAGCGAGGGTGCCACGGTGGGACGGCCGCACATCGCCGACGCCCTGGTGAGCCTCGGGATCGTGCGGACCCGCTCGGAGGCCTTCCAGAGCGTCCTCACGGCGCGCTCCCCCTACTGGGTCAGCCACTACGCGCCGCACCCGGCCCACGCCGTCGGGCTGATCCGCGCTGCCGGAGGGGTCCCGGTGTTCGCCCATCCCTCGGCGTCCAACAGGGGAGCGGTGGTGGGTGGTGCGGATCTGGAGGAGATGATCGACGCCGGACTGCTGGGCCTCGAGGTGGAGCACCGGGACAATCCCGCCGCCGCGCAGGTGGCACTGCGCAGGATCGCGCGCGAGCGGGGACTGCTCGTGACGGGCTCCAGCGACTACCACGGCAGCGGGAAGCCGAATCTGCTGGGAGAGAATCTGACCGCCCCCGAGGTGCTCGGGGCCATCCAGGGTCTCGCGACGGGCGCCGCCGCCCCGTGAGTCCCGGTCCGGGGGGAGGAAGCCGTCCTCGACGGGTGGCTCAGAGCCAGCGGTCCAGGCGCGCGTTCATGACGGCGATGGCCTGCGGGTTGCTGTCCACGCAGACGAAGCGGCGTCCGAGTTTCCCGGAGACGGCGCCGAGGGTGCCCGAGCCGGCGAAGAAGTCCAGCACCCAGTCGCCCTCGCGACTGCTCGCCGCGACCACCCTCCGCAGCAGTCCCTCGGGCTTCTGGGTGGGATAGCCGGTCTTCTCCTTGCCGGTAGGGGACACGATGGTGTGCCACCACACGTCCGTGGGGAGCTTTCCGCGTGCGGCCTTCTCCGGCGTCACGAGCCCGGGGGCCATGTACGGTTCCCGGTCCACAGCCTGACTGTCGAAGTGGTAGGCGGACGGGTTCTTCACGTAGACGAGGATGTTGTCGTGCTTGGCGGGCCACTTCCGCGTGGTCCGCGCACCGTAGTCGTAGGCCCAGATGATCTCGTTGAGGAAGCTGTCGCGGCCGAACAGGGCGTCCAGCATCACCTTGGCGTAGTGCACCTCCCGATAGTCGAGGTGCAGGTAGAGCGTGCCGTCGTCGGCGAGGAGCCGCCACGCCTCGATGAGCCGTGGGGCCAGGAACTCCCAGTAATCCTCGAACGCGTCGTCGTAGCTCGCGAGAGTGCCCTTGACCGTCGAGTAGGACTGTCCCTTGAAGCCCACCCTGTTGCCCGTGCCCGCCTCGGCGCGCCGGGTGCTCAGTTGCTGCCGGCGCTGCACGCGACCCGTGTTGAAGGGCGGGTCCACGTAGACGAGGGTGAAGGCGCCATCCGGCAGGGTGGGCAGGAAGTCCGCGTTGTCGGCGTTCACCACGAGATTGGCGCCGTCACCGCTCCAGGAGGGCAGCGGTGACGGCGCGGGGAGTCCACTCACGGAGGGCTAGTCCTCCGTGCCGCCGGCGGACTTTGCGACGACCTCGCCGTTGCGCCGCCGGGTCCGGCTGCGCCGGGGACGCTCGCCCGAGGGCGCCTCGCCCTCACCTGCCGGTCGGCGACGGCGACCCGGAGCCTCGTTGCCGGCAGGCTCCGTCGTCGTCCGACTGTCCGCCCCCCGGTTGTCCGCCGCCGGACTGTCGGCCGCGGCGCCCGGGGCCTCTGCTGCACGATTGCCACCGCGGCCGCGTCCGCGGGATCCACGCGATCCCTCGCCGCCCTGCCCGGACCGTCCTCCCGAGCCACTACCAGCCGAGCCACTACCAGCCGAGTCACTACCACCCGAGCCGCGACCGCCCGAGCCGCGACCGCCCGAGCCGCGACCGGTGGAGCGGTCCTGGCCGGAGGGGGCGCCGCCGCGCTTGCCGGTCTCGCCGAGATCCTCCAGGGCCTCCGCGTCGATGCCGGCGAGCTTGCGCTCCCTGCGCGGCAGGCGACCCTTGGTGCCTTCGGGGATGTCGAGATCCGTGAAGAGATGCGGTGAGGAGGAGTAGGTCTCGACCGGCTCGGGGGTGTCCAGCCCCAGCGCCTTGTTGATCAGTCCCCACCGGGGGACGTCGTCCCAGTCGACGAAGGTCACGGCGGTGCCCTTCTTGCCTGCGCGACCCGTGCGGCCCACGCGGTGCAGGTAGGCCTTCTCGTCCTCGGGGCACTGGTAGTTGATGACGTGCGTGATGTCGTCGACGTCGATGCCGCGCGCGGCCACCTCGGTGGCGACGAGGACGTCGATCTTGTCGCCGCGGAAGGCCCGGAGGGCCTGCTCGCGCGCGCCCTGCCCCAGATCGCCGTGGATGGCGCCGGCGGCGAAGCCGCGGTCGATGAGTTCCTCGGAGAGCTTCGCGGCGGTGCGCTTGGTCTTGCAGAAGACGATGGCGCGGCCGCGATTCCTCGCCTGCAGGATGCGGGCCACCACCTCGGCCTTGTCGAGATTGTGCGCCCGGTAGATGACCTGGCGGATGTCCTTCTTGGTGATGCCCTCGTCCTCGGGATCCGCGGCCCGGATGTGCGTGGGCTGGGTCATGTAGCGGCGGGCCATCGCGATCACGGGGCCGGGCATCGTCGCCGAGAAGAGCAGTGTCTGGCGCACGGGCGGGGTGGCGGCGATCAGGGTCTCGACGTCGGGCAGGAAGCCGAGGTCGAGCATCTCGTCGGCCTCGTCGAGCACCACGATCTTGACGTTCTTCAGCACCAGCAGCTTCTGCCGGTAGAGGTCGATCAGTCGTCCGGGGGTGCCGACCACGATCTCGACGCCCTGCTTGATGGCCTCGATCTGCGGCTCGTAGGCGCGGCCACCGTAGATGGTGACGATGCGCGCGTTGCGCTTCTTCGCCGCCGTCGTCAGGTCCCCGGCGACCTGCACGGCGAGCTCACGGGTGGGTACCACCACGAGGGCCTGCGGCGCGCCGGGCACGGGCAGCTTCTCGTAGCCGGGATCCTCGGGTCCCACGACCCGCTGGATCGCCGGGATGCCGAACCCGAGCGTCTTGCCGGTGCCGGTCTTCGCCTGCCCGATGATGTCGTGCCCGCCGAGCGCGATGGACAGCGTCATCGCCTGGATGGGGAAGGGGTGGATGATGCCGGCGTCGGCCAGCGACTCCACGATGTCGGGCCGCACGTTGAAGTCGGCGAAGGTCTCGACGACCTCCGCGTGCGGCTCGTCCGTGGAGACCAGGGTCTCCTCGACGTCGATGGCGTCCGGGGCGTCGTCGGCGACGAGGTGGTGTGCGTCCGAGGCCAGGGGGGTGTCTGTGGTGTGTTCTGTGTTCTGCACGTTCTACCGTTCATTTCAGGCCGTGCGGCGGCGAAGGCTCGACGCACCGGACCGACTTCGGGCGGGGCGGAGCGTATCGACGGGCGCAGGGCGTCCAGTGGAAGCCGATCGCGGGCTTGCGACTGCGTGCGGGCTGCGGAGTAGAACCTGCGCCTGCGGGAAAACTCGGGATCGAGTAGGTACTGCGGGTTATCGAGGACGTGATAACGACCGGGCATCCATTACTACGCTGTCGACTCTACCCCGCCCGCCCCCGCCGGGCGTCATTACGGGCCGCGCCGATCACGCGTCGGCCGGCTTCACCTCGAAGCGCAGGCGACGACGCGCGATGTCCGCTTCCAGCAGGATCACCGTGACCTTCTCGCCGGCCACCAGGTCCCCGTAGCAGACCGCCTCGAGGACGGGATCGGCCACCTGGACCACGCCGGACGGGCGGGGCGCCTGCCTGCCGGGGGCGTCGTCGGCGGCCGGCGGGGAGCCCTGCAGCACGACGGCGGAGAACGCCTCGCCGATCCGCTCGCTCAGCAGCGCTGCCTGGACCGCGTCGAGGGCACCGGAGTCGAGCCGGGACGCGAGCTGCGCCGAGGACGCCATGACGGAACCCAGCTCGGGTAGCGCACGCCGCGCCCACCCGGGGACGTCCTCGCCGGCACACAGCGCCGCGCAGATCACGAGGACGAAGCGATCCACGAGCCGTCTGATGGGTGCGGTGGTGTGGGCGTAGGGCGCGGCGATCGCCGACTGGACGGTGTCATCGGGGAGCTCGCCGTCGAACACGGTGTACCCGGCGCCGCGGAAGAGCGTGGCGGCCGCGTGCATGAGGGCGAGCTGCCGGGGCTCGCTGACATCCAGGGTGCGCAGGAAGTTCCCGTAGGGCAGATCCTCGGGCCACGGGTGCCCGAGGGCCACGGACTGCAGGCGGAACTTCCTGAGTGCACCGTCGTCGGGCGCGGGCATGGTGCGGAGGATCCCGATGCCGCCGTCGAGCATGATGCGCGCCGCCGCCATGCCGGTCATCAGCGAGAGCTGGGCGTTCCAGTCCTCGCAGGGCCTGGCGGGCTCGGTCACGATGGCGTACCGCCCGCCGTCGTGGGTGACCTCCTGGCGCGGCAGTGTCAGGCCGGCACCCCCGCGCTCGAGCTCCAACCGGATGCGGTGCCGGCCGATCTCCTCGAGAAGGCGGAACTGTTCGTCCGTGGTCCCTGCGTCGATCGCGGACTGCACCTCGGCATACGTGAGCTGGCGCCGGCTCCTGATGGTGGCGCGGCGCACCGAGACGGAGTCGACAGCTCCCGCGGCATCGAGCCGGAAGTGCCAGACGAAGGCCGGGCGGTCCTGACCCGGCAGCAGGCTCGCGGCCCCCTCGGAGATCACGTCCGGGTGCAGCGGGATCCGGCCGTCCGGGGCGTACATGGTCTGGCCGCGAAGCCGGGCCTCGAGATCGACGGCGCCCTCCGCCGGGACGAAGGCGGGAACATCGGCGATGGCGTACCGCACGTCGTAGGCAGCCCCGTCCGCGTCGTCCGCGGCGCCACGTCCGAGGTGAATGGCCTGGTCCAGATCGGTGGAGCCGGGCGGATCGATGGTGAGGAAGGGCAGCTCCCGCAGATCCTCGGACGGAAGGCGGTGGGCGACCACCGCCGCAGCCGCCTCCCGGAGGACCTCCTCGGGGAAGCCCTCACGGAGATCGAGCTCCGCACGCAGCCCGCTCAGCGAGCGGGCAAGGAGTTGCTGCGCGTCCCGCTCGGGAACCGGAGGCTTCGCTGGCACGGGATTCACGGTAACGCACGTCACGGACATCGGCCCGGGGCGGCGCAGCAGCGCGGTGTCCCGGGCCGGGCCGACGGCTTGCCGCTCCCCGGCGATTGCGTACTCTTAGCAGCATGAACAACGGCGCCTCCGACAGCATGGCCCCTCCTGCCGCCGAGCCGCGGACTGCTTCGGAGGCAGCTTCCGCCGCCCACGGGAGCGACGTCGAGGACCCGTTCGGTAATCCCCACTACGTCCGCTTCGTCGCGGATCTGCTCGGCGCCATCGCCTACGCGGAGCTCTCCGGATTCGAGCGGCTGTCCTCCGATGCTCGCTTCTCGCCGAGCCTCGCTGATCGTGCGAGCCTCGGCAGGCTCGCGGTGCAGGAGTTCGAGCATTTCGAGCTCGTGGGTCGGTTCCTCGACGGCCTGGGCATCACCGTCGAGGACGCCATGACGCCGTTCTGCGCCTCGATCGACTCCTTCCACGAGCGGACGCGGCCCGGCGACTGGTACGAGTCGCTCATGAAGGCCTACGTGGTCGATGCCTTCTCGCGGGACTTCTACCGTTCGCTGGCGCACAACCTGGACGCCAGGACACGCGAGCTGATCGCCGTCATCGACTCGGGCGACGGTGCGGAACACCTCCGGGACCGCCTGAAGGAAGCCCTCGCCGATGATCCCCGGCTCGCGTCACGCTGCGCGCTCTGGGGACGGCGGCTCGTGGGAGAGGCGCTGACCCAGGCGCAGCGGGTGGGCATAGAGCGGGAGAATCTCGCGGGACTGCTCTTCGCCGGAGAGGACGGCCCGGCCCGGCCCAGCGGGACGTTCTTCTCCGAACTCACGCGGAACCACTCCCGGCGGATGAGCGCCCTCGGCCTGACGGCCTAGCCCCACGCAGAAGGACCCGCACCCGACCGGGTAGGTCTGGTAAGGGTCCTTCTGGTGTTGTCCCGGGTCAGAGTGCGCCGAAGCCCACGCGCCGGGTCTCCTCGGCGCCGATCTCCACATATCCCAGGGCCGATGTGGGAACGATGACCTGGCGGCCCTTCGAGTCCTTGAGGCGGAGGTCGGTGCCCTCGCCCATGGCCTTGCCCACCAGCTCGGCGATGGCGTCGGCGCTCTCGGTGGAATCGATGACGATCTCGCGGTTGATGTTCTGGATACCGATCTTGATTTCCACGGCGCGTGCCTCCTGTGTAGTGAGCCTGATGCTCTCTGGAACCTACTCTAGATCTCCTTGGGGAAGCGGCTGATTCCGCGCCAAGCTAAACGATAGATCAGCTCCGCGGCGGCATCGATGTCGAGGCTGCCGTCGGTCTCGAGCCAGTAGCGGGCGCTGATCTGCGCCATCCCGGCGAGGCCCCTGCCCAGGAGGGTCGCCTCGACCATGGACAGCTGGGTGTCGTCGGCGATCACCTCCGCGATGGCGCTCGCGAAGTGGGCGTTGAACGCCTCCAGCCGACTGCTGACGTCCGGTTCGTCGCTGATGTCGGATTCGAAGACCAGTCGATGCGCCCTGCTGTCCTGGGCGATGAACTGGAAGTACGCGCGCATGGTCGCGTGGACGCGCAGATCGTTGTCATCGGTGGAGCGGAGCGCATCGATCAACAGCTCGGTCAGTTCCGCGAGATGGCTGTCCAGCAGGGCAAGGTACAGATCGCGCTTGCCGGGGAAGTGCTGGTAGAGCACCGGCTTGCTGACCCGGGCGGCATCGGCGATGTCGTCCATGGCGGCCCCGTGGTAGCCGTTGCCCACGAAGACCGCCTGTGCTGCCGCGAGGAGCTGGCGTCGACGCTCGTCGCGCGGGAGCCGCACGGCGCGTCCGGTGGTCGGTTCTGCACTCACGTAGGGAATCCTCAGCTGTCGCGATCGGGTAGCGCCAGTTTACCGGCCGGCCCCGCGGTGGCATCGCCGCGGTGCTGCGCCCTACCCTTGGGTATGACTGTTTCCGGATCCCTGGCTTCCGCCGTCGCGCCGCCGTCGGCGGACAGCCCCGCGGGGCTTCCGCCGCTGGTGGAGCCGGTCGGTACCCTGTCGCAGGAGGAGGCGGAGCGCTACTCCCGGCACCTGATCATTCCCGGGTTCGGGATCGAGGCGCAACTGCGCCTCAGACAGGCACGTGTCCTCGTGATAGGAGCAGGCGGGCTCGGTTCCCCGACGCTGCTCTACCTGGCGGCAGCGGGGGTGGGCACGCTGGGCATCGTGGACGACGACGACGTCGAGCTGTCGAACCTGCAGCGCCAGGTCATCCACGGCATGGCCGATCTCGGACGTTCCAAGGCCGAGTCCGCGCGCCTGAGTGTGGCGGAGGTGAACCCGCTCGTCGAGGTGGTGCTGCACCAGGAACGGCTGGAGCGCGCCAACGCACTCGACCTGTTCTCCGGGTACGACCTCATCATCGACGGCACCGACAACTTCGCCACCCGGTACCTCGTCAACGACGCCGCCGCCAT
Organism: Arthrobacter echini; assembly: GCF_008107445.1. Taxonomy (GTDB): domain Bacteria; phylum Actinomycetota; class Actinomycetes; order Actinomycetales; family Micrococcaceae; genus Arthrobacter_D; species Arthrobacter_D echini_A. The sequence continues at coordinate 103,650 of NZ_VSLD01000007.1, read as the reverse complement.
CCTGGGCAAGCCCTACGTCTGGGGTTCCATCCTGCGCTTCGACGGACAGGTCAGCGTCTTCTGGCAGGGGCACGGGCCCACCTACCGGGATCTCTTTCCCGAACCGCCGCCGGCGGGGTCCGTGCCGTCGTGCGCGGAGGGCGGTGTGCTCGGGGTCCTGTGCGCGCAGATCGGTTCCGTGATGGTCAACGAGGCGATCAAGCTCATCACGGGAGTGGGGACCACCCTGCTCGGCCGGGTGCTGGTCTTCGATGCGCTCGCGATGAGCTGGCGCGAACTGCGGGTCCGGCCGGATCCGAGCATCCCGCCCATCACGGAGCTCGTCGACTACGAGCAGTTCTGCGGGCTGCCCTCCGCGACCCGCACGGTGGACCCGGATGCGGCGGCAGGCCCGGACACGGCGGCGGTGCCGGTGGTGTCCGTGGACGAGCTGGCGGGGCTCCTCGCGGCGCGCTCCGAGGGCCGGGCGGACTTCGACCTGCTGGATGTGCGCAGCCCCGAGGAGCACGCGATCGTGAGTATCGATGGCGCCGTGCTCGTCCCCAAGGGCACAATCCTCGACGGCGAGACCGTCGTCGATCCTGCGCGGACGGCGTACGTGCACTGCAAATCGGGCGTCCGGTCTGCGGAGGTGGTCCGATTCCTCCGCAGCCGGGGCCACACGGAGGTGCACTCGGTGGAGGGCGGCATCACGGAGTGGGTCCGCAGGATCGAACCGGACAAGCTCACGTATTAGACAGGCGCACGGAGTGGACCGGCCCACGTATTGGTCAGGCCGATGTCCTGAAGAGCCCCCGTACCCGGGAACCTCCTCGATTCAGGCGCCGCGAGCCGGACGATCCCGATCCACCGGGCACGCCGCGTCCTCGGCACCAGCGCCAGCACCGGGCATTGTCCGGGGCGTCCGGTCGGCGGTGGCGTCCGCCGGCGTGCCGGGTTGCGTCACGTCGATCCCGTACAGGGCCTGGAGCGCTGCCTCGTAGTCCTCCTGGCGTCCCTCGGCGGCGAGTTCGCGAGCCCGCACGGTGGGCACGTGCAGGAGCTGACGCACCATGCGGCGCAATGCGAACTCCACCTCCTCCGCGGCGGCCGTGCAGCCGTGCTGGGCGCGGACACGTTCCATCTCGGAGTCGAGCACCGATTGCGTGTGGCGGCGCAGTGCCACGATCGACGCGTTCATCGCTCGTGCGCTCTGCTGTTCCTCGAAGGCGCGGGCCGCGTCCCGGACGAGGTCGCTCGCCTGCACCAGGGAATCCGCCTGCTCGTCGGGGGCAGCTGCGCGGACCGACTCGAGCGTGATGAGCTCGACGTCGTCGAGCAGTCCCACGGCCGGGTCGAAGTCGTGGCTCAGTGCCAGGTCGATCACGAGCAGGGGAGAGGTGCTGCCTGCGCGGACCCGCTCGATGTCGGCGGCGTCGATGCGGGCGTCACTGCCGCTGCACCCGATGACGACGTCGGCCTGCCCCAGGGCATCGGCCAGACCCGCAGCGGAGACGGCGGTACCGCCGCGGGATGCGACGAAGGCCTCGGCGCGGCCCGAGGAGGAGAACACGGAGATGTCGGTGCAGCCCCTGTCCTTCAGGGCCGCGACGGTCGCTCCGGCGTACGCGCCCGTGCCGAAGAGGACCACCGACTTCCGGGACCAGTCCGGGTCGGCGGATATGTCACTGCCGAGCTCGAGAGCCACGGAGACGATCGAGCGTCCACGGGAGCCGAGGGCTGTCTGCGCTCCGACGTCCTTGGCGGTCTTCGAGGCAGCCTGGAAGAGGCGCACCAGGGAGCCGCTGGCCGCACCGGAGCCCTGAGCCTCGATGAGGGCCCGCCGCACCTGCCCCGCGATCTCCCGCTCGCCGATCACGGCGGAATCGAGGCCGGCGCCGACGGCGAAGAGGTGCTCGGCCACATCCTGCCCGGTGTGGGTCCGGAAGGAGGAGGAGACGGACTGCTCGGAGATGCCGGAGTACTCGCTGATGGTCGAGATGATCGCCGAGCGGGCGGCTTCGACGTCCTCCACGGTGGGCGCCTCGGCATAGATCTCGAAGCGGTTGCACGTGGCCAGGACGACGGCGCCGGCAACGGTCCTGTCGTCGGCGAGCACCACCGAGGGGACCTGGGGCGCTCCGATGCTGAGTCGGGCCACGGTTTCCAGGTCTACATCCGAGTGGGTCGCTACGAGTGAAAGAAGTACCACAATGATTCCAGCATACCGAGGTCCCGTCCCATTCCCTGAATAGGTTTGCCTTACCCGGGAGGGTATTCCTCGCCGTTCCGCCAGACCCGTGGTCGCGGAAGCGGAGTGATGTTGCGCACGCGGAGCAGCGCGGCGTGGTCGGGGCGCCTGCACCGGTTAACGCTCCGCAGGGATCTTCGGCAGAATCGGGTGCATGGACCTTGGAGCATCGCACCCGCTGGTCGACGGACGTACGTCCGACTCGGCACTCATCCGCGCCTACCGGGGCCAGAGACCGCACCGGCGCCCCGTATGGTTCATGCGCCAGGCCGGGAGGTCGCTGCCCGAGTACCGGGCTCTGCGGGAGGGCACCGACATGCTGCAGTCCTGCCTCATCCCGGAGCTGGCCTCGGAGATCACGCTGCAGCCGGTCCGGCGGCACGACGTCGATGCGGGCATCTTCTTCTCGGACATCGTCATCCCCTTGAAGCTGGCCGGCGTCGACGTGGACATCGTTCCCGGAGTGGGCCCGGTCCTCGGCTCGCCGATCCGTTCCGCCGCCGACGTCGCGGCCCTGCCGCGCCTCACGCCGGAGGCCCTCGAACCCATCCGGCAGGCCGTGGGCCTCACCGTCGAGCAGCTCGGCTCCACGCCGCTCGTCGGGTTCGCTGGTGCCCCCTTCACCCTGGCCGCCTACATGGTCGAGGGAAAGCCGTCCCGGGACCACCTCGGACCGCGCACCATGATGCACGCGGATCCCCACACCTGGCAGGCCCTGACGGAGTGGGCAGCCGACGCCTCCGGCATGTTCCTCCGCGCCCAGCTCGAGGCCGGCGCCAGTGCGGCGCAGCTCTTCGATTCCTGGGCGGGCTCGCTCTCGCTGGCGGACTACCGGAGTCATGTGGCGCCGGCCTCGCGCAGGGCCCTGGACCACGTGCGCGGCCTCGGCGCGCCCCTGATCCACTTCGGCACCGGCACCTCGGAACTGCTCGTGGCCATGCACGACGTCGGGGTCGACGTGATCGGCGTCGACTACCGGCTGCCGCTCGACGAGGCCAATCGGCGGCTCGGTGGCGCCGTCCCGCTCCAGGGCAATATCGATCCGGCCCTGCTCCCCGCACCGTGGCCCGTCCTCGAGCGGCACGTCCGGGACGTGCTCGCCGCCGGGGCCGCGGCACCGGGACACGTGGTGAACCTCGGGCACGGCGTACCGCCCGAGACGGATCCCGCCGTGCTCACGCGCGTCGTCGAGCTCATCCACTCGCTGGAGCCCTAGCCATGACCGGGCGCGACGACGCCGTAGCCCGGGAGCAGGCGGGTCCGGCACGGCAGCGGAGCGCCGTGGTGATCGGCGGGGGTATGGCGGGCCTGCTGGCTGCACGGACTCTGCTCCGGCGCGGGGTCCGGGTGACCCTGCTGGAGCGCTCCGATCGTTTCGGGGGCACCGTGGACGGCCGGGTGCTCGGAGGCCTCCAGCTCGACAGCGGCGCGGAATCCTTCTCCACGCGCTCCGCGACCGTGCCGGCACTGGCCGCCGAGCTCGGCCTGGGTGAGCGGCTCGTGACACCCGAGGCGACCGGCGCCTGGGTCCAGCTACCCGGACCGGACCTGCAGGCGTCCGCCCGGCCGCTGCCGAACTCCGGGGTGCTCGGGATCCCGGCGGATCCCACCGATCCCCTGATCAGCGCCATGATCTCCCCGGAGGGAGCGCGGCGCGCCGCGCAGGACGGCGTCCTGCCGGTGGGCTCCCTCGCCACCCGGGCGGGTGTCAGCCTCGGAGAACTGGTCCGCACCCGCATGGGCGACGAGATCCTCGCGCGGCTCGTGGCTCCCGTTGCGGGCGGGGTCTTCTCCGCCGACCCCGACGATCTCGACGTCGACTCCGTGGCACCGGGACTCCGCGCGACGATGGCGCGGCTCGGATCGCTGGGGGCCGCCGCAGGTGCTCTCCGCGCGGCGGCCCCGGCCGGCGCGGCGGTGGGCGGGATCGACGGCGGGATCGCGCTCCTGCGCGACCGCCTCGTCACCGACCTCGAGGCCGCAGGGGCACAGTTGCGGACGGGGGAGGAGGTCACGGACCTGACGCGCACCGGGGACGGCTGGACCGTCACGACCGGCCGCGCGGGAGCGCCGCGGCGCCTCGTCGCCGACGGCGTGGTCGTCGCCACCGAGGGCAGGGCCGCCGTCGACCTGCTGTCCCCGGGCCTGCCGGCCCTGGCCGCGGAACGGCCCGCTCCCGTGCCGGGCGTGGCCCTGGTGACCCTGCTCGTGGACCTCCCCGCACTCGACGTCCGGCCGCGGGGCACGGGCGTGCTCGTGGCGCGCGGCGTCGAGGGGGTCGCCGCGAAGGCACTCACGCACTCCACCGCCAAGTGGGCGTGGCTGCGCGAGCAGGCCGGCCCCGGGCGCCACGTGCTGCGCCTGTCCTTCGGGCGCGTGGGCGACCGCCCGGCCGACGTCGGTATCGCGAGTGACGACGACGTCCTGTTCAGCCATACGCTCGCGGACGCCTCCGTGCTCCTGGGCATCCCGGTCGGGGCAGCGGACGTGCTGGATCATGACGTGGTGCGCTGGGCCGGCGCCCTGCCGCACGCCGCCGTGGGCCACCGGGAGCGGGTCGCCCGGATCAGGGCCCTGGTGGCGGACCATGCCAACTCCCTCGCCGTCACGGGCGGGTGGCTCGCGGGGACGGGACTCGTGGCGGTCATCGATGACGCACGGGCCCGGGCGGGGGCGCTCGCGGACGCCCTGCTGGCCGGAGCGGGAGGCGACGGGTCGGGGCCTCCTGTGTGATGTTCGTCGCTTCTACGTGCGGTAGAAGAAAAAGATTTCGGATCGTCTCCGGACAGAGGCAAACTGTAGTCATGACTGAGCCAACCGGTAGCAACCCAACCCACGATGCACAGCAGACCGGAGCGGGCGACGACGCCCCCGGTGAACTCTTCTACACCCTCTGGACCGTCTTCCGGCGCAGTGGCGGCTCAGGTGCCGCCGAGGTCGCGGATCTCGAGGAGACCATCGCCGGCTTCGAGCAGGACGGCGTGGTGCTCCGCGGGTTCTACGACGTCTCAGCCATGCGTGCCGGCGCCGACGTCATGGTGTGGCTGCACGGACCCCGGGCCGAGGACCTGCAGGCAGCCGTCCGGAAGCTCCGCCGCACCGGGGCCTTCGCCGGAGCCGAGATCGAGTGGTCCGCCATGGGCGTGCACCGGGACGCCGAGTTCTCGAAGTCGCACAGCCCGGCGTTCTCCCGAGGCGTGGCACCGGCCGAGTGGGTGTGCGTGTACCCGTTCGTCCGGTCCTACGAGTGGTACATCCTGCCCATGGAGGAGCGCCGCGAGATGCTCATGGACCACGGCATGAAGGGGCGCAAGTACCCGCAGGTCCTCTCCAACACGGTGTCGTCCTTCGCCCTGAACGACTACGAATGGATCCTGGCACTCGAGGCCCCCGACCTCGTGGACCTCGTGGACCTCATGCGGCACCTCCGGGAGACCGAGGCCCGCCGTCATGTGCGCGAGGAAGTGCCGTTCTTCACCGGCCGGCGGATCACCCACGACGAGATTGCAGAGGTACTCCAGTGACCACTCAGGTATTCGACCCACGCGAGGGGATCGACGAGAACGGCAGGATGGCGCCGAAGGCGTACGACGCCGTGGTGCTCGCCTCCTTCGGCGGACCGGAGGGGCAGGACGACGTCATCCCGTTCCTGCGCAATGTGACGCGTGGCCGCGGTATCCCGGATGAGCGTCTAGAGGAGGTGTCGCACCACTATCGCGCCTTCGGCGGCGTGAGCCCCATCAACAGCCAGAACCGCGCCCTCCGGGCCGCCATGGAGGCCGAGCTGCGGCGGCGCGGTATCGACCTCCCGGTGTACTGGGGCAACCGCAACTGGGAGCCGTTCATCGCGGACACCCTGCAGGAGGCATACGACGCCGGGCACCGCAGGGTGCTCGCCGTGACCACGAGCGCGTACTCCTGCTACTCGAGCTGCCGGCAGTACCGCGAGGACCTCGGAATGGCACTCGTGAAGACCGGGCTCGAGGGCCGGCTCGAAGTGGACAAGGTGCGCCAGTACTTCGACCACCCCGGCTTCGTCGAGCCCTTCGTCGAGGGCGTGTCCGCAGGACTCGCCGCGGTGCGCGCCGGTCTGGCCGAGCAGGACGCCGCCGACGCCCCGGTGCACATCATGTTCTCCACCCACTCCATCCCGATGGGCGACGCGGAAGCTGCCGGTCCGCGTGATGCCGACGGTGGTCCGGCCTACGAGGAGGGCGCGTACGTGGCGCAGCACCTCGCCACCGCCCAGGCGGTCCTCGACCGCATCCCCGAGGCGGCCGGCGTCGAGTGGTCGCTCGTCTACCAGTCGCGCTCGGGCGCCCCGCACATCCCCTGGCTCGAGCCGGACATCAGCGACGCACTGCGGGACCGCTACGAGAGCGGGGCGCGCGGCGTCGTGATCGTGCCCCTCGGCTTCGTCTCCGACCACATGGAGGTTGCCTGGGATCTCGACACCGAGGCGAAGGAGACCTGCGCCGAGCTCGGCATGGTCGCGGACAGGGTGCCCACCCCGGGCACCCACCGGAAGTTCGTCGAGGGCCTCGTCGACCTGATCCTCGAGCGCACCATCGAGAACAACATCGCGGACCGCCCCTCGACCACGCCCCTGGGCCCCTGGTTCGATGTGTGCCGGCCCAACTGCTGCGCGAACCGGCGGGGGGAGAAGCCCACCGTCGCGGCCGTCGACTCCACCGTGGGGACCCCGCTGCCGAACCCCGGCGAATAATGGCGATGATCAGGGTCGGTACCCGGGGCAGCGCCCTGGCGATGACCCAGACCACCACTGTCGCGGAGCGGGTGTCGGAGCTCGCCGGGTCGTCCTACGAACTGGTGCGGGTACGCACCGAGGGCGATATTTTGAAGGGCTCGCTCTCGCAGATCGGCGGCACGGGTGTCTTCGTCGCGGCGCTGCGCGACGCCGTGCTGGAGGGGCGCTGCGATCTCGCCGTGCACTCGCTCAAGGATCTGCCGACGCTGCCTGCGGACGGGCTGACCGTCGCGGCGGTGCCGGGGCGTGAGGATGTCCGCGATGCACTGTGCGCCCGCGACGGTCTCACGCTCGCCACGCTGCCCGACGGCGCCCGGGTGGGGACCGGCTCACCCCGCCGTGCCGCGCAGCTCCGGGCCGCCCGCCCGGGGATCGAGGTGGTGGACATCCGCGGGAACGTGGACACGCGCCTCGGACGCGTCGCCGGGCTCGTCAGCGGAGCGCCGGGAGACCTCGACGGCGTGGTCCTGGCGGCTGCGGGTCTGCGGCGACTGGGTCGGGAGGAGGCCATCACCGAACTGATCGATCCCGCGGTGATGCTGCCGGCTCCCGGGCAGGGGGCCCTGGCGGTGGAGTGCCGTGAGGGCGAGGCCGCACCCGGCGTGCGCGAAGCCCTGGCGTCCTACGACCACGCGCCCACACGCCTCGCCGTCACGGCCGAGCGCGCCGTCCTGCGTCGCCTCGAGGCCGGGTGCAGCGCTCCGATCGGAGCACTCGCGCACCTGCGGGGCGACGAGCTCGCCCTGGAAGCCGTGGTCTGCAGCCTCGATGGTCGGTCGATCCTCCGACTGACGCGCTCTGCACCCGCTGCGGACGTCGACGCCGCGGCGCAGCTCGGCCACGCCCTGGCCGATGAACTCCTCGCCGCGGGCGCGGCCGTCATCGCGCCGCTGACCTCCTAGGCTCCCGTGGCACCTGACGGACCCGGCCGGCCGGTGATCGTCCTGCGTCATCCCGCGCGCGCGGTGCGCCTGAAGACCGCGCTGGAGGGGGCGGGCTTCACCCCGTTCGCCCTGCCCCTCACGGACACCGAACTGCCCGGCGACACCGCCGCCGTCCACTGCGAGCTCGCAGCGCTGGCCCGGGGCGCCTACTCCTGGCTCGTGGTGACGAGCGGCAACACCGTGCAGGCGCTGGAACTGATCGCCCGCGACGGCGGAACCACGCTGGCGGACGTCGTCCGTGCGGGAAGAGCCCAAGTGGTGGCCGTGGGGTCGGCGACGGCGGAGCTCCTCGGCGGCGTGGGCGTGGACGTCGTCCTGGTCCCCGACGACGAGTCCGCCACCGGCATCCTCGCGGTCTTCCCCCGCGGCACGGGTGACGTGCTCCTGCCGCAGTCCGATCTCGCACCCGAGGATCTCCGCGCGGGTCTGGCCCGGCTGGGCTGGTCCGTGCGGCGCGTCGAGGCCTACCGCACGGTGGCCTCGCCGGCGGACCCGGAGCGCAGGGTACCCGGCGTCGAGGAGACGGGCGCCAGGCCGCCACTGCTCGATGTGCCCGCTGCCCTCGAACTCCTGTCCGGGACAGCACGGCCGATCGTCGTCTTCACCGCCCCCAGCGCCGTGCGGCACTTCCGCGCCAGACTGACCGGAGGGCCCGCCGACGTCGGACCGGGCACCTTCGCGGCGGTCGCCATCGGCCGCACCACGGCAGCGGCACTGCGCGCCGAGGGGTGGGGCCCGGCGGCGACGGCGGCCGACCCCACGCCGGAGGGCATCGCCGCGGCCGTCCGGGACGCGGCTGCACGCACCATCACGACAGATTACCGACCGAACGGAGATCGATCATGAGTTTCCCCCAGCACAGGCCGCGCAGGCTGCGATCCACCCCCGCCATGCGGCGCATGGTCGCCGAGTACCGGGTGCACCCGGCGGAGCTGATCCTGCCGGCGTTCATCCGCGAGGGCCTCACCGAGCCCTCGCCCATCTCGTCCATGCCCGGCGTCGTCCAGCACACCACCGATTCGCTCAAGCGCGCCGCGGCGCAGGCCGTGGAGCGCGGGGTGGGCGGCATCATGCTCTTCGGCATCCCCGAGCACCGCGACGCCACCGGCAGCGCGGGGATCGATCCCGATGGCGTCCTGAACAGGGCGATCGCCGACGTCAGGAGCGAGGTGGGGGACTCACTCGTCGTCATGAGCGACGTCTGCCTCGACGAGTTCACCGACCACGGTCACTGCGGGGTGCTCGACGCCGACGGCGCCGTCGACAACGACGCCACCCTGGCGCTCTACGCTCAGATGGCCGTGGAGCAGGCCAATGCCGGAGCCCACGTGCTCGGCCCCTCCGGCATGATGGACGGCCAGGTCGCCGTCATCCGGCAGGCACTGGACGAGGCCGGCCACCGGGACACCATGGTGCTCGCCTATGCCGCCAAGTACGCCTCCGCCTTCTACGGGCCCTTCCGCGAAGCGGTCGACTCCCAGCTCACCGGTGACCGCCGGACCTACCAGATGGACGCGGCGAACCGGAGGGAAGCACTCCTGGAGGTGGAGCTGGATCTCGAGGAGGGTGCCGACCTCGTGATGGTCAAGCCCGCGATGAGCTATCTGGACATCCTGGCCGACGTCGCGGCGATATCACCCGTACCCGTGGCCGCCTACCAAATCTCGGGGGAGTACGCCATGATCGAGGCCGCGGCTGCGAACGGCTGGATCGACCGGCGGCGCGCCATCGAGGAGTCGGTCCTCGGCATCAAGCGCGCCGGCGCCCAGCTGATCCTCACCTACTGGGCCTCGGAGCTCGCGCTCTGGCTCGACGACCACCACAGCTAAGGAACCCCATGACCACGCCCTCCACCACGTCGGACAGCCTCTACGAGCGCGCCCGCGCCCTCATGCCCGGCGGCGTCAACTCCCCGGTCCGCGCCTTCGGGTCGGTCGGCGGGACGCCGCGCTTCCTCGTCGACGCGCAGGGAGCCTATGTCACCGACGCCGACGGCACACAGTACGTGGATCTCGTCGGATCGTGGGGCCCGGCGCTGCTGGGCCACTCGCATCCAGACGTCATCGCCGCCGTCCACCGGGCCGTGGACCACGGGCTCACCTTCGGGGCCTCCACGCCCGCCGAGGCCGATCTCGCGCAGCTCGTCCAGCAGCGCGTTCCCGCCGTCGAGCTCCTGCGCATGGTCTCCACCGGCACCGAGGCCACCATGACGGCCGTGCGCCTGGCCCGCGGATTCACGGGGCGGAATCTGATCGTCAAGTTCGCCGGGTGCTACCACGGGCACGTGGACAGCCTGCTCGCAGCGGCCGGATCGGGTGTCGCCACGCTGGCGCTGCCCGGATCCGCGGGTGTCACGGAGGCGACGACGGCGGAGACCCTCGTGCTGCCCTACAACGACGTCGAGGCGGTCGAGGAAGCCTTCCGCACGCACGGCGCGAACATCGCAGCCATCATCACCGAGGCTGCCCCGGCCAACATGGGCGTGGTGACGCCCGCACCGGGCTTCAACGCGTTCCTCAGTCGCATCAGCGCCGAGCACGGTGCACTGTTCATCGTCGACGAGGTCATGACCGGCTTCCGCACGCACCCCGGCGGCTACTGGAAACTCACGGGCGGGGCGGACGACGCCGAGCATCCCTGGACCCCGGATCTGCTCACCTTCGGCAAGGTCATCGGCGGCGGCATCCCGGCCGCGGCCCTCGGTGGCCGGGCGGACGTCATGAACCATCTGGCACCGATCGGCCCGGTGTACCAGGCCGGCACGCTGTCGGGGAACCCGATCGCCATGGCCGCCGGCGTCGCGACGCTGACCGCCGCCACCGACGAGGTCTACCGCCACGTCGACGCGCGCTCCCTGGAACTGAGCCACGCCCTCTCGGACGCGCTCGCCGAGGCCGGGGTGGATCACTCGATCCAGCGTGCGGGGAATCTCTTCAGTGTCGCGTTCGGGACGTCGGAGCACGGGGTGTGGAACTACGCCGACGCGCAGGGCCAGGAGGCCTTCCGGTACGGGCCGTTCTTCCACTCCATGCTCGACTCCGGCGTCTATCTGCCGCCGTCCGTGTACGAGGCGTGGTTCCTCTCGGCAGCACACGACGACGCCGCAATGGAGCGCGTCCTCGCGGCCCTGCCGGCGGCGGCGCGGGCTGCTGCAGAAGCCGTTCCGACCGACTGAGCGCCTGCTCGCCGCTGCCACTGCGGCGGCGAGTCGTCGATGGTCAGGCCGTGAGCCGCACCAGTTTCGCGACGGTGTTGGCATTGCGGGCAGTGCCGATCACGCCGAGCCGCTTCTCGAACCACGTGGACTGGAGTTTCGACGTCGCCACGGACTCGGCGTGGCGCACGAACACCTCCCTGCCGTCCACCACGAACAGATCCGGGGTGCCGCTGGCCGGATCGAGCACAGTGTCCGCCCGTGGTGGTCGGTCGAGGAACACCGTCATCACCCAGCGGCCCTCCTGCGTTCCGACGAACGGGTTGCGGCGCGCGGCGGCGGCGAGTTGTCGGTGGGATCGGATGACGACGGGGAGATCGTGGCCGAAGCTTTCACGGACGGTCCGCCTGACGAGCTCGGCGCACGCTGAAGCCGAACGGCCCCCCGGCTCGAAGACGACGTTCCCCGCGACCTGCAGGGTCACCACCCCTTCGAGCCCGCCGTCCTCCAGCGCCGAGCGCAGGGCGGGCATCCGCAGGGCGGTGGGTCCTCCCACTCCTCGGATCAGCGCGACCGACTTCGACATGGCGCCAGCATAGCCGCGGGCGTCACAGGGCAGCAGGGCGCCCGGCGTCGACGGTGGTCCTGCCCGCCACGACGGTCCCGTCCTCCACAGCAGGCCTGTCCTCCACGGCGTTCCTGCCCTCCATAACCGGCCGCACGACGGGCCAGTCCCGCTCGATGAGGGCGCCGGGCTCCGTCCGCCGGAGGTACTCCTCGAAGTTCGCCGCCTGACGGGCCGCCCAGACCACGAGCGAGGCATGGAGCTCCGCTGCGGGCTTGCGGAGGAAGGCGTGCCGGTCCGCGAGGAGCCGGCCCACGCGCAGGGTCGCCAGGACATCCGCCGCGGACGTGTGGGCGTTCTCGAAATCCACGCCGTAGTGCTCGCACACCGCTGTGAGCGTGCGCTTGCCCCTGCGATACCGGTCGGCCTGCTTGTCCATGACGTACGGGTCGATCACGGGCGAGGGCACGGGCGTGTTGACGGCGTGGCGCAGGCCCTCCTGCGCGAGCACCGTGAAGTCGTAGCGCGCGTTGTAGGCCAGTACGGGTACGCCGTCGTCGAACAGTCGTGTCAGGACGGCGGCGATACCCTGTACCACCTCCGCCGCGGGGAGACCGTGGCTCCGGGCGTGCTCCGTGGTGATCCCGTGGATCGCCGCGGCACCCTCCGGGATCTCGACGCCGGGATCGGCCAGCCACTCGTGGTGCTCGAGGATCTCACCCTGGCCGTCCACGAGGACGACGGTCGCGGTGACGATGCGCGCGCTCGACGGATCGCGTCCCGTCGTCTCGAGGTCGAAGGCCGCCCGTGGTTCCTCGTGCCAGCTCGTCATGGTGACACGCTACCGGCGCGGTCCGACCAACAGGCATTGCGCCCCGGCGGACCCGGCGCTGCCGCTTAGTCTTGAACCCATGGAACCACCGAAGACCGCCCGGGGTGCGGCAGCGGCGGGCCTCGGGCCCACGGATACCGCGCCATCCGTGGATCCCCGTGCCTACGTGGAGGCCGTCCTCGCCGTGACCGGGCTGATCCCTGCCGGTCACGTCCTGACCTACGGCGATATCGCCGAGCTGCTGGGCCGCGGCGGTCCACGCCAGGTGGGCCGAGCCCTCTCACGCAGTACGCGGGAGGTCCCGTGGTGGCGCGTGCTGCGCTCCGGCGGGCTCGCGGCCAGGGGGTTGGCCGGTCGGGCCAGGCCGCACTACGACGCCGAGGGCACACCCCTGCGGGTGCCCGCCGAGGCGACCGACGACGCCGACTACCGCGTGGAACTCGCGCTCGCCCGGTGGTGGCCCTCCCCGCAGGAGCAGACCGCGATCGAGAACCTCGGCCTCGCCCTCCGCGCCGCGGGAGACGGCCAGGACACGGACTCCGGTACGTCCGTGGGCTGAGCGCTGATTGTCCGTGGAGTGTGGTGGGCTTGGACCATGACCAGCACCGTCGACGACGCTCCCGCCCGTCCCTCCGGCGCTGAACGGGACGGCTCGACCGAGCAGCCCACGAGCGGCTACGAGGCGATCCTCGAGTCGCTGCGGCACCTGTCCGGACAGGTACTGGTCCTCGGTGCCCCGGGCAGTGGCAAGTCCTCCCTGCTCACCGATCTCGCCGTCCGCCGGATCGAGGCGGGGACGCTCGATCCCGAGGGCCTCCTGGTGCTCGCGCCCACCCGCGCCGCCGCGACCCGGCTCCGCGACGAACTCACGGCGAAGCTCGACCGCAGCATCAGCACGGCGCCTGCCCGGACCTGGTCCTCCTATGCCTTCGACCTCATCCGGCGGGCCCGCGCCGAGGGGCGGATGCCCTGGATCGGGCGCGCCCCCCGCCTGCTCTCGGGAGCGGAACAGGATCTGATCATCAAGGAGCTCCTCGCCGGTCACGGGCAGGACGGCGCTCCCGGTCCCTCCTGGCCGGCGAGTCTGGCCCTGGCACTGCCCACACGGGGCTTCCGGCAGGAGATCCGCGATCTGTTCGACCGCGTGAGTGAATACGCGGTGTCCGCCGAGGAGCTGGCCGCCTGGGGGGAGCGCTTCGACCGGCCGGACTGGATCGCCGCCGCCCAGCTCTACCGCGAGTACCGCGATGTCCTCGATCTGCGCATGCCCGAGGCCTTCGACCCGGCGGGCATCCTCACGGCTGCCCGCGAGATCCTCGAGACGGACCGGGAATTCCTCGACCGGGAGCGTACCCGTCTGCAGCTGGTCCTCGTGGACGACTACCAGGAGGCCAACCCAGGCATCCACGCGCTCCTGGGCCTCATCGGTGCGGGCAACGACGTCGTCATCACCGCCTGCCCTGACACGGTGGCCCAGGGCTTCCGGGGCGCGCGCCCCGACCTGGCAGGACGTCTGGCCGCCCTCTTCACGCGTCAGGGCGGGTTGACGACCCTGACACTTCCCGGATCGCTGACCCTGAAGGGCCCGCTGGCGGACGCCTGGACCAATGTGGCGGCCCGTATCGCCACGACCGGTGTCAGCACGGCCTACCGCTCGCTCCCGACCGCACCACGAGAGGTGTCGGCAGAGGGATGCCCGGGTGGTTCCGGGGACGGGGGTCCGCAGCGTGGAGCGGCGGTCTCCGTGCATGTGCTCGACAGCGTGTTCCACGAACAGCGATTCATCGCCCAGCAGGCGCTCGAGGCCCATCTGTTCGGTGGGCGTAGCTTCGACGACATCGCGGTGATCGTCCGGAACGGTGCCCAGGTGGCAGCCGTCCAGCGCTATCTGACCGCGCAGGGGATCGCCGTGAACGTCCCGGCCGCGGAGACGGCCATCCGCGAGGAGCCGGCTGTACGACCCCTGCTCCATCTCTACGCCGTGGCCGTGGGGAGCGCGCCGCTCGACACCGAGCTGTGCATCTCCCTGCTCACCTCCAGGATCGGCGGGGCGGGCAGTCTGGAGCTCCGCCGGCTGCGGCAGCAGTTACGGCGTATTGAACTCCAGCGCGGCGGGGGCCGGACGAGTGACGAGTTGCTCGCCACCCTGTTCTCCTCCCCGGAGGAGATCGCCGAGCTCTCCTCCGAGGGGGCGCCCGTCCGGCGACTGCACCGGATGCTCGAGGCGGGCCGGGCCGCGGCGGACGAGATCGCGGCCGATGCGGAGACGGTCCTCTGGGCGCTGTGGTCGGCGTCGGGTCTCGCCCAGCAGTGGTCGGGTGCGGCCCTGTCCGAAGGTCCGTTCTCCGCCCGCGCGGACCGCGACCTGGACGCCATGATGGCGTTGTTCACCACGGCGGAGCGCTTCGTGGAGCAGGTGCCGGGCGCCGATCCCGAGCTCTTCCTCGAGTACATCCTCAACCAGGACATCCCCATGGACACGCTGGCCCAGCGGACCAGCAGGCAGGCCTCGATCTCCGTCCTCACCCCGGCCAGTGCGGCCGGGCGGCACTGGCCCATGGTCGTCGTCGCCGGCGTGCAGGACGGCGTCTGGCCGAATCTCCGGCTCCGCGGCGAACTCCTCGGGTCCGGGGAGCTGCGGGCCCTGCTCGATCACGGCGAGTCCTTCCGCAGTACCCGCGATCCGGTCTCCCTGCTGCAGGACATCCGGTTCGACGAGCTGCGCACCTTCTCGCTCGCGGTGTCCCGGGCGAGCCAGGAGCTCGTGTGCTGCGCCGTCTCGTCCCAGGACGAGCAGGCGTCGCCGTTCCTCGACGTGCTCGATCCGCTTCCTCCGGGTGCCGAGGCGAGGCCTCGCACGGAGGTGCTGCGGCCCCTCACCCTGCGCGCCCTGGTCGCGGAGCTGCGCCGGGTGGCGCAGGATCCGCAGGCGAGCGCAGCCCTGACCGGGGAAGCCGTGCGGCACCTGGGCCGCATGGCCGCGACGGAGCCGCCCGTGCCGGGTGCCCATCCGGCCCAGTGGTGGGGGCTCGCCGAGGTGAGCAGTGCTGCTCCTGTGGTTCCGGCGGACCAGCCCATCAATGTCTCGCCCTCGAAGGTGGAGTCCGTGCTGGCCTCACCCCTGAGCTGGTTCGTCTCCGCTGCAGGAGGAGAGCGGAACACCGACTTCGCGCGGTCCCTCGGCACCCTCGTCCACCAGATCGCCCAGGATCTCCCCGACGCGACCGGCCAGGAGTACACGCAGGAACTCGAGCGCCGGTGGCCGCGGCTCGGTATCAGTGACGGCTGGGAGGGACAGGCGGACTTCCGGCGGGCCGAGGGCATGGTCCGCAAACTCGCCACCTACGTGCTGCTGATGAGGAAGTCCGGACGCACCCTGCAGGCCACGGAGGTGGACTTCTCCGTGGATCTCACCGTGCTCGTCGAGGGTGCGCAGCGGACGGCCCGGCTCCGCGGCCAGATCGACCGTCTCGAGCGCGACGCCGGGGGCCGCGCCGTCGTCGTGGACCTGAAGACGGGCAGGAGCGCACCGACCGCCGCCGAGATCGAGCGGCACCCGCAGCTCGCGGCCTATCAGACGGCCGTGGCGTACGGAGCTGTCGCCGTGACGCAGGCCGACGACACCCAGGCCCACGACATCGAGACCGGTGATGTCGCGACTGCCGACGTCGCCGACGGTGCTCCTGCCGACGACGCCACGGTGCACGAGACGCCAGGGGGCGCCTCGCTCGTCCACCTCGGGACGAAGGCGAAGACCGTCGCGGTCCAGGACCAGCCCGCCGTCGGCGACGAGGACACCTGGGCGCTGGGCATGATCGAGGACGCGGCGGCGCTGATGGCCTCCGCCTCCTTCGACACCGTCCACGACCCGCGGCGGTCCGGATTCGGCGGCAGTGGCTGCCGGCTGCCCGAGATCTGCCCGCTCTGCGAAGAGGGCAAGCAGGTGACGCAGTAGTGGCGGCTGCGATGCCGGCTCCGACCTACTCGGCGAGGGCGCTCGCCGAGCTGCTGCACACCGACCCCGGAGCCCCGGTCCAGTACCCCACCGAGGACCAGGTGCGGGTCATCGAGGCGCCCCTGGAGCCACTGCTCGTCATCGCGGGCGCGGGGTCGGGCAAGACGCGGACCATGGCGGACAGGGTGGTCTGGCTCGTCGCGAACGGGCTCGTGCGCCCCGAGCAGATCCTCGGCGTCACTTTCACGCGCAAGGCCGCCGGGGAACTCGCCTCGCGGGTCCGTCTGCGGCTGGCGCAACTCTACGCAGCACTCGGGCGCGACGATGCGGCCGCCCCCGGCGCGGACGTGGTCGATCGCCTCGACCCGGCCATCTCCACCTACCACTCCTTCGCGAACGGGATCGTGCAGGACTACGGGCTGCGGATCGGCGTCGAGCGCGACTCCGTGATGCTCGGGACGGCGCAGTCCTGGCAGCTGGCCCACTCCGTCGTCGAGGCGTACGACGGCGACTGGGCGCACTTCACGGCGGCCAAGAGCACCCTCGTCAAGGCGGTGCTCGACATGGCAGGGGAGTGCGCCGAGCATCTGGTCAGCCCGGCGACCGTGCGCGCGGA
Organism: Arthrobacter echini; assembly: GCF_008107445.1. Lineage (GTDB taxonomy): Bacteria > Actinomycetota > Actinomycetes > Actinomycetales > Micrococcaceae > Arthrobacter_D > Arthrobacter_D echini_A. Next base: position 86,586 of record NZ_VSLD01000007.1, on the reverse strand, counting down.
GCTCCGGCGCCACCTCGTGCACGTCGGCGCCCAGGCCTACGTGGACGGGACCACGAAGGCGCCCACGCAGAAGGTGCAGGAGCTGCTCGACAAACTCCGCACGCGCGTCACCGTGACGGAGCTCGTGGAGACCTATTCCGCCGCGAAGCTCGCCCGCAGGCAGCTCGACTTCGGCGACCTGGTCTCCCTCGCCGCCCGGATCGCCCGCGACATCCCCGAAGCAGGGCAACTGGAGCGCGAGAAGTACCGCGTGGTGCTGCTCGACGAGTTCCAGGACACGTCCCACGCGCAGATGGTCCTGTTCTCGCGCCTGTTCGCGGACGGCCGCTCGGTCACCGCCGTCGGTGACCCGCACCAGTCGATCTACGGCTTCAGGGGAGCGTCGGCCGGACAGCTGGGTACCTTCCGCACGGCGTTCCCGATGATCGACGCGGACCGGCGTGCTCCGTCGCAGGTGGCGCACCTGTCGGTCGCGTGGCGGAACCCGACGTCCATCCTCGAGGCGGCGAACACGGTGGCAGCCCCGCTGAACACGCCCGCTCCCTGGCTGCGGACCACCCCTGCTCAGCAGGTTCCCGGCCTCGACGCGCGTCCGGGTGCTCCGGTCGGAGAGGTGATCCTCGGCCGTTTCCTGACCGACGCCCCGGTCCTCGGCGCGCCCACCGATGGTGCGGGCCCGTCCGGTCCGACCCTCAGCGAGGCGGAGGCGATCACGCGGGAGGTGCTGCGGCAGCGTCGTCGTTCCTTCGAATCGCACAACGGGGCGGCTCTTCCGCCCTCCATGGCAGTCCTGTGCCGGGGGCGCAAGCAGTTCGCCCCGATCCGCCGGGAGCTCGAGCGTGCCGGCATCCCGGTGCAGGTCGTCGGGCTGGGCGGCCTGCTGCGCACCCCCGAGATCGTCGATCTGCTCGCCACCCTGCGGGTCCTGGGCGACCCCGACAGGTCGGACTCGATGCTCCGGCTCCTGTCCGGAGCGCGGTGGCGGATCGGGCCGGCCGATCTGATGGCGCTCGGTGACTGGTCGCGGCACCTCGCGCGGAGGCGGGAGGCGATGTTCCGGCGCGGGACGGCGGTGGGGGAGGAGATCGACGACGAGCAGCTCCGCGACGCGATCGTGTCACCGGACACGGCCGAAGCGGGCAGCCTGGTGGAGGCCGTGGACCAGTTGCCGCCGTCGGACTGGGCGTCCTCGTCCGGCAGGGTCCTCAGCGCCACCGCGCGGCAGCGCCTGGAGGCGCTGAGGAAGGAACTGCGGGTGCTCCGCGGCTTCGTGGGCGACGATCTGGGTAGCATGATCGGGGAGGTCGAACGCACCATCCTGCTGGACATCGAAGTGGCCGCCAAACCCGGTATGGGGACCAACGAGGCGCGCCGGAACCTCGACGCCTTCACGGAGGCCGTGGCCGGGTTCGTCGCCACGGCCGACCGCGTCGATCTGCCGGCATTCCTCGCCTGGCTGGAGGCCGCGGACCAGGAGGAGGACGGCTTGCCCGTGACGCAGCTGGAGGCGAGCCGGGACGCCGTGCAGCTGCTCACCGTGCATGCCTCGAAAGGCCTCGAATGGGACGTCGTGTTCGTCCCGGGCCTCACCGCGGGTTCCTTCCCCAGCGACAGGGATTCGCGCTGGAGCAGCGGGAGTTCGGCCATCCCGTGGCCCCTGCGTGGTGATGCACCGGAGCTGCCGCAGTGGGACTGGGAACAGCAGGACCAGAAGGCGTGGCTGGCCAGTGAGGCTGACTTCACCGGGGAGGCGAGAGCCCACACGGAGCGGGAGGAACGCCGGCTCGCCTATGTCGCCTTCACCCGTGCCAAGCAGGTGCTGGTCTGCACGTCGTCGGTGTGGTCGGGTGGGCGCTCGAAGCCTTCCGGGCCGTCGTCCTTCCTCGAGGCGCTCACGGTCCTCGCCGACTCCGGGAGCCCCGGGATCGCCATGCCGCACTGGGTCACGGACGCCGACGTCGGCGACACCAACCCGGCGAACGCACGGCCCGAGCAGGCCACCTGGCCCATCGATCCGCTGGGACCGCGGCGCCCCGCCATGGAGCAGGCGGCGCAGGCTGTCCTCGAGCGGATTGTCGCGGCCGCTCCGGAGGAGGACGTCGACGATGGGCGGTGGGGTCGCGAGGTGCGGCTGGCGCTGGCCCGGCAGCACCGGGAGGGCGAACGGCGACCGCTCGCGTTGCCCGCGCACATCTCGGCGTCGACCCTGGTGGAACTGCGTGAGGACCCGGACGCCGTCATGCGGAACCTGCGCCGGCCGCTGCCCCGCCGGCCGGGCTCGGCAGCACGCAAGGGAACGGCGTTCCATGCCTGGATCGAGGAGTTCTACGGGTCGACGGGCATGCTCGACCTGGGGGAGTATCCCGGAGGCGCCGATGCGTACGTGGACGAGTCGCTCGGACTGGGGGAGATGGCGGCGATCTTCGAGCGGTCCGAGTGGGCACTGCGCGAGCCCGAAGCGGTGGAGGCACCGATCGAGACGCGGATCGGAGGGGTGGTTGTCCGCGGACGGATCGACGCGGTGTTCCGTGATGCCGATGGCGGATGGGATCTCATCGACTGGAAGACCGGACACCCGCCGGCTCCGGGACTGCGAGCCGCCAAGGCGGTCCAGCTGGCCGTCTACAGGCTGGCGTGGTCGAGGCTGAAGGATGTTCCGTTGGAGAAGGTGCGGGCAGCGTTCTTCTACGTCGCCGACAACCTCGTGGTGCGTCCGCACGATCTCGGTGACGCAGCCGAACTCGAGGCGATCGTCGCCGCGGCGCAGGAGAGCGGTTCAAACCAGTCTCCGGCCTGATATGGCCGCCTGCGCTCAGCGGCCGAAGGACACGATGGGAAGTGCTGTCGTCTCCAGCTCGTCGGGAGACTCCGGGCCCGCCCCGCTGTCCTCCGGCGCCGTGTCGTCCTGCCCCACGGCGCCCTCCCGTCCGGCTGTCAGTCGCGCGTGGGCCAGGGACGAGCCGGAGGCCGTTCCCGTGCCCGGCCGAGTTCCGTCGTCCGGTCCCGGGCGCCTCCGGTCGTGACCGTGGTCGTCCGCATCGCCGTCCCCGTCGGACGCCTCGGCATCGTCCTCGTCGGACGCTGGCAGCCCGCGTGCCTCGTCGGCGTGGCCGTCCCCGTCGGACGCCGCGGCATCCTCCGACCACCGCGGCGACGACGTCGCCCCCACGGCCGCGGCGCCGTGCTGGGCTTCAGTGCCCGGACGCGGTGAGGCCGTGTGCTCGTCGGATCCCTCCGCATCGCCCCACTCGATCCGCTCCTCCTCGGCGCGCAGGGCACGCTCGGCGGCCTCGTGCTGCTCCCGCTCGAGGGACTCGACGTCGGCCTCGAGCGCAGCGAGCATCTCCTCGGCCTCGCGGATCATCGAGCCGTCCCCGAGGGTGACACCGCGGACCAGCCACTGCGCGAGCGCGAATTCGGCCGCGAGCGCGGCGCGTCGGGGGAGATGCGGATCAACCGCTCCGGCCCGGGCTGTGGCATAGGCCTCATGGACCGCGTGGACGAAGTCCGTGTTCTCGGCTGCTGCGAGCCAGGCGAAATCCTGTGCTGGGTCGGCGACGCAGAGCTCTGTCCAACCGATCACGGCGGACACCCGTGGCCCCGAGAGGAGCAGATGGTCCTCGTGCAGGTCACCATGGACCACGGTGGGGGCGAATCTCCACAGACTCACGTCCTCGAGCGCGTGCTCCCAGCGGCGCAGCAGCACAGAAGGGATCCGCCCCGTGGTCGCCGCCTGATCGAGTTCGTTCAGTTTGCGCTGCCGGTACTCGTCGGCCTCGTAGCTGGGCAGGTCGGCTTGCTGGACCAGCTCCTTCGGGAGATCGTGGATGGCGGCGATGACGCGTCCGATCTCCGTCGCGACGGCGCGGTCGCCGCCGGCCAGGGCGGACAGCGACGCGGTACTGCCGGCGAGGTGCGAGTAGACGAAGGTGCTGAGTTCGCCCTGGCGGACGCTGCCCGCGAGGTGGGGGATCAGGAACGGGAGTTCGGCCTTCACCGCCGGTGTGAAGGCCCGGAGTGCCTGCACCTCGGTCTCGAGACGCATACTTGCCTCGACATGCCTCGGTGCACGGACCCGCCACTGTTTCCCGGACGCGTCCACCAACTGCGCGGAATCGAAATCCACGGCATCATCGGGGGTGCCGGCCACGCCCGTCGGAGCCAGGCCGGGCACGGCGGCGCTGGCAACGGCGGCAAGTTCCATGGGTGTGCGTTTCACACCCTCAACGGTAGGGCGTCCAGGCAGCGCTTTTCGACCCGGGGTGCGGTGAGTCGCCAGATGCACTACTCGTCTTCGGTCCTGCACTGCTCCTCCACCTCTCGGCACAGAATGCCTTTTTGGGGTTGCGAGAACGTACCGTAGAAGCATGGAAGAGACCCTCCGGACCCTCGCTCAGCCTCCGCTCGGAGAATTGCAGCTCTCACGTGCCGACTCGGACCGGAACGGCGAGTCGAGGATCACCGAGCAGTTCCTCGAGACGCTCTGGGAGACGGCCGGCACCAAGGTGCTGCCGATCGCCCACGGGAAGGCGCCCGTCACCGCTGGGGCGCTGACGCTGGTCACGCCCTCCGATATCGGCGGGCACGGCATCCTGGTCTATCTGGGCCGTGTCAACGAGGGAGCTGTCGACGCCGGGAACCACGTGATCCTCGCCATGCTCGAGGAGGCCGACCCCGAGCTGGCTCCCCTCGACCAGTGGCTGGGACTGCGCGACATCGCCACGTCGCTCGACGCCCGGGACGCCGGACTGTTCGTCGAGGCCGCAGCCGTCGCCAACTGGCACGAGACCACCACACACTGCCCTCGATGCGGAACACCCACCGTGGTGCGCGATGCCGGGTGGGTGCGCCAGTGCCCCAACGACGGGTCGCAGCACTATCCCCGCACCGACGCCGCCATCATCGTCTCCATCGTCGACGACGAGGACCGGCTGCTCCTCGGATCGGCCGTGGCCTGGCCCGAGAACCGCTACTCGACGCTCGCCGGTTTCGTGGAGCCCGGGGAGTCACTCGAGGCTGCCGTCATCCGGGAGGTCGGAGAGGAGGCCGGCATCGCGGTCGACTCGCCCCAGTACCTCGGGTCGCAGCCGTGGCCCTTCCCCGCCTCCCTCATGCTCGGTTTCACCGCGCACGCCGCGACCACCGATGTCCGCCCCGATCTTTCTGAGATCCGCTCCCTGCGCTGGTTCACCCGGGCGGAGCTGTTCGCGGAACTCCGGGAGGGCTCGATCGCCGTCGCCGGTGGAGTATCCATCGCCCGTGCGCTGATCGAGCGCTGGTACGGCGGATCGTTGGACGAGGAGCCGTCCCGGACCGGTGAGCGGTGACCGGCGTCCTGCTCGAGGACAGCATCCTCGAGGGGCTCGACGACGAACAGCGGGCGGTCGCGACCACGCTCAGCGGTCCGCTCTGCGTCCTGGCCGGGGCGGGAACGGGCAAGACGCGCGCCATCACCCACCGCATCGCCTACGGCGTCCGCACCGGCGTGTACAAGCCGCAGCAGGTCCTGGCCGTGACCTTCACCGCGCGGGCCGCCGCCGAGATGCGCACGAGACTCCGGGACCTCGGGGCCGCCGGCGTCCAGGCGCGGACCTTCCACGCGGCCGCACTGCGTCAGCTGCAGTACTTCTGGCCGCAGGCCGTGGGTGGGACACTGCCGGCGCTCGTGGACCACAAGGCACAGCTCATCGCCGAATCGGCGCGGCGGCTGCGCGTCACCACCGATCGGGCCGCCATCCGCGATGTCGCGGCGGAGATCGAGTGGGCGAAGGTGTCCATGCTCACCCCCGACGCGTACATGGGTGCGGCGGTCGGGAGATCGGAGCCCGCCGGTATGGACCTGACCACGGTGTCCCGCATCTTCTCGGCCTACGAGGACCTCAAGCTCGACCGCAATCTGATCGATTTCGAGGACGTCCTCCTCAGTACCGTCGGGATCCTCGAGGACGACGAGCGGATCGCCGCCACGGTCCGTGCCCAGTACCGGCACTTCGTGGTGGACGAGTACCAGGACGTCTCTCCACTGCAGCAGCGCCTGCTCGATCTCTGGCTGGGTGAGCGGCGGGAGCTGTGCGTGGTCGGCGACGCGAGCCAGACCATCTATTCCTTCACGGGAGCGTCCTCACGCCATCTGCTCGACTTCACCAAGCGCTACGAGGGTGCCCAGGTGGTGAGGCTGGTGCGCGACTACCGGTCAACGCCGCAGGTGGTCAAGGCGGCGAACACCCTTTTGGCGGCCCGGAGCAAGGAGGCCGACAGATCGACGGCCGGCACCACCTGGTCCGCGCCGCTCGAACTCGTCGCGCAGCAGCAGGCGGGCCCAGAACCCGCCTTCACGGAGTGCAGCGATGACGAGGCCGAAGCCACGGAGTGCGTCCGGCGCATCGGTGCCCTGCTCGACCAGGGGGTCAAGGCGAGCGAGATCGCCATCCTGTACCGGACGAACGGGCAGTCGGAGGCCTACGAGCAGGCCCTCGCGAGTGCCGGCATCGGCTACCAGCTCCGCGGTGGCGAACGCTTCTTCCAGCGCCGCGAGGTCCGTGACGCGCTGCTGCAGCTGCGGGCTGCCGCACGCACCCAGGGCGATGAGGATGTTCCCCAGCAGGTGCGCGACGTCCTCGCCTCGCTCGGCTACACCTCCGTGGCGCCGCAGAACTCCGGCGCCGTCCGGGAGAAGTGGGAATCGCTCGCGGCCCTGGTGGGACTCGCGGACGAGCTCGCACGCGTGCGCGGAGCCGAGGCCCTCACTCTGCAGCTCTTCGTGGCCGAGCTCGAGGAACGCGCCGCAGCCCAGCACGCACCGACGGTCCAGGGCGTCACCTTGGCCTCCCTGCACTCTGCCAAGGGCCTCGAGTGGGATGCCGTGTTCCTCGTGGGACTCAGTGAGGGTCTGATGCCCATCTCGTTCGCCGATACCCAGGAGGCGGTCGACGAGGAACGGCGCCTGCTGTACGTCGGGATCACCCGGGCACGCCGGCATCTCGCCATGTCCTGGTCCACCTCGCGCTCGCCGGGCGGACGTGCCAGCCGGAAGCCCTCCCGCTTCCTCGACGCGCTCAGGCCCGCAGGGACCGGGCAGGCAGCCTTTCGCCAACCCCGCGCGAAGGCAGCGCGGAAGAGCGCCGGCCCGGTGACCTGCCGGGTCTGCAAGCGGCCCCTGCTGACTGGATCGGAGCGGAAGATCGGCCGATGCAACGACTGCCCGGTGAGTTACGAGGAGGAGACGTTCGAGGCGCTGCGCGCGTGGCGGCTGGGCGAAGCCCGTGAGAAGGATGTCCCGGCGTTCGTGATCTTCACCGACGCGACGCTCGTGTCCATCGCGGAGGCGCGGCCGGAGTCCCTCGATCAGCTCGGCGAGCTGGCGGGTATCGGCTCCGCGAAGCTGGAGCGGTACGGTGAAGCCGTGCTCGGGATCATCGGTGACAACGCCTGACCCTGGGGCGGGGCCGGGCCGTCCACGGGTCGAGGTCCGGCGCTCGGCGCGGCGCAAACGTACCGTCAGCGCGGACCTGCGCGACGGCGTCCTCCGTGTCCTGATCCCCGGTCACTTCTCCCCGGGGGAGGAACGCCTCTGGGTGAAGAAGATGGTGGAGAAGATGGCGGCGAAATACCCTCCAGCGCCGTGTCCCGAGAACCTCCCGCTCCCTGCATTGCGGGAGCGGGCCGAGGGCCTCGCGCGACGTTTCCTCGACGGCAGGGGAGTGCCGTCGGCGATCGTGTGGGTCACGAACCAGAACACACGCTGGGCATCGGCTACTCCGGCGCGTCGCACCATTCGTCTGTCGCACAGACTGCAGGGCATGCCGGACTGGGTGGTGGACTACGTGATCCTGCACGAGATGGCCCACCTGATCGAGCCTTCCCACAGCGCCGCCTTCTGGCGCCTGCTCTCGGAATACCCCAGGACGGACCTGGCGAAGGCCTTCCTCGACGGTGCCTCGTTCGGGTCCCAGCGGTGGTCTCGGGGCGGACAGCCGAGCCGGCCGGATTCTGACGACCCCGCGCCCGCTCCGTAGACCCCGGAGTCAGGACGCGGGAACCGGGCGGGCTCTATCGGTTCGGGTCCACTCCCTCGTCGGTCCCCGGTGCATCCGGATCGTCGTCCGCAGCGGAGTCCGCTCCGGAGTCGGATCCCGCGTCATCGACTCCGGATGGCGTCGGCCCATCCGTCGCCGTGTCCTCCGCTGCGTCCGGGTGCTGTGGCTCCTGATCGTCGAAGTCGCCCGCCAGCAGGCGCTCGAGGGCCGCATCCACATCGGCGTCGGAGGATTCGATCAGCCGCCGGCGCTCGGAGAAGCCCTCGGGATCATCGAGGTCCTCCGCTGTGGGCAGCAGGTCCGGATGCTGCCAGAGAGCGTCCCGGCCCTGAACGCCGCGTTCCTCGGTGAGCCGCGACCAGAGGGCGGCGGCATCCCGGAGCCTGCGCGGCCTGAGCTCGAGGCCCACGAGCGATGCGAAGGCATGCTCGGCCGGTCCGCCCGTCGCCCGTCGCCGTCGGACCATTTCCCGCAGGGCGCCGGCGGAGGGAAGGTTCGCCGCGGCGGCTGCCGCGAGCTCGTCGACCCAGCCCTCCACGAGAGCCAGCGTGGTCTCCAGGCGCACGAGTGCTGCTTCCTGCTCCGGAGTGCGCTCGGGCATGAAGACACCCTGTGACAGGGCACCCTGCATGCTCTCCGGGTTGGTGGGATCGATGTCCCGGGCAGCTTCCTCGATCTTGCTGATGTCGATGTGGATGCCGCGCGCATAGCGCTCGATGCTGCCGAGGAGGTGACCGGTCAGCCACGGCACCTGGGTGAAGAGCCTGACATGGGCGGCCTCCCGGACCGCCAGGAAGAGCTGTACCTCCTGCTCGGGGATGTCGAGCCCCTCGCCGAAGGCCGCAACATTCGCGGGGAGCAACGCCATGCGGCCGTCCGCGAGGGGAACACCGATGTCCGTGGAGCCCACAACGTCCTTCGAGAGGGCGCCGACGGCCTGCCCCAGCTGCATGCCGAACATCGCGCCACCGACATTCTGCAGCATCGACGCGGGTCCGCCCATGGAGCCGAGCATGGACTTCATCTCCTCCGGGAGCTGCTCGGAGATCACATCGGAGAGCGCGCGGGCGATGCTCGTGGCCACGGGTTCCGTGAGGCGGCGCCAGGTAGCCATGGTCGCCTCCACCCACTCGGCCCGGGACCACGCGCGGCCCAGCTGGCCGGTGCTGGGGAAGTCGGTGACCGGGTCGAGCCACATCTCGGCGAGCTTCAGGGCCTCGTCGACGCTCCTGCGCTGCAGGGAGGAGACGGACGGGTCGTTGTCCGCTGCGGCGATCCGCCGGGCGTGCTCGTGGGCCAGCTGCCAGTTGACGGGGCCGTCGCTGGCCGTGGAGAACATCGCCTGGACCTGCTGCATCATCATGGCCATCGCGGATGGATCGGAGGGCAGGCCCGCCGCTTTTGCGAGCTCCTGCGCGTCGAAGCCTCCGGCCCCTCCGCCGAACATCTTCGAGAGCATCTCCGACAGCGGGTCCTGAGGCGTGTCGTCGTCGCCGTTCGAGGGGTTGGATGGGTTGGTCACTGATACCACCGGTCCTGGGAGTAGCTTGGCGGGTCCGGTCGGGCGGGATTGCGCCATCCCTGCCGGCTGTACGCTCCACGCTACCGGCCCGGGCCTCCCGGCGTCCCTCATGCCTCGGATCGTTCGCTGAGGGCAAAGCAGCGAACGATCCGTGGATCGGCGTCGCCCGCGCGAGCTGCGCCGGGGACGGCTCCCGCTGAAGATCCGGGGAACGCCCGGCGATCGTCCAGGATGGAGCGTCTAGGCTGGGTTGGCAGGAACGGTGCTCGCAGGCCGGCCCGCCACCACCACCCCGCTACCGCTACAGAGAGAAGATCCGTGACGCAGCGTGCCCACGCCGAGACCTTCGGCCACGAGGGACCGGAGCGTCCCCGCGATCCACGCTTCCGCGCCATGGCCGTCTCCGGTGGTCTCGCCGTCGTGCTGAGCGCGACGGCGGTCCTCCTGCCCTCTCCCTATGTGCTCGAGTCCCCGGGACCGACCTTCAACACCATCGGCCAGGTGGACGGGCAACCGCTGATCGAGATCGACGGCGCGGAGAGTTTCCCGCCGGAGGGCCAACTGGACCTCACGACGGTCTTCGTCCGGGGAGGCCCGAACGGGCAGGTCAACGTCCTCGACACGATCCGGGCCTGGGCCACCTCCGACGACGACGTCATCCCCGAACAGCTCGTCTACCCCGAGGGCACCACCTCCTCCGACGTGCAGGAGCAGAACGCCGTCGCCATGACCTCCTCCCAGGAGTCCGCCATCGCTGCGGCCCTGTCCCACGAGGACATCGAGTACACGGAGGAGCTGTCCGTCGTCGGTCTCGGGCAGGACTCCGCCGCGGAGGGGCTCCTCGAGGAGGGTGATGTGCTGCGTTCTATCGACGGGCAGGAGATCCGCACCATCGCCGCGCTGCGCGAGGCACTCAACGACGGCGACGGATCAGCGGTGGACCTCGCCGTGACCCGCGACGGAGCGTCGACCGACGTGTCCGTCACACCCAGGGAGTCCGGCGAGGGCGACTACCAGCTCGGGGTCCTGCTCACCTCGAGGTTCGACTTCCCCTTCGACATCACCATCCAGCTGGACGACGTCGGCGGCCCATCAGCCGGGATGATGTTCGCCCTCGGGATCGTCGACACCCTCACGGAGGGCAATCTGACCGGCGGACGCCACTTCGCGGGGACGGGCACGATCGACTCGGCCGGCGTGGTGGGCCCCATCGGAGGGATCGCACAGAAGCTCGTCGGCGCACGCTCGGGCGGCGCCGAGTTCTTCCTCGCTCCGGGCGAGAACTGCGACGAGGTCACGGGGAACATCCCGGACGGGCTGACGGTGGTCCGGGTGGACACGCTCGACGACGCCGTCGAGGCCGTCGGGACCCTCGGCGAGGGAGGCGACGCCGCCGGACTCGCCTCCTGCTGAGGGACCGGACGGGTACGCGACCGGCCTCGTCCGGGGGCGCGTGGGGGTCCGGTCCCGGAAGGACACGGTTGGGTGACGATCGAGTCTGTCCTGCTCCCGCGCGGAACCGAATTGGTCGGCCCGGACGTGGAGAGGGCAGAATGAGAGCAGGAATGACGTCCGTGCACGCTACCTTCTGCTTCACGAGGCAGGTAGCGGGGCCAGAGAACGGCCATCGTGACCCGCAGCACCTAATGATGAGGTATATGTGACATCCGGACCAGAACCATCGTTCGGCAGTAGCCCGAGCAAACCACGAGGATCAGCCACCAGGCGCCGCAACCCGCTCATACCGACAATCATCGTCGTGGCGGTCATAGTCGTCGCCTTCGTGTATCTGTCCCAGGTGTACGCCGATGTGCTGTGGTACGACCAGCTCGGCTTCCTCGAGGTGTTCGTGACCGAGAATCTCACCAGGATCGCCCTGTTCCTCGCGGCGTTCCTGATCATGGCCGGGGCGGTGTACCTCAGTCTTCGCATCGCCTTCCGCAGCAGACCCATCTACGCGCCCGACAGCGCCATCCAGGACAACCTCAACCGCTATCAGGCGCAGCTCGAACCCATCCGCCGCCTGCTCATGCTCGGCATCCCGGTGGTGCTCGGCGCATTCGCCGGCACCGCGGCGTCGTCGCAGTGGCAGCAGGTGCTCCTCTTCCTGCGGCAGGAGCCGTTCAACCGGCAGGACCCCGAGTTCGGACTCGACTACTCCTTCTACATGTTCACGCTGCCCTTCCTGGGGTTCGTGACCGGCTTCCTGATCAGCGTCGTCATCATCAGTGCCATCGCCACGATCCTGACCCACTACCTCTACGGCGGTATCCGGCTCGAGGAGAAGGGTCTGTTCACCACGAAGGCTGCGCGGATCCAGATCGCTGTCGTCGTGGCGCTGTTCCTCATCCTGCAGGGCATCAACTACTGGCTGGACCGCTACGGGACGCTGCTGAACCAGGACGACTGGGCAGGCGCGCTGTACACCGACGTGAACGCGGTCATCCCGACGAAGGCCATCCTCGCCGTCGCCGCGATCATCGTCGCCGTGCTGTTCATCGTCTCCGCCATCATCGGACGCTGGAGGCTGCCCCTGATCGGAACGGCCATGCTGATCGTCACAGCGTTGCTCGCCGGAGGCATCTACCCGGCCATCGTGCAGCGCTTCCAGGTGGACCCGTCGCTGCTCTCCCGTGAGGGCGAGTTCATCGACCGCAACATAGAGCTGACGCGGGAGGCCTACGGACTCGACGACGTCGAGGTCTCGGCCTACACGCCCGAGAGCGTCCCGACCTCGGGAGCACTGGGTGACGACGGCGAGACCACGGCGAACATCCGCCTGCTCGACCCGAATCTCGTCTCCGACGCCTTCAGCCAGCTCCAGCAGTTCCGCCAGTACTACCAGTTCCCGGACACGCTGAATGTGGACCGCTACGAGATCGACGGCGAGATCCAGGACACCGTGATCGCCGTGCGCGAGCTCGATACGAGCGGCGTCCCGGACGGTTGGGTCAACGAGCACGTGTTCTACACGCACGGCTACGGCGTGGTCGCCGCTGCCGGCTCCACCGTCCAGCCCGACGGCCGCCCCGAGTTCCTGCAGTCCGGCATCCCCTCCACCGGAGTGCTCGGTGACGAGTCGACCTACGAACCGAGGATCTACTTCGGTGAGGAGTCGCCCGACTACTCCGTGGTCGGTGCGCCGGAGAACCAGGACCCGGCCGAGATCGACCGGCCGCAGGACGAGAACTCGGACACCGACTCGCGGACCACCTTCAGCGGGGACGGCGGCCCGGACGTCGGCAACGCCTTCAACCGGCTGGTCTACGCGCTGAAGTTCCAGTCCACGGATCTGCTCCTGTCCGATCAGGTCAACAGCGACTCGCAGATCCTCTACGACCGGGACCCGGTGGAACGGGTGCGCAAGGTGGCGCCCTACCTGACCCTCGACGGCAACAGCTACCCCGCCATCGTCGACGGCCGGGTGAAGTGGATCATCGACGGCTACACGACGAGCGCCAACTTCCCCTACTCCACGGAGCAGGAGCTGCAGTCGGCCACCCAGGACTCGCAGACGGCGGAGGGTCTCGCGACAGCACTTCCGGCGGATCGGGTCAACTACATCCGGAATGCGGTGAAGGCCACGGTGGACGCCTACGACGGCTCCATCAATCTCTACGCGTGGGACGACCAGGATCCGGTCCTGATGTCCTGGCAGAACGTGTACCCGTCCTCGCTCAAGCCGTACAGCGAGATGTCCTCGGATCTGCTCGCCCACGTGCGGTATCCGGAGGACCTCTTCAAGGTGCAGCGTGAACTGCTCGCGCGCTACCACGTCACCGCGACGGACGAGTTCTTCAACAACAGCGAGGCATGGAGTGTGCCGGCTGATCCGGGCGCCTCCTCGGACGGCGCGACGACGGCCTCCACGCCCCGGCAGCCGCCGTTCTATTTGACGCTGCAGATGCCCCAGTACGACGAGGCGGCGTTCTCGCTGACCACGCCGTACATCCCCTACGTACCGCCGGGCCAGACCCCGCGGAACGTGCTGTACGGGTTCCTCGCCGCCAACGGTGACGCGAGCACGGGGGAGGACGGCGTCAAGAGCGAGAACTACGGCCGCCTGACCCTGCTCGACAGCTCCGGACAGGATTCGGTCGTCGGCCCCGGGCAGGCGCAGAACCTGTTCAACTCGGACACCACGGTGTCGCAGGAACTGAACCTGCTGCGCCAGGGGGCCTCCGAGGTCATCAACGGCAACCTGCTGACGCTGCCGATCGGCGGCGGCATCGCCTACGTGCAGCCGGTGTACGTGCAGTCCTCCGGCAGTTCGTCCTTCCCCGTCCTCCGACGGGTCCTCGTGAGCTTCGGTGAGAACGTCGGCTTCGCGCCCACGCTCGCCGAGGCGCTGGACCAGGTGTTCGGTGGGGACTCCGGAGCAACGGCGGGCGACGAGGAGAACGTCGGGGCAACCCCGGATGATCCCGCAGCGCCGCCCGCGGAGGGTGACGGCGAGACACCCGCACCCACCCCGTCCGCCACGCCGACGCCTACTCCTTCCGAGGGCGGCACACCGGGTGGTACCACGGACGATCCGGCCGCGGACCTGCGTAGCGCACTCGATGATGCGAACACGGCGATCCAGGACGGTAATGCGGCCCTGGCAGCCAACGACTTCGCCGCCTACGGTGACGCGCAGGACCGGCTGCAGAGCGCCCTCCAGCGGGCCCTGGACGCGGAGGAGCGCGTCTCGGGAGGTGCCGGCGGATAGCTCGAAGCTGATCACGCGGGGTCGGGAGGCCGGTCGATTTGCCTCCCGACCCCGCGGCCGGTAACGTTAGTTACACGCCGCGGGGTGGAGCAGTTCGGTAGCTCGCTGGGCTCATAACCCAGAGGTCACAGGTTCAAATCCTGTCCCCGCAACGACGAAGAGGCAACAACAGTGAAGTCCGGTCCACCTGGTGGGCCGGACTTCACTGTTTAAGCGTCTGCTGAGAGAGCCCCGATGCTGCCCGAGCCGCTCTACGGGGTTGGACAGTACCACCGGGTACGCGTCAGCCCTTCGGAAGCTCCTTGTAGGCGCTCAGTGCCCGTTCCCGGCTCTCCTTGAGGTCCACGATCGGATCCGGATAGCCGGGGGCCGATCCCTTCCATGGTTCGTGCAGATTGTCCGCATCAGCGAGTTCCGGTACGTGGCGCAAGAGGTATTTCCCCTCGGCGTCGAACTTCCTGCTCTGCAGCACCGGATTGAAGATGCGGAAGTAGGGGCTCGCGTCGGCGCCCGATCCCGCTACCCACTGCCAGTTCGACGCGTTGGACGCCGCGTCGGCGTCGACGAGGCAGTCCCAGAACCATCTCTCGCCCACGCGCCAATCGACCATGAGGTTCTTGATCAGGAAGGAGGCCGTGACCATGCGGACACGATTGTGCATCCACCCCGTCCCGTAGAGCTGGCGCATCCCGGCGTCCACGAGGGGATAGCCGGTGCGCCCCTGCTGCCACGCCGCAAGATCGGCCGGCGTCGGGTCCTCCGACGCGAAGCCATCGAATTCCCTGCGGTAGTTCACGGTGGCGAGATCCGGGTTGAAGTAGAGCAGCTGCCAGCTGAACTCCCGCCAGCCGAGCTCTGCGCCGAAGACCCGCATGTCCTCCGCCGTCGAGGTGTCCTTGTTGTCCTGGACTGCGTGCCAGACCTCGAACGGGCTGATCTCGCCGAAGCGCAGGTGCGGGGACAGCCTGCTGGTGCCCTCGGTCCCGGGCCGCTCCCGGGCCGCTTTGTACCCGGCGGCGCTGTCGAGGAAGTCGTCGAGGCGTTCGTGGGCGCCGCCCTCGCCCGGTGTCCAGGCCTCACGCAGCCCCTGCGCCCAGTCCGGTGTGGTCGGGAGCAGCTTCCAGGAGTCGAGATTCTCGGACTTCAGCTGTGGCCCCTGCAGGGACTCGGGAGCGGGGAGCGGGGTCCGGGGCGTACGGAACGCGAGACAGGCCCGCCAGAACGGTGTGAAGACCTTGTACGGTTCCTTCGATCCGGTGGCGACTTCCCACGGCTCGTACAGCAGATTGGCCTGGTAGCTCGTCGCCTCGACGCCGTCCTCGGAAAAGCCTGCCTTGAGGGAGGCGTCGACCGTTCGCTCGGCCAGGCCGTAGCGGCGGTTCCACACGACGGCGCGGGCCGAGGACTCGTCGACGAGCCGGGGGAGCACCTCCCCGGCGGCGCCGCGTCGCAGGGTGAGGGCTATCCCGAGCTCGCCGAGCGACGCCGCGAGGGCGCTGAGGGAATGATGCAGCCACCATTTCGAGGCGCCCCCGAGCGGACGGATGCCCTCGGTCTCCTCATCCAGCACATAGCAGGCGACGACGTCGTCCCCGCTCTGTGCAGCCGCCATGAGCGCGGGATTGTCGGAGATACGCAGATCGTCGCGGAACCAGACGAGAGTGACAGCCATACCATCAACCTACCGGCGGCCACTGACACGGCATCGTGCACGAATAGACGATGTCATGGTGCACGAAAGGACAGGGGAACCGCAGCCTGATGGCCGTGGTTCCCCTGTCACCCTCCGCCGGATGGCGTCGGGCTGCCGCCTGGCGTCGGGATCAGAAGGTGCTTCCACCCGTCCCCGAGGGAGCACCGTTCGAACCATCGGTCCCGTTTCCCTGTCCGAGCGCGGACTGGCTGCCGGCGCCGGACTTCAGGGCGGCCAGCCGCGCCTCGATCTCGGTCTGCTCACCGAGGTCCTCGAGGCTCTCGAACTGCGAGTCGAGGCTCGACGACGCCAGTTCCTGCTGCCCGCGGACCTTGGCCTCCTCGCGCCGTATCTTCTCCTCGAAGCGGCCCACCTCGCTCGTCGGATCCATGAAGTCGATGCTCTTCACGGCGTCGTGAACCTGCTGCTGGGCCTGGGCCGTGCGGGAACGGGCAATCAGCTGATCACGCTTGACGGTCAGCTCGCCGAGCTTGCCCTTCATCTGGTTGAGACCGTCCTTGAGCTTGTCCACGATCTCCGTCTGCGACGCGATGGTGGGTTCTGCGCCCTTGGCCTCGTTCTCGGCAGACATCTGGCGCTGGATGGCGACCTTCGCCAGATTGTCGAACTTCTGTGCATCCGCAGTGTTGCCGGAGGTCCGGTACTCGTCGGCCTTGCGGGACGCCGCGAGCGCCTTGTTGCCCCAGCTGCGGGAGTTCTCCAGGTCCTCGTTGTAGTCCTCCTGCATCATGCGCAGGTTCCCGATGGTCTGGGCGACCGCGCTCTCCGCCTCGGCGATGCTGTTCGTGTAGTCGCGGACCATCTGGTCGAGCATCTTCTGCGGGTCCTCTGCCTGGTCGAGCAGGGAGTTGATATTCGCCCGTGTGAGCTGGGTGATCCGTCCGAAGATTGACTGTTTCATCATTGATTTGCCTTTCGATTCTTCCTGCTGGTCTCTGTGTCCTGCTGGACGCCGCCGCCCACGGTCTAGAAGTCGCCGCCACCGCCGCCGAAGCCGCCGAAACCGCCACCGCCGCCACCGAAGCCGCCGAAGCCGCCGCCGCCGAAACTGCCGCCGCCTCCGTCGAAGCCCCCACCGCTCTGCCCGCCGCCTCCACCGAATCCTCCTCCGAATCCGCCGCCCCCGTTGAGGATGGAACCGAGCAGGATTCCGCCGAGCAGCGCGCCGCCCATGCCGTCGTTCCCGCGTCGGCCGTAGCCTCCGCCTCCGCGGCCGAAGCCGCTCACGTCCTGTTCGGCGAGCTGCGCGGCCTGGTCAGCGAGCATCGCCGCCTGCTGGGCGTGGGAGAGCGCCGTCACGGGATCCGAGCGCTGGAGGTCCACGGCGTGGTCGAGGTTCCGCTCGGCCTCGGCCAGGCGGGTGCGAGCCTCGCGGCCCACCCCGCCCCGCCGCGCCCGGATGTAGTCGGCAGTACCGGAGATACCGGACTGCGCGGCGATGAGCGCGTGCTGCAGCGAATCCTGTGCACGGCGCGCATTCTCCGCCTGGTCCCGCACACCCCCCAGAGCGGCGTCGAGCTGGGCATGCGCCGATTCGAGTCGTTCCAGCAGCGCCAGGGGATTGCTGCGGCTCTGTCGTCGCTCTTCCCGCACGGTGGCCACCGCAGCCTCTACAGCAGCGATCGGGCCGGCGAGATCACGGTACTGACCGGCGCGGTCCATGGCTCGGGCCTGCGCCAGGTCCTGCTCGGTGTCGGGCAGCGCTCGCTCCAGCTCTGTTTCGGCCGCTGCGAGCTCGTCCGATCTCCGGTCGATCGCGTCGAGGAGGACAGTGCTCTGATGGACGGCTTCCTCCGCCGCCCGGACGGCGACGACGGCGCGGCCGGTGTCCCCGGCGTCCATACGTTCACCGGCTTCCTGTGCGGCACTGTCCACGAAGGCGAGCCGGTCCCTGGCCTGGTCGATGTTGTCCGCCACCTGGGTCGTCGCGGTGTCGCTGTAGCGGGCCTGCAGGCGGCCCAGTGCCTGCTCGGCCGCGGCGAGGCGCTGACCGGCGTCGGCCGCCGCGGACCGGGCGTGGGCGAGTGCCTCGGGCGCATTCCGTTCCAGTTCGCGCAGGCCGTCGAAGTCGGCCTTGTGTTCCTCGAGGGACGCATTCACGTCCTCGCAGCGGCGGATGATCTCGCCGAGCCACTGACGCTGCTGCTCCTCGGTGTCGGGGATGTGGTCGTCGAGCTGCTGCTGCAGTTTGAAGGACGCTCCCATGTGACGCTTCGCGGCGGCGATGTCCTCCGCGAAGGTGGCGATCGCCGGTGCGCCGTACTGCGCCTCGGCGAAGCCGAGCTCCTGCTCGCTGGATTTGATGGCGTCGTCCGCGGCGATCAGGAGGCTGCCGGCGCGCTTGCGCAGGTCCTCCACGCTGACCGAGGCGAGCGGGTCGATCACCTCGCCGTCCGACGACGGCGACGGTCCGTATCCGTACTGCTCGCGCTTGCGCTGGGCGCTGGTGCCCCCGCGCTTCTTCAGCAGCAGGTAGCCGCCGGCGCCGGCGACGGCGACGATCCCGCCCACGAGTACCAGACCGCCGAGTCCTCCGCCGTCCGACGAGGTACCCGTGCTGCCTGAGGTGCCACCGGAGCCGTTGGAGGTTCCGCCCGAGGTGCCGGAGAGAACTGCCTCGGTCCCCGCCACAGCGGCGAGGCCGCCGCCGAGCCAGTCTCCTTGCCCGAGTTCCGGCGCCACGTCATTCGTCCTGATGTCCTCGACCGATGAGTAGATCGCCGAGCGTTGGCCCGCGCTGAAACCCACCTGTCGTTGCTCGACTGCGACAGCGAGCACAGCTTCATCGTCGGACTGGGCGTTCGCCGCCGCCACCTGACTGGCCCAGTCTCCAGCAGCAGCTGGATTCTCGAACGTGTCGACATAGGCGACGCGGACCGTGAAGCCCTCGGACGACCGCAGCTCCTCGATGGCGGCCTGGAGCTGGTCCTCCTCGTCGGGGCCGAGGACGCCGGCGTCGTCGATCACGTAGTTCCCGGTGTCGAACGTGACCGGCTCGTCGGCGAATGCCGCTGAACCCGCTATCAGCGGGATCGCCACGAGGGCTCCCAGAACAGCAGAGACGCGTACGCGCCTGCTCGTCAATCGCATGTCCGACCCTTCAGCACGTCCCCCGGACCTTACCGATCCCGCGACTGGGGCTGGCGGACGCCGGAGGCTCCCTGTTGTCGTCCGATTCTATGGTCGGGTCCCCGGAGCGTCCACCAGGGCGGTCGTGCCCGAAGCGAACAGTGGTCGTCGGCCGCATGGACGCAGCCTGGTCGGTGGCCGACGAAATACCTCCGGTGCCTGCAACGGGCGCGGACACGTCGTGTCGACGGTGCTCGGACGGAGGATACTGGGGTGAGCCGGAGGCGCAGTCGTTCGACCGCCGCCACCCGATCGACGCCAGCGGACGTCCAGCAAGCATTCAGCAAGTGCACGCCTGATGCTCAGCGACTCTTGCGATGATGTGGTCAACAGCAACGAGAGGACTTTCCATGAACGAGCAGCCGGGCACCTCCGATCGACCACTGCCGCCCCAGCCGCTGACACCCCCGTCCCGCACCGCCGGAGGAACGGGCCAGCAGCCCGCGACGCCGCACCCCGCCTACGCGGGCCATCAGCCCTTCTACGGTGATCCCAGGGGCAGCTCCGGCCCGTCCACGGCCAGTGGGAGCAAGGCACCCCGTGACCGCCGCCGGGTGAGTGTGGCGACCTTCGCTGCCGGAGCCCTCGTGGCCGGGCTGATCGGCGGTGGAGTGGCGACTGCCGGGTACAACGCCCTGGAGCCCGATTCCTCGGCGGGTACCGTCCGGTCCGAGCCGCAGTCGGTCGTGGTCAACAACTCCGACGACGTCAACAGCATCACCGGCGCAGCGGTGACCGCATCGCCGAGCGTAGTCACCATCGCCGTGAGTGGTGGGGACTCCAGCGGCACCGGGTCGGGCATCATCCTCGACACCGACGGACACATCCTCACCAACACCCACGTGGTGACTCTCGGCGGCCAGGTGTCCGACCCCACCATCGAGGTCCGGCTCAATGACGGACGACTCTTCCCGGCGACCGTGGTCGGGACGGATCCCCTCAGCGACCTGGCGGTCGTCAAGATCGATGCACCGCAGCTCACCGCTGCCACACTCGGCGACTCCGACATGCTGAACGTGGGAGACACGGCCATCGCGATCGGCTCGCCCCTGGGCCTGAGCGGAACGGTCACCGACGGGATCGTCTCCACGCTGAATCGAACCATCAGTGTCGCCTCCTCCGCCGTGCCGGAGCAGCAGCCCGACAGCTCGGCGTCGGAGAACAAGGACGGCTTCAACTTCCTCCCACCCGGGGACTCGTCGGCACCTCAGCCGCAGTCACAGGGTTCCATCTATCTCAACGTGATCCAGACCGACGCCGCGATCAACCAGGGGAATTCCGGTGGTGCGCTCGTGGACACGGACGGGAAGATCATCGGAGTGAACGTGGCGATCGCCTCGGGGGGATCGAGTGAGACCACGGGCAACATCGGCGTCGGCTTCTCCATCCCCATCAGCTACGCGGAGCGCATCGCGAAGGAGATCATCGCCGACGGCGAAGCCACCCACGGCTTCCTCGGCGTGAGCATCTCCCCCGCCTCGGCGGATGGCTCGCCGACCACGTCCCCGTTCTCCTCCGGGGCACTCGTGGAGAACGTGGAGCCAGGCTCGCCCGCCGAGGACGCGTCCCTCGAGGCCGGTGACGTGATCACCGAGGTGGCAGGCTTCACCATCACCGACCCGGAGTCCCTGACGGCCGCCGTCCGCATGCAGCGGGTGGGGGAGCAGGTGCCGGTGGAGATCCTCCGGAACGGGCAGACCATGACCATGGACGTCACTCTGGGTGAGGTGCCGGCCAACTAGCATCCTTCCGGCAGCCAGGCTGGACGAGGCGGCTCCCGACCGGGGGCCGCCTTCTGCATCGGTTCCGGTCATCGGAAAGCGTCATACCACTGTGGTTAGCTAGGACGCGGGAAGATCCCCGATCGAGGAAGGTCAGCAATGGACGAGGCCACGGCAGGCGGGCTGCACATCGCGGTCCTGGTGAAGCACGTACCCGACGCACAGTTCGACCGCCATATCGGCGGTGACCAGCTGACGACCGTCCGGTCCGAGAGCATTCTCTCCGAGCTCGACGAGTACGCGCTGGAAGCGGCGCTCCAGCTCGTCGAGGCGCACGGGGGAGCGGGGGCCGGCCACCGGATCACCGCGCTCACCATGGGTCCGGCGGCAGCCGTCAACGCGGTGAAGAAGTCCCTCCAGATCGGGGTCGACGACGGCGTGCACCTGACGGACGAGGCTCTGTTCGGCTCCGACGCCTCGGCGACCTCCCGGGCGCTCGCCGCCCTCCTGGAGCAGGTGGGACCCTTCGACCTGATCCTGACCGGGATGGCCTCGACCGACGGGGAGACCTCGCTCGTACCGGCACAGCTGGCTGAGCGACTCGGCCTTCCCCAGGTGACCTTCGCGGCGTCGCTGGAGCTGGCGGCGACGGACGACGGCTGGGCCCTGACCGCCCGCCGCGACAACGACACGTTCGCCGAGACCATCGAGGCGCCCCTGCCCGCGCTGGTGTCCGTGACGGATCAGATCAATGACCCCCGGTACCCAAATTTCAAGGGCATCATGGCGGCGAAGAAGAAGCAGATCCAGGTGTTGTCCCTCGCCGACTGCGGAATACAGGCGGACGAGGTGGGTCTTCCGGGCTCGTGGACCAGGGTGGAGGCGGCCGAACCGAGGCCGCCGCGCAGCCAGGGCGTGATCATCACCGACGAGGGCGATGCCGGCATCCGGCTGGTCGACTTCCTCGCCGGCCAGAAACTTCTCTGACCCGCCGCCCCTTCTTTCTCCAGGAGATCCCAGCCATGACCACTGTCCTCGTCTTCCTCGACCACCCCGGAGCCAGCCTCGCCAAGGGTGAACGCGAACTCCTTTCCCTGGCGGGATCCCTCGGCGACGTCGCCGTAGCGCTCGCGGACGACGCCGAGCAGACCTATCTGGACGGTGTCGGGTCCTACGGAGTCCAGGAGTGCTACCGGCCGGACACGGATGTGTCCGAGGTGCTGGTCGCGGGCAAGGCAGCGTTCCTGGCGGAAGCCGCCCGGTCCGCCGCGGCCGATGTCGTCCTGCTGGGAAACTCCTACGAGGCCAAGGAGATCGCCGCGCGGGCGGGCATCCGCCTCGAGGCAGGGGTCGTGACCGATGTCGTCTCGTTGGACAGCGATCTCGTTGCGACGAAGGCCGATTTCGCCGGGTCCTACACGGTCGGGTGCCGCGTGACCACCGCGCGCGCCATCCTGACCGTCAAGCCGAACAGCTTCGACGCCGTGCAAGCCGGGACGCCGCAGGCACCACGGGAGATCCGGGTCCCGGTGGGCGCAGTGACCCCGGCAGCCCGCATCACCGGTCGGGTCGACAAGCCGGTCAGCGGCCGTCCCGATCTCACGGAGGCGCGGGTCATCGTGGCGGGTGGGCGCGGTGTCGACGGTGACTTCGGCCCGCTGGAGGACCTAGCGGACGCCCTCGGCGGAGCGGTAGGCGCCTCCCGGGCCGCGACGGACGCAGGCTGGATCGAACACTCCGCACAGGTGGGGCAGACCGGCAAGACGGTCGCTCCCCAGCTGTACGTCTCCGTGGGCATCTCAGGGGCCGTGCAGCAACGGGCCGGGATGCAGACCTCCAAGGTGATCGTCGCCATCAACAAGGACTCCGATTCGCCTATTTTCGAGATCGCCGATTTCGGGATCGTCGGTGATCTGTTCTCGGTGTTGCCACAGGCCACCGAGGAGATCCGGAAGCGCGGGCTCTAGCCCATGGCGGATCTCGGGGAGGCCCTGGCTCCCGCACGCGTTCTCGCCGTCGCCGCACATCCTGACGACATCGACTTCGGGGCGTCGGCAACGATCGCGGGCTGGACCGCGGCCGGAGCGTCGGTGAGTTACTGCATCCTCACCGATGGCGACGCCGGCGGGTTCTCCGACGAGGACAGGCCGGGTCTGGCAGCACTGCGTCGGGAAGAGCAACGCGCGGCCGCGGCTCGCGTCGGCGTCACGGATGTCACGTTCCTGGGTGAGACGGACGGGCACCTGGAACCGACCGACGCCGTGATCCGCGGGATCGTCCGACGCATGAGGGAGGTCCGGCCGGATATCGTGCTCGCCATGCATCCCGAGCGCAGCTGGGACATGATCCAGAAGAGTCACCCCGATCACCTGGCCTGTGGTGAAGCGGTCACGAGGGCCGTGTATCCGGCCGTTGAGAACCCGTACGCATACCCGGAACTCGAAGCGGCGGGGATCACCAGCTTCAAGGTGCCGTGGCTGTGGTTCTACGCCGGTCCCGCGCACCTCGAGAACCGCTTCATCGATGTCACCGGTGCCGAGGACCTCAAGATCGCAGCCATCATGGCCCATGAGAGCCAGCATCCCGATGTGGATCGCATGCAGTCACGGGTGCGGGCGATACTCCAGGACAACGCACGCCGCGGAGGTCTCGGCGAGGGTCGCAGCGCAGAAGCCTTCCATGTGGTCGGCATCAACACCGACCAGACCATCGCCGGCTTCTGATCCGGCGACGCCCTGTCGACCCACGGCAGGGGCCGGAGGGCGGGTAGGACCGAGGCTCAGGCTCCCAGCGGGATCTGGGCGACGATCGGAAGCGTCGGTGTCGTCGAACCGCCCTCGGGCTCCACGGTGATGGCGAGGGCGCTGAGGCCGCTGATGTCCGTGATCTCGGTGGACTTCCCACCGTCGACATCGCCCTCCGTCATGGTGCCGACCGAGACGGGCGCCGAACCGTCAGCGGGGATGCGCCACATCTGATAGACCGATCCCTCGGCCGGTGCCGGAACCCCGGTGAGCGTGACGACCGCGGCGTTCTCCGAACCGGAGACGGCGAGGTCCGCCGTGCCGCCGGCGTCGAGGGAGAGCTGTTCGGTCCTGACGTCCTGGGCCTGGAGCACCTGGTCCTCGAGCGTGCTCTCCTGCAGGTTCTGCGCCACGGTCACACCACCCACGACGAGAACAGCGGCTGCGGCCGCGGCCACGGTCCATCGTGCAGCCCGCGCAGACAGCGATGTCCGCTTCGCGCGGCGCTCGGACAGTTCGTCCCGGGCGTCTCCCGCAACCACGCCGTGGTCCAGGTCGGCAGGGGAATCCGGCGCGGGCCCTGCGGGCATCGATCCGGATGCCGGGCGAGCGGTCGATCCGGCCGCTACACCCGGAAGCTGAGCGAGGATCCGGTCGAAGAGATCGGCCGGTGGATCGAGCGGGGCCGTCGTGTAGGTGGCTGTGATCGTGTCCCGGCAGGTACGGACCCGGTCGGAGAAGACCGACGCGACAGAGGAGTCGGCGTCCTGGAGGAACGCTTTGATCGACCGGCGCTCATCGGCGCTGATGGCGTCGAGGGCGTACAGTTCTGCCCACTCGAGGACGTGGCCACGGGCCAGATCGGTCTCAAGATCGTCGGCGAACTGCCTGCTCATGTTCTTGTCCGTCATATCAGGAAACCCCCAGGCACGTCTTGAGTCGGATCAGGCCGTCGCGGATCCTTGATTTGATGGTGGGCACGGCAACCCCGAGCTTCTCGGCGACCTCCCGATAGGTGAACCCGCCGTAATAGGCCATGCGTACCGATTCCCGCTGCGTCTCCGTGAGGGTGCCGAGGCAGTCGACCACGCTTTGCGCCTCGAGGCGCTGCGTCACGGTGTCCACCACGTCGTCGTGATCGATGCTCTGGGTGGCGGCGCCGTAGCGCGCCTCGCGATCCGTGGCGCTCTGCTCGGAGCGCACCTTGTCCACGGCGCGTCGGTGAGCCAGTGTCATCAGCCAGGCCATGGGACTGCCGAGGGCCGGATTGAAGCGTTCGGCGGTGTTCCAGACCTGGAGGTAGACCTCCTGGGTGGCGTCCTCGCTCAGATCGGGATCGATGAGTACCCGGCGTGCCAGACCGTAGACCCGTCGACTCGTCTGCTCGTAGAACAGCTCGAACGCGGACCGGTCCTGTCGTGCCACGCGTACCAGCAGGTCGGTCAGGGTGGGATTGCCGCCTGCACCGGTCACCGACTCCTGCTGTGCAGCGGCGATCGGGCTGACCCGGTGTGCTCGTGGCGTATCCATAGGGTTCCAGCATAAAGCGCCGGTCCGCCGAAATTGAATATGGAACGATGGCTTGCGGCGGAGGCTGCCCGGCAGGCCCTGCCGTGTCTGAACCATCCTGGTCTTCCTACCTCTCCCGCACCGGCTTCCCTGATACGAGGAATTCGGATCTGGTGGGCCGACGGATGGGCGGGCGGTGGAGTCAGGCGTCGGGACCCACGGTGCCGACGGCGATGAGGGAGTCCGCCGAGAGGACGAAATCGTCACCGAGGCTGTCCACAAGAGCGGCGCGGACGCGCTGCAGGGCCTCCGGTTCCTCGGGCAGGAGCCCGCGGTACCCGCTGGCGAGGGCGAGTGACCACGCGTGGTCCGCCTCGAGCGGGACGGTCAGTCCGAGCTTCTCCACCCCCACGTCGCTCAGGCCACGCGCGAGGAGCCACTCCTGCAGCCGTTCCTCCGGGGCGAGCCTCCGGCAGTTCTCGACGAAAACGGGAACGGTGGCGGCCTCGGCGGACGGGTGCACGCCGGTGGAGCGGATCGCCTCCAGGAGCAGATCGCCGAAGGGTGTGAGGGCGCCCTGGTCCCAGGCGCTCAGGGCGATCCGGCCGCCAGGGCGCAGCAGGGTGAGGATGCGGTCCATGTCGGCATCCATGTCGTGGAGCAGGAAGACCCCGTAGGAGCTGATGACGGCGTCGTACTTCTCCGCCGGGTTCCAGCCGGCCGGATCGGAGTGGATGAAGGAGACGTTCCGGAGACCCAGGGCCTCCGTCTTCGCCTTCGCCAGGCCCAGCATGGCCGCCGAGCGCCCGACGGCGTCGACGTGTCCGCCGGGGCCGGCCAGCTGCGCGGCAGGGACGGTCCCGGAGCCGGTTCCCGCATGGACGTCGAGGATCCGTTCACCCACCAGGATGTCCGCGGCGGCCACCACGGCATTGCTCACGGGGTTCCAGACCGCGGGAGCGAGGAGGTCGTAGTCCTCGGCCCCGTCGTCGGGCAGGGTTGCTGCATGGCGAGCGGTCATGGGAACTCCAGATCGTAGGTCACTGTGCTCCGGCGAAGCCCTGTTGACGCCAGGCCTCGTAGAGGACGATGGACGCGGTATTGGCGAGATTCAGCGATCGGCGTGCAGGCAGCATGGGCACGCGCACACGAGCAGTTATGTGCGGGTCCTGCTTCACGTCCTCGGGGAGACCGTCCGATTCGCGGCCGAAGAGCAGTACGTCCCCGGGTTCGTAGGCGATGCCGGTGTAGGAGACATCACCCTCGGAGGTGTAGGCGAAGACGCGCTCGGGTTGCAGCGCAGCCCAGGCAGTCTCGAGGCTGCTGTGCACGTGGAGGACGGTGAGATCGTGGTAGTCGAGGCCCGCGCGCTTCAGTTTCGAATCCTCCAGGCTGAAGCCGAGCGGTTCCACGAGGTGGAGCTCCGCTCCGGCGACGGCGGCGAGGCGGATCGCCGCACCGGTATTGCCGGGGATCTCGGGGGTGTGGAACAGGATGCGGAACACCGGATCATCCTAGCTTTCGGTGAGGGCCAGCAGCCGCGCAAGGACCGGAAGCTGCACCACGTTCGGTGATGGTCCCGCGGCGAGGAAGGACCGGATGGTGCGGACGGCCGTTCCTGCGTTCACCACCTGGATCGTGGTGGGCGAGGACCGGTCGAAGCCCGGCGGTACGTCGATCACCGGAGCGAACGGGTTGTCCGGGGCCCCGTGCACCACCACCCAGCCCGCAACATTGAGATCGGGGAACATCTCCTGGACGACGCGC
Source organism: Arthrobacter echini (assembly GCF_008107445.1). Lineage (GTDB taxonomy): Bacteria > Actinomycetota > Actinomycetes > Actinomycetales > Micrococcaceae > Arthrobacter_D > Arthrobacter_D echini_A. The sequence continues at coordinate 59,733 of NZ_VSLD01000007.1, read as the reverse complement.
ACCGTCTGCGGCAACCCGAGGTCGATCCGGCGGCCCTGGTGCCGCAGGACCCGCCCGTCCCAGGAGAAGTTCCCCGGCGGTGCGGTGAAGGAGTCGATCACGGCGATCCTGTACCCGGCGAGCAGCACATGGCCGGCGGTCGTCTTGTCCCGGCCGTCGAACTCGACGCCGCTGACGAGGCGTACCGCAGGGTATCCGGGCAGGAGAGCGCGTTCGAGCAGCGTGGTTGTCCGGGTCTCCCCGTCGGTGCGGCTGCGGGACCCAGAGGACAGGCGCGCGAGGATCCCGGGCTGCCGGACGGAACCGTGGAGCTGTCGGCCGGCGAGGATCAGCGGCACGGCCGGAGGACTGCCGGGGGAGAACGCGGGCAGATACGACGGCGGCGCGCCGGCGGCGTCCTCGTCGTCGGTCGACGCGCGCCTCGGGCGGGGCGGGGCGGATCGCGCCGTCGTCGTACCGGTCCGGCCCGCGGTGGAGTTCGTTCCGGACGGGCGCCCGGGGAAGGGACGGCCCGTGTCGGCGTCGTAGCGCATGCGGAGCTGGGGGTCGCCGAGCGTCTCGAAGGCCACCGCGACGTCGTGGAACGCCGTGGCGCTACCACCGAGGTCCGGGTGGGCGGCGCGTGCTGCCCGGCGATAGGCGCTCTTGATCTGCCTGGCATCTGCTCCGGGGGACACTCCGAGGACGTCGTAGTACGACTTCCGTGGTGCCTCTGCCATCTATGCAGCCTTTCGGTGATGAGGAGTGGAGCGGTCGCAGAGGCTCAGCGTGCCCGACGGTAGAGCGTGTACAGCGCGGAATCCTCCGTGAGCAGGGAGGACAGGACCAGTCCGATCGGCTCCTCCGGACTCTCGCCCACTGCGATCCGGGGACCGGCGCCGCCGGCGAGCAGTGGACTGATCGAGAGGCAGAGCTCGTCCACGGCATCGGAGCTGGTGAAGTCGCCGAGCACGGCAGGACCACCCTCGCACAGGATCTTCGGCAGTCCGCGACGGCCGAGTTCCGCCAGGATCGCGGGGGCATCCACCCGCTCGGTGCCGCAGTCGACGACGTCGGCCACGGCGGCCAAGGCCTCGCGCCTCTCGGCCGGGGCACTGCTGCTCGTCAGCACGAGCGGACGCACAGGGGCGTCGGTGAAGAAACCGCTCGCGGGATCGAGGTCCAGGCTGCCCGAGATGACGGCGATCGCAGGATGCGCGGCCGCATCCCGGGCCTTCCGCCAGGAGCGGGCATCCTCGTCCACGAGGTCGCCCGCGTACCCTTCTGCCCGCACGGTTCCGGCCCCGACCAGCACTACGTCGGCAAGGCGTCGCAGGACGGCGAAGATTCTTTTGTCGCCGTCGTTCCCCAGACCTGCCGAGAGTCCGCCGGTGGTGGCGGCGCCGTCGGCCGCGGCAATGAAGTTGAAGCGTACGTAGGGTTCGTCCGCCACCGCCGCCGGGTAGGCGTAGAGGCGGTGCAGTGCGTCGTCGTCGATCTCCCCGGGGGACGGTGGGACGAGGGCGGTGATCATGGGGTGGACGCTTCGTTCATACCGTCCATGATATTGCGTAGCCGGGTCGCGTCCCGACAGCGCTGCATCGCCGGTGCTGGGACCGTGTTCCGCGCTGCGTCGTGCCCGGTGTCGGGGCTCGAGCCGTAGGAGGGACAGCCGAGCAGGGCGTGTGTGCGTGTTGCGTTGCCCCGTTCCCAGTACTCGGCGTTCACCAGCGGGAACGGACTCTCAACCCCACCGATCGGACTCGAGCAGTGGGAACGACGACAGTGCGAGTGTGAATCGGTTGCGTCGTTGCCACCGACCAGGCTCGGGCAGTGGGAAGGACGGCCATGGGGGCTGGGAGTGTTGCGTCGTTCCCAGTGGTCCGTGCTCATCAGTGGGAACAGGCGCTCAGTCCCACCGACCGGGCTCGGGTGTTGGGAGGGACGGCGGGGGCTGGGAGTGTTGCGTCGTTCCCGCTGTTCGGGCACCAGCAATGGGAGGGATGGACATGCGGGCCGGAATCGGCGCTCTTCCCAATGGTCGGACTCGAGCAATGGAACTGACGACCATGCAAGACGGGAATGTTGCGTCGTTCCCAGTGGTCGGTGCTCATCGGTGGGAATCAGCCCTCCATCCCACTAACCGGATTCGGGCAGTGGGAGGGATGGACATGCGGGCCGGAATTGGCGCTCTTTCCCAATGGTCGGACTCGAGCAATGGGACTGACGACCGTGGGGGCGAGGGTATTGCGTCGTTCCCAGCGGTCGGTGCTCATCAGTGGGAACGGGCGCTCAATCCCACTAACCGGACTCGGGTAGTGGGAGGGACGACGGCGCGGGCAGGGCGGGTTGCGTCGTTCCCACCGACCGGGCTCGGGTAGTGGGAGGGACGGCCGAGCACCGGGCGGTGGGAACGGAGCCCGGGGCACAAGGAAGCACCGGAATCGGCCCGACGGCGTGGCGCCCGTAGAATCGAGGCATGCCCGTGTATGTCGACCACGCGGCGACCACGCCGATCTCGGCGCCGGCGCTCGCCGCACTCACCCACGAACTCAGCCGGGGCGGGAACCCCTCCTCCCTTCACGGGTCGGGCCGCCGTGCCCGACGCTCGGTGGAGGACGCCAGGGAGCGGATCGCTGCAGCCGCCGGAGCCCATGCTTCGGAGATCATTTTCACCTCCGGCGGGACGGAGGCCGACAATCTGGCCGTCAAGGGCCTGTACTGGGCCCGGAGAGCGGCCGACCCACGCCGGACGAGGATCCTCTGCAGCGCAGTTGAGCACCACGCCGTGCAGGACGCCGTCGAGTGGCTCGAACGCCACGAGGGTGCCGAGGTCCGCTGGCTGCCCGTCGACGAGACCGGCCTGGTGTCCCTCGACGCACTCCGCACAGCACTCGCGGACGGCGCCGACCGGACGGCACTGGTCACCGTGATGTGGGCCAACAACGAGGTCGGGACGGTGCAGCCCGTCCGGGAGATCGTGGCCGAGGCCGCCCGCCACGGGATCCCGGTGCACAGTGACGCGGTGCAGGCCTTCGGCTCGATCCCGGTCTCCTTCGCGGACTCCGGGCTCGCCACCATGGCCGTCAGCGCCCACAAGATCGGTGGACCGGTGGGCGTCGGCGCACTCCTGGTGGGCAGAGCCGTCACCCTGACGCCCGTGCAGCACGGGGGAGGCCAGGAGCGCGACATCAGATCCGGCACCCTCGACGGCGCGGGCATCGCAGCCTTCGCCGCTGCGGCCGAGGACGCCGTCGCGCGCCTTCCGGTCGAGGAACAACGGCTCGCGGCGCTGCGCGACCGACTTATCGAGGGAATTTCCCGGGAGGTGCCGGAGGCCGTGCTGCGCGGGGTGACGCATCCGGCCATCGACGGAACGAGACTGCCCGGCAATGCGCACTTCACCTTTCCCGGCTGCGAGGGGGACTCACTCCTGTTCCTGCTCGATCTCGCCGGCATCGAGTCCTCCACGGGTTCGGCCTGCACCGCAGGCGTCCCTCGCCCGTCCCACGTGCTGCTCGCCATGGGGCTGAGCGAGGACGAGGCCCGCGGTGCCCAGCGGTTCAGCCTCGGGCATACATCCACGGCCGACGACGTTGCCGCCGTGGTGGCCTCCATCGGCGAGGCCTACACGCGGGCACGCAAGGCCGGCATGGCCGGGCACGCATCAACCATCCAGACGGCAGGAACGGGTTTTTCATCATGAGGGTTCTGGCAGCGATGAGCGGCGGCGTCGATTCCGCGGTGGCGGCGGCGCGCGCCGTGGACGCGGGGCACGACGTCGTCGGCGTGCACCTGGCGCTCTCCCGCATGCCCGGCACGCTGCGCACCGGCAGCCGGGGATGCTGCACCATTGAGGACTCCCGCGACGCCTGGCGCGCCTGCGACATCCTCGGCATCCCGTACTACGTCTGGGACTTCTCGGAGCGCTTCAAAGAGGATGTCGTGGACGACTTCATCGCCGAGTACGCGGCGGGCCGCACTCCCAATCCCTGCATGCGCTGCAACGAGCGCATCAAGTTCGCAGCGCTGCTGGAGAAGGCACTCGCGCTCGGTTTCGACGCCGTCTGCACCGGCCACTACGCGACCGTCCTCCGCGACGCCGACGGCAATCCGGAGCTCCACCGGGCAGCGGACTGGGCCAAGGACCAGTCCTACGTGCTCGGGGTCCTCACGCACGAGCAGCTCGAGCACTCCATGTTCCCGCTGGCCGCGACGCCGTCGAAGGCGGAGGTCCGCGCGGAGGCCGAACGTCGCGGGCTCTCGGTCGCGAACAAGCCCGACAGCCACGACATCTGCTTCATTCCCGACGGCGACACGCGCGGCTGGCTCGAGGAGCGCATCGAGCTGACGGAGGGTGACATCCTCGACGTCGACGGCGAGCGCATCGGCAGCCATCCAGGCGCGAACGCCTTCACCGTGGGGCAGCGCCGGGGGCTCAAGCTCGGTACGCCCGCAGCGGACGGCAAGCCACGCTTCGTGCTCGAGATCCGCCCGAAGCAGAACGAGGTGGTGGTGGGCCCGGAGCATCTGCTCGCCATCGACGAGATGCGAGGCATCAAGGTCTCCTGGGCGGGCCTGCCCATCGACGAGGCGCGCTCGGGCGAGGAGTTCGACTGCATGGCCCAGGTACGGGCGCACGGCGATCCTGTGGACGCCCGGGCGCGGGTGGAGCGGGACGACGAGGGCGCGCAGCAGCTCGTGGTGCGGCTCGTGGAGCCGATGCGCGGTGTGGCGCCCGGGCAGACGGTGGTGCTCTACCAGGGCACGCGTGTCCTCGGGCAGGCCACCATCGATTCGGCGCGGTCGGCGCTGCGTCCCGAGCCGGCCGCACTGCAGGGGTAGTGCACAGCCCGTCGACGGTGTCTGCTTGACTGGTGGCATGACGCATCCACGCAGTGCTTTCGACCCGGCAGCATCTTCGTTAGCAGGGGACGTCGCTCCCGACGTGATGGCCGAGCTGCTGTCGGTGAGGAGCTCGATCGACAATATCGACGCGACCCTCGTCTATCTCCTGGCCGAGCGATTCAAGGCGACGCAGCGCGTGGGGCACCTGAAGGCCGAGCACGATCTGCCGGCGGGTGATCCGCAGCGGGAGGCGGCGCAGATCGCCCGGCTCAGGATGCTCGCCGAGGAGGCCCAGCTCGATCCCGCCTTCGCCGAGAAGTTCCTCAACTTCATCATCTCCGAGGTGATCCAGCACCATCAGGCCATCTCCGAAAGCCGGAGACCCTCGTCGGCCGACGGACATCCCCTGTCGCAGGACACGGCGGAGGGGCGCGACGAGCGTGCTTGACGACGGCAGGGAACACAGCCTCGACGCCGCGGAACCACGGGTGAGGGCCACCGGGGCCGGCGACTGGCCCGGAGTGGATCCGATCGAGGCGAATCGGGCTATCCGCGGCGAGCTCGGGGGCGTCAACGCTCCGTTTCTTCCAGCCCTCCCGGCCCGCGGACCGGGCAGCGACGCCACCGGACGCACGCTCGGCGTGCTGGTCGAGCTGCCGTTCGACCTCCAGCCGCACGGGTGGCGCCTCACCCAGCGGCCCGGGAAGGACCAGCGGCGTGCCGAATCAGCCCTCTCCTCGGATTTCAACGCCCTCGGTGACATCGCAGGGGCGGAGGAGCGACCGGCGTCGCGCCTGGTCCTGACGCTGCAGGGCCCGCTCTCGCTGGCGGCCGGCGTCCATCTGCACGGCGGTGAACGTGTGCTCCTCGATCACGGCGCCCGGCGGGAGCTGTATGCGTCGCTCGCTGCCGGGGCAGCGGAACTGGTACGGCGCGTGGCCGCCGTGGCGCGCGGTGCAGGGATACGGGTCCAGCTCGACGAGCCGGCCGCGGAAGCCGTCCTCACCGGGAGCATCCCGACCGCCAGTGGCTACCGGACCCTTCGGGCGATCGATCGCCGCGAGGCCACGGAGGCCTGGGATCTCGTGACGGCCTCCGTGCTCGCTGCCGGGGCGAGCGGCACCGTCGTGGCGCCGGGGCGGGGCGATGTAGCGTTCGAGGCCGCCCGCTCGAGTGCAGCGGAGGCGCTCGTCCTCGAGTTGTCGGTAGTATCCGACCGGCAGTGGGAGTCCCTGGCCGAGGACGTGGAGAGCGGGCGCCACGTCTGGCTCGCCCTCCTCGATCCGCAGCACCCGGTCCCGCAGGTCAGTTCGCTGGTGGAACCGGTACGCGCGGCCTGGAACCGCGTGGGCCTGCCCGTCGCGGCGCTGTCCGCCCTGACCGTCACCACGCGTCGCGGGCTGGCCGGGCGCTCACCCGCGGACGCTGTCCGGATGCTCACCAGACTGGTCCAGACCGCCGACGCCCTGGACCAGGTCCGGTCCGAGGGCTGAGGCCTACGCGGCGGCGGGGTTCAGACGCGGGCTTCCCAGCGGTCCGGGCGGGCGCCCTCGGGCAGGACGCCGTCGAACTCCTCGAGCGTGTAGTCGAAGCTCCCGGCGTAGACGAGGAGGGTGCCGAGCTGCCGATGGACCACGCGGGTGGTGATCCTGAAGAGTCCCGTGGCGTCGTCCCACCACTGCTCCACGTAGGCCAGCGCACCGACGACGTCGGGCAGTGGCAGGCGGAGTCCGGCGAAGATACGGGTCTGTGAGGAGACCATCCGGATGCGCCCCTCACGGGTGGCAGTGCACGTGAGCAGGGTGGCCATGCGGCGGTGCCGGCCCACGTAATCGGTCAGCACACCGTCCTGCAGGGAGGTGGTGTCCTCGAAGATGCGCAGGGCCGTCCCGAAGTCGAGCTCGCGCCGTGCGGTGAGCGAGGGGCGGCCGAAAGGGTCCAGGTGCGGGTAGTTCCTGATGGTGAAGGGGACGTCACTGTTGTACTCGGGGAAGAAGGCGTTCTCGAGGGCCGTGAGCCGGAAGGCGGGTCGCGCGAACCACGCGGTGCAGCCGGCGACGTCGAACACCCCTCGCCCGAATCCCGCGAGGCCACTCTCGGCATGGAGGCCGAAGTACTCGCGCAGCTCCGGCTGGAGCCTGCCGAACCCGCGTCCCATCGCTTCCTGGTAGATCGAGATCATGCCGCCCACTTCCGTCGCTCGGACACCCAGTCAACCATGATGCGGGCCGTGAACCGCCCGTGGGCCCGCAGGTGCGGACTGGTAGGGACCTCCGGGGAGCTGCCGGTGACCACCATGTACGCGGCGAGCACGGCGAGCCAGCTGTCGACGGCGTCGTTCGGCACCCCTCCTGACAGGGCGGAATCGCGGAGCAAGGTGTCGGCGTCGAGCCCGCCCTGCCGCGCATAGGGCAGCAGGCCCACCCAGTCCGCCCAGGCGGGGCCCTTGGTGAGATGGTTCCAGTCGCAGACCCAGGCACGTCCGGACCCGCTCGCGAGGATGATGTTGTCGGGACGAAGGTCGTTGTGCAGCACGCTCGATCCTGCGAGGACCACCGGAGCCTGTTCCACCAGTGACTGCAGTTCGAGCCAGCGCCGCGATGGCAGGGGAGGCAGGAAGGCGATCCGCTCACCCCTTGCGCAGCGGGCGAAGATGCCGGACACGGCGTCGTCGTCCAGCAATCCGTCAAGCATCGATCCGTCGGCCAGGAGCGGCGGAAGTCCCCGCAACCCTTCCGGGAGGCCGGCGAGAACCGAGGCCTCGCGCGCGTAGGCGGAATAGGGGAAGGCATTTGCGGAACTGGCCGCCTTCACGAAGATCGCCCGGCTTCCGCGGCGAAACGTCGCGGCGAAGCCGGGGGTGAAGCCTCCTCCTGCGGACTGCACGGAGTCGGGCGGGCCTCCGAGAGCGAGCTCGAGTGCGTCCAGTACCTCGGGCGGGAGTCCCGTGCAGAGGGGGCGGACAGCTGTGGAGGAGTAGTCGAAGCCCGTCACAGGCGTCCCGCGGCCTTGAGCCGGATGTAGGTGTCGGCGAGGCGCGGCGGCAGCTCGGCGGGTTCGGCGTCCACAACCTCGGCGCCGAGCAAACGGAGCTGCTGCGCCACAGCGGCCCGGTCCAGCAGGGCGCGTTCCGCGGCCGCCGCCCGGAAGGTGGCGGACGCCGTCGACCGATCGGCCCGCAGTTCCTCGAGCCGCGGATCGCGCACGGAGGCGACCACGACGACGTGGCGCTCGGTCAGGCCCGGAAGGGCGGGTAGCAGTCCCTCCTCCACGGACCCGGAGTCGAGGGATGTCAGCAGCACCACGAGCGATCTGTGCGGGGAGGCGGCCCGCACCTCGGCGGGCACCCGCGACCAGTCGGCCTCGATCAGTTCGGGCTCCAGGGGCGCCATGGCGGTGACGAGGGAGCGCAGCAGATTGCCCCGGGCCGTGGAGTCGACGCGAGCCCGGAGCCTGCGGTCGAACGCGAGGAAATGCACCTTGTCGCCGCCGCGCTCGGCCAGGACGGAGAGCAGCAGCGCCGCCTCGATCCCGGTGTCCAGCCGCGGCTCGTCGAGGATGCGCCCCGCTGAGGTGCGGGACATGTCGAGCACGACGACGACGCGCCGGTCCCGCTCGGGCCGCCAGGTGCGCACCACCGTGTCACGGCGCCTGGCCGTAGCGCGCCAGTCGATCGAGCGGACGTCGTCTCCGCGGACGTAGTCGCGCAGGGAGTCGAACTCGGTGCCTGCTCCCCTGAGCTGGACGGCGGAGCGGCCGTCGAGCTCTCGCAGCTTGCGGAGCTTCGAGGGGAGGTGCCGTTTGGAGTGGAAGGCAGGGAGCACCCGGAGCACGCCCGGAGCAGGCACGGTGATCTGCCGGGCGGCCAGACCGAGGGGTCCGGCGCTGCGGACGGTGACGGTGTCGACCCGCAGGATGCCCCGGCGCACGGGACGCAGGCGGACGGTCCTCCGGCGTGCCTCACCCCGGGGCAGGTCGACGCTCTGCTCGGGATTCCGAGCTCCGGCCGAGGGCTGCCAGGCCTCGCGGAAGGTAGCCCGCATCCGCCGCTGGGTGTCGTTCCGGAGTACGAGGGCGCTGTCGCACTCCTCGCCCAGCCGCACGCCGTCGGGCAGTGTGCGGGTGATGCCGAGGCGGCGCGGGACGGCCGCGAGAGCCAGGTCGAGGATTGCCAGCACGGTCAGCAGCAGCGCCCACAGCAGGATCGAAGTGATGCCCGGGTACACGATCACGGGCACGACGCCGAGCAGTGCCAGCAGCACGAGGCGTCCGGTGATGACCACGGAGGGCTCCTTTCGGGTGCGGTGGGCGGGTCGGGGGACGGGCGAAGCTACCGCGGGACGGCGACCGTGCTGAGGATGGTGCCGAGCACGTCGTCGACGTCGACCCCGTCCATCTGCGCCTCGGGGCGCAGTGCCACCCGGTGCCGCAGGGCGGGCAGGGTGAGGGCCTTGACGTCGTCGGGCGTGACGAAGGACCGCCCGGAGAGCCACGCCCAGGCCCGCGCGGTGTTCAGCAGGGCCGTGGCACCGCGCGGGGAGACTCCGAGCTGGAACGACGGCGAGACCCGGGTGGCGCGCACGAGGTCCACGATGTAGGCGAGCACCTCGGGAGCGACGGAGACGCGCGCCACCGCCGCCCGTGCGCGCCCGATGTCCGAGGCGTCCGCGACGGCCCGGACGCCCGCGCCATGGAGATCCCGGGGGTCGAAGCCGACGCTGTGGCGGCGGATCACCTCGATCTCGTCGTCGCGCTCCGGTAGCGGGAGCGTCAGCTTGAGCAGGAAGCGGTCGAGCTGGGCCTCGGGCAGGGGGTAGGTGCCCTCGTACTCGACGGGGTTCTGTGTGGCCGCCACGATGAACGGCGCGGGCAGCGGGCGGGAGATGCCGTCCACCGAGACCTGCCGCTCCTCCATCGCCTCGAGCAGTGCTGCCTGGGTCTTCGGGGGCGTGCGGTTGATCTCGTCGGCGAGCAGGATGTTGGTGAACACGGGGCCCTCCCGGAAGCTGAACTCGGAGGTCCTCGCTTCGTAGACGAGGGAACCGGTGATGTCCCCTGGCATGAGGTCCGGGGTGAACTGAACCCGCCTGGTGTCCAGGTCCAGCGCCGTGGCGAGGGTCCGCACGAGCAGGGTCTTGGCGACGCCCGGTACGCCCTCGAGCAGAACGTGGCCGTCGGCGAGCAGACCGATGAGCAGACCGGTCACTGCCGGGTCCTGGCCCACGATCGACTTGCCGACCTCCGTGCGGACGCGCAGGAGCGCGGCCCGCGCCGACTCGCTGTCGGTGCACGCGTGATCGGCGACCTCCTGCATCTGGTCGGGATGGGTCATGGCGGGGTGATCTCCTTCTCGAGGTCGAGCAGTCCCTGCGACCAGGGCACGAGCTCGCGGTTCGTGGTGGGGCTGTGCAGCAGGCGTGCCTCGAGCTCGTCCCGCGGGCGCCCACTCCTGTGGGCGGCGGCAGCTATGATCTCGGACGCCGGGGCGGAGCGGTCCACCCGGAGGCGTCGGGCCAGGCGGGTGAGCGTGCCGGATCTGAGTGTGGCGGCCGCGTGCTCCACGGAGCGCGCGTCCTGGTACAGGCGCGCACGCCCCTCCGCCGTCTCAGCGGCGCGCACGAGGACGGGCAGGGGCTCTGTGGCGAGCGGTCCCATCCGCCGGCCCCGCCAGAGCATGGCGAGAACGGCGCAGACGAGGAGCCAGACGAGCAGGACGTCGACCCAGGGCGGGAGCAGGGTCAGCGGGTCGATGCCTTCGCCGACCGCGACGACGTCGGCCCCGGTCGGCTCGAACCAGACGAGCGCAGGCGAGAACCCCAGGAGCTGGAGTGCCAGGGCGGCGTTGCCATCGGCCGTGATCGATCGGTTCGCGAGGACGGCCGGCGCACCGAGGACCCCCACGGAGCCCTCGGTGCTCGTGACGTACAGCCCTCCGGTCCCGTCGTCCGCCGCGGACGGGAAGCACTCGACGGGCCCGGAGTAGAGCGAACCGGTGGCGGTGATCGTCCCGGCAGCGCTCGCGCGGGAGTCGGTGCAGGCCGCCTCCGGCGGGGGAGTGTCGTTGCCCGGGTCGAAGGGCAGGGGTCCGACGAGCTCGATGTCCTCCTCGAGTGCGGTGAGCTGCCGGGCTCCGGGCGTGGCCAGTACCGAGCGGTCCGCAGCAGCGGTCAGGGTGGCGACCTGCGTTGCGCTGAGGTACTGCCGGGCGTCGTTGAGGAACAGCGTGGCCGGTCCGGCGTCGAGGAGCGCCAGGGCCTCATCGAAGGATCCGGGGCGCTGCACATCGACGCCCTCGTCCGCGAGGACCTGCGCCACGCCCCGCGCACCCTCGGGGCCGGGATTCTCCGGGGAGAGCGGTGCACCTTCCTCCCCGGTGCCGGAAAGGAGGGTGATCAGCACAATGACCGCCAGGGCGGCGGCGCCCACCACGAGGGGACGTGCGCGCCGGACCCGGTGCCGCGCTGTCGCCCCGGCGCTGCCGCCGTCGCCCATGGCCTCGGGTCCGCCGGCATCGTCCACGGACGCCGCGACCGCCGACGCGCCGGGCCGCCGCGTGCGGACGCTCATCGCGGTGCCGCCGGGCCGCCGCGTGCGGACGCTCATCGCGGTGCCGCCGGGCTCTCGGCGGCCGGCCCGCGCGCGGGGCGGAGGGCGGACAGCCGGGCGTCCACCTCCGCTGCCCGCCGGTACTGGTGGTCGGACGCGGTCCCTCGCCCGTAATGGGTCTCGTTGAACAGCTCGGCGAGCCAGGAGACGTCCGCGGCCAGGGCGGGGAAGACCCCGCCGAGCTGCACGGCCGCCTCCGACGCCGTCCGGCCCGGCTGCTCGTCCACGAGGACGCGCTCCTCCGCCGAGCGGATGATCGCGCGGAGCAGTTCGGCGATCGCCTCGTTCCACTGCCGGTCAGCAGCGCGGGCGGCGGCTCGGCTCCGATGCTCGGCGGCCGAGCGCCGCACGTCACCGGTGAAGACTCCCGGCTCCGGTCGGGTACCCCGCGCATTCGCGCGCGGTCTGCTGAGGATCACGGCGAGGACGACGACGATCCCTGCCCCGAGCAGGAGGACGACCGTTCCGGGCCCCGGCCCGAACGCTCCCAGGCCATCGAGGAGCCTGCCGATGGCGCGCAGGAGATCCCCGACGATCCGTTCCGCGAGATTCGGACGGGCCTCGACATAGATGTGCTTGGAGAGTTCCTCGTCGAGGAGCCGGCGTGCCTCATCGGCGTCGGGCACGAGGGCGCCGAGGATCACGGGCCGGGCTGTCCGGCAGTGCGCGCTTCCGCCGCCGCGGGCATCAGGCGGACCCGCCTCGATGACCGAAGGAGGTTGTGCCGCCCGGGATGACATCCGTCGTCGTGGTGCCGGCGTTCTCGTGCTCGCGCATCAGGACGACGTCGAAACCCTCCCGCCGAATCCGCAGATCCACATAGAGCAGTGCCGTGACTCCGGCCTGGAACGCATAGCCGACGGCAGTGAACAGGGCAGTGATGGCCTGGGTGGCGGCCAGGACGGGGAGCGACTCGAGGGCGTCCGGCGCGGCGGAGGAATTCGAGCCGAAACCGATCACCAGGGTCACGGCGAAGGTGAGCGGAGCGGCGATGACGGAGCTGATCACGGAGACGATCACGCTGGTCAGCAGCACGATGCCGAAGGTACGCCACCAGTTGCCGTGGGTCAGCACCCACGAACGTTTGATCGAGGTCCACGGCCCGGTGCCTTCGAGCATCAGCGCAGCGGGGGCGACCACGAGCTTGATGCTGGCCCAGATGAGCACCACGACGGCGCCGAGCGCGAGGGGCACGATCAGCAGCGCCGAATACGTGCCGAGGCCGGCGATGGCGAGGGCGGAGATCCCTACGATCAGCACCACACCGAGGACGGTGGCGGCGAACGCGAGGAGCCCGAAGCCGAGCAGCGGCAGCAGGCGGGGCCCGGCAAGGCGCCAGGCCTGGCCGAAGGAGGTCTCCTGATTGATCACGGAGCGGGCGATCGGGATGACGAGGATGCCCTGCAGGAGCAGCAGTGCCACGGCGGAGACGATTCCCGACACCGAGGCGAAGACGCCCAGGCCGGCCAGGGCTCCGATCATGCTCTCCGTGCCGGGATCGGCCGCTTCGAACACCGCCAGGGAGGAGGCGAGATTGCCGAACAGGAGGACGACCACCACGGCGACGACGGCCTGCAGGAGGATCGCGATCCCGAAGGTGGCGAGGGGATTCCTGCGGCAGGCCTGGAATGCTCCGTCCAGTATCTCGCCGAGGCCCAGCGGGCGGAGCGGGATGACACCCGGCTTCGGGGGTGCCCGATACATCGGGGCCGGAGGGCGGTACTGCCCCGGGGACCCGGACACCGGTCCGTCGCCGCGCGCCCCGTACTGCTCGTTCCAGCCCTGGGCCGGAGGCTGTCCGGGAGGCTGCCACGGCGACGCGGTCCGTCCGTCGCCGTCCGCGCCGGTCCACCCGCCGCTGCGGGCTCCACTCGGGTCGGAGTCCGGTCTCTTGCCCGGCTGGCTGTCCGGATCACTCATGGTGTTCCTTCGGTCGATCGTCCGGGAAGCACGGCTCGCATCCCTCCCTGCATCATAGGCACCGCACCCCTCCGCGGCGCCGGATGAACGTGCGGACACCATGTCCTGTCTGGCGCCCGGCGGCGCTGTTGGGACTTTGCGGGCCCCGTACGACACTATTGAGGCATGAAGGCGCGCATCCTGGTCGTCGATGACGACGAAGCCCTGTCCGAGATGATCGGCATCGTTCTCCGCAACGACGGCTTCGATCCCGTGTTCTGCGCGGACGGCGAGGCTGCACTCGGGGTCTTCCGTGCGAGCAATCCGGACATCGTGCTGCTGGATCTCATGCTTCCCGGCATCGACGGGATCGAGGTCTGCCGCCAGATCCGTGCCGAGTCGGACGTCCCCATCGTGATGCTGACCGCCAAGTCGGACACCTCCGACGTCGTCCGCGGGCTCGAGTCCGGCGCCGACGACTACGTGCCCAAGCCCTTCAAACCGGCCGAACTCGTCGCCCGCGTACGCGCCCGGCTTCGACCCGCCGAGTCGAAGGCTCCCGAGACCGTGCGGATCAAGGATGTCTCCATCGATGTCGCGGGCCACGAGGTCACCCGTGCCGGAGAACGCGTGTCACTCACGCCCCTCGAGTTCGATCTGCTGGTGGCCCTGGCCCGGAAGCCCTGGCAGGTCTTCACCCGGGAGCTGCTCCTCGAGCAGGTCTGGGGTTATCGGCATGCCGCCGACACCCGGCTGGTCAACGTGCACGTGCAACGGCTGCGGTCGAAGATCGAGCGTGATCCGGAGGCGCCCGAGATCGTCCTGACGGTGCGTGGTGTCGGCTACCGAGCCGGTCAGGCCTGACCTGGCGGGCGCGGACGGCGCTCCGGTCCCGCCCCGCGGTTCGTCAGCGCCGGAGGTGGTCCCGCCCCGCGGTTCGTCAGCTCCAGAGGTGTCTGCCGGCGCTGACCCGGCAACGGGCCGTGGTCAGCGGGTCGCGGCACGCCTCCGTGGAGCGCTGCGGAGGATCGCGGCGCACTGGAGGCGTTCGCTGCAGTTCCGAACCGTGGTGGCGACGATGCTGCTGACCTCGGCGTCGTCCGTCGCGGTGGGCGGTTTCCTCTCCACACAGATCGCCGGTGCGCTCTACGACCAGCGTTTCGATCAGTTCAGCGCCGAAGCGACCAGCGAGCTCACCCGGTACAAGGCGGTCTTCCGGGATTCCCCGGCGACCGATCGGGACACGATCAGCCGCCTGGTGCTCGACTCGGTCACCGCCCTGGCCGGGAACGACACCGACTCGCCGCGTGAGGCCATCCTGGCCCCCATCTCCGGTGAGGAGATCGTCATCCCCACCACGTCGAGTCAGAAGGGTGCGACGGCGCGCATGCTGCCCCAGGACCTCCAGGCGGCCATTGCGGACGGCGAGGACATCTACTGGTCCCCGATCGTGATCCCGGTGACCAAGAGCGGTGAGGTCGAAGCCCCTGGAGTCGCCTTCGGTACCCGGGTGACTCTCCCGCCGGAGCAGACGCCCTACGCGCTCTACGTCTTCTACGATCTCTCCACCATGCAGGACACGCTGAACTACATCCAGCGCGTCCTGGCGATCTCGGGTCTCATCCTCCTGGTCATGATCGGTGCGATCGCCTGGTACGTCACCCGCAGCGTCGTCCGACCCGTCAGCCATGCCGCTGCCGTGTCCGAGAAGCTCGCAGCAGGTCAGTTGCAGGAGCGCATGGAGGTCAGCGGGGAGGACGAGGTGGCGCGCCTCGGGGTCTCGTTCAACCACATGGCCGGCAGTCTGCAGGACCAGATCAACCAGTTGGCCCAGCTGTCGCAGATGCAGCAGCGCTTCGTCTCGGACGTCTCACACGAACTTCGTACCCCGCTGACCACCGTGCGCATGGCCGCCGAGGTGCTGCACGACGCCCGTGAGGATTTCGACCCGATCAACCGGAGATCCGCCGAGATCCTGTTCGACCAGGTGGAGCGCTTCCAGGCCCTGCTCGCCGATCTCCTCGAGATCTCCCGCTTCGACGCCGGCGCGGCGACGCTGGAGGCCGAATCGGTGGATATCGTGCAGCTGGTGCAGCACGCGATCGACGGCGCCTGGCCGCTCTCCGAGCGGCTCGGTTCGGAGGTGAGCATCATCTCGACCGAAGCGAGCTGTATCGTCGACGCGGATGCGCGGCGGATCGACAGGATCCTGCGCAATCTCATCGTCAACGCACTCGAGCACGGGGAGGGAGAACCGGTCGACATCCACATCGCCTGCAGCCCGGAGGCTGTCGCGGTAGCGGTCCGTGATCACGGCATCGGCATGACGGAGGACCAGGCCTCACGCGTGTTCGACCGCTTCTGGCGGGCCGACGCGGCCCGGGCCAGGACCACGGGGGGCAGCGGGCTCGGTCTGTCCATCGCGACCGAGGACGCCCGCCTCCACCGGGCGTGGCTGCAGGCCTGGGGGGAGCCCGGGCAGGGGTCGTGCTTCCGGCTCACCCTGCCACGCCACCAGGACATCGACCTGGCGTCCTCGCCGGTGGCGCTCCCGCCCGCGCCGATCTCCGTCGCTGCGTCCGCAGGGGCAGTCGGGATCAGCAGGTCAGCGGCTGACGACTCCCGGCAGGCCGGCGCTGACGGGCGGATCCAGGAGGCACAGGAGGTGGGGCAGCGCCGTGAGACACCCTAGGACGACGTCGGCGACCGGCATGCCACGCCGCGCCACCGCACGCCCGGTCGGCCTCCTGACGGCGCTGCTCATCCTGTGCCTGCTCCTGCCCGCCTGCACGGCGATCCCGACGGACGGCCCGGTGGGGGTCATCTCCGCCTCCGACGGCGAGACCGGCGGGGTGGCGGCGGTCTTCGATCCCCGGGGCCCGGCGGTCGACGCGAGCCCCGCGCGCATCCTCGTCGACTTCATCACCGCTGGAACCGGCACGAGCGACGGCTACAGTGTGGCCCGCCAGTACCTGACACCGGAGCTGCAGGACACCTGGACACCGGAGGAGCGGATCGTGCTCTTCCGCTCCGATCCACGGGTGGAAGCGCGCGAGGCCGAGGGCGCCTACCAGATCCAGCTCGAGACCACGGGAATCATCGATGCCGCGGGTGTGCGGACCAACAGTGTGGTGCCGGCGACGGAGACCATGGACGTGCGCCTGGTGCAGGTGGACGGCCAGTGGCGGATCGACGAGATCCCCGACGGCATCATGCTCGCCCAGAGCAGCGCTCGGGATATCCTGCTCTCCCACAATCTCTACTTCTACAGCAGCACCTACCGGTACTGGGTGCCCGACGCACGCTGGTTCGTCCGTCGCACCGGGGTGACGGCCCGGGTGGTCGGGGCCATGCTGGCAGGTCCGGTGCCCTACCTCCAGGGCTCCGTCACGAGCGCCTTCCCGGAAGGGGTGAATCTCGCCCGGGACTCGGTGCCGATCACCTCGGGGACCGCGACGGTGGAACTGTCCTCGCAGGTCCTCGAGAACGCCACGAATCTGAGTCTGCAGCAGATGAACCAGCAGTTGCAGGTCAATCTGCTGGGCCTGAACGACGTCACCTCGGTGGAGATGACCACGGACCAGCCCATCGAGCTGGGTCCGCCGTCCCCGGACCTCGTGGTGCCAGAACTCTCCCCCGACGTGGGCGGTGAGCAGGTGGCGGTCTCCGGCGACGAACTGGTCTCCGTGCGCAACGGCCAGGCCACTCCCATCGAGGGCCTGCCGTCCGTGGCCGAGCTCGGGCCGCGCGACCCGGCGGCCTCCGTCTCGGGCAGCGCCTATGCCTTCGTGGACGCAGCGCGCAAGGCACTGTACGTCGCGGCGCCGGGCAGCGAGGCACGCAGGATCGCCGTGGGCACGGCACTGACCCAGCCGTCCTTCGACACCGAGAACTGGGTCTGGTCGGCGCGCTCCGTCGGTGGGCGCAGCGAGGTTCTCGCCGTGCCGCCCGGTGGTGCGGAGCGGGACGCTGCCGTGCTGACGGCGAGCTGGCTCGGGGACCAGAAGGTCCTGGACCTGCGCGTCTCGCGGGACGGAGCCCGCGCCCTGGTCGTCACCGATCGCGGTGGTGCGGCAGAAGTGGTCCTGAGTGGGATCACGCGGTCCCCCGAGGGCGTACCCCAGACTTTGGCGTCCCCGCTGTCCATTCCCACGGCGGTCGACGTCGACACAGCCAAATGGGCGGGGCAGAGCACCATCGTCGCCTCAGCGATCGGTGCCACTGCCACGGTGGAGCCGGTGGTGCTGCATCTGGACGGCGAGCAGGAGATGATGGCCACGCTCGACGGCGTCCTCGGGATCAGCGCGGGAGCGGACGCCGAGGAGATGTTCTACGCGCAGGCCGGCGACACCCTGTACCGGCGCATCGGCAACAGTTGGGTCGACGAGCACATCGACGTCGTCGACCCCGCCTTCCCCGGCTGAGGTCGTCCACATAGCGGTGCTCAGGTCCACCGCCGGAGCGCGTCCGTGCTCTGCTGGAGCCGTGGATTCCAGTACCCGGGCCCTGTTCCACCGCCTCGACGCCGTGTACTTCGGGCGTCCGTACCAGCGGTTCGCGGGTGCGCTCCGCGGCTTCGGGACCCTCGTGCTGCCCGCCTCGTGCGTGCAGTGCGGGGCATGGGACTCCTCCCTCTGCCGCGGGTGCCTCACGCGGTTCAGGAGGGCCACAGCACGGCCGTTCCGCGCGGAGGCAGGAGCCGAGTCCCTGCCCGACGTCCGGCTGCAGCCGGACCAGGTGCATCCGGCGGACCACGGCTTCGGACCCCTGCCGGTCGTTGCGGCGGGTCGCTACGGACCGGTGGTCGCCCGTGTACTGCTCGCCTACAAGAACCACGGCCACGTGGATCTCGCCGCAGCCGTCGCGGCGGCACTCGCCGGCGCGCTGCACGCCGCGGTCCCCGGAGCTACCGGCCGATCGGGGGACGCGGCGGGCAGGGGAGTCCTCCTCGTCCCCGTGCCGACGCGGGCCTCGTCACGGCGGCGCCGCGGGTACGACCCCGTGATGCTGCTCCTGGTGCGCCTGCAGCGCAGTGCCTCACTGCCCGTGGACACGGTGCTCGGACCCGTCGTCCGGCATCGCCCCTGGGCGGCGCTCGTGGCACGACTCGCCCGGCGGCACGGCATGCCGTCCGCCCGGGAGCTCCGCGCGGCGGTCCTTCCGGGTGCCGGCGGCCAGAAAGGGCTGGGCCGGCGTCGTCGCAGGTCCCAGGTGCTCGGTTCCATGAGGATCGCAGCACGGGCCCGGCACACGCTGTCCGGACGCGAGTGCGTCATCGTGGACGACGTCCTGACCACCGGAGCGACCATCGGGGAAGTGCACCGTGTCCTGGTGTCCTGCGGCGCCACGGTGCTGGGTGCCGTCGTGATCGCGGCCACGGCCCCGCCCGCGGGGGAGACCGGCCGTAGCCTCGGTGCGGAACCCCGGGACATACCGATCAGACATCTCCCCGGTGATGGGTGAATAAAGCATCGGCGTGAACTACCGTGAGGCATGGGTACAACTCAGTGACGGAACGTACCCCTCGGCGGCGGCTCTGCACAGCGCGCGGCCGCCGTTGTGTCACCTTGACGATGTGGAGGGCACCATGGAGTTTGAGATCAATGGCCGGAACCTTGCGGTATCGGACCGGTTCCGTGAGTACGCGACCGAGAAGATCGACAAGATCGAGCAGCTCGGCGACAAGGTACAGCGGGTCGACGCGAAGATCACCAAGGAACCCAACGCACGCCTGGCGGACACCTCACTGACCGTCGAACTGACGGTGATCTGCAGGGGACCGGTGGTCCGTGCGGAAGCCTCGGCCTCGGACAAGTTCGCCGCCTTCGATCTCGCCTACGCGAAGCTGCTCGAGCGACTGCGCCGGGCCCGCGACCGCCGGAAGGTCCATCACGGACGCCACACGCCCGTCGCCGTACGGACGGCGACCGCCGGACTCGAACCCGCGGATCCCGCCCAGCCCATCTACCAGGACTCCCCGGGGGCCGCGCAATCGGACCAGCCCGCGTCGCAACAGGACGGCGACCCCTACGCCTCGCCGGACGACGTACCCGCCGGTGATTCGCCGGTCCTCATCCGCCGGAAGGTCTTCTCCGGCACGCCGATGACGCTCGACGATGCCGTCGACAACATGGAACTGGTGGGCCACGACTTCTACCTCTTCGTCGATTCCGCCACGGGAGCCTCCTCGGTGGTCTATCGGCGGCAGGGGTGGACCTACGGTGTGATCTCGCTCGACTCCGAGGGACTGGACGGGACCGCGCCGTCGCGCGAGCAGCTCCTCGCCTACCGCGCCGAGGAAGCGGCGTCGGCCTGACCGTCCCCGGCGCACGAGGTGCCCGGTCAGCAACCAGCCACGGACGTGCCCCCGCGCCGAGAGCGGGGGCACGTCCGTGCAGCAGCCCGCACAGGAGTCCATGCCCGATCTGACCACGGCCCATGCCCGGCGTATCCTCCTCGCCGCCCAGGGGCTGCACCGGCCGCGACCGGAGGCCGAGCCGACCCGCCGGAGGATCGACACCGTGGTCCGGCGCCTCCAGGTCCTGCAGCTCGACAGCGTCAACGTCCTGACGCGCTCGCACTACCTGCCGCTGTTCTCGCGCCTCGGACCCTACGAGCCGGCCCTCCTGGATGCGCTGTCGGCGCGGGCTCCGAGGCGACTCGTCGAGTACTGGGCCCACGAGGCCAGCCTCGTCCCGCCCGAGCTCTTCCCGCACCTGCGCGCCTGGCAGCGCCGCACCTGGATGGGGGCCGGCAGTATGCCGGAGGCCCAGCGCGGCATGCTCGAGACCACCATCCTCGAACTCCTCGACCGCAGCGGCCCGCTGACCGGTTCGGCGATCCAGCGGCGTCTCGGCGCCGACCGCACGCGGCCCGCCGACGGGTGGGGCTGGCGATGGACCGCAGCGAAACGCGTGCTCGAGGATCTCTTCGGCCGCGGCATCCTCGGTTCCGCAGGCCGCACCGCACAGTTCGAGCGCCGCTATGCACCCATCAGCCGTGTCCTCCCCGACCCCGCCCTGGCCACGCTGCAGATCGAGCGGCCCGCGGCCCTGGCCGTTCTGGCCGAACGCGCAGCCGGGGCCCTCGGGGTGGCCTCCGCCCGATCGATCGCCGACTACTTCCGGACACCCGTCCGGCCGACGCGTGAGGCTCTCGACGACCTCGTGTCAGCGGGAGCCCTGGAGGCGGTCACCGTGGACCGGGGCCCGGAGCGGTGGTACCTGCATCCCGCAGCCGTCCGCCCGCGGCGGGCAGGGGGACGGGCGCTGCTGAGTCCGTTCGACTCCCTCGTCTTCGATCGCGACCGCCTGCACCGCCTGTTCGGCGTGCACTACCGCATCGAGATCTACACACCGGCCGCTCGCCGGGTCCACGGGTACTACGTGCTGCCCTTCCTCCTCGGCGACGCGATCGTCGCCCGCGTCGATCTCAAGGCGGACAGGGCCTCGGGACGATTGCTCGTGCGTGGCACCCATGCGGAGCCCGGAGCGCCGCCCGGTACCGCAGCGGAGCTCGCGGACGAGCTGCGCCTCCTGGCACGCTGGCTGGGACTGGACGATGTCGTCGTCGAGGACCGCGGGAACCTGGCACGCGTGCTTGCCGTGGAGGCGGGCAGACTAGCCTGAGTCGGTAGGGGATCCTCGTCAGCGCGGACCGGCAGGGAACCGACGCGGGGATCCGGTCGTCGAAGTACACTAGACACGCCATCTTGGGCAGCATCAGATTGGGAGCAGAGACCAGTGCCATCACTTCTTGAACGAGTACTTCGGACCGGCGATAAGAAGACACTGAAGAGACTCCGGAACTACGCTGACGCCATCAATGTCCTCGAGGACGAATTCCGGGACATGACCGACGCCGATCTCCGCGGGGAGACCGATCGGCTCAGGAAGCGGCTGGCCGACGGCGCATCGCTGGAGGAGCTGCTCCCCGAGGCGTTCGCGGCCGTGCGGGAGGCCTCGAGCCGGACCCTGGGACTGCGCCACTTCGACGTCCAGCTCATGGGCGGCGCCGCCCTGCACCTGGGCAACATCGCGGAGATGAAGACCGGTGAGGGCAAGACCCTCGTGGCGACGGCTCCCGCCTACCTGAATGCCCTCAGCGGCAAGGGCGTCCATGTGATCACCGTCAACGACTACCTGGCCGAGTACCAGTCGGATCTCATGGGGCGTGTCTTCCGCTTCCTCGGCCTCACGAGCGGCTGCATCCTGTCGAAGCAGGACCCCGCCACCCGCCGGGAGCAGTACGCCGCCGACGTCACCTACGGGACGAACAACGAGTTCGGGTTCGACTACCTGCGCGACAACATGGCGTGGAGCTCCACCGAGCTGGTCCAGCGCGGCCACAACTTCGCGATCGTCGACGAGGTGGACTCCATCCTCATCGACGAGGCGAGGACACCCCTGATCATCAGCGGGCAGGCCTCGGGCGACGTGAACCGCTGGTACAACGAGTTCGCCAAGGTGGTGCAGAAGCTCTCCGTCGACGTCGACTACGAGGTGGACGAGAAGAAGCGCACCGTGGGTGTGCTCGAGGACGGGATCGAGAAGGTCGAGGACTACCTCGGCATCCACAATCTCTACGAGTCGGCGAACACTCCGCTCATCGGGTTCCTCAACAACGCGATCAAGGCCAAGGAACTCTTCAAGGCCGACAAGGACTACGTCGTGCTCAACGGGGAAGTCATGATCGTCGACGAGCACACCGGCCGGATCCTCTCCGGCCGGCGGTACAACGAGGGAATGCACCAGGCCATCGAGGCGAAGGAGGGGGTGGACATCAAGGCCGAGAACCAGACCCTCGCCACGATCACGCTGCAGAACTACTTCCGCCTGTACGACACGCTCTCCGGCATGACGGGTACCGCCGAGACCGAGGCGGCCGAGTTCATGTCCACGTACAAGATCGGCGTCGTCCCCATCCCCACCAACCGGGAACTGATCCGCCAGGACCTCTCGGATCTGATCTACAAGAACGAGGTCGCCAAGTTCGAGGCGGTCGTGAAGGACATCCTCGAGCGCAACAAGACCGGCCAGCCGGTTCTGGTCGGTACCACCAGCGTGGAGAAGAGCGAGTACCTCTCGAAGCAGCTGGCCGGCGCCGGGGTGCGGCACGAGGTGCTCAACGCGAAGAACAACGCGCGTGAGGCCGCCATCATCGCCCAGGCCGGCCGCAAGGGCGCCATCACCGTCGCCACCAACATGGCCGGGCGCGGTACCGACATCATGCTCGGCGGCAACGCGGAGTTCAACGCCGTCGCCGCCCTCGAGAAGCTGGGACTGGACCCGGCCGACGACGCCGAGGCCTACGAGGCGAGATGGCCCGGGGCGCTCGAGGCCGCCAAGGAAGCGGTCAAGGCCGAACAGCTGGAGGTCCGCGAGCTCGGCGGACTGTACGTGCTCGGGACCGAGCGGCACGAATCGCGCCGCATCGACAATCAGCTGCGCGGCCGGTCGGGCCGCCAGGGTGATCCCGGTCGCTCCCGGTTCTATCTCTCGCTCACCGACGACCTCATGCGGCTCTTCAATTCCGGTGGCGCGGAACGGATCATGAACAGCTCCACGATGCCCGACGACGTCGCGCTCGAGTCGAAGCTCGTGTCCAAGGCCATCGAGAACGCGCAGGGCCAGGTGGAGGGCCGCAACGCGGAGCAGCGCAAGAACGTCCTCAAGTACGACGACGTCCTGAACCGGCAGCGTGAGGCCATCTACGGTGACCGCCGCCGCATCCTCGAGGGTGGGGACCTGCAGGAGAAGGTGGGGTTCTTCCTCGAGGACGTCATCACCGCGATGGTGGACGAGGCCACGGAGCAGGGCCACGGGGACGACTGGGACTACGAGCTGCTGTGGACAAATCTGAAGACGCTCTACCCGATCACCCTCACGTCGGCGGAGGTCATCGAGGAAGCCGGTGGTGCCTCCAGGCTGACGCGCGACTTCCTGCACGCGGAGATCCTCTCCGACGCCAAACTTGCCTACCGGGCCCGTGAGGAGGCGCTCGGCGAGCAGGCGATGCGCGAGCTGGAGCGACGCGTGGTCCTCTCGGTCATCGGCCGGAAGTGGCAGGAACACCTGTACGAGATGGATTACCTCAAAGAGGGCATCGGGCTGCGCGCCATGGCGCAGCGAGATCCGCTCGTCGAGTACCAGCGCGAGGGCTTCATCCTCTTCCAGGCCATGATGGAGGCGATCCGCGAGGAGAGCATCGGGTTCCTCTTCAACATGGAGATCGAGGTGTCGGCACCGGTCGCCACGGGCCTGCCCGGTGTCACCGACGGCCGGAGCCTGGTTCAGGCCCCGTCGATCAAGGCACCGGGGCTCGATGCTCCGGCGAAGCCGGCCACGCTGAACTTCATTGCGCCCAACGCCCAGGGCGAGGCCGAGGTCCATGTGGAGCGGACCAAGGCCCAGCCGGTGCCCACCCGGAGCAAGAAGACCAGAAAGAAGTAGCTCAGCCGATCTCGAGGGCGGTGATCCGCCACGACCCGCGCCATTGCTCGATCCTGAGGGCGATGGCGCGGACCCGCTTCTGGTCGAAGGCGACCACCGACGCCTCGTAGATCCCACCGCTGACCTGGCAGACCCGGACGGACCGGATCAGGACATGCCGCGGTGTGCTCGTACGCGCCGCCCCGATCCGAGGAACCGGCTGCGTGATGCAGCGCACCAGATTGGTACGCAGCTGCAGCCTCTCGTAGTTCTCGGGATCAAGCCAGCGTGCCAGCTGCTGCAGCGGCCGGGTACCCGCGAGGACCTCGAGCGCCCCCTGGGCCACGGACCGGGCGATCCGGGCAACACGTCGGAACGCCTCGGGATCCGCACCGTGCTCCGTTCGAAGCAGGGCAGCGTCCGCCCGTACAGGTCCCTCCTCCGGTGGTGCATTCTCCCCCGGTGGCGCACTGCCCTCCGCGCCGCCCGCACGGGGTCGTAGCTCGATGATGGGCGCTGGATCCCTGGGCAGCGCCCGCACCGGGCGTGGTGCCCCGCTGG
Organism: Arthrobacter echini; assembly: GCF_008107445.1. Taxonomy (GTDB): domain Bacteria; phylum Actinomycetota; class Actinomycetes; order Actinomycetales; family Micrococcaceae; genus Arthrobacter_D; species Arthrobacter_D echini_A. The sequence goes on along the minus strand of NZ_VSLD01000007.1, from coordinate 35,410 downwards.
CTTCGGCGAGCTCATCGACGGTGTCCTCATGGAGCCGGGTGACGATCGACATGGCGATTCCTTTCCACAGGGGGTCTGCATACGCTGGTGCGGTGTGCTTCTCCGGGGGAGGGTCCTAGGCCGGAGCCCGCAGGACCTGGCCGGGGAGCACGAGGCAGGGATCGGGCCCGATGGTCGACGCGTTCGCCTGGTACCAGCCGGGCCAGGTCGCGGCCACATCAGCCGCGGTCGCCAGGGGGCCGAGCTGAGTGGCCACGATGGACCAGAGCGAATCACCCGGTGCAACCACGATCTCCGCGGGCCCGGCCTGCGGGCGCGTCTCCGCACGGACCAAGGGTCCTCCGTCGGTCGGTACCGGCGCAGGTTCCCAGCCGCGGTCCGCGGTAGGCGCGGCAGCTTCACCGGTGGGCGTCTGCGTCGGTGCAGGCGTCGCCGGCGTGGGCGTCGGTCCCGGTGCTCCCGACGTGACGGGCGCAGGTGAGGGAAGGTCCTGCGGAGTCCAGTACGGCGAACCGGGGGCCCCGGGAGTGCCTGCCTTCGCCGGGGGCGGAATCGGCCCGGAACTCTCGGCGGCAACGGCAGCGGCTGCCGCAGGCGCAGGGACGGTCCGGGCCGAGGGCCGCAGCCGGACGACAGGTGAGCCCCCGTGGTCCGCCGGCGCGGGGAGGGCGATGCTGGCAGCACCGGACGGGACCGGGGCTGCGTGGGCCACGGCCGGGACCGTGAGGGTGGTCAGGCCCAGGAGGGCCACGGCGAGCCGCTGCATCATCGCAGGGGTCCAGCGTGCAGCCCAGGAGGAGGCCGGCGAGGGGCCCCGCCGCCGCACCACCTCGGACGCGAGCGCGAGCAGCAGTGCCAGGATCCACACCCCGATGATCCCGAGCCCTGCGAGGGAGAGACCGATGGCGAGGGCGTCCTCGACGCCGAAGGATGCCCGCGGACCGTCCAGCGCGCGTCCTGCCGCCAGCAGCACTGCTCCGGTGAGCAGGATCAGCCCCGCCTGTACTGCATCTGCCTGTTTCGTCATGATCGCCACCTGGAGTACCTGATTGGATCTCTTTTGGAACAGTTTGGTGCAGTTTGATGAGGTTTGTCCAGCGAGATAATCTCCTGTGGGCAGTCATTGACCGGTCGATGAGCCCTGCCTATCGTGAGGTCATGCGCTGGGATGCCCTGTTCGACGATCTGGAGGCGCAGCTGGAATCGGCCGCCACCCGGGGGCAGGAAAACGAGATCCGCGAGCGGACCCGGGTCGAGCAGTCCCGTCTCACCCTCGTCCAGCGCCTGACCGGACACCTCGATCGTCCACTCGGCGTCACCACCCGCGGTGGCCGGTCCCTCACCGGCCTGCTGACCACGGTCGGTTCGGCGTGGATCGCCGTTCTCGTGGAAGGCCGGTCGATCATCGTGCCGCTGCAGTCGCTGAGCAGTGTCCGCGGGCTGGGCCGGGGCGTGGGCCAGCCGCTCACGGGCGTCGGCGCCAGGCTCGGGCTGGGGTCCGCGCTCCGAGCGCTCTCACGGGACCGGGCGCAGGTGTCGATCTGGCTGATAGCACCGGCAGCACGCACCACAGGCGTGATCGATCGCGTCGGCGCCGACTTCCTCGACCTCGGTCTCGCCGGTCCGGGGGACGGCAGGAGGGGGACGGCAATGCGCGATCTCCTGACGGTGCCCTTCGCCTCCATCGACACCCTCGATGCGGCGACCACCCCGGAATGAGCGTCCGGGCGAGTACCCGCGAGGCAGCGTCCGCCGCATTCCCTCAGGGCCCGTGACGTCCTTCAGGCCGCGCCCCGTGACGTCCTTCAGGCCGCGCCCCGTGACGTCCTTCAGGTCGCGCCCCGTGACGTCCTTCAGGCCGCGCCCCGTGACGTCCTTCAGGCCGCGCCCCGTGACCCTGCCGGGGTCCGTGACCTCGAGGGTCCATGACGTGCTTCAGGCCGGGGGCGAACCGGCGTCGTCGTTCCGAAGTCCGGAGGCGGTCTTCTCGTAGGCCCGCGTGATGTAGTCCTCGAGTACTCGGGTCTCGACACGCCACTGGCCACGCCCGCCCACCTGGATGGCCGGCAGTTCACCGGAGCGCACGAGCGCGTAGGTCTGCGACGAGCTGATGTTGAGGACCTCGCCCACATCGGCGAGGGTGAGGAAGCGTCGCTCGACCACTACGGCACCCCTCCTGCTGGTTCGATCACAGCACAAGTCTGCCACCGCATCCATCCACTCCGGCGGATATCCACACCGCACCATCATTTGGCAGCGACCCGTTCCCATCGGGGCCGCTGTGCACAACAATGGCGGTCAGGGGTGCCGGATGCGGGCGCCACGGACCCGATGGGGGACGAGAGTGAGCACCGACGTACGGATCGCCCAGCCCACAGGAGAAGCTCCGCGCCTGAGGAAGCCGTCCTGGAAGGACCCGCGCCTGCTCATCGGCCTCCTGCTGGTGTTGGCCTCTACCGCGGGCGTCGTCGCCCTCCTGGACAGCCAGAACACGACCACCGAGGTGTACTCGGCGCGCCAGGACCTGGCGGTCGGGTCTCCACTGACGCCCGACGACGTCGTGCCGGTACCGGTACGCCTCGGAGATGCTGCCGGTTCCTACCTGTCGGCTGGTGAGCAGATTCCGGACGGGGCGGTGGTGACGAGGATCGTCTCCGAGGGGGAGCTGATCCCCTCGGCCTCGCTCGGACGCTCCGACGCCCTGGACCGCAAACCCGTCGGGCTGACGATCGAGGATCCACTGCCCTCGGGAACCAGCACGGGGGACCGCGTCGACGTGTGGGTCTCCCTGCGGACGGACACGAACAGCTACGAGGAGCCCCGCCTGTTGCTCGAGGCGGCGGAGGTGGCCGAACTGACGGTCGGGGAATCGGCCCTCGGGGCGAGCTCCTCCACCCTCGTACAGGTGCTCGTCGGCGACGAGGCGATGCCCGATCTGCTCGACGCACTGTCCAACGATGCCCGCATCGCCGTCGTCCTGAATCTCGGTGCGGGTTCGTGAGCATCCCGGTCATCACGCTCGGGGGCGTGGCGAGTGCCTTCGTGCCGGGTCTCGAGCAGCTCCGGGGTCCGGTCACGGTGGTGCGTCGATGCGAGGATCTGGCCGAACTCGTCGCCGCCTGCCAGAGCGGACTCGCCCGCGCGGTCATCCTCGCGCCCGGCGCCGCGGAGCTGACGGTCTCGCTCATCACGCGGCTGCACTTCTCCGGCGTCGTGGTCGTCGTCCTGTCCGAGCATGCGGCGGCGCCGGGCGCGGAGGCCGTGGAGGGGGTCGTGTACGTCGATCAGGGTGTGGCCCCCGCGGCCCTGGCCGACGCCGTCTCGCGGGCCGTCGAGCAGTTCGAGGCAGAGGACCCGCCGCCGCGTGGGTCGTTGGCGTTCGCCGACCCCTTCGACGTGCCGCAACCGGCCCGGGCAACGCTCGTCGACACCGCGGGGCCGCCCGGGGACGGCCGGGTGGTCGCGGTCTGGGGCCCGGTGGGGAGCCCCGGACGGACGACGGTGGCGATCAACATGGCGGCGGAACTGGCGGCAGCGGGGACCTCGACCCTGCTGGTGGACGCCGACACCTACGCGGCGAGTGTCGGTGCCTGTCTCGGTCTGCTCGACGAATCGGCGGGGCTCGCCCAGGCCTGCCGTATCGCCGACCAGGGCGGCTTCTCGCCCGCCGCGCTCGACCGGATCGCCGTGAGTGTCGCCATCAAGGGCGGTCGCCTGCGGGTCCTGACGGGCATCACGCGGGCGGACCGCTGGCCCGAAGTGCGTCCGGCGGCGCTGGGCCACGTCCTGGAAGCTGCCCGCTCCCTGGCCGAGGTGACAGTCATCGACTGCGGGTTCTGCCTCGAGGCGGACGAGGAACTGAGCTTCGACACGCTCGCCCCGCGACGCAACGGTGCCACGCTGCGCTGCCTGGAAGTGGCCGACGTCGTCCTCGCCGTGGGCGGAGCGGACGCGATCGGGGTACCGCGCATGGTGAAGGCCCTGACGGAGCTCGTGGAGATCGTGCCCACGAGCACGCCCCGCGTCGTGTTCAACAAGGTCAGGGTCGCGGCCGTGGGCCGGTCTCCCGAGACCCAGCTGCAGGAGGCGTGGGCTCGGTTCGGCCCGGCCATGGACATCGCCGCCTTCCTCCCGATCGACCACGCAGCGGCGGACCAGGCGCTCCTGGCGGGTACCGCACTGCTCGAGACGGCGCCCGCCTCACCGCTGCGCCACGCCATTGCGGAACTCGCCGATGTGCCACCGAAGGACGCGCGGCGACGGCGGTCCCGGCGCAGCACACGCAACGTGAAGTTTCCCTCCAACCCCGCTAGGCTTCGCGAATAAGAGGTCGCAACGGAGCGGCCTTTCCTTTCACAACGGAGGCTCTCCCCATGTCGTCTGGATCCCGGCTAACGGATCAGTCAATTTCGGACACGTCAGGGGAGGAATTCGTCAGGAACTACTTCGAGCACCTCGCCCGCGAGGACGCCCTCGCCTACGACCCCGCCGAGCTCCGGGAGCGGGCGCTGGCCCACCGCACACTGGCGGAGTCCCGCGAACCAGGCACTGCCGTCATCGACATCCTGGACCAGGGCGTATCGAGCGTCGTCCTGATCGTCACCGACGACATGCCCTTCCTGGTCGACTCCGTCACCGCCGAACTCGTGCGCCAGCACGCGGCGATCCGCCTCGTGGTGCACCCCACGTTCGTTGCCGGGCGCAGCGGAGCTACGCACGCGCTGGAGTCGCTGGAGCGTGTGCCGTCGACGGCGGGAGCCTCGAGCGGCGATACGGCGGCGCTCCCGGTCCACGCGTCATCGGACAGTCGCACCACGCACATCGAGTCCTGGATGTCGGTCGAGATCTCGCGCCTGCCAGATGCCGCAGCGAAGGAGGAAGTCCGGGAGGGGTTGCACCGGGTGCTGGAGGACGTGCGGGCCGCCGTCGAGGACTGGGCTGCCATGCGCGGCAAGGTGACCACCATCGAGGCGTCGCTGGGTGATGTCGTGGGCGGCGGGGACATCCCCGACCTGCAGCAGGCGAGGCATCTCCTCCGCTGGCTCGAGGACGGCAACTTCACCTTCCTCGGGTACAAGGAGTACGACCTCGTGAAGGACGAGCACGGAACCGACGCCCTGCGCGTCCGCGAGGGCAGCGGTCTGGGACTGCTCCGGCACGGAGGGGGCGGCGGGGCCGTGCAGCACCTCACCGAGGCCGGCCGTGCCAAGGCCCGCGAACGTCAGGCCCTCGTCATCACCAAGGCCAATTCCCGATCGACGGTCCATCGCGCGGCGTATCTCGACTACATCGGGGTCAAGAGCTTCGACGCGCAGGGCAATGTCGACGGCGAGCGGCGCTTCATCGGACTGTTCGCGACCAGCGCCTACACAGGCTCGGTCCTGGACGTTCCCCTGGTCTGCGACAAGGTCTTGGAGGTGCTGCGTCGCTGTGGCTTCCCCTCGGACTCCCACTCGGGCAAGGATCTGCTCTCCATCCTCGAGACCTATCCGCGTGACGAGCTCTTCCAGATCGAGGTCTCGGATCTCGTGTCCACCGCCCTCGGGATCCTCCGGTTGCAGGAGCGGCGCCGTACGCGACTGTTCCTGCGCCCCGACATCTACGGCCGCTTCATGTCGGCCCTCGTGTACCTGCCGCGCGACCGGTACACCACCAATGTGCGGCTGCGGATCGAGGGCGAGCTGCGCGAAGCCTTCCACGCCGACTCCATCGACTTCGAGGCGCGACTGAGCGAATCGGCCCTGGCCCGCCTGTTCTTCCGTATTCGCCTGCCGCGCGGCACCGAGCTGCCCCCCGTCGACGCCGAGCAGCTCGAGGATCGCCTCGTCCATGCGGCGCGCTCCTGGTCCGAGGGCATCGAGGAGGTGGCCCGGCAGCGATTCGAGCAGGACACGGCCGAGCCGCTCGCGGCACTCTGGGCGGAATCCTTCCCTCCCAGTTACCGGGTGGCCTACGAGGTGGAGGACGCCCTCGAGGACATCGCCCGTTTCGAGGAGCTGGCCGCCGCGGAATCGGGGGCCCCGACACTCCAGGTCTACGTTCCCTCCGGGTCAGCGCCGAACGACGCCCAGGACGCGCGGCTGAAGCTGTACTTCACCGAGGCCAGGAGTCTCACCCGGATCCTGCCCTACTTCCACAATCTCGGGCTCGAGGTCCTGGACGAACGGCCGTTCAAGGTGACGCGGTCCGACGGACGCTCGTTCTTCCTCTACGACCTCGGGCTGAAATACCCTGCCGGCGTGTCACCACTCGGGACGGCCACCCTGCTGCAGGAGGCGTTCGGGGCAGCGGTCGTCGGAGACAGCGAGTCCGACCCGCTGGACCGCCTCGTCCTCAGCGAGGAGCTCGGCTGGCGGCAGGTGCTGATCCTCCGCGCCTACGCCAAGTACATCCGCCAGCTCGGCAATGCCAATTCCTACGACTTCGTCGCCGACACGCTCATGAGGAATCCCGTCGTCACCCGTGGCCTGGTCGCCCTGTTCATGGCACGGTTCGACCCCGATCTCGACGGTGACCGCGATGCGGCGAGCGCGACCGCCCGCGCGGGACTCGAGCAGGGGCTCGAGGAGGTACCTACGCTCGACGCCGACAGGGTGCTGCGCATCTTCGTCAATCTCATCGAGGCGACCCTGCGCACGAACTACTTCCAGGACAAGCGGCACGTCAGCTTCAAGTTCGCCACGGAACGTATCGAGGGGGCACCCTTCCCGCGCCCCAAGTTCGAGATCTGGGTGTATTCGCCGCAGATCGAGGGCGTGCACCTGCGCTTCGGGAAGGTGGCCCGTGGTGGGCTCCGGTGGTCGGACCGCCGGGAGGACTTCCGCACGGAGGTGCTCGGCCTGGTCAAGGCGCAGACCGTGAAGAATGCGGTGATCGTCCCCACCGGCGCCAAGGGCGGATTCTTCGCGAAGCAGCTCCCGGATCCCGCCGCCGACCGGCAGGCGTGGATGGCCGAGGGCCAGGCGAGCTACCGCACCTTCATCAGAGGCCTGCTGGACATCACGGACAACGTGGTCACCAACGGCACCACCGAGTCGATCCTGCCCCCGCCGCTCGTGGTGCGGCACGACGACGACGACTCCTACCTGGTGGTCGCAGCGGACAAGGGGACGGCATCCTTCTCCGACATCGCCAACGAGCTCTCGGCGGAGTACGGGTTCTGGCTCGGTGACGCCTTCGCCTCCGGTGGCTCGGTGGGCTACGACCACAAGGCCATGGGCATCACGGCGCGTGGCGCATGGGAGTCCGTCAAACGGCACTTCAGCGAGTTCGACGTCGACACGCAGACGCAGGACTTCACGGTGGTCGGCGTAGGCGACATGAGCGGCGACGTCTTCGGCAACGGGATGCTGCTCTCCCGGCACATCCGTCTGCTCGCGGCCTTCGACCACCGTCACATCTTCCTCGATCCGAACCCCGAGGATGCCGAGGCATCCTTCGCCGAACGGCGCCGACTCTTCGAGCTGCCGCGATCGAGCTGGGAGGACTACGACGCACAGCTGATCAGTGCCGGAGGCGGCGTCTACCCACGGCAGGCGAAGTCGATTCCCGTGTCCGCCGAGGTGCGCGAGGCGCTGGGCCTGGACGCCTCGGTCACGAAGCTGAGCCCGCCGGAACTGCTCAAGGCCATCCTCCGCGCCCCCGCGGACCTGCTCTACAACGGGGGTATCGGCACCTACGTGAAGGCCTCGGACGAGACCCACGCGCAGGTCGGGGACCGGGCCAATGACGCCATCCGCGTGGACGGCGGCGAGCTGCGCGCACGCGTCGTGGGTGAGGGCGGCAATCTGGGGATGACCCAGCGTGGACGTATCGAGGCGGCACTTTCCGGCGTCATCCTGAACACCGACGCGATCGACAACAGCGCCGGCGTGGACTGCTCCGACTACGAGGTCAACATCAAGATCTTCGTCGACCGGATGGTGCGCGCCGGGCGACTGCAGCCGGAGGAGCGCGCCGAGTTCCTGCACTCGATGACCGACGAGGTCGCCGAGCTGGTGCTGCAGGACAACATCGACCAGAACATCCTGCTGCTCAACGACCGCCGTCAGGTGATCGAGTTCAGCCCCAGCTACGAGCGCATGATCAACTGGCTGGAGGACAAGGCCGACCTGGACCGCACCCTCGAGGCGCTGCCCACCACGGCGGAACTCAGAAAGCGGATCGACGCCGGCCAGGGCCTCACCTCGCCCGAACTCGCCGTCCTGGCCGCGTACGCGAAGATCGAGCTCAGCCGGGTGCTGACCGCCTCGGATCTCGCGGACGACCCGTACTTCAGGGGGACCCTGCGGCGGTACTTCCCACGGCAGCTCGTGGAACGCTTCGACGACCAGCTCGACACGCACCCACTGCGCCGGGAGATCATCTCGACCCTCGTCGCGAACGACATCATCAACCTCGGCGGTATCACCTTCGCCTTCCGGGTGATGGAGGAGACCTCGGTGCCCGAGTCCGTCGTCGCCCGCGCGTTCGTGGCGCTGCGCGAGATCTACTCGCTGGACGAGACCGTCGAGGCGCTCTCCGACCTGCCGGCGGACTTCCCCACCGATCGGTGGACCACCGTCTACCTGGATCTGCGCCGGCTGCTGGACCGGGGGGTGCGCTGGTTCGTGAACCACGTGGCGCAGGGCACCTCGGTGGACGAGGACGTCGCGGCCTTCAAACCGCTGATCGCGCCGTTCCGCACGCACCTCTCGGAGTACCTGCAGGGCAGTGACCACGAGCGGGCCCGCGAGGGCATGGAGACGGCGTCCCAGTGGCAACTGCCGGAGGAGCTCGGCCGGCACTGGGCCGAGCAGTTCGAGTCCTTCGCCCTCCTGGACATCGCCTACAGCACCCGGCGGGTCGACGAGCCTGTGGAGAACATCGCGAAGGTGTACTACGCCGTGTACGACCGCTTCGAGGTGGACAACCTGCTGCAGCGGATCACGAAGCTCCCGCGGACGGACCGCTGGCAGGCGCTCGCACGGGCGGCGCTGCGCGACGACCTCTACTCGACCACGGCGGACATCTGCGTCGCCGTGATGCGGGCGTCGCAGGATCTGCAGGACCGCGATGCGGGGGAGCGGCTGCTCGCCTGGCAGGAGCAGAACGCGGACCAGCTGCAGCGGGCCTCGAACATGTTCGCCGAGGTCAATCTCCTCGAGCAGGACGACATCTCGTCCCTCTCGGTGGCCCTTCGCCTGCTGCGCTCCATCGTCCGCTGATCGTCCTTCGTTGATCAACATCTGCTGATCGACGTCCGCCGGTCGACGCACACCCCGGTCGGTCCTGTCCGGCCGGGGTGGAAGACTGGGCACCGGCATCCAGCCGAACCCGGCGACAGAGAGACCCCATGGCTATTTTCACGGACCCGATCCGCGAGTACGACGGCTTCGAGCCCGGCGACGCCGAGTGGCTGCACCTGCTCGTGGGGGACTGGCAGATGGTCGCCGATCTCGCGTTCGCGGACCTGGCCCTGTGGTTCCCGCTGGACGACGGCGGCTACGTCAGCCTCGCGCATGCCCGCCCGTCGACCACGCACACGGTCTTCCACACGGACTTCGTGGGCGAACGCATCCGCGCCGACCTCCAGCCCCTCGTCGACGCCGCGTGGTCGTCCCAGAAGATCGGACGTGCCGCCGACACGGGCCCCACCACCGCGGCCGCGATGCGGGTCGAGGCCGTCCCGATGGTCCGTAACGGGCGCACCCTCGCCGTCGTGACCACCCACCTGGACCTGTCGACGTCGAGGATGCCGTCGCGGCTCGAGATGACGTACCGGCAGTGCGCTGACGACCTCCTGCGCATGGGGACGCTCGGGCTGTGGCCGGACTTCGCCACACCGACCGGTGCGCGCCGTGGTGCGCCCCGGGTGGGGGACGGACTGATCCGGCTCGACGTCGACGGGATCGTCCAGTACGCGAGCCCCAACGGCGTCTCCGCGTTCCGCCGGCTGGGCGACGTCGAGACGCTCGAGGGGCGGACGCTGGCCGAGATCACGACGGCGCTGCTCAAGGACCGCCGGCTGGTCGATGAGACGCTGCCCCTCGTGGTGACCGGGCGGATGCCGTGGCGGACCGAGATCGGGTCCCACGGCGTGAGCCTGTCCCTCAGGGCGATCCCGCTGCGTGACGAGAAGGAGCGGTTCGGTGCCATCGTCCTGTGCCGGGACGTCTCCGAGCTGCGCCGCCGCGAGCTGGAACTGGTCTCGAAGGACGCCACGATCCGCGAGATCCACCACCGGGTGAAGAACAATCTGCAGACGGTGGCGGCACTGCTACGCATGCAGTCCCGGAGGATGGTCAGCGAGGAGGGCAGGCTGGGACTCGACCAGGCCATGCGCCGCGTCTCGACCATCGCGCTGGTGCACGAGACGCTGTCGCAGGGTCTCGCCCAGCGCGTCGATTTCGATGAGCTGATCGGGCGCCAGTTCCTCCTCAGCGCCGAGGTCGCGTCCCCCACGCAGACCGTCAGGACGGAGCGCAGCGGTGACTTCGGTGAGCTCCCGAGCGATCTGGCGACACCGCTGGCGCTGGTCATCAACGAGCTGGTGACGAACGCGGTGGAGCACGGGCTCTCCGGTCGGGTCGGCACCGTATGGCTGATCGCGAATCGTCGCACGAAATCCGACGGCCAGGAGATCCTGCGGGTGACGATCAGCGACGACGGCATCGGCCTCCCGCCGGAGGGTCATGCCGAGGGCCTCGGCCTGCAGATCGTCAGGACCCTCGTCACGAGCGAGCTCGACGGCACGATCACCTGGAGCAATCGGACGGGCGGAGGCACCACTGTGGTGCTCGAGCTCGATCTTCCGCTGGACGGCTCACAGTAGTCCGGGACTCCACCACCTGCCCCACGGTGATGGAGCATGAACATCACCGTGGGGCAGGAACGCCGAAGGGCCGCCCGCGGGCGGCCCTTCGACTGCGCCGGTCCTGCGACCGGCCGTGCTCTGCTCTGTGTCGTGCTGGCGCCCGGCGCCTACGAGGCGCGACGTGCCCTGGCGGCGCGGCGCTTGAGCGCACGACGCTCGTCCTCGCTCAGCCCACCCCATACTCCGGCATCCTGACCGGACTCGATGGCCCACTGGAGACAGGTCTCCTGCACCTGGCAGCGCCGGCACACGCTCTTGGCTTCCTCGATCTGCAGCAACGCCGGTCCGGTGTTACCGACGGGGAAGAACAGCTCCGGATCCTTGTCCAGGCATGCTGCGCGACTTCGCCAATCCATGATGATCACATTCTCCTTCGGCCTCGCTCGTCCTGCTTGTGAAAACATTCACGAGGGGCCACATAGTAAAGGGGCCGATCTCGGCCCCCGGGTCTCAACTGCTTTTAAGGCTGTCATGTTCCCAACGGGTAAACAAGTGTTTTCCCCGCCCTCTTTGCCTTGACAGGTGAGGGGTCGGTCACAGCGGAGCTGCTCCCACGAGGGCGCTCAGGGCCGCAGCGGTGTCGGGTAGGGTTCGGGTGTGACCGTCGATCCCGCACCCCAGCCCGCCGTCCGGCCGCCCGGTGTCCTGCTGATCGGCGGTGTCCTGGTGGTCCAGGCAGCGGCCCTGGTCCTGCTCGCGGTCCGCTTCATGCTCACGATCTTCGGACCGGATCCCCTCTCTGTGGGTGGGTCGGTGTTCATGGCCGTCCTGCTGGTGCTGCTCGGGGCCGGGCTGGTCACTCTCGCACGCCGACTGGCCGGCGGATTCCGCTGGCCGCGCTCACCCGCGCTCGTCGTCCAGCTGTTCCTCGTGATCCTCTCCTTCCCCTACTTCTCGGCGGGCAATCCGCTGTTCGGTGTCCTGCTGCTGGTGCCGGCTGCCGCTGTCATCGTGACGCTGTTCTCAAGACCCGTGGTCCAGTTCACGGTGCGCCCGGTGGGCTCCGGAAAAATGCTCTAGCCGGAGCGCCGACCGGAGCTGTCTGCAGGGGACCGGTGTCGGGCGCGTCAGCCGGCCACGCGATCTGCAGCTCGACGGCCCCGGACGGCTCGCAGGCCCAGCCGCGTCCCGCCGCGGGCGGACCCTCCACCTCAGGTCGCAGTCCGAAGAAGTCCCCGTCCGCGGGCGTCCTCGGTGCGAGGACCATCCCGCGGCCGGATCCCCGGGCCTGCAGGGACAGGGGAACCCGGGTCAGGAGGGCAGGACCGGGTGCGGCGGAGAGGACGGCGGCAGCGCCGGCGGTCACGAGGGAGCTCAGGATCTGCTGCACGTCCGCAGGGAGCCTATCGGCGTCGTCGACCAAGGCGATGATCCGCTCGGGCGGGACCTCACCGCACCCGTGGTCCCGCACACCCCGCCAGTACTCGGGCGCTCCGGTGCCCGGCGGTGGAGCCAGGAGGCGGCGCCCGGCGCGGAGGTGTTCGGGCGATCGTGCGAACACCCGCAGCACGGTGGAGCGCCCCGAGCCCGGTGGACCCAGCACCAGGTACACCTCGCCGGAAAGCAGGGAGACGGACAACGTGGCCAGATCGTCCCCGTGCACCCCTACCGTGATGGCACCCGCAGGGCAGCTCCGTCGTTCGCCGGGGCCTCTGCGGAGTTCGTCGAGCCGGATCAGGCGTGGCAGCGGATGCACCGGGAAGGGGGCGGTCACGGGCGGCCGGGGCGGCTCGGTGACCGCGTCCTGTCCGGCCGGGTCGGCGATGAGCTGGCAGGCGCCGTCACCGGAGGCACCCGTGAGCGGACCCTGGACGAAACCACGTCCTGCGACGGCATCGAGCAGTGGAAGCTTCGGCCAGGTGAGCGTGGTCTCCTGGTGCGCGCCGAGCGGTAGATACACGCGGTTGGGAAGGAGGGCGAAGAAGCGGGCGGTCGTCAGTTCGCGGTCGCCGCTGATGAGGATGCTCACCCCGCGGGTGACGCCGTCCCGCGCCACCGTGTGCAGATCCTCCTCCGCCTGGAGGGAGCGGCCCTGCCGGAACCGGGTACTCCAGTGACCCCATCCGGTGATCACGAGGACGATGTGGGGCCGCGAGCCCGGCTCCTGCAGGGGCAGGGATGCCAGCCGGGAGAGGACCCGGCCGGCCCTGCGGGTCTCGTGGGAGTGCACGTACGCGCCGATCTGGGCGAAGTCGCGGGAAGCACTCAGGGACCCGTCGCCGTCGAGGAGATACAGGTGCAGGTCGGGGTCGATCACCGGTAGCCGTGACACCGAGGACGCGAGGGCCGCCGTACTTCCGCTCCCACCAAGGCCCACCAGGGCGAGATGGGAGTGGCCTCCCGGATGCCACAGGAGGAGGCGCTGGGTCTGTACGTCGGGGAAGTCGGCGACGCCCAGAGGGACGGCTTCCCCGGGCGGACAGCGCCCGGGCCGATCCGCGGGCTGATATCCGGACACGGCAGCCGCCGGCAGGAGCGTCGGCAGCGGTGGGAGGACGGGACGGGACAGCTGCAGGGTGGGGGAGTCGCCCGCGGCAGCACCGAGGGCCCTCACCGCCGTGTCGAGCACGCCGGCCGGAGCTGCGGGATCAGGCCCGGGCGCCGCGCGCGCTGCAGGGTCCTCTCCGGTGACGTATGCGGCGAGATCCTGCCACCCGGTCGTCGTCGACGCCGGGGGCCTGGACGACGACGAGGCCACCTGGAAGGCCACCGGTACCTCCCCTCCCCGGCGCAGATAGGCGCGGCCCGGAAAGTCGACGCCGATCTCGGCTGCCGCGCCCGATCCGAGGAGATCGTGGGACTCCATGGCCGTCTGGACCCGCAGGAGGATGGACGAGGTGATGTTGGCCCGGAGGTCGGGCGTCACAGCACCCTGGGCCCGCTGAGTGGCCAGCACGAGGTGCACCCCCAGCGAGCGCCCGAGGGCAGCGATCTTCAGCAGATCCTGCACAGCGCCGGGGACATCCTCGCTCAGCATCCTGAACTCGTCGATGACCACCAGCAGCCGCGGAGGGCAGGCGGCGGGTGCCACCTGGCGCAGCTCGCCCAGATCGGAGGCACCGTGATCGGCGCAGAGTGTCTCGCGCCGTCGGAGTTCCGCCCGGAGCGAGGTCAGGGCCCGCGCGGTGGATTCGGAGGAGAGATCCGTGAGGCTGCCGACGCAGTGCGGCAGAGCGGCCAGGGCCCCCAGCCCTGAGCCTCCCTTGTAGTCGATCAGCAGCATGGTCAGCAGCTCCGGCGGCTGATCCACCGCCAGGGCCAGGACGAGGGTCCTCAGGAACTCCGACTTGCCGGAACCCGTGGTCCCGGCGACCAGGAGGTGCGGGCCGTCGTCGACGAGATCGAGGAACAGATCGCCACTCGCCGCCCGGCCCAGGCGGGCCACGGGGTGTCCGGGATCCGCCCGTGCCCAGTGCGGCCGCGCCGTCTCCGTCAGTGCCCCGGGGCTCAGGTCCCCGGTCCACAGGGAGGCCGAGCGGGGAAGCCCGCCCGCTGTTCCCGCGGTGAGCCTTGCTCGCGCGAGAGCCAGTGGCTTCGAGCGGGCGAGCAGACGTGCTGTCCGCTCGAACACGTGGCTGGAGACGCCATCCACCCGGACGTCGAGGTCGATGCCGCCGAGCCGGGCCCGGGCGGATCCGGAGCAGAGCCGCACGTGGTCCGTGGACAGATTCTGGTCGGTCACAGCGTCGCCCCCGCGGAAGTCGATGATGCAGACGTGCGGCGCTGCGCTCATGTCGGGTAGATCGTCCGAGAACTGGAAGACGAGGAGGAGGGACGAGCTGGCCGTGAGCGACGCGAGCACTCGGACGTCGTGGCTGAGCCGGACGTTCGGCAGGAAGCGGGCGTGCCGGGGCACCTCGGAGGGTGGACCCCAGCAGAGGACCGGCGGAGGATCGGCGGCCGGGTGGGCGAGCTGCAGCAGGAGGGCACGAGACAGGGCGTGGACGGCGTCGGCCTCACCGGTCACCGTCATGCTGTTCGGCGCCGCGCCGGCTGCACGGATTGCGCACGGCAGGAGGAGGGGTAGCTCCGGCAGGACGGGCGGGACGAAGCCCTGATCCGCCCGATTGACGGTCAGCCGGGCCGGCTGTGCCGCCAGGCCCAGGCGCAGCAGGGCGAGCGTCGGTGCGCGCGGCTCTTCCCGGTTCCCGGGCAGTATCGGATCGGCACTGTGGCGCAGGGCGTCGAGGGCCGTCTGTCCCGGATCCGGCACGGCGCGACTGCGGCGGTCGCGGTCCTGCCCGGCGGCACGGCACACGGTGCGGGCGAAGTCCTTCGAGCTGCGGCGATAGGTCAGGAGCGGAACCATGCCGGTCACGGCGGACAGGGCGCTGAAGGCGAGGAAGAACCACATGCCGGTGGTCAGGGCCAGGACGACGCCGAGGACGAGCGGCAGGAAGGCGGTGAGCACGAGGATGCGCGAAGGTTTGGCCGGGAGCTCGACGCCGAGGGGTATCGGGGCGAGAACATCGACGGCAGGGGAGGGGAGCCACTCCGTGCCATCGACCAGTTCGAGGCCGCACCGACTCGTTCCGAAGGCGACGACGGCAGCCACGGTGATCAGCGCCGTCGTGATGGGCTCGTCATCCACCACAGTGCCGTTCGCCGAGCCCAGATCCTCCAGCGTGATGGTGTCCGCGCCCACCGTGAGGAGCGCCTGGCGCCGCGACAGGGCCGGATCGGCGATGACGATGTCGCTGTCCGCGCGACCGATCGTGTAGCTGCCGCGCGTGAGCGGAACCACCTGGCCGGCGTCGGGGCCCGATCGGACCACGAAGACGAGGTGGGGGAGTCGCTCCGATCGGGGAGGACAGGGCTGGAGGCCTGCCACGACCACCGCGCCGTCCGGCAGCGCGCCGGCCAGTGGCGACAGAGTTGTGAGGGGCACGCCGTCCACGGTGAAGGGGCCGCGGTGTCCCGCGGCCTCGAGACGCTCTGCCAGCGTGACGCCGGAGCGCAGCACATCGGTGTCGACGACGATCTCGCGGGCAGGGAATACCGCCGGGGGAGCATCCACGAGGGTGATGTGAAGATCCATGAAGCCTCCTGACGCAGTCCTGCTGGTTCGAGACTAGGGACCGGGTCTCCGGAAGCGTGGGTGTGGGCTACGCATGTGGATACCGCCTCGTCCAACCCCGCTCGGCGGCTGCGCGTGGCGGACCGACACCCGCCGCGCGGGGGGCACTGCGAACGGCGATGTGGGCTGGTACCTATACGCTGGTGTGGGAATAAACCGCCGCAGTCGAGCGGGACATGAAGACGAAAAGGTGCTCTCACGTGAAAATTGCTGTCATTGCCCTGGGCAAAATCGGGCTGCCGCTGGCGGTGCAATTCGCCTCCAAGGGCCATGAGGTCATCGGCGTGGACGTGAACGCGGCAGTTGTGGCAATGGTCAACGAAGCACGCGAGCCATTCCCCGGCGAGGCCCACCTCCAGGAGAAGCTCTCGGAGCTGGTGCCGGCGGGCAAGCTGCGAGCCACCACCGACTACGCCGATGCTGTTCCGGGCGCCGACGCCGTCGTGCTCGTGGTTCCTCTCTTCGTCGACGCGGAGGCGCAGCCCGACTTCGGCTGGATGGACGCCGCCACTGCCGAGCTTGCGAAGCACCTCACCGCCGGCACCCTGGTCTCCTACGAGACGACGCTGCCCGTGGGCACCACCCGGGACCGCTGGAAGCCGGCGCTCGAGTCCGGCAGCGGACTCGTGGAAGGTCAGGACTTCCACCTCGTGTTCTCCCCGGAGCGGGTGCTGACGGGTCGCGTGTTCGAGGACCTGCGCAAGTACCCGAAGCTCGTGGGTGGTCTGTCGCCCGCGGGTGCCCAGCGTGCGGTGGACTTCTACGAGGCTGTCCTGGACTTCGATGACCGGCCGGACCTGCCGCGCGGGAACGGCGTATGGGATCTGGGGTCCGCAGAAGCTTCGGAGCTCGCCAAATTGGCGGAGACAACCTATCGCGATGTGAACATCGGGCTGGCCAACCAGTTCGCCCGGTACGCCGCGACGGTCGGCATCGACATCTATCAGGTGATCGAGGCCTCCAACTCGCAGCCGTACAGCCACATCCACCAGCCGGGCATCGCCGTCGGCGGGCACTGCATCCCCGTCTACCCGCGCCTGTACCTGTGGAACGACCCGTCGGCCACGGTGGTCCGCGCGGCGCGCGAGGCCAACGCCGGGATGCCGGACTACACGATCGGCCTCCTCGAGGGCGTGTACGGAGACCTCACGGGAGCGAAGGTCGTGGTGCTCGGCGCCGCGTACCGTGGAGGCGTCAAGGAGACGGCCTTCTCCGGTGTCTTCGCCGCCGTGGATGCCCTGACCTCGCGCGGCGCCGTCGCCGTCGTGAACGACCCGATGTACACAGACGAGGAACTCGAGAAGCTCGGCTTCGCGCCCTACCACTTCGGCGAGGCAATCGACGCAGCCGTGGTGCAGGCCAATCACGAGGAGTACGCCGGTCTGACCTCCGCCGATCTGCCGGGTATCAGGGCCTTCATCGACGGGCGCCGCGTGAGCAGCCCGGAGAAGTGGGCCGATGTGGACTATCGGGTCATCGGGCGGGCCTGACCACCATGCACGTCCCTCGGCGTCGCAGCTTCACAGGCGGCTCCGGCAGCTGCAGAGAGGAAATGAAGCACTATGAGCTACATCGCTGAGACCGCCGACGTGTCGCCTGACGCCTCCATCGGGCATCGTTCGAAGATCTGGCATCTTGCCCAGGTCCGTGAGGACGCCCACCTGGGAGAGAACTGCATCGTCGGGCGGGGGGCCTACGTGGGCACTGGCGTCCGTATCGGAGCCAACTCGAAGCTCCAGAACTATGCGCTGGTCTACGAACCGGCGGTTCTGGGGGAGGGTGTCTTCATCGGTCCCGCTGTGGTACTGACCAACGACACCTACCCCCGGTCCATCACGCCCGACGGTGGACTCAAGAGCTCGGAGGACTGGGAGCCGGTCGGCGTGACGGTGGAGAAGGGTGCGGCCATCGGGGCGCGCGCCGTTTGCGTTGCGCCGGTCACCATCGGAGCGTGGTCCACCGTAGCGGCGGGCGCGGTGGTCACGAAGGACGTACCGCCCTTCGCCCTGGTCGCGGGTGTACCCGCCAAACGCATCGGCTGGGTCGGCCGGGCCGGCCACCCTCTGCACGACGTCGGCGGCGCCTGGGTCTGTCCCGAGACGGCCGAGCAGTATGAAGAATTGAACGGAAAACTGACACTGGTAGGGGTAGAAGCATGAGCACTGGATTCATTCCCGCAGCGAAACCGATCGTCGGCGAAGAGGAACGCGCTGCCGTCGACGCCGTGCTGCTCTCGGGCATGCTCGCGCAGGGCGCCGAGGTAGCTGCCTTCGAGAAAGAGTTCTCGGAGGTGCTCCTCGACGGCCGAGGTGCGGTCGCGGTCAATTCCGGTACGGCAGGACTCCACCTGGGTCTCCTCGCCGCCGGCGTAGGGCCGGGGGATGAGGTCATCGTCCCGTCGTTCACCTTCGCGGCGACCGCCAACTCCGTGGCCCTCACCGGTGCCACGCCCGTTTTCGCGGACGTGGAGCTCGATCACTACTGCCTGGACATCGCCCACGTCACGAGTCTCATCACCGAGAAGACCAAGGGCATCATGCCGGTGCACCTTTACGGGCACCCGGCCAATCTCTCCGCATACCGGCAGCTCGCCGACGAGCGCGGCATCATGTTGTTCGAAGACGCCGCGCAGGCACACGGAGCGTCCTTCGACGGGCGGCAGGTCGGCACGTTCGGCGACTTCGCCATGTTCTCCCTCTACCCGACCAAGAACATGACCTCCGGCGAGGGCGGAATGGTCTCCACCGGAGATCCGGGGATCGAACGCCGCCTCCGACTGCTGCGCAACCAGGGGATGGAACGCCAGTACGAGAACGAACTGGTGGGATTCAACGCCCGGATGACGAATCTGCACGCCGCCATTGGCCGGGTGCAGCTGACCAAGGTGGGCGGCTGGACGGAACAGCGCCAGTCCAACGCGGCATTCCTCACGGCAAACCTCGAGGGTATTGTCCCGCCGGCCGTGGCCGACGGCGCCGTGCATGTCTACCACCAGTACACCATCAGGGTGGAAGGCGACCGCGAGGGTTTCGCCGCCGCGCTCAAGGACGAATACAACATCGGCTCCGGCGTGTATTACCCGATTCCGAATCATCGGCTCCCCTCCTTCCAGCGGACGGAGGACCTGCCGAATACGGAGATTGCCGCCCGCGAGGTCCTTTCCCTCCCCGTGCATCCCTCGCTCGACGCGGAGGACCTCGACCGGATCGTCACAGCGGTCAACGCCCTCGCGAAGGCCGGTGCCTAGCTCATGGCTGATCTGAGGGTAGGTCTTATCGGCCTGGGCATGATGGGCAGGAACCATGCCAGGGCCATCCGGGAGGTCGAGGGTCTGCAGCTCGTCGCCGTCGCCGATGCCTATGGTGATCCGCACGGAGCTGCCGGTGATCTTCCGCTCTGCGGGTCCATCGACGAGCTCATCGGCCAGGGTCTCGATCTGGCGGTCTGCGCAGTTCCCACCGGCCTCCATGAAGAAGTCGGTCTGGCACTCGCAGCCGCAGGCGTCCACACCCTCGTCGAGAAGCCCATCGCGGACACCGTGCAGGCAGGCCAGAATCTCGTCGAGGCATTCGAGGAAGCCGGGCTGGTCGGCGCTGTCGGGCACATCGAGCGCTTCAACCCCGCGCTGCAGTCCCTACGGAGCCGGATCGCCTCGGGCGACCTCGGCGAGGTGTACCAGATCGCCACGCGACGCCAGGGTCCGTTCCCTGCCCGGATCGCCGACGTCGGTGTGGTGAAGGATCTCGGCACGCACGATATCGACCTCACGTCCTGGCTGGCGCAGTCCCCGTTCGTCTCCGTATCGGCGCGCACCGGTACTCGATCCGGTCG
Organism: Arthrobacter echini; assembly: GCF_008107445.1. GTDB lineage: Bacteria > Actinomycetota > Actinomycetes > Actinomycetales > Micrococcaceae > Arthrobacter_D > Arthrobacter_D echini_A. The sequence goes on along the minus strand of NZ_VSLD01000007.1, from coordinate 15,647 downwards.
GCCCCACGAGGACATGGTCACGGCATCGTGTCAGCTCGAGAACGGCGTCATCACGAGTCACCTGGTGAACTGGCTCTCTCCGATGAAGGAGCGAGTCACCGTCGTGACGGGGGAGAAGGGCGCCTTCGTCGCCGACACCCTCACGGCTGACCTCACGTTCTACGAGAACGGAACCTTCACAACGGAATGGGAGGCGGTCTCCAACTTCAGGGGAGTGTCGGAGGGCAACATCACCCGGCTGGCGCTCACCAAGCGCGAGCCTTTGCGCTCCGAACTGGAGGCGTTCCGTGATGCAGCTCTCGGAGTTGCCGACAATACGGTGACCATGCGCGAGGGTCTGAACACCCTTCGTGTCGCCGAAGCCATCATCGAGGCGGCTCGTGACGGCGTCGTCCGCGACCTCTGACCGTGGGTCTCCGCATTGCCGTCGCGACGCGCATCTTTGAACCGGAGACCGGCGCTGCCGCCTATCGGTTAGCGGCGACGGTCCGCCAGCTTGAGAAGCGCGGGCACGAGGTGATCGTCTACACGTCTCGCGCGCCCGGAGCCGAACGGTCAAGCCCGACAGTTCGTAGGTGGCCCGTCCTGCGGGACAAAACGGGTGCTGTTCGCGGATACGTGGAGTACGCGAGTTTCGACATACCACTCCTCTTCCGCCTCCTCCTCGGTAGAGCGTTCGATGTGATCATCGTCGAGCCGCCGCCCACCACCGGATTGATGGTCCGCATAGCTGCTGCAATACGTAGGCGACCGTTCGTCTATTTCGCGGCCGATGTCAGCTCCGTCGCTGCCGCTGGGATCGGGGTTCCCGCACCGGTCGTTCTGCTGCTCCGCACTCTCGAACGGTACGTCCTATCCGCAGCACGGTATGTCCTGACGGTCTCACCCGGCGTGTCAGACGCAGTTGTCAGCCTCACGCGCCGTCCAGAGCGTGTGGTGAACGTGGGGACCGGGGTCGACACCCGAAAGTTCTCTAGAGAAGGTCGAGCTACGCCCGAGCATGGCCGGTACTTCGTCTATGCGGGCACGATGTCCGAAATCCAAGGCGCCGGCGTCTTCGTCGATGGCTTCCTCAGGGTCATGGCGGAGTTCCCGGACGTCCGGCTGATCATGTACGGGTACGGCGTCGAAAGAGATGAACTCGTCGACCGCGCAGTACCTGCAGGAGAACGAATCAGCTTTCCAGGCACGGTCGACAGCGAGTTCCTCTCGAGTGTTCTCAGGGGAGCGGTGGCCGGGCTGGCGTCGGTGCGGCCAGCGAAGGGATACGACTTCGCTTTCGCCACCAAGGCCTTCGTCAGCCTCAGCTGTGGCACGCCGGTGATCTATGCGGGGGTCGGTCCATTGAAGGACATTGTCGCCGGGGAGAACCTGGGACTGAGTGTCGAATGGGACGCTGATGAGGTAGCGCTGGCGATGCGCCAACTCCTCACCAGCAGAAGGTCAGGCAGCGAGAAGCAGCGTCTCGCTGAGTGGGTTGAGGACAACTATTCGCTGACACGCGTCGGGGATCAAGTGGCAGCTGTTGTCGAGAGGATCCACGGAGTAAGTGGGAATTAGCTTGTCGGTGCACTGAACGATTGAACTCTATTTCATCGGGTCGCATCTGAGGTGTCGTCGTCTGCCCATATGGCTAAGGCAAGAGGTCCTTCAAAATTTTTCGCTGCGCTTCCTGGTCCCGTTCCGAACTCAAAGTTCGAGCCGCCAGGTGAGCATGCGACTTGAAAAGAGCAATGCCCTCACTAGTCATCTGTCGAAGAGCGTCCGCAAGTGCATCATCAGAGAAATCTTCAGCGATAACGCCCAAATCATATTCATTGATCAATCGGGACGTTTCTGGCGATGGGCTGAAGACAATGGCCAGACGTGCCTGAACGAAGTCGAAGAACTTGTTCGGCAGCATGAGGGCGTGGTTCTTCGTCTGAGGGGGCAAGCTGAAGATACCCACATCGTACTGATTCAGGGTGGTTGGTAGGTCCTCGGGGGTGACCGGACGATGGAGCGTCACATTTTCCGTGCCCGCCGCGAGTGATTCGAGGAATCTCAGATACTTCCCGCCATCTCGAGCAGTCACGAGATATAGATCGAGGGTGTACCCGGGACCTAGCTTGCCGGTGGCTGAGATCATGCCCTCGAGATTGCGGCCGGGTATTGCAGCACCACTATGCACGAGTCTGATAACGCCAGGCACCTGAGCGCTTGGCTGCAGGTCGATGAAGGGTCGAGCGTTGCGGACTGTCACAGCCTCGATAGAGAACTGTTCCTCATAGAGGCGGCCTATCGAGTCATTCACCACTGTCACTGCATCTGTTCGAGGCAGGTATTTCGAGCAGATAGCCGTCATGTACGGCTTGACGAGCAATCTCCACGAGAGGACGTGGACCCGTTCTTCAGGGGCCCACTCATGCATATCGCCCCATACGGGAGCGTGACCGGCAATCAGGTGAGCTAGGGGGAGGGCGCGCGCTTCATTCGCGACAACCAGATCAAAAGCGCGACCCTCAACCAGCCGCCTCGCTGCATGCACTGCGGGCGCCATCAATTCGACTTTTCGAAAAGCTCGAACTGCCAGAAGTGCGATGCCGGCGACGGTTTGAGGTAAGGATGGAAGCGATGCGTCCAATTCGAGGTGCTCGACCACCGATCGTGGCTTCTCGCCGTAACCAAGTGTTGTCACGTCACCAAATTCACGGAGGATGTCCAATTGGCGAAGGACGCGGGCGTCCGCCTGAATGTCGGAGAAGGAGATGCAGAGAATGCTTGGGCGCATGTCCCAACTCTAGGCCAGGTGAAGCGGAGTGAAGCGCCGGGTGGTAATGCTTGAAGCGTGTGATGGTGCAGGGTCCCAGTTCCAGGAATCGCGACGGACGGCCTATGAAGGATCAAGGAGACCGGTCGGGTATCCTTGAGCGGCGGGCATTGCGCTCTGCTGCCCGCATTCACCCTCTTGTCAGGAGACTTTGTGACCGCTGATCTCGTCGTCGTAGGAGCAGGCTTCTTCGGCCTGACCGTTGCGGAACGGGTCGCCAGCGAACTCGGACTGGAGGTGCTGGTCATCGACCGGCGCAATCACATCGGGGGGAACGCATACAGCGAGCGCGACGCCGAAACCGGTATCGAGGTCCACAAGTACGGAGCCCACCTCTTCCACACCTCCAACGAGCGGGTCTGGGAGTACGTGAACAGGTTCACCACCTTCACCGACTACGTCCATAAGGTTTACGGGGTCCACAACGGCGAGGTGTACTCCCTCCCGATCAACCTCGCGACGATCAACCAGTTCTTCCGGGCCAATTTGACCCCCGACGAGGCGCGGAGCCTGATCCAGGAGCAGGCTGGAGAGCTCGCGGGCTCCGACCCGCAGAATCTCAACGACAAGGGCATCCAGTTGATCGGGCGGCCGCTGTACGAGGCCTTCATCAAGCACTACACCGGCAAGCAGTGGCAGACCGACCCGAAGAATCTGCCGGCCGGCATCATCTCGCGGTTGCCGGTGCGCTACAACTACGACAACCGGTACTTCAATGACACCTACGAGGGACTCCCCACGGACGGGTACACGGCGTGGATAGAACGTATGGCGGACCATCCCAACATCACGGTGCAGCTCAGCACCGACTTCTTCGACGAGTCGCAGCCGCTGAACAAGAAGGATCTCGTCGGAACGGTGCCGATCATCTACACCGGCCCGGTGGACAGGTACTTCGACTACGCCGAGGGCGAGCTGTCCTGGCGCACCATCGATTTCGAACAGGAGGTCCTCGAGACCGGGGACTTCCAGGGCACTTCCGTGGTCAACTACAACGACGCCGAGACACCGTTCACGAGGATCATCGAGCCCCGCCATTTCCACCCCGAGCGTGGCTACCAGACCGAGAAGACCGTCATCATGCGCGAGTTCTCGAGATTCGCCGAGTCGGGTGACGAGCCGTACTACCCCATCAACACAGCGGATGACCGCCAGAAGATGCTCGCCTATCGTGACCTGGCGAAGGCCGAGAGCTCCGTCCTGTTCGGCGGGCGCCTCGGCACCTACAAGTACCTGGATATGCACATGGCCATCGGGTCCGCCCTGACCATGTACGACAACAAGATCAAGCCGCACTTCAGTGACGGCACCCCGCTTGAGAGTGGAGGAGTGGACGCGTGACCACTACTGCAGCAGCTGACCAGAAGCCGACCTCGGACAGTGTCGAGGCAACCTGGAAGACGATCCATCGTGTGGTGTTCCCGGAGACCGGGGACCTCGACACCATGCCGCTCTACGTGGACTTCAATAATCTCCAGCGGGTGCCCGAGCACAAGCCTGGGACCACGGAGGTGGACGCCGCAGCTTCCGGTGGCGCCGATGTGCACCCTGACTACGTGGTGGATCGCCGGTCCCTGTCACTTCCTGCCCACGAGCGAGTGTCACTCGGCACCTACTTCAACGCCTTCCCGGCGAGCTACTGGCAGGCTCACACGAGTGTCCGCACGGTGCGTCTGACCGTCGAGCTCGAGGGCGATGCGACCGTCGTCGTCTACCGGTCGACCTCCAGGGGTACGGCCAATCGGGTGAGCAGCACGCGCACCGGGTCGCGGTCTGCTCCGGTGGTCTTCGACCTCCCGATCGCGAGTTTCGGAGATGGCGGCTGGTACTGGTTCGACCTGGCAGCCCATAGCGGCGCCGTCCTGCTCACCAGCGCCGAATGGAGTGTTCCCGAGCCGGACGGCTTCCAGGCCGGGAAGCTGTCGATCGCCGTGACGACCTTCAACCGGCCCGACTACTGCGCCCGCAACCTCAAGGCACTGGGCGCCTCGCCGGACCTTCTCCCCGTCCTGCACAGGGTCATCGTCACCGATCAGGGCACGCAGAAGGTCCGGGAGGAAGCCGGGATTGATGACGCCGCGGAGTCACTCGGCCACCGTCTCGAGATCGTGGAACAGGCCAATCTGGGCGGGTCAGGGGGCTTCGCCCGAGGCATGCTGGAAACCGTCGAGGACGGGCAGAGCACCTATGTCATGCTCCTCGACGACGACGTCGAGATGGAGACCGAGGGCATCCTCCGCGCCGCCCAGTTCGCAGACTTCACCCGCAACCCCACCATTGTCGGTGGGCACATGTTCAACCTGTTCGAGCGCGCCGTGATGCACAACTTCGGTGAGGCGGTGCAACCCTACCGTTTCAGTTACGGCGGAGCGGAGAACACCCGGGAGGGTCACGACTTCGGGAGCAGTAATCTGCGTACAACGCCGTGGATGCACCGCCGGGTGGACGTCGACTACAACGGGTGGTGGATGTGCCTGATCCCCACCGAGATCATCCGCCAGATAGGCCTCGCCCTCCCGGTCTTCATCAAGTGGGACGACGTCGAGTACGGGATCCGGGCCAAAGCACACGGCTTCACGACCGTGTCACTGCCTGGAGCCGCCGTGTGGCACATGCCGTGGACGGAGAAGGACGACACGATCGACTGGCAGGCCTACTACCACCAGCGGAACCGCTGGGTCGCAACGCTCATCTACTCGCCGTACAAGCGCGGCGGACGGATGCCGAAGGAGAGCCTGGGCGTCGACGCCCGTCACCTGTTGTCGATGCAGTACTCTGCGGTGGAGTTGCGCCTGCAGGCGCTCGAGGACGTGCTCTCAGGGCCCGAGCACCTCCACCGCACCATCGGCACCAAACTGGGCGAGGTCCGCGCCACGCGAGCTTCCTTCGACGATGCACGGGTTTCCAAGGATCTGGCCGACTTCCCAGCCGTGAAGCGCAGCAAACCGCCGCACAAGGGTAAGAGTCCAGCCCCTGCGCGGAGCCGTTCCGCAGCCGTTGCGCGACTGATTGCAAGTGCCGCATACCAGGTGAGACCCGTCTCTGTAGCCGCGACCCAGAACCCGGAAGCCCATGTCGCAGCCGTCGATGCGCGCTGGTGGCGGTTGGCGCAGCTCGACTCGGCACTGGTCACGTCCTCGGACGGCACCGGGGCCTCCTGGCACAAGCGAGACGCCCAGAAGGCACGCGAGCTGGCGCTGCGCAGCGCCGATCTTCACCGTCGTCTGTATCTCCGGTGGGACGAGCTGGCCGAGCAGTACCGGGCAGCACTGCCCGACTTCACCTCACAGCATGCCTGGCGCCAGACCTTCGAGCTGGACGGCACTGCTCATGGCACGGACGCCGGGACCGGGGCGTGAGTGCTGGCGCTTCACGAGCCGGCGACGGCTCAGTCGGTCTGGTTTCGCCGGGACGCGGCGGAGGCCTCCGGGACGTGTTGGGAAGCAGATTCCTGCTCAAGCTCCTGGTGGACAAGGAGATCAAGGTCCGTTATCGCGGCTCGATCCTGGGCTTGCTGTGGTCCTATGTCAAACCTGGCGTCCAGTTCGTGGTCTTCTACATTGCCCTCGGTATCTTCCTCGGCCTCGAGCAGAGCGAGCGTAACCCTGCAGGTCTACCAAACTACGCAATTTATTTGTTCTCAGGGATCGTGCTGATCAACTTCTTCTCGGAAGCATTGAGCAATGCCTCACGGTCCATCGTGACCAACGGCGGCCTGATCAAGAAGATCTACCTGCCGCGTCAGCTCTTCCCGGTTTCTGCTATCTGGGTCTCCGGAATCCACTTCCTGCCCCAGATGGTGATCCTCGTCGGGGCCTGTCTCCTGACGGGCTGGACACCCTCCGTGCTCCAGGTCGGCACTGCCGTCCTCGGATTCCTGATCGTGGCCTTCCTCGCCACAGGCCTCGGCCTGATTTTCGGCGCTGTCAACGTCTACTTCAGGGACGCCGAGAACTTCGTCGACATGCTGCTCATGGTCGCCACCTGGGCATCGCCTGTCCTCTACGCGTGGACCATGGTCCGCGACCAACTGGGGGAGACCGCGCTCGACATCTATCTACTCAACCCGATCACCATCGGGGTGGAGTCCTTCCATTTCGCCTTCTGGATGCCGACGGCCGAGCAGACCCAGGGTCTGCCGCCGTCCTTCCTCTCGGTCTGGGTACCCGTAGGTCTGGCCATCTCGTTGATCGTCGTCGTCCTCGGGCAGCTGGTCTTCCGCCGGCTCGAGGGCCGATTCGCCCAGGAGCTGTGAATGTCCGTCTCGATCGAAATCAGAAAACTCGACAAACGCTTCGTCCTGCGCCATACGCGGTCCATCAAGGAGGCCGCACTGTGGCTCGTCAAAGGACGTAAGGGCGACCTCAGTCGGAAATTCGCCGCGCTGGACGACGTGAATCTCACGGTCCAGCAGGGGGAGACCGTCGCCCTGCTCGGTTTCAACGGCTCCGGGAAGTCGACGCTGCTCAAACACATCTCGGGAGTGATGCTGCCCGACGCGGGCTCCGTCCGGGTCCGGGGTAGGGTTGCCGGCCTGATCGAGGTGGGCGCCGGCTTCCACCCGGATCTCAGCGGCCGGGACAACGTGTTCCTCAACGGATCCATTCTCGGCATGACGGAGAAGCAGATACGGCAGCAGTTCGACTCCATCGTCGAGTTCTCCGAGATCGGGGAGTTCATCGACACCGAGGTCCGCTTCTATTCCTCCGGCATGTATCTCCGGCTTGCGTTTGCCGTGGCTGTCCACACGGACCCCGACATCTTCCTCATCGACGAGATCCTCGCGGTCGGCGACGAGCCCTTCCAGAAGAAGTGTCTCGCGAAGATCAGGGAGCTGAACGCGGCGGGGAAGACGCTCGTTGTGGTGAGCCATGATTTCGACATGGTGAGCAAGGTCTGTGAGCGCGGCGTCGTGCTCGAACACGGGCGCATCGTGAAGGACGGCAGCGTGAGCGAAGCCATCACCCATCTCCGCGCAGTGTGAAAGCCCTTCGTCGAACGATGAGCCTACCTCAGAAGCAGTTGGTCACTTCATAGAGCCTTGCATCGCCCTCGCGGTCGACGAGCTCCAGATTGGGGGCGTCGGCGACGTCGTCGAATGCGGGATAATCCTCGGCCTCCAGCCGGTCCAGGAGGTAGTAGTCCCCGAAGTCGAGCACGTACTCGACATTCTCCTCTCTGGCGATCGAGCAGGCCCTCGAGTCGTAGGTCGCGACGTCGAGCCTGTGGGAAAGAACGGAAAGATCAGGCGGTAGTGCTCGCGAGCTCATGTGGTACTGGGTCACCGCACGACCGCTGATCGCGTATGCAAGAGATCCACCGTTCCAAGGGTTGACGGCGATCACGGCATCCTCGGGCACTTCGTCGTCCAACCGTTCGAGCAGAGCCAGCTCATCGAGCGAGAGGATGGTCGGGTTTCCCTCCCACGTGTGGTTCTGCCTGCTCTCGATCACCATGTCATCAACCTGCCCATGCTGGCTCTGAAGCCCACCCAGAACCGCCACCACCGCCACGACCGCGCCGGCTACGGCTCGCAATCCGCGCGATGGTGTCGAGGACACGCGCAGCACCCCGAGCCACAGCCACGTGAGAAGGCCGGTTGCTCCGAATGCCGCGATCAGCACGGTCGGAAGAGGAAGAAGTGAAGCCAGGCGCTGGGGATCCTGATACCAGCTACCTACTATGGCCTGCCGGAAGGCGCCGCGGGGCTCTGCCGCTGAGACCACATAGAGGCTAACGACAACCCCGTAAACTCCCAGAAGCCAGACACGGCCGTTCCCAGCTTTGATCAGGCGAACCAATCCGACTGCTGTGCACACGGCGATGACGACGGGAATGCTGCGATCGTGGGGAGCGCTGGTAAGTGACTGTCCGATGGCACTGGCATAGCGGGTGAAGGGTAACCAGGTGTCATACCCAAGCAGCATGGCTCGCCAGACGACGACGAAAGCGGCGCAAAAAAGAATCGCTGCGAGTATCGGGATGACGGAGCCGCGGCGCCCTCGCGCCCCAAAACGGGCCTTGAGCCAACCGAGCCAACTGAAGATGGCGATCGGTAGCGACAGGGCCATGAGGGCGGTGAAGCCATTTGGTTGTGCGAGTACCAGCGCAGCGATTGCTGCCAGAAAGGCCACCCAGATTAGGCGGTAGTCGGTGTTCTCTGTTGATCGGACACGAAAGACCGCTATCGCGAGGGCAAGAGCTGCTGGCAGGATCGCATATGAAAGGAGATTCGGATACAGCGGGCCGAAATCGATGAGGCCCATGGGGAAGGCGGCGAACCCGGCGGAGAACAGACCTGCCGTTGCTAGCAGTACCGGCTGCGCTCCGAAGACGATCCGCGCAAGGAGCATGACGCTGATTGGCCACACCAGAGAGGCAATCGCAATGTTGAGCGCGTTGACCGCAATGGGGATGGGCTGTCCGGTCACTTCCACGATCAGCGCCGCAAAACCATGCCAAGCGGCGGGATACACAGCGATTTCGGCGGACGGACTCAGCATCCGCCCGAGAGTCAGAGTAGAGGCATCGCCCTTCTCCAGGACCCACCGCACCGCATTGAGATGGTAGACGTTGTCATAACGCTGCGCAATATTATTCGGATTGCCGAAGATTCGAATCAGATTGTAGGCGGAAGCGAGCCCTCCCATCATTACGCCTACCACTGCACCAAGGGCAGTCCTCCATTCGACTGCAACGAGAAGGGGGTGCCAGGTAATGTGAAAAACGAAGCGTCGTGCCAATGCCGCAATAATAAGAAGCACTGTGAGCGTCAATACGAAGTTAACGATCGACCACGGAATGCTCAGGAGTGACAGCAGCACTGCAGCCGAACCGATCACTGCGACAGAAAGAATCGGCGCTAGACCCAGGGAGAGAAAGCCGCGAACGTTGAGCGCCGCTAGGAGCGCGAGGCCCGGAAGGGTGAGCAATGCTATTGCTGCGGCCAGGGTAGGCAGGAGGCCCAACCAAGACATCTGTCTTCCTCCAGTTGAATCCGACCGCAATTTTCACAGCAACAGACGCGAGTAGTAATTGGCAAACTTCATGATATTATCACGGACTTGGAAGGGCGGTCCCGTAACGCTTCAGACTGGGCCGTCGAGACAGCTCAGCTCCCTCAACGCTACTCCGGTTCAGATTTAGCTGGGGACCGTCGGAACCGGCTGCACGCGAAGTGTCCGCAGGCCACTGATCAGCACATGATGAGAGGTATCAGTAGGGCATGACGCTGCCGATGGGCTTCCAAGCAGTGCGCAGCTATCCGCGGGTGCTACTGCCACGGTCCAGGAAGCGAAGGCTGCGTTTCTTCGCAGTGTAGGGTGACGCGGGCCGCTCGCATCCGCCTTCTCGAGGGCTTCCTCGACGAGCTTCAGCCGCCGCAGGTCGCCCTGGGGGCGCCGATGTCGCATGCGGTCTATGTGATACTTGACGGGTGAGCCGCACTTGGATTGTGATCCCGCTGTACAACGAGGCTCCTGTCATCGGTTCCGTCATCGAGGAACTTAGACACACCTTTCCGCACGTGGTCTGCGTTGACGACGGCAGCACCGACGCTTCGGCCAATGCCGCTCGTGCGGCCGGCGCAGTGGTAGTTCAACATCCGGTGAATTTGGGGCAGGGCGCAGCTCTTCAGACCGGTTTCGAGTACGTGCTCCTCGATCCAGCTACCACTTCAGTCGTGACGTTCGACGCAGACGGTCAGCATCGAGTGAGTGACGCGAAGGCGATGGTTGAGCGAGTGGAGTCCGGGGAAGCCCAGGTCGTCCTGGGGTCACGCTTTCTGGACAATCGCACACACATCGGCCGTGTCAGGCGCTTGGTTCTCCGAGTGGCAGCTCTTCAAGCACGATGGAGTACGGGGATGCGCCTTACGGATGCGCACAATGGATTGCGAGCACTCGATCGCAATATGGTCGCCAATATTTATTTGTCGCAGAACAGGATGGCGCACGCATCCGAGTTGATCCAGATAATTTCAGTCTCCAAGCCATCGTGGACGGAGCATCCCGTTGAAATTCGATACACCGAATACTCGAAATCTAAAGGACAGTCCTTGCTAAATTCTGTAAATATTTTGGCAGATCTGCTGTTTAGGTAAAATAAATGATTATTGTTGTGCAAATCGTTCTCGTCTGCGTAGTTCTCTTCGTGTCTTTGGTGCTTATTCGTGGCGGATCGAATGCCAAGCACATGGCGATTCGCAGGATTATGGTTCTACTTTTTGCTACCGGAGCAGTCCTTTCTATTTTTCTCCCTACGCTTCTAACTCGACTTGCTGCGGTCGTTGGAGTAGGTCGCGGTACCGATCTGATGCTCTACGCGTTCATCGTCTCGTTCCTCGTGTACATGTCAACAACGCATCAGCGCTTCCGCCAGTCCGAGGCAACCCTGACCAAGCTCTCTAGAAGAATAGCGCTGGATGAGGCAGACAAACCATGGCAGGCGTACGCCGCGTCGAACGCTGAGGAGTCTATCTCGACGAATGGGCTTCAAACACAGAAATCGGTAGATGACAAATGAATGCTTTACTCCAGATCAACCTCCGATTGCTCGACGTACTACCCCGGTCGGCCCGGAAGTTCTTGATCGGCTATGCTGCGCTGTCGTCGTCTCTTGCCCTGATTGACATCGTCGCTTTAGGTCTTCTGGCCGTGACGATGTCCAGCATCATCGCAGATCGACCGGTGGAGTTCGGCCCGGTCGTCATTGAAACGGTTTCCGGTTATGCCGCCGTCTTGGCTATTTTCTGTGCCCTAGTGATCCTTAAGAGTGCCCTGAATGTACTCCTGCTTCGTGTCGCCACAACCCGATTCGCTGCACACGAGGTGTCTATAGGGGACCGTCTGCTGGCTGCATATCTCCGCGCGCCCTGGGTGGACCGGTTGAAGCGCAACTCGTCGGAGCTCGTCAGATCAGTCGATTCTGGTGTATCCATCACGGTCTCCGGCGTCCTCATGCCCTCAATGGGTTTAGCGGGTGAGGTGGTCACGGTCCTCGCCGTCGTCATCGTGCTTCTGGTCAGCAACTGGATTACAGCGATCACTGCGATCATCTACCTCGGACTCGTGGCCCTTTTCCTGTCAAGAGGTATCTCCAAGCGAGCAGTTGCCAACGGCCGGCGCAACCGCCAGTTCTCGTTGCGGACAGTTCGTCTCATCACTGAGGCGATGGGCGCCCTTAAAGAGGTGACTTTGAAGGGGGCAACGGAGGACGTCGAACGAGCGGTCCATGCGAATCGTGTGCACTCTGCGAAGGCCCGTTCCATGGCGCTGTTTCTCGGACAGGTTCCTCGCTTCGTCCTCGAGTCGGCGCTTATTGGGGGCTTCATGCTGGTGGGGCTTGTCGGGTATTTCACTAGTCCTGCGGAGGTGGATCCGGTGAGTAACACGCTTGGTGCGATCGCCCTTTTCGGAGTCGCTGGCTTTCGCATCGTCCCTGCTCTGACGAGGTTCCAGTCGATCCTGTCGACAGTCCACTCAAGTACCCCTTTTGCGGAGCAGGTCCTGGAGGACATCAAGGAGGCCGAAGCACGGGCGAAGGATGAGGAATCGCCCGACCAGAGCGTCCTTCCTGTCGGTGTACCTGACATCATCCTCTCCAACGTTCGGTTCAGCTACCCGAACACCGAGACCCCAGCTCTGGTGGATGTCGACATGACTGTACCGGCCGGTTCCCGCGTCGCGGTCGTCGGTGCTTCGGGTGCGGGGAAGTCGACGCTCATCGACCTGTTGCTTGGTTTGCTACTACCAAGCTCCGGCGAAGTCCTCATTGGGGGGGTGCCGCTGCAGGAGGTGCTCCATTCCTGGCGTGCAAGGGTCGGTTATGTGCCTCAGGAAGTCTCCCTCTTCGACGCGTCGATCGCCCAGAATGTCGCTTTGACCTGGGACCCGGATGAGGTAGACGAGGATCGCGTGCGCCGCGCACTCGGTCGGGCTCAGATGCTCGATGCGGTCGAGTCGAGACCAGACGGTATTTTCGGTGTGGTTGGAGAACGAGGAATGGCGCTGTCCGGCGGCCAGCGGCAGCGGCTGGGTATCGCCCGTGGACTTTACCGTGACCCCGCTGTGCTCGTGCTCGATGAAGCAACCAGTGCACTCGACACAGCGACAGAAGCCGCGGTCACTGAAGCAATCCGGAATCTTGCGGGAAGCGTGACAACTATCACCGTTGCTCATCGGCTGTCGACCATCAAAGACAGTGATGTCGTCTTCTTCTTCGCTGACGGACGACTGGCTGGCCGTGGAACATTCGACGAAGTTGTCGCGCAGATGCCTGATTTCGCTAAGCAAGCAGCGCTTGCCGGGCTAGCCTGAATTGTCCGAAGTCTCAAAATGGGTGAGGTATTGAAATGGTAGAACTTGCGAACGGCAAGAGTGTGCCGTCTCGAAGGCCACGAGTACTGGTTCTGTCCTTCTCGCCCATCGTGCGCGATCCACGAGTGCTCCGACAGATCAGACTGCTCAGCGAAATCGCCGATATCGTCTCATGTGGGTACGGTGAGGCGCCGAGGGGCGTCGTCGAGCACGTGCAGATTCCCGACGACTTGAAGGCGTGGCGGACGGATTTCAAGTCCACTGCAACGCTCCTGACGATGCGCTTTTACGAGAGGCTCTACTTCGATTCGGAGCGGATCAAGTTCGTCCGTCGTGCGATTCCGGCCGGCTCAGTCGACGTGATCATAGCCAATGATGTTATTGCAGTGCCCCTTGCACTAGCTTTGCGTCCCGTCCGGGGCGTGCATGCCGACCTCCACGAGTACGCCCCTAGACAGGGTGAGGACCGGCTGCAGTGGAAAGTGCTTATTGGCCCGTTCATGCACTGGGCGGCACGCCAATACGTGACCAGAGCGGATTCCGTGACGACAGTCGCGAAGGGCATTGCTGAAGAGTACGCACGGGTGTATGGAATACCCGAGCCCCTGGTAGTGCCCAATGCTTCTTCGTATGACGGCCGTTACAGTCCGACCGAAGTTCAGATGCCGCTCCGACTGATTCACACTGGCGCTGCAGGGCGAGGACGTAAGATCGAGGTCATGATCGACGCGGTTGCCCGTGCAAATGAGATCCGTCCAGGGTCGACCACGCTCGACTTGGTCATGGTGCCGGGAGAACAGAAATACATTGATGAGCTCACGGCTCGAGCATCGGCTGTCTCCAACAACGCAGTCCGAATGAGACCTGCAGTTCCGTTCGATCAAATCGTGCCCATGTTGCAGAACTATGATGTTGGGATCTTCATTTGTCCGCCGAGTACCTTCAATCTTCTTCATGCGCTTCCGAACAAGCTCTTTGAATTCATTCAGGCTCGGCTTGCAGTCGTGATTGGACCGTCTCCTGAGATGGAGCGCATCGTTCGGCAATACGGGGTTGGAGCAGTCTCGAAGGATTTCAGCGCTGAGTCGATTGCACAGCTCCTTATGGACCTCACGCCGGAGGCAGTAGCGAATATGAAGCAGGCGTCGCACCGTTCTGCCCGAGAACTCAGCGCGGAAGAGGTCATGGGTCCGTGGACGGACGCCGTGCGAAAGCTGTTGAGAGCTGTCGGATGACGTTCGCGGACACGCAGAAAGTGAAAGCGCTCCATGTTCACGATGCTGCGAACGTAGGCAGGACCCTTGTTGATGCTGCCAATGAGATGGGGCAGTCCTGGTCCATGACGAACATCCCCTGGTACTACCGCCGTACTTGGAACGGTCTTCTCAAACACCCGGCACTGCGCACCCGGCCGGTGTTCTGGGATGGGACGCTTGCAGCGAGGAGCACTAGCCAGGATGTCGTGCATTTGCACACCGGGGGTTTGTCCCCACATATGCGATGGCTGAGAGTCCCTTGGGTCCTTCACCTGCACGGTACCGACGTGAGATCTCGTCAGTACGACGGATGGGCGGACAAGCTTCGCTTCGGTGCGCAGCACGCGTCGGCAGTACTGTATTCGACTCCCGATTTGCTCCCTCACGTACTCAATCTGGAGCCGCGGACCGAACCAATCTACTTCCCTGGGCCTGTGAATCTCGCAGGTGCACCCAAGTGGTCGCCTGTTCCGGGCCGAGTTATCTTTGCTTCGCGCTGGGAGCAAAGTAAGGGTGGGTCAGCACAGGTGGAGGTGGCGCGGGAGATACGAGCTAGGAACCCGGACGCGGAAATCATGGGCTTGCAGTGGGGGTCCGGCTCGGATGATGCCCGAGCAGCTGGGGTACGGTTGCTCCCGCGAATGAGTTCTGAAGAGTATACGAGGTGGCTTGCTAGTGCTTCCGTAGTGGTGGGACAAATGACTGATGCGCTAGGAATCAGTGAGCTTGAAGCTCTATCGGTTGGAGTGCCGCTCGTAAGCGGAGCTTCACCAGAATATTACCCAGAGCTGCGACTACTGGGAGAACCGTCAGTGAGCGGAGTTGCGGAGGCTGCGTCGCGTGTGCTCATTGACCCACAGGGTTTCTCTGATTTGCAGCAGGGTGCGCACTTCATCGCCGAGACACACGATGTGACTGACCGGGTCACTGACCTTCTTCGTATATATAGCTCGGTTCTTGCTCGGTCATGATCGTGGAGATTTTACAGGAGGCGTGACGGGGATGTAGTTGTGGAGCGCGCAGTACTTCTGAAGCGCGCTCCACAATTGATTCCTTAGAGTTTTCCGGTGTTGAGGGTGATGATGTTGAGCTCTCCGGTGGGTTTGAGGTTGCGGAGGGTGAGTGTGCCGTTTCGGTTCGGGGTGAGGGTTGCTGTTTGGTTGGGCATGGCGAAGTTCCGTGCTGCTGCGGGGATGGTGGTGGCTGACCAGTATTCGGTGGTCTTGATGCGTGGTTTCCATCCGCCGGTCCCGTTTCCGGGATAGA
>NZ_VSLD01000006.1 GCF_008107445.1 Arthrobacter echini | reverse complement strand
AACCACCCGCCGCATCGCCAGAGGATTCCGCAACTTCACCAACTACAGACTCCGCTGCCTCCTCGCCGCCGGCGGTCACCGCCCCTACCGCACGAAACGAACCAACCACGCCTAAATGCGAAGGGCCTGTTATCGGCGACAACACGAAGAGGCCCGAGTGCCGTCAAGCGGCCCGATATGCTGGCCCGGAATGCTGCGGGTGCGATCCCTCCAAGGGGTATTGGGGTCAGGATCGAGCACCTTCGTCTGCGGGGTCAGGAGCCAACGGGTACGCCGAGGGTGTCGACCATCTCCCACCCGAGCCGGTTCACCTCGACGTACCGGTCGGTCAGGTCGAGCGGCTTCACCCACGGCCTGTCGATGATGCAGTGACTGTTGTGGCCAATGCCGGACACCAAACCGACGGGTTCTGGTGCTGCAGGGTCTTCAGCGCGTTATACACGTAGGCAGTGGGCCAGCGGTCGCGGTAGAACTTGTTGAGGAAGTCCTGTTCGGCGAACGGGTAGTGCGACAGGTCGTCCACGGTCGCCAGCCGCGCTACCGTGGCGGCGAAGACTGCCTCGTCGGGCGTCAACACGAGGAAACCGCCGTTCAGCTAGTTGTCCGTCACAGCCAGTTCAGTGACGTTGTCCCAGCCTGCGTTGCGCCGTTCGCCCGCCTTACAGTTGCCTCTTGTATGACCCACCTCACTCCCCGTACTATCGGTACATCGTGTCCGTACTCGTTGTACGCACTCATCCGCACGCAGACCCCTCTATTCACAGAGAGAAGATTCGCCATGGCAGCCGAATCGCTTCCGAAGTCCCGAATCCCCCTGTTCGACGGCATGAACCGCATCCCCGGCGGCCTCATGCTGATCCCCCTGATCCTCGGCTCGATCGTCGGGACCTTCGCCCCCGGCTTCCTCGAACTCGGCAGCTTCACCACCGCCCTGTTCGCCGAGTCCGCGCTCCCGCTCATCGCCGTCCTGATCTTCGCCACCGGCATGCAGATCACCGCGAAAGCCTCGGGCCCCGTGCTCGCGACCACCGGCGTCGTCCTGCTCTTCAAGACGATCATCCCCGCGTCCCTCGTCGCGGGCCTCGGCCTGCTCGTCGGCATCGACGGCATTCTCGGGATCTCGATCCTCGCCCTCCTGGCCAGCTTCGACAACAGCAACGGCGGCCTCTGGCTCGCCTTCACCGGCCGCTACGGCGACTACCGCGACCGCGGCGCCTACATGGCCTCCGCCATCAACGACGGCCCCTTCTTCACCCTGCTCTTCCTCGGCATCTCGGGCCTCGGCAACATCCCGCTCCTCGCCCTCCTCGCCGCCGTCATCCCCCTGATCCTCGGCTTCATCGTCGGTAACCTCGACGCTAAGTGGACCGAGGTCATGCGGCCCGTGCCGAACATCGTCATCCCGTTCTTCGCCTTCGCCCTCGGCACCGGCATCGACCTCCGCAACGTCATCACCGGCGGCCTCAGCGGTATCTTCGTCGGCATCGCCGCCACCCTGATTACCGGCGCCCTCATGTACATCGGCTACCGCTTCGTCCTCCGCCGCGGCGGCAAGTCCGGCATCGGCATCGCATCGGCGACGACGGCGGGCAACTCGATCGCGACGCCGGCCATCGTCGCTGCTGCGGATCCGAGCTTCTCCCCCTTCGTCGAGGTCGCGACGGCGCAGGTCGCCTCCGCCGTCCTGGTCACCGCGATCTTCGCGCCGCTGCTCGCCACCTGGGTCCTCAAGCGCCAGGGCGGGCTGGACACCGACGACGCCGTCGAGGTCACCCCGACGTCCACCGCCGACCTGCCGTCCGCGGGCGATCCCTCCGCCCCCACCACCCGACGCCGCCGGACGCAGGACGACGACCGGTCGTGACACCTACGGCACCCATCGTCGGCATCGCGGCCGACGACGTCACCGGCGCCACCGACTCGGTGGTCCAGTTCTCCCGCTCCGGGTGGGCCTCCCGGCTCCTGCTGGGAAACCTGCTGCCGCGGTCGGTCGACCCCGGCAGCGCCCTTGCCCTGAACTCGGACGCCCGGGCCATGGACGCGGCAACAGCCCGGTCGGCGACCGCGGGTGCGGTCGCAGACCTGCTGACCGCCGGCGCGAACCGCCTCTACCTGAAGATCGACTCCACCATGCGCGGCAGCGTGCCTGCACAGGTGGCCGGAGCCCTCGACGCGTGGCAGGAGCGGCACCCCGGCTGCTTCGCCGTCGTCTGCCCGGCCTACCCCGCCATGGGCCGCACCCTGGAGGATGGCCTGCTGCGCGTGCACGGCGGATCGGTCGAGGACTCCCCCGCGGGCCGTGACCCGGTCACCCCGGTCCCCACGAGCGACTTCTCGCTGCTTTTGCCCGGCACCACGACGATCAGTCTCAACGGCTCGCCCGAGCAGGACGCCCAGGCGCTGCGCGAAACAGCGGGTGACGGCGGCGTCGTGGTCGTCAACGCGGCGTCCGACAGCGATCTCCGCACCCTCGCGGCTGCGCTCGTCGTCGCCGGTGAGACGGCGATTCCTGCTGGGTCCGCGGGCCTTGCCGCAGCGATGGCATCGGCCTGGGCCGACGCCGCCACGGCGCTGACTGCCCCCGAACCGGCGCCTGCCGCGCAGGGGCAGCGGATCGTCGTCGTCGTCAGTTCGCTGCACGACGTCGCCCGCGCCCAGACCGATCACCTGCGCGCCCACCTGGACCCGTCCGACCTCCGCATCCTGCAACCCGTCGATTCGCTGCTCGACCAGCCGAACCGGCTCGCGCAGTGGGCGGCCGGAGAGCTCGAGGTCCCGGAATCCCTCCCGCGGGTGGTGGTCATCCTCTCCCCCGAGGCCGTCCGCGGGTCCGTGACCCTCAGCGGCACCGCCATCGCGCGCAGCCTCGCATCCGTGGTGCAGCAGACCCTGGCCCGCGCCTCCGTCGGAGCCCTCGTGCTCGTCGGCGGCGACGGCGCCCGCGCCGTCCTCGAGGCCACCCGCGCCCAGGCCCTGCGCATCACCGGCGCCATCCAGGAGGGCATCCCGGTCGGCGTCGTCGAGGGCGGCACCGCCGCCGGGAAGATCGTCGTCACGAAGGCCGGCGGCTTCGGCCCGGTCTCCGCCCTGCTCGACACCGTCACCGAACTCACCCGCACCCTCACCCTCACCCAGTCAACGGAGGCATCCTCATGAACATCCCCACCCTCGCCGTCACTCTCGGTGACGTTGCCGGCATCGGCCCGGAGATCACCGCGAAGTCACTCCTCGGGCACGACGACGTCCGGCAGGAGTGCGTGCCCGTCGTCATCGGCGACGAGGCCGCCATGCGCCAGGGCGTCTCCAATGTGGGCGGCGACCCGGACAAGGTCCGCGTCCTGTCCTCGATCGAGGACGCTACGAACGAGCCCGGCATCATCGAACTCCTGCAGACCGGACCGTCACTCGCCGACGTGAAGCTCGGCGAGCTCAGCCCCGCCGCGGGCGACGGCTCCTACCGCTTCGTCGTCGAGGCCTGCCGCCTGGCACGCGAAGGAAAGGTGCAGGGCATCGTCACGGCGCCGCTGAACAAGGCCGCGATGCACGCCGGCGGGCACAAATGGCCCGGCCACACGGAGCTGCTCGCGCACGAGTTCGGGGTGGAGAACTTCAGCCTCGTCCTCTCCGCGGGAGACCTCTACTTCTTCCACCTCACCACCCACGTCTCCCTGCGGCGGGCCATCGAGGACGTCACGCCGGAGCGCACCGGCAACGTCATCGAACTCGTCAGCGCATTCACCAAGGCGCTCGGCAACCCGGACGAGCCCATCGGCCTCGCAGGGCTCAACCCGCACGCCGGCGAGAACCGCCTGTTCGGCGACGAGGATGCCGACATCCTCGCCCCCGCCGTTGCGGCCGCCCGCGAGAAGGGCATCAACGTGCACGGGCCCATCCCCGCGGACGCACTCATCCCCGCCGCGGTGAAGGGCAAGTGGAACATGGTCATCGCCTGCTACCACGATCAGGGCCACGCACCCTTCAAGGCGGTCTACGGCGACGACGGCGTGAACATCACCGTCGGTCTGCCCGTCGTCCGCGTCTCGGTGGATCACGGGACCGCGTTCGACATCGCGGGCCAGGGTATCGCCCGCGAGGCGAGTCTGGTGCTGTCGATGCGGCGAGCCGCGCAGCTGGCACCGGGGTGGGATGTCGTCTGGCGGACCGCACAGAAGGAATAGCTCGTCCCGCACTGTGGGCACCTAGGATCGAGGCATGACGAGCGACGAAGACCTCGACCCTCCCGTGCCCAGCTACCTCGAGGGCATCGAGCTGAAGCGGGTGCACGACGGAAAGGTCCTCGAAGAGCACGACGACGACGGCCCGGCACCCACGGGCGAGCCCGACTCCGCGTCCTGAGGTTCGGGGTAGATGACAAAGATGGACACGCCTGACGGCCCTGATCGCCCGCTCGACGCAGGGAGCGGCGAGCCGCTTTACGTCCAGCTCCGCGGGCACCTGCGCGCGCAGATCATGAACCACTCGCTCCCGCCGGGCACGTCGCTGCCGAGCGAGGCCCAGCTGCAGGTGCGGTACGGCGTCTCCCGGTCCGTGGTCCGTCAGGCCCTCGGTGCCCTGACGGACGAGGGACTGATCGAGCGGGGCCGTGGCCGTGGCAGCACCGTGGCACCCCGGCGCGAGCACCACCGGCTGGTCCACCGGACGTCGGGACTCTCGGCGCAGCTCGGTAGCGCGGGGTCCACGGTCGGCACGGAGGTGCTCTCGCTGGCAGTGCAGGATGGCGACGCGTCGACGGCGGTCCTCGGCACGGATCAGGTGCTCGCTCTCGAGCGGCTGCGGACGGCCGACGGGGTGCCCATCGCCGTCATCCACACCTGGCTTCCCGTTCCAGCGTTCTCCTCACTGACCGCCGAGGACCTGCACGACGCGTCGCTGCACGCGGTGCTCGGCGAGAAGTTCGGCGTGCGGATCGCGTCCGGGAAGCGGCAGATCCGGGCTGTACCGGGCGACGGGGATCTACTGCATCTGCTGCAACTCGATACGTCGTCGCCCGTGCTGCTCCTCGAGGGGACGAGCTTCGACCAGCACGGACAGCCCGTGGAGGTCTTCTCCACCTGGCATCACCCGGACCACGTGGTGTTCGACATCGACATCGAGCGCGAACCGACGACAGCACCAGTTGCGGCAGGCGGTCCGTCGTCGGCCATCGACTCCCCTGATTCGGTAGCTGAACGAGCTCGCCGGTTGGGGGCGGAATTGCTTCACTTCGCTGAGCAGGTTTCCGACCTTGGTCGTTGACTCCGCGGCCGTCTGTAGCGATGTTCCTCTGCGCCTGAGCCTGGCACCTCATCCATGCCGTCGAACCGCTCCGGACCCGCGCGGTTGAGCCAAGTACATTTTGCGCTGCCGACTTATCCGCCGCTGACGGGAATGAAGTTGCGCAGGTAAGTGCGTAAGCCGGGATCGCACACGTAGACGTAAGTTCCCCGTATGCCACGCGTGAGCAGCACCGCGTAGATGTTCTGGACGAACCGCAGGAGATCATCGTCCGTGTAGACCTTGCCGAGGCGCCGGTTGTTCTCCTTGCCCTTCGTGTCGAAGTACGACGCACGGTTGACCACGACCCTCCGCGTGTCGGCGTCGTAGGTGAGATCGGGTCCGATGATGACGCCCGCGTAGTTCAGGTCGTACCCCTGAACAGTGTGTATCGACCCCACCTCCTCCAGCGACTTCCGGGAAGCGATCCAATCCTTCTGGGTGCTGTTCCAGCGGAACCGACTGCCGTCGATCTCGATGTCGTACGCGGCCTTGTCAGTCTTCGACTTCCACGGCCAGGCATATCCAGCGACCAACCTAGACAGGCCGACGTCCGCTTCCCGGCGCAGCACCTCGGTATGCATGTCGGCGATGCTGTCGAACAGGCGGAAGTCGTATCCGTCGAAGGTCTCGACGTGTGCCGGGACCTCGTCCACCTCCCGGCGGCCGAGGAGCCTCCTGACATAGCCGACGTAATCCGACCCGGCCCGCACACGCATCTGTGACACGAGCGGATAGTGACGGTCTGCAGCTTTGGCCTCGGCGACGAGACCGTGGAGAACCTCGGGCGGCAGGTCCGCAGGCCGAACACTCTGGGCCGCATCGATGAGGAGGATCTGGTTCCTGCTCTTCGCGCGGATCCAGTCGAGCTGCGTCTTCAGCGGATCGTCCTGCCCGAAGAGCTTCTCGTTGATCTCGAGAAACCTCTTGTTCTGCGTCCCTGACGGCTGATTCGCGCGCTGATTGAGGCGATGCGACTCGTCCACGACCAGCAGATCGAACTGCTCGTCTGCGAGGCCGACGTCGAAGGCTGTCATCACTATTTTCGGATGAAGTCCAGGTGTCTTCTCGAAGACCCTCATGATCGATTCGCGCAGGGATTGCTGGGGCACCACGAGTCCGATACGCACGTCGGTGAGTAGCTCGGAGTGGCTGCGATCGAAGAACTCCGAGAACATGGAGTCGCTGTCGAGCTCCTCGGCGGGTGCTCCTGCTTTGATATCGGCGATGAGCTTGAGCAGGTAGGTTGCAACGACCGTCTTGCCTGTGCCTGGTTCGCCCTGAATCACGATCGTGCTGCGAGTGTCCGCCTTCAGATCCTCGAACAGGCCCTCGAGGATGCCCTCGACGGCGATCGCCTGGTCCTGGGTCAGCTCCTTGAAGGGCGACAGCTTGAAGAGGTCGCTGTTCTCGATCTCGGGGATGGTTCGGCTGAAGACACCGTCGGCCCGCAGGCGCTCGAAGACCTCGCTGAAGCTCTCCCGGTACAGGTCGCGATCGTAGTAGTCGGCCTCGACGATGCCGTCGTTCCGGTTGAGGACCTGACAGGCTCCATCTCCTGCCAGCATCCGGATCAAATAGGACTCGAGATCGAGGCACACCGACTTGTTGAACGTTGCGTCGACGACGACGCGCACGTTCCTCAGATGTTTCTTCTCCGGCGAGACGAGATGCTGCCGTATGCGCGCGGCCGCGTTGCGCGACTCGCCCACGTAGACGTCCTTGAGGCCCTTTCCCCTGGCGCCGGACGTCGAGCCGTCGGCGTCGTCCAGGACGTAGACGATGGGCCAGTTGGTGTTGCGGTGGTCCAGCCCGGCCCAATTCGTGACCTCTGCGTTGGTGAAGCCCAACCACCGGATGTCAGAGGGCGTCATACTTCGCGCTCCGCCCGCGAGCCTTCTCGACCGGATATTTCTCGCGCGTCTTCACCAACTTCTCGAGCACGACCGCATCGGGCTCGACGCCCAATCGATCGGCGAGCAGCACACAGTAGGTGAGGACGTCGGCCAGTTCCTCCCGTACGCGCTCGACGTCTGCCTCTTCGTCCCACTGGAAGCACTCGAGCAGCTCAGCGGCCTCAATGGCAATGCTCTTTGCGAGGTTCTGCGGGGTATGGAACTGGGCCCAGTCGCGCTCCGCGACGAACGCTGCGAGCTCGGCTCTCACGGACGGTTCGAACATTCCGTCAACCTAACAGGTTGCAGAGTCACATCTGAGGAGATCGTCGCCCGCCAGCTCCCTGTCGACGTCGTTGGAGGGCGGCCACCTGGACTGTAGTGCCCCGGTACGAGCACGGGCGGGAACTTCTGCTTGACCCGGTACTGACGATGAGCCGTTGGGCGCCCGCCGAACCATTGCCAGCGGGGTACCTGCTCGCTAGCGTGTTGCAGGACGCGAGGACCCGCCAGCTGGAACGAAGAGACGAGCCTCCGTCACCGGATACTGGATATTTGGCCGACCTGATCTGACGCCCGGGCCCGGGCCTGCCCCCACCTACGAAGGATGGTTCATCATGACGGACGACTACGAGACCTACGAGCTCGGCGACTTCGAACTGCAGTCCGGGATGACCATCGAGTCCGCGAAACTGGCCTTCAAGACCTTCGGGGAGCTGAACGCGGACAAGAGTAACGCCATCATTTATCCGAGCTGGTACTCAGGGTTCATCGCGGACAACGTCTGGCTGGTCGGCGAAGGCATGGGCCTCGACCCGGCGAAGTACTTCATCATCATCCCGGCGCTGTTCGGCAATGGTGAATCGTCCTCCCCCAGCAACACACCGAAACCCCGCAACGGCGCCCGGTTCCCCGACTGCACGTTCTACGACAATGTGAGGGCCCAGCACCAGCTCGTCACCGAGCACTTCGGCATAGAGCATCTGCGCCTCGTGCTCGGCTGGTCCATGGGCGCCGGCCAGACCTATCAGTGGGGCGTGCAGTACCCGGACATGATGGACGGACTGCTCCCGTTCTGCGGCTCGTCCAAGACATCGCCGAACAATGTCGTCTTCCTCGATTCACTCAAGGGCGCACTCACCGCGGACTCCACCTGGAACAACGGCTGGTACCACCAGCAGCCCGACGTCGGCCTCCGCGCGTTCGCCCGCGTCTACGCGGGTTGGGGTCTGTCAGCACAGTTCTACTGGGACGAGCTCTGGCGCCAGCTCGGCTACGCAACCCTGGACGACTTCCTGGTGGGATTCTGGGAGGGTTTCTTCCTCCAGCGTGACGCCAATAATCTGCTGACCATGCTGTGGACCTGGAAGCACGGGGACGTCGGCGGTACACCCGGCTTCGACGGTGACACCAAGAAGGCACTCGGGGCCATCAAGGCGCGGCTCATTCAGATGCCGGCCCACGAGGACCGATACTTCGCCCCTGAGGAGGAGCAGCGGGTCAGCGAGTTCATCAAGGGAAGTGAGTTCAGGGAGATCCCCGGGGTGTGGGGCCACTTCGCCGGGATCGGCGCAAACCAGGCTGACACCGACTTCATCGACCAAGCGGTTAAGGAGATCCTGGGCGACTAACCACTGACCGGGACCGCACCGGGCGATCAGAGATCTGCAGGAGGCACCATCACGACGAACTCGGTCCACGGGGCAGAGTCCGGTGTGCGGATCTCGAGCGTGAACCGCCGACGCCTGCGTCGTCGCCCGGTGTGGACGCACTGGGCGATGCCTCTGGGCGTGCTCGCCGGCTCGGCTCCGACCTCGCTCGTCGGGCGGACGAGGTGTCAAAGGGCGCCTGACCTGTAGCTCCGAGTCGATCGACATTGAGCCTGCACGACGGCGCACAGCATTCCCTGTAGCGTGCTCGTGACGCGTCATCCACGATCGATACCAGGGGAATCAGTGACATCGGACCATTCAGTCTCACCACCTCCTGCGCTTCCCCGATGGGACGAGTTCATGCATCCGGTACTCCGCGTGCTATCGGACGGAAGGACCCGCACGAGGCGCGACCTGATCGCCGAAGTTCTCGACGAGGAGAAGATTTCCGACGCACAGCGTGCAGTCCTCCTGGCATCGGGCCAATCGAGCGCGGAGAATCGTATCGGCTGGGCGATGTCGGGCCTCACACGAGCGGCGGCCGTCACCAAACCAGAGCGCGGCCGCTTCACGATCACCGATGTAGGCAAGCAGCTACTGGCGGCCAACCCGGGCGGGGTCACAAAGAGCACGCTCAGGGCCATACCGGCATACAACGACTACGAGCCTCAGCGGCAGACGGCGTCAGCGAGCACGGCAACGAGTCTGCGGATGATCGAGGACCCGGAGCTCGATCCAACTGAGCAGATCGAGACCGGCATCGAGCTCCTCCGGTCCGATGTCGCAGCCGATCTCCTCAAGCGACTCCAGGATCGGCACCCCGACTTCTTCGAAGAAGCCGTTGTGAAATTACTCCTTGCCATGGGCTACGGGGGCGCAGAGAACCGTGGTCGGAGGATCGGGGGCACGGGCGACGGCGGCGTTGACGGCGTCATCGATCAGGACGCTCTGGGACTGGACCAGATCTACATCCAGGCCAAGCGTTACGCCCCGGAGTCGACAGTGGGCCGAGAAGCAATTCAATCCTTCGTCGGAGCACTCGCCGGCCGGGGTGCCACTCGGGGCGTCTTCATCACGACGAGTCGCTTCTCCACGCAGGCTTTGGACTACGCACAAGCCATTCCGACCCGCATCATCCTGATCGACGGCAAGCAACTCACCAGTCTGATGATTCGACATTCCGTCGGAGTGCAGGTGGCCAAGGTCTACACCGTGGTCGAGGTGGACGAGGACTTCTTCGAGTAACCGACGACCCACGATGCTCGAAGAAGCAGCCGAACCGCCCGGCAGAGCCCCCGCAGGGAAATTGAGCCCGGCGACGAGCTGATCAGCAGCCGCATCCAAGGACCCAGTGGAGCGGCGCCACCCCTGTGATCAGCTCTCGCGCCGGAACGCCGATCCAGAAACGCGGCACCCGCTGTGCGGCGGGATGTCCGCTCGCATCCCAGGACCCCTTGTAGTTCTCCGAAAACGCATATAGGATTTCAATGATTCCTATATGAAGAGGTTCCAACGGTGATTCCCCAGGCAACAGTGCAGTGCCAGGACCTGGCCCGCTTCGTGGTCGACGTCCTCACGGCGCGCGACGTCCCCGCCAACGATGCACAGCTCACCGCCCGGTCCCTCATCCAGGCCGACCAGCGCGGCATCCACTCCCACGGCACCCTCCGGCTCCCGCTGTACTCCGAGGCCCTGCGCCTGGGCGGCATCAACCCCACCCCGTCCATGCGCTTCACCCAGGGCGCGGCCGGCGTTGCCACCCTCGACGCCGATGCCGCCCTGGGACAGGTGGCCATGCAGGCAGCCGTGGACCGCGTACTGGAGCTGGCCGGCTCCCAGGGGATCGCGGCCGTCGCGGTGCACAACAGCAGCCACTACGGCGCCGGCGCCTTCTGGAGCGACCAACTGGGCGCAGCCGGCTTGCTGTCCATCATCACCTCCTCCACCGGACCGGTGGTGGCGCCCCACGGCGGCTCCACCAAAGTGCTCGGCACCAACCCGCTGACCCTCGGGGCTCCCAGCGCCGACGGCTGGCCGCTCACTGCGGACCTCGCCACGAGCAACGGCGCCTACGGCAAGGTCATCGCCGCGAAGAACGAGGGCACGTCACTGCCGGAGGGCTGGGCGGTCGACGCAGACGGAAGACCCACCACCGATCCGGTGGCCGCGGCAGAGGGGTCGATGATCCCGTTCGGGGGCCACAAAGGATCCGCCGTCGCCGTACTCCTCGAAGCCTTCGCGGCCTCCCTGACCGGGGCGACCTTCGCATTCGAGACTGTGGACATCTGGTCCAATCCGGCGTCCCGCATGAACAACGGTCACCTGATCGTCGGGATCGACAGTGCGGCCTTCGGGGGAAGCGACCACACGCGGTCACGGGTCGCGACTCTCCAGCAGCAGGTCCGCGACTCAGGCTCCGGGGACCGCACCGTGCAGTCCCCCGGAGATCCAGAGCACTTCAGACAGTCCGCGTCGATGGAGACCATCACCCTGGCGGGCTCCACGGTCCGACAGCTCGCGCAGCTTGCCGAGGACCTCTCGCTCACACCCGTTCCATCCCATTCCTGATACCCGCAGTACCTTCGGAAGGATCAAGCAATGAAGCTCGGACACCCCACCACCCCGACCACCCGCCGTCGCACCTCAGCCGCCCTCGGACTGGCCGCAAGCGCGGCCCTGCTGCTCTCGGGATGCAATGTCGGCACGCCCGTGGACCGCGACGACGCCGCTGCGGGAAACGCGGACGCGAAGACGCTCCGCGTAGCCCATGTGTACGACGCTGGCCACCCGGTCGAGGAATGCGGTATCACCACGTTGAAGGAGGAGCTCGACGGCAGCGGCCTGCAGGTGGAGAGCTTCCCCGCCGCGCAGCTGGGCAACGAAGCGGAATCGCTGGAGCAGGTTGCCTCGGGCGCGCTCGACATGGCCATTGCCGGTCCGTCCTTCCTCGGCGTATGGGACGAGAACGCCGCGGTCCTCGATGCCGCCTACCTCTTCGAGGATGTGGACAGCTTCGTGGAGACGGTGGAGGGCGACACCATGACCGGGGTCTTCGACGACCTCTACGAGAGCTCGGACATCAAGGTGCTCTCCAGCTGGTACTACGGCACCCGCCATGTCACAGCCAATAAGGAGATCACGACCGCCGAGGACTTCAAGGGCCTGAAGATCCGCACCCCGAACGCGCCGCTCTACCTCGAGAACATCAAGGCCATGGGGGGAACCGCCACACCGATGGCACTGGACGAGGTGTACCTGGCCCTGCAGCAGGGCGTGATCGACGCCCAGGAGAATCCCATTCCCACCATCTCCACGGCAAAGTTCAACGAGGTGCAGGACTACATCAACCTGACCGGTCACATGATCCAAGGTGTGCAGATCACCACGGGCAGAACCGTGTACGAAGGACTGACCGACGACGAGCGCTTGGCCCTCGATGACGCCATGGCGGCCGCCGCGGACGCCACGCGCACCTGCGTGGAGGACCAGGAGCAGAGCATCCTCGAGGAATGGAAGACCGGCGACGGCATCAAGGTCAATGAGGACGTGGACCGCGAGGCCTTCGCATCCGCCGCGGAGGAAGCCATGCTGCAGCAGCCGTGGGGCGAGCTGTACCAGGAGATCAAGGACGGACAGTGACGGAGGCATCTCGCTCGCCGGGCTCGACCGAGAACAACATCTCCTCGGGGTACGTGGTCCCGCAGGAGCCCGATGAACCCGACTTCCCCGAGCAGCACAGCAGGCCCTATCGGTTCTTCATCAATGTGGAGCGTGCGGCCACCAGCACCCTCCTGGTCGGCACACTGGGCCTGATCATCCTCCAGGTGGTCAGCCGCTACGTTTTCAGCACACCCTTCAGCTGGACCGAGGAACTCGCCCGCTTCGCCCTGATCTGGTTCACCTTCGTCTCGGCGGGCTTCGTCATGGCCCGCCGGATCCACATCGCCGTGGATCTCCTGGCGAGCAAGCTCGGACGGACCGGTGGCATCGTGCTCGATACATTCGCCCTCGTCGTGGTGGCCGCGGTATCCGGACTCATGGCCTTCGCCGGTGCCCGGTTCGCGGCCGGCGCGGACCGCCTGCTGGCACCTGCCACCTCCCTGCCGATGAGCGTGGTCTACAGTGCCGCCGTCGTCGGCTTCGGCCTGATCTTCCTGCATGCCCTGCTCCACATCTATCTCAATATCCGGCACCCCGAAGTGGTACCGAACGCCATGGAAAATCTCGAACGGGAAGCGGTGTAGAGCCTGTGACACTCCTGATCATGCTCATCGCCCTGCTCGTGCTCCTGGCGCTGCGGGTGCCGGTCTCCTTCGCCCTGCTCATCCCGTCCGTCGCCTACGTGATCATGGATCCCACGGCTCGGATCGGTACAGCCGTCCAGCAGACCGTCTCCGGCGTGGACAGCTTCGCTATCCTCGCCGTGCCCATGTTCATCCTGCTGGGCAACATGGCCAATGTCTCCGGTGTGACGGACAAGCTCTACGACGCCGCCGTGGCCGGGATCGGTCATCTGCGCGGCAGCCTCGGCTACGTCAATGTGGCCACCAGTTTCGGCTTCTCCTGGATGAGCGGTGCCGCCATCGCGGATGCCGCGGCCATGGGCCGGGTACAGGTGCCGGCCATGGTGGAGCGCGGCTACAAGCGAGAGTTCGCTCTCGGTGTCACGGGCGCATCGAGCCTGATCGCCCCCATGATCCCG
This sequence comes from Arthrobacter echini, assembly GCF_008107445.1. GTDB lineage: Bacteria > Actinomycetota > Actinomycetes > Actinomycetales > Micrococcaceae > Arthrobacter_D > Arthrobacter_D echini_A. The sequence goes on along the minus strand of NZ_VSLD01000006.1, from coordinate 178,969 downwards.
CCGAGCATCCCGGCCGTGATCTACGCCGTCACGGCCGGTGTCTCGGTGGGCGCACTGTTCATGGCCGGGATCGTTCCCGCCCTGATCCTCGTCACCGCCCTGTGCACCACCGTGTGGTTGCTGATGCGCAAGCACGAGGAGCTCCGGCTGCCCAAGTCCACGTGGCGGACCCGCGGCCGGACCGCCGTGGCCGCCCTGCCCGCCGCCGGCTCCGCGCTGGTGATCCTGGGCGGAATCCTCAGCGGGATCTTCACACCCACGGAAGCCAGCGGCATCGGCGTCGTCTACATCATGGTCCTGGCTCTCGTGTACAAGGCGCTGTCCTGGCGGAAGCTGTACCGGACGCTGCTGACTACCGTGGAGACCTCGGGCTCCGTGCTGCTGATCGTCGCCGCTGCCGCCCTCTTCGGGTGGGTCCTCGCCCGCGAACAGGCGCCCCAGGTCGCCGCGAACCTCATCCTCGAGATCACCAACCAGCCGATCGTCTTCCTGATCCTCGTCAATGTGCTCCTGCTGCTGGTCGGGTGTGTGCTGGAACCCACCGCCGCGATCCTCATCCTTGTCCCGGTCCTCCAGCCGGTCGCGGAGACCTTCGGCATCGATCCGGTCCACCTGGGCATCATGGTGATCTTCAACCTGCTCATCGGACTGATCACCCCGCCGGTCGGACTCGTCCTGTTCGTGCTCTCCAGCGTCACCAAGGCACCTGTCCCCACCGTCATCAAGGGCATCCTGCCTTTCTTCGCCCCCATGGTGGCGACCCTCCTGCTCATCACCTTCATCCCCGCCCTGACCCTGGGACTGCCCACAGTGCTCGGCTTCCTCTGACCACCCCTGACCTCCAAGGAACCCCCATGTCCCGCATCCTGTCCGTCACGACCACCGACGTACGCTTTCCCACCTCCCTCGACCTCGACGGCTCCGACGCCGTCAACGTGGACCCCGATTATTCTGCCGCCTACGTGGACATCGCCACCGACGACGGCGAGCACGGCTACGGCCTCGTCTTCACCTGCGGCCGCGGCAACGAGCTGGTCACCGCCGGCATGGACAGCTACGGTGAGCTGCTCGTGGGCCGGGACACCGACGAGCTCGTCAACAACCTTGGCGACGCCTCGCGACGGTTGGTCCACGACTCGCAGCTGCGCTGGCTGGGCCCCGAGAAGGGCGTCTCCCATATGGCCTGCGGCGGGCTGGTGAACGCGCTCTGGGACATCCGCGCCCGGCGGGAGAACAAGCCGCTGTGGCTGCTGCTCAGTGAGATGCCGGTCGAGGAGATTGTCAGCGCCGTCGACTTCACGCACATCGGCAACGCCCTCACCCCCGCCGACGCCACGGACATCCTGCAGCGCGGGCAGGCCGGTAAGCAGGAGCGCATCAGTGAGCTGCGCGAGCACGGCTACCCCGCCTACACCACCACTCCCGGATGGCTCGGCTACAGCGACGAGAAACTGGTGCGGCTCTCCCGGGAGGCCGTGGCGGACGGTTTCGGCATGATCAAGCTGAAAGTCGCCGGAAGCATCGAGGACGACCGCCGCCGCCTGCGGCTGGCCCGAGAAGCGGTGGGCCCGGATGTACGGATCGCCATCGATGCCAACCAGCGCTGGGAGGAGCAGGAGGCCATTGACTGGGTCAACCAGCTGCAGGACTTCGCACCGTACTGGATCGAGGAGCCCACCAGCACCGACGACATCCTGGCCCACGCCGCCATCCGCAAAGCCGTCCACCCGATCAAGGTGGCCACCGGTGAAGCGGTGCAGAGCCGCATCATCTTCAAGCAGCTCCTCCAGGCAGGAGCGATCGATATCCTGCAGATCGATTCCACCCGAGTCGCGGGGGTCAACGAGAACATCGCGAACCTGCTGCTCGCGGCCCGTTTCGACACCCCTGTGTGCCCGCACGCCGGAGGAGTGGGCCTGTGCGAACTGGTGCAGCACTTCTCCTTCTTCGACTACGCGGCCATCTCCGGCTCCATGGACGATCGCGTCATAGAGTTCGTGGACCATCTCCACGAGCACTTCGCGGAGCCCGCCATCGTCACCAACGGCCGCTACCAGGCTCCGAAGCGTGCCGGCGTCGGAGCCGAGATGCTCGGGCAATCCACCGCGCACTGGACGTTCCCGTCCGGCGCCGGTTGGCAGGCCCTGAACGCTCACTGACCCAGGACCCCGTTCCTCGAAGGAGACCGATCATGACCACACCCACCATCGCCACCACCACCGAGCAGGTCGATGCCGCTGCACAGGCGGCGCACGAGGCCTTCCTGCTGATTGCGGGCGAGACACTCGCTGCCCGCGCCGACCGGTTGACCGCCATCGCCGCGGCGCTGCGCAGCAACACCGACGAACTCGTACAGCTCGGCACGGAGGAAACCCACCTCGCCGAGGCACGGCTCCAGGGCGAGCTGCTGCGCACGGCGTTCCAGCTGGAGCTGTTCGCGGACGAGGTGCGCTCAGGCGTCGCCCTGGAGGCAACCCTCGACCACGCCGATCCTGACTGGGGCATGGGGCCGCGCCCCGATCTGCGGCGCGTCAATGTTCCGCTCGGCGTCGTCGGCGTTTTCGGCGCCTCCAACTTCCCCTTCGCCTTCAGTGTGATGGGAGGGGACAGCGCGTCGGCGCTCGCCGCCGGCTGCGCCGTGCTGCACAAGATCCACCCCGGGCACCGCCGCCTCGCCCTGCGCACCGCCGAGGTCGTCGTCGACGCACTGCACTCGGCCGGCGCGCCGGCAGGACTTTTCGCCGTCATCGACGGCCGTGCCGCCGCCGAGGCACTGGTGGACCATCCGCTGGTGAAGGCCATCGGCTTCACCGGATCCACCGCCGGCGGGCGGGCGCTCTTCGATCGGGCAGCAGCACGGCCCACCCCCATCCCCTTCTACGGAGAACTGGGCAGCATCAACCCGGTCTTCGTGCTGCCCGGCGCCTGGGCCAACCGGTCCGGGGACATCCTCACCGGGTACGCCGGGTCCTTCACTCTGGGCATGGGTCAGTTCTGCACCAAGCCCGGCGCTTTGTTCGTCCCGGACACCGCCACGGAGGAGGAGCTGCGCACGTCTCTCGGCGCAGCGCTGGCCGGCAGCGCACAGGCTCCCATGCTCACCCCGGGCCTGCGCGAGGGCTTCGGCGCCGCACGCGACGCCGTCGCGGCAACCGCCGGCGTCACCACCCTCGTGGCCGGGTCCGACGACGACATCCCGGCACCCACCGTGCTGCTGATCGATGCGGAGGCCGTCGCCCGCACCCCGGAGGTGCTGCACCAGGAGATGTTCGGCCCGGCCACCGTGGTAGTCCGCTACCCGGACGCGCAGGGCCTGCCGCAGCTGGCGGCCCTGCTGGAAGGCCAGCTGACAGCTACCATCCACGCCGACCCCGAGGATGCAACCGCCGAACTACTGGACACCCTGACCGGACTCGCGGGCAGGGTGCTGTGGAACGGTTGGCCCACCGGCGTCACCGTCTCACACGCGCAACAGCACGGCGGCCCCTACCCCGCGACCACGGCGCCCGACACCACCTCAGTGGGAACGGCGGCGATGAAGCGCTTCCAGCGCCCGGTCGCCTATCAGGACGTACCCGACGCCGCCCTGCCGCCCGCGCTGCAGGACGCCAACCCGTGGAACATCCCCCGCCGGGTCGACGGCCGGAGCGAGCCCTCTGGAGGGAGACGATGACGATCATGGAGTCCGCTCTCCTGCCCGACGACGCTGCCGAGGCGCTCCTGATCGGGCGACTGTTCGATCCGGAGACCGCCGGGCCGCGACCCGTCGTCGTCGCCGGCAGTTTCCTGGTGGACCTGTTCGGTCACACACCCACCGTGTCGGCACTGCTCGAGCTCGACGACCCGGAGGCCGTGGTCCGGCAGGCGCTGGCCGGCGATGCGCGGCGCTGGCCGTTGGCCGACGTTGTCCGCACCGCAGCGGACGCCACCGTGCCGGAGGATGCGACCGCCCTTCGACTTCTGGCACCGGTGGATCTGCAGGCGGTCAAGGCGTGTGGCGTCACGTTCGTGGACAGCATGATCGAACGTGTCATCGAGGAGCGGTGCGGCGGGGATTTCACTCGGGCGGACCGGATGCGCGCCCAGGTCCTCCAGGCCATCGGGGGCAGCCTGACCGGGGTGAAACCTGGATCGCCCGAGGCCGCGCGGGTGAAGGACGTGCTGATCTTCCAGGGTGTCTGGTCCCAGTACCTGGAGGTCGGCATCGGGCCGGATCCTGAGGTCTTCACCAAGGCCCCGGTACTCTCCGCCGTCGGGCCTGGTGAACGCATCGGCATCCCTGCCTTCTCCGCGTGGAACAACCCGGAGCCCGAGCTGGTACTGGTGGTGGACAGTGGTGGCCGGATCCGCGGCTGCACCCTGGGCAACGACGTCAATCTGCGCGACGTCGAGGGCCGCAGCGCGCTGCTGCTGGGCATGGCGAAGGACAACAACGGCTCCGCCGCGCTGGGGCCCTTCGTCCGGCTGTTCACCGACAGCTACACCCTCGACGACGCCCGCTCCGAGTCGATCCGCCTGACCGTGAGTGGCCAGGACGGCTACACCCTCACTGGCACCAACAGCGTGGGTAGGCTCAGCAGGCCCTTCGAAGAGCTGGTCGGCGCGGCGTACGGAACGCATCATCAGTACCCGGACGGCTTCGTGCTGTTCACGGGGACCCTCTTCGCACCCAACGAGGACCGCGATGCACCCGGCATGGGTTTCACGCACAAGCCCGGGGACGTGGTCGGGATCAGCAGTGCGCGCCTCGGTACACTGACCAACATGGTGGCACCGACCGAGGACCTTCTGCCGTGGACGTTCGGGATCGGTGACCTCGTGAGGTACCTGCTGACCCAGTCCGGGGTGGAGTCCACACCCAGGGGTACACGGTGAGCGTCGGGGAGCTGGAGGCCAGGAACAGGTCCGTCTCCGATGTGTACCGGGCCCTGCGCGCCAAGATCCTGGACCTGCAGCTTCCCCCCGACGGGAAGATCAACATCGATGCCCTGGCCCGTGAGTTCGGCGTCTCCCAGACACCGATCCGCGAAGCCCTGAGCCAGCTCGAGGGCGATAACCTGATCGTGAAGACCCCCGGTAAGGGCTACCGGACCACGCCCCTGCTCGGTACGGCGGAACTGCGGGAACTCTTCGAGTTCCGGCTACTGGTGGAGCCATGGGCGGCGCGGGAATCAGCAGTCAACCGCCTGAGCAACCCGGGGCGCGCACTGCAGTCCTCGCTCGGCGACTTCGAGGACGGCAGCAGGGCTGACGACGACGTCCGCCACCACCTGGTGGCCCACGACACCCAGTTCCACGACCACATCCTCACGGCCAGCAACAACGCTTTCGCCCTGCACGCCTTCCGCGCCACGCACTGCCACCTCCATCTGTTCAGGCTGCATCCAGCCGATTACCGCGGTACCCAGACGGTCGAGGAGCACCGCAGCATCGTCACAGCGATCCAGGCATGCGATCCCGATGCCGCCGAGGCCGCGATGCATCAGCACCTGATCGGTGCATACCACCGCTTCAATGAAGCCTTCACGCAGGACGGCGGCCGGGACCTTCGGCTCCCACCGCCGGCCACCCTGCGCTGACGCCACGACTTTTCCCCACTTTCGAGGAGTACCTGATGATGACGAGCTTTGCGGGCGTCCGCGCCCTGGTGACAGGAGGAGCCTCCGGGATCGGGGCTGCCGTGACGGCCGGGCTCCTTGCCCGCGGGGCGCGGGTCGCGGTGCTGGACCTGAGCGTGGATGGCTTGCCCGACGGCGTCGTCGGGTACCGCTGCGATGTGGCCGACCGTGCGTCGGTGAACGAGGCCGTGGACGCCGCAGCGCAGGCGCTGGGCGGGATCGACGTCGTCGTCAACAATGCCGGGGTCGGAGCGGCCGGCACGGTGGCGGACAACGATGACGAGGAATGGCTGCGGGTGCTGAACATCAACGTGGTGGGGATCGCGAGGGTCTCCGCGGCAGCGCTGCCGCATCTGCGTGCATCGGCCGACGCCGCGATCGTCAACACGGCATCCGTCGCGGCCACCCACGGCCTGCCGCAGCGGGCCCTGTACTCGGCGAGCAAGGGTGCGGTGGTGGCGCTCACCCGTGCCATGGCCGCCGATCACCTCCGCGAGGGCATCCGCGTGAACTGTGTGAACCCCGGCACCGCCGACACTCCCTGGGTGGCCCGGCTCCTGGAGGCGGCCGCTGATCCGGCCGCTGAGCGCCTGGCCCTCGAGGCACGGCAGCCCCACGGCCGTCTCGTGACCGCTGACGAGGTCGCGGCGTCCGTCCTGTTCCTCGCCGACCCGGCCAACGGGTCCACCTCCGGGGTGTCCCTCGCAGTGGACGGTGGCATGCACAGCCTGCTGCTCCGCCCGGACCTGTGACACCCCGATCCCCCACTGCGACATGACAAGGAGCTTCTGATGGAACTGATGAGACTCGGGACACCCGGCCGGGAGATCCCCGTGGTCCGCGACAGCGGGACCACCTACGACCTGCGCGGACTCACCGCGGACATCGACGGCGCGTTCCTGGCGGCGGGAGGTATCGGGCAGGTGCGCTCCGCCCTGGCCGCGGGGACTCTTCCCGAGGTCGAGGATGCGGGCACGCTACGCGTCGGTGCTCCGCTGTCCGGGATCGGCGCCGTCGTGTGTGTCGGCCAGAACTATGCGGCCCATGCCGCCGAGACCGGGGACAGTCCACCCGCCGCGCCGATCATCTTCTTCAAACACCCCAACACCGTGGTGGGACCCGACGACGACGTAGTCCTGCCGCCCGGCGCCGCAAAGGTGGACTGGGAGGTGGAACTGGCCGTGGTCATCGGTGCGCGCGCCTCCTACCTGGGCAGCCACGAGGAGGCCCTGGCATGCATCGCCGGCTTCACGATCAGCAACGACGTCTCGGAGCGGGACTACCAGCTCAGGCACTCCGGCGGTCAGTGGTCCAAGGGCAAATGTGCGCCGACCTTCAATCCGCTGGGCCCGGCACTGATCCCCGCCGACGAAATCGCCGACCCGCAGGCGCTGCGACTCTACTCGGCGGTCAACGGTGAACCGCGCCAGGACTCGACGACGGCGGACATGGTCTTCGGTGTCGCCGAGCTCATCCGCGATCTGTCGCAGTACATGGCCCTCGACCCCGGGGACGTGGTCAACACCGGGACACCGCAGGGCGTCGCACTGTCCGGACGGTTCCCCTACCTGGCCGCCGGGGATACCATGACCATCGGGATCGCGGGCCTCGGCGAGCAGCATCAGCAGGTGGTGGCCCACGGTAGTTAGGCGTCACAGCAGGGTCGAGAGATGCTCGATGATGGCCGCGACGCCCACCTCGAAGCTGACGTCGGAGCGTGGCCCATCCAGTGTGGCCCCGGCGAATGCGCTGTGCAGCGCGGGGTGGTCGTCCGGATCGGCGAGCCAGGCCGACTCGGGAGCCGCCACGTCCAGGGCCGACCCGAGCATGAAGTTGTCGAGCACCGTCACCGCCACCACCACGTCATTCGCCGAGAAGCCCTGGTCCACGAACAGGGCGGCGAGGTGCTCGTAGATCTCGAGCGTCGCGTGGTCCGTCACGGCCTCGCCCACGAGCAGCGGGATGCACTTCGCGTGCTGCCCCAGCGCCCTACGGTAGCTCCGCGCCCACGCCGCCGCCCTGCCCTGCCAGTCCGGGCCCGCCGTGAAGAAGTCGCCCGACGCGAGGGCGTCGGCGCCGATAACCGACCGGATCCCGTTGATGATCTCCGGACGACCCTGCACATGGTGGTAGATCGATGACGGACTCACCGAGAGCCGCTTGGCGAGCCCGGGCAGGGTGAAGTCCCCGAACTCGTCGACCAGCTCCAACGCCGCCCGATAGATCTTCTCCGGCGACAGAATCGCCTGGCGTGGCCGCCCCATGCTCCCCCTGACCTCAGCGGCTGTGCCGCACCCGGTGTTGCTGACGGTGCGCCGTCGCAGTCGCGCGGCGTCGTGCGCGCCGTCGTCGCCCGACAAGCCACCGCTAGAAGATGATCACGCTGCGCGCCCGCTCTCCCCGCCTCATCGCCGCGAAGGCCTCGTTGACGTCGTCGAGCCCGATGCGATGCGAGATGAGCTGATCGACCGGGAGGCGCCCCGCCAGGTACAGCGCGGCCAGGCGCGGGAAATCGCGACCGGGCACGGTGGAGCCGTAGTTGGAGCCGATCAGCGACTTGCCGCTCTCCGCGAGCGCCAGCGCGTCGATGGACACGGGACTGTCCTCCGGCGGCAGACCCACGATCACGGCCTTGCCTCCCCCGGCGATGAGCGAGGGCAGGGACTCGATGGTCTGGACCCGCCCGATCGCCTCGAATGCGTAGGCTGCACCGCCCTGCGTGATGGCGGCGATCCTCTCCGCGAGGTCCGCCGAGGGCGTCAGCGTATGCGTGGCACCGAGGGCCCGCGCGGCTTCCAGCTTCTCCTCGCTCAGGTCCACCGCGATGATCGGGTTCGCGCCGACCAGCTGCAGCGCCATGATGATCGAGAGCCCCACGCCGCCGGCCCCCACGACGACGGCGGAGGTTCCCGCCTCCACCCCGGCGTCGTTCACGACAGCCCCGAATCCCGTGGCGATGGAGCAGCCGATCAGGCTCGCGACGTCGAACGGTACCTCCCGGGGTATCAGGATGGCTCCGGCCTCGGGGACCACCGCGTACTCGCTCATCGAGCCGACGGTCAGGTAGGGGAAGACCCTCTCGCCGTCGAGCGTGAGGGGGCTGCTGCCGTCCGGCAGGACACATTCCTCGGACCGGCTGCCCATACAGACGTAGGACCGTCCGGACAGGCACGCCGTGCACCGCCGGCACGGGTAGAACCACGAGAGGATCACGTGATCGCCCACTCCGACGTCGGTCACGCCGTCGCCGATCGCCTCGACGGTCCCCGCACCCTCGTGACCCATCACGGTGGGCGACGGCAGGGTCCAGTCGCCGTCGAGGACGTGGCGGTCGGACCCGCACACCCCGGAGGCACCCATGCGGACGAGCACCGTACCCGGCGCGGGGTCCGCCACCTCGACGACGGTCAGGTCCAGCTCGCGGGCACCGCTACGATGGACGGCTGCGCGTGACGGGCGGCTCATGCCCCGCCCCCGACCTGCTGCGCGGCTGTGGAGTAATCCCCGATGCCGCGGCGGACGTAGAGAACCTGGGCGAGCACGTAGTAGACGAGCGCTCCGACGACGGCCGACGGGAAGGAGGCCGTGATGTACCCGAAGATCGGCTGGGCCGTCAGGGTGACCGGGTTGTAGATCAGCAGGTAGAAGACAGCTCCGACCACGACGGCGCCCAACCCTGCCCAGTTCACTCCCCCGTGGAAGTGGTAGGCACTGTCGCTTCGGTGGCTGTAGAGGTCTCCCAGCGAGACGCGCTGGCGGCGCAGCAGGAAGTAGTCCGCGATGATCGCCCCGCACATCGGGGCCAGGAAGGCGCCGCTGAGGGTCACGAAGGTCATGAACCGCTGGTACATGAAGCCCGGGAAGAAGGCGAGCACGGCAGGCAGGACGAAGAAGGCAGCGCAGAGCCACGCCCAGCGGACACCGGAGAGCAGATTGCCGCTGGCCTGGCGGATGGCGAGCACCGTGGAGTAGACGATGGAGGAGGTGCTGGTGATATTGGCGAAGGCGATGAACAGCAGGATGAACGCGCCGATGACCGGTCCGCCGAACGGCAGCATCCACACCGTGGGATCCGAGTCACCGAGCGTCAGGGCAGCAGCCATGCCGACGACCTGCGCGATCAGGGTTGCGCCGAGCAGCCCGCCGTACGAGGGCCACAGCGCTGCCCTCGGTGTCTTCGTCAGCCGGGCGAGCGAGCCCATGACGGGGTACCAGGAGACGCCCACTCCCACATTGAATTCGACGGCCAGGGCGAAGTTGAGCCGCTCGTCCTCGAAGGGAGCCAACGGTGCAGCACTGAACAGCGTTTCCCACGAGGTGTTCAGGACGAGGAAGACCATCAGGGCGACGGTGACCACGATGAGGCCGGGTGCGATGAACTTGTTGAACCGGCCGATGGTGACAGGACCCCGGGAGAGGATCCACCAGGCGACCGCGATGGCCACCAGCGCGAAGAAGGTGACCATGAGACTCTCCGGCCCGAAGTCCGTACCGAGAGCGGAGTTGGACACCTGCGTGACCGCCCTGCCCACCATGATCGCCAGCAGCGAGGACCACCCCATCTCGGTGATGAGGATGACGGTGAAGACGAGGATCCCGACGCCGACGAGCCCGAAGACCGGGCGGAGGATCGTGTACTGCTCCACCCCGTACCGCTGGCTCGCAACGACGCTCGCCAGGATCATGAAGCCGAGCCCGATCGCGTTGCCGATGACCATTGCCGCAATACCCTGCTGGAAGCCGACGAGGAGCGCCGTCGAGCCCCCGACGAGGAAGGCCCACGTGGCGATCGCCAGGCTGATGTTGACGCCTGTGAAGTCGCCTGCGTTCCAGATGCGTTCGCCACGGAGCAGGGGCAGGGATCCCAGTGAGCCCCGCCCTGCGTCGACGGCCGATTCCCCGCTCCTGGCGCGGTCCGTACTCACAGTGCCAGCACCAGGAATCCGAGCAGGGTGATCCCGAGGGTCACGAGAGTGAACACGGCGAGGTCCCGGCCCGAGAGCGCGGCCCTCGAAGGATCCCGGTCCTCGTGCGCGGAAATGTCGTCGAGCCTCCGCTGGAGATCCGCTGCTGTCGTGGCGTCCGCTGAATCCATCGTGTCCTTCTCCAATAAACGAATGTCGTTCGGTTGGGTACATCGTTGTGCCTATCATGGGGACTGTCAATGGGTCTGCCCGGCCGACCCGCACTCGTGACGTGGTGGCTCTGCTGCCGTTCTGGAGGGAGAAACGGTGCCCGGACTGGCCGTGATGCAGGCTGCGGGGGTGGTCGGCGCGGAGGACGAGAACCTGCGGCGGATCGACGACTTCGCCGCGCGCGCTGTGGCACAGGGAGCCCAGATCCTCGTGACCCCCGAACTCTTCGCGACCGGCTATGCCCCGGCTCGTGTCGCAGTCTCCGACGGTGCAGGACTCCGGACCGCACTAGGTGGCATCGCGAAGCGCCACGGTATTGCCCTGGTCGGTTCCACGGTGGAGGACGGGCGGCACATCAGCGCCTCGCTGTTCGACCGCCAGGGCGCCGAGCTTGCCCGCTACCGGAAGTCGCACCTGTTCGGGGCGGAGGAGCAGGCGGTCTTCCTTCCCGGTGACGAGCTTCCGGAGCTGGTGCCGCTCGTGGGCCTGAGCGTCGCCCTCGGTATCTGCTACGACATCGAGTTCCCGGAATTCGCGCGGAGTGCGGCGCAGCGAGGTGCTGACGCACTCCTCATCCCGACTGCCGTCCCTGCAACGGGCGATGTGGGCGGTCGCCCACCGGAGCACACCTACAACGCGGAGCGCATCTCCACTCTGCTCGTCCCTGCGCGCGCCCTCGAGAACGGCGTGTACATCGCCTACGCGAACCACACCACCCCCGGGTTCACGGGTCTCAGCAGCATCACCAGCCCTTACGGGACCTTCCTCGCCCTCGCCGGATCCGGAGAGGAGCTTCTCGTCGCCGATGTCGATCAGCGGGAAGTGGGGCGCGCACGCGGGCTCAACACCTACCTGACCTGTCGACGACCGGAGCTGTTCGGCTGAGCCGATCACTACGGTCCCCAGTTGTGATCGGCATCAAAACACGAAGCTTCGTGTACTCCAGCCAGAGGAGTTCGCGCGCGCCTTCACCTCATCACGCAGAGGAGCTCCAGCGCTTGCGGTCGCGCCCTGACTCAGGATTCTGATGACGCATGGAGGAAACCGGCGTCGTCGGTGTGGAGCCGGCCGGAGTGCTCCGCGTACCGCACTGCCGAATCCAGCCGCTCGCCTATGCCAACGGTCACCCGCTTGCCACCGAACACCCGTATCACTCTCCGCTTGAGTTCCTCCGGCTCGACGCCGTGGGCCTCGCGGCATACAGCCACCATGGCGTTAATGATTTCCACTGGGCTGATGTGCTCGATCTTCCGATCGATCTCCGGTCCATTCTCGCGATACCCACGCCACCTGTCGGAGTAGAGCCCGATGGGCCACACGAAGCCATCGTCGTCGATCCGGTACTTCTGCTGGTCGACCAGCCGAAGGACCGCCTGGGCGCGTTGGCTGCTCATCTTGTTCAGCGAAAATTCGGCGCACGCGAGCTTCGCGAGGCGACCCCTATGGATCGGCCCTTCCGCATCGATGATCTGGCCGAGAGCGACGACAACTAGCGCCCTGGACTGTGCTGACGACGACAGCGCATCCAGCACCTCCACCCCTCCCAGCACCCGCGGGGTCCATGCTCGGTAGGTAGTGGCACCGGACGTCGGACGTGCGGCAATTTCTTGCGCCCGAACCGGCCCGAGATCCTCGATATCGAGTGTCTGCTCCATCTCAGGACCGGGCACCGGTACATCAGTGAGGCGTTCGGGTAAGGAACCGATCGATGGTGCTTCATGGCCCTTACCGAAGGTATCGTCGGGCCCGGTCTCCAGCTCCGACTCGGGGCGCTCCTCACCACGGTGTTGTGCGGACGCCATCGTGGTGCGGAGTCGCTCGACTACCGCTGCGGAATCGAGCAACCATTCGGGAAGCCAGATTCGCTCCACTGCCGGCCATCTCAGCATTCTGGAGAGCACATCGGACGGGAGGCCGTCCCGGTCCCCCACGGTCGCACGAGCAGCCCAGGCCGGAGAGTCCAGAAGCACCGCCATCAACGGCTTGTCAGGCTCCTCCGCGGTCGCCACACTAAGATCCACTTTGAAGTCCGAGAGCCCGACGTCCGTGGTGACGAAAAACCCATGTTCACGCAAGGCGCTGGCAATCTGTTCCCGATGACGGTCGACTGCAGGCCTTCGACGTCCGTCGAACGGCAACGCGGTGGGACCGTGCGCCGCGATCTCGAGGTAAGTCCGGAGGTGCTTGACGCCGACCGACGAGGTGTCCTCCGCCCGCAGGTCGGTCGGGTCAAAGCTGGAGAACACGACCACCTGACGTCGAGCACGAGTCACAGCGACATTGAGCCTGCGCTCACCACCACTGCGGTTCAGCGGACCGAAGTTCAGTGGCAGATATCCGCGGTCATTTTTGCTGAAGCCCGTCGAGAACAGGATAGTGTCCCGCTCGTCGCCCTGGACGTTCTCGAGATTCTTCACGAACAGCCCATCGGGAACATCGAGCGCATCGACGATTCGAGGGTCCTCCGAGTCACGCAAAAGCGCCTCAATGTGGGCCCGCTGCTGCAGGTTAAAGGTGACCACCCCTACAGAGGGTGCCACGGACGGCGAATCAAGGAAGCGACGCTTGATCTCCTCCACTACGGCGGCGGCCTCGACGGGGTTGGTGCGGAGGAGTTTGCCGGCCCCGGACCGGTGGAAATGCCCGTCCACGCGGACGAAGTTGATGCCGAAGCCTCCGGGGCCGGCGCTCGCCGGGCCATGGACCGGCGCGGGAAAGGACGACAGCTTATTGTCGTAGTACTGCTGGTTGCTGAATGCGATGAGCGATTCGTCCTGACTTCGGTAGTGCCAGGACAACCACTGCCGAGGGACTCGTGCCAGCACACATTCGGACAGGATCGATTCCTCGTCCTCCACTGTCTCGTTGACCAGCTCGGTCTCCTCATCGCGGTCCGTCGTGGTCTCCGCGAAGGACGTCGGTGGCATCTGCTTGCTGTCGCCCACGACGACGACGGCCCGGCCACGACCCATAGCACCCACGGCGTCCGCGACGCGGATCTGCGACGCCTCGTCGAAGACCACCAGATCGAAGAGCTCCGACGTAGCGGGGAAGAACCGTGCCACCGAGTCAGGGCTGACGAGCACGCAAGGCATGATCCTTGTGATGAGGTCACCATGCGTCTCCAGCAGTGCACGGACGCGCAGTCCGCCGGTCTTGTAGTTTAACTGGCGTTGCAGCAGACCCATGCGGCCTGCACTGGAATTCGCTCCGAAGGTGCGCGCTTTTAGCACGTCATCGGGCAACGCCGTCCTCAATTCCTGCCGCACCTGAGCCGACCGGGTTGTGAAGCGGTTGATCATCCGCTCGTGAGTACGGGGCTCGAAGCTGCTCAAACCCTTCGCCGCGCCCCGTTCACGTTGCGATGCTTCGGCGAGTCCACGCTCGAAGGCGCGAGCGGCGTCATCGGCATCCAGGCGGCCGAGCCTCAACTCCTCCCGTGCTTGAAGGAGACCTTCTACGCGCAACGGTTCTAACGCTTGCAGGAAGACGAGCCAGCGGCGGAGAGACGGCGACTCTGAGCCCTCGGCACCTCGATTCTGCGCGGTCTGCTCCCATCGAATGAGGAACGGCAGGCCGCTCAGCCACCTTCCTAGACCGGGCTCGTCCAACCCTGCCGCTGACACCAGATCGCGGACCGCACGGGACAGTGAGCCGACGACGTCGACCGTCGGCTGGTCCACGGCAGACCCGCGACGGAAGAAGGCCCGCATGGTTTGGACGAAGTCCTCCTCAGCGTGGGCAGGAGGAGCCTTGACCAATTGTGATGCCCACTCGAGCCACTGCACATTGCGTGCGAGGTATTGCTGTCCCTCAACTGTGAAGGGACTCCAGGAGGGCGGCAGTTCGATTCCGGGGATGGTGTTTGCACCTGACGCCAGTCCCCGGACAGCGCCCTGAACTGCCATCAGCGCACCGGTCAGCTCGGGCAGCGTGCTGGGCTTGACTTCCACGCCGGGCCGGATGTGGGGCGCGATCTTCTCGCGGACGTCGACGAGCCGTTTCTTCCGACCGAAGACGCTCGACGCGGCCGCCGCAACCGCTTCCGCATGGATGTCGGCGATCGGCAGGTCGAGGACCTCGGGTACCACCCTGTCAAGGCCCGGGTGTGACGCCGCGAGGAATACACTCAGGTAGGCCTGGAGATCCTTGGTGGCCGTGGCCCATCGTTCCGTCCCCGCTTCATCGAGCACGTCGAGGTCCACCGTCCGGGCAGGCAGCAGGGACGCGAATTTTTCGAAGTCACTCGCGTCTCGGGCAGCCCGGAGCACAGCAAGGAGCGGATCGGACACGGGCAACCTGTCCACTGCCGCTTGCAACCGCCGGGCAGCGTCGAGCACTGCTGCTCCCTCATCCTCGTCCAGCGGGGAGTCGAGGAAACCCCAGGGATGATCCTCGCTCAAGTGGGCCGGTTCTGCAGCGTCGGGTAGTTCCGCCAAGACGGTTCGGAGCTGCTGTAGTTTCCCCAGGGACACTGCCTCCACGAAGGCTTCGGGAACAGGAAGGGCGTGGATCTCATCGCCGATGGTGAGCTCCTGCGTCCGGGCTGAGTACAGCGAGAGCTCGGCACCGTTCTCCTCATGCAGCCGCGCCGCATAGCGCACCAGACCTCGACGCGCATTGTTGAGCTCGCCGAGCGCCGCACCAAGACCCTGGCGGTCCGGATGCGCTGTGTGGTCCAGGGCCTGCCGGATCTGACGGCGCACGGCTGCGGGCTTACTTCCCTTGTCGTGCAGGTCGAGCGAGAAGACCCCCATGCCGACCTCGTCAAGGCGTTTCTGCACGACGTCGAGCGCTGCCCGCTTCTCGGCGACGAACAGGACGCGCTTGCCGTCGGCGATCGCACGAGTGAGCAGATTCGTGATCGTCTGTGATTTTCCGGTTCCGGGAGGGCCTTCCAGAACGAAGGTCTTCCCGGCAACCGCCTCGGCGATGGCGAGCAATTGGGACGAGTCCGCCGGAATCGGCACCTTGGTGGCGAGGAGGTCGAGATCGTCGGCGGAGGCTGTGTGCACCGGATCGGTGAACGATTCCGTCGGTGAGTGGATCAGGTGGTGCACCAGCGGGTTCTTACCCAGTTCTCCCCACTGCTCGTCGAGATCCTTCCACAATCTGAACTTGGCGAACTGGAGGATGGACAGGTCCACCGTCGGCTCGACGCGGAACGGTAGACCCTTCTCCGCGACGGCTATCCGCACCGCTTCGAACGCCTTGTGCAGGTCGATGCCGGCATCGTCCTCCACTGGTTCGGCGAGTCCGGGGATCTCCAGACCCAGCGCGAGCCGGAGCTTCTCGAGGAGGCAGTAGTTAGGGGTGGAGGTGCCGGCGTCGTCGATACTGATCTGGTACGGGCCCTGCTTGGAGGTGGGGCGGAGCCGGACCGGCATAAGGACCAATGGCGATCGCAGCTCGCGTCCATCAAGATTCCAGACGAGCGAACCCAGTGCCAGGTAGAGGTTGTTGGCACCCGTTTCCTCGATCAGGGTCTTCGCCTTGTACGCGAGGTTGCGCATGCGGGTCTGATAAGCGCCTCGGGTGACGTCAGCGAACACCGCCTGATCGCTCGCGAGCACATCGGCGAGTTCGTCCTGGGGCAGGTCCCGCCCGAAGCGGACGCCGCGCTCGGCCTGCATTGCCGAGACGTCGTCGGAGGGCATCAACACGATGTCCTTGCCGCGGTTGATCATGTCCTCGAACTCGCCCACCTGCGCGTCAGGCACGGCGAGTGGGAATCGAGCTGTTGCGGTGAAGTTGATGAGGCGGTTTCTTAGGCTCAGGTCGAGGAGCGTGTTCTTCCACTGTGTGACTCGGCTGGGCGGTTCGGGCCGTTGCGTACGCCGACGATCCGTCTGCTCCTGCGCAGGCACTACAACGCGCTTCTCCCGGCGTGGTGGCGTGTACTCGATGACTGCGACAGTTCCGGAATCGTCAGTGAACCGGACGGGAATCGGGCGGATGCCGGAGTGCCTGGCCGCGTAGAGATCCACCACCCCCTCCACCTCGTCCAGTTCGCCGGTCAGCCACCGCGAGTAGGGCCGATCGTGCAGTTCCTGCATGCTGTGCTGTTTTCCATCGGTCAGCAGCGTGGTCTCGATGAGCCGGATCCGGTCGAGGTCGATCGCGTTGATCAACGACGCGGGGTCCTCGACGGCCGGCGTCTTGAAGTTGGCCTCGTCCCTCCAGTAGCCGAGGAAGATGTGCCCCTGCACGAGCCAGAGATTTGCTTGGAGTCCTGCGAACTCCATCGCTGCGGCCAGCACGACGACGGTATCGAGGCAGGTGCCGAAGCGGCCGTTGAGGACCTCGTCGGCTGTGCGGACACGCTGTGCGTCCTGGCCCCATGATGCGGGTGGCTCGCTATAACGGATATTGCGATTCCGCAGAGCGTGCGCGAGCGCTTCCGCGATCTGGTCAGCGCGCTGTGGCCCGGCCTGGTACCCCTCCAGCGAACCGCTGCCCGTCGCCGCAACCAGAAGGTCCGAGGCCTCCGAACAGACTGCCGTGATGGCCGGGTGATTCGGCTGGACGAAGGCGGCGAGGGATTCCAGAGTGAGCAGGCCGGAGTGGTGGCGCCAGTGATGCGCTGCTAGCAGTTCGATGGACCCAGTGTGATGGGCCAGGTGTTGACCGTCGACCTCGAGATCGGCTCGAATCACCCCCTGCTGTCGGTCCTGGAGTTGCAGCAGCACAGCAGGATCTGCACGTATCTCGGGTTCGGCGATCATGATCGTCTGCTGCCGTGGTAGGTCGAGGTAATGCTCCGACGGCTGTGTCACGAGACCCGAGTCTCCTATGACACTCAGCTTGAGAACCGCTCCCCTGATGTCGGCGCCGATATTGGTGATGGTGAGCCTGCTGATGATGCGTTGACCGTTCTAGGCCATGGCGTAGCTCAGCTCGGGGGCGGAGTCGAACGTGAGGGCGAGCGGTGCGTCGTGTCGCTCAGGCTCGGGCATCGACGGTAAATCATCGACTGCGCTCGGCTCGGCGTCTCGATCTTCGCTCTGGGTCATCGCCGGTGCACGATGGTCTGGGTCCTGCTCCGTCACCCGCCCTCTGAATTCGGCCAGGAGCGACCGGGCCTGGTCCACCTCGGTATCCAATGCCCCGAGAAGTCTGCAGGTCGTATCGAGGTACCGCTGCACGTCGTCGTCGGTGAACGGCTCGTTGTGCGCCCACAGATTGCGCACCTGGCGCATTTCACCTGCATAGGCGCGACCTTCCGGCGACAGATTGAAGGGGTAGCCCAGCTCACCGAGACGCTCGGTGAGCATCCGCAGTTGGACCTGCGGATCGGTGGCCTTGAGCTGCTTGGGCTCCCGGTGCTGAAGTTCGTCCTTGTGTTCCAAAATCCGCGGCCACTCCAAGCCTGGGACCACCTGCTCGATCGTCCGACCAATGACCGGTTCAAGCCCGTCGGCCATGATGTCGAGCGCGCGCCCGATGAACTCCCGATTTGATAGCCCCATGATGTCCCCTATTTCCCCAGCGGTGGCGTTCGTCACGTCACTGGGGAAAGCGTAGTACGAGGTCGTGACAGACCACACCGAAGCGTCGACATCGCAGCAATTGACGTCGCTTGTGCCGCTGGTTCTGTTTGACTTCGATATCGAATGTACGTAATGTGACTTCGATATCAGCTTCAAACAGGATGACTCCACTATCGATATCACTGAGGTGGGCCAGAATGACACTGCGAGGACAGGTCCGAAATGCCGAAGCCCTGGGCCGCATGCTCCAGCAGGGACGCATGCTCCACGGAATGAGCCAGCGGCAATTGGCCGAGCAGCTCGGCATCGGCCAGAAATGGGTATGGGAGATGGAGCAGGGGAAGCCCGGCCTGCTCACTGAACGACTCTTCGAGATGCTGCGCGCCACCGGCGTGCGCCTCTATGCAGAAGTCGACGAGCCGGAAGAGGATGCACATCCGTCGGAGCTTTCGAGCGATGAGTGAGCTACGCGTCGAGCTGTACGGGATCCTGGTGGGCCGGTTGACGGGCACGGACTGGCGGACCTTCGATTTCCGCGCCGACCGTTCATGCTTCGACCACTTCGACCTCGGCAGTACTGTTTTGTCCGAATCCGTTCCGCTCGAGCTCTCGGCGAACCGCACCCGAGCCTCACGCCGTCGAAATTTCTTCACAGAGCTGCTCCCCGAAGGGCGCATCCTCTCGAATCTCGCAGCACGGGTGGGAAGCCAGGAGTACGACACCCCCACGCTGCTCACCCACTTCGGACGCGATGTCGCGGGCGCCCTGCAGATCTGGGATCCCGAACGCCCAGGCGAGCCGCGCCGTCCCCGGACCGAGCGCCTGACGCCCGAGGGCATCAGGGAGTTGTTGCAGTCGACCTCGGCGCAGCCGTTGGCCAACAGTCCCCTCTCGGGGAAGACCTCCCTCGCAGGGGTACAGGACAAGATCGTCCTGGCACGGGTCGACGACGCTTGGCACCGCGTTCACGACGGATATCCGTCAACGCACATCATCAAACCTGCCCCACGCGATCACGCGACGATCATCTACGACGAGGAGTACGGCGCCCGAGCGGCCCGCGCGCTGGGGCTGTCCCGTAGCCGGACGTGGCTGGACGACTTCGCGGGCACCCCCGCCCTCGTCATCGAGCGCTTCGATCGATCAGCCTCCGCTCCCACGGGACGCATTCACCAGGAGGACATGAACCAGGTCCTCGGGGCCCACGGTAACGAGAAGTACCAGGAGCACGGCGGCAAGGTCAGTTTGCGGCGCATCGCGGACGTATTCCGCCGCGGTGGGGACAACGAGTCCCTCGAGCGCCTCCTCACGACGACCGTCCTCGCCGTCGCCCTCGGCAACCTCGATCTGCATGCGAAGAACCTGTCCCTGCTCCACCACCCCGACGGCCGCTCCGAACTCGCCCCCGCATACGACGTCGTGCCCATGCGCCACCAGCCCACGGACGGGCGGATGGCCATGTCCGTCAACGGCACCTACCGTCACACGGAGCTCACGCGTGCGGACCTCGTCGAGGAGGCAACCTCCTGGCGCCTCCGCTCGCCGGAGCCGCTCATCTCACGGGCGCTGGAGGCGCTGGAGACTTTCGCATCCTCCACCGAACCCGATCCGCGAGCGCACCCCGGGCTTCAGGAGGACGTGTTGGGCTTCACCCGGAACCTCCTCGCCGGGAAGCCGGTGGGCTAGCACACGCTATCGGGACGTCAGGGTTCCCCAGAGCCGTGAAGTCTTCGAGGGAGGCACTGAGGGCGATGCGAGCCCCGACCAGATCCGCCCGCTTACCCTCATGCTGAGCGCAGAACCTCGACCTCGCAGCGAAGCCCCGGAGCACGAGATAGCCGAGCGTCGGTGGTCAGCAGGAGAACATTCAACTCCTTGGCAAGCACCACGTAGGAGGCGTCGTACGTGGTCAGATTCTGCCGGAGCTCCCAGCATCGCGCCAGAAGTGGCAGGTGAGGGGCGCGACGGAGAGTAATCCCCCCCCAACACGAGGCGCCGCAGCACCGACAGCGCCTCGAGATCCACCAACTCGGGAGCACTCAGCACCTCGTGCCGCAGACGCTTCCGCGCGTGATCGCCGTCAGGTCCCTGATCCACGAGGGCTACGACGAGTACTCCGGCGTCAACGACTATCACGGTCAGCGCGCAATGCCTCGACCATCGCAGAGATCGGTGCGGAGCCGCCGTCGCCTTGCCCTGCCCGATCGAGAACTTCCTCCAGCGTGCGGCTCCCGGCCTCCTCGATGAGGCGTGAACGGAGGTACTCCTGCAGGGACTGGTGTGCTGCGCGTGCACGACGGCGAAGAACGGCGTGAGTCTCGGCCGGAACGTCCCTGATCTGGATGCTGGGCATGGCACCATTGTGGCGCCAAGGCGCTGGGGAGTAAACGCAAACGATGCCGAATCGAGGGAGTTCGAGCGTCGCGACACCGTGTCGCGGCACGTCACACCGGTCTACGGCAGGACCCGACGGGCAAAGACCCCGGATCCGAACACGCCGGGCCACCGAGACCGACGTAGCCGGCTCGAAATCCGTACTCAACCGCCCAGGATCGCGTCCAGTCCCACGACCTCGGCGTACTTCGCCTGCAGGTCGTACAGCGCCGACCGCTGTACGGCGTCGTCGCGATCGCCGACAGCCTCGCGCACCACGAGCGGCACGAAGTTGTGCTGCACGGCGTCCACCGCCGTCGCCCGGACGCAGCCGCTGGTACTCACGCCGACGATGATCACCGTGTCCACCTCCGCCGCGCGCAGTTGGTCGGCCAGATCCGTGCCGAAGAACGCGCTGGCCGACTGCTTCACCACCACAGTCTCCCCCGCAATCGGTGCAACCTGGGACATCAGCTCCCCCAGCGACGGAGTCTCCCCCGGTGAGGGACTGATCAAGAGGCGCAGCGCCGGGACCTTCCGCAGGAAGACGCCACCATGCTCGGCGTCGTCGAACCGGACCACCGTGTGGAACACCGGATATCCGGCCGCACGGGCCGAGGCGAGGACGGCCGCAGCGCCGGCCAGGCAGTCGTTCGACGGCAGGCACAGCGGACTCTCCTCGTCGAAGTACGCCCGCATCAGGTCCACGGCGATCACCGCCCGCCGCGGACCCGGTGTCAGTGCGCCGTCGAACCCTGACGAGAACCCACCCGAGGACTCAGCTGAGGACGCCGCATCAGGAGCAGCCACTACACCGCCAGCGGGGGCATCGGAGCCGGCAGTCCGGTCTCGGCGAGGCTGTTGGCCAGCAGATTCTCCATGGTGTCGCCCCGGTTGAACAGCGGCAGCGGCTCCTCGCGACCCTCACGCAGCGCATCACGCAATGCGGAGGTGGCTGCAGCGTCGAGGTCGCCGTCGTCGTCGCACACCACCCCATACGTGCGCGCACCCGCCTGCGTGACCAGGCCGCGCCGCACCTCCTTGCACACCAGCTCGGGGTCACGGGCCAACGGATCGCCCCAGCCGCCGCCACCCCACGTCACGAAGTGGAGGACGTCGTCCTTGCCGACGGCGACGTCGTGCACCTTGGACGGCAGTACCTCCCGGCTACCGTCCGCGCGGTCGATCCACTTGGTGCCGCGTGTTCCGGGCTCGCCGCCCTTCACACCCCACGGGTAGGTGAGCCAGCGGTCGTCGTGGATGGCGATGGTCCCGGCCTCCAGGAAGCGGTACGCGACGTCGACGCCGTTACCGCCGCGATGCAGGCCCGCGCCGCCGGTGTCCGGGATGGTCTCCCAGCAGTCGATGATCAGCGGATAGTAGCTCTCCAGGTACTCGCACGGGATGTTGACGAACGAGGGCCACAGCGAGTGGCCGTCCGGCCCGTCGCCCACCGGCCGGCCCGGGATACCGCCGAAGCCGATCGAGTAGAGCTGGAACCACTCGCCCTTCCGCTCGCCGGCGCTGTAATTCCCCGAGTACATGAAGTGCGGTGAGGAGGAGAAGCCGGCGGCGTTGAGCAGATCCGGGTTGGCCTGGCCGAGGAGCCCGCCGAAGAGGTCGAAGAGCCGGCCGATGCCGTGGTTGCGCCCGTTGAGGGCCGCCGGGTACGCCGGCTTCCAGAAGGAGTTCTCCGGAATCTCCACGTCCACCAGCGGGTAGAAACCGTCGTTCCAGAGGATCTGCGGATCGGCGACGGTGATCATGTAGATGCCGAAGAACATCCGGATCAGATTCTCGTTGATGTAGTAGTTGATGGGTCCCTGCGCCTGCGGAGCACTGCCCGTGAGGTCGATCAGCACCTTGTCGCCCGTACGCGTGAGCGTCATGGTCAGCTCGTACGGTCCGTAACCGCGGCCGTCGTCGTCGATGTAGTCGGTGAAGGAGAGCGGCTTGCCCTCCTCGAACACCATGGCCAGCAGCGCCTTCATGGCCCGGTAGTTGCGGTCCAGCAGGGCGTTCAGGGCGGAGGTGTAGGTGTCCACGCCGAACCGCGCGCACATCTCCTGCACGCGGCGCGACGCCGTGCGGCAGGCGGCCACGATCCCGTTGAGATCCGCCCGGTTCCAGTCGGGCTTGCGCACCTGGTTGAGGATGATCCCCAGCGAGGTGTCGTCGCGCTCGCCCTTCCGGTACAGCTTGAAGGGCGGGATGATCACGCCCTCCTCGAAGATGGTCCGCGCGTCCGTGGGCATGGACGCCGGGGTCTTGCCGCCGACGTCGGTCATGTGCCCGAACTGGGACGCCCAGCCCACGATCCGCCCGTCGAAGAAGATGGGCATCACCACCAGCCAGTCGTTCGCATGGCTGATCGCCGCTCCGCAGGAGTACGGGTCCGAGGTCATCAGGACATCGCCCTCCTCGATGGTCCCGTTGAAGTTGGCCAGGAAGTCCGGGATGGAGAGCCCGAACTGACCCACGATCATCTTTCCCTCAGGATCGGCGATCAGCGGGAACTCGTCATGCTGTTCCCGGATGCCCGGGGAGAGCGCCGTGCGGAAGAGTGTCTCGTCCATCTCGTAGCGGGCGCTGCGCAGGGCGTTCTCGATCAGGTCGAGGGTCACCACGTCCACGTCCACGGCGGTGAGCTCGGAGGTGGTGGTTTCGATCAGCTGTGCCATGGATCAGTCCTCACTGGTGGTGGACGAGGTGGTGGACGCAGTGGTGGTCTCGTCGAGGGGCCGGATGAGCAGGCTCCCGTGCTGGTGCACGGTGGCGGTGTGGCCCGGGAGCACCAGCGTGGTGGAGTCCATCTCCGCGATGACCGCGGGACCAGTGACCACATTCCCTGCGAGCAGCAGCTCACGGTCGTAGATGGACGCCTCCACCCGCTCCCCGGCCACGAAAATGCTGTAAGTAGTGCGCAGCGCCGCCTGCGGATCAGGGATGCCGGTCTCCAGGGTGACCGCCGCGACCTCGGGGCGGGGGCCGCTCACCGTGGCGCGGGCAGTGACGAGCTCGTGCTCGTTGTCCAGCAGGAACGCGAACAGCCGCTCGTGCTCGGCGTCGAAGCTGGAGCGCAGGGCCGCCAGGCCACCGTCGTCCGTGAAGGTTGCCAGGTCCACCCCGATGGGGATCTCGAAGCCCTGCCCGTGATACCGCAGATCCGCCGAGTAGGTGACGGTCAGCTCGTCCTCGCGCAGACCGGCGGCCAGCAACGACTCGCGCGCGGTGGCGGCCAGTTCCTCCAGGACCGCACGCACCTCGGCGTCGCCCAGCTCGCTGAAGCGCTTCACGAGGGTCCGGGCCGATTCGTCGCGCAGGCTCGTGGTCGCGTCCCCGTAGGCGCAGAGCACACCGGGCGACGGCGGGATGATCACCGGCCACGCACCGGTGAGCTTGCCGAGCGCATTGGCGTGCAGGGGCCCGGCGCCGCCGAAGGCCACCAGCGCGAAGTCCCGCGGATCGAAGCCCTGCTGGGTGGAAACGAGCTTCAGCGCGCCGTAGATGTTCTCGTTGACGATGTCGATGATGCCCTCGGCCGCGTTCTCGGCGCCGCCCAGGCCCAGGGCGTCGGCGATCGTGGCGACGGCGGTGGCCGCGGCGTCGACGTCGAGCGCTATCTCGCCGCCCGCGAGCTGCGCGGGCAGATACCCGAGCACCACGTTCGCGTCGGTGACCGTGGGTTCGGTACCGCCCTTCCCGTACGACGCCGGACCGGGTGCCGCGCCGGCGGACTGCGGACCCACGCGGAGCGCCCCCGTGAGTTGCGGGACGTGGGCGATGGAGCCACCGCCGGCCCCGACGGTGCGGACGTCCACGGAGGTGGCGCGGACCGTGAGATCGCCCACCGAGGTCTCACGGCCGATGCGCGGGGTGAGGTCCTGGACCAGCGCCACATCCGTGGAGGTGCCGCCCATGTCGAAGGTGAGCAGGTCCTTGAACCCCGCCTGCTCGGCGGCCCAGACCGCACCGGTCACGCCGCCGGCCGGGCCGGAGAGCAGCAGCGATACCGGGTTGTCCGCGGCGACCTTGCCCGAGACGAGCCCGCCGTCGCTGCGGAGGATGGACAGGGCGCCGTCGATACCCGCCGCCGTGAGTTTCTCCTCCAGACTGCCCACGTAGCGCGAGACCTGGCCCTGCACGTAGGCATTGGCCACGGTGGTGATGGTGCGCTCGTACTCGCGGAGCTCCGGCAGCACCACGGAGGACACGGAGACGGGGACGCCGGGCAGCTCCTCGGCGGCGAGCTCCGCGACGCGTGCTTCGTGGGCGCCGTAGGCGAAGGAGTTGATGAGGCTGATGCTCAGGGCCTCGATGCCGCGCTTCTTCAGGCGGCGGAGCTGGGTGCGGACGTCGTCGTCGTCGAGGGCTATGCGGACCTCACCGCTGGTGGTCACGCGCTCGGCCACCTCCACGGTGTCCTCGAGGTCCGCGAGAGGTTCCGGCTTGGGCCAGATGATCCACCCGGCCAGACCGCCGGGCACGAAGGAGCGGGCTATCTGCAGCACCTGCCGGAAGCCCTTCGTGGTCACCAGACCCACGCGGGCGCCCTTGTGCTCGAGGATCGCGTTGGTGGCCACGGTGGTGCCGTGCAGCACCTCGGTCACCTCCGACGTCGGCACACCGGCTGCCCGGCACACCTGCTCGATCCCGTGCAGCACGCCGATCGACTGGTCCTCGGGCGTGGACGCCGTCTTGAAGCGGTGGGTCTCCCCGGAATCCTCGTTGATCAGGAGGATGTCCGTGAACGTACCGCCCACGTCTACGCCGAGCCGAAACGCCATCAGGTCTCCTCTTGTGTACTGCCTCGTGAGCGTGGAAGCTCCCGGCCGCGCCCCAAAGGGGCGGGGTCGGGAGCCGGTGGGGCGGTGACGCCGGTCCGCCGGAACCCTAGGGGGAGAGCTCCAGCCGTGTGACCGGCATCACCGCTCCACTGCGAGCCAGCGTAGGGGTGGGGCCGTCCCGACGTCAAGACATTGCATACAACTTCACATGCATTCCCGGATTCTTCTTGACCGAGCGCGCTTTGAGGTGGCACGTTGTATACGTTCAGGGTGCCGCTACCGGCGACATCCCCTCGTCCCCGACCCGGAGGCCCGCCGATGACAGCCAGTGACACTCCCGCCACGGGCCCCCTCGCCGGCCTCCGCGTCGTGGAGCTGGGCCAGCTCCTGGCCGGCCCGTTCTGCGGACAGATGCTCGGCGATCTCGGGGCCGACGTCGTCAAGATCGAGGACCCGGCCACCGGGGACCCCCTGCGCCAGTGGGGCCGGCAGCTCCCGCAGGGCCAGTCGCTGTGGTGGTCCGTGGTGGGGCGTAACAAGCGCTCCGTCACCCTGAATCTCCGCGACCCCGAGTGCCAGGAGCTGGCCCGCACGCTGATCGCCGGAGCGGATATCGTGATCGAGAACTTCCGGCCCGGCACCATGGAACGCTGGGGCCTGGGCTACCCCGCCCTGGCCGAGCTGAACCCCGGGCTGATCATGGTCCGCGTCTCCGGCTTCGGCCAGGATGGTCCCTACTCCCAGCGCGCCGGGTACGGGGCGATCGGCGAGGCGATGGGCGGACTGCGCTACGTGGTGGGCGATCCGTCCACGCCTCCCTCGCGCGTCGGTATCTCCATCGGTGACACGCTGGCAGCCCTGTTCGCCACCATCGGAGCCCTCGCCGCCGTCCGCGAGCGCGAGGTCAGCGGCCGGGGACAGATGGTGGACTCGGCCATCTACGAGGCGGTGCTCGGCGTCATGGAGTCCCTCGTCCCGGAGTGGCAGGTCTCGGGCTACCAGCGCGAGCGGACCGGCGCCATCCTGCCCAATGTGGCACCGAGCAATGTGTACCCGACGGCCGACGGTACGTGGATGCTCATCGCGGCGAACCAGGACACCGTGTTCGCCCGCCTCGCCACGGCGATCGGCCGACCCGAGCTGGCCACCGATCCCCGCTACGCCACCCACGGCGCGCGTGGCGAACGCCAGGCCGAACTCGATGCACTGATCGGCGAATACACCTCCACGCAGGGCGCGGAGGTCCTCGAGGCCACGCTCGGTGAACACGGCGTCCCCGCGGGCAAGATCTTCCGCCCCGAGGACATGCTCACCGATCCCCAGTACCTGGCCCGCGAATCCATCACCGAGGTGGACCACCCCATCCTCGGGCCCGTGGCCCAGCAGAATGTCTTCCCGAAGCTCAGCCGCACCACCGGCAGCATCCGCTGGCCCGGCCCCGCCCTCGGCGAGCACACGCAGGCCGTCCTCGCGGAGATCGGGGTCGACGACGCCAGGCTCGCCTCCCTGCGCGAACGCAAACTGGCATGAGCATCCCCGGGCTTCCCCCGTCCATCCGTCTCGTGGAGGTGGGTCTCCGCGACGGCCTGCAGTCCGTCCCCGAGATGGTGCCCACCGCCGCCAAGCTCGAGCTGGTGCACCTGCTCATCGACGCCGGGGTGCGGGAGATCGAGGCCGTGAGCTTCGCCCACCCGAAGGTCCTCCCCCAGCTCGCCGACGCCGCCGAGCTCATGGCGGCGGTACCCCGCGTCCCCGGCGTGCGATACCGGGGGCTCGCTCCGAACTTCCGCGGCGCCGAGCGGGCGGTGGACTGCGGACTGGACGAACTCGTGGTGGTCGCCTCCGCGGACGAGGCGGTGAGTCTGAAGAACCAGCGCCTGGGCACCGACGAGATCCTCGCCGACATCGCGCGGATCGGGGTACTCGCCGCCGACGCCGGCACGCGGTTCGTCGTCGCCGTCGCCTGCGCGTTCTTCGCTCCCGCCCGGGGTCCCGTGACCCGAGAGGAGCGCCTGCGGGTGGTGCAGGCAGCGGTCGACGCCGGTGCCGGCGGCGTCTATCTGGCCGCGACCTCGGGTGAGGAGGAACCCGGGGAGATCTTCGACGGCATCGCCGAGGTGCGGAGCCTGCACCCGGGGCTCGACGTCGGCGTCCATCTGCACAACCGCAACGGCTTCGCACCCGCCAACGCACTGGCGGCGATGCTGGCCGGTGCCACCTGGCTCGAGGGCTCCTTCGCGGGGCTCGGCGGGGATCTGTGGTTCCCCGGGGATCCCTCTGTGCTCGGCAATGCGGCTCTCGAGGATCTGGTGCACCTGTGTGACGGGCTCGGCATCGCGACCGGGATCGATCTGGAGACGTACATGCTCGCCTCGCACCGGATCGTGGAGCTCACCGGTCGGGCGTCGTCGTCCTTCGTCTCCCGCGGCGGGACACGCGCCGGGTTGGCTGCGGCGAGCTGGCCCGACGCGCTAGCGTGAGCACGGTGAACAGCACGCCCTCCGACGCACCCAGCCGCGACGCTGCCGCTCGTGCTGTACCCGACCGCGATGTGAGCGCCTACGGGCAGGTGCGGGCCATGATCGCCTCGGGCGAGCTGGCCGCGGGCGCCTGGCTGCGCGAGACCACCCTGGCGGACCGCATCGGCGTGAGCCGAACCCCCATCCGTGAGGCCCTGAACCGCCTCGCCGCCGAGGGACTCGTGGACCTCAGCCGCAACAAGGGCGCGCAGGTGGTGGACTTCTCCACCGAGGACGTGGCCGGTCTCTACGACGTCCGTTCCGGATTCGAGCCCCACGCCGTACGGCTCTCCGTGCCCCACCTGACCGACGACGACGTCGCCGAACTCGCCTCCCTGAGCGTGCGGATGGAAGCCGTGGTGGCCAATGGTGGCGACATGGACGGGCTCAGCGCCCTGAATGCCGCCTTCCACGGCATCTTCATCGAGCGGTGCGGCAACCGGCACGTGGCCACCGCACTGCAGGCCGTGATGCGCCCCGCCGTCGTCGCGCACACCTTCCGCAAGTACAGCGAGGCAGCGCTGCGCCGCTCCATGCAGCATCACGCGGAGCTCGTGGCAGCGGCCGACGCGCGCGACGGCGAATGGGCGGAAGCCGTGATGCGCACGCACATCCTCGCGGCGCGCAACGCGGCGGGCGACGCTCCCTCCCCACGGTAGGGCCGCCCTGCTCCATCACCCACCGGGTCCAGGGCGCACCGAAGCTGGGCTTGCGGGTCCTGCACCGTACCGAACCGGGGCTTTCGGACCCCGCACCGTCGTGTCGCGGCAGGACACGCCGCCTTCCGGCTCGCCCCTGCCATCGAAAGCCCCCAGGTCGTACGGCCGAATTCAGCAGTCGCAGTGCGGCACAACAGAAGAGACCCACCCGATAACGAGTGTTGACAGCCGGTGTGGCGACGTTAGGCTTCTACAGGCCCAGGAACCGGGTGGATGTCAAGGACGTTCGATCATGGGGCGGGCTATTGGAAGGCGAGGCGATGTGGTGTACGAACGGAGCCTGCGCGTGATCCGACGGGCCGGCGTCGTCGCCGCCCAGACCCTGGTCTTCGTCCTCCTCTGGGTCGGCCTCGCACTGCTCATCGCTGCCATCGGGATCCGATTCTTCTGGGGCGAGATCTCCGTGGGCCAGATGCTCCTGAATCTCACCTCGCTGGAGACCGACGGCGGGGGCGGCGCCGTCGTCTGGATGGGGATCATCGGCGTCGGCGTGGTGCCCCTGCTGCTCACCGCAGGCATCGCCCTGTGGTGGTATCTCCGGCGCCGCACCCGCCGTCGCGCCGGGTACGCCGTACGTCCTCGCCGCTCGCAGTGGGTCACGCGAACGGTCGCCACGGCGCTGGTTGCCGCGGTGGTCGTCGGCGGCACCACGGCCTTCGCCGACACCGTGAACCTCGGGAAGTACATCCAGGCAGCCAACTCCGACTTCGACATCGGCGACTACTACGCGCAGCCCGTTATTACTGACGACGCGGGCAAGCGGAACCTCGTCCTCATCTACCTCGAGTCCGGCGAGGCCACCCTGGAGGACGACCAGCTCTTCGAGAAGGACGCCTTCGCACCCCTGAAGGATGCCACGAGGGCCTCCGACGGGTGGCAGAGCATCGAGGACCTCCAGCAGTACAGGAGTGGGGGCTGGACCATGGCCGGCCTCACCTCCACCCAGTGCGGCGTGCCGCTGCGCCCGGCCGGGAGTTCCGACAGCAGCAGTGTCTCCGACAAACCCAGCGACGACGTCGAGACGTACCTCGGCGGAACCACCTGCCTGGGTGACGTGCTGGGAGACCACGGCTACACCAATGTCTTCCTGGGTGGTGCGAACGCACGCTTCGCCGCGAAGGACACGTTCCTGCGCACCCACGAGTACTCCGTGGTGAAGGGCCTCACCGACTGGCGCGCCGCGGGCGAACCCGAGACGAGCTTCCGCAGCGACTGGGGCCTGAGCGACGAGCGCCTCATGTCCAATGCCGCGACCACCGTGGACGAGCTCCACGCGGAGTCCGAGCGGACCGGTGAGCCGTTCAACCTCTCGGTACTGACCCTGGACACCCACGAGCCCGTGCACGTCTACGATTACTGCGATGTGGACACGCAGGACGCCGTCACCTCCGTCTTCTCCTGCTCCATGACCCAGGTGGCCGGGTTCGTCGACCACCTGGAGGCCAGGGGTTATCTCGAGGACACCGCCGTGGTGATCATGGGCGACCACCTGAAGCACATGAGTGCGGGTGATGCCTTCCACGAGCAGTTGGACGACCACCCGAACCGCACCGTCTTCAACCGCATCTGGGTGCCGGGCGCCGAGCCGACCGGCACGGTGCGCCCCCGCGTGGACCAGCTGAACCTGTACCCCACCATCCTCGAAGCGGCCGGACTGACACTGCAGGACGGCGCAGCCGGCCTGGGCGTCTCCGCCTTCACCTCCGACATCCCGACACATTCGGCGCAGGCACTGGACCCGGACACCTATGCCGGGCTGCTGGAGTCCCACTCACCGCAGTTCTTCGCGGAGGCCTGGGCGGGCGAGGACGCCACGCGGTAGCACACGCCGGGTGAGTCATGGGCCGCGGCTACCCGCCGGGTAGACCACGCCGAGGCAGCACGCAACCACATCTTCGCGCGCAAGCTGTGCTCCCGATCCGTCGCGATCGTGCAGTACGGTCGGACAACCATCATCTTCCAGGTCTCAGGAGTTCCCATGAAGAAGACGTCCATCGCCCTTGCCACCTCAGCCGCAGCGGGCCTCGCCCTGTTCTCGGCCTCACCGGCCCTCGCGGTCGGCCTGCCGTTCGAGAACTGCACGGCAGCCGAGAACGTCGGGGTCTACAACATCCCGATGAACACCCCCGGCTACCAGCCCAAGCTGGACGCGGACAACGACGGGTTTGGCTGTGATGCCGCCGGCACGCCTGCCTACGATGCAAACGCAGTCGCTCTCATCGTCGCCCAGAACACGCCCACGACTCCGCCGGTCACGCCCATGCCGCAGCCCCAGCCCGAGGTGCAGCAGATGGGCCAGATGCCGGTGGGTGGTGCCGATACCGGCGTCGCGCAGGCTCCGGCAACCAACGACGCCGGGGCCCTCGCCCTCGGAGGCGGACTGGTCCTCGCAGCACTCGGCGGTGCGTTCGTGGTGCGCCGTCGGGCAACCGCCTGAGCGAGAACAACACGCACGACGATGCCCGGCACGCACTGTGCCGGGCATCGTCGTGTCCGGGTGCCGAAGGTCCGGCCGCGCCCCGCAGCCTTCGGACAGCGCCGCCG
This sequence comes from Arthrobacter echini, assembly GCF_008107445.1. GTDB lineage: Bacteria > Actinomycetota > Actinomycetes > Actinomycetales > Micrococcaceae > Arthrobacter_D > Arthrobacter_D echini_A. The sequence continues at coordinate 147,784 of NZ_VSLD01000006.1, read as the reverse complement.
ATCAGCCTGCGTTCGGCAGGCTGACCTCCACGGTCCCCGCGACGATCCGCGTCTCGAAGGACGGCTGCGGCGACGTGGCCGGACCGCGCAACACTTCGCCGTTCTTCAGCGAGAACATGCTGTTGTGCCAGGGGCAGGTGAGGCAGGGATCGCCGTCGTCGTAGCTGACCGTCCCCTCGTCCAGAGGCGCGGAGAGGTGGCTGCAGGTGGCGGAGAGCACCGACACCTCGTCGCCCTGACGGAAGACCACGAGGGGAACCTCGCCGAGCACCCGCTTCTCGAGCCTGCCGTCCGGCAACTCGGCGAGCGCTCCGATGGCGTGCCACCCCGGTTGCACCCGGTGCGGCACATCCTCCGAGTGGTTGGCCCCCAGCGCCTGCCTGTACGCCATGTGACCGCCGAGGAATCCTCCGGCGGAGACCACCACGAGCCCCGTGTACGAGAGCACCTTGCCCGACTTGCCGCGCAGCCGCTGCACCAGCGACAGCGAGTAGAGACCGACGGCGACGGCGTTCGCGGCGGCGTGGACCACGCCCACCCGCAGCTGCTGCTCGTGCCCTTCGGACCAGTCGGTCCATCCGCTGAGCGCCGTCGGTGCGGCGCTCACCACACCGGTACCGATGAGGATCGCCGATGCCGCCTTCGAGCCGGGCACTGCGTCCAGGACGGCAGCCGACAACCAGGTACCGGTCGGCACGAGGACCATCAGCGGATGCAGCGGGTGCCCGATCGGCACGCCGTGCAGGATGTCGCGAACGGCGCCGGGCTTGATGACGGCCTGCACCAGATCGCGCATCGGGTTCGCCACCGTATCCAGCCAGGTGGCGTTCTCGAGCTTCTCGACGGATTTCAGGGGTCGAAGGGTCTTCATGGTGTCTCCCGGGGTCCTGGGGCGAAGCGGCATGTTCAGTTGTCCGAAGCTTACTGAGGATTTGCCGCCGGCGGTCGGTCATCTGCCGTCGTCCGGCCGTCTTCCCAGCACGATGCGGTCCCGCCACGCGCCGGTGGACCACAGGGCCCACACCACGAGGACCGGCTGGAAGAAGAGGCGGGCGAGGCGGGCGCCGTCGGATTCGAGGCCGAAGGCGCTCACCCCCTCCACGTACTGGGCGATGTTCCCGGGAAAGACCGCCACGAAGAACCCCGCAACCACCCAACCGATCGGCACGCGGTACCGGCCGAGGGTGATCAATGCGGCACCGAGAAGGAGCTCCACGACACCCGACACCACGACGACGACGTCCGTGTCCAGCGGGAACCAGGACGGCACCTGCGCGGCGAAGGCCTCCCTCCCGACGGTGAGATGCGCGGTTCCGGCCACCATGAGGAATGCCCCGAGGGCCATGCGTGCGACGGTTCGGAGTGGGCCGGTGTGCGGGGGAGACGTCATCCGGCGGAGCGTAGCACCGGAACGAGGCGTCATCCGATAAAATCGACCTACCCAGGAAGTCGACGAAGGAGATTGTCATCGCCCCCCGGAATAACACCAACGCCCGCCTGCGTGCCACGCTCGCCATCCTGGCCGACCACCAGGCGTCAGGGTCTGGCGCCGCCCCCAGCGAGCTGCTGTCGCAGGTTGTTGCCGAGGTCCCATTCGACGACAAGGAAGCCGAGCTTCTCTCAGGCGGGATCCCCCGCGGTTTCAAGGCACTGACGACGGCGACGGCGAAGCTCGTCAAGGCCGGGTGGCTCGTCAAGGGCCGCAACGGCTGGACCGCCACCGAAGAGGGCGCTCGCGCCGTCGCGGCCTTCCCCGACGCCGACCGGTTCGCCAACGCCATGCTCACCGGCGAACCCGTGCCCGAGCAGCCCTCCTCCGTGGAGCACGCACCCCTGTCCCCCGAGCAGCTGGGAGAAGAGGCGCAGTCCACGCCTGCCGAGGACCCCACTCCACCGGATGTCGCCGTCGACCTCTCGTCCGCGGAGGCTGACTCGCCTATGGACGACGCCTGGCATGACCAGCCTCAGTCCGTGGCCCTCTCCGGCGATTTCGATCCCGTCTTCGGCGACGCAGGCCACTGGTCCACCGACCTCCGCGAGCTGCAGCTCTCCTACGACGCCGCGGCGAACTCCTGGCAGCAGACCCTGCAGCTGCCTGCCGGCACCTACCAGTACAAGGTCCTGGTCAACGGCTCCTGGGACGAGAACTACGGCCGTTTCGGTGTCCGCGACGGCGCCAACCACGAACTCCACCTGCTCTCCGACAGCGCGGTGACGTTCCGGTTCGACTACTCCTCGAAGGACATCGCCACCTCCTGACCCCAGGCCGATTCGGTGCGCGCCCTGCCGGCGTCGTGCCGGCCACCTGCTGATTCAGGCACTAGGAGGGCGGGCGGAGGATCTCCAGCCCCATGAGGCATGTTGCCTGCCCTTCGAGCGAGGCGAGCGAGAGGTTGAGCAGCGACTCCAGTTTCGCGAGACGCTGCGCCAGGGTGTTGCGGTGGATGAACAGGCTCGCCGCGGTCCGTCCGGGTTGCGCATCGTGGTCGAGGAAGGCCCGCAGCGTGCCCAGCAGGTCCACCGCATGGGTGTCGTCGTACGCGATCACCGGGGCCAGGAGCCGGCGCGCTCCGGTGCGGGCTCCCGACGAGGCGGTCGAGGCGATGAGGGTGCGGATTCCCAGCTCGGGCGCCCGCTGCGGCGTCCGGGCGACACCGACCATCGTGCCCGCCTGATGCAGCGCGAGGCGCACCTCGTCGATCGACCGGCACGGCCCCTTGACGACGAGCGGCTGGTCGGGGAGGTCGCGGATGCAGCGCACCAGGAACGCTTCCGTAGCCTCGGTCGCGTCGACGCCGTCGAGCGGTCCCTGAGCGAACGCGTACAGCACCCCTGACCGCACCTGGACGCGCACATCGCCGAAACGGGCCTGCAGGAGGATCCTGATCCTCCATGCGCTCGAGAGATTGCGGCGTCCCGTGGTCGCCGCGAGGACCACCGTGGACTGGTGGAGGTCCAGACCCGTGGACAGGAAGGTGGCGACGAACCCCTCCAGGGCGACACCTGCCCAGTCCGGAACCTGGTCCAGCAGGATCTCGAGTTCGCGCTCCTTGTGCGTGGTCGTGTGCAGCGCGGTCTGCAGCTGCACCGCGATGATCGATGCGGCCGGGGCGAGCAGGGTGCTGATGGGATGGTCCGACGCCGGATCCCTCACGATCAGCTGGAACGAATCGCCGCTCCCCATCGGCAGCGGGATGCTGCTCGGATCCGTTCGTGCGGGCTCGGTCGCGAGGTCCTCCGAGGTCCAGACCGCCGTCGAGGGTGAACGTGCGATCACGGTGCCCGTGGCGTCGACGATCGCCAGATCGCCCTCCGCGGACTGGGCTGCAGCATCGAGGATGACCTGCAGATGCGCCCCTGACGCTGCGAGCTGCGCGCATTCCCTCGCCAGCTCCCAGGATCTGTTCACAGCGGTGTGGCGCTCCACCTGCAGCACATTCGTCACGTGGCGATGGACCTGGAGGAAGGGAACCGATCTCGGAATTTCCAGGAGTGGCAGATCGAGCGACGTCGCGGCCCGGATCAGGCCGGGAGGCACGAGGTGATGTGCTGTTCCTGTCCCGAAGGCGATCGCCGACACCCTGACCCGCACGAGTCGCTCCACGTACGCCGTCCAGGTGCGCTCGTCCTCGATGTTCAATCCGATGCCGTTGGTCAGCAGTACCACGTTGTGGCTGAGGAAGGGGGTGGGGTCGATGGTCTCAGCAGGAGCACACCAGCTGATGTCCCACCCGAGGCGCGTCACGGACGACGGCGTATGCAGGCGCAGCTGGAGCGCGTCAGCGGCCAACAGATCAGCAACGATCATCGATTCTCCTCATGTGCATCCGCCCTCCAGGTGTCGGTAAACGGAGGCAGCTGACCACTATATAGGGGGTGCGACGCTCACTAGGGTGAAACGCATGGTGAATGTGACTGGGACTACTTCCGTGCCCATCGTGAATTCGGATCTCGGTGAGTCTCTCGGGCTGCACTCCTTCGGGAACGACCTCGCACTCCTCGACAGCGTCGATGCAGTCAACGTGGCATGCGGATTCCATGCTGGCGATCCCGATACCATGGCCGACACCGTGGCAGCCGCCCATGCCAAGGGAATCATGATCGGCTCGCACCCCGGCCTCCCGGATCTCGTGGGCTTCGGTCGGCGGGAGATGAAGCTGACCCCCGCAGAGGTCGAGCACATCATCCTCTACCAGGTCGGGGCACTCTCTGCCTTCCTGAAGCGCGAGGGTGCTCCGCTGAGCCACATCAAGCCCCACGGCTCGCTCTACGGAATGCTGGCCAGGGATTCGGAGCTCATGCGCAGCGCGGCGCGGGTGGCCCGTCTGTTCGAGGTTCCGATCTACGGTCTCGCGGGTACAGCGCACCAGAGTGTCTGTGCTGAGCTCGACGTCCCGTTCGTCGCCGAGCTCTACGTCGATCTCAACTACGGCCCGGGCGGCGAGCTCCTCATCCAGCGCCGGCCCGAGCCGACCGACCCCTCGCGCGCTGCTGAGCGGGTGACCCGAGCACTGAGGGACGGCCACGTCGAGGCAGCCGACGGGAGCCTGCTCACCATCGACTTCGACAGCGTGTGCGTCCACTCGGATGCACCCAACTCGCCCGACGTCGCAGCGGCCGTGCGGCACGCCCTCAACACCCTCTGATCAACCCACCGAAAGGACCATCATGGCGGACATCGTCTCCCCCCTGCCCGGCATCTTCTATCGCAAGCCGGGCCCCGACAAGGACCCCTATGTGAACGAGGGCGACCCCATCGAGGCGGGCCAGACCATCGGCGTCGTCGAGATCATGAAGCAGTTCTCCGAGATCCGCAGCGATGTCTCCGGAACGCTGGAAAGCTTCTCCGTCGAGGACACCGGGACCGTCAATCCCGGGGACGTCATCGCCACGGTCTCGGAGAACTGACCGTGGAGCGCCTCCTGATCGCCAATCGGGGCGAGATCGCGGTCCGGGTGATCCGTGCCGCACGCGAACTCGGGATCGGAACCGTCCTCGCGGCGAGCGAACCGGATGCCGGGTCCTATGCCGCATCGCTGGCCGATGCAGTCGAGGTGGTGGGCCCGGCGCCGGCGACGAAGAGCTACCTCGACGGAGCAGCACTCCTCGCAGCCGCCGAGCGCTCCGGCTGTGATGCCCTCCATCCCGGCTACGGGTTCCTCTCGGAGAACGCCGGGTTCGCGCGGGCGGTGGTCACGGCAGGACTGACGTGGGTAGGGCCCTCCCCCGAGGCCATCGAGCTGATGGGGAACAAGTCCCGTGCACGGCAGGCGGCCGATGATGCCGGGGTCCCCACCCTGCCCGGCAGCGACGGCGCCCTGGATCCCGACGTCGACCCGTTGCCGATCGCCCGCGCCGTCGGCTACCCCCTGGTGGTGAAGGCCTCCTCCGGCGGCGGCGGTCGCGGTATCCGCCTGGTCACCACCGAGGCCGACCTCCTCAGCACCCTCGATGTCGCTCGCGCCGAGGCCCAGGCCGCGTTCGGTGACCCGACCGTGTACCTCGAGCAGTTCGTCTCGCGTGCACGGCACGTCGAGGTGCAGATCCTGGGTGACGGCGAACGCATCATCCACCTGGGTGATCGGGACTGCTCCCTGCAGCGGCGCCAGCAGAAGATCATCGAGGAAGCACCCGCACCGATGGTTCCGGACAGCGTGCGGGAGACGATCCGGTCCTCGTCGATCGAACTGGGACGACAGTGCGGCTACTCCGGACTCGGCACCATCGAGTTCCTCTACGATCCGGACCGGGAACAGGCTGCCTTCATCGAGATGAACACCCGGCTCCAGGTGGAGCACCCGGTGACGGAGATGGTGACCGGCCTCGACCTCGTCCGGGAACAGTTGCTGGTCGCCTCGACGGGCCGCCTGCGGCTGGCGCAGGAGGATGTCACGTTCCGGGGCCATGCCTTCGAGTTCCGGATCAACGCCGAGGACCCCTCCCAGGGATTCATGCCGAGTCCGGGCACACTCGAACGCCTGGAGTGGCCGGGCGGGCCGGGCGTCCGGATCGATTCCGGGGTTGTCGCGGGCTCCGCCGTCGCCCCGTTCTACGATTCGCTGCTGGCCAAGCTGATCGTGTGGGACGAGGGCCGACCTGAAGCGATCCGACGGTCGGAGCGTGCCCTCGACGAGGTGCGCATCGAAGGGGTCAAGACCACGCTGCCACTCCTGGCCGCCGTGCTGCAGCGGCCCGAGGTTCAGGACGTCACCCACCATTCCAAGTTCATCGAATCCACCCCCGACCTCCTTGGAGCTGCCGTATGACACCGACGACCCAGCATCTGAGGGCCGCCCGCTACACCTGGGGTGGCGACGAGTTCCTCTTCGTCGAGATCGCCGAAGCCATGAGCCTGACAGCCAACTTCACCGCCAATGCGATGGCGAGCGCCCTGGCCGCGCGGACCGTCGACGGCATCGTGGACATCTGCCCGGCGAACGCGTCCCTGTTGGTGCGCTTCGACCCCGACGTGATCCCTCCCGGGAGCCTCGAGGAACTCGTACGCGACATCGAACACGAGGTGGCCCAGCTCAGCGAGCAGACGCTGGAGACCCGGATCGTCGAGGTTCCCGTCTGGTACGACGATCCCTACACGGGTGAGACCGTTGCGCGCTTCCGCAAGGGACACCAGCGGCCCGAGGGGACGGACCTCGACTTCGCGGCAGAGGAGAACGGGCTGCCCTCCGCCGCGGAGTTCATCCGCCGACACCACTCGTCTCCCTGGCTGGTGTCGATGGTGGGCTTCGTTGCCGGCCTCCCCTTCATGTTCCAGATCGTTCCGCAGGAGGAGCAGCTCGAGGTCCCCAAGTACCTGAGCCCGCGGACGGACACCCCCCCGTTGACCGTGGGGCACGGCGGCTGCTTCGCCTGCGTCTACTCGGTGCGGGGAGCCGGAGGCTATCAGATGTTCGGGATCGCGGCAGCGCCGATCTTCGATCCCGCGCAGCGGCTCGCCGACTTCGAGGACTTCATGATCTTCTTCAAGCCCGGAGACATCGTGAAGTTCAAGCCCGTCGGCGAGGAGGAGTACCGGGCCATCCAGGCCGAGGTCGCTGCCGGCACCTTCACCTATCGTCAGGCGCCCGTGACCTTCGATCTGCAGAGGGCACTGGACAACCCCACCACCTACAACCGGGACATCATGGAGACGCTCAATGGCCTTTAACATCCTCGAACCCGGCCTCGCGACCTCGGTCCAGGACCAGGGCAGGCTCGGGTACTACCACGTGGGCATCCCCCAGGGTGGTGCCATGGACCAGTTGTCCGCGTCGATGGCCAACGCGCTCGTGGGCAACGCAGCCTCGGACGCCGTACTGGAGTGTGCCTATCTCGGACCGAAGTTCACCACCGACGCGGACACCGTCATCGCGATCACGGGCGCTCCGGTGGCCATCTTCGTCAACGGCACCGCGGTGGAGCAGTGGACCCGGCTTCCACTGACCGCGGGCGATGAAGTGTCCTTCGGCATGCTGACGGGTGGCACACGCTATTACATCGCGGTGCACGGCGGCATCGACGTCCCCTCCGTCCTCGGCAGCCGCAGCACCTATGCACTGGGCGCCCTCGGCGGGCTGCACGGCCGCACTCTCGCCGCCGGGGACACGGTACCCGTCGGCGACGGAGCCGGCACCCCTCCCCGTGAGCGCAGGGAGTCCATCCCCGACGAGCTGCGGCCCGCCTATGCGAAGGACATCACCGTGCGGGTCCTGCCCGGCCTGTACGACCACCGGCTGACGGCGCACGGTATGGACACCCTCGTCACCGCCTCCTGGACCCTGACTCCTGTGGCGGACCGCACCGGCCTGCGCTATGCCGGTCCGGATGTCGAGTGGCAGCCGCGTACTCAGCCCTTCGGCGCCGGTTCGGACCCCTCGAACATCGTGGATGCCGGCTATGCTATCGGGTCGATCCAGGTCCCCGGTGGCAAGGAACCCATCGTGCTGCACCGGGACGCCGTCTCGGGCGGCGGCTACGCGATGGTGGCCACGGTCATCAGCGCCGATATGGACCTGGTCGCTCGAAGCGCTCCGGGCACGCAGACCCACTTCGAGCCCGTGACGATGGACCAGGCGCTGGCCGCACGGGCCGATGCCGCCCGGATCCGCCGCGCGGTCTGGGTATGAGATCAGCGAGGGAGGTCCCGGGTGTCATCCGGCCCTGAGGGCCCTGCCTGATTCGACCGCGCCCGGTGCGGAGCTCTCGCGTACTGCGAGCTCCGGCTGGAATCGGAGCGCCTCGACGTCCTCCCCTGCCATCACGCGGTGGAGCAGTCCCACGGCTGCTCGGCCGATCTCCAGCATCGGTGACCGCACGGAGGTCAACGGGATGGGTAATTGGGCCGCCAGGGAGGTGTCGTTGAAGCCGACGACGGCGATGTCGTGGCCCACGGTGAGACCGGCGGCCCGGAAGGCTCCCATGGCTCCGATGGCCGCGAAATCGTTGACGGCGAATACGGAGGTGGGCACGCCGCCGCCGAGGCGCAGAATTTCCTCCCCACCCCTTCTCCCGCCTGCCGTGTCGAAAGGTGAGGGAAGGATGTGGCTCTGCGGTATCTCCACACCCAGTTCCCTCCATCGCTCCACGAAACCGGAGGTCCGGTCGAGCCCTGTACTCGCATACGGTTCTCCGGCGATGATCCCGACGGACCGGTGCCCCATCGACCACAGGTGATCCGCCGCGAGCCGGCCCCCCGCTGTGTCGTCGCAGGTGGAGGACGGGAAACCGGGATGACGCCGATTCATCAGGACGAAGGGCACCTGCCGGGAGGCCAAGTCGCGGACCAGTGCGCTGTCTGCGTGGACATCGCCCAGGATCAGGCCGTCCACCCTGCGCTTCAGCATGATCTCCGTCTTGACCCGCTGCTCGTCGAGCCTGTCGTGGGAGTTCATCACGAACGTCGAGTAATCACTCTCCGCTGCCGCTTCCTCGACGCCCTCGTACATCGTGGCGAGGACCAGGTCCGAAAGCCGCGGAACGATGACGCCGATCGAGCGCGTTTTCCGCGTCCGAAGACTCGTGGCATGGGGATCCGGTGAGTAGCTCCGCCGCTCTGCCAGCTCCCGGACCCTGCGGGCCGTCTCCGGCGATGCAGCACCCCGGGCTTCGTCGGTGTCCGAGTGCAGCACGCGCGAGACCGTCGACACATGGATTCCGAGTTCCGCCGCGAGATCCTTCAGCGTGACCGCAGCTGGTCCCTTCCGGGGTCTGTTCATATCCTCGGCCCCCTCTTCCTGCTTCCATGAATGCTTCCGACCATGAAATTGTGGCAGATCACTTGACGAGACACACATCACATCTTATGGTTTCTTCAGTCGGCCAATCGATTGGGTACATCTCGGTGATGACATCTCACGGGGTACCGCCAGGCCCTTCGCCGAATCGCACGTCGGACACTCGCCCACTCCAAGGAGGAACATCGATGGGATCGGTCACCGAGGACCATGTGGTGCTGCTGGCAACCGGGGGCACGATCGCCTCACGCGCGGACTCCGTCACAGGCTCCACCCTCGCCGCAGACTCGGGAGCCTCGGTCCTCGCGGCCGCCGGAAGCAGCGCCGTCGGCATCGAGGTGGTGGACCTGATGCAGAAAGGGTCCTACCTCCTGACCTTCGAGGACATGCTCGGTATCCGTGAAGCCATCCAGAAAGCGCTCGCGGCACGCGGCACGCGCGGCGTCGTCATCACCCACGGAACTGACACGATGGAGGAGACCGCGTATCTGGCCGACCTCCTGCACGACGATCCACGCCCGGTCGTCTTCACCGGAGCCCAGCGGGCAGCCGACCATGCCGATCCGGACGGCCCACGGAATCTCCGGGACGCGATCGACGTCGCGATGGCCCCGGAAGCACGCCATCGCGGAGCCCTCATCGTGTTCGACGGCGAGATCCTCTCCGTTCCCGGTACCCGGAAATCGGAGACATCGAAAGCGAAGGCGTTCAGCAACCCGGACCTGGGGCGAGTGGGGTCGGTCGCGGAGGACGGGTCCATCCACTTCGGCCCTGCACGACGACGCGAAGCGCCCCTGAACTCCACCGGAACCGGGATGAGCGCTCACGGTCCGGTCCGGGTGGACATCATCGCCATCTATCCAGGAGCCGATGCCACGCTGTTCCGTGCGGCCCTTGCCGCCGGTGCACGCGGCATCGTCCTCGAGGCCACCGGGCTCGGCAATGCGAACGCGGCACTGAGCGAGGCCGTACGGACGGCGATCGAGGACGGCGTCGTGGTCGTCACCAGCACCCGGGTCCACGCCGGACCGGTTCGCGGGATCTACGGCGCCGGAGGCGGTAGGACGCTCGAGGATGCCGGCGCCGTCCCCTCGGGGCTGCTCCGCCCGTCCCAGGCGCGCATCCTCCTGCAGACCCTGCTGACCTGCGGCACGAGCCCCCAGGGCGTTGCCCATCAGTTCCTCCAGCGCGGTCAGCCTCCGTCCGCCTGATCACCGTTCCCGTTCCCGTTCCCCAGAAAGGTTCATTCATGACAAAAGATATCCAGATCGCTTTCGGTGTCGACGTCGACGCCGTTGCCGGAATGCTCGGCTCCTACGGCGGTGAGGACTCACCCTGTGACATCTCACGAGGGCTCTTCAGCGGGGAGGTCGGAGCACCGCGACTGCTGCGCCTCTTCGAGAAGTACTCCCTGCCCTCCACCTGGTTCGTACCCGGACACTCACTCGAGACGTTCCCCGATCTCACCCGGATGATCGTCGACGCGGGCCACGAGATCGGGGTCCACGGGTACTCCCACGAGAACCCCATCGCGATGACCCGCGAGCAGGAGACCGCCATCCTCGACCGGTCGATCGAGCTCATCGAGAAGGCGTCCGGGCGACGTCCTACCGGATACGTGGCGCCGTGGTGGGAGTTCTCTCCGATCACCAACGAGATCCTGCTCGAACGGGGCATCAAGTACGACCACTCCCTCATGCACAACGACTTCGAGCCGTACTACGTGCGGGTCGGCGACAGCTGGACGAAGATCGACTACACGAAGCCGGCCGAGGCCTGGATGAAGCCGCTGGTACGCGGTGAGGAGACCGACCTCGTCGAGATCCCGGCCAACTGGTACCTCGATGATCTTCCTCCCATGATGTTCATCAAGGCATCGCCGAACTCCCACGGCTTCGTCAACCCGAGGGACATCGAGCAGATGTGGCGCGACCAGTTCGACTGGGTCTACGCCGAGATGGACCAGGCCGTCTTCACCATGACCATCCACCCTGACGTCTCGGGCCGCCCGCAGGTACTGCTCATGCTGGAGCGGCTCATCCAGTACTTCAACTCCCACGAGGGTGTCTCCTGGCACACCTTCGACCAGATCGCCGATTCGTTCCTGGCCCGCAATCCCCGAGAGGAAACCAACTGATGTCGATCCAAGAAGCGGGTGTAGACCTTTCGACCCCGACGGGGAACGAGCGTCGCAAGTTCCCGGTCTTCTCGCGGAGGAAGACCAGCACCGCAACGGTGCTCGCACTGCTCGCCTGGACCGTCGCCGTCTTCGACTACGGACTGTTCGGGACCCTGCTCCCCGCCATGCAGGCGGAGTTCGGGTGGACGGCACCGGAGGCCTATGCGATCAACACCTGGATCGCCGTCGGAACAGCCATCGTCTGTTTCGGGATCGGCCCGGTCATCGATCGGCTCGGACGCCGCAAGGGCATGATGCTGACCGTGGGCGGCACGGCGGTCGTCTCGGGAATCACCGCGATCATCCCGGCAACACTGGGGTTCTTCAGCAACGCCATGCTCGTCTTCGTCCGCTCCTTCGGGGGCCTCGGCTTCTCGGAACAGGCCGTCAACGCCGCCTACATGAACGAGGTGTACCAGGTCACCGAGGACGAGCGGAAGCGCAAGCGTCCGGGCTTCCACTACTCGTTCATCCAGGGTGGCTGGCCGCTCGGCTTCCTCCTCGCGAGCGCCCTCGCCCTGGCGTTCCTCCCGGTCCTGGGCTGGCGGGCGCTGTATCTCATGGCAACCATCCCGGCGATCATCATCGTGCTGCTCATCTCCCGCAAACTGAAGGAGACCCCGCAGTTCGAGCTGCACCAGCGACTGCGTGAGCTGGAGAAGGACGGCCGGGGAGCAGAGGCACACGACCTCGCCCGCGCCTACGGCGTCGAGCACTCCTCGACCGCGCCGCTGAAGCGGATCTGGGAGCCGGAGTTCCGACGCAACACGATCGTCTTCTCCCTCGCATGGATCCTGAACTTCTTCGGGATCGCGATCTTCAGCGTGCTCGGAACCTCGGTTCTCGCCAACGCCAAGGGCGTTCAACTCTCGGATGCCTTCTGGATGCTGATCGTAATCAATCTGCTCGCCTACTTCGGCTATGTCTTCCACGGCTGGGTAGGCGACAAGTTCGGTCGCAAACGGACCATCATCGTGGGCTGGATCATCTCCGGACTGTCGTTCGCCGTGATGCTGAGCCCCCTCGTGTCCAGCCCGTTCCTCATCATCCTCACCTATGGCACCGGCCTGTTCTTCCTCGTCGGGCCGTATGCCGCGATCCAGTACTTCATGGCCGAGTGCTATCCCGTGAGCTGCCGCGCCACCGGGCTGGCCTTCATCGGGGCGATGAGCCAGCCCGGCACGATCATCGGCGGAGCCCTGTTCACCGTCATCGCCGCCCAGGCCGATACCGGTACGGCAGCACTGTGGGTGGGCGCTACCGGGACCCTCATCTCGGGTTTTCTCATGATGGCGGCCCGTCCGGTCGCTGCGGTGGCCCTGGAGGAACCCCATGCGATCGTCTGAGGTAGCAGTCGTGACAGGTGCCGCCAGTGGCATCGGTCGTGCAGTGGCCACGCACTATGCCGGCCGCGGTGTCCGGACCGTCATCGGTACATTCCCGGGCGACCCCTACGATCCTGGGGAAACACTCGCCTCCGTGCAGGATGCAGGGGGTGAGGCCGTCATCCACGAGGTCGACGTCCGGTCCACGTCGTCCGTGGATGCCTTCGCCCAGCGCGCCCTGGACGAGTACGGGCGGCTGGACTACGCCGTCGCCAATGCAGGGATCCTGCGGAACTCACCGCTCGACGAGCTGACGGACGAGCTGTGGAACTCGATGCTCGACGTCGACCTGACGGGCGTGCTGCGCACACTTCGGGCAGCTTCCCAGCGGATGGAGGGGCCCGGCGCACTGATCGCCGTGTCCTCGATCGCCGGCGGCGTGTACGGGTGGGAGGAGCATGCGCACTACGCCGCAGCGAAAGCAGGGGTACTCGGCCTGGTGCGGAGCGTGGCGGCGGAACTGGGGCCGCGACAGATCCGCGCGAATGCCGTGATCCCAGGACTGATAGAGACACCGCAATCGCTCGATCCCGTCAACTCCCTCGGACCGGAAGGCCTGGAGCGGGCCGGGGCGGACATCCCGTGGGGCAGGGTCGGCCGGCCCGAGGAGGTCGCCGATGTGATCGGCTTCCTCACCTCCGACGCCTCCCGATACATCACGGGGCAGTCGATCGTGGTGGACGGCGGCCTGACGATCAAGATGCGCGCATGAGCGTGACCACTCGCACCCCCGCCGGTCCGGCCCACAGGACCGGCGGGGGGCGCGCCGTCGTCGTCACCGGTGGAGCCAGCGGCATCGGTGCCGCCATCGCTGCCGCTTTCGAGGCACAGGGAGATTCCGTGATCATCCTGGACCGCTCCCCGGGCGGCGGCATCGAGGTCGACGTCGCCGATGAGTACAGCGTGAGAGCCGCCTTCGCCGAGGCCCGGCAGCAGCTCGGCATCATCGACGTCCTGGTGAACAGCGCGGGCCTGCTCACCGAGTCCAGGCTCGAGGACATGTCGCTGCACCGCTGGAACGAAACCATCTCGGTCGACCTCACCGGCATCTTCCTGTGCTGCCGCGAGGTCGTCGGTCCAATGCGTGATCAGCGGTGGGGAAGGATCATCAACATTTCCTCCCAACTCGGGATCAAGGGTGGCACCGGCCTCGCGCACTACTCCGCGGCGAAGGCCGGTGTGATCGGCATGACCAAGGCCCTGGCCCTCGAGGTCTCGGCGGACAACGTGCTGGCGAACTGCATTGCACCCGGGCCGATCGAGACCCCTCTCGTGGAAGGTATCTCGGAGGACTGGAAGGCGGCCAAGCGTACCGAGCTGCCTCTGCGCAGATTCGGTACACCTGATGAGGTAGCCCCCACGGCCCTCCTGCTCGCGAGCGATCCGGGCGGGAACCTGTTCGTCGGGCAGACCCTAGGGCCCAATTCGGGCGACGTCATGCCGTGACGGGACATCACGTGGCCGGGGACGCCGCCTGATGTGCGGAGCATGCGGCCGTCTCGTCGTCGCGGATCCGACGCTGGGGCCCCGGCGGACGGTGCGGAATCTGCTGGTGGTGGCGCAGGTGGTCAACTCCGTCACCTCGGGACTGGCCGGACTGCCCGTCGCGCGGGTGAGTGGGGATGCCTGGGTCCTGGTCGGCAGGACCGGCACCAGCAGGTCCTGCGACACCGTGGGACAACTCTGGGAAGTCCTGACCGATGGCGCAATCCGTGCGTATGGGGAGGCGGGACCCCTGACGCAGAACCTGGAGGCGGCCCTGCCCGGCGCAGCGGATCTCGTCGAACGTATTCTGCTCGCGGGCCTGGCGTGGACCGCACCAGGGGCACGTGCCGCGCAAAGTCCCCGATTGCGCTCCGTTAAGACCGCCTTGACCCCGCAATCCCCGATCCCTAGCGTGAAGCCATGACCCCCGACATCAGGTTCTACTTCGATCCCGTCTGCCCCTTCGCCTGGATGACCAGCAAGTGGGTCCGCATGGTGGCCCAGCAGCGGGAGTACTCGGTGGAGTGGCGCTTCATCTCGCTCCGCCTCCTCAACAGCCACATCGATTACGACGCACACTTCCCCGCCGGCTACGAGGCCGGCCACACCGCCGGGCTCCGCCTGCTCCGCGTCGCAGCACGCACCCGGGACGAGCACGGGGCCGACGCCGTCGCCCGCCTCTACGAACGCCTCGGCACCGAGATCTTCGACACCCGCGAGGACACCTCGGACGGCGGCTACCGCGGCACCGCCGGCTTCCTGCTGCCCCTTCTCGCCGAGCTGGAGCTGCCGGCGGAGCTCGCGGAGGCGCTGGAGGACTCGTCGCTGGACGCCGTGATCCAGGCCGAGACCGACGAGGCGCTGGCACTGACCGGCAAGGATGTCGGCACACCGATCATCCAGTTCGATCCGCCGCAGGGCGTCGCGTTCTTCGGGCCCGTCATCAGCAGGCTGCCCGCCGCCGACGACGCCGTGGAGCTGTGGGACCACGTGGTGGGCCTGGCCCGCTTCCCCGGCTTCGCCGAACTCAAGCGGAGCCTGCGGGAACGCCCGCAACTGCGCAGTTTCGGGGTGGACGACGGCGAGGCAGGCCTGCAGGAGGACTGGCACGGAGGGAGCCGCCGCACCAAGAAGTAAACCCTCGGGCACGAGCGGCTCCCCGGCAGCAGACCGGGGAGTCGACGTGCGCTGGGCTATGATTTTCTCCATGCGCCCGGGCCCCATCTACCTCATCGGACCCTCGGGCAATCCGAACTTCGGTGACGAGTTCATCGCTGCCGCCTGGCTGCGTCATCTGGCGAGGACCAGGCCCGACGACGACGTCTGGCTGGACTGCCCACAACCCGGACTCGCACAGATCCTCTTCGGGGACCTGCATCCCAGAGTGCGCTTCACGAACACGCTCTGGCGGCTGGTGCACGACCACCAGCACCTGCCCACCGACGAAGCAGCGGCAGCGATCACCGAGCGCGTCACGCACCTCGGCACTCCGACCTACGACCTCGGTCTGCTCACCCTGCGCGACGCCGGCACCCTCCACCTGATCGGCGGCGGCTACATCAACGCGGTCTGGACCCAACACGTCGGCCTCGTCCACGCGATGAAGGCCACCCAGGCGCTGAGCGGGGCGCGTCTGCTCGCCACCGGGCAAGGCCTGCTGCCGGCGATCACCGGGACGCTCCCGCCGACGGACCTGTTCAGCGGGTTCGAGCACGTCACGGCCCGGGACCAGGGCGGAGCCGAGGCGTACGGCGTCGAATTCGGCCTCGACGACGCGTTCCTCGGAGCACCCGCGGCGATCCGGTGGAGCGCGGAGACCGACGGAGATGCGGGAGGAAAGGCCGACGGCCTGTTCATCTGCATCCAGAGCGACACCGTGGATCCGGCCCGGATCGCCTCCGCGGTGGCCGTCGCACGGCGCGAAGCAGCCCTCGCCAAAGACCAAGGGCGGGACGTGTACTACCTCGAGGCGATTCCCGGTGGCGACCGGGCCGCGTACGAGCAGCTCGCCGACCTCATCCCCGAGGCGAACTTCCTGCCCTTCGCAACGCTCTGGAGGGAAGGGCTCCAGCTTTCCTCACGCCAGTCCTGGGTCACGAGCCGCTTCCACTTCCATCTGCTGGGTGCAGCCGCCGGTGGCGTGGGCATCGCCGTCGTCATGAATCCCGGCTACTACGACGTCAAGCACGGATCTGTCACCGCTCTGGGCAGCGGCTGGGCGATCGCGTCCGATGACGCCGCACCGACGATGCCCACGGGCACGGGTCAGCTGGCGTCCTCCCTTCCCGAGCTGGTGGCACGGAAGACCGCGGAGGCACTCGAGCTCTACCCCGAGACGCCTGTCACCGAGAACGCTCCGGAGCCACGGTCCCTGACCAGCCAGGTCGGTGACGCCCTGCGTCGTCGGCGGTTCCGCTGACCACCTGAGCGGCGCTGCGTCCATGCCCTTCCCTGATCTCCTCCAGAGCGCCCTGCCCATCCTCTTCATGATGGTTGCGTTCTTCCTCCCCGGGTTCGTGACCCTGCTCCCGCTCCGACCGGGGTGGCCGGCCGCCCTCGCCCTCGGACCCGCCGTGACCCTCCTGGTGCTGACGGCAGCTTCGCTTCTCTTCGACCTCCTGCACATCCCGTGGACTCTGTGGGCCGTTGCCATCGTCCTGCTCCTTCCACCTGTCGCCGTGCAGCTCCTGCCGCGCCGGTTCACCTTCGACGTCCCGCTCGTGCCGGCACCGGGCCCGCTGCGAGCGGCAGCGCTCGGAGCAGGCCTTTTCATGGGCGGCGCGCTCATCAGCCGGGCGCTGGTGGAGGGCATGGGGACACTGGGTACGGCGTCCCACGGCTGGGATCCGATCTTCCACGTGAACGTGCTGACCTGGATCCAGGAGTCGGGGCGGGCCACCCCGTGGGACGTCAACCCGATCTTCGGTACTGGACGGGGAACCTACTATCCGGCCGGCTGGCACGAGGTCGTGAGTCTCTATCCGGGGGGCGTCGTCGAAGCAGCGAATGCCTCCTCGATCGTCATCGGCGGGCTCATCTGGCCGCTCGGCCTGGTGTTCCTGGCGGCGGTGCTCCTGCCGCGCCTGCCGGCGGTCTGGGCGACGACGCCGGTGCTCGCCGCATCCTTCGTCAGCTTCCCGGCCTCCCAGCTGCTCCGCAGCGGTCAGTGGCCCAACGGCCTGGCCACAGCTCTGGTCCCAGCGGCCCTCGCCCTTCTCCTTCTGCTCGTAGGCAAGGCCCGAACACCTCGGTTGCAGGACAGGGTTCTGCTGTTCGTCCTGGCCCTCGCGGTGCTGGCCGGATGCGTCGCGGCACACCCGAGTGCAGCGTTCGGCCTGGGGGCGGCGGCGCTCCCCTTCCTGATCGCCCGTGCGGCGCCCGCCCTCGTCGCGGGGTTCCGGCGACATCGGCGTGCGACGCTGGTCATCGCGGCAGCGGCCACGACTCTCGCAGTGGTGGCCGTCGTCGGGCTCATGACCTCGCGCCTACTCGTCGGGGTGATGAACTATCCACGTGCCACCCGGGCGATCCTCCCCGATGCCCTCGCCCTCGCGCTCTTCGACCTCCCAGTGTTCCCCGCGCTGAGACCACCGACCATCGACGACGTCAATCTCGTGGGCGTGCTCGTCATCGCCGGGGTCATTCTGACGTTGATCCGCCGGGAGGCGCGTCCGCTCGCCGCATCCTGGCTGATCTTCGTCGCCCTGTATGTACTCGCTGCCGGGCCGGAGAACCCGCTGCGCTTCCTCACGGGCTTCTGGTACAAGGACACGCAGCGCCTGGCCCCCTTCATCGCCATGACGGGGACCATTCTCGCTGCCTTCGCGCTCGTAACGATCGTGCGAGGCCTCGTCCGGGTGCTCGCGGACCTGATCCGCCCACAACTGCGCCTCACGAACAGAGGAGTCCGCGTCACGGCCGCAGGTACGACCGTTCTGCTCCTGGCAGCCGCCTACGCCGGGTCTGCAGGCTTCCGGCTGGCCGAACGGACATCGGTGGCAGCACACAACTACGTCACGTCGCCCACTCCGGGCGTGGGTGTCCTGTCGCAGGGAGAGCAGGACTTCATCCGCCGGGCCGGAGAGCTCATTCCGCAGGACGCCGTAGTGCTCGGGGATCCGTTCAACGGGGAGACCTTCTTCTACACGCTGACGCAGCACCGGGTCGTCTACACCCAGCTCGGTTCCCCCTCGCCCACGGCCGCCCACCGGCTCCTGCGCTCGGACTTCAATCGCCTCGGCACGGATCCCACGGTGTGCGCGGCCCTCACGGAGGTGGGCGCCACGCACTTCTACCAGGATGCGCCGGGCCTCTCCCACGGCAGCGCCGGCCTCGACTCCTGGCCCGGTTTCTACGGTGTCGACACCGCACGGGGCCTGACGCCCGTTCTCGTCGACGGCAGCAGGGCGCTCTACAAGATCACCGGCTGCCCCTGAGCCGCCGCACCAAGAAGTAAATCCCCGGGCACGAAGAAGGCGGCGCCCGCTCCGGGCGCCGCCTTCCGATCGCGGTAGGACAACCGCGGGAGAACTACAGCGAGGCTTCGACGGCCTCGGCGATCGGGGTGTCCCCGCTGGTGAACTCGATGGTCCTGTCCACGGTCCCGAGGTTGCCCAGCACGACGGCGGCCACGTGGGCCACGTCCTCGCGCGGCACGGAATCGTTCTGGGGCTTGCTGGAGACCTCGATCTTCCCGGTGCCAGCATCCGTGGTGAGTCCACCCGGGCCGAGGATCGTCCAGGCGAGCTCCGAGTTGCGGAGGTGCTCGTCCGCAGCAGCCTTGGCCTCCGCGTAGTGGAAGAAACCGTTGTCCTCGGGGACACCGTGATCCTTGCCCGCTCCGAGGTAGGACACCATGACGTACCGGCCCACGGCGGCCTCCTTCGCTGCGTCCATCGAGCGGATCGCGGCGTCGCGGTCGACGGCGTATGTCGCCTCGGGGCTGCTGCCGCCGGAGCCTGCGGACCAGACCACGGCGTCGTGCCCGCGGAAGACCTCGGCCATCTGCTCCTTCGACAGCTCGGCCAGATCGGCGACGACAGGAGTCGCGCCGGCCTGCTCCACCTCCGGCGAATGATCCGGGTTCCGGAACAGCGAACTCACCTGGTGACCCTGACCCGTCAGGATCTTCGTGAGGTGCAGGGCGACTTTTCCGTGCCCGCCGATGATGGCTACGCGTGACATGTGAACTCCTTGGCGTCGAGCGGATATCTTCCCTTCGACGGTAGTCCCCGCGCCTGCACGCTGACCAGCCTTCCCCGGGTGTTCAGCCCCCGGCGGAGCCCTATTTTCGCGCCGCGGCGGCTCCGGTCCGACCACACCCCGGCGTTGACCCTCCTGCGAGCAGCAGCTCAGCGCCGGTCCGGCAGTGCGAATTCGTCGCCGCGTACATCCAGTGCCACCCCGACCACCAGGATCTGGTCAAGTAGCCCTGTAACGCTCCTAGGCCAGCCCTCGGAGGATCAGATTCCAGTAGATCTTGGGCAGCATCACACGTTCGGCGATGAACGTGAGCCGACGCTCCCGGGCCAGGTTGTTCCACCCCGGCACCGTCGGCATCGGTGAGTACTTGTCGTCGAACTCCGAGAACACCACGGTGTTCCGGCTGACCACGAAGGGGCACGCCGAGTACTGGTTGTACTTCGTGGTGGGCTTCCTGCCCCGGGTGACCGCCCGTAGATTCTTGGCGAGGACCTTGGCCTGGGTCCGCAGGGCCGCCCCGGACTTCGAGTTCAGCGTGGACGCGGAATCTCCCAGCGACCACACCTCCGGGAAGCGGGGGTGCCGCAGGATCAGGGGATCCACCTCCACGAAACCCGCGCGATTCCCCGGCGCCGGAAGATCGGTGGTCTTCAGCCACTGGGGTGCCGACTGCGGTGGAACCGCGTGCAGGACGTCGTAGGAGAGGGTCTCCGCCGCACCGGTCGCGGTGTTCAGCAACTGCACTGTTCGCGCCTGCGGCTCCACCGAGGCCAGTTCCGTGCTGAAGCGCACCTCGATGCCGTACTCGTCGATCTTCCGGTTCAGCTCCTCGTCGATGATCTCCATCCCGAAGATGGTCGGCGTGGGCACGGCCAGCACCACCCTGATGTCCTTGAGTACGCCCTCGCGCCGCCAGTGGTCGCAAGCGAGATAGAGCGGCTTCTGCGCGGCACCGGCGCACGACGCCGGTCCCGAGGGTTGCGTGAAGACCACGGTGCCGCCGGTCATCCCGCGGAAGAGGTCCCAGGCCTTCGGCGCGAGCTCGTACTCGTAGTTCGAGGCACCGTGCGGCCCCTCCATGGCCTCCTTCAGCCCGGGGATGGACGACCAGTCGTTCTGGATCCCGGGGCAGACCACCAGGTGGTCGTAGGTGATGGCAGAGCCCGACTCCAGGAGGACCGTGTGCGTGTCCGTGCTGACGTCCACGGCCTTGTCCCGGATCCAGGCAACACCCTGGGGCGTCACGGCGGACTGCAGCCGAACAGCCTCGAAGGCGTCGGCGGTCCCGCCGGCGATATGGGAGAAGAGCGGCTGGTAGAGGTGGCGGCTCTTGGGCTCGATGACGGCGATGTCCTTGAACCGGTAGCGGCGGAGGCGCGCGGCCAGGGAGATACCCGCGTTCCCGCCTCCGATGATGAGCACCTGATGATGCCGCTGCTCGCCGGAGGCGAGGGTGACGGGAACCGTGCGACCCGTCGGGGCGGTGCTCGTGGTGGTACGGATGACGGTTACCTCTTCCGGGTCAGCCCTGCTCTGCGCGTCCTCCGACACTACCGCCCGGGTCCGACGGAAGACAGGGACGCCGAGCGAGGCCCGTTCGAGGGCAGAAGCGCTGGGCGCGGACGCCGTCGGCCGGTGCGGGCGCCGTCGTCAGCTCCAGCAGGGCACGCGGCTGGTACACGGTGGAATCCGTCGCGTTCGGGGGTGCCTGCGCGAGCATTGTGACGAGCAGGTAGAGCGTGATGAGCCAGAACCCGAGGGTCACCCGGGTCGGCCGCCTGCGGGGGCCACGCATCCCCGGGACCACTCCTGCCGAGCCGGGGAGCGGACTGCGCCGACGCTGCCGCTCGAAGAGTTCGACGTCGATGCGCGCACGGGTCAGTTCCTCCACGAGGCGCGCTGCACGCTCGGCCGCCCTCCGGGCCCGCTCGTGCTGCTCGCCGTCCGCATGACCCACCGTCATGACCGCTGATCCCCCACCCCACAAGCGTAGGTGGCGCCTCCCCTGCCCGCGGGCGCCCAGCCGCAGGATTGGGGCAGGATCGCCGCACGCCGACGGACGGGACCACCGGGCGGAAACAGGCCACCGGACGGCACGGGGGTCAGTCGCGTGCGTACCGCATCACGAAGGAGCGCAGGATCGCCTCGGGCTGGTCCACGACCGTGGCCCGCGCCCGCTCCATGTACTCCTCGGCCTGCTCCGGCGGGAAGTAGCCCGCATGGCGGTAGGTGCTGATCCGGCCCACGAGCGCCTCGACGTCGAGTTCGGGGTGGAACTGCGTGGCGTAGACGTTGGACCCCACGCGGAACATCTGCACGGGACACGTCGCGGAGGAGGCCAGGAGCACCGCTCCCCGCGGCAGGGCGGCGCAGGCCTCCTTGTGCCCCACGTACGCCGCGAACGACGACGGCAGCGCGGCCAGCAGCGGGTCCGCGGCGCCGTCGTCGCTCACGGTGATCTGTACCGTACCGATGGGCTCGGCGTAGGTGGTGTCCACGACGGCTCCCTGGTGCCGACCGAGGGTCCCGACACCGTAGCAGGCACCCAGGAACGGGAAGTCCTCCGGCACGACCCGGTCCAGGAGTGCATCCAGTTCGCGCTCCACGCGCTGCTGCACACCGGTCTTCGCCTCCTCCGGATCAGAGGAGTTGAACGGACTCCCGCCGAGGAAGATCCCGGAGTAGTCGGCCAGCTCGAGCTCGGGCATGGGCCCCTCCTCCAGCCGGATCCTGTGGAGCTCGGACCCGGCGAGGCCGCCGAAGCGCAGGAAGCTGCGGTACTCGGCGTCGGCGGCGTGGTTCTCGGCGCGGGTGGCCAGCAGGAGGAACGGTTTCACCCCTCGATGCTACTGGCGCGGCGGCCGCACTCCGCCATGCGGTCGTCCCCCGAAGCTGCGGGCACTACTCGTGGTCGGGCTCTCCTGTGACCCGGTGATCGGCGTGGTTCATCCCTTCGAGGATGAGTCGGGTGAGGTGACCGTCGATGATGGTGTAGAGGACATTGCGCGCTTCCTTGCGCGTGGACACGAGCCCGGAGAGTCGGAGTTTGGCCAGATGCTGGCTCACCGCGGTACGGGCGGCACCCGTGGCCGCCACGAGCGTGCCGACGTCGGCGGTCCCCTGGGTGAGGAGCCAGAGGATGTGCAGCCGGGTCGGATCAGCGAGCATCCGGAACGTGGCCGCCCCCGCCTCGAGGCGCCGCGCGTCCGGCTCCACAGGATGGATGAGGCTCGGTGCGCTGCCCGCGGGACGCCGTCGGGAGGACCCGGGGTCCCCACTGTGGTCGATCATGACGGTCCCTCCCCTGCGTGCTCCGGTCAGCTGGACTGCCACGCTACCGTCCTGCCTGCTGGGTTTCCGGCTCCCCCGCCCCTGTGATCGTAGACGCCGGCCAGGACGAGACGGCGATGATGACGCCGGCGAGACCCACCCCCGCAAGGACGAGCCCTGCGGCGGGGAGCCCCGCTGCCGCTCCGACCCAGCCCGCAAGCGGGTAGGTCAGCATGAAGCAGGCATGCGACAGCGAGAACTGGGCGGAGAACAGATGGCTCCTCGTCCCGTCGGTGGCCGCGCGCCGGAGCAGGCGCGAGGACGGGGTGCTGATCATCGAGGTGGCGATGCCGAGAATCGCCCATAGGCCGAGGAACGCCGTCCAGGAGCTGCCGCCGACGAGCCCGGCTCCGAGCAGGCCGACGGGCAGGAGAGCTCCGCCGAGGAGCATGAACGCCCGTTCGCCCAGGCGCTCGAGCACCCAGGGCGTCATGAACGCGACCATCATGGACCCCGCACCGTAGAAGGCCAGGGCGATTGCGACATCGGTCATGGATCCACCGAAGAGGCCCCGTGCATACACCACCGTATTGACGACGACGTGCGCGGTGCCCGCCGCAACCACCAGGTTCAGTGCGAGGAGTCCCCGCAGCGCGGGCGTACGCAGGAAGATCCGGGTCCCGCGGGAGGTTCGCCGCAGCAGGCCACCTCGAGTCCGCGCTGTCGCTGCGGTGGGTAGAGTGGTGCCGAGAACCATGGCCGCGGAGACCAGGAAACCGATCATGGTGCCGACGAACAGATCGGAATACGACATCCGGACCAGCAGTGCGGCTGCCAGGAGCGGACTGACCAGGGATTCGAGGTCGTACGCGATGCGTGAGAGAGACAGCGCGCTGGTGTAGTCCTTCTCGCTGGGCAGCAGGACCGGGATCAGAGCCTGGAAGGCCGGGGTGAACGTGGCCGACGCCGCCTGCAGGACGAACACCAGCACGTAGATCTCCCAGACCTGGTCGACGAAGGGTAGACCCAGGGCGATTCCTGCACGGATCAGGTCCGCGCCGACGAGAACCGCCTTGCGGGGCAATCTCTCGACCAGCACCGACATCACCGGGGCGACGATCACATACGCGGCCATCTTGATCGTCAGTGCCGTGCCGAGCACAGCTCCCGCCTGCCCTCCCGCGAGATCAAAAGCCAGCAGGCCCAGGGCAACGGTCAGCAGCCCCGTTCCGAGGAGGGCGACCACCTGGGCCGTGAACAGATTGCGGTAAGCGGAATCTCGGAGGACGAACAGCACCGTGGGGACCTATCGGGTGGAGAAGCGGGGTCTCCCCACTATAAGTGCACACTTACGCACTAATGAACGTTTCAGCGAGTCCCGGTGCCATCCGCGAGGCACAGTCTCGTGGTGTCAGCGCCGCTCGGCCGCCGAAGGCCCCTCGCGGCCCGCGTCCAGCTCCGCCAGTTCACGCGTGACACGCTCGACGTCGGACTTCATGATGGTGACCGGTCCGGCGCTACGCCGGCCCCGTGAGGGCTGGGTGGCGAGGACCTCGGGGTCGTGCGCGGCGCCGCTGCCCACGGCTTCAGCGGTTGCGTCGTCAGCCGTCGCACCCTCGGCCGTCGAGCCGTCGGTCGCCGGCATGGCGCCGGGCGCCTCGGCCGCGATGGAGGACGCAGGACCAGCGGGGGCGGGCTGCACCAGATCGACCGTGCGTCGCAGCGGGGTCTCCTCGATGAACAGCACACAGATCAGGGCGATGACAGCGACGGCCGCCGTGATGATGAAGATGATGGCCGTGCTGTCCCCGAAGGCGCTGCGGACGATCTCCGCGATAGGTGCGGGGAGATCCACGAGGTCCAGGGAGCCGCCCGCAGCACCCCCGGCTCCGGCCGGCACCCCGGCTGCGGCGAGCCCGTCTGCCGTCCGGGTGCTCACCTGGGTCCCGAGGATCGCCCCGAGGACGGCGACGCCGGCGGCACCGCCGAGCGAGCGGAAGAAGGCCACGGAGGCACTGGCCGAGCCGATGTCCCGTACGGCGACGGTGTTCTGCACGGCGAGCACGAGGTTCTGGAGCATCAGGCCCAGACCCAGGCCGAAGACGAACGTGTAGACGCCCACGAGCCACAGGTCCGTGAGATGGTCGATCGTCCCCGCGAGGCCCAGGCCAACGATCAGGAGCACGGACCCCGCGATCAGGTACCGCTTCCACTTGCCGTACCGCGTCACGAGCGCTCCGGCACCGATGGAACCGAGCAGGTTGCCGGCGATCATGGGCAGGGTCAGGAGCCCCGCCTCGGTGGGCGTGGCCCCGCGGGCCACCTGGTAGTACTGGCCGATGTAGCTGGAGCTGGCGAACAGGGCGATACCGACGGCGATGGACGCGATGATCGCGAGGGCCGTGGTGCGCTGGGAGATGATCTTGAGCGGGATGATCGGCTCGGGCACCTTGGATTCGACGACGAGCAGCAGCACCAGCAGGATCACGCTGCCGCCGACCATCAGGGCGCTCTCCCTCGAGAACCAGTCGTAGTAGCCCTCCTTGCCTGCGAAGGAGACCCAGATGAGCAGCAGGCTGACCCCCGCGGTGAGCAGGATGGAGCCGAGCCAGTCGATGCGGGCCTTGCGGCGGGTGTCGGGCAGCTTCAGGGTGAGCTGCAGCAGCACCAGCGCGATGATCGCAAAGGGGACACAGACGAAGAAGGTCCAGCGCCAGCCCAGCGGGGAGTCCACGATGAGCCCGCCGAGGAGCGGTCCGCCGGCTGTTGCGACAGCCATGACCCCGCCCATGTAGCCGGCGTAGCGGCCGCGTTCCCGCGGAGCGATGATGGTGCCGATGATGGCCTGGGCCAGGGCGGTGAGCCCGCCCATGGCGACACCCTGGATGACGCGAGCCGTCAGCAGCAGCGGGATGCTCTCGGCGAAGCCCGCCAGGACCGAACCGGCCACGAAGATGACGATGCTGACCTGCACCAGGAGCTTCTTGTCGAACAGATCGGCGAACTTGCCCCAGATGGGTGTTGTCGCGGCATTGGCCAGCAGCGCTGCGGTGATGACCCAGGCGAAATCCGTCTGCGAACCGTTGAGCTCACTCATGATGGTGGGTAGGGCATTCGCCACGATGGTGCTGCTCAGGATGGCGGTGAACAGTCCCGCGAGGAGACCCGTGAGGGCCTGCAGGACCTGCCGGTGACTCATCGGCTCGCTCGCCTGCGCAGCTGGTGTCATGGGCGGCTGTGCAGCCTCGGTCGGCTTCGCCGTAGGGGGATGGAGGGCCATCAGTAGGATTTCCTTCGAGTTCTTGGACGCAGGGCCCGGATGATGGCCATGCCCGTTCGCAGTGGGTTGGGAGCGAAACCAGCACTGCAGCCTCGGCAGCTCCTCCGGTGTGACGACGCGTACCACCTCGGGCATGTCGTTGCTCCAGGTAACTGTACGCGCAGGTTTTGGTTAGGTCAACTAATCAAATCGCCGATGGGGAGGGTGACCGCCACCTCTCGCCGGCCGCGTCAACCCACCCCTTGACAGGGTCGAGGCTTGCGATGAGCTCCCTCCTCCTGCTAGGCCTAGTACAAACGACACGGTGGATCATCTGTCGAGGAGCGCCCGGAACAGGGCACGGAAGAGGACGTTCGTCATGACGCGCAATGAAGCCCACGTAGAGGAAGTCGACGAGAAGGATCTCCACGTGGAGGACCACCCGAAGGAATGGGCCGCCGGCGTCCCCGGCGTCTACCACTCCATGAAGCCCGCCATCGAGCACATGGGTGTTGAGCGCACCGCCAGGACCGTGCTGAAGATGAACCAGAAGAAGGGCTTCGACTGCCCCAGCTGTGCCTGGCCGGATCCCGGCAAGCGCAAGACCTTCGAGTTCTGCGAGAACGGCGCCAAGGCCGTTACCTGGGAAGCAGCGCCGCTGGTCATCCCCACCGAGTTCTGGGCCGAGAACTCCCTCACCGAGCTCCGCGAGCGCTCGGAATTCTGGATGGGCATGCAGGGCCGCCTCACCGAACCGCTCTACAAGCCCGAGGGCGAGGACCACTACCGGCCGGTCAGCTGGGACGAGGCCTTCAAGATCATCAGTTCCAGGCTGAACGGCCTGGACTCCCCCGACGAGGCCGCGTTCTACACGAGTGGCCGCGCCTCCAACGAGGCCGCGTTCCTCTACCAGCTCTTCGTCCGCGCCTACGGCACCAACAATCTGCCGGACTGCTCCAACATGTGCCACGAATCCTCGGGCTGGGCCATGGGCCAGACCATCGGGATCGGCAAGGCGACCGTGACGTTCGACGACTACGCCGACGCGGACCTGATCATCCTCATGGGACAGAACCCGGGCACCAACCACCCACGCATGCTCACCGAGCTGGAGAACTGCAAGCAGACCGGCGGGCAGATCGTCGCCGTCAATCCGCTCCCCGAGGCAGGCCTCAAGCGCTACAAGAACCCGCAGACCGTCCGCGGCGTGGCCGGCAAGGGCACCGAGCTGGCGGACCAGTTCCTCCAGGTCCGACTCGGCGGCGACATGGCCCTGCTCCAGGCCGTGTCGAAGCGCGTCTTCGAGGCCGAGGCCAAGAACCCCGGCACAGTCCTGGACCACGCCTTCCTCGACGAGTACTGCGAGGGCCTCGACGAACTCCGTGAATACCTCCTCAAGCTCGACGACGCCACCGTGGTGGAGGCCACCGGACTCCGTATCGAGGAGATCGACGAGCTGGCCGCCCGGTACATCGCCGCCGACAAGGTGATCATCACCTGGGCGATGGGCATCACGCAGCAGAAGAAGGGCGTCGCGACGATCAAGGAGATCATCAATCTCCTCCTGCTGCGCGGCAACATGGGCAAGCCCGGGGCAGGTGCCTCGCCGATCCGCGGGCACAGCAACGTCCAGGGAGACCGCACCATGGGTATCTGGGAGCAGATGCCCGCCACGTTCATGGACGCCCTCGGCAAGGAGTTCGACTTCCAGCCGCCGCAGGAACACGGCACGGACGCCGTGGAGACCATCAGGGCGATGACCGACGGGCGTATCAAGGCCTTCGTGGCCCTCGGCGGCAATCTGGTCTCCGCCATCTCCGACACGATCGTGGCGGAGAAGGCCTTCGAGAACACCGACCTGACCGTGCAGATCTCCATCAAGCTGAACCGCTCCCACGTGGTGACCGGCAAGGAAGCGCTGATCCTGCCGTGCAAGGGCCGCACGGAGATCGACCGCCAGGCCACGGGCGAGCAGTTCGTCTCGGTCGAGGACACGGTCTGCGCCGTCCACCCGTCCTGGGGCAGCGTGGAGCCCGTCTCCGAGAATCTGCTCTCCGAGACGGCGATCATCAGCCGCCTCGCCCGGGCAACGGTCGGCAATCGCATCAACGCCGACTGGGAAGGCTTCGAGCAGGACTACGACCTCATCCGCCGTCACATCTCCCAGGTCGTGGAGGGTTGCGAGGACTACAACCGGAAGATCCGCCAGGACGGCGGCTTCGTGCTGCCCAACGGGCCGCGGGACTCGCGGACGTTCAATACCCCGACGGGCAAGGCCGTGATCACGGTCAACGATCTGCACTACATCGAGCGGCCGGAGGGAACACTGATCCTGCAGTCGCTGCGCTCGCACGATCAGTTCAACACCACCATCTACGGGCACAATGATCGCTACCGCGGCATCAAGAAGGGCCGCCACGTAGTGTTCATCAACCCGGAGGACATCACCGAACTGGGCCTGGAGGACGGTCAGAACATCGACATCCACGGTGTGTACGACGACGGCGTGCAGCGCGTACTCCGCGCCTTCCGCGTGGTCTCGTATCCCACCGCGCGGGGATGCGCTGCCGCCTACTACCCGGAGGCCAATGTGCTCGTTCCCCTCGACGAGGTGGCCCAGGGCAGCAACACCCCGTTGTCCAAGCAGGTCATCGTCCGCTTCGAGCCGAGTTCGCACCGCGCGCCGACCGAGCACGACGCCGCTGCGACCTCCGAGGCTCCCCGGAACGAGCCGGACGGCTTCGCACCGGCCGACGCGGGCGCACCGGTGAGGGAGACCGCCAACGCCTGAGGACACCGGACCCCTCCTCGCGGCTGAATCCTCTACCGGCGCATCCTCGGATGCGCCGGTAGAGTTCTGTGGTCAGCACGCACAGCGGAGGGTGCCCCATGGAGCAGGACCAGGCAGCGGACAGCCGAGCCACCCGGCCGCCGGCTGACCCGCGGGATCAGCAGCGCAACGTCATCCGGGTGCTCGTCCTCGCCCAGGTCCTGGGTGGGATCGGCGCCGGGGCCACCCTGTCCCTCGGGGCGCTCCTCGCGGCCGAGCTCTCGGGCTCGAGCGCCTGGTCGGGAATGGCCGCCACCATGGCCACGCTCGGCGCCGCAGCCGCTGCGGTTCCCCTCGCGACACTCGCCCAGCGCAGGGGACGCAGTGTCTCCCTGTCCACAGGCGCGGTGGTGGCAGGCTCGGGTGCGCTGCTGGCGATCACGGCGGCCTCCCTGTCCCTGTTCCCGCTGCTGCTCGCTGCGCTGGTCCTCCTGGGCGTCGGTTCGGCCACGGGCCTGCAGGCCCGTTTCGCCGCGACGGATCTCGCGTCCGACGCGACGCGTGGTCGCAGCCTCGCCGTCGTCGTGTGGTCGACCACCATCGGGGCGGTCCTCGGGCCGAATCTCTTCGAACCCGGCGAGGTCGTGGCGGGGATCCTGGGTATTCCCGCGCTCAGCGGCGGCTTCGTCTTCTCCGCGGCGGCGCAGGTGGGCGCTGCCCTGCTGTACCGGCTGGGGCTGCGGCCCGACCCCCTGCTGGCCGCGCTCCGGCTCCGGGTCGGCGAGCGCGCTGTTGACGGCCCCGGGGTCGAGTCCACTCCGGCGAAGCGCCGCGGGCTCGCCATCCTCGTGCACACCCCGGCGGCGCGCTACGCCGTGGTGAGCATCGCCGTCGCCCACGCGGCGATGGTCTCTCTCATGGCGATGACCCCGGTACACCTCCACGATCACGGCGCCGGCCTCTCGGTGGTCGGTCTGACCATCAGCCTGCATGTCGCCGGCATGTACGCGCTGTCGCCGGTCTTCGGGTGGATCGCGGATCGCGCCGGGACCACTCGCGGGATCCTGTGCGGCCAGCTGCTCCTCCTCGCAGCACTCCTCACGGCCTGGCGCGGCGCCGAGTCCGAGGCCATGGTGACCGTGAGCCTGATCCTGCTGGGGCTCGGCTGGTCGGCGTGCATCGTCTCGGCGTCGGCCCTGCTCGCCGGTGCGGTCGGGGTCACCGAACGCGCACCGGCCCAGGGGTCCTCCGACCTGCTCATGAATCTCGCGGGCGCCACCGGTGGCGCACTCGCGGGACCCGCCCTCGTGCTGTTCGGCTACGCGGGGCTCGGCCTCGTCGCGGCCGTCCCGGTCGCCGTCGTCCTGGGGTGGACGCTCACGCGACTGGTCGCGGCCCGACGACGGGTACCTCTCGCCGCGTGAGCCCGCTCTACTGGGCCGTGCCGGTCCAGCCCTTCTTCTCCTGGGCCTGCTCGTCCTTGTCGATGACGGCCAGCACCGTGCTCGTGGCCTTCTCGACGGCGGCACTCGCCTCGTCACGCCCCTCTGTGGTCACCGATCCGGCGGCGTACCCGACCATGAAGGCGCTGATCGCCGCGGCATCGGCGGACATGTAGTGGGACGACCGCTGGGTGAGCTCCAGGATCCGGGCATGGTCGAGCTCCAGATCGAGGATCTGGAGGGCCTGGGCCAAGGTGCGGCTCCACTCGGTGAGCGTGCGGCTTTCGTCGTCGTACGTGGTCATGGGGTTCCTCTGGTCGGAGTACGGGGGATGCCGCAGCTGTGCGAGCACCTCTGCCTCAAGATGTAGCACCGAAATCGGAGTGCTTCAACGCACGCGGAGCGGTAGCCCGTTCACCCCCACCCTTGACGCGCTCCGTCCCGGGTGCCTCACCACCCCGATCGCCGCTGCAGTGCCGCGCAGGTAAGGTGACCACAGGCTCGGGTCCCGCGCCACGCGAGGGAGCGGCCCACGCCGCCGCTGCCCACGCCTCTCGCTGAAGGATTGGAACGTGAGATGTCCCTTGTGACCCGGAGGACGCCCGCGGGCCCCGCACGGCTCGGTATGGCCTTCGTCGGCGTGCTGCTCATCGCCGTCAATCTCCGGGTGTCCTTCATCAGCGTGGGGCCGGTGCTCGGGAACATCAGCGACGATCTGGGACTCTCCAGCGCCGAGGCCGGCTTCTTCACGGGCCTGCCGCTCATCGCTTTCGCCGTCTTCTCGCCCGTGGCGCCCGTCTTCGCCGCCCGGCTGGGCCTGGACCGCGCCCTGTGGGTCTCGCTGCTGATCCTCGCGGTGGGCATCGTGCTCCGCTCCCTGCCCCTGGCCGGCGTCATCTGGTCGGGCACCGCCCTGATCGGCGTGGCGATCGCCTTCCTCAACGTGCTGCTGCCGTCCCTCGTCAAGCGCGACTTCCCCCTCCGGGTCAGCCAGGTCACCGGGATCTACACCGCGGCGCAGGCCACGATGGCCGCGATCGGTGCCGCCGTCGTCGTACCCGTGGCCCAGACCTCGCCGGCGGGGTGGCGCCTGGCCCTCGGGATCTGGGTGGGCGTGGCCCTGATCGCGATGGCGGTGCTCCTGCCGTGGCTGCTCCGGCGTACCGGGGACAGCAGCGGGGCGTCCGCGCCGGAGGTCCCGTACCGCTCGCCCTGGGCCTCGGCCCTCGGCTGGCAGGTCACGCTCTTCATGGGTCTGCAGTCCATCTCCTACTACGTGCTGATGGCCTGGCTGCCCACCATCGAACAGAGCCGCGGCATCTCCGCCGCCACGGCCGGTGTGCATCTGTCCGTCTTCCTGCTCATCAGCGTCTTCGCCAGTCTCGTGGCCGGGGGGATCCTGCATCGGGGGTCGGACCAGCGGCTCATCTCCCTCGTCAGTTCCGTCTTCGCCGTCGCGACCTTCCTCGGCCTGGCCTTCGCCCCGGGCCTGATCCTCCTGTGGGTGGTGCTGGGCTCGATCAGCTCCGGCTTCCTCATCGTGATCGCCCTGTCGCTGTTCAGCCTCCGGAGCGTCAACTACACCCAGGCGGGCTCCCTGTCCGGGATGGCGCAGTCCGTCGGCTACGGCCTCGCCGCCGTGGGGCCCGTGCTCTTCGGGGGCCTGCGCGATCTGAGCGGGGACTGGACACTCCCCCTCGTCGCCACGGCAGGCATCATGGTGGTGCTCGCCGTCATGGGAGTGCTCGCCGGGCGGAACCGCGTGATCGGGGTGCGCTGACCACGGACGCGACACCTGTCCGCAGACTGCTCGGCGTCCTGCCGTACCAGCGGTGGACGCACCTGGTCAGGGCTGACTGCTCGGACAGACCGACGAGGCCGGCGATCTGCTGCAGCGGCAGATCCGTCCGGGTCAACAGGCGGTGCGCGGCGTCGCGGCGCGCGTGGTCGAGCAGCGCCTCGAACGAGGTTCCCTCGGCCGCGAGTCGACGCTGCAGGGTCCGCGGGTGCATGCCGAGGAGCCGGGCCGCTGCATCGATGCGGGGCGGGGACGTACCCAGCATCCGCTCGATCGAGATGCGGACCGTCGGCGCCACCACGCGACCCGGCTCGGGGAAGTGGTGCCGCAGGTAGTCGAGCGCGATCTCCCGCAGCGTACCGTCCACCGCCTGCAGCGGCCGGTCGAGCAGGCTCCGCGGTACCCGCAGTAGTGAGGCGTCCTGCCCGAAGCGGACCTCGGCGCCGAAGAATCCGGTGTAACGGCTTGCGGGGGCCTTCGGCAGATGGGACAGGTGGACCGAGTGGAGCGCGTACGGTCCGTCCACGAGGAACCGGAGCATGCGATGGACGAAGGCCAGGATGGCGTCGCTCGCCTGTCGGGGCGGCGCCCCCTCGGAGGATCCGTAGCACAGGCCCACGTCGCCGGTCCGGCCCTCCGGGTCCGGCACGATGGTGAAGCGCAGGGCCGGGCTGTGGAGGAAGAGGAACTGCGAGGCGCACTCCAGGGCAGCTCCCACCGTCGGGGAGTTCTGCACCGCCACCGCGAGCGGACCGAGGATGCTGATGTCCTGGTACTCCGAGATGCGCAGTCCCAGATCCGGGCAGGGCAGCGTGCGTGCGGCGCCCTCGAGGAGCTTCGCCATCGCGACGTCGGAGACGAGGACGTCGTCGTCGTCGATGGCCTCCAGCGGTACGTGGTGGAGCGCAGCGAGCGCAGCGGCGTCCCCGCCGAACTCCTCGACCACCTGCCTGAAGCCGCGCATGCCGGCGGAGCGGATCACGGAACCCATGTCACCCAAGGGTAAATAGCTGTCGCGCGAAGTCAAGCGCGCGTGTCCCCGAGGCCGGAATACTGGAACCATGGACATACTGACCGAACACCTCGACGTCGTGATCGTGGGCGCCGGACTCTCCGGCATCGGCGCGGCCTATCGCGTCTCGACCATGCTCGCGGGCAAGAGCTTCGCCGTGCTCGAGGCCCGCGACACCGTGGGCGGCACCTGGGACCTCTTCCGCTACCCCGGGGTCCGCTCCGACAGCGACATGTTCACCCTCGGCTACCCGTTCCGTCCGTGGACCGAGGCGAAGGCCATTGCCGACGGCTCCTCGATCCTCTCCTACGTCCGCGCCACCGCGGAGGACGAGCGGATCAGGGAGAACATCCGGTTCCGCACCAAGCTCGTCAGCGCCGCGTGGTCCTCGGAGGACGCCCGCTGGACACTCGAGCTCGACGTGCGCGACGACGACGGCGCCACCGAGCGCCGCACGGTAACCTGCGGATTCCTGTACATCTGCAGCGGCTACTACAACTACGACCACGGCTACGAGCCCACCTTCGAAGGCCTGGAGTCCTTCCAGGGGCAGATCGTCCGCCCGCAGTTCTGGCCCGAGGACCTCGACTACCGGGACAAGCGCGTCGTCGTGATCGGCAGTGGAGCCACCGCCATCACGCTGCTGCCCTCGATGGCCGAGGAAGCCGCGCACGTGACCATGCTGCAGCGCTCCCCCACCTACGTCACGGCCGTGCCGAGCCGCGATACGTTCTCCGACGCGGCACGGCGCTATCTGCCCGCCGGTCTCGCGCACCATGTGGCCCGCACCAAGAATGTGCTGTTCACCCAGGCCTTCTACCAGCTGTGCCGTCGCCGACCGGAGCTCGCGAAGAAGATCATCCGCACCCAGACGGAGCGGATCGTCGGGGACGAGAAGCTCGTGGCCGAGCACTTCACCCCCGCCTACAACCCGTGGGACCAGCGGCTCTGCGTGGCTCCGAGCGCCGATCTGTTCAAGGCCCTCAAGGCCGGGACGGCGTCCGTGGTCACGGACACCATCGACACCTTCACGCCGCACGGCATCCGCCTCGCCTCGGGGCAGGAGCTGGAGGCCGACGTGGTGGTCACCGCCACCGGACTGTCCATGCTGCCCCTGGGAGGGGCCACCTTCAGCGTGGACGGCGAGCCCGTGAACCTCGGCGACTCCTGGGTGTACCGGGGACTGATGGTCAGCGGCGTGCCGAATCTGGCGCTCTGCGTCGGCTACACCAACGCCTCCTGGACGCTCCGGGCGGATCTCAGCTCACGCTACGTCTGCCGCCTCATCACCTACATGGACCGCCACGGGCATCGCTACGGCGCGCCGTCCACGGACGGCGGGATGACGCCCCGCCCCATCCTCGACCTGACCTCCGGCTACGTGCAGCGCGCCGTCTCGGCGTTCCCCAAGCAGGGCGACAGGCAGCCATGGACCATGCGCCAGAACTACCTGCTCGACGCCCCCACCGCCCTGCGCGGCAATCTCGCCAAGAACATGGTCTTCGACCGCCCGGCATCCAGCGGTACGCCCGCCCCCGAACTCCAGGAGATCCACGCATGAAGCCGGCACCGTTCCACTTCGCGGGCGCCACCGCCGTCGTCACCGGCGCGGCGGGCGGCATGGGGGAGCACCTCGCCCGCGGACTGGCCGAGCGCGGGAGCAGGCTGCTGCTCGTCGACCGAGACGCCGCGAATCTCGATGCCGTCGCCTCCTCCATCCGCGCCGCCTACCCGGACACGTCCGTCACCACGTTCGTGGCCGATCTGGCCGGGCGCGACGCCGTCGACCAGGTGGCTGCCGACCTCCTCGCCGCCACCGACACCGTGGACCTGCTGATCAACAACGCCGGCGTGGCGCTGGCCGGGACGTTCGACCAGATCACCATGGACGACTTCGACTGGGTCATGGCCGTGAACTTCCGTGCGCCGGTGCTGCTCACCCACCACCTGCTGCCCCTCATGCGCCCCGGCGGCCACGTGGTGAACGTGTCGAGCCTGTTCGGCCTGGTGGCCCCGCGCGGGCAGACCGCCTACTCCTCGTCGAAGTTCGCGTTGCGGGGCTTCACCGAGGCGCTGCGCAACGAGCTGCTGCCGCGCGGTATCGGCACCACCTCCGTGCATCCCGGCGGTATCCGCACGAACATCGCCCGCAACGCGCGCTTGGGCGGCGATCTCGACGAGGCCGCCAGCAGGAAGGCCCGGGGCGACTTCGACCGGCTCCTGACCTTCCCGGCCGATCGGGCGGCGCAGCTCATGCTGGAGGCCGTGCGGAACCGTACGCCGCGCCTGCTGATCGGCCTGAGCGCCAAGCTGCCCGACGTCGTCGCCCGGGTGGCTCCGCTGTCCTTCGGCATGCTCGAGCGCCGCGTCGCGCGTCTGTCCCGCCTGCCGGGTGCGGTGCGCCGAGCCTCCGGGGCAGGCCGCAGCACCGGACCCGGCATTGGTGCGGCGGTCGACCCCGACGGCGTGCTGGGCGACGGCTACCTGCGCGTGGACGGCGTGAGGGTCCGCTACCGGGACGAGGGAGCCGCGGAGAGGACGCCTGTGCTCCTGCTGCACGGGATCGGGCGCAGCCTCGAGGACTGGGAGGGTCTCTACGAACGCCTCGCACCGGACCACCGCGTCATCAGCGTGGATCTGCCGGGCTTCGGACTCTCGGAGCGCACCGAGGGCAAATACTCCATGGAGACACTGGCCCGCTTCGTCCTCGCGGTACTCGACACCCTCGGGGAACACCGGCCGCTGCACGTGGTGGGCAATTCCCTCGGTGGGGCGGTCGCCCTGAAGATCAGCGCCCTGGCCCCCGAGCGCGTCCGGAGCCTGGTGCTCGCGAACAGTGCCGGCTTCGGCAGGGAGGTCACCATAGCCCTGCGCCTCCTCGCCGTCCGCCCCGTGGGCAGGTTCCTCATGCGGGACAAGTCGCGGAAGGCCGCCTACCGCACCGAGAGGGCCCTCTTCTACGACAAGGTCTTCGTCACCGAGGAGCGCCTCGACCACGCGCAGGAGGTGGGCCGGAACCCCGTGTACGACGACGTCATGCTCGCCGTCGCCGGACACCTGGGGACCTTCGGCGGTGTACGTCGTCGCTGGCGGACCGAGCTCCTGCGCCGTGTGGCAGCCCAGCGCAAGCCCACCCTGGTCATCTGGGGCGACGAGGACCGCGTGCTCCCGGCGTCGCATCTCGAGCACGCGCGCGCCGCGTTCCCGCACGCCGAGTTCCACCTGTTCGAGAAGTGCGGGCACATGCCGCAGATCGAGCGGGAGGAGGAGTTCGATGCCCTGGTGCGGCACTTCGTCGCCGGAGCCGACGCCTCTGCCGCGCGCGTCTGACCGTGCCGGGGTGCTCCGATCTGCTCCCGTGCTCCGTCGTGACATAGCCGACACCCCCGGTTACCGGCTCGGTCGTGGTGGGTGCCGTAACGTCGAAGACCATTGGGGGAACAGCCGACGCCCTCGCCACCACTCGTATGCCAGGACCTGAGACGACGATGAAATCAGCGAGGACACCCTCCAGTGAGGTTGGCCGTGGCGATGATGCGGTCGCCGGGGACAATCCCGGTACAGCGCTCCCGCCTGGCGGCGGCCGCGGCGCCCGGTCGGAGGCGGAGAAGTTGCGCCTGCTCTCCGTCGCACGATCGCGGATCCTGGAGGTACAGGATGCGGAACGCTTCGACCGGATCGTCCGCTATGCGCGTGAGATCTTCGAGGTGAGCTCGGCCAGTATCGGCGTGATCACCGCCGACCAGCAGATCCTGTTCTCAGTGACCGGCCCTCTGTCCCGGAGCGTGGACCGTGGTGATGCGCTGTGTAACGTGACGATCCAGGACGAGCATCTCCTCGTCGTCGAGGACACGCACGAGGATCCGCGCTTCAGTGCCAACGCACTCGTCACGGGAGATCCGCGCATACGGTTCTATGCCGGATGCCCACTGCGTGGACCCGGTGGCTGGCTCATCGGCACGCTGTGCGTGATCGACCAGCGGCCGCGTGCCTTCACCGCCGAGGACCAGCGGGTGCTCCGCTCCCTGGCTGCCCAGGCCGAACTCGAACTGAACACACCACCGGTCGTCGAATAGATCCCGCACCCGCGGATGTCCTCGAAGATCTGGGTGTTCGAATGCCCCACCCATCTCCGAGGCTACGGGTCGGAGTGTCGTGGACCCGGCGGCCGCTCCGACGCCCTGTGAGGGGTCCGTGCATGCTCCTCGACGACCCCGAACCGGTGACGGGACTCCTCGGAGGACACAGGGCGACAGTGACGCTCGCGATGTAATTCATGGATGTCCTCACAGTGGGGATCGTGCCCCAGTAGCCACCCCAGTGCCTGCTGACGATCAGGGAAGTACTCACACGGGTACGGCGCCCGTGCATAGGCGGCTGCCAGGACTCTGTCCATGGGGGAATCCCCGAACATCGCTGCGGCCAGGATGTTGCGGGCCGAGGACATGACTCGCCGTGCCTCAGCCGAGATTCCCAGTAGGCCGGCCATGTCGACCACCACCACGTATCGGAGTCCGTGCGCGACGTCGAAGCTGCCCTGCAGCATCCGCTGGGCGGCCTCACGGTCGAGGTGGAGTGGATGACGCATGGATACGGAGACAGCACGTGGTTCCATCAGCTCGATCCGATAGTCGTCGGCGAACGAGCTGACCCCCGTCAGTGGGGAACTTTCTTCAGGCATGCACGACACCTTCACCTAGACACGACGATCACAAAGGCACTCGATGGCTGACGGCGCTCCATCGCTTCGCCTCGTATCGTCAGAAACACAGCACCGACGACGGCCGCGAAGAAACCCGTCCACGGCCCTGAGCAACCCCGCTGGCTCGGGTAGTACCACCAGAGTATCGGCATCGGATGCGGGACCGTCATGAACACGCCAACCGACCCCATCGCCTGAATGGAGCTTGTCACCCCCCGGTGACCACCGCTTCCCGGACCAGCCCAGGCCGGTTCGATGCATCAACAGGCACGCCCTGGTCCCTCCCTGCGCCCCTCGGTTCGCCCTGAATCCGCCGGCCCCGCCGGAACATAGGCCGCCCGCCAGCGCTCCAGCTCGGCGAAGAACGCGGACCGTGCCGGTTCCGGCGAGAGCGTCAGGTCGTGGATCCCGCCGGTGATGCGCACCAGGGTGACGAGCCCGCCCAGCTTCGGGGTGCGGCGGGCTATCTGGCCGACGTCGAGCACCACGTCCGTGGAGGAGACGCGATCTGGTTCCCGGACAGGGTTCGAGCTCGCGTCGGAGCAGGCCACGAACACCGGGCAGTCGATGGCGAGACCGCGATTGAGCCGTGCGTGCCCGGCGCGGATGGCCCGCAACCACCCGGCGACCACGGGAAAACCCCGGTGCGGCTTCCAAGCGAGATCGTAGTCCCACTCCCCGCTGGATTCCCGGTGCAGGAAGCGCCCGTAGGCGGATCCGAGGGAGCTGACCACGGTCTTCGGCTTCAGCGTGCCGAGCTTACGCACCGCGAGGGTGCCGACCGTGCGCTGGAGGAAGCCCGCGTTGAGATCGAACCACGGGCTGTTGAGCACCAGCGCGTCGACGATGCCGCGCCCGCGCCGGTCGTGGGCCCACAGCGAGGTCACCAGACCGCCGGTCGAATGGCCCATGACCACGAGGACGTCGTGGCTTTCCTCCTCACGGATGATCCGGGCTGCGGCATCCAGCTCCTCGTCGTAGGCCTCGAGAGCCGTGATGTAGTTGGGGCTCTGGTGCTCACGCAGCGAGCGCCCGTACTTCCGCAAATCCAGGGCGTAGAAGTCGAACCCGGCCCCGAGCCAGGCGTCGGCGAGATGCTGCTGGAAGAAGTAGTCCACGAAGCCGTGCACGTAGAGGACTGCGCGCCGCGATCCTCCCGGTAGGGCCCGGCGCACCAGCGTGGCCACGACCTCGCCCTCCTCGTCGGGCCGCAGGGGGATGGTCCGTGCCTCGTAGCCCTCGCCCAGGACGTCCGGTCCGTACGTGTGCTGCTGTGTGGTCGTCATCGATCGTGGTCCTCCCTGACCTGTTTCCGGCGTGCGCTGCCCGGTACGGCGTCACTGCCGGGCCTCCGGACCCAGTCTTGCACCGGTTCTGCCCGGGGCCGGGTCCATCTGCTCCGAGCCACGCCTCCATCGGCCCTAGATTGGGATCATGAGCATCCGGATCACGACGGCGACAGCGGACGATGCCGAGGCACTGGCCGAGTGCGCCGCGATCACCTTCCCCCTCGCCTGCCCTCCGGCATCGCGCCCCGAGGACATCGAGCGGCACATCGCCACGCACCTCTCGGCTGCGCGTTTTGCTGCCCTGGTCGGCATGCCCGGCCACACGATCCTCTGCCTCCGGGAGGACGCGCGGGTCGTGGGGTGGAGCATGGTGGTCCTCGACCAGCCCGCTGACGCGGATGTGCTCGACGCCCTGTCCCTCTCCCCGGTGGTGGAGCTGAGCAAGTTCTACGTCCATCCCGAGCAGCACGGGCGGGGTACGGCCGCCGCACTCATGGCGGCGACACTGGAGCTCGCTGCGCGCTCAGGACTGCCCGGAGTATGGCTCGGCGTGAACCAGGAGAATCCCCGCGCCATCCGCTTCTACGAGAAGAGCGGCTTCCGGATCGTCGGCACCAAGCGGTTCCGCCTAGGGGACCGGTTCGAAGACGATTTCATCCTCGAGCAGCCGTTGGCCATGGCCCCGTGATCGGTCTCGGTCGACTGAGACACAACGTGCTCGCTTGTCCTAGCCGATCAGTACGTTGGCGAAGACCTGCCATGCCAGGAGGGTCTTGGCGATGAGGCTGAGCACGATGTAGGTCCGTTCGCCGGTGAGGTAGTTCCTCCAGCGGCCGACCTGCTTGTACTGGAGCCACTGGTTGATCGCGAAGCTGTTGAAGAAGACGAACAGCGAGATGATGATGCCGTACACGAATCCCGGGGGCCCTTCCCCACCCTCGACGCCGACATTGACGATCAGGTAGACCGCCACGGCCAGCCACGGGCCGATGCCGGCAACGCAGCCGAACCAGAAGGGCGTCCACCAGGCGCGCTGCCCGCGTTGTGGGCGTCCGTCCGCGTCGTGCATGAGTCCGTTGTTCGTCATCTCCATCAGCCATCCGAAGAGGATCATCGAGATGTTGGCGATACCCAGACCGATGAGTGCTGCTATGTCCGAGATCCCCAGAATCAGGCTGATGAGCACGATCATGAGCGTGGAGGACACACTGTACTCAACCCACCGGAAACGATTACGTCCTCTGGAGAGCTCCCCGATGTAGCGGTGGAAACCGATGGGTGAGGCGATCAGGAAGTGGAAGAAGGCAGACAGGAACAGGAAAGATGCCGTCGCGATGCCCAGAGGCACATCGAAGACGAGATTGGTGACACCCTGCGACAAGGATGTCCCTGGGGTGCCGTTCAACGCGAACGTCGACACCGGTAGGGAGAAGTCGTTACTGAGCGCCACCATGAGTGATCCCGAGGCCAGATGAAGAAACCCCATGACAGCGTTGAAGACCCGCAACCGTGTGGCCGTGCGGAACGCTATCTGCACGGACGTGGTCTGCAGCTCCAAAGGAGAAACACTCATGAATAAGATTGTGTCACCATTGGATCGAATGTGATACCGGATCGGACTCCGGACCGCGACATTTCCTGGCGGTAAATTCGCCGGCTGTTTCGAGTACCGAGACCCGCTCTGCATTGCCTTCCGGCGCGACCGAAGAACTCACCCAGTCAGCCAATGAAGCTGAGCGCGGCTGATTGGCAGAGCGATCTACACCCGCCTTCTGCATCACAGGAGGAGAGCACGTGGTGTTTGCAGTGGTTTGCCGCCGATCTCCGGCGGTGGCAGATCGACTCTCTGGATACGCCACTTACAGTCGGCCCTGCGAAGTCCAGCCGGATGGGGGCTCACCCTTGCTTGAAGGCTTTTGTAGCCCAAGGATGAGGAACGTGATGCTCACGGTAAAAAGGCAGCCCAGAACGTCGTTCCCGAAAACATTATCGAAATTGCGACGACAAGGAATACGATACCAATGGAAAGAACACCCTACCCGTGCCTTCGGGACGGCCGGCCGACGTCTGCTCTGGTTCCTTGCCGCCATCCATGTGGCAGACGCTACGCAGGAACAAGAAGATGCGCAATTGTGCACACCACTTGCTTCGGCGGGGGCGTCGTCCTGGAATGCCTCGACGAGCACGAACCGGTCGGGTGCTTGCCCTATGAGGGCGGGGAGCTACTCCAGAGAGGTGCAGTCGTGGGCCATGAATCAGCGGCGAGCCCCGGCGAATTCGAAAACGTACGCGAAAGCGGTCCTGGTGTAGGCGATGCCCCGCCCCTGGCGACGAATGGTGTCGGGGTCGGCTGCCGACGGTCGTCGGGGGATGAGATAGCCGTCGAGGCCCGCGGTATCGAGTCGGTACCCGCCGTCGCGCTGGTGCACCGTGGCAACAAGCCGGAGGACCGGATCGAGTGCGGCAAGGCTGGCATCTCCGTGACTGGTATTGGCCAGCAAGCTGCCCTGTGACGAGAGATAGTGTCGACAGTGTTCCCAGACCGGCCCGGCGTAGAGCGAGATGAGTAGGTCGAAGCTGCCTCGCAGGATCGGCAGCGGCGTGGTGTAGTCTCCGGTCTCGCTGTACCAGTCGGTGGGGAAGGCGGCCTCGATCCCGTACACCACGGGACCGCCCAGCTCGACCAGGACGTCCGTCCACTGGAGGCCGCGACGCAGGTTCGCCCTCTTGTTGTAGCTCGCGTCGATGATGTTGAGCGAGCCGACGAAGGCCCTCTCGCCGTCGACGATCATCGCCTTGCGATGGTTGCTGAGGTCAGGTCGCTGGTACCGCCCCCGGAGGGGTTGTACCGGCAACATCAGGTGCCGATCGATGCCGGCGCTCGTGAGCTTCTCGATGGTTGCGCGGTAGTTCGGAGAGCGCCAGGACCCGATGTGGTCGAGCAACACCCTCACCGTGACACCCCTGCGTACGGCGCGGGTCACCGCATCGAAGAACTCGGTCGTGGTCTCATCGAGGGACAGGATGTACGTCTGGAGGTGGACAGAGTGCCGAGCGGACTCGACGGCCGACGTCAGGGCGGCGAGTTCCGCTGCGTATCCCGTGATGAGGGTCGTGGTGTTGCCCCTGAGCATGGGCATAGCGCCCAGCCGTCGGTTCAGGCGCACGACCGGGCGGATCCACGGCGGATCCGGGGCCTCGGTGACCAGATCCAGCGCGCCCGGGTCGACGGCCCTGATGGTGTCGCTCATGGTCGCCTGCTTCTCACGACGCGATCGGGGAAGGTGCGGGCTCCCGATGAGCAGGAACACGATGGTGCCGATCACCGGGATGAAGAAGATCGCCAGGAGCCAGGCCATGGCTGCAGTCGGTCTGCGCCCCTGCGGGAAGGTGATCAGCGCACCGATACGCAGGGCGAGGTCGAGGACCAGGAGGATCGCGCCCAGGACGACGGCCAGTCCCGTCACATCGCGGATCATCCGGCGGACACCGCGCCGGGCCTCAACCGCGGAGGTCGGCGCGGCGGCGGAAACCGACGAGGCCGACAAGGGCGACCACGACGGCGATACCGACCATGACCGCAGCCAGTCCGCCGTCGATGCCGTCGACCACCGGCACGTTTCCGCTGTAGGGATACCAGAGATTGACCTTGGCCCACCCGGTCAGCGCATCGTTCAGCGGCAGGAAGGTCGCGAGGACGAACGAGACGGCCGCGATCCCTGCGGTGATCGCCGAGCTCAGGCGCCGGTCGCCGAGGAGAGCGCCGAGGGTCAGCGCTATCGCCGCATACATCAGACCGAACAGGAAGACCCAGAGTGCGGAGGATGCCAGGGCTCCGATGGCGATCCCCATGTCACCGCTCGCGTTGCCGATGACCATCCCGAGGAACATCGCGACGCTGACCAGCAGCAGATGTGTCACCACGGCGGCGGTCTTGGCCGCGAGGAAGGTGGTACGACCCACCCCGGAGGACAGGACCAGCCCGAGGGTGCGAGCCTGCTCCTCACCCGCCGTCGCGGCTCCGGCGGAGATGATCGCCGCGGCGATGAGGAAGCCCGGAGCGAGGATCGAGAGCATTTCCGCGTGGAGCCAGCCCTCAGGGGTGGCCAGTGATATCCCGCCCAGGATCTGGTCGAAAGCAGCGGGTAGGTTCTGGGCCAGATCTGCGAAAGTATCGCGCAGAGGTGGCCAGAGGGCACCGACTCCCGCACCGATGACCAGACCGTAGACGGCCAGGACGGATACGAGTACCAGCTTGTCGCCGACGGCGCGGGCCCAGATCGTGGCGAAGTGCCTGCCGACCGAACGGGCCGGTCCGCGACCACCCCCGGAGGTGCTGTCGCGAGTGGAAGGCGTGATGGGTGCTGCGGTCATG
Organism: Arthrobacter echini; assembly: GCF_008107445.1. Classification (GTDB taxonomy): domain Bacteria; phylum Actinomycetota; class Actinomycetes; order Actinomycetales; family Micrococcaceae; genus Arthrobacter_D; species Arthrobacter_D echini_A. The sequence continues at coordinate 104,386 of NZ_VSLD01000006.1, read as the reverse complement.
AGGTTCATCCCTTCAGGTCGCGCCGGTTCACGGCGACGAGACCGGCGACCAGTGCGACGACGATGATGGCTGCGAAGGCACCCAGGTGGGAAAGATCGATCCCGTTGCGCAGCGGATCACTGCCCAGGGCGTAGTGCCACGGGCTGAGCCGTGCCCACTGCTCCAGACCGGCGAGCGGCAGCATGGCCGAGGTCAGATAGGAGATGACCGCGAGGCCGCCTGCTGTTCCGGAGGCCAGCTCGGGACGGCCGGTGGCTGCCCCGACCGCGAGGGCCACGGCGGCGAAGGCCAGGGCGAGCATCACCAGATGGGTGCTGCCGGCCGCCAGTGCACCTGCGGTGAGCTCGGAATCGAAGACGAGCGCGGCCACTGTCATCCCGCCCCAGAAGAGCCCGGCGATGACGACCAGGCTCAGGAGGAGGCTGCAGGCCTTCGCAAGGAGGAGACTTCGCCGGGTCACCGGTTGCGCCGACAGGACGGCCATGGTGCCCTCGCGCTCCTCCCCCGCGAAGAGGCCGGCTCCCGCGATGATGCCGTAGGCGACGAGGGCGATGGGTGCCATCAGGGTGAAGATCTCACCCACCACGTAGCCGCCCGGTGAATCGCCGCCGATGAACGCCGTCAGTGCCTCGGGCATGGAGGCGGTCAGGGAGTCGAGGGCGGAGCCGAGGCTGCCGGAGACGGCGAGCCCGAAGAAGGTGAAGACGGCGAGGGTCCCGCCGAGGACGCCGGTCGGGACCGCGCGTTGTCGACTCTCGTGCCGCAGGACCTCAGCGAACATGGCGTCCCGCCCTGGGCGCCGATGCTGTCGCGGTCCGGGCCGGTGACAACGGGGCGGGGGAATCGTCGGAACGGTAGAAGGCCAGGAAGATCTCCTCGAGATCCGCGTCCCGGGAGTGCAGATTGACCACCTCATGGACCAGGGCCGCCTGCAGGACGTCGTTGACGCTCCCCTCGTAGGCGATCCCGGCGTGGACGCCGTCGATCTCGGCGTCCCGCACACCGGCGACGCCCTCGAACATGTCGATCGGGACCGGCTGGTCGAACTCGAAGTCCAGGCGTCGGATGGCCTTGCGCTTGAGCTCGTCCACCCGCTCGACGACGACGAGCTTCCCCCGCCGGATGATCCCGACGCGGTCCGCGACGCGCTCCACCTCGGAGAGGGTGTGGGAGGACAGGAAGACGGTGCGACCGGCAGCGCGTACCTCGCGCAGCATCTCGTGGAAGGTCTGCTGCATGAGGGGATCGAGGCCGGCATTGGGCTCGTCGAGGATGAGCAGCTCGGGGCGGTGCATGAAGGCCTGGATGAGACCGATCTTCTGCCGGTTGCCGGTCGAGTAGTCCGCCACTTTCTTCCCGAGGTCTGCTTCCAGGCGTTCAGCCAGTTCCAGCACGTAGGACCAGTCCACATTTCCGCGCAGCCGTGCGAAGTACCGCAGCGTCTGGATACCGGTGAGCTTCGGGTACAGCGCCAGATCGCCCGGGATGTAGCCGATGCGTCGGTGGATCTCGAGCGAGTCCGGCCCCACAGCGAGACCCAGGACCCGCGCCGATCCGGAGGAGGGTCGCAACTGATCGAGCAGCATCCTGATGGTCGTGGATTTTCCGGCACCGTTGGGTCCGAGGAATCCGAAGATCTCTCCGCGGCCGATCTCCAGGTCCAGCTCCTCCACGGCGGTGAAGTCCTTGAACTGCTTGGTCAGGCCGACAATTTCGATGGCCGCTGTACCCGAGGCATCCGGTGACTCTGCCGGTCCCGATGGCGTGGGTTCGCGGTCACGATCTACGGACGTGGCTGCTGCTTCGACCTCGTCACTCACCGGGCGCTCCTCGCTGGGCGTGATACCGGGCGATCAAACGGGGAGTCTCCCCGGCGCCTCATCGATAGCCTCGAGACGCTTCATAGTGTCCTCCACATCGCGGGAGGAGTGAAGGGGCAGCTGGGCGAACGGACGGCACCGGCCCTGCGTGCGGCGCAACACGGCGTAATGCAAAGGAGCCACCATCCGGGGACCGGGCGTAGCCTCCTGCGCATGCTGCACACCCCGGGATCGATCCCCACCCTTGACCTCAGTACCGCGCGTTCCGCCGATGGCTCCTTCACCCCGGAGTTCATCGAGGAGCTGCGTGCCGCCGCACACACCGTCGGCTTCTTCCACGTGGTCGGCTACGGCGCCGCCCCCACCCAGGTCGATGACCTCTTCGACGTCACCCGCCGGTTCTTCGAGCTGCCGCTCGAGCAACGCCTCGCGATCCACAACCGCACCTCCCCCCACTTCCGCGGCTACGCCGGCCTGGGGACCGAGATCACGCGCGGCCGCCCCGATGCCCGCGAGCAGATCGACTTCTCCCCCGAACGCGCACCCGTGGCCGAGTACCCGGCGGACGAACCGTACTGGCTCCTGCAGGGCCCCAATCTGTGGCCCCGCGAGACCCTGCCGGAACTCGAGGACCGGGCCATGGCCTGGGCGGACCTGATGTCGCAGGTGGGCGCCGAGCTGCTGTCGGCGATCGCCGTCGCCCTTCACCTGCCGGAAGACCACTTCGCCGAAGCGTTCGCTGCGACGCCGGCGTGGATGGCGAAGCTCGTCCACTACGTGGGCGGAGTGGTCGACGAGGCAGGATCGCAGGGCGTCGGCGCCCATGCGGACTACGGCTTCGTGACACTGCTGCTACAGGACGAGGTGGGCGGACTGGAGGTACTCCCCCACGGCACGGACACCTGGGTTCCCGTCACGCCGGTCCCCGGAGCGCTCGTGGTGAACCTGGGCGAGATGCTCGAGGTGGCCACCGAGGGATACCTCGCAGCCACCGTCCACCGCGTGACCGCTCCTGCCCCCGGCGTGGACCGCTACGCCATCCCGTTCTTCTGGTCACCACGCCTCGACGCCGTCATCGAGCCGGTTCCCCTCAGCGATGAGCTGAGGGCCTCGGCGCGCGGGGTCTCCGACGACCCGGAGAACCCGATGCTCTCCTCCTACGGCTCCAACGTCCTCAAGGGCCGCGTCCGCGCCCACCCGGATGTCACCGAACTCCACCACCCGGAGCTCCTCTCGCGCCGGACCGCCTGATCCCCGCCGTCGGGTGAAGGCCCGCGCCTGAAACCCGTGCCCGATTCGGCCGGCACCGGACCGTGCCCCGTTCCCGAAGTCGTACCGGGTGAGACAGACTGGGAGGAGCACTGGGAACGAATCGCGGTCACCCTCGACCGGTCGACGTGAGGAGCAGCATGACAGGCAAGGATCTTTTTCTCGACAAGTCGGACCCCGCCAGCTGGAGGGCCCTGAACGGTCTGGCGCTCAAGGTCGCCGAGGCGGTCGAGCAGGCCGGTCTGCCGCGCTCCACCGTCGAACTGGTCAACGTCCGGATCTCCCAGCTCAACGGCTGTGCCTTCTGCCTCGACCTGCATGTCCGGCTCGCGCGTCAGGCGGGGGCCAGCGAGCAGCAGGTCGCCGTCCTTCCCGCCTGGCGGGATACCACGGTGTTCTCCACCACCGAACGCGCCGCCCTCATGATCGGGGAAGCCGCCACGGAACTCCCCGACCACGAGCGGCTCCAGACGGAGTTGGCGGCCGCGCGGGCAGAGCTCACCGATGAGCAGTTCTCGGCCCTCCAGTGGGCTGCCGTGACCATGAATGCCTTCAACCGGGTCTCGATCCTCAGCGGCCATCCCGTGCGCCTCCGTCCTGGAGCAGGCAAGAACGCCACGCAGAAAGCAGCAGCGGAGGCATCATGAGCAATCTCGAGGTAGCCCCCAAGGAAACACTGTGCCGGCAGCAGGGACACCCTGACGGGGTGGAGGTCCTGCCCCCGCGCGATGTTCCGCTGGGCGGACCCCGTGCCATGCCCGTACGCCGGACGCTGCCGCAGCGGAAGCGCAGTTTGATCGGTTCCTGGTGCTTCCTGGACCATTACGGTCCGGATCTGGTCTCCACCTCCGGCGGCATGTCGGTGGCACGCCATCCGCATACCGGGCTGGCCACTGTCAGCTGGCTGTTCTCCGGCAAGATCGACCATCGGGATTCTGCCGGGAACACCGCGACCGTCGAACCTGGCGAGGTCAATCTCATGGTCGCCGGTCGCGGCATCTCCCACCAGGAACTCTCCACCCACGACACCACGGTGCTGCACGGCGCGCAGCTCTGGTTCGCACTGCCTGACTCCACGCGTCACATGCTGCCGACCTTCGAGCGCTTCGCCCCGGAGCCCGTCCGTCTCGCCGGCGCCGAGCTGAAGGTCTTCCTCGGGTCCCTCGCCGGCTCCACCTCGCCCGTGGAGACCTACACACCGCCCCTGCTCGCCGCCGAGGCAGTGATCAGCGCCGGAGAGACCCTCGAACTGGAACTGGATCCGTCCTTCGAACACGGCGTCCTCCTGGATACCGGTGACCTGACCCTCAACGGCTCCGCCGTTCCGGTGGACCATCTCGCATACCTGCCCACCGGGCATGCCCGGCTGATCCTGGAAGCGAAGCAGTCCCCCGTGCGGGTACTCATCCTGGGTGGGGAGCCCCTCGGTGAGCAGATCGTCATGTGGTGGAACTTCATCGGCCGGACCCACGAGGAAGTGGCCGCCTACCGGGAAGCATGGCAGGCCGAGATCGGCGCCGAACCCACCCCGTCCCCGGACGGGACTCCCGGTGGGATTCCCCCGCACCTACGCTTCGGCCCGTTCCCGGAGGGTACACCGGCACCGCTGCCCGCCCCCGTCCTACCCAATGTCCAGCTGCGACCTCGCGGCTAGCCACAGCCGATCAGGAGTTTCCATGGAACCGAAGAGTACTCCCACCGTCGAGCACGCAGCGGCGAAGAACTGCTACGAGATCCTCGACGACGGCACCGCTATCGGCAAGACCGAGTACGTGCCCGCCGGCGGCGTGGGGCAGAACGAACGGATCTTCCATCACACCGAGGTCGACGAGGCCTACGCCGGCCAGGGACTCGCGTCGATCCTGGTCAGGCACGCCCTCGACGACACCATTGCTGCCGGTCTGACGATCGTCCCTGTCTGCCCGTACATCAAGACGTGGCTGAAGAATCACGAGGAGTACCAGCAGCACGCCTCACCCGTGCGGCGCGAGCATCTGCAGGCCGTCCGGCAGCTCGCCGGGACCTGAGCCGACCCGTCACCGAGCGGGTACGCCGTTCGGCCCGTCGGATTCACCCGTGTCCACCCAGCGGATGCGGACGGGACCGCGTGCGTCGGCGTCAACAGGGTCGCCGCCCTGCGTGACCTCGACCAGCCCTGCCGCGGCGAGTTCGAAGGCGACGCGACGCGCTGCGGGCATCAGCTCCCGCCACTGCTCGCCACCGATGCTGCGCGCGGCCTCGGACGGGCAGAGCGTCTTCCCGTATCCGCGGTGCTCCGCAATACGCAGGATCTCCGCGCGCAGGGCCCCGGGAAGGGCCTCAGTCGTCATCGGCGGGGGCCCCGGCGGTGCCGGGAGGCTTCGGGCGAAGCGCCTCGAGCTCCTCAAGTGCCGCCGTCCACCGCGCCTCGCGCTGGGCCGCCGACTGCTCCCACCACGGCGTGCCCCGCTCGCCGAGGCCTTCCTTGGCGAGCTGGACGGTGCGCCGTGCCCGCGGAAGGGCGCCTCCGGCGTCGCCCTTGGAACTGTTGCGCACGCCGGAGCGCCCACGCCCGAGGTGGGACATGAGGCGGATCTTCACCTCCTCCGGCAGGGACGGATCGGTCTTCCGCCAGCGGCGTCCGCTGTGGAGGAAGAACCGCTTGTCGTCCGTGGTGCCACCGAGATCACTCATCAGGAGCCCTCACCGCCCCATGATCCGGGCGGGCCGAGCATCAGCAGGACGCTGAAGACCACACCTATGCCCACGACGGCGACCAGCAGTGCGACGAGCGGACTGCGCAGCACCCAGGCCTGCAGTTTCTCGGGGACCGTCGCGGGAGCCTCCGCTCCGGGGCCCAGACGCCAGGTGTCGCTCAGCTGCCCGCGGCGTTCGATCCGTCGTTCGAAGGGGATGGTCGCGAACGGGATCACCGCCGAGGCCAGGCCGAGCACCCCGGTGCCCGCCGACCAGCGCTGGTTGATCCAGACGAACACCGTTGTGACCACGAAGCACAGGAAGACGAACCCGTGCACGGCTCCTGCGGGTGGCACGAGCGCCTCGGTGGTCCGCGTGACGTACTTCAGGAACATTCCCAGCAGCAGGAAGGCCCACGTCATCACCTCCGCGACGGCGACGGAACGGAACAGCGTGCGGGGATTCATCGGTACTCCTGGTGATCGGGTCTCCCCCGATTGTTCCATTCTTCCCGGAGCCGCGGAGCCGCTCGAGCCCGGACACAGCGAGAGCCCCGTACCTATCGGCACGGGGCTCTCACATGCGGGACTACTTGCCCTTGAAGGCGTTCGAGACGTTGGACGCCGCATCCTTCACGTTCTCACCGGCCTGCTTGCCGGACGCCGAAGCCTGGTCGCCCTGACCCTCGGCCTTGAGATCGTGGTTGTCGGTCGAGTCGCCGATGGCCTCCTTGGCCTTGCCCGAGAGTTCCTCGGCTTTATTCTTCGCCTTGTCGATGAAGCTCATGCGAACATCCTTTCCTCGTCACTGCTGGTCGGTCCCGCGGATCCTCCCGCGGAGGTGCGGTTCAGCGGCACAGGACCCTCGCGCGGAACGACTACCACCCCGGGACACGGGCCCGCGCTGCTGCGGCCGATGGGGGTAATCTACCGTGCCGGAGCCGTCCTGTCGGAGGATCATGATGGACTGGACCCTGCCCGCCGAGCGAAAGGTCCCTGGTCCATGTTCCTGCTCGAGGCGTGCTCCCCTCGGTCCAGCCGACCGGATCTGGTGTTCTCGGCCTCCGATCTGGTGACGGCGTCGGAGTGCGAGTACCGCGTGCTGCGCGTACTCGACGAGAAGCTCGGGCGGACACCACGCGCAGAGTTCGCGGTGGACGGCATGACGGAGCGCGCAGCGCTGCTCGGGGACGTCCACGAGCGCCGCGTGCTGGACGGACTCGTGGCCGAGCACGGGCTGTGGTCACCGGATCGTCCCACGGGCGTGTACGACGTCGCACCGGCCGAGTCGATGGACCGTGCCACGCTGGCACACAAGCACGAGGAGTCGCTCCATGCACTGCACTCGGGGGCCTCCGTGGTGTTCCAGGCGGCCTTCTTCGACGGCGTCTTCCACGGGCGCTCCGATTTCCTCGTCCGCCGCCCCGATTCCTCCTACGCCGTCTGGGACACCAAACTCGCCCGGCGGGCGAGGGTGGGCGCCCTGCTGCAGCTCGCCGCCTACGGTGACCAGCTGCAGGCCGCAGGGATCCCGACGTCGCCCGAGGTGACGCTCGTGCTGGGCGACACCACGCACACCACGCACAGCCTTCCCGATCTCCTCCCGGTCTTCCGCGAGCGCCGCGACCGGTTCCTCGACCTGGTCGGGGCGCAGCGGGACCAGTCGCACCCGGTGGAGTGGGGCGCGTCCGGGCTACAGGCCTGCGGCCGCTGCCCCTACTGCACCGAGCAGGTGGAGGTCAGCCGCGATCTGCTGCTCGTCGCAGGCATGACCACAGAGCGCCGGGCGAAGCTCCGGAGCGAGGGCGTCCTGACCATCGAGCAGCTGGCAGCACAGCCCCCACGCGCGGGCGACCCGACCTCCGCCCGGCTGCGGGACCAGGCCCGGCTCCAGGTGGGCGTGGCGGAGACCGACGGCGGCGTCGTGTACACCGGCCCGGACGGGACGGAGCGCTCCGTCTCCTATCGCGTGCTCCCCGAGCACACCCTGGGCACGCTGCCGGCGCCGAGTCCGGGCGACATCTTCTTCGATTTCGAGGGTGACCCGCTCTGGCAGGACCCCGTGGACGGCAGCTGGGGCATCGAGTACCTGTTCGGTGTGCTGGAACTCCCCGCGTCCGGCGGCGCCCCGCCCTTCCACCCGTTCTGGGCGCACACCCGGGCCGAGGAGCGCTCGGCGCTGGCACGCTTCCTCGACTATGTGGCCGAGCGCCGCCGGCGGTTCCCGGAGCTGCACATCTACCACTACGCGGCGTACGAGCGCAGTGCCCTGCGCCGCCTGTCCCTCACCCACGTGATCGGGGAGGACGCGGTGGACACTCTGCTGCGCGAGGGCGTCCTCGTGGACCTCTACGACACCGTGCGCCACAGCCTGCGCCTCTCGGAGCGCTCCTACAGCCTCAAGAAGCTCGAGCCCCTGTACATGGGCTCGAACCTGAGATCCGGGGACGTCACCGACGCCGGCGCCTCCGTGGTGGCCTATGCGGCCTACTGCGCGGCCCGGGACGACGGCGATGCCGCGGCCGCCGCACAGCTCCTTGCGGGGATCAGCGACTACAACCGGTACGACTGCCTCTCGACACTGGGACTCCGCGCCTGGCTGCTCGGCCTGCAGGACCTCCGTGCCACAGGCGACGGCGACGCACCGCCGAGCCCCGCCCCGGCCCGGGGGGCTCAACCAGTCGGAGAGCGCCCCGGTCGGGAATCGCACAACCTGCCCGACGACCTGCCCGACGACGGTCCGGACCCTACCGAGGCCAGGCTGCTCCACCACCTGACCGATCCTCCTGAAGCAGCGGACCCCGCGGACCAGCAGGCCATCGCCCTGGTGGCCGCTGCCGTGGGCTACCACCGGCGCGAACGCAAGCAGTTCTGGTGGTCCCACTTCGATCGCCTCGCGGCATCGACCCAGGCCTGGGAGCAGTCCCGCGACGTCCTGGTCCTCCACGCCGTCGAGGTGCACACCGACTGGGCCCGCCCCACCCCGCGCTCCAACCCGGCCCGCGTCCTGAGGGCCACAGTCCGTATCGAGCCGGGAGCGGAGTTCCGCGAGGGCTCCACCTGCTTCGCCGTCTACGCCGCACCCGTAGCCGAGGACGCCGACTCGGTGGACAGCGGCGGAGCCGGCCGCGGCGGCTGGTTCGGCGCCGAGCTCCTGGCGGTGGACGAGAACACCGACGGTACGGCGACCGTCCTGCTCCGCGAGCGGTCGAAGCGCGGCGCCCCGGAACGGTCCGAATTACCCGTGGCCCTGACCCCCGACCAACCGCTCAGGACCAGGTCGCTGGAGGACGCGCTCGCCGCCCTCGCCGAGGACGTGGCCGGCTCACTACCCGACCTGCCGGCCGGCCCGGCGCTCGATCTCCTCCGGCGCCTGCCACCCCGGCTCGATGCCGCCGGAACACTTCCCACGGTCCCTCCGGGCGACGACGGGTACGTGGCGGCCATCGTCGCAGCACTGCAGGCGATGTCCTCCTCCTATCTGGCGGTGCAGGGTCCACCCGGCACCGGGAAGACCCACGTGGGGGCCGCCGTGATCGAGCGACTTGTCCGGGCCGGCTGGAAGATCGGCGTCGTCGCCCAGTCCCACGCCGTCGTCGAGAATCTGCTCGGCCGCGCCATCGACGCCGGGGTCCCGGCCGAGCGCGTGGCGAAGAAGCCCCGGGACCAGGGGAAGCCCGGCGACCAGCAGTCGCAACTGCCCTGGTCGCAACAATCGGACCAGGACGTGGCACGACTCGTGGACGATCCGGACGGCTGCCTGATCGGGGGAACCGCGTGGACCATGACGGGCAGGCTCGTGCCGGCGGAAGGCCTGGACCTGCTGGTCGTCGACGAGGCGGGCCAGTTCTCGCTGGCCAACACCATGGCCGTCGCCCGGGCCGCGCGCCGGCTGCTCCTCCTCGGGGATCCGCAGCAGCTCCCCCAGGTCACCCAGGGGACGCATCCGGCACCGGTGGATGACTCCGCGCTGGGGTGGCTGTCCGCCGAGCACACGACGCTGCCGGCCCGGTACGGGTACTTCCTCGCGGACACCTGGCGCATGCACCCCGCGCTGTGCAGGGCGGTCTCCCACTACGCGTACGAGGGCCGGCTCGAGACCGCCCCGGCTGCCCGCGAGCGCTCCCTCGACGGCGCCGCTCCCGGCATCGACTGTGTGGTCGTGGAGCACGCGGGGAACACCACCTCCTCGCCCGAGGAGGCGGCCGAGGTCCGCACGCAGGTCGGTCTGCATCTGGGACTGCCCTGGACTCCCGCGGCGGGTGCGGCACCCCGCCCCCTCGACCAGGCCGACATCCTCGTGGTCGCGCCCTACAACGCCCAGATGCGCCTGGTGCGCCGCGTCCTCGACGCCGCAGGGTACGCGGCCGTGCGGGTGGGTACCGTGGACCGGTTCCAGGGGCAGCAGTCCGTGGTCGTCCTGCTCACCCTGGCGGCGTCGTCGGCCGCGGAGGCCGCCAGGGGCGCAGGCTTCCTGCTCGACCGCCACCGGATCAACGTCGCGCTCTCCCGCGGCCAGTGGCGGGCCGTGATCATCCGCTCGCCCCGGCTCACCCACTACCTGCCAGGCTCACCGGACGGACTCGAGGACCTCGGGGCGTTCATCGGACTCTGCCAGCCCGGACACCAGGGCTCTGGGCGTTAAACGAAGAAGCAGGCCGGACCGGGGTCCGACCTGCTTCTTCGCGAAAAGATCTAGTGGAAGATCCGAACCCTAGAGGGGCTGGATGTTCGACGCCTGAGGACCCTTGGGGCCCTGCTCGGTGTCGAAGCTGACCTTCTGGTTCTCATCGAGCGAGCGGTAGCCGCTCGCGTTGATGGCGGAGAAGTGTGCGAACACATCTGCGCTTCCGTCGTCGGGAGCAATGAATCCAAAGCCCTTTTCAGCGTTGAACCACTTCACGGTACCTGTTGCCATTTTTATTTTATCCTTCTGAAACTCAGACGCGCTCCGACTTTCGGAGAGCCCCAGTCGCGGCGTGCTTGTCCGCTTTTTCAGAGACGCGGCCCACCCCGTGAGGGCTGAACCGCACGAAATACAAATGCGCAACACTACAACCGAGACCCACTTAACCAAACCTTGCGGGGTAAAGGCAAGCAGGATGCGGAAAGTCGTGATTTCTGCGGGTCTCAGGCAGCCACGGGCAGCACGGATCCGGCGAGCAGTTCGAAGGATCGCAGCCACGCCTCGGTGCTCCCGGCCTGGGTGGCGACGATCAGCTCGTCGGCCCCGTACCGGGTGGTGAACTGCTCGAGGTAGTCCCGGACCATGTCGGGGGTCCCGACGGCGCTGTGCCGCGCCAGGCCCGCCATCTGCTGGCCGCCGGGCGAGGACAGGATGGCCTCGGACTCCTCCCGCGTGAAGCTCTGCCCACGACCGAGGAGCAGTGTGACGCGACGCAGCATGGCCTCGTGGAACTCGTGCCGCGCCTGGTCGGTGTCGTCGGCGGTGATGACATTCACGCCGGCGATGAAGTGCGGCGCCTGCGCCTGGGCCGATGGCCTGAACTCCCGGCGGTAGAGTGCGGCGGCGTCCTCCAGGGCCTGGGGTGCGAAGTGTGAGGCGAACGCGAAGGGCAGCCCGAGGGCCGCTGCGAGCCTCGCGCCGAAGAGCGAGGACCCAAGGATGTAGAGCGGCACGTTCGTGCCCTGTCCCGGGGTCGCCTGGACACCCGGGACACGGCTCTGCCCCGTCAGGTACCCCTGCAGCTCCAGGACGTCCTGCGGGAAGCTGTCAGCCGCCATGGGATCACGACGTAGTGCCCGGGCAGTGGTCTGGTCGCTGCCGGGCGCGCGTCCGAGACCGAGGTCTATCCGGCCGGGGTGGAGGCTCTCGAGGGTGCCGAACTGCTCGGCGATGGTCAGCGGCGAGTGGTTCGGCAGCATCACGCCGCCGGAGCCGAGGCGGATGGTCGAGGTGTGCGCGGCCACATGGGCTATCAGCACGCTCGTCGCGGACGAGGCGATACTGCCCATGTTGTGGTGCTCGGCGTACCAGATGCGGCTGTAGCCCCAGCGCTCGGCGTGCTGGGCCAGCGAGACGCTCGAGGCGAAGGTTTGCGCCGGCGTCGAGCCCTCGGCTACCTGGGCCAGATCCAGGATGGACAGGGGGACGGTCATGGTGTGCCTTTCGATCGTGCGTGCTGCGCAGAGATCATGCTGCAGCGCTCTCTGTACAAGAACCGTTGCCCGGGTACTTCAATTCCCGGCCGCGCTGGCAGGACCGGTTCTGCCGGACCGGGAGCCGCGGGCCGGCAGAACCGGGCCCGGTCCCCGGAGCGCCCGCGCTACGCTTGCCGTGTCCGTCCCCCACCCCGCCCGAACGACCGCTTCCGCCCCGGCGGCGCTGCCTCCAGGAGATCCGTGGCCCATCTCAGCCAGGTCGAGCGGCCCTCCCTGCACGAGCCCGTCCTCGCCGGTGTGGTCACGGCCATCGTCGGCTTCACCTCCTCCTTCGCCGTCGTCCTCGCCGGACTGCGGGCCACGGGCGCGAGTCCTGACCAGGCGTCCTCGGGACTGCTCGCCCTGACCGTGGTCGTGGGCCTGGGGATCATCCTGCTGGCGCTGCGGTACCGCGTGCCCGTGACGCTCTCGTGGTCCACGCCCGGCGCGGCGCTGCTGGCCGGGGCCAGCGTCCCCTCCGGCGGCTGGCCGGCTGCCGTGGGCGCCTTCCTCGTCACGGGCGTCCTCTTCGCCCTGACCGGTGCCGTTCCCTGGCTGGGCCGGCTCGTGGCGCGCATCCCGCAGCACCTGGCCCAGGCGATGCTCGCCGGGGTGTTGCTGCCCCTCTGCCTCGCCCCGTTCCGCTCCCTCGGGTCCATCCCCGAGCTGGTCCTGCCGGTGATCCTCGTGTGGCTCGCCGCCTCCGCCCTCGCGCCACGGTGGGCCGTGCCGCTCGCGCTCGTGGCGGCGCTGGTCGTGATCGGTGTCCAGCTGAGGCTGCAGGGCACCGTCATCGACCCCGCCTCCCTGCTCCCGCATCCCTCGCCCACCGTGCCGGTCCTGGAACCCGGAGCGCTGATCGGCCTCGCGCTGCCCCTGTACGTGGTGACGATGGCGTCGCAGAATCTGCCCGGCGTCGCCGTCCTGTCCTCCTTCGGGTACCGGACCCCGTGGCGGCCGGCGCTGCTCGTGACCGGGGTGGGCACCGCCGTCGTGGCTCCCTTCGGCGGGCACGCCGTCAATCTGGCGGCGCTCTCGGCAGCGCTGGCTGCCGGGGAGGGAGCGGGCGCCGACCGCGAGAGACGCTGGATCGCGGCGCTCACCGCGGGGTGCTCGTATCTCGTCCTCGCCGGGATCTCGGGGGCGCTCGTCGTCGTCGTGGGCTCCGCACCGGCCGGGCTCGTCGAGGCCGTGGCCGGTCTTGCACTCATCGGGACCATGGCGACCGCGGTGACCGCCTCGTTCCGCGACGCCTCGGGGCGTATGAGCGGGGCCGTGACGTTCCTGCTGGCGGCCTCCGGCCTCACGATCCTCGGGATCGGCGGCGCCTTCTGGGCGCTGGTCGGCGGACTGCTCGTGCGGCTGACGCTCGAGCGGACGGCGGTCACCCGCACGCCCCGGGGCCCGGCGACCCGGGGGTCAGCGGCCGAGGGCTAGACCGGGGTGGTGGCCGCGTTCGCCTCGTCGCCCTCGTCGCGTGCCTTGCGCTGCCGGGCGCTGTCGAGGGCGTTGATGATGGGCCCCGCGGAGATACCGTGCACCACGATCGACATGACGATGACCAGCGCAACGATGCGCCAGAGCGTCGCCTCGTCGGCCATGAACTCGCCCTTGGCCAACGCATAGCTCAGGTAGTACAGGGACCCGATGCCCCGCACACCGAAGAACGCCAGGACCCCCCTCTCCCGCGGCCCGGTCCGGGTGCGGGCGAGGCTGAGCCACGCGGTGACAGGACGCACCAGCACGATGAAGGCGACGGCGACCACCACCTCCAGCGGTCGCAGGCCGTCGAGGAGCCCGCGCGCCACGGCGCCTCCCAGGAGTACCAGCACCACCACCGTCAGGAGCCGCTCCAGCTGCTCGATGTAGCTGTGCAGCACCCCGTGGTAACCGTTCGTCTGTTCACCCGCGCGGATGGTGAGGGCGCAGACGAAGACGGCGATGAAGCCGTATCCCTCCACCCCCTCCGTCAGCCCGTAGGTCAGGAACGTGGCGGCCAGGGCCACGAAGCCCTGCGAGTAGTTGGCCAGGCGGACGCTCTCGAAGGGTGCGCGGAAGAAGATCCGGCCGAGCAGCTTGCCGATCAGGTACCCGAGGGCGCAGCCGATGACCGTGCGCCACAGCACATCCAGCAGGATCCACTCGGTGAGCCAGGCGGACGGTGCGGTACCGACCGTGCTGAGCAGGATCGCCAGGTAGACGAAGGGGAAGGCGAGTCCGTCATTGAGGCCCGCCTCGGAGGTCAACCCGAAGCGCACCTCGTCCTCCCGCTCCAGGTCCTCCTCCAGCTCCGTGGGCTCGCCCACCTGCACCTCGGAGGCCAGGACGGGGTCCGTGGGCGCCAGGGCCGCAGCGATCAGCAGGGCGGACGCGACGCCGAGACCCAGCACCCACATGCCCATGAGCGTGAGGACGACGATGCACAGCGGCATGGCGATGCCCAGGAGGCGCCACGTGGTCGCCCAACGGCGCCAGCCCAGTTTCCGGTCCAGGGCCAGGCCCGCGCCCATCAGGGAGATGATCACGCACACCTCGGTGAGGTGGATGGTGATGTCGCTGTACTTGACCGGGTCCGGATCCGGCAGATCCTCGGCGAACGTGAAGATGAGGATGCCCGCCCCGAGGAAGACCATGGGCATCGAGACGGGGGCCCGCATCAGCAGTCGGGGCAGGAGGGCTGCGGCGAAGACCGCGAGCCCCGCCGCCGTGAAGACGACGCTCGTCGGTTCGAACACGCATGACCTCTTCTTGTTGTGTACCCGTGGTGTCCCCCGACCAAGAATAAGTCAGCGTGCGGCACCTCCCGCGCCACCCGGTCCACGGCTGCCGGTCAGGATGATCGACCCAGCCTCGGCCGCGAACCCGGACGGCAGGCGCCCGTACCGCGTGAGAGCATGGAATTATGCCCAATTCGCCTCACCCCCTGGTCGATGTCACCGACATCATCCGGATCGTGGGCGGGGCCGCGTTCCAGCGGGGGCAGACCTACGCCAAGGACGGCGCCGTCAGCTCGGTGTCCTGGGACGCCGGCTCGAAGCTCCTCACCGGTCGCGTCCGGGGAACCGCGGCGAACGACTACCGGACCAAGCTCCGCCTCGGGGTCAAGGGTGACGGCCGGTTCCGCCCGCTCGAGAACTTCTGCAGCTGCCCGGTCGGCGCCGACTGCAAGCACGTCGCAGCCACCGCACTGCAGTCCAACACCGAGAACCTGCTGGCCCGGCACGACGACGAGCGCGGTGCCCGCCCGGATCCGCGGTCCGCCGTGCCGGAGGGCTGGCAGGCGTCCCTGACCGACCTCCTCTCCGCCGACGCCGACGCCCCGGACGGCACAGCGGCACCCACTCCCCTCGGCGTGCAGTTCGAGCTGAGGACGCCCGAGGTCGCCGTGCAGCGCTGGGGGTCGGCGGCCGAGCGCCAGGGCCAGCGCACGCTCAACACCCGCCTCGGCGTCCGGCCGGTCAGCCAGAACGGCAAGGGCAAGTGGATCAAGAACAATCTCTCCTGGGGGAGCATCAGCTACCAGACGTACGGGCTGACCTTCGACCCTGAACAGCACCGCTGGTTCTCCCAGTTCCCCGCCCTGCACCGCGGTACGGGGGTCAACTACTTCGGCAACAACGATTCCTGGCTTTACCTCGACGACTTCAGCAACCCGCTCCTGTGGCAGCTGCTGGACGAGGCGCAGAGGCTGGGGATCGCCTTCGTGGGGTCCCGGAAGTCGGTGCGGATCGACCTCGCCGAGCAGGCCACCCTGCGGCTCGATGCCAGCGTGGACGACGACGGCGCACTCCGGCTGGCCCCGGCCCTCGACATCGACGGCCGACCGCACCCCTCGGACACCGCCCACGTGATCAGCACCCACGGCATCTACGCGGTGACCGACGGCGACATCATCACCCTGGCGCCCACCTCCCGGAAACTCACGCCGAAGGACATCGAGCTCCTGCAGCGCGGTCACGCCGTCGTGGTCCCCGAGGAGGAGAAGTCCCTCTTTCTCCAGGAGTACTACCCCCGCCTGCGCCAGCGGATCGAGGTGGACAGCAGCGACGGCAGCGTGGACCTCCCCGTGATCGAACGGCCGCGGCTCGTCCTCACCACCACCTACACCGACGACGCGCTCACGCTCGACTGGCACTTCGACTACCCGCTCGGCGACACCGTGCGGCGTCGGCCTTTCCGCAGGGGCGGGCCCGGCAGCGACGACGGCTACCGGGACGCCGAGGCGGAGGACGCCCTCGGTGCCGCTGCACGGAAGACCCTCGGCACCCTCCCGCTGAGAACTCTCACCCTGGCGGACATGCAGGCCGTGGAGTTCGTCGAGGAGATCCTCCCGGAGCTCACCGCGCTCGACGACGTCCACGTCGAGATCGTCGGCGAGAAGCCCGACTACCGGGAGCTGACCGAGACGCCCACGCTGCGCATCAGCACCGTCGAGACGGACAACCGGGACTGGTTCGATCTCGGCGTCATGGTCACGGTCAGTGGTCGCACCATTCCGTTCGACGCGGTGTTCCGCGCCCTGGCACAGGGCAGGACGAAGCTCAAGCTCGTCGACAACACGTACCTGTCCCTCGAGCAACCCGTCTTCGACCAGCTGCGCGAGCTGATCGAGGAAGCCCGGTCCCTCAGCGAGTGGGACCCGGAGACGGGCCTGACGATCAGCCGCTACCAGGCGGGGCTCTGGGCGGAGTTCGAGGACCTCGCGGAGGAGACCGAGCAGGCGCAGTCCTGGCGCGACGCCGTCACGGGGCTGCTCGAGCTCGAGGAGGTCGCCGCGACGCCCGCCCCGGCCGGTCTCGTGGCCCGGATGCGCCCCTACCAGCTCGAGGGCTTCAGCTGGCTCGCATTCCTGTGGCGGCATCGCCTCGGCGGGGTGCTCGCCGACGACATGGGCCTGGGCAAGACCGTGCAGGCCCTGGCCCTGATGGTCCACGCGAAGGAGACCGGCGGCCTCGAGGCCCCGTTCCTCGTCGTCGCCCCCACCTCCGTCGTCCCGAACTGGACCAACGAGGCCCACCGCTTCGCTCCCGGGCTGAAGGTGGTCACCATCACCGACACGCAGGGCGCCGCGGGCCGGGCCTTGAGCGGGCAGGTCGGCGACGCCGATGTGGTCATCACCTCGTACACGCTCTTCCGCCTCGATTTTCCGGCCTACCAGGATCTTCCCTGGTCGGGGCTCGTGCTCGACGAGGCGCAGTTCGTGAAGAACCGGGCCTCCAAGGTGCACCAGGCGGCCAAGGACTTCCAGGCACCGTTCAAGCTCGCGATCACCGGAACACCCATGGAGAACAACCTCATGGAGCTGTGGTCCCTGTTCAGCATCGTGGCGCCCGGCCTGTTCCCGTCCGCCCGGAAGTTCACCGACGACTACCGCACGCCCATCGAGAAGATCGGCGACAACCGCCCGCTCGTGCGGCTGCGCAACCGGATCCGGCCGCTGATGATGCGCCGCACCAAGGAGGCCGTGGCCGCGGATCTGCCGCCCAAGCAGGAGCAGGTGCTCGAGGTGGAGCTCCACCCCGAGCACCAGCACATCTACGAGACGTACCTGCAGCGGGAGCGGCAGAAGCTTCTCGGCCTGATCGAGGACATGAACCGCAACCGGATGATCGTGTTCCGCTCCCTGACGCTGCTGCGCATGCTCGCCCTCGATGCCTCCCTCGTGGACCCGGCGCACGCCGGCGTCCCCTCGGCCAAGCTCGACGTCCTGTTCGAGAATCTGGAGGGGATCATTGCCGAGGGACACCGCGCACTGGTCTTCAGCCAGTTCACGTCCTATCTGAAGAAGGCCGCGGAGCAGCTCGAGGCACGCGGGATCAGGTACGCCTACCTGGACGGCTCCACGCGCAGCCGCGGCGACGTGATCGATTCCTTCAAGGACGGCGACGCCCCGGTGTTCCTCATCAGCCTGAAGGCCGGCGGGTTCGGCCTCAATCTGACCGAGGCCGACTACTGCTTCATCCTGGACCCCTGGTGGAATCCCGCGTCCGAGAACCAGGCCGTGGACCGCACGCACCGCATCGGCCAGACCAAGAACGTGATGGTCTATCGCATGGTGTCCAAGGGGACCATCGAGGAGAAGGTCATGAAGCTCAAGGAGAACAAGGCGAAACTCTTCACGTCCGTGATGGACGACGACGCCGTGTTCAGCTCGGTCATCACCGCGGAGGACATCCGGGGTCTGCTGGAGGCCTGACCGGCCGCCTCAGCCGCCCGGCTGATCGGCGGGAGCGTGCCGCAGGGCCGGGTCGAGCAGTTCGGCGAACGCCCTGGGGCGGGCCGCGATCCACCAGTGGCTGCCGGGGACACTCGTCACGGTGAGATCCTCCACCAGGTCCTCCAACCCGTCGACGAGCTTCGGCGAGATAAAGGGGTCCTTGAGCGGGACGATCACGTGGACGGGGGCCGACACACGGCGGCTCCTGGGCGGAATCTCCTCCGAGAACATGTTCACGCGGTACAGGGCCAGCCCACGGATGGGGTCGGTGCCCACATTGCGGCGCGCCGCCAGCTCGTACCGGCGGGTCAGGCCGGAGCGCCAGAGCAGCTCGGGCAGGACCGGCAGCTGGAACAGGGCGACGTACCAGCTGCGCAGCAGCTGCCCGATGCCCTGTGGCATCAGCCGCGGCTCCCGGAGGCGACGCCGAAGCCAGCGCGAGAAGTGCCGCAGGTCGGGTCCGGAGATGCTCGTGTAGTCGACGATCCGGCCGTCGGCCCGCTCGTCCTGCACGGCGGCCCAGCCCTGGATGGACCCCCAGTCGTGGCCGACGAGCCGCACACCCCCGGGGGTGTCGACGGCGTCCAGCACGGCGAAGATGTCGTCCACCAGCTCCCCCAGGGTGAAGCCCGCCCCACCGAGCGTGCGGGAGCGGCCCGCGTTGCGCGTGTCGAAGGCGACCAGGTGATGCGTCGGGGCGAGCTCGCGCAGCACCGGGTGGTAGACGCGGTGGTCGTCGGGGTAGCCGTGGACGAACACCAGCGTCGGCGCGTCGGGACGGGGATCCACGCCGTACTCGAAGACGGCGATGTCGGCGCCCTTCGTGGGGACCGTCCGGTGGCGTTCGCGCAGCACATCCATGGCTCCACCCTAGAGGGCTGCCGCCGGTCGGGGGAATGCTCAGTGGCCTTCCCGGACGACCCTGCCGTCGTC
This sequence comes from Arthrobacter echini, assembly GCF_008107445.1. Classification (GTDB taxonomy): domain Bacteria; phylum Actinomycetota; class Actinomycetes; order Actinomycetales; family Micrococcaceae; genus Arthrobacter_D; species Arthrobacter_D echini_A. The sequence continues at coordinate 85,310 of NZ_VSLD01000006.1, read as the reverse complement.
GAGCCAGAGGCTGCGGTGCACCACCGCGTCTGCGAAAGCCGCGTCGTGGGTGGCCAGGACGACGGCGCCTCCCGCCCGGGCATGGGCGGCCAGGAGGGCCGCCACGGTCTCGCGTGCGGGGGCGTCGAGCCCGGCCGTCGGCTCGTCGAGCACCCAAAGGCTGGGCCCGGTGGCGATCAGTGAGGCGAGCGCCACCAACCGACGCTGGACGAAGCCGAGTTCGTAGGGATGGACCTCCTCCACCGCCCGCAGACCCACCTCCGCGAGAGCGGCTGCGGCCCGGCGCCCCGCCTCCGCCCGGCCCGCGCCGGTGACCCGCGGACCGTAGGCCACCTCCCGGAGCACGGTCCGCTCGAACAACTGCTGGTCGGTGTCCTGGAACAGATAGCCCACGGTGCCGGCGAACGAACCCGTCGGCTGCCGGCGGATGAGCGTGCCCTCCACCGTGACCGAGCCGGCCCCGGCCCGGAGCAGTCCGTCGAGGTGCTGGAGCAGGGTGGACTTGCCCGAGCCGTTGGGGCCCCGCAGCGCGACGATCTCACCCGGATGGACGTCCAGGTCGATGCCGCGAAGACCGGCGACCCGCGGCGCTCCCCGCTCGTCCGGATAGCTGAAGGACACGTTCCTCAGCTCCACGAGTGCGGGGCCCGCTCCGGCCGGGCGGTCCACGCCGGTTCTCGTAGGGGGATCCCCCGCCGTGCCGATGCCGTACCGATCGAGCCCGGCCGAGCGGGCCTCGGCGAGCGGGCCGTCGAAGACCGGACGGCCGCCCGCCAGGGCCAGGACCCGCGCGGACCGCGGCGCGTCGAGGGGGAGCATCGGCGCGGAGACCACGACGCCGGTGCCGTCCCCGCGCAGCACCTCCAGGGCCGCTCCCACCTCACGCACGGCGTCGTCGTCGAGCCCCTGGAAGGGTTCGTCGAGGACCAGGACCCGTGGACGCTGCACCACGGCGGCGGCGATCAGGGTGCGCTGCAGCTGGCCCCCGGACAGTCGGCGTGGGTCTCGCTGGAGCAGCGGTGTCAGCCCCAGCGCCACCGCGACCTCCTCCACGCGCAGGCGCAGCTGCGCACTCGGCACCCCGCGGTTCGCCAGGCCGAAAGCCACCTCCTCACCGACGGTCGAGGACATCATCGACAGTTGTCCCCACGCCCCCTGCGCCACATAGGCCACCTGTGCACTCCACCGGGCGGCGTCGATGCGCGGATCCCGCGGCGAGCCGTCGAAGCGGAGCCGCTGGTCCCCGAGCGTGATCGACCCGAGAAGAGTGGCTCCGGCGTCGAGACCGGTGAGGCCCGCGAGCAGGCGGACGAGCGTGGTCTTCCCCGACCCCGATGCGCCCGCGAGGACCACGTGCTCCCCGGGCTGCACCGAGAGCGAGACATCGGTCAGGGCCGGGGCGGCGCCGTCGTGGGCGAAGGACTCGACCTCGAGACTGATCATCCGGGCACCGTCACGATCAACCACACCGCGCAGCAGAGGCCGACGCCGAGCACCAGCAGGCGGCGGAACACGCGCTGCCCCGCCGTGTCGGAGTCCGGCACATAGCTCGTGCGCGCCACCGTGGCGGAGAAGCCGCGTGCCTCGAGCATGTGGTTGCGCTCCGAGGCGTCCACGAGCAGGCCGATGACCAGCGGAGTGGTGACGGCGAGCAGTCCCCGCAGGCGGGTGAACGGGCCTCGGCCCACCACGAAACCCCGCGCCTGCTGGGCGCGGGTGATCTGCTGCCCGCGGAGGGCCACGTGCGGAATCAGGCCGACGGCGGAGCCGATGACGAAGACGAGCTTCCGGTTCCAGCCGCGGTGGGTCATGGTGGCCAGGAGCTCGGCGATGTCGAGGGTCATCGCCGTGGTCAGCAGGACACCCGCGAAGACGCTCGTCCGCACGCCCAGGACGGCGGCGAAGACCAGTCCCTCCACGCTCACGCGGGCGATCCCGAGATCGAGCAGGATCCGCTCCCCCTCGGGGAAGAACAGTCCGTGGAGCAGGAGGGAGGAGATCAAGAGGGGCCCGGTGACCAGCGCGAGGGCGAGCCCGATCCGGCGGGCCCTGCCCGAGAACAGGACGGCGGGAAGCACCCCGAGCACCAGGACCCCGAGGGAGAACTCCCACCGGTTCACCACGAGCACGAGGACCACCAGCAGCGCGGCCGTGAGCAGCTCGGTCACGGGGTTGTAGATCCTGCGGCGGGGCATGGGTCAGGCCGTGCCGGCATCGTTCCCGCGGGCGGCGGACCGTCCGCCGCCTCGCCCGCCGATGACCCGCTGCGTCCGGGCGAAGGGGAACTGGCGGACCGCCCGCTGCGGCAGCGCGTGGACGATCAGCGCCACGAGGACGAACACCACGATCTTGTCCAGCGAGTCGGAGAGCAGACCCTGCTTGGTCGCGGCGAGGAGGAGCTTGTCCCCCAGCGAGCGGAACACCGCGATGATCGCATTGGTCCCGGGGGTGCCCGCCGCACCGAACATGAAGACCGCCACCGGGGCCGCGACGAGTCCGCCGATCGCGCCGGTCACGAGACCCGCACCCGCTGCGGTGTAGACGCGGCGGAAGAGTCCGTGCTTCGCGGCGAGACCGGCAAGCAGGCCGATCAGTGCAGCGCCGGCGGCGAAGGGCAGGGCGAAGGGATTGAACAGTCCCCAGATCGCGTTGCTGATGGCACCGGTCGCGGCTCCTGCGGCCGGTCCGGCGAGGACGGCGACGAGCACCGTCCCGATGGCGTCGAGGTAGATCTGCAGGCCCAGCGATCCTGCGAGCTGGCCGATGGCGATGTTCAGGGCGATCCCCAGCGGCATGACCACGAGCGAGCTGGTGCTGAGCATGGGCAGGATCCCTGCGACGAGGAGTGCACCTCCTCCGAGGAAGCCGATGAGCGAGACGAGCGCGGCCACGCTGCCCATGCCCCCGGCGAGCTCGGTGGGCTGCAGGATCACCAGGAGGAGGTACGTCAGGACGATCAGTGTGCCGCCGGCGGCGAGGAGCAGGCGGCGGGGTCGCAGGGCGGCCGGCTCTGCTGCCGGCGCGGAGGATGAGCTCACGGTATTCCTTGGGCGGGGATCGAGGGCAGGACACGCACCTCATGTCACCTCGGCGCCGGCCACGCAGCATCGCGGGCCGCTTCCAGTGTAGCGGGGGCCTGCGCCGGGTCAGCCGTGCATCCGGGCCAGGTGCGAGAGCCGGCGGACCATGAGCTCGAAGACGGCCGGAGGGTCGTTGCCCGTGACGATCCGCGCATTGGGCCGGCGCCCCCACATCCCCGCGACATCGGCCACCGTCTGCCCGATCGTCAGTGGAGACTGTGTCTCCACGTCCACCGTCACGGTCCGCTCCGTGATGCCGGCCTCCCCCGTGGCGACCATCGCGGCGAAGAGATCGTGCAGATGCGCGATGTACCCCTGGCCGTGGAGCCGGTGGAACTCCATGTAGAAGCGCAGGGCATCGGACAGGCATGCGACAACGGCGTTGTCGCTGGTGCTGCGCGTCCCCTCGGGCTGATCCGGCGAAACCACTTCCGGCCCGGCACACGCCGCCGCGGCCACGGCCTCCAGATGCGCGGGAGTGCACTCGATGCGCTCGGTGGTCTCGAGGGCGCAGATGACGGGCAGCTTCTCGTACGGCAGCCCCTCGTAGGCGGCGAACACCTCCCTGGCCGCATGCGGATCCACGTGCATGTTCCACTCGGCGACCGGCGTGGTGTTGCCCGGGTAGTTGAACGCCCCACCCATGATCACGAGACCCTTCAGGAGCATGGGCAGCTCCGGCTCGGCCCGTAGCGCCAGGGCGAAATTGGTGAGCGGACCCGTGATGATTCCGGTGACCTGGCCGGGATGGCAGCGGGCGGCTTCGAGCCAGACATCCACGGCGTTGCGGCTCGAGACGCTGCAGCGCGGCGGAGGCAGGACGGCGTAGCCGATTCCCTGGTCGCCGTGGGTCTCCTCCGTGGTGACGAGGGGGATCTCCAGTGGCACCTCGCTGCCGATGGCCACCTCCACGCCGGCCCGGGCGCACAGCTCAAGCAGCGCCAGATTGTTGGCGGCCACCTGGTGGGCGCCGACATTGCCCGCGGTACAGGTGATGGCCTCGATACTCACCCCGGGCGTCGCGAGCAGGTACAGGAGGGCGACGGCGTCGTCGATCCCCGTGTCGACGTCGAGCAGGAGGCGCTGGCGGGACTGCGGCATGATCAGTCCGCCGCCGACGTGCGCAGCAGCTGCAGTCGCAGCGTGCGCGCCGTCTCCATGTGGGCGCGGGCGATGGCCCGGGCGTCCTCGCTCCGCCGCTCGGTGATGGCACTGATGAGCGCCTCGTGCTCCCCGAGGACCTCCTGCCAGCGATTGCCCACCGAGAGGGTGGAGCGCGGGGTGTGGATCAGGTGCGTGGAGAGCCGCTGGAGCAGATCCATGAGGATGGGATTGCGCGCCGCTGCCCACAGCGTGGTGTGGAACTCGAGATTGTTGGTGACCTTCGTGGTGTCGTCGGGGTCGACGGCGGCGCGGTCGCGATCCAGGAGCGCTTCGAGCCGCATGAGATCCGCTGTCCCGCGGTTCAGGGCCGCCTGTCCGGCCGCCTCCTCCTCCAGCATCACCCGCAGGTCGTAGATCTGGATGACCTGCTGCGGGTCGACCTGGGGGACCTGGAGTCCGCGGACCGCGCGTTCGAGCAGTCGCTCGTGCTGCAGCCTGCTCAGTGCCTCCCGGACCGGGGTGCGGGAGACTCCGAAACGCTCGGAGATCACGACCTCGCGCAGCGCCGTCCCGGGAGGGTGCATCCCGGCGAGGATCTCGCTCCGGAGCGCCCGGAAGATCGCCTCACCGTCGACGCGCGCCGTCAGCTCTGTGGGTTCGGCCATGGCACCCCCTCGGATGATCTGGGCTGGACAGGAGTTGGATCGGATGAAGAGCTGCCGCCGGTCCCGGTCCGGGAGGTGGGCCTCCCGGACCGGGACCGGCGTACCGATCAGGCGGCGAGCTGGCGCAGCACGTACTGCAGGATCCCGCCGTTGCGGTAGTAGTCCGCTTCTCCCGGCGTGTCGATGCGCAGTACGGCGTCGAACTCGACGGGAGCTCCGCCGTCACCCGGGGTCGCGGTGACCTTCACGGTGCGCGGCGTGCGGCCCTCGTTGAGCTCGGTGACCCCGCTGACAGCGAAGGTCTCCGTGCCCGTCAGGCCCAGCGACTCGGCATTCTGCCCTTCCGGGTACTGCAGCGGCAGCACGCCCATGCCGATCAGGTTCGAGCGGTGGATGCGCTCGAAGCTCTCGGCGATGACCGCCTTGACGCCCAGGAGCGCCGTGCCCTTGGCCGCCCAGTCACGCGAGGACCCGGAGCCGTACTCCTTGCCGGCGAGGACCACCAGGGGCGTTCCGGCCTCGCGGTAGTTCTCCGCGGCGTCGTACACCGCGGCCTGCGGGGCGTCCGGCTGGGAGAAGTCCCTCGTGAACCCGCCCTCGACGCCGTCGAGGAGCTCGTTCTTGATCCGGATGTTCGCGAAGGTGCCGCGGATCATGACCTCGTGGTTGCCTCGGCGCGAGCCGTAGGAGTTGAAGTCCTTGCGCTGCACACCCTTCTCGGTCAGGTAGCGCCCGGCCGGGGTGTCCGACTTGAACGAGCCCGCGGGCGAGATGTGGTCGGTCGTCACGGAGTCGCCGAGCTTCAGCAGCACGCGGGCGCCGTCGATGTCCTCGACCGGACTCGTCTCGCGCTGCATGCCGTCGAAGTACGGGGGCTTGCGCACGTAGGTGGACTCCGCGTCCCAGGCGAACGTGTCGCCGTCGGGTGTGGGCAGCGACTGCCAGCGCTCGTCACCGTCGAAGATGGTCGCGTAGCTCGAGGTGAACATGTCCTCGTCGATGGAGTCGTCCATGACTTTCTGGACCTCGACCGGGTTGGGCCAGATGTCCTTGAGGAAGACATCGGCTCCCTCATGGTCCTGACCGAGGGGCTCGGTGTCGAAGTCGAAGTCCATGGTTCCGGCGAGCGCGTAGGCGATGACCAGTGGCGGCGAGGCCAGGTAGTTCATCTTCACGTCCGGGTTGATCCGGCCCTCGAAGTTGCGGTTTCCGGAGAGGACCGCGGTGACGGCGAGATCGTTGTCCTGGATGGCCTGCGAGATCTCGTCCTCCAGCGGACCGGAGTTGCCGATGCAGGTGGTGCAGCCGTACCCGACCGTGAAGAACCCGAGCTTCTCGAGGTACGGGCTCAGTCCGGACTTCTCGTAGTAGTCGGTGACCACCTTGGAGCCGGGGGCCACGGACGTCTTGACCCACGGCTTGGACACCAGGCCCTTGTCCACTGCATTGCGTGCCAGGACGGCGGCGGCGAGCATCACCGAGGGATTCGAGGTGTTGGTGCAGGAGGTGATCGAGGCGATGCTGACGATGCCGTGATCGAGGTCGAAGGCACGACCGTCCTCCATGGAGACACTGACCTGCTTCGACGGCCGGGTCGACGCGGCGTCAGCGGAGGAGACGGTCTCGCGTGGTTCCGCGTTCTCCTCGGTGACGGTCTCGGTCGTGCCGGGGGTGAAGCTCGGTGCGTCGGAGGCGGGGAAGCTCTCCTGGGACGCGGCGTCCACGGTGCCGTCCGGTGCGAAGTGCGTCTCGGGATCCTCCGAGTAGCTGCGCAGGTCCTCGCGGAACTGGCTCTTCGCACGGCTCAGCTCCACACGGTCCTGCGGACGCTTGGGTCCGGCGATCGAGGAGACCACGGTGGAGAGATCGAGCTCCAGGTACTCGGAGAACTTGATCTCGCGGGAGGGATCGTGCCAGAGTCCCTGCTCCTTGGCGTAGGACTCCACGAGGGCCACGTTCTCCGCCGGACGCCCCGTGAGGCGCAGGTAGTCGAGGGTGACGTCGTCGATGGGGAACATGGCGGCGGTGGAGCCGAACTCAGGGCTCATGTTGCCGATCGTGGCGCGGTTGGCCAGCGGCACGGAGGCCACGCCCTCGCCGTAGAACTCCACGAACTTGCCCACCACACCGTGTCCGCGCAGCATCTGCGTGATGGTGAGGACGACGTCGGTCGCCGTGGCGCCGGCGGGGATCTCCCCGGTCAGCTTGAAGCCGACCACTCGCGGGATGAGCATCGACACGGGCTGTCCCAGCATCGCGGCCTCGGCCTCGATGCCGCCAACGCCCCAGCCCAGCACACCCAGGCCGTTGACCATGGTGGTGTGGGAGTCGGTGCCGACGCAGGTGTCGGGGTAGGCCCGGAGCGCGCCCTCGACCTCACGCGTCATGATCGTCCGTGCCAGGTACTCGAGGTTGACCTGGTGCACGATCCCCATGCCGGGCGGCACCACCTTGAAGTCGTCGAAGGCGGTCTGTCCCCAGCGCAGGAACTGGTAGCGCTCGCCGTTGCGCTGGTACTCGATCTCCATGTTGCGCTCGATCGCCCCGGCGTTGCCGAAGGCGTCGATCTGCACGGAGTGGTCGATGACCAGTTCGGCCGGCGCGAGCGGGTTCACCTTCGTCGGGTCACCGCCGAGCTCCACCACGGCCTCGCGCATGGTCGCGAGATCGACCACGCAGGGAACACCGGTGAAGTCCTGCATGACCACGCGGGCCGGGGTGAACTGGATCTCGGTGTCGGGTTCCGCCGTCGGATCCCATTGCGCAAGGGCGCGGACGTGATCCGCAGTGATATTCGCGCCGTCCTCGGAGCGGAGCAGATTCTCCAGCAGGACCTTGAGGCTGTAGGGGAGGGCGTCAGCGCCCTCGACAGCACTCAGCCTGAAAATTTCGTATTCTGCGCCGGCGACATCGAGTACGCCCTTCGCGCCGAATGAGTCCGCAGTCGTCATGACCTCGGCTCCCTTCGATGAGATTGTGGAATGCCCTCATCCTATTCCACGATCCCCGCGACTGTATACAGTCGTACACCGAAAGTCCGTCAGACGGCGCCGGCGATCACGCTCAGGCGTCCCGCCCGAACGCATGCTCCTGTCCGGCGAGGGCCTGCAGTCCGCTGAGGATCTCCACCGGCCCCGGATCGTCCCGGCTGTGATCCACCACGGGCCCCGTGCCGGCGATCTCCCGGATAAGTTCTATCCCGGCCACCGCCTCCTCCTTCGAGGCGTAGAAAGTGGATACACCCACCAGGGTCCCGTCGGGAGCGGTCAGCTTGACGCGGAACCCGCCGTCGTGGGCGTCGACCAGCTTGAAGTAACCTGCCATCGTCCTACCTCCTTGTAAGGGGCATCTTCAGAATTTCCGATGGCTCATCGTAAGCACACTTAGTGCTTCTGGAACCGCGCAATTATGCAACGGTCACCCCGATCATCAGCGGCCGCGGCGGGCCAGCCGGGCCACGAGGGACGACGGCGCCACCCGGGCGAGGGCGACGAGCACCCGGTAGCGCAGACTCGGGATGGAGACGGCCTTCCCCGCGGCGGTGTCGCGCAGCGCTTCGCGCACCACGAGGTCCGTGTCGAGCCACAGGATGCCCGGCACGCTCGCCCTGTCCGCACCCATCCGCTGGTGGAAGTCGGTGTGGACGAACCCGGGACACACCGCCGTGACCCGGATACCTCCTGGCCCGTAGGTGAGATTGGCCCACCGACTGAAGCTGATCATCGCCGCCTTCACGGCACCGTAGGTCCCCCTCGGGGTGAACCCGGCAACGCTCGCGATGTTGATGATCGTCCCGTGCTCATGCCGGCGCATCGACTGCAGCGCAGCATGGGCCAGGGACAGCGGGACTTCCAGGTGGATCCTCAGATGGCGCACCTCGTCGTCGAGCGTGTTGTCCGCGAACGGCTTCACGAGTCCGTACCCCGCATTGTTGACCAGCACCGTGACACGTGCCCGGCCGGGGTGCGCCGGTCCGTCGTCGGCCAGGCGGGCGAGGACCCGCGCCAGACCGTCGGTCTCGAGCAGATCGGCGGCGATGGTCTCCACCCCGATGCCCCACCGCTCCCGCAGCGCGGCTGCGGTCTCCCCGAGCGGGCCGGGTGCCCGGGCCACCAGCACCAGGTCCCGGCCGCGGGAGGCGAAGTGTCGGGCGAACTCGGCGCCGATGCCCGATGTCGCGCCGGTGATGAGGACGGTTTCGGTCATGTGGCCACCCTCCCCCACGCCACCCACGCGGGCAAGACGCATCGCTGCAGCTCACCACGCCTGCCCTGGCGGATACGGGGCGGAAAATACATGGTCCGTGCAAGCCCCCGAGATGTTAGAGTCCCGACATCTGCGACCCGAGGCCATCAGTGGGCGCAGGGTGTTGGCGTGCGGGTCAGCCGGACGCCACCGAGGTATCAGGAGAGGATGTTCCATGAGTGGTAACAGAGCTGTTGCGTACAAGGGGACGGGGAAGGTCGAGGTCATCGACACCGACTACCCCACATTCGAGCTGAAGGACGGACCGGGGGTGAACCCGGCCAACGTGGGCCGGCAGGTCCACCACGGCGTGATCCTCAAGACGGTCACCACCAACATCTGCGGCTCGGACCAGCACATGGTCCGCGGCCGCACGTCCGCACCGAAGGATCTCGTGCTGGGTCACGAGATCACCGGTGAGGTCGTCGAAGTGGGTCGCGACGTCGAGTTCATCAAGAAGGGCGATATCTGTTCGGTCCCCTTCAACATCGCGTGCGGACGGTGCCGCAACTGCAAGGAGCGTAAGACCGGCATCTGCCTCAACGTCAATCCGGACCGCCCGGGCAGCGCCTACGGCTATGTGGACATGGGCGGCTGGGTGGGTGGCCAGGCCGAGTACGTCCTGGTGCCCTACGCCGACTGGAATCTGCTGAAGTTCCCGGACCGGGACCAGGCCCTGGAGAAGATCCTCGACCTGACGATGCTCTCGGACATCCTTCCCACGGGCTTCCACGGCGCGGTCACCGCCGGCGTGGGCGTGGGGTCGACGGTCTATGTTGCCGGAGCCGGTCCCGTGGGCCTGGCAGCAGCAGCGTCGGCGCAGTTGCTCGGTGCTGCCGTGGTGATCGTCGGCGATCTCAACGAGGACCGCCTCGCGCAGGCGCGGAGCTTCGGCTGCGAGACCATCGACGTGTCGAAGGGCGATCCGGGTGAGCAGATCGAGCAGCTGCTGGGTGTCCCGGAGGTGGACTGCGGCGTGGACGCCGTGGGCTTCGAGGCGCGCGGCCACGGCGAGGGTGCAGCCACCGAGGCCCCGGCCACGGTGCTGAACTCCCTCATGGACATCACGGCCGCCGGCGGTGCCCTCGGCATCCCGGGCCTGTATGTCACCGGCGATCCGGGCGCAGCCGACGACGCCGCGAAGGTGGGCTCGCTCTCGCTCAGCCTGGGGACGGGCTGGGCGAAGTCGCTGTCCTTCACCACCGGGCAGTGCCCCGTCATGAAGTACAACCGGGGCCTGATGATGGCGATCCTGCACGACCGCATCGCGATCGCCAAGGCCGTCAACGCCAAGACGATCGGACTCGAGGACGCCCCTCGCGGCTACGAGGAGTTCGATGCCGGTGCGGCCACGAAGTACGTACTCGACCCGCACGGGTACGTCGCCGCCTAGGCGGTGGTGCCGGGACCGTCGTCGGTATCGTCCGACGGCGGTCCCGGTCCTCGCGGGGAGGACCCACGTTCTCCGTCACATCCGGGACTGATCGTGGTACCCGTCCGGGCAGTCACCGAAGGAGCACTCGCCATGGAGTACACGTTCGACGTCCTCGTCATCGGTGGTGGCCCCGCGGGCATGGCCGCCGCCACGCGCGCTGCAGAGCTCGGCGCGCGGACCGCCGTCGTCGAACGGTCGGCGCTCGGTGGCACCTGCGTGAATTCCGGCTGCGTGCCGAGCCGCGTCCTGGCGAAGACCGCCCGCCTGTTCCGGGAGGTCCGCACGGCCTACGACTACGGGATCGTGGTGGACGAGCCGGCCGTCGACTGGGACAGGACAGTGCAGCGCGTGCGGGCCACGGTTGCCCGGGTCCTCGCGTCGAAGGGGTACGGCGCCACGATGGAACGCCTGGCCATCGAGCTGATCGAGGGCGACGCCGAGCTCACCGGCGACCACCGCGTCCTGGTCGGCGACAGGGAGCTCACGGCGGCCTCCATCATCCTGTGCGTCGGCGGGAGTGGTCGCCGGCTACCCATCGACGGCGCCGAACACGCCGTCCTGCCGCACGAGGTCCTGGATCTCGAGCGCCTTCCCGGCGCAGTGGCCATCATCGGCGGCGGACACACCGGCGCCCAGCTGACCACCATCTTCGACGCGCTGGGCTCGCAGGTGCTGCTCCTCGACCTCGCACCGCGCATCCTCATGACGGAGGACGAGGACGTCGCCGCCGCCGTCACGGCCGGCTTCACGGGCAAGGGGGTGGAGGTGGAGACGGGCATCGGCGGGATCGACCGCATCGAGCGGGTGGACGGCCACCTCACCCTCAGCTGGGAGCACGACGGCGACCGGCGGTCGCGGGACGTGGACGCCGTGATCATGGCCGCCGGCTGGCCCGCCAACCTCCCGGGGCTCGGACTGGAGTCCGCCGGGGTGCGGACCGCCGGCTCCTTCATCCCGGTGGACGACTACCTGCGGTCCTCCGTCCCCCACATCTTCGTGGCGGGCGACGCCAACGGCCTGAGCATGCTGGTGCAGGCCGCCGTGGTCGAGGGGGAGACGGCGGCGGAGAACGCCGTGCTGGGTGCCACCCACACCTCGCCACACCATCTGCTGCCCGAGGGCGGCTTCACCGATCCGGATTACGCCGGCGTGGGCCTGACCGAGGCGAAGGCCCGCGAGCGCGACGCGGAATGCCATGCGGTGACCGTGCCCTACGCCGTCGTGGAGCGCCCGATCATCGACGACCGCGAGCAGGGCTTCCTGAAGCTCGTGGTGGACCGCCGGCGTGAGCTCATCCTTGGCGCGCACGCCGTCGGTGAGAACGCGGTCGAGGTCATCACCGCCGTGGCCGCGGCCATGGCGGGTGGGACGGATCTCTCCACCCTGGCCCGGGTCAAGTTCGCCTACCCCACTTACAGCGCTGTGATCGGGCATGCGGCCCGGGCTGCGCTCAGCGGCTGACCGGTCGGAAATCTCCACACCGCAGGACCTTCCGCAGCGTTGTCAAGCACCGACCTGCACCAATTTGGCATCGAATCGCAATTCCTTTAGGGTGGACCAAGTTCCCCGTCCAGGGAAGCGAACGGCTGCCGCCCAGCGAGCAGCGATCTATGCCCGGCACCGCTCTCCACCGCTCGTTGCTCATCAGGCGGCTGCCGAACCATGACCTCAATACCGTCAAGGTGAGCAGCGGCGCGAAGAAGTCCGGGGACGGACCTAGTGCGGGTGGCCTCGGAGCATCGTAATCCCATGAACACAAACACCTTCAGCACCACCGCCCGCCGCGGCTTCGCCGTCGTCGCCCTCACCGGACTGGCCCTCGGCTCGGCGGCCGGAGCGGCCAACGCCGCACCCGGGAGCGACTGGGACGCCCTCGCCCAGTGCGAGAGCGGCGGAGACTGGAACATCAACTCCGGCAATGGTTTCTCCGGTGGACTGCAGTTCCAGAAGTCCACGTGGGACGCTTTCGGCGGCAAGGGACAGCCTCAAGACGCGAGCCGTTCGCAGCAGATCGCTGTCGCGGAGAACGTCCTCGCCGGTCAGGGTTGGGGCGCATGGCCCGCCTGCTCCGCCAAGCTCGGCCTCAACGGTGCAGCAGCACCCGCGCCCGTGCAGTTCGCCCAGTCGGCAGCTGTCCAGGCACCCGTCGCCGCCCCTGTTGCCCAGGCCCCCGTCGTCCAGGCACCCGTTGCCGCCCCGGTCGCCCAGGCCCCGGCACCTGTTGCCGCTCCTGTAGCTCCGGCCGCAGCCCCTGTCGCCGCTCCTGTAGCCCCGGCCCCTGCTGCCGCCCCCGTCGCCCAGGCCCCGGCACCTGTCGCTGCTCCTGTTGCGCAGGCACCCGTCGCTGCCCCTGTCGTCCAGGCGCCGGTTGCAGCACCTGTCGCGCTCAGCGGCCAGAGCTACACCATCCAGTCCGGCGACACCCTCAGTGAGATCGCCCAGCACCTCGGCGTCGTCGGCGGCTGGCAGGCACTGTACGCCGCGAACACCGGCACGGTTGTGGATCCCAACCTGATCTATGCCGGTCACCTGCTGAACCTCCCGGCCTAGTCCGGTCCACGTCGGTCCGGCTCCCGGGCCGGCGACAGAGAACCCCCGTCCTGTACAGGGCGGGGGTTCTCTGTCTTTGGGAATCCCCGGTCAGGGACCCTGTGGCTCGGAATCAGCTCGGTCAGGCGCAGGATTTCGCGTCGACGTCGATCTTCAGGGGGTGGGGCACCGCGAAGTCCCGCTCGTCGTTGGCGAAGGCCACCATGATGTTCTCCGCACTGCCGTGCGAAGCACCCTCGGCGAGTTCGACGGTGACGATGATGTTGAGGTGGGCGTCGGGTTCGAACACGTAGCCCTCGGCCTCGACGGGCGGACCGATCGGCTCGGGAGCCTTGGTGGGGGCCGGAGTCGCTGCATGCTCGTCGTGCCCGCCCTCGGGCGCTCCCCCGTGGTGATGACCCTCGCGGTTCGCGGTCTGCACCATCGTCGAGACGACGGTGAGGTCCTCGGGATCGCCGAGGCGTACCTCCCCCAGGGTGAAGGCCTCCAGCGTGGGATTGTGGAGCATCACCGTGTAGTGCAGTCGGCTCTCCTTCGGCTGCACCCCGCAGAGCGCTGCGCCGTCGCGCCCGATGTTCAGGGGGTCATCCCCCAGCCCGGCGCCGACGGGATCGGCCTGGCCCGCACCTGCCCCGTCCGATCCAGCGGCGCTCCCGTCCGCAGCACTGTTGACGCCCAGCGGATCCTCCTCGGCGGCGCCGCAGCCCGCCAGGACCAGGCAGGCACCGAGCGCGACGAGCAGGGTGGCGCGGTTCCGATGGGGCAGTGCGGTCTTGGATCTCACGGGTGGTCCGTCCTGGTCGGGAGGACGGCTGAGCCGTCGGCGGTGATGGGTGTGATTCGTCGCATCGACCGCCCCGGCTTGGTCCGGGAACGGCGCGCGGCAGCGAGGCACCGCGGAGGACCTCCCCGCGGGGCGGGGCACGAAGGCCTTCGTTGTGTTTGTCGCGGCAGTCCTCTAGTAATGGGTGTATGACAGTGATCCTGAGAGCCCTCGAAACAGCTGTACCCGACACGATCATGGTGCAGCCGCAGGTCCGTGACGTCTTCGCCGCCCAACCCGATCTCACCCGGCTCGGGAAGCGCCTCGTGGGGGCCGCCTTCGATTCGTCGGGGATCGAGACCCGCTACACCGCCCTGGAAGAGCTCACCGTCGAGAAGTCTTTCGAGCACCCGGTCTTCTTCGACCAGCAGAACATGCAGATCCTGACGCCCAGCACCAAGACCCGCAACGAGCTCTACGCTCAGGAGGGCACCAAGCTCTTCGTCGAGGCGGCCCGCAAGGCACTCGACGCGGCTGCGGGAATCGAGGCCGCGGACGTCACCCACGTGGTCACGGTCTCCTGCACGGGCTTCTTCGCTCCCGGCCCGGACTACAAGATCGTCCGCGCCCTCGATCTCGATCCGGCCGTCCAGCGCTACCACCTCGGCTTCATGGGCTGCTACGCCGCGTTCCCTGCCCTGCGCGCCGCCAAGGCGTTCTGCGACGCCGACCCGGACGCCGTCGTCCTCGTGGTCTCGGCAGAACTGTGCTCCCTGCACGTGCGCTCGTCCAACAACCCCGACACGATCGTGGGGTCGTCCCTGTTCGCGGACGGGGCCGCAGCAGCGATCGTCTCCGCCCGGGATCTCCCCCTGGAGGGGCCGGCGCTGACCCTCGACCACTTCGAGACCGTCCTCACGCCCGTGGGCGAGGAGTCGATGGCCTGGAACATCGGCGACGAAGGTTTCGAGATGGTCCTCGGTACCTACGTGCCGCACATCATCGACTCACACATCATCGGCGCCCTGGAACCGCTGCTGGCGCGCGACGCGTCCCTGCAGGGCCTGGACTACGCGGAGATCGAGCACTGGGCCATCCACCCCGGCGGCCGCAGCATCCTCGACAAGGTGGAGGCGAAGCTCGGACTGACCGCTGAGCAGCTCGTGCCCGCGCGCGAGACACTGCGCGACTACGGGAACATGAGCAGCGCGACCGTCATGTTCGTGCTCAAGCACATCATGGACCAGCCCGCCACTGCGGGGAACAATCGTATCTGCTCCATGGCGTTCGGCCCCGGCCTGACCGTCGAGACAGCGCTGCTGACCCGGCTCGGCGCACGAGAGGCGGCAGACGCACCGGCAACGACGGATGCCGCGGCGGCCCTCGACGGCAGCGTCGCCGGCCCCGCCGAGCGGACACCCGTCCTGACGAACGCGGGCGCATGACGTCGAGCGGGTTCCTCGCCCAGCGGGACGCCGACGCCGTCGAGGAGATGGACCGCCCCGACTGCGACGCGGCCAGGCTCGAGCGTACCTACGCCCAGTTCGGGATCGTCAATGCCGTGGTCTCGGGCTGGCGCCGCACGTACACCTCCCTGCTGCGCCCCGTGTTCTCCCGCGACCGGGTGAACACGCTGCTCGACGTCGGCTCGGGAGGAGGCGACGTACCGCGGGCCCTGAGCCGCTGGGCGCAGCTCGACGGCTTCAGGCTCGAGGTGACCGCCGTCGACCCCGACGAGCGGGCCCACGCCTACGCGACATCGCTCCCGCCGCTGCCCGGACTCTCCTTCCGCAGGGCGCTGAGCTCGGACCTGGTGGCCGAGGGTGCGTCCTTCGACGCCGTGGTGTCGAACCATGTCCTCCACCACCTCGATCCCGCCGCACTCGGGGGTCTGCTCGACGACTCGGAACAGCTCGCGCGCCGCGTGGCGGTCCACAGCGATATCGCACGCCATCCCGCGGGCTACGCCCTGTTCGCGGTGGGCACGCTCCCGCTGCCGGGATCCTTCATCCGCGAGGACGGCCTCACCTCCATCCGTCGCAGCTACACGCCGGACGAGCTGCGCGCCGCGGTGGCCGATCGCCGCGCATGGCAGGTCCGCACGCGTGCCCCGTTCATCAATCTCCTCGTGCTCGACCGCTCGGGCGCCCCTGCGGAAGGAGACGCCGACCGTGCATGACGTGATCGTCGTCGGAGGTGGACCCGTGGGGCTGTACACCGGGCTGCTCCTGCGCCGGGCGGGCCTGGACGCCGTCGTGCTCGAGCGCCGGCCCGAGCGCGGCACCCACTCCCGGGCCATCGGTATCCACCCACCCGCCCTGCGGGCGCTGGACGCCGTCGGAATCGCCGACGAGCTGCGCGAACGCGGGGTGCTGATCCGCGACGGGGTAGCCAGGAGCTCCGGTCGCCACGTGGGCACCATCTCCTTCTCCGCGCTGCCCGGAGCCGAGCAGTACGTGCTCGCCGTCCCGCAGGCCGTCACGGAGGAGATCCTCGAGCGCCGGCTGGAACGGGAGTTCCCCGGTACACTCCGGCGCGACGTGTCCCTGCTGACCACGCACGACGCCGGTGACCGCATCCTGGCGGTGACCAGGAGCCAAGGCGAGGACGCGGTGCTGGACGCGAGGCTGATCGTCGCGGCGGACGGTGCCCGGAGCTCGGTGCGGGACAACGCCGGCATCCGGGCACGGCCGCGCCGCTACCCGGACTGCTACGTCATGGGTGACTTCCGGGACGATACCGCCGACGGCGACGACGCCGTGCTGTACCTGGAGACCGGTGGGATCGTGGAGTCCTTCCCCCTGCCCGGCGGTCTCCGCCGCTGGGTGGTCCGCGTGGGCTCCCCGGTGGAGCAGCCCTCGGTCGACCGCCTCGCCGCCCTCATCCGCGACCGGACGGGTGTGGCCGTCGACCAGGCCACCAACTCCATGATCAGCGCCTTCGAGGTGCGGTCACGACTCGCCGAGCGCTTCGTCGCGGGACGCACCGTCCTGGTCGGGGACGCCGCCCACGAGATCTCCCCGATCGGCGGGCAGGGGATGAATCTCGGCTGGCTCGACGCCGCACGGCTCGTCCCGATCATCGTCGCGTCACTGCGCGACGGCCAGGATGTGGCGGCGCAGCTGGCCGGGTACGAGAAGGATCGCCGGGCCGAGGCGACCCTCGCCCGGCGGAAGGCCCATCTCAACATGGCGCTCGGCAGGCCCCTGCCCGTCCCGCTCATGCGCGGCCGCAACGCCGTCCTCTCGGCCCTGATCCGGAATCCGACGGTGCACGGCGGCGTCGCCCGCGCCTTCACGATGCAGTAGGAGCCCAGGAACAGGGCGCCCCGGGACGAGGTGCCCGGGAACGGCAGAGGCCCCCGCTGGCCCGACGCCGACCACGTGTTCGTGGAAGGGACGAGCCTGCGGGGGCCTCGCGAACCGGGAGGTCCTACTTCTTGAGCAGGCCCTTCACGATGTTCTCCGGACGCTGCATCTCGCCCTGCTTGGCGCCCATGACGATGACGGCGCCGCTGAAGACGGGCAGCAGCCACTGCGTGACCTGGAGCTGCTTCTGGGCCTTCGCGAGTTCGTCACTGGCTCCCGGGCGGGGCTCGGTGGCTCCCTGGCCACCCTGCTCGGCCAGCTCGCCGACCTTCTTGCCGAGGATGCCCGAGTAGAGCGACAGTGCCATGCCGACGAGGGTCACGGCGGTCTTCCAGCCGGTGTTGGAACCGACCGAGTCCTGGCCCTTGACGCGTCCCTTGTTGGCGCCGATGAGGCCGAGGCCGCCGATGCCATGGGCTGCGAAGGCCGCGATCTGCACCGGGGTCCACTTGGCCCAGCCGAGGGCCGACAGGCGGGTGCGCTCCTTGGGGTCCTTGGCCTTCGCCGTCGCGCCGTTCAGACCGACAGCGCCCATGAGCGTTCCGCCGAACCAGGCTGCGGCGCCCAGATCGTGGGCTGATCGTGCCAAAAGGTTTCCTGCCATGATGTAGAGCTCCTTAGACGTTGTTGACCTACCCTCTACATTTATCAGCCAGCTTACGATTAAGCTATTGCAAGCTCGCGAAAAAGCCCTGCTGTGACTCGTCACACGCCATGCTATGAGAGGCCCGGAACCGATGAACGCTGCACCCCACCAGCTCGAGGACGTCTGGTCTGACTGGAAGGACGCCGTCACCATGACCGCGTCGCAGCTCGAGACCTGGCTCGACTCCGACGAGTCCCGATCGGTGGGCCAGAAGGACTCGGCCGGCGGCGAATCGGTGGGCCACGAATCGGGACGGCGGATCGTGGACATCCTCCGGACGAGGAAGGCGGAGCTCACCGACGACGACGTAGCCCACATGCGGAAAGTGGTCGGCTACGTCCACCGCCACCTGGCCCAGAAACCGTCGAAGGAAGACCTGGAGACGTCCAAATGGCGTTACTCGCTCATGAACTGGGGCCACGACCCGCTGAATTGAGATCACGGCCCGCCGGCGTGAGAAGGGGCTGCTACTTCTTCGTCAGCGCACTCTCCTTGTGCGCGGCATGCTTGCCGGACTTCGCGCTCTCGACGGTGTAGTACGGCTCGTCCTCCGACGCGTTGAACTTCTGCCCGTCGAACGTGAACTCCTTCTCGTGCTTCTCCACGATCGAGCCCTCGGTCTCGCCCTGCGGTGTGTTCCAGGTGATCGTGTCGCCCTTGCGGAATGCCATGGTTCTCCTCCGTCGTCATGGTGATGTGCCTCGACATTCTCATCTCCACGAGCGGAACGGAAGGCGTGCTGCACCGCGTGGGGTGCACGTGTCAGGCGGGGGTGGGTACTCCTACTGACATCTCGACCTCAGCTGGGGCGCCGAGGGACCGGGGACGGATGCGGGGCAGCTCCTCGAACGCGGGCTTCGCGAACCAGTACCCCTGGAAGAGGCGCACGCCCGCTGCCTGCAGCACCGAGAACTCCGCCTCCGTCTCCACCCCTTCGGCAAGCACGGTGATGCCGAGTTCCCGGGCGATTCCCAGGATGCCGTCCACCACCACCCGGCGCGCCGGACTCGTGTCGATCCCCCGGACCAGCAGCATGTCGATCTTGAGCAGATCCGGCTGGAAATCGACGAGCAGCCCCAGCCCGGCGTGACCGGCACCGAAATCGTCGATGGCCGTGGTGAAGTGGTGCTTGCGGTACTCGGAGATGATGTTCTGGAGATGGGCGGTGTCGGCCACCTCCTCGTCCTCCGTGAACTCGAACATGATGGAGGACATCGGGAAGCTGTACCGCTCGGCTGCACGCAGCGTCGCGCGCAGGCAGGCGGCCGGTTCGTAGACGGCATTCGGCATGAAGTTGATGGAGAGCATCAGCTCCTCACCCGCGGGGAACAGGCGCGAGGCGAGTTCGATCGCCTTGATGCGGCAGTCCTGGTCGAAGCGGTACTTCTGCTCCGGCGTCACCCTCGACAGGATCTGCTGAGCGCCCTCGCCCGCCAGTCCCCGGACCAGCGCCTCGTAACCCCACACGCGCCCCGCCACGGCGTCATAGATCGGCTGGAACGCCATACTGAAGTCGAAGTCGAGTTTCGACGCCGAGCTGCATCCGTTGCACGCCATAGGAGCTCCCCACTGTTCTCGTCCACGCTCCGGGAATCGGCCGGTCCGGACGCCGGAGTACTCAGGGCGCCGCACATCCCTATCGGCTCTGTGCCCGGTGTTCGTTACCCTGCCACGGGATGACACGAAACGGAACGGGCCCGGCCCCTGCCGATTCTGCGCTACCGATCAAGGTGCGTCGGGGCGAACAGTCTCAGGAGAGTCTCCACGACGACGACATTCGGGCCCTCCGCAGCGAGTGACTCGCGCAACGCGGCACCGATACCCTCCGGTCCCACGCGCCGGGCCGGTACGCCGAAGGATTCCGCGAGCGCCACGAAGTCGGGCCGCGCGAGTTCCGTCGCCGTGGCCTTGCCGAAGGCGCCCTCCATGTACTCGCGGAGGATGCCGTAGCCGCCGTCGTCCACGATCAGCCAGGTCACCGGGATGTCGTGCTGTCGCGCGGTGGCGAGTTCTGCGATGGAGTACATGGCGGAGCCGTCGCCGGAGACGGCGAGGACCCGTGCGGGCAGGTCATGGGATGCGAGGCCCACGGAGCCGCCGATGGCGCCCGGGAAGCCGAAGCCCAGCCCGCCTGCGCCCTGCGCGGAGTGGAACTGGCCCTCACGCGCGTCCCAGCAGCTCCAGGCCCAGTAGGCGGCGATGGTCATGTCCCAGAAGGTCTGCATGCCCGCGGGCACGGCCTCCCGGATGTCCTGCATGAACGCGCGCTCCTTGCCGAGCTCCTGCCCGTCGAGACGCGCACCGACCTTCGCGAGGGTCGCGGCCACGAGCGCGACGGCGTCGTACCCGGGTTCGCGGTCGCGCTCGAGCGGCTCGATCGCTGCGTCGAGGGCCGTGAGCGCCTGTCCGGCGTCGGCGCGGATGCCGAGCCCCGGACGATTGGACTCCAGGACCCGCGGTTCGGCGTCGATCTGGATGATGCGGCCGCGGGGCTCGAGCGTGAAGTAGTTGGAGGTGACCTCACCGAGTGAGGAGCCGACCACGAGGAGGACGTCGGCGTCCTCGAGGACGTCCGTGGTGTGGCGGTCCTCCACCCAGGACTGCAGTGACAGCTCGTGGGTCCAGGGGAAGGCGCCGTTGCCGCCCGGTGAGCAGATGACGGGAGCGCCGAGCTTCTCGGCGATCGAGAGCAGCGCGGCCTCGGCTCCACCGCGCCGCGTACCGCCGCCGGCGACGATCGCCGGGCGCTTGGAGTCCTTCAGCCAGGCCACCGCCTCGCGCACGAGTTCCACCCGTGGAGGATTGTCGAAGGGTTCAGCGAGCGCGTCCTCGACCCGCGGGACCATCACGGGATCCAGCAGCACGTTCTGCGGTACCTCGATCCATACCGGGCCCTGCGGCGACGAGACGGCCTCGGTCCAGGCGTCCTGGATGGCCGAGGGAATGCCGGAGGCCTGCTGGATGAGCCGCTGGCTCTTGGTCACGTTCGCCGCCGAGGCCTTCTGGTCATCCAGCTGGTGCAGCATGCCCTTGCGCCGCGCGCCGAGGCCCTCGAGGGGGATCTGGCTGGCGACGACCACCATCGGGACGCCCGTGGCGTAGGCCTCCTGCAGGCCGGCGAGGGCAGTGAGTGCCCCGGGGCCGGTCGAGAGGAAGAGCACCCCCACATCCCCGGTGGCCCGGGAGAAGCCGTCGGCCGCGAACGCCGAGTTGTTCTCCACACGTGAGGAGACGAAGCGGAGCTCCGAGCGGGAGAGGGCGTCGAAGAGACCGAGGGCGTGCTGCCCGGGAATGCCGAACACCGTCGTCGCCCCGAGCGCGGTGAGGGTCTCGATGACGAGATCGCCGCCGTTGCGCTGGTCGGTGACGGGCGCCGGCGGGGTGGAGGCTGCGCTGTCGGTGCTGTTGATGCTGGCCATCTACTGGTCCTCGGGGGTCGTGGTGGCGGGTGTACCTGGGGTCAGGGTATCCGCCAGGAGCGTGACGAGGTCGTACGCCACGTGGGACGCGGCGACGCCGGTCATCTCCGCATGGTCGTAGGCCGGGGCCACCTCGACGACGTCGGCGCCGACGAGGTTGAGTCCGCGCAGGCCGCGGAGGATCTCGAGCAGTTCGCGGCTCGTGATGCCGCCGGCCTCGGGCGTGCCGGTGCCCGGGGCATGCGCGGGATCGAGGACGTCGATGTCCACCGAGACGTACAGCGGCCTGGAGCCGATGCGTGAGCGCAGCTGGTCCACGATCTCGTCGACGCCCTTGCGGTAGACGTCCGAGGACGTCACGATGCCGAAACCGAAACGGCGATCGTCCTCGAGGTCACGGACGCCGTAGAGCGGCCCGCGCGTCCCCACGTGGGAGATGGCCTCGGTATCGAGGATGCCCTCCTCCACGGCGCGGCGGAACGGCGTGCCGTGGGTGTACTCGGCGCCGAAGTAGGTGTCCCACGTATCGAGGTGCGCGTCGAAGTGGAGCATCGCCACGGGCGAGCCGGCCCGTTCGGTCGCGGCCCGCAGCAGCGGTAGGGCGATGGTGTGGTCACCGCCCAGGGTCACGAGCCGCGTGCCGTTCGCGGTGAGATCCAGCGCGTTCTGCTGCACCGTCTCGATGGCCTCGCCGATGTTGAACGGATTGACCGCCATGTCCCCGGCGTCGGCCACCTGCACGCGCTCGAACGGCGAGACGTCCAGTGCCGGGTTGTAGGGACGCAGCAGGCGTGAGGCCTCGCGGATGGCATTGCCGCCGAACCGCGCTCCCGGGCGGTAGGAGACACCCGAGTCGAACGGGACGCCGACGACGGCCACCTCGGCGTGCTCCACCTGGTCGAGCCGCGGCAGCCGGGCAAAGGTGGCCGCTCCGGCATAGCGGGGGACGCGGGAGGAATCGATGGGGCCCAGCTGACCGCCGCTCGTGACACGCAGTTCTTCCACAGCTGCCATCCGTTCCGGGCCACTCGGTGAGTTGCCCAATATGAATCAAAGGTTTTTCCCAAGGCTATTGGGCGGGTTCCACCGGGTCAAGGATCGCAGCGTTCTCCACCTGCGGCGCGGGCAGGCGCCGTGGCCCCTATGATCGGCCGGTGGCAGCTGCGACCAGGGTCCACAGGACGATCGCCTCATGATCCTCCGGGTTGGCCCAGCTGTGCGGTTCCCTGCCCGGGAAGGTGAGCGTGTCCCCGGCACGGAGATCGTAGCGGTCGTTCGAGAAAATCAGCTCCAGCCGGCCGGAGACCACGTGGAGAACCTCCACCTCGCAGTCCACGGAGTAGAGCTCGTCCTCCCCCCGGCCGTGCGGCTCGACGACGGCGCGGATCAGCTGGAGCCGGCGCTCCGAGCGCGCCGTCAGCAGGGTCTCCTCGATGCCCTCGCCGCCGAGGCTGATCCGCGGCGCCTCCTGAAGTCTCGTCAGGAACGTCTCGGGCTGGAGGAACAGGTCGCCGATGGGGATCGAGAGCACCTGGCACAGAGTCACGAGCGAGGCCACGGACGGGGAGGTCAGATCGCGCTCCACCCTGCTGAGGAACCCCTTGGTCAGTCCCGTCGAGGCAGCCACCTGCTCGATCGTCATCCGCTGCGCCTGCCGCGCGGCACGGATGCGCGATCCGATGGCGACGGGCACATTGGACGGCTCGATGGGCAATGCCTTCATGGTTGTCCTCTCCGGCGGCAATCAGGGAAGCTTACCGGGAAGAGGACACCCCTTCATCCGTCCCCGGAAGGCCCATCATGCACCTGTTCGACATCTCCATCGTGGTGATCTATCTCGTGGCCATGCTCGGCTTCGGCTGGTGGGGCAAGTCCCGTACCCGGACTGCGAGCGACTATCTGGTCGCAGGCAGACGCCTCGGGCCGCTCCTCTACACCGGGACCATGGCCGCCGTGGTCCTGGGAGGCGCGTCCACCGTGGGCGGTGTGGGCCTCGGCTACCAGTACGGCATCTCCGGCATGTGGCTCGTGGTGGCCATCGGCACCGGCGTCCTGCTGCTGAGTCTGCTCTTCGCCCCCACCATCCAGAAGCTCAAGATCTACACGGTCTCGCAGATGCTCACGCTGCGCTACGGCCACCGCGCCACCCGGGTCTCGGGCATCGTGATGCTCGCCTACACGCTCATGCTCTGCGCCACCTCCACCGGCGCCTACGCCACCATCTTCGTGGTGCTGTTCGGGTGGGACCGCGCGCTGTCCATCGCCGTAGGCGGGGCGATCGTGCTCATCTACTCCACGATCGGCGGCATGTGGTCCATCACCCTGGCCGACATGGCCCAGTTCGTGATCAAGACCATCGGCGTCTTCGCCCTGATGCTGCCCTTCTCGCTCGCCGCGGCCGGCGGATTCGACGGCATCGCCGAGCGCGCGGGCGACGAGTTCTTCAGCATCACCGGGATCGGCGCGCAGAGCATCATCACCTATTTCGTGGTGTACACCCTCGGCCTGCTGATCGGTCAGGACATCTGGCAGCGGGTCTTCACCTCCCGGACACCGCAGGTGGCCCGCTGGGGTGGCTCGGCCGCCGGGATCTACTGCATCCTCTACGGCATAGCGGGTGCGGTGATCGGTATGAGTGCCAGCGTGGTCCTGCCCGCCATCGAATCGCGCGACGACGTCTACGCGGACATCGCCCTCAACGTGCTGCCGGTCGGCATCGGCGGCCTGGTCCTCGCCGCTGCGGTCGCCGCCATGATGTCGACGGCGTCGGGCGCCCTGATCGCCGCCGCCACGGTGGCCCGCACCGACGTCGTGCCGTTCGTGGGGGGCTGGTTCGGCAGGGGCGGCGACGAGCGCCCGGTGTCGGAGGACGTCTCCGCGAGCCGCTGGTGGGTGCTCGGCCTTGGGATCGTCACCCTCGGCCTGGCCGTGGTGGTACAGGATGTGGTCGCCGCCCTGACCATCGCCTACGACATCCTCGTGGGCGGGCTCCTCGTCTCCATCATCGGAGGGCTCGTCTGGCGTCGCGGCAACGGGATCGGCGCCGGCGCGTCCATGGCGGCGGGCACTCTCGTGACCCTCGGCGTCATGGCCTACCTCGAGATCACCGCGGAGGCGCGGTACGACGGCATCTACGCCAACGACCCGATCTACTGGGGTCTGGGAGTCTCGGCCCTCGTGTACGTCGTCGTCTCGCTGGCCACCCGGCCGACCAGCCCCGCCGTGATGGCTGCCTGGGACCGCCGCGTGGCCGGAGAGGTGCCCGAGGAGACCCCGGCGGAGCTGCCCCGCTGATCCGACCGGCCCGCGGGCCGGTCGGGCCGCGTGGCGGTCGACGCCCTAGCGCGGGGCGGGCGACGAACCGCCGTCCCGCTCCGCCCGGCCCTCGGTGTCGCCGGCATCGCCGGTGTCGCCGTCCGACCCGTCGACCGGACGCTCCGCGACCGTGCGGCGGTCATCGGCCACCTCCACGGCGACGGCGGCCGCGGCCCTGCGGCCCGCGTGATCCTCCTTCGGGGTGGAGCTCAGACCCCTGCCCGTCTCGTCGAGCGCGGTCCGCTCCTCGGCATCCGCGATCTCCTCGTCGGTGATGTGGTCGTCGTCCTCCTGGTTCCACGCCTTGATGGCGGCCCAGCCGACGGCGGCCACGGGCACGGAGAGGATGGCCCCGACGATCCCCGCCAGGACGGTGCCGGCGGTCAGGGCGACCAGGATCACGAGCGCGTGCACCTGCAGCGTGCGGCCCATGACCACGGGCTGCAGGAAGTTCCCCTCGAGCTGGTTCACCACGATCACGGCGATGATCACGAACAGGGCGATCAGCGGCCCGTTGGCCACGAGGGCGATCAGGGCGGCGAGCACACCGGCGAGGGTCGCGCCGACGAGCGGGATGAACGCGCCGATGAAGACGATCGCCGCCAGGGGCAGTGCGAGCGGCACACCCAGGAAGAAGAGGGCGAGGCCGATGAACACGGAGTCGACGAGCGCCACGATCGCCGTCCCACGGATGTACCCCCCGAGGACCGTCATGCCGCTCTCCCCGACACGGCGTGCCTTGACGAGGCGCTTGCCCTTGAAGGCACGCAGCATGAAGGCCCAGATCTTCTCTCCGTCCTTGAGGAAGAAGAAGAGGATGACCACCATGAGCACGGCGCCCGCGAAGAAGTTCCCGGCCGCGCTCAGCCCGGAGATGGCACCGGCACCCACGGTGCTGCTCGTGGCGAAGTCCACCACCCAGTCGCGCGCCTGCTGGATCTGCGCCTCGTCGACGGGGATGGGTCCGTTCTGGACGAAGGCGTAGAGCTTGTCGAAGCCCTCGGTGGCACTGGAGACGAGCTGGTCGGCCTGCCCGACGACGGCGAACACGATACCCGTGATCAGGCCGCTGAACACCAGCAGCAGGAGCAGGAAGGCCGCGGCGGTGGCGGCGGAAGCTGCCCAGCCCTTCCGGCGGAGCCAGTTCACGAACGGCCCGATCGCCGCGGCGAGGATGAGGGCGAGCAGCATGGGGATGACCACGAGCTGGACCTGGATCAACGCGTAGATCGCACCGACGATCAGCACCAGGAGCAGCAGGACCTGCGCCGCCCTGATGCTGGCATTACCGAGGCTGTCGCGCCAGGGTCCCTTCGGGGCGAAGTTTTCCAGCTGGGCGGGAGTGGTCATCGGCGGTCACCTTTTCCTTCGGCCGGGAGGCCATCGTTGAGCAGTTGGGCGCGGACCTCGCGTCGGAGGATCTTCCCGATCTGGGACCGGGGCAGGTCCTGTGCCTGCACGATCGTCCGCGGAACCTTGTAGGCCGCGAGCGCGCTGCGGCAGTGGGAACGCAGCGCCTCGACATCGAGTGCGGCCCCCGGGGCGAGGACCACGACGGCGACGACGTCCTCGCCGCCCTCCGCCCGCGCCAGTCCCACGACGGCGGCGTCCGTCACATCGGCGTGGTTCAGCAGCGCCCTCTCGACCTCGGACGGCGCCACGTTGAACCCGCCGGTGATGATGAGTTCCTTGATGCGGTCCACGATGGTGATGAAGTGGTCCCCGTCCATGCGGACGATGTCTCCTGTGCGGCACCAGCCGTCGTCGAGCAGGACGGCCTGGGTCTCGTCCGGCCTGCGCCAGTACCCCTGGAACACCTGCGGGCCACGGATCAGCAGCTCCCCCGTCTCACCGGGGGCGCGATCGACGTCGGGGGCGTCGGGGTCCACGATCCGCACGTCCGTTCCGGGGAACGGCACGCCGACCGTGCCCGGGCGCCGGGTGGGGCCGATCGGGTTGCCTGCCACGATCGGGGAGGTCTCCGTGAGGCCGTAGCCCTCGATCAGATACCCGCCCGTGGCGGCCTCCCAGGTCTCGACGGTGGACTCCGGCAGGTTCATGGCACCGGAGATCGCGAAGCGGATGCTGCGCAGATCCGCCCCGCGCTCCGCCGCGCCGGCGGCGAGCCGATCGTAGATGGGCGGCACGGCGGGAAGGAAGGTAGGCGGACTCTTCTTCGCGGCGTCCAGCACCAGCCCGACGTCGAAACGCGGGAAGAGGACGAGTTTCGCGCCGATGCTCATGGCGAAGGTGAGGCAGAGGGTCAGGCCGTAGGCGTGGAACATGGGCAGTACCGCGTAGACCGTCTCGCGTCCGGCGTCGAGCCCGGGCACCCAGGCCCTGCCCTGCGCCGCGTTCGCCAGCAGATTGCGGTGCGTGAGGATGGCACCCTTCGGTACACCCGTGGTCCCACTGGTGTACTGCAGGACGGCCGTGTCCGTCGCTGCGGGGCGCGGCTGCTGCTGCGGCAGGCGGCGGTGCCGGAGCAGCTCCTTCCACGCCACGAGCGTCCGCGGCCCGGTGAGCCCGTCCGTCGTCGTCAGCGCTGCCCTGGCCTCCCGCGCACGCCTGAGCGGCAGCGTGAGCGCGAGCCGGCGGGACACCGGCATCGCGCTGATGAGGTCCACCGAGACCACGGTGGTCACGGCGATGTCCGCCGGGAACCGCTGGATGCGCGGCGCCACCCGGTCCCAGACGATCGCGAGCTTCGCACCGTGGTCCTCGAACTGGTGTCGGAGCTCCCGGTCGGTGTAGAGCGGGTTGTGCTCGACGACGATCGCCCCGAGCCGGAGGACCGCGTAGAAGGCGATGATGTGCTGCGGGCAGTTCGGGAGCACCAGGGCCACGCGGTCGCCGTGGGTGACGCCGAGGGCCTTCAGGCCCGCCGCGGCGCGGGCCACGGCGTCCCCGAGCTCCCGGTAGCTGGTGGACGCCCCGAAGAACTCGAGCGCCGTCGTGGCGGCATAGGTCCCCACCGACGCATCGAGCACATCGGTGAGGGTGCCCTCGGGTACGTCGAAGATGGTCGGCACGCCGGGTGCGTAGCTCGCCAGCCACGGTCTGGCTGCCAGATCCATGAGTCTGCTTCCTCTTGTCCGTCCGACCCTGATGCGGGGCCGACGAATCACGTTACCCGACCCCGCACACCTGCCGGGGCTGACGGGACCCCCCGTCGCCGCACGGTAGGATTGTGCGCCGAAGGGGAGTAGCTCCGCGTGCAGACGCGAGGCCTGTCGACATACTGGCACCGCGGTGCCCGGCAGTCCACCGGTGAGACGGCGAGCGAGACCTTCGGCCCTGTTCGACGCATCCGCGTACCCCGGCCGACGTCCTCTTCGGACCGGGACTGCGCGGGCCTGACCCCCGGAGCCCCGTGACACACCCCCAGCAGCCCCCACCGCCCGACGACGTCAGGCGGTGGCGCCAGCATCTGGCCGACGAGCGTGCCGAGGCCGCGATCTACCGGGATCTGGCCCGACGCCGCGTGGGCGAGGAACGCGAGATCCTCCTCGGCCTGGCCGAGGCGGAGGGTCGCCACGAGGCGCACTGGCTCGCGCTGCTCGGCGAGCACGCCGGGCGTCCGCTGCACCCCTCGCTCCGCAACCGGGTCCTGGGCTGGTTCGCGCGCCGGTTCGGGTCCGTCTTCGTCCTCGCCCTGGCCCAGCGGGCCGAGGGCCGCTCCCCCTATGCTGCCGATCCCTCCGCGACGGACGCCATGGTGGCCGACGAACAGATCCACGAGGAGGTGGTGCGAGGTCTGGCGACGCGCGGGCGCACCAGGCTCTCGGGCAACTTCCGGGCGGCCGTGTTCGGCGCGAACGACGGCCTGGTGAGCAATCTCGCGCTGGTCATCGGGATCGGGGCCACGGGGGTGTCCCCCGCGTTCATCCTCTTCAGTGGGCTGGCCGGTCTGCTGGCGGGAGCGCTGTCGATGGGAGCCGGTGAGTACGTCTCCGTTCGCTCCCAGCGCGAGCTGCTCTCGGCGTCGCGCCCCACGCAGATCACCCTCACCGCTGCGAAGCAGCTGGACATCGCGGCCAATGAGCTGGTGCTGGTCTACCGGGCGCGCGGCATGACGCCGGCCGCCGCCGAGCACAGGGCGGCCGAGCGGCTGGGCATGGCGGACTGCGACTGCGATCCGAGCTTCTCGCTGCGGCCGGAGGAGGATCTGCCGGAGTACGAGTCTGTCGGCACCGGCCTCGGGGCCGCGGCCTCCAGCTTCTGTTTCTTCGCCACCGGGGCGATCATCCCCGTGCTCCCCTATCTGCTGGGACTCGATGGCGTCACCGCCGTGGTCCTGGCGTGCGTCCTGGTGGGACTGGCCCTCCTGTCCACGGGGGCCGTCGTCGCGCTCCTCTCCGGAGCCTCTCCGCTGCGCCTCGCGCTGCGCCAGCTGGGGATCGGGTTGGGAGCCGCAGCGGTCACCTACCTGCTCGGGCTGCTCTTCGGCACCACCGTCGCCTGAGGTCCCGACCGCGCGGCTCAGCCCCGACGCTGCTCCTGTAGCACGTGGTCCTCGAGCTTCGCGAGGGTGGCCTCGATGCTCGCGGGATGACGGCGCGTGAAGCCCGCGAGCCGGAAGGCGATCCTCCACGGCACCGCCCGCCCGTCCCACTCCTCGCGCACGAGCGTGGAATCGCCGCGGGGTTCCAGGGTGTAGCGCCACACGTGCGCGGAGAAGTGCCGCCAGGCGATCCGGCGGCCCTCCTCGAACTCGGTCACCCGGTTGAGGATCCGGTAGGGGGCACCGATCCGCATCTCCATACCGAACCGCGCACCGAGCGAGAGGCGCTCGGGGCCATTGGGCTGCTCGCCCCGCACCGTTCCGGAGCCGTCGATCACGCTGTGCAGGGCGGGGCGGGCGAGGACCTCGAAGATCCGCTCGGCAGGGGCCTTGATGAGCCGCTCGCGCGAGATGAGATAGGCCGGGTCTGGAGCGGGAGCAGTGGTCATACCCTCATTGTCCACGCCGACGCTGCCCGCGCACTTCCGGGTGAACCGTCCGGGGATCAGGGCTTCAGCAGCACCTTGATGGCACGCCGCTCGTCCATCGCCCGGTACGCCTCGGCTGCGTCCCCGAGGGGCATCACGACGTCGAAGACCAGCCCGGGGTTGATCGTCCCGTCGAGGACGTCCTTCAGCAGTTCCGGGATGTACGTGTGGGCGGGTGCCATGCCGCCGCCCACGGTGATGTTCTTCGCGAAGAGATAGCCGACGGGCAGCTCGGGTCCGCCGGCGGGGACCCCGACGAAGCCCAGATTTCCGCCGGGTCGGGTGCTGCGCAGCGCCTGGTCCATGGACTCCTTGGTCCCCACGCACTCGAGCACGGAGTCGGCGAGGACACCGCCGAGCAGTTCGCGGACCATCTCCACGCCCTCGTCCCCGCGCTCGGCCACGATGTCCGTGGCGCCGAACTCACGGGCCAGCGCCTGGCGGTCCTCGTGGCGGGACATGGCGATGATGCGCTCGGCGCCGAGACGCTTCGCGGCCAGCACCCCGCACAGGCCCACGGCGCCGTCCCCCACGACGACGACGGTGCGGCCCGGTCCCACGTTCGCCGAGACGGCGGCGTGATGGCCCGTCGACATGACGTCCGAGAGGGTGAGCAGGCTTGCCGTGAGGGCGTCGTCCGGCTCGGTGACGCCGTCGACGACGCGCAGTGTCCCGTCCGCCTGCGGGACGCGCACGGCCTCGCCCTGGGCTCCCTGCACGTAGTGGCCGTGCTCGTCGGTGCTACCCCATCCGGTGAGGTGGTCGCAGGCCACGGTGACTCCGTTGAGGCACTGGGGGCAGGTGCCGCAGCTGTCCACGAACGGCGCGATCACGAAGTCACCGACACTCACGTCGCGGACGTCGGCACCGACGGATTCCACGACGCCGATGAACTCGTGCCCGATCGCCTTGGGCTCCTTGGTGGGCCGGACACCGCGGTACGGCCACAGATCGGACCCGCAGACGCAGGACGCGGTGACTCTGACGACCGCGTCGGTGGAGCGGACGATCTCCGGGTAGTCCCGGTCCTCGACGCGGATATCGCCGGGTCCGTGGATGATGGTGGCGCGCATGGTCTCTCCTCGAAGCTTTGCCTGATGGAATCGATGTCCCCTCCCGACAGTACAAGCCGTGGGGGCGCGACCCTACCTCGGTGAGTGACCGGCCGCGACCCTGAAGCCGCCCTCCAGCTCCTCCAGGGTTCTGCCCCGTGTCTCGGGGATGTACCGGCGGGCGAAGGCGATCGCTGCGATACCGAGGACGCCGAAGGCGAAGAAGGTGCTCGAGAGGCCGACCGTGTCGACCAGGGTGGGGAAGGTGAGGCTCACCGTGAAGTTGACCATCCAGAGCACGAACACCGCCGCGCCCATCCCGAGTCCCCGCACACGCATGGGGAAGATCTCGGAGAGCATCAGCCAGGTCACCGGCGAGATGGAGCCCTGCTGGAAGGCCAGGAAGGTCACGGTGAGCGCGAGGACCAGGAAGCCCCGCAGCGCTCCCTCCTCGACGAGCAGGGCCACGAGACCGATGCCGAACAGGGCCGACGTCGTTCCGAGCTGACCCACGAGCAGCATGGGGCGGCGTCCCACGCGGCCCAGCAGCCAGATGCCCACGAAGGTGGCGGCCACGGAGACGATGCCGTTGGCGATGTTCGCCGTCAGGGCCGACCGGGTTCCGAAGCCGGCGTCGACGAGAATCTGTGTGCCGTAGTACATGATCGCGTTGACGCCGGTGATCTGCTGGATCACCGCGAGTCCGAGACCGACCACGAGGACCCTCCGGAGCCAGGGCTCACGCAGGTCGCGCAGGGACGCCCTGTCCCGCAGACGGTCCTCGGCCGCGGCCTGCCTGATCTCCTCGTACTCCCGACGCGCCTCCTCGGGTGGGCGCAGGGTCTGCAGGACCCGCAGCGCCGACCCGGCGACGCCGTGTGCTGCGAGCCAGCGCGGGCTCTCGGGGACCACGTGCATCCCGATCCAGAGCCCGATCGCCGGCAGCGTCGCGAGCACGAGCATCCAGCGCCAGATCCCATGGCTGTCCCCGAAGACATTCCCGAGGAATGCGCTGGAGCTGAAGGCCAGCAGCTGCCCCGCCACGATCATCAGTTCGTTGCGGGTGACGATCTGACCGCGCCTGGCTGCCGGGGCCACCTCCGCGAGGAAGATCGGCACCATCACCGAGGCCCCTCCCACAGCCAGACCGAGGACGAAGCGGACGATCACCATGACCGTCACATCGGGCGCGAGGGCGGACCCCAGCGCTCCGAGCAGGAAGATCACGGCCAGGACGAGGATCATCCTCCTGCGGCCGAAGGCATCGGCGAGGCGGCCACCGGCAAGGGCACCGAACGCGGCGCCGAGCACCAGCGAGCTCGCCACGAGCCCCTCCGTGAGGGCGGTGAGCCGAAGATCATCCGCCATGAAGGGCAGTGCTCCGTTGATGACACCCGTGTCGAAGCCGAAGAGCAGCCCGCCGAGGGTCGCCACCCAGGTCATGCGCCGCAGTGCTCCGCGCCGGGTACGCGCATCGGTGCCGGGCGGGGCGACGTCGTTCCCGGTCACGCCGCCCCCGCCCGACCGGCCCGGGCACGCAGAAGAACAGCCTCCCCCGTGGGGGAGGCTGTTCTCGGTCCGTGCGGGTGGAGGTCCACTCAGAGGCTTGCGTAGACCTCACGGAGGAGGCTCGCGGTCTCGGACGGCGTCTTGCCGACCTTGACGCCGGCGGCCTCGAGTGCTTCCTTCTTGGCCTGCGCCGTCCCCGCGGAGCCGGAGACGATGGCACCGGCGTGGCCCATGGTCTTGCCCTCGGGCGCGGTGAAACCGGCCACGTAGCCCACCATGGGTTTCGTGACGTTCGCCTTGATGAACTCGGCCGCGCGCTCCTCGGCGTCGCCGCCGATCTCCCCGATCATCACGATCGCCTTGGTCTCGGGATCCGCCTCGAATGCCGCGAGGGCGTCGATGTGGGTGGTGCCGATCACGGGGTCGCCGCCGATTCCGATGGCCGTGGAGAAGCCCAGATCGCGCAGTTCGAACATCATCTGGTAGGTCAGGGTGCCCGACTTCGAGACAAGACCCACGCCGCCCTTGCCGGTGATGTTCGCAGGGGTGATGCCCACGAGGGACTCGCCCGGCGTGATGATGCCCGGGCAGTTCGGGCCGATGATGCGCGTGACCTGCTTGCCGTCGGCGTCGACCTTGGACTGGGCGAGTGCCCAGAACTCCGCCGAGTCCTGGACGGGTACGCCCTCGGTGATGACGACGACGAGGCCGATCCCGGCCTCGATGGCCTCCACCACGGCGTCCTTGGTGAAGGCAGGCGGCACGAAGACGATCGACACGTCGGCGCCGGTCTCCTTCATGGCTTCCTCGACCGTGCCGTAGACGGGCAGGGTGACGTCGTCGTGCGTGACGGACGTACCCGCCTTGCGGGCGTTCACGCCGCCGACCACCTGGGTGCCGGCCTTGAGCATGAGGGCGGTGTGCTTGGTGCCCTCGCCGCCCGTGATGCCCTGGACGATGACCCGTGAGTCCTTGTTGAGATAGATAGACATGGGGAAACCTTTACTTTCCGTAGGCGAGCGCGGCGGCCTTGTCGGCGCCTTCGTCCATGGTGTCGGCGAGGGTGACCAGCGGATGGTTCGCCTCGGCGAGGATGCGCCGGCCCTCCTCGACCTTGTTGCCGTCGAGGCGGACCACGAGGGGCTTGTTCGCCTCGTCGCCGAGGATCTCGAGGGCCTTGACGATCCCGTTGGCGACGGCGTCGCATGCCGTGATGCCGCCGAAGACGTTGACGAACACGCTCTCGACCTGGGTGTCGTTCAGGATGACGTCGAGACCGGCGGCCATGACCTCGGAGGAGGCCCCACCGCCGATGTCGAGGAAGTTGGCCGGCCGGACGCCGCCGTGCGCCTCACCGGCGTAGGCGACGACGTCGAGCGTGGACATGACGAGCCCGGCACCGTTGCCGATGATGCCCACCTGGCCGTCGAGCTTCACGTAGTTGAGATCGTTCTCCTTGGCCTTGGCCTCGAGCGGATCCGCGGCGTCCTTGTCCTCCAGCTCGGCATGGCCGGGCTGGCGGAAGCCGGCATTCTCGTCGATGGTGACCTTGCCGTCGAGGGCGAGGATCTCTCCAGCGCCGGTCTTCACGAGCGGGTTGACCTCCACGAGCGTGGCGTCCTCCTTCACGAAGACGTCCCACAGCTTCAGGATGGTGTGGATGACGCCGTCGCGGACCTCGGGGGCGAAGCCGGCGGCGTCCACGATCTCCTCGGCCTTCGCCTGGTCGATCCCGGTTCCGGCGTCGATCGGGACACGGGCCAGGGCGTCGGGGCGCTCGACGGCGAGCTGTTCGATCTCGACGCCGCCCTCGACGGAGCACATGGCCAGGTAGTTGCGGTTGGACCTGTCGAGCAGGACGGAGAAGTAGTACTCCTCGGCGATGTCGGCACCCTGGGCGATCATGACCCGCTGGACGGTATGGCCCTTGATGTCCATCCCGAGGATGTCGGAGGCGTAGGAACGGGCCTCCTCGGGGGTCTTGGCGACCTTGACCCCGCCGGCCTTGCCGCGACCGCCCACCTTGACCTGGGCCTTGACGACGACGACGCCGCCGATCTTCTCGGCCGCTGCCTGCGCTTCTTCTGCGGTGTGCGCCACGATGCCGGCGAGCACGGGGACGCCGTGTGCCTCAAAGAGATCGCGCGCCTGATATTCAAACAGGTCCACTTAGCTCGTGTCCTTCTACGTCGAAGTCGGTTTACAAGAGGGAACTGTAGTCCTCCCGGCGCTGGGGCCTCTCACAGACTAGCGGTTCGGTGAGGAAGGCCACAGTTCTATCCGGCGTAGAAATCCGCCTCCCGTTCGTTGAGGTCCCGCGGCCGTGGGCGGCGACCCGACCGCGTGTCGTTCGTCCATCAGGCCACCTTCGTCAGCGGGGCGTAACGCAGCAGCAGCCGCTTCTCGCCGACGTCGAAGCGGACCTTCGCCACGGTCTTGTCGCCGGCGCCCTCCACCGAGAGCACCGTGCCGTCGCCGAAGCTCGCGTGGTTGACCTTGTCCCCCACGGCCACGGAGACAACCTCCTTCTGCGGCTGGACGCGGCCGATGGCCTTCGCCGGCGCCGTCCCGCCGGTGAAGCCTCCCCCGCCGGCACCCCAGTACGAACCGCTGAACCGGGGCCCGCCGATGCTGCCGCCGGTGGTCCAGGCGGGCTTGGCGGCGCCCTCCCGCTTCCAGTCGATCAGTTCCGCCGGGATCTCGCCGACGAACTGGCTCTCGGGGTTGTACTGGCTCTGGCCCCACATGCTGCGCACTTCGGAGCGCGTGATGTAGAGGCGCTGCCGGGCGCGGGTGAGACCGACGTAGGCCAGGCGCCGCTCCTCGGCGAGTTCCTTGGGATCGGTGGCCGAGCGCTGGTGCGGGAAGATGCCCTGTTCCATGCCGGTCAGGAACACCACGGGGAACTCCAGCCCCTTGGCCGTGTGCAGCGTCATGAGCGTGACCACTCCCTGGCGCCGCGCTTCCTCCACGGCCCGCTGCACCTCGGCCTGCGAACCGTCCGGTGCATCCGGGATCTGATCGGCATCGGCCACGAGCGAGACCTGCTCCAGGAAGTCGCCGAGCGTCCCCTCGGGGTTGTCCCGTTCGAACTCGCGGAGGACGGCCACGAGCTCTGCGAGGTTCTCCACGCGGGACTCGTCCTGGGGATCGTTGCTGGTGCGCAGCTGCTCGAGATAGCCGGTCTGCTCCAGGACGGCCTCGAGGGCCGCGGCGGCACCGGATCCGGCGGCCACCTCGGCGAGATCGTCGACGAGCTTCACGAATCCCGCGACGGCGTTCACCGAACGGGTGGCCAGGCCCGGCGCCTCGGGCGCGCGGCGCAGTGCCTGCATGAAGCTGATCCGCTCGCGCTCCCCCAGGGCCGCGACGGCGTACTCCGCGCGGTCGCCGATGCCGCGCTTGGGCTCGTTGAGGATGCGGCGGAGATTGACGACGTCGTCCTGGTTGACCAGGACGCGCAGATAGGCGAGGGCGTCCTTGACCTCCTTGCGCTCGTAGAACCGCGTGCCGCCGACCACCTTGTAGGGCAGCCCCACGCGCAGCAGGATCTCCTCGATGGACCGCGACTGCGCGTTCGTGCGGTAGAAGATCGCGACGTCGCCCGGACGGACCGCCTCGTCGTCCTGCAGCCGGTCGATCTCCTCCGAGATGAAGCGCGCTTCCTCGTGTTCGTTCTCCCCCACGTAGCCGATGATCTTCTCGCCGCTGCCTTCCGCGGTCCACAGCCGCTTCTCCGGCCGGTTCGGATTCCGGGAGATCACGGCGTTGGCCGCGCTGAGGATGTTCTGCGTGGACCGGTAGTTCTGCTCGAGCAGGATGGTGCGCGCGCTGGGGTAGTCGTTCTCGAACTCCACGATGTTGCGCACGTCGGCTCCGCGGAAGGCGTAGATGGACTGGTCGGAGTCGCCCACCACCGTCAGCTCGGCGGGATCGTCGGTGGACTCGCCCGGCACGCCGACGATCTCCCGGACCAGGGCGTACTGTGCGTGGTTGGTGTCCTGGTACTCGTCCACGAGGACGTGACGGAACCGGCGCCGGTAGTAGTCCGCGACCCCCGGGAAGGCACGGAACATGAAGACCGTCTGCGCGATCAGGTCGTCGAAGTCCATGGCGTTCGCCTGGCGCATGCGCTGCGCGTAGCCGGAGTAGACCTCGGCGACCGCCTGGTCGAACGGATCCGCGGGATCGGCGTCCGAGGCGAAGGACTCCTCGTCGACGAGCTCGTTCTTCAGCGCGGAGATCTTGTGCTGGATTGCTTTAGGGGCGAACTTCTTGGGGTCGAGATCCAGCCCCTTGGCCACGAGCGTGATGAGACGCAGCGTGTCGGCGGAGTCGTAGATGGAGAAGTTGGAGTTCAGGCCCACCGACGCGGCCTCGCGGCGGAGGATGCGCACGCAGGAGGAGTGGAAGGTGGAGATCCACATGCGCTTGGCCACGTCGCCGATGAGGCCCTCGATGCGCTCGCGCATCTCGGCGGCCGCCTTGTTCGTGAAGGTGATGGCGAGGATCTGTCCGGGGTGGGAGCGGCCCGTAGCCAGCAGGTAGGCGATCCGGTGGCTCAGGACGCGCGTCTTGCCGGATCCCGCACCGGCCACGATCAGCAGTGGTGAGCCGCCGTGCCTGACGGCCTCCTCCTGCTGGGGGTTCAGGCCCTGCAGGAGTTCCTGCGCCCGGCGCTCGTCCACTCCTGCATCGGCGGGTACGTGCGCCGGGCCCCCGCCCGACGCGGGTCCGACCGGCGTCCCGCCGGCCATGGCGGCCTCGCGTGCGCGCTTCTTCTCGGCGGGCGTGGGTGGGGAGACGTAGGGATCGAAGAGCATGTCCATGGTGTCTCGAGTCTAGGCCGTTCTCCCGACAGTCCGCCGGAGAGTGAGGAGAGGGTGCGGTGACGCGACGATGCCCCCGCCGTGGGCCGGCGGGGGCATCGCTGCGTCCGGGTCTTGTCGGGCTCGGGTGCTACTTCTCGGTCTGGAGCTCGTCCCGCTCGATGCCGAGAATCAGCAGCTTGCCGCTCTTGCGGTCAGCGAGGTACTCGCGCATCTCCTTCTTGATGACCGGCAGCAGGAAGTACACGCCGAGCAGATTGATGAAGGCGCAGACGAACAGGGCGGCGTCGGCGAAGCTGATGACCTGGCTGAAGGTCAGGACGCACCCTGCGACGGTGAAGAACAGGAAGATGATCTTGTAGCTGATCTCCGCCGTCTTGCCGCGACCGAACAGGAACTCCCAGGCCTTGAGACCGTAGTAGGACCAGGTGATGAGTGTGGAGTAGGCGAAGAGGACGACGGCGATCGCGAGGATGATGGGGAACCATGGGATGACCGTCGCGAAGGCGTCCGAGGTGAGGATCACGCCGTCGGGCGTGTCGCCACCACCCTGCACCTGATCGATGCCCGCCTGGAGGCTCGGCGCACCGGCGATGATGATCGCGAGGGCCGTCATGGTGCAGATCAGGACCGTGTCCACGAGCGGCTCGTACAAAGCCACGAAGCCCTCGCTGACGGGGCGGCGGGTCTTCACGGCAGAGTGGGCAATGGCGGCCGAGCCCACACCGGCCTCGTTCGAGAAGGAGGCCCGCTGGAACCCGACGATCAGGACGCCGAGGAAGCCGCCAGCCATCCCCTGCGGATTGAAGGCCCCGGTGATGATCGCGCCGAATGCCCCGGGGACCTGGTCGATGTTGACGATGATCACGAACAGGCAGGCGAGGACGTAGACGCCGCCCATGGCAGGGACAAGCCGCGAGGTGGTCGCCCCGATCGACTTGATGCCACCGAGGATGACCACGGCGACCAGAAAGGCGAGGACGATCCCGAAGATGAAGGCCGAGCCGGCGCTGCCGAGGAAGCCGTCTTCGCCGCCCGTGACGTTCTGCACCTGGGCGAAGGTCTGATTGGCCTGGAACATATTGCCGCCGGCCACACCGAAGACGAGGATCGCCACCGCGAAGATGCCGGTGAGGATCTTCGCCGGGATGCGCCCGAGCTTGCTGAACGCGATGGGGAGGTACTTGAAGGGACCACCGCTGACCGAGCCGTCCTCGTGGATCTGGCGGTACTTGACCCCTAGCGTGCACTCCGCGAACTTCGTGGCCATGCCGATCAGGCCGGCGCAGATCATCCAGAATGTGGCGCCCGGGCCACCGAGGGCCATGGCCGCGCCGACGCCGGCGATGTTACCGAGACCCACGGTGCCTGAGAGCGCGGAGGTGAGGGCCTGGAAGTGAGGTACCTCGCCCGGATCGTCCTTCGAGGAATAGCGCCCGCGGACCACCTCGTACCCCACCTTGAGGCCGCGGAACTGGGGGACCTTGAAGTAGATCGTGAAGATGATGCCCGCGATGACGAGCCAGGCCACGACGGCGGGAAAGCTGACGCCGCCGATCGTGATCGGGAAGAACACGATATTGGAGAAGATCTCGGTGGGCTTGGCGAACGCCGTGTTGACGGCGTCGTCGACGGTGGCCAGCCAGGAGACGTCATCTGTCGCAGTGGTCATGGGTACTGCAGAGGCTAGAAGCATTCCCTAAATGAACCGCGCCCGGAAGGTGAGCGCAATCACACAAACGATATTTCAGTGGAAGCGTCACTGAATTGAAACTAGATTCACAGCGGACTCACAGGATTCCCTGTCCCTGTTTGTGGATCGTTCATACTGGGACTGTGGCACGAACACGAGCACAGATCGCGCGGAAGCATTTCACCGGCACTCCGCCACCCCGGACACCGGACGCACCGCCGCAGCTACAACGCTCCAACGGGAGCCTGGTCATCATCGCCGCTGCCGTCGCCTCCGTGTTCCTCTTCTGGTACTTCCACCTGCTGGCCCTCGGGCAGATGACCCAGCTTGCTGACGGCCTGGCCATGCCGGACATGATGGTGGGCGGCTACGACGTGGGGTATGTCGAGCGGCTGCGAGCGGCGATGGACGACGACGCCCGCGGTCAGCTGAGCTATCTGCACAAGACGGCGGGCACCCTCTTCCCCCTGATCTTCGCCTTCGCCTGGCTCCTGCTCATCCAGCTCAACACCGCGCGTCGCTGGCTCCGCTGGGTGCTGTGGTCCCCGGTGCTCCTGTTCGTGGTGGCCGATCTGTGGGAGAACATCGCCATCGACACCGTTCTGGCCCAGGCCTCACCGGGGGCGGGCGACGTCCTGCTCGCCTCGACCCTGACCGTACTGCGGTGGGTACTGCTCCTCGTGAGCCTGGCGGGCGGTGCCGTCTCGGTCTTCGGGCGTCGCCGGATGGTGCACCACGGGCCTGACGGGGGCGGCGCGGGGACCACGGCGCGGAGCAGGTAGGCTGGGACCGCCGAACACGGACCCCTACCGTGTCCGAGCCTCTGTAGCTCAGTAGGATAGAGCGTCCCTCTCCTAAAGGGAAGGTCGTCGGTTCGATTCCGGCCAGGGGCACTTCGGGTACAGCAGGTCAGGGATGGATCGATGATCCATCCCTGACCTGTCTCCGGGTTACTCGTTGGCGGCCAGGGTCTTCTGCACGGCGAACTGCGTCCGGTGGAGTTCCTCGTAGCGGCCGCCCATGGCCAGGAGCTCGTCGTGCGTTCCGCGTTCCACGATGGACCCGTCCTCCACCACCAGGATCATGTCCGCGCTGCGGATCGTGGACAGCCGGTGGGCGATGACCATCGCCGTGCGGCCTTCGAGGGCGGCGCTGAGCGCCGACTGCACGGCCGCCTCCGACGTCGAGTCCAGGGCCGCCGTCGCCTCGTCGAGAACCACCACGCGCGGCTGGGCGAGCAGCAGGCGTGCGATCGTCATGCGCTGGCGCTCACCACCCGAGAGCCGGTAGCCGCGCTCGCCGACCATGGTGTCCAGCTGGTCCGGCAGGGACCGCAGGAGCGGCTCGAGGCGTGCACGCCGGACGGCATCCCAGACCTCGTCCAGGGTGGCCTCCGGCCTGGCGAGCCGGAGATTGGACAGGATGGTCTCGTGGAACAGATGACCGTCCTGGGTCACCATCCCGAGGGAGTGGCGCATGGAGGCGAAGGTGACGTCCCGGACGTCCGTCCCGCCGAGTCGCACGGCGCCGGTGTCGACGTCGTACAGCCGGGCCACCAGCTGGGCGATCGTCGACTTGCCCGCACCCGAGGTACCCACGAGTGCCACGGTCTGGCCGGGCTCGATCCGGAAGGACACCCCGTGGAGCACTTCCTCCCCGCCGCGGGTGTCGAGCGTCGAGACCTCCTCGAGGGAGGCCAGGGAGACCTTGTCCGCCGACGGATAGGCGAACCGGACGTCGTCGAACTCCACGGACACCGGCCCGGCGGGCACCGTGCCGGCGTCCGGCTTCTCCTGGATGAGCGGCTCGAGATCGAGGACCTCGAAGACACGCTCGAAACTGACGATCGCGCTCATGATCTCCACGCGGGCGTTCGCCAGGCTCGTCAGGGGTGCGTAGAGGCGCGTGAGCAGCAGGGCGAGCGTGACCACCTCGCCCGTGTCGAGCTGGCCGGCGAGCGCCAGGAAGCCGCCCAGGCCGTAGACCAGGGCCAGCGCGAGTGCCGAGACGAGCATCAGGGCGGTGAAGAAGACGAACTGCAGCATGGCGGTCCGCACCCCGATGTCCCGGACGCGTGAGGCGCGGAGCCGGAACTCCTCGGCCTCCTCGTCGGGTCGGCCGAAGAGCTTGACCAGCGTGGCGCCCGGCGCGGAGAAGCGCTCGGTCATCTGCGTGCTCATCGCGGAGTTGTGATCCGCTGCCTCGCGGCGGAGCGCGGCGAGACGGCTGCCCATGCGGCGTGCGGGGATCAGGAAGATGGGCAGCATGATCACGGCGAGGACGGTCACCAGCCAGGAGGTGCCGAGCATGACGATCAGTGTCAGGGCCAGGGCCACGATGTTCGTGACCACGCCCGACAGCGTGCCGCTGAAGGCCTGCTGCGCGCCGATGACGTCGTTGTTCAGCCGACTCACCAGAGCGCCGGTACGGGTGCGGGTGAAGAATGCGATCGGCATCTTCTGCACGTGGTTGAAGACCGCCGTACGGAGATCGAGGATCACGCCCTCACCGATCCGCGCGGAGTACCAGCGGGTCACCAGGGACACCCCGGCGTCGGCCACCGCGACGAGGGCGATGACGACGGCGAGCCAGACGATGGTGCGCACCTCGCCCTCGGCCACGATGACGTCCACCACCTGACCGGCGAGCACCGGCGTCGCCACGGCCAGGAAGGCACCGGCGATGGACAGGACGATGAACAGGATCAGCATGGTCCGGTACGGCACGGCGAAGGTGAGGATGCGCCGCACCGATTCCCGCGAGAAGCCGTGCCTGCCGTCCTTCGCCGTCGAGATCTTGTACAGCGAGCTCCAGGCTGCGCCTTCCATGGACATGGTGATTCCTCCCGGTGGTGCGCACGATCGTGCTCCCCACAAGTCTGGCAGCCGCGCGCAACACTGCGGAACAATAAGTAGGTGGTGCGGTGTTGCCTTCAGTAGTGTTCAACGTCCGATCACCACGAGAAGGATTGATCCCCATGACCCACCGCCTGTCCGTCCTCGGTGCCGCGGCGGCACTCACACTGGCCCTCGCGGGTTGCTCGGACGGCGCCGATTCGCCCGATGCCGGCGGCGCCTCCGGCTCCGCCGGTCCCACCACGCTCCAGGAGATCCAGGACGCCGGAGTACTGACCGTCGGCACGGAGGGCACCTACCGGCCCTTCAGCTTCCACGAGGACGGCAGCGGGGACCTGACCGGGTACGACGTCGAGGTGATCGATGCCGTCGCGGCAAGGATGGGCGTGGAGGCCGAGTTCGAGGAGACGCAGTGGGATGCGATCTTCGCCGGGCTGGAGGCGGGCCGCTTCGACGTGATCGCCAATCAGGTCACCATGACGGATGAGCGCAAGGAGGCCTACGACTTCTCCGAGCCCTACACCGTCAGCTCCGGCGTGATCGTCACGCGCTCCGACAACGAGGACATCTCCTCCTTCGAGGATCTGGACGGCAAGACCACCGCGCAGTCCCTCACGAGCAACTGGAACACGCTCGCGAACGAGAGCGGTGCGAACGTGGAGCCCGTGGAGGGGTGGGCGCAGTCCGTCACGCTCCTCGAGCAGGGCCGCGTCGATGCCACGATCAACGACGAACTGACCTACCTCGACTACCAGAAGACCAATGGCAACGAGGGCATCAAGATCGCGGCCACCACGGAGGAGAACTCGATGAGCGCCGTCGCCGTCCGGAAGGGCAGCACAGAGCTCGTCGACGCGATCGACACGGCGCTCGACGAGTTGCGCGCCGACGGCACGCTCGCGGAGATCTCGCAGAAGTACTTCGGCTCCGACGTCAGCGAGTGACCATGGGGGCGGGAGGAGGCAGCGGCGTCGGCGGACCCGGAGGAACTGACTGATGGACTGGGACCTGCTGCGCTCCTCCTTCTGGCCCATGCTCTCCGGCGGCCTGACCGCCACCATCCCGCTGGCGCTCGCATCCTTCGCGCTCGGGCTGCTGCTGGCACTGGTGATCGCCCTCATGCGCATCAGCGGGCAGCCCGTCCTCTCGGCGATCGCCCGCTTCTACGTCTCGGTCATCCGGGGCACTCCCCTGCTGGTGCAGCTGTTCGTGATCTTCTACGGACTCCCCTCCCTCGGCGTGACCATCGATCCGTGGCCGAGCGCCATCATCGCGTTCTCGCTCAATGTCGCGGGCTACGCCGCCGAGATCCTGCGGGCCGCGATCCTGTCCGTGCCGAAGGGCCAGTGGGAGGCCGGCCACACCATCGGCATGTCGCGCGCCCTCACACTGCGCCGCGTGATCCTGCCGCAGGCCGCCCGCGTCTCCGTTCCACCGCTGTCCAACACGTTCATCAGCCTCGTCAAGGACACCTCCCTCGCCTCGCTGATCCTCGTGGGCGAACTGTTCCGCGAGGCACAGCAGATCGCGTCCTTCTCGCAGCAGTTCATGCTCGTCTACATGGAGGCCGCGGCGATCTACTGGGTCTTCTGCCTCGTCCTGTCCACCGGACAGTCCGCGCTCGAGAAGAGATTGGACCGCTATGTCGCCCGCTGACCCACTCCTGAGAGCCACCGCACTGCAGAAGTCCTTCGGCGGTAACCAGGTCCTGAAGTCCATCGATCTGCGCATCGACAGCGGGCAGGTGGTGGCGCTCGTGGGTCCCTCCGGATCCGGGAAGACCACGGTATTGCGCTGCCTCAATGGCCTGGAGACGCCCGACGGCGGCACGGTGGCCTTCCGTGGCGGGCCCGCGATCGACTTCGGCCCGAAGGTCTCGAAGAAGGATGCGCTGGCGCTACGGGACCGCAGTGCCATGGTGTTCCAGACCTACAATCTCTTCCCGCACATGACGGTCCTCGAGAACGTCATCGAGGGCCCTGTCAAGGTACAGAAGCGCCCCCGTCGTGAGGCGATAGCGGACGCGGAGCGGCTCCTGGCACGCGTGGGCCTCGCCGACAAGCGCGACGATCACCCGTTCAATCTCTCGGGTGGACAGCAGCAGCGCGTCGGCATCGTCCGGGCGCTGGCGCTGCAGCCCGATCTGCTCCTGTTCGACGAACCGACCTCCGCTCTCGACCCGGAACTCGTCGGAGAGGTTCTGACGGTCATCAAGGAGCTCGCCGAGGAGAAGTGGACCATGGTGATCGTCACCCACGAACTGGCCTTCGCCCGGGAGGTCGCCGACGAGGTGGTCTTCATGGACGGGGGTGTGGTCGTGGAGCACGGTCACCCGGACCAGGTGCTGCGCGCTCCCCACCACGAGCGCACGCGGCGCTTCGTGGACCGCCTGCTCAACCCCTTCTAGAACCACCGTGGAAGAGATCGTCCGGTACCCGCCGCGGCTCGGGCTGCGA
The DNA here is from genome assembly GCF_008107445.1 of Arthrobacter echini. Taxonomy (GTDB): domain Bacteria; phylum Actinomycetota; class Actinomycetes; order Actinomycetales; family Micrococcaceae; genus Arthrobacter_D; species Arthrobacter_D echini_A. Next base: position 41,334 of record NZ_VSLD01000006.1, on the reverse strand, counting down.
GCGAAATGTTCTCGATGACCTGGACCGCGTGAGGAGCAGGCTACTGCCTGACCACCACGTGACCCATCCACCGCTCATGCCTGGGCTTCACCGCGAATCTGGCTGAGCAATGTCGCTTCATCCGTAGTTCCCCAGCGCTCCACCAGCTTGCCGTCTTCGAACCGTCCTACCTGAACGCCACGGACCGAGAATTTCCTACCCGATGGCTCCAGACCCATGAACGCACCCTGGTGCGTGCCGGACACAGTCAGCACGACGGCGACATTCTCTTCATCGGCCACAATCGTCTGCGGCTCGAGATTCACGTCCGGGAATGCAGTGCGGAAGGTGTGCCAGAAGCCCTTGATCCCCTCGACACCCGGCTCCTGGCCGGGCGCAGGGTCGTGATCGACGACGTCCTCTGCAAACACTTCTCCGAGCCGATCGAGCTGGCCGCTGACAATGAGTTCGCCCATCTTTTCCTGCGCCTCAAGATTCGCTTCGCGTGACACGGAGTACTCCTTCGCTCGACTGGAACGGTGTCCGTGGTTGCAGACCGCCACCACCCATTCACCACCATGATACGTACTCGGCGGCTCGACGGGTCGTGGAATACTTGGGCGGCGCGTTCGGCGGAGAACCACCGTCCACCCGCGTTACACCCGCCCTGGCAAGTACATCAGGCGGCGATGCGGTCGGGGTGCGAGTAGCAGTTGAGCGACGCCCCGCGGCTGAAGCCCACCAGCGTGAGGCCCGAATCGTCCGCGAGATCCGCGGCCAGCGACGATGGCGCGCTGACGGCCGCCAGCACGGGGATGCCGGCGAGCTGTGCCTTCTGCACGAGTTCGAAGGACGCCCGGCCCGAGACCTGGAGGATGGTCCCGCGCAGCGGCAGCATCCCCTCGCGCAGGGCCCAGCCCACCACCTTGTCCACGGCGTTGTGGCGTCCCACGTCCTCGCGCAGGCACAGGAGTTCGCCCTCGCGCGTGAAGAGGCCCGCCGCGTGCACGCCACCGGTCCGGTCGAACAGCTTCTGGCTCTCCCGCAGGCGATCGGGCAGCCCGGCCAGGACGCCCAGGTCGGTCTGCGCGGAGTCGACGGCGAGATCGAAACGGGAGGACTTCCGGACCGCGTCGATCGACGCCGTCCCGCAGATACCGCACGAGCTCGAGGTGTAGACGTGGCGCTCCATGGCGGTGTCGGGGAGTTCCACCCCGGGGCGCAACTGGGCCTCCACCACGTTGAAGGTCTGCTGCCCGTCGTCGTCCACCCCGGCGCAGTAGCGCAGGCTCGGCAGCTGGCCCGGTTCCCAGATCACGCCCTCCGAGACGAGGAACCCCGCGACGAGGTCGAAATCGTCCCCGGGGGTCCGCATGGTCACCGTGAAGGCGCGGCCACCGAGTCGGATCTCCAGGGGCTCCTCCCCTGCCAGGACATCCTCGCGCCGCCCTGTCTGCCCTCCGATACGGAACTTCGTGATGCGCCGTCGCTGCGTGACCCTGTTCATGCCTACTCCTTCGTCCGGCCCAACCATCGGCCCTGCGTCCAAGATTAGTTGACCGCGTGCACCACCGACGATCCGGATGATCCGGGCGGCTATGGAGGCGGGGATGGGGGTGGAGGCGCGGCGGGTGGACGACGCCGGCAGGGCCCGCGCTGCCGGTGGATAACGGTTTGCCAACGAAGCCGGCAGTCCGGAGGGTAGAGGGCGCCCGTGACCAGTAGTGTCCGATGCGGGGGATGCGGTGCGGTACTCGTGCTCGACTGTTCTCCGACGTCCACCGCTCCTCCCACCCAGGAAGCCTCATCGTGCGCACGCTGCCCTCCGTCGTCGCCATCGCGACCATCGCCACACTCCTCGCAGGGTGCTCGAACACCCCTGGCGCCTCATCCGAAGCCGATCCGCAGTCCTCCGGCGCGTCGGCCTCCGGCGCGGCGTCGTCGACCACCCCGTCCTCGAGCGCGGCGTCCTCCAGCACCCCGACCTCCGGCGCGGCGTCGTCGACCACCCCTGCTGCACCGTCACCGGCGCCGACGACCCCCGCGCCGTCACCCGTACCGACGACTGCCGCGCCGACGACCCCCGTACCGACGACCCCCGCGCCTTCACCCGCTCCGACGGCCCCCGTCGAGCAGACTCCGGCAGTGCCCGCGGTGCCGGCTGCGCCGGGGGGTGTCGTCGTTCCGACGACGCCGGACTTCGGTGGTCCGAGTACGTCGATCCCGCAAGGGGGAGCGTTCACCATCGTCGGTAGCGGGTACGAACCCGGCCAGCAGGTCATCGTCTCGATGGGCTACTACCGCACCGACTCCTTCGTCATGGACGACCAGACGGCCATCGCCGACGCCGCCGGGAACTACAGCCTCATGATCACTGTCGGACCGGACCTCGAAGCACGGACCTACGGCATCCTGACCTACGAGGCGGACGCCCGGGAACAAGGGGATCCGGCCGCCTTCGAGGCATCGAAGCAGTACGCGACCATCAAGGTGGTCGCGGCCTAGCCCGTCACCCACGGCAGGGACAGCGCCGCCACCTCGTCGCCCTCCACGCAGCCGTCCGCCGGGACCACCATGACGCCATCGGCCCCGGCCAGGCCGCGGAGCATGCCGGATCGCTGGTGCGTGCTCGGCACAGCCCGTCCGTTCACCGACCGGAACGGCACGAGCCGACTGCGGCCGGGAAGCGGCTCGAAGGCCTCGCCGGTCACGACCGTGGACGGTTCTGCCGGCGCAGAACCCCGCAGCCCTGCGATGAGGGGCCCGGCCACCGTGAGCATGGCCATCATCGCTGCGAGCGGGTTGCCGGGCAGCCCGACGAGGAAACGGCCGTCCTGCAGTCGTGCCAGCAGGGTCGGGTGGCCGGGGCGCATGGCTATGCCGTCGATGATCAGCTCGGCTCCGAGTTCCGTCAGCGCCCGGCGGATGTGGTCGGCGGAGGAGCTGCCCGTACCGCCCGTGGTGATCAGGACGTCGCCGGAGGCCCGGGCCAGCGAGAACTCGTCGGTCGGCTCGGCGCTGATGGCCGCGATGACGTCCTCGAGGTCGTCCTTCGCGCGGCCCGCGACGTCCACGTGGCCGCCGAGCATCGAGACGAAGCCCGGCAACTGGGGTCCGAAGGTGTCACGCACCTGGCCCGCGTGCGGCAGTCCCTGGTCGATCACCTCGTCGCCGGTCATGAGCAGGGAGACCCGCGGGGGCCGGAGTACGGCGAGGGTGTCGTGGCCGCAGACGGCTGCGAGCGCGATCTGCGCGGGATTGAGCACCACGCCGGCGCGGATGGCCTCGGAGCCCTCCTCGGCCTCCTCCCCCGCCGGTCTGATGTGCTCCCGCGGAGACGGCTCGCCGGACCGGGCGTCCTCGTTGCGGTCGAGCACGTCACCGCGGACGAGCCCGTGCTCGGTCCGCAGGATCCCCTCGGTGTCGCTGGGTACCACGCCTCCCGTGAGGATGAACGTCGCCTCCCCGGGGGCCAGCGACACCTCGCCGGAGTCGGCGTGCGGCGCGGGCCTGCCGCGGTGGTGTTCCTCGGGTGCCGCCGGACTCACGAGCGTCCACGGCGGCTCCCCCCGCACTGCCCAGCCGTCCATCGCGGACGATGCGTAGTGCGGGATGGCCTGGAGTGCGTGGACGGGTTCGGCGAGGGTCTGACCGAGGGCATCTGCCAGATTGACCGTCTGGAAGGGCAGGGCGCGGGCAGCACTGTGTGCAAGCTGCCTCGCCCTGTCCCAGGCGACGTTCCGGACATCGAGGGCCTCGCTCATTCGGCACTCCCGTCTGCCGCGGCATCGGCGCAGAGGGCATCGGCCACCGCGGACGCCGACCGCATGGCCACCTGCTCCTCGGCCTGGCCGCTCCCGACGGCGAGGCCCGCCGCGTAGCCGACCACGAAGGTCGTCAGCGGGGCCGCCGGCCGCACCACCGAGTGCGCCGCCCTGCCCGCCAGCCCGAGCACGGCGTCGATGTCCACCTCGGTCCCCTCGAGTTCGAGGGCTGCGAGCAGTCCCTCGGTCCAGTCGTGCAGCAGCTTCTGGCGATCATCCATCGGGCCCTCCGGGCAGTCTCAGGGAACGTCGACTCCCAGCCGGCGAGCATCGCTGAAGGTGTCGACGTCGTGCGTCACGCCCGGGGGAACCGGGACTTCTCTGGTCCTCACACTAGCAAGGAGGCTGCGCATCGACAGGTTCTCGACGGCGCCGTGGGCGAGGAGGGCGTCGATCGCGTGGGCGAGGTCCGCGCTGCGGTAGAGCGCGGCGAGCGGTTGGTCGCGCCCGCCCTCCACCGCCATGACCGAGGTTCCGCCCTCCACCTCCGCCGCCGCGAGCAGCAGGGGGACGAGCTCGTCCACGCGGGGCATGTCGCAGGCCACGACGGCGCACCACGGCGCAGGATCGGTGATGGTCCCGAGACCGGCGACGACGGCCGCCGCCGGCCCGGCGAAAGCCGGTTCCTCCCGCACGAACGACGGCGCCCCTGCGAGCGCTGCCAGCTGCCCGCCGTCCGGGTCCGGCCCCACGACGACCAGCCGGCGTGCACCGGCCAGCGCCGCACACGTCCGTTCCAGCAGGGTTCGCCCCCCGAACACGAGACCCGCCTTGGGCAGGCCCCCGAGGCGGGAGGAGCGTCCACCTGCCAGGACGATCGCGTCGAAGTCGGGTGGGGCGGCGCTCACGCCGCGTACTCCGAGAGGAATGCACTCCACTGGGGCGCCGGTCTCTCCAGCTCGCGGATCTGCCACTGCGGGCCGCGGGGAGGGAGCGGCCTGATCCGCAGCTGCCATCCGAGGCTGCCCAGCGTCCGGTCGCCCTTCGCGCTGTTGCATGGCAGGCAGCACGCCACGAGGTTCTCCCAGGTATCGCCGCCGCCCCGGCAGCGCGGCATCACATGGTCGATCGTCGACGCACTCTTCCCGCAGTAGGCGCAGACGTGGTCGTCGCGGCGCAGCACCCCGCGCCTCGTGGCCATCACCTCGTGCCGGTACGGGATCTTCACGTAGCGGTTGAGGAGGATCACCGACGGCCTGCCGAGTGTCTCGGTGGGGCCGACGACGGGCTCCTCGTCCTCCGCGATGACACTCGCCTTCCCCGTGAGCACAAGCACCAGCGCCCGGCGGAACGTGACGACCGCCAGTGGTTCATACCCTGCATTCAGAACAAGAGTGCGCATGCGTTGGCCTCGTTGCCGACCTGCGCCCCGTAGCCGGGTGCCATCCCGGGATGGGGACAAGTGCTTCGGATTGACAGTGCAAGGGTAAACCGGAGACCCGCCCTCGGCTAATCGGAAGCGTCCGCCTCAGGTGCGTGTCCAGCTGCGTGTCCCGCGGCCGGGTGCTGTGTCGGGTGCTGTACCGGCTACTCGGGCACCGAGACGAAGATGTGCGAGGCCACCTCGGGCGGCAGCTCGAGCGCTCCCTCGACGCCCGGGACCCGGACGGAGACGTACTCGCCCACCGCCTCGAGCGTCAGGCGCGCTCCTGGTCGCAGACCGCCCTCGTCGAGTTGCGTGAGCAGCTCGGGATCCACCTGGATGGGCTCGGCGAGGCGCACCAGGGTGACGTACTCCCCGGGCCCGCGAAGGCCCAGCGCTGCGACGAGGGTGACCACGCCGTCGGTGAACAGTCCGGACTCCGTGCCGCCGATCGCCTCGAGGCCCGGGATCGGATTGCCGTACGGCGACTCGGAGGGTTGGCCGAGCAACTCGTAGAGCCGGCGCTCCACCCGCTCGCTCATGACGTGCTCCCAGCGACAGGCCTCGTCGTGCACGTAGGCCCAGTCGAGACCGATCACGTCGCTCAGGAGCCGCTCCGCGAGGCGGTGCTTGCGCATCACGCCGGTGGCGCGGTCACGCCCGGCCTCCGTGAGCTCCAGATGCCGGTCCCCGGAGACCACCACAAGACCGTCGCGCTCCATGCGGCCGATGGTCTGGGACACCGTGGGGCCGGAATGGCGCAGCCGCTCGGCGATCCGTGCACGCAGGGCCACGATGTTCTCCTCCTCGAGCTCGAGGATGGTCCGCAGGTACATCTCGGTGGTATCGATGAGGTCCGTCATGCGGTTCAGCTCCTTGATGCTGTGCGGGTGCGCGGCTGGAAGCCCCTCATGCCGATGCGAGTGCCACGGCGGTCACCGTGCGCTCGGGCCCCGCTTCCCAAGATTAGTCCATGGGCCCCGGCGGGGAGCGCAGCATCAGCTGGGGCAGAATGGGTACGACACCTGCCGTCGATCAGCTGGAGCACCCATGAGCGAGCGTCCCCGCATCCCCGGCCATCTCCTCCCCTCCGACGGACGCTTCGGCGCAGGGCCCTCGAAGATCCGCGGCGCGCAGCTCGACGCCCTGGTCGCGGCGGGCACCTCGCTCCTCGGTACCTCGCACCGACAGGCACCCGTGCGGAGCCTCGTGGGCCGCATCCGTGAGGGTCTGCGGAACTTCTTCGACGCTCCCGAGGGCTACGAGGTGGTGCTCGGCGTGGGCGGCTCGACGGCGTTCTGGGACGTGGCGTCGTTCGGCCTCGTGGATCACCGGGCCCAGCACCTCTCGTTCGGTGAGTTCGGCTCGAAGTTCGCGGCGGCCACCTCCAAGGCACCGTTCCTCGAGCCCTCCACTGTCATCACCGCCGAACCCGGTACGCGTGCGGAGCCTATTGCCGAGGCCGGCATCGACTGCTACGCCTGGCCGCAGAACGAGACCTCCACGGGGGTCGCGGCTCCGGTGAAGCGCGTCCAGGGCGCCGATGACGGTGCCCTGCTCCTCATCGATGCAACCTCCGCCGCAGGTGGGCTCCAGGTCGACGTCTCCGAGACCGACGTCTACTACTTCGCCCCGCAGAAGAACTTCGCCTCCGACGGCGGACTCTGGCTGGGGCTCTTCTCCCCCGCGGCCCTCGAACGCGCCGCCCGCATCGACGCCGGCGGGCGCTGGATCCCCGATTTCCTGAATCTCCAGACCGCGATCGACAACTCGCGCCTCGACCAGACCTACAACACCCCCGCGCTGTCCACCCTCGTGCTGCTCGACGCCCAGCTCCAGTGGCTCGAGGCGCAGGGGGGCCTGGCGTTCGCCTCGGCCCGGACCGCGGACTCCGCGAACCGGATCTACAGCTGGGCGGAGGCCTCCCCCATCGCGAGTCCCTTCGTCTCCCGGCCGGACGACCGCTCCGATGTGATCGTCACCATCGACTTCGCAGCCTCGGTGGACGCGGCCCGCATCGCGGCGATCCTGCGTGAGAACGGGATCGTGGACGTCGAGCCCTACCGCAAGCTCGGGCGCAACCAGCTCCGTTTCGCCACGTTCGTGGCCATCGAGCCCGACGACGTCTCTGCGCTCCTGGCGTGCATCGACCACGTGGTCGGCACCCTCCTCTGAGCGTGCCGGTGTTCTAGGGCGCGCCGTCCACAGGGTCGGTACCGAGGTCGAGACGCAGCCGGCGGGGCGCCGAACGGTCGAAGTGCAGCCTGGCGTCGTGGTATTTCCAGGCCCAGAAGAGCCCGGCGCCCGCGGCGATCAGACCGGACGCGGCTGCGACACCCAGGCTCCAGCGGGGCCCGAACATGTCGGAGACCCACCCCACCACCGGCGCACCGAGTGGCGTGCCGCCGAGGAAGATGGCGAAGTACAGCGACATGACGCGCCCGCGCATGGCCGGTTCCGTGGTCGTCTGCACGTAGGCGTTGGCGCTCGTCATGAGCGTGAGGGCGAAGAGGCCCACGGGGACCAGTGCCAGGCCGAAGAGCCACAGGGTCGGGGCGAGGGCAGCCAGGATGCAGGCAAGTCCGAAGGCTGCGGAGGCGCCGAAGACGAAGCGGAGCCGGGCGCGTTCACGTCGCGCCGACAGCAGGGCACCGGCGATCGATCCCACGGCCATCACGGAGGACAGCACCCCGAAGGCCCCGGCCCCCTGGCCGAACTCCGTACGGGCCATCGCGGCAATGTAGACCGCGAAGTTCAGCCCGAAGGTGCCGACGATGAAGATGGCCAGCAGCACCATCATGATGTCCGGCCGGCGCCTCACGTAGCGGAAGCCCGCGCGGATCCGGCCCTTCCCGGGGGCGGAGAACGGCTGCTCGTTCAGTTCGGACGTGCGCATGACCACCAGCACCCACACCATGGCGCCGAACGTCAGGGCATTGATGATGAACACCCACCCCGGACCCACACCCGCCGTGAGCAGACCCGCGATGGCGGGCCCGATCAGGCGGGCGCCGTTGAAGGAGGCGCTGTTCAGGGCCACAGCGTTGGGCAGGTAGTCCTCACGCACCAGTTCGGAGACGAAGGCCTGGCGGGCGGGGGCATCGAAGGCCGAGACGATACCGAGCGCCAGGGCGAAGGCGTAGACGTGCCACAGCACGGCGATGTCGAGGAGGACCATGACCCCCAGGCCCACGCCCAGCAGCGCCATGGCGACCTGCGTTACCGCGAGCAGCCGGCGCCTGTCCACAGTGTCCGCGATCAGGCCGGCCCACGGCGCGATGACCAGCTGCGGGCCCAGTTGGAGCGCAAGGACGATCCCGAGGGCCGAGGCGTTCTGCTCGGTGAGGATGTCGTAGACGAGCCAGTCCTGTGCGGTCCGCTGCATCCAGGTGCCCACGTTGGAGATCAGCGCCCCGATGAACCAGAGCCTGTAGTTGTGGAGCTCGAGTGACCTGAAGGTGTTCATGCTCGCGCTCGGGCGCGACACCCCGGGGCGCTCATGGAGTGGGGGGCTGCTCCGCGCCGTCGTCCTCCGCCCCCGGCACCACCTCGGTGGCCGGTGCGGCCGGTGCGGCCGGTGCATCCTCCGTCTCGTGGTCCTCGGGACGGACCCGTTCCGACCACGGCAGCCACTCGGGTGCGCGGAGCGAGGTCTCGGAGGGCAGCAGCCCCACCTCGCACACGCTCACGTCCTTGCCACGTGGCACGCGCGCCAGGCTCGCATACCACTGCCAGCCGCCGTACCCGGGGAGGAATGCCTCGAACCGGTGGGTGACGAGCCGCTCCCCGTCGACCACGGCCGACACATGCCGTCCCACCTGCGCTTCCGGGGCGATCTCGAGGATCCCCTGGAGCGCCCGGTCGACGGCTGCCTCGAGGACGGCGTCGGACTTCGGGATGCGGCGCGGAGACCGTGGTTTCCGCTTGGCGGTATCGATCATGGGTACCTGCTCCGGCGGCGCGGATCCGGTTCCGTCGGGCGTCTGCAGCTCACTGGGCATCATGATCGAAGCCTACGCGTCGAGGTCGTCGGCGACCGCCCGCAGCACAGCGGCGACCTTGGCCGCCTGCGCCCTCTCGGGATAGCGGCCCTTCCGCAGTCCGTTGGACACGGCGTCCAGGAGTTTGATGAGGTCCTCCGTGATGACGGCCATGTCCTCGGCGTCCTTGCGGGTGTTCTTCGCCACCGATGGCGCCTGCTCGACGACGCGCGCGGACAGGGCCTGCAGGCCGCGACGCCCGTCGGCGACGCCGAACTCCAGTTTGGTCCCCACCTTGACCTCACTGAGTCCGGCGGGAAGCGCCGAGGCGTGCAGGAAAACCTCCTTGCCGTCGTCGGCGGTCAGGAATCCGAAGCCCTTGTCCGCGTCGAACCACTTCACTTTGCCGATAGGCACGGTGTTAACCTTTCTCAACTGTTCCGGGCGGCCGGCGCCCGCGGTGTCGGTCCCGGGTCGATGGCACCGCCTGGCGCACAGGCGCTCACGCCTCCGGGATTCCCTGCCTCCTAGGATATAGGTTGTCCCGCTGCCGCCCTATCGTGGCTCCAGTAGTCTGGACGGCCATGACTCCCGACGACCATGCCTCCGACTCCCACGCTTCCGACACCCACCGTCCCGAACCCGGAGGGGGACGGTCGGGTGTGCCCGCGGGATCCGCCCCCCGCGGCCTACCCGTGCTCATGATCCTCGCCGTCTCCCTCGCGGTGCTCGGCCTCGTGTCCCTGGCGGCGATCCTCGTCTCGGCCTTCCTCGGATGGACCGTCTGGCCGGGCTTCGTCCTCGCCAGCTATTTCTTCCTGCCCGTCGCCTTCCTCCTGATGGCCGCTCTCGTCGTGAAAGCAGCCCTCGGTCGCCGGAGATCCTGAGCCGTCACCGCCGGAGTACTCATGGTGCATTACGGCCGGGCCCCGCCGGTCGATAGTCCCGGGTGAGCCCAGGCCGAACCGAGGAGCACCCCCGTGAACACCACCCTGTTCAGCGATGGTCGCGGACCCGAGCCTCCCGGCGTCCCCGGGAGCCCAGGCGTTCCCGCCCTCGGGGACGGGCGATGAGGGGCCCGGAGGCCGCATCGCCACTGGGTACTGGATCCGATGAGCCCATCATGCGCCTGTTACCTGTGGTCCTGGCAGCCGTCGTCGTTGCCTACCTGGCCGGCGTCCTCCTCCGCAGCTCGGACGCCTACAACCTCTGGCTCGACGGCGTCCTGGGCCTGCTCACCACGTGGGTCCCGGCCCTCGTCGCGTGGTCGGTTGTGGGTGTCACCCGAGGGGGGCGTCCGGATCTCATGCTGGTGGCAACCGCACTCCTGTGCTGGGCGTTCGCCGACACCTACTACGTGCTCGAATCCGCGGCAGGCCGGGACGTCCCCCTGCCATCGCCGGCCGATGTAGGCTACCTGTGCTTCTACGTCCTGATGCTGGTGGCGGTGATCCTGGCCGCACGTGCCCGCGCCCTCTACCTGACCCGGCCAGCCCTGCTCGACAGTGTGATCGGCTCGCTGGGCGCAGCGGCGATCCTGACCCTGCTGCTGGACCCCGTCGTGAAGTCGGCCTTCGACGGCCCACTTACACTCACCGCGATCGTCGGAGTCTCCTACCCGGTGATGGATGTGCTGCTCATCATCAGTCTCACCGGAACGACGGCCACAGCCGGAGGGGTGCTCGGTAGGCAGTGGGCGCTGCTGATCCTGGGAATCCTCGCCCTGGCGAGCGCGGACATCGCCTACGCGTTCCAGGAGATCGAGAACGTCTACGTCATGGGTGCGCCGCTGGACGCAGGCTGGGCGATAGGACTGGCCCTCATCAGCGCGTGGACGATCACCCAGAGAAATCCGGTGGAACATCGGCCCGATCTCCACGCTATCGTCCCTGCACAGGCTGTTCCCCAGGTGGCGACGGCGGCTGGTCTGATCGTCCTCGTCGTAGCCTCCCAGCGCCCGGTCGTGGCCCTCGCCGTCATCCTGGCGGGCTCGACCGTCGCCCTCGCTGCGCTGCCCCTGGCATTTTTCCAGCGCGTCCTGCTGGCACAGGTCAATCACCACGCGAGAACCGACGAGCTGACGGGCATCCCGAACCGTCGGGCGCTCTACGCGGACTTCCCGCGCAGACTGGCGGTCAACACCGAGCTGCCCAGCGCAGTCCTTCTCCTCGATCTCGACAAGTTCAAGGAGATCAATGACGGACTGGGACACGACAAGGGGGACCAGCTCCTGCAGCAGGTCGCAGCCCGCCTGACCGCCCAGGTAGGGCCCCTCGATCTGCTCACACGCATGGGTGGCGACGAGTTCGTCATGCACCTCGACCAGTGCGACAGCGAGCACGCCCAGGCTGCCGCGCTGGGCATCCGGGCCGCCCTCGCCGCACCGTACGATCTCGGCGGCGTCACCATCCACATCTGCGCCAGTATCGGCATCTCGTGCTACCCCGCCCAAGGGCAGGACCTGAGTTCACTGCTGCGCAAGGCCGATATCGCGATGTACGCGGCGAAGAGCGAGCACACCGGATACGCGGTGTACTCCGACGGTGGGGGAAACAACGCCCGGGGCGAGTTCCATACCGTCCAGGCGCTGAACGAGGCACTGACCGATCATCAGCTCATCCTGCACTACCAGCCGAAGATCGGTCTTGCCGACGGCAGGGTGTGCGGGGTCGAGGCGCTGGTCCGTTGGGAGCACCCGGTGCTGGGCCTCCTGCAACCGGATTCCTTCCTGGGCCGCTTCGACGAGGCCGGGCTCATGCCGGCCCTCACGGACGTGGTGCTGGACCAGGCGCTGGATCAGGCCGCCGTATGGTCCCTCCGGGGCAGACCGCTCCCCGTGGCGGTCAATCTGCCGGCCAGCTCGATCATGGATGCCGGGCTGCCGGCACAGATCCTGGACATGACCTCGAGCCGCGCGCTTGATCCGAGCATCCTGGTCATCAAGATCACGGAGGACGTCCTCATCTCGGATCGCAGCCGGGCCGCTGCGAATCTCCGGATGCTCCGCCAGATGGGTGTCCGGATCGCGGTCGACGACTTCGGGAAGGGCTACAGCTCGCTGTCGTACCTGCGGGAACTGCCCATCGACGAACTGAAGCTGGACAAGTCCTTCATCCTCTCGATGATGAGTGACACCCGCGCCACGGCGCTGGTGGTCTCCACCATCGATCTGGCGCACAGCCTCGGGCTCGAGATGACGGCCGAAGGAGTGGAGGACACCGAGACCTATCGCGCTCTCGGCGACTACGGGTGCGATCTCGCCCAGGGCTACTTCATGTCCAGGCCGGTTCCCGCGGCGGGTCTCGACATGTGGCTGGGCGACAGCGCGCGGATCATGCAGCAGGAGTCGGCGGTTCCTGCGGTCGTCCCACCGGACAGCGGTTCCCCTGTGGGGCTCCAGGATGCGCCGCTGCATGAGCGCCTGGAGGGTCTCGTCGACTCGTAGCATCGCGTGCGGACCGGATGGATCCGTCGCGCACCGGACCGGTCGTGTCGGTCACGACCGGTATTCTTGGGGGGATGTCCGCGATCCGAGCACTAGCCGAAGACCTGGGCGGCCGGAGCGACGACGACCTGCGCCGTCTCCTGACGGTCCGGCCCGACCTCGTCCTTCCCCCGGTCCCCGATTTTGCCGCGCTCGCCGCCCGGGCATCCACCCGCGTCAGCCTGCAGCGCGCGCTCGAGAACATCACCCGACCCCAGCTCCAGGTGCTCGAGGCGCTGACCGTCCTGGACATGGACGGTCCCGTCCCACAGCGCGGGCTCGAGCGGGCGATCCGCGTGTACACCGTGGAGGACCTCCAGGAGATCCTCCACGAACTCGTGCACCGCGCACTGTGCACCGGGTCCGCCGAGGACGGCTTCCAGCCCGTCGGCGCGATGGCGGAGGCCCTCGGCCCCTATCCCGCCGGACTCGGCAGACCGTTCGGCGTCCTCGCCCGGGCCGTTCCCCGCTACGGGCCGGCACTCATCGGGGCCGTCGCCCTCGTCGCCGCGGAGCGGGCCCGTGAGGCGATGACGCCGGCCGCCGCGGCCGTCGCCCTCGACGCCGTGATCGCCGACCCGGAGGGCTGGGCCCGCCTCCTGGCCGGGGCCCCGACCGGCACCGTGGCCCTGCTCGACCGGCTGCGGGACAACCCGGTGGGCTCGATCGGCCCGGGCGACGACGCCTCCCCCGCGGTCCGCTGGCTGCTGGACCGCTGCCTGCTCGCCTCCCTCGACGCACTCCACGTGGAGTTGCCGCGCGAGGTCGGAACGGCCCTCCGCGGCCACGCCGTCGTGGCTGCCCTGGCAACGGATCGTCCGCTCGCCGTCGAGGCGACCACGCGGGCGAGCCTGCGGGACAATGCCGCCTTCGGGACCATGGCCGAGACGCTCCGCCTGGTGACGGCACTCCTCCACGCGATCGCCGCCACCCCTGTCGCGACCCTGCGCTCGGGCGGTGTGGGTGTGCGTGAGCTCCGCCGCGTCCGTGAGGTACTGCGCGCGGAAGAGGGCGAGACCCCCTGGCTGCTGGAACTCGTGGCCGCCGTGGGGCTCATCACGCTGGACCCCGACGACTCGCGGTGGAAGGCCTCCCGCCTCGACACATGGGAATCACTCGACCGCGACGCCCAGTGGGTGCTCCTCGTCGAGGGATGGCTCGCCGTGGACCGCGCACCGGCGCTCGTCGGGTCCCGGCTGCCCGACGGCGCCTCGGTCAACGCCCTCGCGGCCGAGGCATCACGCCCCGATGCGCCGATGGTACGCCGGCGGCTCCTCACGGTCGCGGCCGAACTGACCGGAGCGGGCCCCCCGGACGGAGCGTCGCCGGTCCTCACCGGTCCATCGGTCCTTGCACTGGCCTCCTGGTACCAGCCGCGCCTGCACCGCCGCTTCGAGCGCCTACTGCCGGGCATGCTCGTCGAAGCGGCATTCCTCGGGCTCACCGGGGGCGGTGCGCTCACGGAGGCAGGGCGGCTCGTGGCCGAGGACCGATTCGACGACGCCGCCCGCAGCGTCCGCGACGCGCTGCCCGCCCCCGTGGCCCACGTGGTCCTGCAGGCCGACCTCACCGCCGTGGCGCCCGGCTACCTGCAGCCGGAGGTTGCCCGCGGACTCCGGCGGATGGCCACGCCCGAGGGGCAAGGACCGGCCACCACCTACCGATTCTCCGCCGACTCGGTCCGTGCGGCCCTGGACGGCGGCGACGACGCCTCGACGATCCTCGCCTTCCTGTCCACGCACTCCGCCACGCAGATCCCCCAGGCCCTCACCTATCTCGTCGAGGACACCGCCGCCCGGTACGGGGGCCTGCGCGTGGGCCGCGCCGGCAGTTACCTCCGCACGGAGGACGACGCCGTCGCCGCCACGGTGCTGGCGGATCCGCGCTCCCTCGTCCTGGGAATCGTGCAGGTGGCCCCCACGGTCCTCGTCTCGCCCGCCTCGCCCCAGGAGCTCACCGCACTCCTGCGGAATCTCGGGTTCACCCCGGCGAACGATACGGTCGCTGGCCCCACCGTGGCCCGGACCACCGTGCCACGCGAGGACACCCCCGGTGCGGGCACCCCGGCGATGCGGCTGCGGTCCCGGCTGAACCCGTGGTCCGTCGCCGAGGAGGAGATCTCGGCACAGATCACCGCGCTGCGCTCGGCCACAGCTTCTCCCGGCAGCGACGCGCGAGCGGCCAGCGAGACCCTGCTGGGTTTGGAGACACTGCGCTCGGCCATCCGCTCGAGGAGCCGCATCAGTCTCGGGACAGCCGACAGCGGGGGCCATCATGAGCGACAGGTTTTGGTGCCCCTCTCCGTCTCGGGCGGCCGCCTCCGGGTGTTCGATCCGGAGCGCCAGGTGGAGAAGGTGGTCTCCGTGCACCGCATCATGGATGTCGAGATCCTCGAAGGGAGCCCCGCTGATGGTTGACGGACCATTGATCGTCCAGAGCGACAAGACCATCCTGCTCGAGGTCGACCACGAGCAGGCCACCGAGGCACGCCACGCGATCGCGGCCTTCGCCGAGCTCGAACGTGCGCCGGAGCACGTGCACAGCTACCGCCTCACCCCGCTGGGCCTGTGGAACGCCCGCGCCGCCGGCCTGGATGCCGAGCACGTCCTCGACACGCTCCTGACCTACTCGCGCTTCCCGGTGCCGCATGCCCTGCTGATCGACATCGAGGACACCATGTCCCGGTACGGTCGGCTCCGCCTCGAGAAGGACCCGCAGCACGGCCTGGTCCTGCGGACCACCGACTACCCGGTCCTCGAGGAGGTACTGCACGCGAAGAAGATCCAGCCCCTGCTCGGTCCGCGGATCGACGGCGAGACCGTCGTGGTCCACTCCTCGCAGCGCGGGGCCCTCAAACAACTCCTGCTCAAGCTCGGCTGGCCCGCCGAGGATCTCGCCGGGTACGTGGACGGACGTCCCCACCCGATAGCGCTGAACGAGGACGGGTGGGGACTGCGCCCGTACCAGCAGCTCGCCGTCGAGAACTTCTGGTCGGGTGGCTCCGGCGTCGTCGTCCTGCCGTGCGGGGCGGGCAAGACACTCGTCGGCGCCGCGGCGATGGCCACGAGCCAGACCACCACGCTGATCCTCGTCACCAACACCGTCTCTGCCCGGCAGTGGAAGCAGGAACTGCTCAAACGGACCTCGCTGACGGAGGACGAGATCGGCGAGTACTCCGGTGCGGTCAAGGAGATCAGACCCGTCACGATCGCCACCTACCAGGTGCTCACCACCAGGCGCGGCGGCCTGTACCCGCACCTCGAACTCCTGGACGCCAACGACTGGGGCCTCATCGTGTACGACGAGGTACATCTGCTGCCCGCCCCCATCTTCAAGATGACCGCCGATCTGCAGGCCAGGCGCCGGCTCGGGCTGACCGCCACGCTCGTCCGCGAGGACGGCCGCGAGGGCGAGGTGTTCTCGCTCATCGGTCCCAAACGCTATGACGCGCCGTGGAAGGACATCGAGGCGCAGGGCTACATAGCCCCGGCGGACTGCGTGGAGGTGAGGGTGGACCTGCCGCGGGACGAGCGCGTGGCCTACGCCATGGCCGACGACGCCGACAAGTACCGTCTGTGCGCGACGTCGGACACGAAGTCCGCCGTAGTGGAGAAGCTCGTCGCGGCGCACCGTGGGGAGCAGCTGCTCGTGATCGGGCAGTACATCGACCAGCTCGACGATCTCGCGGGTCGGCTCGATGCCCCCGTGATCAAGGGCGAGACGTCCGTCAAAGAACGCCAGCGGCTCTTCGACGCGTTCCGGACCGGCGAGATCCACGTCCTCGTGGTGTCCAAGGTGGCGAACTTCTCGATCGATCTCCCCGAGGCCGCCGTCGCCATCCAGGTCTCGGGCTCCTTCGGGTCCCGCCAGGAGGAGGCACAGCGCCTCGGCAGGCTGCTGCGACCCAAGGCCGATGGGCGGGCCGCCAGGTTCTACACCGTCGTGGCGCGGGACACCCTCGACCAGGAGTTCGCTGCACGCCGCCAGCGCTTCCTCGCGGAGCAGGGCTATGCCTACCGGATCCTCGACGCGGCCGGGGTCGAGGACATCAAGCCCAGGGAGTGACCAGCCTCCTCCCAGCAACGGATCAGCTGGTTCACAGCGCGATCGCGGATACTGGTGCTGTGAAGAAAACTGGCCCCGAAGCGAAGCTGCTGGTCGTCGACGACGAACCGAATATCCGAGAGCTCCTCTCCACCTCCCTGCGCTTCGCCGGCTTCGACGTCGTCGCCGCGGGAAACGGCCGGGATGCACTCGCCGCCGCGGAGACCCACAACCCGGATCTCGCCGTGCTCGATGTCATGCTGCCGGACATGGACGGGTTCACCGTCACGCGCCGCCTGCGGGCTGCCGGCCGGCACTTCCCCGTGGTCTTCCTGACCGCTCGTGACGACACGGAGGACAAAGTGACGGGCCTGACGGTCGGTGGTGACGACTACGTCACCAAGCCCTTCAGCCTCGACGAGGTGGTGGCGCGCATCCGCGCCGTCCTCCGCCGCACGCATCCCCTCGAGGATGACGACTCCGTGATCCGTGTGGACGACCTCGAACTCGACGACGACGCCCACGAGGTGCGGCGCGGGGGCGAGACCATCGATCTGTCCCCCACGGAGTTCAAGCTGCTGCGCTACCTCATGCTGAACCCGAACCGGGTGCTGTCCAAGGCGCAGATCCTGGACCATGTCTGGGAGTACGACTTCAACGGCGACGCCTCGATCGTGGAGTCCTACATCTCCTACCTGCGCCGGAAGATCGACCGGAGCTCCGACGCCGTCGCCCTCATCCAGACCAAACGCGGCGTGGGATACCTGCTCCGTACCGCCGACAAGCGGTAGCGCGATCCCCTTGACCACGCGCTGGAACGCGGCTTCGCTGCGCTCGCAGCTGGTCGCGATCATCATGCTCCTCATGATCGTCACGGTGGGCATCACCGGGCTGGCAACGGTGTCGCTGCTGCGCAACGGACTGGTGGACCGGGTGGACGTCGACCTCCGGAACAACGCGCAGGACGTGGCGCGGAGCCTCTTCTCCCAGCAGGAACCCGCGGAAGGCGTCGCGCTGCGGTACTACGCCGCCGTGCTGGACAGCGACGGGACCCCGTACCGGGCCAATCAGCTGGCGGACGCCACCGATGTCCCCGATCTCTCGGGTCTGACCATCGACCGGATCGCGGAACTCAACGGCGCCGGTGTCACGCTGCCCGGCGAGGGACCCGATGCCCAGGAGTGGCGGGCGACCACCCTGACCTTCTCGAACAACGAGGGCTATCTGGTCATCGCGACCCGCCTGAACACCGTCAACGAGTCCCTGCAGGAGGCCACCGAGATCATCTTCACGGCGGGGCTGGTCACCACCGCTCTCGCGTCGGGTATCGCGTTCATCGCCGTGACCCGGCAGTTCGCCCCGCTGGCCAGGGTGGAGCGGACGGCTGCCGCCATCGCCGGCGGGGATCTGACCCGCCGTGTCGCCGTCGAGCGTCCCACCACGGAGATCGGACGGCTCTCACGGTCCCTCAACGCGATGCTCGCACACATCGAGCGCGCCTTCGCCGCGCGGACGGCCTCGGAGGCGAAGATGCGCCGGTTCGTCGCGGACGCCTCGCACGAGCTCCGCACGCCCCTGGTCACCATCCGCGGGTACTCGGAGCTCTATCGGCACGGCGCCCTGCAGAATGACGAGGACATCGGTGCGGCGATGGGCAGGATCGAGAGCGAAGCCATCCGGATGGGCCGGCTGGTCGAGGATCTGCTGACCCTGGCCCGGATCGACGAACAACGCCCCCTCGAGGCGGAGCCGGTGGATCTGCGGGTGCTCGGCTACGACGCGGCATTCGACGCGCGGGCGACCGCCCAGGACCGCTCCATCACCGTGATCGGGCTCGACGGCGGCGCCCCGGCGTCCGCGCCGACAACCGGCGACGAGGCCCGCCTCCGCCAGGTGATCGCGAACCTCATGACCAACGCCCTGCGCTACACACCCGAGGGCTCCCCCATCGAGATCGCGGTCGGGGTGGAGGCCGCCCCGCACGGGGGCAGCCACGCGGTCCTCCAGGTCCGCGACCACGGCCCCGGTATCTCCGCGGAGGACGCCGCACGGGTCTTCGAACGCTTCTACCGTGCCGATTCGTCGCGTGACCGCCAGACGGGCGGCACCGGTCTGGGCCTGGCCATCGTCGCGGCGCTCGTAGCGCAGCACCACGGCACGGTGCGCCTGGAGGACACCGCGGGTGAGGGTGCGTGCCTCTCGGTCCGGCTGCCCCATGCACCTCCCGAACACTCCGCTGCCGACATCGGCGGCAGCGCCCCCGGCAACACTGCGCCACGACCGCCCGAAGTGGCTCCGGTTGTCCACAAGAGCGAGGACGACCACTGAGCGGGTGGCGCGGACGGCTAGCGTCGGGGAGGTCAACGAAGCGCTAGAACACAGGAGTCCAGCATGGCATTCTTCAACGTAGACACCGACAGCCTGGCGGCCAAGAGCAGCCAGGTCCAGGGGACCATCTCGCGGCTGCAGGCCGAGGTCAACTCCATGCAGGCCGGCCTGCGTGAGCTGGAGGGCCTGTGGACGGGGCAGGCGGCCTCGAACTTCCAGCAGCTCATCCTGCAGTGGCGTGCCACGCAGCAGCAGGTGGAGGAGTCGCTCACCGGCATCAACGAGGCCCTGAACGTCGCCACGCAGCAGTACGCGGACGCGGAGCAGAGCAATGCGCGGATGTTCATGAGCTGAACGGGGACTCCGTCGCAGACACGACAGGGGCGGCACCCCTCACGGGAATGCCGCCCCTGTCAGTCAGAGCATGCGCTGCGGGGAGGGGACTAGAAGCCGCCCATACCGCCCATACCGCCCATGTCGTCGCCCCCGCCGCCACCGGCAGGAGCCTTCTCGGGCTTGTCGGCCACGACGGCCTCCGTGGTGAGGAACAGCCCGGCGATCGACGCCGCGTTCTGCAGGGCAGAGCGCGTGACCTTCACGGGGTCGTTGACGCCGGCCGCGAGCAGATCCTCGTACTCCCCGGTGGCGGCGTTCAGGCCGTGACCGGCGGGCAGTCCGCGGACCTTGTCGACCACCACGCCGGGCTCGAGGCCGGCGTTGAAGGCGATCTGCTTGAGCGGCGCGTCGATGGCGACGCGCACGATGTTCGCACCCGTGGCCTCGTCACCCGTGAGCTCCAGCGTGGCGAAGGCCTTGGCGCCGGCCTGGATGAGGGCCACGCCACCACCGGCGACGATGCCTTCCTCGACGGCGGCCTTCGCGTTGCGGACGGCGTCCTCGATGCGGTGCTTGCGCTCCTTGAGCTCCACCTCCGTCGCGGCGCCGGCCTTGATGACCGCGACACCGCCGGCCAGCTTGGCGAGGCGCTCCTGCAGCTTCTCGCGATCGTAGTCCGAGTCGGAGTTCTCGATCTCGGCGCGGATCTGAGCCACGCGGCCCGCGATGGCATCGGCTTCGCCGGCACCCTCGACGATCGTGGTCTCGTCCTTCGTCACGACGACCTTGCGGGCCGTGCCGAGCAGGTCGAGGGTGGCGGTCTCGAGCTTGAGGCCCACTTCCTCCGCGATGACCTGGCCACCGGTGAGGATGGCGATGTCGGCGAGCTGCGCCTTCCGACGGTCACCGAAGCCCGGTGCCTTCACGGCGACGGACTTGAACGTGCCGCGAATCTTGTTGACCACCAGGGTCGCGAGGGCCTCGCCCTCGATGTCCTCG
Organism: Arthrobacter echini; assembly: GCF_008107445.1. Lineage (GTDB taxonomy): Bacteria > Actinomycetota > Actinomycetes > Actinomycetales > Micrococcaceae > Arthrobacter_D > Arthrobacter_D echini_A. The sequence goes on along the minus strand of NZ_VSLD01000006.1, from coordinate 20,997 downwards.
GCGATGATCAGCAGCGGCTTGCCGGACTGCATGACCTTCTCGAGGACGGCGACGAGGTCCTTCACGTTGCTGATCTTCGAGTTGACGATCAGGATGTACGGATCCTCGAGCACGGTCTCCTGACGCTCGGCGTCCGTGACGAAGTAGCCGGAGATGTAGCCCTTGTCGAAGCGCATGCCCTCGGTCAGCTCGAGCTCGAGGCCGAACGTGTTCGACTCCTCGACCGTGATGACGCCTTCCTTGCCCACCTTGTCGAGGGCCTCGGCGATCAGGTCACCGATCTGCTTGTCGCCCGCGGAGATGGAGGCGGTCGCAGCGATCTGCTCCTTGGTCTCGATCTCCTTGGCCGAGCTGAGGAGCTCCTCGGTGACGGCCGCGACGGCCTTCTCGATGCCGCGCTTCAGGCTCAGGGGATCGGCTCCGGCCGCTACGTTGCGCAGGCCTTCCTTGACGAGGGCCTGGGCGAGCACGGTGGCCGTGGTGGTTCCGTCGCCCGCGACGTCGTCGGTCTTCTTGGCGACCTCCTTGACGAGCTCGGCGCCGATCTTCTCGAACGGATCGTCGAGTTCGATCTCCTTGGCGATGGACACGCCGTCGTTCGTGATGGTGGGGGCACCCCACTTCTTCTCGAGCACCACGTTCCGGCCGCGCGGGCCGAGCGTTACCTTGACGGCGTCAGCGAGGATGTTCAATCCACGCTCGAGGCCGCGGCGGGCCTCTTCATCAAAAGAAATGATCTTGGCCATAGTGGCGTAGGTCCTTTCGGGGACGGTTGCATCTGCGCATCTGAGTGCTTGCCTGCGTGGTGCCCGCGACGGCCGGGCAGCGGATGGACGATCTCTTTCACGTCCATGCACCACCCCCACCACGGAGGTTTGCCTGCTTCACCGCACGCACAGCTTTAGCAGTCTGCGCGTACGAGTGCTAACTCAATAATTAGCACTCCCACCCCGTGAGTGCAACCTGCTCGGAGCTACTCGAAGCCCGCGCCCAGCACGGCGGAGATGTCGGGTGAGACGTCGGGAGTCTCGACGAGGCTCCCGATACCGAGGTCCTCCGCGACCGCCTCCGCCGCCGCGCGTTGCGCCTGGCCGCTGTAGAAGACCACGGAGGTGTCGAGGGGTGCCCCGGCCCAGTTCCCGGGCACGGCGGACGTCCATCCGGCCGCGGCCAGACGCGCGGCGGCCGTTCCCGCCAGATCCGGGACGCCCGTGCCGTTCAGGACATTCACGCTGACGGAGCGATCCACCTCCGTCGGCACGGCAGACGGCTGCGCCGACGGCCCCGCGGTCGACGGCGCCTCCTGCGAGGTGGGGGTCGAGGACGCCTGATCGGAGGTGGAGAGACCCAGTCGGGGAAGGATGAGCGCAGCCGCCACCATGACGAGCACGAGGAGGACCCCGACCGTGATCCTGAGGCCCAGCACGCCCGATCGCGACGGGACGAAGGTGTCCCGGTGGACACCCTGGCGGCCGGAGCGCTCCGGGACGTCGTCGAACTCGTCCCGCGTGTCGTCGCCCCGTCCGTCGGTCGCGGAGGAAGGCACCCTAGATGTCCGCGCCGAGGCGACGCGCGGAGCGTGCCTGCTGGCGGGTGGACCTCAGCCGCCTGAGTCGTTTCACGAGCATCGGATCGTGTGCGAGCGCGGCTTCGGTGTCGATGAGGGTGTTGAGGACCTGGTAGTAGTGGGTGGCCGACATGGTGAACAGCTCGCGGATGGCCTGCTCCTTGGCGCCGGAGTACTTCCACCATTCGCGCTCCAGGGCGAGCATCCGCTGCTCGCGGTCACCGAGGACCAGCATGGCGCCCCGATCAGCAGGCGCTTCGTCCCCGCTCCGCGGTGGTTCGACCACGTCCACGACCGCCTCCCCTTCCGCTGACACAGGTATCCATGGTAATGCCGAATGACACGGATGTCATTCGGTGAGCGGTGGCCGCGCCGGGCGAGAATGGGACCATGACGAACGACGACGCCCTCTTCGATCTGCCCCCGACTCCACCGGAGCCCTCGCCGGTCGGTCCGCGGTCCCCCAGCGAGTCCACCTTCGCCTTCGCGGCACCGGCCCGGATCGGGGAGCTCGTTCCGTCGGACTGGGCCGCCGGGCTCGAGCCCGTGGAGCCCGTGCTCCACCGACTCGCAGCCTCCCTCGCCGCTGATCTCGACCGCGGCGCCCGGATCCTGCCCGAGGCCCGACGGATCCTGCGGGCCTTCGAGACTCCCCTGGACAGTGTGCGGGTGGTGATCGTGGGACAGGATCCGTATCCGACGGTCGGGCACGCCGTGGGGCTGAGCTTCGCGGTGGCCCCTGCCACACGCCCCGTGCCGCGGAGCCTGGCGAACATCTACCGGGAGCTGGCCACGGATCTCGGGGTCGCTTCCCCGGCGACCGGAGATCTCTCCGGATGGACCGGCCAGGGCGTCCTGCTGCTGAACCGGGTCCTGACGGTCCGTGCCGGTGAGGCCGCCTCGCACCGCGGGATCGGCTGGGAGGAGGTCACTGACGCTGCGATCAGGGCTCTCGTGGCCCGGGGCGGTCCGCTCGTGGGCATCCTGTGGGGCAGGGACGCGCTCCGGCTGAAGCCCCTGCTGGGCTCCACCCCCACGGTCGAGTCGGCGCACCCCAGTCCGCTCTCGGCGTCCCGCGGGTTCTTCGGCTCGCGGCCCTTCAGCCGCACCAACGAGCTACTGGTGCAGCAGGGCGCCGCACCGATCGACTGGGCCCGGACCACGAACCCGACCTGATCTCCACCGTCACCGTCACCAGAGCCCTAACGGCGCCGGTTGCGCTGCCGTTCGTCCGAGCTGAGTTTCCTCGTGAACGGTCTGGCGAGGTTGTCTCCGAGCACTACCCCAGCAGCGATCGCCAGCACCACCGTCGAAGCGTTGAAGAGCCCCACGACGCCGGTCGAGACCACTCCCGCCTCGATCGTGAGGTCGTACATCGAACGGAAGACTGTGAGCCCCGGGTACAGGAAGAGGACGGCGGGCACCGCGACCACGAGCTGCGTCGCGTGCATGCGGAGGGCGACCACGCGTGCAAGGCCTCCGATCAGGACGGCGGCGAGCACCGGGGCGAGCCGGTAGCCCGCCCCTGCAGCCGTGGCGCCGAGGAGCAGGAGATAGCCGGCCACCGCCACCATCGCGGTGGGGATGACCAGGCTCATGGCTGTCTGCTCGGCGACGCAGATCATCGCCACCGCGACGAAGACGAAGATTGCCGCCACCGGCCACGGATACTGTGTCCCGTCCGACTCGAGCACCTCGAGCTCCGGCACGCCCACAGCCGATCCAGCGACCAGCGCGACGGCGATGCCCGACACCAGCGCGGCGAAGACGAGGATCGCCGAGAGATACCTGCCGGCCGCGGTGACGGGAAAGCCGTTGATGGCATCCTGGGTCGCCGAAACGAGTCTGCCGGTCGGCAGGAGTAGCAGGATCCCGCCAACAACGACGAAGGCCGGGGCGATGGGCACCTGCAGCCACCAGACGAGCATGGCGATCAGCGTGACGATGGCGGCGGAAGTCGCCACGGAGAAGAACTCCGGAACCCGCCATTCCCCGAGCTTGCGACTCACCAGATCGATGAGGATGCAGCTGGCGAAGCCGATGAGCGATCCCATCGGCGACCCGCCGATGAGCCCGACGATCGCCGCCGAGAAGGTGCCGAAGGCAGCCGTGACCATCCAGCGGGAGAAGGGCTTGGGTCGGCGCAGGATGTCGTCGAGGCGCTGCGCAGCCTCGGTCCGGGACACACCGCCGTCGACGATGTCGGACACGAGGCGATGGATGTTCGTCAGTCCTGCGTAGTTGTTCGTCCAGGACCGGACCACCCTCAGGACCGTCGTCGGGGTCTGGTCCTTGCTTGAGTAGTTGATCACCACCGACTGGTTCGTGATATCCACCTCGATGTCGTCGAGGCCAAAGGCAGCGGTGACAGCGATGATGCTGGTCTCCACCTCGAGTGCGCCCGCACCGAACCGGAACATGGCCTCGGCGAGATCGAGGGCGAGATCGAGGGCTTTCCGTGCGCTTGCATCGGGCCCAGCCACCTGGATGGTGGGATTGGCATAGGGGCTCCCTGCCAGTCGCTCCACGATGCTCATCGCCTGGGTGGGCGGGTCCTCGCCCTGGACCAGGCGGCGCAGGACGCTCCGCGCGGCGGCATTGGACTTTCCCGAGGCGGGGACGCTGTGCGGTGTGGTCGGCAGGGCGTCCGTCGGTCGCGTGACGGGCTGCTTCGAACGCTTCTGGCGCTGGACCCTGGGGGCTGCCGACGGTCGACCCGGGGGCGACGCGACGGTCCGGCCCTCGGCGCCGCTGCTCGCTGCCCTTCCTCCCCTCGGCCCCTTGCCCGTGGCGAAACGTTTCTTCTCGCCCTCGGAGGGGTCGAACGGTCGCTGGATCACGGGCAGGGACTCTGCGACCGGTGAGGGGTTGGTGGAAGGCGATCGGCCGTCCGCCGGCGTGGGACCGTCTTTCACAGCCGCCTTTCGATCATCGCGGTGCTCCGCGGGGTTTTCCTCAGTAGAACGGTTGGTGCGTGCGGCGCCAGTACACCTGGCGGACCACCCGTTCGGCGACGAGATTCCACACGCGGTACCGCCAGGCACTGACCACGAGGTCGTAGCACCCCACGAAGTCCGTGACGGTCTTCGAGAAGCTCGTCTTGAACAGGCCCAGCCCGTGGTGGGGGTGATCCTTGTCCTTCAGCTGATCCGCGGGGGGCGTTCCGCAGAAATCGTACTCGACGATCCCGAACTCCTCCTTGAGCTCGGTGATCGCCGTCCACTGCACCAGGTGGGAGTCGCCGTACTGCCGCCGGCCCGGCTTCGACCCGCCGTCCTTGTACGTGCCCTTCGAACCGTAGTTGATGACGAAGGCACCCACCGAGGGCTCGCCGTCCTCGTGGACGAAATAGAAGCGTCCCTGGCCTGCGTCGACGAAGTTCTGCCAGAAACGGCTGTAGTACTCGAAGGACCGCATGCGGGCAGCGGAGCGGTCCTCGATGTGGGACATCAGGGCGTACATGGCACGGAAGGTCTCCTCCGTGGGCTCCATCCGCTGGACCTCGACGCCCTCCCTGATGGCCCGCCGGACGGCGTTGCGGCCCCGGGAATGGAGAGTGCGCAGCAGCTGGTTGGGCTCCGCGGTCGTGTCGAGGAGGGCCGTGCTGTCATTGGGCTGCAGATTGAACGTCTTCACGAGCCCGGCCGCCCGCAGGGTCTCGCGTGCAGCGGGACCGTCGAGGAGGTCCGGCTCCACCTTGATGGCGAAGAGCCGGTGCCCCTCACGGCGCGCGAGCTCCGCGACGGCGCGGGTGGCCGGCGCCACGTGGTCCACCTCGTTCACCGCGGGACCCTTGATGAGGTACCAGAGGGCCCCGAGCAGCGGTACCTTCTTCTCGAGCACAAGATTGTGGCTCGTATAGCCCGGACCGTCGAGGACCACGAGCCGTGGCCGCCAGCCGTGCCGGGATTTCACGTCCGCGAAGGCCATCGACTGGAGCAGATTGCCTCCGCCCGGGTTGTCCGTGACGAGCGAATCCCACTCGCGCTGCTCCGCCGGATCGGCGAAACGAGCCGTGAAGTCTGCCAAGATTCCTCATTCACTGGTGCTATCGAAGGACGCGCCCAAGTGTAGCTGTTGGAGCGATCACCACGTGGTCGGACAACAGGTTGCCCCAAGAAACGAAATATCTGTACTCACTCCGGCCGGGTGGTTAGCATCGGAATCATGGAAACCAGATACCTCGGACACAGCGGCTTCAAGATCTCGGAGATCACCTACGGCAACTGGCTAACGCACGGCTCGCAGGTGGAGAACGACGTCGCCACCCAGTGCGTGCGTGCAGCGCTCGACGCGGGCATCAGCACGTTCGACACCGCGGACGTCTACGCGAACACCGTGGCGGAGACGGTCCTGGGTGAGGCGTTGAAGGGCGAGCGGCGCCAGTCGCTGGAGATCTTCACCAAGGTGTGGGGACCCACGGGGCCGAAGGGGCACAACGATGCAGGGCTCTCCCGCAAGCACATCATGGAATCGATCGACGGTTCGCTGCAGCGGCTGCAGACGGAGTACGTGGACCTCTACCAGGCACACCGCTACGACCACGAGACTCCCCTCGAGGAAACGATGCAGGCCTTCGCCGACGTGGTCCGGCAGGGCAAGGCCCTCTACATCGGGGTCAGTGAATGGACCGCGCAGCAGATCCGCGACGGACACGCACTCGCGAAGGAGCTCGGGTTCCAGCTGATCTCGAACCAGCCCCAGTATTCGATGCTGTGGCGCGTCATCGAGGGCGAGGTGGTACCCACCTCGGAGGAACTCGGCCTCTCACAGATCGTCTGGTCGCCGGTGGCCCAGGGCGTCCTGACCGGCAAGTACAGGCCCGGGCAGCAGCCCGAGCAGGGAACCCGCGCCTCGGACGACAAGGGTGGCGCGGACATGATCAAGCGCTGGATGGGCGACGACGTCCTCACCGGGGTGCAGAAGCTGTCCCCGATCGCCGACGGTGTCGGGCTGACGATGGCCCAGCTCGCCGTCGCCTGGGTCCTGCAGAACAAGAACGTGGCCTCGGCGATCATCGGAGCCTCACGTCCGGAGCAGGTGGCGTCGAACGCCGCCGCCGCAGGGGTGACGCTCGACACCGACGTCATGGACGCGATCGACGACGCCATCGGAGGTCTCGCCGAGACTGACGTCGCCAGGACAGTGTCTCCGGAAAGCCGCCCGGCCTGATGGGCCGGGACACCGCGTTGACCGTCGCGGTCACCGGCTCGAGCGGGAAGCTGGGCCGCAGCGTGGTCCGCGGACTGCGCGAGGCCGGGCACACGGTCCTCGGGCTCGACCAGCACGGCGAGCGCGGTCCCGGGTTCCTCCGGATCGACCTGACGGACTACGGGCAGGTGCTCGACGCACTCCTGGGCGTGGACGACCGGCACGCGGGGGTCGACGCCGTCGTCCATCTCGGCGCCATCCCGGCACCCGGGCTCCAGGCCGATGCCGCGACCTTCCACAACAACCTGACGGCGACCTACAACGTCTTCCAGGCCGGCAGGCGCGCCGGTATCAAGCGCATCATCCACGCCTCCAGCGAGACCGTCCTGGGCCTTCCCTTCGACACCCCTCCTCCGTACATCCCCGTCGACGAGGACTACCCGGCGCGTCCCGAGAGCACCTACTCGCTCGTGAAGCACCTGGAGGAGCAGCTGGCGATCGAACTGACGCGCTGGGATCCGAAGCTGAGCATCACGTCCCTGCGCTTCTCCAACGTCATGGATCCGGAGGACTACGCCGAGTTTCCCTCCTTCGGCGCCGATCCCCGGGAGCGCAAGTGGAATCTGTGGGGTTACGTGGACGGGCGCGACGGCGCCCAGGCGGTGCTGAGGGCGCTCGAGAACGCCGCACCCGGCTTCGATCGCTTCATCATCGCCGCCGCGGACACGGTGATGGACCGTGCGAGCGACGGGCTCGCGCGGGAGGTCCTCCCCGGCGTGGACCTGACCCGGGCTGTCGGCGAGTACGAGACACTGCTCTCGATCGACAAGGCCAGGCGCGTCCTGGGCTACGACCCGCAGCACAGCTGGCGCCAGCACGTCTAGCCGGCTCACGCGGGGCCGGACCACAGCGCGAGGTGTCGCCCGGCCCCGTCCGTCCGTAGGCTGATGATCGAAGGATGCGCAGCGCAACGAAAGGCAGAGCAGATGACCGAGAATCTTCCCGACGAGGAACTGACAGTCGTGGGTGACGAGCCCGACATGCCCGTCGACCCACTCGAGCCGGAGTCCCTCGACCCGGTCCTGGACGGCCGCCCGGACTCCTACAGCGGCGCGGCCGAAAACGATCCCGACCACTGGCAGGAGGATCCGCTCCTGCAGGACGAACCCGGAGTGAACGAGTCCGTCGCCGAGGAGGACGGCGTCCCGGTGGTCGGCGAGGAGGGCGAGCAGAGTGATCAGCAGCTGCGCGCGGAGACCGCGGAGGCGCGGTACGAGGACGGGGAGGAACAGATCCCGCCGGAGGAACCCGGGGTCGGCGAGGCCGCCGCCGATGTGGACTTCGGCATGATGGAGGACGACGAGTCCGACGGGAGTGACGATCCCGCCAATCGCGGCGGCTCCTCACTGAGCGCGATGGACGAGCCGGACCCCACGTAGACACGGGAACGGCAGGTATCCCGGAGCCCCGGACACTGTCCGGGGCTCCTTCGTGTGACACCTGACACATGCGGAATAGCACGTGCCGCGGTCCGGTTCCGTTTCGGTAGAACACCACCGGAAGTAGGAACCCATGTTGCTTTTCTCGCCCCTGACCCTCGGCTCGCTGGAACTCCCCAACCGCGTTGTCATGGCGCCGCTGACCCGCGTCCGCTCGGGCTCCGCCGGCGTGCCCGGCGATATCGTCGTCGAGCACTACCGCCAGCGTGCCTCCCTCGGCCTGATCGTCAGCGAGGGTACCTACCCGAGCCATGCCGGACAGGGCTTCCCGGGTCAGCCCGGGCTCGTCGAGGACGATCAGCTGGCCGGCTGGAAGCGCGTCACCGACGCGGTCCATGACGAGGGCGGCCGGATCGTGGCCCAGGTCATGCACGCGGGTCGGGTGACCCATCCCGACACGAACGGCGGCTACGAGGTCGTGGCTCCGAGTGCCATCGCGATCGACGGCAGTACGCGGACGAACACGGGCAAGCAGCCGTATCCCGTACCGCATGCACTGGCCGAGGAGGAGCTTCCCGGCATCATCTCCGAGTTCGTCACAGCGTCGCGGAAGGCCATCGACGTGGCGGGCTTCGACGGAGTGGAACTGCACGGCGCCAACGGCTATCTCCTGCACGAATTCCTCTCGCCGGACTCGAACCAGCGCGACGACGCCTTCGGCGGCTCCCCCGAGAAGCGGGCACGGTTCGTGATCGATGTCGTCACGGCCGTGGTGGCAGAGGTCGGAGCAGGCAAGGTGGGCCTGCGCATCTCACCCGAGCACAACATCCAGGACGCGCTCGAGACCGAGGCCGCGGATGTGCACGCGACCTACACGACGCTCGTCACGGCTCTAGCCCCACTGAACCTGGCCTACCTCAGCGTGCTCCACGCGGAGCCTTCCGGCACCCTGGTCCAGGACCTCCGCGCGAGCTTCGGAGGACCGTTCCTCATCAACAGCGGCTTCGGGGTCATCACCAATCGCGAGGAAGCCATCGCCATCCTCGAGGACGGCCTGGGAGATGCCGTCGTCGTCGGACGTCCGGCCATCGCGAACCCCGATCTGGCACGCCGCTGGCGGGAGAATCTGCCCGAGAACGAACCGAACCCGGCAACCTTTTACGCGCCCGGCGCCGAGGGATACACGGACTACCCGTTCTACGACGCGACGGTCAACGCCGGGTAGGACGGACACCGGATCGAGCGGCGCCCGTCGGGATCGACGGACGCCGCTCGTCCTGTTCTCAGGGGGGGACGCCTCAGATGATGCCCTCGTCCACCTCGCCGAAGGGTACGGTCTCGGACAACTCCACATGGCGATCCACGGATTCGTTGCCTACGAGGATGCCGTGCTTCTTCTCGACCATCGACTGCTTCATCACCATCAGGACGGTTTCGGCGAAGTGCTCGTCCTGAGCTTCGAGATAGCTGATGTAGCGGGAGGGGAAATCTTCGGGGACTGTGAGCATGGTTCCACGCTACCCGTCACTGCCCGTCCTTGCCGAGTGCTGACCGGTGCGAGGGAGCAGGCGGGAATGCGGATGCGGAACTAGCTGCGGCGGCGTTCGCCGGCCTGTCGACCGAGTTCGAACATTGCCGCGGCGGCGATCACCATTGACAGGATCACGATCGCCAGCATGGCGTAGAGCAGTACCAGGGTAGCCATGGGCGACGACGCACTGTGGAGTACGCGCAGCCCGCCGAGCAGCCCCACCACCCAGAACAGGGCGACCCCCGCAAGTGCGTATGCTGCGCAGTTGCGCGTCCGGTCGAAGCCCATTCCCCGTGCGGTCTGCGTCAGCAGTACCCCCATGTGTTCCATGAATCCATGATGGGCCCCCTCAGCGCCCGGACGTGCACTGCGCCCTATCGTGTTGCTCACACCGAGGACGGCGCAGCAGACGGACGCGGAGGTACGCTCCCTTCCCCGTATCGAGGGCGGAAGGGAGCCCTCGTCGAGGACTCCCTTCCAGTATGACCGCGGGCGCACCCGCTCGTGCGGTCCTAGTTGCCGAAGCCATCGAGGCCCGGGATCTTGCCCAGCAGATCCTTCGGGTCGATGCCGAACTTCGACAGCAGGTCGGAGTGCTGCTCAGGATCGACCTTGTCGGGGAGTTCGGACTGGGCCTGGTCGGCGTTGTCGTTCTTGCCCTGGCTCTTGAGCAGATCGATGATCTGCTGCTTGTCGATGTTCATGACGCCTCCTGGTCTCGGGTACACACAGTGGTCAGTGTGCTGATCACAGCATCACACACGGGTCATTCCCTGTCACAGCCGCTCCCAGACGCCCGACAATTGACCCATGAGCCTCACGCTGACCCTCCTTGCAGACACCCACCTGCCCCGGCGCGCCCGAGAACTTCCCGCTGCCGTCTGGGCTGCGGTCGAGGCCTCGGACGTCGTCGTGCACGCCGGGGACTGGACCGAGCTATCGCTGCTGGAGGAGCTCCGGGGCCGCGCCGCCCACCTGATCGCCTGCTACGGGAACAACGACGGGCCGGAGTTCGCGGCGGAACTGCCCCTGGTGGCCCGGGAGGTGCTCGACGGCGTGCGACTGGCTGTGGTCCACGAGACTGGTGCTGCCGCGCACAGGGAGGCCCGCATGACAGCCCGCTATCCCGACGTCGATGTCCTGGTGTTCGGGCACAGCCACATTCCCTGGGACACCACCGCGGAGTCCGGTCTGCGACTGCTCAACCCGGGATCGCCCACCGATCGGCGCAGGCAGCCCCACTGCACCTTCATGACCGCGGTCATCGACGCCGGGACACTGACGACCACACTGCACGAGCTCCCTCGCCGCACGCCCGCCGACCGGGTGGCTCCATGACGAGGCGGTGACATCACCGGGCGGCTCGGCCTGTCTGCGTCACGACGGCGGCGAGGAGGAGAAGCCCCACGGCGAGAACCGCGGAGAGCAGGAGCGGCTCGCGGAGGAAAACGGTACCGATGACGAGGGCGATCACCGGCGGGATGTAGGTGGCCGTCGACGCGGTCACCGCCCCCAGCCCGGCGATCGCCACGTAGTAGAGGATGAACGCCACCCCGGTACCCAGTGCCCCCAGACCGAGGATCACCGCGGCTGCCGCGAGAGGGTCCGCAGTGATGGCGGTGATGCCGTCGAGGTCGGTGATCACCCCCAGACCGACTGCGGCAAGGACCAGCTGATAGGTCGCTGCGGCGGGTGCCGGAATACCGAGCGGGCTGATGAAGCGCCGCGCATAGGCGAAGGACGCGCCCAGGCTCGCCGACCCGCCGAGCATGAGCAGGACGCCGATGGGATCGACCGCCCCGGCCGCCCAGGGGCGGGTCAGCACGAGGACCCCGCACACCCCGAGGGCCAGACCCGCGGCCTTCCGCCGCGTGAATTCCTCGGTGCGCAGCACCAGGACCGCTGACAGGAAGACGAACAGGGGGATCGATCCGCTCAACGCCCCGGCGATACCGCTGTGGAGCCGGTAGGTCCCGGCGGCGTACGCGTAGTAGTACAGTCCTGCGGCCAGCACCGCCATCACCACGAAGTGGTGGGCATGGCGGAAATGCCAGCGGGCGATGGAGCGCGTGGCCAGGGCGAACACGAGCACGGGTAGCAGCCCGAAGGCGACCCTCAACAGCGTGGTCTGCGCCGCGCTGATAAAGGGGGCGGCGAGAGTCATGGACACGAAATTGGTGCCCCATACCAAACCCAGCCCGAGGTAGGCGGCCACGGCGGTCGACGGGGTGGGCCTCGAGGCATGGTTGGACGTCATGGCAGAAGGAGGCCCTGCCCGGCGACCCCCGGTGCCATCGCGGCTGGCGAACTCATGCCGTCACTGTAGGGACTGCTGCGGGACGAGGAGAAATCCCTCTGGGAGTACGTCGCCGAAGGGTCCTTCCGATGCTGTGCCTGCACCCAGCCGGGTTCGGAGCCTCCTGTCGGATTCGAACCGACGACCCCCGCTTTACAAGAGCGGTGCTCTGGCCAACTGAGCTAAGGAGGCGCACTGGCCGGGCCAGCTGGCGCCGTCGTTCCCGTGCGGGATCGAGCGCCTCACAAGATTAGCCCAGCCCCGCGCGCGCCGGGAAATCAGCCGCGGGCGTCCAGCTGGTTCTGCACCACCTGTTCGAAGTCCGAGACGGCATTCTCCACGTTCTCCCCGTCCACGTAGACCGTGGGCGTCCCGCCGATGGCGGATGCCTTCGCCGCCTCCGTCGTGTACTTCGCCCAGGGGCGGAACGTCCCGTCCTCCACACAGGACCGCACGTCCCCGGCACCGGCTTCCTCCGCGAGGCCGAGGAGCCCGTCGTCGTCGAGTTCACCCTCCGCGTGATGCTCATACACGCGCCGGGTGAACTCGAGGAAGGCCTCCGGCGAGGCATCCGCGACGCAGGCGGCGGCGTTGGCGCCGCGGGAGGAGAAGTCGGTGCTGCTGTTCCGGTCGAGGTACGCGACCGTCCGGTACTCGAGGGTGATGTCACCGGCGTCGAGCCAACGCCGGATCTGCTCGGCGTGGCGGGTCTCGAAGTCGGCGCAGAATACACAGTTGACGTCCACGTAGGCGACCACCTGCAGGGGGCCGTCGCCGCTCGCCCCGACGCCATCGGGAATGGTACCGGGGTCGGCCGGCTCGTCCGGCAGCACCGCGAGGTCCACGTCCTCGGTCTGCGTGGATTCCAGCTCGGTCGGCGACACCAGGGTGATGCCGCCCTGCTCGTTGCCGCCCCGCGGAGCGGGCCCTGCGTCCGGGACCCGCCCGCGCACGGTATTCACCACGACGACGGCGATGACCGCCACGATGACCAGGACGGCCACCACCACGCCCCACTTGGCGAGCAACCCGTTGCGACGGGCCCTGCGCTGCTGTTCCTCGCGTGCCAGCCGCTCGCGCTCCCGGGCTGCTGCTGTGCGTTCGGCTTTCGTGGGCCTGCGGGCGGAGGCGGGGGCCATTGGTCCTCTTCGTCGGCGGTGCTGATCTCTTGGGGTCCAGCCTATCGACCGGCCGCGCAGCGGGCGGAGCCCGCCCCACCCGGCAAGGACCGGAGCGGATAGAGTCGATCAGGAGACCACCTACTGCGATGGAGCCAGTTTTGAGTGCAGCACAGCCTTCGACCACTCCGGGGGTCGCGCCCTCGTTCTCCATGGACGGCGAGTTCGGTGAGTTCGATTTCATCGTCGTCTCGAATCGTCTGGCCGTGGACCGCGTCGTCGACGAGCACGGCGAGAGCTCGTGGAGGCGCTCCCCCGGCGGCCTGGTGACGGCGCTGGCCCCGGTCATGGCGAAGGCCGACGGCGCCTGGGTGGGCTGGCACGGTGCTCCCGACGAGACTCTTGAACCCTTCGACGAAGCGAACATGCGGCTGGTCCCCGTACCGCTGAGTGACGAGGAGGTGGAGCTGTACTACGAGGGCTTCTCCAATGCGACGCTGTGGCCGCTCTACCACGACGTCATCGCGTCCCCGGAGTTCCACCGCACCTGGTGGGACTCCTACCAGCGCGTGAACGAGCGCTTCGCGGCCGCGGCGGCCTCCGTGGCGGCGGAGGGCGCCACCGTGTGGGTGCAGGACTACCAGCTACAGCTGGTCCCTCGGCTGCTGCGGCAGGCCCGGCCCGATCTCCGTATCGGCTTCTTCAACCACATCCCCTTCCCTCCGCTCGAGATCTATGCGCAGCTGCCGTGGCGGCGCCAGGTGATCGAGGGGCTCCTCGGCGCGGATCTCATCGGCTTCCAACGCCCGAGTGACGCCAGCAACTTCCTGCGCTGCGTGCGCCGCTTCACCGGCTACGCGATCAAATCCCAGCAGGTCCAGGTACCTGCGGGCGAGAACGGCGCCCCGGCCTACGCCTCGCGTGCCGAAGCCTTCCCCATCTCCATCGACACCGCATCGATCGCCGAGCTGGCGCAGCGTCCCGACGTGATCGAGCGCTCGAAGGAGATCCGGCGCGAGCTCGGGGACCCGCGGCACGTGCTCCTCGGCGTCGACCGGCTCGACTACACCAAGGGAATCGGCCATCGGCTCAAGGCCTACGGGGAGCTGCTCGAGGACGGGTCCATCACCGTCGAGGACGCGGCCCTCATCCAGGTGGCCAGTCCCAGCCGCGAGCGCGTGGAGCAGTACAGGCTGCTGCGGGAGGACATCGAGGGCGCCGTCGGCAGGATCAACGGCACGCACGACACCATGAAGAACACGGCGATCCGCTATCTCCACCACAGCTACCCGGTGGAGGAGATGGTGGCGCTGTACCTGGCCGCCGACGTCATGCTCGTCACCGCGCTCCGCGACGGCATGAACCTCGTGGCGAAGGAGTACGTGGCAGCCCGCACCGGGAACACCGGCACGCTGGTCCTCAGCGAGTTCGCGGGCGCGGCCGACACCCTGCGCCAGGCGATCCTCGTCAATCCGCACGACATCGACGGCCTCAAGAGCGCCATCGTCCAGGCTGTCGAGATGCCGCGCACGGAGGCCACGCGACGCATGAGGCTCATGCGCCGGCAGGTGGTCCAGAACGACGTCGAACAGTGGTCCCGCTCCTTCCTCGACGCGCTGCAGGGGGGAGGTCGTCATGACGCTTGAGCCGAACCTGGACTCCGCACTGCGCACCCTCGCCGGAACCGAGCACCTGCTCGTGGCGCTCGACTTCGACGGCACCCTCGCGCCGCTGGTGGAACGTGCCGAGGACGCACGCGCGCTACCCGCATCGGCCACGGCCCTGCGCGCGCTGACCCGGCTTCCGGGGACGACGACGGCGCTGATCTCAGGTCGCGCGCTGGAGAGCCTCCGCACGGTCGCGGATCCTCCCCCCGAGACGATGCTGATCGGCAGTCACGGCGCGGAGGCGTGGACAGGGCCGGGAGCCGCCCCGCTGTCCCTGACGGACGAACAGACGGAGCTGCTCGCCCGGGCGGTGTCCGTGGTCGAACGCGTTGCCGCCGCCCACACGGGCACGCACGTCGAGTTCAAGCCGGCCGGCGTCGTGCTCCACACCCGTACGGCGGACGACGCCGTGGCGGCAGCGGCCGTCGACGCGGCGCGTACCGCTCTGGCCGCGCTGCACGGCCTGAGTATCAGCGAGGGCAAGCGTGTCCTGGAGGCCTCGGTACTGAGAGCGGACAAGGGCCAGGGCCTCGCCCTGCTCCGCCAGGAATCCGGAGCGACGGCGGTCTTCTTCGCGGGCGACGACGTCACGGACGAGGACGCCCACCGCACGCTCGGGCCGGACGACCTCGGCGTCAGGATCGGCTCGGGAGACACCGCCGCGAGCTTCACCGTCGAGGACCCGGCTGCCTTCTCGGAGGTGCTCCAGACCCTCGTCCGGCTGCGCGACACCGGTGCGCCCCGAGACTGAACGTGCCATACTGCGCAGGCGTGGGTCAGCGTTTCTGGCGCCGCGCCACAACTGAATATCCTCCATTCACTACGGATCGTCGGGCACGTACCTGCCCGTGAAAAGGAACCCATCATGGCAACTGTGACATTCGACCAGGCCACTCGCGTGTACCCGGGCACCGAGAAACCCGCCGTCGACAAGCTCGACATCGACATCGCCGACGGCGAATTCCTCGTCCTCGTAGGACCTTCCGGATGCGGCAAATCCACCTCCCTGCGCATGCTCGCCGGCCTCGAGGACGTCAATTCCGGCCGCATCCTCATCGGTGACCGCGACGTGACGGACGTCCCTCCGAAGGATCGCGACATCGCGATGGTCTTCCAGAACTACGCCCTCTACCCGCACATGTCGGTCGGCGACAACATGGGCTTCGCACTCAAGATCGCCGGCGTGTCGAAGGAGGAGCGGGCCGAGCGGGTCCGCGAGGCCGCGAAGCTCCTGGATCTCGAGGACTACCTGGATCGCAAGCCGAAGGCACTCTCCGGTGGTCAGCGCCAGCGGGTTGCGATGGGGCGCGCCATCGTACGTAATCCCCAGGTGTTCCTCATGGACGAGCCGCTCTCGAACCTGGACGCGAAGCTGCGTGTGCAGACCCGCACGCAGATCGCGTCGTTGACCCGACGGCTCGGTGTCACCACCGTCTATGTCACCCACGACCAGGTCGAGGCCATGACCATGGGAGACCGCGTCGCGGTCCTGAAGGACGGCATCCTGCAGCAGGTCGACACTCCGCGCAATCTCTACGAGCGCCCCAAGAACGTGTTCGTGGCCGGCTTCATCGGCTCCCCGGCGATGAATCTCCTCGAACTGCCGGTGACCGACGGCGGCGTGGTCTTCGGCGGTCTCACCTACCCCGTGAGCCGCGATGTCCTGAGCGCGGCAGCGGGCAACACCGTGATGCTCGGAGTACGCCCCGAGGACCTGACGATCAGCACCGATGGCGACGGGCTGCAGGTCGAGGTGGATGTGGTCGAGGAGCTCGGCGCCGACGCCTACATCTACGGTCACACCACCCTCGACGGCAAGGATCACGACATGGTGGTCCGCGTCGACGGGCGGCGGCCCCCGATGAAGGGCGACACCGTGTTCGTCCGACCCGAGCAGGGACACGTCCACCTGTTCGACACCCAGGACGGCCTGCGCCTGGCGGACACGCTCTAGTCCTCCCGCGGACGCCATCGCAACGACGACGGCGGGGGTTCAACGGGCATCTTCCGCACCCGGCAGCCCCCGCCGTTGTCTGTCCGCGCCCTGCAGCCCCCGCCGTCGTCGGGAGTGGAGCTACGCTTGCAGCACCCCACTCCCGTCAGCCCGGAAGGCAGCACCATGAGCGAGACCCCTGACGCCCAGTGGCGTGACGAGCCGACGGACTACACCCAGACCGGCAAGCTGCCGCGGGTCCGCGCAACGTCGGCCGAGGCCTCCGGCTTGGGCTCCCTCGACATCACCGCTGCCGCAACGGATCCCGAGCTGCTGGATCTGCCCTGGCACGTCGCGCTCGAGCAGTGGCCCGCCAGTGCTCTCGCGGCCCTGCCCCGCGGGATCTCCCGTCACGTGGTGCGCTTCGCCCACTTCGGCGGCTCCGTCATCGCCGTCAAGGAGACGGGTGAGCACATCGCCCGCCACGAGTACCACATGCTGCGGAAATTGCAGCGTCTCGACATTCCGTGCGTGGAGCCGGTGGCCGTCATCTCCGGCCGGTCCACCCCGGAGGGTGAGGAGCTCGATCCCGTGCTCGTGACGCGGCATCTGAAGTTCTCCCTCCCGTACCGGGCACTGTTCTCGCAGACGCTCCGCCGTGACACCCTGACCCGCCTGATCGACGCCCAGGCGTTGCTCCTCGTGCGGCTGCACCTGGTCGGTTTCTACTGGGGCGACGTCTCGCTCTCGAATACGCTCTTCCGCCGCGACGCCGGGTCGTTCGCGGCCTATCTGGTGGATGCCGAGACGGGCGAGCTCTACCCCGAGCTCTCGGTGGGCCAGCGTGAGTACGATCTCGAGATAGCACGCGTCAACATTGCCGGCGAGCTGATGGATCTCGCCGAGGGTGGTCTCATCGAGGAGAAGGTGGATCCGCTCGCGACGAGCGAGCTCATCATGGACAGCTACCGCCGCCTCTGGAGCGAACTCACCGAGAAGGAGTCTTTCGAGCTCGGCGAACGCTGGCGCGTGGGCGCACGCATCCGCCGCCTGAACGAGCTCGGGTTCGACGTCGAGGAGTACGCCATCAGGACTGCGGCGAACGGGACCCAGATCCAGCTGCAACCGAAGGTGGTCGACGCCGGCCACCACAGCCGCCGCCTGCTCAGGCTCACCGGGCTCGATGCCCAGCAGAACCAGGCACGGCGGTTGCTCAACGACATGGATGCCTACCGGGTGGACAACAACCCCCACATGGACGAGGACTACAGTGCGCATCTGTGGGTCAGCGAGGTCTTCGAGCCGATCGTCAGGGCGGTACCCCGTGACCTGGGTGGAAAGCTCGAACCGGCAGAGGTCGTCCACGAGGTCCTCGAACACCGGTGGTACATGTCCGAGCGCGAGGACCGGAACGTGCCGATGGCCGAGGCAGTCCAGTCGTACCTCGACAACGAACTCCGGCACCGCCGCGACGAGGCGGAAATCATGCTCACGGCGGATGCCAGGACCATCGGGATCGACGACGAGTCGGAGCACGAGGGCAGCTAGGCAATCATGAGAAGGGCCGGCAGCCTCGTGGCTGCCGGCCCTTACCTCGACACGGAATTACGGGCATTCCGTGGGAGCGCCCTGCACGGTGACCGAGGTTCCCGACGGTAGCCCTTCACACGCATTGAGGAACTGCTGCGCGAACTCGTTGACGAAGGCCCCCAGTGCGATTGCACCCAGCACGCCGAGGATCGTGAAGAGTGCGCCGATGATGATGCCCGCGAGAGCAAGACCGTTGCCCATCCCGGCTTTCCGCGACTTCACGAACGCGATGATGCTGATGATCAGCCCGACCGGGGCGATGAAGATCGCCAGGATGAATCCCACGATCCCCAGAACCCTGCCCGGATTGTCTGTCGGCGCACCCTGCGGGGTCTGCTGTCCGTAGGGCGAGGGGGCCATTCCTGGGTCCTGTTGTCCGTACGGCGAGGTGTTCTGCCCACCGTACGGCGAGGCGCTCTGCTCTCCGTACCGGGGCTGGTTCTGACCGTACGGCGAGCTGCCCTGTGATCCTGGCGTGTTGTCACTCATGATGCCCCCGAGAAGAAGTCGATGAACGCGCCGGTGTAATCCGGCAATGTCGTCGAGAGTATCACCCGACAGCAGCCGGTCCCACGCTGGATCGGTCACCGCGCGGCCGACCGGCTGTCAGCCGATGGCCTTCCCCGGATTGAGGATGCCCAGGGGGTCGAACAGCCGCTTGATCCCGGACTGGAGATCGAGGACCTCCGTGGACTGCTCCCAGGCCAACCAGCGCTGCTTGTACTGCCCCACACCGTGTTCTCCGGTGATCGTTCCGCCGAACTCCAGCGCGGACCGTACGGATTCGTCGAGAGCTTCCTCGAGTCGCTCCAGGCCCTGTGCCCCCTCGGAGCGGTCCACCCAGAAGGTGGGATGCAGATTGCCGTCACCTGCGTGCGCGACTACCTTCAACTGCACACGGTGTTTCTGCGCCATGGCCTCCAGAGCGGCCACATAGGGTACGAGCCGGGACTTCGGCACAGCGACATCCTCCCCCACCCGATACAGATCGTCCACGCTGTCGCCCCTGCTGTGGCGGCGCAGGTCGACGAGCTGTTCGGCCTCGGCGGAATCCTCCTGGTTCACCACTGCTCCCAGCTCGGTCAGCGCCGCTCTGATCACGTCGGCCTCGGCTGCGGCACCGTACCCGTCCGTCTGGACCAGGAGCAGCGCTCCCCCGCGGCGACGCAGCTCTGATCCGTGGGCGCCGTCGAGCGCCTCCAGCGTCCGCCCGTCGAGGAGCTCCAGGATGGCCGGCTGGACTCGAGCACGTCCGATCGCAAGCACGCCCTCCGCGGCCTTCGGGAAGTCCTCGAAGAAGGCGGCGAGTGTGTGGACGGCGTGCGGTAGATAGCGGAGCCGGACCGTGATTCCCACGATCACCCCCAGGGTCCCTTCGGAGCCGGTCATGAGTGCCGCCAGATCGTAGCCTGCCACGCCCTTGAACGGACGATGCCCCACGGAAACGAGCGTTCCGTCCGCGAGAACCACGTCGAGGGCCAGCACGGATTCCCGGGTGACCCCGTACTTGGCGCAGCGCAACCCACCCGCGTTGGTCGCCACATTGCCGCCGATGGTCGACCATCGATAGCTCGCGGGATCGGGGGCGTACATCAGCCCGTGCTCGGCCACCGCGTCGTTAAGCTCGCCATTGATCACACCGGGTTCGACGACGGCCGTTTCGTCATCAGGAGTGATGGCGACGATCCGGTTCATGTCCTCGAGGGACAGGACCACACATCCGTCGGTCGCGTGGGCTCCACCGGACACACCGGAACCGGCACCCCTACTCACGATGGGCACACCGTGCCGGGTCGCCCACCGCAGGAGTTCCTGGACGTCCTCAACAGTGCGGGCACGCACGACGGCGACGGGCAGCGCCGGGCTCAGCAGCGGTCCCTGATCCCGCGAGTACCGGTCGAGGGTCTCCGTGGCGGTCGACACGCGCCCGGGAACGACTGACTGCAGCTCGGCTAGGAGCATCCCGTCCATCACGAGCCGCCCATGAAGCGGAAATAGCAGCCGAGCGCCTCCGGCCAGAATGTGCGGTAGAACTCGTACAGGTCGTCCGGATCTGAGCGGGTCCACCCGCCATGGGTGATCGTGAGCACCGAGCCCGGCGCTTCGACGTCCGCCCCTCCGTTGTCCCAGGTCGAGGATTTGCGCTCGTCGTGGACGCCACTCTGCTTCACATCCATCGCCAGCAGGAGTCGCGTCACGGAATGGGAGCCGGCATGCCTCCAGGTGAGCGAGAGCCACTTGCCCGGCAGTCCATCGGTGACTTCACCCCAGACGTTCTCGTCATCCTGCGCCGAAGTCTCGACCAGCGCGTTGTCCTCGAGGTCGAAAAAACTGTCGCCACCCCACCTGCTCAGCTCGGCTGCGGGCCACCAGAGGTGCAGGTGTTCAGTCAGGCCTGCCCAGGCATGATCCTGTGGAGCCGGAACCGTCACCTCGGCGCGAAGATCCGGCCGGCCCGTGGAATCATCGGCTGGCTCGCCTGCATGCGAGAACAATCCACTCATGTTCCGACCTTACCGGTGGGGTGTGGGGGTTAATGGGCGAGGGCCCCTCACCTGGTGGTGGGGGGCCCTCGTTGTGTGGTTGTCCGGCGGTGTCCTACTCTCCCACACTCTCTCGGGTGCAGTACCATCGGCGCTGTGGGTCTTAGCTTCCGGGTTCGGAATGGGACCGGGCGTTTCCTCCACGCTATGACCGCCGTAACC
>NZ_VSLD01000038.1 GCF_008107445.1 Arthrobacter echini | reverse complement strand
GAGAGGACGATTCGCCCAGCTCGCCATCTCCTCGGATACCTTGTCGGTGATCCTCGAGATCGTCTCCTTTGAGACCTGCGCTCCATAGATCTGCGCGAAGTGCGCACTGATCTCCCCGGTCGTCAGCCCGTGGGCATAGAGGGACAGGACCATCTCATCGACGCCGGTGAGGCGGCGTTGATGCTTCTTCACGATAACCGGCTCAAACGTCCCATCCCGGTCCCTCGGAACGTCAATCTCGACATGCCCCGTCGCCTCGGTCAGGACCGTTTTCGACCGGGACCCGTTCCGGACATTCGAGGTCCCACGATCGGGTTCAGCGTGGTGTTTCTCATGACCGACATGCTCGGTCATTTCCTCGTTCAGCGCCGTCTCGAGGACCGTTTTCGTGAACTGCTTTAACAGCCCATCGGGACCGGTCAGGGACAGGCCCCGCTCGGCCGCCATCCGGACCAGTT
>NZ_VSLD01000005.1 GCF_008107445.1 Arthrobacter echini | reverse complement strand
TTGACGTAGGTGGCGTGGTGCTTGGAGTGATGCAGTTCCATGATCCGGCCCGAGATGTGCGGCTCCAGGGCCGCGTAGTCGTAGTCCAGATCCGGCAGTACGTACTCGCTCATACAATCCTCCTGATTGGTGTTCGGTTCCTTCAGCCCAGCAGCGACTGGTCTCCCAGCCGATGATAGGCGCGATTGTGGTAGACGAGTGGTGCGACGTCGTTGTGCGCTCCCGGCTCGATGGACAGGACCTCGGCCGCGAGGATCATCGATCCACCCACCGGCATCCGGTGCAGGATGCGGCTGCGCAGAGCCCAGGGGGCATCGACCAGAAGTGGTTCGCCCGAGGCCAGGGGGCGCCACTCCACCGCCCCTGAGAATCGATCCGCTCCGCGGGTCGCGAAGAGCTTCGCAATGTCGAGTTGGTCCGCGCCGAGCAGATGCACCACGATCGTCTCGGCATCCACGAGGGCCGCCGCGGACGACGACGCCGTCGACACCGAGAAGGCCAGCACGGGCGGATCGGCCGAGACCGAGGAGACGGACGACGCCGTCAGGCCCACGGGGCCCTCGGAGCCCTGCGCCGTGATGACCGCGATCCCGGCAGGATGCGCCCGGAAGGCGTCCTTGAAGAGATCGGCGGTGGGGGCGGCGTGGCCCGGGGAAGCTGTCATGTGATCCACCGTAGAACCTGAACAATGGTTGAGGTCAAATCAGTCGATCAGGATCGAGAAGGGTTGCGGTGCCATCGCGCCGGGCGGCGGCGTCGTCCGGATTCACGAAGCTGCACATGGACAGGGACAGGCAACCGCATCCGATGCAGCCGCCCAGGCGGTCCCTCAGGTGCTCCAGCTGGGAGATGCGCTGCGCGATCTCCTGCTGCCAGGCAGCGGACATCCGCTGCCAGTCCTCCTGATCCGGCACGCCGTCCTGGGGCAGTTCGGCGAACGCTTCGGCGACGGTGGAGAGCGGGATCCCGGCCCGCTGGGCCGCGCGGATCACGGCGACCCTGCGCAGGATCGAGCGGTCGTAGCGGCGCTGGTTGCCGGAGGTGCGCCGGCTCCGGATGAGGCCCTGGCGCTCGTAGAAGTGCAGGGCGGAGACGGCGACGCCGCTGCGCGCGGCCAGCTGCCCAACGGACAGATCCTGCTCGGTCGGCATCGGCGCTCCTTCCTGCAGCGGCACTGGTCGCGGCCCCCGCCGCGATGCCGGTCGCTCCGGCGTCCTCCTGCCAGCGTAGCGGCGGTCGGTGCGGAGAAGCCCTGCCTCCATCGGATTCAGCCTCCCTCGGCCCTTCGTCGGCTTCCGTCCACGCTCGCGGGAGCCGGCGGAAGTGGGAGCAGTTCAGGCGGGGGCCCAGGCCGTGAGGTCGAGGACGCGGTCGGCTCGGTGCCGGGTGGCCCCGACGAGTGCGGCATTCGGATCGTCCACGCGCCGCACCCACGCCTCGGCCTCCCGGGGCTCCTTGCCGAACCGGATGTGGCGGTCGATGAGCCTGCTCCGCCGGACGGCCGGATCCACGTCGAGGAACCAGGTCTCGTCGGTCCGGCTTCGGGCCTCCCGCCACCCCGGAGCGTCGAGGAGCAGGTAGTTGCCCTCCGTGACGAGCAGGGTCGACGACGACGGGACAGCCAGCGCATTGGCGAGGGGCTGTTCGAGATCGCGTTCGAAGGATGGCGCGTACACGGTCTCGGCCGGTCTGCTCCGCAGCCGGGTGAGGAGAGCCGCGTAGCCGTGGGCGTCGAACGTCTCGTGTGCCCCCTTCCGGTCCAGGAGTCCGAGGCCGGACAGGGCCCGATCCGCCAGGTGGAAGCCGTCCAGCGGCACTAGGGCATGGGCCGCCGGATCGAGGGCCGCGATCATCCCGGCAACGGTCGATTTCCCGGCGCCGGGTGCTCCGACGAGACCAAGCACGACCCGTTCGTTCGGTGCGGGCCGGGGGAGGAGGTGATGAAGATCGTGGATGGTGCGGATCCGTACGGTCTCCACGGGGCCTCCTTCGGCCGGATGGCCGACATCGTTCGGACGGGGTTCAAGCAGGGTACGCCACGGCGCTGCGCCGGATACCCGCGCTCATCCTGCGTAGGGTCGGAGGATGCAGCCCGAGACGATCATCGCCCTCCGCCGCCGGTTCCACGCCCATGCCGAGCCGGGGTTCCTCGAATACCGCACCGCCTCCGTCATCCTCGCCGAGCTCAGGAGCATGGGGGTCCGGGCCACCACCGGCGCCGCGGCCATCGCGGTCGACCGGATCGCGGTGCCGCCCACCCGCGCCGAGATGGACACGTGGGGAGCGCGCGCCGTGGACGCCGGGACCCCACCGGACGACGTCGCCTACTTCCAGGAGCACGGCACCGCGATCATCGCCGAGCTCGAGGGCAACCGTCCCGGCCCCACGTGGGGGCTGCGGGTGGATATCGACGCCCTCCCCGTCGACGAGGAGACCAGTGACGAGCACGCTCCCGCGGCAGGCGGGTTCCGGTCCACCACGGGATACATGCACGCGTGCGGCCACGACGGACACGCAGCGATTGGCCTCGCACTGGCCGAGCGGCTGCGCGACGGCGACTTCCCCGGCACGGTGCGCATCATGTTCCAGCCCGCCGAGGAAGGCGTCCGCGGGGCGCAGCCCATGATCGACGCGGGTGTGACGCGCGGGGTCGACCGGATGCTCGCCGTCCACCTCGGCGGGGACCTGCCGACGGGGACCGTCGTCGGCGGGGTCACGGACGCGATGGCGACCACCAAATGGACCGCCCGTTTCGAGGGCGAGGCGGCGCACGCGGCGGCGGCACCGGAGAAGGGCCGCCATGCGCTCGCCGCCGCTGCCCAGGCCACGCTCGCGATCCTCGGGCTGACCCGGTTCGCCGAGGCGGACACCCGCGTCAATGTGGGCACGTTCCACGCCGACGGCAGCGCCAACATCATTCCGGCGCTCGCCACCATCACCTATGAGACCCGGTCGACGTCGAACGCCGTCCTCGAGGACCTGAACCTGCGTGCGGAGAACGCCGTGCAGGGGGCCGCGCGGATGTACGGCGTCGAGGCCTCGACCACGGTGTACGGCCGCGCCGCGGTGTCCCAGCCGGACGAGGCGCTGCTCGCCGGGGTGGCGCGCGCGGCGGGGGATGTTGCGGCGATCTCCGAGTTCACGCCCAGCGGACCCTCCGGCGGCGGCAGTGATGACGCGCACCTGCTCATCCGCGAGGTGCAGGAAGCGGGCGGATTGGGCACCTACATCTTCGTCGGTGCCTCGAACCCGGCCCCGCACCACCACCGCCGCTTCGACGTGGACGAGGACGCTCTGGTCATCGCGGTCGATCTGCTCGAGGGTCTGTTCCGCGGCTGACCGATTCGCCGGGCCGTCGCGGTCCCGCCTGCTGAGGTGGTCGGTTCACAGACGCGGATCGACGACGGTCACCCCACCCACCGACCGGTCACCCGCCATCGCGACGAGGGCGTCCGGGACGGCGGAGAGGGGGATGGTCCGCTCGATCAGATCCTGGGGACGCAGCCGGCCCTCGCCGATCAGGTCCAGCAGGCCGGGATAGTCCCGGGCGGGCATGCCGTGGCTGCCGAGGACGGTGAGCTCACCGCTGATCACCGCGCCCATGGGCACCACCGGGTCCGCGGGGAAGAGCCCGATCTGCACATGACGGCCTCGCGGGCGCAGGGACAGGATGCCCAGGGCGGCGGTCTGCTCGCGTCCCAGCGCGTCGACGGAGACGTCGATACCCGACGGCACTGCGTCGCGCACGGCGTGCACCGCCTCCTCCACCGACAGGCCGGCGGAATTCACGGTGTGGACGGCCCCGAAACGGCGCGCACGCTCCAGTGCGGCGTCGTCCACGTCCACCGCGATCACCTGCGCGCCGAGGGCCACGCCGATCATGACGGCGCTGAGCCCTACGCCTCCGCACCCCACCACCGCGAGGGACTGGCCGGCCTCGAGTCGCGCCTGGTGGACCAGGCCGCGGTACGACGTCGCGAACCGGCAGCCCAGCAGGGCAGCGGCGCCGGCGTCGAGGGAGGCGGGGACCGCGATCAGGTTCGTGTCGGCGTCGTGCAGCGCCACCTGCTCGGCGAAGGACCCCCAGTGGGTGAAGCCCGGCTGCGTCTGGTTCCTGCAGACCTGGCCGTTGCCCGCGGCGCACTCGGGACAGTGTCCGCACGCGCAGATGAACGGGGTGGTCACGCGGTCCCCGGGGCCGAACCTCCGGACCTCCTGACCCACCGTGGTGATGGTGCCGACGAGCTCGTGGCCGGGGACGTGCGGCAGGGCGATGCCGTCGTCGTGCCCCAGCCAGCCGTGCACATCGCTGCGGCACAGGCCCGTCGCCTCGACGCGGACCACGACGCCGCGGGGCGTCGGAACAGGGTCTGGGACGTCGCGGAGGACGGGGCGTTCGGTGAAGCGGTCGAACCACACAGCGCGCATCAGGCCACTCTAGTCAGGGGCGGAGCCGGCGGCGCTCCCTCCGCCCCGTCACGGTGTCGGTGGTCAGGCTGAGGGCCAGTGCCACGCCCAGCAGGACGATAAGGACGAAGGGGAGGACCCCCAGACCCACGGAGTCGAGCAGGATCCCGCCGAACAGCGCGCCGCTGGCGATGCCTATGTTGAAGGCCGTGGTCTGGAGGGCCGCGGAGAGATCGCGGATGCGGTAGGACGCCGTGCGCATCATCCTCGTCTGCAGCATGGCCGGGATCGCCCCGAAGGCGGCACCCCACACGGTCACCGCCAGCAGCACCACCGCGGTGTTCGACGGGGCGAGCGCGAGCGTCAGGACCGCCACCATGACCAGCAGCAGCACGGCCACGAACGCCTTGCGCGGGAAGCGGTCGGTGGCATAGCCGGCGATGATCAGGCCGATGATGCCCGCCCCGCCGTAGAGGAAGAGGACCAGCGCGATCCCCTCCGGGGCGAAAGTGGAGATCTCCGTGAGCCACGGGGCTATGTAGGTGTAGAAGAGATTCTGCCCGGTGAGGACGATCAGGATCACCGCGCAGAGCAGCACCACGGCACTCATGCTCGGATCCCGGCGCGCCGGGACCGGTTCCTCGCCCGCCGCACGCTCCACACGGTGCTCCACCGGAGGCAGGAACTTCACGATCACGAGGGCGAGGACGAGGACGACGACGCCGATGATGGTGAACGCCGCACGCCACCCCAGAGCATTGCCGATCGCCGTCCCCACGGGCACGCCCAGCACGAACGCCGCCGTCCCGCCCCCTGCGGTGATGGCCACCGCCTTGCCCAGCTGGTGTGCCGGGACGAGGTGCGCGGCGTACGCGGCGACCACGGCCCAGAACAGACCGTGCGCCAACCCGCCCAGGATGCGCGCTGCCACCAGGACGCCGTACGTCGGTGCGATGGCCGCCAGGACATTCGCCACCGCGATCACCAGGAGCACGACGACGATCAGCGACTTGCGGGAGAAGCGCTGGGTCACCGCGGCCAACGGCGTGGTCGCGACGACGACGGTCCCCGCGAAGATGGTCACGAGGTAGCCCGCGGTCGACAGCCCCACCCCGAGATCGCGCGCCATGGCCGGCAGGAGTCCCGTGGGCAGGAACTCGCTGGTCACGGAGACGAAGATGGCACCGGCCAGCGAGAGCAGACCGAGGTACGGGAACGGTGCGGCGGCGGACACCGTCGGAGGCGGAGCAGACAAGGAACACCCATCGGAGAACGTGGCAGTGATCACCCGGCTGCACCATCGAAAGCCGAGGCGTACTGGGACCAAGCGTAGGGGGCGGCAGCAGGATCAGCAGTGTCGCGCCGCACCATGTGACCGGGGAGATGCTCCTCGAAGCCCGGCACACGGGACGGCCACCGGGATTACTCTGGTGACGATCCCCCTGTTGATCTTCGGAAGGCGGTCCCGGCCCTGGACATCGATCTGCTCCTCACCCTGTTCGCGGGAACCATCCTCCTGCTCTCGCTCTTCTCCTCCGCGCTGCAGCGCATCAGTCTCCCCGGGCCGGTGCTGGCGCTCACCACGGGCGTGCTCCTCGGCCCGGCCGTGCTCGGCGTCGTGCGCATCGAGGATCTCGGTGTGCCGACGGGCGAACTGCTGGAGCAGGCGGCGCGGATCACGCTCGCCGTCGGCCTCGCGGGCGTGGCTCTCCGGTTGCCGCACGGCTACTGGCGACGGAACCGCCGGTGGGTCGTCGCGAGCATCGTCCTCGGCATGCCCGTCATGTGGGCGGTCTCCACGGGTGTCCTCTGGGCGCTGCTGGGTGTGCCGTTCCTCGTGGCCCTGACACTCGGGGCGATCATCACGCCCACGGACCCCGTGGTCTCCACCCCGGTCGTCACCGGTTCCCTCGCGGAGGCGAAGATCCCGCGGCGTGTGCGGTACGACATCTCCTCGGAGAGCGGGCTCAACGACGGGCTCGGGTACCTCTTCGTCCTCCTGCCGGTCCTCCTCCTGACCTCGCCGGAGACGGCGGGTCAGGATCTGCTGGTCTCCGTGCTGCTCCGGGAGGTGCTCGGCGCCGCCCTGTTCGGAGCGCTCGCGGGATACCTCCTGGCCAGGATCTTCGTCCTCGCGAAGAACAGGGGCCTGATGGAGGACAGCTCCTACCTGGGCTTCCTCCTGCCCTTCGCCCTCCTGCTGCTCGGCGCGGGCAAGCTGCTGGGGACCGACGCCGTCCTCGCCGTCTTCGTCGCAGCAGCGGTGTTCGGCCAGGTCATCCCGCAGCGGGACGAGGACCAGGAGGACGCGGTGGAGGACGTGGTGAACAGGTTCTTCCTGCTGCCGGTCTTCATCCTGCTCGGCCTCGACCTGCCGTTCGACGCGTGGGCGGCGCTCGGGTGGAGTGCCCCCGCGGTGGTCCTCGCGGCGCTCCTCCTCCGCCGGGCCGTGGATCTCCTGGTCCTGCGCCCACTCCTGCGGCGGGTACACAGCGTGCCCGAGACCGTGTTCCTCGGCTGGTTCGGCCCCGTCGGCATCTCGGCGCTCTTCTACGCGACCCTCGCCGAGCGGATGACCGGCAACCACGACCTGTTCGTCTACACGACTCTGGCCATCACGCTCTCCGTGGTGATCCACGGTCTGTCCACCGCCCCTGCCAGCGAGTGGCTGCGCCGCCGCGAGGCGTCCACGACGTCGTGACCGGATCCTAGGCCTACGGCGACGCCCTTGCTAGGCTCTACGCACCAACGGGACTCCGAGGGGGCACACAGTGGCTGATCCTGGAAGTACAGGCGTCGACGAGCTCGAGAAACCGAAGTGGCGGCTGGTGGGGCCGGGGCTGCTCGCTGCGGCCACCGGCGTCGGTGCGGGCGATCTCGTGGCCACGCTGATCGCGGGAAGTCGTTACGGCTACGCACTCCTGTGGGCAGCGGTGATCGGCTGTGTCCTGAAGATCGTCCTGGTGGAGGGCGTGGGCCGCTGGTACCTCGCGACGGGCAAGACGATCTTCCAGGGCTGGCGGACACTCGGGGCCTGGACCAGCTGGTACTTCGGCTCGTACGTCATCATCTGGGGCTTCGTGTACGGAGCGACGGGCATGAGCTCGACGGCCCTGCCCCTGCAGGCCCTGTTCCCGGCCATCCCCCTGAACGCGTTCGCCGTCGCCTCGGGCCTGATCGGATTGGCGCTCGTGTGGTTCGGCCGGTACGGGCTCTTCGAGAAGGTCATGACCGTGATGGTCGGCATCATGTTCGTCTCCGTGGTCGGCTCGGCCGTCCTCGCGCTGCCGAACATCCCCTCGCTGCTCACCGGGCTGGTGCCCACCCTGCCGGCCGGGTCTGTCTTCTACGTCCTGGGCCTGGCAGGCGGCGTGGGCGGGACCATCACGCTCGCCGCCTACGGGTACTGGCTGCGGGAGAAGGGCTGGAACAAGCCGAAGTGGATGAAGGTCATGCGGGTGGACAACTCGGTGGCGTATTCCATGACCGGCATCTTCGTGATCTGCATGCTCATCCTCGGTGCGGAACTGCTCTACACCGCGAACATCTCGCTCCAGAGCGGTGACCGTGGGCTCCTCGACATGGGGGCCGTGCTCGAGGACCGCTACGGCGTGGTGTGGGCGAAGGTGTTCCTCATCGGGTTCTGGGCGTCGTCGTTCTCCTCGCTCCTTGGAGTGTGGCACGGCGTCAGCCTCATGTTCGCCGACTTCTGGGCCAACTTCCGCAAGAGGGCGGACGATCTCTCCGACGACGACGCCCCCGACTCGCACAGCAGACCTGCCCGCGCCTACATGCTCTGGCTGACCATCCCGCCCATGCTGCTGCTCCTGCTCGGGCGGCCGTTCTTCCTGATCCTGCTCTACGGGGTGCTCGGCTCGCTGTTCATGCCCTTCCTCGCCATCACACTGCTGGTGCTGCTCAACAGCTCGCGCCTGGCGCAGCAGTGGCGGAACAAGTGGCTCTCCAACGTGTTCCTGGCTATCACCACCGTGGTGTTCCTCGTGCTCGGTCTGAACGAGCTGGTCAAGGCCGTCACCGGGGGCTGACCAGCGAGGCGCCCCCATGCCAGACTGGAGGCATGCTCGTAGCCTTCAGCGTCGCCCCGTCCGGCTCCTCCGACACCTCACGCGAGAATCCCGAGGGATCGGTGCACGACGCCGTCGCCGCCGCGGTCGCCGTCGTGCGTGAGTCCGGTCTGCCCAACCACACCGACTCGATGTTCACCACGATCGAGGGCGACTGGGACGAGGTGATGGCCGTCGTCAAGAACGCCGCCGACGCTGCCGGCCGCTACGGCAGTCGTGTCTCGCTTGTCCTGAAGGCAGACATCCGGCCCGGGCATACGGGCGAGCTCACCGGCAAGATGGAGCGGCTGGAGGCGGCCATCGCCGATCAGGAGCAGTACGAGGGCCACTCCTGACCCCCGCCGGCCAGCGGTCCGCACGAACCGCCCTCCGGTGGGGCCGACCCTGATGGCGAGACCCGCGGGTGCGCACCCCGAGATCGGGGAGTTCCCCATCGAGACCGGGACCTGCGAACTCGAGCCCGATCCGTACAACCCGAACGGCTGGGTGCTGCGGATCAACGGCGTGCCCAGCTCCCACATCGATCTCGTCGACCCGCTGCGGCTGGACTTCGAGTACATGCGCTGGATCGCCTCCCTCGTCGACTCGCGCTGGGCGGCCCCGGACCGCCTGCGCGCCCTCCATCTCGGCGGGGGCGCCTGCTCCCTCGCCCGGCGTTTCACGGCGTCGCACCCGCAGTCCCGCCAGGTCGTCGTCGAACTCGACGGGCGGCTCGCGGACCTGGTGCGTCAGTGGTTCGAGCTGCCGCGGGCGCCGCTCATGCGCATCAGGGTCGGCGAGGCCCGCGCCGTGACGGAATCGCTGAGCGAGGACAGCCGCGATCTCGTCATCCGGGACGTTTTCGCGGGCAGCACCACGCCGGTATCCCTGACCACGAGGGAGTTCACCCGCGCTGTCCGCCGTCTTCTCGCGCCCGACGGCGTGTACATCGTCAACTGCGGTGACAGGCCCGACCTCGCGATGGCCAGGCGTGAGGCGGCGACCATCGGCGCGGAGTTCGCGCACACCGCGATCATCGCCGACCCGGCCATGCTCAAGGGTCGGCGCCTCGGCAACGTGATCATCGCCGGGAGCGATGCACCCCTCGGGGCAGACCCTGGGCTGGCGCGCGAACTGCTCGGCGGAGGAACGCCGGCGCAGCTCTGGCAGGACGCCCGGGTACGGACCTTCGCCGCGGGCGCGCAGATCCTCGCCGACTGATCAGGCCGTGTCCTACGCGCGCCGGTCCTGCCCGAGGAGCTGCGGTTCGAGCGCGCGGGTACCCTCGCGGAGGGCCTGTACGACGGCGGCCACCGCAGGGCGGCGCAACGCATCCGGACGCGCCACGAGCCAGTAATCCAGCTGCTCGGCCACCACATCGGGCAGGAGCCGCACCAGATCGGCGTGCCGGTCCGCCATGAAACATGGCAGCAGGCCGATCCCCGCTCCCACGCGGGTGGCCTCGACATGGACGAAGACATTGGTGCAGCTCAGCGCGTCACGCATGGCGGGCAGCAGGCGCCGGGGCGTGTCGAGCCCGTCGACCTGCAGCATCGAGTCGATGAAATACACCAGCGGGTGGGCGAGGACGCCATCAAGATCAGACGGTGTCCCGTTCGCCGCCAGATAGTCCCGTGAGGCGTAGAGGCCCAGCACATAGGCGCCGAGCCGGATCGCCTCCGCGCGGTGGAGCTGCGGCTCGCCGACCACCACCTCGAAGTCGAGCCCGGTCCGTGTCTGGGAGGCACGGCGGGTCGTGGCGACGATCTCGACGCTGAGGCCCGGGTTCCCGGAGCGCAGTCGGGCGAAGGCGGGCGCCGCGATGTAGGCACTGAATCCGTCCGTGGCACTGAGGCGGACGACGCCGCTGAGTGCTCCGGCGTCGTCATCGGTGAGATGCGCGACGGCGGCGGCGATCTCCGTGGCGGCCGCGACGGCACGCGCGCCGAGCGCCGTCAGCTCCCAGCCGTCCACCGCCCGGGACAGCACACGCCCGCCGAGCGCCTTCTCGAGGGCGGCGATCCTGCGCGAGACGGTCGTGTGGTTGAGACCGAGGGCGTGGGCAGCTGCGGTGTAGCGGCCGGACCGGGCGACGGCTTGCAGGACGAGGAGATCCTGGGCGTTGGGGTCGGCCATGTGTGCAGTATTGCAGAGTGATGGTGCCGAAGTGGTCATTGGAGTGGCTTCCTCCGGCAGAGATACTCGGGAGTGCCGGACCCGTCCCCCGAGCGAGAAGAGGCCACCCGTGAGTCCCGATCCAGAAGAGCAGCACGACGCCGGGAGCAGCTCCGTGCAGGGCGAACTCAGCGGGCGCCGCGCCGTCGTCACCGGGGGTGCGAGCGGTATCGGCGCAGCCTGCGCGCGGGCCCTGGCGGCTCGGGGCGCGGCGGTGGTCGTCGCCGACCGCGACGAGGACGGTGCCCGGAGTCTTGCCGAGGAACTCGGGGGAGAGTCCTGGGCGGTGGATCTCCTCGACACGATTGCACTGGAGCAGCTGTCCCTGCGGGCGGACATCCTCGTGAACAACGCCGGCATCCAGGTGGTCAGCCCCATCCAGGACTTCAGCCCGGACGATTTCCGCCGCATCCAGACCCTCATGGTCGAGGCACCGTTCCTCCTGATCCGCGCAGTCCTACCGGGGATGTACGAGCGCGGCTTCGGGCGCATCATCAACATCTCCTCCGTGCACGGCCTGCGCGCCTCGCCGTTCAAGTCCGCCTACGTCACGGCCAAGCACGCGCTCGAGGGGCTCTCGAAGGTCACGGCACTCGAGGGCGGCGAGCACGGCGTCACGAGCAATTGCGTGAACCCCGGATACGTCCGCACGCCTCTCGTGGAGGATCAGATCGCCGATCAGGCGCGCTTGCACTCCATCAGCGAGGACGAGGTGATGAACCGGATCATGCTCACCGAGTCGGCGATCAAACGTCTTGTCGAGCCCCGGGAGGTCGCCTCGGTGGTCGCCTGGCTGGCGGGCGACGACGCCGGGATGGTCACCGGCTCGTCCTACGTCATGGACGGCGGCTGGTCGGCCCGCTGAGAGCCGGGCCCGCGCCGGCCCCTCAGACGCCGAGCAGTTCCTCGATGGGGCCGAGGCCGAAGAAGACCACGAATGCTGCCGCGACGACCCACATGAGGGGATGGATCTCGCGGGCGCGGCCCTGGATGGAGCGGATCAGCACGAAGGCGATGAAGCCGGCGCCGATGCCGTTCGCGATCGAGTACGTGAACGGCATGAGGATGAAGGTCAGGAACGCCGGGATGGCCACGCCCCAGTCCTCGAAGTCGATCCTCCCCACCTGCGCCACCATCATGAAGCCGACCACCACGAGGGCCGGTGCCACGGCCTCGAACGGGACGAGGCTGATGAGGGGCGTGAAGAACATCGCGAGGAGGAACAGGATCCCCGTGACCACGTTCGCCAGGCCGGTCCGCGCGCCCTCGCCGATGCCGGCCCCGGATTCCACGTAGATCTGGTTCGACGACACGGATCCGGCGCCGCCGGCCACGGCACCGAGCGCGTCGACCACCAGGACACGGTCGACGCCGGGGATGTTGCCCTTCGCGTCCACGAGCTTCGCCTCGTTCGCCAGGCCCACCATGGTGCCCATCGCGTCGAAGAAGATACTGAGCAGGATGGTGAACGTCAGCAGGAGTGCGGCCGTTGCCCCGAGATGGCCGAAGGCGCCGAAGAGACTCACGTTGCCCACGAGGGAGAGATCCGGGATCCCCACCCAGGTACCCGTGGGCAGTTCGGGGACCACGAGGGACCATCCTGCAGGGTTCGGATCCTGTCCGGGTGACACGCTGGGGCCGATGTCGAAGGTGGCCTCGAGGACCACCGCGAGTGCCGTGGCGCCGAGTACGCCCATGAGGATCCCCCCACGCACCTTGCGCACCACCAGCGCCATGGTGAGGACGAGACCGAAGACGAAGACGAGCGTGGGCCAGCCGATGAGCACGCCGCCGAAGCCCAGGCCCACCGGTACCGTGGTGTTCGCCGTGTCGGGGATGCGACGCACGAAACCCGAGTTCACGAGGCCGATCAGGGCGATGAACAGACCGATCCCCACGACGATCGCCGTCTTGAGGCTTTCCGGGACCGCGTTGAAGACGGCTGTCCGGAAGCCCGTCAGCACGAGCACGAACATGGTCAGGCCCGCGAGCATGACCAGGCCCATGATGTCCGGCCAGGTCAGGCCCGGATTCGTCGCGACGGTGATGGCGACGAACGCGTTCACGCCGAGCCCCGTGGCGAGTGCGAACGGGTACTTCGCCCAGGCGCCCATCGCGATGGTGAGGATGCCGGCCACGAGGGCCGTCACGGCCGCGACGCGGACGAAGCCGAGCTCGGTGCCCGCGGAATCCGCGCCGGCGAGGATGAGCGGATTGAGGACCACGATGTAGCTCATGGCGAAGAAGGTCGCCAGGCCACCGCGGATCTCGCGGGAGAACGTCGACCCGCGCTGCGTGACGGAGAAGTAGCGGTCCAGCGCGGAACCAGTTCTGAGCATGGGTCATCCTAGGGCGGAGGAAGGCGGGCGTCGACGCCAGATATCCTATCCCGGCCCCGCCGTGCCCGGCGGTTCGTGACGCCGCCCCGCGCATCCGCCGCGACCGGCTCCGCAGCGGGCACCGGTGCCGGGGCCTCCGCGTAGGGTTGGATCATGCCTGCTTCCCTCTCCCCGCGCGTCCTGCACCCGTCCACGTCCAGGCGCGGGCGCCGTCGTCACACGCGCACCATGGCCGCCTCCGTCCTGTCCTTCCTCCTCGCGACGGCGATGCTCCTCGGGGCGGGTGGCGCGGCAGTCGCGCACGACGAGCTGACCGGCACGGTCCCGGCGGAGGGCGCCACCGTGGCCGTCCTGCCACCGGGCGTGGAGCTCAGCTTCACCAGCGTTCCCTCCGGTATCGGGGCGCAGGTGGAGGTGCTCGACGAGTCCGGGGAGGACTGGGCCGAGGGGCCCGCGGAGATCGTGGACCGCACGGCCACGCAGGCCCTGCGCGCCAACGCACCGGCCGGCGAGTACACGGTCTCCTGGCGCGTGGTCAGCTCGGACTCCCATCCCATCGAGGGGATCTTCTCGTTCACCACCCAGCAGGGCTCGACGGCGTCGCTCGACTCGGTCTCCACGGCCGGTCCGGCGGAGGTGCAGGACGATCCTGTCGCAGGGTCGCAGACCGCCGGGGTCAGCGACTTCCCCTGGAGTATCGTGCTGATGATCGCGGCGCTCGTGGTGATCGTCGGCGTGCTGGCCTTCACCGCGCGCAAGCGCCTCGGCGGCAGCCGGTAGCCCCGGAACCGACGCTCAGGCGCTCAACGGTGTGATCCCGGCGGCGGTCGGGGCAGGGCGTTGCGTCGTCGCGGGCACCTCCGTGGCGATGGTGTCGCTGACGAGCTTCGCCTGGCGCACGATCTCCCGCGTGGTGGGGGTCAGTGGCTCACCGACGCCGATCAGGTGCAGGCCGATGGTGCGCAGTGTTGTCCTCAAATCCTTCCCGACGGCGACGCCCATGGCCCTGAGGAACCTGCGCAGCTCGTTCTGCGGGTACTTCGTCAGGACCACGTGGTCGGCGAGCAGGACGCCCTCGGCCGTGTGCACCGCCCACTGTTTCCGGCCGAGGCGCGCCGTGATGAGGGCGGGATGGCCGATGATGCTCAGCTGCTCGGCCACGGTGCTCTGGCGAACGTCGAGGCAGTGGGCCGAGGCGTAGCCGCGCAGCAGGCGCATCAGTTCGGTGCGCTCCGCCAGCGACGCGGCGTCCGCCATCACGGTGCGCATGGTGCCGGAATCGGAGCACTCCAGGGCCTCGACGACGATCGATTCGACGCCTCGCCGGCTCAGCTCGCTCGCGACGGCGAGGCCGGACAGGCCGGAGCCGATCACGACGGTACTGGTCTGTTCCGCCGTCCCGCACGTGGCTGATGCACGGCGCGCAGCGTCGAACGGCAAGGGAATCACCGGGATACCTCCACAGGAAAGCCATGGTCCCGTACGGCCCGGCGCCTCTTCCGGGCCGTACGGACTCTTGATTGCGAACGGGTCAATCAAGAGCACTACGCACAGCGGGTTCCCGGTCAGATGATCGGACCCCCCGCCACGGGTTCCTGCAGCCTATATAACTTTTCGGACACTTGATAGACCGATCTTCTGCTGTGGGTTACAAATGGGGGACCGGCCGCGCGAGGCGGTGGGGACACGCGACCGAGGGAGGCCTCTCGTGGGCAACGGAGATGTAGAGGAATCGTCGCAGTCACCGGCGCAGCACGGAATCGTCGTCGGAGTGGACGGCTCGGACCAGGGTACGTGCGCCCTGCTGTGGGCGGCGGCGGAGGCACGACGGCGCCGCACTCCGCTGTACGTGGTGACGGCCTACACCGTCCCGGTCTTCGCGGCCTCGAGCATGGATGCCGGGTACGCCGTCGTCGACGACGACGTCATCAGGGACAGCGCCCAGGCCGTCCTGGACGGCGCGCTGGCCCAGGTGCAGGACATGGACATCGAGGTGCGGCCCAGGATCGAGACGGGTGATGCGGCAGGGGTCCTCCTGGACCTCTCCGAGCAGGCGGAACTGATGGTGGTGGGTTCGCGTGGTCGTGGTGGTTTCGTGGGGCGCCTGCTCGGCTCGGTCAGCAGCGCCCTGCCCGCGCACGCCAAGTGCCCGACGGCGATCATCCCCATCTGCGCCTCGGCACGTCTTGGGCGCCCGGAGCTGGGCAGCACCCCGGGCAGGGATGCCGGCACGCAGCCCGCAGCGGTCGAGCCGATCGTCGTGGTCGGGGTGGACGGTTCGGAGCAGGCCCGCATGGCGTCGCTGGTCGCCGCAGAGGAAGCCCGGTCCAGGGGTCTCGCCCTCCGCGTGATCTGCTCGGTGGCGCCCTTCAGCGGCTCGCTCTCCTGGGTGCCGGCGCCGGTGGACAGGGAGGCGCTCCACGCGGATCTCGCCGTTCAGCTCACAGCCGGGCAGCAGTGGTTGAAGAGCCACTTCCCGGATGTCGAGATTCATGTGGATCTCGTGGACGGGTCCCCGGCCGAGGTCCTGATCGAGGCGTCGGCGACCTCGGAGCTGCTGGTCGTCGGTACGCGGGGTCGCGGCGGCTTCACCGGGATGCTCGTGGGCTCGACGAGCCAGGGAGTGCTGCACCACGCCCGCGGGCCGGTGCTGGTGGTCCCTGACAGGGCTGACCCCCGGCTCGAGGACCGGGATTCCTTCGGACCCATGATCGCCCCCGCCGGCTAGCGCAGTGCGGGTCGGGCGTCGTCAGCCCCAGCCGAGTTCGTGGAGCCGTTCGTCGGAGATGCCGAAGTGGTGGGCGATCTCGTGGACGACCGTCACCAGGATCTCCTCCACGAGTTCCTCCCTGGAGTCGCAGAGCCTCATGAGCGGTCCGCGGAAGATGCTGATGCGGTCCGGGAGCGAACCCGCGTCCCACCACGCATCACGCTCGGTCAACGGCGTGCCCTCGTAGAGCCCCAGGAGCTGTGTGTCAGCAGGCTCGGCGGGACCGGGATCATACTCCTCCACCACGAAGATGGCCACGTTGTCCATGGACCGCGCGAGATCGTCGGGGATGCGGTCTATCGCGTCGTCGACGGCCTCCTCGAACTCGGTCAGGCTCATCTCGAAGGGCACGCTTCGATCGTACCGACCCCGGCGCGGCCGACGGCGCCCGGGCAGGGAGAGGGACCCCTGGCGCGAGGCGCCCCGACGGCCGAGCGGGGCAACGGAGATTTTGTGTAATCGGTGATCTGGACCTATAGTTCTGTAGGTCCACGCCAGGGAATGATCCTCCGGAAATGCGCGCTGTCCGATGGATCGCAGGACCTCTGGATGGTCCAGGCCCCCATCGTTTAGCGGCCTAGGACACCGCCCTTTCACGGCGGCAGCACGGGTTCGAATCCCGTTGGGGGTACGCATGGGTGGCCCTCGCGGGCGGTCGATCGGAGCAGTAAGTGCTGATAGGCTGAAGCTCGTGCAAAACGGCACATGAAGTTAGCAAGGCCCTGTAGCGCAGTTGGTTAGCGCGCCGCCCTGTCACGGCGGAGGTCGCGGGTTCAAGTCCCGTCAGGGTCGCTCAGGCGGCTGGATCCCCTCGAGGATACCGGTCGGGCTGGATACGGTGATCATCTCCACGATGGTCGCAAGGCTCTGTAGCTCAGTTGGTAGAGCGTTCGACTGAAAATCGAAAGGTCACCGGATCGACGCCGGTCGGAGCCACCGCTGAAGACCCCGCTGTTCCCCACGGAGCGCGGGGTTTTTTTCAT
Organism: Arthrobacter echini; assembly: GCF_008107445.1. Taxonomy (GTDB): domain Bacteria; phylum Actinomycetota; class Actinomycetes; order Actinomycetales; family Micrococcaceae; genus Arthrobacter_D; species Arthrobacter_D echini_A. The sequence goes on along the minus strand of NZ_VSLD01000005.1, from coordinate 179,900 downwards.
GCCGTCATGTCCGCTGCTCATCGGCGGCACCATCACGTCGACGGCAATGCCTCCCAGCCAACGCCTCTCCCAGCCAACGCCGGGATTGGACCAGTAGCATCACGGTGCATGCCTCCAGGGCCGGGGGCTGCCTCGGATGCGGCACCGTGGGGACGGAGCCGGCTCCGTGTGGTCGATTCCGGTATCGAGACGAAAGGGCTTCCGTGAGAATCCTGCATCCCGTCGTCGGTCTCTGCGTCCTTGCCGTGGCCCTGACCGGATGCAACCAGGATATGGGCCCACCGGCAGGGGCAACGCTCACCATGCCCGCCGAACCGCACGCCGTGCCGACGGCCGAGGAGGATGCCTCCGCTGCCCCGGCTCCGGATGACGCAGGATCCGAGGACGGCACTCCCGGGGCCGGGTCCGGGGACGCCGGGACGTCGACGGGAGCAGGACCCTCCCCCCACTGCGTGATCGTCGCCGGTGGGCTCACCACCGCCATGCTGGCGCCACTGAGCCTGCGCTCCACCGAGGACCACGGCCAGCTGGTGGAACTCGAGCAGGAACTCCTGGACCTCAGGGACAAGCTCCCCGCCGATCTGCAGGACGACTTCGTTGCCCTCGCACACTCGGTCGAGGCGCCGCCCACGGGCTCGGGCACCTTCGACGAGGCAACCTTCCGGCGCGCCATGGAGCCCGTGCAGGACTGGCTCGGGCAGCACTGCGAGCATCCCTGACCGAGGGGCTGTGCCGGACGGTCGAACCCCTGTGCGAGAGGCGTAGCTCCGGATCCCCCACTGCGGACGACGACCCGCACTGCGGGGTGAGACGGGTCACAGTTGCGTATCGAAACGGTCGTCACACGAATCGCCGTTGTCGGACGCGATGTAAGCGCTTACTGTGACGGTACATATTCAGGACGAAGCGGCACAGCAGCAGGTGGAAGCAGTAGTCGTCCACCACGAAGAGCACTGTGGACCGCAGGACGAAGGAGTCTGTGCAATGGCGAGAACTCGCTCACGGAAGTTGACCCTGCCCATCGCGGCCCTCAGCGTCTCCCTGCTGGCCCTCGCGGGCTGCGGTGACGGAGGGTCGGACGACGCAGGAGGATCGGGCAGTGACACCGACTGCGCCGACTACGAGTCCTACGGGACGTTCGAGGACACGGAGGTCAGTGTCTACTCGACCATCGTCGACATCGAGGCCGAGAGGCTGGAGAACTCCTGGACGGACTTCGCCGAGTGCACGGGGATCGACGTCGCCTACGAGGGGTCCAAGGAGTTCGAGACACAGATCGGCGTCCGCGCCCAGGGCGGCACCGCCCCGGATCTCGCCATCTTCCCGCAGCCCGGGCTGCTGGCGGCCCAGGCGTCCAATCTCGTCCCCGCGCCCCAGGAGGTCTCCGACCTCGTGGACGAGAACTGGTCGGAGGACTGGAAGAACTACGGCACGGTCGACGGCACCTTCTACGCCGCCCCGATGCTCGCGAACGTCAAGGGCTACGTCTGGTACGTGCCGGCGACCTTCGAGGAGAAGGGCTGGGAGATCCCGGCCACGTGGGACGAGATGATGACGCTGACCGAGAAGATCGCAGCCGACGAACCGGACATGAAGCCCTGGTGCGCCGGTTTCGAGTCCGGGGAGGCCACGGGCTGGCCCGGAACGGACTGGGTCGAGGACGCCGTCCTGCGCGCCAACGGCCCCGAGGTGTACGACCAGTGGGTGGCGCACGAGATCCCCTTCGACGATCCGCAGATCGTCGAGTCGTTCGACCGCGTCGGTGAGATCCTCAAGGACGACAAGTACGTCAACGGCGGCTTCGGTGATGTGCGCTCCATCCTCTCCACTCCCTTCGCCGACGCAGGTCAGCCGGTCCTCGACGGCACGTGCGCCATGCATCACCAGGCCTCGTTCCAGGCCAACAACTGGCCGGAGGAGACCGTCGTGGCCGAGGACGGCGACGTCTGGGCATTCATGACGCCTCCGATCGACGAGTCCATGGGCACCGCGATCACCGGCGGCGGTGAGCTGATCGGCGCCTACGCCGATCGCCCCGAGGTCCAGGCGATGCAGCAGTACCTGGCCAGTGCCGAGTTCGCCAACGCCCGCGTCTCGCAGGGCGGAGCCATCAGCGCCAACAAGGGGCTCGATCCGGAGATCGCGCAGTCCGACCTCGACCGCCAGTCGATCGAACTCCTGCAGGATTCCGACACGGTCTTCCGCTTCGACGGATCGGACCTGATGCCCGGCGCGGTCGGCGCCAACTCCTTCTGGAGCGGCATCGTGAACTGGATCAACGGCTCCTCCACGGACGAGATCACGAAGTCCGTCGAGGACAGCTGGCCCTCCTCCTGATCCGCGGACGGTCGGTGCCGGGGTCCTGAACGGGCCCGGCACCGACCGACGTCGATGGACCAGGGCGCTCCCTCCGGGCGGCGCCCTGGTCCGTTCCCGGGACACCCGACAAGCGCGCCAAGGAGGCTGTGCTGTGGAAGAAATCGCAGATAAAGGCATACAGGTAGTGGTGGGGCTCGCCATCTTCGCGGCGATCATCGGCCTGATCATGCTTGTCGTGGACCGTGCTCCGAAGAGCGGGCGCGAGAAGATCCAGGTCGCGGCCTTCCTGGCTCCGGCGCTGGTGCTCCTCGCCGTCGGGCTGGTGTTCCCCGCGCTCCAGACCTCCTACCTGTCGCTGACGAACCGCGACGGCGACTTCGTCGGACTCGAGAACTTCGCCTGGCTGTTCACCCAGCCGGAGGCCCTGGTGACCCTGAGGAACACCCTGATCTGGGTCGTGCTCGTGCCGCTGCTGGCCTCCTCGATCGGTCTCGCCTACGCCGTGTTCATCGACCGTGCGCGCGGCGAGAAGGCACTGAAGGCCCTCGTCTTCATGCCGATGGCGATCTCCTTCGTGGGAGCCGGCGTCATCTGGCGCTTCGTCTACGCCTACAAGGGCGCCGGGCAGGACCAGATCGGACTGCTCAACCAGGTGCTCGTCTGGCTGGGGCAGGAACCCAGGCAGTTCCTGCTCGACGCTCCGGCGAACACGTTCTTCCTGATCGCCGTGATGATCTGGATCCAGACCGGATTCGCCATGGTGGTCCTGTCCGCGGCCATCAAGGGGATTCCCACGGAGATCGTCGAAGCGGCGAGGCTCGACGGCGCCAGCGCGTGGCAGCAGTTCCGGAACGTCACCATCCCCACCATCCGGGGCTCGCTGATCGTGGTCGTCACCACGATCACCATCGGGACGCTGAAGGTGTTCGACATCGTGCGGACCATGACGGCGGGTCAGTACGAGACCTCGGTCGTCGCCAATGAGATGTACACCCAGGCGTTCCGGGCGGGAGAGCCCGGGCGCGGCGCCGCGCTGGCCCTGGTCCTGTTCCTGATGGTGCTTCCCGTGGTGGTCTACAACGCCCGGCTGCTCCGCAAGCAGAAGGAGATCCGATGAGCACCGTGCCCGTGGAGAACAGGAAGGACCTCCTGCCCGAGGTCAAGGACGACGCCACGCAGGGCAGATCCACCCAGCAGAAGCGGGTGAAGCAGAAGCTGACCTCCAGGCGTGCCACGGCGGCGGCGATCATCATCGCCGTCATCTGGACCATCCCCACCTTCGGGCTCCTCATCTCGTCCTTCCGCCCCGAGTCGAACATCAAGGGCAACGGCTGGTGGAACGTCGTCACGGACCGGCAGTTCACGCTGGAGAACTACGCCGATGTCCTCAGCCCGGGCGGGAGCCAGTCGCCCAATCTGCTCTCGTACTTCGTCAACTCGCTGGCGATCGTGATCCCGGGAACGATCTTCACCCTCGTGCTGGGATCCATGGCGGCCTATATGTTCGCGTGGGGCCGGTTCCGGGGTAAGGACGGCCTGTTCATCTTCGTCTTCGCGCTGCAGATCGTCCCACTCCAGATGGCACTGATCCCGCTGCTGCAGCTGTTCACGAAGGTCCTGGCGATCGGCGACTTCCAGCTCCTACCGAGCGGCACCTACGCGCAGCTCTGGGTGGCTCACACAATCTTCGGTCTGCCCCTGGCGATCTTCCTCCTGCACAACTTCATCGCCGAGATCCCGGGCGAGGTCATCGAAGCGGCACGGGTGGACGGAGCCGGCCACAGCATTATCTTCTGGCGGATCATCGTCCCGCTCGCGACGCCGGCTCTCGCCTCCTTCGGGATCTTCCAGTTCCTCTGGCTCTGGAACGATCTCCTCGTGGCCCTCGTGTTCTCCGGCGGAGGGGCCGACGTCGCCCCCATCACGCAGCGCTTGGCGGAGCTCCAGGGCTCGCGCGGCGGGGAATGGCAGCGCCTCACGGCCGGGGCATTCGTGTCGATCGTGGTGCCGCTCGCCGTCTTCTTCGGGCTGCAGCGCTACTTCGTCCGCGGCCTGCTGGCAGGCGGGTTGAAGGGCTGAGCAATGATCGGCATCGACGACGTCGCCGCCTCGCTCGGGGTCTCCACGGCCACGGTGTCGCGAGCGTTGCGCGGACTGCCGGGGGTGTCCGAGGAGACCCGCGCCCGGGTCACCACGGCTGCGGCGGCCCTCGGCTACGTGCCGTCGTCGGCAGCGCGGGGGCTCGCCACCGGCAGGACCATGGCGATGGGCGTGCTGGTCCCCGCGATCAACCGGTGGTACTTCTCGGCCGTGCTCGATGGGGTCGACCGAAGACTGCGCGCGGCGGGCTACGACCTCATCGTGTTCAGCCTGGGTGGCAGCGGCGCCAATCGGGAGCGCGTGTTCCACCGCTCCATCCTCAGGAAGCGCATCGACGCCCTCCTGGTCATGTGCATGCACCTCACGGAGGAGGAGCGGCTGGCCCTCCAGGAGCTCGAGTACCCGAGCATCTCGGTGGGCGGTGCGCTGGAGGGCGTACGGCACGTCGGGATCGATGATGCCCGGGCGGCCGCGGACGCAGTGGAGTACCTGATCTCGCTGGGGCACACGAGGATCGCCCACATGCGCGGGGGCGGATCCTTCGACATCGACTTCGAGGTACCGCGCCTGCGTGAGCAGGCCTTCCGGCGGACCATGCAGCTCCACGGCCTCGCTGTCCGCGAGGAGTGGTCCGCGTTCGGCGACTTCCGGTTCACCACCGCGCGGGTCGCAGCGCTCACGTTGCTCGCCGATCCGACGGACCGGCCGACGGCGGTCTTCTGCTCCTCCGACGAGATGGCGTTCGGCGTGCTGCGGGCGGCCGCCGAACTCGGGATCGACGTCCCGGGCGAGCTGTCCGTGATCGGGATCGACGACCACGAGTTCGCCGAACCCATGGGACTGACCACCATCCGGCAGGATCCCGAGGACCAGGGAGCCTTCGCCGCCGACCTCCTGCTCGGGGAGCTGACCCGCGGCGCCGCCGCGGACTACCCGCCGTCCCGGCCGCACGCGCTGGTGGAGCGGGCATCGACGGGGCGAATCGGTTCCTGAGGCGGCTGCACCATCATGACGGGCGGAAGCTTCCGGGCCACGTGCCTGTGGGGAGCATGACGTGCGCGCCCAGTGCAGCGCAGGTAGGGCTCAGGAGGCGCGGGCGAGCTGGCGGATCGGGATCCACCGCGACGCCAGGCGTCGGTACGACGCCGCTGCGCCCAGCATGTCCGCCTCGGCCAGGCTCTCGATGCCCAGCCGGACGTCGGAGGGCGAGTCGTCGGGAAAGACGCGCTCGGCCACCGGACCGTAGTCCACCTCGACCACGGCGTCCCGCCTGAACACTTCCAGCCAGTCGACGATCTCCGTGATCTCGTCGAGCAGGTCCATCTCCGGCGCCGCCACCGCGAGGTGGGCGATGGACCGACGGCCACGATCGATGCAGTCGCCGATGCGCGCGGTGATCCGGACCGTCTGCACCCGACCGTCGTCCTCGACCACCTCGGTGAGATCGTCCTCGTGGATGAGTGCGAACCAGGCGAACGGGACACCCCATGTGGCTGATCGGGTGTGCAGCTTGGCGGCCGAGTCGGCGAAGGTGTCCTGGTCGAGTCTGGCCTGATGGGCTTCACGGGCGGCCTCGGGCACCAGGACGTCGATCAGCGGGCCGCGGAGGTTCTGGTCGAGCGATTCCGCCGCGAGAGTGGTCCGGACGGCGAGCTGATTGGGGCAGTAGTACGGGGCCGTCGACCCGCTCGGTCCGGGGAAGTGCGTGGTGCGCACGAGCTCGGTCTCGTGGTGCGGGAACGGATCAGAGAGTGTTCGCAGGATCCTGCGCAGCGACTGCTCGTGCTCGATGGAATCGATCCGGTGGCGCTCCCGGCCGCGCTGGGCGAGGATCGCGAGCTGCTGGGCATCGGAGAAGGCCTCGATCGGCTCATAGATGCGCAGGTAGGAGACGTAGGGAAACGACTGGGCACCACCGGCGAGCGGATTCACGACCCGCTGAGCTCCACGATCACTGGCGCATGATCCGAGGCGCCCTTGCCCTTGCGCTCCTCGCGGTCCACGGAGGCGCCGGTGACGCGTTCGGCAAGGGCAGGGGAGCCGAGTACGAAGTCGATGCGCATGCCCTCCTTCTTGGGGAACCGCAGCTGCTTGTAGTCCCAGTAGGTGTAGAGGCCCGGGCCGGGCGTGTAGGGACGTGCCACGTCGGCGAAACCGGAATCGAGGAACGACTGGAAGGCTGCACGCTCCTGGGGGCTGACGTGGGTGTAGCCGCCGTTCACGAAGAGGTCGATGTCCCAGACGTCGTCGTCCTGCGGCGCGATGTTCCAGTCGCCCATGAGCGCCAGCTGGGCGGTCGGGTCCTCCGCGACCCATCGCTCGGCGTTGCCCCTGAGGGTGTCGAGCCACTCGATCTTGTAGGGCATGTGCGGGTCGTCGAGGGCGCGCCCGTTCGGCACGTACAGGCTCCACACACGCACTCCGCCGCAGGTGGCGCCGATCGCCCGTGCCTCCTGGACGGCCTCCTGCCCCGGCTTGCCGAAGGTGGGCTGGTCGGTGAACGTGCGCTCGACGTCGTCGAGCCCTACCCGGGACGCGATGGCCACGCCGTTCCACTGGCTGAAGCCGAAGTGCGCCACCTCGAAGCCGCTGTTCTCGAACAGGTCCCACGGGAAGTTCTCGTCCTTGCACTTCGTCTCCTGGATGGCCAGGACGTCGACGTCGGACCTCCCGAGCCAGGCTTCGACTCGATCTGCACGGGCACGGAGGGAATTGACGTTCCAGGTCGCGATCTTCACGGTCCCTACGTTACCAACGGCCCCTACGGCTCCCGCCACCAGGAATCGAGGATGCTCACGGGCACCGTGCGCTTGTGCCGCGTGATCCGGTAGCGGTGCTCGATCTTCTCGGCTGTCTCGACGGCGACCTCGCGGCCCTCGAGGTAGTCGTCGATCTGGTCGTAGGTGAGCCCGAGTTCCTGCTCGTCGCTCCTCCCGGGAGAGCCGTCCAGGAGATCGGCCGTGGGAATCTTGTCCGCCAGCGCCGCCGGCGCCCCGAGTTGCCGCAGCAGCGCACGGTTCTGGCGCTTGTCGAGTCCGTACAGCGGCAGGATGTCCGCGCCGCCGTCCCCGAACTTGGTGAAGAAGCCCGTCACCGATTCGGCCGCATGGTCCGTCCCGATCACGAGCAGGTTGCGCTGGCCCGCGATGGCGTACTGGGCCACCATGCGCACGCGTGCCTTCGCATTGCCCTTGGTGAAGTCGGAGATCGGCTCGCCCGTCGCGTCGGTGTACTCCTGCTCGACGCCGTCGACAGCCTGTGCCACATTGAACACCTGCGAGGAGCGAGGCTGGATGAACGCCAGGGCGGCCTGCGCATCGTCCTCGTCGTGCTGCACCTGATAGGGGAGCCGCACGGCCACGAAGTCGGCGTCGACGCCCTCGGTGCGGAGCTCGTCGACGGCGAGCTGGGCGAGCTTGCCGGCGAGCGTGGAGTCGAGCCCGCCACTGATGCCGAGCACGAATCCGCGGGTGCCCGTGGCGCGGAGGTAGTCCTTCAGGAACGAGACCCGGCGGCGGACCTCCGCCGCGGGGTCGATGGTGGGCTCGACGCCCATGGCCCGGATGATCTCTGCCTGCATATCACGCATGGTCCAAGGCTACTCGCGCCAGGTTTCGTGCTCGTTACGAGTTCGGCGGTCGGAGGTCACGTCGCTGCGGCGATCACCCGCGCGTAGGCCAGACCGCTGTCCTTGATCGTCCGTTCGAAGGTCCCGTAGTCCACGCGGACCACGCCGAAGCGTTTGCCGTAGCCCCAGGACCACTCGAAGTTGTCGAGCAGGGACCAGACGAAGTAGCCGCGCACGTCGGCGCCCTGGTCGATGGCCTCCCCGACGGCTGCGATGTGGTCCAGGACGAACGCTGTCCGCTCGACGTCGTGGACGGCTCCGTCGGAGGCGACGACGTCGTCGTACGCCGCGCCGTTCTCGGTGACGTAGAGCGGAGGGAGATTCTCGTACTCCTCCCCGAGTCGCACGAGGAGCTTCCGCAGCCCGTCCGGATTGACCTCCCAGTTCATGGCGGTGCGCGGCAGTCCACGACTGGGGAAGGCGATGTCCTCCGAGCCGATCCAGCACGACGACGTCGGGCGCGGTGCGCCACCCGAGTGGCCGTCGCCGTCCTCGGTGGTGGGGTGCCCGCTGATGAGATCGTCGTGATAGTGATTCACGCCGAGGAAGTCGATGGGCGTGCCGATGACGTCCAGGTCGCCGGGCTGGATGATCTCCCGCAGGCCGAACTGCTCGAGATCGGCCAGGGTGTCCTCGGGGTAGGCGCCGCGGAGGATGGGGTCGAGGAAGATCCTGTTCTGGAGCGAATCGAAGCGACGTGCGGCGTCCAGGTCCACGGGATCCGAGGGGTCCCGGGGGAGCGCATTGCTGAGATTGAGCGTGATCCCCAGCTGTTCGACGCCGCGCGAGCGCAGTTCGGTGACCGCCAGCCCGTGGGCCAGATGCTGATGGTGGATGGCTGCGACGGCTGCCCTCGGGTCCTGGCGTCCGGGAGCATGGACTCCGGCGGCGTAGCCGAGCAGCGACGAGCAGAACGGCTCGTTGAAGGTGGTCCAGTGGTGCACGCGGTCGCCCAGGACGGAGTGGACATCGTCGGCGTACTCGACGAAGCGGTGGGCGGTGTCGCGGTTGGCCCAGCCGCCCTTCTCCTCGAGTGCCTGTGGGAGGTCCCAGTGGTAGAGGGTGAGCCAAGGCAGGATCCCGGCCTCGAGCAGTTCGTCCACCAGGCGGGAGTAGAAGTCGAGGCCCGCGGTGTTCGGAGCGCGATCGCCCGGGCGCACGCGGGCCCAGCTCGTCGAGAAACGATACGCATCGAGTCCGAGCGTCTTCATGATCGCGACGTCCTCGGGCATGCGCCGGTAGTGCTGCACGGCGTCCTGCAGGGTTTCTCCGTTCGCGATGGCACCAGGGACGCTGGCGAAGGCGTCCCAGATGGAGTCCTCCTTGCCGTCCTCGTGGCTGGCGCCCTCGACCTGGGCCGCGGCAGTGGCGGATCCCCAGAGGAAACCGTCGGGCCAGGATCTGGTGCCGAGTGGACTGTGGGGTCGGGGTGCTGTTCCGCGTGGCATGGGCCCTTCACTGCTCCTGGTAGGCGTGGAACTACGAGCCTACGACCCGGGAGAGGGTCACGCATTGAACCGCTGCCGGAGCCCGGAGTGTTGAGGGGTACCGCGAGGTGCGGCATTCGGTGGCGCCACGCCCGTTCGGGGATCTCGGCGCGGCCCGGTCCCGGGGTGTCGCCCGAAGCCGTCCTGGGGTGTCGGCCTGAGCCGCTCTGGTACGGGGGGATTGCCGCTGCGCATAGGGTGTCGGCCCACGACACGCCGGGCTGGAGCCGTGGGACCGATCCGAACTCCCCGGATCCGAACAGCATGAGCCCGAACTCCCCGAATCCGAACTGATTGACTCGGACCGGGCTCGAGCTTTCGGGCGTTGCAACTTGCGAGCCGGGCCGGGCTCGATCTCTTACAGGTCACAGACAGCGATGCCGGGCCGGGCTCGAGCTTTCCGGCATGGCACAGGCTGATTCGGACCGGGTCAGGCTCCCCGGCATTGCCGTTGGGGAACCGGACCGGACGCGGTCTCTCACAGGTCATGGATGGCGATCCGAAACGGGGTCCAACGCATGGTCGGACGCCGGGCCGTTCAGCGGAGCGGACGACCGGAGAGGACGGTGAGAACCTGTGAGAGGACCGCATCCGCGTGGAACCTCACGTCCTCGTAGCCGTCCGGAGGTCGAGCTGCACCTGGCACTGGAGGTGGATCCCGGCGCGGGAGAACAGGACGCGGGCGACGACCTCCAGTGCTGACTCCGCCGTTCCTGTCACCAGGTCGAGTGCCGCGCGTGCAGGGCCGTTGCGGTTGCCCTGCAGGCGATCGAGAAGGAACGGCCGGACGGTGTCGGCGCGTCGGAGCGAGCTCTCCACCATGACCGCGGCATCGAGCGCCGGCAGGCAGTGGAGAGCATGGATCAGGACGTCCACCGGGCCGACCAGTGGAAGGGTCGGGTGCACGGGCACGGAGAGCTGCCGGTGATGGTTGACCCATTGCTGCTGCGCGCGGGCATGGGAGCACAGATGATGGGCCACAGGTGGGTGCAGGAGCCACAGGACGTAGTGCCGGGCGGCCGAGGCGCAGGTGAGGCGACCGGCGTGCAGTGTCGCGGTGACGAGATCCTGCGGCGCCTCCGGGAGCGCGAGAACACCCTGTCGTAGCCGGATGACGGTCCCGGACCGTACCTGCAGCGCGATCTCCCGGTGCTTGACTCCCTGTTCCACGAGCCGGTTCGTCCTCGCCACCGATCCGGCGAGTGCGAGGGCGGTGACGGCATCCATGGGTCGATTCCACCTCGGGCAAGACGGCCGTTGAGGAGAGCAAGCTGCTATGTGCACAACAGCACCGGCCAGCGGTGCTGATCCGGGGACATCGGGCCGGGCGGACGCGTGTCGGGCTACGACTCGCCGTCGAATCCGGGGGTCCCGCGCGTCGAAGTCCCCGGATCGCTGCGGAAAATTATCCGGCGGACGAGGCGGGATCACGGCTCCGGCCCGGAGCGCACCGCGGTGCCCGCGCGCTGGATAGACTGGCCGCATGACCGCCGAGACTCCCGCGCCGACCGCCGATCGCACCCGGCTCCTCGAGCTGATCAAGGAACTCGCCGTGGTGCACGAGCGCGTCACGCTCTCCAGCGGCGTCGAGGCCGACTACTACATCGACCTCCGCCGCATCACGCTGCACCATGAGGCGTCCGCACTCGTGGGCCGTGTCATGCTCCAGCTGCTCGACGGCGCCGGGATCGCCTTCGAGGCCGCCGGCGGGCTCACGATGGGCGCCGATCCGGTAGGCACCGCCGTGATGCACGCGGCAGCGCAGGCCGGTCGCCCCATCGACGCCTTCGTGGTGCGCAAGACCCAGAAGACCCACGGGATGGGCCGCCAGGTCGAGGGGCCGGCGGTGGCCGGCCGCGCCGTCGTCGTGCTGGAGGACACCTCCACGACGGGGGGCTCGGCACTGACCGCGGTCGACGGCGTGCGTCGCGCCGGAGGGGATGTGCGTGCGGTCGCCGTGATCGTCGATCGGGATACGGGTTCGAAGGAACGCATCGAGTCGGAAGCCGCAGTGCCCTACCTCTTCGCTTTCGGCAAGGACGAACTGGGTCTTCCCTAGGAACAGTGCATGGTGGACGACGGCGGGGCCCTTCGACGGGCGAGGGACTTCCATGTGTCCTCGCGCAGGTCCTTCCTCATGGGTTCGGCGGCGGCGGCGGCCCTCGGCACGGACCTCGTGGCCACGCGCATCATCCAGAACCAGCGGCAGCAGAACCGCATTCTTCCTCTCGACGACGAGCGGGCCCGACGGCGGTTCCCGAGGGACCGCTGGGTGCTCTTCCCCGGGTACAAGACGAGCTGGGAGGAAGGGCTCTGGATCCTCGACTCGCTCCGCCCGGCCCTCTCCCGGCGCGGGCAGATGGCCGCGATGGGGTACTCGAACCGCGGCCTCGACATCAACGCCATCGTGGCGAACTTCCGGCTGGAGAGGCTCTACTTCTACGGTCACAGTTTCGGCGGGATGGTCGCCGTCGAAGTGGCGGCGCGCCTGCGGGACCGCGGCATCCCGGTGGAACTGGTGGTCCTCGACTCCTCGCCGTCCAGCCGCTTCGACGTCCGTGACCAGCGCATGTTCAACGGCGTCGTCAGACTCTACGATGCCGGGCTCAGCGTCCCGATCAGTCTGCGGGGAACCTACGAGCTCGGCGAACGCATCGCCCACAAGAACGAGCGCACCTGGACCCAGGTCATGCAGCAGTCGCTCGAGCAGCTCTCCCCGCTGGCCCCCAGCAGCCGGCTCGTCCAGTCGGAGTCCTCGTACATCTACCACTTCGACGTGTCACGCTTCAGGTTGTCCCTCGGCGACACGAGGATCGTCTTCGCGGGGAACCCGGACGACGAGGTGGTGGACTACTCGACGGCGCCTGCCGGGTGGGCCCGGGCACTGCCCGACAACGTGGTGGCCACCGACTACGTGACGGCGGGTGCGCTACCGGCCCACGCGAGTCCGCAGTGGAACGCGGACATCTACGCCCCGATCCTCACGGCGGTGCAGCGCGAGTACCTGCCGGTGGCGGGCGGCGGCACGCGGAAGACGGCGTTCTAGGAGCCCGGATGCGGTCAGACCTGCTCGATCAGGTCGGCGACCGACGTGCAGATCTGCGCGGGCCGGAACGGGTAGGTGTCGATGTCCTCAGGCTGGGTGATGCCACTGAGCACGAGCACGGTGTGGAGCCCCGCCTCCATCCCCGCGATGATGTCGGTGTCCATGCGGTCCCCGATCATCGCCGTCGTCTCCGAGTGGGCGTCGATCCGGTTCATGGCCGAGCGGAACATCATGGGATTCGGCTTCCCGACCACGTAGGGGACGCGGCTGGTGGCGGCCGTGATCATCGCGGCCACGGCCCCGGTCGCCGGCATGGGCCCCTCCTTGGACGGACCCGTGACATCCGGGTTCGTGGCGATGAAGCGGGCGCCGTCGAGGATGAGGCGCACGGCCTTGGTGATCGCCTCGAAGGAGTACGTGCGGGTCTCCCCGAGCACCACGTAGTCGGGATTCGTATCCGTGAGGACGAACCCGGCCTCGTGCAGCGCCGTCGTCAGCCCCGCCTCGCCGATCACGAACGCCCGGCCGCCCGGCAGCTGATCGGAGAGGAACTGGGCCGTGGCGAGCGCGGAGGTCCAGAGATTCTCCTCCGGGATCTCGAGCCCGGAGGCCAACAGACGTGCGGCGAGGTCGCGCGGTGTGTAGATCGAGTTGTTCGTCAGGACGAGGAAGCGCTTCGAGGTGGCCACCCAGCGCTCGATCAGTTCCGCGGCGCCGGGGATCGCATGGTTCTCGTGCACCAGCACGCCGTCCATGTCGGTGAGCCAGCACTCAATGTGTTCGTTCTCGTGCATGAGCTTCCTTTCACGGGGTGGATTCGGGCAACCTGCCGGTGCCAGTCTCCCACCTCGGCGGCACACTACGCTTGGACGGTGAAGGAAACCTTGCCCGACGCCGGCGCCACCACGGACGATCCCGCCGCGCCACCGAGGGTCGGGGTGGGCCCCTGGGAGGGCCCGTGGCCCGACGGCGAGCACTGGGACAGCGAGCTGCTGGCAGCAGGAGACACCCGCAACGTCGTCGACCGGTACCGGTACTGGACGCACGAGGCGATCGTGGCGGAGCTCGACGTGCGGCGGCACCAGTTCCACGTGGCCATCGAGAACTGGCAGCACGACCTCAACATCGGCTCCGTGGTGCGGACCGCGAACGCGTTCCTCGCGAAGGAGGTCCACATCATCGGGCGACGCCGGTGGAACAGGCGCGGCGCCATGGTCACGGACCGCTACCAGCACGTGCGCCATCACCCGGATGTGGCCGACTTCGTCGCGTGGGCCGATGCGGAGGGACTGGCCGTGATCGGGATCGACAACTTCCCGGACTCCGTACCCCTGGAGACCTATGAGCTGCCGGAGCGCTGCGTGCTGGTGTTCGGGCAGGAGGGCCCCGGCCTGACGCCCGAGGTGCACGAGGCGGCGGAGGCCACGCTGTCGATCGCCCAGTTCGGGTCCACCCGCTCCATCAACGCCTCGGCCGCTGCGGCGATCGCGATGCACGGCTGGGTCCGGCGGCACGCCTTCGGCCAGCAGGTCTGAACCCCGGACGTACCCCTGCGCCCGGCAGGTCCGCTCGCTAGGATGAGGCAAGCACCTACCTAGAAGGAGTTCAGCATGCCTATTGCCACCCCTGATGTCTACGCCGAGATGCTCGACCGTGCGAAGGCCGACGGTTTCGCCTTCCCCGCCGTCAACGTGACGTCCTCCCAGACCCTCAACGCGGCGATGCGCGGCTTCGCCGAGGCCGGCTCGGACGGCATCGTGCAGGTCTCCACGGGCGGTGCCGCCTACTGGTCCGGAGCGAGCGTGAAGGACATGGTGGCCGGCGCGCTCGGCTTCGCGGCCTTCGCGAAGGAGGTGGCGAAGAAGTACGACGTCAACATCGCCCTGCACACCGACCACTGCCCCAAGGACAAGCTGGACGACCTCGTGCTGCCCCTGCTCGCTGCCTCCGAGGACGCCGTGAAGAACGGACGGGACCCGGTCTTCAACTCGCACATGTGGGACGGGTCCGCGGAGACGCTCGAGGACAACCTGCGTATTGCCCGGGAGATCCTGCCCCGCATGGCCGCGGCCAAGATGATCCTCGAGGTGGAGATCGGCACCGTCGGAGGCGAGGAGGACGGCGTGGAGAACGCCATCAACGACAAGCTCTACACCACGGTCGAGGACGCCCTGGCGACCATCGACGCTCTCGGCGCGGGGGAGCACGGCCGCTACATCACGGCCCTGACGTTCGGCAACGTGCACGGCGTCTACAAGCCCGGTGGCGTCAAACTGCGCCCGGAGATCCTCAAGGAGATCCAGGAGAAGGTGGGCCAGAAGCTCGGCAAGGACAAGCCGTTCGACCTCGTGTTCCACGGCGGTTCCGGTTCCTCCGAGCAGGAGATCGCCGACGCCGTCTCCTACGGGGTCATCAAGATGAACATCGACACCGACACCCAGTACGCCTTCACGCGTCCGGTGGCCGACCACATGCTGAAGAACTACGACGGCGTGCTGAAGATCGACGGCGAGGTGGGCAACAAGAAGACCTACGACCCCCGCGTCTGGGGCGCGGCAGCCGAAGCCGGCCTCGCGGCCCGTGTGGTCACCGCTGCTGCCTCGCTCGGCTCGGCCGGAAAGAAGCTCTGAGTCGTGTCCGACGAGTTCAGGAGGAATCTGCTCGGCCCCGACGCCACGCTGCTCCCCGAGGAGCCGGAGGTGGTCGAGCGCCTCGCGGCGGGGGACGAGGCTCTCGACCTCGCGGCTGCGCACCCGACGTCGTCGCTGGTCTGGGCCGTGCTCGCGGACGAGGCGTACGCGGAGGGCCGGACCATCGAGTCCTACGCCTTCGCCCGCACCGGCTATCATCGCGGACTCGACGCGCTCCGGCGCAGCGGGTGGCGCGGAACGGGTCCGGTGCCCTACTCGCATGAACCGAACCGCGGCTTCCTGCGGGCGCTCTACGCCCTCGGCAGGGCGGCCGCTTCCATCGGTGAGCTGGAGGAGGCGGAGCGGATCGCGGCTCTCCTGCGGGAGTCCGATCCCGAGGCGAGTGCCCGGCTCGCCTGACGGCACGGGCCGGTAGCGCCGGTCCCGGCAGCGGTCCCCGACAGCACTTCCCGTCCGGGGGCCGGACGCCCACTCGTCCGGCCACCGGGGCCGAAGACGAGTAGCCAGAGTCCTTGTGCTTGTGGTAGCGGTGTGCCCAGAGTTAAGGCTCCACGAACGTACAGAGGCGAATGGGAGTGGGCTGGGTGTCGACGAAGATGAGTACGGAGCAGTTGTACACGGTGGCAGAGGTGGCCGCGATGATGCGGGTGTCGAAGATGACGGTCTACCGGCTGGTGCAGTCGGGAACCATCGACAGCATCAGATTCGGACGATCGTACCGGGTGCCCAAGAGCGCGGTACGCGAGTATCTTGACGAGAGGAACCCGGGGAGCGACTACTCGATCGACTGAATCGATCTTCCCGGACCATCCGGAACCGGGCGGCACGGCAGGTCCGCAGCTGGTGCCCACCGGCTCGGTAGTGTGGTGGGATGCGAGCGTGGACGAGGCGCCTGGACCGGTTCTTTCCTGCGCGCCCGATGGCCGGTGCCGTTGGGGACCCCGGGCTCTTCGGTCCCGATTCCACCGCGTGGAGGATCGCCCGCGAGCGGACCGTTCTCGCCGGGGGGCCGGCTGCACTCCTGCTCCAGGTGGCGCATCCCCTCGTCGGCGAAGGAGTCCGCGCCCACAGCGACTTCGCCACCGACCCGCTGCGGCGCCTGCGCGGAACGCTCGACGCCGTCCTGACGGTCACCTTCGGAGACCATGCCCAGGTCGGGGCTGCCGGCGATCTGGTGGCACGCAGGCACCGGCCGGTGCGGGGGACGCTCCCCGACGACGGCGCGTCGATACCCGCCGGCACCGCCTACAGCGCCCGCGATCCGGAGTTGGCCCTGTGGGTGTTCGCGACCCTCGTGTGGACCGCGCTCGAGGTCACCGAGATCTTCCTCCGACCGGTCACCCCGGCGGAGCGCGACGCCTACTACCGCGACATGACGCAGTTCGCCCGGTTGTTCGACGTCACCGAGGACGTTCTCCCCACGGACTACGACGCCCTGGAGCGCTATCTCCACGAGCAGATCCGCACTGTGCTGGACGTCGGTTCGACGGCGCACCTCATCGAGGATCAGATCCTCGCGCCGGACCCGCCCCTGGTGATGCGCCCGCTGCGAGGGGTGCCCTCGCTCCTGGCCGCGGGTCTCCTCCCGCCGACGGTGCGGTACGCCTACGCCCTCCCCTGGCGGCGTCGGGAGCAGTTGGCGTTCGCCGTCCTGCGCCGCGTGGTGCGCGTCCTGGCTCCGGTGCTCCCCGGAAGCATCCGCTACTGGCCGCACTACCGTGTGGCCCTCGCGCGCCTGGCCGACGCGGTGGACTGACCGGGAGGCGGGACGGCCGGCCCGGACATGGAGCGGACAGTGCCTGCCGGGTCAGTCCTCCGGGCGGCGGATGGTCGTGGTGACGGACACCAGCTGCGGGCGTGGAGGAGCGGAGCTGAAACCGAAGCGCACCGGCGGGCTCACGGGGGCCAGGGAGCCGAGATCCATGCCCCGCCAGGCCGCCGTCGCACCCTCGATGGCCCGGGCCGAGGTGACCCCGTAGTACTCCGTGCGCCCGTGACCCGCAGAACCGGCCGTGGCGACCCCCGCGATCAGCCGAGAGGCCAGCGGATTGATGAGCGCCAGCCACCGCGGATGCGTGGCCAGGCGTGGGGGGACGACGCCGAGCATGCGTCCGAGCGCGGTGATCCGGCCGATCTCGGCGAAGACCTGCAGCTCACCGCCGTCCACCACGAGGCGGTCCTCCACCAGCGTCGAGGAGATGGGGCACAGGACCACGTCGTCGAACGAGTAGGTGGCACCCACGTAGTCAGCCACGTCCTGCGACGGAGCGAGCAGGGTGCGGTGACCGGCGGCGTCCTCCATCATGACGTCCGTGAAGACGCCGAGCGGCGAGGAGTCCCACCGGCCGATCACGAGCCGCGTGCCGGAGGTGGTGCCGATACCGGCGATGTGTCCAACGAAGCGGTCCATGCCCCCATTGTCCACGGCTCGGGGTGGGCCGGGGAAGAAGTGGGGAGCAGCCACGGGAACCGCTCGCCGAAGGGCCCCGTGCGGTGACCTCCGGGGACCTCGGCTAAACTCGGACGGTAAGAGCCCCAGTGGCCGCGAGCAGTATGCGGCCGGTTGGGGCGTTCTCATGCACGGCGTCTGGTCCCCGGCACGCGGGGGACGCCGTACCGAATGGGGGAGTATCCCATGCCAGCAATCGTCATCGTCGGAGCCCAGTGGGGCGACGAGGGCAAGGGCAAGGCCACTGATCTGCTCGGCGGGCGGGTCGACTACGTCGTCAAGCCCAACGGTGGTAACAACGCCGGACATACCGTGGTGGTCAACGGCGAGAAGTACGAGCTCAAGCTCCTTCCCGCAGGCATCCTGAGCCCCAACGCCGTGCCGATCATCGGAAACGGCTGCGTCATCAACCTCGAGGCCCTGTTCGAGGAGATCGACGGGCTGGAGGCCCGTGGGGCCGATACGTCCAAGCTGCGCGTCTCGGCCAACGCCCACCTCGTGGCGCCGTATCACCAGGTTCTGGACAAGGTCACGGAGCGGTTCCTCGGCAAGCGCGCCATCGGCACCACGGGACGCGGCATCGGCCCGGCGTACATGGACAAGGTGGCCCGCCTCGGCCTGCGGGTCCAGGACGTCTTCGACGAGTCGATCCTGCGGCAGAAGGTCGAGGGCTCGCTCAAGCAGAAGAACGAGCTGCTGGTGAAGGTCTACAACCGGCGCGATGTCGAGGTGGAGGAGGTCGTCGACTACTTCCTGTCCTTCGCCGAGCGGCTGAGGCCCCTCGTCATCGACTCCACCTTCGTGCTCAACGAGGCGCTCGACGCCGGGAAGGTGGTGCTCATGGAGGGCGGCCAGGCCACCTTCCTCGACGTCGACCACGGCACCTACCCGTTCGTGACGTCGTCGAACCCGACGGCGGGCGGCGCCTGCGTCGGCTCGGGGATCGGCCCCACCCGGATCAGCCGCGCGGTGGGCATCATCAAGGCGTACACCACGCGCGTGGGTGCGGGCCCCTTCCCCACGGAACTGTTCGACGACATGGGCCTCCGTCTGCAGACCAAGGGCGGGGAGTTCGGCGTGAACACCGGCCGTCCTCGCCGCTGCGGGTGGTACGACGCCGTGCTGGCCCGCCACGCCTCACGCGTCAACGGCTTCACGGACTACTTCGTGACGAAGCTCGACGTCCTCACCGGCATCGAGAGCATTCCGGTGTGCGTGGCGTACGACGTGGACGGCGTGCGCCACGACGAGATGCCCATGACGCAGACCGATTTCCACCACGCGAAGCCGATCTTCGAGTACTTCGACGGCTGGACCGAGGACATCACCGGGGCGCGGACCGTGGACGATCTGCCGCCGAACGCGCAGGTCTACGTGCGAGCGCTCGAGACGCTCTCCGGAACCCGCTTCTCGGCCATCGGTGTGGGCCCGGACCGCGACCAGACCATCGTGATCAACGATCTGATCGGGTCCTGACCGCAGCCTTGGCAGGGCCCCGGAGCAGCCCGGCGTGGCCGTTCCGGGGCATCCGGGCTAGAGCTTCACGGAGATGTCCGCATCCGCCCGCAGCTCCTCGATGAGCTTCTGCGCCGCCTCGGAGAGCTTCTCCCCGGCGAGCTGCTCCTCGATCTGGGGACGGACCTCGTCCAGCGGCGGGATGGGCGTCGCCGTCTCGCCCGCTGCTTCCTGCTGCGCCTTCGCGGCGTCGTAGGTGTCCTGGACCTCCTGGCCGGAGGGTGCGGTGTCGCCGGCCTCCTCGGCGAGCAGCGCGTCGAGCTTCACCTGGTCGGCGAGTTGCCTGTCGAACTCCTCGTCCTCGAGGCCCTGCTCCGCGAAGGCAGCACGCAGCTCGTCCTCGGTCCCGAGCTGGCTCGTCTCGAGCAGATCGTCGATCGCGGCGGCGCGGGCCTCGGGGCTCGCCTCGATGCCCCGGTCCTCGGCCTCCTGCCGCAGCAGTTCGGCGCTGACGAGATTGTCCGCCACGCTCGTCCGCAGCTGCTCCTGATCGAGCTCCTGCCCACCGGCCTGCGCAGCTGCCGCGGCCTGGGTGAACTGGGACTCGTAGGCGGTGGTGAACTCGTCACGACCGATGTCCGTCCCGTTTACCACGGCCACCACCTCAGGGATGCCCTCGAGATCCGGTTCTGGCTGGGGCTGCGCTTCAGTGGATGCCCCGGGTGCTCCGGAGGACGATTCCGCGGTGGCGGAGGCCGCCCCGTCGTCGGCCTCGTCCGCTGCGCCGCAGGCGCTCAGGAGCGCCGCCGATCCGATGAACGCGGCAGCGAGCAGCAACCGCTTCCGTGCTGGTGTCCTGCTGGCCATGATGTGTCCTCGCGTCGTGGGTCAGCGTGGAACACTAGCAAACCGGGATGACCGCCCGATGAGTGGAACCTTCACGGACCCTGGACATGGGGCAGGGCGCGCGGTGCTACCAGCCCCAGGTCCCGGCGGCACCCTTGAACGGGCCCACGATGGCCGAGGTGATCCACCCGCCGTAGAAATCTCCCTCCTGTGCCTGGACCTGCTCGCCGTCCACCGAGCAGGAGTCCATCTGTGAGGGATAGATCGCTGCCCGGGTGGAGAGCTCCTCGTAGCCGCGCACGGGGGAGGGGTACGTCCAGGCGCCGCGGAGGCTGCGTGCGGCGCCCGCGACGACGTCGAAGTAGGCGGCAGCACCCTTGAACTCGCAGTGCGTGGTGCTCTCCACCGGCTCCAGCACACCGGGCACGAAGTCCTCGATCGGAAGATAGTAGACCGGCGGGTGGCTCGTCTCCAGGACCCTGACGGCGTTGCTGGTCCGGACGATCACCTGCCCGCCGAAGCGCACCTCGATCCTCGCCGGCATCCTCTCCACGCGGGGCGGCCTCGGATAGTCCCAGACCGATTCCTGGCCCGGTCCGGGCGGCACGCGTCTGTTGTTCTGCGGTTTCCTCATGGACACACAGGCTACTCCGGGGGTGCCTCGGGCGGGTCTGTAGGCTGGACGGAGGACACAGGGAGAGGGCGGCAGTATGAAGGTGAGTGTTGGTCAGTTCCGGCCCGGCGGGGACACCGCCGTGAACATGGGCGTCATGCGGGAGCTCGCGGCGAGCGCCAGTGCGGACGGCTCCGCGCTGATCGTCTTCCCCGAGGAGTCGATGTTCTCCATCGGTGCCGTGGAGGGCGCGCTCGCGGACGCCGTGGAGGCCCACTGGACCTCCTTCGTCCAGCAGCTGTCGTTCCTCGCGGCCGAGTACTCGATCGCCGTCGTCGCCGGTGGCTACGAGCCGAGCGGGGAGGAACGCCCGTTCAACACCCTCGTGCTCATCGACGCGACCGGGCGCATCGTGGACACCTACCGCAAGCTGCATCTGTACGATGCGTTCAGCTATCAGGAGTCCACCCGCATCAAGCCCGGCGACGGCGGCATCAAGGTCGCCGAGATCGGCGGTCTCCGGGTGGGGCTCATGACCTGCTACGACATCCGCTTCCCCGAGCAGGCGCGTGCACTGGCCGACGACGGCGCGGAGCTGCTCTGCGTGCCGGCAGCCTGGTTCGAGGGCGAGCACAAGATCGAGCACTGGGAGACGCTGCTGAAGGCGCGGGCCATCGAGAACACGGTGTGGATCGCGGCAGCGGGGACCTCCGGCGGCCACACCATCGGTCATTCGGCCGTGATCGACCCCATGGGGATCCCGCTCGCGCACCTGGAGAACGAGGAACGCGGGGTTGTCAGCGCCGAGGTCACGCGGCGCAGGGTCGACGACGTCCGTGAGTTCCTGCCGGTGCTGAGGAATCGGCGGTTCAGCCGGAACGACACCATCGTCGACGCCCACTGATCCGTCGCCCCTCGCGGGCCGCGGTGCGCTCCCGCCGGCGGGAACAATAGGCGACGTTACCGGAATGTGACAAATCCCGCATGGGGTGGTTACTCTCATCCAGTGCCTCCGTCCACGTGAGGCTCTTCAGGTCGGATTGCCGAGCTCTGCCGCCGACCGGGACTCGTCCGCACACATGAAGGCAGAGACGGGGGAACCATGGTTCCACCGGGCGCACAGGACCTCCTGACCGCGTCCTCGGGGTGAAGTCGCACAGCACCGCCCACCGGCGGTGCCCGCGACCGGGTGACTCCCATCCGAACCCGACAGCTCACCCCGCAGGCATGGGAGAGGTACACACATGTCACGAAACACTCCACCGGCACGCCACCGCGCGGCCGTCGACGGAAACATCGCGCTGCAGGGTCTGTCCCGTGCAGCCCGTGCACACGCCACGACCGTCGGCCGTCCCGTCGCCATCGTCGCCGTCACCTCGGGCCTCGCCCTCAGCGCCATGGGTACGGCACAGGCCGGAACCTACACGGAGCAGGGCACCACGTCGGCCTCGGCCGTCGTCGCCGCTCCTGCCGCCGCCGGCACCCACACGGTTGTCGCAGGCGACACGCTCGGCGCCATCTCCGCACGCTACGCCGTGGACCTCACCGCCGTCCTGGCCGTGAACGGTCTCTCGCTGAACTCCGTCATCATGCCGGGACAGAGCATCGTCCTGCCGAGCGCCGGCGCAGTGGCCGCACCGGTCCGGACGGTCTCCGTGCCCGTCGCCGTCGCTCCCGCCGCACAGCAGGCGGCCGTCGTCGCACCCGTTGCCCAGCAGGTGGCAGCGATCGCCCCCGCCGTTGAGCAGGCCGCCGTCGTTGCTCCCGTTGCCCAGCAGGTAGCGGTCTCGACGCCCGCCGCCTACGCGGCCCCTGCTGCCGCTTCCTACGCGGCCCCGGCTGCTGCTGCCTCGGACTACCAGCTCAGTTCCACCGGGATCAACAGCAGGACCGCGCCCAAGGCCACCCCCGTGGTCAGCGCTCCTGCAGCAGGCAACCTCGGTGGCATCATCCTCGGCTCGGCCCAGGCGCAGCTCGCTGCCGGCGCCGTCCAGGACTGCACCGTGCTGGCAGAGGTCGCACTGCGCGCAGCAGGCATCCCTGTGGGAGATCTCGGTCCCCTGCAGTTCCTGAACTACGGCACACCCGTCTCGAGCCCGGCTCCCGGCGATCTGGTGGTCACCGGCGGCCACGTGGCCATCTACGCCGGTGGTGGACAGGTCATCAGCAGCGGCATGAACGGGCGGAACCTCACCATGCAGCACCCCCTCTCGGATCTGCCGGGTGCACAGTTCGTCCGGGTCGCACGCTGACCCAGGAGCGATCCCATGCGGGAAGCGGCAGGTGCTTGGACGGGGCACCTGCCGCTTCCTTTTAATGTGGACTGTGCAGAACGTGAGGGTCAGGTCCAGCGCCGTACCGCCCACTGTTCGGCCAGCCCGAGGAGTGCGTCGGTCGCCTTGCCGATGACGGCGAGCAGGATGATCGCCAGGAAGATCCGATCGGTGCGCCCGTTGTTCGAGGAGTCGATCAGCAGGAAGCCGAGCCCCAGCGACGAAGCGATCAGTTCGGCCGCCACCAGGAAGAGCCAGGCCTGGGCCAGCGCCAGACGCAGGCCCGAGAAGATGGCGGGCACCACCGCCGGCAGCTGCACCGTGGTGAGGAGCTGCATGCCGCGGAGCCCGAAGGCCCGCCCCGCCTCCACGAGATCACGGTCCACGTGGCGCAACGCCACGAAGACGGTGGTGAAGACCGGGAAGAAGGCGCCGATGAGGATCAGCGTCACCTTGGAATCCTCCCCGATCTTCATCCACAGGATGAGCAGCGGCACCCAGGCGAGCGAGGGTACCGCGCGCAATGCGCCGACGACCGGCGTCAGGAGCGCATCCGCCAGTCGGGAGAGGCCCAGGAGCGCTCCGACGGCGAGGCCGAGGACGGAGCCGATAGCGAAGCCGATGAGCACGCGCTGGGTGGAGATGATGATATGGAGCCAGAGCTCACCCCGGGCGGCCAGTTCGGCGCCGGCCGCGAGGACCGCCGCCGGGGGCGGCAACTGGACCGGACTGAAGACGCCGATCACCGCGTTGGACTGCCAGGCCCCGAGGACCAGAAGGGGAACGATCAGCCCCAGCATCAGGCGCACAGGGCGGCGCGTGAGTGCTCCTGCCGATGTGCCGGTCGGATCGGGGCGAGCGGATTCCCGCACATACCGGCTCGTCGCGTCGTCCTCCACAACGCCCCGCTGACCGGTGCGGGACGCAGCGGTCCGGGCATGGACGGCGGTCCTGGACCCCTGGCTCACGAGGCCGCGCCGATGGCGTCGGGGTCAGCATTCGTCGCGAAGCTCTCGTCGAAGAGCGTGTCGAGGGCCTCGTCGATCGAGTCCTGCGAGGAGACGTCGCCGGTCTCCACGAAGTTCGCTCCCACGGTCTCGAGGACGAGGCGCTGGGCCTCACCGGGGACGGGGTCGACGTCGAGATTCGTCCGTTCCACGATTACCGTCGTCGCCAGCTCGACGTCGATGCCCGCCTCCTCCGCGAGGATGCGCGCTGTCTCCTCCGGATTCTCCGTGGCCCACTGGCGAGCCTTCTCGTAGGCGTCGACCACGGTCTGCGCCAGCTCGGGGCTGGTGGTGAGGAAGTCCTCGGTGGCGTTGAGGAAGCCGTAGGTGTTGAAGTCGATGTTCCGGTAGAACAGATCGGCGCCCTCCTGCTCCGCCGATGCCATGATCGGATCCAGTCCGGCCCACGCGTCCACCGATCCGTTGTTCAGGGCGGCCCACCCGTCGGCGTGCTGCAGATTCTGGACCGTCACCTCCGAGCTGTCCAGCCCGGCGGCCTCAAGTGCCTGGACGAGGAAGAAGTAGGGGTCCGTCCCCTTCGTGGCCGCGATGGACTTGCCGCGGAGGTCCTCGACGCCGGTGATCCCCGTGCCCTCCACCGTGACCAGGGCCGACCACTCGGGCTGCGAGTAGATGTCGATGGTCTTGATGGGCGAGCCGTTCGAGCGGGCCAGGAGCGCTGCGGATCCCGCGGTGGAGCCCACGTCGATGGCGCCCGCCCGCAGCGCCTCGTTCGCCTTGTTCGAGCCGGCCGACTGCACCCAGGTGACGCTGACGCCGTCATCGGCCAGTTCGTCCTCGAGCCAGCCCTGGTCCTTGATCACCAGGCTCAGCGGATTGTAGGTCGCGAAATCGAGGGTGAGTTCGGTGGCACCGGGCTCGTCGGTGGACCGGGTGGTGGAGGCGTCCTCTCCGGCGAGGCAGCCGGTCAGGCCGACGGCGAGGACGGCCGTGAGGCTCAGGGGCAGGAGGGTGCGATGCATGATGGATCCTTCGGAGGGTAGGCAGGAGGACACGCGCGCACGATGTGCGGCGAGAGGAGGGGGAAGGGCGCCGAGGGGCCTAGTGGCCGTCGACGCCGAGCATCGAGAGCAGGCTGCTGCGGAGCGCGGCGAGATCCGCCGAGGTGCGCCCCCGCGGCCGGGTACCCGGGACCGGGAGGAGCTCCGCGACGGTGGAGCCGTGTTCATCCTCACCGGGTCCGAGGACGAGGACGCGATCTGCGAGGAGCAACGCCTCGTCGACGTCGTGGGTGACGAGCAGAACGGTCGTGGGTTTGACACGATGGACGTCCAGGAGAAGGTCCTGCATCCTGATGCGCGTGAGCGCATCGAGCGCGCCGAACGGTTCGTCGAGGAGGAGCACCCCGGGATTCCTGGCAAGCGCACGCGCCAGGGAGGTGCGCTGGGCCATGCCGCCGGAGACTTCACGCGGGCGGTGCTTCGCGAAGGCCGTGAGCCCCACGAGCTCCAGCAGTTCAAGCACCCTGGCCTTGCCCGCACTCGCGCTGGAGGATCTGGGCAGACCCATCGCCACATTGGCCCGGAGTGTGTGCCACGGCAGCAAACGTGGCTCCTGGAACGCGACCGCGCATCGTTCGTCGATGCCGCGGACGGGGTCGCCGTCGATCAGCACCTCGCCCGTATCGGGAGTGTCGAGGCCGGCCGCCGTCCGGAGCAGGGTGGACTTGCCGCATCCGCTGGCCCCGAGGATGGCAAGGATCTCACCGGGGCGGACCTCGAGGCTCACATCGCGGAGGACGGCGCGCCGCTTCTCCGCCGCGCCGAAACTCTGCCCGAGCCGGGAGAAGCGGATGCCGAAGGCCCTGTGGTCGTGGTGCGGGTGGGTGCTGCCCGGCGTCAGAAGTGCAGTCATCGTGTCTCCATCGATCCTGGCGGGAGCACCCTACGGATCGAGCCTTGCCACCGCTGCCGGTGGTCCCATGGCTCGAACCTCGTTACTGCCCGGCATCAGGGTGATGCGGACAACCAGGGTTGCTGCGGCGTCACTGATCCAGGTCTCTCAGCCGCTCGGGATGGTCACTCCCATGAAACGCTCGGAGGCGCGGGTGAACAAAATCGGACGGCGAGGACGTGTAATAGAGACCGTAACAATCGACGCAGAAGCACCAGGAGGCACCATGGCGCACCAGAACGATCCCGACGTGATCGAAAGGCTCCTGACCGGGCACGGCCGCTGGGCCGTGGTGGGACTGTCCAGCAACCCACGCCGCGTGGCCGTCGGCGTCTCGCGGTACCTGATGGACGGGCTCGGGATGGAGATCGTCCCGGTGAGCCTGAAGGGCGACGACGTCCACGGGCAGCAGGGCTACACGCGGCTCTCGGACGTACCGGGGCAGATCGACGTGGTCGACTGCTTCGTGAACTCCGAGAAGGTGGGAGCGGTGGTGGACCAGGCCATCGAGGTCGGAGCGCGCGCCGTGTGGCTGCAGCTGGGCGTGATCGACGAGGCCGCGGCACAGCGGGCCTCTGACGCCGGGCTCGACGTCGTCATGGACGCGTGCCCCGCCATCGAGGGGCCGGCGCTCGGTCTCTGACACCCCGTAGCATCCGGCCTACGGCATCCGGATTCAGGCAAGGACAAGCCTGGCCGATCGGATGCCTGCCCCGGAAGAAGGAGCATGTATGGAGCAGTTCACGTACCAGGAGCAGGGTGCCACCGACAGGCCCTATCCCGCGTCGCTCGACGGCGGCTGGCCCCCCGGCTACACCGTCATGGTGGAGACCCACGAGATCAGCGCGGAGGATCCGTCGGCCGCTTTCATCGCACTCACGGAGGGGATCCTCGCCTGGGACCTGCACCGCGGCGCGGGTCTGACCATGGAGTCCGACGCCGACCGCGCGGCGCCGGGGGTACAGGTCACGTCCGGGCTCGGGGTGGGCCCGGCGCGGATCAAGGCACCCTGCCGGGTCCTGTGGGCCAGGGACCCGCAGCTCGACGGCGCAGGCCGGGCAGTGCCGGGGCAACGCGGAGGTTTCGGGTACGGCACACTGCCCGGTCATCCGGTGCGGGGCGAGGAGGGCTTCTACGCGGAGCTGACCGCCGACAACCGCGTGCTGTTCATCTGCTCGGCCTACAGCGTCCCGGCCAGTGCGCTGTACCGGCTCGCGGCTCCCGTGACCCGGCTGGGGCAGCGCTACGTCCTGACGCGGTACGCGAAGGCTGCCGAGGCGCTGGCGGCAGGCGGCTGATCAGGCGCCCCTGCGGGTCGAACGCCGCGGCTCCGATCGATACCGAAGTGTTATGGGCGCCCGCATGTCGCGTCTCTTGTCGCGACCCCGTGGTGGCCCTATGTTGAGTCGTACAGCGATCGCACAGGGTTCATCCAGTATCGGACCCTGGTCTCACGATCGGCGACATCATGGAACCCTGCGGCGCCCTCCTCGGAGGACGCCGCTTCCCTGTGGTTGCGCAGCTGCGCCGTCGGGGATGGCCCGGGGGATACTACGTGTTTCAGGAGACGCGAAAATGATTGTTCCGAAGAAGTGGGTCGCTGCTGGGTCGACGGCAACCCTTCTGGCCGGAGGACTGTTCCTCGGCACCCCGATGGCCTCGGCCGCTCCCGGCGACGCCGCCTGCCTGCAGGCCTCGACGCAGTTCGAGGCGGCACTGGCGGCGGCCGGTATCACCGTCGACTTCGTGGACCGGTTCGAAGCGGCAACCGACGCGGTCGTCATCGCGGAGGAGAAGTACGAGAGCATCGCAGCGGCACTCGGTCTCGAGGCACTGTTCGACGAGGCGGACCGCACCTACCAGCTCGTCGAGGACGCAGAGGTTGCCGTGGCCGTCGCACAGCAGAGCGTCGACGACGCGGTCGCCCTGGCCACTGCGGAGAATGTCGACACCGACGATGAACCCGAGAACGATGAGCGCGTCATCAAGGCCCGCGAGGCGCTCAAGGCGGCCGAAGACCTGGAACTGGCCGCCATTGCGGACTCGGACGCCGCCGATGCCGCTGTCCAGGCGGCCTTCGAGGACCCGGCGCTGGCTGCCGCGGAGCTGGAACTCGACGCCGCGGCCCAGGAGGTCCAGGGTCTCCTCGGTCAGGTGGGCGTGGGTGAGGCGGTTGCCGATCAACTGCTCGGTCTGTTCGAGGCGTTCCTCGCAGCGTGCGACGCGAGCGCCATCGGTGCGGATCCGGTCACGCCCGTCGTGGTCCCGGCGCCGGTCGCGACACCCGTCGTGCCCGTGACAGCCGCGGCACCGGCAGCCCCGGCGGTGGTTCCCGGTGTTGCCCCAGTTGCTCCGGCGCCGGTCGCCACCAATCAGGGGCTGAATGTCCAGACCGCTGCCGCCGCCGAGGACACGGGAGGTCCGGCGCTCGCACTCATCGCAGCGCTGCTGGCCGCCGGTGTGGCCGTCCCCATGGCCACGGCCGCACGCATGCGCCGCCTCGAGCGCGCCCAGCGCTAGCACTGCACGACGACCGGCCCGGACCTGTGATCGAGGGATCGCGGGTCCGGGCCCGACGGCACCCGGCCAGGACTCGAGTCAGGACATCGCAGGGATGAAGGAGCACGACATGCCGGACGATCCTACGGACGCGAGTTCCGCCGTGCCGGACGGCGAGGATCCCGACCGCCCGGCGGCCGCCCCCCGCGAGCCCGCATCGGAGCGCGACACCCCGGCGTCGGTGGAGGCGGGACTCGACGACTCCACGCGACAACTCACAGCAGCGCCGTCGAAGACCTCACTCCGCCGGCGCTGGCTGGCCCTACCCCTCGTGGCGGCCCTTGGTCTGGCGATCGCCGCGTCGGTCCTGCCGCTGGAGCCGGCTGCCACGTCCCCTGCGGCGCAGCCGACCCTCTCCGCCGTCGCAACACCGTCGTCGCCTGCCACAATGCCTGCCCCGACGGCGCCCACGCCGCCCCCGGCGCCGGAGCGCGGCCCGGCGGCCTCCGCACCCACCGGATTCACCTTCCCCGCCGCGGGGATCCACATGGGAGTCCTGCCACTCACCCCGAGCGGGACGGAACTCGCCGCACAGACACTCGTCCCGCCGCTCACGATCGACGCCTACTGGCTGACCTCCTACGGTGTTCCGGGCGACGGCTCGGTGAACACCACCTACATCGCCGGTCACAGCTGGGAGGGCCGGGACGCACCCTTCAACCGGTTGAGCGACGAGTCCCTCGTGGGGAAGGAGTTCAGCCTCACGACGGGGACGGGCATCATGACCTTCGTCGTCGACTCCGTCACCACGCATGACAAGGACACCCTGAAGGACAGCGACATCTGGAACGTCGTGCCGAACCGCGTGGTCCTCATCAGCTGCTACACCGAGGACCCGTGGGGCAAGAACGTCGTCGTCACCGCCCTGCCCAAAGCTGGCTGAGCGCGGCTCCAGCTGCTCCGCAGTCCTAGCCGAAGTGCCTCGGCAGCGTTCCCTGATGCGCCTCGCGGAGCTGGTCCAGCGGCAGATTGAAGTAGCCCTGCAGATCGAGCGCCTCGTTCTCCGTGTCCACCACGCCGATCCGCAGGGTGGGGTAGTTCCGCGCGGTGCACATGTCGTTGTAGCGCACCTCCTCGGACCGGGGCACGGCGACGACGGCGCGCCCCTGGCTCTCACTGAACAGCGCGGTGAAGGCGTCGATCCGATCGCGTTCGCACAGCTCGTCGAGCCCGATGCGCGCGCCGACGCCGAACCGCAGCGCCATCTCGCTCAGGACCGCCGCGAGACCGCCCTCGGAGAGATCGTGGGCGGCGTCGATCATGCCGTCGCGCGAGCAATTGACGAGGATCGCCGCGAGCGTCTTCTCCGCGGCCAGATCCAGCGCCGGGGGCCTCCCGCCGAGGTGCCCGTGCAGATTCGCCCACTCCGAGCCGTCCAGCTCGTCCTTCGTGGTCCCGAGGAGGTAGATGGCCTGACCGTCCTCGCGCCAGCCCGACGGCGTCCGCCGGGCGACGTCGTCGAACACGCCCAGCACGCCGACCACCGGGGTGGGGTGCACCGCAACGCCGCCGGTCTGGTTGTACAGCGAGACGTTGCCGCCGGTCACCGGGACGCCGAGTTCCTGGCAGGCGTCGGCGAGCCCGCGGACGGTCTCGGCGAACTGCCACATGACCTCGGGATCCTCCGGGGAGCCGAAGTTCAGGCAGTCGGAGACGGCGAGTGGCTCGGCGCCCGATGTTGCCACGTTGCGGTAGGCCTCGGCGAGGGCCAGGCGCGCGCCCTCGTACGGGTCGAGGTAGGAGTAGCGGCCGTTCGCGTCGGTGGAGATGGCGACGCCGAGGCCGGTTTCCTCGTCCACCCGGACCACACCGGCGTCGTCGGGCATGGCCAGTGCGGTGTTGCCCTGCACGTAGCGGTCGAACTGATCGGTCACCCAGTCCTTCGAGCACATGTTCGGCGAGGCCATGAGCTCGAGCACAGCGGCGCGCAGATCGGTGGGCTGCTCGGCGTCGAAGGCATCGGCCTGGACGCGGTCGAGCCAGCTGGGCCGATGATAGGGGCGCTCGTAGACCGGGCCGTCATGGGCAACGGTGCGCGGATCCACGTCCACGATCGTCTCGCCATCCCATTCGATGATCAGGCGGCCCGTGTCGGTGACCTCGCCCAGCCACGAGTATTCGACGGCCCACCGGTCCATGATCGCCTCGAACGCGGTCACATTCTCGGGAGTGACCACGGCCATCATGCGCTCCTGCGACTCCGACATGAGGATCTCGCCGGGGGTCAGGGACGGGTCGCGCAGCAGCACGTTGGTCAGTTCCACGTGCATGCCGCCGTCACCGTTGGAGGCGAGCTCCGACGTCGCACAGGAGATCCCCGCCGCCCCGAGATCCTGGATGCCCTCCACCACGGAGGCCTTGAACAGTTCCAGGCAGCATTCGATCAGCACCTTCTCGGCGAACGGATCACCCACCTGCACCGCAGGGCGCTTGGACGGCTTGGAGGAGTCGAAGGACTCCGAGGCGAGCACCGAGGCGCCGCCGATCCCGTCTCCGCCGGTGCGTGCCCCGAAGAGCACCACCCTGTTGCCGGTGCCGGACGCATTGGCGAGCCGGATGTCCTCGTGCCGCAGCACGCCCACGGCGAGGGCGTTGACCAGGGGATTGCCCTGGTAGACGGCGTCGAAGACCACCTCGCCGCCGATGTTCGGCAGCCCCAGGGAGTTCCCGTACCCGCCGATCCCGGCCACGATCCCGTGGACCAGGCGGGCGGTGTCGGGGTGGTCGATCGCTCCGAAGCGCAGCGGATCCATGACGGCCACCGGACGTGCGCCCATGGAGATGATGTCGCGGACAATCCCGCCGACGCCGGTCGCGGCGCCCTGGTATGGCTCCACGAAGGAGGGATGGTTGTGGCTCTCCACCTTGAAGGTCACGGCCCAGCCGTCGCCGATGTCCACGACGCCGGCGTTCTCGCCGATCCCCACGAGGAGGTGTTCCTTCATCGCGTCGGTGACCTTGTCCCCGAACTGGCGCAGGTGCACCTTGGAGGACTTGTAGGAGCAGTGCTCGCTCCACATCACCGAGTACATGGCGAGCTCGGCGCCCGTGGGCCTGCGGCCGAGAATCTCCCCGATGCGCCGGTACTCGCTCTCCGTGAGCCCCAGCGCGGCCCAGGGCAGATCCTGACCCGGTGTCGCCTCGGCGTTCGCCACCGTGTCGATGTTGAACTTCCTGGACATTGCCTCTGCCGTCATCTAGCCCACCAGCTTCCTGAGTACCGACGTGAAGATCCCGAGTCCGTCGGTACCCCCACGGAGCCCCACCTCGCCGCGTGCCGAGGAATCCGGACCGAATCCGGCCTCCACCGCGTGCTCGGGGTGCGGCATCAGGCCCACCACATTGCCTGCCGTATTCGAGATGCCGGCGATATTGCGGCGTGACCCGTTGGGATTCCCGCCCACGTATCGGAACACCACGCGCCCCTCACCCTCGAGTTCGTCGAGCGTCCGATTGTCGGCGACGAACTGCCCGTCCTGGTTCTTGAGCGGGATCACCACTTCCTCGCCGGCCCAGTACTCACCGGTCCAGTGCGTGTCGGCGTTCTCCACGCGCAGGCGCTGGTCCCGGCAGAGGAAGTGGAGGTGCTCGTTCTTGATCATGGACCCGGGCAGCAGGTGCGCCTCGGTGAGGATCTGGAACCCGTTGCAGATGCCGAGGACAGGCAGGGCGTCCGCTCCGCCGGTGGCCGCCTGCGTGATCTGTTCCATGAGCGGGGCGAACCGTGAGATGGCGCCGGCGCGCAGGTAGTCGCCGTAGGAGAAGCCGCCGGGGATGATCACGGCGTCCACCTCCTGCAGATCGTGGTCGCCGTGCCACAGTTCGACGGCGCTACCCCCGGCGAGCCGGATCGCCCGCATCGCGTCGCGGTCGTCGAGCGAGCCGGGGAACGTCACAACGCCCACCCTCACTGCGGCGAGCGGGCCGTCGTCGTTGCCGGTCATGGACTGCAGATCGCCGATCAGCGGCGTCTCGATGCTCGTGCTGGTCACGGGGCGTCCTCCTCGATGACCTCCACGCGGGTGACGTCCTCGATCACAGGATTGGACAGCAGGGTGGTGGCGGCGTGGCGTGCCTGCTCGAGGATCTGCTCGGTGATCTCACCGTCCACCGTCAGTTCGAATCGCTTGCCCTGGCGGACGGCGGCGAACCCGGTCAGCCCGATGCGGGGCAGAGCCCCTGCGATGGCCTTACCCTGCGGATCGAGGATCTCGGGCTTCGGCATGACGTCGACAACAATCCGGGGCATCCGGCAACTCCTGTGCGTGAGCGGCAAATGCTGGCGGTTCCAGCAGTCGTGCAGGAGCTCGGGAGTGCCGTCTCACGCTGTATCCGGGTGACACGAGCGCTCCGCGAGCTTGCCCGTCAAGTCTACCGGGCACCCGACGGCGTCCGGGCCGGCCGCTGTGCCCCGGGTGCTTCCTAGGCCCCGGGGGCTCCGAGGATGTCCTGGGCCTGCTTCCAGCGCGAGATCTGGCAGCCGTCCGTGAGGGCGAACGAGGCCAGCACCGAGGTCCCGTCGAGATCCCCCGTGATGCTCGCTGTCTGCGGGCCGCCGTACTGCTGGGTACAGATGATGTCCTTGTCGGGTCGGGCCGTGAAGAAGTCGGTACCGAGCTGCGCGAGCCGGGCGCAGGCGGCCTCCGCGTTCGGGAGGGTGGACGCCGGTCCGGGCGCACCGTCGACGCACTCGAGGACGTACTGCACCGGTTCGGATGAGGCGTCCTGCTGGATGGAGACGGTCAACGTCGCGCTCGTCGCCGCGGCATCGGGCGTGGAGCCGGAGGGCGCCGGTGTGCTGTCCGCCGTGGGTCCCGTCTGCGCTGGCTGTCCCGTCGGCGAGGCGGGGACCGAGGATGCGGGAGGTTGGGGAGTGGGTGACTGCACGGGGCTTTCCGTTCCTGTCGATTCGGCTGTCGGTCCGGCGCCCGGCCCGCTCGTGGTGCAGGCCGAGAGTGCGAGGGACAGGGCGGCGAGCGGAACCACGACCCTCCTCACGAAACGGCATGGCGCGGATGCGGGCGAGACCCCGGATGTGCTTGCCATGATGTCCCCTTCGGCTGGCCCCCCAGCCTAGCGGCTGATGCCCGGACAACGGACGGCGGCCGCGACGCGTGCCGGTTCAGGGCGTGGCGAGCGCGAACTCCAGGTCACGCAGGAGCCGTTCCCTCAGGGCCTGGGACTCCTCGGAGAAACCGCGCTGCAGCTGGACGTACTCCGATTTGCCGGCGGTGGTCTCGATGGCGATGGGTGAGTAGCCCCAGGCTTCGAGGTCGTAGGGTGAGGCGCGCATGTCCATCGTCCGGATACGCCAGGACAACTCGAAGCAGTCCATCACGAGGTCGCTCGACAGCAGTGGAGTGAGCTTGTATGCCCACTTGTACAGATCCATGTTGGCGTGCAGGCAACCGGGCTGTTCGAGGTCGCGCTGGGTCTGTCGTGTGGGCGTGTGCTCGTTGAGCGGTTCGGCCTCCGGCGCGTAGAAGCGGAATGCGTCGAAGTGGGTGCAGCGAAGACGGGAGCCCTCGACGACGTCGTCGGTGCCGGCTGCGCCGAGACGCAACTGGAGGTACTCGTGGCGCGCGCCGTTGACGGTCGAGCGATAGGCCATGGCCCACTCGTGGAGTCCGAAGCAGCCGAACCGGGCGGGCCGGGCCGTCGTCCTGGCGAGGATCACGCGCGCGAAGTCGATGGCCTCGCGTCGCTCCTCGGCGAACCGTCGGGCATCGACGCGCACACCGTCGTCGTCGGGAATGTAGTACTTCCAGTCTGCGCGTTCGGCTGCTGCGCCGCCCTCGAGGAGCACGCCTGCCCCGGGATGCCAGCGGAGGAGTTGACCGGGCTTCTGGCTGTAGTAGGTGAAGAGGAAGTCTTCCACGGGATGCTTCTCGCCGCGTGAGCGGCGGTCCAGGTAGGGATCCGCGAACCTCGACACGCGCTCCCGGTGCCGGTGTCGGCGGTCCTGCCACTCTCCTTCGGAGAGGCGGAGCGGACGGTGGGGCACTCTCTCATTATCACCCGTATCGATGGGCGTAAATACCCTGCGAAGATTCTGGGAATCGCCCGCCGGAGTTGCTGGTCAAGGTGTGTTGCCTCGGGTAAGTTTGTCCTCGCCGCGACGTCTGTGAGCATCATCACAGGCAGGGGGTCCTAACCAGGAGATCGCGGCACAGGGGGAACGGCACAGGCCGGCCCGCACACTGACGAGAGGCACAACCTTCTTATGACACAACGGAGAAAAGCCGTGCAGGGCCGCAGTACGCTGCGCGCTGCCACGGCGATCGTCCTGGGTCTGCCGTTACTGGTCACCTCGACCGCCGTGGCACCCGCCGCGTTCGCAGCACCCACTCCGTCCACCTCGGTCTCGCCCCAGAAAGCGCCGGCCAAGGATCTGGACCCTGCTCAGTACCCGGACGGCAAGTACATCGTCGTACTCGCCGACAAGCCGGTAGCCACCTACGAGGGCGGAGTGGAGGGACTGGCGCCGACCAAACCTGAAGACGGCGCCAAGCTCGATGCCACCGCTGAGAACGTCCAGCAGTACTCGGAGTTCCTCGAGTCGAAGCAGGAGAACATCGCTGCCGAGGAGAACGTCGAGATCGCCCGCACCTACACGGCGGCCATCAATGGTTTCGCGGCCGACCTCAGCACCAGCCAGGCGGTCCAGCTGGCCAAGAGCGACGACGTGCTCCTCGTTGCGCCGGACGTCGAGAACGCCCCGGACTACTCGAGCATCGACTTCCTCGGCCTCGACGGCGGCAAGGGAGCCTGGAAGACCCAGTTCGGCGGCAAGAAGAACGCTGGCAAGGGAACCGTCGTCGGCGTGATCGACACCGGTTACGCCCCGGACAACCCCTTCTTCGAGGGCAAGAAGGTCAAGCCGCTGAAGGGTAAGCAGCAGCCCAAGGTCGGCGAGCCCTACCTCACGGCCGCGGGTACCATCGCCATGCTCAAGAGCGACGGCACCACCTTCGAGGGCGAGTGCCAGGTCGGTGAGGACTTCGACGGCAGCCTCTGCAACTCGAAGATCGTCTCGGCCCGCTACTTCGCGGACACTTTCCTCGACAACGTCCCGGCCGCCGAGCGGGCGCCCGAGGAAGTCATCTCCCCGGTGGACATCGACAACCACGGCACCCACACCGCGAGCACCGCCGCCGGCAACTCCGGCGTGGAGCAGCGGGCCGCGGGCCGCTCGTTCGGTGAGTCGTCGGGCGTGGCTCCCGAAGCGAAGATCTCCGTCTACAAGGTCTGCTGGGAAGACACCGATCCCGATACCGGCGGCTGCTACTCCTCCGCCGCCATCGCTGCCATCAACCAGGCCATCCTCGACGGCGTGGATGTCCTGAACTACTCGATCTCGGGCAGCACGACGACGACCACGGACCCCGTGTCCCTGGCCTTCCTGTCCGCGACCTCCGCCGGCGTCTTCGTCGCGGCTTCCGCGGGCAACTCCGGTCCCACCGCGAGCACCGTCAACCATGGCGGACCCTGGATGACCACCGTTGCCGCCAGCACCTTCAGCTACGAGCTGCAGGGCACGGCCGAGTTCTCCGACGGGTCCAAGTACCGCGGAGCGTCGATCATGCGCAACGGCGTCCCGGCCAGCCCGGTCGTCATCGCAGCGAATGTCGCGGCAGCGGGAGCAGCCAGTCCGAATCTCTGTGGCGCGAACACGCTCGACCCGGCAAAGGTCGCCGGCAAGATCGTGGTCTGCGACCGCGGCGCCATCGCCCGTACCGACAAGAGCGACGAAGTCGCCCGCGCCGGCGGCGTCGGCATGATCCTCGTGAACCTCGTCGATTCCTCGACGGACACCGATGTGCATGCAGTCCCCACCGTGCACGTGAACGCTCCGGAGGCGATCGAGCTCAAGGCGAAGGTCGCGGCGAACCCGTCGATCAAGGTTGCCCTCAAGCCCACGGACACCACCGGCAAGCCCCTGCCTCCCACACCGCAGGTGGCCGGCTTCTCCTCGCGCGGGCCGCTCCTGGCCACCGACTCCGATCTGTTGAAGCCGGACATCACCGCTCCCGGTGTCGCCGTCCTCGCAGGCGTCTCCACCGTCGGTTCGAACGGTGAGCAGTTCGGGTTCCTGTCCGGAACCTCCATGGCATCGCCGCACGTCGCGGGTCTCGGTGCTCTGGTCCTCGGGCAGAAGCCCAACTGGTCGCCCGCCGCGGTCAAGTCCGCGATGATGACCACGGCCTACCCGCTGAAGACCGCATCCGGCGGCGTCGAGACCGACGTCCTCGCCGTGGGTGCCGGTCACATCAACCCGGCCAGCGTCCTCAGCCCGGGTCTGGTGTACGACCAGGATGCCGACGACTACCTCCGCTTCATCCAGGGCACCGGGCTCGACCTCGGGATCGACGGCCTCGAGGCCGTCGCCGCGAAGGACACCAACGTGCCGTCCTTCGCTCTCGGTAACCTGACCGGACGCACCGAAGTGACCCGCACGGTCACCGCCGTGACGCCCGGCATCTACCGCGCCACCTCGAACGTGCCCGGAGTGAAGGTCACGGTCACGCCGTCGATCCTGAACTTCAGCGCCGCCGGCGAGACCCGCACGTTCAAGGTCTCCTTCGAGAACCAGGGCGCCGCCTTCGGAGAGTTCGCCAAGGGTTCGCTCACCTGGTCCGGTCAGGGCAAGAAGGTCACCTCCCCGGTGGCCGTCCGTCCCCAGGCCGTCAATGCGCCTGCCGAGGTCGGCTTCACGTCCGCCGGCGCCAATGGCAGCGGTACCTTCGATGTCACGTCGGGTACCAACACCCCGATCAAGATGACGCTCGAGGGTTTGTCGAAGGCCGACTCGTCAGCGATCAGCCTGGTTCCCGGTGGGCTCTCCAACGGGAACAACGCCTCCAACGCCGTCAAGGACGTCACCGTCCCCGAGGGCACTCCGGTGGCGAAGTTCTCGGTCCTCTCGGACGATCCGGCGGCGGACTTCGACATGTTCCTCATCACCCCGGCCGGCGCTGTCACCCAGGTGGCGACGTCCGACTCCAGTGAGACGATCACGCTCGAGAATCCGGCTCCCGGTGCCTACCGCATCATCGCCAATCTGTACTCCAGCACCGACAGCAAGCCGGCCACCGGCACCATCGACGCTGCGATCCTGGGCGGCGATGAGAACAATGCAAAGGTGACGCCCAATCCGCTTCGCCTGGCGAACGGCACCTCGGGTACGGTCACGCTCACCTGGACCGGGCTTGCGCCGGGCTCCTACGTGGGCCGCGTGAGTTACGCAGGATCCTCTGCAACGACCTACGTGACCGTTCTGGTCGACGGCAAGGGTCAGGCCACGGCCCAGCTCCCCTCCGTCAATCCGGTCGACAAGCTCCTGACGGGCCCCGCCCAGTCGACCACCCCGACCGGCAACAAGTAGCACCAGCTCAACCTGTGACACCAGCTGAGTGATCAGCACGGGAAGGCCGATGGATCATCGATCCATTGGCCTTCCTGCGTTCCGTGTCCGGGCGAGGCCGCGGCACTGGTGTCTGGACGCCGAGCTTCGGGTGGGGCCGCGGCGCTGGCATTTCTCCTCGGTTCGACCGAGCCGTCCGGCCCGTCTATCGGCGTCGACCCCATCACTGGCGTTGAAGGGATGGGTTCGAGCGCGGTGTGTCCTCGTCGATCCCATCACTGGCGTTGAAGCAGTGGGAACAAGCGGTCGCTCCCACTGGTGGGTCCCGACCGGTGGGACCTTCGCAGCTGCAGGTGTCGTGCGTTCGGTCGATCCCAGTATTGGCTCTCGAGCGGTGGGGGTGAGCTGGGCATGGTCTTCGATCCCAGTTTTGGGGCTTGATCGGTGGGATCGGGCGCGGTGTGTCCTCGTCGATCCCAGCGATGGCGTGGAAGCAGTGGGAACAAGCGGTCGCTCCCACTGGTGGGTCCCGACCGGTGGGAGTGAGCCGGGCGTGGTCTTCGATCCCGGTGTCGGCTCCTGAACGGTGGGATTGAGCGCGGTGTGTCCTCGTCGATCCCATCACTGGCGTTGAAGCAGTGGGAACAAGCGATCGCTCCCACTACTCGCGCATGAGCAGTGGGAGCGAGCCGGGCGTGGGCTTCGCTCCCACTGCTGGGGCTCGAACGGTGGTGGGGCAGCAGTAGGTCGAGCAGGGGTGCTGGTGTCGGAGTGCTGAGGGAGGGCCGGGCGCCGACAAAGGTAGGGGCCGGGCGCCGGCAAAGGGAGGGCCCGGGTCAGGGGAGGATCAGCGTCCCGTCCCCGCATGCACCACGGCGGGGGCTTCGCCGTCGAGTTCGAACGCCGCGTGGACGGCGCGAACCGCGGTGTCCAGCAGCTCCGCCTCGGTGACCACGGAGATGCGGATCTCGGAGGTGGAGATCATGTCGATGTTCACGCCGGCGTCGGACAGCGCCCGGAAGAACCGGTAGGAGACCCCGGGATTGGAGCGCATGCCCGCGCCGATCAGGGAGAGCTTGCCGATCCTCTCGTTGTACTCGACCGATTCGAAGCCCACCCGGTCCCGGGCGGAGTCGAGGGCTGCGAGAGCGGCGGAACCGTCGACCATCGGCAGGGTGAACGAGATGTCGGTCCGGCCCGAGCCGTGCGTCGAGATGTTCTGCACGATCATGTCGATGTTCGTGTTGGCGCCGGCGACGATGCCGAAGATGTCGGCGGCCTTGCCGGGGATGTCCGGGACTCCGATGACGGTGACCTTCGCCTCGGACCTGTCGTGCGCAACACCGGAGATGATGGGCTGTTCCAAGGGTTCTCCCTCTTCGATCGTGATCTGGTCGTCGGGCGCCGGGAGTACCCAGGTGCCCTCGTTGTGCGTGAAGGAGGAGCGGACGTGGAGGGGCACCCCGAAGCGGCGCGCGTACTCGACGCAGCGCAGATGCAGGATCTTGGCGCCCGAGGCCGCCATCTCGAGCATTTCCTGGCTGGAGATGGCATCGATCTTCTGTGCGGAGGCGACCACCCGCGGATCCGCGGTGTAGACACCGTCCACGTCCGTGTAGATCTCGCAGACGTCGGCGTCGAGGGCTGCGGCGAGGGCGACGGCGGTCGTGTCGGACCCGCCGCGGCCAAGGGTGGTGATGTCGTTGCTGTCCCGGCTCATACCCTGGAAGCCCGCGACGATGGCGACGTCACCCTTCTCGATGGCCGTCCGGATCCGGTGGGGGGAGACGGCGATGATGCGCGCCTTGCCGTGGATGGCGTCGGTGATCATGCCCGCCTGGCTGCCCGTGAACGACTGCGCCGAGGCGCCGAGCCCGTGGATCGCCATGGCCAGCAGCGCCATGGAGATGCGTTCGCCGGCGCTGAGGAGCATGTCCATCTCGCGATCGCTCGATGACTCGGGGCCCACCTGCGCGGCGAGATCGAGCAGCTCGTCGGTGCTGTCGCCCATAGCGGAGACGACCACCACCACGTCATGACCGGCGGCCTGGGTATCGATGATGCGCCGCGCCACACGCTTGATCCCCTCGGCGTCGGACACCGAGGAGCCCCCGAACTTCTGGACTATGAGGCTCATGCACTCGCTCACTGCTAGGGAGGACGGCGGGGCCGCGCCGCGCCGTCGGGACATTCGCGGGTGCCTCGTGACCTGAAGCCTTCGGCCGGGCCCGGGTACCCGTGCCAGTGTAGGGCGCCGTGATTGCGGACCGGAAGTCGGTGTCCGATTGTGTACGCACGCTTCCGCAGGAAATAAGCGTCCGGCCGGGGTCATGGAGCGCCCCTATCGCATACCCTCTTACCATGACCGACGAGAATGGGGGAATCGTCGTCGAGGGTGTCGCCCGGAGCTTCGGCTCGGTGCAGGCCGTCAACGACGTCGATTTCAAGGCCCCGCCCGGAGAAGTAACGGCCCTGATCGGCCCGAACGGTTCCGGCAAGACCACGCTGCTGCTGATCCTGGCAAGCCTCCTGGCCCCCGACAAAGGGACCGTCCGGGTGGCAGGTTTCGACCCGGTCGCCCAACCGGGCGAGGTCCGCAGGCGCATGGGCTGGATGCCGGACACCCTTGGTGTCTGGGATTCCCTCACAGCGTCGGAGGTGTTGAAGACCATGGGTGCCCTCTACGGGCTGGGTGAAGCGGACCGTTCCTCCCGTGCCGAGGATCTGCTCGGCACGGTGAACCTCACGGAGTACGCGAAGCAGCCGGCGCGTGTTCTCTCGAGGGGCCAGCAGCAGCGTCTCAGCCTGGCGCGGGCGCTCATCCACGATCCGGAGGTCCTGCTACTGGACGAACCGGCGTCGGGCCTGGACCCGGGGTCCCGTGTGGAGCTGCGCTCCCTCCTGCGGTCGCTGGCAGCGGCCGGCAAGACCGTCGTCGTGTCCAGTCATGTCCTGTCCGAGCTCGACGAGATCGCCGACCGGGCCGTGTTCGTGAGCCGAGGCCGATCGGTGAAGAGCCAGACCCTCGACGAGGCCGGCAGCCAGACGAGGCGCTACTACGTACGGGCGGAGCCGATGTCGGAGCTCGCGACGGCGCTGCAGAGCTACGGGGTGCGCTTCGAGACGCGCGGGGACTCACGGCGCGAGGAGTTCCTCATCCAGCTCGGCAGTACCGCAGAGGCGTCGTGGTTGCTGCGGACCCTCGTGCTCGGCGACGTGGTCATCACCGCTTTCGCGCCCGCGGGCGGCGCACTGGAGGAGACCTACATGAGCCTCGACACGGACAGACGATGAGCACGGTGACCGAGCCTTCGACCCCGCAGCCGGTCCGTACTTCCACGAGCCTTCCCGCCTGGACGGCCGTCCGCACAGTCTTCTCGCTCGAGATGAAGCAGCGCCTGCGCGGTAGGGCCTGGTACTGGATGCTCGGCGTCTGGTTCGTGGTGATCGGCCTCATCTTCGTCCTCGGGACCGCCTTCCTCGGAACCATGGACAACGAGGGCGGCATCCTCTTCGATCTCGTGGTCGGCTTCGTCCTCTTCTTCGGACTGCTCGTGGCGCCCGGGCTCTCCGCCAACGCGGTCAACGGCGACCGCGCCGGAGGGACCCTTGCCATCCTGCAGGTGACACTGCTGAGCCCCGGGCAGTTGCTCCTGGGCAAGTGGTTGGCATCCTGGGTCGGGTCGCTCGCCTTCCTCGTACTGAGCAGTCCCTTCATCTTCTGGGCCCTGGCTCTCGGCGGCGTCGACGCGTCCGAAGCACTGGTCTCCCTGCTCATGCTCGCCGTCGAGCTCGGCATTCTCTGCGCCATCGGCGTCGGGATCTCTGCGCTCGCCGACCGACCCCTGTTCTCGATCGTCAGCACCTACATGGTGGTGGCGCTGCTCAGCATCGGGACGCTGATCGTCTTCGGCCTGAGCAGCGCGCTGGTGACGGAGGACAGGATGACGACGACGTCCTACTACGACTACCCCGACTCCGCCTACCGGGACGACGGGAGGTTCGACGAGGACGCCGAACTCGAGTGCATCACCCAGACCTACACGACCCCGGTGGCCCATACGGAGTACGTAGCCTGGCTTCTTGCGGCCAACCCCTTCGTGGTGGTGGCTGATGCGGTGCCCTACGGTCTCCCTGATGAACCACCGGCGGACGCCGTACCCGACCCCTATGCGTACGCGGGGGACTACTACGCGCCCGGTGTCATGGAGATGGCGAGCCAGCTGGTGCGTGCTGCGCAGGCCGGGCCGGATCTGGACGTCACCTGAGAGGAAGCCGCCGCGGCACTGCGGCCCTTGCCCCAGGAGGTCCCCATCTGGCCTCTCGGTCTGGGCATCCAGGTAGCGCTCGCGGGGGTCCTTCTGCTCCTCGGGCGCCGGAGGCTGACCATGCCCGCACGGCAGCTGGCGAAGGGGACGCGGATCGCCTGATCCCGGTATGGTGCCCGGGATGCGGCGCGTCGTGGACGGTGGTTCAGGTCATGACCCGGCGGCCCTCGAAGGCGCGGCCGAGCGTCACCTCGTCCGCATACTCGAGGTCTCCACCCACCGGCAGCCCGGACGCGAGCCGGGTCACAGGGATCCCGATGGTCCGCAGCATACGCACGAGATAGGTTGCCGTCGCCTCGCCCTCGAGATTCGGGTCGGTGGCGATGATGATCTCCTGGACCTGGTCGTCGGAAAGACGCGCAAGCAGTTCGCGGATGCGCAGTTGATCGGGTCCCACCCCGGCGATCGGATTGATGGCGCCTCCGAGGACGTGGTACCTCCCGCGGAACGACCGTGTGCGCTCGACGGCGATGACGTCCTTCGATTCCTCGACCACGCAGATCATGCTCGGA
Organism: Arthrobacter echini; assembly: GCF_008107445.1. Classification (GTDB taxonomy): domain Bacteria; phylum Actinomycetota; class Actinomycetes; order Actinomycetales; family Micrococcaceae; genus Arthrobacter_D; species Arthrobacter_D echini_A. The sequence goes on along the minus strand of NZ_VSLD01000005.1, from coordinate 137,349 downwards.
TCCCGCCGGGGGTCGCGGCAGATGGCGCAACGTTCCTCCTCTGCGACATTGCCGCAGATGGTGCAGAACTTGACGCGCTCCTTCACGGTCGTGATGGCGGTGACGAGACGCGCCATGTCCTCCCCGTCGGCCTCGAGGATGTGGAATGCGAGGCGCTGGGCGGATTTCGGGCCCACCCCTGGGAGACGTCCGAGCTCGTCGATCAGCTCCTGGACTGCGCCTTCGTACACGGTGCTCCCTTTTCTGCGGTGATGACTTCTGTCCATTGTCCGCCCTCGGCGGGTGCTGCACGCCGAGGAGCGCAGTGGTTACGCCGTGAGCGTCGACCGGTCGGTACGGTCCGCGGTGCTACTGGCCGTCGGGGGTCCGTTCCTCGACCAGGCGCCCGTTGAGGATCCGCTCGATCGCGGCGCGACCGACGAGTCCGGAGTCCTCGAGCGTCTCGTCGTCGGCACTGGGTTCATCCTCAACGAACCGGAGGTCGACGGCGCCGCGGGTGCTGGCTGCCTCTTCCGCCCGTTTGCGCTGACCCTCGTCGAGCAACTGCTGGTACCGGCTGACGGGCTTCTCGCGGAGCGCACCCGCAGCCTCGCGCTGCTCCGTCGCGGATCCGCTACCCGGGCGGGGGGCGGTGACGGACGCACCGGCGCGGGCCGTCGCAGCAGGACCGTTCCACCCGCCGCCGGTGTTGGGAGCGGCGCCGGGAATCCCGGCTGCTCCCTCGATGTCCCCTGTCGGTGCAGGAGTTGCCGGGGGACTCCACACCACTGAGCGGGACGGTGGCGCTGCAGAGGGTTGCTGCTCCTGCCGATGTGCCGTGAGCTCCTGCGGCGCCGGTGCCCGGTCCCCGCGGTCTGCTTCATCAGGGCGAGGGGCGCGCGTCGCGCCCGCGGAGGCGCTGCTGCGGGGCTCGGAGGGATCGTCCGGGACGGATCCCCAGGCTGCACCCGGATCGAAGGCCTCCTCCGGAGGTTCGACGAGCGCCCACGAGTCATCGGTAATGGTCGGATCCCAGCCACTGACCCCTTCGTCCGGTGGACGTCGGGCCGTGGACGCCCGTGCGGGAGAAGCTTCTCGCGGGGTCTCGCGCGGCCGGCGCGGCGGGTCCGCGCCGGGATCCGGGGTGCCAACCTTCCCGGCGAGCGGGTCTACCGCAGGAGAGGGGTCGCCGTTGTTCGTGGTCGACGCCGTTTCCGGTCGCGTGGGTTGCTGGCGGGGTCCGCGGTCAGGGGTCGACGCCGGCTCCGGTTGCGTGGGTTGCTGGCGGGGTCCGCGGTCAGGGGTCGACGCCGTTCCCGGTTGCCTGGGTTGCTGGCCGTGCCCGGGCCCCGGGGCGGCCGGGCGCTCGGGAGCGGGTGTGGTCGCAGCGGGACGCCGGTCACTGGTGGGGGCCGGCGGGCCGGCTGGTGCTTTTGGGTCGGCCCCACCTCCTCCGCCCGCGTCGTGCACCACTTCGATGGAACACGTGAGCCCGAGGACCTTGTGGATGGCCTGCTTGACGTTGTCCATGTGCTGTCCGCGCTGGAAGCCGATGGCATTGCCCTGATTGGCAAAGGCAAGCACCAGTTGGTTGCCGTCGAACGAGCGCGGTGCTGCGGAGACATTGACGATCAGCCAGGTGGCTCGCTTGATCCCCGCGACCTCGTTCATGATCTCGGGCCACGCGCGGCGGATCATCTCGATGTTCTCGCTCGGTGCATGGTCCTGCCTGGGCGATGCTCCCTGAGCCGGCACAGACTCTGCGGGGAAATTCTCCCCGGAAGCGGGTTGGGCATCCGTGGGCCGGGCGAGCCCGGAGTGGGCCGCAGGCGCGGGGCCGACTGGAGCGATCGACCGGTCTGCGTCGGCGGGCGCAGCGGGCGCGGGCTCATCCGGAGCGATCGACCGGTCGGCGTCGGCGGGCGCGGACTCACTCGGAGCGACCGACGGATCGGCGTCGGTGGGCGCGGACTCACCCGGAGCAACCGATCGATCGACATCGGCGGGTCTGGAGGGCGTGGGGTCGCCCGGCATGGGCTGACCGACAGATGACGGGTCGCCCTTGCCAGGGCCGTTCGGCGGCGGTCCGTCAGACTCCGCGGAGATGCCCGCGGTCGAGGGGCTTTCCGCGGCCCGGTCGGACGAGGGCAGACTGGCACCGGAAGCGGGGCGGTCGCCGGCGGACGGCTCCGAGGCCTGCGCTGCAGGGCGGTCGGCTCCCGAGGCAGCGCCCGGCGTCGTCGCAGCGGTCTTGCTCGCGGGTTCCGGTCCGGAGAAGCCGGCGTCGGTCGACATGCCCCAGCTCGCGCCCCAGTCGGCGGACGCGTCGGGCGCGGAGGGCGAGCCGGTCCGTGCCGCAGCAGGAACGGCCGGTGCATGCGGGTCCGGCGCAGCCGTCGGCAGGGACCACTGAGCGGCCGCCTCCTCGGCGTTCCGGGGGACTCCCTCGAGCCGCGAACGCTCCGCGGGTCGCGCAGGCTCCTCCGGCGCAGCCTCCGGCGCAGCCTCCGTCTCGACCCCCGCCTCGACCCGCGGCTCGACCACCGGGGTGCCCCCGGCGTACTCGAGGCGCCGCTCGATGCGGTCCACGCGGGCCAGGGTGCCGCGGACGGTGGCGTCGGCCGCCGGCAGCAGTAACCTGGCGCACAGCAGTTCCAGATGCAGCCGTGGCGAGGTGGCCCCGGTCATCTCCGTCAGCGCGGTGTTCGTGACGTCGGCGGCGCGCGACAGCTCTCCGGCCCCGAGCTGGTTCGCCTGGGTGCGCATGCGGTTCAGCTGGTCGTCGGGCACGCCGCGGAGGATCGACGCCGCGCCTTCGGGCACTGCGTTGATGACGATCAGATCGCGGAAGCGCTCGAGCAGGTCCTCCACGAACCGGCGGGGATCGTGTCCGGTCTGGATGACGCGATCGACGGCGTGGAAGACCGTCCCAGCGTCACCGGCCGCCATGGAATCGACGACGTCGTCCAGCAGCGCCGCGTGGGTGTACCCCAGGAGGGAGACGGCCAGCTCGTAGTCCAGGCCGTTCTCGCCGGCGCCGGCCATGAGCTGATCGAGCACGGAGAGCGAGTCACGGACCGATCCGCCGCCGGCCCGGATCACGAGCGAGAGGACCCCGGGCGCCACCGGAACATTCTCCTGCCGGCACAGCAGCTCCAGGTAGGCCATGAGCGGCTCGGGTGGCACGAGGCGGAACGGATAATGGTGGGTGCGCGACCGGATGGTGCCGATGACCTTGTCGGGCTCGGTGGTCGCGAAGATGAAGAGGATGTGCTCCGGTGGCTCCTCCACGATCTTCAGCAGGGCGTTGAACCCTGCGGAGGTCACCATATGGGCCTCGTCGATGATGAAGATCTTGAAGCGGTCACGCACCGGCGCGAAGGTGGCGCGCTCGCGGAGGTCGCGGGCGTCGTCGACGCCCCCGTGGCTGGCAGCGTCGATCTCGATCACGTCGAGGCTGCCCGAGCCGTTGCGGGCGAGTCCCACGCAGCTGTCGCACACACCGCACGGAGTGGACGTCGGCCCCTGGGCGCAGTTGAGACACCGGGCGAGGATTCGCGCCGACGTGGTCTTGCCGCAACCCCTCGGCCCCGAGAAGAGGTAGGCGTGATTGATGCGGTCCTTGTCGATGGCCGCCATCAGGGGGTCTGTGACGTGCTCCTGGCCGATGACGTCCGCGAAGGTCTCGGGGCGATAGCGACGGTAGAGGGCTGTACTCACGGATGAACCTTATCGGTTGGTGCTGACTGTTCGGGTGCCGGACGGGCGACGGTGGAGAGCAGGTGCGCAGGGTCCACGATCCACGGCTCACGAGGTACCCGCTGCGCATCGAAGACTCCGAGCGCCGCTGCCAGTGAGCCGGTGGGAAGCTCGAGCGAGCCGAGGATGGCGGCCAACACGGCCGACGGCGCGTGGCCGAGGTCCGCGAGGTCCTCCAGTGTCACAGCGCCGTCCCGTTTTGCCAAGCGCTGCCCCTGCGGCGAGAGAGCGAGCGGCACATGGGCGTACGTAGGGATGGCCAGCCCGAGCAGCGAGGCGAGGTAGGCCTGCCGGGGAGCGGAGGCGAGCAGATCGTCGCCGCGCACCACCTGGTCGACGCCCTGGGCCGCGTCGTCCACGACCACGGCGAGGTTGTAGGAGATCACGCCGTCGTTGCGTCGCAGCACGACGTCGTCCACCGGGGCCCGGAAGCGGCCGACCAGGACGTCGTCGATCGCCCAGGAGTCGACGCCGGAGCGCAGGCGGAGGGCGGGCGCGCGCTCTGCGCGTCGTCGCGCCCTCTCGGCATCGCCCAGGTTCCGGCAGGTGCCGGGATAGAAGCCGGGGTCCGCGTGGGGAGCGTTGGCTGCCTCGGCGATGTCACGGCGTGTGCAGAAGCACTCGTAGACCAGGCCCAGGTCCTGCAGCCGGCCGAGGGCGAGGGCGTAGTGGTCGGCCCGCTCGCTCTGGCGGATCACGGCGGCGTCGGACATCAGGCCCAGAGCCGCGAGTTCTGCCAGCTGTTCGGCCTCTGCGCCGGCCCGTACGCGATCGAGGTCCTCGACGCGGATCAGGAAGCGGCGGCCCGTCGATCGCGCGAAGAGCCAGGCGAGGACGGCGGTGCGCAGATTCCCGACATGGAGAGGGCCCGAGGGGCTCGGCGCGAATCGACCGGTGCCCGTCTCTGCCACCGCGCGACCTCCTGAAGCCGGTACTTAAAGGTAAGACCCCCCATGCACCTGCCAGAGCCCGCTTACCCTTGCTACCTTCCGGTCCTGGGGGAGTTCACAGGGTGACACCACATGGGGGGCCAGCGAATAGTCTACACAGTTGCCCACGTAGCTCCTGAATCGGTCTCAGGGACAGTCGGGACGCCGTGATTCGGCAGGATCACCATGTATGGGTATTCTGGGATCTGCTCCAACGAGGAGGATTCGCCTAGCGGCCTATGGCGCACGCCTGGAACGCGTGTTGGGTTCACGCCCTCGGGGGTTCAAATCCCCCATCCTCCGCTGTAGCACCTCAGAAGGACCCCGGCCTGTCGGTCGGGGTCCTTCTGTGCTTCAGGCCGTCGAGGTGTCGGTCATGCCACGGAGCCGGCTGATCCGCTTCTTCGCCGCCGTCTCGGCCGGACCCGCGGGTCCCAGACCCAGCCGGATCACGCCGAGAACCAGTCGCACGGCCGTGCGGATGGGCAGGGGGATCAGCCCGAGGGAAGGGACCGTGAGCCCGAGCATCTCGCGGTGTCTCGGCTCGAGGGTGGCCACCGCCCCCGCGAACAGGATCTGGTATCCGATGCGCTGCGAACGAGGCAGTGGTGGGCGACGGATGTAGGTCAGCGTCTCCTGCACCTGTGCGCTGTCGGAGAGTTCGCCGTCGAACGCCGCGAGCTGATCCCTCAGTTCAGCTTCGGAACGCGGAGGATCCTGCAGCCCCATGAGCTCCCCGGCCGCCGCCCACTCCGCCACATACGCATCGACTCCGCCCGGGATCGGCCCGCCGTAAGCCTTGTGCGCCGCGACGAAGGCGTCGGTGAACGCCAGGTGCACCCAGCGGATCAGCTCAGGATCGGCTGCGGAGTAGGGCTTCTCGTTGCCGCTGCTGTCGGTGTAGGTTCCGTTGACCCTGGTGTGGAGGCGCTGCACGAAGGCCGAACCCTCCTGTGCTGCGACCCGCGAGCCATAGGTCACCGTGAAGATCCACCGGATGGTGTTGGCAAGTCGGCCGAGTGGTTCCTCGCGGAAGCTCGAGTGCGCGTGGACGCCGGCCATGGCGCCGGGGTGCAGGGCCTGCAGCAGGAGGGCCCGGATACCGGCGACCGTGGGGGTCATCGAGCTGTGGACGGTCCAGACGGCGGAGCCCACCGGGAAGTAGCCGACGTCGTCGCCCTTCTCGAATTCGAACTGCCACTGCGGAATGCTCGGATCACCGTCGGTGAAGGTGGTGCGTAGCTGTAGCTTCCACGTATCGATGATGCCCATGCGGTGACCTGTTCTCTCCGTGGCCTAGCGATGCCCTCGTCGGGCAGGGGGAGCCGGCCGTGGAGCCGTCCCTCGTATCCAACGTATCCGCTGCCCGATTTGCTCCTGCAGGGCCCGAGGGCTCAGTGCCGGGCTACCCCGTCGGGGCCGCCGGCATTCCAGGAGAGTGACGCTACACAGCGCGCGAAGAACGCGGCTCCCGCTTCCTCGTGGATGAGTGGACCCTCGGTGACAACCTCGTAGGGCTTGTCCGGAATGCCGTCGGCCGGGCGGACGTCCACGTGCGCGACGTCGAAGCCCTGCTCGTGCAGGTAGTCGGCCATGGCGTAGTCGGTGCGGGAGTCGCCCACGGTCCGCCAGGTGTGGGGGAGGTCCATGAGCGGTGCCACGAGTGTCAGGGCCCGCTCCGCCCCGAGGTCCTTGCCTACGCGGACCGACTCGATGTCGGTGGAGATGATGGTCGGATCGATCCGGTACCCGACCTCCCCCGCGCTGTCCGGCTCGTCGCGTTCCAGCCGGCGTACGCCCATGTCGTGGCTGTGCATGACGTTGAACACGTCGTTGTCGAAGTGGGCCTGGCCCTCGAGGTACTCGGCATTCTTCGCGGCGAGTGACTGCTCCACGGACACCATGGCGAGCTTCGTCTCGTCGAAGAACATGAGGTGCGCGTACTTCTCCTCCACGAGATCCCGTATGTCGTCGGCGAAGCTGGTGGGCAGCGCGAGTCCCTGGTCGACGAAGACCTCCCCGGCGCCGTCGGCCGTGAAGGAGAACCAGGTTCCGCCCTTCTCGCAGACCGCGTGGAAGGTGACGCCGGCCGGGATCCCGACATCGAGCATCGACTGCATCACCTGTGTCCGGATGAAGTGGTCCGAGCGACCGGTATTGAAGACCACGGGCCACCCCGCCGCGGCGAGGAGCAGCAGATCCGTGATGATGCCGGGCGGCACCGTCCGGGTTTCAGGACTGGCGATCGGTCCGTCGACATCGAGGAGCAACCCTTGCACGGGGCGATTTTCCTCCGAGGGCAGGGCAGGAGCGTCGGGCAGCAGGTCGATGGGGGCATCCGTAGGCATGGTCCCAGTATGTTCCGCTCAGGGTCTGGCTTCCATTCGCATGCCGGCTGACAGTAGTAGCTCTTCTCAGCTGACCACTGGAGCACGGCGGCTATCCATAGGGAACCAGTGCGGTTGGCAGGAATGTCCAGAAATGGGCTGCAGAAGCGCTACGAGCGGAATAATCTGAATGTGGGAGACGGCGCGCCTCCGGATGAGGAGCGGGTGATGAAACCTGTCGAGGGTGCTGCCACCTTCCAGAAGTCAGGGAAGGATTACGATGCTTTCATGGGGCGCTACTCCAACCCGCTCGCGATAGCGTTCGCCGACTGGGCGGGGGTCGAGAGTGGATGGTCTGCCATCGATGTGGGATGTGGTCCTGGTGCTTTGACAAGGGTCCTGGCGGAACGGCTTGGCGCGACGGCGGTGACGGCCTGCGATCCGTCCGCGCCGTTCGTCGCTGAGTGTCGTACCCGCAATCAGGGCGTCGAAGTCGATCGGTGCAGCGCCGAGGAGTTGCCGTATCAGGACGATTCCAAGGATGTGCTGCTCCCCCAATTGGTCCTGCACTTCGTCACCGATCCAAGGGCGCGCATGACAAGCAGAAGGCCCTGCGCCAGGCCCTCTTCGAGGAGGTCGGGTCACCCACCGGAGGGTTCGAGCTCCTGGCCGTGGCTCGTACTGGGCGCGGGATCGCTCCCAACACCTGAGACAGCCTCACCACGGACAACCGGTCACTTGAGGCAGTTGTGTGAGCCCAGTCGTGTCACGCCTGCCGATCAGGATGAGAGACTCGCGGCATGAATACAGGGTCGCCCAGGATCGTCGTCGTCGGCTCCATCAATGTCGACCTCGTGGTCACGCTGGAGCGGCATCCCAGACCTGGGGAGACCGTGCGCGGCCGGTCGCTGACCGTGCTGCCCGGCGGCAAGGGAGCCAATCAGGCGGTCGCGGCAGCGCTGCTCGGCGGTCACGTCACCATGATCGGCGCCGTGGGCTCGGACGAGTATGCGGACACCGGACTCTCGATGTTGACGAGCGCCGGCGTCGACCTGCGAGCTGTCCGCAGGTCGCCCGGCACCACGGGCATCGCCATCGTCGAGGTCTCCGATGACGGCGAGAACACCATCGTGGTGGTTCCCGGAGCGAACGCTGAAGCCACCCCCGCGCTGGTGGACTCTGCTGCGGAGACCATCGCGGACGCTGCAGTCGTCGTAGCGCAGGGCGAGGTCCCCGCAGACACCACCGAGGCCGCCATGCGACTGGGCTCGGGGCGGGTGATCCTCAATCTGGCGCCGGTCATACACCTCAACCGCGAGGCGCTCCTCCTCGCCGATCCGCTGGTGGTCAACGAACACGAGGGCGCGCTCGTCCTGGCTCAGCTCGGGGGCCGCGAGGCTTCCGATGAGCAGAGCGTCGTCGAGGCTCTGCTGGAGTGCGGGCTGGCATCGGTGGTGATGACGCTGGGCGCTGCTGGTGCCCTGGTGTCCGACGGCGGCGGAATAATTGCGGTGCCCGCCCCTCGCGTGGATGCCGTGGACAGCACGGGGGCAGGAGATGCCTTCGTCGGTGCGCTCGCCGTACGACTCGCGGAAGGGAGCGGACTCGAGGACTCCGTCCGGTTCGCCGTGCAGGTGGGTGCCTATGCGGTCCAGCATGCCGGCGCCCAGCCCTCCTACCCAGCGCTCGACGACGATCTGCCGCTGCAGGCGCAGTAGGGGCGGGCCCGTCGGCCATCACGCGAGCTGCCGCCATGCCGGGAAACGGGCCCGCGTTCCATTGGGGGAGACGATTACCTAGGCTGGGGCAGTGATCCTCAGAACAGTTCGCCCCCGGAACCCTGGTGATGCCCGATGAGCGGGCAGGAGTCGAAGCGCAAGCAACGCGCCAGGGCAAGGCGGGACCCCACCGAGTGGCACGGCCAGCGGATCGTCACGGAGACGGATCTGGGCAGCACCTTCGAGACCGACGACGCAGCAGACCGGCGGCGAATCTCGACGCGGCGGATCCGTCACGGTGTAGTCCTCGTGCTGCTGGTCGGTCTGGTGGCGGCGGCTGTGTATCTGGCGGTCGGCATGGCCCGTGGAGACATCACCCTCGACGCCCTCGAGCGCACGCCCTCGTCGACCTCCACCTCGGCCTCGGACTGCCCCGCCGGGCCGTTCGATCTCCAGGACCCGAGCTCGATCACCGTCGACGTCTACAACAGCACCACCATCGGCGGTCTCGCCGGAACCGCGGCCGAGCAACTGCGCGGGCGTGCTTTCGCGGTCCGCGAGGTCGGGAACAGGGACGTGGAACCGACGGGCATGACGGCTATCATCGTCGCCGGAGAGGGTGGGCAAGCCAACGCCTTCACGCTGCAACGCACCATCCCGGACGCGATCTTCGTGTCCGATGAGCGCGAGGACCGTTCGGTCGACGTGATCCTGGGCTCTGCCTACAAGGGACTTGCGGCGCCGCAGGGGATCGATGAAACGCCCGCGGGGTTGTCCTGCAGCGCCGAGGAAGAGCAGGCTCCGACGCCGGAGGCCACGCCGACGGCTCCCTAGCGAGACTGCAGCACGTAGCAGGGGACGCCGTGCATCCCCTGACGCGGATCAGTCCGAGGAGCGCGGCCCGCCCTGCCGGACGGCGTCGAACGGTGCATTGGAGGTGAGCCGGTTCCGGATGCCCTCCGTCACGAAATCCTTCGCGGTCCGCGCGGCGTCGAGCGGTGTGGCACCCTTGGCGAGTTCCGCCGCGACTGCGGCGGCGAGGGTGCATCCTGCACCGCTGACGGCGACGTCGCCGATCTTCGGGGTGGACAGCACCTCGAGGGTCTCGCCGTCGAAGTAGACGTCAACGGCGTCCGGGCCCTCGATGCGCACGCCGCCCTTGGCGAGGACGACGGCGCCGCTCTTGCGGTGGATGATGCGGGCGGCTTCCTTCAGGTCGTCGAGACTCGTGATGCTCGTGCCGGAGAGCGATTCGGCCTCGAAATGGTTCGGGGTGACGAAGGTGGCCAGCGGCAGGATCTTCGCTGTGAGCGCCTTATCGGTGTCGAGGGCCGCGCCGGGCTCCTGGCCCTTGCAGATGAGCACGGGATCGAGCACCACGTTCCCCCACTCCTGGCTCTGCAGTGTGGCGGCCACGGTGTCGATGGTGGCGGGTGTACCGAGCATGCCGAGCTTGACCGTGGAGAGCGGGTAGGTGGCCTGGATCGCCTCGAGCTGATCGGCGATGACCTGCTGGTCGATGGGCACGAAGCGATGCTGCCAGTCGTGCTCGGGGTCGAAGGAGACGATGCAGGTCAGCGCCGTGATACCGAAGACGCCGAGTTCCTGGAAAGTGCGCAGATCGGCCTGGGCGCCGGCACCGCCGGTTGCCTCCGATCCGGCGATGGTCAGGGTGACAGGGGCTGCGGATGACTCGGTGATGGACATCCTCCTAGTCTGCCCGACCGGACTCCGGAGCGGCCAGTCCCGATGCATCGGGACCGGCAGGGGACTCAGGTGTAGTAGCGCCCGAGGACCTCGGCCTTGAGATCGTAGAAGGTGCCGTCGTCGATCGCTGCCCGGGCGTCGTCCACCATGCGCACCACGAAGCGCTCGTTGTGGATGGAGATCAGCGTGGCCGAGACCATCTCCTTGGCCTTGAAGAGGTGATGGATGTAGGCGCGCGTGTAGTGCGTGCAGGTGTAGCAGTCGCAGCCCTCCACGAGCGGTGTGAAGTCGCGCTTGAATCGCGCGTTGGAGAGATTCCACCGCCCGTCGGGAGTGTAGAACGCGGAGTTGCGGGCCACCCGGGTGGGGGAGACGCAGTCGAAGGTGTCGGCGCCGTTCTCGATGCCGGTGAACAGGTCGTCCGGTTCGGAGATGCCGAGCAGGTGGCGCGGTTTGTCCTCGGGAAGTTCGTCGCTGCACCAACCGAGAATGGTGCCCAGGTTCTCCTTCTCGAGGGCACCGCCGATGCCGAAGCCGTCGAAGTTCATGCCGCCGAGATCTGCCGAGGCCTTGCGCCGCAGGTCCTCGTACTGGGCGCCCTGGATGACGCCGAAGAGCGCCTGGTAGGGCCGATGGTTGCGTTCGACGGTGAGACGCTCGTGCTCGGAGACGCAGCGCTCCGCCCAGAGCCGGGTCCGCTCGAGCGATTCCTCCTGGTAGCCGCGGGAGTTCATGAGGGTGGTGAGCTCGTCGAAGGCGAACATGATGTCTGCACCGAGCTGATGCTGTACCTGCATCGATATCTCGGGTGTGAACCGGTGGCGGTCACCATTGAGATGCGACTTGAACCAGACGCCGTCGTCGTCGATGTGCGCCAGGCGTTCCTTCCCGACGGCCACGCGGTCGTCCGCCCCCGCCTTCTCGGCGTCCGTGGGTGCGTCCATGGTGATGACCTTCTTGAAGCCGGAGCCCAGACTCATCACTTGGAAGCCACCGGAATCGGTGAACGTGGGACCGGGCCAGTTCATGAAGGCGCCGAGTCCCCCTGCCTCGTCCAGGATGTCCGCACCGGGCTGCAGATAGAGGTGGTAGGCGTTGGCCAGGAGGGCCTGCGCTCCGAGCTCTGCCATCGCGCCGGGGAGGACCGCCTTGACCGAGGCCTTCGTGCCCACCGGGATGAACGCCGGTGTGCGGATCTGCCCGTGCGGTGTGGTGATGGTGCCTGTGCGCCCGTGCCGTGGACCGCCGCTCCCGCCACCCGGCGTCGTGTCCTCGAGGCGCGAGTGGACGGCGAAGGCGAAGGACGACTGCTGGGACTGTGGATGCACCACCCTATTTTGCCAGTCCCCAGCCGCCCGGCTCGCCGAACATCAGCGCTCCGCCGATCACCCGTTCAGCGCTCCCCCAGTCGCCCGTTCAGGGCGGCGACGGCGGCGAGTTCCGCGGCGATGCGCCGTTCGAGCACCTCGCGGCCCAGGGTCTGGGAGCCGCCGTGCGCCCGCAGATAGAGCAGCACGCCGATGCGCAGCACGCGCCAGTCGCGCTCGACGTCATCCTGCCCGGCCGCGGCTGCCCGCAGGATCTCCGGGTCGTACACATTGGGCTCGTTCAGTTGCCGCTGCCGGTACATGGCCGCCGTCTTCGCGCGCAGCGGATCCGTCTCGGCCGCGTCGGCCGCGAGGATGGCCGCGGAGTACCCAGCGGACCGCTCGTCGTCGTGCCGCGTGAGATAGGCCGCGATCGCCAGGCCGCCCTCGATCCACTTCCAGCGACCGAAGTTCCCGTCGAAGGGCTGCCCGGCGAGCAGATCGGCGATGCCGAGGGCCGCGGCCGTGTCCGCCTCGTCGACGAGCAGGGTGGTGGCGAGCTGGTGCAGATCCTGGAGATTACTCCCGGCCTTGAGATTGATCCCTCGTGCCAGGCGTCCGGCAATCTCCTGCAGGGCAGGATTGTGCTCATGGGTCCGGGCAATCTGGGCCACGAGTGCTTCGGGCGATCCGTGGTCGGCCGCCACGGCCGAGACCCCGAGCTCCGTGTCGGCGGGCTCGAGGTGGACCAGCGACCCACTGGCGATCGAGATGCGGCGCCCGTCCTCGACGGTGGCGACGATGAGCGCGGCGATCCCGAAATCGTCGTGCTCCACCTCCACGGAGGTGACCTCCGCCGTCCCCTCGTCCCGTGGAAGCGCGAGCATGTCTCCGACCGTGAGCCGGTCCGCAGGCACCGCGCGCAGTCCCGTCATGTCCTTGTCCGCCACTCGATCCCCTCCTGGGTGTGCGCCCTGCAGCGCCCCGATGTTACGACCTGCCCGTGGTGGTGTTCCTGCTCAGCGACCCCACCCGGCGTGAGCCAGTGCCTGGCGGAGCAGATCGGCGCGTCCACCGGAGAACTCGGCCTGGATCGCGGGGCTCAGTGCCTCCGCCGGCGTCATCCAGGACAGCTCGAGGGCGTCCTGGCGCGGGTTGCATTCGCCTGTCACCGGAATCAGGTAGGCCAATGCGACGGCGTGCTGGCGGTCGTCGGTCAGCCCGGTCTCCGAGGGAGACGGGAAGTACTCGGCGATGGTGAAGGGCAGGGGAGAGGGGGACAGCTGCGGCAGGGCCAGCGGTCCGAGGTCCTTCTCCAAGTGCCGCAGCAGGGCCGCCCTGATGGTCTCCCGGTACATCACGCGCCCCGAGACGAACGTGCGCACCATCTCGCCCTGTTCGTTCGCCTGAAGCAGCAGGCCCACCTCGTCGACGTAGCCCAACGCATCACAGCGCACAGGGATCGCCTCCACGTAGACCATCGGCAGGCGGCGGCGGGCCTCGTACAGATCTTCGTCGGAGAGCCAGCCCGGGTTGGGGTCAGGGGTACGAACGTTCATACCCTAGTTCTATAGCAGACCTCGCCCTCTCCGTCACCGCAGGGCGGTTCTTCGGCCAGTGGCTGAAAACCGCACGCCCGGAATCAGTGCTCGGTGTACCCGTGGAGATCTCGGTGCCGCCCGTTGATCCGGATCTCCGCACCCCAGGGAGCGCGGACGCGCAGTGATCGGCCATAACCTTCGCCGGTCAGCGCGGACTCGATGCCGGCGGCGGTGAGATCGGCGACACGGGACTGCACGTCGCCGTCGTCCTCGAAGGCCAGCTCCAGCCCAGTGCGCGCTCCGGCGTGCAGGGCGACCAGCCCGCCGTTCTTCGCGCTGAAGTCGTGCCACGTGCCGGCGTCCGAACTGATACGGGGCCTGGCGCCGATGTCCTTCAGGACACGCACGGCGGAGCCGATGTGGTGCGTGTACCAGAGGGCGACGACGGACAGCGGCGTCGGATCGGCTCCGGTACTGCGCGGGCCGGCCTCGGCGCGGAAGGACATCCCGTCGGGGGCGGTGATGCGGGCCACGAGCTGGTGCCCCGCCTTCGAGAGTTCCACGGAAGTCCCGGCCTCTTCCGTACGTCGTGCGAATTCGGCGACGTCGGACACATCGAACGCCAGCGCCGCCGTGCCGTCCTCGGGGCTGCCCGGCTCGCAGGCCTGCAGGGCGACGCGGCCGCTCCCGGCGTCGAACACGGCGGAAGCGTCGGTCGGCTCAGGGTCGACGGCGGGGGTGAGCCCCAGTGCGAGCAGGAACTCGGCGGCGCGGGGAAGATCGTGGGTGAACACGAGCGGGCGGACACGGAGCATCAGGTCTCCTCGGATAGGCGAAGGGAGTGCTCCAGCAATCTAGTGCACGAAGAGTGGCAGCGGCCCTACAGTGATCGCATGAAACCGGAGCTGCCAGAACTTCTCCTGCCCCACGCGGCGGCGTGGCACCTCTGGCTCGAGGAGCACCACGGCGACTCGCCCGGTGGGTGGCTCGTCCAGCACAAGAAGGGCGGGACGACGACGGCGCTCACCTACGCGCTGGCGCTCGACGAAGCGCTCTGCTTCGGCTGGATCGACGGCCAGGCCAGAACGCGCGACGAGGGCACCTATCTTCAGCGCTTCACCCCGCGCGGGCCGCGGAGCATCTGGTCGGTGCGCAACAGGACCTACATCGACCGGCTCCGCGGGGAGGGCCGCATGCAGGAGGCGGGTGAGCGGGCTGTCGCGGCGGCGCAGGCCGACGGACGGTGGGAGCGCGCCTATGCGGGCCCGGCGACGGCCGAGGTGCCGCCCCGGCTCATGGCGGCGATCGAGGCCGACGACGCCGCGCTCGCCACGTTCACCACCCTGAGTTCCCAGAATCGCTATGCGCTGATCTTCCGGCTGTCCCAGCTGAAGACCGAGGCGGCCAGGGAGCGCAACATCGCCAAGTTCGTCGCCATGCTCGCCCGCGGGGAGACCTTCCATCCCCAGGGCGTCCGGCGGAGGGACGTCTAGCGCACGCTGCCCTCTGCCGCGCGAGCCGGTCTGCGTCTCAGGTCAGCCGGGTCACCTCGTAGGTGTGGCCGGCGGCCCGCAGCCGCTCCACGAGCACGTCGCCGAGCGCGGTGGCCGGCGTCAGCGATCCACTCACGGGTGGGAGCCGGTCGCCGTCGAGCGCTAGGGAGAGCGCGGTCTCACCCGCCATGACGGCGGTCGCGGCGTACCCAGGATCGCCCGGAGCCTTCACCGTCGCCCGATAGCGTCGGCCGCGCTCGGTGTCGGCGGTCACCGTGGAGCGGAACCAGCCCGCCTCCTGTGCCTCCCGGCTCGGGCCCTTGCCCGGAGCGGGCAGCACGCGATCGAGCAGTCGCCGGGTCACCGGGACCGCCATGGCGCCCATGAAGATCTTCAGCCCCACGGCGATGATGCGGGCGACGACGGCCCCTGCCGGTCCGCTGGAGATGCCCATCACCTCGCCGTAGCTGAGCGAGCGGCCGTAGGCCCAGCCCTGCAGGGCGTTGCTGCGGCGGACGATCCGCGTGTTGCCGGCGGCCATCACGAAGGGCGCCGTCCAGAGGCCGTTCGTCGAGCGGCTCACGGGGCCGTAATCCGCGGGCTGGTCGGTGGACGGTTCCGCGGCGCGGTCCGGGCTGAGGGCGTAGGGATCGCCGGCGAGCGATTTCAGTGCGGGGTCCGAGCGTGCACCGTCGAGCTGGCCGCGCATCGAGTCGATGGTGCCTCCGCTGACGCCGCCCTTCGCCGTCGCGACGAGCTGGACGTCGGTCAGCGCACCGGCGTCGTCGTCCTCGACGGCCCGGTGCAGCAGGAGGACCGCGAGATCCGACGGGACCGAGTCGTAGCCGCACGCATGCACGATTCTCGCGCCGCTCGCCTTGGCGAGGTCATCGCAGCGGTCGATGGCGTCGCGGACGAAGGACACCTCGCCGGTCAGATCGCCGTAGTGGGTACCGGCCCGGGCGCAGGCCTCGACGACGGGCAGCCCGTACTTCACGTAGGGACCCACGGTGGTGAAGAGCACCCGTGTGCTCTCGGCGAGGGCGGTGAGGGAGCCGGCGTCCTCCGAGTCGGCCTCGATGAGGGGCCACTCACGAGCGGCCGCCGGAAGCCGTGACCGGACGGCCTCGAGCTTGCTTCTCGACCGGCCGGCGATGCCTACCCTGAGGCCGGGAGGGGCGTGTTCTGCGATGTACGCGGCGATCAGCTCGCCTACGAAGCCCGTGGCTCCGTAGATGACGAGATCGTGAGCGCGTTCGGTGTTCTCCATAGGAGCAGTCTGTCATCGGGGCGGGTGCGCTGCGGGTGACATGCCGCAGCGATGGTGCGTCCTGATCAGATCCGGCTCGCAGGATCCTGTCGGCTTCAGCGCGAGGCCCGCTCCGCCTCCAGGACCATCCAGGCCTGGAGCTGCGACGACAGGCTGATCGCTCCGTCCTGCGGCGGGGGGAAGACGAAGGCGCTGTCACCGAGCTGCGTGCGCCCGTTCCATACATATGCAGCCGTGGACTCGAGTAGCTGCCGGGCCGTCGTCGCCGCCGACCCGCCGACGTCCGCCACGGCTGCCCGCGCAAGATAGCGCGCGAGGATGCCGGTGAAGAGTCCGCCGTCGCCGGTGGATCCCAGCGGCAGCACGCCGTCGTCGGCGGCCATGCCGCGTGCGATCGACGTGACGAGCTCGCCGGCGTGCTGCAGATTGCTGCGTCCGCCGACGGCGACGAGCGCACCGAGCACCGTGCCCTGGTTATAGGTGTGGAGCGTGCGTTCCACCCGGCCGTCGGTCTTGACGCCGTCGAGGTAGAGCCCGCTCTCCGCATCGAACAGGTGCTCCCTCAGCCAGTCGAGAAGGCGCTGCGCGCGCTCCTCCTCCCCTGCCCTTGCGAAGAAGAGCGCAGCGGGGGCCGTGCTGGGCGTGTTCTTGTAGTCCCGCGTCGTGTTCCAGAAGACGCCGCCACCCAGCTCCTGCGTATGCGCGGAGCGCAGTGCGTCGCCGAGGACCCGCACGGGGCGACTGGGCCGGCGTCGCCCCGCCGCCGCATCGAGGCGCTGCAGGGCCAGGGCCAGCCAGGCCATGTCGTCGTAGTAGGCGTTGCGCCATCGGGCACCATTGCGCAGCCAGATCCCGCGGGCCAGTTTTCGTGCCTCGGGGAGCGCGTGACCCGAGGGATCACGGAGGTGCTCGTCGATGAGGCAGTCGAGGAAGTGCGCCTGCCACCAGTAGTGCCAGTGGCTCCGCAGGCCGGCCGGTGCAGGGAGGGCGATGGCTCCCAAGCGCGTGCCGGGGACGCGCAGGCTGCGGCGGGCAAACAGCTGCCGAATGCTGGCTGCGGCCGCGGGCGCGGCGTCGTCGGGGATGGGCATACGACCACCCTAGCCAGCTCGCCCTGCCCTGCCGTTGGGCACAATGCTCAGTAGAACTCCGCGCGGGTGCGCAGTGGGCCAGGTCACAGTAGTCTGGCCCCGGATGGACCGACGGCGGTCCCCGGGCGGAAGGATCAGCATGGACATCAGTGGAGCGGTGGCTCTCGTCACCGGTGGCGCCTCGGGACTCGGTCTCGCCACGGCTCGCAGACTGTTCGACGGCGGCGCCTCCGTGGTCCTCGTCGATCTGCCGCAGTCCGCCGGAGCAGACGCGGCCGTCGAGCTGGATCCGTCGGGGGAGCGCGTCCGCTTCGTCGCCGCCGACGTCGCCGATCCGGAGCAGGTGCAGGCAGCGGTCGACGCCGCCACCGGGCTCGGCCCGCTGCGGATCGTCGTCAATTGCGCCGGTATCGCCACTCCCGGCAAGGTCCTCGGCCGCGACGGGGTCCTGCCACTCGAGCAGTTCACGCGCGTCATCACCGTCAATCTCCTCGGCACCTTCAACGTGATCCGACTCGCCGCCGCAGCCATGGCCCTCACGCCGACGGTCACCGGGCTCGGCGGCTCGGACGAGCGCGGCGTCATCATCAACACCGCATCCGTCGCCGCCTTCGACGGGCAGATCGGCCAGGCCGCGTACTCCGCCTCGAAGGGCGGCGTCGCGGCCATGACGCTTCCGATCGCACGTGAGCTCGCCCGTTCGCTCATCCGCGTGGTCACGATCGCCCCGGGCATCTTCGAGACCCCGATGATGTCCTCCCTGCCGCAGGAGGCCCAGGACTCCCTGGGCACCCAGGTGCCGCACCCCTCCCGCCTCGGCAAGCCGGTCGAGTACGCAGCACTCGCCGCGCACATCGTGGAGAACCAGATGCTCAACGGGGAGACCATCCGCCTCGACGGAGCCATCCGGATGGCGCCGAAGTAATCGCCGCCACCGGTCTCGATCGAAAGGACGGCTCCATGGAGAGCCAGCTACCCACCGCGGATTTCCTCGCGTTCGAATCGCTTCTCGCTGCCCACGAGCGGGAGAAACTGCAGGACGTCCGGGACTTCCTCGCCAAGGAGGTCTCACCGCGCGCCGTCGAGTGGTGGAACCGCGCGGAGTTCCCGCACGAGCTCCTGCCCAAGCTGGCCGATCTCCAGCTCAGCACGCCCCTCCAGCAGGGGTACAGTCACCTCTTCAGCGGTCTGGTGATCGCCGAGCTGACACGCGCCGACACCTCGATCGCCACCTTCTTCATGGTTCATCACGATCTCTTCGTCGAAGCGCTTCACACCTTCGGCAGCGAGGACCAGAAAGCCAGACTCCTGCAGGACGCGATGGACCTGCGCATCACCGGTGCCTTCGCCCTGACCGAGCCACTGCACGGGTCCGACGTCGCCGGTGGCATGACCACCACGGCCACCCGCGACGGTGACACGTGGGTCATCAACGGCGCGAAGCGGTGGATCGGCAACGGTACCTTCTGCGACTACATGCTCCTGTGGGCCCGAGACACCGAGACCGGAGGGGTACGCGGCTTCATCCTCGATGCCACCCTGCGCGGAGTCACCCGTACCGCCATCGCCAACAAGACGGCCCTGCGGACCGTGCAGAACGCCGATATCACCCTCACCGACGTGCGCGTTCCCGAAGCCGACCGGTTCTCCGGCATCGACTCGTTCAATGACACCCGCCAGCTCCTGCTCGGCTCGCGCATCCTCGTGGGCTGGCAGGCGGTGGGACAGCAGTTGGCAGCGTTCGACGTCGCCCGGCAGTACGCGCTGGAGCGCCACCAGTTCGGCCGGCCGATCGCGGGCTTCCAGCTCGTCCAGGACCAGCTCGTGACCATGATGGGCAATACGACGGCGAGCCTGGCGGTCATGGCGCGGATCGCGGACCTGCAGGCACAGGGCGCCTCCGACATGGCGCAGGCAGCCTTCGCCAAGTCCTTCACCACGGCGCGGATGCGCGAGACCGTGGCGCTCGGTCGCGGGATCCTCGGCGGCAACGGGATCGTGACGGACTACGGGATGGCCAAGATCTTCGCGGACGCTGAGGCCGTCTATACGTACGAGGGTTCCTACGAGATCAACTCCCTCATCGTGGGGCGGGCGCTGACGGGCATCTCCGCGTTCGCCTGACGCGGGTGCCGGTCCTCAAGGGTGCCGGTACCTGAGCGTGCATGGTCCGACGACGGCGGGATGCCCGCTGCGGCGCCGCTGGGGACCTACGATGGGCGCGTGAGATCTTCCCGCGGTCCTGCCGACCAATCCGATCAGCCCGGCGACGACGGTGCCGCTCCCGCCGCGGCGGCCACGCCCGAGCAGCCAGTCGTCGATCCCAATCGTCGGGACTCCCGAGCCGCCCGGTTCCTCGGCGGCGGTGTCGACCCCGACCCCCGCTTCACCCTGGCGAACGAGCGGACGTTCCTGGCCTGGATCAGGACTGCCCTGGCGTTGCTGGCCGGCGGTATCGCGGTCGAGGCCTTCACCCCGGAGACCTTCATCCCGCCGCTCCGCACGGCGCTCGCCGTCGTCCTGCTGGGGCTTGCGCTCGTGCTCGCTCTCGCAGCGGGAGTCCGCTGGCTGAGGGTGGAACGGGCCATGCGCCGGCAGGCTCCTCTTCCCCTGCCGCTGCTGGTCCCGGTGCTGGCAGCGGGTGGGTCGCTCGTTGCTGCGGCAGTACTCGTCGGCGTTCTCATCGGTCGATGAGCGCGCGCGTCGGAGCCCGAGAGCCCGGTTCTGACCGGCCGCTTCCGGGCGGTCCGGCCGATCCCGGCCTGCAGCCCGAGCGCACATCACTCGCCTGGAACCGCACCCTGCTCGCGCTGGTCCTGTCCGGGGTGCTGATGCTGCGCTGGGTCCCGGCCCATGGCTGGTTCCCGCTCGTGATCAGCGGCCTGACGGCGTGTATCGCGCTCGGGATCGCAACCGGTCAGGCACGGCGGTATCGACGTGGTGTGCGGGGTATGAGTGTCGGTCATGTCGGGGCCGACGTCGTGGCCGTCGCCTGGATGGTGGGCGCCGTCGCGCTGGTCAGCGTCCTTGCACTGGTCATCGTCGTCGCGCTGCCGCTGCACTGAGGTGGAGGGCGGCGGTCGCGGAGGAGCACCCAGACGGACCGAGGGGAAGGGGAGCGACGAGGTCGAGGGCTCTAGAGCCGACTCGAGGTCGAGGGTGATCTGAACCAGTCAACTCACCGTGACGGACATTTCAAGCGTGAGACATTCCCGCCGACAGGTACCTCGGTAGGCTGACCCCATGTCCCGAATCCTAATCACCGGTATGTCAGGGGCAGGGAAGACCACGGTGCTCGGCGAGTTGTCCCGGCGGGGCCACCGAACGATCGACACTGACTACGACGGCTGGACACTGCCTGACGGCACTTGGGATGAGGCCCGCATGTCCGCGCTGCTCGCGTCCACCCCGTCGCTGGTTCTCCAGGGCACTGTGGAGAATCAGGGACGCTTCTACGATCGTTTCGCGGCCGTCGTCCTCCTCAGCGCCCCCGTGGAAGTTCTCATCGAGCGCGTCTCACGTCGCACGAACAACCCCTATGGGAGAGCAGAACAAGAGCAGCTGCTGATTCGTCAGCAGGTCCTCGACATCGAGCCGCTGCTGCGCAAGGGTGCGACCCTCGAGCTCGATGGTCGCCGACCGATCACAGAGCTGGCGGACGAGGTGGAACGTCTCATGGCCTCCACCCAGACGTAACAACCCGAAGCGGCTGGGCACCTGAGCCGAGAATCTACCCTCCAAGGTGTACCTCCGGCGTGGGTCCACCGTGGCCCTCGGCGAGGCACAGGTCCGCAAGTCCGGAGCTGTGTTCAACCGTGCCCGGTCCACCTGTCGGCTGCCCCTGGACCGCGATATCTCGGAATACGCGCGAAGTGCCACCGGTTACCGCCGAGGAGACGAACAGCGATCCACGAGAAGGAGCACCATGAAGGCAATTTTCTACGAGGCATTCGGCGATCCCGACAACCTGCAGTACGGGGAGCAGCCTGATCCGAAGATCGGCCCGGATTCCGTCCTCGTCGACGTCCGCGCGTCATCGGTGAACCCCGTCGACTGGAAGATCACTGCCGGCTACCTCGACGGCGCCCTCCACACCTACTTCCCGGCGATTCCTGGCTGGGACGTGGCCGGCGTCGTCGTCGAGCCCGGCCCGTCCGTGACGGAGTTCCAGGCGGGCGACGAGGTGATCGGCTATGTGCGCATGGACACCGTGGGCCTGGGCACCTTCGCCGAGAAGGTGGCAGCCCCGGTGCGGGCGCTCGCGCGCAAGCCACGCAATGTCTCCTGGGCCGAAGCAGGCACGATGCCGTTGACCGGGCTGACGGCCTACCAGTCGCTCCGGGCCGTCGGAGTGGGCAAGGGTGACGTCGTCCTGATACACAACGGTGCCGGCGGCGTGGGTACCTACGCCATCCAGATCGCGAAGGCCTGGGGTGCGCGGGTGATCGCCACGTCGTCCGAGAAGAACCATGACTTCCTGCGGTCGCTCGGGGCCGAGCCGCTCGCCTACGGCGAGGGTCTTGCCGGGCGCCTGGCCGAACTGGTCCCGGACGGGGTCGACGCCATCGTCGATTTCGTGGGCGGCGAGGACTGGGTAGCCACCGTCGACCAGCTGAAGGCACCGGGGCGCATTGCCTCGGTTGCCGACGTGGAGGTGAAGGACAGGGGCGGTCTCTACATCTTCGTCCGCCCGAATCCGGCCGATCTGCTCGCGCTCACCGAACTCGTGGAGGCGGAGAAGGTGAAGCCGATCATCGCGGGCATCTTCCGCCTGGAGCGGGCGGCGGAGGCCTTCCGCAGCAATATGGACGGCCATGCGCCCGGCAAGATCGCCATCACGGTGGGCGACGCAAGCTAGTTCACCGGGCCCCGCGCCTTCGGGATGCGGGGCCCGTTCCCGGTGGTCCTACCGGAGACTTTCCCGATCGTCGGCGAGCAGATCCAGAGGCTCGCGCTCGGCGTCCTGCTCCGCGCGGAGCCGACGCCGGTACGCGTGGTCAACACGGTGCCTGCGGGACCCGGCGGTGATGATCAGGAGGAAGACCGCCAGGACGGCGGTGAAGGCGACATCGATCGCCGACGGTTCGCCGAGGGCACGCTCGACGGCGATCCACAGCAGACCCCATGAGGTCGCGGCTGCCACCGCGAGCCGGCCACGGTCCGTTGAACAGACGACGGCGGCCGTGATCAGGACGGCGGCGATTCCTACGATGGCCCAGGTGTCGCCGCCCCAGGCGAAAAGATCGGCATTCCTCGCCGTGAGGAGAGCGGCCGCATTTGCTGCTGCCGCCACCAGGATCCACCCCAGATAGAGACCGATCGGTGTATCGACGAGCGCACCCTCGAGCCGCGAGCTGCCGGGGAAAGCGTTCAGGGTCCGAACGGCCACGAGCAGGGTGAAGAACAGCAGCATGATGATGATCAGGCTCAGGACCAGCAGCCCGGCCTGGGCGCTGAGGATCCAGGCGAGATTCAGCAGCATCGAGGCGGCAACGGTCCAACCCAGCCGTCGCTGCCGCGCTGATCGGCGCTGCGACGGCAGCCACTGGAACACGGTATAGGCCACGAGGCCAACGTAGATCAGGCTCCAGATGGAGAAGGCCGACGACGACGGCGCCAGGAGGGTTGCGTCCGGCGAGAACAGGCCACCGGCGGCATCCGCGATGGACGGGCCCCCGAAGACGCCGACGCCGGCTGCTGACCCGAGAATGCAGGCGACGGCGCTGAGGGTGACCACCGATTGCCGGACGATGTCCGGGTCCCAGGCTTCGACCCGATGGCCGGCCGCGGCGCTTCCCCGACCGATGGCCTGTCCGGCGACACGGCTGCCCCGCCCGATGGATCGACCGGCGGTGCGGCCACCCCGACCGATCGTCCGGGCAGTGGCTCCCGCAGTGAGGCGGGCCTTCTGAACGGCGGCCCGGCGTCGTTCCACACCGGCCCGACGCCGGTCGGCCGCCTCTGCTGCGGCGTCGTTCCCCGACTCGTGGTGATCCGTCGGGGGCGTGACATCTCTCGGTCCGACACCGGCCCTGTTCTCAGGACCGGCACTGCCCGCACCCTCCGACGCGGAGCTCTCCGGAATTGTGGACGGCTCGGATCCGGCCGTGCGCGGGCGTGCTGCCTTCAGGCGTTCGAGGACGCTGGGCGTCCCGCCAGTGGTGGCCGGGTCTGCGGCGATCCGCGGCGGCCTGCCCGGTGTGTCGGGAAGCTGGGGTCCCGGGCCCTTCGGGGTGCTCATGCTCTGGTGTGGCCTTCCGATGCTGCTTCAGGGCGTGGCGTACCGCCGTGATGACGTCACCAGCGTACCGATTCTCGCCCTGACGGGTCACCGTGGCTCTCCGGGGAAACCCGAGGCGCGTGGTCCCGCGAGAATCCGGCCAGGCCCAAGCCTGACTCGAAGCGTCGATCGGTGCCGCTCAGGGGATCGGTGAACGCGATGCTGTGGGCCAGGAGTTGCAGGGGCCTGCTGTAGTCGTCCGGTGCCTGCGGCAGCAGCACGGGATAGAAGGGGTCGTTGATGATTCCCAGCCCGAGCGATGCCATGTGCAGTCGGAGCTGGTGTGTCTTGCCGGTGTGCGGTTGCAGCCGGTACAGCCCGCGCTCCTCCGCTCCCTCGCCCGTCCGATCGAGCAGGCTGATGGTGGTCAGCGTGTTCGCCGGACCCTCCACCTCCTGCGCGAGCAGGTACGTGCGGGATTTCACGATGCGGCTCCGCACCTCCAGCGGCTCCGTTTCCAGCCGCAGCTCCGGCCGCACGGCTGCCACCGCCCGGTACTCCTTGCGGATCCGCCGGTTCTCGAAGAGCAGCTGGTACGCGCCTCGGGTGTCCGGATTGACGGAGAACATCAGCACGCCCGCAGTCATCCGGTCGAGGCGGTGCATGGGGATGAGATCGGGCAGGCCGAGCTCCACGCGCAGCCGCACCAGTGCCGACTCCGCAACGTACCGGCCACCGGGCGTGGTGGGCAGGAAGTGCGGCTTGTCGACGACGAGCAGGTGATCGTCCCGGTGCAGGACGGACAGCTCCACCGGCAGCCGCTCCTCGACCGGCAACTCGCGGTAGTACCAGACGAAGGTGTGCTCACCCAGCGGTGTGGAGCGCGTCAGGGCCTCTCCGCCGAGGGCCACCACTTCCCCGCGGTCGAACCGCCGGCCCATGCCCTCGGGGTCCACGTGGTCGAAGCGGTCGAGGATGTAGTCGAGCGCCGTACTCCACGGGCCGTCCTCAGGCAGGCGGAGACGGGTCGCGTTCACGCCGTCGCGCACCGGCAGCGGGGACTTCATCGCCATACGTCGCTCACCTGCCTCATCGTTCCCACCCCGTCAGGGTAGTGCCGTGGGGGCCGGCACCTCTATTCGCGGCTGGCAGTGCGGACAGTAGTAGAGCTCGCGCAGCTCGGTGTCCTTGTCCCCGAGCTGCTCCAGCGCCACAGGGGTTCCACAGCGCAGGCACCCCCTGCGGGAGCGCCCGTAGACCCACAGGTTGTTGCCGCGCAGCTGCCCCGTGGTGGCCCTGGTGCTGCGGTTCTTGTTCGCTTCGAGGAGTTTCTTCGACAGCTCCACCATGCGCGGCAGATTCGGCACCTCGCCCGTCGGCGTGAGCGGGTGGACACCGGCCAGGAAGCACAGCTCACACCGGTAGACGTTGCCGATCCCGGCGAGATTCCGCTGGTCCAGCAGGGCCAGGCCGATGGGCCGCTCCGGCTCCCCGAGCAGCCGCTGCAGCGCCTCGTCCGGGTCCCAGTCCGGGCCGAGCAGATCGGGTCCGAGATAGCCGACGGCGTCGTCCTCCTCGGTCCGGGAGATCACCCGGAGGAACCCGAGCTCGAAACCGACGACGACGGCGTCGTCGGTCTCCAGGATGCAGCGCGCCTTGAACGCCGGCCGGCGCCATTTCTCCCCACGCGCATACACGTGCCACAGACCCTCCATCTTGAGGTGCGAGTGGATGTCCCAGCCGTCCTCGCCTCCGCCGCGGATCAGCAGGTGCTTCCCGCGGGCCACGGCCTCCTGCACGGTGTCGCCGGTGAAGTCCACGGTGGCGAACCGCGGCACCCGGATGTCGCACCGCGTGAGGACCTTCCCTGCCAGTGCGCGGTGCAGTTCGCGGGCGGCCCGCCACACGGTATCTCCCTCAGGCACGGATCCTCAGCCCCCTCGGTGTCGTGTAGAAGCCGGCGTCGGCGAGCGCACGGCCCACGTCGGTGTCGAGGATCTCCCCGCCGTTGACCTTCTCCAGCGCCATCTTGTCGGCAGCGCCGCGCCTGATGATGGTCACCAGGGCCAGTGCCGCGGCGCGCAGCACGCCGGCGTCCTCCGTGAACACGAGGAGCGTCTTGCCGCCCCGCTCCACGTAGAGGGCGAGCGCTCCGTCGACGAGCACTACGAGCGCACCGGCCTTCCGCCCGGCGCGGTGGCCGCCGTCGGCCTGGGGCCAGCTGAGCGCAGCACCGTAGGGGTTCGCCGGGTCGGTGGCAGCCAGGGCGACGGCGTGCAGCGGTGCGGCCTCGCCGCCGAGCACGTCCTGCGCGGTGGGGAGCTGGTTGTCGGCGCTGAAGGAACGCAGCCGGTCCACCGTGGCGGGGACGGCGAACTGGGCGGCGCCCAGGTGCTCGATGAAGTAGCCACGCCGGCACCGGCCCATCTCCTCGAGTCGGGCCAGCACCTTGTACATGAGCCCGAAGCCACCGGGGATGCCCTCCATGCCGACGGCACCGCGCGTCACCACACCGTAGCGATCGAGCAGCAGCTCCGCCGTGGCGTGGGCGTGCAGTGTCGTCTCGGGCTCCACCGGGGGGAGGATGTTCCAGCGCCCGGCCGCCAGGGGAGGCGTGGCGCGCTGGTAGCCACCGCTCGCGCCGGCGCCGTCATCGGAGCCGGAGCCGGACGCTGCGCTCAGGCGCATCGACGCACCGGTGAGGGACTTGCCCGGGGCGCGGCCGAGGCGTCCCGCGCGGGACGTGCGCGCGCGTGCCGGGACGGGTCGCTGCTTGTGGGCGGTCTTGCCGTTGGCGAGCAGGGCGCGCACCGGGGTGAACGTGTCGTTGCTGATGCGCCCGGCCCACACGAGATCCCAGAGGGCTGTGACGATCGCCGCGTCGCTCACCGGCTCCTGCACGTCGAGCTGGGGCGTTAGCTGGCGCAGGAAGTAGCCGCCGCCTCCTGCAAGGAGCTCCAGCAGGGCCGACTGCAGGGCGGAGGCTTCGAAGTCGGGGTCGGGCTTGAGTGTCAGGGACGCGTTCTCGGCCAGGTGCAGGGCTATCCAGCCGTCGTTGCCGGCCAGCGATCCGGCGCCGGACCAGAGCACCTCGCCCGTCGCGGTCAGCTCGTCGAGCATGCCCGGGGAGTAGTTGGCCACGCGCTGGGCGAGAATCAGCGGCTCCCAGGCGGACGCGGGGATCGGTACGCCCGAGAGCTGGTCGATCACGGCGATGACGCCGTCGAGCCCGCGCAGGCCGGAGCCGATGTGCTGCCAGGCAGGCAGGAAGCGCCCGTAGGCCGCAGGGTCGACCGGCTCCACTTCCTGGCGCAGAGCGGCCAGCGAGCGACGGCGCAGACGCCGGAGCACCTCGACGTCGCACCACTCGCTCGCCGCCGGCGTGTGGACGGTGATGGTGCCGGGCGCCGCGCCGGACTCCGCGGAGATGTCGAGCACCGGGACCGACTCGACGGGGCGGAACTCGCCCTCGATCACGCGGCCGGCACCGGCGAGGCGCTGCAGGGATCCGGCGACGACGGCGACGCCGAGTCCCAGCTGCGTGGCGGCTTCGGCGGCGGTGAACGGGCCGTGGGTGCGCGCGTAGCGTCCCACGAGGTCCCCGAGCGGATCCGCCACGGGCTCGATGAACGCCAGCGGGATGCCCATGGGCAGCGGGACGCCGAGGGCATCGCGCAGGCGTGCGGCGTCCTCGACGGCGGAGATCCTCTCCACGCCGGCGATGTTCACGGTCAGCGCCCGGTTGGCCTTCACGAGCGCGGCGACGTGCTCCCGCACGAGCTTCGGCGACGCGCGGCCGGACGCTGCGGCAGGTTCGCCATCACCGTCGGAACCGCCGTCGGAGCCGGGCGCGGGTACGGGTGCGGTCGGATCTCCCTCGACGTCGTCGGGGTCGGCGGGTGCCAGTCCTGCGGCGAACGTTGCCGTCGTCCCGATGCCGGCGGGAGCTTCGAGTCGTTGGGTCAGCTCGTCGACGGTGAGCGGCCCGAGGAGGCGCAATAGGTCCGCCACCCCCTCGAGCCCGCGGGCCAGGCGGTCCGGCTTGAGCCGCTGCAGTTCCAGTTCGGTCTCGGCGATGACCCGCGCGTCGAGCAGCTCGCGCAGCTCCGCCCGCCCCAGGAGTTCGTTCAGCAGGGTCGGGTCGAGCGAGAGCGCGGCGGCGCGGCGCTCCGCCAGCGGGGAGTCCCCCTCGTAGAGGAAGGACGCTACGTATCCGAACAGCATGGACCGCGCGAAGGGCGAGGGCTGCTGCGTGGTCACCTCGACGATCCGCAGCTCCCTGCGCTCCAGGGATGCCGCGAGGTCCTTCAGGGCAGGGAGATCGTAGACGTCCTGGAGCACCTCACGCACGGTCTCCAGCACGATGGGGAAGGTGGGGTACTTCTTCGCGACGTCGAGCAGCTGGGCCGAGCGCTGCCGTTGCTGCCAGAGGGGGGAGCGCTTGCCCGGGTTCTGGCGGGGCAGCAGGAGTGCCCGAGCTGCGCACTCACGGAAGCGTGACGCGAACAGCGCGGAGCCGCCCACCTCTGCTGTCACGATGCCGTCGAGTTCCTCGGCGTCGAACAGGAACAGATCGGCACCCGGCGGCTCGTCCTCCATGAGCGGCACGCGCAGCACGATGCCGTCGTCGGACGCCATGGCGGAGCCGTCCATGCCGTAGCGCTGCTCGAGACGCGCACCGACCGCCAGTGCCCACGGTGCGTGCACGGGCATACCGAAGGGGCTGTGCAGCACGACGCGCCAGTCGCCGAGTTCGTCGTGGAATCGCTCGACGACGAGCGTCCTGTCGTTCGGGACCACCTCGGTGGCCTCGCGCTGCTCCGTCAGGTAGGTGATGAGGTTGTCGGAGGCCCAGGCGTCGAGCCCGATCGCCGCGCATCTCTCGCGTGCAGCTTCGGGTGTTCCGCCGGACATCTCGCGGTTGAAGGCGCCGAGCGCACGGCCGAGTTCCACCGGCCTGCCGAGCGAGTCACCCTTCCAGAAGGGCAGCTTGCCGGGCTGACCGAACGCGGGGGAGACCAGGACGCGGTCGTGCGTGATCTCCTCGATCCGCCAGCTCGTCGCTCCGAGCGCGAAGACGTCGCCCACGCGGGACTCGTAGACCATCTCCTCGTCGAGCTCGCCCACGCGGCGGCCGCCTGCCCGCGCACCCTCGCCCTCCGAGCCCACGAGGAAGACCCCGAAGAGTCCACGGTCCGGGATGGTGCCGCCGGAGGTGACCGCGAGGCGCTGCGCCCCGGGCCGTCCCGTGATGGTGCCCTCCACGCGGTCCCAGATGATGCGCGGGCGCAGCTCGGCGAACTCGTCCGAGGGATAGCGGCCGGCGAGGAGATCGAGGGTCGCCTCGAAGGCCGACCGCGGCAGGGTGGCGAACGGCGCCGACGCCCGGACGACGTCGAACCACTCCTCGACGTCGATGGTCCCGAGAGCTGCGGCGGCCACTGTCTGCTGCGCCAGGATGTCCAGCGGATTGGTGGGGATGTACAGGGGTTCGATCCGGCCGGCGAGCATACGCTCCACCGTGACCGTGGTGTTGACCAGATCGCCGCGGTGCTTCGGGAACAGGACTCCCTGTGACACCTCGCCCACCTGGTGACCGGCCCGGCCCACTCGCTGCAGACCACTGGCCACGGAGTGGGGGGATTCCACCTGCACCACGAGATCCACCGCGCCCATGTCGATCCCGAGCTCCAGTGAGCTCGTTGCGACCACACAGCGCAGGCGGCCCGACTTCAGGTCGTCCTCGATGAGCGCACGCTGGTCCTTGGACACGGAGCCGTGATGCGCACGGGCGAGCAGCGGCTCCGCCCCCTCGGTCTGGCCGGACTGGGCCATGATCTGCGCGGGCGTACTGGTGGTGTGGGCGTACGACGGCGTCGGCGCGGCTCCGAGCTCTGCAGCACTACGTTCGGCGTCCGGGCCACCGGCTGCCCAGACGGCGTCGCGCTCCCGACGTTCGGCGTGGATCTCGTTGAGCCGGGCGGTGAGGCGCTCGGCCAGCCGGCGTGAGTTGGCGAAGACGATCGTCGACCGGTTCTGCTCGATCAGGTCGACGATCTTCTCCTCGACGTGCGGCCAGATACTCGCCTGCGGCACGGCGTCGCCGTCGTCGTCGGTGTTGGCCGCCGCACCGCCGAGTTCCGTCATGTCCTCCACCGGGACGGTGACGGTCAGATCCCACTGCTTCTTCGACGGCGGCGCCACGATCTCCACCGGGGCATTGCCGGAGAGGAAGCGGGCCACCGTCTCCTTGGGCTCCACCGTGGCGGAGAGCCCGATGCGCTGCACGGGCTTGTCCAGCAGGGCATCGAGCCGGGCCAGCGACACGGCCAGGTGCGCGCCGCGCTTGGTGCCGGCGACGGCGTGGACCTCGTCGATGATGACGGTGTCCACCTCCATCAGGGTCTCCCGGGCCTTCGAGGTGAGCATGAGGAACAGTGATTCGGGCGTGGTGATGAGGATGTCCGGCGGACGCGTGAGCATGGTGCGCCGCTCGGCCTGCGGAGTGTCGCCGGAGCGGACACCCACCGTGATACTCGGTGCCGGCAGGCCGAGGCGCTTGGCCGTCTGGGTGATGCCGATCAGCGGTGCCCGCAGATTCCGCTCCACGTCCACGCCGAGCGCCTTCAGGGGTGAGATGTAGAGGACGCGGGTGGTGCGCTTCGGCTTCTTCGACGCCGGAGCCCGGCCCTTGGCCGGTGTGGGCGCGGGCTCGTCGTCGTCCCCGCTGCCCTCTCCGGAGGCGATCAGCCGGTCGAGCGCCCAGAGGAAGGCGGCGAGGGTCTTGCCGGATCCGGTGGGCGCGACGACGAGCGCGTTGGATCCGGCGGAGATCGCAGACCAGGCACCTTCCTGGGCAGGCGTGGGTGCCGAGAAGGCTCCGGCGAACCACTCATGGGTAGCCGGGGTGAATCTGGTCAGCACCTGCGTCATTTGTTCATCATGCCCCAGCGCGCCGACACTCGATCGCGTCGACCGCGTACTGTCCACCAGCCTGCGGGAAGGGGAGTAATGACGCGCCGGACGGAGGTTGGCAGCTTCCGCCGCGACCTCACCCGACGGGCTGGACGGTCCCCACGGTCATCAGGACGATCGAGCCTGCCGAGCACGCCGCGATGTCCTGCGGCAGGATCAGCGAGTCCGTGGCTCCGGGCGGGTAGACGCGCACCCCGGAGGCCTGGGTGAGACCGCAGTCGGCGCCGTAGTTCTGCGCGTTGGTCTGCTGCAGCGTCGTCGAGACGGACGTGCCCGGGGCGAGCGTGACGGCAACGACGGCGGAGCCGGCGCGGTCAGCGGGTGCGCCGAGCTGGTTCCCGGCAGCATCGACGAACGACACTCCCGGGTAGCCCGCCATGGTGCAGTCCACCTCGGACACGTTGGTCAACCGGAGCGTCCGGTACACACTGCCGGCGGCGCCCCCACCGAGCTGGCTCTCGACCGCTCCACCGAGCTGGGCTGCCGTACAGGTGGTCGGCGTCAGGGGTGCGGAGGACGAGGCTGCGGACTTCTGAGGTGCAGAGTTTGGGGCCACAGAGCTTCGGGGTGCAGAGCTCGGAGCCGCAGACTTGGCGGGCGCGGACGAGGCTGCCGGCGGTTCGGACGGCGTCGTCGTCGGGGCGGGCGGCACGCTGGCTGCCGGCGTCGCGGCGGCGGAGGGCGTCTCGCCCGTCGCGGCGGAAGGAGCGGCGGTCGTCCCTGCGCTCGCAGCGTTGGGCGTGGTGCCCGACGAAGACGCCGGCGCCGCTGCCCCGTCGTCGCCCACCGCGGACGCCGTGCAGCCGCTCACCGCGACCAGCGCTCCTGCAGTCAGAAGTGTCGTGATCCAGTATTTGCTCCCCAGCAATGTCGTCATGCCCTCACTGTAGGGTCGGCGAGCCGCACATCAAGAGGGCGCAGCCAGGTGTGCCGAATCGTTATCCGAGGTCGATCATTCGTGGTGGTACGAGCGACCGCCCGCTATTTCCTGGGCCCGGTAGACCTGCTCGGCGAGGATGAGGCGCACGAGCTGGTGCGGGAAGACCAGCGGCGAGAGGGACCAGACGAAATCGGCCCGCTGGTGAACCGCCCGGTCCACCCCGTAGGCGCCGCCGATGATCACGGTCACGCTCCGTGAGGACTCCAGGGGTGCGAGCAGCGTCCGCGACAGGGCCGGGGAATCGATGGCCTTGCCGCGCTCGTCGAGCAGCACCACGAAGTCGGTCCCGACCTTGGCGAGGAGCCGCTCCGATTCCTCCGCCCGGGCGGCGTCGTGCTCGCGGGCGGAGTGGGCGATCAGCTGCCAGGAGAGATCGAACGGCTTCTTCAGGCGTTTGGTGTACCGCTCGATGCCCTCCGCTACCCAGCTCTCATGCTTGCGGCCCACTGCGAGCACCCGGATTACCATGGGCTCAGGCTATCGCCCGGATCACGGGTCCATGCCGCAGGCGATCGGACCGGGCCAGCAGCGCCTCACAGGGGCATCCGACGAGAAGGAGCATCACATGAAGAAGATCCTCATGGTTCTGACCAGCGTTTCCGAGCTTGGTGACACGGGTGAGAAGACCGGCTACAACGTGGCCGAGGCCGCCCATCCCTGGAAGGTGTTCAAGGATTCCGGCCACTTCGTCGACTTCGCCTCCATCAAGGGTGGACAGCCCCCGCGCGACGAGGTGGACACGTCGGATCCCATCCAGGTGGCCTTCATCGAGGACGAGACCACGCGAGCCGGCCTCTACAACACGGCGCGCGTCGACGTCGTCGATCCCGACCAGTACGACGGCGTCTATCTGGTGGGTGGACACGGCACCATGTGGGACTTCCCCGACAGCGGCGGCCTGCAGAAGCTCGTTGCCGACGTGTACAACGCCGGTGGCCTGGTGGGCGCGGTCTGCCACGGACCGGCGGGGCTGCTCGACGTGGAACTGGCGAACGGACTCCGCCTCGTCGAGGGACGGAGAGTGGCCGCCTTCACCAACGACGAGGAGGTCGCCGCCGGCAAGGACAAGGTCATCCCGTTCTTCCTGGCCGACCGTCTCGCCGAACAGGGCGCCACGCATGTCTCCGCGGAGGTCTTCGAGGAGAAGGTCGTGGTCGACGAGCGACTGGTCACCGGCCAGAACCCGGCGTCCGCCGCCGGTGTGGCCAAGGAGATGGAGAAGCTCCTCGCGGAGGTCATCCATCGGGAGAAGGCCGAGGAGCAGCACGAGACGGAGGCCGTGCGCGCCGAGAAGGATGCGCTCAAGGCTGCTGCGGAGGAGGCCGAGGACTGAGCAGACTCTTCTTGCTGAACGCGCCCATCGCGAACCCATCGGTTCACCTGCACCGGCTGGTCCCGGTGCGTATCGGGGCGGGAATCGACACGCCTGAAGCCGGCCCGTTCGGCCCACGAACAATACCGTTCAGGGTCAGCCGATCTGCGGTCATGTCGTCGTCGTCGAGGATGACCAGTGGAACCGCGACCGCTTTGGTCTCGGCGGTGTTCCTCTCTGGACGGACGGCTCAGGATCAGCCAGAGCCCGGACAGGAACGTACTCCTGCAGTGGTGCCGTCGACAGTCGGCGCATCCGCTGCAGCTGTAGGCGGTGCAGGACCCCGGCTAGGCTGACGGTGAGTGTAGAGATACGGGATGGGATCGCCATGGCTTTGAACGGGTTCGAATTCGTGGTCCTCTTCGCGTGGATCGTGCCCCTGCTGATCGGTGCGCTGATCCTGTACGTGATCGTTCGATTGGGCGTTAAGCACGGGATGCGCTCCTACTACGCTGACGCTGACGCGGCGGGGCGTCCCGGCCACACCGAGTGATCGGTGGGGCGTGCTGAGTTCGCAGCTCGCTGCCTGACGGACGTGAAGGTGCACCAGCGAACCGCTCGCATCGTCGGCTGATGCAGAGAACCGACCAGACCGGTGGCGTCCATCTCAGCCGGAGGCCGGCTCTGATCATCACCGAGGTCTTCGCGCCAACTTTCCTCGTCGGTGTTTTCCTGCTTACGCAG
Organism: Arthrobacter echini; assembly: GCF_008107445.1. Classification (GTDB taxonomy): domain Bacteria; phylum Actinomycetota; class Actinomycetes; order Actinomycetales; family Micrococcaceae; genus Arthrobacter_D; species Arthrobacter_D echini_A. The sequence continues at coordinate 104,037 of NZ_VSLD01000005.1, read as the reverse complement.
CCCCTGCTCACCCCGGGAGTGACCTGACTGCAGTCGATCACAGCCATGGTCTTCACCGTGGGTCTGTCGTTCGCGCTTCTCCTGTGGCTGAAGCATCGCGGTGCTGTCATCGACCACCACATCAGCGTGCGTGAGGATCGTGTCCCGGTCATGGCGCTCGCTGCTCTCTCGCTCGGAGCCGGCGCTCTCCTCCTGGTACTCCTGCATGCGCCGGCCGAACTGTTCGGGCCAGCCCTTGCCCTCCTGTTGGCCTCCGCGGTCGGCTGGTCCAGGGTCAGGCTCGGAGCTCGCACTCCGGGGCAGGTCCTCGCGGGGCACGCCGTCGGGTGTGCGGTCGTCCCTGTGTCGCTACTGCTGCCCTGACACACACTGTTGCGTGGCCGGTGCTGAGGGCAGAGATGCGATCTTCAGGGATGAATCGAACAACAGGTAACAATTTCTGGATATCGAGTACTACAGCCAGGATTTTCTTTCCGCCTAGGCTGTGATAACAGTTCGGCGGGAGGGTGCGAGAAGCGCACGATCGTATCTGTCTTCGAGCCTAGTGAACGGTGCGTCTCCGTGGCTCGCTGTAAAAGGCTCAGCTGTAGCGCGCGGTGATGGTCCGGCTGTCGCCGTTCAGCGTAATTTGGCCGCCGTAGGGGAGGATCCACTGGGGTCGCGTGTGCCCGAAGGGGACGCCGACGCAGACCGCCGCGTCCGGATTGTACTGACTGAGTTGCGACAGGACGGCGTCCTGCTGCTGCGCCCTCAGGTCGGCGCGCTCGCAGGAGCCCGGACGCGATGAGGAGCTGCTGGTGGGCGGTCTGGCGACGATCACTCCTGCCACGGCGCCGAGAATGCCTGCCTCGCCCAGGGAGCGGACCCACCGCTTGACGGCGCTCGCGGGCGGGAGTTCCTCGCTCGTCTCCAGCAGCAGGATCGCGCCCTCGAGGTCACCGGACGAGGGCATCCGCTGGGCCATGGCCAACTGGTCGATCACTTCAAAACACCCACCCCAGGTCCGGCCCGTCACCTCACGCCGCGGCCCGGCCCAGACCCACGGCTCGGTCCCCTCGCGGTCACCGAATTCTGTCAGGGCTCGCGGATCAAGCCAGTCCCGGCCGAAGTCCTCCGATTCCCCGGGATTGGTGATCTCGAGTTCCTCCCCCGTCAGGAGGGCGGCTCGAAGGGAGGCGAGATGGACGTCGTCGAGGTGTGGTCCGGGGCCCAGGTGCACCTGACTGGAGCCACCGTAGAAGCCCGGGATGCCGTTGCCCCACAGCCAGTTGAGCAGATTCGTGTTGTCGCTGTAGCCGAGGAAGATCTTCGCGTTGGCGCGCGCGAGCTCAGCGTCGAGGTGGGGGATCACAGTCACCTGGTCGTCACCGCCGACCGTCGCGAGGATCGCCCGGATGCTTGGATCGGCGAAGGCGGCATTGATGTCCCGCGCGCGCTCCTGCGGACTCGCGCCGAGCTGGCGGGTGGTCGGGAACTCCACGGGGACCAGGCCGGTCGCCGTCGAGAAACGGTTCATCGCCTGCTCATGGACAGCAGGGGCGAAACCAGGAGCAGCGAACGACGGCGACAGGATCGCCACGCGATCGCCAGCGGTGAGCTTCGCCAGGGACCGCATCCGGTGGTCGTTCGTCACGGCATCATCCAAACACGGCGCTTCTACCGGATTGGCAAGGCGCTCCAGGCCGTTTCGTCACAGGACAAGATCCTCCCAGACGAACGTCGTCGTCCGGCCTGTTTCCCAGTCGCGCCGCAGGATCGCGTAGGCCACCGACGCGAGAGGCTCGCCGCCCTCGACGGGCCAGCCCTCCCGGTAGTGGGCTTCCTTGACCCAGCCGCACTTCAGGAACGTTCGGCGCATCGCGATGTTGTCCTCCCGGGTCTGCCCTTCGAACCGGTCGACCTGCTGCATCGAGGTGAAGACGTGACGCGTCGCAGCGTGCAGGACCTCCACGCCCAGTCCTCTTCCCCGGAAGGCGCCGTCGAGTCGAGATCGAAGACCGGAGTGGGGTCGCTGAGGTCCTCGAGCCGGAAGAAGCCGATCCGGCCGAGCTCGTCATGATCGATCCAGAAGGATTGATTGTCCTCGTCCTGGTACGCGCCCTCGCTGATGGCGTTCTCGATGTCTTCCCGGGCGGGGTGGGGTTTCCCGTGGAAGGGGAACTCGTTACGCATCATGAAGTCGATCAGTGGTTCGCGGTCATGCCCGACGGCGTCGAGGGGGGTGAAGCTGATGGGCATTGTTAGTCGCCTGTTCTCGTGCGGAGTCGTTGGCTCACTACTTGCGGGTTCGGCCATGGGTGACCAGCCGGCCAGCACTGATGGCAGCCGAGGCAGCGCGCACAAGGTTCACTGTCTGAGCAAGCAGTGCGGCGATGCCGACAACGGCTCCTACGCTCCCGCTAACGAGTGCCTGCGCGCTGAGGGTGAGCAAAACTCCAAAGCCTGCGGACAACTACATCCTCTTCGAGCAAAACCCCCGCGAATCCCAGTACGTACCTAGGATTCGCGGGGGTTTCAAGTGGCGGTGACGGTGGGATTTGAACCCACGTTGGCTTTCACCAAACAACATTTCGAGTGTTGCACCTTCGGCCGCTCGGACACGTCACCAACGCCGTCACTTTACCGGGTCGGGGGTGACATGCCCAAAACGGCGGCCGGGCGCCGTCGGGAACGGACGCTAGGGCAGGTCGACGACGTCGTTGTTGCCGACGTCCGGCTTGCTCCCGGTCACGAGACCCTTCACCATCTTCACCGCGGAGACGACGCGGGGTGCGTCCATGGACCAGTACTCGGCCGTGTCGGCGTCGACGTGGATGAGCGTGACGGCGGGATCGTCGCGGCCGTTCTCGAACCACGCCGAGACCGAGGGATCCCAGAGCTCGTCGATCTTCGCCTGGTCCTTCGACAGCGTGGCGGTCCCGGCAACAGAGACGTAGCCCTTGCCCGTGCTCGCCGATACGTTCACCTGCGGGTTGGCGCGGATCTCGTCGGCCTTGGGGGAGGGGTCCTCGGTGAAGAACCAGAGATCGCCGTCGAAGTCCTTCGCCTGCAGCGCGAGCGGCCGGCTCACGAGCTGTCCGTCGAGGTTCACTGTGGTGAGGATCGCGATGTCGGCCTTGCCGAGGATCTCCTGTACTTCCTTCATGCCGTCCTGCTGGTCTGCCACGTCTACTCCTTCATGGGGATACTGCGGATGGTCCAAGCCTACGCAGGATCGCCTCGGCGCAGCACGTCGGTCTCCGCCCGCCGGGCGGCGAAGAAGTCCGTGAGCAACGCCGCGCACTCGTCCTGCCGTACACCCGCGAACACCTCGGTCCAGTGGTTCAGCCGGGGTTCACGCAGCACGTCGAACACGGACCCCGAGGCGCCCGCCTTCTCGTCCCACGCCCCGAACACCACGCGGGGTATGCGGGCCAGAACACTGGCTCCCGCGCACATGGCACACGGCTCGAGCGTCACCACGAGAGTGCAGTCCTCGAGCCGCCAGGAGGCCCTCCGCACCGCGGCGGCGCGGATGGCCTGCACCTCGGCGTGCGCCGTCGGGTCACCCAGGGCTTCCCGCTGGTTCCAGCCCGTGCCGAGCACGGCACCATCGGGTCCGACGACGACGGCGCCGATCGGCACGTCCGCCGTGGCGCCCGCGAGCCCCGCAGCCTCCAGCGCCGAGCCCATCCACGCGTGGTGCGCAGCGCTCACGGGCAGCGGGGAGTGGGTCATGGGCCCAATGGTACTTTTGAGAAATGCGTGTACTGGTAGTCGACCATCCCCTGGTAGCCCACAAACTGACGGTTCTGAGGGACAAGGACACGTCGTCGCCGGTGTTCCGCCTCCTCACCGAGGAGCTCGTGACCCTGCTGGCCTACGAGGCCACCCGCGAGGTGCGCGTGGAGACGGTGTCGATCCAGACGCCGGTCACGAGCACCGAGGGAGTGGGGTTGGTCAAGCCCACCCCGCTGGTGGTCCCCATCCTCCGGGCAGGACTCGGGATGCTCGAGGGCATGACGCGCCTCGTGCCGACGGCCGAGGTGGGCTTCCTCGGCATGGCCCGCAACGAGGAGACCCTCGAGGCCATCACCTACGCGGAGCGGTTGCCGGACGATCTCACCGGACGCCAGGTGTTCGTCCTCGATCCGATGCTGGCCACCGGCGGCACGCTCCGCGAAGCCATCAAGTTCCTCTTCGCCCGCGGGGCCGCGGACATCACCTGCATCTGCCTGCTCGCAGCGCCCGAGGGTCTCGCCACCCTCCAGGCCGAACTCGAGGACCGTGATGTCACCATCGTGCTCGCGTCGATCGACGAGAAGCTCGACGAGAAGTCGTACATCGTGCCGGGCCTCGGGGACGCCGGCGATCGCCTCTACGGCGTCGTGGGTTAGGCTCTCGAAAATCTCCACCGGCCGACTTGTGAAGGCTGAAGTGCTGTTCTAAAGTTGAGTCATACCCACTCAAGTCCGTGGTTGGACCCGAGTGGACACGACATGACTGAGGAGGAAGCAATGGCAACCACATTCGACCCATTCCGTGACATCGACCGGCTCCTTGGAGGCGCGCTGCGCAACCCCGCGTCGGCGGCGATGCCCATGGATCTGTATCGCAAGGGCGAACAGTTCGTCGCGCACGTCGACATGCCGGGCGTCGACCCCGGAACCATCGACGTCGACGTCGAGGACCGCACGCTGACCATACGGGCCGAGCGGACCCAGGACCTGGACGAGCAGGTGCAGTGGCTGACCCACGAACGCCCCTCCGGGACCTTCGCCCGGCAGGTGACCCTGGGCTACGGCGTAGCGCTCGACGAGATCGAGGCGGAGTACCGGGACGGTGTGCTCACGCTGACCATCCCGGTGGCCGAGGAGGCCAAGCCGCGGAAGATCAGCGTCAGCCACACCGGCAAGCAGGAGGTCCTCGAGGGCAGCGCGTCCTGACGGGTCAGGAGCGGCCACGGGCCGCCCCCTGAGTAGAGTGCCCCGGACGGGGGCGGCGTGCCGCTCCCGTCCGGGGCACTTCCGTGTGCCGGGGTGCTCGAGAGGCAGAGCCGGGAAGCTCTCGAGCACCGATCTGTCCACATGGTGGACCCTCCTCATTGTTACTTGTACTGGCGCGAATGTGACATGCAATAATTCGTCATGTGATCACCACATCACTCGCATCTGCAGCCACGCCTCCCGACCTCGTGTCGGGAGCCGTTCAGTGCTGCTGTCGAATGCACGCGTAACGGTTACACCCCAACCGCTCCACGCACTTCTTGCCCAACGGCGGGCACCACTTCCCATCCCGACCGGGCACATCCCGCATTCGAGCCGTGATGACGGCACACTCCACGAGGTTGCATCCATGTCAGTGAATCAGGGCTACGTCCATATCTCCCTCCGCTCCGCGCAGAACCGCCCGGCCCGCCGGCAGTTCGCGCCGGCGGTGGATCCCCAGGCGCAGCGGGCCTCCCGCTTCCACGAGATCTCCGGGGCCGACGTCGATCCCCTGACCGCTCCCGTCCCCGTCGTCACTCCCAATGGCGTCCCCGGTCCGCAGGCCGTCACGAAGGACACGTCCCCCCGCGGGTTCGTCCTCTATGTCGCGCTCGACGAGGCGACGGCTGCCGCTGCGGGAACCACCTTCTCGGATCTCGCCCAGGACGTCAGGGCCTATGTGCGCTCCCTCGTACCCATGGCGGCGAGCCACGCGGCGGTGGCCCTCGCCCCGGCCGACGCCGAGGGGTCCGACATCGACGTCGTCCGGGCGGCGCTCGGCGACCCGACCGTGGCGCGGCGCACGCGGCCCGATCCGGCACCTGCCCCGACGCAGCGCGCCACGGGCGTGCTCATCGATCTCTCCCGCCGCGAGGTGCAGCTGGACGGCCAGACGCTGAATCTGACGTTCAAGGAGTTCGAGCTCCTCAACTACCTGGTCGAGAACGCCGCGCGGACCGTCGGTCGCGAGGAGCTCCTCTGCGGGCTCTGGCGGAACGCCGAGGAAGTCCCCAACGAGCGCACCATCGACGTCCACATCCGGCGGTTGCGGGCGAAGCTGGGACGCCTGGCCAACACCGTACGCACCGTGCGGGGCCAGGGGTACCGCTTCTACGACCACCCCGAGGTGGTCGTCTGGGCCGCGCCGGAGTACTCCATCTAGGCCTCCGGCGCCACACCCTAGACTTTGGGGTATGGCCTCCCATCAGCAGAATAAACTCATGCTCCTTCGCCACGCGAAGGCCGAGTTCCAGCAGGGCGTGCCGGACCACGAGCGCTCGCTCAGCTCGCGCGGGCACGCCGACGCACCGCTGATCGGCCGCTGGATGGTGGAGCACGACGCCGTCCCCGACTCCATCCTCGTCTCGACGGCGCTGCGCACACGCCAGACCTGCACCTGGGTCTGCAAGGAACTGGGGGACAAGGCGCCCACGCCGAAGCTGGAGGACGACCTCTATGCCGCGCACCCCACCGAGATGCTCGCCCTGATCAACCACGTCCCGGCCACCGTGACGAGCCTGCTGGTCATCGCCCACAACCCGGGGGTCCAGGAGCTCGCCATGCGCCTGGCGTCCGCCCGGTCGAGCGAACGCGCGGTCATGGACCTCGCAACGGACTACCCGACGGCCGGGCTCACCGTGCTGACGTTCGACGGGGAGTGGGCGGAGCTGGACCACCGCAACGCCGAAGTGACCGACTTCGTGGTGCGGCGCGCCCCGACCCTGCGCTGATCCGGCCCTGCGTGATCGGGCTGTGCTGATCAGGCCCTGCGCTGATCGGGCCCGGGCTACAGCCCGTACTGCTCCAGCAGCCGGAGCCATACCTCACTGACGGTGGGGTAGGCCGGGACGGCGTGCCACAGTCGATCGAGCGGTACTTCACCGACGATGGCGATGGTTGCGGCGTGCAGCAGTTCGGCCACCTCGGGCCCCGCGAACGTGGCCCCGACGATCACCTTGCGCTCCTCGTCCACCACGAGCTGCGCCCAGCCCTCGTAGTCGTCCACCTGGAGCGCGGAACCGGCGACGGCGATGGACAGCGAGGTCTCCGACGCGTCGATCCCGGCGTCCCGAGCCTGTTCGACGGTGCGCCCCACCATCGCGATCTGTGGATCGGTGAAGGTCACCTGGGGGACGGCGACGGTGTCGGCGGTCGCCGCGAAGGCACTCCATTCCTCCGCCGTGTCACCCAGCGATCCGGTGGACCTCGCCGCGATGGCGTCGGCGGTCAGGCGGGCCTCGTACTTGCCCTGGTGCGTGAGCAGCACCCGGCCGCGCGCGTCACCTACGGTGTAGAGCCATCCGCCGGCTCCGACCACACGCCCGGTGTCGTCGCTCTCCATCTCCTTCGGGTCGATGCCGAGCTCCTCGAGTCCGATCCCCGCGGTGTTCGGGTGGCGGCCCGTGGAGATGAGCAGCTTCTCGGCCGTGACGGTGTGGCCGTCGCCGACGTCGAGCACGAAGGCGCCGCCGTCGTGGCGGACCGAGTTGGTGCTGGTGTCCGTGAGGACGGTGACGCCCTCCGCGCGCAGTGTTGCGAGGACGAGGTCGGAGGCTTCCCGGGGATAGTTCGCGAGGATACCGCCGCGGGCCACCACCGTGACCTCGGCTCCGAGCCGTGCCCACGCCTGGGCCAGCTCCACGCCGGCCACACCGCCGCCGACGACGGCGAGGCTGGCGGGGACCTCCGACGCGGACGTGGCGTCCCGGGTGGTCCAGTAGTCGAGGTCGGCGAGACCGTCGATGGGCGGAATGGTCGGCGTCGAGCCCGTGGCCAGCACGACGGCGTGCTCGGCCCGGTAGCGCGCCTGCGAGCCGTCCTTGCGGGTGAGGGTCACCTCACGTTCGCCGGACACGATGGCCTGGGCTCGTTCGAGGGTGATGCCGGCGGATTCCACCCACTCCTCCTGGGAGGAGTCGTCCCAGTTGCTCGTGAAGGACGTGCGGCGTTCCAGGACCTGCTGGACGTCGAGGGAGCCGGTGACGGCCTCGCGTGCGCCGGCGACGCCGCGTGCCGCCTTGAGCGTGGATCCCGGGCTTAGGAGTGCCTTCGACGGCATGCACGCCCAGTAGGAGCACTCGCCGCCCACGAGGTCGGCCTCGACCAGGACCACCGAGAGCCCTTTCTGGACGGCTCGCCCGGCGGCATTCTCACCGACGGCGCCTGCGCCGATGACAACGACATCAACAGTCTGGTATTCGCTCATAGGCAGAGCTTGGCATCCGGCGGGGACACGGGCAACCCGACGACGAAGGGCCCCGACCGGAGTCGGGGCCCTTCGTCATTGCGGGTATGTGGTGCGCGCGAAGGGATTCGAACCCCCAACCTTCTGATCCGTAGTCAGATGCTCTATCCGTTGAGCTACGCACGCATCCGCAGTCCGCCGTTCCAGACATGGAGAGGCATTCTACGTGCTGGCCTTTCGGCCGTAGACAACGTTAGCGCGGAATCGGTGCTCCGCCTAATCAGTCTCAGCGCGGGTCGTATACTGTACCGGTCTACATGACCTTTATCACAGGCAGGCGGGAGTATGCTGCCTGAAACCCCGTCATCCCGCGGATCGACGGGGGCGTACTGCCCGCTTTCGACCGAATCCACCGCTCCATGAAAATGCCCGCCCCTAGCATCGGAAGATACCGAGCACCCAACGAAGGGAAGACAAATGGGCGATCCCGTGCGCCAGTCTGATGAGGCCACCCCCACCGATCCCGCAGGCAAGGGTTTGCCGGACGGCTCCGCTCCGACCAGCCATCAGGGGTTGCTCGCCTGGGTCAGGGACGTCCAGGAGATGACCCAGCCCACCGAGGTGGTGTGGGTGGACGGTTCCGAAGCCGAGAACACGCGTCTCACCGACGAACTCGTGGAGGCCGGAACCTTCGTGCGGCTCAACCCGGACACGTTCCCCAACTCCTTTGCCGCGTTCTCCGATCCCAGGGACGTTGCCCGGGTGGAGGAGCAGACCTTCATCTGCTCGAAGGACGAGCGGGAGGCGGGCTTCACCAACAACTGGATGGAGCCGACCGAGATGAAGACCAAGCTCGAGGGCTTGTTCTCCGGGTCGATGCGTGGCCGCACCATGTACGTCATCCCCTTCGTCATGGGTCACCTCGACGCGAAGGATCCCAAGTTCGGCGTCGAGATCACGGACAGTGCCTATGTGGTCACGTCCATGCGCATCATGGCGACCATCGGCACGCCGGTCCTGGACCGCATGACCGAGCTCGAGGCTGATTTCGTTCCGGCCCTCCACTCCCTCGGTGCACCGCTCGCCGACGGCGAGACCGACGTTCCGTGGCCGTGCAACGAGGAGAAGTGGATCGTCCACTTCCCGGAGGAGCGCTCCATCTGGTCCTACGGTTCCGGGTACGGCGGCAACGCCCTGCTCGGCAAGAAGTGCTATGCCCTGCGGATCGCCTCCGTCATGGCGCGCGAGGAGGGGTGGCTGGCGGAGCACATGCTGATCCTCAAGCTCACCTCGCCCCAGGACAAGACCTACTACCTCTCGGCGGCCTTCCCCTCGGCCTGCGGCAAGACCAATCTGGCCCTGCTCGACCCGACCATCGAGGGCTGGAAGGTCGAGACGCTCGGCGACGACATCACCTGGATGCGATTCGGCGAGGAGGGCGAACTGAGGGCCGTCAATCCCGAGGCAGGCCTGTTCGGCGTCGCCCCCGGAACGGGATGGCAGACCAACCCGAACGCGATGCGGGCCATCGCCAAGGGCAACTCGGTCTTCACGAACGTGGCACTCACGGACGACGGCGGTGTGTGGTGGGAGGGCATGACCGAGGAGGTCCCCGAGCATCTCACCGACTGGCAGGGCAGGGACTGGACTCCGGACATGGAGCACACCGCCGCCCACCCCAACGCGCGGTTCTGCACGCCGATCGACCAGGTGGACATCCTCGCCGAGGAGTACAACCACCCCGACGGCGTCGAAATCTCGGCGATCCTCTTCGGCGGCCGCCGCAAGACGACGGTACCCCTGGTCACCCAGTCCCGGGACTGGGCCAATGGCATCTTCATGGGTTCCACGCTGTCCTCGGAGACCACGGCTGCCGCTGCGGGCGAGGTGGGGCGCGTGCGCCGCGACCCCATGGCCATGCTCCCGTTCATCGGGTACGACGCCGGTGACTACCTCAAGCACTGGCTCACCCTCAGCGCGGACGCGAACCAGGCCCGCCTGCCGAAGATCTTCCTCGTCAACTGGTTCCGCCGCACGGCCGACGGCGGATTCGCCTGGCCCGGGTTCGGCGAGAACTCACGTGTGATCAAGTGGGTCATCGAACGGCTCGAGGGAACGGCCGACGCCGTCGAGACACCGATCGGCTTCGTCCCCACCGGCGACTCCCTCGATCTCACGGGCCTCGACATGAGCCCCGCCGAGGTCGAGGCGGCCGTGCGCGTCGACGCCGCCGAGTGGGCGGAGGAGCTGGAGGGCATCGAGCAGTGGTACGAGCGTTTCGGTGAGTCGCTGCCCGAGGAGATGAGGGGTCAGCTCGAGGAACTGAAGGAACGCTTCAGCACCGTCTGATCCAGAGCACCCACGAGAGCAGGCCCCCTCCGTCGACGGAGGGGGCCTGCTCTCGTTCCGCGGTGCCTGCCGCGGGCTCGGTCTCAGTCGCGGACCACGGCGAGGACGCGCTGCACGAGGTCCTCGAGGGTGTCCCTGTCCTCCGCTTCCGCATTGAGCCGTAGATACGGCTCGGTGTTGGACGGGCGCAGGTTGAACCACCAGTGGCCGTGCTCCGGGGTGAAGGTGAGACCGTCGAGATCGTCCACCACCACGCCCTCCTGGTCGAACTCGGCCCTGGCCCGCTCGATGGAGGCCTGGAGGTCCGCCACCTTGGAGTTGACCTCGCCCGAGGAGACGTAGGGCTCGTACTCGCGGCCGAGGTCCGACAGCGGGCCGTCCTGCTCGCCGAGTGCGGCCAGCACGTGCATGGCCGCCAGCATCCCGGTATCGGCGTTCCAGAAGGTGCGGAAGTAGTAGTGGGCGGAGTGCTCACCACCGAACACGGCACCCTCCTGGGCCATGACCGCCTTGATGAAGGAGTGGCCCACCCGCGTGCGGACCGGACGGCCGCCGTCGTTCCTGATCAGCTCGGGGACGGCGCGGGAGGTGATGAGGTTGTGGATGATCACCGGTTCGGACTCCCCGGCGGCCTGGGCGCGGGCAATCTCCCGGCGAGCGATCATGGCGGTGATGGCGCTCGGGGAGACCGGCTCGCCGAGCTCGTCGATGATGAAGCAGCGATCCGCGTCGCCGTCGAACGCGATGCCGATGTCCGCGCCGTGCTCGACGACGGCCGCCTGCAGATCACGCAGATTCTCCGGCTCGAGCGGATTCGCGGGATGGTTCGGGAACGTGCCGTCGAGCTCGAAGTAGAGCGGCACGATGGTCAGCGGCAACGCCTCGAGCATGCGGTCGCCGAGGACGGCAGGCGTGGTCAGGCCCGCCATGCCGTTGCCGGCGTCCACCACGATCTTCAGCGGGCGCGACGAGGACAGATCCACCTGGGCGCGCAGGAACCGCGCGTACTCCTCGAGGATGTCTCGCACGCCGGTCTGCCCCCGGACGTCGGCCGCCGGGATGGTCCCCGCCGTGAGATATGCCTCCGCGCGCGCCTGCACGTCGTCGAGCCCCGTCTCCGAGGACACCGGGACGGCGCCCGGGCGGGTCATCTTCATGCCGTTGTACTGCGCGGGGTTATGGCTCGCGGTGAACGTGACACCCGCGGCGTCGAGCATCCCGCTCGCGTAGTACAACTCGTCGGTGGAGATCAGATCGAGGAAGAGCACATCGGCTCCGCGCAGCGTGGCGCCATCGGCGAAGGCGCGGGCGAACGCGGGCGACGACGGGCGCATGTCACCGCCCACGAGGACGGTCTCGCCCGCCAACTGCAGGGAGTCCACGAAGGCCGCACCGACTGCCCGGACCGAGTCCTCCGTGATGGTCTCGCCCACGATGCCGCGCACGTCGTAGGCCTTGAAGGATGCAGAAAGATCGAAGAGGGTACTCACGTCTGGAAGTGTATCGGGGCGGCGCTGCGGCCGATGTCCACATGCGCCTCCGGCCGCCGTGACTGGGGGAGCGGACTGGGATACTGGAGCGATGTCGCCGACCACCACGCTCTCCGAGCAAGCCACCAGCATCCTGCACACCCTCGTGGGGTCTGCCGATGCCCGCTTCCACGAGGGGCAGTTCGAGGCCATCGAGGCACTCGTCGAGGACGGCAGACGCGCGCTCGTCGTCCAGCGCACGGGATGGGGGAAGTCCGCCGTCTACTTCGTGGCGAGCCTCCTCCTGCGCGCGCGGGGCAAGGGCCCCACCCTGATCGTCTCGCCGCTGCTCGCCCTCATGCGTGACCAAGTGGCCGCCGCGGCACGGGCCGGGGTGCGTGCCGAAGCGATCAACTCCGCGAACCAGACGGACTGGCAGGACATCACGGACAAGCTCCGCTCCGACGAGGTGGACGTGCTCCTCGTCTCGCCCGAACGGCTGAACAACCCGTCCTTCCGCGAGCAGCACCTGCCGGAGCTGATGCGGCACACGGGCCTGCTGGTGATCGACGAGGCACACTGCATCTCCGACTGGGGGCACGACTTCCGCCCCGACTACCGGCGCCTGCGCGAGCTCATCACGGGTCTGCCCCAGGGCGTACCGGTCCTCGCCACCACGGCGACGGCCAACTCCCGAGTGGTGGCGGACGTGGAGGAGCAGCTCGGTGCCGGTGGTACGGAGGTCTTCACGCTGCGCGGGGAGCTGGCCCGCAAGTCGCTCCGGCTCGGCGTCCTGCGCCTGCCCAGCCCTCGTTCGCGCCTCGCCTGGCTCCTGACCCATCTGTCGGATCTTCCGGGCAGCGGCATCATCTACGCCCTCACCGTCTCCGCGGCCGAGGACACCGCGCGCCTGCTGCGGGAGAACGGTCATGCCGTCCGTGCCTATACGGGGCGCACCGATCCGGCCGATCGCGAGGCCGCGGAGGCCGCGCTGAAGAACAACGAGGTCAAGGCCCTCGTGGCCACCAGCGCGCTCGGGATGGGCTTCGACAAACCGGATCTGGGCTTCGTGGTGCATCTCGGTGCGCCGTCCTCGCCCGTCGCCTACTACCAGCAGGTGGGACGTGCCGGCCGTGGGACACCCAACGCCGATGTCCTGCTTCTCCCCGGCGCGGAGGACCGCGACATCTGGGAGTACTTCGCCACGGCGTCCATGCCCTCGGAGGACGCAGCACTCCGGGTCCTGGAAGCCCTGGAGCCGGGCGTGGTCCTGTCGACGCCGGCACTGGAGGCGCGCGTCAACCTGAAGCGCACGCCGCTCGAACTGCTTCTGAAGGTGCTCGACGTCGACGGCGCGGTGCGGAAGGTCACCGGGGGGTGGGAGAGCACAGGGACGCCCTGGACCTACGACGCCGAGCGTTACGGTCGCATCAGTGAGGCGCGGGTGGTGGAGCAGCGGGCCATGCTCGACTACGAGAACACCACGCAATGCCGCATGGAGTTCCTCGCCCTGTCCCTGGATGATCCCCTGGCCGCGCCCTGCGGCCGCTGCGACAACTGCGCGGGCCCCTGGTACTCCGACGAGGTGGGCCACGACGCGTCGGACTCGGCGGACCAGGCGCTCAGCCGGGTGGGCGTGGAACTCGAGCCGAGGAGTCAGTGGCCCAGCGGTATGGACAAGCTGGGTGTCCCCCTGAAGGGCAAGCTCAAGCCCGCTGAACTCATCCTGCCCGGACGAGCCCTCGCCCGACTCACGGATCTGGGCTGGGGCACCCGGCTCCGTGAGCTTCTGGCCGACACTACCCCGGATGCGCCCCTCGACCAGTCCGTGATCGACGCCGTGATCCGTGTCCTGGCCCAGTGGGGCTGGCAGGAGCGGCCCGTCGCCGTCGTGAGTGTGCCGTCCCGGCGGCGTCCCCTGCTCATCGGATCCCTTGCGCAGGCCCTCGCCGGAGTGGGGCGGATCCCCTACCTCGGAGCACTGCACACACCATCCGGCCCACCGCAGGGGGCGCCCGGAGGCAACAGCGCGTTCAGGCTGGCAGCGGTCTGGGACCACTTCGTCGTACCCGCCGAGGGTGCTGCCTGGTTCGCGGAGAATCCCGGGCCGGTATTGCTCTTGGACGATCTCGCGGACAGCCGGTGGACCATCACCGAGGCCGGGCGGGCCCTGCGGACCGCCGGAGCAACCGAGGTGCTGCCGTTCGCCCTGGCTCTGAAGGCCTAGCAGGGGTCGGTCCGGCCACGAAAAGGACCCCCTGTTCCCAGGGGGTCCGATGGCGGAGACGGGGGGATTTGAACCCCCGGTAGGCTTTAGGCCCACACTTCATTAGCAGTGAAGCCCATTCGGCCGCTCTGGCACGTCTCCAGCAGCTATCTCTAGCCTGCCAAGATTACCCAGAAGGGGACGGCAAGAGCAAAACCATCCCACGGACGGGTTCTCAGAGATCCCCGGTCAACGCCTTCCACAGGAACTCATGGCTCATGGCGTGCATCCTGGCGGCCTGCCGGTTGTCCGAGGCTCCGGCGTGCCCACCCTCGAGGGCCTCGTGGAACCACACGTCCTCGAGACCCATCGCCTTCATCCTCGCCGCCATCTTGCGCGCCTGCACCGGACCCACGCGGTCATCACTCGTGGCCGTCCAGATCAGTGTCTTCGGGTATTGCATGTCCTCCCGGAGGAGGTGGTACGGGGAGAACGTGCGCACGTACTCCCATTCCTCGGGCTTGTCGGGATCGCCGTACTCCGCGATCCAGGAGAAGCCGGCGGAGAGTTTCGTGTAGCGGCGCATGTCGAGCAGCGGGACGCCGCAGGAGATGGCGCCGAACAGGTGGGGGTAGGTGGTGAGCATGTTGCCCACGAGCAACCCACCGTTACTTCGCCCGGTGCAGCCCAGCAGGGGTGCGGAGGTGACGCCGCGCTCCACCAGGTGCTCGGCGATCGCGGCGAAGTCCTCGTACGCGCGATGCCGGTTCGCGTGCAGTGCCGCACGGTGCCACTGCGGTCCGTACTCACCACCACCGCGGATGTTGGCCAGGACGTACACGCCGTTCCGGCCGTCCTGCCCGGCACGCTCCAGCCAGCCGCGGCCGATCACGCCGCTGTAGGCCGGCGTCATGGCGTGCTCGAAACCTCCGTATCCGGACAGGAGGGTGGGGTTGCGCCCATCGAGGACCAGATCCTTCGCCGCGATCTGGAAGTAGGGGACGCGCGTCCCGTCCGCCGAGTGCGCGAAGTACTGCTCCACGGCGTAGCGCTCCTCGTCGAAGTAGGAGGGGGAGCGCTTCACGGCGGCCGCGTCCGTGCCGCCGATCGTGCCCCGGAGGAGCGTGGAGGGTGTCAGGAAACCGGTGGCGACGAGCCAGTAGTCGTTGCCGGTCCCGTCGTCCTCGTCGTCCACGGCGTAGGCGTCGACCGAGTGCAGCGGCGGGCAGGCATCGAGCAGCTCGGACTCCCAGTCCTTCGCGGGGTCGAGCACGCGGATCTCGGAGGAGACGTCACGCAGCAGGTTCAGGAGCAGGTGATCGCGCGTCCAGCTCCAGGACTGCAGCGACGTGGTGTCCTCCGGCGTGAAGACGGTGGTGAAGGCGCGGTCTCCGGCGAGGAAGTCTCCGACGTCGATCACGAGGAGCGAGCCTGCGCCGTACGTGCGACCCTCCGTCGTCCAGTCCGTCCGCGGCCTGACGACGAGCCACTGCCGGTGCAGCGAGATGCTCGCGTCCTCGGGGACCTCGATCAGCCGCCAGGCATCGTCCTGCCGCAGGTAGGAGCGGCGGGTGTAGAAGTCGAGGGTGTCGACGGCGAGGTCACGCTCGAACCCGGGGGTGGGATCGTGCACCACCATCGCCGTCATGTGGTCCTCCGCCACCTCGAAGTACTGTTCGGCGGCCTCCAGGCTTTCGCCGCGGCGCAGCGTCCGGACCGTGCGGGGGTAGGAACTCGTGGTCATGGATCCGGGTCCGAAGTCCGTCCCGACCAGGAGCGTGTCGCGATCGGACCAGCTGATGCGGCTCTTCGCCGTCGGGATGTCGAATCCACCGTCCACGAAGGCGGCGAGGCCCAGATCGAATTCGCGGTAGCGTACGGCGTCGCCGCCGTCCGGGGACAGCGCGATCAGGGCGCGCTCGTGGGGCTGTCCGTCCTGCGGGCGGAGGAAGAGGGCGCCCGACCAGACCCACTCCGTGCCCTCCGTGGCGCTGAGCGCATCGACGTCCAGGAGGAGCTCCCACTCCGGTGACTCCGAGGCGTAGCTGTCCCAGGTGGTGCGGCGCCAGATGCCCTGGCGGTGCTCGCCGTCGCGCCAGAAGTTGTAGTAGAAGGAGCCGTGCTTGCCCACCATGGGGATGCGGTCCGTGGAGTCGAGGACCTCGAGGAGGCTGCGTTCCCGCTCGAGGAACGAGTCGGTGATGAGAGCGCGTTCGGTCAGCGCGTTCTCGGCGCGCACCCACTCGAGTTGCTCCTTGCCGTAGATGTCCTCGAGCCAGAGAAAGGGATCGTCCGTGTCGGTGGCGTCGGTGGCGTCCGTGGCGTCCGTGGGGTGCGTCATGGACCCATCCTATGCAGGGCTCCGGGAGCGCAGCGGACCACCACGGAGCCCGTCCGCACAGCCGGAGGGGCGGGGTTCGTTACTCTTGACAGGTGGAGAACCAGGGTCAGCGGCAGGTGGTCGTCATCGGCGGGGGACCCCGCGGCACCTCCTTCGTGGAACGCCTGATCGCGGGGAGCCGGGAGCTCGGGAGCGACGCTCCGGCGCTGGCGATCCACGTCATCGAACCGCACGAACCCGGCGCGGGCCACATCTGGCGGACGGATCAGTCGAGGCTCTTCCTCATGAACACGCCGTGCCTCTACCCCACGGTGGTGCCCGTCGGGGCACCCTCCGCCGCGCTCGCGGCCCCACCCCTCGCGCTGTCCTTCGACGAGTGGCGGCGCCGCGCCGCCGACGGCCACGTGCTGGTCGACGACGTCGATCGCCGTGAGTGCGCCGCACTCACCTCCAGCGGCTTCCCGAGCAGAGCCCTCTACGGGCGCTATCTCTCCTGGATGTTCGCCGAGGTGGTCCGCATGGCACCCCCCGGGCTGACGGTGGTGCACCATCGGAGGGAAGCCATCGGTCTGCGCCGCGCGGACGGCGGGAAGGCGGCCCTGCGGTGGCGGGTCACGCTCGACGACGACTCGCGGCTGGATGCCGACGACGTCGTGCTGGCGCTCGGCCATCTCCCCGCGGTCCTGACCCCGGAGCAGGAGAGGCTGCACGACGCAGCGGTCCACCATTCCCTGCAATACCGCCCGCCCGCCGTCCCCGGCGATGTCTGCTGGGACGATCTGCCGGAGGACGAGCCCGTGCTGTTCCGCGGTCTCGGGCTGAATTTCTTCGACGCGATGATCGCCCTCACGCAGGGGAGGGGTGGCCGCTTCGAGGGCGTAGGCGGCTCGCGCCTCGAGTACACGCCTTCCGGCCGGGAACCCCGCCTCGTCGCTGCCTCGCGTCGGGGCATCCCCTACCGGGCGAAGGCCGCCCTCGAGACGTATCTGCCCCGCAGCGTCGCCCTGCGGTTCTGCACCATCGACCGCGTCCTGGCGTTCGCGCGTTCGGGCATCCAGGCGGGCTTCGACCATGACATCTGGCCGCTGCTCCACCGCGATGCGCTCTGGGCCTACTACTCCACACTCGCCCGGACCGCGCCCCACCTGATCGACGGATCGGTGGACGCCTTCCTGCGGGAACTCGACGACAGCCTCGCGATCGAGGGGCCGGCCTGGTCCGCCGCCGTCCGGGATGCCGTCGAACGCTGCGTGCCGGAGGAGCACCGGATCTCGATCCCGTCCCTGGCCCGCCCGTTCGCTGGCCGGCACTTCGCGGGCGGGGAGTTCACGGCGGCGGTCCTCGAGCACCTCGACGCCGACGCCGAGGGATCGGCGAGGGGCGAGGACGATCCCCTGAAGATGATGATCGGCGCCCTGAACGCCGGCCGCGCCGTCATCAAGCAGGCCGTCGCGGACGGCGGACTCTCGGCCGCGTCCTGGGACGCGGAGCTGCAGGGATGGTTCGAGCCTCTGGTCGAGGGGCTCGCCAGCGGTCCGCCGCCGGTCAGGATCGCGCAGCTTGCGGCGCTGGTACGGGCGGGGATCGTCCACTTCGTGGGCCCCGATCCTGGCTTCGGCGTCGACCGGGACGAGGGTCTCTTCCGCGCCTCCTCGCCGTGGGTCGACGGCGAGTCGTTCTCGGCGCGGTGGCTCGTGGAGGCGATGATGCCCGCCAACCGGGTCGCGTCGAGCGCGTCGCCGCTCATGCTCTCGCTCCTCGACCAGGGCCTGGTCAGGCCCAGGGTCTTCATGGCCGACGACGGGGTCCCGGTGGCGTCCGGCGGACTCGACGTGACGGCACCGCCCTACCGGGCCCGTGACCGGAGCGGGGCCGTGCAGCACTCCCTGTTCGTGATCGGACTCCAGCTGGCCTCCGTCCAGTGGGGTACGGCGATCGCCGCCGAGGCCGGGGCGGCCCCGGCCGCCGGCGGCCGGACACTGCTCGATGCCGACCGTATCGCCGGAGCGATCCTCCGGCGCGACGAGAGCGCGGACTGCAGCTGACACTGCGAAGAAGCACCGCATCATCACGGAGGGCCCCCACCGCAGCGGTGGGGGCCCTCCGTGATCAGGTGCTGCCGGGTGACCCCGGACCGGCTACTACCGGATGAGGCAGCGGTAGTAGTTGACGAGCTGCACCGCGTAGCGGATCCAGCCCCCGATGTTCCAGGCCTGCGTGGGCGGCTTGGGCTTCACGCAGGAGGGCTTCGGCGGCTGGGTCGTCGAACTCTCGATGGTGACCGGCAGGGTCACCGTCGTGGCACTCGGCGCAGCGGTCAGCACGATCCGGCCCTGGCCGCTCAGCGTCGTCGGAATCCTCAGATTCACGGTGGCGCTACCGTTCGAGACGGGGACCGAACCGAGCGGGGTGGCCGTCCCGCCGACCGCCACGAAACTGGCCGCCAGCGTGGTGTTGGCGGGGCTCCCGAGGGAGGTGAGATCCAGCTTCGACACCGTGAAGGACACATCCGTGCCCGCCTTCACGGTGGCCGGCGCGCCCTGCACCTGGACGCTGCGGCGATCGAAGGACGGCGACAGCGGGCTGTTGGCTCCGATGTAGTCGATCCAGGCGTCGCGGTCCACCAGCCCGGATTCACGGGTGTCGGTGCCCTCACGGAAGACCGTGAAGTTGTCACCACCCTGTGCCAGGAAGCTGAAGGTGCCGATCCGGTACTCCTTGGCCGGGTCGAGGAACTCGCCGTCGATCAGGACGGAGGTGATCCGCGCTCCCCGTTCGAGGGCCGGGTCGTACGTGACGCTCACGTTCTCCGACAGGCCCAGGGCGAGGAACGACCGCGAGCTCCCGTCCGGCTGCCACTGCTGTTCCAGCATCGCCTTGAACTGTGCGCCGGTCAGGGTGGTGGTCCACAGGTCGTTGACGAACGGGAGCACGGCATTGGCCTCGGCGAAGGTCACCACACCGTCGGGTGCGTAGTAGAGCTCGTTGCGGAGCCCACCCGGATTGACGACGCCGATCTGCGCGCCTCCCCGCTCGGCGGAGGAGAGGCTGGCCCGCAGCGAATCGGCCACGAGGTTGCCCAGTGTGGATTCCGAGCTGCGGTCGTCGCGGGCGGTCCCGGTGAAGGCGGTGGTGATGTCCGCCGTGACCGAACCGACGGGCTGCTCCCCGATGACCGCTGCTTCGGCCAGCGCCGCGTCGACGATGCCCTTCACCTCGGCCACCCGCGGGTAGGAGGCGACGAGTGCCGCATCCTCGGCGGTCGTCCGGGCGACATTTCGTGCGGTGTAGGAATCGACGTCGCCCGTCGCGGTGTCGACGGTCAGCGTGACCTGACCGACGAATTCGCCGTAGGACCCGGTCTGCAGGATGGGCCTGGTCTCACCCGCTGCACCCGGCACGGGGCCGTCCCATGCGTACTGCTTGTGCGTGTGCCCGGTGAAGATGGCGTCCACCAGCGGCGAGGTCTCCGTGACGATCTCCGCGAAGGCGCCGCCGGCAGCGATCTCCTCCTCGATGGTCGCACCCTCGACGACGCCGTCGCCGGCGCCCTCGTGGAACTCGGCGACGATGACATCGGCGAGATCCTGCTCCTCGATCTCCGCGGCGACGCGGTTGACGGCCTCCACGGGATTGCCGAAGTCGACGTTCTCGATGCCTCCGGGGGTGACGAGCGTTGCCGTCTCCTCGGTGACCACACCGATCACCGCGACGTCGATCCCGCCGACCGTGATGATGCTGTACTCCTCGAGCAGCGGATCCTCGGTGCCCTTGGCGTAGACATTCGCGCCGAGGTAGTCGTAGTCGGCCGAATCGGTGACGCGACCGCTGAGATCGTCGATGCCCTTGTCGAACTCGTGGTTGCCCGTGGCCGAGGCGCGCAGGTCGAGTGCGTTGAGCACGTCGATCGTCGGCTCGTCATCCTGCAGGGAGGAGGCGAACAGGGAGGCGCCGATGTTGTCGCCGGCCGACAGGAAGGCGGTGTCACCCTCTCCGTACTCCGCGCGCAACTGCTCCACGGTCCCCGCGAACCGCACCGTGTTCTTGTCGATCCGTCCGTGGAAATCGTTGATGTTCAGCAGATTGACCTCGGTGGTACCCGCACCGGAACCGGCACCGAAGGCAGGATCCGTCCCCACGATCACGGGGTCGTGATCACTGGCACGGTAGGGATCAGCGGCGTAGTAGTCGGTGACGTTGCTGTTGTACCGGCTGTACTCGAGGGCCACCGATTCGGCGGAGTTGATGTTCCACGTGTCCACGCCCGTGACGGTGGCGTTCGCCGCCGGCGAGGCGAGAACGTGGTCGAGCGAGCCGCTCAGGCCCGAGAACACGTATGAGAACGAGTCGTCCGGACCCTGGTTGACGTACCCCGCGTCGTAGAGGACCCGCATGGGATCCTCCTGCGTGTAGGAGTTGAAGTCGCCGGTGAGGAACACCCGGTCCGTCTTCGCCGTGGTCCGGGCCTCGTCCACGAAGGCGGCAAGAGCTTCGGCCTGGGCCACCCTGGCTGCGTTCCAGGCGCCCTGCCCGTCGCCGGAGTCGGCGTCCGGGCCGGAACTGGGCCCCGAGCCCTTGGACTTGAAGTGGTTCACGATCGCGAGGAAGACCTCGTCCTCGGAGCCGCCCACCGGCTTGAACGCCTGGGCGAGGGGCTTGCGGGCATTGGAGAACGCGACGTCGTCGTCGAGGATGACCGACTCCCCGACCGGCTCCGCCGCGGCCGTGCGATAGATCATGGCCGTGCGGATGACGTCCTCGTCCGTAGGAAGCGCCGCGGGGGAACGGACGTAGTCCCAGGTTCCCGGAGCCTCCTCGTTGAGCGCCTCCACGAGGGTCTTCAGGGCGAAGTCGCGATCCTTGCCGAGCGCGGCCGAGTTCTCGACCTCCATGAGGGTGACCACATCGGCGCCGAGGGTGTTGATCGCGGAGACGATCTTCGCCTCCTGCCGCTCGAGGTTCTCCTGGTTCGCCGCACCGCGGGCAGCGCAGCCCCGGTTGACGGTGATGGGGTTACCGGCACGGTCGGTGTTGTAGGTGCAGCCGGTGAGCTCCTCACCGGTGGTGGCGAAGTAGTTCAGCACGTTGAACGAGGCGATCGACAGCGTGCCGCCCACCTCGGCGGGAGCGGTGGGCCGCTCCCCGGAGAAGCCGACCGGCTGGACCTCGCCGGGTGCTGCGCCGTCGAGCTCGGCCAGCGGCTGGAACTTCCACGAGTTGTTGCGGTAGTCCATGACCACCGGCGAGACGAAGTCGGCACTGTAGCCCACGCGGACCGGCTGGTCCGTGGTGAGGTAGGGCAGCACCTTGCCGCGGTTGGCGTTGCTGAGGAAGTTCGTGCTGGCGCCGTCGTCGAGCCTGATGCTCCTGGCGGCGTTGTCGGCGGCGACGGCGGCATTCTCGGGCGTGCCCGGTGCTGCGATGTCCGTGGGCTGCACCAGCACCGAGCTCCCGGAGGCGAGGGTCAGCTCGCCGTACTGGTTGAGCGAGTAGTTGTCGCTGACGGTGAAGTTCCCGGACGGCTCGAAGAGCATGCCCTCGACCGCTTCGCGGGCCTGCTCGGTTGCAGGCAGTGCGATCCCGGAGGCCTTCACCTCCTCGGCCGCTTCGGTGAGCTTCACGGTGCCGCCGGCGGCGACGGTGAGCTGGGTCAGGCCGAAGATTTCTCCGGCCACCCCGGTCACCTCGACGAAGTCACCGACGGTGACTTCGCCCACGGTGGCCGGTGAGTAGACGAAGATCGCGTCGGAGGCGCCCTGGTCGGCTGTCGCGGCCGAGCCGGCGGTCTGCAGGTAGAAGCCGTCGAACCCTCCGGTGGGGTAGGCGGCCGTCACCCTGCCGCGAGTGGTGACGTTCTGGCCGGCCAGCGGAGTCGCCGTTCCCGTGCCCTGGATGTCGCGGATGGGGACGACAGTGCCGGGAGCGGGAGGTGCCGTGGGCGTGGGCGTCGGCGTCGGTCCTGGGGGTGTCCCGGTTCCCTGGGCGTTCGTCGGTGTGGCGTCCTGGAGGGTGAAGTCCACGCTGTTGTTGTTCGTGTCCGAGAAGCCGGTGCGGGCGGAGGACCTCGGGTTGCCCGAGCCCGGCGCTGCCGACGCGGCCTGCTCGAAGGACGTCGCGGCACCGTAACCAAGGACGTCGACCGCCCCGGGGACGCCGGTGGTGTCGCCGGCGGGCAGGACACCGACGGTTCCGGCCTGGTTCGAGAGCACGACGACGCCGCCGCCGGCTCCGGGATTGAAGCCCGTGACGAGATCGGGTGTGGGCAGGGCCGTGCCGTTCGCGGCATTCGACGAGCCCTGGACGAGGAAGTATCCCTTGGCCGCAATGGTGCCCTTGAGGGCGAACGGAGTCGGAGCCGTGGTGGTCGATCCCGGCGCCCGGTACTGCAGCGACCAGCCGTCGAGGCTGACCGGGGCATCGGTCGGGTTGTAGAGCTCCACGAACTTATTGGTGAACGGTGTCCCCACGGAGCCGCCCGTGACGAACACCTCGTTGATGACGACGCCGTCCGACGCGACGGCTGCCGTGACCGATGGTGCCTCGACCGCGTTGGCCGGCAGTGCGATCATCGGTGAGGCGATCAGCCCTACCGACAGCGCCGCACCGAGCGCTCCCCTCCATGACGAATTGATCATCCGTTCGACTTCTCCTTGACCATGGCCGCTGACAGCCGCGAGTAGAGCCCGCCGACCCTGGTGGGTGGGCGTCCTGGCATGAGCACCGTATGTGACGCAGGTGACATTCCATCCCCGGGAGAAGCAAACCAGATCATGGGCGGTAAAGCGACACTTCAGGGCCGGTGTCGGTCGGGGGAGCGCAGAGGCGCGAGGCGGGGTCGGGGTCGGGGTGATACACAGGAGGAGGTCCCGCAGCGCGGAACCTCCTCAGGGGCGGAAGGTAAGGGATTCGAACCCTTGAGACGGGGTCACCGCCCACTGGTTTTCAAGACCAGCTCCTTCGGCCGCTCGGACAACCTTCCCGCGGTCAGTGTTTCACGGGGGATGGGGGACGCCCAAATACCTATGACTGGAGGATCGGACATGCGTGCAGTGGTGATCGAGGGCGCGGGCGGACCAGAGGCACTCTCCGTCCAGGACATCGCCGATCCCGTCCCGGCGGCCGGTGAGGTACTCATCGACGTCGTCGCGGCCGGGCTGAACCGGGCGGATGTGCAGCAGCGCAAGGGTCTGTACCCGCCGCCTCCGGGGGCGTCGACTGTTCCGGGGCTGGAGGTGTCCGGGCGCATCGTCGACGCCAACGGCTCCTCCTTCCAGGAGGGGGACGCCGTCGTCGCCCTCCTGGCCGGGGGTGGGTATGCGCAGAAGGTCGCCGTCCCGGCAGGGCAGGTGGTCCCGGCTCCCGACGGCGTGGATCTGCTCCACGCGGCCGGCCTCCCGGAGACGGCCGCCACCGTATGGTCCAACCTCGTGCTGCAGGCGGGCCTCGCCGGGGGCGAGGACGTCCTGATCCACGGGGCGTCCGGCGGGATCGGGGTGATGGCCATCCAGGTGAGCCTGGCCCTGGGCGCGGTACCGCACGTCACTGCGGGATCCGCCACGAAGCTCGACGTCGCCCGCTCGCTCGGGGTGGCTACCCTCATCAACCACCGTGAGCAGGATTTCGTGGAGCAGCTCTCGATGGCGACCGCTGGCCGGGGTGCCGATGTGATCCTCGACGTCGTCGGCGCCAAGTATCTCTCCCGCAACATCGAGGCTCTCGCCCCGGGTGGGCGCCTCGTGGTCATCGGACTGCAGGGCGGCGCACGGGCCGAACTCGATCTGTCCGCACTCATGGGCAAGCGGGCGAGCGTCGCCGGGACCACGCTGAGATCCCGGCCCGTCGCAGAGAAGACCGCGATCATGGCTGCCGTTCGCGAGAGCGTGTGGCCGTGGGTCGCCTCAGGGCTGGTACGACCGTTCGTGGACCGCGTCTTCCCGTTGGACGAGGTGGCCCGCGCCCACACCTACTTCGACGCGGGAGAGCACACCGGCAAGATCCTCCTCGAGGTCTGAGACCCGTCCCTGCCGGGCTGCAGGAGACCGCCGCTCCTGACACCGCCCCGCTCACCCGACACCGCGGCGGCGGTCCCGCACCGCCGCCGCCCCCTACCTCCCGCCGTTGGGCGCACGGAGGACCGCGCTCGGCGCAAGACGTCGCTGGCGGGCCTTGCGCTGTGACGCGCGTCTCACCACCTTGCTATCTTCTGATGTATCACTCGTTCGTACCCGAGGAGCATCATGAGCAAGAAGCAGAGCGGCTCCCACCGATCGGAGAGCGTCCTCGTGACGGACCCCGATCTGCCGCCGGTCGCCGTCGACCCGCAGCGGGCCGAAGCGGAGGAGCGCCGCTGGACGCCCCTGAAGATCGCCCTCTGGATCGGCATCGCCCTCCTCGGCGGCGTGGCCTGGACCGTCCTCGCCGTCGTCCGTGGCGAGACGGTCAACGCCATCTGGTTCGTCTTCGCCGCCGTCTGCACCTATCTGATCGCCTACCGCTTCTACTCCAAGTTCATCGAGCGCAGTCTCCTCAAGCCCGATGACCGCAGGGCCACGCCCGCGGAGTACAGGGCGGACGGCAAGGACTACGCCGCCACGGACCGGCGCGTGCTCTTCGGTCACCATTTCGCAGCCATCGCGGGGGCCGGCCCCCTGGTGGGCCCGGTCCTCGCCGCCCAGATGGGGTACCTGCCCGGCACGGTCTGGATCATCGTCGGCGTCATCTTCGCCGGAGCCGTCCAGGACTACCTCGTGCTGTTCTTCTCCATGCGCCGCGGCGGGCGCTCGCTCGGGCAGATGGCCCGCGAGGAACTCGGCGTGATCGGCGGCACGGCCGCGCTGATCGCGACCCTCACGATCATGATCATCATCGTCGCGATCCTCGCGCTCGTGGTCGTCAACGCGCTCGGCGAGAGCCCGTGGGGTGTCTTCTCCGTCTCGATGACCATCCCCATCGCCCTGTTCATGGGCGTGTACCTGCGCTACCTGCGCCCGGGCCGCGTCACCGAGGTCTCCCTGATCGGCTTCGCCCTCCTGCTGCTCGCGATCATCGGCGGCGGGTGGATCGCCGAGACCGCCTGGGGCACCGACCTGTTCACGCTGGATCGCATCACGATCGCGTGGGGCATCATCATCTACGGCTTCATCGCCGCCGTCCTGCCCGTCTGGCTCCTGCTCGCACCGCGGGACTACCTGTCCACCTTCATGAAGATCGGCACCATCCTGATGCTCGCCGTCGCGATCATCATCACGCGCCCCGAGATCGATGTTCCGGCCGTCACCGAATTCGCGAGCAGCGGCAAGGGCCCCGTGGTCGCGGGGACGCTCTTCCCCTTCCTCTTCGTCACCATCGCATGCGGGGCGCTGTCCGGCTTCCACGCCCTGATCGCCTCCGGGACCACGCCGAAGATGCTCGAGAAGGAACGCCAGACGCGCTTCATCGGGTACGGCGGCATGCTCATGGAGTCCTTCGTAGCCATCATGGCGCTCGTCGCGGCGCTGTCGATCGATCGCGGCATCTACTTCGCCATGAACTCCTCGGGAGCGGCCACCGGCGGCACCATCGAGGGAGCCGTCGCCTTCGTGAACGGTCTCGGTCTCACCGGCGTCAATCTCGCCCCGGACACCCTGAGCACACTGGCGACCAACGTGGGCGAGGAGTCGATCGTCTCCCGTACCGGCGGTGCCCCCACCCTCGCCGTCGGCATCGCCCAGATCATGCAGGGCGTCTTCGGTGGCGCCGGCATGATGGCCTTCTGGTACCACTTCGCCATCATGTTCGAGGCCCTGTTCATCCTCACGGCGGTCGACGCCGGCACCCGCGTTGCCCGCTTCATGCTCCAGGACAGCATCGGCAACGTCGTCCCCCGCTTCCGCGACACGTCGTGGCGCACGGGCGCCTGGATCTGCACGGCCATCATGGTGGCAGGGTGGGGGGCCATCCTCATCATGGGCGTGACCGATCCCCTCGGCGGCATCAACACCCTGTTCCCTCTCTTCGGTATCGCCAATCAGTTGCTCGCCGCCATCGCGCTCGCGGTCTGCATGGCCATCTGCGCCAAGCGGGGTCTGTTCAGGGTCCTGTGGATCCCCGCCCTTCCGCTGGCCTTCGCTGCGGTGGTGACCATCACGGCGTCGTTCCTGAAGATCTTCTCCTCCGTCCCCGCCATCGGATACTGGGCGCAGCACACGGCGTTCCGCGATGCCCTCGATGCAGGCGAGGAAAGTTTCGGCACAGCGAAGACCGTGGAGGCCATGGAGGCGGTGGTCCGCAACACCTTCATCCAGGGGACGCTGTCCATCGTCTTCGTGGTGCTGTCCATCATCGTGATCGCTTCGGCCATCCTCGCCACCATCAAGGCCTACCGGAACGGGGGAGGGGCCCAGACGGAGGACGAGCCAGTGGCCTCGCGCCTCTTCGCACCGTCGGGCCTCATGGCGACATCCGCCGAGAAGGAGCTCCAGAAGCAGTGGGCCGCCGTCGAGCCGGGCAAGCGGCCGGCGAGGACGGGACACTGATGACCGTCCCCGAGGTTCTGCACCGCGCCCGTGCCACGGCGCGTGAGCTGGCGTGGATCTTCAAGGGTGTGATGGGCGAGAATGCCTACCAGACCTATCTCGATCATCATGAGCGGACGCACACGGAGGGTGGGCCCATGACGGAGCGTGAATTCTGGCGTGACAAGACCGATCGCCAGGAGGCCAATCCGGAGGGCCGCTGCTGCTAGGAGGGAGTCGACATGTCGGAGAAGTTCAGCATCGGCGATCACGTGACGTGGAATTCGGAGGCCGGCCACGTCTCGGGGACGGTGACGAAGATCCACACGGAGGATTTCGACTACAAGGGGCACACGCGTCGTGCATCCAAGGACGACCCGCAGTACGGGATCAAGAGCGACACGACCGACCACATCGCCGCTCACAAGGGCGGGGCTCTTCGGCGGGTCGACGAGTGACTTCCGTCGTCGCACGGAGGGACGGGACCGGCGAGCTCGCCGGGACGGTCTGCGCGGTGCTCAGCGAGGTAGGTCCCGGGTCCGTGGTGACCTACGGCGACATCGCCCGTCGGATCGGGATCTCGCCGCGACGAGCCGGCCGTGAGGTCAGTGGAGTGCCTGACGAGGTGCCGTGGTGGCGGGTGGTGCGAGCGGACGGCCTACCGGCGGCCTGCCGGGGCGGCCATGCTGCTGAGCTGTTGAGAGCCGAAGGCGTGCCGATGCGCAACGGCCGCGTCGAACTTGCGCAGGTGCGCCACACCTGGCATGGCCCGCTGTCCGATACGCCGCCGGTCATCCGAGCGGACGGGCAGGGCCTGGACTGACGGGTCGAGGTGCAGTCGCCCGGCGGGTCGTGCACGGACGATTGTGGGAGCATGGCGTCATGACCGAACCGCTTGCCGGCATCCTCGCGCGCGGCCGGAACCCGTAGCGGTGGCGGCATTCTTCGCGGCAGCGAGGCAGGGGCGGAAGGACGACGCCGAGCTGGGCACCGGGGTGTGGCGACGGGCCCACGATCGTTTCCGACGCGGACTGGACCGGTATCACCAGATCCTCGAGGGTGTCGGGGACGATGACCTCTACAACGAACTCGTGGTGATCGCCGATCAGCTCGGAGGGCTGCTGCCCCGGGTCCGGGGGGTGTGCGTGAGGGCGCAGTCCTCCTCTCCCAGCAAGGGACTCGACATCCCCGGTGCCCTCCTGCAGGTTCACCGCGCTCTCTCCCGCGCGGGGAACGCGGTTGCGACCACGGCCGAGGCCGCTGCCATGACACGGCTCGACGGCGAACGGTGGGGCGCCGCCTCCGCAGGACTCGAGAATGTGCGACGTCGGGCCCGACTGGTGCTGGACGACGTCGAGGAGGCCGAGCGCGCGCTGTCCACCGCTTCCTGACCCGTCTGCGCCGGCCCCGTTTGCAGGCTGCCGGGCCGGGCAGAAATAAACGGGGAGCACCGCTGGTTCCCGCCTGTATGACTACATCACCGAACCTCACGTTCAACGACGGCCACACCATCCCCCAGCTCGGATACGGAGTGTGGCAGGTCGAGGACAATGTCGCGGAGGATGTCGTGGGCAAGGCGTTCAAGGCCGGCTACCGACACATCGACACCGCGAAGATCTACGGGAACGAGGGCGGCGTGGGACGCGCCATCGCCTCCTCGGGTCTGAGCCACGACGACATGTTCATCACCACCAAGCTGTGGAACTCGGACCAGGGCTACGAGAGCACCCTCAAGGCGTTCGAGGACTCCATGGACCTCCTCGGGCTCGAAACACTCGATCTGTACCTGATCCACTGGCTCCAGCCCAAGCAGGGCAAGTACCTGGATACCTGGAAGGCGCTCATCGAGCTGCAGAAGCAGGGCCGCGTACGGAGCATCGGTGTCTCGAACTTCACCGTCGAGACCCTCAACGAAATTATCGACGCAACGGGCGTGGTCCCGGCAATCCACCAGGTGGAGACCCACCCCTACTTCAACCAGTCCGAACTCCGTGCCTTCGAGGCCGAGAAGGGCATCCTGCACCAGGCCTACTCGCCCATCGGGTCCGGCAAGGGACTGCTCGACGACGCCGTGCTGCAGGACATCGCCACGAAGCGCAACGCCTCGCCCGCGCAGGTGGTGCTTGCCTGGCATCTCGCGCTCGGGAACGTGGTCATCCCGAAGTCCGTC
Organism: Arthrobacter echini; assembly: GCF_008107445.1. GTDB lineage: Bacteria > Actinomycetota > Actinomycetes > Actinomycetales > Micrococcaceae > Arthrobacter_D > Arthrobacter_D echini_A. The sequence continues at coordinate 74,858 of NZ_VSLD01000005.1, read as the reverse complement.
ACGGAATCGCGGATCGTGGAGAACTGGGAAGCCCTCGACGTGAAGCTCGAGGACGAGGACATCGAGGCCATCAACAACCTCGACAAGGGTGCCGAGGGGCGCATCGGCGCGGATCCGGCAACGTCCGACTTCGCCTGAGCAGTCCTCAGGGGCCGCTTGCTTTCCAGCTGAACGAGAGAACCGCCCGGTGGCTTACCGGGCGGTTCTTCCGTTGGGCCGTCAGGCCGCCTGCGCCAGGGAGGCCCGCAGCGGGTAGTCGCCACTCTCGAGGATCAGCTGGGCGCAGTGACCGGTGGCCGGATCGAGCACGATCGGTGCGGCCAGGTTCACCGTGGTACCTCCGGAGCCGGGATTGGCGACGACGAACAGGTGGGCGTTCGGCACCTCCGGTCCGAGTGCCTCGCGCTGGGCGTCGGAGAAGTGCGGGCTGTAGTCGGGCAGGTAGGTCGCTGCATCGAGGAGGAACAGGCGGACCTCCGGCCGGTCGGCCGAGACCAGGGTGAACAGACCCTCCGCGCCGCTGACCTGTTCCAGGCGGAAGTCCGTGAAGGGGGCCAGTCCAGGAGGCGGGCTCAGGAAGGTTGCCCTCATCGCAGGAAATCCATCAGGGAGGGCTGCAGCACGCGGGCCGAGACGGCGAGTGCGCTCTGGTAGGCCGTCTCCTGCATCTTGAGGTCCAGGATCACGGACGCGAGATCCACCTCCTCCACAGCTGAGCGACGCCCCTCGAGTGCCAGGGAGGCATCGGCCACGCTGTCCTTCGCCGTGAGCAGGCGCGCATGCCGTGCGCCGATGGTGCTGTGCTCGGTGGTCACCGCCTTGATGCGGTCCTGGAGGGCGGCGAGGTGCACCGAGACGTCCTTCCCGTCACGAAGGTCCGCCGCGATGCCGTCCAGCAGCGTGAACACGGATGCGCCGCCGCTGCCGAACACCGAGGCGCCGTCGGCGTCCACCCGGACGGTCTCACCTGCTCCCAGCCGACGTTCCACCGTTCCGCCGCCCGCGAAGGTCAGATCTGCCTGGAGCGCCTGGGCCGTGTCGGCGTTGCCTGCGAAGAGGAACCTGCCGGAGTAGGTCGCATTGGCCTGCGTCACGAGTTCGCTGCGCAGGGAGTCGATATTGTGCGCGAGCGCGTCGCGGGCTGCAGGGTTGAGGGACGAGTTGGAGCCCTGCAGCGTCAGCTCGTTCGCCCGGTCGAGTGCCTGCTTCGTCGTGGTCATGACGCTGTCGAGTTGGGACAGCCATCCTTCGCCGTCGGAGATGTTCCGGGCGTACTGCTCGTTCGCCCGGAGCTCTCCGCGGACCCGCAGTGATTCGGCGGCTCCCGCTGGGTCGTCCGACGGGCGGTTGATGGCACGCTGGCTGGAGGCCTTGTCCTGGAGTTCGGCGAGGCGGGCGAGATTCGTCTGCAGGGAGCGCTGCGCTCCGTACTGCATGGTCTGCTGGGTGACGCGAGTGATCATGATGGCCTTCCGCTACCGTCCGACGATTCCCATGCGGTTGATGAGGACATCGAGCATCTCGTCGATGGCGGTCATCACGCGCGCGGCGCCCTGATAGGCGTGCTGATATTCGAGCAGCTTGACCTGCTCCTCGTCCATGCTGACAGAGGTGGCGCCGAGCTGTTGGCGGAGGGCGGAGGTCGCGGAGACCTCGGCGAGGGCATTGCCCTGCAGCTCCGAGCGTGCAGCGGCACCAAGACCCGCGACGAAGCCGTTCCACTCGGTGTCGGGTGCGTCGGAGCCCGAGCCGATCCTGCTGATCGCATCCGCCATGGATCCGTCGTAGGCGCCGGCCCCGGCCGCTCTCGCCGCGAGCTCCGTGGGTTTCGTCGGCACGACCGTCAGCGATGCGGCGGGCCGAGTCCCGTCGAAGGCGAAGAAGGGACCCTGGCCGGCTTCGGCATACCCGGTGTTGACCTTGTCGGCGAGGGAACGGGCGAAGTCGTCGAAGCCCTTGGCTGCCTCCGCGAGGACGCCGCCGTCGTCGGCCGGAGCCAGCAGGGAGAGCGTCGCCGCGATCTCTCCGCTCTCGATCCCGGCCGGGACGCCCGGACGATGGGTCCACTCGATGCCGACGCTGCCATTGGCTGCGAGCTGCCGGGGTCCGGTGACCTGGAGAACCTTGGACGTGGCACCGGAGACCAGGGGATTGCCCGCCAGGAGGACGTCGGCCGTACCATCGGCGTTGTCGCGGACCGTGGCTCCGGTCAGGCCGGCGAGATTCGCCGTGAGCTGGGTCCTGCGGTCGACGAGCTCATTGGGCGACGTCCCGGAGGTGACGGCGGAGCGGATCTGCCGGTTCAGCTCGGCCACCTGGGACGCGGCCTCGTTGACCTCGGTCACAAGACCCTCGGCCGAGGACCTCGCCGCCGCCCACTGCGCTTCGATCTCGCGGTGGCCGGAGGCGATGCGTGAGGTGAGCTGTCCTGCGACGGAGAGCAGGGACGACGCGGGAGCGGACTTGTCCGGGTTGATGGACAGGTCCTGCCACCCTGCCCAGAAATCCTGGAGCGACGCCGAGATGCCGTTCCTGCCCGGCTCCCGGAGGCTGTCCTCGAGTGCGGAGAAGGCCTGGGCGCGTACCGCGGTATAGCCGGCGGCCCCGGCCGTGGTGCGCACGCGCGCTTCGAGGTGGGCGTCACCGAGCCGCGCGATGCCCTGCGTCAGGACGCCTTCGCCCACGCGTGCGCCGGTTGCGAACATGGAGGGGCGCACGGGGGCTGCCGAGGAGGTCTCGAGGCGTTGCCGGGTGTATCCCTGGGTGGTGGCGTTGGCGATGTTCTGCCCGGTCACGTCGAGGCCCGCGCGTGCCGCGGCGAGACCGGAATAGGCTGTGGAGATTCCGCTGAAAGTGCTCATGGGCCGGCTACAGATCCTTGTTGAGGAGGGTCGGGTGGCCGCTGCCCAGGGCGGAGGCGCCGTCGGCCGCATAGGTGCCGGGGCCGGTGCCGATCCCCGCCAGGGTCTCCTGGGTGGAGCGGCTGGCCGCCTTGAGGAAGTGCTGGTTGCTGTCGCGCAGTGCGACGATCTGCGCCACGAGCGCCGTCATGGCCTGGAGGTGGGCGGTGAGCAGTTCACCCCAGGGCCCTGCGGGTGCCGAGAGGGCCAGCTCGCGCAGGGTGGCGCCGGCGTCGATCCCCCAGTCGGTGGCGACGGCCGAACCGTGCACGGCGCGGGCGAGACCGGTGTCGCGGAGGCGTTGGAGGACCTGCTCCACCTCGCTGGTGGCGTGATGCAGCCACCGACTGTTGCCGGAGGTCAGCAGGAGTTGTTCTTCCTCGAGCTTGAAGACGAGGAGTTCCAGAAGTTGGCGCTCCTGCCAGAGCAGGGTGGACAGATCCTGGGCGCTCACGGTGCCACCTCCTCTCCAGAGTGATGTACGGGTGGATTCGTGGGAACTATCGGCACGGCCGGCCCCACTGTAAGTGGTGCCTCAGGACAGCTGCCGCCCCGCGACCACGACCTACCAGCGGACCCATGGCCGGACCCGAGCGGGTGGGAGCGTTAGGAATGCGTAGGAATGGGAAGTGGCGCTGTGAGGAAGACGTTAGGGCCGGCGTTACGGGGTAGGAGCGGGTATGTAATGAAGCTCGTGCCTCCTGGGGTACCCGACCGGCAGGCAGCCGGCGGACCGTAGCCTGATGGAGTTTCCTGTGCTTGACATCGTTTATGTCGTGGCCGTCGTGGCCCTGTTGAAGTCGGTCGCGCTGATCGCGCGGGCGGTGGAAAAGCTGTGATCGTCTTCAACGTGATCGCCTTCGTTCTCGGCGTCGCAGCCCTCGGCTACCTCGTGTACGCCCTCGTGCGCCCGGAGCGTTTCTGATGACCTTCGCCTCCGGCGTGCTGCCAATACTGACCGTCGTCGTCGTGCTCGTCCTGCTGTACCGCCCGCTGGGAGATCATATGGCGCGCACCTTCACGGGCGCGCGCCACCTCCGGGTTGAGCGAGCGTTCTACCGGGTCGTCGGCGTGAACCCGGATTCGCACCAGTCCTGGCGTTCCTACCTCACCAGCGTCCTCGCCTTCTCCACGGTCGGCGTGCTGCTCGTGTACCTGCTGCAACGTACCCAGGCGCTCCTGCCCTATTCTCTGGAGCTCGGGTCCGTCCCCGAGGGTCTGGCGTTCAACACCGCGGCCTCCTTCGTGACGAACACCAACTGGCAGTCCTATTCGCCCGAGGCAACCATGGGTTATGCCGTGCAGGCGGGGGGCCTGGCGGTGCAGAACTTCATCTCCGCAGCGGTCGGACTGGCCGTCGCTGTCGCCTTCGTGCGAGGACTTGCAGCACGCCGCAGTGCCACGCTCGGCAACTTCTGGGTAGACCTGACGCGTGCGCTCCTGCGCATCCTTCTGCCGGGTGCCGCGCTGGCCGCTGTTCTGCTCGTCGCCGGAGGAGTCGTGCAGAACGTCAACGGTTTCTCCACAGTCATCACCCTCACGGGAGCTGAGCAGGTGGTACCCGGCGGACCGGTCGCATCACAGGAAGCGATCAAGATGCTCGGCACCAACGGCGGCGGCTTCTTCAACGCCAACTCCGCACACCCGTTCGAGAACCCGTCTCCGTGGACCAGCGTGCTGCAGATCATCCTGATGCTCGCCATCCCTTTCAGCCTGCCGCGCACCTTCGGCACCGTCGTGGGACAGCGCCGGCAGGGCTACGCGATCCTCGGGGCGATGGCCGTCATCTTCCTGCTGTCGCTGACCGCTGTGACCCTGGCTGAACTTGGAGCCCGTGGGAGTGCATCGCAGTCCGCGGGATCGGCGATGGAGGGCAAGGAACAGCGCTTCGGCATTGTCGGATCGACACTGTTCGCTTCTGTCAGCACGCTCACCTCGACAGGTGCCGTGAATTCGATGCATGACAGCTATACGGCGTTCGGTGGCATGCTCCCGATGATCAACATGATGCTCGGCGAGGTCGCTCCGGGTGGTGTCGGTTCGGGCCTGTACGGCATGCTGATCCTCGCCGTCGTCACCGTTTTCATCTCGGGGCTGCTGGTGGGACGCACGCCCGAGTATCTCGGTAAGCGGATCGGTGGGAGGGAGATGAAGCTCGCGAGCTTTTACATCCTCAGCATGCCGATTCTCGTGCTGACGGGCACCGCGCTCAGTTTCGCGGTACCAGCCCTCCGCGCGGACATCGAGGGCACCTCGATCCTGAATCCCGGCCTTCACGGACTTTCCGAAGTGCTGTATGCCTTCACCTCGGCAGCCAACAACAACGGGTCTGCATTCGCAGGGCTGACCGCCAACACGCCGTGGCTCAATACCGCACTCGGCGTCACCATGCTCCTGGGGCGCTTCCTGCCCATGGTGTTCGTACTCGCCCTCGCCGGATCCTTCGCGGCCCAGGACAGGGTGCCTTCCACCGCGGGGACACTGCCCACGGACCGCGTCCAATCGATCACCCTCCTCGTCGGCGTCACCGTCGTCGTCGCCGCCCTCACTTTCTTCCCTGTGCTCGCACTGGGTCCCCTTGCGGAAGGACTGCTTTAGACCATGTCCACAACCACTCGACCCACTGCCGAGAGCAGTGCCAGATCCACACTCGAGGCCGACCGCCCGATGAAGCGCGTCGGCACCACATTTTCGGCCGCGCAGCTGATCGAGGCCTTGCCCGGTACCTTCCGTAAGCTGGACCCGCGTCAGATGTTCCGCACCCCCGTCATGTTCATCGTCGAGATGGGAGCGGTCCTCATCACCGCCATCGCCATCGCCGAACCCTTCCTGGGCGGTCCGGTGACGTCCGGTGGCAGCGAGGTCCCCGCGTCGTTCACGTGGCTCATCGCGCTCTGGCTCTGGCTCACCGTCCTCTTCGCGAACCTCGCGGAATCGGTCGCCGAGGGCCGCGGAAAGGCTCAGGCCTCCAGCCTGCGTCGGGCCAGGACGGGCATGACGGCGCGCGTCGTCCGGGAGTACGTGCCCGCAGCCGACCCTGGAGCGCTCGGGTCCGCGATCACTGACATGCCGTCGTCGGATCTGGACCTCGGAGACATCGTGGTGATCGAGGCAGGCGGTCTCGTGCCGGGTGATGGCGAGATCATCTGGGGCATCGCGTCGGTGGACGAGTCAGCCATCACCGGTGAGTCCGCTCCGGTGATCCGCGAGTCAGGGGGTGACCGCTCCGCCGTCACCGGCGGCACGCGGGTCCTGTCGGACCGGATCGTCGTGCGCATCATGAGTCGGCCCGGCGACACCTTTCTAGACCGCATGATTCGCCTCGTCGAAGGTGCGGAACGCCAGAAGACCCCGAACGAGGTGGCTCTCAACATCCTGCTCGCCACCCTGTCCATCGTGTTCACCGTGGTGGTCCTCGCCATCAACCCGATCGGAAGCTCCTCGAACGTCGCGGTGAGCGTACCGGTTCTCGTAGCCCTGCTCGTCTGCCTGATCCCCACCACCATCGGTGCTCTGCTCGCCGCCATCGGGATCGCGGGCATGGATCGTCTGGTGCAGCACAATGTGCTCGCCATGTCCGGCCGGGCGGTGGAAGCCGCCGGTGACGTCACGACCCTCCTCCTCGACAAGACTGGCACCATCACCTACGGGAACCGGCGTGCGAGCGAGTTCATCTCCGTCGACGGCGCCGATCGCAACGACCTCGTCACCGCAGCGCTGCAGTCATCGCTCAGCGATCCGACACCCGAGGGCAAGTCCATCATCGACCTGGCAGAGATAGAGGGTTCTGTCCGTGCGGACGTCGCGGGAACCGTTGTGCCCTTCTCCGCGCAGACGCGCATGAGCGGGGTCGACTTCCCCGACGGCTCGAGCGTCCGAAAGGGTGCCGGAAGCGCGGTCCGCGCCTGGGTGGCAGCCGGTCCCGGCACGGCAACTGCAGAGCTGGACGATGCCGTCAGCCGCGTCTCGCAGCTCGGTGGGACACCGCTCGTGGTCGCCATACGCGACGCCGCCGGCGTGGCGAGGGTCCTCGGTGTCATCCACCTCAAGGACGTGGTCAAGGACGGCCTGCCCGAGCGGTTCGCGGAGCTACGCAGCATGGGCATCCGCACGGTCATGATCACGGGCGACAACCCACTGACGGCGAAGGCCATCGCAGCGGAGGCAGGGGTGGACGACTATCTCGCCGAGGCGACCCCCGAGGACAAGATGTGCCTGATCCGGAAGGAACAGGCCGGCGGAGCACTCGTGGCCATGACCGGGGACGGCACGAACGATGCCCCAGCCCTCGCCCTCGCCGATGTCGGTGTCGCCATGAACAGCGGTACCTCGGCGGCGAAGGAGGCCGGCAACATGGTCGATCTCGACTCCGACCCGACGAAGCTCATCGACATCGTGCGCATCGGCAAGCAGCTGCTCATCACGCGGGGGGCACTCACCACGTTCTCCATCGCCAACGACGTCGCCAAGTACTTCGCGATCGTCCCTGCCATGTTCATCGGCGCCTTCCCCGGGTTGGCAGCGCTGAACATCATGCACCTCAACTCGCCGTCCTCGGCGATCCTCTCGGCAGTCATCTTCAACGCGCTGATCATCGTCGCACTGATTCCGCTGTCCTTGCGCGGCGTGAAGTACCGCGCAGCCTCCGCCTCAAGCCTCCTGAACCGCAACCTGCTCGTCTACGGACTCGGTGGGATCGTGGCGCCGTTCATCGGCATCAAGGCCATCGACCTGGCACTCTCGCTCCTCCCCGTCTTCTGACCTTCCGCGCGTCACGCACACCTCCTGTAAGGGCACTCCATGAGTTCTTCCCGCAACACCGTCCGACAGCTCAGCACCGCTGTCCGCGTCCTCGTCGTCCTGACGCTCCTTCTAGGTGTCGCCTACCCACTCGCCATCACGTCGCTCGCGCAGGTCGCGATGAAGGACCGCGCCGATGGGCAGATCATTGTCCTTAACGGCGTCGACGTGGGTTCGGCATTGATCGGTCAGGATTTCACCGACGACGCCGGCGAGGCCTTGCCCGAGTGGTTCCAGTCCCGCCCCTCCGCCGCTGGAACGGGGTACGACGGCGCTTCCTCGGGCGGCAGCAACCTCGGCCCCGAGAATCCGGACCTGCTGGCCGCGATCGATGATCGGCGGGCCCCGATCGCCCAGCTCGAGGGCGTGGACCCCTCAGCGATCCCGGCGGACGCCCTCACGGCATCGGCTTCGGGCCTCGACCCGCACATCAGTCCCGACTACGCGCTCCTCCAGGCGCCCCGAATCGCTGCGGAGCGCGGATTGGAGGAAGGCGACGTCGAAGCCCTGGTCGAGGCGAACACGCAGGGGCCGGACCTCGGCTACCTCGGCGAGTCGACGGTCAACGTACTGAAGTTGAACATCGCTCTCGCACAGCTGGACACTTAGACCATGACACGAGGCCGGTTGAGGGTGTTCCTGGGAGCGGCTCCAGGTGTGGGAAAGACCTGCGCCATGCTGGAAGAGGGGCAGCGGCTCAGTTCTGACGGGCACGATGTGGTCGTGGCAATCGTCGAGACGCACGGGCGCGCGGCCACCGAGGCGATGGTGGACGGGTTGGAGGTACTGCCACGTCGCAGTGAGCACCACAGGGGCGTGCCCCTGACGGATCTCGACCTCGAAGCCCTGCTGGTCCGCGCACCCGAGGTGGCACTGGTCGACGAACTGGCCCATACCAATGCCCCGGGGACGGCGCACGAGAAGCGCTGGCAGGACGTCGAGGCATTGCTGGACGCCGGTATCGACGTCATGTCCACTGTCAACGTGCAGCACATCGAATCCCTCAACGATGTCGTGGAACGCATCACCGGAGTACCCCACCGCGAGACCGTACCGGACGAGGTGTTGCGCCGCGCCGCGCAGGTCGAGGTGGTGGACCTCGCGCCCGAAGCCCTGCGGGGGAGGCTGGCCGGTGGCAGTATCTACCCCTCGGGCAGGATCGACGCGGCGCTGTCCAACTACTTCCGGGTGGCCAACCTCACCGCGTTGCGTGAACTCACGCTGCTCTGGCTGGCCGACGAGGTCGACAGTGCACTGCAGCGCTACCGCGCCGAACAGGGCATCGATGACAAGTGGGAAGCCCGCGAGCGGGTCGTCGTCGCACTGACCGGCGGCCCCGAGGGGCATACGCTGCTCCGACGCGGTGCCCGGATCGCCTCCCGATCCACGGGAGGGCAGTTACTGGCCGTGCACGTCACCAATCAGGAGGGATTGCGGGATACCGACCCGGCCGAGCTGGCGGCCCAACGTGCCCTCGTGCAGAAACTCGGCGGAACCTACCACGAGGTGGTTGGTGATCAGACGTCGACGGCGCTCGTCGACTTCGCGAAGGGTGCCAATGCCAGCCAGCTGGTCATCGGGGTCAGCCGACGATCGCGCCTCGCCGCGCTCCTGACCGGCCCGGGGATCGGGGCCACGGTCATCCGTGAGTCCGGCGAGATCGACGTGCACATCGTCAACCATGCCTCCGCCGGAAGCAGATTCGCACTGCCGCATGCCGGTGGCGCCCTCTCCTGGCGGCGTCGTGTGCTCGGTGCCATCGTCGCATTGATCAGCGGTCCGCTATTGACGATCGTGCTCACCGCGTTCCGGAGCGAGGACTCCATCACCGGAGACGTTCTCAGCTACCAGCTGCTCGTCATCGTCGTAGCCCTGATCGGTGGGATCTGGCCCGCACTCCTCGCCGCCGTCCTGTCCGGACTGACCCTGGATTACTTCCTCATCGAACCGGTTCTGACGCTGACCATCGGCGAGCCCGCGCACTTCATGGCCCTTGCCCTCTACAGCATCAACGCCGTGCTGGTCAGCTACGTTGTCGACCAAGCTGCACGGCGCACCCGTGCGGCCTCGCGATCGACTGCCGAGTCCGAGCTGCTCGCGACCGTGTCGGGCAGTGTCCTCCGCGGTCAGGACGCCCTGCAGGCGCTCGTGGCCCGTACCCGGGAAGCTTTCGGACTTGACGCTGCCCGGCTTCGGGGAACCGATGGAACCCTCCTGTGTGAGGACACGACGGCGCCGCCGCCTCCGCTCACGGCGGTCTACCCGGTCAGCGTCCCGATCGGCGAACGCGCTGTCCTCGAACTTCATGGCCGTGGGCTGGCGGCAGCGGACCGACGGCTGCTCGCCGTCATCACAGCCCAGATCGATGCCACTCTCGAGTATCGCGAACTCTTCCGCACTGCGAGCGAGGTTGGCCCGTTGACCGAGGCCGATCGCGTCCGCACGGCACTGCTGGCCGCGGTCGGACACGATCTCCGTCGACCCCTCACCGCAGCAACCACCGCCGTTACGAGTCTTGGATCAGCCGACATCACCTTCACCCCGGAGGAGCAGGCTGCGCTGCTGGAGACTGCACAGGAGAGCCTCGGGACTCTCTCGAACCTCGTCACCGACCTGCTCGATGCCAGCCGTATCCAGGCAGGGGTGCTCGGCGTGGCATTGGAGCCCATACGGGCGGAGGACGTCATCCTGCCTGCTCTTGAGGAGCTGGGTCTGGGGCCGGGTGATATTGAACTGGAGCTTCCCGTCGAGTCGCCGCTGTTCCTGGCCGATGTCGTCCTACTGCAGCGGGTCCTGGTGAATCTGCTGTCGAATGCCTCCCACTACTCGGGCGACGGTGAACCGCCTGTCCTGTCGGTGAGCGACTTCGGCGGCAGGGCGGAACTGCGCATCATCGACCGGGGCCCGGGGATCCCGGATGATCGCAAGGAGCAGGTACTTCTGCCTTTTCAGCGGCTGGGTGACACCGACAACGATGCCGGGCTCGGACTCGGGATGGCGTTGGCCAAAGGCTTCGTCGAGGGTATGGGGGGTCGTCTGACGCTCGAGGACACCCCTGGCGGCGGACTTACCTCCGTGGTATCCCTCCAGCACCAACAGCGGGCGGACACTCACGTGTCGGGCAGTAGAGGTGTGGCCGCACCATGAAGGTCCTCATAGCCGATGATGATGCTCAGATCCTCCGGGCCCTGAGCATCACCTTCACGGCGTATGACTACGACGTCGTCACGGCCAAGGACGGCGCCGCTGCCCTCCGGCGCGCGGCCGAGCATCATCCCGACATCGTGCTGCTGGATCTGGGGATGCCGCGACTGAGTGGTATCGACGTCATCCACGGACTCCGCGGCTGGAGTTCGGTGCCCATCCTGGTGATCTCCGGGCGGATGGACTCGATCGACAAGGTGCAGGCCCTGGATGCCGGCGCGGACGACTACGTGACCAAGCCCTTCCTCACCGATGAGTTGTTCGCGAGGGTGCGTGCACTGACGCGGCGGCGCCTGCCCGCACAGGAAGAGGCGGGCGCGAGCTTCGGAAACGTCCGTGTGGATTTCGTCGCGAAATCAGTGGTCAGGGCCATTGACGGTACCGATATCCATCTGACCCGCACCGAGTGGCGTCTGCTCGAAACACTCATGGTGAATTCCGGGCGGCTGGTGACGCAGGAGATGCTGTTGACGGAGGTGTGGGGGCCCCAGCACATCCGTGACACCGGCTATCTCCGCTTGTATGTCCGCCAGCTCCGCAAGAAGCTCGAGCCGGATCCGAGCGCGCCCCGGCACCTACTGACCGAGACGGGAATGGGGTATCGCTTCGTGGCAGAGGGAAAGCAAGGCACGATAGCTGAGCCGTGAAGCTACCGGCAACATAACGGATCATGAGCGAAAGTGCCGATGCGATCATCACGACCGGGCCTCGCGGAACCTCCACCGTCTCCTCGCCTGCACGCAGCTGTGCCGGTCGACGTCGTCGAACCAGGCCTATGTACTGTCGTCAGGACAGTAAATGGAGTAGGATGGAGGTTCGACGACAGGGGAGTAGTGATGAGTTCCGATCCGCCGGCACAGGCCGGAGAGCCCGACGTCGGAGCGCCGCTCGGATACCGCTCGGCCGGACTCGCGGCCATGCTCGAGGTCTTCGCACTGTGGGGTTCCAGCGACTTCATCACCACCCTCACCGACGATGCGGCTCCCGGGATGGATGCCGGCTCCGTCACGGCGCTGACCCTGCTCGGCCGACACGGCGAACTGCGCCCCTCGGTGCTCGCCCTGAAGCTACGCGTGGGAGCGTCCAACGTCAGCAAGATCACCCGCCGCCTGGGTCAGGACAACCTGATCGAGCGCAGTGCCGACACCGCTGACGGCCGCGCAGGGCTTCTCCGCCTGACCGATCAGGGCCAGGGGGTCGTGGCGGGGCTCGTCGACGCCGGCGATCGGATGATGCACGCCATCCAGGCCGAGTGGACCCAGGCTGAACGCGACACCTTCGCCCAGCTGCTCACCAGATTCCACACCGACGCACTGCGCTTCAGCGCGGCGCAGAAAACCTAGGAGACACCCCATGACCCGCACCTACGTAGTCACCGGAGCCGGCTCCGGCATCGGCGAAGCCACCACCACCCGCCTGCGCGAGGACGGTCACCGCGTGATCGGCGTCGATCTGCGCGGAGCGGACATCACCGCCGACCTGAGCACCGAGGAGGGCCGCGCCGAGATGGCCAGGGAAGTCACCCGGCTCAGCGACGGCTCCATCGACGCGGTCCTCGCCGTGGCCGGTATGAACGCACCCATCCCCGCAACGGTCCTGGTGAACTACTTCGGGGCAGTCGCCACCCTGGAGTCCCTCCAGCCCCTGCTGAAGCGCTCGGAGGCGCCCCGGGCAGCGGCGGTCGCCTCGATGGCCTCCCTGCAACCCCACGACACCGCCCTGCTCGAGGCCTGCCTCGACGGGGACGAGGCCGCAGCACTGACCCGCGCTCAGGAGCTGGCCGACGACGGCAACGGCTACCAGATCTACTCCACCAGCAAGCAGGCACTCGCCCGCTGGATCCGTCTCAACGCCCCGACGGAACAGTGGGCAGGCGCGGACATCCCCCTGAACGCGATCGCACCTGCAGTGGTCCTCACCCCCATGACGGCGGAGCTGGTCAGTACCGAAGCCGGCCGCGAGCAGCTCGACAAGCAGGTGCCCATGCCCCTCAACGGGCCCTTCCCTCCCGAGACGGCGGCGGCGCTGCTCACCTGGCTCACCGGCGAGGAGAACACCCACCTGTGCGGGCAGGTCATCTTCCTCGACGGCGGCTACGACGCGGTGACGCGTCAGGACAGCACCTGGTGATCCTGCCCCGGGACGGCCTGCTCAGGCGGGCTGCCCCGGCACGGTGGTGCTGATCGCGGAGGCCGCGGAGTCCGACCAGACTGCTTCCGCTCCGCTGTGTCCGATCAGGACCACCTGGACGAGCATGCCGATGGACACCGCCACGGTGACCACAGCTGTCAGTGCGGACACCGCGCGCGGGGCACTGTGGCCGGTGCGTCCGCTCCGGCCTCCCCTGAAGCTGTGCAGCCAGTAACCCACCGCGGCGAGCACAGCTACCGGGATGGCCCACCAGATCAGCATGTCCCCGAGTTCACTGTGTTCGGCGATGAGGGCGCTGTTGCCCACGCGGTTCTGGAGATTCTCCCCGGAGGACGTGCTGAGCGGCGCGAGGATCGCGGCCGTGACGGCCAGTGCCAAGGGTCCCCATCGGGCCCAGGATCGGAACCGACCCCAGAGCGCTGCGAGGAGGACGGCGACGGCGGCTGCAGGGACGATCACGACGGTCGCGTGGACGATCAGTGCGTGGACGGGAAGACCGAAAAAGGTATCGAGCATGGGGTTCCTCGCTGCTGGGTCGGATACCAGCGAAACTAGCGGGGCTACCTGAGAGGACGTTGAGGACGGTTCACGGCAGGCCCGGGTGCCGGGGCGCGACGGCCACGAGCGCGTCGGGGACCCGGGCGGCGGTGAGCCAGGGGACGACGGCGGCGGCGGGCAGTGGCCGGGTGAAGTGGAAGCCCTGCGCGAGGTCGCAGCCCATGGCCCGGAGCTCCAGCCGGGTCTCCTCGTTGTCCACACCTTCGGCCACCACGCGCAGCTCCAGGCTGTGGGCCAGCTCGACGATCGAGGACACCAGGCCGAGGGCACGAGTATCGGTGCGCATGTCGGTGATGAAGGAGCGATCGAGTTTGAGTTCATCGGCCGGGAGATCGCGCAGGTGGGCCAGCGAGCTGTACCCGGTGCCGAAGTCGTCCACGGAGATCTGGATGCCGGCGGTGCGGAGCTTCTGGAGGATGCCGGCGGTGTAGGCCGGACTGGTCATCAGCATCCCCTCGGTGATCTCGAGCATCAGGCACTCGGCCGGCAGGGCGTGCCGTTCGAGGAGCCCACGGATCTGGCGGGGAAGACTCTCCTGGATGCTGGAACCAGACAGATTCACCGCGACGCTGATCGCGTGTCCCTCGGCCCGCCACTGCGTGGCCCGTGCCACGGCGCGCTTGAGCACGAGCGTCGAGAGGTCGGGCATCAGCCCGGACTCCTCGGCCAGGGGCAGGAACGACACGGGCGGAAGTTGTCCGAGCACCGGGTGGTTCCACCGGAGCAGTGCCTCGACGCTGGTGACGCGGCCATCGGCGAGATGCACCTTGGGTTGGTAGTGCAGTTCGAACTGCTCCTCCGCGAGGGCGGTCCGGAGATCCCGCAGCAGCTCGAGCTTCTGCGCCCCGCCGTCGTCGTCCGCCGCGCTGTAGAGATGATGTCCGCTGCGGGTGGATTTGGCACGGAACATGGAGATGTCGGCCTTGCGCATCAGCAGGGTGATATCCGTGCCGTTCTCAGGGGTGCGCGCTATGCCGATGCTCACGCTGAGCTTCAGGGACGCCGTACCGATCTCGATCGGGTCCTCGAGTGATGCCTCCAGCCGGAGTGCCGATGTGATGGCTTCCTTCCGGGTTGCACCATCGAGGAACACCGCGAACTCGTCCCCGCCCAGCCGCGCGAGGAAATCCCCGCTCTTGAGCCGGCCCGCGAAGCGCTGGCTGACCTGCACCAGCAGGGCATCCCCGACGGTATGACCCAGGGCGTCGTTGACGTCCTTGAAGCGATCGAGGTCGAGGAAAAGCAGGGCGCCGGGGCGACCGGCACGCAGCCGTCCGGTCAGTTCCCTGACCAGGCCCCGGCGGTTCGGCAGATCCGTCAGTTCGTCCGTGGACGCGAGGACCACGAGCATCCGGTTCCTGAAGACGAGGGGTACGGCTGCCAGCAAGAGGCTCAGCGCGGCGAGGATCTGGGCGAGGAGCGGGATGGGCAGCTGGCATCCGATGACCAGCACCGCGAGCGCCGACGTCGTGGAGACCATGAGGGTGGGCAGGGCCGGCGCGCGGCGGTCCTGCTGCGCTGACGCCGGACCGGCCCCCGCGACGCCGTCGATCCAGGCGGCGATCCCGGCGATTCCCAGGACCCACCCGGCGTCGACGATCGACCCGACCATGTAGGCATCCCTGTCCAGGGCGAAGGCGATGTCCCCGGCGCAGAACAGGATCAGCCCGGCGACCAGCAAAGGCCAGCGGGGCCCGAGATGGAGTCCCCGGGAGGAGAGCAGACCGCCGATGGCGGTGATCAGCAGCAGATCGAGAAGTGGATAGACGACGGTGGTGACCAGGCCGAACGTGGTGCCGCCGGCTTCCCCCGCCTGCAGGACGGGAGCGAGGATCAGGGCCATGACAGCTGCCGCAGCGAGTGCTCCCACCATGCTGTCCACCAGCACCGGCCAGGCGACACCCCTGAGTTTGCGGATGGTCAGGGCGAGGGCGCCGAGCATCAGCGGGTAGAAGGTGGCATGTGCCCCGTCCGCCACGGACAGGACGCCGAGGGCACGCTGTCCGTCCAGCAGCACCAGATAGGCGATGTCGCCGGCGGTGTAGACCACGATGGCGGCCGTGCCGAGGACCACCTGCCACCGGGTCAGCCGCGTCCGGGCGACAGCGCGGACGCACACGACGACGGCGGCGAGCTGGGTGAGGACCCCCAGCCAGGCACCGCGCAGATCGGGACTGTCCGGATCACCGATCAGGAGAACGACTCCGCAGACCAGCGCCAGGAGGCCCAGCGCGATCACCAGACGGGGGGAGACCCCGGCGCGTCCCGCGTCGTCCTGATCGGCTCCACGGGCACCAGCACCCACCATGCACTCCCTTGTCCACAGGATCAGGAATCTGATCACAACAGCATGAGCATAGGGCCATGCCGGGCCGAGGGGACCGAGGATGCCGCACCGCGACCCAACCCACGGCGAAAACTTGGTCGAGCCTGCGTCTGGCCGTCCTGGAAAAAAATACTTCCATCGATTCCTAACACGCCCCGGGGCGCAGACCGATAGCTCCTGGTGCTGGCCCATGGACGGGCCGGCGCAAGCAACCCTTTCACGGAGGAATACATCATGGGTTTCCAGATCAACACCAACACCGCAGCAAACACCGCGTACCGCAATCTCTCCAACACCCAGAACGACGTCTCGAAGTCGCTGGAGAAGCTCTCCAGCGGCCTGCGCATCAACCGTGCAGCCGACGACGCCGCCGGCCTGGCGATCTCCGAGGGCCTGCGCTCGCAGATCGGTGGACTGGGAGTTGCAGCCCGCAACGCCCAGGACGGCATCAGCGTGGTGCAGACCGCTGAAGGATCGCTGACCGAGGTCCACAGCATCCTGCAGCGAGTCCGTGACCTGGCGGTCCAGTCCGGTAACGACTCGAACAACGCGGATGCTCGTACGGCCATCAAGACCGAGGTCACGGCGCTATCCGAGGAACTCACCCGGATCGGTGCTTCGACCAACTTCAACGGGATCAAGCTGCTGGACGGCACTGCCGATCTGAAGTTCCAGGTGGGTGCAGGAAGCGTCGAGGCGAACGACCAGATCGGCGTGGACCTCTCGGGAGCCAACATCTCGACGCTCGGGACCACGATCGGCGCCCTGGATTTCGATTCTGCGGCAAACGCACTCACCACGATCGCTGCCGTGGACACCGCCATCAAGGGTGTCTCCACGACGCGCTCCGAGCTCGGTGCCGTG
Organism: Arthrobacter echini; assembly: GCF_008107445.1. Classification (GTDB taxonomy): domain Bacteria; phylum Actinomycetota; class Actinomycetes; order Actinomycetales; family Micrococcaceae; genus Arthrobacter_D; species Arthrobacter_D echini_A. The sequence goes on along the minus strand of NZ_VSLD01000005.1, from coordinate 58,055 downwards.
CAGAACCGCTTCGAGTCCGCGATCAACAGCATCAACGTCTCGCAGGAGAACCTCTCGGCGGCCAAGTCCCGCATCTCGGACACCGACATGGCGAAGGAGATGGCGGACTTCACCCGCTCGAACATCCTCTCGCAGGCCGGTACCGCGATGCTCGCGCAGGCCAACCAGATGAACCAGGGTGTCCTTCAGCTCCTCCGCTAGACGGTGGGAATGTAGGCGAAAGTGCACGGTGGCGGGATTGATCCTGGACCGACGGTCCTGCCACCGTGCATTTGCCTCTCCGCAGTATCCCGGCTCCCCAGTTCCAGCCCCATACGAGAGGCACTTCCATGGCGTTCTCCATCGACGGCATCGCCAGCGGGCTGAAGACCAAGGAGCTCATCGGCCAGCTCATGCAGGTCGAGGCCCGGCCGCAGGCCATGCTCAAGGCGAAGGCCTCCTCCACGCAGGGCTTCATCACCTCGCTCCAGCAACTCAATACGCGTCTCGGCGCCCTCACCGAGCTCGCCACGAAGACCGCGAAGCCCCAGGCGCTCGATCTCTTCACCGCGACGAGCAGCAGCGACGCGGCAAGTGTCACCGCCGCCTCCACCGCCCGGGCCGGATCCCTCGACTTCACCGTGCGGCAGCTCGCACAGGCGCAGAGCTCCGTCACCGGCGCCATGACCGCCTTCTCCGCCGAGGCCTCCACGCTGACCATCCGGGCCGCGAACGGTACCACCACCGAGGTGCAGACCACCGGGTCCCTCGACGACGTCGTCGCGGCCGTCAACAAGGCCGGCGCCGGCATCACGGCCACGAAGGTCACCGCCGGCAAGGTGGACGGCGTGCAGCAGTACCGCCTGCAGTTCACGGCCACGGAGCCGGGAGCGGAGAACGGCTTCAGCGTCTTCCGCGGAGCGGCAGATCCCTCCACGGATCTCTTCGCCGAGCCGGGTGCCGCGACGGTGCGCACCGCCCAGGACGCCGAGCTCGTGCTCTGGGGCGGGTCGACGGCCGAGCAGGTCGTCACGTCGTCGTCCAACACCTTCGCCGATCTCCTCCCGGGCGTGACGGTCACCGCCGCGAAGGTGAGTACCGACCCTGTCTCCATCACCGTCGGAGCTGACACCGAGGGCACCACGAAGCTGGCCAAGGAGCTCGTGGACTCCCTGCAGAGTGTTCTCTCCTTCGTCGCCGCCAATACGAGGGTGACGCCCGGTGCCACCGCGAGTGCAGCGCCCACCTCGGGCAGATTCACGGGTGACAGCGCCGTCCGGGGCATCGCGCAGTCGGTCCTGACCGCCGCCACCGGCCCGGTGGACGGCCGCTCCACCGCCGAGCTGGGGATCAATCTCACCAGATCCGGCACCGTGGAGTTCGACGAGAAGAAATTCGCAGCCGCCCTGGCAGCCGATCCCGACCAGGTCAAGGACGCGCTGACCCGTCTCTCTGCCCGCGTCGCCGATGCGGGCAAGGCAGCCTCCGACAAGTTCGACGGCGATCTCACCCGGCGCATCCAGAGCCAGGAGTCGAGCGTCCGGTCCATGAACGACCGCGTGGCCTCGATGGACCTGTCCCTCGACAAGCGCCGCGCCACCCTGGAGCGCACCTACGCCGCGCTCGAGGTCCAGCTGTCCAAGCTGCAGTCCCAGGGCGACTGGCTCTCCTCCCAACTCGCCACCATCCCCTCCAGGAGTAATTGATGCTGCAGCTGAACGGCTATCAGGCCAAGCGGTCACAGTACGTGCAGGACGCCGTGCTCTCGGCCACGCCCGCCGGCCTGCTCACCATGCTCTACGACCGGCTGCTGCTCGATCTCGCGCGGGCGGGTGTCGCACAGGAGACGCAGGACTGGCCGGTGGCCTCCGCGAATCTCCTCCACGCCCAGGACATCCTCGCGGAGCTGATGTCCTCGCTGCGGACCGATGTGTGGGACGGAGCCGACGGACTCATGTCCCTCTACACGTATGTGCGCCAGACCCTCGTCGAGGCCAACACCACCCGGGACCGGCACAAGACGACGGAGTGCGCGCAGATCCTCGAGCCCCTGCGGCAGGCCTGGCACGAGGCAGCCGCTACCGGCCAGGCACTGCCGCCCACGGACACGACGGCGCTCCAGCCGGTGGGAGTGCTCGGTGTCGGCTGACGACGAGCATCACGCGGCCTGGACCTCCGTCCTCGACGAGTTGGAGGCCGCCGTCGACGGCGCCATCGTGGCAAGCCTCTCATCCTCCGCACCCGTGGGGCAGGCCCCTGCCCTCGGCGACTGGAGCCCGGCGGATCTCACCGGCCCTGTTCCGTCGGACCTGCTGGAACGCGCCCTGCGGATCCACGAGCGCCAGCGTGTCGCCCTGGTGCACCTGGGCGGGGAACTCGCGACACTGCGGCGTCACCGCACCGCCGTCGGATCGGTGCGCGCGGCCACACTGCCGCAGCAGGCGTCCGTCTATGTGGACACCACGGGCTGAAAGTCCTTCCCGGTAGCTCCTAACCACCTACCGGTAGGCATCCGATAGTCCCCGGTGAGCATGGATAGCTCACCCGCAGGCCATGGATCGGCCGCTCAGCCTTGCCTGGAGAAGGTTCTGCCGCCGTGCTCGATTCCGTACATTCGCTCGCCCTGCGAAGCGCCCTCGATGGGCTGGCCCTGCGCCAGCGCGTCACGGCGAACAACATCGCCAATGTGAACACGCCCGGCTTCCACGCCGAGCGGGTCAGCTTCGAGGACGCCCTGGCGCGCTCTGTCTCCGTGGGGGGAGGCAGTGTGCAGGCCACCACCGAGACCTCGCTCGAGCCGACGCGGCTCAACGGCAGCAACGTGAACCTGGACACCGAGACGCTCTCGAACATCGACACCGTGCTCCGCTTCCAGTTCGCGGCCCGGGCCGTGGAGAGTCCCTTCACCAGCATCCGCGCAGCCCTCAGGACCTCCTGATGACCTTCGACGCCATCGGGATCTCCGGCACGGGCCTGACCCTCCATCGCAAGTGGCTCGACGCCGTGGCCGACAACATGGCCAACGCGAACACCGTGACCGCCACCGACGGCGCTGCCTTCCAGCAGCGCTACATCACGGCCCGGGCCGACGGCAACGGCCAGGGTGCCTACGTGGCCGGCGCCGAGTTCGGCAGCGCGGAGGGCCGCATGGTCCACGAACCCTCCCACCCCCTCGCGGACGAGGCCGGGTACGTCCGCTACCCGGACATCGACATGAGCGCCCAGATGGGCCAGCTCATCATGGCCCAGCGCGGCTACCAGGCCAATGCCGCCGTCGTCGACCGCGCCAAGGCAACCTACGAGGCCGCCCTCCAGATCGGACGTTCCTGATGCCCATTCCCGCACTCGGTGCCATCCAGCCCGCCGCGACCTCCTACCTGCCGGCGGCAGGCGCCGCCCCCGGCGCCGGTGGTGAGGGTTTTGCAACCTCGCTCACCTCGGCCGTGGACAACCTGCAGTCCGTGCAGTCGTCCTCGAACGAACTCGCCATCCAGGCCGTCACGGGCGACCTGAGCGACATCCACAACGCGACGATCGCCTCGACGCGCGCCCAGGTGACGCTCGAACTCGTCGCCGCCGTCCGGAACAAGGGCGTTGACGCCTTCAACGAGATCATGAGGATGCAGGCCTGATGCCCAGCCCGATGTCGAACGCCGCCACCCGTCTCGGGGACGCCGTCAAGAGCTTCACCGTAGCCCAGCGCACCATCGCGATCATCGGCGTCGCCGTGCTGCTCCTCGGTGGGATCGCCCTCACCTCCTGGCTGTCCAAGCCCTCCTACACGCCCCTGTTCTCGGGGCTCAGCGGTGAGGACGCCAGCACCATCGTGGACCAGCTGCAGACCGATGGCGTCCCCTACGAGCTGAGCAACGGCGGCGGGACCATCATGGTCCCCGAGACCGCCGTGTACGACCAGCGGATCAAGGCGGCCTCCGCCGGCCTGCCGTCGTCGTCCACCGCCGGGTACTCCCTGCTCGACGACATGGGGGTCACCTCCTCGGAGTTCCAGCAGTCCACCACCTACAAGCGGGCCCTGGAGGGCGAACTGGCCGCCACGGTGTCCGCGATCGACGGTGTCAAGACCGCCACCGTGCGGCTCGCGATCCCCGAGGACACCGTGTTCGTGGCCGAGCAGGGCAAGCCGACGGCCTCCGTCTTCGTGGAGACCACGCCCGGCACCACGCTCTCGAGCAGCCAGGTCCAGGCCATCACGCATCTGACGTCCGCCTCGATCGACCGCATGGACGCCTCCGACGTCGCCGTGATCGACGCCCAGGGCACGGTGCTCTCCGCCGTCGGCGTCGGAGCAACCGGCGGCTCGGACCAGCAGGCCTCCGACTACGAGAAGCGCGTCGCGGCCTCCGTGCAGACGATGCTCGACCGCGTGGTCGGGGTGGGCAACGCGACCGTCGTCGTCGCCGCGGACATGAAGCTCGAGAGCGGCGAGCGTGTGGAGGAGAGCTTCTCCACGCCGGAGGACGGCCCCGCCCTCAACGAATCGAGCACCACCGAGGCGTACGAGGGAGCAGGTCGTGGCAATGCCGGCGTCCTCGGCCCCGACAACATCGCCGTGCCGGAGGGCGGCGCGAACGGCGACGGGACGTTCAACTCCGAGACCAGCACGCGCAACAACGCCGTGAACAAGACCACGGAGTCCACCATCGTCCCGGCCGGCGGCATCAACAGGCAGACCATCTCCGTGGCGGTCAACCAGGGCGCCACCGCCAATCTGAATGTCGCGACCCTCACGGATCTGGTCTCCAGCGCCGCGGGCATCGATGCGGCGCGGGGCGACATCGTCACGGTCGAGGAGCTGCGGTTCAACAACGCCGACGCGCAGGCGGCTGCGGATGCCCTCGCCGAGGCTGACAAGGCCCTGGCCGAAGCGCAGCGTGCGGAGCTGATCCGGACCCTGGCCATCGTGGCGGCCATCCTGCTCGTCGCGATCATCGTCCTGATCGTCTACGCCCGCCGTTCGCGCCGCCAGCGGCGCGAACCCCTGGACCTCGGTGAGCTGCAGGGCGTCTACCCGGCCATCCCCGCGCCGAGTGCTCCCGCCCTCGACCCCGCGGTGGCCCTCATCAGCCCCATCGAGCCTGCGCCGAACACCACCTCGATCGACGTCGGGGCCGTGCAGAGCGCCCTGCAGGCAGCCTCGGCCGACACCGAGCTGCAGCGCATGCGCTCGGACATCGACCAGCTCGCCTCGGAGGACCCCGCCAAGACGGCGGAGTACCTGCGCAGCATGATGGATGACAGGCAGAGCGTATGAGCACCATAGTGCGCACCGCTGTCTCGGGAACGCAGAAGGCCGCGATGGTCCTCATGCAGCTGGACCAGGGGCGCGCCGCCGAGGTGCTCCGGCAGATGTCGGAGTCGGAGGCCGAGGAGATCGTCGCGGAGATCGTACGCCTGCAGCGTGTGGAGCCGGCGGCGGCCGAGGAAGCGATCGTGGAGTTCCACGAGATGGCCACGAGCGGCCGACGCCGCACCCGCGGCGGCATGGAGATCGCCATCGGCCTCCTCGAGTCCTCCTTCGGCGCCGAGCGTGCCGCGGGCCTGGTGGGACGCCTCGCCTCGACCGCTGCCGGAAAATCCTTCGAGTTCCTCGAGTCGGTGGAGCCCGGCCAGATCCAGAGTGTCCTCGAGGGCGAGCTGCCCCAGACCATAGCCCTGGTCCTGGCGCACCTGCGACCGGACCAGGCCTCGACCGTGCTCACGGGGCTGCTGCCCACAAGCCGCACCGACGTGGCACAGTGCATCGCGACCATGGGCTCGGCCACACCCGAGGCCGTCTCCGTGGTCGCGGACAGCATCAGGGTCAGGGCCGGGGCCGTGGCCGCCCCGCGACAGGGCACGACGGCGATCGGTGGCATCCAGCCGCTCGTGGACATCATCAACCGCTCCGATGTCAGCACCGAACGCGAGCTGCTCGACGGCCTCGAGATCCGCGACCCTGTCCTGGCGGAGCAGGTGCGAGCCCGCATGCTGACCTTCGCGGACATCGTGAACCTGGAACGCCGCGACGTCCAGCAGGTGCTGCGCGGCATCGACTCCGCGGTGCTCGCACTTGCCATGAAGGGCGCAGCCGAAGCCGTGATAAGCGTGATCCGCGCCAATGTCTCCGAGCGCAACAGGGAGATCCTCGACGACGAGCTCCGCGCCGTGGGCCCGGTGCGTGTCTCCCAGGTGGAGGAGGCACGCGCCGAGGTGGTGCGCGCCATCCGCGATCTCGAGGCGCAGGGCACCATCACCATCCAGCGTGGGGACGAGGACGAGTATGTCGACTGAAGCGCTCGTTCCCTTCTCGTTCCCGCTGCTCGGCCCCGGTTCGGGCAAGGCGGCACAGGACACGGCTGCGGCCCGTGGCCACGCGGCGGGCTACGCCGACGGCCTGGCGCTCGCTCGCCTCGAACTGGCCGAGCAGCAGACCCGGATGGACCTCGACCGCGCGGCCGAGCGTCGTCACGCCGAACAGCGCCTCGCCGGTCGGGTGAGCGTGCTCGACGCCGCCGCGCGTGCGCTCGAGCGGCAGAGCGCCCCGTCGCTCACCGAGGCCAGGACCCGCATCCTCGATGCGGCCCTCGAGATCGCCGAGGCACTGCTGGGACAGGCGCTGCAGGACGGGCCGTCCTCAGCACGTGCAGCCGTGGCGCGTGCCCTCGGTGCGGCCGACGGCGAGGAGGTACGGGCCGTGCGGCTCCATCCCGCCGATCTGGCCGAGATCCCGTCCACGGAGGTCCCCGCCGGGCTCACGCTCGTCGCCGACGGCTCGCTGCAGCGCGGCGACGCCGTGGCGGAGTGCCCGAACGGACACCTCGACGCCCGGCTCGGCACGGCGCTGGCACGTGTCCGCGACGCCCTGGGATCGGGTGACCCGGCATGAGCCTGGCACCCGACCGCACGCTCGACGGCATCCTGCAGCTCGCCCGGGCCGCCGCCGCACCCCAGCGGGTGGGCCGCGTGGCCTCCGTGGTGGGCCTCGGCGTCGACGTGGTGGGCCTCGACTGCGCGATCGGCGACGTCGTCACCATCGGGGAGACCTCGCCCGTGGAGGCCGAGGTGGTCGCCGCCTCCCTCACCGGGCTGCGCTGCATGCCCTTCGCCCATCTCTCCGGTATCCAGGCAGGGGCACCCGTGCGTACCCAGGGATCCCCGCTCCTGGTCCCGGTGGGTCCCGGCCTGCTGGGCAGGGTGCTCGACGGCGTGGGCCGGCCCATCGACGGGCGGGGTCCGCTGACCGACGTCGCCTGGGTATCGCTGGGCAATACTCCTCCGGCCGCTCTCGAACGCACCCGCATCACCGAACCCCTGCAGCTCGGGGTCCGGGTCATGGACACCCTCACCACGGTGGGCCGGGGCCAGCGCATGGGCCTGTTCGCCGGCTCCGGTGTGGGCAAGTCCTCACTGCTGTCCATGATCGCGCGCGGCACGGACGCCGCGGTGTCCGTGATCGCCCTCGTGGGGGAGCGGGGCCGCGAGGTCCGCGACTTCCTCGAGGACGATCTCGGCGCCGAGGGCCTCGCACGCTCCATCGTGGTGGTCTCGACGTCGGACGAACCGGCACTGCTGCGCCTGCGGGCGGCGTTCGTGGCCACACGCATCGCCGAGGCCTTCCGCGACGACGGCGCCGACGTCATGCTCATGATGGATTCGCTCACGCGCGTCGCCATGGCGCAGCGGGAGATCGGCCTGAGCGTCGGCGAGCCTCCCGCCACCCGCGGGTACCCGCCGTCCACCTTCTCCCTGCTCGCGCAACTGCTCGAACGGGCAGGTACTGCGGCCCGCGGCTCGGTCACCGGCATGTACACCGTGCTCGTGGACGGTGACGACCACAACGAACCCGTGGCCGACGCCGCGCGCTCCATCCTCGACGGACACATCGTGCTCGACCGCAAGCTGGCGGTCGCCGGACATTTCCCGTCCATCGACCCGCTCGCCTCCATCTCGCGCGTGGCCTCCCGCGTCACCACCCGCGAGCAGGCTGCGGCCGCCGGCCTGCTGCGCAAGGCCCTCGCCGCACGCAAGGCGGCACAGGACCTGATCGACGTCGGCGCCTACCACCGCGGATCCAATCCGCTGGTCGACGCCGCCGTGGACCACGAACCGGCGATCAACGCCTTCCTCCAGCAGCGCATGGACGAACGCACTCCGTTCGGCGACGCCTGGAACCGCATCACCCTCCTCACCCGATCGATGGGAATCATCTGATGACACGCCAGTTCCCCCTCGCAGGCCTGCTCAGGCTGCGGCACCTCCGCGAGGACCAGGCCGCAGGGTCTCTGGCGCTCGCCAACGAGAACCTCCGGACCTCGCGTGCCCGCACCGACGGCGTCAGCGATGCCCTCGTCGCCACGGATCTCGACCCGTCCGGGTCGGCGTCGCTGCACGCGGTGGCCGCGGCCAGGGCCTCGGCCCGCAGCATGCTCGCCGATCTGCAGTCGCTCGAGCTCGAGCTGCGGTCCGAGCAGGACCGCGCCCAGGACCGCTACCGTGCGGCCCGTGCCGAGACCGTGGGTCTGGAGAAGCTCGAGGAACGCCATCGCGACACCGAAGCCGCCGCCGTGATCGGTGCGGAGCAGCTGGTCCTCGACGAGCTCGCCACCACCGGTGCGGGTCGCCGGAGCGGGGAGGCACGGCCATGATGACCGACGCCGTCAGCCGGGTCCAGCAGATCCAGTCCACCCTTGGGATGCTCGCGGCGCCCGCCGTCCGTGCCGCGTCCTCGTCGACCACCGCGACAGGCGCCGGGACCACTGCCGCGGGTACGTCCTCGACGAGCGCGACGACGCGCACGGCCCCGTCCGCCCCCGCGACACCCGGCGGTTCCCCTGCCGGGACCTCGAAGGGCGCCGTGGCCTCGGGCGAACTGTTCGCCGATGCGCTCGCGGAGGCGACGGCTCCCGCCGTCGTGGAGGAGATCGCGCCTGCGCCCGCCGCCGATCCGGCGCCCGACGTCGTGCCCGCGCCGTCCTCCTCCGACGCCGACCGGCTCATCGCGGCGGCCAAGGCCTACGAGGGTGTGCCCTACGTGTGGGGTGGCACCGACCCGGCCGTGGGCCTCGACTGCTCGGGGTTCCTGCAGCGCGCCTTTGCCGACATCGGCATCGAGATCCCGCGCGTGACCTGGGACCAGATGAATGCCGGCACCCAGGTGCCGTCCCTCGCCGAGGCGCAGCCCGGCGACCTCCTGTTCAGCTTCGACGGGGGCCACGTCTCCATGTACCTGGGCGACGGCAAGGCGATCGATGCCCCGCAGCCCGGGTCCAACGTCGCCGTGCGAGACATGTGGGAGACCGACGCGAACATCACCACCATCCGCCGCATCCTGCCAGGGGGATCGGCCTCCGTGGCGCCTGCTCCGGCGTCCGCTGCGACGGCACTCGTGTCCGATCCCGCGGTCGACGAAGCACTCGCCACCCAGGCCGCCTTCCTCGCGAGCATGGCCCGATGAGTCCACTGCTGGGTCTGCCCATCACGCCGTCCCGCGATGCCCTGCGCTCGGATCGTCCTGCCGTTGGCACCCGGGACACGGGAGCGGCGTCGTCGTTCGGCGAGGCGTTCCGCAGGCATGCCGCGGTCGGGGCAGGGCGCTCCTCGGTGGACCGTCCCGGAACGACGGCGGACCAAGCTCGGGCCGGTGTGGCCCCGGGGCTCCGCGGCGGAGTTCCTGCCGGACCCGCGGCGCAGGGCACGTCCGGCCTGCGCACCGGCGCCGGGCAGGTGAGCCCTGATGATGCAGGGCTCCAGGGCGGCAGTCGTGAGGCCGGTTCCGCTGCCGACGTCGCGCCGACGGGCGAGCCGGCATCCGGAGCGCGGACGGGGGCAGGGCAGGGCCAGACAACGAGCCAGACAACGGGCCAGACGACGAGTCAGGCGGCGCCGACCGCAACCGGGCAGGCATCCGCCTCGGTATCAGTCTCGGTCATGGGTGCTCCCGCGGCCGGCGATCCGGCGGTAGGACACCCTGTGCCGGGCAATCCCGGGCCGGTCACCACTGGATCGATCGTTGCTGTGCCGATCGTTGCTGCGGAGGCGACCGCCCCGGTGGACCCGGCTGCTCCTGCTGTGGGCGATTCCGCCATCGGCACGACACCGTCATCACCGTGGCCCTCCACCCCTGCACTCCCTGCAGGGGCGCCAGGATCCGCAGGCGCCGACGCGGCCGCAGCGAGTGTGCCGGCCGATCTGTCCGCTCCGACGTCGGACGCGAACGATTCTTCGTCGACCACACCAGGGATGAGCGGGACCGGACCGCAGGGACAGCCGTCAGCCGCCGCAGGCGACGGTGCTACAGCACCGGGACGGACAGCATCACCAGCCCCCACGGCGCTGCCGGACCGTACGACCTCACCCGCGACCTCACCCGCGACCTGGACCGACGCGCAGACATCGGTCGGGTCGTTGCCCGCGACCGATTCGACCTCCGGGCATCCCTCGGCCGAGGCAGAGCCCGCCACTCCGTCCGCCACTCCGTCCGCCGCGACGGAGCCCGCCACTCCGTCCGCCGCGACGGTGCCCGGCGGCGCCCAGGCAGCGGGAGCGGGCGCAGTAACCACAGCAGCCCCGACCACTCCCGTAGCCACCGGTTCTCCGACGCGATCCACCGCGGCACCCGGTGCAGCGGTCGCCGGAACATCACGCGCGACGCCCTCAGTCACATCCCCGGCCGCCGGCACTGCGGAGGTAGCGACCGGCGCCGGCACAGCGGAGGAAGCGATCGGCGCCAGGGTCGTCGAGGGTGAGACAGGCCCGACCCGTGCAGTTCCTGCCGGCCCGGCGGGAGCAGCAGCTGCGGCTGCCGCGGCTCCCGCTCCGGAAGGGGATCCGGAAGCAGCGGGCGCACCCGCCGCGTCCGGAGGGGGAGTGTCACCTGCAGCGGAATCGGCCGATACCCCGGCGGTCCCGTCCGTCCGGTCCGACCTCCAGGCTCCCATGACGCAGCAGGCAGCCGCTCCCGCTCCCGCCACGGCCGCCTCAGCGGAAGCGCCCGCACCCGCGGCCGCCCGCCCCCACGTCCCGCTGCCGCACCAGCTCGGCACCCCGGCCTTCGCGCTCGCCCGGGCTGCGGCCGATGCCCCGAACGGCACGAGCACCATCACCGTCACCGTGGCGCCCGATGATCTCGGTCCCATCACCATCCGGGCGAGCGTCTCGGCGGACGGGACGAGGATCGAGTTCTTCTCCTCCACCGACGGTGGCCGCGAGGCACTGAGGCAGTCCATGGCCGAGCTCCGACGGGAAGCCTCCTCGTCCGGCCTGTTCGCCTCCCTCGACCTCGGCTCGGGCACACCCGAGGACCGTCAGGAACCCGCTCGTCCCGGGAACCAGCGCTTCCTCCGGAGCGAGCCCGAACCCGCTCCGCTCCATGGAACGGGCCGATCGGCAGCCGGCTCCTCGACCCTCGATCTCTTCGCCTGACCCGAAAGGACTCCCATGCCCATCGATCCGGTCGCGTCCGCGACCTTCGCCCCCACCGTGACACCACCTGCCGGTAGCCAGAAACAGGCCATGGACTCCGAGGTCTTCATGTCGCTGCTCGTGAGCCAGCTGCGCAACCAGGATCCCAGCGCGCCCATGGACACGAACCAGATGATCGGCCAGACCACCCAGCTGGCCATGATGGAGAAGATCACGCAGATGACCGGGCTCAGCGAGGAGAACTTCCACCTCCAGATGCGGTCCTCGGCCGCCGCCCTGATCGGCAACGAGGTCTCCTACGAGGGCGCCGACGGCGTCGTCGCGCAGGGTCTCGCAACAGCCGTCTCCTACAGCGGCCCGGTCCCCACCGTGACGATCGGCGGCAAGAGCATCCCCCTCGATCTCGTCTCCGGCGTCGGGACTCCGACCCCACCGGCCTCACCGGCCTCACCGACTGCCGCCCGCACCTCCTGACGGAACTCCTCTTCACCAGACTTCCCCGACCCACCCTCCTGCTCCACCCCTCCCGCACCGAAAGGCACCACCATGCTTCGCTCGCTCTACTCCGGCATCTCGGGTCTCCGCTCGCACCAGACCATGCTCGACGTCACCGGCAACAACATCGCCAACGTCAACACCACGGGCTTCAAGGCCTCGGCGACGCAGTTCCAGGACACGCTCTCGCAGCTGACCAAGGGCGCGGGAGCGCCACAGGAAGCACTCGGCGGAACCAACCCCGCCCAGGTGGGACTCGGTGTCCAGGTGGCCGGCGTGATCACCAACTTCTCGCAGGGCTCCGCCCAGGCCACGGGCCGCGCCACCGACATGATGATCTCGGGCGACGGCTTCTTCATCACCCGCCAGGGCGGCGAGACCCTCTACACGCGGGCCGGCGCCTTCACGCCCGACGCCGAGGGGCGCCTGGTCACGCCGGACGGTTCGTTCGTGCAGGGCTGGCCCGCCGTCAACGGCGTGGTGCAGGAGGGCGGTGCGCTCGGCGATCTGCGGACCACACGGGGTGCGGTATCGCCGGCTGAGGCCACGACGACGGCCCGTGTCTCGGGCAACCTGCCCTCCGACGCGGCGCAGCCGATCACGGTCGTGGAGGAGGCCTACGACGCGAACGGGGTCACGCGGCAGCTGGAGCTGACCTTCACCCGGGCCGGTGCGGGCTGGAACGTGAGCGGCCGCGACAGCAATGGAGCGGTCGGGAACACGACGCTCACCATGACCAATGGGAAGGCCGCCGCGGGATCCGCCATCACGGTAGGAGGCGTCGCCGTGGACCTCTCGGCGGTGACCGGTTACGCCGAGCTCAAGACCGTCTCCATCTCGGAGCGCAACGGTCGCACGGCCGGCACCCTGGAATCCTTCTCGGTCGGGGCGGACGGCACCCTGATCGGCGCCTTCAGCAACGGTGGCCGCCAGCCGCTGGGTCGCGTGGCGCTCGCCGGCTTCGTCAATCCCGCCGGCCTGGAGAAGGCCGGTGGCTCCGCCTACCGTGCCACGGCGAACTCGGGCAACGGCGAGATCGGCGCTGCGGGTACCAACGGTCTCGGGCCGCTCGACGGCGGCACGCTCGAGATGTCCAACGTGGATCTCTCGCAGGAGTTCACGAACCTGATCGTCGCCCAGCGTGGCTTCCAGGCCAACGCGCGGATCATCACGACGTCGGACGAAGTGCTGCAGGAGCTCGCCAACCTGAAGCGCTGATCCCGACCCGAGGGCCCCTGCCCCACCCTGAACCGGTGCGGGAGCAGGGGCCCTCCTGCGTCCCGGGGCCGGCGTGGCCCCTCGCCGTCCCGCCTGTACGGCGTGCCGGGCGCCTTCGAGCCTTACGCATCGGGGAGCACCTGCCGACAGTGACCGGAAGAGGCCCCGCCGGGGCGTCCCGACCCCAGGATGTCCGATGATCGTGGTGACCCGGCTCAACGAGAGCCAGTTCGCGGTGAATCCCGACCTCATCGAGCGCATCCATGAGAATCCGGACACCACCCTGGTGATGATCGACGGGGCGAAGTACATCGTCACCGAGTCGCTCGACGAGGTGATCGATCTGATCGCCACGTACCGGGCGCGCATCATCACCCTCGCCCGCTTCGCGTCCGAGGACCACCACGACCCGCACGGCGACGCCGGGGACCACACCTCCCCGCGGCCGCTCGGGATCGTCCGCGCGGTCCATCCGGCCGGGACTCCCGAGCCACCCACCGATCGCCATGGCGCTGCTGCGCCCGTACCGCTTCGACCAAGGAACAGCTGATGGATCCCGCAACAATCGTCGGCATTCTCATCGCTTTCGGCTCGCTGTACGCGATGATCACCCTGGAGCACGCCAGTGTCTCGGCGCTCCTGCTGCCGGCACCCATGGTCCTGGTCTTCGGTGCCACCCTCGCCATCGGTATCGCCGGCGGCACGCTCAAGGACTTCATCGTGGCCGTCAAGGCCGTACCGCCGGCGATGAAGGGCAAGACCGTCCCGGCCCAGGACACGATCGACAGCGTGGTGGTGCTCGCCGAGAAGGCTCGCAGCGAGGGGCTCCTGGCCCTCGAGGAGGAGGCCAGCACCGCCACGGACCCCTTCCTGCGCGGGGCGCTGCAGAACATCGCCGACGGCACGGACGGCGAGGAACTGCGCGAGATCCTCGAGGACGAGATCGAGTCGGCCTCCCAGACCAACCGCACGGCCTCGAAGTTCTTCGCGAGCCTCGGTGGGTACGCCCCGACCGTGGGGATCATCGGGACGGTCGTCTCGCTGACCCACGTGCTGGAGAATCTCTCCAGCCCCGACAAGCTCGGACCCATGATCGCCGCGGCGTTCGTCGCGACCCTGTGGGGGCTGCTCTCGGCGAACTTCCTCTGGCTGCCCATCGGCACGCGCATCAAGCGCCTGGGCGAGATGGAGATCGCTCGCATGACCCTCCTCATGGAGGGTGTCCTCGCGGTACAGGCCGGGAGCCAGCCCCGCCTGCTCGGTGAGCGACTGAAGGCCATGGTTCCGCAGCACGAGCAGGGCAAGAGCGGCAAGGCCGGCAAGGACGCCGGGAAGAAGGCGAAGGGCTCGGACGAGGCGATCACCGAGCAGGGCCAGGCCGCCGCGTGAGCAAACGCCCGCACCGCAAACGAGGCCAGGAGCACGCGGAGGAGCACCCGGACGAACGCTGGATGGCGTCCTACATGGACATGGTCACGGTGCTCATGTGCATGTTCATCGTGCTGTACGCGATGTCCTCGGTGGACCAGCAGAAGTTCGAGCAGTTGCGTGCCTCGCTCGCCACGGGCTTCGGCACCGTGGAGACGGCCACCGTGGATACCGCCGAGGGTACCGTGGTCCCCGCCGACCGCGTCAACGACGAGGGCGAATCGTTCGCAGGGGGAGCCGCGTTCGCGGATGCCGACCCTGAGACACAGAAGGACGAGCCGGGTGCCGCAGAGATCGCAGCACCGACGCCGTCACCCCTGCCCTCGGCCAAGGGAGACGCCGCCGAGCCGGCGGGCGACCGCGAACGGGCGATCGCCGAGGTCGAGTCCCTCCGTGCACTGCAGGAGCGGATCGACGGCGAGCTCCGTGGCGACGAGCTCGACGAGGCCGTCCGCTTCGTCATCGACGAGCGGGGGCTGACCATCCGGCTCGTCAGCTCCGAGACCTTCTTCCTCCCGGACAGCGCCGAGCTGACCGACCAGACCCTCCGAGTCCTCGGGGTGGTGGGGCCCATCCTGGCGACCATCCCCAACGAGGTGGGGATCGAGGGGCACACGGCCCGCCTCCCCGCTTCCGTCCCGAGGCCGCTCGACTGGGAACTGTCCACCGAACGCGCGGTCAATGTGGTCCGCCACCTCATCGACTCGGGCAAGGTCCCGTCCCCGCGGCTCTCGGCCATCGGCTACGGTGAATCGCGCCCCCTGGCCCCTGGGACCAGCAAGGCTGAGCTCGAACTCAACCGGCGCGTGGACATCGTGGTCCACTCCGACGAACCCGAGAGCGTGCGCGCCCTCATCCCGGAGATCACCGGCGCCCAGTGATCCGCTAACACCTGGACGACGCCGACCGATAGTCGACTGCGTGACGGTCCAGGAACAACTTTCTTTTGGCGTGCCCGCGGGCACTGCCAGGGCGGTGGATGTCTATGACTTCCGCCGTCCCACCACGCTCGCGCGTGAGCACTCGCGCGTCCTCGAACTCGCCTTCGAGACATTCGCCCGCCAGTGGGGTACGCAGCTGACCGCGAAGGTCCGGGTGATCTCGCAGGTGACCAGCGAGCAGGTCGCCATGCACACCTACAACGAGTACGCGGCCTCCCTGCCGCCGACGACGGCGATGGTCCTGTGCGCCATCCCGGACCAGACCAACAAGGCCGTGATCCAGTTCCCGGCCTCCGCCGGACTGTTCTGGGTGGATTCGATGCTCGGTGGGCATGGCACGGTCCCGCCCGGTGAGCGGAAGTTCACCCAGATCGAGCAGGCGCTCATCCGGCGCCTCATGGACGATGCGCTCGAGGGGCTGCACTACTCGCTCGGGTCGCTCCTCACGCAGCAGCTGAGCATCGACTCGATCCAGTACAACTCGCAGTTCGCCCAGGCAGCGGCGACCACCGAGCTCATGATCGTCGGCACCTTCGAGATCCGGGTGGGCGAGCGGTCGTGCCCGGCCACCGTCGCCATCCCCGCGCAGCTGTTGCTCGGTCAGCTCGGTGACACCAATCCCATGGCCACCGGCGAGGATGCCCGCGAGCTGATCGAGCAGCAGGTGGCGCATGTGCCGGTCGACGTCGCCGTGCAGCTCGCCGCGCTCACGGTCCGGCCCTCGCGCATCCTCGACCTCGCCGTCGGGGACGTCCTGAAGCTGCCGCACCCCCAGCACCGCCCCTTCGAGCTCGCCGTCAGCGGGCAGCGGCTCGGTGAAGCGGCCCTGGGCCAGAACGGCTCCCGCCTTGCCTGCGTAGTAGTGACCACCGAGGAGAACACCACACCATGATTACCACCACCGCCGAGCACGAGGCCGCAACGTCACTGGCAGCACGCCTGCCGCTCCCAGGACCCCTGACGGCCGAGCCCTGCAGCGGCTCCGATGTCCCCTCCACGAACGCCGCCACCGCCGTCGTCGCCTCCTTCGTGGGAGCCTCCTCGGCCGATCTCGCTGTCGTCCTGCTCGACACCCGACCGCTGGCCGCGGCGGCCGGCACGCCGTCACCGCTGGTCTCACCGGCCGATGTGCTGGTGCCCGCCCTCGAGGCGGCCTCGGTCTCCTTCGGTGACGGCGTCCTCGGCACACCGGCCGTGGAGGACGCCGTAGCGCTGTTCCGCGACGCGGAGACCTCCGTGTTCCGCCTGGCGGGCCCCTCCGGTGCGGTGGGCTGGTTCGCCGTGCGCCTGAGGGGAACCCGTCCGGGTGCCGCGCCGCGACGCTCCTCGGGCTCGGCCGGTGCGTCGAACCTCGGCCGCATCAGCAATGTGGAGATGGCCATGACCGTGGAGATCGGCCGCACCCGGATGTCCGTCCGCGATGTGCTCGACCTGGAACCGGGCGCCGTGATCGAGCTGGACCGCTCCGCCGGGGCCCCCGCCGACGTGCTGCTCAACGGCCGGCTCGTGGCACACGGGGAGGTCGTGGTCGTCGACCAGGACTACGCCGTGCGCATCACGCAGATCCTCGACGTCGCAGACGGCGCCCAGTAGTGGACGCCGTGGTCCTCGGCCTGAGGGTGCTCCTGTCCCTCGGCGTGGTCCTCGCGCTGCTCTACGTCCTCCACCGCCGGGTCTCCAAGCTGAACGGGAACCGTGCCGGAGCGGGTCTCCTCTCGGTCGTGGCTCGGCAGGGGATCGGCGCCAAGGCCTCGGTGGTGGTGCTCGACGCCGAGGGCACCCGCTTCTACCTGGGCGTCACCGACCAGTCCGTCGCGGTCCTCCACTCCACGGCGGTACCGCGCGCCCTGCAGTCCGTCCCGGGAGCGGGTGACCTCCCGGCACCGCTCGCCGCCGTCGCAGCTCCCGCCGCTCCGGTTCCCGCCGTCGCGCCAGGACCGGCCCGTGCCGCGCGCTCATCCGACGCCGACTTCGCCGCCTCGCTGCGCGTCGCCCTCGACGAGGAGCCGGCGTTCGCCACGCGTCGCGCAGCCCGTGCCGCGCGTGCCACACCCGCATCCCGGTCGGTCCGGTCCGCGCCCCTGCAGGGCTCGATCCTCTCCCCGGCCACCTGGAAGCAGACCGCAGTCTTCCTGCGGCATGGACGGGCGGGATGAGGACGACGTCGTCCCCGGCAGCCGTCCGCGCACCCGGCACCGCATCGCGGGTGCTGCTCACCCTGGCCGCCGCGATGCTGCTCGCCGTCGTCGTCGTGCTCCTCGGCGCATCCAGCGGTCATGCCGGTGAGCTGGACCCCACCCTCCCCGGCCCGGTCGCGCCGTCGGCGCCCGCCGAGCCGTCCCCGCCCGCAGCACCCGGCAGCGACGACGGCCTGTCCGTGGAGATCAACGGCGTCAACGGTGAGCCGAGCTCCGCCGTCCTGACCCTCATCGGGATCACGCTGCTGTCCGTGGCTCCGGCGCTCCTGCTCATGATGACGTCCTTCACCAAGATCTTCGTGGTGCTCGCCATGACCCGGAACGCGCTCTCGCTGCCGTCCATCCCGCCCAACCAGGTACTCGCCGGACTGGCCCTGTTCCTGTCGCTGTTCATCATGGCGCCGGTCCTGACCGAGATCAACACCCTCGCCGTCCAGCCCTATCTCGACGGCGCCACCACGTTCACCGAGGCACTCGAGGACGGCGCCGGCCCGCTGCAGACCTTCATGCTGGCCCACACGCGCCAGGAGGATCTCGCGCTCATGACGCGGGCCGCCGGGCAACCCAATCCGCAGGACGCCGCGAGCGTCCCGCTGACCACCCTCATCCCGTCCTTCATGATCTCCGAGCTGCGGGCCGCGTTCATCATCGGCTTCGTGATCTTCGTGCCGTTCCTCGTGATCGACCTCGTGGTCTCGGCGGCCCTCATGTCCATGGGCATGATGATGCTCCCGCCCGTCATGATCTCGCTGCCCTTCAAGATCCTCCTGTTCGTCCTCGTGGACGGCTGGGGCATGATCATCACCGCGCTCATCAACAGCTACCAGGGCGGTTGACGTGGACACCAATGCCGTCCTGGACATCGGCGTCGCGGGGATCTGGGTCGCCGCCAAGCTGGCCGCGCCGGTGCTGCTGACCGCACTCGTGGTGGGCTTCGCCATCTCGCTGCTGCAGTCCATCACCCAGATCCAGGAGGTCACGCTCTCCTTCGTACCGAAGGCCGCCGCCGTGTGCATCGCCCTGCTCGTCTGCGGGCACTGGATGATCTCCGAGATGATCGCCTTCACCCACGAGCTCTTCGAGCGCATCCCCGGTCTGCTCGGGGGCGGCTGACATGGACATCACCCTCGACCAGTCCCGCATCGAGGCCATCATGCTCGCCGGCGTCAGGATCGTCGCGTTCCTCGTGATCGCCCCGCCGTTCTCCTACCGCGCCATCCCCGCCCGCGTGAAGGCGATGCTCGGGCTCGGGCTCGCGCTCGCCGTCTCCCCGCAGGTGGCGGACGGGTACGAATCCGGCGGGACCGGGCAGTATGTCGGGGCGCTGGTCCTCGAGCTCGTGGTGGGCGCGGCCCTCGGCTTCCTGGTGCTCGTGGTGTTCTCCGCCATCCAGTCCGCCGGCGGGCTGATCGACCTCTTCGGTGGCTTCTCCCTGGCCCAGGGCTTCGACCCGCAGTCCATGGTCAACGGCGCGCAGTTCGCCCGCCTGTTCCAGCTCACCGCGCTGACGCTGCTCTTCACCTCCGACGGCTACCAGCTGATCATCGGCGGGCTGGTCCGCACCTTCTCCGCCCTGCCCCTCGGGGGCGGACTCGATCTCTCCGAGCCGGTCGACGCCCTCGCCACCGCCGTCACCGGACTCTTCCTCGCCTCGGTCCAGATCGCCGGCCCACTGATCGTTGTCCTGTTCCTGGCCGACGTCGGACTCGGGCTCCTCACGCGCGTGGCGCCGGCGCTCAACGCCTTCGCCCTCGGCTTCCCGCTGAAGATCTTCATCACCCTCAGTCTCGGCGGCATCGTGTTCGTCGCCCTGCCGCGCGTGGTGTCCACCCTCACCGAGAACGCCGTCTCGCTCCTGATGGAGGTGGGCTGACATGGCGGCGGATTCCGGCGAGAAGACCGAGCAGGCCACCGACAAGCGGATGAAGGAGGTCCGCTCCAAGGGCCAGCTCTCCAAGTCCGAGGACTTCACGGCCTGGATCGGCGTGGGGACGGCAGCGGTCCTGCTGCCGTCGCTCATCTCGCGCGCGGCCGACGCCGCCACCGAGCAGCTGGTGCGGGTGGCGGACACCATCGCGCATCCCGACCCGGCGACGGCGCTCGACGCCCTGGCCGACGGCGGAGCCTCGCTCGCAGCGAGCCTCGGGCCGTTCCTCGTGGTGCTGCTCGTGGCGGTCCTCGGGACCGCCGCCGTGCAGGGCGGCATCCAGGTGAAGAAGTTCTCCGGCAAGTTCGAGCAGTTCAACGTGATCAACGGCCTCAAGCGGATCCTCGGCGGACAGGCACTATGGCAGGGAGCAAAGGCCCTGCTCAAGACCACCGTCGTGGCCCTCGTCCTCGTCGTCGTGATCCGCAATCTCATGCCCCTGCTCATGGCCGCGGGCGGACTCTCGGTAGCATCCCTGCTCAACACCGCCGGCGGTGGAGCTGCTGCCCTCCTGCAGTCCGCGGTCCTCGCCGGGCTCGCGCTGGCCGCCCTCGACGTCCTCGTGGTCATGCGCCGCAACCGCAAGAAGACCCGCATGACCAAGAAGGAGGTCAAGGACGAGAACAAGAGTTCCGAGGGTGATCCCCTCATCAAGTCCCAGCGGCGCTCGCGGCAACTGGCCATGAGCCGCAACCGCATGATCGCCGCCGTGGGCGGGGCCGACGTCGTCCTCGTCAACCCCACGCACGTGGCCGTGGCCCTGAAGTACGAGCCGGGGCGGTCGGCACCCCGCGTGGTCGCGAAGGGCGCCGGCGTGATCGCGGCGAAGATCCGCGAGGAGGCGGAGAAGAAGCAGGTGCCGATGGTCTCCGACATCCCGCTCGCCCGTGCGCTGCACGCCGCGTGCGAACTCGGCCAGGAGATCCCGTTCGAGAACTTCGACCAGGTGGCCCGCATCCTGGCCTTCGTCATGTCCCTCAGGACCAGGGGGGCCGCCCGCGGCCTGCACACCCTGCCCTTCCGTCCCGCAGCCGCTGGAGGCTTCTAGAGCATGCGCTCATCCCTGCCCAAGTTCCTGGTCCCCGTCGGCGTCGTCGGCATCGTCCTGCTCCTCGTGGTGCCGGTCCCCTCGGTCCTGCTCGACATGCTGATCATCGTGAACATCCTGCTCGCGCTCGTGATCCTGCTGAACACCATGTTCATCCGCAAGCCGCTGGACTTCTCTGTGTTCCCGTCCCTCCTGCTCGTCGCGACACTCTTCCGCCTCGGTCTCAATGTGGCCTCCACCCGCCTCGTCCTCGGCGAGGGCTACGCGGGGGAGGTCATCGAGGCCTTCGGGCACGTGGCCGTGGGCGGCTCCATCATCATCGGCGCCGTCGTCTTCCTGATCCTCGTGGTCATCCAGTTCGTGGTGGTCACCAAGGGCGCGGAGCGTGTGGCGGAGGTGGGCGCCCGCTTCACCCTCGACGCCATGCCGGGCAAGCAGATGGCCATCGACGCCGATCTCAACGCCGGGCTGATCACCGACACACAGGCCCGCGAGCGTCGCGCCGAGGTCTCGGCGGAGGCGGACTTCTACGGCGCCATGGACGGTGCGTCGAAGTTCGTGAAGGGCGATGCGATCGCCGGCATCATCATCATCATCATCAACCTCGTGGGCGGCATCGCGATCGGCATGGTGCAGGACGGCCTGCCCGTCGCCGAGGCGCTGAGCACGTACGGTCTGCTGACCATCGGCGACGGTCTCGTCACGCAGATCCCGGCACTGCTCATGGCCGTCTCCACCGGCATGATCGTCACGCGGTCCAACGCCGAGGCCGACATGGGCTCCACGGCGGCGCAGCAGCTCGGACAGTCGCAGAACGCCCTGCGGATCGCCGGCGCCGCGGCGATCGTCATGGCCCTCATCCCGGGAATGCCCAAGCTGCCGTTCATCGCGGTCGGCGCGGCGCTCATCATCACGGCACAGCGGCTCAAGAAGACCGACGACGACGCCCGGACGGCCGCCGCGGCCCTCGAGGCGGAGTCGGCGCCGCCCACCACGGACACCACGGACGACCTCCTCGAACAGATGCGCGTCCACGCCCTCGAGGTGCTGCTCGCACCGGATCTCGTGGACGTGGTCACCGGGGCTCCCGACGACCTCCTCGGACGCGTGCGTGCCCTGCGCCGGAAGATCGCCCTGGAGCTCGGCGTCGTGGTACCGCCGGTGCGCACCCGGGACAGCATCGACCTGCCGCCCGCCACTTACGTCATCAAGATCGCCGGGGTCGAGGCGGGGCGCGGCGAAGCGCCACGCGGCAAGGTCCTCGCCCTCGGGGACCACCTCGCGCACCTGCCCGGCCTCGCCGTCGTCGAACCGGTGTTCGGGCTCGCCGGGAAGTGGGTCCCGTCGGAGCTCCGCCACAACGCCGAACTCTCGGGCGCCACCGTGATCGATCGCGTATCGGTGCTCGTCACGCATCTGTCCTCGGTCATCACGTCCAACGCCGCCCGGCTGCTCTCCCGCGAGGACGTCCGCGTCCTGACGGACGGGGTTCGGCAGGTCAATCCATCGGCCGTCGAGGAGCTGGTCCCGGGTCTGCTGTCCCTCGCCGAGGTGCAGCGCGTTCTGCAGGGTCTCCTGGCCGAGCAGGTGCCCATCAACGATCTGGCCCGGATCTACGAGGCGCTGACTCTGAAGGCGAAGTCCTCCTCGGAACCGGAGGGCCTGATCGAGGCCGCACGCCTGGCCCTGGGCCCCGCCGTGACGCAGCAGTACCTCGACGGGACGCTGCTGCGCGTCATCATGATCGACCCGCTGCTGGAACAGGCCATGCTCGAGGGACTGCGCCCGTCGGACCAGGGCACCCAGATCCTGCTCGACCCGTCCCGCTCCGAGGCCCTCATCGCCTCGGTCCGGACCACGCTCGCCGAGATCGAAGCTGCCGGCCACAGCGCCGCACTGGTCTGCGCTCCGGCGCTCAGACCGGCACTCAAGCGCCTGGTCGGTCCGCAGGCCGCCGGCCTGCCCGTAGTGTCCTACCAGGAAGTAACGAGCGCCAACGTCGCCATCGAGACCATAGGAGTGGTTCGTGCCACCGCAGCTGTTTCATCTTGAGGGTCCCAGTCTCAAGGACCTGAAGGCGCAGGCGGCCCTCCGCTACGGACCCCGGGCGCTCATCGTCTCCGCCGAGCTCGTCACGGTGGGGGGGATCCACGGCGTCCTCGGGCGCAAGCACTACGAGATCGTGGTGGAGGTCCCGCACGACGACGGCGCCGGAAACACGGTGCCCGCACCGGCCGGCACCGCCGGGGCTGCTCCGGGGAAGTCCCGTGGACGCCGACGCGCGGCATCGCCGGAGGCTGCCATCGACGCCCTGCTGCAGCAGGCGGAACTGGACGAGGTGCGCTTCGCGGGCGGGACCGACGTGCCCGCAGCGCCCCGCACCCCTGCCGGCGATGCGGCGTCGGCGATCTCCACCGACTCGAATCTCTTCGCTGCGCTCATGGACAATCTGACCTTCGCCACGGACCCGGCGGGTATGAATCCGGCGGGCTCTCGCCGGGCGGCATCGACGCCCGCCGCGGGGCAGCCAGCAACCCCGATCCAGCCGGGGCCCGCGGTCCGATCCCTGCCGTCCGCCGTCGTACCGCCCGCCGCCATGCCGGCCGTTGCCGTACCTCCGCGTGTCGTCTCGCCGTCGGCCGGGCCGGCTGTGTTCGTTGCGGCCGAGGACGGACAGTTCACGGACACCACCGAGCACCTCGGCGCGGAGTCGGCTGATCCGGCCGGGCTGCCCGAGCTCGGCGGACCGATCATGGACGTGCCCGCCGCCGGGCCGCCCGTCCCCGCGGTGCTGCGGGCAGCGGGCGATCTCGTGATCGTGATCGGCGCTCCGGCCGTAGGCTGGGACGTGGTCCACTCGATGGCCGCGGCCTTCGGTGGGGGACACCCCGCGGCGATCGCCGTCAGCGGCCCGGCCGGCCGGTTCCCGAGGGACGTGCGCTCCATCTCCGACCGCCTCGGAGCCAATGCCGCCCGCGCCGCCGGCGTGGACGGCGGCCACGCGGTCTTCGTGGCCATGACCTCCTCCGAGGTGGTCAGCGATGGGCGCTTCCTGCTGGCACTGCGGCCGGACCAGGTCTGGCTCGCGGTCGATGCGGGGCGCAAGGAGGCGGACACGGCGGCCTGGGTCGGTGCCCAGACGAGGAGCATGGAGCGTGCTGGGCTGCAGCCCGCCGGGCTCGCCGTCGTCGGCTCGGGCGAGACCTCCACCCCCGAGACCGTCCTGACACTCGGGCTTCCGGTCGGGTGGCTGGACGGGCGTCCCGCCGGCGCCGCAACAGCGGCCAGATCCACAGGAGCCGCCGGGCCCACCGCTGGCACAGCGACGTCCAGGACCGCGCCCAGGACCACCTCGGCGTCCGTCCCCATGCCCGGTGCAGGCGGTCCGTCGGTCGTGGCGTCAGCAGTCGTGTCGCCGCCTGGCGCCGTGGATCCCGCCCAGATCGTGGCGTCAGTGGTCGTGCCCACGCCCGCGGCGGGCACTGCGCCGGCCCCGGGCGCTGTTCCTGCCGGCGGCGCAGCTGATCCGTCCCCGGGCGAACGCGATCGACGGCGATCAGGCAGTGGTCGGCGTCGTGCCGAGCCTGCCGGGATAGAGTGAGCGCGTGCTTGTACTAACGCGAAAGGTCGGCGAGCAGATCCTGATCGGCGACGACATCGTCATCACGGTGCTCGATTCCCGTGGCGACGGCATCCGCATCGGCATCGACGCCCCGCGTGGGGTGAAGATCCAGCGTGAGGAAGTCCTGCGTGCTGTCATGGAGGCGAATCTGGCTGCTGCGTCGGCCGACGCCGAGGGAGCCGATGCGCTCAAGGCCCTGCTGCAATCGGGTGCGGTGGTCTCCACGGAGGAACCCGGGACGACGCCGGACGCGTCCCAGTAGGGCATCGCACGCGCGAGTCGTCCGGCGGGAGAGACGGAAGATCCCGCCCGGATGCAAAAAACTCCCCGGCGGAGAACCGTCCGGGGAGTCGAAGAGAGCCTCCTGCCAGAGTCGAACTGGCGACCTTCTCATTACGAGTGAGACGCTCTACCGACTGAGCTAAGGAGGCAATGCTTCCCGGCCGGGGCTGTGCCGGGCCGATCCACAAGTGACGACTTTATCGGAGCCCCCGCCCACCGTCAAAATGGCCGGAGAGGTGCGGTCCCGCCCGACTCCGCCCGCTGACGTGCAGTACCACCCGCTCAGCAGCGCACGCCGTCGTCGGGAATCGTGCCGTCGATGAAGTAGTCGTCCACGAGGTCCTGGATGCAGGCGTTGGAGCGGCCGTAGGCGGTATGGCCCTCACCCTCCCACGTCACATGGACACCGGACTCGAGCTGGTCCGCCAGCGCCGTGGACCAGGCATAGGGGGTGGCGGGATCGCCGGTGGTGCCGATGACGACGATCGGGTCCGCGCCCTCCGCCCGTAGGGGCGCGGGCTCAAGGACCGATGGGTACTCCCATGGGGCACAGGTCAGGCCGCCGTACGCCAGGAAGCGGCCGAACGTGGGTGACGCCGCGACGAGCTCCTCCTCGTCGGCACGCAACTGCTCCGGGTCACTCGTCATCGGGTAGTCGAGGCAGTTCACGGCGACGAACGCCGACGTCGAATTGGTCACGTAGGTGCCGTCCGGGTCGCGCTCGGCGGACAGATCGGCCAGGTACAGCATGGCCGAGGGATCCCCGCCGAGGGCGTCCTCCACCGCCTGGGTCAGGACGGGCCAGTTGGCGTTGTCGTAGAGCGGAAGGATGAAACCCTGCACGAACGTCGAGACGGGTACCGTGCGGCCGTCCGCCGCCGTCATGGGCTCCTGCTCCACGGTGTCGAAGAGCTCCTGGAGCTGCCGGACGCCGTCGTCGGGCGTTCCCGTGTAGGGGCAGTCCTGGTCCTGCAGGCAGTCGGCCACGTAGGCACGGACCGCCCGCTCGAAGCCGACCGCCTGGCCGAGGGTGATCTCCTCGTTGCTCAGGGACGGGTCGATGGCGCCGTCGAGCACCAGGCGCCCGGAGCGTTCCGGGAACAGCTCGGCGTACGTGGCACCGAGCTGGGTGCCGTAGGAGAAGCCGAGGAAGTTCAGTGCGCTGTCGCTGACGAGCGCCCGCAGGATGTCCATGTCGCGGGCCGCGGAGCGCGTGTCCACGTACCCGAGCAGCTCACCCGTCCGCTCGGCGCACGCCGTCGCGTAGTCCTGGGCGTCCGCCCTCATCAGTTCGAGCAGCTCCGGCTCGGACGCATCTGCCGGGTACGCCTCCTGCCGGGCCTCGTCCTGCTCGGCGTCGGTGTAGCACTGCACGGCACTCGAGCGGTTGACACCGCGGGGGTCGAAGCCGAGGATGTCGTAGTTCTCGCGCAGACGCTTGCTCGCCACGTAGTCGAGGGAGTCCTGCACGATACTGACGCCGGAGCCCCCTGGCCCGCCCGGGTTGACCAGGACCGTACCCTGGGCGTCTCCGGTTGCCTCCGACCTGATGACCGCGATGTCGATGCTGGCGCGTCCCGGATCGGCGTAGTCGAGGGGCACCTCGACGGTGGCGCAGGAGAAGCTCTCCTCGCAGTCCTCCCAGCGCACCTCCTGGGTGTAGAAGCTGCGCAGGTCCTCGTCGATGGTGCCGATGACGTCCGGGTCCGCCGATTCGACCGCGGAGCCCTGCCCGGCGTCGTCGCCGGACCCGTCGGGGGACAGCAGCGTGCATCCGGAGGCGCCGAGCACGACGGCCGCGCCCGCCGCGAGCGCAGCCAGGGCGCGACGACGTCGGGCACCGCGCCGCGCGGGTGGAACCTGCAGGGGTGTGCCGGTGCTCATCGGTCCTTGCTCATCGGTCGAGGTCCTTCCGGGACAGCAGGCTCACGGCCATGGCTTCGATCGCGAGGAGGGGTGAGACGTTGGTGCTGACGAGTCTTGTGCGGACCTCGTTGATGGATTCGAGCCGCAGGAGGGTGTCCTCCGCGGTCTCCCGGTGGGCGAACTCCTCGAGCTCGGCCCTCATCGGTTCGTTGACGAGGGCCTGGCCGCTCGAGACCTGCAGCATCAGCACGTCACGGTAGAAGGAGATGAGGTCGGTCAGCGCGCGGTCGAAATAGTCGTTCTTGGAGCGTTTCGCTCGTCGCGTCTGATCTTCCTCGAGTCGCTTGACCTGGGCCCGCATGGACGGCGGCATGGCCCCTGTCTCCGGAGCGCCGAGGGTGGCCAGCAGTGCGGTGCGCTCCTGGGCGTCGCGCTGCTCGAACGAACTCTGCGCCTCCGCCTCGGCCAGTTTGACCAGATCGGCGGCGGCGCGCATCGCGCCGGAGACCGAGTGCAGGGTGAGCGGCAGGCGGACGATCTGGTTGCGCCGCTCACGTGCGCCGTCGTCGGTCGCCAGGCGCTTCGCGACGCCGATGTGGCTCTGCGCCGCGCGGGCTGCGGCTTCCGCGGTGACCGGGTCGATGCCGTCGCGGGCCACGAGCAGATCGGCGACGTCCTGCACGGGGGGTAGGCGCAGCGCCACCGAGCGACAGCGTGACCGGATGGTCACGAGGACGTCGCCGGGGCTCGGTGCGCACAGGAGCCAGATGGTGCGCGGCGGAGGCTCCTCGATGGCCTTGAGCAGCACGTTGGTACTGCGCTCCTGCATCCGATCGGCGTCCTCGACGATGATGATGCGCCACCGGCCGGTGGACGGCTTGTCCTGCGCCTTGCGGACGAGTTCCCGGGCCTCGTCGATGCTGATGGTCACCTTCTCCGTGGTGACATTGGTCAGATCCGCGTGGGTCCCGGCGAGGACCGTGCTGCACGCCTTGCACGTGCCGCAGCCGCGCTCGTCCAGCGCCTCGCGCTCGCACAGCAGTGCCGCCGCGAAGGCACGCGCCGCGTTGGAGCGCCCGGAGCCGGGAGGGCCGGTGAAGAGCCAGGCGTGGGTGGGAGCGCCGGACTCCGCCGCGCGGCGGAGTTGCTCCACCACCTGCTCCTGACCCCGGAGCTCGGCCCAGACACCTGTAGCCGGAAGACTCTGCGCCACGGGATTCACGCGGGGATCCTCGGGAGTTGTTCGATGATGGCTCTGTGGATCGCGTCGGGGGAGCCGGCTGCGCTGAGCACGAGATACCGTGCCGGATCCTGGTGGGCCAGATCGAGGAAGGCAGATCTGATGCTGGTGTGGAAGGTGTCGGGCTCTGCTTCGAGCCGGTCCTCGGCGGCCCTCCCTGACCGGCGGCTGCGACCCTCCGCGGGATCGACGTCGAGGAGGACCGTCAGATCCGGGCGGAGCCCGTCGGTGGCCCACAGGTTCACATCGAGGACGGCCTGCGCTCCGAGGTGCCGCCCGGCACCCTGGTATGCCACCGAGGAATCGATGTAGCGGTCGCACACGACGACGTCGCCGCGCGTGAGGGCGGGCACGATCACCTGGTGCACGTGGGCGGCGCGCGAGGCCGCGAACAGCAGAGCCTCAGTCCGGGCGTCGATATCACCGTGGCCGTGCTCGAGGACGAGGGCCCGCAGCTTCTCGCCGATCGGTGTGCCGCCGGGCTCCCGGGTGCGGACCACTGCCCGGCCGTCCTCCTCGAGCGCGCGGCACAGGAGTGAGGCCTGCGTCGACTTGCCGGCACCGTCGCCGCCCTCGAGGGCGATGAAGAGGCCGGGAAGCCCGTGGGGGGGAGGATACGTCACGCGCCCAGCCTACCGAGTGGCGTGGACAGGATGGCCCGGGCGGTGTCCGCGCTGTGCTGCAGGTGTCGCGGACGTGCTGGCCCGGGCGGTGTCCGCGCTGTACTGCAGGTGTCGCGGACAGCGGCAGATCCGTGGTCGATCGACAGGCTCGGCCCTTTGAGGTGAGCAGGGATCATCGGGCGAGCAGGGAGATCCTTCCGCTCATGGTCACCCACCGGATCCGTAGGGTGTCAGCGCAGCGGCCCGTCCGGCTCGGGCAGGTCCTCCCCTCTGCGGTGGTCGGGCGGGATCGTGTTGCGGTGCGTCCCGCTCCGGCAGGCTCTCCCCGCGGTGATTGGGGGTATCGCGCTGCGGCGCATCCCGGGTCGGTCGGTGCGCCTGTGAGTTGTCCACATAGGCGATTCCGGTCCGGATCAGCCGGCTGATTGCTGAAAAACTGGGGTATGGACAGCAGGCGGAGACCCGGACGGAGAGAGACGGCAGTCGTGCCGGAACACCTCGTCCTGGGCGCCTTCAAGGACAGACCCCTGAAGGGAATGTCCGCGAAGGCCGTACCGCAGGACGGGCCAACGGGCGTCTCGCAGTACGGGTGCTCGAATGCCACGCCGCAGGACATGCCGCAGGACATGCCGGCGGGCGTCGTCGGCGCTCCGAGCGGGCGTTCCGGACTTCGCCGGAGCCACGCAGGCAAGCGGCGGGACGGCGCCACGCCGCGTTCCGCCGTGCGTTCCCTGATTCAGGATGTGGCTTCCCTGACCGTCGGTGACGACAGAGCGGGACTGATCGACCAGTTGCGTCAGCTCGAGGATCTCAAGGGCGCCATCGCAGGTGCCCAAGCGCGGATCGCCGTGGCCTTCGATGTCGCGGAGCGCCGTTCCCAGGCGGAAGCAGGGGTCCCTCGGGAGGAACAGGGTCGGGGCGTCGCCGCGCAGATCGCCCTTGCCAGGGGTGAGTCCCCATCGCGCGGTAATCGACTGCTCGGGCTGGCGAAGGCGCTGGTCACCGAGATGCCGCACACCCTGGCCGCGCTGGAGTCGGGTCAGCTGAACGAGTGGAGGGCAACCGTTCTGGTGCGGGAGACCGCATGCCTGACGGCCGCAGACCGGTGTGGTGTGGACGACGAGCTCGCCGCCGACGCGGGGACCTTCGTCGGGGCAGGGGACCGTGCCATCACCGCGGCGGCCCGGGCCGCTGCGTACCGCAGGGACCCGTCATCCGTGGCCCGGCGTGCGCGCCACGCCGCTACGGAACGGTGCGTCAGTCTGCGCCCGGCACCGGACACCATGACCTATCTGACCGCGCTGCTCCCCGTCGCGCAGGGAGTCAGCGTCTACGCAGCACTGACGAAGAAGGCCGATGCCCTTCGGTCTACGGGTGATCAGCGCAGCCGCGGCCAGATCATGGCCGACGAACTCGTCGAGCGGACCACCGGTTCCCGCGCCGGGTTCTGCGGTGTGGACCTCCAACTCGTCATGACGGACCGCACTCTCCTGCAGGGAGACAACGAGCCCGCGCACCTGACCGGTTACGGCATCGTCCCCGCCGACTGGGCCCGCGCTGCGCTCGACCCTAAGCAGACTCCCACTGCGGATCGTGCCGTCGACCCCGGCCGCTTCCTCAGCTCAGCACATGTCCGCGCTGGAAAAGGTGTTACTGGAGCTGGCGAAGGTGTTGCCGGACATGAATCCGCAGCGCAGTGCGGGCGTACTCCTGCAAGTGAACGCTCAGTGCAGCGCGGAGCTGTTCCCGACCCGGAGCTGGAACACAGGGTGTGGATCCGCCGGCTCTATACGGCACCCGGCACCGGGGAGCTCCTGGCCGCGGACTCGAGGTCCAGGTTCTTCACCACCGGGCAGCGCCGCTTCATCCAGGTCCGCGACCGCTCCTGCCGAACGCCCTATTGCGACGCGCCGATCCGTCACTACGACCACATCGTCCCCTGGCAGGATGATGGCCCCACGAGCCTCCAGAACGGTGCAGGTCTGTGTGAAGCATGCAACCACACCAAGGAGATCAGGGGATGGAGAGCCAGCACCCGCGCCGGTCCAACCCACACCATGGATCTCCGAACGCCCACGGGCCACATCTACTCCTCCACGGCACCCCCTTCACTCGGCAGAGTAGTGCCCCATAAAGTGGTGTAGCTGCCGGTGGCTGGGTGTTCTCGTCTTGGACGTGGGCGCGGCCACCGTGTGATCCTTCGAGGAAACTCTCACATCCCACTCGAAAGGCATCTCCACGATGACCGCTCCTCATATTGTCGACCCTGCACGCCTCCTCGGCGAAGCCCTGACTGACGCGTCCCCAGATCTGATGCGCACCCTTCTGCAGACCATGATCAACGCCCTTCTGTCCGCTGACGCCGACGCGGTGATCGGCGCCGAATGGGGTCAACCCACGCCCGGCCGCACCACGCAGCGCAATGGCTACCGGCACCGCGACCTCGACACGAGGGCCGGCACGATCGACATTCAGATCCCGAAGCTGCGGCAGGGCACGTACTTCCCGGAATGGCTCCTCGAACGCCGCAAACGAGCTGAGACAGCCCTGATCACCGTCGTGGCCGACTGTTACCTCGCGGGCGTCTCGACCCGCCGGATGGACAAGCTCGTGAAGACCCTCGGGGTCCACTCGTTGTCGAAGTCGCAGGTCTCCCGCATGGCTGCGGAGCTCGATGAGCAGGTCGATCAGTTCCGCCACCGACCCCTCACCGATGCTGGCCCGTTCACGTTCGTCGCCGCCGACGCTCTCACGATGAAGGTCCGCGAAGGCGGTCGGGTCATCAACGCGGTCGTCATGGTCGCCACCGGCGTCAACGCCGATGGGCGCCGGGAGGTTCTCGGCCTGCGCGTCGCGACGTCGGAAACAGGCGCGGCATGGAACACGTTCCTCGCCGATCTCGTCGCCCGCGGCCTCACCGGTGTCCGCCTGGTCACCTCCGACGCCCATAGGGGACTGGTCGAAGCGATCGCCGCGAACCTGCCCGGCGCGGCCTGGCAGAGATGCCGGACCCACTATGCGGCGAACCTGATGAGTGTGACGCCGAAGAGTCTGTGGCCGGCAGTGAAGGCGATGCTCCACAGTGTCTATGATCAGCCCGACGCCGCCGCGGTGAACGCCCAATTCGACCGCTTGCTGGACTACGTCGACGGGAAGCTACCCGACGCCCACGAACACCTCGACGCCGCCCGGGATGACATCCTCGCATTCGCGGGGTTCCCCGAAGGCCTCTGGCAGCAAATTTGGTCCAATAACCCCAACGAGCGCCTCAACCGAGAGATCCGCCGCCGCACCGACTCCGTCGGGATTTTCCCGAACCGCGACGCGATCACCCGACTCGTCGGCGCCGTCCTGGCCGAACAAACCGATGAATGGGCCGAAGGTCGCCGCTACCTCGGCCTCGACATCCTCGCCAAGAGCCGACTCACCATCGTCGACGACACCGACGGAGCCGAGGTGAACGAACCAACACTCGCCCTCAGCGCCTAACTCACCAACCAGAAGGACACCGAGCTATGTGATGTCTCAGGACATCGTGTGCAGTTGTGTCTCATGACATCGTGGACAAGTGCATGTCTCAGGACGTCGTGGATGGTTTCTGCCGGTCGGGTCCGTGCCAGCCACGCCGCTGGGTGGGTTTGTCGTAGCGGGCGATGACTGTGCCATCTGATTGGGAGAGAATGACAGTGCTGGTGTCCCAGGTGATGCTGAGGTGTTCACCTTGGCGCTTGTATCCGGCGTAGAACTTGTTGGCGAGAACCCCGATGTATCCGCCCTTGGACACGGTCCGTGTTGCGGTGCCGGTGGTCCCAGCTGACGGGTTGTGACCGGCGCCTTTGATGATGGTCCCTGTGGGGGTGCGAGGCCCGTAGTAGAGGCCGGTCGCCTCCGGGCGCGGGTAGGTGACGATGTGCCCGCCGTCGCCGTCGAAGATTTCAACTACCCTCTCGTCCCAGATGATATGCACGCGTTGCCCGGCCTGGCTGGTAGCGACGTAAAACAAGCAGCTCAACGCTTTGACCTGCCCGTTCTGCTTGACCCTTACCTCGGAACTGCCCGTGCCGGGGTGCAACGCCAACGGAGTTCTGCTTCTGGGCGGTGATTGCGGGTATGGCTGGAGCTGCGGCCCGGTGTCAGCAATCTTCACCGTTGGTGTCGTTGGTGGTGCTGTTCGTACCGAGGGTGGCATGCGCGGCAGGCGAGGCTGCGGAATCGGTGCCGGTGCCGGGGTGGTGGCGTGCCAGGCTTCCATCGGTGTCTTGCCGTCGAGGGCTTGGTGAACGCGTTCGTGGTTGTAGTACGCGTCGAACTCATCGACCAGGGTTTGCAGGGCGGTGATCGTGGTGGCTGGTGGGCGTGCGTTCAACCATTTCTGCAGGCTCTGATGGAACCGTTCGTTCTTGCCCTGGGTCGTGGGTTTGTCTGGCTTACCGGTGATGGGCTTGGTACCGAGGTCGATGAGGTAGTCCACGAGTTTGCCCGTGAAACCTCGACGGGTGGGATTGAACGCCAACCCGTTGTCCGACAGCACTCGTTGCGGCACGCCCCAACAACGGATGGCCGTCGAGACGACTTTCACCGCTGCTTTGGCTGTTTCGCCCTCGGCGACCAGCGTCGCCAACGCCAACCGTGAGTGATCATCGATGACCTGATGGATCGCAACCGTGGTCCCATCGGTCAGGGACCAGAAGAACGCGTCGATCTGCCAACAACAATTCGGCGCCGGGTAGACGAACCGGCGATTGGCAGCCCTGGGCCGCTTACGCGGCTCAGGTCCGCAAACCCCAGCCGCGGCGAAGAGCCGGGCCAGTGTCGCTCGCGAGGGCGGGTTCAGGCCTTGGCGTTGCATCTTCGCGTGCACCGACAAGGGGCCGGCGTCCAAGCCCTGCCCGACGAGCCAGGCCCGAACCGCCAGGGCATGCTCGACCATGTCCGAGTCAGTGCGCCGCGGGCTCCTCAGAGGCCTACGAGACCCCGGTTCAGTGGCTCCGACCGGGCCCTGTTCCTGGGCTTGAGCGCGGATCTTGTAGAACACCGAGCGGCTAATGCCGTTTCGTTGGCAGAAACGGCTGACCTCTCCCCGCTCAGCGTCCTGAGGCCAGTTCGCGATCGACCAACGTACATCCGGGGGCACCGTATTTGAGTCCATACCCGAGAAAACCCCAGCGCCCAGTGAAGTGACCACAATGTCGTGAGACACACTGTCCACGATGTCCTGAGACAGAACCGTCCACGATGTCCTGAGACTTCACAAGGACACCGAGCTACACCACTACCAGGGACTTGACCCTCGGCAGCGGACCCGGTGCCAGACGATACGAAGCACGACCGGCAGAGGTCCAGGCGGCAGAGAGCTTGACGCCGCGCCTTCCTCACAGGGATGAACACATCGACGCGGGATACGCGGCCACACCGACATCGAAGGCGTCTGCGGCCGGTGGCTGACTGTGCCGAGGGTCAACCGCGCTACTCCTCCAGCTCCTGGGAGACCAGTGTGGCCGGCTCACTTCACGACGACGTCTGCAGCTGGTGGGTGACTGCCCGGGAAACCGGCCACGGGACTCCTCCGGGCGATTCGAGCTGGCCCAGACGTGACCCAGTCGGTAGGGCGACAGTCGGTAGGGCACAGGCAACTTCATCTGCAGGTGAGGAGGAGATCCACCTGCGCAGCGCTGCCGCCCAACTAGGGTGGGAGCCATGACCGAGCAGAACCTGCCCTACGGGGACCTGGCCCCCGACACCCTCGTGGTCGCGACCGGACGGCCCCCTCGCGAGCACGACGCCCCCGTCAACGCACCCATCGTGCTCTCGTCGACCTTCCACGAGACCCGCACGCCCGAAGCGGGGGACCGCATCTACGCCCGCGGGTCCAACCCCACCTGGGATCCGTTCGAGGAGGCGCTCGGCCTGCTCGAGGGCGCCGGACTACCGGCGCTGGTCTTCGGATCGGGCCTCGGCGCAGCGGCAGCAGCCCTGTCCCTCGTGCCGACGGGAGGCGTGGTGGTCATGCCGCGCCACGGTTACGCAGGATCCCTCAGCCTGGCCGCTGATCTCGAGGCCCAGGGTCGCTTCGAGCTGCATCTGGTGGACATCGCCGACACGGAGTCGGTCCTCTCGCAGCTGGAGGCGCTCGCCGCCCGGGCGGACGCCGGAAGCCTCATGCTGTGGCTCGAGAGTCCCACCAACCCGATGCTCGAGGTCGCCGAGCCGGCCACGCTGACGAAGGCAGCCCACGCCGTAGGGGCACTCGTGGTCGCCGACAACACCTTCAACACGCCCATCGTCCACCGACCGCTGGACGACGGGGTCGACGTCGTACTCCATTCGGTGACCAAGTGGCTGGCCGGACACTCCGACGTCGTCCTCGGTGCGCTGGTCACCAATGACCCGAAGCTCCGAGAGCGTCTGCTCTCCCACCGGACCCTGCACGGCGCCATCGCGGGGCCGTTCGAGGTGTGGCTCGCCCTGCGCGGGCTGCGGACACTCGCACTGCGCATGGGACGGAGCCAGGAGAACGCAGCCACTCTCGCCCACCGGCTCGCCGGGCATCCCGCGGTCCGCCGCGTCCGCTACCCGGGTCTGCCGACGGATCCCGGACATGAGCGCGCCGCCGCCCAGTTCAACGGGTTCGGCGGGATCATCAGCATCGAACTCGACGACGTCGCGACCGCCGATGCCCTCGTGGCGGCCGTCCGGCTCTGGCTCCCGGCCACCTCGCTCGGCGGTGTCGAGTCCCTGATCGAGCGACGACGGCGACAGCCCGCCGAGCCGGCGACGGTTCCCGAGGAACTCGTGCGCCTGTCGGTGGGCATCGAGAACGTGGACGACCTCTGGGCCGATCTCGACCGGGCACTGCGCGGCACACGGGCCAGCTAAGCTGAGGGCGTGCTCCTCGTCTTCGAAATTCAGCGTTATCTGTACCTCGTGCTCGGCCTGGTGGCCCTCGGCATCGAGGTCTGGGCCCTGGCCGACTGCGTCCGGCGTCCCGGGACCTCGTTCGAGGCCGCATTCAAGCGCACCAAGGGCTTCTGGCTGGCACTCACCGCCGGCTCCGTCGTCGTCGGCCTGCTGTCCGTGCTCGCGAGCCGCGGTGGTTTCAATCTCTTCCAGCTCATCGCGATCATCGCTGCCTGCGTCTACCTCGCGGATGTGAAGCCGGCCGTCAGCCAGACCTCGGGCCGGGGCGGCAACAGCGGACCCTACGGTCCCTGGTAGGAGTCCCTACCCCGGCCTCACGGCCGACCAGGCGACGGTGACCTCACCGAGCCGCCACCGCGAGCGACCGTCCAGCAGCGGCCAGCCGTCGGCCTTGAGCGCCGAACACATGGCGGACCAGCGCTGCTGGTTGCCGAAGGATGCGAGAGCCGCCGCGTCGAGCCAGGCCCGGTCCAGGGCCCGCAGGTAGGCGTGGACCCGTTCGCCCTCCACATTGCGATGGATCAGGGCCTTGGGCAGCCGCTCCGCGACGTCGGACGGGCGTGCGAAGGCACCGAAACGCAGGGAGATGCTCAGGGACAGTGGACCGGTGGCATCGAGCGCCACCCAGGCCGCGCGGCGCCCGATCTCGTCGCACGTGCCGTCCACGAAGAGGCCGTCGGGCGCAAGCCGGCCCCGCACCTCGTCCCAGTACGCGGCGTACTCGTCCTCCCCGTACTGTCGCAGCACGTTGAACGCACGCACCAGGGCGGGCCGCCGACCCCCGAGCGGCAACTCGAAGCCACCCTGCCGGAAGGACAGGCCGGGCCTGGCCAGCGGCTCGGCGGCGGCCACGCGCGCCGGATCGATCTCGATGCCGACCACCTCGACGCCGTCGTGCACCGACCGCAGGCGTGAGAACAGTTCGACTGCGGTGACCGGCGCCGCGCCGTAGCCGAGGTCCACCACGAGGGGTTCGGCGGCCCGGCGCAGGCGGTGTCCTTGGGGCCCGGCGAGCCAGCGGTCCACGCGGCGGAGGCGATTGGGATTGGTGGTGCCGCGGGTGATGGTCCCCAGGGTCTTCGGGGATCGTTGTCGCGGCGGCACTGCTCAAGGGTAGGGCACGGACGGGGAAACAGGGCAGCCGCGGACATGACCTGCGGCAGCGGGATACGGCAGACTGGCCCCATGACCTACACATTGATCCTGCTGCGCCACGGGCAGAGCGAATGGAACGAGAAGAACCTCTTCACGGGCTGGGTGGACGTCGCCCTCACACCGAAGGGCCGCGAGGAGGCCGCCCGCAGTGGCCGGCTGCTCGCCGAGGCAGGGCTCCTCCCCGACATCGTCTACACCTCCCGGCAGAAGCGAGCCATCATCACCGCGAATCTCGCGCTCGAGGCGGCCGACCGCAGCTGGATCGACGTCAAGCGGAGCTGGCGCCTCAACGAGCGCCACTACGGTGCGCTGCAGGGCAAGGACAAGGCCCAGACCCTCGCGGAGTTCGGCGAGGAGCAGTTCATGGAATGGCGGCGGTCCTACGACACCCCGCCCCCGCCGCTCGAGGACTCCAGTGAGTACTCGCAGGCCGATGACCCCCGGTACGCCGACCTCGGCGAAGACCTCCCGCGCACCGAGTGCCTCAAGGACGTCCTGGAGCGCTTCCTGCCCTACTGGGAGTCGGACATCACGGTGGACATCAGGGCCGGCAGGACCGTTCTCCTCGCGGCCCACGGGAACTCGCTGCGGTCACTCGTGAAGCACCTCGACGGCATCAGCGACAAGGACATCGCGGCGCTGAATATCCCCACCGGCATACCGCTCGTGTACGAGCTGGACGAGGAGCTCACTCCGGTCAAGGCCGGAGGAACCTATCTCGATCCGGAGGCGGCGGCCGCGTCCATCACCGCCGTCGCCAACCAGGGCAAGCACTAGTCCGGCGGGAGTACCGCCGGGGCGGGCTCAGACCAGCGGCGCGCTCGGCTGCCATTCGCCGGTCACGAGGTAGGTGACCTTGCTGGCAACCGAGACGCCGTGGTCCGCGAAGCGTTCGTAGTACCGGCTGGCCAGGGTGACGTCCACCGTCGTGGGGGCGCTCTCGTTCCAGTCGTCCGCCGCGACGGCCTTGAACACCCCGGCGTGCAGGGCGCTGACGCGTGCCTTGGCGGCATTGATCTCGTTCGTCAGCTCCAGATTGCGGGTCTCGAGGAGCTCCTTCACCTTTCCGGCGATCTGCTCGTCCAGGTCGGCGAGTTCGTCGAACGTGGCGCGGACGCCGTCGGGAATGACATTGGCGGGGAAGCGGAGTCGGGCCAGCTGGGCGATGTGGCGCGCCAGATCGCCCATGCGCTCGAGGGACGCGCTCATGCGAAGTGCACCCACGATCATGCGCAGGTCCGAGGCCACGGGTCCCTGGAGGGCCAGGATGTCGATGGCCCGCTCGTCGAGATCGTTCTGGAGGAAGTCGATGCGCGCATCCGCCGCGATGACGTCCTGCGCGAGTTCGGTGTCGGCGGTGCTGAACGCCGTGTTGGCCTTCTGCACGGCGTCGGAGACCAGCTGCGAGATCTCGATCAGCCCCTCGCCGATCTGGTGGAGTTCGGCCTGGAAAACCTTGCGCACGTGGAGTCCTTAGCTGGAAGTTTCGACTGCGATCGGATCGACAGTCCCACCGACGAGCATTCCAGTCAGCGGTGAACTGCTGCTCCGCTCTGGGTGAACGTTAGTTGAACCACCCACTGATTGCCACCGAACAAGCCATGCCGCCCGGCGGCACCGCATAAGCTGGGGGTGTGGACCCCCTTCTCCTGACGCTCCTGGCCGGGCTGGTCGGCCTCGCCCTCGGGGTGAGCGGGATGGCGGCCTTCCGCGCCAGCGAGGCGCAGCGGCTCCGGCTCCTCTACGAGGACGAACCCTCCCTCCCCGACGGCGCCGCGGAGGTCCTCTCGGTCATCGGGCGCGCGTACGTGATCGTGGACGCGATCGACGGCGTCGTCCGCGCCAGCCCTGCCGCCTACGCCTTCGGCCTGGTGCGCGGGCACACCGTGGTCCATTCCGAACTGCTGGAGCTCACGGCGCGCGTCCGCCGCGACGGCGTGATCGAGCAGCGCCTGCTCGAACTTCCCCGTGGGCCCCTCGGGCAGGGCACCATCGTGGTCCAGGTCCGCGTCGCCGCTTTGGGCTCCGAGTACATCCTGGTTCTCGCGGACGACCGCACGGAGATCACCCGTACCCAGGAGATCCGCAACGACTTCGTCGCGAATGTCTCGCACGAACTCAAGACGCCCGTGGGTGCCATCTCGCTCCTCGCCGAGGCCATCGACGACGCCGCGGAGGACGAGGTGGCCGTCCGACGCTTTGCCCAGCGCATGCACAAGGAGTCCGGGCGCCTCTCGGCCCTCGTGCAGGACATCATCGAACTCTCCCGGCTGCAGGGCACCGACGTCGTGCGGCGCGGCAAGCCGGTGGACATCAATGCGGTCATCAGTGAGGCCGTGGACCGCAACCGTCTCCCCGCCGAGAGCAAGCAGATCGAGATCGTGGTGGGCGGTTCCGTCCGGGCGCCGGTCTACGGCGACAGCGACCTGCTCATGACCGCGTTCCGCAATCTCATCGACAACGCCATCCGCTATGCGTCCGACGGCACGAGGGTGGGGGTGGGTGTGCGCTCGAAGGACGGTCTCGTGCAGGTCTCAGTGACCGATCAGGGCCCCGGCATCTCTGCCGAGGAGCAGGAGCGCATCTTCGAGCGGTTCTACCGGATCGACGCCGCCCGCTCACGCCAGACCGGGGGCACCGGCCTCGGCCTCAGCATCGTCAAGCATGTCGTCTCCAATCACGGTGGCGAGGTCACCGTCTGGTCCCAGGCAGGCCAGGGAAGCACGTTCACCGTCCGACTGCCGGAGATGGAAGCGGGTTCGGACGGCGACGGCGCGGGAGTCGCGGCTCCCGCCCACGAGCACGGTGTTCCGGCATGATGCGCATCCTGGTCGTCGAGGACGAGGAGTCG
Source organism: Arthrobacter echini (assembly GCF_008107445.1). Classification (GTDB taxonomy): domain Bacteria; phylum Actinomycetota; class Actinomycetes; order Actinomycetales; family Micrococcaceae; genus Arthrobacter_D; species Arthrobacter_D echini_A. The sequence goes on along the minus strand of NZ_VSLD01000005.1, from coordinate 18,843 downwards.
TTCAGCGATCCCCTCGCCTATCTCCTCGGCAGGGAGGGCTACGAGGTCTCCGTCGTCGCGGACGGCCTCGAGGCAGTGGCCGAGTTCGACCGGTCGGGTGCTGACCTCGTCCTCCTGGATCTGCAGCTCCCCGGACTCTCGGGCTCGGAGGTCTGCCGGCAGCTGCGCCTGCGCTCGAGCGTGCCGGTGATCATGCTGACGGCCCAGGACACGGAGATGGACAAGGTGCTGGGACTGGAGCTCGGGGCGGACGACTACGTCACGAAACCGTATTCCTCGCGCGAGCTCATCGCCCGGATCCGCGCGGTCCTCCGGCGCCGTGGGGAGGCCGAGGAACCGGCCCCGAGCACCATCCGGGCCGGTCGCATCCGCATGGACGTGGAGCGCCACACGGTGAGTATCGACGGCGAGCCGGTGGCCCTCCCTCTCAAGGAGTTCGAGCTCCTCGAGCTGCTCCTGCGCAATTCGGGGATCGTCCTGACGCGTGGCCGGCTGATCGACCGCGTCTGGGGTTCCGACTACGTGGGGGACACCAAGACGCTCGACGTCCACGTCAAGCGCCTTCGGGGGAAGATCGAACCCGATCCCTCGAATCCGCGCCATCTCGTGACCATCCGGGGGTTGGGCTACAAGTACGAGCCCTGACGGGCGGGCTATTCGCCCTCGGATTCCTCGTCCATGGTGGCAGGCTCGCTCGGCGGGGCCGTGTAGCCACCGGGAACGTACTCGCGGTACTCCTCAAGGGCGCCGTCGAGTACCGGCACCTCGTAGGTGGCCCGCTCGCCCTCCACCTCGAAGTCCACGGGGACGAGTGAGCCCGGAACATCCTCCACGCCGGCCAGCGTGCCGTCGTCGCCCGTCTCGTCCTCGAACCGGAGCTCGCCACCGCCCTCGATCGTGATCCTCGTGGAGGCGCCACCCGCGCGGATCGAGAGGTCGACGGCGTCGTCGCTCGTGTTGGAGATCGTCCCGACCAGGCGTCCTTCGGACTCGTCGAGGGTACCGACGATCAGGATGTTGCGCAGCAGCACCGGGCCGAGATCCTTCACGATGCCGTCCGAGGGGGCGACCACCATGGTGGTCCCCTGGGGGGCGGTGAAGTTGCAGCCGGAGACGGACAGCATCACGAGCGCGGCGCCGGCAGCGATGGTCAGCTGCGCGCGATTCTTCGGTACGACATTCACGACACAAACTCCTGGGGTTCATCAGGGGACTTCGGGCGCGATCCGGTATGGACCCGTGGACCAGACTATCGGCAAGCCCGGTGGATCGTGGCGTCGGCGCAGCCGGCGCGCGGAGCTGCGAACCACCGGATCGCAGCTCCGTCAAGAGGCGAATCATAGCCACAGAAGGCACATTAGGCCGCTGACCTGCGCGGACACGCCATCGGCGTGTCGCTCCCGTGATAAACTCGTCTTCGGGAAAGGGGAATGTCCACATGGTTTTTGAGGTCGGCGAAACAGTTGTTTATCCTCACCACGGCGCGGCGAAGATCGAAGAGATCAAGATGCGTACCGTCAGGGGCGAAGAGAAGATGTATCTCAAGCTCAAGGTGGCCCAGGGTGACCTGACGATAGAAGTACCAGCGGAGAACGTCGATCTTGTTGGAGTACGCGACGTGGTTGGCAAGGAAGGCCTCGAGCACGTGTTCGACGTCCTCCGTGCCGAGTTCACCGAGGAGCCCACCAACTGGTCGCGCCGCTACAAGGCGAATCTGGAGAAGCTCGCATCCGGTGACGTCATCAAGGTCGCCGAGGTCGTCCGCGACCTGTGGCGCCGCGACCACGACCGAGGTCTGTCGGCGGGCGAGAAGAGGATGCTCGCGAAAGCGCGGCAGATCCTCATCTCCGAGCTGGCACTGGCGGAGAAGACCGACGAGGAGAAGGCGGCAACGGTCCTCGACGAGGTCCTCGCCTCCTAGGAGCCGTCCTGCAGCAGAACCCATCGGAAGAGGGGCCTTCGGGCCCCTCTTCCGCTGTCTGCTGTCATAGGGTGGCGTGATGCCCGTAACCACAGCTCCGCAGTCCGTTCGCACCGGCGTGGGTGTGGTCGTGGTCGCCGCCGGATCGGGTCAACGCCTCGGCCACGGGATCCCGAAGGCTCGCGTCCTGTGCGGCGGGCTCACCCTCCTCGAGCACGCACTCCGGGCCGTCCTCGCAGCGGAGCTCGCCGAGGTCGTCGTCGTGGTGCTGCCGCCCGGCGATGAAGTGCTGGCCGGCGTCGTCGCGGGCGCTACCGGGGCTGCGCAGGGCGGGCCACGCATTCTCGCCGTCGCCGGCGGGGCATCACGTTCGGCGTCGGTCCGCTCCGGCCTCGACGCCCTTCCCGCGACCCTCCGGACGATCCTGGTCCACGACGCCGCACGGGCCTTGACCCCGCCCGAGGTCTTCCACCGGGTGGCAGCCCGGGTCTCCGAAGGCGCGGCAGCCGTGATCCCCGTCCTCCCCGTGGTGGACACGGTCAAGATCGTGGAGGGCGATGTGGTGACCCGGACTCCCGACCGGGCAGTGCTGCGCGCGGTGCAGACGCCCCAGGGCTTCGACGCCGCGGCCCTGCTCGAGGCGCACGCGAGCGCCCCCGCCGAGCATCCTGCCGTCACGGACGACGCCATGCTCATGGAAGCGCGCGGTACCGCCGTCCACGTGGTCGACGGCGATCCCCTGGCCTTCAAGGTGACCACCGCACTGGACCTGACCGTCGCCGAGGCCGTCCTCGCGCGGACCACCACGCCCGCGCGGGTGCCCGGTCGAGAACCCGCTGGTACCAGCACCAGAATCAGCACCAGCACCAGCACCAGGAGCACCGTGTACCCCAGCGACCACCTGGGCCTTCCCCGCACCGGGATCGGCACCGACGTCCATGCCTACGCCCCGGACGACGCCCCTGCGCCGCTGTGGCTCGCTGGTCTCCACTGGGAGGGTGAGCGCGGACTGTCCGGTCACTCGGACGGCGACGTCGTGGCCCACGCGGCCTGCGACGCGCTCTTCTCCGCGGCGGGCATCGGCGATCTCGGCGTGCACTTCGGCACCGATCGGCCGGAGTACGCCGGCGCCTCCGGCCGGACCCTGCTCTCGGCTGCTGCCGGGATAGTGCGGGGAGCCGGCTTCGAGATCGGCACCATCGCCGTGCAGCTCATCGGCAACCGGCCCGTCTTCGGCCCCCGCCGCACGGAGGCCGAGAAAGCTCTCTCCGACGCTGCGCAGGCCCCGGTCAGCATCTCCGCGACGACCGCCGACGGCCTCGGCCTCACCGGTCGGGGGGAGGGCGTCGCGGCCATCGCGACCGCCGTCGTCGTCGCTTCGGGGACGGTCCCGGGGGGAGCCCGCCCGAGCCGATCGCTGACGGTCGACGGGTAATCTGGACCGGTGAGCCTGCGATTCTATGACACCGCCCGCGCCGAGGTGCGCCCCTTCGAACCGCTCGAGGCGGGCAGGGCGAGTCTCTACTACTGCGGCGCCACGGTGCAGGGCATGCCGCACGTGGGCCATGTCCGCTCCGCCATCGTCTTCGACCAGCTCACGCGTTGGCTCGAGGCGAGCGGGCTGCGGGTCACCGTCGTCAGGAACGTGACGGACATCGACGACAAGATCCTCGAGAAATCACGCGCGTCCTTCGAGGACGGCGCGCCCGCTGACCCTGCCGTGGTTCCCGCGGAGGAATGGTGGGCCCTGGCGTACCGGTTCGAGCAGGAGTTCTCCCGCGCCTACTCGGCCCTCGGCGTCCGGCCTCCGACCTACGAACCACGCGCCACGGGGCACATCCCGGAGATGCACGCGCTCATCCAGCGCCTCGTGGACCGCGGGCACGCGTACCCCGCTCCCGACGGCTCGGGCGACGTCTACTTCGACGTCCGGTCCTGGTCCGCCTACGGCAGCCTCACGCACCAGGGCCTCGACGACATGCAGGCAGCTCCCGACGCCGATCCGCGCGGCAAGCGCGACCCACGGGACTTCGCGCTGTGGAAGGGCTCGAAGGACACGGACCCGGCGACGGCGTCCTGGGACAGCCCGTGGGGTGCGGGACGGCCCGGCTGGCACCTCGAGTGCTCGAGCATGGTCACCAAATACCTCGGTGCCGAGTTCGACATCCACGGCGGGGGCCTGGATCTGCGCTTCCCCCACCACGAGAACGAGATGGCCCAGTCGCAGGCCGCCGGCCACGCCTTCGCCCGCTTCTGGATGCACAACGGGATGGTCACCTACGGCGGCGAGAAGATGTCGAAGTCCCTCGGCAACACCGTCGGCCCCCAGGAGATGATCGACGCCGCCGGGGCCCGCGTGGTGCGCTACTACCTCGGCCAGGCGCACTATCGTTCGGTGCTGGACTACCGGGGCACCTCCCTGCAGGAGGCCGCCGCGGCCGTGGCACGCATCGACGGCTTCATCGCCAAGGCGACCGCCCGGGTCGGACCCCCGGTCCGCGACGCCGCACGGGTCGCTGCCCTTCCCCCGGACTTCACCGCGGCCATGGACGACGACCTCAACGTGCCCCAGGCGCTCGCCGTGCTCCACACCACCGTGCGCAGCGCGAACATCGCGCTCGCAGCGGGGAACGACGACGCCGTCGCCTCCGGTCTCGCCGCCGTCGTCGCCATGACCGGGGTCCTCGGCCTCGACGACGCCGGTGCTCCCTCCGGCGCGGCAGCGGACGCGGCCGGGAGCGATGCCCTGGCGGCTCTTGTCGCCGACCGCATCGCGGAGCGCGGCGAGGCCCGCGCCGCGCGCGACTGGGCCAGGGCCGATGCCATACGGGACGGGCTGGCTGCAGCCGGGATCACCCTCGAGGACTCGGCGGAGGGCGCCAGCTGGTCCCTGACCGCAGGGTAGGACACACGGCCCCCGGCAGGGCCGCGTAAACTGGCCGTGATTCTACTTCCGACTAAAGGTGTTCTTCCATGGCCAGTCACGGGCGTCCAGGCGCGGTTCGCAAAACAAAGAAGGGCCCCGCGATCGGTACCGGCGGCCACGGACGGAAGTCGCTCGAGGGCAAGGGCCCCACCCCGAAGGCGGAGGACCGCCCGTACCACAAGGCGTACAAGAGCAAGGAGCTGGCGGAGCGTTCCGCCGCGAAGCGTGGCGGCAAGAGTGCCGGGACCGGCCGGACCAAGGGCAAGGCGGCCGAGGAGGTCGTCACGGGCCGTAACTCCGTCCTCGAGGCGCTCCGTGCGGGTATCCCGGCCAAGGCGCTCCATGTAGCAATCCGCGTCGAGATGGACGATCGCGTGCGTGACTCGCTCAAGCTCGCGAACGAGCGCGGCATCCCCGTGATGGAGACCGGCAAGCCGGAGCTCGATCGCATGACCGACGGCGCCGTGCACCAGGGCCTCATGCTGCAGATCCCGCCCTACGAGTACGCCGACGCGCTCGATCTCGTGGACGAGACCATCGAGCGGTACCGTCGCGGCCACGTGGGCAACGCCCCGCTCTTCGTGGCCCTCGACGGCATCACCGACCCCCGCAACCTGGGTGCCATCATCCGCTCGGCGTCGGCCTTCAGCAGCCACGGCGTGATCGTGCCAGAACGCCGTGCCGTGGGTGTCACGGCCTCCGCGTGGAAGACCAGCGCGGGTGCCGCGGTGCGGGTGCCCGTGGCCCGTGTGGGCAATCTCAACTCGGCGCTGAAGTCCTTCAAGAGCAAGGGCATCTTTGTGCTCGGACTGGACGGCGACGGCGACGTCTCACTGCCCGGGCTCTCGCTGGGACGCGATCCCATCTGCATCGTCGTCGGCTCCGAGGGGAAGGGACTGTCCCGGCTGGTCCGCGAGAACTGCGACCAGATCGTGTCCATCCCCATCGATTCGGCCATGGAGTCCCTCAACGCGTCGATGGCGGTGGGAATCACCCTGTACGAGGTCTCCCGCCAGCGCGCCTCCTGATCGGGCCGTCATGACCCAGCAGGCACAGCTCCTTCCGCGAGCCTCCCGGGATTTCCCGCTCGGACTCCACGGCATCGGCTCGGGCGGGGACGCGCACGCGAACGCGGCTGTCCGCGCCCCTGGCATCGCCTCGATGGACGTGCACTGGCGCCGCTCGGACGGCACCTGGGCCTCGGACACCCTCGTGGGGCTGGACGGCGGTGTCCATCACGGTGTGGTGGGCCCGGTGGAGCCCGGCGCCCTCTACGCGTTCTGGCCCACGGGGGAGGAGCTGCCCGGAGCGGACGGTGAGGCACAACTGCTCCTCGATCCCTACGCACGGGCGGTGGAGACGGTCCTGGTCGATCCCGGGACGGACGAGCAGGCCTCGCCGGTGTACTACTCGGTCTTCCTGGAGCACGCCTTCGACTGGGGGTCGAGCGAGCGTCCCGGGACCGCGTGGCGGGACACCGTCATCTACGAGGCCCACGTCAAGGGTCTGACGAAGCTGCATCCGGAGGTGCCCCGGGAGCTGCGCGGTACCTACGCGGGGCTGGGGCATCCGGCGATGACCGCGTATCTGCGCGAGCTGGGCGTCACGGCCGTGGAACTCCTCCCGGTCCAGTTCCACATCGACGAGCCGCATCTCGAACCCCTGGGCCTGAGCAACTACTGGGGCTACAACACGCTCGGCTTCTTCGCCGCCCATACCGCCTACGCCACGGAGGCTGCACGCACAGCCGGTCCCGCGGCTGTGCTCCACGAATTCAAGACCATGGTCCGCGCGCTCCACGACGCCGGACTCGAGGTGATCCTCGACGTCGTCTACAACCACACCGCCGAGGGTGAACAGCACAGGCCCGCCCTGTGCTGGCGTGGACTGGGGGACCTCGACTACTACCGCCACGACGACGCCGGCCGTTACGTGGATACGACCGGGTGCGGCAACAGTCTCGACTTCTCCCAACCGCACGTCATGGAGTTCGCGCTGGACTCCCTCCGCTACTGGGTGGAGGAGTGCCGGATCGACGGGTTCCGGTTCGATCTGGCCGTCACGCTGGCGCGGGACGAGCGGGGGGCGTTCTCGGCCAGGCACCCGTTCCTCGTCGCGGCCAAGGCATCGAAGGCCCTGCGGGGGACGAAACTCATCACGGAGCCGTGGGACATCGGCCACGACGGCTGGCAGACCGGGCGGTTCCCGGTGGGCTGGGCCGACTGGAACGACGGCTTCCGGGACACGGTGCGTGACTTCTGGCTCAGCGACGTCGCCGCGATCGCCGACGGCGGGTCCGGGTCCTCGACGGGCCGGCTGGCGGGCTGCCTCTCCGGCTCCTCCGACGCCTTCGCGGCCTCCGGGCGGAGTCCCCTGGCCTCGGTCAATCTCGTCACGGCCCACGACGGCTTCACCCTCGCCGATCTCACCGCGTACGAGCGCAAGCACAACGAGGCCAACGGCGAGGACAACCGCGACGGGCACAGCCACAACCACAGCTACAACCACGGGGTCGAGGGCCCCACGGAGGACGAGGCCGTCCTCGCCGCCCGTGAGCGGAGCGCCCGGAATCTGCTGGCCTCACTGCTCGTCTCGCTCGGCGTGCCGATGCTGACCGCGGGGGACGAGTTCGGCCGCTCGCAGGGCGGCAACAACAACGCCTACTGCCAGGACAACGAGCTCGCCTGGGTCCAGTGGCCCGACGACGCCGCGTCCCGGCGCATGCTGGCAGCCACCAGGACCCTGCTAGCACTCCGGCGGGGCTTCCTGTCCCGCCAGCCCGCGAGCTTCCCGTCCCGTGCGGACCGGTCGACGCTGCTCTGGTTCAGCAGTGCGGGCGTGCCCATGACGGCGCGGGAGTGGGAGGACCCGCAGACGCGGACCGTGCAGTTCCTGCTCGGCTCCGCGGGCGGCAGCATTGCCGGCCTCGTCGTCGTCAACGGCTCACCCCACGCGGCGCACATCCGGCTCCCGCCCGCGCCCTCCGTGCTCGGCCGGGATGCCGACCGACCGGGCTGGTTCGGTGCCGTCTTCGACTCTGCCACCGCTGGGTCACCGGACGATCCGCCCGCCACACGGCTCCACCCGGGCGACGTCGATGTGCTGGCCCCGGATTCGCTGCGCATCTACCGCTGCTGAGGGAACGACGGAGCCCGAGACCATTGGTCCCGGGCTCCGTCGTCAGCTGGAGTGGACTCAGGTCAGGCGTTCACGACCAGGCCCATCTCGGCCTTCGAGACGAGCGTGTGGTGCTGCGGCAGCACCCGCACCGTGTACCCGAAGGATCCGGTGTGATCGATCGTGATGACCCCGGTGAAATGGTGGCGTCCGCTCCCGAGGTTCTCGGTGACCTGGAGTTCGTCCACCGACACGCCACTGAGTTCGTCATTGTCGAGTGCCCGGCCGTAGGCCACCTCGACCGTGACGTCCTCGGGGTCGAGTCCGCCGAGCGCCACGTACGCGCTGACGGTGAGTGCATCGCCGATCTGCGGGTCCTCCGAGACGCCCGTGGAGTCGACGTGCTCAACCTGCACGGCAGGCCAGTTCCCGTGGACCCGGGAGCGCCAGGCCGCGGTCCGCTTCGCGAGGGCGAACTGGTTCGCGGTGATCTCACGGCCCGCGTGGCATGCCGGCCGATACAGCTTCTCCACGTAGTCCTGGAGCATGCGCTCCGCAGAGACCGCAGGGCCGAGCGTTGCCATGGTGTGCTTGATCATCGCGATCCACTGGTGCGGGACGCCGTCGTGCGAGGGCTCCGAGGGGCCTGCGGCCCCGGCGCCCTGCGCAGGGACCTTCGAGTAGAAGCGCGGACCCACCTGGGTCTCGAGGAGGTCGTAGAGCGCCGCCGCCTCGATGTCGTCGCGCTCCTCGGCGGTGGCGCTGTCGTCCGCCGTCGGGATGGCCCAGCCGTTGTCGCCGTCGTACATCTCGTCCCACCAGCCGTCCAGGACGGAGAGATTCAGGCCGCCGTTGAGGGCGGACTTCATGCCCGACGTGCCGCAGGCCTCCAGCGGGCGGAGCGGGTTGTTCAGCCAGACATCGCAGCCCGGGAACAGGGTGCGTGCCATGGCGATGTCGTAGTTCGGCAGGAAGACGATCCGGTGGCGGACCTCGGGGTCGTCCGTGAAACGCACCAGATCCTGGATCATGCGCTTGCCCTGCTCGTCGGCCGGGTGCGACTTCCCTGCGATCACGAGCTGGATGGGGTGCTCCGGATGCAGGAGCAGGGCCTTCAGGCGTGCCGGTTCGCGCAGCATCAGGGTGAGCCGCTTGTAGGTGGGGACGCGGCGCGCGAAGCCGATGGTGAGCACGTCCGGGTCGAGGACGGAGTCCGTCCAGGCCAGTTCCTTCCCGGAGGCCCCCCGCTTCTTCCAGGAGGATCGCAGGCGGCCGCGGACGTCGTCCACCAGATTGGAGCGCATACTGCGGCGCAGGGCCCAGATGTCCGTGTCGGGGACGTCGTAGACCTTGCTCCACTGCGGGTCGAGGATGGACTCCGCGCCGAAGGACGAGCGTGCGAAGTCGGCGATCTGCGGATCGACCCAGCTCGGCACATGGACGCCGTTGGTGACCGAGGTGATGGGCACCTCCTGCGTGTCGAAGCCCGGCCAGAGACCCGAGAACATGCCGCGTGACACTTCGCCGTGCAGCTTGGCCACCCCGTTGGCGCGCTGGGCGAGGCGCAGGCCCATGACGGCCATGTTGAACTTCGTCGGATCGCCGTCCGCGTAGTTCTCGGCGCCGAGGGCCAGCACCCGGTCCGTGGGCACGCACGGTGCCAGGCCCGCGTGGAAGAAGTGCTCGATCTGTGTCCGCTCGAAGCGGTCGATCCCCGCAGGGACGGGCGTGTGGGTGGTGAAGACGGTGGAGGCCCGGCCGGCGGTCAGTGCCTCCTCCCAGCTCATGGGGGACTCGTTGGCCGGATCCATGAGCTCGCGGATGCGCTCGATACCGAGGAAGCCGGCGTGACCCTCGTTGGTGTGGAAGACCTCGGGCGCAGGAGTCCCCGTGAGGCGCTCGAAGATGCGCAGCGCCTTCACGCCGCCCATGCCGAGCAGCAGTTCCTGCTGGAGCCGCTGGTCCCCGCCGCCACCGTAGAGACGGTCGGTGACGTTGCGCGCGGCCTCGTCGTTCTCGGCGACATTGGAGTCCAGCAGCAGGAGGGGCACGCGCCCGACGTCGGCACGCCAGATGTGCGCAGCGAGCTGGCGGCCGTTGGGCAGCGGCAGAACCACCTTCGCGGCGGAGCCGTCCGCCTCCCGCAGGAGCGTCAGCGGGAGATTGTCGGGGTCGAGGACGGGATAGGTCTCCTGCTGCCAGGCATCACGGGAGAGCGACTGCTTGAAGTAGCCGGCCTGGTACAGCAGGCCGACGCCGATCAGGGGGACACCGAGATCGGAGGCGGACTTGAGGTGGTCACCGGCGAGGATGCCGAGGCCACCGGAGTACTGGGGGAGGACGGCGCTGATGCCGTACTCCGGCGAGAAGTAGGCGATGCTGCGCGGTGCCTCGTCACCGAGGCCCTGGTACCAGCGTGGGCCCGTCAGGTACTCGTCGAGATCCGCGTCGAGTTCGCCGATGCGCTGCACGAGCGCCTCGTCCGCGGCGAGCTGCTGGAGCTTCTCGCGCGTGACCGATCCGAGGAAGGCCACCGGGTCGTGCCCACTGTCCGCCCAGGCCGCGGGATCGATGTCCTCGAACAGGCGCGAGGTCGGCAGGTGCCAGGACCAGCGCAGATTCCCTGCGAGTTTGCCGAGCGGGGCGATGCTCTCGGGGAGGACGGTACGGACGGTAAATCTACGGATTGCCTTCACCCTTTTACGCTAGCGCACTTACCCCGCAGGACAACGGCTGCGACGCGGGGTGGTGCTATAAGACCTTCGCCCGAAAGTCATTCCAAGCCCCCTTAGGAATTCAGGCCTTTAATCGCTAACGTCGTGTGGGTGAGAACCACCAGCGAAGAGAACCCGAACGCCCGGTATCCGGAGGGACTGCGGTTCGGCCGCATCCCCATCACGGCTGTGAGTCCCGTGGTGGAGGACGGCCGCTTCCCCGCGAAGGCGATCCCCGGCTCGGACATCGCCGTCGGAGCCACCGTCTTCAGGGAGGGCCACGACCAGCTCGGGGTATCCGCGGTCCTCTACGACCCCCGGGGTGACGAGGTGCAGCGCGTGCGCATGACTCCCGTGGGCTCCGGTCTCGACCGCTGGGCCGGGACCCTCACACCACGCGCGCAGGGACTCCACTCCTTCCGCATCGAGGGGTGGTCCGACATCTTCGGGACCTGGGAGCATGACGCGACGATCAAGATCGCCGCCGGCGTCGACACCGAGCTGATGCTCGCCGAGGGGGCCGCCCTCTTCGAGCGCGCGGCGGACGAGCGCTCCACCGCCGATGCGAAGCTCTTCCGCGCGGCGGCCCGCATCCTGGCCGATACCGACCGGAGTGTCGAGGCCCGCCTGGCCGCAGGCCTGTCGCCCGAGATCCACGAGGCGATCGGGCGCCTACCCATCCGCTCCATGGTCACGGAGTCCTCCGCCTACCCCATCACCGTGGAGCGCGAGCTGGCGGGGCGGGCCGCCTGGTACGAGTTCTTCCCCCGCTCCGAGGGTGCCCGCTACGATCCCGAGACCGCCGAATGGACTTCCGGGACCTTCCGCGAGGCCACCAAGCGCCTCGACGCCGTCGCCGCCATGAACTTCGACGTCGTCTACCTGCCGCCCATCCACCCGATCGGTCGGGTGCACCGCAAGGGACCGAACAACACCCTCACCGCCGGCCCCGGCGACCCCGGGTCCCCCTGGGCCATCGGCTCCGAGGAGGGTGGACACGACGCCATCCACCCCGATCTCGGGACCTTCGACGACTTCGACGCCTTCGTGGCCCGTGCCCGTGAACTGGATCTCGAGGTGGCCCTCGACCTGGCGCTGCAGGCAGCTCCCGACCACCCCTGGGTCACCACCCACCCCGAGTGGTTCACCACACGCGTGGACGGTTCCATCGCCTACGCGGAGAACCCCCCGAAGAAGTACCAGGACATCTACCCGATCAACTTCGACAACGACCCCCAGGGCATCTCCGAGGAGGTCCTGCGGATCGTCCTCATGTGGATCGATCACGGCGTGAAGATCTTCCGCGTGGACAATCCGCACACCAAACCGGTGCAGTTCTGGGAGTGGCTGATCGCGAAGGTCAACAGCGACCACCCGGAGGTCGTCTTCCTGGCCGAGGCGTTCACCCGGCCACCCATGATGCATGCCCTGGGCCGCGCAGGATTCCAGCAGTCCTACTCGTACTTCACCTGGCGGAACACGAAGACCGAGCTCGAGGAGTACTTCACCGAGATCAGCACGGTCTCGCCGGCGTACTTCCGGCCGAACTTCTTCGTGAACACCCCGGACATCCTCACGGAGTACCTCCAGTACGGCGGTCCCGCTGCCTTCCGCATCCGCGCCGTCCTGGCCTCCATGGCCAGCCCGCTCTGGGGCGTGTACTCGGGCTATGAACTCTTCGAGCACGTGGCCCGCCCCGGCGCCGAGGAATACCTGGACAACGAGAAGTTCCAGTACCGGCCCCGGGACTACGCGGCAGCGGAGGCCGAGGGCAAATCCCTCGCCCCCTTCATCACGAGGCTCAACGCCATCCGCCGGGCGCACCCGGCCCTGGGCGACCTCGAGAACCTGAGCATCCACTCGAGTACCGACCCGGCCACCCTGGTCTTCGCCAAGCACAAGCAGACCGACGAGGGCAAGGACACCATCATCGTCGTCGTGAACGTGGACCCGCACGGCACGCGGGAGAGCACCGTCTCGCTCGATCTTGCCGGCTTCGCGCTCGACGCGGCCGACCTCGACGAGAACGGCACGTTCCTCGTCGACGATCTCATCACCGGCCAGACGTTCAGCTGGGGCGAGCACAACTACGTACGCCTCGACCCCCACGTGGAACCCGCCCACATTCTTTCGATCAGGAGACAGCGCTAGTGGTCAATCCCTTCCAGCTGAACGCACCCGGACTGGCCCACGACCCCCAGTGGTACCGCAAGGCGGTCTTCTACGAGGTCCTGGTGCGCGGGTTCGCCGACGCGAACGGTGACGGTTCGGGAGATCTCTCCGGACTGATCGAGAAGCTCGACTACCTGCAGTGGCTCGGTATCGACTGCCTCTGGCTTCCCCCGTTCTTCGAATCCCCGCTGCGCGACGGCGGCTACGACATCTCGGACTACTACGACGTCCTCGACGAGTTCGGGTCCATGAGCGACTTCAAGCGCCTCGTCGCCGAGGCGCACGCGCGCGGCGTCCGGGTCATCATCGACCTGCCGGTCAATCACACCTCCGACCAGCATCAGTGGTTCCAGGAGTCCCGCAGCAATCCCGAGGGTCCCTACGGAGACTTCTACGTCTGGAGCGACACGGACGAGAAGTACGAGGACGCCCGCATCATCTTCGTGGACACCGAGGAGTCCAACTGGACCTTCGACCCGGTGCGCCGGCAGTTCTTCTGGCACAGGTTCTTCAGCCACCAGCCGGATCTGAACTTCGAGAACCCCGCGGTACAGGAAGCCATCTTCGACGTGGTCAGATTCTGGCTCGACCAGGGGATCGACGGTTTCCGCGCGGACGCCATTCCCTACCTGTTCGAGGAGGAGGGCACCAACTGCGAGAACCTGCCCAAGACCCACGAGTTCCTCAAGCGCCTGCGTGCCATGGTGGACGAGAACTACCCGGGCCGGGTGATCATCGCCGAGGCGAACCAGATGCCGGACGAGGTGGTGGAGTACTTCGGTGACGAGGACGGCCCCGAGTGCCACATGTCCTTCCACTTCCCCATCATGCCGCGGCTCTTCTACGCGCTGCGTGACCAGAAGGCGGCTCCCATCATCGAGACGATGAGGGACACCCCGGACATTCCTGCCGGCGCCCAGTGGGGGACCTTCCTCCGCAACCACGACGAGCTCACGCTGGAGATGGTGACCAACGAGGAGCGCGAGGCGATGCTCGGCTGGTACGCACCGGATCCGCGCATGCGGGCGAACGTCGGCATCCGCCGTCGCCTCTCCCCCCTGCTCGACAACTCACGGGCCGAGGTGGAGCTCATCCACGCGCTGCTGCTCTCGCTGCCGGGCAGCCCGTTCCTGTACTACGGGGACGAGATCGGGATGGGAGACAACATCTGGCTCGAGGACAGGGACGCCTCGCGCACCCCCATGCAGTGGAACCCGGACCGGAACGCGGGCTTCTCGCCGGTGGATCCGGGCAAGCTGTACCTCCCGGTGGTCCAGTCCCTCGTGTACCACTACAACCACGTGAACGTGGAGGCGCAGATGGCGACGTCGAGCTCGCTCCTGCACTGGCTGCGGCAGATGCTCGCCGTACGCAAGGCGCATCCCGCCTTCGGACTCGGTGCTTACCGGAATGTGCCGGTGGATTCGGAGAACGTGCTCGCCTTCATCCGCGAGATTCCCGAGACCGATGCCGAGGACGAGTACTCGGAGTCGGTGCTGTGCATCTTCAATCTGTCGCAGCACCCCGTTGCCGCGAGGATGCATCTGCCGGAGTACGCCGGACGGGGGTTGCGGGATCTCTTCGGGGGAGCGGTCTTCCCAGCATTCGCCGCTGACGGTGAGGTGACCCTGACGCTCGGCAGCCATGACTTCTTCTGGCTCCGGGTTCGCTCGGCGCACTCCAACACGTCATCCCCGCACACGCAGGCGATGCCGGTCATCGCCCTCCCGGAGGCCATCAGCCAGTGACCACCCACACCCCGTTCGTCCCCGACCTCCTCAACGAGTGGCTGCCGTCCCAGCGGTGGTTCCCCGCGAAGGGGCGCTCCGTGGCACTCACCGTCGCCGGTGGCGCCGTGCTCGAGGACCCGGCGGGTATCGCCGGCTTCGAGGTCAACTTCCTCGCCGTCGAGTCGGGTCGCCGTACCGACGTCGTCAGCGTGCCCATCAGCTATCGGCCCGAGCCCATCCAGGGCGCCGAGTCGGCGCTCATCGGGCAGGTCGAGCACCCTGTCCTGGGGGCCCGCTGGGCCTACGACGCCACGCACGACGCGGATTTCGTGCGGCTCTGGGTGAGGTACATCCTCACCGGTGCACGCTCCGCGGACGGGAGCCTGACCGGCGTCGTCATCAAGGAGCCCGAACACCAGGAGCCCGGCGTCGAGCAGCCCGTGAAAATCCTGCAGGGCGAGCAGTCGAACACCTCTGTGGTCTACGGCGCCGGCGCCGGGTCCATGATCGTCAAGTTTTTCCGCGTCCTCGCCTCGGGGGAGAGCCCCGACGTGCAGATCAGCGCGGGACTCACCGCCGAAGGCTCCACCGACACCCCCGACACGTTCGGCTGGATCACCGGATCGTGGCAGGAGGCGCATGACCGCACCGGTGACCCCGTCACCGGGCACGTGAGCGTGCTGCGCGATTTCGTGGAGGGCAGCACCGACGCATGGCGCACCGCATCGTTGGCAGCCTCGACGGCAACCGACTTCACCGCCGAGGCGCGCGGACTCGGTGGGGCCGTGGCGCGGATCCACCGCCAGCTCGAGGGGGCCTTCGGCAGCAGGCAGGCAACCGACGCCGAGAAGAAGGACTTCAGGGAAGCCCTCGCGCAGCGCATCCGCTGGGCGTGGGACGAGGCCGGCGACGCCGTCGGGCCCCTGGGTGCCGAGGTGGACCGGATCATCCAGGACGTGGAGGAGCTGCAGGACATTCCGCCCCTGCAGCGGATCCACGCCGATCTGCACCTGGGCCAGATCCTCCAGGCCCCCGACGGCGACTGGCTCGTCATCGACTTCGAGGGGGAGCCGCTCAGGCCCACCGCGGAGCGCAGCGTCCCCGACGTGCCCGTGCGCGACGTCGTCGGTATGGTCCGCTCGCTCGAGTACGCCGCAGCATCGCGCGGGGCGTCCGCCGTCGGCTCCCCCGAAGCCGCCGCTACCGAGCAGTGGTCCACGGCAGCGCGCGAAGCCTTCCTCGAGGGCTACGCGCAGGACGCCGCCGCCCCCATCGACACGACCGGCCCGCTCTTCAGGGCTCTGTGGCTCGACAAGGCCCTGTACGAAGTCGTCTACGAGATCCGCAACAGACCGGACTGGGTGGAAATGCCCGTCCGGGACGTCCGACGCGCCCTGGGGGTCAAGCCCGGGGCGGACGCTATGAAAGCAGCTGACATGACCTCCAGGAACGCAGAACCGGGCAACGGCCCGGGCGACGAGAGCGTCGCGAAGAAGACGGCGAAGACCGCGAAGGCAGTGGCCGGAAAGACGAAGGCCGCCGCGGCCAAGGCCAAGAAAGCGGCGTCGGCGGTGACCGACAGTGTGGCCGGGACCGTGAAGGAGACGGTGGCGGAATCGACCGGCAGCCCGGTGTCCTCCCCGCTGCCGGAGCTCACCCCCGTCGAGGTGGAACAGTCCCTCCTGCAGCAGGTGTCCGAGGGTGCCTACAACCAACCGCATGCGGTGCTGGGCGCACATCTCGCGGACGACGACGTCGTCACGATCAGGACACTGCGGCGACTGGCCCGCTCCGTCGTCGTCGTCACCGGCTCGGGACGTACGGAGCTGCGGCACGAGCACAACGGCATCTGGGTAGGGGCGCTCCGGGCAGAGACCGCCGGTCACGTCCCCGATTATCGCCTCGAGGTGACCTACGACGGTGACCCGGCGGTCGTCGATGATCCCTACCGGTTCCTGCCGACGCTCGGGGAGATAGACCTGCACCTGATCGGCGAGGGGCGCCACGAGACGCTGTGGACCGCCCTCGGCGCCCACGTCCGCCACTATTCCTCGGTGCTCGGCGACATCGAGGGTGTGTCCTTCGCGGTGTGGGCACCGAACGCGCGCGCCGTCCGGGTCATGGGTGACTTCAACGGGTGGGACGGAAGCGTCAACGCGATGCGCGTGCTCGGTTCCACGGGAGTCTGGGAGATCTTCATCCCCGGCGCTGGAGCAGGGACCCGCTACAAGTTCGAGATCCAGGGCGGGGACGGCCAGTGGCGGGAGAAGGCGGACCCCATGGCCCGGGGCACCGAGATCCCTCCGCTCACGGGGTCGCGGGTCGTCGAGTCGACGCACGTCTTCGACGACGACGCCTGGATGCAGGCGCGGGCCGAGACGGATCCCCACAATGGGCCCATGAGCGTCTACGAGATACATCTCGCGTCCTGGCGCCAGGGCCTCGACTACCGGGAACTCGCGGAGCAGCTGGTCGAGTACGTCACGTGGCAGGGCTTCACCCACGTGGAGCTGATGCCTGTCGCCGAGCACCCGTTCGGGGGCTCCTGGGGGTACCAGGTCACCTCCTACTTCGCGCCGACGTCGCGCTTCGGGTCCCCCGACGACTTCAAGTACCTGATCGACCGGCTGCACCAGGCCGGCATCGGGGTCATCATGGACTGGGTCCCCGCCCACTTCCCCAAGGACGAATGGGCGCTGGCCAAGTTCGACGGCGGGACGCTCTACGAGCACGGCGACCCGTTCCTCGGCGAGCACCAGGACTGGGGCACGCTGATCTTCGACTTCGGGCGGCGCGAGGTACGCAACTTCCTCGTGGCCAACGCGCTCTACTGGCTCGAGGAGTTCCACATCGACGGTCTCCGTGTCGACGCCGTCGCCTCGATGCTGTACCTGGACTACTCACGCGAGGAAGGCCAGTGGAGGCCGAACAGGTTCGGCGGCCGCGAGAACCTCGAGGCCATCTCCTTCCTGCAGGAGGTCAACGCGACCGCTTATCGGCGGGCTCCGGGGATCGTCATGATCGCCGAGGAGTCGACGGCCTTCGACGGCGTGACCAGGCCGACGAGCAGCGGGGGCCTGGGCTTCGGCATCAAGTGGAACATGGGCTGGATGCACGACACCCTGGAGTACGTCGCCGAGGATCCGATCAACCGGAAGCACCACCACGGCAAGGCGACGTTCTCTCTGGTGTACGCGTACACCGAGAACTTCCTGCTCCCCATCAGCCACGACGAGGTTGTCCACGGCAAGGGCTCCCTGCTCCGGAAGATGCCCGGTGACCGCTGGCAGCAACTGGCCAATGTCCGTGCCTATCTCGCGTTCCAGTGGGCCCATCCCGGCAAGCAGCTGATCTTCATGGGCACCGAGTTCGCCCAGGAGGCCGAGTGGGCGGAGCAGCGCAGCCTCGACTGGTGGCTCACCGAGACTCCCTCGCACAAGGGTGTCCAGGAGCTGGTCCGGTCTCTCAACGACGTGTACCGGCAAACCCCCGCGATGTATGCGCGGGACAACGAGCCGGCCGGGTTCCAATGGATCGACGAGAACGACGGCGAGCACAATACGCTCTCGTTCATCCGCTGGGACCATCAGGGGAACCCTCTCGTCTGCGTAGCGAACTTCGCCGGCGGACCGCACGAGGGATTCCGGGTCGGTCTGCCGTGGGCGGGTGAGTGGACGGAAGTTCTCAACACCGACTCCGAGGAGTTCGGGGGATCGGGAGTCGGCAATGACGGGCGGATCACCGCTGTGGAGGGTGCGCACAACGGACAGCCGGCCTACGGCGATATCCGCGTGCCGCCGCTCGGGGCGCTCTACTTCAAGCCGAACGTTTCCTGACCGACGGACGATGCTCCGCAGTGCGCAGCGGTGGCGCTCCCACGGGGAGTGCCACCGCTGTGCTGTATCCGCTTTGCATCGCAATCCGCTTTGCATCGCACCACGAGCGGTGCTATCGTTTAGATCCGCGCCGACGCCCCAGTGCACCCGGCCGAACTCCGCAGAACCGAACAGTTTCCCCTCCCTCGGGATGGGAAATGATCGGGCAGGGTTTGGTGGATTTGCTTGGTGGGGTTGGTGGGGGTAGGTTTAGGAAGTTGCTTCGGAGCGATGACATGGTTGTTTGATCGTGTTTGGTGCCGTTTGCTCCTGTTGTTTGAGAACTCAATAGTGTGCCAAGTTTTTTGATACCGATTGTTTGTTGATTGGTTGAATTTGCTGGTCGCCGTCGTTGTGGTGGTGGCTGGTTTTTTTGGCTGGTTTCGAA
>NZ_VSLD01000037.1 GCF_008107445.1 Arthrobacter echini | reverse complement strand
AGCCTTGATCCACCGATGAGTATCGGCGAGATAGCACGTCATTAAAGACGAAATGCCCGCCTGACCGGGAAGAATAGGACTGTCTAAGGTTCAAATTCAACTCGGTGAGAGGGCATCTCGCAGATGCAAGTTTCCCACAGTCCAAGAGCCATGTCAGTCTCGTTCGATGAGCCCAACCTGATCGCTTCCGCGGGGCTGGCCCCGATCATGGATCTTGCCCGCACCGCTGGCCTGCGTGAACTGGCCGATTCCTGGTTGAGCGTACCGACTGACAAGGGTGCCAACGCCGGGTTGAAGATCGCAGCCCTGGTTGCCGGAATGGCCGCCGGGGCGGACTCGATTGATGACATGGCAGTGTTGCGCCACGGCGGGATGAAGCGGCTCTTCTCCTCCTGCTACGCCCCCTCCACCTTGGGGTCGTTCCTGCGAGCCTTCACTTTCGGGCATGTCCGCCAACTCGACGCCGTCGCGTCCCGCTTCTTAG
>NZ_VSLD01000004.1 GCF_008107445.1 Arthrobacter echini | reverse complement strand
TTGACGTAGGTGGCGTGGTGCTTGGAGTGATGCAGTTCCATGATCCGGCCCGAGATGTGCGGCTCCAGGGCCGCGTAGTCGTAGTCCAGATCCGGCAGTACGTACTCGCTCATACAATCCTCCTGATCGGTCCGATGCGTCCGCGCTGGTCCGGCCCCGCGGGCCTGCGCCCCGCTCGGTGGGAAGCGGGCTTCCTGCTCCATCCTATGCACTCCTTCACTCCTCGAGCATGTCGGCGGTGACATTGGCGTCCGTCCCGGGGATCCCGGTGTCCGTCGCCTTCCTGTCGGCCATCGCGAGCAATCTCCGGATCCGCCCCGCGATGGCGTCCTTCGTCATCGGCGGATCAGCGAGACGGCCGAGCTCGTCGAGGCTCGCCTGCTTGTGTGCCACCCTCAGCTCCCCCGCGTACCGGAGGTGCTCGGGAACGCTACCGGCGAGGATCTCCAGCGCCCGCTCCACGCGGGCCCCCGCTGCGACGGCAGCCTGCGCCGAGCGCCGCAGATTGGCGTCGTCGAAATTGGCCAGGCGGTTCGCCGTGGCACGAACCTCCTTGCGCATGCGGCGCTCCTCCCACATCATCAGGGCGTCGTGGGCGCCCATCCGGGTCAGGAGCGCGGCGATCGTGTCGCCGTCCCGGATGACCACGCGATCGACGCCGCGCACCTCGCGGGCCTTGGCCGCGATGTCGAGCCGCCGCGCTGCTCCGACGAGCGCGAGGGCCGATTCCGGTCCCGGACAGGTCACCTCGAGGGACGAGGAGCGGCCGGGTTCGGTCAGTGACCCGTGGGCGAGGAAGGCGCCACGCCAGACCGCCTCGGCGTCCGACGTCGAACCGTTGACGACGGCGGACGGGAGACCGCGCACGGGCCGGCCGCGGCTGTCGAGCAGGCCGGTCTGTCGGGCGAGCGACTCGCCGTCGCGGACCACCCGGAGCACGTAGCGGCTGCCGCGCCGGAAGCCTCCACCCGTCACCACGACGATCTCGCTGGGGTGACCGTAGACCTCGGCGATGGCTGTGCGCAGGCGCCTCGCGGTCGACGCGAGGTCCACCTCCGCCTCGATGACGATCCGGCCCGAGATGATGTGGAGGCCCCCCGCGAATCTGAGGAGGGCGGACACCTCGGCCTTCCGGACCGACGATTTCTTGACCTCGAGGTGCGACAGCTCCTCTTTGACATCAGCGGTCAGGGCCACGGAAAAACTCCTAGTTCTCACCGAACATGTCGTTGTAGGACGTTGCCAGCCGCAGTGGATCGTGGACGGGCTTACCGGTCGAAACCCCTACTGTACCGAAAACGGCCCGCCCGCCCAGCCGGGCGGCCGCACGCTCGAAGTCCGCACGGTCGCCCACCACGGACGGATCGGCGAGGACCACGTCGACGGTGAAGTCGGGCGCGTAGCGGGAGATCACGGTGAGGTGGTCCACCGCGCTCATGCCCTGGGTCTCCTTGGTGTCGTTGCTCAGGTTCATGGTCAGGCAGCGCCGTGCCGAGGTACGGCACAGGGCGTCACGCAGCTCCGGGAGCAGCAGGTGCGGCAGCACCGACGTGTACCAGGAGCCGGGTCCGAGAATGACCCAGTCCGCGAGTTCCACGGCCTCCAGCGCGTCCTGGCAGGCGGGGGCGCCCGCCGGCAGCAACCGGACGTCACCCACGTTGCCCACATCGGCGGCCACCGCGAGCTTCGCCTGACCGGTGACGGTGCTGACGCGCAGGGAGCCCTGGCTCTCGCTGAGGATGTCCCCCTCGATGGTGAGCGGAACACTGGCCATCGGCAGGACCGTGCCCCTGGCACCCAGGAGCGCCCCGGCCCACTGGAGTCCGGCCACCGGGTCCCCGAGGAGTTCCCACAGCGTGACGATCAGCAGATTGCCCATGGCATGGTCGTCGAGCGATCCCTCGGCACCGTCCTTCGAGGTGAAGCGGTGCTGCATCACATCGCGCCACGTCCTGCCCCAGTCGGTGTCGTCGCACAGGGCCGCCAGCGCCATGCGGAGATCACCCGGTGGCAGGACGCCGAGTTCCCGCCGCAGGCGGCCGGAGGATCCGCCGTCGTCGGCGACGGTGACCACGGCCGTCAGCTCCTGGGTCAGCAGTCTCAGGGCGGACAGGGACGAGGACAGCCCGTGGCCACCACCGAGGGCGACGACGGAGGGTTGGGTACCGTGGCCCCCGTGTCCGCGGCCCGCAGGCGGGATGAGCGGCAGAGGCCCGGAGAACAGCGCCACTACTCGCGACCGAGATCGCGGTGGTGCGCGGTCACCTGCACCCCGGGAAGTTGCGCCAGGCGCTGCGCGATGTCCTCCGTCACGGCCACCGAGCGGTGCTTTCCCCCGGTGCATCCGATGGCGAGGGTGGCGTAGTGCTTGTTCTCCCGGCGGTACCCGTCGAGCGCGGGGACGAGCGCGTGCACGTACCGGTCGATGAAGTCCCCGGCGCCCTGCGCTCCCAGGACGTAGTCACGCACCTGCGGGTCGAGCCCTGTGTGGGGGCGCAGCGCGGGCACCCAGTGGGGATTGGGGATGAAGCGTACGTCCGCGACGAAGTTCGCATCCACCGGGAGTCCGTACTTGAAGCCGAAGCTCATCACGTTGATGCGCAGTACGATCGGGCCGGAGTCGGAGAACAGTTCGGTGACACTCGTGGCCAGGGCGTGGACGTTCAGCTCGGTGGTGTCGATCACGATGTCGGACGACTGCTTGAGCACCGTGAGCAGCTCGCGCTCCGCGGCGATGCCGTCGAGGATGCGCCCGTCGCCCTGCAGGGGATGCGGGCGGCGGCCCTGCTCGAACCGGCGCACCAGGACGGCGTCGGAGGCGTCGAGGTAGAGGACGCGGTAGTTCATGCCCGCGGCGCGGAGACCGTCGAGCGCGGTCTTCATCTCACTGAAGAGCTCCTTGCCGCGGACGTCCATCACGACGGCGAGCTTCGGGATGGAGTCCGGCGTCCGGGCGACCAGTTCCGTGAGGGTGCTCAGCATCTGGGGTGGCAGGTTCTCCACGACGTACCAGCCATGGTCCTCCAGGGCGTTCGCCGCCGTGCTGCGGCCGGCGCCGGACATGCCGGTCACCACGAGCAGCTCCGATTCGGGCGGTTTGACCGGAGTCAGACTCGTGGCCTCAGTCATCGTGGTGCATCCGTTCCGGCTCGACGGGGAACCCGCAGTGCGGGCAGCCCTGGTGTGGTCTCTGGGGCGGTCTTCCTGCAGCCGCCCGCCCAGCCTAGCTAACTCTCGATGATCTCGCCCGTGGCCATGTTGACCGCCGGCGCCGCGGCGTCGTCGGGCACATCGGACAGCGAGGTCCGGATGGTCGCCGCGAGGGCCGGGCCGATCCCCTGCACACCCACGAGCTCCTCCACCGAGGCACCACGGATCTTCTTGACCGATCCGAAGTGCTTGAGGAGGGCCTTGCGCTTCGCCGGCCCCAGCCCGGCGATCTCGTCCAGCGCCGACGCCGTCATCGATGCTCCACGCTTCTGGCGGTGGAAGGTGATCGCGAAGCGATGGGCCTCGTCGCGGATGCGCTGGAGCATGAACAGGCCCTCGGAGGCACGCGGCAGGATCACGGGGAATTCGCTGTCCTGTACCCAGACCTCCTCGAGTCGCTTCGCGAGGCCGATCACGTACACGTCGTCGATGCGAAGGTCCTCGAGCGCGCGGGAGGCCGCTGCCACCTGCGGCGGCCCTCCATCGACCACGACAAGATTCGGAGGGTAGGCGAATCTGTTCCGGGTGGTGGCCGTCGTCGTGTCGCTGATCGGCTGACCGTCGTGCACCCCCGCATCCCCTACCGACGTGGCGGCAGCGTCGTCGGGCACGGCAGCCACCGCGTCGGGGTGGTCGATCACCGATGCGTCGTCGTCGACCGGGCGATCGGGGGCATCGCCCACCGGAGGTGGGACGGCCCTGCCTGCGAGGTAGTTCCTGAAACGGCGGTGGACGACGTCGTACATGGACGCGGTGTCGTCGCGGGCCGCCTCCCCGGTGATCGAGAACTTCCGGTACTCGGACTTCCGCGGCAGGCCGTCCTCGACGACGACCATGGACGCCACGACATTGGTGCCCTGGACGTGGGAGATGTCGAAGCACTCGATGCGCATGAGCGGCTGCGGGAGGTCGAGTGCCTCCTGCAGTTCCTGGAGCGCTGCTGAACGCGTGGTGATGTCCCCGGCGCGCCGGCTCTTGTGGAGGCGCAGGGCATCCGCGGCGTTCTGCCCCACGGTACTCATGAGGGTTGCCTTGTCGCCACGCTGGGGTACCCGTACGTCGACCCGCGCCCCACGGAGTCCGCGGAGCCACTCCAGCATCTGCTCCTGGTTGCTGGGGAGCACGGGGACGAGCACCTCCCGCGGGATCTGCTCGTTGCTGCTGCTGCCCTCGCCGTAGACCTGCTGGAGCAGGTGCTCCACGAGGTCCGGCGTGTCCATGTCCTCGACCTTCTCGACCATCCAGCCGCGCTGCCCGCGGATCCGGCCGCCGCGCACGTGGAAGACCTGGGCCGAGGCTTCCAGCTCGTCCTCCCGGAGCGCGAAGATGTCCGCGTCGGTGTCCTCGCTCAGCACCACGGTGTTGCGCTCGAACACGCGGCGCAGTGCGGCGATGTCGTCGCGCAGGCGAGCAGCAGACTCGTAGTCGAGCTCGGCGACGGCCTCCTTCATCTTTTGCTCGAGGCCCGAGATGAACTTCTTCGAGTCGCCGGCCATGAAGTCGCAGAAGTCGTGGGCGAGCTCCCGGTGGTCCTCGGGGCTGATCCGCCCCACGCAGGGCGCCGAGCACTTGTCGATGTAGCCGAGGAGGCAGGGGCGCCCCGTCCGCTCGGCCCGCTTGAACACCCCGGAGCTGCAGGTGCGCACCGGGAAGACACGGAGCATGGTGTCGACGGTCTCGCGGATGGCCTTCGCCGGGTAGAAGGGGCCGAAGTAACGGGTGTCCTTCTTCTTGTCGCCCCGCATGACCTGCACGCGCGGATACTTCTCCCCCATGGTCACGGCGAGGTACGGGTACGACTTGTCGTCGCGGAACATGATGTTGAACCGCGGATCGAACTCCTTGATCCACGTGTACTCGAGCTGCAGGGCCTCGAGTTCGCTGCCCACGACGGTCCATTCCACGCTCGCCGCCGTGAAGACCATGGACCGGGTGCGCGGCAACAGGGACTGCGGGTTGGCGAAATAGGAGTTCAGGCGTGATCGGAGATTCTTCGCCTTGCCCACGTAGATGACGCGGCCGTGCTCGTCGCGGAAGCGGTAGACGCCGGGATCGAGGGGAATCTCGCCGGTCTTCGGCCGGTATGCCACTGGGTTCGCCACGGCTTCAATCCTAGGGCTGGGCGGTGACACACCCCGACGTGGGGCCTGTCTGTCCGCTGACCGCTGAGTGCGGCGGGACCCACGTGGGTGGTTCCTGGCGAAGGATCAGGGATTTCCTTGGATGAGGGTCGACAGTTCACCGGCGGAGTGCACGACGGCGAGGGCGCCGGCGCCCTCCAGTTCGCCGGGAGCGGCGAAGCCCCAGTCCACGCCGATGCAGGCGATGCCGTTGGCCAGTGCACCCTCGACGTCGTGCCGGCGGTCACCGATCATCACGGCCCGCCCCGCAGCGTGCGGGTGCGCCTCGAGCGCTGCCCGGATGATCGGGGTCTTCCCGCCGATGGTGCGGCTCTCGTCCCGGGGGGAGCCGTGCACGGACGCGAAGAGGTGCCGCATGCCCTGGACGGTCAGGAGCTCCTCCGCGAGCCACTCGGGCTTCTGGGTCGCCACGGCGACCACCGCACCATCGTCGGCCAGCGCCCGCACACACTCGATCACTCCGGGGTAGGGACGGCTCTGCTGCAGGCCGGTCGACAGATACCCGGCACGGTACGTCGCGACGACGTCACGGACGGCGTCAGCGGGGACGCCGGCGACCGCGGTGAGCGACTGGACCAGGGCAGGTCCCACCATCGCGTGCAGGGTCTCCTCGTCGGGGACCTCGAAGCCGTGACTGCGCAGCGCGGCACCGATCCCGTCCGTGATCGCTCCCGCCGGATCCACGAGGGTGCCGTCGAGATCGAAGAGGACCAGCGAGTAGGTCGGAGCCACCCTAGCGGGCAGCCTTCTCGAACAGTTCCTTCAGGAAGGCGCCCGTGTAGCTCCGCTCGTTCCTGGCGACCTGCTCGGGCGTCCCCGTGGCGATGATCTGGCCACCACCGGAACCACCGTCGGGGCCCAGGTCGATCACCCAGTCCGCGCTCTTGATCACGTCGAGATTGTGCTCGATCGTGATCACGGTGTTGCCCTTGTCCACCAGGCCCTGCAGCACGAGCAGGAGCTTGCGGATGTCCTCGAAGTGCAGGCCTGTCGTGGGCTCGTCGAGTACGTAGACGCTGCGGCCGTTGGATCGCTTCTGCAGCTCGCTCGCGAGCTTCACGCGCTGCGCCTCCCCGCCAGAGAGGGTCGTGGCCGGCTGCCCCAGGCGTACGTACCCGAGACCCACCTCCACCAGCGTCTTCAGGTGGCGGGCGATCGGGCTGAAGGCGGCGAAGAACTCGGCGCCCTCCTCGATCGGCATGTCGAGCACGTCCGCGATGGTCTTGCCCTTGTAGTGCACCTCCAGCGTCTCCCGGTTGTACCGTGCGCCGTGGCACACCTCGCACGGGACGTAGACGTCGGGCAGGAAGTTCATCTCGATCTTCAGCGTGCCGTCGCCGGAGCACGCCTCGCAGCGCCCGCCCTTGACGTTGAACGAGAAGCGGCCGGGCAGATACCCGCGGACCTTCGCCTCGGTGGTCTCGGCGAACAGCTTGCGGATGTTGTCGAAGACGCCCGTATAGGTTGCCGGGTTGGAGCGCGGTGTCCGCCCGATGGGACTCTGGTCCACGTGGATGACCTTGTCCAGGTGTTCCAGGCCGTCGATCCGCTTGTGCCGTCCGGCAACCTGCTTGGCGCCATTGAGCTTGTTGGCCAGCACCTTGTAGAGGATGTCGTTGACGAGCGTGGACTTGCCGGACCCGCTGACGCCGGTGACGGCGGTGAGGACACCGAGTGGGATGGTCGCATCGACATTCGTCAGGTTGTGCTCCCTGGCACCGACGATCTTCAGCTGCCGGGACCTGTCGATCTTGCGGCGCTTCACGGGTGTCTCGATGCGACGCCGTCCGGCCAGGTAGTCCCCGGTCAGCGATCTCTCGTTGGTGAGCAGATCCTCGAGCAGCCCCGAGTGCACCACCTCACCGCCGTGTTCCCCAGCACCCGGACCGATGTCGACGATCCAGTCGGCCTCCGCGATGGTGTCCTCGTCGTGTTCGACGACGATCAGGGTGTTCCCGAGGTTCCGCAGGCGCGTGAGGGTCTCGATGAGCCGCCGGTTGTCCCGCTGGTGCAGGCCGATGGAGGGCTCGTCGAGGACGTAGAGCACGCCGACGAGCCCGGAGCCGATCTGCGTGGCGAGCCGGAGGCGCTGGGCCTCCCCGCCGGAGAGCGTGCCCGACGCGCGTTCGAGATTCAGGTACTCGAGGCCGACGTCGAGCAGGAAGGTCAGCCGCGCCTGGATCTCCTTGAGGACCTGGTTGGCGATCTGCGCCTCGCGCCCCGTGAGCACGAGATTGTCGAGGAACTCGGCGCAGTCGCGCATCGGCATGGCGGAGACCTCCGCGATGGAGCGACCGTTGATCAGGACCGACAGGGACGCGGGATTCAGCCGGGCACCGCCGCACGTGGGGCACGGGATCTGCCGCATGTACTCCTCGTAGCGGTCGCGTGCATGCTCGGACTCCGTCTCCAGGTGCTTGCGCTGGATGTACTGGATGGCGCCCTCGAACCCGGTGCTGTACTTGCGCTCCCGGCCGAAGCGGTTGCGGTACTGCACCACGACCTTGTGGTCCTTCCCGTACAGCGCAGCCTCACGTGCGCGGTCCGGGAGCTTGCGCCAGGGTGTGTCGATATCGAATTTCAGTTCGGTGGCGAGGCCCTGCAGGAGTCGCGTCCAGTACTCCAGCGTCGCGGTGCCGAGCGACCAGGGCGCGATGGCGCCCTCGGCCAGGCTGAGATCCGGGTTGGGGACGACGAGTTCCTCGTCGACCTCCAGCTTCGTCCCGATCCCGGTGCACGCGGGGCACGCGCCGAAGGGGTTGTTGAACGAGAACGACCGCGGTTCCACCTCGTCGATGGCCAGCGGGTGCTCGTTGGGGCACGCCAGGTGCTCGGAGTAGGCCTGGAGGCGCTTCGCGTCGTCCTCGGGAAGGTCCACGAACTCGGCCAGCACCCGCCCGTCGGCGAGTTTCAACGCCGTCTCGACGGAGTCGGTGAGCCGCTGCTGGATTCCGCCCTTGACCACCAGGCGGTCCACGATCACCTCGATGGTGTGCTTGTACTGCTTGCCCAGCTTCGGCGGATCGCTGAGCTGGATCAGTGTGCCGTCCACCCGGGCGCGGGAGTAACCCTTCGCCGTGAGCTCGGAGAACAGATCGACGAACTCGCCCTTGCGCGCCCGGACCACGGGCGCGAGGACCTGGAACCGCGTCCCCTCGTCGAGCTCGAGCAGCTGGTCCACGATCTGCTGGGGAGTCTGCTTGGCCACGGGCTCCCCGCAGACCGGGCAGTGCGGACGGCCCACGCGCGCCCACAGCAGGCGCATGTAGTCGTAGATCTCGGTGATGGTTCCCACGGTGGACCGCGGGTTCTTGCTCGTGGATTTCTGGTCGATCGAGACCGCGGGCGAGAGCCCCTCGATGAAGTCGACGTCGGGCTTGTCCACCTGGCCGAGGAACTGGCGCGCGTACGCGGAGAGCGACTCGACGTAGCGGCGCTGGCCCTCGGCGAAGATGGTGTCGAAGGCGAGGGACGACTTCCCCGATCCGGACAGGCCGGTGAAGACGATCATGGCGTCGCGCGGCAGGTCGAGGTCGACGTTGCGCAGGTTGTGTTCGCGAGCGCCCTTGACGATCAACCGGGACAGATCCTGCGGGGCCGGCTCCGGGTTGTGGGCATGCTGCTCGAGGGAATTTGCTATAGACACCCGATAACTGTAGGTGAAACCCGCTTCGAAGACATCTTCTAATTAGGCTGCTTCCGCGCCGTACTGGCGCATCCTCCGGTGTCGTTCACGCTCGGCGCAATGCTGCCCTGACGATGGCGACCGCGTCGGCCTCCGGGAGGCCGGCCGAGTGCACGACGGCGGCGAGCGCCTCGGCGGCGTCGGCCACCCGACGACGCGCGTCGTCGCCCCCTGCCGCGATGAGTGTGCCGGCTCGTCCGCGGGTCTCCACGACACCGGACTGCTCGAGTTCGCGGTACGCGCGGGCAACGGTGTTGGCGGCGATCCCGAGATGGGTGGCCAGTGTGCGCACGGGCGGGAGCCGGGTCCCCACGGCTGCCGTGCCGGAGTTGGCGGCAGCGAGGACGGCCTGCTTGAGCTGCTCGAACGGTGGGGTGGCGCTGGCGGCGTCGAGCGTGAGCCAGCGGGGAATGCCCTGCTCCATGCCGTCCACCTTCCCTCGGGTTCGTCGGGAACCGGACGGGCCCCGTGCCAGAACCCTACCGTCGGTCCATTCCCCCCACCGGCGTACTCCCTACACTGGAGCCATGTATGACCTCAGCGAAGTCACGATCCGCAGTATCTCCGTCTCCGAGATGGACAACAACGTCTATCTGCTGACCTCCAAGTCCTCCGGGGCACAGGTGTTGATCGACGCCGCGGACGATCCCACGGCGATCCTGGCGCTCATCGCGGACGCGCAGGAGGACACGGAGGCCGAGGTGCGGGTGGCCCTGATCATCACCACGCACTCCCACTGGGACCACGTGCGGGCCCTGGCCGACGTGCGGGAGGCGACGAAGGCCCGCACGGCCGCAGGGGCCGACGACGTCGCGGACATCGAGGTCCCCACGGATGTCCCGCTGCACCACCGGCAGGTCGGGTCCTTCGAGGGCTTCGAGCTCGAGGCCCTGCACCTCCGGGGGCACACCCCCGGATCCGTGGCGCTGCTCTATCGGGACCCGCACGGGCCGGCGCATCTCTTCACGGGGGACTCGCTCTTCCCCGGGGGTGTGGGACGGACGACGTCGGCCGAGGATTTCACCACCCTCCTCGACGACGTCACTGCCCGCGTGTTCGACGAGCTGGCGGATGACACCCTCGTTCACCCCGGTCACGGCGCGGGGACCACGCTGGGCGCCGAGCGCGGCTCGCTCGCCGGGTGGAGGCAGCGCGGCTGGTAGGAGCCCGGCCGGCGGGGCGGGGAGCCGTCCCTCCCGGCGCATGAGCCACCCCTACCGGCGCATGAGCCACCCCGTCACGGCCCCGGTAGGCTGAACGGACCATGAGGATCCAAGAGCACCTTCCCCGGCACGACGACGGCCGACTCACCGCGGACGCGGTGTACGAGGCGTTCACGGCATGGACCACGGCCCGAGGGCTGACCCTCTACCCCGCGCAGGACGAGGCGGCCATGGAACTCGTCTCGGGCAACAACGTGATCCTGGCGACGCCGACCGGCTCGGGCAAGTCGCTCGTCGCGATCGCAGCGCACCTCAAATCGTTCTCCGACGGGAGGACGAGCTACTACACGGCGCCGATCAAGGCCCTCGTGTCCGAGAAGTTCTTCGCCCTGATCGAGATCTTCGGTGCCGAGAACGTCGGCATGATCACGGGCGACTCCGGCGTCAACCAGGACGCCCCGATCATCTGCTGCACGGCCGAGATCCTCGCGAATCTCGCGCTCCGCGAGGGCGCGGCGGCGGATCTCGACACCGTGGTCATGGACGAGTTCCACTTCTACTCCGACCCCCAGCGTGGATGGGCCTGGCAGGTGCCCCTCCTGGAACTGCCGCAGGCCCAGTTCCTCCTGATGTCCGCCACCCTCGGCGACGTGACCCGCTTCGAGAAGGAGCTCACGGAGCGCACGAAGCGCCCGACGGCCACCGTCACCTCGGTCGAGCGCCCCATCCCCCTGCACTACTACTACGTCGAGACCCCCGTGCAGGAGTCGCTCGAGGAACTGCTGGGCACCCGCCAGGCACCGGTCTACGTGGTGCACTTCAGCCAAGCCGAGGCCATCGAGCGGGCGCAGAATCTGATGAGCGTCAACATCTGCACGCGCGAGGAGAAGGACCGCATCGGTGAACTGATCGCGGCCTTCCGGTTCTCCTCCGGCTTCGGCAAGACCCTCAACCGCCTGGTCCGGCACGGCATCGGCGTCCACCACGCGGGCATGCTCCCCAAGTACCGGCGCCTCGTGGAGCAGCTCGCCCAGGCCGGGCTGCTCAAGGTCATCTGCGGCACCGACACCCTCGGGGTAGGCATCAACGTGCCCATCCGCACCGTCCTGCTCACCGCGCTGAGCAAGTACGACGGCGTCCGCACCCGCCTGCTCAACGCCCGGGAGTTCCACCAGATCTCCGGACGCGCCGGACGTGCCGGGTTCGACACCGCGGGGACGGTGGTGGTGCAGGCGCCCGAGCACGTCGTCGAGAACGCAAAGGCCATGGCGAAGGCCGTCTCCAAGTTCGGCGACGACCAGAAGAAACTCCGCCAGGTCGTCCGCAAGAAGCCGCAGCAGGGCTTCGTCTCCTGGGGTCGGCCCACCTACGAGCGCCTCGTGGAGAGCACCCCCGACCCGCTGACGTCGTCGTTCTCGGTCAGCCACTCCATGCTGCTGAATCTCCTCGAACGTCCCGGCGACCCCTTCGTCGCAGCGAAGCGGCTCCTGACGGAGAACCACGAGACGCGAGCTTCGCAGCTGCGGCTGATGCGGCGTGCCATCGGCATCTACCGTGAACTCGTCACCGCGGGAATCGTGGAACGGCTCCCCGAACCCGAGCCCGACGGCCGGCAGGTGAGACTCAAGGTGCACCTGCAGGCGAACTTCGCTCTCAATCAGCCGCTGTCCCCGTTCGCGCTCGCCGCGCTGGAGCTGCTGGATGCGGACGGGCCCGGCTACGCGCTCGATGTCGTCTCCGTGATCGAGGCGACGCTCGAGAAGCCACGGCAGGTGCTCAACGCGCAGGAGAAGAAGGCCCGCGGCGAGGCCGTCGCCGCCATGAAGGCCGAGGGCATCGACTACGACGCGCGGATGGCCCGCCTCGAGGAGATCGGTTACCCGAAGCCGCTGGAGGAGCTGCTGCAGCAGTCCTTCGACGTGTACCGCGCGTCGGCGCCCTGGCTCGGTGACTTCGAGCTGGCGCCCAAGTCCGTGGTCCGCGACATGTACGAGCGGGCCATGAGCTTCGGCGAGTACGTCGCGTTCTACGCCCTGACGCGCTCCGAGGGCATCCTGCTGCGCTATCTGGCGGACTGCTACAAGGCGCTGCGCCACACCGTTCCGGTCGAGGCCCTCCGCGAGGACCTCAGCGACATCGTGGAGTGGTTGGGGGAACTCGTTCGCCAGGTCGACAGCAGCCTCCTCGACGAGTGGACGCAGCTGGCAGCCGGAGTCCTCGCCGGGCCCGCGGACGACGCCGTCGATCTTCCCCCGGAGCCGCCCTCGGTGACCTCCAACGAGCGTGCATTCCGCGTGATGGTGCGCAATGAGATGTTCCAGCGGGTCAAACTCTTCGCCGACGAGCAGGACGAGGCCCTGGGTGCGCTGGATGCCGACTCCGGCTGGACGGCCGAGCGGTGGGCGGAGGCCCTCGACGGCTACTTCACCGATTACGAGGACATCGACGACGGCCCGGACGCCCGTGGCCCCGATCTGCTCATCATCGAGAAGAAACCCGGCACCTGGAGGATCCGCCAGATCCTGAAGGATCCGGAGGGCAACGGCGACTGGGGAATCAACGCCGAGATCGACCTGGCAGCGTCGGACGACGCCGGGAGCCCCGTGGTGCGGGTGCTCGGTGTCGGTGCCCCCGTGGCGGCCTAGCGATCCACGGGCATACTGCCCGCGTATGGCTAGGCTGGTGGCATGTCTACCCTTCGTACAGCCCGGCCGGCGGACGTCCCGGTCATCCTCCAGCTGATCCACGATCTCGCCGTCTACGAGCGGGAGCCCGATGCGGTCCGCACCACCGCCGAGTCGCTCGGCGACGCCCTGTTCGGGGACCGGCCCACCATCTACGCCCATGTTGTCGAGGCGGACGGCCAGATCCAGGGTTTTGCCCTCTGGTTCCTGAACTACTCCACGTGGGAGGGGGTCAACGGCATCCACCTCGAGGACCTCTACGTGCGCCCGGAGGCTAGGGGCGCGGGCCACGGGAAAGCGCTCCTCGCCGCCCTGGCAGCCATCGCGGCGGAGCGCGGTTATGCGCGCGTCGAGTGGTCGGTCCTGAACTGGAACGAACCCTCCATCCGGTTCTACGAGAACCTGGGAGCCACGAACCAGACCGAGTGGAGCACCTTCCGCCTCTCGGGTGACGCTCTCGCGGACGTCGCAGCGCTCGCCGACTCCGCCGCGTAGTGCAACCGCTGCACGGGCGCCCCGACCTGCCGACCGACGCGTCCGCACAGGGAGCACCCGATCACACCGTCGGGAGAACGGCGGTGATGCGAGGGCTGCGGGCCACGGGCCACGTCTTCCACGTCCCGCTCGATCACGCGGACCCCTCCTCCGGGACGATCGAGGTCTTCGCGCGCGAGTACTCCTCCCTCGACCACAGCACCGAAGCCGTGGCGCACCTCCCCTGGCTCCTGTTCCTGCAGGGCGGCCCCGGCGGTCGGGGCGCGCGGACCACACAGCTGACCGGGTGGATGAAGGCCGCTGCGCGTCGGTTCCGGATTCTCATGCTCGACCAGCGCGGCACCGGACTCTCCACACCCGCCGACGCCGCCACCCTGGCGTCGCTCGCCTCGCCGGAGGCACAGACCGCATATCTCTCCCACTTCCGGGCCGATTCGATCGTGGCGGACGCCGAACTGATCCGCAGCAGTCTCGGCAGCCCCCCGTGGGCGGTGTTCGGCCAGAGCTACGGCGGTTTCTGCACCCTCACCTATCTGTCCTTCGCGCCGGAGGGGATGGACCGCGCACTCATCACCGGTGGTCTCGCTCCCCTGACCGGGCACCCGGACCAGGTGTACCGGGCCACCTTCGCCCGCGTGGAGGAGCGCAACCGCGAGTACTTCTCCTGGTACCCGGAGGACAGGGACCTCCTGACCCGCATCATGCGTCACCTCGACGACATCGAGGAGTACCTGCCGAGCGGCGAGCGGCTCACCGCCCGGCGGCTCCAGCTGATCGGGTCCTACCTGGGCGGGAACACGAGGGTGCACGGCCTCCACTACCTGCTGGAGGACGCGTTCACGTCCACCCCCTCCGGTCCGCGCCTCTCGGCCACGTTCCTCGAACAGGTGGCCGGCCCCGTCAGCCGGGCGTCGCAGCCGCTCTACGCGCTGCTGCACGAGTCCATCTACTGCCAGGGAGCCGCCTCCGCCTGGTCCGCGCAGCGCGTCCTGGCGGAGTACCCACAGTTCCGCGAGGACGCCGCGGAGCCGCTCCTGACCGGCGAGATGGTGTATCCCTGGTACTTCGAGGAAGACCCGGCACTGCGGCCGTTGCGCGCCGTCGCCGAGCTGCTCGCCGCCAGGGACGACTGGGGGCCGCTGTACGACACCGCGGTCCTCGCGGAGAACACGGTTCCCGTCGCGGCTGCCGTCTACCGCCACGACATCTACGTGGACCGCGGCCTGTCGCTGGCCACCGCCGGTGCCGTACGGCACCTGCAGGTGTGGGAGACGGACGAGTTCCACCACGACGGTATTGCCGACGACGGCGAGGCCATCCTCGAGCGGCTGCTCTCCATGACCGACAGCCGGAACGCCGACGCCGCGATCACGCCAGACCCCTGAGGCCCGGCCCCTCCCGCATGATCAGGGCTGCCGGCGCGGGTTCTTCCTCCCGGCCTCGTCGGCAGCCTCGTCGAGGGCCGGATCCACGGCGGGCGCTCCGGAGCGGTTCGCCTCGTGGTCCTGCCCGTTGTCCGGCCCCTCGGCGTTCTCGACCGCCCGGGATCGGATGAGACTGGCGACCACCGCGACGACGATCGTCAGCACGATGACGGCCAGGGAGACGAACGTCGGGATCTCGGGCGCCCACTCGATGGGCTCCCCCCCGTTGATGAAGGGCAGCTCGTTGACATGCATGGCGTGGAGGATGAGCTTCACACCGATGAACGCCAGGATCACCGAGAGCGCGTGCTTGAGGTAGACCAGGCGGGTCATGAGGCCGCCCAGCAGGAAGTACAGCTGGCGCAGGCCCATGAGGGCGAAGATGTTCGCCGTGAAGACGATGAAGGCGCTTTGCGTGAGGCCGAAGATCGCCGGGATGGAGTCGACGGCGAACAGGAGGTCGGTGAGGCCGATCGTCACGAAGACGATGAGCATCGGGGTGAAGACCTTCTTGCCGTCGACCACGGTGCGGATCTTGTTGCCGTCGTAGGACTGCGACATCGGCAGCACGGACTTCAGCTTGGCGATGAGCCTGTTGTCACCCGCGTCCTCCTCGTCGTCGCCCGCGTCCGTGGCCTGCTTGTAGGCGGTGTAGAGCAGGAAGATCCCGAAGATGTAGAAGATCCAGCTGAAGTTCTCGATCACGGCTGCGCCGAGGGCGATGAAGATCCCGCGCAGGACCAGCGCGATGATGATGCCGATCATCAGCACTTCCTGCTGGTACTTCCGTGGCACCGAGAAGCGCGCCATGATGATGATGAACACGAAGAGGTTGTCGATGCTGAGGCTGTACTCGGTGATCCAGCCCGCGACGAACTGCCCGCCGTACTCCGATCCGGTGAACACGAACATGAGGACCGCGAAGACCAGAGCCAGACCCACGTAGAAGCCCACCCACAGGCCGGCCTCCTTCATGGAGGGCTCGTGAGGACGTTTGACGACCAGCAGCAGGTCGAACATCAGGATGATGCCGAGCACGATGAACGTGCCGACCTCGAAGACGATGGGCAATTCGGGCATGGGATACCTTCCGGAGTTCGCGCTGGACTGCCGTAAGTCTCTCCGCCGCGGCCTCGGGCCGGCTGACCGCTACGTCCGGCGGAGCGACGATGCCCCGCGTGCTGACGTCCGTAGCGCTTGGGATACTCCCCTACGTCCCCACGATCCTACCGGACCCTCACCTTTCAGGCGTGGCCGGCCGATTGCATCTGCCGGAGCTCCTTCTTCAGGTCGCCCACCTCGTCCCGGAGCCGGCCGGCGAGCTCGAAGTGCAGATCGGCTGCGGCCGAGTGCATCTGATCGGTCAGCTGCTGGATGAGATCCGTGAGGTCCTCCGCCGGTACGGAGGCGAGACCCTCGGCCCGACCCGCACCCCTCTTCGGCTTCTTCCCCCGGGCGGCCTCCTCGAGCAGCGCTCGCGTGTCGGCGTCCTCCCGGTTGATGGTGTCCGTGATGTCGGCAATACGCTTGCGCAGCGGTGTGGGATCGATGCCGTGCTCGAGGTTGTGCGCCACCTGGATGGCGCGGCGCCTGTTCGTCTCGTCGATCGCGCGCTCCATCGAGTCCGTGATCCGGTCGGCGTACATGTGGACCTCGCCGGAGACGTTGCGGGCAGCGCGGCCGATGGTCTGGATCAGCGATGTCGTGCTCCTGAGGAAGCCCTCCTTGTCCGCGTCGAGGATGCTCACGAGCGAGACCTCCGGCAGGTCGAGGCCCTCGCGGAGGAGGTTGATGCCCACGAGCACGTCGAAGGTGCCCATCCGTAGCTCCCGGAGGAGCTCGACGCGCCGCAGGGTGTCGACGTCGGAGTGCAGGTACTCGACCTTCACCCCGTGTTCCAGGAGATACCCCGTCAGGTCCTCGGCCATGCGCTTGGTGAGTGTCGTGACGAGGACGCGCTCATTGATCTCCACGCGCTTGCGGATCTCGTCGAGCAGATCGTCGATCTGCCCCTTGGTCGGCTTCACCACCACCTCGGGGTCCACGAGACCCGTGGGCCGGATGATCTGCTGCACGTAGCCGTCGGCCTTGCCGAGTTCGTACTTGCCCGGGGTCGCCGAGAGATAGACGGTCTGGCCGATACGGTCCTGGAACTCGTCCCACTTGAGCGGCCGGTTGTCCATCGCCGACGGAAGCCGGAAGCCGTGGTCCACGAGGGTGCGCTTGCGCGACATGTCTCCCTCGTACATGGCACCGATCTGCGGGATCGTCACGTGGGATTCGTCGACGACCAGCAGGAAGTCGTCGGGGAAGTAGTCCAGGAGGCAGTGCGGCGCCGAGGCCGGATCGCGGCCGTCGATGTGCCGGGAGTAGTTCTCGATGCCGTTGCAGAAGCCCATCTGCTGCATCATCTCCAGATCGTAGGTGACGCGCATCCGCAGGCGCTGCGCCTCGACGAGCTTGTTCTGCGATTCGAGCTCCGCCAGGCGCTGCTGCAGTTCGTCCTCGATGTCCTTGATGGCACGCGTCATGCGGTCCTCGCCGGCCACGTAGTGCGAGGCCGGGAACACGTACATCTCCTCCTCCTCGCGGATCACGTTGCCCGTCAGCGGGTCGAGCGTGTAGATTTTCTCCACCTCGTCCCCGAAGAACTCGATCCGCAGCGCGTGCTCCTCGTACATGGGGATGATCTCCACGGTGTCCCCGCGGACACGGAAGGTGCCGCGGTGGAAGTCGATGTCGTTGCGCGTGTACTGCATGCCCACGAACTGCCGGAGCAGCTCGTCCCTGTTCATCTGGTCCCCGCGCCGCAGGGTGACCATCTTGTTGATGTACTCCTCCGGCGTGCCGAGCCCGTAGATGCAGGACACGGTGGCGACGACGATCACGTCGCGGCGGGTCAGGAGCGCGTTGGTGGCCGAGTGGCGGAGGCGCTCCACCTCCTCGTTGATCGAGGAGTCCTTCTCGATGAAGGTGTCGGTCTGCGGGACGTACGCCTCGGGCTGGTAGTAGTCGTAGTAGGACACGAAGTACTCCACCGCGTTGTTCGGCAGGAGTTCCCGGAACTCGTTGGCCAGCTGCGCGGCGAGCGTCTTGTTCTGCACCATGACCAGGGTGGGGCGCTGCACCTGCTCGATCAGCCAGGCGGTGGTGGCACTCTTGCCCGTACCGGTGGCGCCGAGCAGCACCACGTCCTTCTCGCCCGCGTTGATGCGCTCCGAGAGTTCCTTGATGGCGGTCGGCTGGTCGCCCGCGGGCGTGTACTCGCTGATGACCTCGAACGGTGCCACGACACGCTTGATCTCCTGCGCAAGACTCATGCCTCAAAGATAGTGCCTGGGAGTGACACTTCACCCTGAGTGTGCTGCAGGCTGAATGCGCCCCGGCCCGCGCCCGGTCAGGCTCCTCCGGCGTGCGGCGCGGCGACGAGGATCGCCACGTCGAGTGCCGGATCCGCGGAACGGTGGACGGCCTCCGGGCCGGCACCGGGGTGATCCCGGTCGGCAGCCCGGGGGAAGCCGGCGGCTGCCAGGGCGAGGGACACCTGAGCTGATTTCGACGCCCTGCGGAGCGGTAGGCGGATGCTGGTGGCCGCCACGTCGTCGGACGCGGTGCGTACCGCCTCGTCCAGGACCGCAGGGAGGGCCGTCCCCTCCGGGAGAGAGGCCTCCAGCTTCGCGACGATCCGTCGGCCGAGCGCGCTCGTCCCGGCGAGACCCTCCGTCGTCGACGGCGGCAGGACGGCGGGCCGGGGCGCCGCGAGATTGTCCCGGAACGGGACGACCCGCCCGTGCCAGAGCGCCCGGGTCGCCGCGAGGAGGTCGTCCAGGGCGGCGTCGTTCACGAGCACGGCGTCGGCCTCGCGCAGCCTCTCCTCCCGCGACGCCTGCGCGGCGATGCGCTGCAGCGCATCGGAACGCCCCATGGAGCGCTGCTCCACCATGCGCGCCACACGCTCCTCGTCCGGGGCGTCGACGACGACGACGAGGTGGAATCGCGGCGCCTGGCCCGTCTCGACGAGGAGCGGGATGTCCTCGACCACGATCGCGTCCTGGGGCGCGGCCGCGATGAGCTGGGCGGCCGCGGACCGGACGCGGGGATGTACGATCCCGTTCAGCTGCTCCCGTGCACGGTCGTCGGCGAACACGAGCCTGCCGAGCATCGCCCGGTCCAGGCCGCCGTCGGCCCCGAGCACCGACGCACCGAAGGCCGCGACAACCTCGTGCAGACCCTCCGAGCCCGGCTCGAGCGCCGCTCGCGCCAGCACGTCGGCATCCACGAGGACGGCGCCGAGGTCGCGGAAGTGGCGGGCGACCACCGATTTCCCTGCGGCGATGCCTCCTGTGAGTCCGATGCGCAGCATGGATTCACCCTAGCGCGGCCCGCGGTCCCTGCCGTGGACGATCCACTCCCGGCCCAGCAGGCGGCAGGCGCTGTCAAGACCCCTCGTGGCGCCGGACCGGCGGCGGACCGTCGGAGGATCTCCCTACGCTGGAACCACCGATATCGACGAGGAGGACCGTGAGGACCACGCTGGAGGAGTGCCGACGCACTGCGGCAACCGTGTTCGGGTGGAGCGAGCTGCGCCGGAGCCAGGAACAGGCGATGCAGGCACTGCTGGGTGGCAGCAGCGTGCTCTGTGTGATGCCCACGGGGTCCGGCAAGTCCGCGATCTACCAGGTACCGGCCATGACCCTGCCCGGTGTTGCCGTGGTGATCTCCCCGCTCATCGCCCTGCAGCACGACCAGGCCGAGTCCATCAACCGACACACCGGTGCCGAGCGGGCCCGCGTCCTCAATTCCGACCTCGGGGCCTCCGAACGGGAGGAGGCCTGGGAGGCAGCGGCCGACGACGACGAGACCGGGCGGGCCAAGTTCCTCTTCCTCGCGCCCGAGCAGCTGGCCCGCGACGACGTGATGGAGCGGCTGCTGGGTCTCGACGTGTCCCTCCTGGTCGTCGACGAGGCACACTGCGTCTCCTCCTGGGGGCACGACTTCCGGCCCGACTACCTCCAGCTGGGCCACCTCCTGAGGAGCCTGCGTGCGCCGGTGGTGGCCCTTACCGCGACGGCGTCGCGGCCCGTCCAGAAGGAGATCGTCGAGGGGCTCCACCTGGAGGACCCGTTCGTGCTCGTGGAGGGGTTCGATCGCCCCAACATCTCCCTCGAGGTGATCCAGTACGTGGAGGACGCGGACAAGGATCGCGCGGTCCGTGAGCAGGTTCTCGGTCTCGACGGCCCGGGCCTGGTGTACGTCGCGACGAAGAAGGCGGCCGATGCCCTGGCCGTCGAGCTGAAGGCCGGCGGCAGGAACGCCGACGCCTACCACGCCGGACGCCCGAAGAACCAGCGCGAAGCCGTCCACGACGGCTTCCTGGACGGTCGGATCGACGTCGTCGTCGCCACGACCGCGTTCGGGATGGGCGTGGACAAGCCCGATGTCCGTTTCGTCGTCCACGCGGACGTCTCGGACTCGCTGGACGGCTACTACCAGGAGATCGGCCGCGCGGGCCGCGACGGGCAGCCGGCTCGGGCGGTGCTGCACTACCGTCCGGAGGACCTCTCCCTCCGACGGTTCTTCGCCTCCACCTCCGCGAGCCGCAGCCAGCTCAGGGAGCTGTTCCTCCTCCTCAGCGCACAGGACCGGCCTGTCAGCATGAAGAAGCTCAGGGAACTGTCCGGCCTGTCCGGGCGGAAGCTCACCGGTCTGGTGAATCTCCTGGTGGCGGGGGGCAGCGTGAAGGACGGGGTGAAGGGATACCGCGCACGCAGGACGAGCGCGTCCGACGCCGTGGCGGGGGCGGTGGAGCAGGCGGAGAATCGCGAGAGCATCGATCTGTCGCGCATCGAAATGGTCCGCCGCTATGCCGAGACCAGCCGCTGCCGCCGGCAGTCCCTGCTCTCCTACTTCGGCGACGAACCGGCCGACCCGTGCGGGAACTGCGACAACTGCTCGGAGGCCGGACGCTCCGCCGACACTCCGGACGGGACGGCTGCCGCCCGGGAGCAGGCCCCGCCGGAGGCACCGTTCGACATCGAGGCGGAGGTCGAGCATCCGCAGTGGGGCCGCGGGACCGTCATGGGGTACGAGGACCACGTCATCACGGTGCTCTTCGACACGGTGGGGTACAGGACGCTCTCCCTGGCCCTCGTCACGGAGAAGGACCTCCTGGTGGAGGTGCAGGCGGCGTCCCGCTAGGACTGCCGGGCCGGTACCGCGCGGGTCGCCTACGATGGAGCGGATGATCCCGTTCAGCCTCGACCTCCTGCGCCGCCGCCCTGACGTCGAGGCACCCGAGCTGGACGCGGTGGACGCGGCGGACCGCCTGCTCCTCGACACGGCGCGCCACCGGCTGGCGGCCGTGGACCACCCCGGCGGCAGGGGCGGCATCGCCACGATCAACGACTCCTACGGCGCCCTGACCCTCGGAGCGGCCCAGCTCTCCGGTCGGACCGATATCAGGGTGTTCCAGGACTCGGTGGTCGGCGAACGCGCGCTGGCCCTCAACGCCGCCGGGCAGGGCCTCGACGGGGTGTACCGCGCGTTCCCCCTCGGAGCCTCCCTGCTGGCCGGCGCGGACACCGTGCTGGTGCGCCTGCCGCGATCCCTGGACGAACTCGACGAGATCGCCCGGACCATCGCCGCCCACGCCGCGCCCGGCGTCCGGGTGTTCCTGGCCGGCCGGGTCAAGCACATGACCCTGTCCATGAACGCTGTGCTCGACACCTCCTTCGGCGAGGTGGGCGCAGGTCACGCCCGGCAGAAGGCCCGCGTGCTGACCGCCGGCGATCCCCGGAGCGATGTCGCGCCGCCCCTGCCCCGGAACGGGAGGCACGACGTCGGCCTCGAACGCCCGCTCGAGCTACGCGCCTATGGTGCGACCTTCGGTGGTGCCGCGCTCGACCCGGGGACGCGGCTCATTCTGCCCCACCTGCGGGCCCTGACCGGCCCGGTGGTCCCCTCCGACCCGTCTGGACAGACGGACGCCGACGTGATCGACCTGGGCTGCGGCAACGGGACGGTCGCCGCGTACCTCGCCCTGACCGACCCGGGGCGGCGCGTCCATGCCACCGATCAGTCCGCCTCGGCGGTCGCGTCGACGCTGGCGACGGCGGAGGCGAACGGCGTCCGGGACCGGATCACGGTGAGCCGGGACGACGCCCTGTCCGAACGGCCGGACGGCTCGTCCGGGCTGATCGTCCTCAATCCGCCGTTCCATCTCGGCAGCACCGTGCACACCGGTGCGGCGCATCGCCTCTTCCAGGCGTGCGCGCGGGTCCTGGTCCCTGGGGGTGAACTGTGGACGGTCTGGAACAGCCATCTGCGCTATCGGTCCGCCCTCGAGCGGACCATCGGCCCCACCCGACAGGTGGAGCGGTCCTCCCGGTACACGATCACCTGCTCCACCCGCCGCTGACCCGGTGAGCGGGACGCCCGCGGACGGCTCCGGATCCCCATCCGGAAGGCGCAAGCGCCCGCCTGAAAAGATACAACTCCTTCACGCGACAGCAGCCCCCCGTCCAGTGGACGGGGGGCTGCTGTCGGGGTGCTGCAGGACCGGCGAACTACGCTCCGGTGAGCTTCTCGCGGAGAGCCGCGAGAGCCTCGTCGGAGGCGAGTGTCCCGGAACCGGTGTCCGCGACCACGGGGTCGGAGGAGTAGCTCGAGGAACTCGAGGAGCTGGACTCCGCCGGCTCGCTGGCGGCCCGGGCGTCGTCCGACTCGTGCTGGACGACCTGCTTCTTGTGGGCCTCCCAGCGGGACTGGGCCTCGGCGTACTGCGCTTCCCAGGTGGCTCGCTGCGTCTCGTAGCCCTCGAGCCATTCGTTCGACTCGGGGTCGAAGCCCTCGGGGTACTTGTAGTTGCCCTCGTCGTCGTACTCCGCGGCCATGCCGTAGAGCGCCGGATCGAACTCGGTGCTGTCCGCGTCGACGCCCTCATTGGCCTGCTTGAGGCTGAGGGAAATACGGCGGCGCTCGAGATCGATGTCGATGACCTTGACGAAGAGCTCGTCGCCGACGGAGACGACCTGCTCTGCCAACTCGACGTGGCGGACAGCGAGCTCGGAGATGTGCACGAGTCCCTCGATGCCGTCCTCGACGCGGACGAACGCGCCGAAGGGGACGAGCTTCGTGACCTTGCCCGGGACGACCTGGCCCAGGGCGTGCGTGCGGGCGAAGGTCTGCCAGGGATCTTCCTGCGTGGCCTTCAGCGACAGCGAGACCCGCTCGCGGTCGAGATCGACCTCGAGGACCTCGACCGTGACCTCCTGGCCCACCTCGACGACCTCGGACGGGTGGTCGATGTGCTTCCAGGACAGCTCGGAGACGTGCACCAGACCGTCGACGCCGCCGAGGTCCACGAACGCACCGAAGTTGACGATCGAGGAGACGACGCCCGGACGGACCTGGCCCTTCTCGAGCTTGTTGAGGAACGTGGAACGCACCTCGGACTGGGTCTGCTCGAGCCACGCACGACGCGACAGGACGACGTTGTTGCGGTTCTTGTCGAGCTCGATGATCTTCGCTTCGATCTGCTGGCCGATGTACGGAGCCAGGTCACGGACGCGACGCATCTCGACGAGGGATGCGGGCAGGAAGCCACGCAGGCCGATGTCGAGGATGAGCCCACCCTTGACTACCTCGATGACGGTGCCGGTGACGACGCCGTCCTCTTCCTTGACCTTCTCGATGTCGCCCCAGGCACGCTCGTACTGAGCGCGCTTCTTGGACAGGATCAGGCGGCCTTCTTTGTCTTCCTTCGTCAGGACGAGGGCTTCCACCTCGTCGCCCACGGAGACGACGTCCCCGGGGTCGACGTCGTGCTTGATGGAAAGCTCGCGGGAAGGAATGACACCCTCGGTCTTGTAACCGATGTCGAGCAGGACTTCGTCGCGGTCGACCTTGACGACGGTACCCTCGACGAGATCTCCGTCGTTGAAGTACTTGATGGTCGCGTCGATCGCGGCGAGGAAGTCCTCAGCGGTGCCGATGTCGTTGATAGCGACCTGCGGGGCACCTTGCTTCTCGGTGGTGGTGATGGTCATGTAGTTGGGGCTCCGTTGTGGATGTGGACGATGTGGGAAGAGCCTCGGGAGGCTCTCTGGTGGTATAGCAGTGGCAGTGCGCTCCTGATCGATCGGCGTGGGCCGGAGATCCGCAGAGCGCACTACGCGCCTGCTCAGTCTAGCTCTGGGCCACAACACGGTCAAAGCAGGGCCGCAGGCGGCAGGTGGTCGGCCCTGCGTGTGTCGTCCGCCTAGAAGTGCGTGATGCAGTACGGTTCCTCGGCCCGGCCGAACAGGGTGTCGAGGAGGTGCACGGCATCCTCCGCGTGGGCGGTGAGGGCGCCGGCCGCAGCGAGTGCCGATGCCTGCACGCCGCCGAGATACAGGGATCCGAGCGCGTTGACCGTCAGTGTGGCGTCGGGTGCCGTCGCGGCGTCGACCTGCTCGACGTCGGCCACGCCGTCCACCACGGTCAGGACGTACGAGCCGTCCACGAGTCCGAGGGAGTCCTCGACCTCCAGCACGAGCCGGCCACTGCCCCGGTAGGAGCGCGCGCCCAAGGCGGCAGCGACATCCAGCAGCCGGACCCACAGGACGTCGTCCGCTCCCTTGACGCCGTAGCAGCGACGGTCGCGGAGTGCCCAGTCCAGCGGGTCGTCGCGACGTGCTTCGTCCCAGGTGATCCGCTGCACCAGGTCCAGTGCTCCGAGATAGCGCCACAGTTCCAGGTACGCCGACGGCGTCGTGGCCACGAGGTCCACGATCTTCATGGTGTACGGCGTGGTCTCCCACCCCACGAAGCGATAGGACACGTAGCCTGCGGGAGTTCCTGCGGCGTCGTAGTGCACGGCCATCCGTACCGCGCGGTCCTCGACGGGACGCTCGCGTCCCCACTCGCCCGACGCCCGGCGCGGGTACGTGTACTGGCGGCCCACGGAGCCGAAGGTCACAGCGTGGAATCCCTCGAAGATCTCAGCGGCGAGTCGCGCGGCGTGCTCACGCCCCACGA
The DNA here is from genome assembly GCF_008107445.1 of Arthrobacter echini. Lineage (GTDB taxonomy): Bacteria > Actinomycetota > Actinomycetes > Actinomycetales > Micrococcaceae > Arthrobacter_D > Arthrobacter_D echini_A. The sequence continues at coordinate 254,205 of NZ_VSLD01000004.1, read as the reverse complement.
GCGTCGTCGTGCCGCTCCGGGGCGCGGTGATCTCGAACCGCTCCCGGACGTCCACCTCGACGCTCTGGGTGAAGGTGGCGCATCCGAAGCCGAACCGCCCGTAGATGGTGGCCTCCGATGCCGTCAGGATCGCCAGCGGCAGACCCCGCTCCTTCGCCTCGCGCAGGTCCCTCGTCATCATCGAGCGGAGGATCCCCCTGCGTCGGTGGCTCGGCCGCACCGTCACGGCCGTGATCTGGTGCGCCTCGAGCTGGGCGGCGCCGACGTTGATGGGATGCACCATGGTGCCGTACGTGGCCACCGGGTAGCCCGCGTCGAGCGCCTCGGCGGGTTGCGCGCCGTCGTACACGCCCCACAGGACCCGCTGGTCGGCGTGGAACGCCTCGAGGAAGCGGGGGAAGTCCTCGGGGTCGGTCATTCCGTCGTGGAAGCCGATCCCCTCGGCGTCGAGCCACTTCGCGAAGCGGCCCTCCCGTGTTGCGTCCTCGTCGGCCTCGAGGGTGAAGAGTTCGGTCGTCAGGTCCGGTGCGGTGTAGTCGCTCACAGCAGGCAATCCTAGTGTGCGGCGTCGTGCCAGCTCGCTCCGGTGCCCACGGACACGTCGAGCGGCACGGACAGCTCGGCTGCGCTGCCCATCTGGTCGCGGACCAGGGCCTCGACCTCCTCAGCCTCCCCCGCCGCGATCTCGAGGACCAGTTCGTCGTGCACCTGCAGCAGCATGCGCGAGGTCAGTCCGCGCGTCCTCAGGGCATCGTCGACGCCGAGCATCGCCTTCTTGATGATGTCGGCGGCCGAGCCCTGGATGGGTGCGTTGAGCGCCGCGCGCTCGGCCATCTCGCGGAGCTGGCGATTGTCGCTGGACAGATCGGGCAGATACCGGCGTCGTCCCTCGATGGTGGAGGTGAACCCGTCCTTGCGGGCCTGCTCCACGATCCCGCGCAGATAGTCGCGGACCGCGCCGAAGCGCTCGAAGTAGTCACGCATGAGGGTACGGGACTCGTCCACGGAGATATTGAGCTGCTTCGAGAGCCCGAAGGAACTCAGCCCGTAGACCAGACCGTAGGACATGGCCTTGACCTTGGACCGCATCGCGTTGCTCACGTCCTCGGGCGCCACACCGAAGATGTGCGAGCCGACGAACCGATGGAGATCCTCCCCCTCCTGGAAGGCGGCGATCAGCCCGTCGTCGCCGGAGAGGTGCGCCATGATGCGCATCTCGATCTGGGAGTAGTCCGCCGTCATGAGGCTCTCGTACTGCGAACCGTCGGTACCCCGCCCCACGACGAACACCCCGCGGATCCGCCGCCCCTCCTCGGAGCGCACCGGGATGTTCTGCAGATTCGGGTTCGTGGAGGACAGGCGACCGGTCGCCGCGACGGTCTGCAGATAGGTGGTGTGGATCCGGCCGTCGTCGCCGACCGCCTTCCGCAGGCCCTCGACGGTCTGGCGGAGCTTGGTGGCGTCGCGGTAGGCGAGGAGCTGTTCGAGGAACGGGTGGCCGGTCTTGGCGATGAGATCGGTCAGGGCGTCGGCGTCCGTCGAGTATCCGGTCTTGATCTTCTTCGTCCTCGGCAGTTCCAGCTCGTCGAAGAGGACGGTTTGCAGTTGCTTCGGGGAGCCGAGATTGATCTCCTTCCCGATGATCCTGAACGCCTCGGAGCCGGCTGCGCTGATGGTCTGCGAGAAATCGTCGAGCAGACGCTCGAGTCCCTCGACGGAGACGGCCACACCGGTGAGCTCCATCCGGGCCAGGACCTCCGCCAGCGGCAGTTCGAGTCCGCCGAGAAGCTGGTTGGCGCCGCGCTCCACGAGCTGCCCGGCGAAGTGCTCACTGAGGCGCAGGGCTGCGTAGGCGGCCACCACGGCGGGCGAGGCGACGTCGTTGCCGCCCAGATCGAGGGCCTGCTGACCCGAGGAGTCGTTCGCCGACGCCGTGATGGACAGGCGCAGGTGGTACTGGGCCAGATCCGCGAGGTCGTAGCTGCGGCGATCGGGCTGGATCAGGTAGCCGGAGATCGCCGTGTCGTCGACCTCGCCCACGAGCTCGAAGCCCCGCGCTGCGAGCAGTTTCAGGACCGTCTTGAAATCGTGCACGATCTTGGGAGCGTCGCGATCGGCGAGCCAGTCGCCGAGCACCTTCTCGGCGGCGGCGTCGAGGCGCTCGAGCGGGACGAAGGCTGCCTGCAGCGCCGTGACGACGGCGACCCCGACGACGTCGGTGGCGCCGGCCGTCGTCTCGGTTGCCAGGGCGAGTGATGCCTGCGCCTGATTCGTGGCAGAGAACCACTGCTCCAGGGCAGCTGCGTCCTCGAGCAGCACGTGCTCGGGGGCATCCTGCTCGTCGCCCGGTTCGTCGGTCTGCTCCTCGCCGAAGAGGTCGAACAGCCTCTTCCGCAGCGTGTTGAACTGCAGCGAGTCGAAGAGATCCTCCACGGCCGAGCGGTCGGGATGCTGTGACTCCATCGCGTCGAGGTCGACGGGCAGGTCGAGATCCGTGAGCAGCCGGTTCAGGCGGCGATTACGCTTGACGTCCTCGATGTTGGCCCGCAGTGAATCCCCGACCTTCCCGCCGATGGCGTCCAGATTCTCGAGGATGCCCTCGAGTCCGCCGTACAGCTTGATCCACTTGGCCGCCGTCTTCGGGCCCACACCGGGGACGCCCGGCAGGTTGTCGGCGCTCTCGCCCACCAGCGCGGCGAGGTCGGAGTACTGATGGGGAGGGACGAAGTACTTCTCCTCGATGGCGACGGCGTCCATCTGCGGGATGTTCGTGACCCCCTGCTTCGGATACAGCACGGTGACGCGATCGTTGACCAGCTGGAAGGCGTCGCGGTCGCCGCTGACCACCTGGACGTCCCAGTCGGCCTCCGCGGCCCGGGCGGCGAGCGTGGCCAGGATGTCGTCCGCCTCGTAGCCGTCCATGGAGAGCGTGGGGATCCGCATCGCCTCCATGACCTTGATGATCAGGTCCACCTGGCCGTGGAACTCCTCCGGCGTCTTCGAGCGCCCGGCCTTGTACTCGGTGTATTCCTCGGAGCGGAAGGTGGGTGTGTCGAGGTCGAAGGCCACTGCGACATGGCTGGGGTGCTGGTCCTTGATCAGATTGATGAGCATGGCGGTGAAGCCGTAGACCGCGTTGGTGTGCTGACCGGTGTCCGTGGAGAAGTTCTCCGGCGGCAGGGCGTAGAAGGCGCGGAACGCCATCGAGTGCCCGTCGATCACGAGCAGTCGCTTGCGTGAACCGTCGCTGCGCCGGTCGCGGGACGTCTGCCCGGCCGCGGTTCCCGTGCCCTCCGGCGCTGCGGACGACTCCTCGTCCGGGTCCGTCAGGGTCAACGTCTGCGCAGGTTTGGTTGTTTCACTCACAGGTGCCAGCCTAGTTCCCATGACAGACAACCGCACCAGGCCCGACGCCGTCCAGCCACCGTCCCCGGAGCGCCTGGCCGAGCTCGTCGCCGCAGGCGTCCCCCCCGAGATGCACGGCTGGCTGGGGCGGTACGGCGTGGGCGCGATGACCGTCAAGATGGGCATCGTCTTCCAGGAGATGAGCTCCGAGCGGATGGTCGCGACCATGCCCGTGGAGGGCAACGAGCAGGTAGCCGGCATCCTCCACGGGGGGGCCCACGTGGTCCTGGCGGAGACCCTCGGCTCCTTCGCGGCAGGCCTGCACGCGGGACCGCGGCGCCAGGCCGTCGGCATCGAGGTCAATGCCACCCATCACCGCAGTATTGCCGCGGGTCTGGTCACCGGCACCGCGACGGCCATCCATCTGGGCCGCACCCTCACCACGCACGAGGTGGTGATGACGGATGAGCAGGGCCGCCGGCTCTCCACCGCCCGCATCACCAATCTGATCAGGGACACCCGCGCCTGACCGATCGGACCGGCAGGTCGGGATCCGCCGTCGTCAGGCGTGGGCGGCCAGGCCCTCCGCGATGTGACGGCGCAGCTCGGCCGCCCGGAAGGGCTTGCGCAGATACCGGTCCGCGCCCGCGTCGAGGCCCCGCTCCTCGTCGGCGGGATCGGTGCGAGCGGTCAGCATGACGATGAGGGTCGAGGAGAACCGCCTGATGCGCGTCGCTACCTCGAACCCGTCGATGTCGGTGAGGCCGACGTCGAGCGTCACCACGTCGGGAGCCAGCTGGCGCACCATCTCCACACCGGCAAGACCGGCCGGCGCGGTGTGGACCCGGAACCCTGATCCCGTCAGCACCGTGTGGAGGAGATCCCTGACGTCGTCGTCGTCCTCGATGACCACGGCTGTACGGGAGTGCTCCTGGGTCGGCATGGCTCGAGTTTACTCCGCCTGCGCTCCGTCACCCTTGCGTGCACGACTCGGCTGGACGCGTGGCGGCTCCCCCGGCATCTTCGGGAAGTCCGGAGGGAACGACAGCTCCCCCAGCCCGGCGGCGACATCGCGTTCCCACCACTCGAGCAGCCCGTCGATCCGGCCGGGTGCGGCGTGGAGCTGCTCCCAGGGGTCGCCGGTGCTGCGCAGACGCTCGAGAACCGTGGCGACGGTGAAGGCTGCGGGGTCCACACCGGTCAGCTCGTCCCAGGTGACGGGACACGAGACCGGTGCGTGCGGCAGGGCCCTGGGGCTGTAGGCACCGGCCATGGTGCGGTCCCGGTTCGCCTGGTTGTAGTCCACGAAGATCCGGGCGCCGCGCTCCTCCTTCCACCAGGCGGTGGTGACCTGCTCCGGCATGCGGCGCTCGAGCTCGCGCGCCGCGGCGATCACGGCACGGCGGACGGTCAGGAACTCGTGGACCGGCTCGACGGCGGCGAACACGTGCAGTCCCCTGTTCCCGGAGGTCTTGACGAAGGACTCGAGACCGGCCTCGCGGAGCACGGTGCGCAGGGCGAGCGCGGCAGCGACGACATCGGTGAAGGTGGTGCCGGGCTGTGGATCGAGATCGATGCGCAGCTCGTCGGGCAGATCGGGCTGCTCGGCACGCGAGGCCCAGGGGTGGAAGACGATCGTGTTCATCTGGACCGCCCAGACGGCGGCGGCCGGTTCGTCGAGGACCACCTGAGGGTGGGACCGGCCGCTGGGGTAGGTGACGGGCTCGCTGCGCACGTAGTCGGGAGCACCCCGGGGCGGGTTCTTGCTGAAGAACGAGTCGCCCTCCACCGTCCCCCCGAACCGCTCCAGCGACACCGGACGCCCGCCGTTGGCGCGCAGGAAGAAGGGCGCCACCTCGATCAGGTACCGTGCGAGATCAAGCTTGGTCAGTCCGGCACGGGGCCACACCACCCGGGAGGGGCTCGAGAGGCGCACCCGGCGCACTCCGTGGGGACCGTCGACGTCGAGGATCGTAGCTTCGCTGGCCATCGGCCCAATGTACCCCCGTGCACCCTGCCCGGGGACCCGCAGGGTGGCGACGCCGTCGTGCCTTTCCCATCCCGCTCATCCACAGAATTGTTGAACAATCCTGTGCACTCGTGCATGCTGGACGCACACCTAGCGCAGAGACGGGGATCACAGTGGCCATCGATCTGAACAGTGACGTCGGGGAGTCCTTCGGCACCTGGACCCTGGGCGACGACGCCGCCGTCTTCCGCTCCGTCTCCAGTGCGAACGTGGCCTGCGGCTTCCACGCGGGCGATCCCTCCACGATCGCTCAGACCTGCAGGGACGCCGTCGCCTCGGGTGTGACCATCGGGGCGCACGTGGGCTACCGCGATCTCGCGGGCTTCGGACGCCGCTTCGTGGACTGCTCCGCGACCGAACTCGCGGACGACGTCCTCTACCAGCTCGGGGCTCTCGACGCGATTTCCCGGGCGGCAGGCGGCGCCATCGAGTACGTCAAGCCACACGGCGCCCTCTACAACACCATCGTCACCCACGAGGTCCACGCCCGGGCCGTCGTCGACGCCGTCACCGCGTTCGGGGGCGAACTGCCCCTGTTGCTCCTACCCGGCTCCGTGGCCCTGGTCGCTGCCGAGCGGGCAGGCCTCCGCGGTGTCGCCGAGGCCTTCGCCGATCGTGCCTACAACCCGGACGGAACGCTGGTCTCGCGCCGTGAGCCGGGCGCAGTCCTCCACGACGAGCGCGAAGTGGCGGCCAACATGGTCCGCCTCGCCACCGAGGGCGTCATCGTGGCGCGCGACGGATCGAGCCTGCGGACCGCCGCCGAGAGCATCTGCCTGCACGGCGACACCCCCGGTGCAGTGTCCCTGGCCGCCGCCGTCCGGCACGACCTCGAGGCCGCCGGCGTCGAGATCCGCAGCTTCGTATGAGTCCTCCCACGATCCATCGGGCAGGGCCGCGAGCGCTCCTGCTCGACTGCGCGTCCCTGGGATCGGTCCTCGCGGTCCACGCGCAGCTGCAGCAGCACCCACTCCGCGGCCAGGTCGACGTCCTGGCCGCGGCGCGGACCGTGCTGGCCGTCTTCGACTCCGCCGCCTCGGCCCGCGCTGCACGGAGCGCCATCGCCGGCCTGGCTGCCGAACCCGTGGGAGACGCGGCAGCAGCCGGCCATCCGATCCGCATCGAGGTGGTCTACGACGGGGAGGACCTCGCCGAGGTGGGCCGGCTCACCGGACTGGACCCCGACGGCGTCGTCTCCGCGCACACCGGGCAGCTGTGGACCGCGGCCTTCGGCGGCTTCGCCCCGGGATTCGCCTACCTCGTCGGTGAGAACGAGGTCCTCGCCGTCCCCCGGCGCGACACACCGCGTACCGCGGTGCCCGCCGGGGCGGTCGGGCTGGCCGGCTCCTTCTCGGCTGTCTACCCGCGGCGCTCCCCCGGCGGCTGGCAGCTCATCGGACGCACTGCGGCGCACCTGTGGGACCTGGACCGGGACGAGCCGGCGCTCCTGCGTCCCGGCGCCGTCGTGCAGTACGTGGCGGTCCGCGACACGGTCGCGGTCCACGGCGGGGCGGACCGCGCGGTCGTGCCCGTGGAGCCCTGCCTGTCCGCATCCTCCCTCACCGTCGTCGCGTCCGGGCCGCAGTCGCTCCTCCAGGACCTGGGCCGCCCGGGTCTCGGCGACCTGGGTGTCCCCACGGCCGGAGCCGCCGACACGGCAGGCGCCCGGCAGGCCAACCGCCTGGTCGGGAACGGTCCGGATGATGCGGTGATCGAGACGGTTCTCGGCGGTCTCGCCATCACAGCCGGCGGTGAACTCACCGTTGCCCTCACCGGGGCCGTCGCGCACGCCGGAATCACCCGGGCCGGGGCGGCTCCGCGCTCCGCCCCCATGTGCTCACCCTTCGCCCTGCACGACGGCGAGACCCTTCGCCTCGATCCGCCCGAGGCAGGTCTGCGCACCTACCTGGCGGTCCGCGGCGGCATCGACGTGCCTCCGGTACTCGGGAGCCGGTCCACCGACGTGCTCTCGGGACTCGGCCCCCCGCCGCTCACGACGGGAACGGTGCTGCCGATCGGGACCGTCGAGCACGGCAGGACGGTCGGCGCTCCGGAGGCCTCCACCCTGCCCGCCGTCCTCCGCGCTGGCAGCACGGGATCAGGCGCGCCGGAACCGGTCGGGCTGCGCATCACGGACGGACCGCGCCAGGACTGGTTCACCGACGCTTCCCGGCAGCGGCTCACGGACCAGACCTGGACCGTGACAGCGGAGTCGAACAGGATCGGCGTGCGGCTCGCCCTGGGTGCCGCGGCCGGCACGACCCAGGACCGGCAGGGCACACCGCTGGAACGCAGCACCACCGACGAGCTTCCCAGCGAGGGTGTGGTCGCCGGGTCCCTGCAGGTGCCGCCGTCCGGCCTGCCCGTGGTGTTCCTCGCGGATCATCCGGTGACCGGCGGGTACCCGGTGATCGGCGTCGTCGTTCCCGAGGACCTGTCCATCGCCGCCCAACTGGCGCCCGGGACCCCGGTGCGCTTCCGGGCTGTCGATCCGGACACCCTGCGGCCCCTCGCGCAGACCCCGACCACCCGTACCCCGTGAAAGCAGCAGCCATGCAGAAGATCCTGATCGCCAACCGCGGCGAGATCGCCGTCCGCATCATCCGCGCGTGCGCGGACGCGGAGCTGGTGTCGGTGGCCGTGTACGCCGATCCGGACGCCGACGCGCTGCACGTCCGCCTCGCCGACGAGGCCTACGCGCTGGGCGGCTCGGCCGGCGTGGACACCTATCTCAACGTAGAGAAGTTGCTCGACGTCGCCGCGAGGGCGGGCGCCGACGCCGTCCACCCCGGGTACGGTTTCCTGTCCGAGAACGAGGACTTCGCGCAGGCGGTGCAGGACGTCGGCCTCATCTGGATCGGCCCATCACCGGCTGCGATCAGATCGCTCGGCAACAAGGTCACGGCCCGTGAGATCGCGGTGAAGGTCGGCGCGCCCCTGGTCCCCGGGTCGGACGGGCCGGCGGCGGACGCCGCCGGGGTCCGCGCCTTCGCCGAGAAGCACGGCGTGCCGGTTGCCATCAAGGCGGCCTACGGGGGCGGAGGCCGAGGGATGCGGATCGCCCACCGCATGGAGGACATCGACGACGCGTTCGCCTCGGCAGTACGCGAGGCCACCGTGGCGTTCGGCCGCGGCGAATGCTTCGTGGAACGCTTCCTCGACAAACCGCGTCACGTCGAGGCCCAGGTCCTGGCCGACACCCACGGCAACGTCGTGGTCGTCGGCACCCGCGACTGCTCCCTGCAGCGTCGCCACCAGAAACTCGTCGAGGAGGCGCCCGCTCCGTTCCTGACAGACGATCAGCGCAGCCGCATCCACGAGTCGGCCCGCTCCATCTGCCGGGAGGCGGGTTACACGGGTGCGGGCACGGTCGAGTACCTCGTGGCACCCGACGGCGTGATCTCCTTCCTGGAGGTCAACACCCGCTTGCAGGTGGAGCACCCGGTGACCGAGGCGACGTCGGGCCTCGACCTGGTGCGGGAACAGTTCCGGATCGCGGAGGGTCTGCCGGTCAGTGTCACCGAGGATCCGGCGCCGCAGGGACACGCGATCGAGTTCCGGCTCAACGCCGAGGACGCCGGGCGCGGCTTCCTGCCCTCCCCCGGGCCGGTCGAAGTGTTCGAGGCCCCTACCGGCGCAGGCATCCGCGTCGATACCGGGGTGCGCTCGGGGTCGAGTGTTCCCGCGGAGTACGACTCGCTCATGGCAAAACTGATCGTCCACGGTGAGGACCGTCCCCAGGCGCTGCGCCGCGCCCGCATCGCCCTCGACGAGCTGAGGATCGAGGGGCTGCCCACCGTGGTCCCGTTCCACCGTGCGGTGGTCCGGGACACCGACTTCACGGATCCCCACACGCTCGGTGTGTACACCACATGGATCGAGAATGCGTTCGCCGCACGGCTCGACGCCGCACTGGCGGGCGGGAGCCCCGGGCGCATCGCGCGGCGGGAGACCCTCACCGTGGAGATCGACGGCAGGGCGGTGCAGCTGGGCCTGCCGGGAGAGATGTTCGCCGCGCTCATGAGCGGTGCCGGCGTTGTCGGACCCTCGACGGGAAGTGTCCCGGACGACGACGGCGCGGTCATCGCCCCGATTGGCGGGACCCTGGTGACGTGGCTGGCCGAGGACGGCGCCACCATCACCGCGGGCCAGCCCGTCGCAGTGCTCGAGGCCATGAAGATGGAGACGGAGGTGATGTCGCCCTCGGCGGGGATTTTCAGTCGCGGTGGCCAGGAGCCGGGCAACGCGGTGGTGCGGGGGGACGAACTCGGGACGGTGGGCTAGCATCTGGTGGTGACGAGCGCAGGGGGACCGACGACCATGGTGGCAGCCGCGACGGGACACCCGGCACCCCCGGACAGCAGCGCCGGTCCTGCTGAGCACGCGCACACGGCCGCGTGGATCGCCGGCGTGCTGAGGGGACGGATCGCGGCCGGTGAGCTCACGCCCGGATCGAAACTGTCGGAACAAGCACTGTCGACGGCGCTGGGAGTCTCGCGCAACACCCTCCGCGAGGCGTTCTCCACCCTCGCGGGCGAAGCCGTGGTCACGAAGATCCCGAACCGCGGTGTGTTCGTCGCCTCGCCCGGAGCGGAGGAGGTGCGCGAGATCTACCGCGTACGCCGCATGATCGAACCCGCTGCGGTGCTGTGGGGTGAGGTCACCCCCGAGGCGCTCGCGGACCTGGAAGCCATCGTCGGGCGAGCGCGGGACGCGCGGGACAGCGGGTCGGTCCATGGCATGGCCGACGCCAACCAGGCCCTCCACAGCGCCGTGGTGGGCCTTTCCGGGAGCGAGGAGCTCCGGACGCTGATGGCTCGGGTGCTGGCGGAGATGCGGCTGGTGTTCCATGCGATGGCGTCGGCCCCGGACTTCCACAGTCACTACGTGGACCGCAACGTGGAGCTCGTGGAACGCCTCCGCGCCGGGGAGCGGACGGAGGCCGCGGCGGGCTTGCGCGAGTATCTCGATGCCGCGGAAGCCGAACTCCTCGGTCATCTCGCCGACGACCGCGAGGACAGGCCCCAGGGAGCGCGCCAGGTCACTCGGAGAGGATCAGGCTAGCCCCACAGCTTCGCCAGCCCGGTGAGCGAGGTGTAGCCCAGGAACAGGGTGAGGAACCACGTGATGACGCCGACGATCAGCAGCCACCGCGGGTAGGCGTAGCCGTGCAGCAGGTCCCGGCGGCGCCAGGCCACCCAGAGCAGCACGCCGAACCCGACGGGCAGGATCAGGCCGTTGAACGCTCCGGCGAAGATCAGTAGTTGCTGCGGTGCCTGACCGAGGAAGAGGTAGGCCACGGCGCACCCGGCGATGAAGGCGACGGTGATGAGATTCCGGGTGCGCTCCGGCGTCCGCGAGGACGTGATGAAGGAGACCGAGGTGAAGGCGGCGCCGATCACGGAAGTGATGGCGGCAGCCCAGAGCACGATACCGAAGACCCTCATCCCGACGGCTCCGGCGGCGACGCCGAAAGCCTCGGCTGCCATGTTCTCGCTCGAGAGCACTGCCCCACCGGCGACGACCCCGAGGATGGCCAGGAACAACAGCACGCGCATGACGCCCGTGATGATGATGCCCAGGACCGAGCTGCGGGTGATCTCACGGACGTTCTCGATGCCGGTGGCACCCGAGTCGAGCATGCGGTGCGCGCCCGCATAGGTGATGTAGCCACCCACGGTGCCGCCCACCAGTGTGGTGATGATCAGCACATCGATCTGCTCCGGGAGGACGGCGTTCTTCAGGGCCTCGCCGACGGGCGGAGCGGCGACGATGGCGACATAGATCATCAGCAGGATCATGATGGCTCCGAGGAACACCACGATGCGGTCCAGCGCCAGGCCGGCCTTCTTGCTGACGAAGATCATGATGGCGACGACGGCGGAGACGGCGCCGCCGATCTTCGGCTCCACGCCGAGCATCGCATTGGCGCCGAGGCCGGTACCGGCGATGTTGCCGATGTTGAACACCACGCCGCCGATGAAGACCAGTCCGGCCAGGAACCAGCCGACGCCGGGAATGACTTTGTTGCCAAGCTCCTGGGCGCGGAGCCCGGATACCCCGATGACCCGCCAGACGTTCATCTGGACGGCGATGTCGATGAGGATCGAGGCCAGGATCGCGAAGGCGAAGGCGGCGCCGATCTGCGCGGTGAACACCGTGGTCTGCGTGATGAAGCCGGGCCCGATGGCGCTGGTTGCCATGAGGAACATGGCTCCCAGGAGAGCCGTGCGCCGCGCGGAGGAGCTCAGCCCGGGCTTGCTGCCGATGTCTGCCATGGAGTGGTCCGTTCCCTGAGGGTGACCGGGGTCACTCCCGGTATCTCAGCCGACCCTACAGGTTGTTCAACAATCTCGGCAAGAGATTGTTGAACAATGTGCACTGCTCGTGGATCCGAAGAATCATCCCTCACCCAGGTGCCCGAAGTGGGACTCGAACCCACACACCTCTCGATACTGCATTTTGAGTGCAGCGCGTCTGCCGATTCCGCCATTCGGGCCGTGCCTGCACCGGTCGTCCTCAGCGGCCTGGATCACTCGTGGCCGGTGCGGGTAACAACTCTACATGCCGATAGGCTGGATCCGGGATCAGGAGCGAATCCAGCATCGGTCCCGCACGTCCATCTTGATCTAGGAGTACCAGTGTCTGAATCCACCGAGTCCACGCCCTCCGGGCCCGCACGCCGGGTCATCGTGGCGGAGGACGAGACGCTCATCCGCCTCGATATCGTCGAGATCCTCCGTGGCGAGGGCTACGAGGTGGTCGCGGAGGCCGACAACGGCGAGAAAGCCGTGGCGCTGGCGTTCGAGCACAAGCCCGATCTCGTGCTCATGGATGTGAAGATGCCCGTGATGGACGGCATCACAGCCGCCGAGCAGATCGTGAAGGCGCGTATCGCCCCGGTGGTCCTGCTGACCGCGTTCAGCCAGAGGGAGCTCATCGAGCGCGCACGCGACGCCGGAGCGATGGCCTACGTGGTGAAGCCGTTCACCCCGGCCGATCTCATCCCCGCCATCGAGATCGCCATGTCGCGCCACGAGGAGATCACGGCTCTCGAGTCCGAGGTCACCGACCTGCAGGAGCAGTTCGCCACGCGCAAGCTCGTGGAGCGCGCCAAGAGCCTGCTGACCACGAAGATGGGCCTTACCGAGCCGGAGGCCTTCCGCTGGATCCAGAAGACATCGATGGACCGGCGCCTGGGCATGCGTGAGGTCGCCGAGACCATCATCAACCAGGTCAACTGAATCAACCGGGTCCTAACAGACCCGAGGGCCGCACGACAGGACCCCTGCCCGGTATCGGGCAGGGGTCCTGTCGTGCAGTGGGGCAGTGGTTCGGGCTATTTCTTCTTGACGGGCCAGGGACCCACGCCCTCCTTGATGAATGATGTGTGGTCCTCGGGCAGCTGACCCGCATCCGTGATGTCACCGACGCGGTGCACCTTGATGGAGTTCGTCGAACCGGCCTGCCCCGGAGGTGACCCGGCGGCGATGACCACGAGATCGTCCACCTCGACGAGTCCCTGCTCGAAGAGGACGCGGTCCACCTGCGACGTCATCTGGTCCGTGTGCTCCACGAACTCGACGAGCTTGGGCTGGATCCCCCAGAGCAGCGACATGGCGTTCAGCGTCGACTGGACGGGCGTGAAGGCGAAGACCGGCTTCTTCGGCCGCAGACGGGAGAGGCGACGCGCCGAGTCCCCCGACTGGGTGAAGGTGCAGATGTACTTGACGTCCAGCTGGTCGGAAATCTCCACGGCCGCGCGCGTGATGGCTCCGCCGCGCGTCTTGGGCTTGCTGCCCAGTGCGGGGACCCGCTCCAGGCCGTGACGCTCCGTGGACTCGATGATGTTGGCCATGGTCCGCACGGTCTCGATCGGGTACTTGCCGACGCTCGTCTCGCCGGAGAGCATCACGGCGTCGGCGCCGTCGAGCACCGCATTGGCGCAGTCCGAGGCCTCCGCGCGCGTGGGGCGGGGATTGTCGATCATGGACTCGAGCACCTGGGTGGCCACGATCACGGGCTTGGCCCAGCGGCGGGCGAGTTCCACCGCTCGCTTCTGCACGATCGGCACGTCCTCCAGCGGCAGTTCGACGCCGAGGTCGCCGCGGGCCACCATGATGGCGTCGAAGGCGTCGACGATCGACTCGAGGGCCTCCACGGCCTGCGGCTTCTCGATCTTGGCGATGACCGGGACGCGGCGTCCCTCCTCGTCCATGATCTCGTGGACCCGCGTGACGTCCCCGGCGTCCCTGACGAACGACAGGGCCACCATGTCGACGCCGATCCGGATGGCCCACCGCAGGTCGTCCTCGTCCTTCTCGCTCAGGGCCGGGACATTGACGGCAACTCCGGGCAGGTTGATGCCCTTGTTGTTGGACACCAGACCACCGACCACCACTTCGGTGGTCACGCTCGTGCTGTCCACCTTCGTCGCGCGGAGGGACACCTTGCCGTCGTCGATCAGGAGCATGTCGCCCACGTTCACGTCCTCAGGGAGGCCCTTGAAGGTGGTGGAGCTGATCTCCTGCGTGCCCTCGATGTCCTCGATGGTGATGGTGAAGACATCACCGGCGGTGAGGAGGTGGGGCCCTGCTGCGAAGCGTCCGAGCCGGATCTTCGGACCCTGGAGATCGGCGAAGATGCCCACGGGCTTCCCGAGCTCCTCCGCAGCGCGCCGGACGTTCTCGTAGGTGGTGCTGTGCACGGCGTAGTCGCCGTGGCTCATGTTCATGCGGGCGACGTCGACGCCTGCCTCGAGCACGGCGAGCGTGGCCTCGTAGCTGGCGATCGCGGGGCCGAATGTTGCAACTATTTTTGCGCGTCTCATGGGACCTAGCCTAGTCGTGTCGAGTGATGGTAGGAGTGTGCGGGGCCGTCAGGAGTAGGAGATGGACCGATCCGTCGGCGATACAGGTGCCGTCAGCCGCGTCGATCCCATGAGCCACAGATCCACTGCGGCCGCACAGGCGCGGCCTTCGGCGATGGCCCAGACGATCAGCGACTGGCCACGGCCGGCATCGCCCGCCGAGAAGATGCCCGGCGTGCCGGTCATGTAGTGGCCGTCGCGCACCACATTCCCCCGCTCGTCGAAGCCGGTCTGCACCTGCTCGGCCAGACCGGCCGGTTCCGGCCCCGAGAACCCGAGGGAGAGCAGCACGAGATCCGCCGGGATATCGTGCTCGGTGCCGGCCTTGGGACGCCGGCGGCCGTCGACGAACTCGGTCTCGGCCACGCGGATGCCGCGGAGTACGCCGTCCTCGCCCGTGAACCCGATGGTGGACGCCAGGAAACGCCGCTCCCCGCCCTCCTCGTACGCACCGGCCAGGTCGAACAGCGTGGGGAACGTCGGCCAGGGCTGATCGGGGCGCCGCTCGAGCGGAGGCTGCTCGCCGATCGCCAGGATGGTGACCGAGGCCGCCTTCTGGCGATGGGCGGTACCGAGGCAGTCGGCGCCCGTGTCCCCGCCGCCGAGGATGACGACGTGCTTGCCCTCGGCGTGGATCCGGTGCTCCACCACGTCGCCGGCCACCACGCGGTTCGCCTGGACGAGGTAGTCCATGGCCACATGGACACCCCGGAGGTCCCGGCCCGGGATGGGGAGCTCACGCGGCACCGTGGCGCCCGTCGCGACGACGACGGCGTCGAAGCTCCGCTTCAGCTCGCCCCAGCCGATGTCCCTGCCCACCTCGACCTCGGTCCGGAAGCGCGTGCCCTCGATTCGCATCTGATCCAGGCGGCGCTCCAGGTGGATCTTCTCCATCTTGAAGTCCGGGATGCCGTACCGCAGCAGCCCTCCGACGCGGTCGTCCCGCTCGTACACGGCGACGGTGTGGCCGGCGCGGGTCAGTTGCTGCGCGACGGCGAGGCCCGCAGGACCGGAGCCGACGACGGCGACCGTGCGCCCGGTGAGGCGCTCGGGCGGGAAGGCTTCCACCCAGCCCTCCGCGAACGCCTGGTCGGCGATGGAGACCTCGACCTGCTTGATGGTCACGGGCGGCTGGTTGATACCCAGGACGCAGGAGGATTCGCACGGCGCCGGGCAGAGCCGGCCGGTGAACTCGGGGAAGTTGTTCGTCGCATGGAGGCGGTCGCTCGCCTCCCGGCCCTTGTCCCTGAGCGTGAGGTCGTTCCACTCCGGGATGAGGTTGCCGAGCGGGCAGCCCTGATGGCAGAACGGGATACCGCAGTCCATGCAGCGCCCGGCCTGCGCCTTGAGGACCCCCTGCTCCTGCGCCTCGTACACCTCCTTCCAGTCCATGATGCGCACCGGGACGGGGCGTCGGGGCTGGGTCTGGCGCTCGCGCACCTTCATGAATCCGCGTGGGTCAGCCACCGGTTACCTCCAGGATCGTGGACCACGCCTCGTCACCGTCGGGATCGAGTCCCTGCTCGGCGGCGGTGGCTCTGGCACCCAGGACGGCCGCGTAGTCGCGCGGCAGGACTTTGGTGAAGCGGCCGGCAGAGTCCTCGAAGGACCCGAGGAGGGTCGCCGCGAGGTCCGAGCCGGTCTCCTCGGCGTGCTGGATCAGCAGCCGGCGGACGATCCCGCGGTCTCCCTCGTCCAGCCCGACGAGCAGGAGCTCCCCGCTCTCGAGACCCTGCCGGTTCACCTGTGCCCGGTCGAGATCGAGGACGAAGGCGGTTCCGCCGGACATGCCCGCGCCGAAGTTCCGGCCGGTCCGCCCGAGGACGAGGGCCTGCCCGCCGGTCATGTACTCGCAGCCGTGGTCGCCGATCCCCTCGGCCACCGCCGTCGCTCCGGAGTTCCGCACGAGGAACCGCTCCCCCACCTGGCCGCTGAGGAACATCTCGCCGCTGGTCGCGCCGTACCCGATCACGTTCCCCGCGATGACGTTGTCCTCGGCGCGGAACACGCTGGAGCGGTCCGGCCGGACGATGATGCGCCCGCCGGACAGTCCCTTGCCCACGTAGTCGTTGGCGTCCCCGAGGAGCCGCAGCGTGATCCCCTCCGGGAGGAACGCACCGAGGGACTGGCCCGCCTGTCCCCTGAGGGTGATGTCGATGGTATCGGTGGCCAGTGTCGCCAGCCCGAAGGTGCGGGTGACCTCGTGGCCGAGCATGGTCCCCACCGCGCGGTCCGTGTTCGCGATGTCCAGCGAGATGCGCACGGGCGACCGGTGGACCAGCGCGTCGGCGCTCATCTCGATGAGCGTGCGGTCGAAGTGCCGGTCCAGGTCGTGGTTCTGCCCGACCATGCTGCGCGTCGGCTCGCCCCCGGTGGACCAGCCGCCGCGCAGGATCGGTGCGAGGTCCAGACCGTCGGCCTTCCAGTGTTCGACGGCCCGGCGGGCGTCGAGCAGCTCGGTGCGACCGATGGCCTCCTCGAGCGTACGGAAGCCGAGCTCCGCCAGGAGCTCGCGGACCTCCTCGGCGATGAACTCGAAGAAGTTCACCACGAACTCGGGCTTGCCCGTGAAGCGGCTGCGCAGCTCCGGATTCTGCGTGGCGACGCCCACGGGGCACGTGTCGAGGTGGCAGACCCGCATCATGATGCACCCGGAGACCACGAGCGGGGCAGTGGCGAAGCCGAACTCCTCGCCTCCGAGCAGGGCGGCCATGACGACGTCGCGCCCGGTCTTGAGCTGGCCGTCCACCTGGACCACCACGCGGTCCCGCAGACCGTTGAGCATGAGCGTCTGCTGGGTCTCGGCCAGCCCGAGCTCCCATGGGATGCCGGCGTGCTTGAGGGAGTTGAGCGGACTCGCGCCGGTGCCGCCGTCGTGGCCGGAGACCAGGACGACGTCGGCCCTGGCCTTCGTGACGCCGGCGGCAACCGTGCCGATACCCACCTCGGAGACGAGCTTCACGTGGACCCGTGCCGCCGGATTGGCCCTCTTGAGATCGTAGATGAGCTGCGCGAGGTCCTCGATGGAGTAGATGTCGTGATGCGGCGGCGGGGAGATCAGGGCGACGCCGGGTGTGGAGTTGCGGGTACGGGCGATCCACGGATAGACCTTCTGGCTCATGAGCTGGCCGCCCTCGCCGGGCTTGGCCCCCTGCGCCATCTTGATCTGGATGTCGTCGGCATTGGTGAGATAGAGACTCGTCACGCCGAAGCGGCCGGAGGCCACCTGCTTGACGGCGGAGCGGCGCTCGGGGTCGAGGAGCCGCTCCACGTCCTCGCCGCCCTCACCAGTGTTCGACTTGCCGCCGAGCCGGTTCATGGCGATCGCGAGTGTCTCGTGGGCCTCCTGGGAGATGGAACCGTAGCTCATGGCCCCGGTGGAGAAACGCCTGACGATCGAGGTGACGGGCTCCACCTCGTCGATGCTGATTCTTCGCCGCTCACTCCGGAAGCCCAGCAGTCCGCGCAGCGTCATGAGCTCGGCGGACTGGTCGTCGATGCCCTTCGTGTAGGCCTTGAAGATGTCGTAGCGGCGTTCCCGCGTGGCGTGCTGGAGACGGAACACCGTCTCGGGGTTGAAGAGGTGCGGCGGTCCGTCGCGACGCCACTGGTACTCGCCGCCGGTCTCGAGCGCGCGATGCGGGTCCTCGCTGCCGTCCGCGGGGTAGGCGCTCCCGTGGCGGGCTGCCGTCTCCGCGGCGACGATGTCGAGGCCCACACCGCCGAGCTGGGTCTGCGTGCCGTGGAAGTACTCGTCCACGAGTTCCTGCGACAGGCCCAGCGCCTCGAAGGTCTGTGCCCCGCAGTAGGAGCTCACCGTCGAGATGCCCATCTTGGACATGATCTTCAGGACCCCTTTGCCCAGACCCTTGATGAGCTGCGCGACGGCGGTCTGGGCGGTGACGCCGATGATGTCGCCGTTGCGGACGAGTTCCTCGCAGCTCTCCATGGCCAGATACGGGTTCACAGCGGAGGCACCGTAGCCGATGAGGACCGCCACATGGTGGACTTCCCGCACATCGCCGGCCTCGACCACGAGGGAGGTCTTGGTGCGCGTGGCACTCCTGAGCAGGTGGTGGTGCACGGCGCTGGTCAGCAACAGGGACGGGATGGGCGCCCATTGCGCGTTCGAATCGCGGTCGGACAGCACCACGTACTCGACCCCGCGGTTGAGCGCGCTGGAGACCTGCTCGCAGATCTCGGTGAGGCGTGCACGCAGCGCCGCCTGCCCGCCGTCGTGCCGGTAGAGGCCGCGGATGCGCACCGCGAGCCGGCGGGCGTCGTCGGACTCGAGATTCGCGATCTTCGCGAGCTCGTCGTTGGTGATCACGGGGAACTTCAGGGCGATCTGCCGGGAGCGCACCTGCCCCGTGGACAGCAGATTGCCGTCGGGCCCGATGGTCACACCCATGGAGGTGACGAGTTCCTCGCGGATCGAGTCCAACGGCGGATTGGTCACCTGGGCGAACGACTGCACGAAGTAGTCGAACAGGAGCCGCGGGCGCGTGGACAGCACCGCGAGGGGGGTGTCGGTCCCCATGGCGCCGAGCGGCTCGGCCCCGTTCTCCGCCATCGGCCGGAGCAGGATCCGCAGTTCCTCCTCCGTGTAGCCGAAGGTGCGCTGGCGGCGGTTGATCGACGCCCGGGTATGGACGACGTGCTCGCGTTCGGGCAGGTCCTCGAGCTGGATCAGGTTCTCCCGGACCCAGTCGGCCCACGGATTCGCTGCCGCGACCTCCGCCTTGATCTCGTGGTCCTCGATGATCCGGCCCGCCTCGGTGTCGACGAGGAACATCGTGCCGGGCGACACGCGGCCCTTGCGGACCACCCGGGCCGGTTCGACGTCGAACACACCGACCTCGGAGGCCAGGATCACGAGGCCGTCCTCGGTGACCCAGTAGCGGGCCGGGCGCAGCCCGTTGCGGTCGAGGACCGCGCCGACGAGCCGGCCGTCCGTGAAGGAGACGGCGGCCGGCCCGTCCCACGGCTCCATGAGCATCGAGTGGTACTGGTAGAACGCCCGCCGGGCGGGATCCATGGTGGCGTGGTTCTCCCACGCCTCCGGGATCATCATCATGATCGAGTGGGTGATGGGCCGCCCGGACAGGGTGAGCAGCTCCGCCACCTCGTCGAAGGACGCCGAGTCCGAGGCACCGGGCGTGCAGACGGGGAAGAGCTCCTCGGGCGCGTCGCCGAGCAGCGGGTGGGACAGCTGCGACTGCCGTGCACGCATCCAGTTGCGGTTGCCCTTCACCGTGTTGATCTCGCCGTTGTGCGCGATGGTCCGGAACGGCTGGGCCAGCGGCCAGGAGGGGAAGGTATTCGTGGAGAAGCGGGAGTGGACGATCCCGAGGCGGGTGGTGAAGCGCGTGTCCGAGAGATCGGGGTAGAAGGGCTCGAGTTGCGCCGTGGTCAGCATGCCCTTGTAGACGATGGTCCTCGAGGACAGCGACGGGAAGTAGACGCCGAGCTTGCCCTGGGCCCGCTTGCGGACCCGGAACGCCCTCGCATCGAGATCGGGCGTGTTGCCGTCGGCACTGCCCAGGAACAGTTGCGCGAAATGGGGCATGCACGCGCGGGCCGACGGGCCGATGAGGTCGGCGACGACAGGCACCTCGCGCCACCCGAGGACGCTCAGGCCCTCGGCCGCTGCGACGGCCTCGAGCCCGGTGCGCATCGACTCCTGCTCCCGGGGATCCACGGGCAGGAACGCGGTCCCGACGGCGTAGGACCCCGCCGGCGGCAGGGGGAACCCGGTGACGGCCCGGAAGAACGCGTCGGGGATCTGCGTCAGCAGGCCCGCGCCGTCTCCGGATCCCGCGTCCGAGCCCACGGCACCGCGGTGTTCGAGATTGCGCAGCGCCGTCAGTGCGGTCTGGACGATGTCGTGCCCGGGCTCGCGGCGGAGCGTGGCGATCACCGCCAGTCCGCACGCGTCCTTCTCGTTCTGCGGATCGTAGAGACCTGTCGTCCCGGGGATGTCCGCGTACGCCGTGAAGGGCGATTCGACGTCGCTCGGTGTCGTTGCCGGAGGTGCTGCGGTCTGTCGACGTGGCTGTGTGGCGGTCATGGACGAGGTCCTTTTCCTGCGGCGGGAGGGGACGACCTTGGCCCCGGTGGCATCGCCGATATGCAGCGGATACCGATTGACGGTGGTTAAGTTCGGTTCGGCTCGGTCCGGGATGGGGAGGAGCGCATGCTGCACGAGCAGCACCGGTCGTGCTGATGACCGGCGGCGGAGCAAAGCGGGGTGCGGCCGGGAAGGGTGGTCCGGCCTGTGCTTCGGCGGTCCACGACGGTGTGGTGTCCGGCCCTGCGGGCGGTGGCCCTCGGGTCGCGGAGAACGGGTCGGCCGGTGCTGCCCGGGTCGGCCACTGGCCGCACCCGGATGCTCAGGAGCCGTTCGTTCCGGTCACGTTACCACGCCCGTCGCGCTCCGAGGAGGACCGCGACGGAAGCTCAGCATCCGTGTCCGTCGCCGTATCGGTGTCGATGGTTCCCGGCTCACGCCCCGGTAGGTACACCGAGGGGTTGTCGCCGGGACGGCGGCGGACGAACAGATACACGAGGATGCCCACTGCAACGAGGAGGACCGCGATGCTCGTCCAGACGTTCAGCCGCTGCGTGACGCCGAACAGCGTCACCAGTTCGGCGTCGTCGATCCTGAGCGTCTCGATCCAGACGCGCCCCAGGGTGTAGTAGACCACGTAGAGCCACACCATGCGCCCGCCGCGGAGGCGGAGCTTCCGGGCGAGCAGGAGCAGGAGTGCGACGCCCGCCAGATTCCAGAGGAGTTCGTAGAGGAAGGTCGGGTGGAACAGTGTGCCGGGCTCCTGGCCCAACGGGAAGTTCGCGTTGTCCGCGTCGATCTCCAGGCCCCAGGGCAGGGTGGTGGGCGCGCCGAAGAGTTCCTGGTTGAACCAGTTGCCCAGACGGCCCACGGCCTGGGCGAGCAGGACGCCGGGGGCCGCGGCGTCCGCGAAGGCGGAGAGTCTCACGCCGGCCCTGCGGGCCCCGATCCAGGCGCCGACGGCGCCGAGGGCGATGGCGCCCCAGATGCCGAGGCCGCCCTGCCAGATCTGCGGTATCCGGGCGAGATCGCCCTGCGGGCCGAAGTAGGCATCCGGAGAGGAGATGACGTGGTAGAGCCGACCGCCGACGATCCCGAAGGGGATGGCCCAGATGGCGATGTCCCACACGGTGTCCGCGTGACCACCGAAGGAGACGAAACGCCTCTGCGTCAGGATCAGTGCCAGGATGATTCCGGCCAGGATGCACAGTGCATACGCATGGATGGTGACGGGCCCGAGATCGAAGCTGGCCCACTGCGGGGGTGGGCTCGGAATCGACGCCGCGATGGCGGCACCGATCACGGGTGACCGCCCACGGGGTCCTGCGCGGTGCCGGAACTCAGTTCGCGGGACAGGTCGGCGACGGCTTCCACGCCGCCGTCGCGCAGCGCGGCCACGAGGGCCGTGCCGACGATCACACCGTCGGCATAGGCACCGATCTGGCGCACCTGGGCCGAGGTGGACACGCCGAGGCCCACGCACACCCGCTCCGCGCCGGCCTCGTGGGCTGCTGCGACGACGGCCTCGGCCGCTGCACCGACGGAACTCCGCGCCCCGGTGACGCCCATGACCGACACGGCGTAGACGAAACCACGGCTCGCCTCGACGGTGCTCCGCATACGCTCCGGGGAGGTGGAGGGGGCCACGAGGAAGACGCGGTCCAGACCGAGTTCCTCGGACACCTCGAGCCACTCGGAGGCCTCGTCGGGGATGAGATCGGGCGTGATGAGCCCGGCACCACCCGCCGCGGCGAGCCGCTCCGCGAACTCGCGGACCCCCATGCGCATCACGGGGTTCCAGTAGGTCATGACCAGGACGGCGGCATCGGTGCTGCGCGTGATGCCTTCCACGACGGCGAAGATCTGGGAGACCGTGAAGCCGTTGGACAGCGCCTCGACCGTTGCCTCCTGGATCACGCGGCCGTCCATCACCGGATCGGAGTACGGGATTCCCACCTCGATCAGGTCCATGCCGTTGCGGGCCATGGCGATACCGGCGTCGATGGTGGTCTGCACGTCGGGGAAGCCTGCGGGCAGATACCCGATCAGGGCTGCGCGACCCTCACCGCGGGCCTTCTCGATCGCCGCGGCCGCCCTGGAGCCGGTGGCTCCGGGGCCGGAGGACTGCAGGGTGGACGTCACAGCTGCTCACCTTCCTCGGCGATCTCCTGCTCGGCACTCTCGTCCGGGAGCAGATCGAAGTATCCCGCGGCGGTGGCCACGTCCTTGTCCCCGCGGCCGGACAGATTGACCACGATCACCCTGTCCGCCGCCTGCTCGCCGGGCGCCAGGTCCGCGGCGAGCCGCCGGCCTACCTTCATGGCCCCGGCGAGGGCGTGCGCGGTCTCGATGGCCGGGATGATCCCCTCGGTCCGGCAGAGAACGGTGAAGGCGTCCATGGCCTCCGCGTCGGTGATCGGCTCGTACATCGCGCGCCCGATGTCGGCGAGGTAGGCGTGCTCCGGACCCACCCCGGGATAGTCGAGGCCGGCGGAGATCGAGTGCGACTCCATGGTCTGGCCGTCCTGGTCCTGCATCAGGTAGGACCTGGCGCCGTGCAGTACACCCGGCCGTCCGAGCGTGATCGTCGCAGCGTGACGACCGGTCTCGACGCCGTCACCGCCGGCCTCGAAGCCGTAGAGGGCCACGTCCCGGTCGTCGAGGAACCCGTGGAACATGCCGATGGCGTTGGACCCGCCGCCCACGCAGGCGCACACGGCGTCCGGCAGCTTGCCCGTCTGCTCCAGGATCTGCTCCCTCGTCTCCTCGCCGATGACCTCGTGGAAGTAGCGGACCATCGAGGGGAACGGGTGAGCGCCGGCCGCCGTGCCGAGCAGGTAGTGCGTGGTCTCCACATTCGCCACCCAGTCGCGCAGCGCATCGTTGATGGCGTCCTTGAGCGTCTGCGATCCCGTGGTGACGGGGACAACAGTGGCGCCGAGCAATTGCATGCGTGCCACGTTCAGGGCCTGGCGGCGCGTGTCCTCCGCACCCATGTAGACCACGCATTCGAGCCCGAGGAGCGCCGCTGCCGTCGCGCTCGCGACGCCGTGCTGCCCGGCGCCCGTCTCGGCGATCACGCGGGTCTTGCCCATGCGCTTGGCGATCAGGGCCTGGCCCAGCACGTTGTTGATCTTGTGGGAGCCGGTGTGGTTCAGGTCCTCGCGCTTGAGGAAGACGCGCACTCCCCCGCAGTGCTCAGCGAAGCGCTGGGCTTCCGTGAGCAGCGAGGGGCGGCCGGCGTAGTTCTTGTTGAGATCGGCCACCTGCGCCGTGAACTCGGGGTCGGCCTTGGCCTTCTCGAAGGTGTCCTGCAGTTCGTCGAGCGCAGCGATGAGGGATTCGGGCATCCACCGTCCGCCGTAGGAACCGAAGTAGGGCCCGGGGGCGTGGCGGAGGCTTTCGTCATGACTCAGGAATGCCTCGGCCGTTCCGGAGTCGATGGCGTCCGCTGCTCCGTCGTCCGTGCCCTGACGGTCCGTGTCCTGATGCATGTCGGTCATGACGGCCTTCCTGTCCTGTTGGTCCTGTCCCGGTGGATGGATCCTCCGGGGTCCTGGTGACCGGCTGCGCCCGGTCCATGTGGTGTTGTGATCCTGCTGGTGCCGGTCCTGCCGGTACCTGTTTCCGGGCGCCGGACCGGATAGGCGGTGGAGGGTGGGTCAGCGCGCCGCCATACCGGATGCCCGCCAGGCCTCCCGGCCGGCGTCCTGGAACTCGCCGATGGTCGCCGCCGGGTCCTCCCCGCGCACGAGTGCCTCGCCGACCAGCACGGCATGCGCGCCGCCCGCGGCGTACGCGGCCACATCGGCAGCACCACGCACACCGGATTCGGCGATGACCACGGCGTCCTCCGGGACGAGCTCCGCCAGTCCCGTGAAGACCGTCCGGTCCACCGCGAGGGTCTTCAGGTCCCGGACGTTGACACCGATGATCCTGGCTCCCGCGAGAGCAGCACGGCGCACCTCGTCGGCGGTGTGGGTCTCCACGATCGCGCTCATCCCCAGCTCATGGGTCAGGGCGAGGAACGAGGTCAGCTCGGCATCCGAGAGCGCGGCGACGATCAGCAGCACCACATCGGCGCCGTGTGCCCTCGCCTCCCAGATCTGGTACTCGTCGACCGTGAAGTCCTTGCGCAGGACCGGGATACCGACCGCGCCGCGCACCGCATCGAGATCGGCGAGCGATCCGCCGAAGCGACGCTGCTCGGTGAGGACGGAGATGATGCTCGCGCCGCCTCGTTCATAGTTCGCTGCAAGGGTGCCGGGATCGGCGATCTCGGCCAGCACGCCCTTGGACGGACTGCTCCGCTTCACCTCGGCGATGACGGCGATGCCGTTGCCCCGCCCCCGGCGGAGCGCAGCGAGACCATCGCGGGGCGCCGGTGCCGACGCGGCGGCCGCACGAAGATCGGCGAGGGGAACGGCATGGCGTCGTTCCGCGAGATCCTCGCGGACGCCCTCGATGATGTCGTCGAGGACCGTCACCTAGTGGCCGTTGTTCTTCAGTTTCGACCCGCCCACGCCGTAGCCGATCCTGCGGAGGACGAAGCCGACGAGCAGACCCACGAACATCACGCCGATGCCGGCCCAGAAGAGGAGGGTGCCGAAGTCGTAGTTGCCCTCGGTGCTCGCGAGGACGTAGGCGAAGGAGGAGACGGCGGCACCGACCAGCATGATGAGCACGCAGGTCCAGGCAGCAGGGCTGTTTCCGTGTCCGATCGTTTCGTCTCCCTGCCGTGCGTGGTTCTCGGACGTGTTGCGGGTCTTGGCCGTGTGGGTCTCGGATGCCATGAAAAATCTCCTTCGAACGGGTCTGCACTCATTCTGCCATTGATGCACCGGGCGGGCGGTACGGACTGGGGCCGCGCTCCGCTCAGCCGGTCGGGTCGTTGCCGCGCGAGAGCTCGTCCCAGCTGTCGATCTCGTCCGCGTGGGCAGTGCTGCGTCTGCCGGCCCTCGCCGTCGGTCCGGTGTCCTCGTCGGGAACCACACCGGGCGCGATGTCCCCCGTGGAGGGTCGGGGCGCTGCCGGCAGGGTGCCGTGAGCTTCCGTCCCGGCGCCCGTGCGGCCGGCGTCGTAGCGCCGGTTGATACCCCAGCGTCGGCCGGCGAGGATCACCCACACAGCTGCGAGGACCAGCAGGAGGCCTGCGGCGACGGCGAGCCACGGCAGCACTGTGGCCTCGGACTCGGCCCCTGGCAGCCCGCTGACGCCGACCGCAGCCCCGATGGCCGGCTCGGCCGCTGCTGCCGGGTCGAGAGCCACGCCCGCGCTCGAGAGCATGACCCCGAGGCCGGACAGCACGAGGATGACGGCGATGATCCAGCGCGCCACCCGTCCGGCGATGGACACGGCGATGGCAGCCGCCAGGGCCACGAGCGCGAACGCGGTGACCGGGGTGGCGGCATCGCTTCCGGCGATCATGAGATCGGGTGTCTGCACGGCTTCCTGCGGCAGGCGCACCACGAGCCAGGTCTGCGTCGTGGAGCCGAAGGCCACCAGGGCCAGGACCACGATGCCCAGGACCACCGATCCCCGGCGCAGGAGTCGGCCGGGAGGCTGGGACTGCCGCTCTCGCGGATCCGCCGGACGCCGGCTCACTGCACGCCCGCTGTCCGGTGGTGCGCGGGGCGTTCGCCCCGAGCAGCCTCCGGGACCGGGACCGACACCGGTCTCAGGCCTGCTGCCGCGAGCACCGCCCGCAGCGGCGCCGCCGCCTTGTTGACGGTCTCGAGGGCCTCGGCGTCGAGGACGGAGTCCGCCACGATACCGCCACCGGCCTGCACGTAGGCCGTGCCGTCCAGGAGCAGCGCCGAACGGATGGCTATCGCCAGGTCCATGTCCCCGGCGAAGTCGAGATAGCCGACCACTCCCCCGTAGATCCCGCGGCGATGCGGTTCCACCTCGTCGATGAGGCGCAGTGCGCGCGGTTTCGGCGCACCCGAGAGCGTGCCTGCGGGGAAGGTGGCGGCGAGGACGTCGTAGGCGCTCCTGCCGGGCGAGAGCCGGCCCACCACGGTGGAGACGAGGTGCATGATGTGGCTGAACTTCTCCACCTCCATGAACTGCGTGACCTCGACACTGCCCGGTCGGCACACCTTGGACAGATCGTTGCGGGCGAGGTCCACGAGCATGAGATGCTCGGCCTTCTCCTTCGTGTCGGCACGGAGCTCGACGGCGAGGCGGCGGTCCTCGTCGGTGGTGCGTCCGCGCGGTCGCGACCCGGCGATCGGATGCGTGATGACTTCCTCACCGGTGACCGTCACGAGCGCCTCGGGCGAGCTCCCCACGATCGAGTAGGGCCTGCCTCCGGCGTCCTCGAGGCTGAACAGGTACATGTAGGGGCTCGGGTTCGTGGTGCGCAGGATCCGGTAGACGTCGAGGGCCGATGCGTCGCACTCGATCTCGAAGCGCCGGCTGATGACCACCTGGAACACGTCGCCGTCCACGATGGCCCGCTTGCCGCGCTCGATCGCGGAGAGATAGTCGGGTGCGAACCACGACTCGCGGACCCGGTCGGTCGAACGGTCCACGTCCGCCGTCTCGGCCAGCACCGATACGGCGGGTTCCGCCGGCGCCACGAGCCTGGAGAGCATGGCCTCGACGCGGCCGACGGCGTCGTGCCAGGCCTCGTCGAGGCGGTCGGCGGTGCCGTCGAAGTTGATGGCGTTCGCCACGAGGGTCAGTGTTCCCTCCGAGTTGTCGTGGATGGCCAGGTCCGAGACGAGGCACATGGCCAGTTCGGGGAGGAGGAGATCGTCCTCGGGCGGACTGGTCAGCTTCTCCCAGTGCCTCACGGCCTCCCAGCCGACAAAACCGACCATGCCGGAGGTGAAGGGCGGCAGGTCCTCGAACCGGTCCGTCCGCAGTGCCTCGACCGTGCGTCGGAGGGCCTCCACGGGGTCCCCGTCGACGGGGACCCCGGCGGGAGGCTCGCCCAGCCAGTGGGCCTCGCCGTCACGCGTGGTCAGGGTGGCGCGGGAGTGCGATCCGATGAACGAGTAGCGCGACCAGACTCCTCCGACGGCCGCGGATTCCATGAGGAAGGTACCGGGCTGGGAAGCGGCGAGCCTGCGGTAGACACCGATCGGTGTCAGCGCGTCCGCGAGCACCACCTGGCGCACCGGCACGACGCGCCGTGTCCTGGCGAGCTCACGGAACTCCTCGAGCGTGGGGCTGATGGTTCCCAGCTGCTGCATCGGTCAGGATCCTTCACTGTCGGGGCGCTCGGCCTGGACCGCTGGGAGCGAGCGGCCGTCGAAGCAGGTCCGCGTGCCGGTGTGGCAGGCGGCGCCGTCCTGGTCCACCGTGACCAGCAGGGCATCGCCGTCGCAGTCCAGGGCCACGTCCCTGACCCACTGGCGGTGCCCGGAGGTGTCGCCCTTGCGCCAGTACTCGGCGCGTGAGCGCGAGTAGAACGTCACGCGGCCGCTGGTCAGGGTGCGCCGGAGCGCCTCCTCGTCCATCCAGCCGAGCATGAGCACCTCGCGGGTGTCGAACTGCTGCACGACGGCGGCGACGAGTCCGGCGTCGTTCTTCCGCAGGAGCCCGGCCACGGCCGGATCGAGATGCTCCCCGTGCGTGGTCGGGGCGGCGGTCGCGGGAGGGGGGATCGAGGAGGCCATCACGCCCAATTCTAGTGCCGTGGCCGGGACCCCGGTGCGCACCCTGTGCCGCACTGGAGCAGCGTGCTAGTTTCGACAGTGATGCGCTACGTAATCCCGTCCCGTGAGGTCCTGGCCGAGACGCTGCTGGCAGCCGGCCCCGACGCCGCCACCCTGTGCGAGGGGTGGACCACCCGCGAGCTGGCGGCCCATCTCTACCTCCGTGAGCACCGCCCGGCGCTCGGCGTCGGCATGGTGGTGAAGAAGCTCGCGGCCGTCACGGAGCGTGCCACCTTCGAGACGGCGGAGCGCGCCGGGTCACCGGCAGGCTATACGGCCCTCGTGAAGCGGTTCGTCGCGGGACCGCCCGCCCTGTCGCCGATGCGCATCCCGATGGTGGACCGCAGCGCCAACCTCATCGAGTACTTCGTCCACACCGAGGACATCCGGCGTGCCACGAGCCGCTGGGCGCCGCGGGCCCTCGACGACGAGTACGCCGATGCCCTGTGGGACGACCTGATCAAGCGCGCCGCGATCATGTACCGGGGTGCGGATGTGGGTATCGTCCTGGTCCGCCCGAACGGTCCGCGGCACGTCGCCAAGCGTGCGCCGGTCTCGGTGGCGATCGTCGGCGAGCCCGGGGAGCTGATCATGCACGCCCACGGGCGCCGCGCCCAGGCGCTGGTGACCTTCGAGGGCCAGCCGGACGCCGTCGCCCTGCTCGAGAGTGCCGACATCGGTCTCTGACGGCAGCCGGCGCTGCCGTGCAGCGGAACGTGGCGCTCAGCGGGACGTAGCGCTCAGCGGACCGGGAATCCTGCCTCGCGGATCGCGGCCTTGACCTGGGCTATCGAATCCGGGGCGCCGAAGTGGAAGACGGAGGCTGCGAGCACCGCATCCGCACCTGCCTGGACCGCCGGCGGGAAGTGTTCGGGCCTGCCGGCTCCCCCGGAGGCGATCAGCGGCACGTCCACCACGGCGCGCGCGGCGCGGATCAGGTCGAGATCGAAGCCCTCCTTCGTCCCGTCGGCGTCGATGGAGTTCAGCAGGATCTCGCCGACGCCGCGATCGGCAGCCTCCCGGGCCCATGCCACGGCGTCGATCCCGGTACCCCTACGGCCGCCGTGCGTGGTCACTTCGAATCCCGACGGCGTACTGCCGTCCCTGGTCCGGCGTGCATCCAGCGAGAGCACGAGCACCTGGGCGCCGAAGTGGGCGGTTATCTCGTCGATGATGGCCGGGCGGGCAACGGCTGCGGTGTTGATGGAGGCCTTGTCCGCCCCGTGGCGCAGGAGGCGGTCCACGTCGGAGAGCTCGCGGACTCCCCCGCCCACTGTCAGCGGGATGAAGATCTCCTCCGCGGTGCGGGCTACGACGTCGAAGGTCGTCTCCCGGTTACCCGAGGAGGCGGTCACGTCGAGGAACGTGAGCTCGTCCGCCCCGCCGAGATCGTATCGGTGTGCGAGCTCCACCGGATCGCCGGCATCGCGGAGCCCCTCGAACTTGATGCCCTTGACCACCCGTCCGGCGTCGACGTCCAGGCACGGGATGACACGGATGGCAACTGTCATGACGTCTCCCCTAGATCCGGCACGCGTGGATGCTGCTCACGAGGATGGCGCGGGCGCCGAGCTCGTAGAGCTCGTCCATGATCCGGTTGGTCCGGTTGCGCCGGACCATCGAGCGCACGGCCACCCAGTCGGAGTCCCGCAGCGGCGAGACCGTGGGCGACTCGAGTCCCGGCGTCAGGGCCGCGGCGGCCTCGACGAGGTCCGTGCGGATGTCGTAGTCCATCATCACGTACTGGCGTGCCACGAGGACGCCCTGCAGGCGGCGCAGCAGCACCTCGAGTCCGGCGGGCGCTTCCACGCCCGAGCGGACGATCAGCACGGCCTCGCTCTCGAGGATCGGTTCGCCGAAGACCTCCATCCCGGCCGCACGCAGTGTGGTGCCCGTCTCGACGACGTCGGCGATGGCATCTGCCACGCCGAGACGCACGGACGACTCCACGGCGCCGTCCAGCCGCACCACCGTGGCGGAGATGTCGCGCGCCCTCAGGTAGTCGTTCAGGAGGCACTCGAAGCTGGTCGCGATGCGCTTGCCCTCGAGCTCCTCCAGCGACGAGAAGTCGCCGGCGGGACCGGCGAAACGGAAGGTGGACGCCGCGAAGCCGAGCTGCAGGCGCTCCTCGGCGGCAACCTGTGCGTCGAGGAGGAGATCGCGACCGGTGATCCCGACCTCGAGGGTTCCCGAGCCCACGTACACGGCGATGTCGCGGGGTCGGAGGAAGAAGAACTCGATCTCGTTCTCGGGGTCCACGAGGACGAGTTCGCGGGAATCACGGCGCTGCCGGTACCCGGCTTCGGCGAGCATGGACGAGGCGGCCTCGGAGAGGGCGCCCTTGTTGGGGACTGCTACACGGAGCATGGGGGTCTTTCACTGGGGGCGGGAGGGAGGAGTGTGGGCCGTACCTGGCTACAGATGCCTGTAGACGTCCTCCGGGCTCAGACCCTTGGCGATCATGAGCACCTGCAGGTGGTAGAGCAGCTGGGAGATCTCCTCCGCGGTGTTCTCGGTGGTCTCGTACTCGGCAGCCATCCAGACCTCGGCGGCTTCCTCGACGATCTTCTTGCCGATGCCGTGCACGCCGGCGTCGAGTTCGGCCACGGTACGCGATCCGGCGGGCCTGTCGACGGCCTTCGCGCTGAGCTCCCCGAACAGGGAATCAAAGGTTTTCACGTTCCTAGGCTATCGGCTCGCAGGTGCCCGGACCGCACCCGGGGGGCCTGCTGTGACGCAGGCCCCTTCACCGCTCCCACCGGCGCAGGAGGGCCGCCGTCGCGAGGGCCGCGGTGACTGCTTCGTGTCCCTTGTCCTCGGAGGAGCCGGGCAGTCCTGCCCGATCGAGGCCCTGCTGCTCGGTGTCGCACGTCAGCACCCCGAAGCCGATCGGCACTCCTGTCCTGACGCTCACCTCCGTGAGGCCCGACGTCGCCGCCTGGCAGACGTAGTCGAAGTGCGGCGTACCGCCGCGGATCACGACGCCGAGGGCGGCGACGGCGTCGACGTGCGGAGCGAGCCTGGCAGCGGCGACGGGGAGTTCGAAACTGCCCGGCACGCGGAGCTGTGTCACCGCGACTCCGGCCTCGGCCGCTGCGCGGAGGGCGCCGCCCAGGAGCCCGTCCATGATCTGCGTGTGCCAGCTCGCGGCGATGACCGCCAGGCGCAGGGGTTCGTCGGCTTCCCCCTGCACGGTGCTGAGGTCGATGGTGGGTGCTCCGTGGCCGCTCATGGTTCTCCTTCGTGTCCTGCTGCTCGGATGTGTCGGTGGTGCTGGGCGATGATCGGTGGTGCTCGGTCCTGCCTGTGCGCCTACGTGTCGGGGTGTGCCTCGCCCATGAAGGCGACGAGGTCCTCGATCGAGACGAGGGGCAGGCCGTGCTCGTCCGCGAAGCGGCGGAGGGCCGGCAGGCGCATCATGTCGCCGTCGTCGTGCACGAGCTCGGCGATCACGGCGGCGGGCTGCTTGCCGGCGAGGACGCTCAACTCGATGCCCGCCTCCGTGTGGCCCGGACGCTGCCGGACGCCGCCGGGCGCCGCCCGGAGCGGGAAGACGTGGCCGGGCCGGGTGAGCTCGGCGGGGCCGCTCGACGGGTCCGCGAGCACGCGGGCCGTGAGGGCGCGGTCGGCGGCGCTGATCCCGGTGCTGACGCCGTGGGCAGCATCGCACGAGACGGTGTACGCGGTTCCCTTCGCGTCCTCGTTGACGGCCGTCATGGGCGGAAGCAGCAGTCGGTCGGCGTCGCCGGCGCGGAGCGGTACGCAGAGCACTCCCGAGGACCAGCGGATCGTCCACGCGACGAGATCGCGCGTGGCGTCCTCGGCGGCGAAGACGATGTCGCCCTCGTTCTCGCGGTCCTCGTCGTCCACGACCACGACGGCGCGGCCCTCCCGGATGGCGGCGACGGCAGCAGGGATCGGATCGAGCCGGACCGCCGCCGACAGTGATCCGCCGGGCTGCTGCGGCTGGCCGACGGGGTCCTGGCTCACGGCGCATCCTGGTCGGTGGATGTCCCGGGGGCGTCGACCGCCATGAAGCCGAGGAGCCGCTCGGCGTACTTGGCCAGGACGTCCATCTCGAGATTCACGGGATCTCCCACGTTCCGTGCGCCGAGCCCGGTCTCCCGGAGCGTGGTGGGGATCAGTCCCACCTCGAACCACTGCTGCGGCTCCTGCGGACGACTGACCGCGGTCACGGTCAGGGACACACCGTCGATCGCCACGGAGCCCTTCTCCGCCGCGTAGCGGCCCAGCGTGGACGGCAGACCGAAACGGAGCCGGTGCCACGCCCCGAGGTCCTCGCGCTCCAGCAGCACGCCGATGCCGTCCACATGACCCTGGACCACGTGCCCGTCGAGCCGACCGCCGGCCGGCACGCATCGTTCGAGATTGACCGGGGCGCCCGGCTGCAGTGCCCCGGTGGTGGTGCGCCGCAGGGTCTCCCCCATGACGTCGACCCCCACGCGCGGGCCGTCGAGGGTCACGGCGGTGAGGCAGACCCCGTTGACGGCGATCGAGGCGCCCGGAGCCAGGTCCCGGCCCGTGGCCGGAGCCTCGACCACGAGGAGGCCGCTCTCGCCGTCGCCGGCGAGGTCGAGGGAGACGACGCTGCCCTGTTCGGACACGATTCCTGTGAACACTGGTACTTCCTTCGGTGGACGGGACTGGCGGGGGGGGTCAGGAGCCTTGCGGGCCCGGTGGTCGCAGATGGAGGCGGACATCCGCTCCGAACTCGAGCAGCCGCGGCCCTCCGGCGTCGTCGGGGATCCAGCGAAGGCCGTCGGTGAGCGACTCCGCACCGAGATCGGGGAACGCCGGCGCGCCGTCCCCGAGGATCAGCGGGGCCACGTACGAGAACAGTTCGTCCACGGCGCCGGCCCGGAGGAAGGCGGAGGTGATCCGCGGACCGCCCTCCACCAGGAGGTGCCGCACGCCCTGCTCGTACAGCGTGTTGAGCGCGGCCCCCACGTCCCGGGTGGCCAGCTGGACGAATCCCGGCCCGCGCATCGCGGCACGCTCCGGTACGGGTGTCATGCCCATGACGACCCGCAGCGCCGAACGCCCGCGCGGTACGGACTCCGCGTCGGGCTGCCGTGCCGTCAGGCGTGGATCGTCGGCCAGGAGGGTGCCGCTGCCCACGAGGACGGCGTCGGCCAGCCGACGCAGCCGGTGTCCGTCCTCGCGTGCCCGGTCCCCGGTGATCCACCGGCTGGAGCCGTCCGGCGCGGCGACCCGACCGTCGAGCGACTGGGCGGACTTCGCGGTGACGAATGGGCGGCGACCGGCCAGGGCAGCGGTCCACCGTTCGTTCAGCATCCTCGCCGCCGCGGCGCCGGGACCGCCGACGCACTCGATACCCGCCTCGCGCAGGTGCTGTGCGCCGCCTGCGGCCACGCCGTGGACGTCGTGCACGGCGTAGACCACCCGCCGCACCCCTGCCTCACGCAGCACCTGCGTGCAGGGCGCCGTCCGCCCGGTGTGATTGCACGGCTCGAGCGTCACCACCACGGTGGAGTCTCGGGGATCGTTGCCCCGCCGGAGCGTCTCGGCCAGGGCCGCAGGCTCGGCGTGCGGTGTCCCGGCGCCGCGGTGGTGCCCCTCCCCCAGAATCCGGCCGTCGGCGGACAGCACGACCGCGCCCACCAGCGGATTCGCGCCCCTGACGCCGAGCGCTGCGAGCTCCAGGGCGCGCTTCATGGCTGCGACCTCGGGCCCACTGGGCTCCGGCGTGGTGCCGGTAGGTGTCGCGCTCACCGCAGGGTCGGATCGGGCAGGAGGGTCTCGATGCTCGGCTTGGCGGAGCGCTGCGCGCGGGCCCAGACGAAGAAGCCGATGAGCGTGAACACGCCGTAGAACACGTACATGAAGGCGCTCGCGTAGTAACCGGCGCTGAAGAGCAGGGGCACACCCACGAGGTCCACGGCCACCCACACGAGCCAGAACTCCACCCAGCCCTTGGCCATGCCGTAGGTGGCCAGGAGGGACCCCACGAAGGTCCACGCATCGGCCCAGACCGGCTCGTAGGAGCCGAGTGCACGGAAGACCGGCGTGAGGGCGAGGGTGCCGGCGATCATGACGACCACCATGCCGAGGCGGGTACGCGTGCCCGCCCACCGCGGAGTGACCGCCTGGCCACCGCTGCGACTGCTGAGCTGCCACTGCCGCCAACCGTAGACGGAGACGATGATGAACATGAGCTGCCGTCCGGCCTGGCCGAGCAGATTGGCGGCTCCGGCCCCACCGAAGAGGGACCCGAGGAAGACGGTCAGGAGCAGCAGGTTGCCGATGATGCCCACGGGCCACGCCCAGATACGGCGCCTCATGCCGCCGAAGGCGCTGAGCAGCCCGAAGACGTTGCCCATCACCTCACGGAACAGGAGCGAACCGCCACCAACGGGAATGCGGGCCTCGAAGAGCCACTGCAGGAGATCCATGCCGATCCTTCGTCATCACGACGACTCCGGGCGATGGCAGCGCCGGACGCGGCAGGCACCATCGAAGGTGCCAGGACCGCATCCTGGCCGCCGCCCATGGGGCAGCGGCAGGACCCTGCTGTTCGTGCTTCTCCCATCCAGACTTTGACTGTCGGTCCCGGAATTCCACCGGCTCGACCGCTCCCGTTCCGCGGGTGCGGAACAAGGAGCGGGTCGCGGACTATAACCGCCGGTTCGGAATTACACCGACCCCGGAGCACGTACTGGCACAATTCTGACACAACCGGGCGACGGCCGCCGCTGATCCGTCCCGATTCCTCCGGCAGCGATCAGCGGACCCACGAATGAAGGATCCGCTGACGCGCGACTGTCGGGGGTACGGGAGGCCGGTCGCGGGGACCGGCCCGCTCAGCCCTCGACCGTCGGTGCCGTGCCTGTCGCCGGACCGGTACCAGTCTTCGGCCTCGCGTCCACGCCCGCTTCCCTGCGCTGCTGGGCCGTGATCGGCGCCGGAGCGCTGGTCAGCGGATCGTAGCCGCCACCGGACTTGGGGAAGGCGATGACGTCGCGGATCGAATCGGTCCCGGCGAGCAACGACACCACGCGGTCCCAGCCCAGCGCCATGCCGCCGTGCGGGGGCGCACCGTACTTGAAGCCCTCGAGCAGGAAGCCGAACTTCTCCTCGGCCTCCTCTGCACCGAGGCCCATGACGGCGAAGACACGCTCCTGAACGTCCCTGCGATGGATCCGGATGGATCCTCCACCGAGTTCGTTGCCGTTGCAGACGATGTCGTACGCGAACGCCAGTGCGTTCTCGGGATCGGTGTCGAAGGTGTCGAGGAATTCCGGCTTCGGAGAGGTGAAGGCGTGGTGGACTGCCGTCCATGCTCCACCGCCCACGGCCACATCTCCCGCCGCCACTGCGGCCGAGGCCGGTTCGAACATCGGGGCGTCGACAACCCAGACGAACGCCCAGGCCTTCTCGTCGATGAGGCCGGTGCGTCGGCCGATCTCGACGCGGGCTGCGCCCAGGATGGCCCGTGAGGACACGCGGTCGCCGGCGGCGAAGAAGATGCAGTCGCCCGGGGCGGCGCCGACGGCTCCCGCAAGGCCCTCCCGCTCCACCTCGGTGAGATTCTTGGCGACCGGTCCACGCAGGCTGCCGTCGTCGTCGATCAGGACGTACGCCAGTCCCTTGGCGCCTCGCTGCTTGGCCCACTCCTGCCAGGCGTCGAGCTGGCGACGCGGCTGTGCGGCTCCTCCGGGCATCACCACGGCGCCCACGTAGGGCGCTTTGAACACGCCGAAGTCCGTGTCCCTGAAGAACTCCGTGAGTTCCGTGAGCTCGAGGCCGAAACGCAGGTCGGGCTTGTCGGAGCCGTACCTGGCCATGGCATCCGCGTAGGTCATGCGGCGGATGGGCAGGGGGATCTCCACGTCGATCAGTTTCCACAGGGCGGAGACGAGTTGTTCGCCGAGGGCGATGATGTCGTCCTCCTCCACGAAGCTCGCCTCGATGTCGAGCTGGGTGAACTCCGGCTGGCGGTCCGCGCGGAAGTCCTCGTCTCGGTAGCAGCGCGCCAGCTGGTAGTACTTCTCGAAACCGCCCACCTGCAGGAGCTGCTTGAACAGCTGGGGCGACTGCGGCAGGGCGTACCAGGAGCCCGGTGCCAGCCGCGCGGGCACGAGGAAGTCACGGGCACCCTCGGGGGTGGAACGGGTCAGCGTGGGGGTCTCGATCTCCACGAAACCGTCGCGGTGCAGCAGTTCGCGGGCCACGCGGCTGGCCTCGGACCGGAGCCGCAGGTTGGCCTGGGGGCCGGGCCGGCGCAGATCGAGGTAGCGGTGGCGCAGACGCGCCTCCTCACCCACCTCCACATGCTCGTCGATCTGGAACGGCAGCGGATCGGAGGTATTGAGAATGGTGACGGTGTCCGCGATGACCTCGACGGCTCCGGTGGGAAGGGCGGGGTTCTCGTTGCCCGCGGGTCGCTGCTGCACGGTCCCGACGATCTGCAGGACGTACTCGTTGCGCAGTGCGGAGAAGACCTCCTCCTCGCGGACCACCACCTGCGCCACTCCGGAGGCGTCCCTGAGGTCGACGAACGCCACTCCGCCATGGTCCCGGCGGCGTGCCACCCACCCGGCCAGGGTGACGGTTTGTCCTACGTGCTCGGTCCGAAGCGAACCGAGTTCATGCGTGCGGAGCACAGCATTCCTTCCCACAGATGTAACAGATGGCTGGCAGGTGGTTGAGGCACCGACCTAGAGTTGGGTCAAGCGCGACCAACGTTACCGGTCGTGTCAGGACCAGCCCGACAGGCGCCCTGCAGCACCCGCACCACTGCGGGACACCGCTGGTCCCGCGGGTTCCGATCCGAGGAGAAGCATGTCATTGCCGCCGGAAGCACGCCAGCCCCTCGGGGGCTTCGATGCGACGACCGTGGGGGTCGGCTCGATGGTCGGTGCGGGCGCGTTCGTGGTGTTCGCCCCGGCGGGCGCCTCGGCCGGTGCGTTCCTGCCCCTGGCAGTGGTCGTCGCAGGATTCGTCGCCTACTCCAATGCGTCGGCAATGGCCCTCCTCGCGGACGGACTCACCGACGGTGCGGTGGACGGGCGTGAACAGCTCGGACCATGGACGGGCTTCCTCGCCGGGTGGGCGCAGC
The DNA here is from genome assembly GCF_008107445.1 of Arthrobacter echini. Taxonomy (GTDB): domain Bacteria; phylum Actinomycetota; class Actinomycetes; order Actinomycetales; family Micrococcaceae; genus Arthrobacter_D; species Arthrobacter_D echini_A. The sequence continues at coordinate 217,125 of NZ_VSLD01000004.1, read as the reverse complement.
TCACGGGCCGCCTGGCCGCCTGCGCGGTAGTCGCCCTCACCGTAGGGCTCTACGCGGCTCCCGGCAGTGAAACGGTCGCAGCGATCGCCGCGGTCGTCGCCACCACGATCCTTGCACTCCTCGGGGTGACCCGCTCCACGTTGGCCACCCGGGCGATCATCTCCCTCGTCATCCCGGTGCTCGCCTTCGCGGTCGTGGTCGGCATGACCTCCCCCGCGTCCTCCGCAGCGACCGGCGGCGCGATGGGCGCCAGCCCCGGGATAGGCGGCGTGCTGCAGGGCGCCGGCCTGCTCGTCTTCGCCTACGCCGGGTACGGGCGCAGCGCAACGCTGGGTCACGGTGTCCGTGAAGCCCGTCGCAACATCCCGGCCGTTGTCCTCGGAGCCCTCGGCGTCACGCTGGGCCTCTATCTCCTGCTGTCGGTGTCCCTGCTGAGGTCGCTGGGCCCGATCGCGCTGGCGGAGACCGCGGTCCCGCTCCGCGAGCTGATCCGCGGGGCCGCCGATCCCGGGTCCGCCGGCGTCCTCGGAACCGTGATCACCGGTGCGGCGGTGCTGGCCGGTCTCGGCGCACTGGTGTTCCTCACCGCGGGGCTGGGCCGGAGGACTCTCGCGCTGTCCCTGGGCGGGGAGCTGCCGGAGCTGTTCTCCCGGGTCTCCACCCGCTACCGGGCACCCTGGATCTCGATCCTCGGTGCCGCTGCCGTCGTGGTGGTCCTCCTGCTCACGGTGCAGCTGCCCACCCTCATCGGGTGCGCGGCGTTCGGCGTGCTCGTACACGGTGCGGTCGTCGGTGTTGCGGCCCTCACGGTCGGGGAGCGGCGGTGGTTCGCTCCGCGCTGGCTCAACGCGGTGGGCGCTGCCGGATGCGTCGCCCTGGCCCTCGCACTGCCGTGGAGGTCGGTGCTGGGCATGCTCACGGCGCTCGCCGCCGGCGCTGCACTGCGCGGCCTCTCCTCGCGTCGCCGGCGCGGAACCGGGTGAACCCCTGCTCCGGTTCCAGCCTCTGCTCCGGTTCCAGCCCCTGCGGGCGGCGGGGCGGCATTCAGGCGATGGTGATCACCGGTCGCACGTCCTCTGCGGGGGGTGACCACGACGCAGGATCAGCGCTGTGCTGCTCTCCCGAGCGGATGTCCTTGACCTCGTGCGTCCCGTCCGCGTCCGTGAACCAGACGAAGGGGATGCCGCGCCGGTCCGCGAACCTGATCTGCCTGCCGAACTTCTCGGCCGTCGCTGCGACCTCGGTGGCGATGCCCCGCTGCCGGAGCGCCGTGGCGACATCCTGCGCCCGGGACCAGGCGTCGTCGTCGGCCAGCGCTACCAGGACCGCCGTCGGCACGGCCCGGGAGACCGAGGCGAAACCCTGGCTGAGGATCCGCGAGACGAGCCGGGTGACGCCGATGGACAGCCCGACGCCGGGAAAGGTCCGACTGCCCTTGTGAGCCAGGGCGTCATAGCGGCCGCCCGAACAGATCGAGCCCAGACCCTCGTGGCCGTCGAGCACGGTCTCGTAGACGGTTCCCGTGTAGTAGTCGAGGCCGCGGGCGATGCTCAGATCGGCAACCACGCGTCCGGGAGCGCGGCGGGTGGCTTCGGCAATCACCTGGCGGAGTTCCTCGAGGCCCTCGTCGAGGAGTTCGTGGGCGACGCCCAGGGCACGCACCCGCTCCACGAAGGAGGTATCCGGGGTGCGGATCGTCGCGAGCTCCAGGGCCAGGCGCACCTGGTCGTCGTCGGCCCCCAGCTCCTCCTGCAGCAGGGCGCCCACTTTCTCGGGGCCGATCTTCTCGAGCTTGTCGATGCTGCGCAGTACGGCGGCTGTGTCCTGAAGGCCGATGGCAGTGTAGAAACCCTCCGCGAGCTTGCGATTGTTCACGCGCAGGGTGAAGTCGGGGATCGGCAGGGCCTCCAGTGCCTCGACGACGGTGAGGGCCAGTTCGATGTCGTACCGGAAGGGCAGGACGCCGTCGCCGACGACGTCGATGTCGGCCTGCGTGAACTCGCGGGCGCGCCCCTCCTGCGGACGCTCGCCGCGCCAGCACTTCTGGATCTGGTACCTGCGGAACGGGAAGGCGAGGTGACCGGCGTTCTCCACCACGTACCGGGCGAACGGCACGGTCAGGTCGTAGTGGAGGGCCAGGCCGGCCTCGGACGCCGATGCCTCCTCGGCCTGGAGCCGGGAGACGGCGTAGACCTCCTTGTCGATCTCGCCCTTGCGCAGCAGGTCACCGACCGTCTCCACAGCCCTCGTCTCGATGCTGGAGAAACCGTGAAGTTCGAAGGTCCGCCGCAGTACGTCGAGGACGTGCTGCTCGATCAGGCGTTCCTCGGGGAGCCATTCAGGGAAGCCGGACAGGGAAGCCTTGCGGGCCATGGGTGGATCTCCTCGCCTACGGGGTCTCCGACGGGCCGCGGGCCGATCGGTGGGGTCTGCGCCATCAATCCTAGGTGCGCCCGTCGGATCGGCAGAACCTCCTGCCCCGTGCCGGAGTCGCAGGAGCGCCGGCGGCCACCGCTGTCCGTGCACCCCTCGCCCGGAGTGCGGCATCACGGGAGGGCGTCCCGAGCGCGGCGGCCTGAGTACAGTAGCCTCAGAGCAGGGTTCGGCGGCGCTCCTCCGCGGGCGCCGGAACGGCTGGGTCGGCACGATCGGTGCGCGATACCGGTCCGATAGACTCCTGGATCCTGCTCGGGATCGATCCGTACGACATCGACCCCGGACGACATGGCCCCGGCGTTGCTCACGGCCATCCGACGAGTGAAAGATTTCTAGCGGTGACAGACAGTCAGCAATCCGACGAAACGACCATCGACCACGGCACGGAGCAGGACGCCGCGGCAGCCGATGGCAGTCCATCCCGTCCGCCCGAGGGCAACGACACCGATGCCGAGGAGGGCCAGGACGCTACCGTGGCGCCCGAGCCCGAATCCGCAGCATCCGCCGCTCCCACGGACCAGGCCGACGGCGTGCAGGCACCACTCGCTGGCCCGGTCGACGACGTACAGCCAGCACCGGCTGACCCGGCAGCCGCATCCACCGCTCCCGCAGACCAGGCCGACGTCGCACACGTGTCAGCAAGCCCTTCGCCGCCCCGCCCGGCGGCTCCGCGTGCGCCGCTGCCGACGTCGATGGCCCCGCGGCCCGCGAGGAAGTCCGGCCGTCCTGCGGCTCCCCCGGCGCACACCACCTCGCTCGAGGAAGCCGGCAGGTTCGCTCGGGTCGAGGACGACGGGCATGTCTTCCTGCTCGTCGACGGCGAGGAACACGCCGTCGGGCAGTACCCGGATGCAACGCGCGAGGAGGCGCTGACCTACTTCGTGCGGAAGTACGACGACGTCGTGAGCCAGGTGGCTCTGCTCGAGCAGCGGGTCGAGGCCAAGGCCCCGTCCTCGGACATGGCGAAGACCGCCAGGCATCTGCGGACGCAGGTCGGAGAGCGCACCATGGTCGGGGACGTGCTCGCCCTCGAAGCCAGGATCGACGCCCTGCTGGAGGCCGTGAGCGGTCTCGAGAAAACCGAACGCGCGGCCCTGGACGAGCTCAAGGCCCGGGAGCTCGCAGCCCGTGAGGCGATCGTCGTCGAGGCCGAGGAACTCGCGGGTCGCGATCCGGCCACCGTCCAGTGGAAGGCCAGCAGCACCCGTATGAACGAGCTCTTCGAGCTCTGGAAGGCGGCCCAGAAGAACGGGCCGAGACTGGGAAAGGGCACCGAGGACGCACTCTGGAAGCGCTTCCGCTCCTCGCGCACCGTCTTCGATCGGCACCGCCGCGCCTATTTCTCCCAGCTCGACACCGACAACGCCGAGGCGAAGCAGTCGAAGGAAGCGCTCATCAAACGCGCCGAGCAGCTCTCCGACTCCACGGACTGGGGTCACACAGCGGCGGCGTATCGTCAGCTGATGGACGAGTGGAAGGCGTCCAAGCGTGCCAGCCGCAAGGACGACGACGCCCTCTGGGCCCGGTTCCGCGCCGCCCAGGATCGTTTCTTCGAGGCGAGGAAAGCCGACAACGAGGCGATCGACGAGGAATACTCCGTCAACCTCACCGCCAAGGAGGCACTGCTGGTCGAAGCGCAGAAGATCCTGCCCGTCAGGGATCTCGCCGCTGCGAAGAAGGCGCTCCAGTCGGTCCGGGACCGATGGGACGAGGCGGGCAAGGTGCCACGCGCCGACATGGGTCGGATCGACGCAGGCCTGCGCAGGGTCGAGGACGCCGTGAAGTCCGCCGACGACGAGCACTGGCAGAAGACCAACCCCGAGACGAAGGCCCGCACCACGAGTGCGCTCAGTCAGCTCGAGGCGACGATCGCTCAGCTCAAGGAGGATCTTGCGGCTGCGGAGGGCGCGGGGAACAGTTCGAAGATCGCCACGGCGAAGGAAGCGCTGGCAGCCCGTGAACAGTGGCTGGAGATGCTGCAGAGATCGGCGCAGGACTTCTCCTGACGCTTCAGTAGCAGGCGTCGTTCACCCCGGCCCTCCGGCACCGTTGTCCACAACGGCGCCGGAGGGCTTTTGCGCGCAGCTCCCACTGACGATGCTGGATCAATGTCTCCGCTGGACAGCACAGCCACCCCGCCCGGGCGTTATCTCGGCGCATCACCCACCGTCACCTCGACCGGGGGTGCGCTCTTCCACGCCGGGGAGATCTTCACCTCGGCGGAGCTCCAGTCCATGAGGCTGGAGGGCCTCGTCCGGCTCGTGATCGGGAACTCCTACCTTCGGAGCGACTTCACGGAGAATCCCGCCACGCGCTCCGAGGCCGCGGCACGCTGCGTGCCGGACTCCCTCCGGGCACGCGTGGCGCTCGGGCGCTCCTGCGCCGCGTGGATCTACGGGTGCGCCCCGGTACCCGCCCTGATCAGCCTCGTCACCGATCACAGGCGGAGGACCACGGCGCTGCCCCCGTTCAGTGGGGCGGTCATGCATCAGGTCTCGCTCGGTCCGTTCGACGTCAATCTCGTCGGAGGAGTGTCGGTGACCACGCCCCTCCGGACCGCCCTGGACCTTGCGGTCCACGGCGACCGCACCGCCGTCGCCGTCCTCCGCGCCATCGACAGGGCACCCGACCTGGCATGTCCGCTGCGGCTCGTGGAGGCGGCGCTGGTCAACGCCACCCGTGTACCGGGCAAGGCCCGGGCGCTGACGAGGCTGCGTGCGGCCCAGGTCAGGGGGCGGGGTGCCTAGGGGCGTCGCTGCGATCCGGTGGTGCGGTACACGTCGAAGACGCCGTCGATGCGCCGCACGGCACTGAGGATGTGGTTCAGATACTTGGGATCACCCATCTCGAAGGCGAAGCGCGACATCGCCACACGATCGGACGAGGTGTTCACATTGGCCGCGAGGATATTGACGTGGTTCTCGGCGAGCAGACTCGTCACGTCCGAGAGCAGGCTCTTGCGATCGAGGGCCTCCACCTGGATCTCCACCAGGAACACGCTGGACTGTGTCGGTGCCCACTCCACGGGCACGATCCTGTCGGGCTGGTCCCGGAGCTCCTCGACATTGCGGCAGTCGCTGCGATGGACCGACACCCCGGACCCGCGGGTGACGAAACCGACGATCGGGTCGGGCGGTACGGGCGTGCAGCAGCGCGCGAGCTTCACCCAGACGTCGCCCACCCCGCGCACCGTGACGCCGGAGTCGGAGAACTTGGGCCTGCGGGGCTGGGTCGCCACCGCGGTCTCGGCGATCTTCGCCTCGGTCCCCTCATGTCCGCCCATCAGCGCGACGAGGTGCTCGATGACGTTCTGCGCCGACGTGTGGCCGTCGCCCACGGCCGCATACAGCGCGGAGATGTCCTGGTGGTGGAGTTCCTCGGCCACCGTCATGAGCGCGGTGTGCGGCATCATGCGCTGCAACGGCAGATTCTGCTTGCGCATGGCCCGCGTGAGCAGGTCCTTGCCCTTGTCGACAGCTTCTTCGCGCCGTTCCTTCGTGAACCACTGTCTGATCTTGTTGCGTGCGCGTGGGCTCTTGACGAAGCCCTGCCAGTCCTGGCTGGGCCCCGCACCCTCGGCCTTCGAGGTGAAGATGACCACCGAGTCCCCGTGACTGAGCTCGCTGTTCAGCGGGACGAGCTTGCCGTTGACCCTCGCACCGATGGTGCGGTGCCCCACCTCGGTGTGCACGGCGTAGGCGAAGTCGACGGGCGTCGACCCGGCAGGCAGTGCCATCACCTCGCCCTTGGGGGTGAAGACGAAGACCTCCCGAGCGTTGATCTCGAACCGCAGGGAGTCGAGGAACTCGTTCGGGTCCGAGGTCTCCTGCTGCCAGTCCACGAGGCTGCGCAGCCACCCCATGTCGCTGCCGTCCTGCGCCTCCAGGGGCCTGCCGCCACTCTTGTACTTCCAGTGCGCCGCCACCCCGTACTCGGCCCGCCGGTGCATGTCGTGCGTCCGGATCTGAATTTCCACCGGCTTGCCGCCGGGGCCGATCACCGTGGTGTGCAGAGACTGGTACATGTTGAACTTCGGCATCGCGATGTAGTCCTTGAACCGCCCCGGCAGGGGGTTCCAGCGCGAGTGCAGCGAACCGAGCGTGGCATAGCAGTCGCGGACGCTGTCCACGAGGACCCGCACACCCATCAGGTCGTGGATGTCGTCGAAATCCTTCCCCCTGACGATCATCTTCTGGTAGATCGAGTAGTAGTGCTTGGGCCGTCCGGTGATGGTGGCCTTGATCTTGACGGCGCGCAGGTCCTCGTCGATCTGGTTCCGCAGGAGATTCAGGTGCTTCTCGCGTTCGGGGGTCCGCTCCCCCACCATCCGCACGATCTCCTCGTAGATGTTCGGGTGCAGGGCCGCGAAGGAGAGGTCCTCGAGTTCCCACTTGATGGTGTTCATGCCCAGGCGGTGGGCGAGAGGCGCGAAGATCTCTATGGTCTCGCGGGCCTTCTTGGCCGACGACGTCGCCGAGACGAAGCGCCAGGTGCGCGCATTGTGGAGCCGGTCGGCGAGCTTGATGACGAGGACCCGGATGTCCTTGGACATCGCCACGACCATCTTGCGCACGGTCTCCGCCTGCGCAGCGTCCCCGAAGGAGACCTTGTCGAGCTTCGTGACGCCGTCGACGAGCATCGCCACCTCGGACCCGAAATCCCGCTCGAGTTCGGCGAGGGTGTAGGAGGTGTCCTCCACGGTGTCGTGGAGGAGAGCCGCAGCGAGGGTGGTCCCTGTCATCCCGAGTTCCGCGAGGATGGTCGCCACAGCCACCGGGTGGGTGATGTACGGATCACCGCTCTTGCGCTTCTGCCCCTCGTGGCTGCGCTCCGCGACCAGATACGCACGCTGGATGAGGTCCAGGTCCTCTTTGGGATTGATCGCGCGGACCGTGCGGAGGAGAGGCTCGAGGACGGGCGAATATCCCGAGGAGCCGCGGCCCGTCAGGCGGGCGATCCGCGCCCGTGTACGTCCACGCCGTCCGGGCAGTACCTGCTCGGTACCCGTACCGGCGGGTGATGTCGAGACCTGGTCCGAGGGAGCCGCGCCGGGCGATCCATCCGGTTCCTGCAGCGGGGCGGACCGCTCGGGCACTGCTGAGCCTGCTTCCGTCCCGGTGGTCACCGCGGGCTCGACCGCATCAGCCATTCATCGTCCCTCGATCTTGATCCTGGGGCCATCAGGCCCCAGCTGTCGCGGACTCACGCGACAGCTCCAAGTCTACCCGCGCCGGACCGGCGACCGGTCTCAGGCCCGTGCAGCCTCGAGCGAACGCCGTTCCGTGACCCTCTTCTCCTGCTTCTTCAGCTCCGGCTCGTTCACCCTGAGCGCGGCGTAGAGCGGGGCGGCGATGAAGATGGTACCGAGCGTTCCCAGGATGATGCCGATGAACAGGGCCAGGGACAGATCCTGCAGGGTGCCGGCGCCGAGGATGAAGGCGCCGATGAACAGGATCGAGGCCACGGGCAGGATCGCGACCACCGAGGTGTTGATCGAACGCACGAGTGTCTGGTTCACGGCGAGATTGACCTGCTCCGCGAAGGTGCGCTTGGTGGAGATCAGGATGTCGGCGGTGTTCTCCCGGATCTTGTCGAAGACCACCACGGTGTCGTACAGGGCGTAGCTGAGGATCGTCAGGAAGCCGATGATCGCCGACGGCGTGACCTCGAACCCGCTGAGCGCATACAGCCCTGCCGTCACCACCATGACCACGACGAGAGCGGCCATCGCGGCCAGTGCCATCTTCCACGTGCGGAAGTAGATGGCCATGAGGATCGCGGCCAGGAGCACGAAGACGCCGAAGCCGATGATGGCCTGTCGACTCACATCCTCCCCCCAGGTCGGGCCGACGAAGCTCGAGGTCACCTGGTCCTTGCCCACGCCGTAGCCGCTGATCAGGTTCGACCGGACGCTGAGCGTCTCGTCGTCGGAGAGCTGTTCGGTCTGGATCCGCATGGTGTTCGCCGCGATGTTGGTCACGCGCGGCACGGCATCCGGCACGACGTCGGTCACCGCGCTCTCACCCACAGAGACCTCGGTGTTCTCTGTGGCGGACACCGTGAATTCCGAGCCCCCACGGAAATCGATCCCCAGATTGAAGCCTCCCTTGACCACCGGGATGATGAGCGAGACGAGGACGGCGAGACCGGCGATGAGGAACCAGATATTGCGTTTCGCAACGAAAGGATAGGACCGCTTGCCCGAGTACAGCTCATTGCCGAAAGTGGCGAAGTTGGTGCGGCTCATGCGTCGTTCTCCTTCTCGGACGACCCTGTGCGTCCGGCCAGGGCTGTGTCGTGCTCCGCGCGCCGCCGCTCGGCGATCGTCAGGCGCCGCTCGGCCTCTGCCGAGGCGCCCTTGTTCTTGGACCGGGACACGACCACGTTCTGGCCCGGCTCGCGCAGGCGCCCGGCGCCGCGGTAGAGCGGGAGGCCGCCGAGCCTGCGGGGGTCCAGCCCGGACCAGGGGTGGCCCTCGCCGAAGAATCTGGTCTGCGCGAGGAGGCGCAGCACGGGATGGGTGAAGAGGAAGACCACGACGAGGTCGGCGATGGCCGTGAGTCCGAGGGTGAAGGCGAAGCCGCGCACGTTGCCGACGGCGACGAAGTAGAGCACGAGGGCCGCCAGCAGGTTCACCGCCTTCGACGCGAGGACCGTGCGCTTGGCGCGGCGCCAGCCGTTCTCGACGGCGGAGACGAGGCCCCGTCCGTCGCGCAGTTCGTCGCGGATACGCTCGAAGTAGACGATGAACGAGTCCGCGGTCTGGCCGATGGCGACGATCAGTCCTGCCACGCCAGCGAGGGACAGGCGGTAGTTCTCCGTCCAGCCGAGGATGCAGATGGCCAGATAGGTCAGGACACCCGCGACGACGAGCGAAGCGATGGTCACCAGGCCGAGGAGCCGGTACTGGAAGATCGAGTAGGCCGCTACGAGCCCGAGCCCGATCAGCCCGGCCAGCAGTCCGAGGCGGAGCTGGTCGGCTCCGAGGGTGGCGGAGATCTGCTGCTCGCTCTGGATCTCGAAGCTGATGGGCAGCGCACCGTACTTGAGCTGCTCGGCCAGGGCGGCCGAGGACTCCTCGGTGAAGTTTCCGCTGATCTGGGCGTTTCCATCGGCGATCACGGCATTCGTGGTCGGCGCGGAGACGATCTTCCCGTCGAGGACGATGGCGAACTGGTTGCGCGGATCGCCAGGTCCGATCGCGTTGAGCCGCTCGGTGACCTCGCGGAAGGCTTTCGTGCCCTCGTCGTCGAAGTCGATGTTCACGGCCCACGTGTTCAGCGCCTGGCCCTGCGCACTCCGCTGCAGTCCGTAGCTCGCCGTGGAGATGTCGGTGCCGGGAATGGCGACCGGCCCGAGGATGTACTTGCCCTGGTTGTCGGGTTCGCACGCCACCATCGGCTGGTCCGCGGGCGCCGGTTCCTCCGCGGGCTCGAGGGCTGCCGGATCGAGGCAGTCCAGTGCCTCGAACTCCTGGTACAGCTCGGGGGTGATCCAGTTCGGATCGCTACCGTCCTGTGGCTCCGCGCCGGGTCGGGGCAGCTGATCCTCCGGTGTGGGTGTCTCTGCGGCAGGCGCCTGGCCCGGCCCACCGGCGAGTACCGGGCGGAACTCCATCTGCGCGGAGGCCTGGATGAGGTCGCGGGTCTGCGCATCGGGTGTACCGGGCAGGGAGACGATCACATTCCGGCCCGACTGCGTGTTGATCTCCGCCTCGGCCACGCCGGAGCCGTCCACGCGCTGCCGGATGATCTCCACCGCCTGGTCGAGCTGCTCCGGGGTGATCTCGCTGCCGCCCTGGACCCGGGGCGCCAGGATCATCTGGGTACCGCCCTCGAGATCGAGCGCGAGGCGGGGGCTCCAGCTGGCGGTGCTCCAGAAGGAACCGGCTCCCAGCAGGATGGCGAGCAGGGCTGTCAGTGCTCCCAGCCAGACCAGTGTTCGTTTGGCTGCCGTCCCGGGACCGGTACGAGGCATGATGGATGTCCTTATTCAGTGGCGCTGCGCGGGCGCCGGATCGATGCTGGCGGGGGCGGTCACCCGCCCCACGGAATGCTAGTGGTCGGAGGTCCCGGTGGTGCCACCCGGACCGCGCGTGTCGCGCTCGTCACGGTTCGACTGCTCGCGGTCGAGCCGCTCCAGGGTCTGCTCGGGAGTCTCGTGTCCGGTTCGCGCTTCCCCGGCCGCGGTGGCCCCGCCGGCGGAACGGTCGCCGTCGACGCCGTCGAGGGAGGACGCGTCGTCGGGCACCGCCGAGCCGTCATAGCTGTCGAGGTCCCGGCGCTCCGCGTCGGTGACGGCGTCGTCCTGCAGCACCGGGTCCTGCTGGACCACCTTGGACAGGGCCTGGGTGTGGACCGTGGCGTGGTTGCCGGGCGAGAGCTCCAGGACGGCCCTGTTGTTCTCCTGGTCGATCGAGACGATGGTGCCGAACAGGCCGAACTGGGTCATGACCTCACTGCCGGGCTCCAGCTGGGTACGCATCTCCTTGACCTGCTTCTGCGCCTTCCGCTGCCTGCGGAACATGGTGAAGATCAGGAAGGCCAGCGCCAGTGGGAGCAGGAGCCCGAAGACATCGAAGCCACCCGATTCTCCGGCGGGCGTTTGGGCGACTACAGCTGAAAGCACAGGGCATCTTCCGTTCCTGGGAGTGGAGGTGGGGGCAGCACTGTGCCCCGGCACACATCGTGAGAGACCAGTGTAGAGGGCAATCCCGGGAGGTCCCGCGTCACCCCTCCGGGCGGGACCAGCTGTCGACGCCCGATCCACTGCCGTCGAAGCCGTCCGGGGTCACGGAGAAGAGGTCCTCCGGCATGGCTGCCGCGACGGTCGGCGGCATGGCCAGCCCGAGATGCTTCCAGGCTGCCGCCGTCGCGATCCTGCCCCTGGGCGTGCGCCCGAGCATGCCCTCGCGTACCAGGTAGGGCTCGGCCACGGTCTCCACCGTCTCCGGTTCCTCACCCACCGCGATGGCCAGGGTGGAGAGTCCCACCGGACCGCCGTTGAACTTGGTGATGAGCGCGGTCAGGACCGACCGGTCGAGCCGGTCCAGGCCGCGTGCGTCGACCTCGTACATGTCGAGGGCGGCACTCGCCGCTCGCGCGTCGATCTGCTCGGAACCGTGCACGAGCGCCCAGTCGCGGACGCGGCGCAGGAGACGGTTCGCGATACGGGGCGTCCCGCGCGAGCGTCCGGCGATCTCGGCGAACGCGGCGGAATTCACCGACATGTCCATCAGCATCGCCGATCGGCGGAGTACCAGCTCGAGTTCGTCCGTGGAGTAGAACTCCAGATGCCCGGTGAAGCCGAAGCGGTCGCGCAGGGGGCCGGGCAGCAGGCCTGCCCGGGTCGTCGCGCCGACGAGCGTGAAGGGCGGCAGTTCCAGGGGGATCGCCGTGGCCCCTGGCCCCTTCCCGACGATGATGTCGACGCGGAAGTCCTCCATGGCCATGTAGAGCATCTCCTCCGCCGGGCGGGACATCCTGTGGATCTCGTCGAGGAAGAGGACCTCGCCATCGGTGAGCGAGGAGAGGATCGCCGCGAGATCGCCCGCGTGCTGGATCGCCGGCCCGGACGAGATGCGCAGTGGCGCGTTCATCTCCGCCGCGATGATCATGGCAAGGGTGGTCTTGCCGAGGCCCGGAGGTCCGGACAGCAGCACGTGGTCCGCACTGCGCCCACGGAGCCGGGATGCCTCGAGGACGAGGGAGAGCTGGCGCCTGACCCTCTTCTGCCCCACGAAGTCGTCGAGATTCTTCGGCCGCAGGGCGGCCTCGACCGCCCGGTCCTCCGGGTCCGCGGCCTGGGCCACGAGCGGCGCCTCGTCGGGTTGCTGGTCGGTCATCGTCACACCTTCGTCCTGGCGGAGCTGCGTGCGCCGTCCTGGCCCAGCCTCCGCAGCGTCATCTTGAGGATCTGCCCCACGTCGCCGGTCGCGGCGATCTCGGGTGCATCGGCGACGGCGGCGTCGATGGCGGCCCCGGCGTCCTTCTCCGACCAGCCCAGTCCCATCATGGCCGTGAGGACCTGCCCCTGCCAGGTCTGCTTCGAGGTCTCCGGGGTCCGATCGAGCGGGACGAGCTTGCCCGCCAGTTCCAGCACGATCCGGCGGGCCCCCTTGGGACCTATCCCGGGTACCTTGCTGAAGGCCTTGTCATCTCCCGCCGCTGCCGCCACGCGGATGGCCTCGGGGGTGTGCACTGCCAGGACGGCCAGCGCCAGACGCGGGCCCACCCCGCTGACCGCGAGCAGTGTCTCGAACACTTCACGCTGCTCCGCGTCCTCGAAGCCGAAGAGCGTCATGGAGTCCTCACGGACGATCAGCGCGGTCGAGACCGAGGCCTGCTCCCCCACGCGCAGTCCGGCGAGCGTCTGCGGTGTGGCCAGGACCTGCATCCCGAAGCCGTTGACATCGACGACGGCGGCGTTCAGACCCACGTGGGTCACTGTTCCGCGCAGGGAACTGATCATGTGAAACGCTCCAAGAAGAGATGACGCCGGCGGAACCGGACGGATGCTGGTATCGAACACACGTTCTACTGCACAACGGTACCGGCGCCGGCCGTCCCGATCGAGCCGCCACACCGCTCGACCCCGGTCCGTGCGGTGGGAGGGCCGGTCAGCGCCGTCGTGCCCGTGCCTCCGCCTCGGCCCAGATCCGCTGGGCGGGTGTGACCGAGGCACCCGGGGCGGCACCGGGCTGCGCTCCCCTGCGCCACGCATGGGTGATGGCCAGCGCGAGTGCATCGGCGGCATCGGCCGGTCTGGGCGAGGTCTTCAGGCGAAGGATCTTGGTGACCATCTTGGTGACGGCCACCTTGTCCGCCTGGCCGTTACCGGTCACGGCGGCCTTCACCTCGGTGGGCGTGTGGAGCGCCACGGGAATCCCGCGGCGCGCGGCGGAGACGATCACGACGCCGGACGCCTGCGCGGTGCCCATGACCGTGCTGACGTTGAGCTGGCTGAACACGCGCTCCACCGCGAGGACCTGGGGCTCGTGCAGGTCCAGCCACGCATCGACGGCTTCGGAGATGACCAGGAGCCGCTCGTCGAGGCTCCGTCCCGGATCGGTACCCACCACGCCGACCGCCACGAGGGTGGAGTGCCGGTTCGGCTCGATATCGACCACGGCGAGCCCGCACCGCGTCAGCCCCGGGTCCACGCCCATCACGCGATACGTCATGGCGTTCCGCGGCCCGCGTTCCTCACCCCTGCGATGTCAGTCGTCGTTCTCGAGCTCGGCCAGGACGTCGGCGGGCAGGTGGGCGTTCGAGTAGACGTTCTGGACGTCGTCGAGCTCTTCGAGGGCATCCACGAGCCGCAGGAACTTCCGCCCGCCGTCGGCATCGAGATCCACCTGCATCGACGGCACGAACTCGACCTCGTCGGCGTCGTACTCGATGCCGCTCTCCTCGAGCGCCTCGACCACGGCGCGCAGATCCTGCGGCTCCGAGATGATCTCGAAGGTGTCGGCGGATTCCTTGACCTCGTCCGCCCCGGCGTCGAGCACCGACATCAGCAGCTCGTCCTCCGTGAGGTCCTTCCGCGGGAGCGTGACGACGCCCTTGCGCGCGAAGAGGTAGGAGACCGACCCGGGATCGGCGACGGAGCCACCGTGGCGGGTGATCCCGAGACGCACCTCGGACGCCGCGCGGTTCTTGTTGTCGGTGAGGCACTCGATCAGCAGGGCGGAGCCCTGGGGCCCGCGCGCCTCGTACATGATGGTCTGGTAGTCGACGGCTTCGCCGAGCAGCCCGGCCCCGCGCTTCACGGCTCGATTGATGTTGTCGATCGGTACGGAGGTCTTCTTGGCCTTCGAGACCGCCAGCTCGAGACCGGGGTTGCCGGCCACATCGGCGCCGCCGGCGCGCGCGGCCACCTCGATGTTCTTGATCAATTTGGCGAAGGACTTGGCGCGCTTGGCGTCGATCGCCGCTTTCTTGTGCTTCGTTGTTGCCCATTTGGAGTGGCCCGACATGCTTACGCTTCTCCTCTGATCATCCGGATGAAAAGTTCGTGGACCCGCCGCTCCCCCGTGATCTCCGGGTGGAAACTCGTGGCCAGCAGATTCCCCGAACGCACTGCCACGATTCTAGCGACCGGCTCGGCACCGGCGTCCGTGTCCCCAGGCGGCACGCCCCTCCGGGGACCCGTGGTCCCCTCGAGCGGACCGGCGGCGGGTGTGCCACCGGCGGGGACTTCGGCGAGGACCTGGACGCCGTCGCCCACCTTCTCGACCCAGGGGGCACGGATGAAGACGGCCCGGACGGGTGTGTGGCCCGCCAGTCCGGTGAAGGCGAGATCGGTCTCGAAGGACTCGCGCTGGCGGCCGAAGGCATTGCGCCGCACCACCATGTCGAGACCGCCGAGGCTCTGCTGCGGCTGACCGAGCTGATCGACCGAGGGATCGGCGATCACGTCGGAGAGCATGATCATTCCGGCGCAGGATCCGTACACCGGCAGACCGCTGCCGATGAGATCGCGCAGCGGTTCGGCGAGCCCGAAGATCCGGGTCAGCCGGTCCATCGTGGTGGACTCGCCCCCGGGGATGATCAGACCGTCGAGTGCCGCCAGTTCGGCGGGCCTGCGCACGGGGACGGCGCGTCCACCGAGGGACTCGATCGTGTTGATGTGCTCGCGCACATCGCCCTGCACCGCGAGAACACCGACGCAGAGGGTCCTGCTCGGCGCCGGCCGGCCCGTGGGGGCATCGGGGAGATCGGCCGGCCGGTGGGGGGCTGCGGTTCCGGACGCAGGAGGCGAGGACGTCATCCGTCGATTCTAGGTGGTGTCCGGGACAGCACCGGCAGCTGTGTGCGGCCTCCGGTGCGGCACCTGCGGGGCAGGAGGGCCCGACGACGATAATGTGGAGGCATGAATCCCCTTCCAGTTCTCGTGGGCAAGGCTGTGCGCATCGCCTCCCGACTGCGCGGCGGTGGCTCCGCGCTCCCGGGCCTCGTCGTCGAGCGCCTCGATCCCGGTTTCATGGGTCGCGCCCTCGCCTCCCTGCCCCGGGGCGTGGTGGTGGTCAGCGGTACGAATGGCAAGACCACCACCACGAAGATGGTGGTGGAACTCCTCGAGGGCCAGGGGCTGACGGTGTTCACCAACCGCACCGGCAGCAACTTCACGCGTGGTGTCGCGGCAGCCCTCCTCGGCGAGGTGGACTGGCGCGGGAGACTCTCCGCCGACGTCGCGGTCCTCGAGCTCGACGAAGCCCATGCCGTGCACTTCGTGAAGCTGGTCCCGCCCCGGTACTCGCTGCTCCTGAACGTCCTCCGTGATCAGCTGGACCGCTTCGGCGAGATCGATGCGACCACGCGCCTGCTGGAGCGCATAGCGGTCGCCACCACCGGGACGGTCGTCCTGAACCGCGAGGATCCCCGCGTCGCGGGCATCGCGTCCTCCGTCACCCAGGCGGATGTCGCCTACTTCGGCCTCCACGCGTCGCTGCGCAGCACCTTCCCCAACGATGACGAACTGCGTGGCGCCGAGGGGACCGCACCCGCTGCTGCGCTACCCGCCGACGTCGTCCTGACCACCGTCGAGGGCAACGCGGCCGAGTTCGAGGTCGACGGCATGAGTGTCCGCACCGAGCTGCGGCTGCGCGGGGTGTACAACATCTTCAATGCGGCGGCAGCGCTCGCGGCGGCACGCACGGTGCTCGGCGGGGCCGCCGACGTCGATCGTCTCTTCGGGTCGCTGGCGGCCGTGGAACCGGCGTTCGGCCGCGGCGAGAGCATCGTCGTCGACGGTCAGCCCCTGGAGCTGGTGCTCGTGAAGAACCCGAGCGGCTTCCGGCTGGGACTGAAGTCCTTCGATCCGGCGGGCTGCGCCACCATGATCGCCATCAACGACAACTATGCCGACGGTCGCGACATGTCCTGGCTGTGGGACGTGGACTTCGACTCGCTGCGCCACGACGGGGTCGAGATCGTCACCGGTGTCCGCGCCTACGACATGGCACTGCGACTGACCTACGACGGCGTCCGGGTGGGCGACGTGGAGCCCGACATCACCGCGGCTCTCAAGACCTTCATCAGCGGATCGGGCGGGCAGCCCCGCCGCATCTTCTGCACCTACACAGCCATGCTCGCGGTACGCCGCGAGCTCTCCAAGATCGCGAAAGTCGAGGTGGTCTCCTGATGAGCGATGCACCGTCCGCCGGCGCCCTGACCAGCGCAGCCACCGATTCCTCGAAGGGATCGCTGCGCATCCTGCAGCTCTACCCGCGCGAGATGAACATCTACGGCGACTACGGGAATGTCCTCGTGCTCAGGCAGCGCCTCGCCTGGCGTGGCTACGGCGCCGAGATCCTCGAGTACGACATCGGTGACACGTTTCCCGACGACGTCGATCTCATCATCGGCGGTGGCGGTCAGGACAGCGGCCAGCTGGTCATCCAGGACGACCTGCAGGCCATCGCCCCGACGCTGCGTGCACATGCCGACGACGGCACACCGATGCTCGTGATCTGTGGGATGTACCAGTTGTTCGGCACGGTCTTCAGGACGCACGGTGGTACGGACATCCCGGGGATCGGGGTGCTGGATCTGGAGACGCGCGGTGGGAGCGACCGACTGATCGGGAACGTGGTCGCCACCAGCGAGGAGTTCGGCGAGATCCACGGGTACGAGAACCACAGCGGCCAGACCTTCCTCGGGGACGGCGTGTTGCCGCTCGGTACCGTGGTCAAGGGTGTGGGCAACAATGCAGAGGACAGCTCCGAGGGCGCCCGTTCGAGGAATGTGGTGGGTAGCTACCTGCACGGTTCGCTGCTGCCGAAGAATCCGGCGATCGCCGACTTCCTGCTGCGGACTGCGGCAGAGCGCAGATTCGGATCGTTCGACGACACCGGCCTCGACGACTCGCTCGCCGAGCTGGCCCGGAAGCAGGCCGGGGCGAGGCCCCGCTAGATCGGTGCTTCTGGCGAAGGTCCTCCGGGTGAGGCTCCCCGGCGGAGCCTCACCCGTGACCTCTTCAGGGGATGTCGCTCCGTGCGGCGTCGAGGCGCAGCTGACGGGCGTCGTACGCCGTCAGGAAGCCTCGACGCTCGAGTGCCCGGATATCATCGCTGACCGCCTTCAGGTACCGGCCGTGATTGGGGTAGAGCGCATCGAGGACCTCCTGCGACAGGGGTCGCTCGTACCCTGCGATGAAGCAGAAGGACGCTCCCGTCGCGGTGCCGTACCACGTGCTCGTCGGGACATCGAGGAAGGGCGATCGCAGACCACCCCGGACGTTGCCGAACTGGTCGAGAACGGGCTTGCCGTCCCGGACGAGGATCGGTTCGGCGTGGGGCGGGGCCACACCGTCCCGGACCCACAGGTCGAGGTTGCGCAGCGCAGCATCGAAGAAGATGGAGCTCGGGAATCTGCTGCGTGGTCCCTCGTTGCAGGACGCGGGCGGAACGGCGCGATCCGCGGCGAGGATGTCCGCCGAGGACGCCGAGAAGATGAGCTCGTCCGGTGTGGCGTGGCCTGCGCCGGCCATCTCGTAGTGGCGGTAGCGATCACCGGGCTCGTCACTGTCCGGGCGGCGGGAACCGATGCCCAGCAGATAGTCGGACTGCGACATCATGCGCATGATCGGTACGCCCACGTCCTCGAACTGACGTCGTGGATCGCCCGCCGGCGGTGCCGGTTCGCACTGGTTCATGGGGTAGGCGCCCGCGAAGGCCCCACCGGCGACCGCCACGATGTAGGCATCGTAGATCGGCTTCCCGTCCGATTCCACGACGCGCGGGTGCACGCCGTTGATGTAGTTGACGAGGTACCCGCCGGTCTGGGAGTAGCCGAACCCGTAGGCGTGTTCCACGAGCGAGTCCGTCGAACCGTAGCGCAGGGGGTTGGCGGCGTCGTCGCTCCTGAGCCACGCCCCCACCTGCGAGTAGATGTCCCAGATGAGGCCGTTCTCCGTGGTCCTCGACGAGTCCGCCGCGACCGCGGTGCAGTTCGCAGGATCGGTGAGAGGCAGCGGATTCGCGAAGGAGAGGGACGCGTAGCGTTCAGCGTCGAAGTTCTTCAGGGCGTCGACGGCGATCGGCTTCGCCGTGATACCCACCCAGGCATCGCCGTTGTCGACGATCTGCTTCTGCGCCATGGCCCAGCCGATGTTCAGATCGAACAGATTGCTGGGGTTGAGCATCTCGACGACGACGTTCCCGCTGAACTTCTGGCCCTTGGCCGGCTTCCGGACCAGCACACGCGTGGTGTAGGGACTGTCCGGGGTGCGGATCTCGGCCGGTCCTGTTCCGGGCCAGGTGTAGACGTTCGAGGTGCCGCTGACCAGGAACTCCTCCTCGACGTAACGCAGCTTCCGGAGGTCCTGCGGCACCTCCTGGTGATCGGCTGCCCCGAATGGGTAGGACGTCCCTGTGGTCACCAGTGGGCCTTCGATCTCGGGAATCGGCGTCGCATGCTCGGGTGGTGCAGTCTGGTCCTTCGGGACCGGCGCCGTCGCCGCGGCCGGAAGGGTCGCACCGACCCCGCAGAGCGCGATCGTCAAGGTTGCCGCGAGGATCGTTCTGGATCGAGTGGTTCTCATCGAAGCTCCTTCTCGAAACCGGGCTGCACTGCCCGGCGTGCCTCACGGCCCACCGGCATCGGCGCCAGGGATGCCGGCCGTGGACCCTGCGATCCGAGGAGGATCGCGTCGATCGTCGGGCAGCGAAACACTCCGACAGTAGGGTCGCCGGGGAAGCAGGGTCAAGGGTGGCGCATGAAAGTGCAACAACGTGCAAAAGTTGGTTCCCATGAGCAACCCTTTCCTGGCCCCGAGCACACTCGACTACAACCTGCCACCCTTCGCCACCATCAAGGACGAGCACTACCTCCCGGCGTTCGATGCCGGCTTCGCAGAGCACCTGGAGCAGATCGACGCCATCACCGGGTCTGTGGAGGACCCCTCCTTCGAGAACACACTCGTTGCCCTCGAGCGTGCCGGCAGCACGCTCGATCGGGTATCGAGGGTCTTCTTCAGCAATTCCGTGAGCCACGCCACTGATGCCATCCAGGAGCTCGAGCAGCTCATCGCGCCACGCCTGGCCGAGCACGAGGACAATATCAAGCTCAATCGGGCGCTGTTCGACCGCCTCCGTCAGGTTTCGACCAACGGCCTGGACCACGAGTCCGTGCGCCTCGTCGAGGAGTACGTCAGCAGTTTCGTGCGGGCAGGAGCCGAACTGGACGATGACGCGCAGGCCACGCTCCGTGCGCTCAACTCGAGCCTCTCTGCGCTGAGTACCGAGTTCTCCCAGAAGCTGTTGAAGGACACGAACACCTCTGCCCTGCTGGTCGACTCCGCCGAGGAGCTCGACGGTCTGTCTCCCGATGCGATCTCCGCCGCCGCCACGGCGGCGGCTGACGCCGGTCATGACGGCAAGTACCTCCTGACCTTGATCCTGCCGACGGCGCAGCCCGCGCTGGAGCTGCTCACGAACCGGGAGGTACGCCGCCGTCTCCATGAGGCATCCGTGCACCGTGGTGCCCGCGGTAACGACTCCGACACGCTCGCGATCGCGACACGGATGGCCACCCTGCGTGCGGAGCGCGCAAGCCTCCTCGGCTTCGACTCGTACGCCGCCGCCGCGACGGACAGCCAGACAGCACCGTCGCTGGAGGCGATCATGGACCGGATGCGCGATCTCGCTGCTCCGGCGGTCCGCAATGCCCGGGCCGAGGCTGTGGAACTGGAAGCCGAGGCGGGCCACCTCGTGGAGCCCTGGGACTGGGCCTTCTATGCGGCCAGGGTCCGCAGGGCCAGGTTCGACGTCGACCTCGATGGGCTCCGTCCCTACTTCGAGCTGGAGCGGGTGATCGACGACGGCATCTTCTACGCCGCGCACCGCCTGTACGGGCTCACCTTCACCGAGCGCCCCGATCTGGAGGGCTACCACCCGGACGTCAGGGTGTGGGAGGTCTTCAACGAGGACGGCTCCGGACTCGGCCTGTTCCTCGGTGACTACTACACGCGTGACACGAAGAGCGGTGGGGCGTGGATGAACTCGTTCGTCGACCAGTCGGCCCTCGAGGGAACACGCGCCGTCGTCATCAACAACCTGAACATCTCGAAGCCGGCGTCGGGCGAGCCGACCCTGCTCTCCTACGACCAGGTGGTCACCACCTTCCACGAGTTCGGCCATGCCCTGCACGGGCTCTTCTCGGACGTGACCTACCCGCTCTTCGCCGGGACGTCCGTGCCGCGCGACTTCGTCGAGTACCCGTCGCAGGTCAATGAGATGTGGATCCTGTGGCCGGAGGTCGTGGCGCACTACGCGCGCCATCACGAGACCGGGGAGGCCCTGCCGC
The DNA here is from genome assembly GCF_008107445.1 of Arthrobacter echini. Lineage (GTDB taxonomy): Bacteria > Actinomycetota > Actinomycetes > Actinomycetales > Micrococcaceae > Arthrobacter_D > Arthrobacter_D echini_A. The sequence continues at coordinate 196,381 of NZ_VSLD01000004.1, read as the reverse complement.
AGGACGTGATCGACCGTATCCATGCGGCGGGAGCCTGGGGTGAGGGTTTCGAGACGACGGCGTATCTCGGGGCCACACTGCTCGATCTCGCCTGGCACTCGATCCCCGCCGGGACCACGATCGAGGATCCGCTCGCGTTCGAGGCAGCGGCTCTCGCGGACGCAGGCGTCGACTTCGCCCCGGTGCCGCCGAGGTACCGCACCTCCTACTTCAAGCACATCTTCGCCGGCGGATACGCTGCGTCCTACTACGCGTACATCTGGAGCGAGATGCTCGACGCCGACACGGTGGAGTGGTTCAAGTCCTCCGGCGGGCTGACGAGGCAGAACGGAGATCACTTCCGACGGGAGCTGCTCTCGAGGGGCAACAGCGTGGAACCGCTGCAGGCCTTCCGCAGCTTCCGTGGGCGCGATGCCGATCTCACGCCCCTGCTCGTGCGGCGCGGCCTGGCATGAGCAGGGGGCCCTCGGTCGAGCCGACATGGTGACCATCGCGCAGTGTCAGCGGCACCAGTCCGCGTGGAACGCCGCACTCGCGACGGCGACGGGTGGGAAGACGTTCTCCACCCACGGGTCCACCTGGGTGTGGTTGCCGGCTCGGAAGGAGCTCATGCTGATGTTCCCCGACTCCGTCACCGCCGCTGCTGTGCGGCCCGCTCTGGCGGAAGGTTTGCGGCTGGGGGCGTCGTCCGCGCGCATCTGGCTCAACAGCGCCGTCGACGCCGTCGGGCTCGGGCCTCTCGGCTTCAGGATGAGCTGGCAGCCCTGGTGGATGGCTGCGCCCGTGGCCGACGTCGTCCAGGGCGGGAACGACGCCGCGATCCTCACCCGCGAAGTGCCGGACTATTCGGGCCCGCTGGAGCAGGAGCTGCGCGTGGTGCGCGTGGTGCGCGTGGAACCGCACCGCGCCTGGCATGCCGTGACGCGGGACGACGGCGGCACCATCACCGGAGCCGCCTACTCGTTCTACCCCTCCGGGGTAGCCGGTCCGACGGGGATCGGCGGCATCCACCAGCTCGAGGTTCTCCCCGGGTTCCAGCGGCAGGGGCTGGCCACGACACTGCTCGGGGCAACGGCGAGGGCCGCGGGTGAGGCAGGCGCCGCGACGCTGACGGTCAACGCGACGCCGCAGGGCTACCCGTTCTTCTCGAGCCGTGGTTTCACACTGCTCGGTCGCGGGCGCACCTACGTGCTCGATCTCTAGGATCCTCACGGCTCCGAGGAAGAACTACTCCTGGCACGCGACGATGCTCCTGAAGGCGCGACGCACAGAAGGACCGCAGCCGGGGCTGCGGTCCTTCTGCATCCACACCGCGCTCCTGTGCGGAGCTATTCTGCGATCTTCCTACCAGCCGCGCTCGGCCAGGCGGTGCGGCTGTGGGAGCTCCTCCACATTGATGCCGACCATGGCCTCGCCCAGACCCCGGGAAAGCTTGGCGATCATGTCGGGATCGTCGTGGAAGGTGGTGGCCTGCACGATCGCCTTGGCGCGGTCGGCAGGATTGCCGGACTTGAAGATGCCGGACCCCACGAAGACGCCGTCGGCTCCGAGCTGCATCATCATGGCGGCATCTGCAGGGGTCGCGATGCCGCCTGCGGTGAAGAGGACCACGGGAAGGCGACCTGCAGCGGCGACCTCCTTGACGAGGGCGTAGGGTGCCTGCAGCTCCTTCGCGGCGACGTACAGTTCGTCCTCAGCCATCGAGGAGAGCCAGTTGATCTGTGCGCGGATCTTCCGCATGTGCATCGTGGCATTGGAGACGTCGCCAGTGCCGGCCTCACCCTTGGAACGGATCATCGCAGCACCCTCGTTGATGCGGCGGAGGGCCTCTCCGAGATTGGTGGCTCCGCACACGAAAGGGATGGTGAAGTTCCACTTGTCGATGTGGTTGGTGAAGTCAGCAGGCGTGAGGACCTCCGACTCGTCGATGTAGTCGACTCCGAGGGACTGCAGGACGCGAGCCTCCACGAAGTGGCCGATGCGGGCCTTGGCCATGACCGGGATCGACACCGTCTCGATGATGCTGTCGATCATGTCGGGGTCGCTCATGCGGGAGACGCCGCCCTGGGCACGGATGTCCGCTGGAACCCGTTCGAGGGCCATGACCGCTACTGCGCCGGCATCCTCGGCGATGCGGGCCTGATCGGCCGTGACGACATCCATGATGACGCCGCCCTTGAGCATTTCGGCCATTCCGCGCTTGACCCGATTACCGCCGGTCTGTGCTTCGGCTGCCGAATTCTCTTCAACGGTGGACACAACTTGCCCCTAAAGGTAGATAAAGACTGACACCTTATGATACGTCGCCACGGGTCCTGTTCCCGTCACCGTTCTGCTCCACCCTTCTGCTCCACCACCTGCTTCATCATTTACCCCATCACCTGCTCCACCACCTGTGGATATCGGACCGAGACGACCGATCAGTCCCGGCCGTGAGGGTCCACTGTGTCACTCCACGGGGTGGTGACCGGGGCCCGCTCGCCACCCGTGGGGTCGCCGGCGCAGCTCAATCGTGGAGTGGTGTGACGTCGTGGGTCACTGCGAGCTCGTGGACGGCGCGATGAATGCGTCGGTAGGAGTTCTGGCGTGGTTGCCGGCGGTAGCCGTCCCTTGGATGGTGTCCGTCCGGGCCCCGTGGGTGCGGCGGGGTGAACCAGGGCGTGCCATGGCGGGTGTGAATGCTCCAGTCGCTGGTGTGGACGAGTCGGTGGTGGTGCGCGCAGAGCAGGACACCGTTGTCCGCGGTGGTCGTTCCTCCGATGGACCAGGGTCTGATGTGGTGGGCCTGGCACCAGGTGGCCGGGATGGTGCAGTCGGGAAAGGCGCAGCCGCCGTCACGGGCGATGAGGGCGCGGCGCAGATGAGGCGGGAAGAGGCGTTGGGCTCGTCCGATATCGAGGATCTGTCCGTGTGCGCCCAACACCAAGGGGATCAGGTCGGCGTCACAGGCGATCTGCCGGATACTGCGCGCGGGGATCCGCTGGGCGAAGACGGCCTGACCCGGCCGTCCGGAAGTCGCGGCGGTGGCATCGGGTGGGCTCGTGGCAGCTGCACGGGCGACGTCGCCGAGGAGGTCCCGGTAGTCGATGGTGACCATCACCTGGGGGCGGTGACCACCCGTGGCGGGAAGCCTGTCGGCGCTCAGGGCGATCGTGCACGCGGAGACGAGTCCGTGGAGCAACGTCTGTGCGCGGGTCGGCTGATCCTCCGCAGGGTGATCAGCGCCACCAGCGGAGGCGTGGAGCGGATCAGCCGCACCCGCACTGGCATCCGCACCGGCATCAGGGTGCATCGTACGGGGGTTCGTCGCTGTGGTCATGGTGGTGAGGAGCGCCTCGTACTGGTCGTCGGTGGCGTTGACCTCGAGATGGTGCAGGCCGTGGCGTCGGCCTCGCAGGAAGACACCCTGATAGGCAGTGAGGACCTTCTCGGAGGGTTCCTGACCGTCCTGATCGAGGCAGTCCTGCCAGCGTCGCGCCACTACCTGCAGGATGTCCTGGTCCGAGGCGATGGCCTGGTCCGTGAGGTGGTGCTCCATGGCCTGGATCTGGGCTGGACCTGCGTGGGTTTCCACGCGGTCGGAGGCCTTGCAGATCAGGGTCGCCGCCCTACTGCTGATCCCCCCGACGCTGAACGCAGCACCCAGTGTTTCCAGGACGGCGGGCACCTCGGCCCCGGTGGGCGAGACCTGAGGGAAGAGGGTGCGGGCGAGTCGGCGCCGCCGATTGGCCTCGGACCTGCTGATTCTCAGGACTGCACGCAGGAAGTCGGCGTGGTCACGATGCCGCGAGCCTGCACCGCACACCTCACCGAAAGCAAACCCGGAAGCAGAACCGGAATCGGGACCAGGACCACCGGAGCCCGTGAGTGTGTCGGCCGGCGGAGTCCGGTCCTCGAGGGCCTGGACCAGCAGGACCTGCAGGACCTCGACAGCGGTTGCGAGCTCCTCGACCCCGATGAGCAGGCGGGTGAGCTCGTCGGTCCCGGACCGGCGATAGCGGCCGGCGACGTCCCGGCCGAGCTCGAGGAGCTCGGTTCTGGTCGATGCCAGCAGATCATGCGGATCATCCCACCTCACGGGTTCCGCTCGCCGTCCTGATGTCATACTCCATTCTCTCGAACACGCGTACTAATTCATGTGGCAATCATCCGTATGTGGACAACCCGGACCACTTCTCCTCCCCAGGCTCCGCGCAAGCCGCGAGAAGCACACGACGTCGTGAGGAGCCGTCCGGGCAGCCACGGCGGAGCAGATAGCCGCACCAGGGCATCCAATTACCGCCGTCTTCACAACTCCTGGGCCAGCATGGAGGGATGACTCTCCCTTCCGCCGAATTCGGCTTCCCCGGCCCGCTCCGGGACCGGCTCATCGCTGCGATCCTCGCCGGCTCCAAGACGACGACGACGTCCCTCGCCCTCGAATACGAGCCGGTCGCCGAACCACTGCCAAGGGTCGGCACCCGACAGCGGGTCGTCGACTCGGCGGGCCGGGCGGTTGCCACCATTCGCACCGTCGCCGTGCGCCAGGTATCCCTTTCCGAGGTGCCGTGGCAGCACATGGAGGCAGAGGGCGAGGGCTTCACGACGGCGGACGAATGGCGCGCAGCCCATGAGGACTTCTGGCACAGCCCCGCCTTCCGGACCTACGTGGGCGGTCCCGGGTTCGTCGTCGGCGCTGACACCGAGGTGGTTCTCGAGGAGTTCGTCGTCGAGCAGGTGGACGCGGGCCACGCTCCCGCCGTGCCGGTGGACGGCCATGCCGATGATCGCCTCGTGGCCCTCTACGACGAGTTCAACGAGGGTACCTGGGACACGGATTTCTACTCGAAGGAGCTGTCGGGGTCTGCACTGAGGATCGCCGACGTGGGCTGCGGAACCGGCTCGTTCGCCATCAGGCTCGCCCGCGAGGGCCATCGTGTGACCGGGATCGATCCGGCTCCTCGCATGCTCGCGCTCGCCCGCACCAAAAACAACGCCGCACACGTGACCTGGCTCGAGGGAACTGCGCGCCACCTCGGTCCCGGTCCGTTCGATGCCGCTGTGATGATCGGCCACGCCTTCCAGTGCCTGCTCACTGACGAGGAGATCCTCGAGACCCTGACGGAGGTCCGCCGCCGGCTCGTCCCCGGCGGTCGCTTCCTGTTCGAGACCCGTAATCCGGCGCAGGAAGCCTGGTTGGGGTGGCAGAGCGCGGACGGTCCCGCTGCCGTGGATTCCAGCGCCGGTCCACTCCTGACGGGCTGGAGACTGATGGACGTCCGCGAGGAACTCGTCACGTTCGAGGCCCGGACGCGCTTCGAACGGGACGGAACCGAGATCACCGACACCAGCACCCTGCGTTTCGCCACCCCCGAGCGGCTCTCGGAACTGTTGCGGGAGGCGGGCTACTCCACCATCCGGTGGCACGGTGACTGGGACGGGTCCGCCTTCGATGAGTCGACCAGCAAGGAAATCATCGTGATCGCGAGCACCTGAAAGACGCCGGAAATCCAGCGGTAGCGATTCAAGCTCAGCCTTTGGGCAGTATTCCCCCAGCAGACCCCTGAGGCCGAAAAGCCGCTGCTAATTTCATGGAGACATCAGCCGCTCCTGGCAGACCTCACCGAGGTCGACCGGGGGCAGCTTTGCACTCAAGCCAGCTGGGGAGCTTGCTCATATGCATTCACGGGACCGCGAAAAACTCATTCTCGACAACCTGCCACTGGTCGGTTATCTCGTATCGACCCTGTGCGCCCGAGCGACACATCTCTCACGGGACGATCTTGCGTCGGTCGGGGCCATAGCGCTCATCACCTCCGCCAACTCCTTCGATCCCACGCTCGGGGTGCCGTTCGGCGCCTACGCCCGCCGACGCATCACCGGCGCGTTCGCCGACGAGATGAGGTCCAACGACTGGGCGCCACGCTCGGTGCGTCGTCGCATCGGCGACACCCTCGCGGCGCAGGAGACCCTGTCGGCCTCGCTGGGACGGAAGGCCACCGTCGACGAGCTCGCCGCCACCCTCGGCGTGAGTCGCCAGGAGGTCCATACGGCACTCGACGACGCCGCGCGTTCCATGCAGACACTCGACGAGACAGTGCTCGACGTCGTTCCCGCACTGGACGAGGCCCCGGAGGCCTCGCTGCTGGCCGCCGAGCAGGTGCGCCATCTCCGCGCGGCAGTCACGCATCTGCCGGTCCGTATGCGGCACATCGTGGAGCAGGTGTTCTTCGAGGGCCGGTCGGTGACCGAGGTCGCGGCGGAGCTCGGCACCACCCACTCGGCGGTGTCCCAGCAGAAGTCCGAGGCGCTTCGGCTCCTCCAGGACGGGCTGTCCACCCACTACTCCGACACCGTCGGGGCAATCCCCACCCCGGTGTCGCGGATCTCGCCCAAGCGACGGGCCGAGTACCTCTCGTCCCTCGGTTCGGCCCTCACACCGCGCCGCACGCACGCGTCGGCGCTCAGCGTGATCCGCCCGGTCCTCGCACCGGCGTCCTGACACGGTCGGCGTCCGCACGGGATGCCGGGCACAGGGTCAGGGCGCGGGCTCGGCGTCGAGTGACTGCAGGCGCACGGCCCTGATCCGCTGGTACACGGTGATCAGGCTGGCGGCGGCGAGAGCCAGGAGTACGGCGAGGAGAAAGCCCTCGGGCAGGCCCAGTCCCGTCAGGCCCGTGACCACCAGGACGGAGACGAGCCGTTCGGCCCGCTCCGCGATACCCACGTTGGCTGTGAAGCCGAGTGATTCCGCCTTGGCGCGCGCATAGGACACGAGCATCCCCAGGACCAGGCAGCCCAGCGCCGCGACGGCGATCATGGTGTTCTGCCCACCGGTGAAGAACCAGATGGCAACGCCCGCGAACAACGCCCCGTCCGCGATCCGGTCCAGTGTCGAGTCGAGGAAACTGCCCCACGGCCCACCGTGGCCCTTCAGCCGCGCCATGATGCCGTCGATGACGTCGGAGAAGACGAACAGGGTGATGAAGACCGTGCCCCAGAAGAGCTGCCCGAGAGGGTAGAAGAGCAGCGCACCCCCGGCGACGCCGATCGTTCCTGCGATGGTCACGGCGTCCGGCGTCACCCCCCAGGACAGCAGCAGGCGGGCCAGGGGCGTGAAGAGCCGAGTGGTGAAACCGCGCGCGTACCTGTCGAGCATCAGGACGCGGGCTCCGCAGCACCGTCCGACGGCCAGGCGGCAGCAACCTGCTCGCGGACTTCCCCGAGCGTCTGGGTGATGGCCTTCGTCTGCGCGATGATCGGCAGGAAGTTGCCGTCCCCACCCCAGCGCGGCACCACATGCTGGTGCAGGTGCGCGGCGATGCCTGCCCCTCCGGTGGCGCCCTGATTCATCCCGAGATTGAAGCCGGTGGGATTGGACACACGCCGCAGGACCCGCATCGCGGTCTGGGTCAGGGCGGCGATCTCGGCGGTTTCGGCTGCATCGACGTCGGTGTAGTCGGGCACGTGCCGGTACGGGCACACGAGCAGGTGGCCTGCATTGTAGGGGAAGAGGTTGAGCAGCACGAAGGCGTACCGCCCGCGGTGCACGATCAGGGACTCCTCGTCGCTCAACTCCGGAGCGTGGCAGAACGGACAGGTTTGCTCCGAGGTCACCTTGTCCTGTCCGCCCTTGATGTACGCGAGGCGGTGCGGTGTCCAGAGTCGCTGGAAGGCGTCCGGGACGCCCGCCAGCTCGAAGTCGTCCGTCACGTCGGCATCGGGCCGGGCCTCCTGTACCTCGCCTGCATCCGCCATCAGGCGGTCGCTTCCCTGGATCGGACCGCCTCCACGATCCGGCGGACGGCCTCGTCCACGGGTACCTGGTTGTCCTGGCTCCCGTCACGGAATCTGAAGGAGACCGCACCCGCCTCCTGGTCCTCGCCGCCGGCGATGAGGACGAACGGGATCTTCTCCTTGCTCGCCGTCCTGATCTTCTTGGGGAAGCGATCGGACCCGACGTCGACCTGCGCCCGGACACCCTCGGCCTTCAGTCTGTCGACGACGTCGTACAGATAGTCGTTGAACGCCTCGGCGACGGGCACCGCGAGTACCTGTACGGGTGCCAGCCAGGCTGGGAACGCGCCGGCGTAGTGCTCTGTCAGCACGGCCATGAAGCGCTCGATCGACCCGAACAGCGCGCGGTGGATCATGACGGGGCGCTGGCGCGATCCGTCGGCCGCCTGGTACTCGAGCTCGAAGCGCTCCGGCAGGTTGAAGTCGAGCTGGATGGTGGACATCTGCCAGGTGCGCCCGATCGCGTCGCGGGCCTGGACGGAGATCTTGGGGCCGTAGAACGCCGCTCCCCCGGGATCCGGGACCAGGTCGAGCCCCGAGGCCTCGGCGACCTCGGACAGTGTGCGGGTGGCCTCGTCCCAGAACTCCTCCGACCCGACGGACTTCTCCGGGTTCCGGGTGGAGAGCTCCAGGTAGAAGTCGTCCAGACCGTAGTCCTTGAGCAGTCCCAGGACGAAGGTGAGGGTGCCGGTGAGCTCGTCCTTCATCTGCTCGCGCGTGCAGTAGATGTGCGCGTCGTCCTGGGTCATCCCCCGGACGCGCGTGAGGCCGTGGATCACGCCGGACTTCTCGTAGCGGTACACCGATCCGAACTCGAACAGGCGCAGCGGGAGCTCACGGTAGGACCGTCCGCGGGAGGCGAAGATCAGGTTGTGCATGGGGCAGTTCATCGGCTTCAGGTAGTAGTCCTGCCCGGGCTTGCGCACGGAACCGTCCTCGTTCAGTTCCTCGTCCACGTGCATCGCCGGGAACATGCCGTCGCGGTACCAGTCGAGGTGGCCGGAGACCTCGTAGAGGTGGCCCTTGGTGATGTGCGGCGTGTAGACGAACTCGTAACCCGCCTCGGTATGGCGCTGGCGCGAATAGTCCTCCATGGCTTTCCGGATGATGCCGCCCTTGGGGTGGAACACGGGCAGGCCGGAGCCGAGCTCGTCCGGGAAGGAGAACAGGTCCAGTTCGGAGCCCAGCCGCCGGTGGTCGCGGCGCTCGGCCTCCGCGAGCCGCTCCTGGTACGCCTTCAGGGCGTCCTTCGTGGGCCACGCGGTGCCGTAGATGCGCTGCAGCTGCTTGTTCTTCTCGCTGCCGCGCCAGTATGCGGCCGCCGACCGCGTCAGGGCGTAGGCATTGGAGATCAGTTTGGTGTTCGGCAGGTGCGGGCCGCGGCAGAGATCCTGCCACACGACGTCGCCGGTCTTCCGGTCCACGTTCTCGTAGACGGTCAGTTCACCCGCGCCCACCTCCACGGAAGCGCCGTCCTCCTCCGTGGCGCCGCCCTTGAGTCCGATGAGCTCGAGCTTGTACGGTTCGTCCTTCATCGCCTCGCGTGCCTCGTCCTCGGAGACCACACGGCGGCTGAAGAGCTGGTTCGCGTTGACGATCTTCAGCATCATCTTCTCGAGCTGCTTGAGCTCGTCCGGCGTGAAGGGCTCCTCGACGTCGAAGTCGAAGTAGAAGCCGTCCGTGATGTACGGGCCGATCCCGAGCTGCGCGCCCGGTCGTAACTGCTGCACGGCCTGGGCCATGACATGGGCGGTCGAGTGGCGCAGCACCTCGAGACCCGCGGCATCCTCGAGGGTCACGCCGTCCACGGACGCACCGTCGGGGAGGTCCTCGGCGAGATCCCTCAGCTCACCGTCCACCCGCATGACGACGACGTCGCGCCGCTCGCCGAACAGCTCGGTCCCGGTGGTACCCGTGGTCGCCTGCTTCTCCTCACCGTCGACGATGAGTTTCATGGGCTGTGGCGCTGACACGGATGGTCTCCTCGAGGCTGGGACAGTGGTGGCCCGGAAGGGCTGGACGTCACCCGGCGAAGAGCCGGGACCGCCGTGCTGATCGTATCGGGTGGGCATGGAGGCGACCAACAACCCCGCCGGTCGGACCGCAGGAATGGGTCGGCATCGTCCGGTGTTGACGCCGGGTGCGGGTACACCCGGTATCCGCCAGGACATACAGTCGTGCGGCAGCGGTCGCACGCACGCGAGGAGCACCGTGGACTACACGCCAGAAGCCGGATCCATCACCATGTTCTCCACCACCTGGTGCGGGTACTGCCGTCGCCTGAAGTCGCAGCTCGACGCGGCCGGGATCGGGTACACGGAGGTCAACATCGAGGAGGTCGAGGGGACCGCCGAGCTCGTGGCGTCCCTGAACGGCGGCAACCAGACCGTTCCCACCGTGATCTTCCCGGACGGCAGCACCGCCACGAATCCGTCGGCGGCCGAGGTGAGGACCAGGATCGAGGCCTGACCCGCGCCCTCGCCTCCCCTGACGGTCCCCCCTATGCTGGGGCTGACGGGCCGGTCCTTCGGTCCGTCACACCCAGCGGAAGGACTGACGAGACATGGTGCACAAAGTTCGGGGCGTCGTGGTGCGGGCGAAGGATGCCCCCGCGACCATCGAGACGATCCTGGTGCCGGATCCGGGACCGGGGGAAGCCCTGGTGGACATCCTGACGTGCGGTGTCTGCCACACGGACCTGCACTACAAGCAGGGGGCCATCAACGACGAGTTCCCCTTCCTGCTCGGGCATGAGGCCACCGGCGTCGTGAGTGCAGTGGGAGACGACGTCACCACCGTCGCCCCCGGTGACCGCGTGATCCTCAACTGGCGTGCAGTGTGCGGGGAGTGCCGGGCCTGCCGCCGCGGTGAACCGCAGTACTGCTTCGACACGCGCAATGCCACGCAGAAGATGACGCTCGAGGACGGGACGGAGCTCACCCCGGCACTTGGGATCGGGGCCTTCGCCGAGAAGACCCTGGTGGCGGCCGGTCAGTGCACCAAGGTCGATCCTGCGGCGGACGCAGCAGCCGTCGGTCTGCTCGGCTGCGGCATCATGGCCGGCATCGGGGCGTCCATCAACACGGGCAACGTCTCCCTCGGCGACTCGGTGGCCGTGATCGGCTGCGGCGGGGTGGGCATCGCCGCCATCGCCGGCGCCAGGCTCGCGGGGGCCACCACCATCATCGCCGTCGACATCGACGACCGGAAGCTCGAGCTCGCCAGGGGTCTCGGTGCCACGCACGTCGTCAACTCCAGGGAGACCGATCCCGTCGAGGCGATCCGCTCCCTCACCGGCAGTTTCGGCGCGGACGTGGTCATCGACGCCGTCGGACGCCCGGAGACCTACAAGCAGGCGTTCTACGCCCGTGATCTCGCGGGGACCGTCGTGCTCGTCGGCGTCCCGAACCCGGAGATGACCCTGGAGCTGCCCCTGCTCGACGTCTTCGGCCGCGGCGGGTCCCTGAAGTCCTCCTGGTACGGCGACTGCCTGCCCAGCCGGGACTTCCCGATGCTCGTGGACCACTATCTGCAGGGCACGCTCGATCTCGAGGCGTTCGTGACCGAGCGCATCGGGCTGGACCAGGTCGAGGAGGCCTTCGACAAGATGCACGACGGCACGGTGCTGCGTTCGGTGGTGGAGCTCTGATGTCGGCGCGGGTGGAACACCTCGTCACGTCCGGGACCTTCTCGCTCGACGGCGGCACCTGGGACGTCGACAACAATGTGTGGATCGTGGGCGACGACGACGAGTGCGTGATCATCGACGCTCCCCACGACGCCGACGCGATCGTGGCGCAGGTAGTCGGCCGCACGGTGCGGGCGATCCTGCTCACGCACGCCCACGACGACCACATCCGGGTGGTCCGTGAGCTGGCCGACGCCGTGCAGGCGCCGATCCACCTGCACGAGGCCGATCGTGAGCTCTGGGACATGGTCTTCCCCGATCGGGAGCCCCACCACCGGATCAGCGACGGCGACTCGTTCCCCGTCGCGGGCGCGTCCCTGACGGCGCTGCACACGCCCGGTCACTCGCCGGGGTCGGTCTGCTTCCTCCTCGAGGAGGAAGGCACCGTCTTCACCGGCGACACCTTGTTCCAGGGCGGACCGGGAGCCACCGGGCGGTCGTACAGCGACTTCCCGACCATCATCGAGTCCATCCGGACGAGGCTGCTCACTCTGCCGCCGGAGACCGTTGCGCGGCCCGGCCACGGGGACAGCACCAGTATCGGCGAGGAGGCTCCCCACCTCGAGGAGTGGATCCAGCGGGGCCACTAGCACCGGGCGGCGTCCCGTCTCAGGAGGGGCGGGACGCCTCCGGGGTGTCCAGGTGCACGACGGTGCGGTAGGCCGAGAGGACGGCCTCCTGGACGCCATCGACGCGCAGGCCGGGGACGAGGTCTTCCGCTGCACCGGCGGTACTGGTCCGCCACGGCAGTCCCAGGGCCGCGTAGACATCCGTGAGCACGGCACGCAGCGGAGCGGAGTCCTCGATGATCAGCACGGAGGAGAACAGCCAGGCGCCGGCGACCACGCGCTGTGCGGTCCCCACGAGTTTGAACGTCGGCACAGTATCCCTGAGGCCGTGGACACTGAACTCTCCCGGGCAGTACTCCCCCGGGATCTCCCCCACTCCGGCGTTCACCCCGACGTCGGCCAGCACCCCGGCGAAGAAGTCGCCGAAGGCGGCGAAGCGGGTGCGTGTCCCGGCGACGGCGTCGGACGCCGGTTCGATGTGGTCCACGACGAGGCACCCGGAGTGGTACGCGGCTGCGCGGCCGCCGGCACGCCGGATCAGTGGCTCGTAGCCGTGGGCCCTCGAGGCGGCAGAGGCCCCGCGGAAACCGTCGAGGCGGGCATCCCGTTGACCGAAGGCGACGGTGGGGCTCGGCCTGTAGACGCGGAGGGTCGGGGCGCGCGTGCCGGCGGCGACGTCGCGCAGCAGCTCCAGGCCACGGTCGAGTTGACCTGCGGCGTCACCCGCGGGTGGGTCGACGACGAGTGTCAGCTCTGCCTCGCCGCCCCAGGGAGTACTCATCGGTCCATCGTAGGCAGTGAACCCCGGGGCCGTGCGCCGCGGCGGAGCACACCCGCCGCTGCTCTGTGTCAAGACCCACCGGTGATGGATTTATCCTTCGGCGTGGTCCACGATGGAGATGTCACCCCGTGGCAGCCACGGTAGAACCGCGGTCCGGTTCAACGAAAGGATTCACCTATGGCAGACATGAGCGGAATGGCCGACAAGGCCAAGGACTACGCAAACGACAACCCGGAGAAGGTGGACCAGGCCAAAGACAAGGCCAAGGACGCGTTCGACGGCAAAGATGGCGATCAGAAGTAACTGATCCTGCCGGCTGAGGCCGGATCACCTGACGGTGGTCCGGCCTCTCCTGTGTCCAACATGTTCTGCGTGCGAAGATCGAGCCATGACAGCTGAAGACACTGCGCCGGCGCTCACCCGCCTGCGCGAGCGCCAGGACGAGATCGTCCTGGCCCTGACGACGGAATCCCGGACGGCCAGGCTGGAGGAGTTGAGCCACGAACTCGAGGACGTCCTGCGGCAGATCCAGGACGTGGACCAGGCGGGCTGACCCTCCTGCCCGCGCGGGCCGCGAGGAGTCCTACTCCCTGTGCAGCTTGTCCTGGACCGCACCCGCGATCTTCTCCACCCGGTTCGGGACAGGAGTCGTGCCGTAGTAGCGGGCGTCGACCTGCGTCGCGGGAGGCATCGGAGCCGACGTCGTCGGCCCGTCGTGGTAAGTGAACTCGCCCAAGCCGTCCGGCGTCGGACCGCTGGCCCATGAGCCTTCCGCAGCTGCGGCTCCGTCGGAGAAGTTCTGATACTGGTAGGACACCGAGCGCTCCTCCTTCTTGATGGGGAAGTTGCTCGGAACAGGCAAGGACTCCAGCCCCTCGTCCTGCAGCTCCCGTGCCGCTGCGATCCACTGGTTCTGGTGCATCGTGTCGCGGGCCAGGAGGAAGGAGAGCAAGTCCCGGACGCCGTGGTCGTCGGTCATGTGGTACAGCCGGGCCACCTGGAGGCGACCCTGCATCTCGGCGTTGGCATTGGCCTGGAAATCGGCGAGCAGATTGCCGCTGGCGGTGATGAACGATCCCTGCCACGGGTTCCCGTTGCTGTCCACGGGTCGTGCTCCCGCCCCGGCGACGATGGCGTGCTGCACATCCATGCCACCGATCACCGCCGCCACCGTCGGATCCGACTGGATGGCGTCCTCCGTGATACCCAGGGGCGCCTTCTCGAGCAATTGGGCGATCATGATGGCCAGCATCTCGACGTGGCCCATCTCCTCGGCGCCGATCCCGAAGAGCATGTCCCGGTACTTGCCGGGAAGATGGGAGTTCCAGGCCTGGAAGCCGTACTGCATGGCGACGGTGATCTCGCCGTACTGACCTCCGAGCACCTCCTGCAGCTTCCTCGCATACACCGCATCGGGCTTGCTGGGCTTCGACGTGAACTGCAGTTCCTGCTTGTGGAAGAACATCGGGCTACCTCCGGATCGAGGGGGCCACTGGATGAAGACCACCGATCAAGGCGATGGTCGGTGCTGGCCCCTGTTGGAGAACCTAACGGGCGCGGGAATGGTAAGCAAGCTTAGTTTCTCCTGCCATTTCCCACGTCCATCGCGAGCGGCCACACCCTATACTTCCGGCTCGTGTCAGCGCCCACCGTCGAGCCGGCGGCTGCGCTGGTCGAGGCCCGGCCCGCCGTACGGATAGTCCCCGAAGGTCGGGGCGCTGGCGTCGTCGAGCCGGACGAGCTCGTCCGACGAGAGGCTGATCGTCGCCGAGGCCAGGTTGTCCGCCAGTTGCTCCTGGCTCCGGGCCCCGAGGATCACCGATGACACGGCCGGTTGCGCTGCCACCCAGGCAAGGGCGATCTGCGCCGCCGTGACGCCGCGACCCGTCGCGATGTCCGCCACCGTCTCGATGATGCCCCACGTCCGCTCCTCGGCGTTGCGCTTCTCCCAGCCCTCCATGCCGCGCTGGGGATCCTCACCGAGGCGGGTGGCACCGGCAGGCTGCGTGTCGCGCGTGTACTTCCCGGTCAGCCACCCGCCTCCGAGCGGTGACCAGGGCAGCATGCCCATGCCGGCGTCGAGCACCGCCGGGACGATCTCCGCCTCGATCTCGCGCACCAGCAGGGAGTACTGCGGCTGCAGGGTCACCGGGAGCGAGTAGCCGCGGTGCAGCGCCATCTGGTGCGCCTTGGTCAGCTGCCATCCGGTGAAGTTCGAGAAACCGTAGTACCCGATGTCGCCGCGCACCACGGCCTCGTTCAGGAAGCCCAGCGTCTCCTCCAGCGGCGTCGACGGGTCCCAGGAATGCACCTGATACAGGTCGACGTGGTCCACACCCAGCCGGGTCAGCGAGGCATCGAGTGCACGCCGCAGATGCCGGCGGGAGAGCCCGAGGTCGTTGACGTCGTCGCCCATCGGGAAGCGGCCCTTGGAGGCCAGGACCATGCGCTCGCGCCTTGAGGGATTTCTCGCGAGCCACCGGCCGATGATCTCCTCGGACACACCATGGGTGTAGACGTCGGCGGTGTCGATCAGATTGCCACCGGCGTCCGCGTAGTCGGCGAGGATGGCGTGCGACGCCTTCTCGTCCGCCTCGGCCCCGAAGGTCATGGTGCCGAGGGCCAGGTGCGAGACCGAGGTGCCGCTGTTGCCGAGTTTCCGATAGTCCACAAGTGCTCCTTCGTCCGGGTGCCGCCGTCTGCTTCGCCTCGTCGCGTGGTCAGTCGGTGATCGTCACGCCCTTCCAGAACGCGTAGTGGCCGCGGATGTTCTCCGCCGCTTCCTTCGGCTCCAGGTAGCTCCACGCGGCGTCGCGGTTCTGTTCGCCGTCGACGTCGAGGGTGAAGTAGCTCGCCGTGCCCTTCCACGGGCAGACCGTCTGCTGCTCGGTCTGCGTGAAGAACTCCTCCGAGATGGACTCCGACGGGAAGTAGTGGTTCCCCTCGACCATCACGGTCTCGTCCGACTCCGCGATGACCGTGTCGTTCCAGTGTGCTGTTGTCATGATGTCCTCTCCTCGTTGTTCACGGGCGTGCCTGTACCTGCTCCAACTCCCGGGTGCGCCGACCCATTCCGCGGCCGCCCCCTCGAGCGGCCGTCAGAGCTTCCGGACCGTCAGGATCTGCTCGAGCCGCCCGAACGGCCCGTCGAGATCGTGGACCACGCTCGAGGTGAGCCCCACACCGCTCTCCCCGAAAGTCACCCGCGTGTCCAGTCCGAGCCACTCCCCACGCGGCATGCGGTGGAGGTGGATCTGGAGATCGACGTTGGGGAACATCCAGCTGTCGCCTCCCGGCGGGACCCTCGACGCGATGCCGTTGGCCGCGTCCATCATGCCGACCAGCCGCACCACGTCGGCCACCGGCCCGGTGTCGAGCAACGGGTAGGGGTTCCGGAGCCACACCTGCCCGCGCCCTGGCCGCAGACCGGGAAGAACCCGCACCTCGAGCGATCGGATGTAACCGCCGGGCCAGGCCGTCATGCCCTCGTGCGGCCCCGCCTCCTCGGGACCGGGCATCCGTGGGTCCTCCACCGCGGCGACAGCGGTCGTGTCCTGTGTACTGAGCCTCCATGCCCGGGCCACGATGGCCGTCCGGCCGCCCGATTCCATCCGCGCCTCGAGCAGCTCGATGGTCCGCCCGGGGCGCACGACGGCGGTGGTCACCTCGAACTCCCCACCGGGGATCATGCCGAGGATGTCGAAACTCACCCGGCTCAACTGCATCCCCTCGCGCGGCTCGCACTCGAGCAGGCAGTGCGTGAGGAGCCCGGAGATGGGTGCCATGTGCTGCTCGGCGGGATTCCATGCGCCCTGGGCGTGGACGGTGGACTCGAACCTTCCGCCGCCGAGGTCGCGGTAGAAAGAATCAGGCACGGAGAATCTCCTTCGTCGGTGAAGCCGGGGAAAGCCCCATGCTAGTGGAATAGAGTCGGTCTTTCGGGGGTTCTCGACTGAGAGCAAGCCGCCGACCCCCATCGTTCGAGCGGCACCACCATCTTCGACGCCGGGCGGAACACTGCCTGTGCCCACGCACCAGAGCAACCCGAGCGGAACCACCATGACCCAGCGCACCACCTCCCGCGTCTCCGACGCAGCTCCTCCCGAGAAGGCCGACCAGAGGCTCACAACCTCCGATGAGCAGGGCAGGCTCCCTGCCCGCGACAAGCTCGTCATCGGGGTCCTGATGGTCTCGGCGTTCGTGGTGATCCTCAACGAGACCATCATGGGCGTCGCGATCCCGAGCCTCGTCAGGGACCTGGGCATCACGGTGGGAGCCGGACAGTGGCTCACCACCGCGTTCCTGCTGACCATGGCCGTGGTGATCCCCGTGACGGGCTTCCTCCTCCAGCGCTTCGACACCCGGCCGGTGTTCCTGACCGCGATGAGCCTCTTTAGCCTCGGGACGCTGATCGCCGCACTGGCCCCGGGGTTCGGCGTGCTCGTCGTCGGGCGCGTGGTCCAGGCCGGCGGTACGGCCATCATGATGCCCCTGCTCATGACCACCGTCCTGAATCTCGTCCCGCGGACGTCGCGCGGCAGGATCATGGGCAACATCTCGATCGTCATCTCCGTTGCACCCGCCCTCGGCCCCACCATCTCCGGTGCAATCCTCAGCGTGCTCGACTGGCGCTGGATGTTCTGGCTGGTCCTCCCGATCGGCCTCGTCATGCTGGTCATCGGCGCCGTCAAGATGCAGAACGTGACCACACCGCGTGCCTCCGCCATCGACCTGGTCTCGGTCGTGCTGTCCGCGCTGGCGTTCGGCGGCATCGTGTACGGCCTCAGCCAGCTGGGTGCGGCCTCCGCAGGAAGTACCTTGCCGCCGTGGCTGCCGCTCGCCCTCGGCGTCCTCTTCCTGGGTCTGTTCGTCCTGCGCCAGCTGCGCCTGCAGAAGCGCGACGCCGCACTGCTCGACCTGCGCGTGTTCAGCTCGGTGAACTTCACCATCTCGATCGTCACGATCGCCATCGCGATGATGGCCCTCTTCGGGACGATCATCCTGCTTCCGATCTACGTGCAGAACGTGCTCGGCATGACCCCGTTCGTATCGGGTCTGGTCCTGCTGCCCGGTGGACTGACCATGGGGCTGCTCGGACCGGTCGTGGGGCGCATCTACGATCGCCGTGGCCCCCGCGTCCTCCTCGTACCGGGCACCCTCGTCGTCAGCGCCGTCTTCTGGTCACTGACGCAGGTGACGGAGACGACGCCGATCCTGCTGGTCCTCGTGGCCCATGTGTTCCTGAGCATCGGCCTGGCCCTGATCTTCACCCCACTGCTGACCTCGGCCCTCGGCTCGGTGAAGCCCACGCTCTACTCCCACGGCAGTGCCGTCTTCGGCACGGTGCAGCAGCTGGCGGGCGCGGCCGGCACCGCACTGTTCATCTCCGTGCTGACCATCCAGAGCACCGTCCTGGCCGGGGAGGGTACCGGTACCGCAGCGGCGATGGCCGGAGGCGTCCGCGCGGCCTTCCTGTACGGCGCCTTCATCTTCCTGCTGGCGGTCGTGGCATCGTTCTTCATCCGCGCACCGCAGGAGACCGACGACGAACCTGCCGCGGTCTAGCGGCGTGGCCGTCGTCCCGCTCCATCTCACCGGACGCCCCGATGTCCCCCTGACGGCGGACTGCTCGCGGTGTTTCGCGCTGTGCTGCTCGGCGCTCGGCTTCGAGCGATCGAGCGATTTCGGGCATGACAAGCCTGCCGGACAGGCGTGCCAGAACCTGGCCGCGGATTTCAGCTGCACCATCCACGCCGAACTTCGTGTCAGGGGATACCGGGGCTGCACCGTGTTCGATTGTTTCGGCGCCGGGCAGCAGGTGGCACAGCAGACCTTCGGTGGGCGGAGCTGGACCGAGTATCCCGAGGTGCGTCCGGCGATGTTCTCGGCCTTCCCGGTGGTCCGTCAACTGCACGAGGTGCTCTGGTACCTCGACGAGGCCCATCGGCTCGCGGACGCGACACCGGCCGTGACGGCGGACACGCGGGCAGCGCTTGCGGCGTTGCTGGCGGAAACGGTCGAGCTGTCGCAGCGGGACCCGGCGGGTCTCGCCGTCGTCGATCTCGGCGAACTCCGGCAGCGCATTGGCCCCGCGCTGGGCGCGGTGAGTGCCGGCGTCCGTGCAGGGGCCGACGGCGTGCGACTCCCCCGACGCCTGGTCCCGGGGGCCGACCTCCTCGGCGCGGATCTCGCCGGACGTGATCTACGGGGCGCCGACCTGCGGGGCGCATATCTGATCGCGGCGGATCTGGCCGGAGCCGATCTGCGCGGGGTGGATCTGCTGGGCGCGGATCTGCGCGATGCCGGACTCCACGGTGCGGATCTCTCGTCGGCGCTCTTCCTCACCCCCATGCAGCTCGCCGCGGCCGCCGGGAACGCCCGGACACGGCTACCTGCCCGGCTCACCGCCCCGGCGCACTGGACATGACGGGCGGACCCCATCGGGACCGGCCTATGGTTGCTCCATGAGCTCCCGTGAGTGTCCCGAACCGCAGCAGAAGGGGAACCGGCAGTGATCCAGCGGCTCGCCGTCGTCGTCCCCGTCTTCAACGAACCCGAGGTCACCCGCACCCTCGACTCACTCCGCCGGCAGCACGAGGGTGCCGGACTGAGCATCTACGTGGTCGACAACGGGTCCACGGACGACACGCTCCAGCGCGTCCACGCTGTCGCGGCGGAGCACCCGGACCTCGATCTCACGGTGCTGAGCGAGCAGCAGAAGGGTACCGGGGCCGCGAGCGACACCGGGTTCCGCGCCGCGATCGCGGACGGTCACGAGCTGGTGGCACGCACCGACGGCGACAGCGAACCGGCCGAGGACTGGGCCGCCCGGATCTGCACCCTGTTCCACGATCACCCCCACGTCCAGCTGGCCGGCGGTACGAGCGTGCCGCTGCGCGACAGGTACTACCGCTGGGGCGATGACCTGCTCATGCCGGGCGCCCTGGTGCTGCTGCGGATCATGATGGCCGCCAAGCATGTGGACGCGACCTATCTGCGCTTCGTCGCGGGTCACAACATGGCCGTGCGCTCCTCGGCCTATCTCGCGACCGGAGGGATCGCCCGGACCGCCATCGACCAGCGCGACGAGGACATCGACTTCTCCGTGGCGATCGCACGCCGGTTCGGCTCGGGTGCGGTGCGGATCGATCCCCGTCTCAGGGTCGCGACGTCGATGCGCCGGGTACGCCGCTACGGCATAGGCATGATGGGGGTCCACCATCTCGTTCCGGCGCTGCGTGGCCGCCTCATCCGCTCGATCGACGTCCGGTAGCGGCTCGGACAGCCGCGCGCTGCAGCGGCATGCTGTCGCCGCCAGCCCATCGCTCGAGGACCACGCGCGCACGGGCGGCCTCCTGCCCGGACAGCTGCTCCATGAGGGGCGCGACGACGTCGAGGGCGAGCGCGTCCTCCAGATATGGCAGCCCGGCCGTCCGGAGGAAACCTTCGATCCGGGTCAGATCCGTGTGGCGCAGCAACTGGGCGGACGACTGCAGCAGGACCACCGCAGTGAGTCGGCGCTCGAAGACCGGCCGTGACCACAGCTCGGACGCGAGGCGGACGACGTCGTCGTGCCTGAGATCCGGGTAGCGGCGCCGGGCGTTCCGGAGTGTGCCGCGGATGGCGCCGACCGATGCGCCGTAGTACTCCAGGCCGCCGCCGTGGAGCAGCTCGTGGTCCTCAGCGCGCTCCCAGGAGCTCTCGTACTGCAGGGCTGCGTCGATGAAGGCGGCGACGCTCGGGATGTCCACGTCAGTAGATGAAGATGTCGATCCACGCACGGTTGTGCGCATGGATGAGGACGAGGAACAGCACGAAGTCGAACAGGAGGTGGACGCAGATGATGTAGGAGAGCGACCGGGTCCGCGCGAAGATGAAGGCTTGCAGGAGTGCGAACGGGAAGATGAACAGCGGTGCCCACGCGTGGAAGCCGAGCTCCCAGAGGAAGGACGTGAAGAGGACGGCCTGCAGCAGGTTCGCCTGCACCATCGGCAGGTGGCGGCGCAGCAGGACGAACACGGTGCAGATGAAGAACAGTTCGTCCCAGATACCCAGGCCGTTGGTGCCGACGAACAGGCGGGCGATCTCCGCCGGCTCCGACGCTGCCGGCCAGTTCGTGTACACGCCCGTCCCGAGCATGTAACCCGGTAGCAGGGCGTACCCGATCACGACGACGACGGGCAGGTACCACTTCTCGGTCCGGCTCCAGCGCTTGCCGGTGCGGAGGGGGAAGCTGACGGCGTGATCCCGATAGGCGAAGCGGGAGATCGTGTAGGGGACGCCGACGGCGAGGATCATGGCCGCTCCCATGATGCCCATATGGTCGAGGCCGATATCGGTGCTGATGGGTACCAGACTCATCACGGTCAGCCCGAAGGCGATCAGGAGCAGGTCGCGGAAGAACGCCATCGAGACGGCGGCGGCGATACCCAGCGCAACCACGAGGATCCCGTACCCCAGGACGGCTTGATGGAGTACCAGCAGCAGGTAACCGGCAAGGGACACCAGGGCGGCGGGCAGCAGCTCGGGTGAAAGGGTGGTCCACGAGCCGGGCTTCCAGGCCTCCGCTGCGGCGTCACCCCTCCCCCGCACGGTGCCGCCGGTGGCCGGGCGGGATTGCTGCTTCACCTGATCACGCCTCTCCGGTGGTCCACGCCAGTCCTGGTGCTGCCACGCTACCCGTTGTAGCCGTCGGCCAGTCGGCGTGTCACAAGGACCTGTGAACCCGACAAGCTTCCGCCTTGCTACGGTGCCCTCATGGACGAGGATCTTGTCGCACGAGCTGTTCTGGCTGTCGTCATGGTGGGAGCGGGAGCGTTGGTCCTCTGGATGGCCGGTGCCGCCGCCAGTGGTCGGCTGGGAAGGAACCCCATCGCCGGCATCCGGCTCCCGTCGACCATGGCGAGCGACGACGCCTGGCTCGTCGCCCATCGGGCGGCGAAGCGACCGACCGTCGTTGCAGGCTGGTGTGCGATCGTCAGCGCGATCCCCGCGGTTCTGCCGGTCCCACTGGCCGTTGTCACGACGGCGGTCCTGGCCGGAGCGGCTGCCCTCCTCGGCTTCGTGCTGTACGGAGCGAAGGTGGGCAGCCGGGCCGCGACAAATCTCCGGCCCGAGGGCTGAGGATCAGTTCAGTGTCGCGGTATCGATCACGAAGCGGTAGCGGACGTCGGAGGCCATCACGCGCTCGTAGGCCTCGTTGATCTTGTCGGCGGAGATGACCTCGACCTCCGAGCCGAGGTGGTGCTCGGCACAGAAGTCCAGCATCTCCTGCGTCTCCCGGATGCCACCGATCAGGGATCCGGCGAAGGAGCGTCGCCCGCCGATGAGGGCGAAGGCGTTGACCGGCAGCGGCTCGGGCGGGGCGCCCACGCTCACCAGTGCGCCGTCGAGGGTCAGCAGACCCAGATAGTCGCTGATCGGGATCGAGGCACTGACGGTGTTGATGATCAGATCGAAGGACCCGGCAAGATCGCTGAAGGTGTTCTCGTCGCTCGTCGCGTAGTAGTGCTTCGCGCCGAGGCGCAGCCCGTCCTCCTGCTTCTTCAGGGACTGCGAAAGTACCGTGACCTCGGCGCCCATCGCGGCCGCCTGCTTCACGGCCATGTGGCCGAGGCCGCCCAGACCGATGACGGCCACCTTCTTGCCCGGTCCTGCACCCCAGTGCTTCAGGGGCGAGAACGTGGTGATGCCCGCGCACAGGAGGGGCGCAGCGACGTCGAGCTCGATTCCTTCGGGGATGCCGAGGACGAAGTCCTGAGTCACTACCACCTGGGTGGAGTACCCGCCCTGCGTGATGCTGCCGTCGCGGTCCTCGGCGCCGTAGGTCCCGGTGTTGCCCTTGAGGCAGTACTGCTCCTCGCCTGCCTTGCAGTTCTTGCACTCGCCGCAGGAGTTCACCATGCAACCCACTCCGACGCGGTCGCCTACCGCGTACTTGCTGACGTTCGAGCCGACCTCGGCGACGAGACCGGCGATCTCGTGTCCCGGGGTCAGCGGATAGGACTGGGGTCCCCATTCGCCGCGGACGGTGTGGATGTCCGAGTGGCAGATGCCGGCGAACTTGATGTCGATCAGCACGTCGTCGGGTCCGACATTGCGGCGTTCGAGGGTGGTCGGGATGAGGTCTGCTCCGGCGGAGGGTGCCGCGTAGGCGTTGACGGTCGTAGGCATGGATGACTCCTGCGGTTGGGGTGGGGAACGATGGCTCCACTGGTGGAGCGTCGGTGGGCAGCCTCGTATTCCTCGATCCGGGGATCGATCGCCGTCAGGATGAAGCTGGCCTTCTGCTGCCCTTACGGGTCGGGCTCCGCCGCTCGTTGCTAACGCTGTGTCAGGACTGCTTCTCCCAGCTGCCGCAGCGGGTGGAATTGAAGTCCTGACCGTCCGAGAGGGTGACGGTGGGCCGGCCGCCGCCGGGGATGTCGTTCTCGATGATGTCATCGCCGTTGCTTCCGCTGCGGTAGATCCCCCAGTAGCAGCTGGAGCCCACCTCGGCGGCGGAACGATACGTGCCGGGCTCGATGTCGGTCCCGACGGTCCAGATGCCGTCGCTGATCGTGCTGGCTGCTTTGGCGTCCTCGGCCGCGGTGATCGCTTCCTCGCGTTTCTTCACCGCCGCCTCGGCCGCCTCGACCTCTGCGGCCGCTTCCTCGGCGTCGGCCTCGCGAGCGGCCACTTCGGCCTCACGGTCCTCGATGTCGCCGCTGAGGGCGTCGTAGTCGGCACGTACGGCGTCGTACTGTCCCTCGACGGCGTTGTACTCGGCCTGGAGTCCGTCCCGTTCTGCCCGCAGCTCGTCCCTGTCGTCTTCGAGCTCCAGGTAGGCGTCGCTCATGGTCGGATCCGGCAGGGTCGTCCCGAGACCGACAGCTCCTCCGAGGAGGGCGAGTGCGGCGAGCGCACCGAGAATGAGCCCCTTCGATCGAGTCCTCCGGACCGGGCCGGCCTCTTGATCGTCCTGGTCTCCGGTGGTCCACTGCTCGTCGGACTCCGGCTCTGTCGTGCTCATCCTGTACTCCTCGTGTCTCGACGATCGGGCAGCGGCGGGACCCGGTCCCCCAGGGCCGGGGCCGCCGCTGCTGTGACGCCGGAACCGTCCGGCTGTCACCTGATGGAACCTATCGGCCGAATGAGTCGCACCGTCACACTCTTGCGATAACACCCGTTATCACTGTTCTGCCGTAGTACACGGGTGAGGCTGGTTAACCTGAAGCCATACATCACGAGGGGGACTTCCATGGACGGCACACCGGCGCACTCCGACAGGGTGCCCCTGCGCATGACGCTCACCGATATTGCGGCGCTCGCGCATGTCCAGCGACCGGTGGTCTCCCTGTGGCGGACACGAAGCGCAGGGTCGGGTCATCCGTTCCCGGACCCGGTTGTCGTGGACAACGGCCGGCCGCACTTCGACGCCGACGAGGTCGCGGCCTGGCTTGCGGCGACGGGCCGCGGCAACAACGCGGAGGCGGACGCCGACCTCGCCGCGTTCGCGCGGCCCCAGGCGCAGGGGCAGGAGCAGCAGACGAGCCGACCACGCTTCGACGGTCTGACGGCCCTGCTCACCCTGAAGGCCCTGACCGGCGGCATGCTGGGGCACCTCGACACCGACGAGCTCCTGGATACCGCCGACGACCACGACCCGGATGATCTGTTCCTGTTCTCCGAGATCGCCTCGGTGGGCGGCGACCTCGTCTCCCTGGCGCACTTCGCGGACCGACTCGCGGACAGCGCCTACACCGCTGCCGAGGCCTTCGAAGGGCTGCTCGCCAACCGGTTCCGCACAGGTCCACCCGAGCTCGCGGCAACGGCGCTCACTGATGCCGCTCAGCGGCTCCTGGTCACGAGCGCCGTAGAACTGTCGGCCGGGCTCGACGGCGAACCAGGCTTCGTCGACGCGGCCGGTGGCGGCGGCGACGTGCTCATGGCCGTCGTCGATGCGCTGAGCGAGAGGGACCAGGTCAGGGTCGTCCCGTCGGACGACGACGGCCCGGCGGCCCGGCTCCTCCGCCGTCGGCTGCGCGTCCACGGCGTGGACACCGGCCCCGATCCCGTGGCGGACCCGATCGAGGGCAGCTCGTCGCTGGTGCACCTCGCCCAGTACCCGTCGCCGGGCCAGCTCACCATGAGTACTGCCGAGATCCTCACCGCGATCGAACGGATCAGCGATCGGCTGGACGACCACCAGCGCGCGGTGGTCCTCGCGCCGGCGCGCGTGCTCAGCGACACCGTCACGGGCCGCGACGCGGCCGATCTCCGGTCCGGCATTTTGCGCGCAGGCCGGGTGCGCGCGATCGTCCGGTTGCCGGCCGGGCTCCTGCGGTCCCGGCCCCGGGAGGTGCAGGCCCTCTGGGTCCTCGGCCCGTCCTTCGCCGACGTGCCCATCGCCGACCGCTGGACCATGGTGGCCGATCTCGGTCAGCGAGCGCTCACTCAGGACGTGTCGCGTGACCTCGTCAGTGACCTCGTGGCGTCCATGGGCGATCTCGCGACCGTCCGCGCGCATGCGTTCCGGTTCGCCCGGCTCGTGCGCACACGATCCCTGCTCGCGGCGCCCGGATCCCTTGTGACCGACACCGGACACCACCGAGATGCACAACGCAGTCCAGCCGAGGACGCCCTCCGCGCGGAGCACCTGAACCGGATCCTCGGAGCAGCAGGCTTTGCCGTAGGCGCAGTGCCTGCCGGGCCGGACCGGCCCGCCGGGGGTCGGCGCGTCCCGGAGCGTGTCCCGGTGGCACGCCTGCTCGCCGCGCGCACCCTGCGCTATCTGCCCGGGAATCGCTGGGACGCTCCGAGCGAGGAGACCGCCAGGGGCGCAGCCCTCCTCGGCCCGGCCGAAGTCCTCGACCCGACGGCG
Organism: Arthrobacter echini; assembly: GCF_008107445.1. GTDB lineage: Bacteria > Actinomycetota > Actinomycetes > Actinomycetales > Micrococcaceae > Arthrobacter_D > Arthrobacter_D echini_A. Next base: position 170,705 of record NZ_VSLD01000004.1, on the reverse strand, counting down.
CAGCCCCGCCGGATTCCGGTGCTCGACTTCGTCCAGCAAGTTCCCGGGGGCCGGTTGACCGAGCCGGGCGACGTCGTGTTCTGCACCAGCCCGCGACCGGCCGCGATGGTGGACACCGCCGGCGGATCCGTCGTCGTCTTTCCCGCCCGCGCATTCCGGATCGACGCCGGTGATCCCGGTGGCCTGCTCGCCGAGGTGGTGGCCGCGGACATCAACGCCCTCGGCGCATCCGAGAAGGAGTGGCGCCGGTGGCTGCTGCGCACGACGCCGGAGCAGCAGCGCGCTCCGCTCCACGCGGCGCTGCGGGGCCTGCGCCACGAACAGGATGCCCTGCGGGAACGGCTCGGACTCGTGGAGGAACTCGCTAGGCTGATCCTGGACGGCGTCGCCGGCGGAAGCCTCACCCTCACCGGGGTCGATGTGCCCGATGCGCCGACCCATCCCGTATCGACCGAAGGAACCGCGTAAGTGCCCCCGAGAACGAAGGCAGCCACCAAGGCTCCTGCCACCCCGTCCACCATGAAAGAACTCAAGGACACGCTGTGGAAGGCCGCGGACAAGCTGCGCGGTTCCATGGACGCCTCGCAGTACAAGGACGTGATCCTGGGGCTCGTGTTCCTCAAGTACGTCTCGGATGCGTTCGAGGAGCGGCAGACGCAGATCGTCGCCGAACTGGAGGCCGAGGGCCTCGACGAGGACCAGGTCTCGCAGCTCGTCGACGACGTGGACGAATACACCGGGCGCGGCGTCTTCTGGGTGCCGGACGAGGCACGCTGGGACTATCTCGCGGCGAACGGCAAGGGCATGCCGGCGATCGACGGAGCGGCACCCAGGAGCATCGGTGAACTGATCGACGACGCCATGGACGCCGTGATGAGGGCCAATCCCTCGCTCGCGGCGACGCTGCCGCGTATCTTCAACCGGGACAACGTGGACCAGCGCCGGCTCGGTGAGCTGATGGATCTGCTCAACTCCGCACGGTTCACGGGTCAGGGCGTGAGCAAGGCGCGCGATCTGCTGGGCGAGGTGTACGAGTACTTCCTGGAGAAGTTCGCCCGGGCCGAAGGCAAGCGGGGCGGTGAGTTCTACACTCCCGCCGGTGTGGTGCGGGTGCTCGTGGAGGTGCTGGAGCCGGATCACGGGCGGGTCTACGATCCCTGCTGCGGTTCCGGCGGCATGTTCGTGCAGACCGAGAAGTTCCTGGAGTCCCATCACAAGGAGGGCTCGGACATCTCGGTGTACGGGCAGGAGCTCAACGAGCGCACCTGGCGGATGGCGAAGATGAATCTGGCCATCCACGGGCTGAACGCCAATCTCGCCTCCCGCTGGGGTGATACGTTCGCGCGTGACCAGCACCCGGAGCTCACCGGCGCCAAAGGCGCGGACTTCGTCATGGCCAACCCGCCGTTCAACATCAAGGACTGGGCGCGGTCCGAGTCCGATCCCCGCTGGAAGTACGGCATCCCGCCGGCCGGGAACGCGAACTACGCGTGGATCCAGCACATCATCTCCAAGCTCGCACCGGGTGGCAGCGCGGGTGTGGTGATGGCTAACGGGTCCATGTCCTCCAACTCCGGTGGTGAGGGCGAGATCCGTGCGGAGCTCGTGGAGGCCGATCTCGTCTCCTGCATGGTGGCACTGCCCACCCAGCTCTTCCGCTCCACCGGCATCCCGGTGTGCACGTGGTTCTTCGCCAGGGACAAGGCGGCGGGAGCACGCGGCTCGGTGGACCGGACGGGACAGGTCTTGTTCATCGATGCCCGGAACCTGGGCTCCATGGTGGACCGTGCCGAGCGTGCGCTGTCCGACGACGACATCGCGAGGATCGCCGGTACCTTCCACGCCTGGCGTGGCACCACCTCGGCTGTCGAGGCAGACCTGACGTACGACGACGAGCCCGGCTTCTGCTATTCGGCCACCCTCGCCGAGATCAAGGCGGCGGACTATGCGCTGACCCCGGGTAGGTACGTTGGCGCGGCAGAGGTCGAGGACGACGGCGAACCGGTCGAGGAGAAGATAGCCCGGTTATCGAAGGAGTTGTTCGAGCAGTTCGACGAGTCGGAGCGGCTGGCTCAGATTGTGCGGGAGCAGTTGGGGCGGGTCGATGTCTGAGTGGCGCGACACAACGCTCGGGGAGGTGCTCAACTTCCAGCGAGGCTTCGACATCACACGAAAAACACAAGCTTCTGGCGGTGTACCAGTTGTATCTTCCGGAGGAATTGCAAGCTTTCACGACACGGCCGCAGCAGCTGGGCCAGGCGTAGTAATCGGTCGCAAGGGAACTTTGGGGAAAGTATTCTACTTACCGGGACACTACTGGCCACACGACACTACTCTGTGGGTCCAAGACTTCAAAAGTAATTTACCGCGGTTTGTCTACTACTTTATGAAACAATTTGATACAAGTTGGCTCGACGCGGGATCAGCTAATCCGACATTGAACCGCAATCATCTACACCCACTAAGAGTGTCCTGGCCTGCCATTCATGTGCAACAGGCGGTTGCGGAGGTGCTGGGGGCGCTCGACGACAAGATCGCCGCCAACACCAAGCTTGCCGCTGCTGCAGACGAACTTCTTGCAACTCGACTTTCAGCCTTTATCCAGCACGACACGAAGCAGGTTCCGCTCGGCGAGATCGCGCAGGTCAATGCATCCAAGGTTAAACCGATACCCGGAACCGGGCTTCGATACATTGACATTGCAGCGGTTGGCGTTGGTTCATTCGACTTCCCCGACATCACACTTTGGGACGATGCTCCTTCGAGAGCAAGAAGAGGGGTCCAGCGAGGGGATACGCTGTGGTCCACGGTGCGTCCGAACCGTCGATCGCATGCACTGAATCTGTCCGAAGATCCTCTGTTGGTGGCTTCAACCGGCTTTGCTGTCTTGTCTCCGCGGACCGTCGGCTGGGCGTACTTATATGAACTTACGCGTCGTCCAGAGTTCACCGCATACTTGGAAACAGTTGCAGAAGGCAGCGCATATCCGGCAGTTCGCGCTGAACGATTTGGAGAAGCGCTTGTCCCTCTGATAAGCGGGCCCAGCCGGAATTTGTTCGAGAGTATCGCAGAGCCTTTGAGGGAGACAGCTCACATGCTCATCACGGAGAACCGCACCCTTGCCGCTACCCGCGACGCCCTGCTCCCCCAGCTCATGTCCGGCAAGCTCCGCGTGAAGGACGCCGAGAAGGCGCTGGAGGACGCCGGGGTATGACGCCACTTGGGGGAACAGCTCGAACGCCGCGGCTCACGGCAGCAACGCCGATGAACGCACCAGCAACACCAGCACCACCACTAGCCAGTCCGGTCAACCAGGGGGTACAACCGTGAGCACAGCATCCGCCGGCATTCCGGCCATCGGATTCTCCGAGGCCGACTGGGAGGGCATCGCCAAGGACTCCCTCGGCGAACTGGGCTGGGCACCGACCACGGGCCAGGAGATAGCACCCGGCACCGGCGAACGGGACTCCTGGGACGAGCTGCTGATCCGCCCGCGCCTGCTCGCCGCACTGCAGAAGTTCAACCCGCTGGTCCCCGTGCAGTACCTGCAGCAGGCACTCGCGGAGCTCACCGCACCCAAATCGACCGACGCCCTGGCGGAGAACCACCGGATCCACGGCTACCTCGTGGACGGCTACCGGCTCAGCTACATCGACACCGACGGGCTGGAGGTCAACCCCACCCTTCGGCTGATCAGTTCCGAGCCCGAACAGAACAGCTGGCTCGCCGTCAACCAGGTCACCCTCGTCCAGGGCGACCACAAGCGCCGCTTCGACCTGGTGCTCTACTGCAACGGCATGCCCGTGAGCATCATCGAACTCAAGAAGGCCGGCAGCCACCACGCGGACGTCGCCGCAGCCCACGCACAACTGCAGACCTACCTGCGCGAGTTCCCCCTCGCCTTCCGGTTCTGCGTCCTCACGCTCGCCTCGGACGGCATCGACGCCCGCTACGGCACGCCGTTCACGCCCCTGAACCACTTCTCGCCCTGGAACGTCGACGACGACGGCGTGCCCGTACCGCCCGGCTTCATGCGCGACGGCGACGCCGTCACCCAGCTCGAGACCAGCCTCGACGGGCTCTACAACCAGACCCGCTTCCTGCAGCTGCTCACCAGTTTTACCGCGTTCGACGGCGGCTCCGACGGGCTCACGAAGCGCATCGCCAAACCCCACCAGTACTTCGCCGTCACCAAGGCCGTGGGCAGCACCATTCAGGCCGTGGAGAGCAACGGCAAGGCCGGCGTCGTCTGGCACACGCAGGGCTCCGGCAAGTCGCTGGAGATGGAGCTCTACACCAATCTGGTGGTCCGGCATCCGCGCCTGAAGAACCCCACTGTCGTCGTCATCACCGACCGCAACGAGCTCGACGGGCAGCTGTACGAGGGATTCGCCCGCAGCCTGCTGCTCCCGGAGGCACCGAAGCAGATCCGGCGTCGTGCCGAACTCCGCGACGAGCTCTCCAACCGCACCACCGGCGGCATCTACTTCACCACGCTGCAGAAGTTCGGCCGGAGCAAGGCCGAGAAGGACGTCGGTGCCGAGCACCCGCTGCTCTCGGACCGGCGGAACATCATCGTGGTGGTGGACGAGGCGCACCGCAGCCACTACGACGATCTCGACGGCTACGCCCGTCATCTGCGCGACGCCCTCCCGCACGCCACCCTGATCGCCTTCACCGGGACACCCATCTCCTTCGACGACCGCAACACCCGCGACGTGTTCGGCGACTACATCGACATCTACGATCTCTCCCGCGCGGTCGAGGACGGCGCCACCGTGCCGGTCTACTTCGAGCCCCGACTCATCCGGGTGGAACTCGCCGCCGGGGTCACGGAGGAGGACCTGGACCGGTCCGCCGACGAGCTCACCCAGGGTCTCGACGTCACCGAGCGCGCCCGCATCGAAGCGAGCGTCGCCGTCGTCAATGCCGTATACGGGGCGCCGGAGCGCATCGCCACCCTCGCCGCGAATCTCGTGGAGCACTGGGAGAACCGCCGCAACCGGATGGCGAAGTTCATCGAGGCCCCCGGCAAGGCCATGATCGTCGGCGGCACGCGCGAGATCTGCGCGAATCTCTACGCCGCCATCGTGGCCCTCCGTCCTGATTGGCACTCGGAGGACCTGTCCCGCGGGCGGATCAAGGTGGTGTACTCGGGTACGGCGTCGGATCCGCGACCCATTGCCGACCACGTGCGCCGCGACTCCGCGAACGCGCTGGTCAAGGAACGCCTCAAGGACGTGGACGACGAGCTCGAGCTGGTGATCGTCAAGGACATGATGCTCACCGGTTTTGACTCCCCTCCCCTGCACACTCTCTACCTCGACCGCCCGCTGCGCGGCGCCCTGCTCATGCAGACCCTGGCCCGGGTCAACCGGACCTTCCGCGGCAAGGAGGACGGCCTGCTGGTGGCATTCGCTCCGCTGGCCGAGAATCTCTCGAAGGCGCTGGCCGAATACACGGCGGAGGATCAGCAGAACAAGCCGGTCGGCAGGAGCATCGACGACGCGATCGAGGTGACCACCGACCTTGTCGGCAGGATCGCCGCACTGCTCGCCGGCTACGACTGGCGCTCGGTGCTGCTGCGCGGTGGGCCGAAGGCCTATCTGACGGCGGTGACGGGTGCCGTGAACCATCTCCGGGAGCCGGCGTCGTCCGCACCGGCCGACGACGGCGAGACGGTCGCGGCCGCCTACCGGCGCCTGTCCGGCCAGCTGTCCCGTGCGTGGGCGCTGTGTTCGGGAGCGGAGAGCATGGCACCGCTGCTGCCGGAGGTGAAGTTCTACGAGGAGACCCGCGTCTGGATGGCCAAGTTCGACGCCGCGGACCGTCAGGCGTCGGGCGAGCCCGTCCCCGAGGACATCCAGCGGCTCCTCGGGAACCTGATCGCGACGTCGACGTCCACCGGGGAGATCCTCGACATCTACGCCGCAGCCGGCATGCCCAAGCCGTCGCTGGATGATCTGACCCCGGAGTTCATCGCGAGGACCCAGCAGGCGCGGAACCCCCAGCTGGCCATCGAGGCGCTCCGGAAGCTCATCGCCGACGAATCGGCCGCCACCACCCGGAACAACATCATCCGGCAGCGCAATTTCTCGGAGCGCATCACCGATCTGATGAAGAAGTACACGAACCAGCAGCTCACCTCGGCCGAGGTCATCGCCGAACTGGTGGAGCTCGCCCGGGAGGTGGCGAAGGAGGGCAATCGCGGCACACACTTCACTCCCCCGCTGAACTCCGACGAACTTGCCTTCTACGACGCCGTCTCCGCGAACAATTCGGCCGTCGAGGTCCAGGGCGAAGGAATCCTGGCCGACATCGCGCGTGACCTGGTCTCGGTGATGCGTCGCGACGTGCGCACGGACTGGACGGTGCGCGACGACGTCCGGGCAAAACTGCGGTCCTCCATCAAGCGCCTGCTGGTCAAGTACGGCTACCCGCCCGACAAGCAGCCCGCTGCGATCAAGCTGGTCATGGAGCAGATGGAATCCATGGCGCCGCGCTTCGCGGAGGCGCGCTTATGACGGCCGACTAGCAGGAACGCCTGATCGATCTGCAGCTAGCGAGGCTGGCAATGGACCAACAGAACCTGGGTTCCTCTCTCGACGCCATCGCCGATGCTATTCGAGCACGACTACGAGATGACGGACTGAACTACCACCTCATCGAGAGCCGCGTGAAGAGCGTCGATTCCACTAGAGAAAAACTACAGAAGACCGACGCGCGCGGGCAGGCCAAATACAGGAACGGAATCGACGATCTTGACGACATCCTCGGCGTCCGCATCATCACCTACATCCAGCCTGACGTCGCCAATGTTGTCGCCGCTCTGACCGGTCAGTTTCTGGTTGTCGAGAACATCGACAAGAAGGCACAGCAGATGAAGGAGGGCGTCGTCGGATATGCGGCGCATCACCTGGTGCTGCAGGTGCCGTCAGCCAACACTCCGCCGGGATGCGCAGCCTGTGTCGGACAGCGATTCGAGGTGCAGATCAAGACCGTCCTCCAGCATGCCTGGGCGGAGTTCGAGCACGATGTGCGCTACAAGGCACTGGGCGAGGTGTCACCCGCTATCAACAGGGCCTTCACGCTGGCCTCCGGACTGATAGAGCTGGCCGACGACGAGTTCGTCAAGATACATTCAGCCGCAGCCGTGGAAAAGGCCACGAATGCTGCGGACTCCCATCAGGGCGAGCCGGATCTGACAGCTGACGTGCTCGCCGAGCTGCTCGCGGAAGTAATACCCGACCATCCGCGGAGCCGCAAAGATCAGTACGACTGGCTCCTGACGCTGCTCGATTCGATGGGCATCAATACCGTCGACTCCCTCAGGCGTCTGATCGAGGACGTCGATTGGGAGGAGATCGACCGGAGGATGTCGTACCGTTTCCCCGCCGGTCACGTACGAGTGGTCGATGACATGCTGCTCAGGACCTACGGGCAGGAGTACATCACGACGACGAAGGACTCCGGAGAAGATCCCGGACGGGAGGCGAAGCTGAGACACCGACTGGGCAAACTGACGACCTGATAGCCGCGCTCCCTTCGGTTCGACTCCCTGAACGGCGAAGCTGACGAATTGTTGTTCCATACTTTTTAGGCCGCGTGATTCCGCCTCGACGCCATTGAGTCTGGCTGTGGATAACCTCTTCCGCGAACCTCATAATGTCAGTGGTGCACGCGAAAATAGATCATGGACAGCAGCCGGGAAGCACCGCAGGAGAAAGTCACCGCTCGCCGAGACTCAACCTCCCGTGACGCCGGCCCCGCGGACGTCCGGGGGCTCATCTCCGACGTCGCGTCCCTCCGTCTCGCCGGTGACAGCGCGGAGCTGATCGACCAGATCCGCGGACTCGAGGACCTCACCTCCGCAATCGCGGCGATGCACGCGCGCGCGGCCGTCGCCTTCGATCTCGCCCAGCGGCGCGAACAGGCGGCCGCGGGTGTACCCGCGGCGAAGCAGGGCGAAGGAGTCAGCGCTCAGCTGGCGCTGGCCCGCAGGCAGTCCCCGTCCCGCGGCAACCGACTGCTCGGCCTGGCCCATGCGCTCGTCATCGAGATGCCTCATACCCTTACTGCACTCGAGACCGGACAACTCAACGAATGGCGCGCCACCCTGCTGGTCCGGGAAACCGCGTGCCTGAGCGCCGCGGACCGCTGCGCCGTCGACGAAGAGCTCGCCGCCGACGCCGGCACATTCAATGGGGCCGGCGATCGAGCACTCATTGCCGCAGCGCGCACGGCGACCTACCGCCGGGATCCCCGATCGGTGACCGACCGGGCACGGCATGCGGCCGGCGAGCGCTACGTCAGTCTGCGTCCGGCACCCGACACCATGGCCTACCTGACCGCGCTGCTACCCGTCGCCGAGGCAGTGGCGGTCTATGCCGAGCTGACCCGGCACACCGATTCGCTCCGGGCTCGGGGCGATCCGCGCGGCCGAGGCCAGCTCATGGCCGACACCCTGGTGGAACGCACAACGGGCGTTCGCGGCGGCGTATCGAGCGTGGAGATCCAGCTCGTTATGACGGACCGCACGCTGTTCCAGGGCGACAGCGAGCCGGCCAGACTCAACGGCTACGGTGTGGTTCCTGCCGGGTGGGCCAGGGAGATGGTCTGCGCGGAGACGGATCCGTGTGGGCAGGAGCTCCACGTCTTCCTCCGACGCCTGTTCACCGCCCCCGCAAGCGGGGATCTCCTCGGCGTCGACTCCCGCTCCCGGCTCTTCACGCATGCCCAGCGTCGCTTCCTGGAGATCCGGGACCATACCTGCCGAACACCGTACTGCGACGCGCCGATCAGGCATCACGATCACATCGTTCCGTGGCACCACGGCGGATCGACGAGTCTCTTGAACGGCGCCGGTCTCTGCGAGGCCTGCAACCACACCAAGGAACTTGCCGGTTGGAGATCCTCGACCCGTTCCGGCCCAAGGCATACCATTGACCTCCGCACGCCGACCGGCCACACGTACAGATCCCTCGCGCCTCCGCTCTTAGGCAGCGACCCAAATTGCTCCGTCGGAGCAGCACTCCATGGCAACCGCCTCATGCGGCGGCGACTGAAGGCGCAACGGCATATCGGCCGACGCTCAGAGCCGCTTGCCGCGTGAGCTGGCCGGAAAAGAGCTGGAGCCTGCATTCAGTTCGTCTATCCGCGGCGGAGTCAGGTATCTCCTGTGAACTCCCACTCAGCAGCTCCTCACCCTCGTCAGGGGACAATGACGGCACGGCCGCGAACGGTGCCGGCCTTGAGCCTCTCGTACGCCTCGGGTCCTTCGTCGAGGGAGAAGGTCTCCACCTCGACGCTGATCCTCCCTGCACGAGCCAGCTCCACCACCTCCATCAGTTCGGAGCGCGACCCCCAGTAGGGTGCACGGGCAGAGGCTTCCCACGGCGTCGAGAAAAAGCCCACCTCGACGGTGCCCGGTCCGACGCCCACGATCACTATGTCGCCGCCGACCCCGACGAGCCGGGACGCAAGCTCGGTGGTCGGATCGATCCCCACGAAATCGAAGACGACGTCGACCTTCCGCCCGCCGGTCAGTCCCAGGATCTGCTCCTCTGCTCGCTGGTCGGAGGTGACCGCGTGATGGGCGCCGACCGCTCGGGCCAACTCGAGCTTCTCCTCCGACGTGTCGACGGCGATGACGGTGCACGGAGCCATGGCTCGCAGGATCTGGATGGCCACATGCCCCAGTCCACCGGCGCCGATCACCACGGCCACCGAGCCAGGGACGAGCTTCGGCAGGGACTTCTTGATGGCGTGGTACGGGGTCAGCCCGGCGTCGGTCAACGACACGCTCGCGACGGGATCGAGATCGCCCAGTGGGACGAGGTGTCGCGCATCGTCCACGAGCAGGTAGTCCGCCATGGCACCCGGAGCTCCCAGCCCCGGGGGTCTGATGCCCAGTGCCGCCGCCTTCTCGCAGTAGTTCTCCTCCCCCTTGGAGCAGGGGTAGCACCGACCACAACCCCACGGCCCGTACACCAGCACCGATTCCCCGATGGTCAGGCCGGTGACACCCGGTCCTACAGCCTCGATCGTCCCCGCCCCCTCGTGCCCGAGCGTGAGCGGAAGACCGTACGTGTACTGGTCCTCCGGCAGGCTCATCAGGAACTCGTCGGAGTGACACACGCCCGCCGCGGTCACTTTCACGAGGACCTGGCCGGGGCCCGGCGTCGGCGTTGGAATATCGACGAGCTCAGGTGCAGCGCCTATCGTTCGGTACTGAAGTGCTCTCATGGTGTTCCTTTCGTCGGGAGGGACGCCGTCGGTAGTGACACCGAAGCATCCACTGGTCCAGCCATGGGGACGATCCGGAGGCGCTCACCCATGGAGTTGCGGGACACGTGATTCAGCCGGCGTTTGATCGCCTCTGGCTGCAACCAGGTATCCATCCCCTCCCACTGGCTCGCCTGTGAGAGATCGACGATTATGCACGATTCACGACCCAGGGTGCTGGCGCGGCAGACCACCAGATCGAGGCCGTGAATGTTCAGGGGCGTCAAACACCCTCGCACCTCGATGCGGACACATCCGCTCTCCGCGTCGATCTGGACGAGGATACGCAATTTCTGCCGTCCCGCCGACGGGTGAACAGTCAACTCTCGACGTCGTTGCCTATCACTCCCGCCAGGACCTTCCGGCTCGCGCTGATCATCGACGTCCTCGAGGGTGGCGGGGGGCGGCACGACCTGCAACGGCGCACGAACCTGATCCGCAGGAGGCGTCATCGATCGAGCGCTTCCCCGGTCCGGGTGGACTCGCCGCCACCGCTGTCCGCTCCCACGGTGTCCTGCTTCCCTGGAACCAGTTCCTGCCTTCTGGCGGTGAGAAACACCATCTCCTCCGGCGTCAGCCAGTAGTCGCCGTGCTCGTCGAGGCGCAGACACTGACCCGTTTCCGGCCCGCCGGCCGGAACGTGATTGACGTAGAGCCGGGGCAGCACGCGCGTTCCGGGATTGTCCAGGAGCCACTGCTGGACGTCGGTGTCGAGCAACGCCCAGATCTCACTGATGCTGGTCATGGTGCGGGTCCCCCTCGTCGAACGTCGATCGGATCGCCGCGAGGGCGATCTACCCTCATCCAATCCCGAGTGGCGTCGGGGAACTAGGGCAGAAAGTCCCCGTTTCATGCGGAATCTGCCCCTAATGGCGGAGCAGGCCCTCCGGCCCGGTGAGGCTGGTGCGTCGCCTCAGCGGACCACGATCACATTGCCCTTGGCGTGGTGCAGGACGGCATGGACCGCCGAGCCGAGCCTGGCGCCGATGGTGTTGCGCCCCTTCGCCCCCAGCACCACGCAGGCGCTCCCGCGTGCGTGGTGGACAATCACTCCCGGGACGGACGGATCGGAGAGCGACTCGACGGTCACGCCGAGGTCGCTGTCCGGCGGAAGAAGATCGAGGGCCTGCTGGATGATGGGGTCTTCGGACGGCTCGTCGAGCCGCGTGGGTACATTGCGCCCGTAGGCCCGGACATGGAGGACGCGCAAGGAAGTCTGCAGCGTCCTCGCAAGCTCGACGGCCGTCAGTACCGCGCGCTCGCTCTCGGGTGAGCCGTCGACGCCGACCAGAATATCCCCCTGCCCCGCATGCTCATCGCGGATGACCGCGATCGGACAGGACGCGCTGGCGGCGAGGTGGAGACTGACCGAGCCGACGAGCAGCCCGGTGAAGCCTCCGAGGCCTCGCGTACCGGTCACCACCAGAGAGGCCTCGGTGGAGAGTCGCGTCAGCATCTCCGACGGGAACCCGGCGACCAGCCGCACGCTCGCGTCCACGTCCGGCTCCGTCTGCAGAGCCAACTCCAGACCCTCCGCGGCCGTCTTCTCCGCTTCTCGCTGGAGTCCACTGTCCTCGACGTACGTCACCGGGCCCAGATTCTGGGTGAACAGGGGCCACACCCAGCAGTGCGCGACGACGAGTGGCAGTCCCGCGGCCACGGCATGCCGCGCGGCCCACTGGACTGCGCGGCGCGAGTCCTCGGAGCCGTCGAACCCGACGATCACGGGCCTCTGGTGCGCGCCTCCGACGCCGGAGCGACCGCCGCTCATGCCGTCACGTCCGACGACGGCAGTGCTACGGGCTGCCCCTCGGCGAGCTGAGGGGCTCCATGGGACACCAGGACCGGACAGGCGGACCGTTCGGCGACGGCCGAGCTGACGGATCCGAGCAGAAGCCCGGCGAAGCCACCGTGCCCTCGTGAACCCACCACCACCATCGACGCGTGCTTGGACTCCTCGATGAGGATGGCAGCGGGCGACCCCTGGACCGTGCGGCTCTCGAGACCGGCAGGGGGCCCGTCGGGAAAGGCTTCGACCAGGGCCTGATCCAGGGCCTTCTGCGACATCTCCTCGTAGTTCCACTCCATCGGCGTGTAGGGACTGAGCACGAAGGGGTGCTGCCAGGCCGACACGGCGTGGATGACGTCCCCGGCGAGCGGTATCAGGCTCGCAGCCAGCTGCAGTGCGGCAACCGAGGAGGCAGAGCCGTCGACGCCGACGACGATGGTGCGGGGATGCGGTGCAGAATTCGTGGTCATGGTTATCCTTACTTCGGCGTGAACGTACTTCAGTGATGCTCGCCCACTCCCCGGGCCGCCACTAGGGCCAAAGGGCCCGGTATGTGGCTGGAGGGACCGGGACGTTGGACCCTGTGCAGGGCTGACGGCGAGGTCCATCATCGAAAAGGGCATGACCCCGGCGCAGCGATTCGAGGTACGAACGACCGTTCGCCCGGTTCGGGAGTGGAAAACCGGTTCAGGAGTGGGAAGCCGGTTCAGGAGTGGGATATCAGGAATGAGGACAACCAGCGCATGAAAGACGTGACAGTGTTCCTGCTCGACGACCACGAGCTGGTGCGCCTGGGGCTACGTGAACTGCTCGAGGCGCAGGGTTGCGTGATCGTGGGCGAATCCGGCTCCGCCGAGGAGGCCGCCCGACGCATCCCGGCCCTCGCTCCGGACATCTCGATTCTCGACGCTCGTCTACCGAACGGCTCGGGTATCGAGGTGTGCAGGGACGTGCGCTCGATCGACCCGTCCTTGACGTGCGTCATCCTGACCAGTTACGACGACGACCAGGCTCTGCGGGGAGCGGTGCTCGCCGGCGCCTCCGGATACATCCTGAAGGAGATCCTCGGCTCCGATCTCGTCGGCAAGGTGCGCAGGGCTGCCGCTGGTGAGTCTCTCTTCGAACCCGGCATGAAGGATCGGATCATCAAGGGGCTGTTCGACGCACCGGCGGAGGATCTCCGCCTCGCCGGGCTGACCACACAGGAGAAGAAGGTGCTCACCCTGATCGGGGACGGCCTCACGAACCGGGAGATCGGCGCGGCGCTCTTCCTGGCCGAGAAGACCGTGAAGAACTACGTGTCGTCGATCCTGTCGAAGCTGGGCTTCCAGAGCCGTACCCAGGCGGCGGTCTTCGTCTCCCGCTCCGCCTCTCCCCTTCGCTAGCCCTTCAGGGGTACGGCGAAGCGGACGACGGTCCCCTCCCCGGGCGCACTGCGGATGTCCAGGTCACCGCCGCACAGCTCGGCCCGACGCCGCATGTTCTCCAATCCTCCCGGCGCCGGCAGGTGCTCGAAGCCACGACCGTCGTCGGCGATCGTCAGTTCCAGCCGCTCCGGCTGGGCCCGGAGCGTCACCGTGATCGATGCAGCGTGGGCGTGCCGCAGCGCGTTCGAGAGCCCCTCGAGGAGGACTGCCCTCACATGCGCCGCGACGGCCTCGTCCACGACGGTGTCCACCGGGCCGGACAGTTGCACCACGGGTTCGAGCTCGTGACCGTCGAAGGCCTCCGCGACCAGAGCGAAGATACTGGACGTGAAGGTGGGCGTGATCTGCGGGACCGACCGCAGTGAGTAGATGGTGTCGCGCAGTTCCCTGATCGTCGAGTCGAGTTCCGACGTCACGGCTGTGATTCTGTTCAACGGTTCGCTGTCGGTGAGGTACTTGCGCAGGCTCTGGATGCTGAGGCCGGTGGCGAAGAGGCGCTGGATCACCAGGTCGTGCAGGTCGCGCGCGATGCGGTCACGGTCACCGAAGACCGCCTGCTGCTCGCGACGGCGGTGGGCACCGAGCAACTCGAGCGCCAGGGACACGTGCGAGGTGAAGGATCGCATCATCTCGTGGTCCACGCGGGAGAACGGCGGGCAGGGCGCCGAGCGTCCGAGGAGCAGGAACTGGCGTTCCTCCGTGCCCGTGAGCAGGGTACACAGGGCCGTGTCGAGCGTTCCCCGAGGGGCGCCGGGGAGCAGCCGCGCGGCGTCGTCCGCCGTGAGGAGCAGAGGGTCCGAGCTGCTGGTCAACCCCTCGAGGAGAGCACTCTCGGCGCTCGACCGGCCCAGGAACACCCCGGCGAGCTCGCCTTCCGCCGCCTCGCAGATGAGACCGCGGTCGTGCCCGAAGTCGCGGAGGATCACCGCGAGGGAGCTGTTCGATGCACTCAGTGCGTGACGGGTCAGGACCTCGAAGTCGTTGCGGGAGGCGTCGTTCTGCTCCAGGAGTTCGCGGGCCGCGTCCAGGCCCCCCTGCAGCCAGCGCGTTCTGCGCGTCGCCTCGTCGAACAAGTGCGAGTTCTCGATGGCGACGCCGGCCGCCGCTGCCAGTGCCACCAGGAGCTGCTCATCGGTGTCCGAGAAGTCGGCGCCCCCGTTCTTCTCCGTCAGATAGAGATTGCCGAAGACGGTCCCGTGGATACGGATGGGAACGCCCAGGAACGAGGTCATCTGCGGGTGATGCTCAGGAACGCCCGCCGCGCGAGGATGCTGTCGGAGATCGTGCAGTCGCAATGGGTGCGGTTCGGTGATGAGCAGCCCCAGGACCCCGTGGCCCTCCGGAAGCGGACCGATGCGCCGGATCTCGTCGTCCTGCAGGCCCACGGTGATGAACTGGCTCAGCATCCGGTCCGGGCCGATGACACCCAGCGCGCCGAAGCGGGCGTCCACCAGCTGGCACGCCGCCGCCGTCACGCGCTCGAGGACGGTGTCCAGCTCCAGATTGTCGGCCGTGGCTCCGAAGGCACTCAGGAGATTGCCTATTCCCGCAGGAGTTCCGGAACCGAAACCCGCGTCCGGGGAGATCAGGGACGGTTGTTCTGCTCGTGATGCCACTGCACTTCTCCTACCCGCTGCGTCCTGGATAGGGCCTCAGGACCCTAGCCGCACCGACAGCACTTTCATAGTGTCACGCTATGGACCCTCAACCCACCTCCACCAAAATTCTTCCCGCGCACGAATGCTGGGCACTCCTTCGCACCGCCCCGTTCGGCCGTCTGGCATTGTGCGTCGACGACCGACCGGAAATCTTTCCCATCAACTTCGTCGTGGACCACGGCAGTCTCATCTACAGGACCTCCGAGGGCACCAAGTCGTCCGCTGCGGAGAAGGCAGCATCGGCCCTGGAAGCCGACGGCCGTCTGGCTCCCGGGACCACGGAGTGGGGTGGCGACCAGGAGATGATGTGGAGCGTCGTCGTGAAGGGGCACACGTCCACCATCGCCGTCACCGCTGAGCTCATGGACACGGTGCAACTACCCCTCCACCCCTGGGAGAGCGGGAGGACGGACCGCTTCATGCGGCTCGTCCCGGACTCGATCAGCGGACGTGCGTTCGTCCCGTCCGTCGTTCGTGCCGCTGCATCCTCCGAGCAGGTGGGGCAGTGACCGCCGCCGAGGACTCGTCCTGGGGCACGCCCGGTACTCTCCGCGCGTCCGACGCGCTGCCGCCCTCGGAGTGCTGGGCACTCGCGAGCACCCGGTCGACGGGACGCCTGGGCTTCTTCCGGGACGGCCTGCTCGACATCTTCCCCGTGCACTACGTGGTGCTGGACGAACGCATCTACTTCCGGACCTCTGCTGACGGAATCATCGCCACCAGCGATCTGGGCCGTGCAGCTTTCCAGGTCGACCAGGTGAACAAGGAGACACACAGCGGGTGGAGCATCCTGGCGAACGGTCCTGTGACCCGTGTGGAGGACCCGGGCCTGCTGACGACGCTCTGGGGGAAAGCCGTCGAGGAACCGTGGGCTCCCGGACAGCGGGACCTCTTCTTCTGCCTCGCTCCCACGCAGCTTCGTGGACTCCGGGTCAGTACTGCACACTGAAGGACGACTCCTGCCGGCTATCCAGGCCTCATTCGCATACGATCCCGGAGCGCCCCGGACCAACTCCGGCACCGCTGCGCACGGAGCGTCCCGCATCAATGGGGCTGCTGTCAGTTCACTGCCGGAGGACCAGCGGAGGCTCTCGGTCCAGGGCAAAGTCGGCAGCGACGGTACGGCCACAGGGAACCTGTCCTTCACCCACCACAGCCCGTCAGGACTGTCCCGCTTCACGGCACGGGTGACATGCCTGGAGTTCGACGAGGGTCGAACAGAGGTGAGCGGAACGATCACGAAGGGAGAGACAGCCTCCGGCGTCGTCCTGGATGGCAAGATGGTGGCTTTCACTCTCGACACTGAAGGCGAGCAGAACTTCTCGCTCCCCCGGATAGGACCCGGAGCAGCCGACTGTGGTGGCGGCAGAGCGGACATCGTGCCGGTGACACAGGCCGGCTTCCACATCCGTTGATCCGTCTACGCTGACCCCTGCGTTCTACTGCTCGCTCGGGGGATGCAGAGAAAAGGCCCGGAGCTGCGGTCGTCCGCAGAGCCGGGCCTTTCCAGGCTCTCTCGAGCCGAATCTCACAAGCGTACAGGGTCGTCCCTAGAAGTCCCAGTCCTCGTCCTCGGTGTTCACGGCCTTGCCGATGACGTAGCTGGAGCCGGAACCGGAGAAGAAGTCGTGGTTCTCGTCCGCGTTCGGTGAGAGCGCCGAGAGGATCGCCGGGTTCACGTCGGTGACCGACGACGGGAACATCGCCTCGTAGCCCAGGTTCATGAGCGCCTTGTTGGCGTTGTAGTGCAGGAACTTCTTGACGTCCTCGGCCAGGCCCACTGAGTCGTACAGATCGTGGGTGTACTGGACCTCGTTCTCGTACAGCTCGAAGAGCAGCTCGAACGCGTAGTCCTTGATCTCCTGACGGCGCTCCGGCGTCGCACTCTCCAGACCGCGCTGGAACTTGTACCCGATGTAGTAGCCGTGCACGGCCTCGTCACGGATGATCAGGCGGATCAGATCCGCGGTGTTCGTCAGCTTGGCCCGTGAGGACCAGTACATGGGCAGGTAGAAGCCCGAGTAGAACAGGAAGGACTCCAGCAGCGTCGAGGCCACCTTCCGCTTCAGCGGATCATCACCCCGGTAGTAGTCGGTGACGATGTGCGCCTTCTTCTGCAGGTTCACATTCTCGGTGGACCAGCGGAACGCCTCGTCGATCTCCTTGGTGGAGGCCAGCGTGGAAAAGATCGACGAGTAGCTCTTGGCGTGCACGGACTCCATGAACGCGATGTTCGTGAGGACGGCCTCCTCATGCTGCGTGATCGCGTCCGGGATGAGGCTGACGGCGCCCACGGTGGCCTGCACCGTGTCGAGCAGCGTCAGACCCGTGAACACCCGCATGGTGAGCTGCTGCTCATCCGGCGTCAGCGTGGCCCACGACTGCACGTCGTTGGACAGCGGCACCTTCTCGGGCAGCCAGAAGTTGTTCACCAGGCGATTCCAGACCTCGACGTCCTTGTCGTCCTGGATACGGTTCCAGTTGATGGCCTGGACCTGGTCTACGAGCTTCAGCTTCTCGCTCATGGGGGTGTTCCTTCTCTGCGTGGGTACTGCCTGGTGTGCCGGAAGCCCGGCCGGGCTGACTGCCCGACCGGACCGATTTAGTTGCCTACAGCATGCATGAAACGCAACCCTCGACCTCCGTCCCTTCCAGCGCGAGCTGGCGGAGACGGATGTAGTAGATGGTCTTGATGCCCTTGCGCCAGGCATAGATCTGGGCCTTGTTGATCTCCCGCGTGGTGGCGGTGTCCTTGAAGAACAGCGTCAGCGACAGGCCCTGGTCGACGTGCTGCGTGGCAGCCGCGTACGTGTCGATGATCTTCTCGAAGCCGATCTCGTACGCGTCCTGGTAGAACTCCAGGTTGTCGTTGGTGAGGTACGGCGCCGGGTAGTACACGCGGCCCAGCTTGCCCTCCTTGCGGATCTCGATCTTCGACGCCACCGGGTGGATCGACGACGTCGAGTTGTTGATGTACGAGATGGATCCGGTCGGCGGGACGGCCTGCAGATTCTGGTTGTAGATGCCGTGCTCCATGACGGAGGCCTTCAGCGCACGCCAATCCTCCTGCGTGGGGATGTGCACGTTTGCGAAGAGCTCACGCACGCGCGCCGTCGCCGGCTCCCACACCTGATCGGTGTACTTGTCGAAGAACTCACCGCTGGCATACTTCGACTTCCCGAAGCCGGCGAAGGTGGTGCCGGTCTCGATCGCCATCAGGTTCGACGCCCGGATGCAGTGGTACACCACGGAGTAGAAGTAGATGTTGGTGAAGTCGAGCCCTTCCTCGGAGCCGTAGTGCACACGCTCGCGGGCAAGATAGCCGTGCAGGTTCATCTGGCCGAGGCCGATGGCATGCGAGGCGTCGTTGCCCTTCGCGATCGAGGGCACCGAGTTGATGTGGCTCATGTCCGAGACGGCGGACAGCGTGCGGATGGACGTCTCGATGGTCCGACCGAAGTCCGGCGAGTCCATGGTCTTCGCGATGTTCAGCGACCCGAGGTTGCACGAGATGTCCTTGCCCGTGTTCTCGTAGGACAGGTCCTCGTTGTACGTGGTGGGCTCGGAGACCTGGAGGATCTCGGAGCACAGGTTGCTCATGATGATCTTGCCGTCGATCGGGTTGGCCCGGTTCACGGTGTCCTCGAACATGATGTACGGGTAGCCGGATTCGAACTGGATCTCCGCGAGGGTCTGGAAGAACTCACGCGCCTTGATCTTGGTCTTCTTGATGCAGGCGTCGTCCACCATCTCGTAGTACTTCTCGGTCACCGAGATGTCGGAGAACGGCATGCCGTACACCTTCTCGACGTCGAACGGCGAGAACAGGTACATGTCCTCGTCGCGCTTGGCGAGCTCGAAGGTGATGTCCGGGACCACGACGCCGAGGGAGAGCGTCTTGATGCGGATCTTCTCGTCCGCGTTCTCCCGCTTGGTGTCGAGGAAGCGGTTGATGTCGGGGTGGTGGGCATGCAGGTACACCGCGCCGGCACCCTGGCGTGCGCCGAGCTGGTTGGCGTAGGAGAAGCTGTCCTCGAGGAGCTTCATCACGGGGATGACGCCGGAGGACTGGTTCTCGATCTGCTTGATCGGCGCGCCGACCTCGCGGATATTGGTCAGGGCGAATGCGACACCACCGCCGCGCTTGGAGAGCTGCAGGGCGGAGTTGATGGAGCGCCCGATCGACTCCATGTTGTCCTCGATACGGAGCAGGAAGCAGGAGACCAGCTCACCACGCTGGCGCTTGCCGGCGTTGAGGAAGGTGGGCGTGGCCGGCTGGAAACGACCGTCGATGATCTCCTCGACCATCTGTTCGGCGAGCTGCTCGTTGCCGCGCGCCAGGTGCAGGGCGACCATGCATACGCGGTCCTCGTAGCGTTCGAGGTAGCGCTTCCCGTCGAAGGTCTTCAGCGTGTACGAGGTGTAGAACTTGAAGGCGCCGAGGAACGTCTCGAAGCGGAACTTCTTGGCGTAGGCGCGCTTGTAGAGGTCTCGGACGAAGTTCATCGTGTACTGGTCGAGGGTCTCGCGCTCGTAGTACTCGTTCTTGACGAGGTAGTCCAGCTTCTCCTCGAGATCGTGGAAGAAGACCGTGTTGTTGTTCACGTGCTGCAGGAAGTACTGGTGTGCGGCCTCGCGGTCGGCCTCGAACTGGATCTCGCCGTCGGGCCCGTACAGATTGAGCATGGCGTTGAGCTCGTGGTATCCCATGTCCTTGAAGCGGGCCGCCGTCGCGGCGGGCGCTCCTGTCTCGGTCTCTACAACACTCATGTCCAGAACTCTTCCAATCCGTTGGTTACTCGGTCCACGTCCTCGGACGTGCCCATGACTTCAAATCTGTACAGTACGGGGACGTCGCACTTGGCGGCGACGACGTCGGCGGCGAGACAGTAGGTCTCCCCGAAGTTGGTGTTGCCCGCGCCGATGACGCCCCTCAGGAGGCTCCGGTTCCGCTCGTCGTTCAGGAACTTCACGACCTGGCGGGGCACGGCTCCCTTGCCGGTGATCCCGCCGTACGTCGGCAGCACGAGCACGTAGGGTCGCGTTGCCCGCAGCGTGGGGTCCTTGGTGAGCAGCGGCATCCGAGCGGCCTCGATGCCGAGCTTCCCGACGAAACGGTGTGTGTTGTCCGAAACCGACGAGAAGTAGATCAGGGGGGCTTCCGTGAACGGGCCTTCCGCCGAGCCGGTACCGTCCGGAGCGGCGGAAACCCTGCTCTCGTCCATCGTGATACCGGTCATGACCGATGCCGCCCGGCGGTTCCCCCGGGGGAACCGGTCAGGCCACCGAGCTGACGGCGGAGTCGGAGATCGAGTGGATCTTGTCGGGGCGGAATCCCGACCAGTGGTCGTTGTCCGTGACGACGACGGGCGCCTGCATGTATCCCATGGACCGCAGCCGCTCGAGTGCTGCCGGATCCTGCGAGATATCGACGCTCTGGTAGGCGATGCCCTTTTTGTCCAGTGCCCGGTAAGTGGCATTGCACTGCACGCACGCTGGTTTCGTGTACACCGTGACTGTCATGTCCTGGTCCCCTTTTTCTCTACTGCTGAATCTTGTGCTGACTGGTTCTTCACGTGCTGGGTCCTGCGTCGACAGAGGGCTGGTGTACTTCGTGGTGCACGGCCCGGAAATGAGAGGAATCCTGGGATTCCCGCGTCCCCCGGCCTCTGTTCGTCCAGCGGCTGGTTCTGTACTTCGATACTACATCTAGTGCACGCCGGTGGCGCGAACCCCTAGATGATGTATTACAAGTATGTCATTTACACCGCAGGTCGTCCACACGATGTCCACAGATCGGGGGCTCCGCGAAGCCCGGGAATGAGCCGTTCCGGAGGCTCCTCCATGCCTCCACCCACACCCTGTGGAGTACTTCCCCCACAGGAAAAAAGCGACCGTGTCGCACTTCCACGGCGTGTCGCGAACGACGTCCGGGCGGTCGCATCGCCCGCCCCGCAGCCCGTCGCAGGTAGGCTCGATGGGGCTCGGGACGGAACACGGCACGGCGCCCCGTCAGCACCTGGACGTCCGGCACGGTGGAGAGGATCCCGATGGTCAATCCGACCCATCTGCGCACCCTGCTCGAGGTGATCCGGCACGGGTCCTTCAGCGCTGCCGCGACGAGCCTCGGCTACACGGCGTCGGCGGTCTCGCAGCAGATGTCCGCCCTGGAGCGCGACACCGGCGCCACGCTCTTCACCCGGGCCGCAAGGAGCGCCGTCCCGACCGATGCCGCACTGGCCCTGTCCCGGCACGCCGCGAAGGTCCTGACAGACATCGACGCGCTCCTCGCCTCGACGGCCCGCGCCCACTCTGGGACCACACGCGAGCTTCGCCTCGGGATCTTTCCCAGCCTCGCGACCTTCGCCCTCCCCCGCCTCCTGCGCCAGCCCGAGTGGCAGCGCCTCGGGATCACCCTCCGCCTCTTCGTGGGGGAACCGGCGCACACCATCCAGGGCCTGCGGACCGGCGGCGAGCTGGATCTGGCCCTCGTCTACCAGGTGGGACAGGCAGGACTCGCGTGGCCGTCCACGCTCAGCCGGGAGTGGATCGGCGACGACGATTTCCGCGTCATCCTGCCCGCGAGCTGGGGCATCCGCAGCGGATCGCGCGTGAGTGCCGACCAGCTCGCCGACATGCCCTGGATCATGCATCATCCCGGGACCGCCGATGCCACGGTGATCGAACGCCTCTTCGCGAGCTGCAATCTCCACCCCCGCATCTCGGCCTACTGCGACGACTTCAACGCGAGCCTCGAGCTCACGTCCGCCGGGCTGGGCGCCGCCCTCGTCCCCGAGCTCGCCATGGTCAACAGACCCGAGGGCATCGTGGTCCTGGACGTCCCGGAGATCAGGCTGGCCCGCAGCATCTTCGCCCTGCGCACGGGAGACGCCGACGACGCGCGGGTCAGGCTCTTCATGGGCCAGCTGGCGGACATCCTGCGCAGCCACAGCATCGGCCCACGGCACACCGCCGCCCAGTAGAACGCCCGGCAGAAAACCCGGGCCGGGTACTACATGGATGCCGCGAGGCCTGCTTCGGGCGGGCGCTCCAGTTCCAGGGCGTCCAGGACCGCGAGTGCCGCAGCATGCTCGTTGAAGGTGTACAGATGGACACCCGGGGCGCCCTCGTCGAGGGCCGCGCGCGCGAGCTCGACGGTCGCCGCGACGCCGATGCTGCGGCGTTCCTCGTCGGAGGCGGCGTCGTCGAGCCGTGCCCGGAAGGCGTCGTCGACGTCAATGCCGGCCAGACTGCCCAGTTTCGTCAGCCGACGGGAGCTGGTCATGGGCATGACGCCGGGGATGATCGGGATGGTGACGCCGGCCCGCTCCGCCCTGCTGACCAGCTTCGAGTAGTCGGAGGCGTGGAAGAACACCTGGGTGATGGCGAAATCGGCCCCGACGGCCTCCTTGGCGAGGAGTACCTCGATGTCCCTCTCGATACTGGGAGAGTCGGGATGGCGGGTCGCGTAGGCGGCGACCCCGATGGAGACCCGGCCGGCTGCGAGCTGGGCCGTGCGCTGCGCTTCCACGTCGCGGATCAGCCGGACGAGCTCGTCGGCGTGCTCCACGTCGCCGGACCCGGGCTCCACGCCGTCGGGGGCATCACCGCGCAGTGCGAGGATGCCCCGGACCCCTCCGCCGAGGAGCCGCTCGATGATCCCGACGAGTTCGGCCCGGCTGCTCCCCACGCTCGTCAGATGAGCCAGCGGCTTCAGCGTTGTCTCCGTCAGCAGCCGTCGCAGGAGGTCGATCGCCGCCTCCCTGTTGCTTCCCGCAGCACCGTAGGTGACCGAGACGAAGTCGGGGCGCGTGGCCTCCAGCCGGCGGATGGTGGCCCACAGGGGGCCCACAGCCTTCGCGTTGCGCGGCGGATACAGCTCGTAGGAGAGTGCCGGATACGTTCTGGGCGTCATCTGTGGTCCTTCGGGCAGGGTCAGTGGGTCTCCTCGGGTTCTCCGGCAGAACGGGTCTCGCCGACGATGACCCCCAGTTTCTCGAGCTCCACCGACATTCCTGCGCCGTCGGGAGCGTAGATCCACGGAACTCCCGGTGTGGCCCGTACGCCGGATTTGGAGCGGCCACCCGCGAGCACGGCCTCGCCGACGGACAGCTGCCGGATGGCGATCGCCCGGACGTTCTCCGGATGGCGCTGGGCGAAGTCGGAATAGATGGCCTCGT
This sequence comes from Arthrobacter echini, assembly GCF_008107445.1. Lineage (GTDB taxonomy): Bacteria > Actinomycetota > Actinomycetes > Actinomycetales > Micrococcaceae > Arthrobacter_D > Arthrobacter_D echini_A. The sequence goes on along the minus strand of NZ_VSLD01000004.1, from coordinate 147,367 downwards.
CGTGCTGGCCGTCGTCTCCCACCAGCAGCCATCGGACGCCCGGGAACTCCTCGGCGAGCCGCTCGAGAGCCGACCGCTTGTGCTGCTGGCCGCTGCGGAACCAGCGGTCACGCGTGGGGCCCCAGTCGGTGAGGAGCTTGGGACCCGCCGGGTACAGATTGCGCGAGAGGAACCTCGACAGGGCCGGCGCCACGTTCCAGGCACCGGTGGAGAGGTAGAGCACCGGCGCCGAGGGGATCGTGCGCACGATCCGCTCGTAGAGCACGGCCATCCCCGGGGTGGGGGTCCGGGCATGTTCGTCGAGGACGAAGGTGTTCCACGCCGCCAGGAACGGCCTGGGAAGTGCTGTGACCATGACGGTGTCGTCGATGTCTGACACGACGCCGAACTCCGCGCGGTCGGACACGATACGCACGGGCGCCTCCACGGACCTGGACTGCCCGGACTGCATCGAGACCGTGTGCCACCCGGCCTCCAGGGCCACCTGGATCCGGGCGTCGACCACGCCGCCGTGGTCCGCCCCGACCTCGTGCACGGTATCCCCGATGGTCACCCGCACGACGGCGTCGGCGACCGGCGGGCTCGTGAAGTTCCGCCAGCCCCGGATGCCCTCCTGCAGAGGCCTGAGCGGTCCCTCCTCGGGGCCGCGCTCGCTGTCCCTCGGGTCGCTGAGGACCACCCGCGCCAGCACCCGGACCCACGACGTCGTGCCGTACCCGGTGTACGGGATGACCGTCTCCCTACGTCCCAGCCGGAGGGCGCGACGCGTCTGGAACCCGAGCCAGGCGTCGTCGAGGCGAAGCGCGATGTTGCCGGCTTCCGACCCGGAGGCCGGCGAATCCGGGATGGGACGGGCAGGCCGGAGGAAGGACAGGGCATGACGAGGGCGCATGGTCCCCAGTCTTCCATGCAGCCCGCACGACCGACGGCGGAGTTCGACGGCGGGAGCTCGGCAGCCCGGCACCGGTCGTGACACACTCGGGCCCATGGAGGCAGTCATCCTCGCATGGGACCCCGACCGGCCGGTCTGGGCCGGAAGTCATGCCGCGGCGGTGCGGACCGTCCAGGCCCGCGGTCTGCTCCGACAGCTGTGGGGGTTCCCGTCGGCACTTCGGCCCGCTCCGGAGCTGGAGGTATGGCTCGTGATCATCGGCGCCCGCTCCGCGATGTGCGGGCTCAGCGGCCACGGCACCGTGGGCTGGGTAGGCTCCGGGGCAGCTGACGCGACGACGATCCAGGTCGCGGTCGACGTCGACCTCCTGCTCCCCCTCGGCGATCAGGTGGCCCTGACCCGGCTCGAGGAGGAACTGCCGGAGCTTCGGCTGGAGGAGGGGGTGCAGCCGGTGGATCGAGCGACGGCGCGCACGCTGCGCAGGCTCTGGACCGGGGCCGCACAGCCGGAGCGGGGAGCGCTGGACCCCATTCCGGGGTCCCTACCCTCCCGAGCCGTCCGCAGAGTACTGATCAACAGGTACGAGCAGGATCCCGAGCTGCGGCGCACGGTCCTTGCCTATCGAGGCTCGGCGTGCCATGCGTGCGGGCTCGACATGGAACAGCGCTACGGCACGGTGGCCCGCGACCTGGTCCAGGTACACCACGTGACGCCGCCGGGTTTCGTCGACACCGACTACGAGATCGATCCACTGAGCGATCTGGTCCCCCTCTGCGGCAGTTGCCACGTGGTGGCGCACAATCGCTGGCCCGACCCGTACTCCGTCGAGGAGATCAGACTGCTGCTGCGCGAGAACGGCTTCCTGCGTGGGAGCACCCTCACGGACGCTCAGCTCCTGGCGCGGGCCGACGCGGCCCGCCTCCTCGGACCCCCGGAGGGGGATCAGCGGACGGGCCGATGATGCTGCCTTTGCGGGGCCGCCCGCATGACACTATGGAGCGGTACGTCTGACGCTCGAACACGGTCTGGAGACTGGGACATCATGGGAAGAAAGTGGACGCAGGCCCTTGCCGCTACGGCCATCGTCACGGGCGCGGGCCTGTCGTTCGGTGCGCCCGGCGCCCTGGCCGTCGACGACACGACCACGCGTCCGACGACGACGCAGCAGGAGACCGTCGATCCCGATGTCGACACCGATCCCGAGACCGATCCCGGTACCGAGTCACAGCTGACGGAGGAGACCGCCGACGGCGACAAGGGCATGACACCCGGCGGTGATCCGGCAGCATCCAAGAAGACGCCGCCGCCCGAGACATCAACACCTGAACCCCCGCCTCCTCCCAGCCCCGCCCCGACGAAGACGCCCACTTCCGACCCGACAACGCCCCCGACAACGCCTCCCCCACCTCCTCCGGCCCCTGCGCCCGCACCAGCCCCTGCTCCTGCTCCTGCACCTGCGCCGCCCGCGCCGGCCCCGCAGCCGATCGCACCGCCCGTTCTGCCACCGGCACCCGCCCCGGTTCCCGCCCCTGTGCCCGTCCCGATACCTGCTCCTGCACCGGTGCCGGTATTGCCGGTGGTGCCGGTGGTGCCGGTGGAGCCCGAACCCGCTCCGACCCCCTCTGCCACGAAGACACCGAGAGCGACGAAGACGCCTACACCCTCGCCGTCGGCCAGCGCGAGCCCCGAGTCCTCGCCCACCGCGAGCGCCACTGCCGAGCCGGTGTCCCTCGAGCCCGCCACTTCCCGGTCGGAGCCGAATGTCCCCCTCCTCGCCGTGTTGTCCGTGGTGATCATCGGGTGCGTCGCCGGACTCGTCAAGCTGTTCGGCCTGCCCGGGAGCCGTACCTCGCACTGAGCCCAATCGTGACCTGTTCGATACGTGTCGCCGACGCTCCCCCGCCACGCGGGTCCGACACTTGGAGCATGGCGCTCATGGGGATCTCAAGCACACGACCGACTCAGTGGCTCAAGGACAACTGGAGGGCACTGCCGTCGGTGGGCGCACTCCTCGGAGTGTCCATCTTCTGGATCGTCGGGGCGGTCGGTGGGATCGACTTCCTCCGCGATGCCAGTTCGGCCATGGTGATGCTGACGGGCCTGTACATGATGCTGGTGGCGGTTGCGGCGTCCATCATCATCGCCGTCCTGGCGCTGACGGATCTGATCCAGCGCTACGGGTCGCGCACCCGTCCCTGACCTGCCGAACCCCGGTCCCGAGGACCCGGACCAGGATGTCGGTGGCTGCACGGAGTATGGGCGAATACGAGCCGCCCACGAAAGGACCACCCGCCATGATGGGGGCCCACCATGCAGCCTGCGGCGCCGCCGCCTGGGTTGCAGTCACCACACACGTCGAGGTTGGCCTCGGCGTCGCCGCGGCGACGCTGACCTTCCTGCCCGACACGATCGCCCTGGGCCTGGGCTTGCTCGAGGTCAGCCCCGTCGGGGTGGTCACCGGAGCCCTCGTCACGGCCGGGGCCGCGCTGCTGCCCGACGCTGATCACCACAACGCCACGATCGCCCATTCCCTGCCACCGCTGTCCAACGCCGTCTGTTCCGGCATCGGAGCCATCTCCGGCGGACATCGTCACGGTACCCACTCGATCATCGGCATCGTCGCCTTCGTCTCCGTGGCATGGGTGGCTGGCCTGTGGACACTGGACACCGAGGCCTTCGGTCGGGTCTTCCCCGGCGCCGGGCTGCTCGCCGTCCTCCTGGTGTCGTTCGCGGCCAAGGTGCTGAAGATCATCCCGGACCGGATGAGGAAGTCCCCCTGGGCAGTCGGGCTGGTCGCGGGTGCGTTCGTCTGCGCCTTCGCCCCCGAGGAGCAGTTCTGGTTCCCGGTCGCCGTGGGACTCGGCGTGATCGTCCATGTTCTCGGCGACATGCTGACCACGGGAGGATGCAACCTCCTCCATCCGCTCACCCTCAAGCCGCCGGGAGCGATCGCGGCGTTGCCGGTCGTGGGCCGGATATGGCGGAAGAACGGCTACGTCGCCGTGCCGGTCCTCGGGAACGCCGGTTCCGTGCGTGAGTGGTGCCTGCTCGTTCCGATCAGTCTCTACGCCATCGGCGGTGTCGGGTGGGCGATCACCACGATGAGCCGCTCGGGGCTCAGGAGCCTGGCGATCGCGGTCGGCTCGGGGTGACGGCGGCGGACCGGGAGGGACTGTCCGGGCCTGAACCGGACAGGGTCTGGTTGCCTCTGGTACGAGCTGCCATGATGAAGCACATGCCCTACGCCGTCCGGCAACGCGATGTTGCCCCCGCCGCCGCCCCGGTCCCGCCGAACCCTGCCTTTCCGCGTGCCTGCATCATCGGTGCCGGGTCATCGGGTCTCGCCGCAGCCAAGGCCCTGCACGCCGCCGGTGTCCCGTTCGACTGCTTCGAGCAGGGCAGCGTGCCGGGTGGCAACTGGGTCTACGACAATCCCAACGGTGTCTCCGCCTGCTACGAGACGCTGCAGATCAACACCTCGTGCCCGCGCATGGCGTTCTCCGATTTCCCCATGCCCGCCGACTATCCGCCCTACGCCCGGCACGATCAGGTGGCGGCGTACTTCGACGCCTATGTGGACCACTTCGCCTTCCGCGAGCGCATCACCTTCAACACGACGGTGGTCGACGTCTCACGAGCCGGTTCGGGGTGGGGGGTCGTGACGCACGGTGCCGACGGCGAACTCACCCGTCACTACGACGCCGTCCTCGTTGCCAACGGCCATCACTGGGATCCCCGCTGGCCGGATCCTGTCTATCCGGGCCATTTCGACGGAGAGCAGATGCACTCCCACGACTACCGCTCGGGCGAACAGCTGCGTGACCGGGACGTCGTCGTCGTGGGCTCGGGCAACTCGGCCCTCGATATCGCATCCGAGGCGGGCAGGGGGGCACGCAACACCGTGCTGTCCCAGCGGCGGGGCCAGTGGATCCTGCGCAAGTTCACCCTCGGGCTGGCCTCGGACAGGCTCGCCCTGCCCGGGTGGATGCCGTGGTGGGCCACGAGGGCTCGCCTGCGCTTCGGGGCACTCACCTCCGGCAACGCTGCACGGCTGGGTCTGCCCCAGCCGGATCATGCACCCGGAGAATCGCACCCGGTGCAGTCCGAGGAGATCCGGCAGGCCCTGCGCTCCGGCGCCGTCATTCCCCGTCCCGGCATCGAACGCCTCGATGGCAGCGAGGTGGTGTTCACGGACGGCACTCGGAGCCACGCCGATCTGATCGTGTGGGCCACGGGGTACAACGTGAGCTTCCCGTTCTTCGACGCCGATCTGCTCAGCGTCGAGAAGAACAACCTGCCGCTGTGGAAGCGCACGGTCCACCCCGGTCTTCCGGGTCTGTTCTTCATCGGGCTGCTCCAGCCCGTCGGCGCAGTCATGCCGCTGGCCGAGGCGCAGTCCCGCTGGGTCGCCGAGCACCTCACCGGCCGGTACGTCCCGCCGGCTGCGAGCGAGATCCACCGCCAGATGATGGCCGACCACGAGCGGGTCCGACGTCGGTTCTACGCTTCGCCCCGGCACACGATGGAGGTCGACTTCGACCACTATCTGTGGGACCTCGCCCGCGAACGCCGGCGCGGTGCCACACGCACCAGGGTCGCGGCGGCGCGGGTGGCAGCGGCATGAGCAGTCCGCACGATGGCGGGGGCGTCGTCACCGGCGCGGGAGGCGGCCTGGGACGGGAGATAGCCCTCCGACTCGGAGGGCTCGGGTGGAAGGTCCATGTGACCGATCTGGACGAGGCTCTCGCCGCCGCCGTCGCCGCGGAGATCCGGGACGCAGGAGGTTCGGCCAGCTCATCCGGGCTGGACGTCCGTGATCCCGACGCGTGCCGCGTGGCGGCCGAGGCAGCGGTCGCGGAGAGCGGTGCGCTCGGTCTGTGGGTGAACAACGCCGGTGTGCTGTCCACGGGCCCGGTCTGGTCCCACACCGACCAGCAGCGCAGGCTGATGATGGAGGTCAATGCCCTGGGAACGATGCACGGCACCATCGCCGCGCTGGAGATGATGCGTCCGGCCCATCGCGGTCACGTCGTCAACGTCGCCTCCCTCGCGGGACTCGTCTCCGTACCGGGCGAAGGTGTCTACGCCGCGTCCAAGCACGCTGTCCTGGGCTTCAGTACCTCGGCGCTCTGCGATCTCCGCGTGGAGGGCGAGCGTGCCATCCATATCAGCGCCGTCTGCCCCGATGGCATGTGGACGCCCATGCTGTTCGACAGGGTGCGCGACCCCGGTGCAGCGATGTCCTTCTCCGGCACGCTGTTCCAGCCCGGGGAGATCGCCGATCTGGTTCTTCGCGTGGTGGCGAAGCCCCGCCCGGTCACGACGGCGCCGGCATGGCGCGGCGTCCAGGTCCGCCTCTTCGATCTGGCTCCCGGGCTCGCAGCGCGTCTTGCACCGTTCGTGGTCCGCCTCGCACGTCGGCAGCAGGCAGCATACGCACGGAAGAAGCCCGCCTCATCATGAGATGAAACGGGCTTCGACGTCTATCGGGTGGAGCTAAGGGGATTCGAACCCCTGACCCCCTGCATGCCATGCAGGTGCGCTACCAGCTGCGCCATAGCCCCGTACTGTGCTGCGTCGTGCTGCTGCTTCGATGGGCTCACACCCGTTCAGGCAACTGTGCCAGTGTAGTAAATTCTCCGGTCTTCACCAAATCAGCCGTGGTCTGCGCTCAGCCCTCCAGAGGCTCCGCGGGGAGGGAACCGAGACCCACGTTGTGTTCCGTCAGTTGCCACGAGAAACGCGCCTCCGCCTGCTCCACCACCTCGTGGACCTCGGACCAGTGGCAGTTCGAGATACCGGCCAGGGCACCCCAGCGCTGCGGTGGCAGACCCATCAGCGCAGCGAGTGCCGCCCTGATGGACCCTCCATGGCTGACGATCACCAGGGTCTCGGCGGGCCGGATGCGCGCGAGAGCGTCCGTCACGGCCGCGAGCATGCGCTGACCGACCTCGAGGCGGTTCTCGCGCCCGCCGGCACGCACGTGCGGGTCGCCACCGCGCCAGGCCGCATTGTCCTCGGGGAACCGCTGACCGATCTCGGCGAAGGTCAAGCCCTGCCACCGACCGGCGTCGGTCTCCCGCAGGCGCTCGTCCAGCGACACCGTGAGACCGGTCCGCTCGGCCAGGGCATCCGCCGTGTCGGCGGCGCGCCGCAGATCGGAGGAGACGATCAGTGCAGGCTCCCGTGTGAGCAGCACCTCGGCGGCACGGAGGGCCTGCTCACGCCCCGTCGGGTCGAGCGCGATGTCCTCCTGGCCCTGGAACCGTCCCGCATGGTTCCACTCCGTGCGGCCGTGGCGCCAGAAGATGATCCGCCGGGCCTCGGGATGGGCGTGGACGTTCCGCGTCACTCGGTCGTGTCGCCGGAACCGGCATCCTGCGCCGCACCGTGCACGGCACCCTCGAGCTGGAGGTCGACGGCGGGGCAGTCCTTCCAGAGGCGGTCCAAGGCGTAGAACACGCGGTCCTCCTCGTGCTGCACGTGCACGATCACCTCGATGAAGTCGAGCAACACCCAGCGACCCTCGCTGCGGCCCTCCCGCCGGACCGGCTTCAGTCCCTGCTGGGACAGCTCCTCCTCGATGCCGTCCACGATCGCGTTGACCTGGCGCTCGGTCGGAGCGGACGCGATGAGGAAGATGTCCGTGATGGCGAGCCGGTCACTGACATCGATGGCCACGATGTCCTGCGCGAGCTTCTCCACGGCGGCGTGTGCCGCGGTACGGGCAATGCCGATGGACTGTTCGGTAGCGCTCACTGATCTCCTTGAGTGTGGTCAGCGGTTTCACCCATTGAGGGAGCTGACGATCATTATTATCCCGGTACACAGCGCGGCCGCGCCCACCCCCAGCAACGAGTACTGGGCGTAGCGCAGGCGCCGCATTCTCCCGAGGCCTGCGGTCATGGCGTCGAGTGGATCCAGCCCGAAGGCACTGCGGGCCTCGATCGGGTCGGTGTCCCCGTTGACGCCTGGCGCCGCCCGCTCCCGGTGGGCACTCGCCGTCGACCCGGTTCGGGTCGACGGCGGCGCGGCCGGCTCCGGCTCCGGCTCCGGCTCCGGCTCCGGCGATCGTAGCTGGGCCGCAGGAACGGGCGTGTCCGCAACGGGTGTGTCCGCAGCAGGCGTATCCGCGACAAGCGACGGCGCGGACCCTGACGGCGCCTCCGACCCCTCTGTCCGGAGGAAGAAGCCGGGCGTGGCCAGCACTGCGAGGTTGTGCGCTGCCGTGAGGTCCTCGGATCCGGGAGCGGTCGGCGACGATTCGGCCGCGGGCGGTCGAGCCGAGTCTCGCACACGCTGGGCACGGGCGGCGAGCTCCGCGGCCCGTGCTGTGAGAGCACGCTGCTGCGCCAGCACCGCGGGGTCCGGCTCGACCGGCTCGATGGCCGGAGCTCCATCCGCGCGCCGGCCCTGCCGACGACGGTCCCGGCGCCCACCGGGCAGGGGCTCCCGCAGTGACCCGACGGCGTCGTCGGGCACGACGGCCTTGCCGTCGACCAGCTGGAGCCTCAACTGGCGTCGTGTGACGGGCTGGGCTGTGTCCACATCGGTGCTTTCGGTCATACCGGATTCACCCGGTGGGCTGTCGTGCGGAACCGGAGCGTACTCCGGGCTGTCCGCTCGTGGGAAAGACCTCGTCGCCCATGAGGCCCGAGGACAGTCCGTCGTCGATCCGCCCCGGGCGCCGGTACAGCCGGTACTTGGAGATGTACTGGACCACGCCGTCGGGCACGAGGTACCAGACCGGTTTGCCCTCGCCCACGCGGCGCCTGCAGTCCGTGCTGGAGATGGCCATGGCCGGGACCTCGAGGAGGCGCACATCGCGTCCACGCCCGTCGAGCTCGTGTCCCGGGCGGGTCACACCGATGAACTGCGCGAGCGACCAGAGTTCCTCGGCGTCCTTCCAGGTGAGGATCTGCGCCATGGCGTCCGCGCCGGTGATGAAGAACAGCTGTGCGCCCGGTCGCTGCTCCTTCAGATCGCGGAGGGTGTCGATGGTGAAGGTGGGCCCCGGCCGTTCGATGTCGACGCGGCTGACGGTGAAACTGGGATTCGACGCCGTGGCGATGACCGTCATGAGATAGCGGTGCTCCGCCTCGGAGACATCCCTGTCCACCTTCTGCCAGGGCTGCCCGGTGGGTACGAAGACCACTTCGTCCAGATCGAACACCGAGGCGACCTCGCTCGCGGCCACGAGGTGACCGTGATGGATGGGGTCGAAGGTCCCTCCCATCACACCCAGCCGCCACGGCGAGCCGTCCCGTCGATGCTGACGCGGACCTGTCGTGGCCTCCAGTCCGCTGCGCTCTGCTGACATCAGGACCGCTAGGGCCTGTTCGCTTCGCCGTGGTCGTGCTTGTTGGTGTGCTGCTTGTGGGGGTCGACGTGCTCTTCGACGGCCTCGTGCCTGTTGCGCACGTTGGCGAAGGACACGGTGACGAGCATCAGCAGGAGCAGCAGGCCCATGATGATCAGGCCGTAGGCCAGAGCCGGCATCGGCAGCTCGGTGTGGTGTTCCATGCCTTCAGTCGCCAGCATGGCGCTGCCGAGGGAGTAGAGCATCGTAGGTCCTCTGCGGATTCAGGGGCCGGCGGTCTGGTGCTGCCCGATGAGTGGTGAACCTCCATGGTACGCGCTGGGCACACTGCCGACGGCTGCGGCCCTCAGCGGCGGATCTGGCCCGCTCCCTGAACGATCCACTTGGTCGTGGTGAGCTCCGGCAGCCCCATGGGCCCCCTGGCGTGCATCTTCTGCGTGGAGATCCCCACTTCTGCTCCGAGACCCAGCTCTCCGCCGTCGATGAAGCGGGTGGAGGCGTTCACGAGGACGGCGGCCGAGTCGACACCGGCCACGAACTCCTCCGATGCTGTCAGGTCATTGGTGATGATGGCTTCGCTGTGGCCGGTGCTCCACTGCCGGATGTGCTCGAGCGCCTCCTGCACCCCGTCCACGGTCCGCACCGCGAGATCCAGCTGCATGTACTCCCTGCGCCAGTCCTCGTCCGTGGCGGGCACCGAGTCGGTCCCCTCGGGCAGCAGTGCGCGGGACCGCTCGTCGACGTGCAGGGTGACCCCGGCCCTGACCAGCGCGGCGAGGACGCCCTGTGCAGCCGTGGCACCGCTGTGGAGGAGCAGTGTCTCCACCGTGTTGCACACACTGGGTCGCTGGGTCTTGGCATTGAGCAGGATGTCGATCGCCATGTCCTCGTCGGCGCTCTCGTCGAGGAAGATGTGCACATTCCCCTCGCCCGTCTCGATCACGGGGACGCGGGCGGTGTTCACCACGGACTGGATGAGATCCCGCCCGCCCCGCGGGATGAGCACGTCGATCCGGCCGCGCGCCTGCATGAGGACGCGGGCGCCCTCCCGTCCGTACTCGTCGATGCTCAGGACGGCGTCGTCCGGCAGTCCGTGATCGGTCAGGGTGTCGCGGATGATCCCGACGAGGGCTGCGTTCGTCGCGGCGGCCGCACTCCCCCCACGCAGCACCACGGCGTTGCCACTCTTCAGGGCCAGCCCGGCGATGTCGACCGTCACATTGGGGCGGGCCTCGTAGATCGCCGCGATGACACCGAGTGGAACGCGGAGCTGGCGCATTCGCAGCCCGTTCGGGAGGGTCTCGGTGCGGACGGCGGTTCCGACTGGGTCGGGCAGTGTGGCCAGCTGTGCCAGGGCATCGGCGAGTGTCCCGATCCGCTCCGCGTCCAGTCTCAGGCGATCCAGCAGGCCGGCGGACGTACCCGCGGCACGGCCACGCTCGACGTCGGTCCGGTTCGCGGCGAGAACGAGATCACGGCGTTCCACGAGGGACGCCGCGATCGCCAGCAGCAACCGGTCCTTGCGGCCACGATTCACCCCGCCGAGGGAGCGCGCGGCCACCCGCGCCCGATCGGCAATGGTGTGCACGGCGCGGACGACCTCCTCGCTGGAGCGTTCCTCCGGCTGCCCGTCCGGGCTGGCGACGGTCCCCGCGGGCTCGATGAGTGCTTGCTGCTGGTCGGTCATCCCTGCATTCTAGCGAGGCCCCGGGTCCCCGGGCGCCGCAGTGTCGTCGGTGCTCCGGGTGGGTGGGAGGACCACGAGATCGTTCACATGTACGATCGACCGCTCGTACCCGGAACCCAGGTCAGCTGCCAGGTCGTGGGTGGACCTGCCCAGCATGCGCGGCAGTTCCACCGAGCTGTAGTTCACGAGGCCGCGGGCGATCACCGTCCCGTCCCGGCCGACGAGCTCGACGGGGTCGCCCGCCTCGAAGACACCGGAGCTGTCGAGGACCCCGGCGGGCAGCAGCGACCGCCGCCGCTCCCCCACGGCCCGCACCGCGCCGTCGTCGAGCACGAGGGTACCCAGCACCCGCGCGAGGTGCGCGAGCCACAGCAGGCGGATGGGCTGCCGCTTCCCGGTCGCGCTGAACCACGTCCCGACGTCGTCACCCCGCAGCGCCACCGCGGCGTTGGCGGCCGAGGTGACCAGGGCAGGGATTCCCGAGGACGCCGCGATGAGGGCCGCCTCGACCTTCGTGACCATGCCGCCGGTGCCCACACCGGCTGCTCCCACCCGTCCGATCGGGACGCCGTCGAGCTCGGCCACGGAGTCCACCTGCGGAATGCGGCTGGCACCGGCGCTCGGGGGCCCGTCGTACAGCGCGTCGACGTCGGACAGGAGGACCAGTGCCTCGGCCTTGACGAGGTGTGCCACGAGCGCTGCGAGCCGATCGTTGTCGCCGAACCGGATCTCGTGGCTGGCCACGGTGTCGTTCTCGTTGACGATCGGGACGACGCCGAAGTTCAGGAGGCGCTCCATCGCACGATGCGCATTGGCGTAGTGGGAGCGCCGGATGAGGTCGTCGGCGGTCAGCAGGATCTGGCTCACCGTGATGCCGTGCACCGCGAAGGCCCGGGAGTACTGGGCCATGAGCAGGCCCTGCCCCACACTCGCCGCGGCCTGCTGGCTGGACAGCTGTGCCGGTCGGCGCAGCAGGCCCAGGGGTGCGAGACCGGCCGCGATGGCGCCGGAGGACACGAGGATCACCTCGGTACCCGACGCGCGGCGCTCGGCGAGGACGTCGGCCAGTCCCACGAGGGCCGCATCCGAGATCCCCCCCGACACGGAGGTCAGGGACGACGATCCCACCTTGACCACGATGCGCCGCGCGGTGGCCAACCCCGCGCGGCTCGCCGGCGGCCGCACGGATCCCTGGGACGCCACGATCAGCTCCTAGCCCCGGGACCCTGCGTCCGGTTCCTGCTGCGCAGGAGTGGTCGTCTTGCGGTTCTGCACGGATTCCGTCCAGATCCCGGCCTTGCGATCGGCCTCGAGCTCGGCCCGGGCCGCGGCCTTGGCGTCCTTGCGCTCCTGGTACTCCTCGCGCTTCTGCTCCCGCGTGGGTCGGATGTACTCGGCGAGGCGCAGATCGCTGCCCCGTGGTCCGGCCAGGAGTTCGGCGCCTCCCATCATGGTGGGCTCCCAGTCGAAGACCACGCCGTCACCCTCGCCGATCACCACGGTGTCACCGGGCTTGGCACCTGCCTTGAACAGCTGCTCCTCCACACCGAGCTTGGCGAGCCGGTCCGCCAGGTAGCCCACCGCCTCGTCGTTCGTGAAGTCGGTCTGCAGGACCCAGCGCTCGGGCTTCTCCCCCAGGACCCGGTACAGCGGCAACGCGTCCTTCTCCTCGTGGCGGATGCGGAAGGAGGCTGCATTGACGCCGCGGGGGCGCAGGATCTCCGGTACGATCTTCGGCGGCGCCGTGGCGAGAGCCCTGCGCTCGTTCTCGACGATCTCCGCCATGGCGAAACCGAGCTGGCGCAGTCCCTCGTGGCTCGACGCCGAGACCTCGAACACACGGTAGCCGCGCGCCTCGAGCTCGGGACGGACGAAGCCGGCCATGTCCCGGCCGTCCGGCACGTCCACCTTGTTCAGTGCCACCAGTCGGGGCCGTTCGTTGAGTGGGACGACGTCGCCGTCGGGGCCGGCGAAGCTCATGTCCACCGCGTACTTCTCGAGCTCGCCCTCGATGACCGCGAGATCGCCCAGCGGGTCACGGTACGTCTCGAGCGCGGCACAGTCCAGCACGTGCACGATGGCGGCGCACCGCTCCACGTGACGCAGGAAGTGGTGACCCAGACCCTTCCCCTCACTGGCTCCCTCGATGAGACCCGGGACGTCGGCGATGGTGAAGCGCGTGGATCCCGCCTCCACCACGCCCAGGTTCGGGACCAGCGTGGTGAAGGGGTAGTCCGCGATCTTCGGACGCGCGGCCGACATGGCCGCGATGAGGCTCGACTTCCCGGCGGAAGGGAAACCCACCAGGGCGACGTCGGCGATGGACTTGAGCTCCAGCACGATGTCGCGCTCGTCGCCCGGGATCCCGAGCAGCGCGAAACCCGGTGCCTTGCGCTTCTGCGAGGACAGGGCCGCGTTGCCCAGCCCGCCCTGGCCGCCCGCAGCTGCGATGAACTCCGTTCCCTCGCCCACGAGATCGGCGAGCACCTCACCGGCCTTGGTCTTCACGACCGTGCCGTCCGGTACGGGCAGGATCAGCGTCTCGCCGCTCTTGCCACCCCGCCAGTCACCCATGCCGTTGCCGCCGTTGGTGGCGTGGCGGTGGGGCGCGTGGTGGTAGTCGAGCAGTGTGGTGTTCTGGTGATCGACACGCAGGATCACGCCGCCGCCGTCGCCGCCGTTGCCGCCGTCGGGCCCGCCCAGGGGTTTGAACTTCTCGCGGTGGACGGAGACGCACCCGTGGCCTCCGGTGCCTCCCGATACGTGCAGGACTACGCGGTCAACGAAGCTCGCCATGGCGATCTCCTTCTACGAATACTTCACTGTGCCGGAGTGATCCGGCTTAAAAGAAGGTGGGGCGGGCCGTTGCGGCCCACCCCACCCGAAGAGCTGGTCAGTCCAGCGCGGCGTGACTACTCCGCTGCGGCGCCGACGATGTTGACGACCTTGCGGCCGCGGCGGGTCCCGAACTCGACCGCTCCGGCCTCGAGGGCGAACAGGGTGTCATCCCCGCCACGACCCACTGCGGTACCGGGGTGGAAGTGGGTTCCGCGCTGGCGGACGATGATCTCGCCGGCCTTGACGACCTGGCCGCCGAAGCGCTTCACGCCGAGGTACTGGGCGTTCGAGTCGCGGCCATTCCGGGTAGAGCTTGCGCCCTTCTTATGTGCCATGGGTTATGCCTGCCTTCGCTGAGGAAAGTACGTGAACGGGCGGAGTCCGGGAAGGACTACGCGATGCCTGTGATCTTGACGCGGGTCAGTTCCGAACGGTGACCCTGGCGCTTCTTGTACCCGGTCTTGTTCTTGAACTTCTGGATGACGATCTTCGGCCCGCGGAGATTCTCGACGATCTCGGCCGTGACGGAGATCTTCTCGAGCTCCTCCGCTGCGGAGGTGATCTTGGCACCGTCGACCAGCAGGAGGGCGGGAAGCTTGAAGGTGCTCCCTGCCTGACCGGTGACGCGGTCAAGGGTAACGAGGTCTCCTACAGAAACCTTTTCTTGGCGGCCGCCTGCGCGGACAATCGCGTACACCACTGGGACACTCACTTCTCTCGACGATCTGACTTCTGATGAAAAATCTCTGGTGGATCCTGACGGCGATCCCGGAGGATCCCGGCCGTCCTGTGGGTGGTCGGCGCCTGGGCGGACCGGCCGCCGCTGTCAGGAGGAACTCCTGGACGCTGCTGGTCCCGTTACCCCGACACGTACCCCGACACACCGCTGAACGCGCTGATGCACCGAGGGTCAAGATTACGGCAGGACCGCAGCTTCCCGCAAATCAACGGGCTGCCGCCGGCCCTGCCGTCCCGGCCGGCTAGAGCTTCGAGGCGGGAACCCCGACACCGAAGATCAGCGGCTCCGAGCCACCCTCCTCCGGTTCCCGCACGGCCGGCGACGCCGCGGCCACGTGCCGTGATCCGGCAGCACCCTCGGCGCCCTCCGCACTGGCGGTGTCGATGGCCGTATCGGCCGCGCCCTGCGCACTGCGGGCGACCCGGCGGCCCCGCGGACGCCGGCCGCCGGTGGCGGACGGCACCTCGGCCCCCGTTCGGTACCCTGCCTCGCCGGAGCTGTCCTGCCCGGCTGCCTGAAGTGATACGGGAGCCTGTGCTGCCGGCTCGAACGCCTCGCTCAGGCTGTCGAGGGTCAGGCCGGTGGACGCCGCCCGGGACTCCCCCGGCTCCTCCGGGTGCTGCCGCTCCGCCCTGGGCAGAGTGAGCGTCTCGCCGTTGATGGTCAGCACGGCCTCCGTCACCTCGATCTCGGCGGGTCCGGCAGTGTCCCCCGCCGACTCGCCGGGCGCATGGTGCGTGGCCGCGGCGATGCTGGCGAGGGCCGCCCGCGCAGCCTCGGCCTTCGCGGCACGCTCGGGGTTCTCTGGGGCGGGCGGTGCGGGCTGCTGGGCGGAGCCCTCCTCCTGCTGCGGTCCCTTGGTCCTGTTCCGCTTCCGTTCGCTGCGGGACATACCCTGACGACCCTGCTGCTGGGTGTCGGGAGCAGGGGTGTGCCGGTGCTCCACGGGTTCCGCATGCGTGATGACGCCGCGGCCCTCGCAGTGCTGGCATTCTTCGCCGAACACCTCGAGCAGCCCGGTCCCCATGCGCTTGCGCGTCATCTGGACCAGACCCAGCGAGGTGACCTCGGCGACCTGGTGCTTAGTACGGTCCCTGCCGAGGCACTCGACGAGGCGCCGCAGCACGAGATCGCGATTGGCCTCCAGCACCATGTCGATGAAGTCGATGACGATGATCCCGCCGATGTCGCGGAGCCGCAGCTGGCGGACCACCTCCTCGGCCGCCTCCAGGTTGTTCTTGGTGACGGTCTCCTCGAGATTGCCGCCACTGCCGGTGAACTTGCCCGTGTTCACGTCGACAACCGTCATGGCCTCGGTGCGATCGATCACCAGCGAACCACCGGAGGGCAGGAAGACCTTGCGCTCCAGGGCCTTCGAGATCTGCTCGTCGATGCGCGACGCCGAGAAGATGTCCTCCTCGCTCGTCCACTTCTCGAGCCTGCCCACCAGATCCGGCGCCACGTACATCACGTACGCCTCGATGGTGTCCCAGGCCTCCTCGCCGGAGACCACGAGCTTGGAGAAGTCCTCGTTGAAGACGTCGCGGACCACCTTGATGGTCAGGTCGGGCTCGCCGTACAGCAGCTCCGGGGCGAGGGTCTTCGTCGAGCCGGCCTTGCGCTCGATCTCCTCCCACTGGGCGCGGAGGCGGTTGATGTCGTGGGTGAGCTCCTCCTCGCTCGCCCCCTCGGCCGCGGTGCGCACGATCACGCCGGCGTTCTCGGGCAGGCGGTCCTTGAGGATGCGCTTGAGGCGATTGCGTTCGACGTCGGGCAGCTTGCGGGAGATGCCGGTCATGGATCCACCCGGGACGTACACGAGGTAGCGGCCGGGCAGGGAGATCTGGCTGGTGAGGCGGGCACCCTTGTGGCCCACCGGGTCCTTCGTGACCTGCACGAGGACGGGGTCGCCGGACTTCAGTGCGAGCTCGATGCGACGCGGCTGCCCGTCGAGGCCGGCCGCATCCCAGTTGACCTCACCGGCGTAGAGCACGGCGTTGCGGCCGCGACCGATGTCGATGAAGGCTGCCTCCATGCTCGGGAGGACATTCTGGACCTTGCCCACGTACACGTTGCCGATCAGCGAGTCCTGCTGGGTCCTCGACACGAAGTGCTCCGCCAGCATCCCGTCCTCGAGCACGCCGATCTGGATCCTGTCGTCGCTCTGGCGGACGATCATCTGCCGATCGACCGACTCGCGGCGGGCGAGGAACTCGGCCTCGGTGATGACCTGGCGACGACGTCCCGTGTCCCGGGACTCCCGCCGACGCTGCTTCTTGGCCTCGAGCCGGGTGGAGCCGCGCACGCTGGTCACCTTGTCCGAGACGGGCTCGTTCGCCGCCCGGGGTGCCCGGACCCGCGTGACGGTGTTGGGTGGATCGTCGTCCTCGCCGCCCGTGAGTTCGAGGTCCTGATCGCCACGCCGACGACGACGACGCCGTCGCGAGCTGGTCCCGGGGCCCGAGCGGTCCGCGGACGCCTCGTCGCCGTCCTCGGTGTCGCCGTCCTGGTTGTCGCTGTCCTGGGTGTCGTTCGCCGCATCGCTCGTCGCACTGTCGCTGCGACCCCGGCTGCGGCCGCGCCGGCTCCGCCGGGCGCGCGGCGCCTGGTCATCGGAATCGTCGTCCGCGGGCTCGTCCTCGCGGGGCGGTGCCACCTCGACCGAGGGCACGGTGGTCACGCTCAGGTCCGGGGCGTGGAACAGCAGGGAGAGCGGTGATTCGGGCGGGCTGAAGGGATCGGGTTGAGGCGACGTCGCCTCCGTGCCCGTGGCGGCGTCCGCTCCGTCCTCCTCGGGAGTGTCCACGTCGGCGACCACCGGTGTGCCGGTAGCGGGCTGCGCTGTTTCGGGCTGCAGGTCATCGCCCTGCGCATCCGTCGTGGCTGCTCCACTGTCGGTCGGGGTGGTGGCCCTGCGACCCCGTCCCGAGGTCCGGCGTGCCCGGGTGGGTTTGGTGGGTGCAGCGTCCTCAGCGGCGCCGCCGTCAGCAGCACCGTCCGCCGTCGTACCGTCCACCGTCGTACCGGCGGCCGGAGACGCCTCGGAGAGCGACGGCGCGTCCGCGGGCGCCGCCTGGCCGGTCGCCGTCTCGTCGGGGGTCCGTGCGGGTCCTGCCGCGGCGGTCGCTGCCCTCCGGCGCCCACGGGGAGCGCGCGCCGGCGCTTCGGGAGCGGAGCCGGCCTCGGGAGCAGCGTCCGCCGTGCCGGAGGGGATCTGGCTGGTGGATGCCTGGCTGCTGGCGGCCTGGCTGGTGTCGGTCTGATCGGTATCGGCCTGGTCGGTCTTCGGTGCACGGGCGGCCCGCCGACGTGTCGGGGCCGGCGACCCGTCGGCAGGATCTCCTGCGGGCTCGGCGGCGGGCGGCGCTCCTGCCGGTGCGCTCGCGGTGCGGCGCTTCCGCGGCGCCCTCGCCGGAGGCGTGGTTGCCTCCGGTGCTGCGGGGGTGTCCTGCCCGGTCCCGTTGTCCTGCTGTGCTGGGTCCTGCTGTGCTGACTGATCCATGGATTCTCGCTCCAAGCCCCTGCGGCACCGGCCACATCCCAGCACCCTCGAGGGCGGTATGTCGGACCGCCGCGGGCCGTTCGCCCGGCGGCTGACCGGAAGTCGTTGTCGTGTCCTCCGGGGTCGCACCGTCTACGGGGTGCGGAATCACTCGAGGGACCAGTGGCGCTTTTCCACCTCAGCCGTCCTTGTCGACGGTGGGTTCCGTGAGCGGATTCTGCCGATGTCCGCCGCTGGGACGGACGCGGTAGGGCTGAAGCATCGCTCGCGGAACGGAAGCCTGTCACTGGACCGGCGCGGGAATGTGGTTCCCCCACCAGCCTTCGCCATTCTCTCACACGGGCCCCGGAAAGCAGCCTCGGGCAACCGGTGTGCCGCCCGCCCGCGGGCATCAGCCGTGCGGGTACTGACCCGTGACGGGGGACTCCTCCTCCGCGAGGGGCCGTGCCACGGGCACCTTCGTCCCGAGCACCTGGGCGACGACGTCGTAGGTGATCTTCTGGGCCGTGAGACCCACGCGCTCGAGCACCTGGGCGCGTGTGCCGTGATCGAGGAACTCGACGGGGAGGCCCACCTCGTTCAGTGCCGTGTCCACGCCGGCGGAGCGCATCTCCTGCCTGATCCGCGACCCCACGCCCCCGGCGCGCACGCCGTCCTCGATGACGATCACGATGCGGTGGTCCGCGGCCAGGCCGATCACCGACGACGGGACCGGCAGCAACCAGCGCGGGTCGATGACGGTGGAGCTGATCCCCTGGGCACCGAGCCTGCCGGACACCTCGAGCGCGAGTTCGCTCATGGCGCCGACGCTCACGATCAGGACGTCGTTCCGGTGCGAGCCCGACGGGCGCCGCGCCAGGATGTCGACGCCGTCGTCGAGGCGTTCGACGGCGTCGATCTCGGCACCGACGGAACCCTTGGAGTAGCGCACCACGCTCGGGGCATCGGAGATGGCGACGGCCTCGCGGAGTTCCTCGCGCAGCCGGGAGGCGTCGCGGGGCGCGGCCAGATGCAGGCCCGGCACCGCCTGCAGCATGGCGAGATCCCACATGCCGTGGTGGCTCGCGCCGTCGGGCCCCGTGACGCCCGAGCGGTCCAGCACCACGGTGACGCCCGCACGGTGCAATGCCACGTCCATGAGAAGCTGATCGAAGGCACGGTTCAGGAACGTCGCGTACAGTGCCACGACCGGGTGAAGCCCGCCGTAGGCCATTCCGGCCGCGCTGGTAAGGGCGTGCTGCTCGGCGATCCCGACGTCGAAGACCCGGTCGGGGTGGCGCGCGGCGAAGCGGTGGAGACCTACGGGGATGAGCATGGCGCCGGTGATCCCGACGATGTCGGGGCGTTCGTCGGCGAGGTCGGCGATCTCGTTCGCGAAGACCGACGTCCATGACTGCTGGCCCGCGGCATCCATCGGATCGCCCGTCTCCGGGTCGATCACGCCGACGGCATGGAACTGGTCGGCCTCGTGCGCGCGGGCCGGGGCGTAGCCGTGACCCTTCTCCGTGATGGCGTGCACGATCACGGGTCCCTCGTAGTTCTTGGCGAGCTGCAGGGCCTGCTCGACGGCGGACTGGTCGTGCCCGTCCACGGGTCCCACGTACTTCATGCCGAGGTCCTCGAAGAGTCCCTGCGGCGCCCACCAGTCCTTGATGCCCTTCTTCATGGCGTGGAGGCTCTTGTAGCTGAACTCACCGGCCGGACCACCGTTCTGCATCCGGGCCTTCACCCAGTCCAGGGTCCGCTCGTAGATGTGGTGGGTCCGCACGGAGTCCAGCGTGGGGCGCAGCGAGGCGAGGTAGTCGGCGACTCCGCCGATCGTCGGCGCGTAGGACCTGCCGTTGTCGTTCACCACGATCACGACCCGCCGCCGCTTGTCCGCAGCGATGTTGTTCAGTGCCTCCCAGGCCATGCCGCCCGTGAGCGCCCCGTCGCCGACGAGGACGACCGTGTACCGCTCGCCCTCGTGCGTGAGGACGCGGGCCCGGGAGATGCCGTCGGCCCAGGAGAGGGAGGACGAGGCGTGGGAACTCTCGACGACGTCGTGCACGGACTCCGCGCGCGAGGGGTAGCCGGAGAGGCCTCCCTGCTGGCGGAGCGTGCTGAAGTCCTGCCGCCCGGTCACGAGCTTGTGGACATAGGACTGGTGTCCGGTGTCGAAGATGACGCTGTCGCGCGGCGAGTCGAAGATCCGGTGGATCCCCAGGGTCAGTTCGACCACGCCAAGGTTGGGGCCGAGATGACCGCCGGTCCGTGAGACGTTGCTGACCAGGAAGGTCCGGATCTCCTGGGCGAGAGCTCGCAGCTGGGATCCGCTGAGCTTGCTCAGGTCCTGTGGGCCGCGAATGGTCTCCAAGAGTCCCATCGGCGCCTCCTCGGTTCGTTGGGCGTGGCGGCGGGAGAACCGCCGGTGACTGACCATTACTCTAACGTTCGGTGCCCGTGCGGGGTGCCATCGGCTCGCAGGCGGTGTCTCGCGTGTGCCGTATCTCCCGGCGTTGTCGGCTGCTCACGCCCGCGGCGGCAGGAGCCGTGCGAAGGACTCCATGTGATGCGTGTGCGGATAGAGATCGAAGACGCGCAGCGTGTCCAGGGACCAGCCGGCTGTGAGGAAATAGCCGAGATCCCGGGCGAACGATGCCGGATCGCAGGACACGTAGCCCACCGCCCTCGGTCGTGCGGCGATGATCTGCCCCACGACCTTCCTCCCGGCACCGGCCCGCGGTGGATCGAGCAGGACGGCGTCGAGCGGGTCGCTCCAGCGGCCCAGGGCTGCATCCACGCGGCCCTGGACGATGGAGGCCTGCGCCTGGCCGTGGAGATTGCGGCGTGCATCCCGCACCGTCCCGGCGGAGCCCTCGACCGACAGGACGGCGCCACCGGGACCGACGGCGCGGGCGAGCGGGACGGTGAACAGGCCGGCACCGGCGTACAGGTCGGCCAGACGCTCCCCCGCAGCGGGCTGGAGGCCGTCGAGCACGGCACCGACGAGCGTCTCCGGGGCCCCGCGGTGGATCTGCCAGAATCCTGCTCCCGTGATGCGGTAGTCGACACCGAGCACTGATTCCTGCAGCCACGTGCGCCCCTTGAGCCGCTGCACGCGGCCCGACTCCGGGTCGAGGACCGCCACGGACGCACCGGTGATCGCGGCGGCGATGGCCGCGACGCGCCGCGGGTGCGTGCCGGCCGAAGGGACGAGCAGCACGAGCGGCTCTCCCCCGCCGGACGGGACCGCGACGTCGACCCGGTCGACACCCGTGAGATCGATCGCCCAGAGTCCGAGCGCGTTGACCGCCGGGACGGCGAGGGGCATCTCGCGGACCTGGACCACCTCGTGCGAGCGGTGCTGGTGCATGGCCAGGTGACCGGACCGGTCCACGGCGAAGGCCGCGCGGGTCCGCCATCCTAGCCCGTCCTCCGCCTCGCCGGGCGCCGCCTCCACGGTGGGTGTGCGCTCGGCGTGGGCCAGGCGTTCCAGTTGCTCCCGGAAGATCGCGCCCTTCAGGCGCCGCTGCTCGCCGAGCCGGATATGCCCGAACTCTGCTCCACCCACGGCCGCGCGTCCCCGCGCGGCAGCGGCGAGCGCGTCCGCGGGCCGCCATGGGTGCCCGGTGCGCTGGGGGGAGGCCTCGAGCACCTCGACGACGTCGGCCCGCCAGAAACTGGCGGTGGGCTCCGTCTCCGTGAAGCGCACCCGGACCCGCTCGTCCGGCAGTGCGTGCCGGACGAACACCACGCGGCCCTCGTGACGGGCCACGAAGTGGCCGCCGTGGGCTGGCCTGCCGATGGTCAGCTCGACGTCCGGGACCACCTCGGTGGGCTGTGGAGCGGTGGGCTGCTGCCCGGCGGTCGCGGTGGCTGGGGCGTCGGTCATGGCGTCCTCCTACTTCAGATCCTGGTAGCTGCGGGTCGCGTCCGAGGACGCGAGCTGCCAGGGGACACTCGCGACCATCACTCCGGGGACGAAGTGCAGGCGCGCCTTGATGCGCAGGGCGGTCTGGTTGTGGACGAGTTGCTCCCACCATTTTCCCACCACGTACTCCGGGATGTAGACCACGATCAGATCCCGCGGGGAGTCCCGGCGCATGGTGCGGATGTACTCGAGGATCGGGGCGATGGTGTCCCGGTAGGGCGAGGCGAGCACGGTGATGGGCACGGGGATCTCGTACTTCTGCCAGTCCGCGAGGGTGGTCCGCGTCTGTTCCGGGTCTACGTCCACCGTGATGGCGTCGAGGCGGGAGGGCCGCGAGGCGCGGGCGAACGCCAGGGCGCGCAGGACCGGCTTCCGGACGTGCGAGACGAGGATCACGGCATGCACGCGGGAGGGCAGGGCCCGAAGCCTGACGGCGTCGTCGATCGCGAGTTCACTGGCCACTGAGTCGTAGTGTCTCTTGATGCTGCGCATGAGGCCGAAGAGGACGGCCATGGCGAGCACCGCGATCCAGGCGCCGTACTCGAACTTGGTGATGAGGATGACCACCAGGACTGCCGCTGTGAGGGCGAAACCCAGCGTGTTGATGGCGCGCGACTTGTGGATCCTCCAGCGGTTCTGCTTTCCCACGGTGCTGCGCAGTTCCCTGTTCCAGTGCCGGATCAGTCCCAGCTGGCCGCCGGTGAACGAGACGAAGACCCCCACGATGTACAGCTGGACGAGGGCCGTGACGTCCGCCCGGAAGAGGAGGATCAGCACGACGGCGCCCAGGCCCAGCGCGAGGATCCCGTTACTGAAGGTGAGGCGGTCCCCCCTCGTGCGCAGCTGGCGCGGCAGGTAGCCGTCGGTGGCCAGGATGGATGCCAGGACGGGGAAGGCGTTGAACGCCGCGTGCCCGGCGAGCATCAGGATGAGCGCCGTCGCCGCGACCACGAGGTAGAAGGCGGATGAGCCGGCGGTGAAGACGGTCCGTGCGAGCTGGCTGACCACGGGCGACTGGATGTAGTCCCCCGGCACCGGCCGGCCGTCCAGCAGTAGTTGCGCGGCCGGATTCTGCACCACATGGACGCGTGTGGCATTGGCCAGGTAGATCACCCCGGCGAGCATCGCCGCGGACACGAGACCGAGCACCAGGAGCGTCGTGGCGGCGTTGCGGCTCTTCGGTGCCTCGAAACGCGGCACATTGGCGCCGGGCCCCTCCAGACCGGTCAGGGCGGCGGCTCCTGCCGAGAAGGCCCGGAGGATCAGCAGGGCGCCCGCCAGCCCCACCAGGCCGGCGTCGAGCCCCGCGTCGGGGAGGATCTCGAAGCGGGAGCTCGGTGCCTCACCGAGCGTCCCCGAGAACGAC
Source organism: Arthrobacter echini (assembly GCF_008107445.1). Taxonomy (GTDB): domain Bacteria; phylum Actinomycetota; class Actinomycetes; order Actinomycetales; family Micrococcaceae; genus Arthrobacter_D; species Arthrobacter_D echini_A. Next base: position 124,110 of record NZ_VSLD01000004.1, on the reverse strand, counting down.
TGGACGATGCCTGTGACGCAGAGGGCCAGGATTCCCGCGAGGAAGACGTAGGTCACGACGGCGCGCGCCCGGACCCCGCGCGTGATGCCGCGGAGGTTGAGCAGTACGAGGATCCCCACGCCGACGACGGCGAGCACCACGCGCGCGTCCTCCAGCGAGGGTGCGAGCGAGACCACGTACTGGGCCGCGGCCGAGACCGACACCGCAACGGTGAGCAGGTAGTCGATCATGAGCGCGGCGGCCACGGTGGCACCGGCCCGCGGACCGATGTTCTGCTTCGCGATCTCGTAGTCACCGCCCCCGGCCGGGTAGGCATGCACCGCCTGGCGGTAGGAGGCGACCACCACGAGCAGGACGACGATCACGGCCAGTCCGATCCACGGCGAGATGGTCACCGACGCCACACCGGCCAGGGCGAGGGTGAGGAGGATCTCGTCGGGAGCGTACGCCACGGAGGAGAGGGCGCTCGCCGAGAACACGGGCATGGCGAGGCGCTTGGGGAGGGCCTTGTTCCTCAGCCTGTCACTGGCGAAGGGCTTGCCCACCAGCACCCGCTTGACGGCCTCGAGAAAAGTCAGCACAGCCCACACCCTAGCGCGTCCGCCCTCGCGGGCAGCCACTAGGCTTGAGGCCGGTAACGCACGGAACAGCAGGATCTGTGCCGGGAATCAGTCAGGAATCAGGGGTGCCGCGGGTGGCTCATTTTGTGATCATGGGATGCGGGAGGGTAGGGGTCAGTCTTGCGCACACACTGGACGAATCCGGCCACTCGGTCGCGATCATCGACCAGGACGACCGTGCTTTCCGACGGCTGCGCTCCAGCTTCGGTGGGCGCAAGGTCACCGGGGTCGGGTTCGACCGGGACACCCTGAAATCCGCGGAGATCGAGGACGCCTACGCCTTCGCCGCCGTGTCCAGCGGTGACAACTCCAATATCCTCGCCACCCGCGTGGCTCGGGAGACCTTCCACGTGCCGCACGTCGTCGCCCGCATCTACGACCCGGGACGCGCGGAGATCTACCAGCGGCTCGGGATCCCCACGGTTGCCGCCGTCCGCTGGAGCGCCGACCAGGTGCTGCGACGCATCCTGCCCGAGCAGACGATCAACGGCGACTTCCGCGAGACCTCCGGGAGGCTCATCCTCGCGGAGCTGGCCCTGAGCGCAGGATGGCTCGGCAGATCCCTGCGCTCCATCGAGGTGGCGAGCGGTGTGCGCATCGCCTATCTCACCCGCTTCGGCGAGGGCATCCTGCCCACCTCGGAGACGAGCTACCAGCAGGGCGACATCCTGCATGCCATGATGCAGACCACGGCGACCGACGAGATCGGCCGGATCCTCGCCGCCGCGCCGAAGGAGGAGATCCAGTGAGGGTCGTCATCGCGGGAGCGGGCAGTGTCGGCTCGTCGATCGCCCGGGAACTGCTCGGCAACAAGCACGAGATCCTGCTCATCGACGAGAAACCCGAGGCCATCGGGCGCAGCGGCCTCAAGGGTGCCAAGTGGTTGATCGGCGATGCCTGCGAGCTGACGACCCTCAAGGACGCACATCTGGAGGAGGCCGACGTCGTCGTCTCGGCCACCGGCGACGACAAGGTCAACCTGGTGGTGTCCCTGCTCGCGAAGAGCGAGTTCGGGGTGGGCCGCACGGTGGGCCGGGTCAACAACCCGAAGAACGACTGGATGTTCGACGACTCCTGGGGCGTGGATGTCGCGGTCAACACTCCGCGCCTCATGACGGCGCTCGTGGAGGAGGCCGTGGAGATCGGAGACCTGGTGCGCCTGCTGACGCTGCAGACCGGTGTCTCGTCCATCGTGGAGTTCACGGTGCCGCAGGACTCCCCCCTCGTGGGTGGCACCATCGGCGCGGTCACGCTGCCGGAGGACTGCGCGGTGGTGGCCATCCTGCGGGACGATTCGCCGTTCAGCCCCAGCCCGGACGACGTCATCGAGGCCGGGGACGAGATCTTCTTCCTGGCTGCCATCGCTGTGGAGGACGAGCTGCGGGTGGCCCTCGCCGCCCGCAGCGACGGGGACTAGGCCGGATCGTCGGCGTTGCTCGCCGGCAGGGTCCGCGGCCGGGAGACCAGCCAGGCCAGCCAGAGCCCGAGGGCGTAGAGCGGCAGTCCCATGGCCACGCGTGAGGACCCGAGCGCCGTCACGTTGTCGGCGAGGTAGAGAGGCACCTGCACCGCGAGACGCAGCGCGAGTACGGAGACGATGATCCACGTCGCGACGGCGTAGGCGCGCACGCGCACCGGGTCCTTCCGCCAGTCGATGCCCTCGTTGCGGATGAAGCCGAAGAGCAGTCCGGCGAAGGGCCAGCGGATGGACACCGAGATCGCCATCGCGACGATGTAGGCGCCGTTGATGAAGAATCCCGGAAGGAAGAAATCCGTGGCGTTGCCGGTCCGCTGCGCCACGAAGGCGCAGAAGGCGACGCCGACGAGGCCCGCGATCGCCTGGGTGAGGGGTTTCCGTGCCACGAGGCGGAGGACGGTGAAGACCGCGGAGAGGGCCAGCGCCGCGACGAGCGAGACGGTCAGGTCCCGGGTGACGGTGAAGACGACGGTGAAGACGAGGCCGGGGACGATGCTCTCGGCGAGGCCCTGTACCCCGCCGATGGAGGAGAGCACGTCGATCTGGCCGGAGTCGTGACGGCGTACCCCGGATCTGGCCGCGTACTGGGAGGCCACCTCGGCCGCCGTCGGTCCCGCCTGCTCTCCGGCCCTTCCCCCGGCACCGGCCCGTCCCGCGGGCTGAGCGGAGGACGGCGGAGCTGCCGGGGTGTCCCGGTCGGGTGGATCGGAGGCTGCGCCTGGCTCGCCGGTCGGGTGGCTCATGTCAGTTCTCCTCGGGTCGGCCGATGATCTCGTAGCGGGGGTTGTACACGGTGGGGGTACCGGCGACCCGGCTCAGCATCCCCTCGAAGCGCAGGGCCACACCGGCCTGGACTCCGGGGACCCGCCGCTGACCCATCCAGATGATGCGGATGCTCTCCCCCGCGCCGATCCGGCCGTCCTGATCGAGCCGCGCGAGGACGGTGAACGACGGCGTCGCGGACGCCGGGGCGATCGTCACGCGCTCGATGACCCCCCGCGCCCTGATCCTGCCGCGCTCGGGCAGCGGGACCCAGGAGTCACCGCGTTCTGCGGCCGGGACGCCGGGGGCCTCATCGGGAGTGTGCGGTCGGACGGCCACGCTGCCCTAGCGGGTCTCGGTGATCTCGGGACCGCGCTCCAGCGGGTTCGGAAGATCCCGGGCGGCTACGGGCCCTGCGGCCGGCGGCGCTTCGGCGGCGCTGGTCGGCAGTCTCAGCTGCAGCAGTTCGCGTGGCGGCAGCGGCTGGTCCCCGCGGACGACGACGACGCTGCGGAAGAGCTGTTCCACCGGCGCCGCGGCTTCGGGCTGCAGTGCGGCCGGTCCGCCGAGGACGCCCCGCAGGAACCAGCGGGGCCCATTGACGCCCACGAAGCGCGCCAGGCGGACACCGGCCTGGCCGTCGGGCGTCTGCGCGGGGACCTTCGCCAGCAGTTCCGTACCGAGGACGCCGTATCGTTCCTCCACAGTGCCGCCCTGGGAGCCCACCGAGGCGCCGATCTGCTCCCGGATCTCGTCCCACAGACCCTCGGTCTTCGGAGCGGCGAAGGCCTGCAGTTGCAGCGTGGACCCGCCGAGATCCAGGGTGACGGCGATCACCCGCTTGCTGCGCTCCTCGACCTCGAGCCGCAGCTGGAGCCCCTCGGCCGCATTGATCCGCAGTGCACCGAGATCGATGTAGCCGGACTCCGTGTCCTGCTCCGAGGCGTCGAAGGGTCCGAGGGTGGCCCGGTCGTACTCGGCGCTCGAGACGTGCGCCGGCGGAACGGAGGCAGCGGCGGTCACGGCGTCGGGAATGGGCCCACCATCCGTGGTGGTGGGGCCGGTCCCGGACTCACCGGTCTCTCCTTCTGCAGGCCCGGTGCCGGTGGTGACCGACGGGGTCTGCGCGGCCTCCGCCGATGCCGCCCGGTCGGTGGAGTCGTCCTGCTTCTTCTTCCTCGAGCGCCCAAAAGCCATGTACGGGGTCCTTCCTGGTTGATCGGATGAGGTATTCGGTGAGGTGGTCGCGATACGCGGTCAGGGGCAGGAGATCACTCAGCCGCCGAAGCCGCCCGTGGATCCGAAGCCCGCGTCGCCCCGCGCACTCGCGGGCAACCGGTCCACCGTCGTGAATACGGCGTGCTCCACGCGCTGGATGACCAGCTGGGCGATGCGGTCGCCCCGGCGCAGGCGCACGGCCTCGGCGGGATCGGTGTTCAGCAGGCAGACCATGATCTCACCCCGGTACCCGGCGTCCACCGTGCCCGGCGCGTTGACGATCGTGACGCCGTGCCGTGCAGCGAGGCCCGATCTCGGGTGGACCAGGCCCACGTATCCGAACGGAAGGGCGAGAGCGACACCCGTGGGGACGAGCTCCCGCTGACCCGGTGCGAGCAGCACATCGACGGCGGTGCGCAGGTCGGCTCCCGCGTCTCCCGCCGTTGCGTACGAGGGAGGTTCGAGGCCGTCGTCGAGCATCATGATCTGGACCGGGAGGCCCTGCTGTATACCCATTGACCGCTTCTCCAACGCAACCCGTCCGGTGACCCAGCCCCCCACTTTAGCGCCTTCACCGGAGGGCGGCCCGACTCCGGGCGAAAGAGTGGAATGCTGGAGTCATGTCCAGCGCGCCGAGGGAAGTACCTCCGAACACATCAGACCGGACCGTCCTCTACGACGAGCGCCTCTGGCCCTCCTTCTGGGTCTGGGTCATCGCGACGGGCTTCTCCTCCGCCACCATCGTGATGTTCGCACCCATCTCGATGCTCGTCGGGTACTCGGTCGCGGCGGTCGTCGCGGCAGTGGTCTTCACGCTGCTCATCCTCTCCACGCCGCGCATCACCGTCACGCCCGGGACCCTCAGCGTGGGCCGCGCCACCATCGAGCGCAAATACCTCGGGGAGGTGTCCTGGTTCGCCGGGGAGGATGCCACCTTCCAGCGCGGGCGTGGGTTGAACGGGCTGACGTACCTGTGCATCAGGGGGTGGATCTCCCCGGTCGTCAAGGTGGAGGTCACGGATCCGGAGGACCGCACCCCCTACTGGCTCACCTCGTCCCGGACACCGGAACGCCTCGCGGCGGCCCTGGCCGGCTGAGCCGGCCAGGCGTCAACCCTCGCAGTCGACGCAGTAGGGCACACCGTGGCGGTGCACCGCGAGCTGGGATCGATGGCGCACCAGGAAGCAGGAGGCACAGGTGAATTCGTCCGCCTGGGCCGGCAGGATCTCCACGGAGATCTCCTCGGTGGCCGGATCGGCCCCCGGAAGGTCGTAGGCGTCGGCAGCCCGCACCTCGTCGTCGTCGATCACCTGCTGCTGCGTATGGTTCGTGGCCATCCGTGTGCCTGCCTTCCGTCGTCCCCGACCCCGTCCGATCCTGCCGGAACCGGGTCCACTCGGCTGCCATAACGCAGGGAACCGCGGATTTGTGCCCGCGAAGGCCCGGTCCGGTCCGCCACGCCTCGGGGTGTAGTAGGAATGAGTGCGATTCAGTGGCACAGTTTCACCTAGTGATCACTGTCGGCTGGAGGATTTGATGCAGGAGCTACGCCTGGTGGGTGTCCATGAGGATGGCCACCACCTGCTGTTGAGCAGCGAACAGGGCGTGTCGTTCCGGCTGCCCATCGACGATGCGCTGCGCCGCGCAAGCGAACCCTCCGCCGATCGCGAGCCGCCGCTCCCGCAGGCGCGGCCCCTCCCCGAGAAGCCGCGCACTAGACCTCCCCGGCCGACCGTCCAGCTCACTCCCCGCGACATCCAGGCCCGCATCCGTTCCGGAGCCTCCGCCGAACAGGTCGCCGAGGAGTCGGGGCTCGACCTGGCGCACGTGCAGCGCTACGAGGGGCCCGTCAGGGCAGAGCGCGACTACGTGGCGTACCTCGCCCAGCGTGTCGAGGTGTCCACGCCGTTGCCGAGCCACGACGGGTACCGTTCGGCCTCCGGGGACGAGCCCGCACTGCTCGGGGACATGGTGGCCTACCGCCTCCAGGAGTTCGGCGTGGACCAGTCGGAGCTCGAGTGGGACTCCTGGCGCCGACCGGACGGATCCTGGCACGTCGAGGCGGTCTTCGAGTTGCCCGAGGACTCCGCGGTGGACCTGGGCGAACAGCCTCCCGCGCAGTGGAGCTACAACCCCACCCGCAAGACGGTCACGAACGCCAACCGGTGGGCGCAGGTCCTGAGCGAGCTCGAGCCCCTCGACGGTCCGCTGCCCGCGCGGCGGTTGAGTGCCGTGGCGGATCACGTGTTCGACTTCGAGGCGGACGGCCCCGCGGACGGGACGACGCCCTCCGAGACCGACCAGGACGGACTCCTCGATGTGCTCCGCTCACGCCGCGGCCAGCGGCTGGGTGCCGACGAGGACGGCGACGACGCCCTGGCGGAGCTCCTGACACGGGGCAGCATCCCGGCTGCCCACCCCCGCGACGGGGAGGACACCGACGGCGTCGAGGTCGTGGCGCCCGGCCTGAGTCTTGCGCCCGCGCCCACCGGACAGGACGACGACCCCGATCAGGAGGACGCCCTGAATGGCGACGGGACGCCGAAGCTCTACGACGGGGTCAGCACCGAGACGCGTGAGATCAGCATCTTCGCGCACCCGGCACGGCGGTCGCAGCTCCACGAATCCGCACAGACCCCTGCACCCGGGCAGCAGGACGCCGACGGGCAGGACCGCGGGGCGGCGCCATCGCAGGAACCTGCGGTGGGCGGGGCGGCCGGTCGACCGGCCAGGGACACGAAGAAGGTCCCGGCGAACGACCAGGGCAAGGGTACCGAGCCCGCCGGGGACCGGCGGGCGAAGCCCAAGCGCTCGAGCGTTCCCAGTTGGGACGACATAGTCTTCGGGCGCAAGGGCGACTGAGAGGTTGCACCTGATTCCCTGCACGGCGTCGCCGCGAGGATTCAGGGCCGCAGGCCCCGGAACATCAGAGGTCCTGCAGGCTCAGTGCGGGATCCTCCGGCCGCACCGGCGATCCCGCCTCGAACGGGAGCGGCATTTCGTTCGAGGACAGCGAGGGCGAGACTCCCGAGGTCTGGCGACGCATGTGGTGTCGACGGCAGAGGGTCTCGTAGCCGATCGCCGGCTCGCCCGGCTCCGCTGCCACCGGTGCCGCGTCGACGTCTCCCACCACCATCTGGTCCCCCTCGACCACCATGACGCCGTCGACGGTGCGTGCGTTGTGCGTGGCGCGCCTGCCGCACCAGCACAGGGCCTCCACCTGCAGGACCTGCACGCGATCGGCGAGCTCGATGAGGCGCTGCGATCCGGGGAACAGTCTGGTGCGGAAGTCGGAGGTGATCCCGAAGCAGAAGACGTCGATGCCCATCTCGTCGACGACGCGCGCGAGCTCGTCGATCTGGCGTGTCGTGTAGAACTGCGCCTCGTCGCAGACCACGTAGTCGATGCGGGCGCCCCTGGTCTGCCGGTCCGCCAGCTCGCTCCAGAAGTCGGTGTCCGGGAGCACCTCGACAGCGGGGACGCGCAATCCGAGGCGGCTCGAGATGATCGACTCCCCGCCACGGTCGTGTGAGCTGAACAGGACGCCGCGCCGCCCGCGGGCCTTGTGGTTGTGGTCCATCTGCAGGGCCAGCGTGGACTTTCCGCAGTCCATGGTGCCCGAGAAGAACAGCAGTTCAGCCACGAGCGGCACTCCTCCGACGTCCCCGGTGCGGAGGGACCTCGGGGGTGGGCAGACGCAGCAGGGGGATGTCCCGTTCGCTCCGCGTCAGGGAGCCGTGCTGGCCGATCATCTCGAATGCAGCCGGCTCGCTGCGCCGTCCGTCGAACAGGGCGATGTCCTCCCTCGCCAGGACCAGCAGATCGCCAATGCGCGGCAGCACGGTCTCGCTCACGGTACCGAAGTAGCCCTGCTGCACGGCCTCGTGCCGAGTGAGGATCCACGCGCGGGAGCCGAAGGCGGCGTCCCAGCGCGCCCGCAGCCCGGCACGCGCACTCTCGTCGAGTTCCGGCTCGAGGTAGAGATGGAGCATGCGGGGCTCGCCGCCGGTGTGGGCCACACCCTCCACGAGCCCGGCATGCTGCGAGTAGTCGATGCGTCGGGACGCCGGGACATCCACCATGCCGTGATCGGCGCTGAGCAGCAGCAGGGTGTCCGGCGGAACTTTCCGCGCGAGGAGCTTCAGCGCGCCGTCCAGATCCTCGAGGGCGCGCAGCCATTCGCCGGACCCGGCGCCGTACCGGTGCCCGGCCTTGTCGAGGTCGTTGACGTAGAAGTACAGGAGCCCGGTCGGGGTTGCGGCGAGGCGCTCGGCCGCCGCATCGACGCGCGCATGGATGGTGTTCGCGCCGACGAACTGCCCGCCCCGCAGGGCGGCCCTGGTCATCGGGGAGTCCGCGAAGCGCGGCTGGCTCACGGTGGTGACCGGCACGTGCTCCGCCGCGGTCTCGAAGACGGTGGCGTGCGGCTGCCAGACGAGCGGGTCGACGCCGGCGTCCCAGCGCCCCAGCATGTTCACCACGCGCCCCTGCTCCGGATCGAGCACGTCGTAGCCCACCAGTCCGTGCCGACCCGGTGGGAGGCCGGTGCCGAGACTGGCCAGCGACGCCGCGGTCGTCGAGGGGAACGCGGCCGAGAGCTTGAGCGCCGTGTCGAGCGCGGTGCGCAGATACGGGGCGTGCGCGGCGTGCTTCCGCAGCAGCGCCAGCCCCAGACCGTCCACCATGACGACGGCGGCACGGCGCGCACGGGGCAGACCCAGCGCGTTCTCGAAACCGGGGACGTCCAACGCAGCGGCCGCGCTGGTCATCACTTCGGCCACGGTGGAGACGCCGTAGGCGGGCGCTGCCGGAAGAGGCTCCCGATGCAGGAAAGTCACGCGGCTCTACCGCTGGTGGGCCCGGTTGAACCGTCCACCGAACCCGTGCTGACGCCGGGTGGGCGCGTCGGGCCCGGCCACATAGCCACCGGAGACAGGACTGGCCGTATTGACCTTCCGCAGCGCCCGGGCGAACGCTTTTGCGTTCTGCACGGCCTGCGCGCCGTCGGCCTCGGCGCTGACCCGCAGGACGATGTCCTCCTGGGCCACGGTGCCCGTGTAGCCGTGATCCGCCTCGCACTGGGGGTCCCCGCAGCCGGCCGGACCGAGATCGAGCCGCTGGCCGCCGGACCAGGCAATGGCCAGGGTCATCTCCCTGACCTGGTCGCTGGGCTTGTAGTCCTGCGGCTGGGCGTAGAGGTAGCTGAGCACCACGGAGCGGATCTGGCTGACGGGGACGGACTCGGTGGAGATCTGGGCCATCACCTGCTCACCGCTCTCGTCGAGCTCCTGGTCGTCCACGTGGGTGATGACGAGCATGTCCTCGGTGAGCACGAGCACGGTGATGTGCCGGTGCACCTCGGTCCGCTCGAAGTGCGTCTCGAGGTGGGCCACATGGGACAGCGGCTCGCGTCCGTCGAGCGCGTCGTGCACGACGTCGGCCACCAGTCGCGGGTAGAAGCCCGCGCGTTCGAGGGACGCGTCGAGGTCGCGCCGCTGGGCGGAGAGCGATGGGGTCATGTGCCCCAGTTTCCCCCACGGGGCGCTCCAGCGCCTAACCGTGGTTCTCGGGCAGGTCCGATCAGTCGCGCATCGCCCGGCGTGCGCTGTCGGTGCGGCGCCTGGGGTTCCCGACGTCGATCGCGGCGTTCAGGACGCACAACCCGGACGTTGCCGCGAGCACCGGCGTGAGGTCGATCCGCGCGATCTCGGGGTGGTTGTCCTTGAGCAGGGCCACGCGCGCGAGGAGGTCCTCGAGGGCCGCGACATCCGCCGGCGGCAGACCCTGGTACCCGAAGAGCTTGCGGGAGGCTCCCGGCGCCCGCACCAGGTCCGCGACGTCGCCGGTGCTCAGGGGAGGCACGGCATGCGCCCAGTCGTCCAGCAGGTTGACGGCGTCGCCGGCGAGGCCGAAGGACACCACGGGCCCCATGAGCGGGTCCTCGATCGCCTGGATGCTGCAGGCCTGCCCGGAGGGCGCCATGGACTGGACCTCCATGCCGAAACTGCCGAAGGGCGCCAGGACCCGCTCCATCTGGGTGATGTTCTCCCTCAGCGACTGCGCGTCGTCGATACTGAGGCGCACCCCGCCCAGATCGAGGCGATGCCGCAGGTGCTCGTCCATCGTCTTCAGGGCCACGGGCCAGCCCAGGCGCTCCGCGGCCTCGACGGCCTCGTCCGCGGAGGAGAAGCGCGCGGACGGCAGGAGCCCGATGCCGTAGGCGCCCAGCAACGAGCCGCACTCCTCGGCGGAGAGGCGCGTGAGTTCGACATCGGCCACGCGGGAGCGGACCCGGCCCAGCAGACGCGAGGCCTCCTCGGCGTCGACACCGTCGGGGTCCAGGAACTCCCCGTGGTCGCGGGTGCGCCACCGCGAGTACCGCACCACCGCCCCGAGTGCGGCGAGGGCTGCCCCCGGGCTCGGGAAGCACGGCAGCCCGCGCTGCAGCGGCAGCGCGGCGGCTTCCCCCGGCTGCTCCTGCTCGGCGTCCGACTCCAGCCGGACGGACGAGGGCGCCGCGGCCACGAGCCCGTCCAGCTGCAGCGCTGTATCGAGGATGCCCGTGAACGAGCCGATCACGGGTTTGCCGGCCGCCTCGGCGCACTGCTGCAGGCACGCGGCGATCGACTCGGCGGTCAGCCCGCGGGCCGGGAGCGTGGTGACGATCGCCGCATGCACACGGTCGTCCTCCAGCGCTTTCGCCACCGTGGCGGCCAGGACGGGCAGGGCCACCGACCGGCCGGTGTCGAGCTGCAGCGAGCTCTCGAGCAGCGCCACCGTCATGCCCTGGGCTACGACGGCGTCCGAGACCACCTTGCCGAGGGCCGACGAGTTGCTGAAGACCGCCACCCCGGAGCCGCGCGGCAGCGGCTGGCTCGCCACGATCTGCGCGATATCCATCAGCTGCTCGGTCGTCTCGACCCGCATGACACCCGATTGCCGGAGCATCGCGTCGAGGGCACCCGGGGGCGCCTGCGAGGTCCGCACGGCGTGGCCGGGGGGCAACTGGAGTCCTGTGACGTCCGACTTGGCGACGATGACGGGTTTGGACCGGGCGAGGCGCCGGGCGATCCTCGAGAACTTGCGCGGGTTGCCGATCGATTCGAAGTAGAGTCCCACGGCGCGCGTGGTGGGATCGTCCTCCCAGAACTGCATGGCGTCGTTCCCGGACACATCGGCACGATTGCCGGCCGAGATGACGGAGGAGACCCCGAGACCACGCCGGTGGGCGCTGGCGTACAGGAGCACCCCGAGACCGGCGGACTGGCTGAACAGGGACAGTGCGCCCCGCTCGGGCAGATCGGGTGCCAGCGAGGCATTGAGCCGGATCGAAGGGTCCGTGTTGACCAGCCCCAGGGAGGCCGGTCCCACCACGCGCATGCCGTGGGCCCTGGCGCGCCGGACGAGCGCGCGCTGGCGCAGCAGGCCGTCGTCGTCGTCGGCGTATCCGGCCGTCGCGATGAGCAGGCCCTTGACCCCCGCCCGGGCACAGTCGTCCACCACCGTGTCGACCAGGTGGTGCGGCACGGCGATCACGGCCAGATCCACCGGCTCCGGGACCTCGCCGATCGTGGCGTGGGAGACGATGCCGTTCAGCTCGAAGGCCTCCGGGTTGACCGCGAACACCCGGCCCGTGAAGCCGGCGTCGAGCAGGTGCTCCAGCAGGGCCTGGCCCACGCTCCCCCGCTCCCGGCTCGCGCCGATGACCGCGACCGAGGACGGCGTCAGCAGTTCGGCCATGCTGCGTGCCTCGGCGCGGTGCTCGCGCGCCTCCATCACGGCCCGCGACTTCCGGGTGGGATCGATGTCGAAGCCGAGCATGACGACGCCGTCGTCGAAGTGCCGGTTCACCTCGTAGCCGGCCTCGGCGAAGACGGTGATCATCTTCCGGTTCTCGGGGAGCACCTCGGCGGAGAAGCGCCGGATCCCGTTCTCACGGGCCGCGGTGGCGAGATGCTCGAGGAGGATGGAGCCGAGTCCGCGCCCCTGGTAGGAGTCGGAGACATTGAAGGCCACCTCGGCCTCGAGTGGGTCGTCGAGTCTGTCGTAGCGGCCGATGCCGACGATCTCGGTGCCCCGGGTGATGACGAACGCCACCCGGTCGCGGTGGTCCACCTCGGTGAACCGCTTGAGCTCCCTGGCGCTGAGCTTGGCCTTGTAGGTGAAGAATCTGAGATAGATGGAATTCTGCGACTGGCGGATATGGAAAGCCTGTACGGCATCTGCGTCCGACGGGGAGATGGGTCTCAGATGGGCCGTCCCACCGTCGCGGAGGATGACATCGGCCTCCCAGTAGGAGGGGTATTGTCCGTCCGTCACCATAGACTCAGGGTAGTCGGCCTCCCCCGATCGCGCGTCGCATCGCGAGCAGGGCCGTCCGCGTCGGGCGGATGCAGGCCCACGCCACCCTTTCGTTACCGAGTTGCTGAGGAACCGCCACGCATATGGCCAGGCGCCAGAAGTCCGCACCGCCGGAGGACTACACCGAGAAGATCATCGACATCGACGTCGAGACCGAGATGGAGGAATCCTTCCTCGAGTACGCGTACTCGGTGATCTACTCCCGGGCGCTGCCCGACGCCCGCGACGGCCTCAAGCCGGTCCAGCGGCGCATCCTCTACATGATGACCGACATGGGGTTGCGTCCGGACCGCGGCCACGTGAAATCGGCGCGCGTGGTGGGCGAGGTGATGGGCAAGCTCCACCCGCACGGCGACACCGCCATCTACGACGCCATGGTGCGCATGGCCCAGGACTTCTCGCTGCGACTGCCGCTGATCGACGGGCACGGCAATTTCGGGTCGCTCGACGACGGTCCGGCGGCGGCCCGCTACACCGAGGCACGCCTCGCGGCACCGGCCCTGAGCATGACGGACCATCTCGACGAGGACGTCGTCGACTTCGTCCCGAACTACGACAACCAGCTCACCCAGCCCGAGGTGCTGCCGGCGGCCTTCCCCAATCTGCTCGTGAACGGGGCCAGCGGCATCGCCGTCGGCATGGCCACCAACATGGCGCCGCACAACCTGGGCGAGATCGTGGCGGCGGCCCGTCATCTGATCGAGCATCCGGATGCCCCGCTGGAGGACCTGATGCGCATCGTGCCGGGACCGGATCTGCCCAGCGGCGGGAAGATCGTGGGGCTCGGCGGGGTCCGCGACGCGTATGCGACCGGCCGGGGTTCCTTCAGGACCCGCGCCACCGTGGCCGTCGAGCAACTCTCCGCCCGCCGCACCGGCCTCGTGGTCACCGAACTGCCCTACACGGTGGGCCCCGAGAAGGTGATCGAGAAGATCAAGGATGCCGTCACCGCGAAGAAGCTGCAGGGTGTCTCGGACATCGTGGACCTCTCGGACCGTACGCACGGCCTGCGGCTGGTGATCGAGCTGAAGAACGGCTTCAACCCGCATGCTGTCCTGGACCAGCTGTACCGGTTCACGCCGATGGAGGATTCCTTCGGCATCAACAACGTGGCGCTGGTGGACGGCCAACCCCGGACCCTGGGACTCGTGGAGCTGCTGCAGGTCTATCTCACGCACCGGATCCTGGTGGTACGGCGTCGAACGTCCTACAGGCTGCGGCGCAGGCGCAACAGGCTGCACCTCGTCGAGGGCCTGCTCATCGCCATCGTCGACATCGACGAGGTCATCCAGATCATCCGGTCCTCGGACGAGTCGTCCGCTGCCCGCGCCCGACTCAGGTCGATCTACGATCTCTCCGAGGTGCAGGCCGACTACATCCTGGAGCTGCGCCTGCGCCAGCTCACCAAGTACTCGCGCATCGAGCTGGAGAAGGAGCAGGAGCAGCTGCTCCGCGAGATCTCGGAGCTGGAGGCCGTCCTGGGCTCGGAGGAGCGACTGCGCGCGGTGGTCTCCGACGAACTCGCCGAACTGTCCGCGAAGTTCGCCACCCCGCGCCGCACGGTCCTGCTGGAGTCGGAGGCCGCCGCGCCGGTGCGCAACCAGCTCCCGGTCGCCGGCAGGGCGGTGAAGGCCGCCCTGCCGCTCGAGGTGCCGGACGATCCGTGCTGGGTACTGCTCTCGGCCTCCGGGCAGCTCGCGCGCACCGCGGACCGCGAACCGCTCGGCGAGGGGCAGCGCGTCAAGCACGACGCCTTCACCTCGGTGCTCGCCTCGACCGCGCGCGGTGAGGTGGGCGCGGTGACCTCCGCCGGACGGATGATCCGCCTGCAGGTGGTGGACATGCCCGCGCTGCCTCCGACCTCAGGAACGCCGAATCTGGCGGGCGGTGTCCCCTCGAGCGAGTTCATCACCCTCGAACGGGGCGAGCGCCTCGTCGGACTGGCCGCACTGGACTCCGTCCTCGCACTCGGCACGACCCAGGGAGTGGTCAAGCGGGTCCAGCCCGAGTACCCCCTGAACCGGGACGACTGGGAGATCATCGCCCTGAAACCGAAGGACTCGGTGGTGGGGATCGCTGCGGCCACCGACGAGGACGAGCTGGTCTTCGTGACACGACTCGCGCAGCTCCTCCGCTTCCCGGCCGGTTCCGTGCGGGCGCAGGGCCGCCTGGCCGGTGGGATGACAGGGATCAAGCTCCCGGCGGGAGACACCGTGCTGCACTTCGGCGCGATCTCCGCCGGGGACGACCGGGCGGTGGTGGTCACCGTGACCGGAGCGGTGGCCGCCGCCGACACCTCCGGGGCCTCCCTGGGCTCGGCGAAGGTGACCGACCTCGGTGAGTTCCCGCTCAAGGGACGGGCCACGGCCGGAGTGCGGGCCCACCGCTTCCTGCGCGGTGAGGAAGCGCTGTCCCTCGCCTGGGCGGGCCATGGGCCGGCCCGGGCTGCAGCGGCGAACGGTGTTGCCCGCGCCCTGCCGACCGAGCACGGTCGGCGCGACGGCTCGGGGGTGCCCCTCTCGCAGCGGATCGACGCCGTCGGTCCCGGTCTGCTCGGACTCGTCGGGTCGGGCGGCGTCGGAGCAGGCGGCGTCGGAGCGGGCAGGGTCGGGTCAGGCAGCACCCAGCACGATGGTGCCGCTCCTGCGCAGGATCTGCAGGACGGTCAGGGAACCCTGTTGTAGTCCGGGCCGGCGCGCAGCGGCGTCGCCCCGGCAGGACGGTCGACAGCCGTGGTGGGGACCTCGCCGGCTCTCAACCGCCCACCGCCAGGGGGAGGTCGAAGACGATCGATCGCTGTGTCGGTTGATAGCCCATGCGCTCGTAGAGCCCGAGGGCACCCGAGGGGTTCTCCGTGTCCACGCCGAGTCCGGCGTTCTCCATGCCAGCCGAGCGGTACCGCCTCATCGCCTCGATCAGCAGGGACGCCGCCAGCCCCCGACCGCGCCAGGATCTGCGCACCCCGAGCAGATCCGTGTAGCCCTCGGTGTGGCCGAGGAGCTCCCTGGACTGAGGGTCGTAGCTGGCCAGCTGATAGGCCACGACCTCGTTCCTCCCGGGATGCAGCAGCGCCAGGCTCCAGTCGCTGCGGAACTCCGGATGGCCGATGGTGAACTGCCACGACTCCCGGTCGCGGGGCTCGCTGCCCCAATGGTCCCGGAACGCGTCGTTGTGGGCGAGCCTGACGAGTTCGGGGAGGTCCGTGCCCGGTCCGTCCGCGAAACTCACGAGTTCGAGTTCCGCCGGGAACACCGGCTCCGGCAGTGGCTGGGCCAGTGTCCTGGTCATCTCGGTGAAGTAGCGCACGATCTCGCTGCCGGTCGCCTCCAGCAGACCCAGGTGGGAGGGGTTGCGCTCCTCGACATAATTCCGCAGGGTTCCCGTCGCCTGCTCGGTCTCGCGGAGGCGTTCACGTGCACGCCAGGCCTGCCAGGTGAAGATCGCCCGCCCGAGGCCGCGCCGACGCCAGGCCGGATCGACGCCACCGGCACCGTGCACGAGGGTCGAGCCGGCATTCATGGAGACGCGTCCGACGGCGCGCGGCACACCGTCGACGTCGAACCCGGCGATCGTGTCGCGACGCGCATCGTTCTTCGATGCGCGCAGCACCTCCTCGAGATCGGCCCGCTGCTCCATCCAGTCCGGCTCGTCCGCTGCGGCGATCCTCCGGGTCAGGGCGAGCCAGGCGTCGATGTCCGGGTGCGTCAGCGGGCGCCAGCTGAGGAGGGGCGGAAGGTCCGGGGCCGCTGCGCCAGGATCGCTGCGGGGGCTGCTCGTTCGGGTGTCGGACGTACTCATGGATCCAGCCTATTGCAGCGCATCCTGGGCGGGTCCCGGTGATGCTCCGCTGCGGGCGTGGCGTTCTCCTCCACGAGACTTCTACATCAAGTAGAACCGTGTGCCGCCAGGCTGTAGATTGAGATCCTCCGGCCCTGCCGCAGGCCCGGACCACGGAGCGATCGAAGGAAGAACATGGCAACGCTCGGAGACCTCGAACGCACGGTGATGGACCTGCTGTGGGCCACCACGGAATCGACCACCGCGAACGAACTACGGGACGCGATCGCCGAGGTGCCGGCGCCGGAGACCGGCCGCGAACTCGCGGTGACCACAGTGCTGACCGTCCTGTCACGTCTGGAGAAGAAGGGCCTGGTCGAGCGTGAACGCAACATCCGGCCGCACCGCTACAGGTCCGTGACCAGTCGCGAGGACCACACGGCAGAACTCATGCACGAGGTGCTGGTCACCGCGCCCGACCGCGATGCCGTCCTCGCCCGGTTCATCGGAAGTGTCTCGGAGGCAGAAGCCCAGACGCTGCGTACCCTGCTCGGCGGCAGCTGACCCCTCCGTGTTCTGGGCCTCCTACCTGCTCGCGGCCCTCGCGATCGTCCTGGCCTGGCCTGCGCCCATCGCGCTCTCACGGGCCGACTGGACGGCGCGGGCACCCTTCACTGCCATGGTGCTCTGGCAGTCCATAGCCCTGGCCGGTGGTCTGTCGATGATCGGGGCGCTGCTGGTCTGGGGGCTCGAACCGCTCGGGGACAACCTGGTCGCCGCATCGGCCGGCTTCCTCGATCTGTTGCTCGATGACGCCTCCGCCCGGACGCTGGGCGTGGTGCACGTCTTCGCCATCAGCGCGGCCGTCCTCCTGTTCGCCCACCTGGTGTTCACCCTGGCGCTGACCTTCGTACGCATCCGGCGCCAGCGCTCCCGGCACCGGGACATGCTGACCCTGCTCAGTTCGCCGTCCGCCCAGCAGCCCGCCACCGTGGTGATCAACCATCCGGCGCCCGTGGCCTACTGCCTGCCGGGTGGGGCGCACTCGGTGACCGTGATGTCGGACGGGCTGATGGACCTGTTGACGCAGGCCGAGCTCGATGCCGTCCTCACCCATGAGCACGCCCACCTCCACCAGCGCCATCACCTGTTGCTGTGGGCCTTCGCCGCCTGGCGATCCGCGCTGCCGTGGCTGCCCACCTCGCAGCTCGCCCAGCGTGCCGTCAGCGAGCTGATCGAGATGCTCGCCGACGACGAGGCCCTGCGACGCGTGGACCGGGCCACACTGGTCCGGGCCATCGTGATCGTGGGTTCCGGCGAGGTGCACCCGGATCGGGACGAGCTCGCCGCCTCAGCGGCTGACGAACTGCCCCGCGCCGCTAGGGCGGATCCAACGGGCCGGACCCTCGGGAACGAATCGACGGCACATCGGGTGCGGCGGCTCCTCGCACCGCTGCCACCCCTGCGCCGGCTCCAGCAGGCAGCTGCACTGTCCGCGGCCGGTCTCCTCCTGGTGGTGCCCCCGGCGCTCCTGGTGGTCCCGGAACTGGTGGGCTGACCCTGGCGCCTCACCCGCTCAGGCATCGATCCGATCGCGGTCGAGGGTCGAGGCGCCTGCAACGATGAAGTCCTTGCGCGGAGCCACGTCGCTGCCCATGAGCAGACCGAAGACGCGCTCGGCCGACGCTGCCTCCTGGATGCGCACGCGCCGCAGGGTCCGGTGCCGCGGGTCCATGGTCGTCTCCGCGAGCTGGTCGGCATCCATCTCCCCCAGCCCCTTGTAGCGCTGGATCGGTGACTTGTAACGCCGGCCCTGCTCCTCCATGGCGGCCAGCAGCCGGGTCAGCTCCGCCTCCGAATAGGTGTAGATCATCTCGTTGGCCTTGGCTCCACTGTTGATGACCTCGACACGGTGCAGGGGTGGAACCGCCGCGTACACGCGGCCCGCCTCGACGAGGGGCCGCATGTACCGGAAGAAGAGGGTCAGGAGGAGCGTCCGGATGTGCGCGCCGTCCACATCGGCGTCGGTCATGAGGATCACCTTGCCGTAGCGGCGGGCGTCCAGTTGGAAGCTGCGCCCGGAGCCGGCACCGATGACCTGGATGAGTGCGGCGCACTCCGCGTTCGAGAGCATGTCACCCACCGAGGCCTTCTGCACGTTGAGGATCTTGCCGCGGATGGGCAGCAGCGCCTGGTAGTCCGAGGACCTCGCGTTCTTGGCGGTGCCCAGGGCACTGTCGCCCTCGACGATGAAGAGTTCGGAGCGCTCCGGATCGTCGATGCGGCAATCAGCGAGCTTCGCCGGCATCGTCGAGGTCTCGAGGGCGTTCTTGCGGCGCTGGGTCTCCTTGTGCACGCGCGCCGAGATGCGGGACTTCATCTCAGCGACGACCTTCTCCAGCAGGATGCTCGCCTGGGCCTTGTCGTTGCGCGCCGAGGAGGACAGCTGCGCCTGCAGTTGCTTCTCCACCACCTTCACGACGATGGGCCTGACGGCCGAGGTCCCCAGGATCTCCTTGGTCTGGCCCTCGAACTGCGGCTCCGCGAGGCGCACGGTGAGGACGGCCGTCAGCCCCGCGAAGACGTCGTCCTTCTCGATCTTGTCGCTGCCGGCCTTGAGCTTCCGTGCGTTCTCGCCGATCACCTTGCGGAAGGTCTTGAGCAGGGCCTGCTCGAACCCGCTCTGGTGCGTGCCGCCCTTGGGGGTCGCGATGATGTTGACGTAGCTGCGCAGTGTCGTCTCGTAGCCGATGCCCCAGCGCAGGGCGATATCCACCTCGCAATCCCGCTCCACCTCGGCCATCCTGCTGTGTCCGCTCGCGTCGAGGACCGGCACGGACTCCGTGAAGCGTCCGGAGCCGTGGAGGCGCCAGACGTCGGTGATGGCCGTGTCGGGAGCCAGGAACTCGGCGTACTCGGAGATGCCGCCGTCGTGCTGGAAGACCTCCTCCACCGGGCCGGCTTCCCCCGGGGTACCGGGCAGCCTGCGCTCGTCGCGCAGGGTGATGCGCAGCCCCGGGACGAGGAAGGAGGTCTGCCGCGCCCGGGTCTGCAGTTCCTCGTAGGAGAACCGCGCGTCGGGGGTGAAGATCTGGCGGTCCGCCCAGTATCTCAGCCGCGTCCCGGTCACGCCGCGCTTGGCGGTGCCGACGACCTCGAGCCGGGAGTCGTTGACGAAGGGATCGAAGGGAGCCTCGGGCGAGACCACTCTGCCGTCCCTGAAGATACCGGGCTCGCCGCGCCGGAAGGACATGGCGTAGGTCTTGCTCCCCCGATCGACGAAGACGTCGAGCCGGGAGGAGAGCGCGTTGACGACGCTGGCGCCCACGCCATGGAGGCCGCCCGACGCCGTGTAGGACCCGCCGCCGAATTTGCCGCCGGCGTGAAGCTTGGTGAAGACGACCTCGACGCCGCTCAATCCCGTCCTGGGTTCGAGGTCCACCGGGATGCCCCGACCGTCGTCGTGGATCTCCACGGAGCCGTCCCCGTGCAGGATCACGGTGATGTTCTGGCCGTAGCCCGCCAGCGCCTCGTCGACCGAATTGTCGATGATCTCCCACAGGCAGTGCATCAGTCCGCGCGAGTCCGTGGAGCCGATGTACATCCCGGGACGCTTGCGGACCGCTTCGAGGCCCTCCAGGACCGACAGGTGCCGGGCCGTGTAGTCCGAGGTGGGGGGTGTCATCAGGAGCTCCTTGACGGAAGACATGCACAGTCCGGGACAGGTGCCCGGCAGGGTGCTGGTGGTCACCCCAGTTTACGGGCCGGGTCCGACAACGGCGGCCGCCGGGCGGTGGTGCGCCGTGCTGCCGGCCGGTGGGCCTAGCGCTCGTACGCCCCGAGCGAAAGGGGGCCAAGCCTGGGATGAAGTGGTGACGAATGATGGTTATATGAGTACACGATCCACATGAGGAGGCATTCATGACCACTGCAGTAGCAACTCGCGAACTGACGGCACTGGACCGCTGCGACCGATGCGGCGCCCAGGCATACGTGCGGGCGGTCCTTCAGTCCTCCGGTGGCGAGCTTCTGTTCTGCGGCCATCACGCGCGCGCAGTAGAAGCGAATCTCAAGCCGATCACCTCGGAGTGGCAGGACGAGACGCAGCGACTGCACGAGAAGGCCGCTGTCGTCGCCGATTGAGATCGGTCCCGTAGCACACGAAAGCCCCCTCCATCCGGAGGGGGCTTTTGTCGTCGGACCCGGAGATGGATCCTGCAGATCAGTCCAGGTAGTCCCTGAGCACCTGGGACCGTGACGGGTGACGCAGCTTGGACATGGTCTTCGACTCGATCTGGCGGATGCGCTCGCGCGTGACGCCGTAGACCTTACCGATCTCGTCCAGGGTCTTGGGCTGCCCGTCGGTGAGGCCGAACCGCATCGCGACCACGCCCGCCTCCCGCTCCGACAGTGTGTCGAGCACGGAGTGCAGCTGCTCCTGCAGCAGCGTGAAGCTCACGGCGTCGGCCGGGACGACCGCCTCCGAGTCCTCGATCAGATCGCCGAACTCGGAATCGCCGTCCTCGCCCAGGGGGGTGTGCAGCGAGATGGGTTCCCGCCCGTACTTCTGTACCTCGACGACCTTCTCGGGCGTCATGTCCAGTTCGAGCGCAAGCTCCTCGGGGGTCGGTTCGCGGCCGAGGTCCTGAAGCATCTGCCGCTGGACGCGGGCAAGTTTGTTGATGACCTCGACCATGTGGACGGGGATGCGGATGGTGCGGGCCTGATCGGCCATGGCGCGGGTGATGGCCTGGCGGATCCACCAGGTGGCATAGGTGGAGAACTTGAAGCCCTTGGTGTAGTCGAACTTCTCGACCGCGCGGATCAGTCCGAGATTGCCCTCCTGGATGAGGTCCAGGAACAGCATCCCGCGCCCCGTGTACCGCTTGGCGAGGGAGACCACGAGGCGCAGGTTGGCCTCGAGCAGGTGGTTCTTCGCACGCTTGCCGTCGTGGATCACGAACTCGAACTCGCGCCTGAGCTTGGCATCCATGTCCGGATCGGCTTTCATCTTCGCCTCGGCGAAGAGGCCCGCCTCGATACGCAGGGCCAGATCCACCTCCTGCTCGGCGTTGAGCAGCGCGACCTTGCCGATCTGCTTCAGATAGTCCTTGACGGGGTCCGCCGTTG
This sequence comes from Arthrobacter echini, assembly GCF_008107445.1. Lineage (GTDB taxonomy): Bacteria > Actinomycetota > Actinomycetes > Actinomycetales > Micrococcaceae > Arthrobacter_D > Arthrobacter_D echini_A. Next base: position 102,765 of record NZ_VSLD01000004.1, on the reverse strand, counting down.
CGCCGGCGGAGACCACCTGCTGCGCAGGCGCGTCATCATCGTCGGCATCCGAGTACACGAAGCCGCTCGTGGTGCCCGTCTCGGCCGTCTCCGACTTGACGTCCTCCGTCTCGACCGCGCTGCCGCCGGCCGGTTCCGTCGCCTCGGCCGTCGCCTGCGGAGCAGGGACGGAAACCTTCGCGGCCGCAGCGGAGGAAGCAGCCTTCGTGGCGGGCTTCTTGGCCGCGACCCGTCGCTTGGTGGTGGTGGTACCAGCGTCTGTCGACGCCGGTGCTGCTGTCTTCTTGACCGACACAGAGAACCTTTCGAACGCACGGTGTGTGGCGCCACCAGAGGGACAACACCACTATGACCCTGTCAAATCCGCGCTTGATACCAGAGGGGAACGACAGGATCAGCTCCTCAGGGGAACCACTCCGCCGATGCGGCTATTCCCTGGATCGTTCCTGCTCGGAGGACATGATCCCGGGGCATACAGCCACCATCTGATGCACGGACCCAACCGGGTCGCAACCCCGATTGTCTCACGTGCGGCTCCCGGCCCGGTAATCATGAGCCGTCCTCCCCGAGGCGTCCACCCCCGGGGCACCACGCCGTGGAGCGGCTCCGGGCCCAGGCCGGAAGCCCACCCCTGCTCAGCAGTTCGTCCAGCAGGCGCGCGAGCCGGTAGCCCGGTACTGCATCCTGCGCAGCGTCGAGGAAGACAGCAGCCCTCGAGCCCCTGCCGCGCGCGTATTCGAACCATCCCGCCATGGTCAGGGCGGCAGCGCGGGGCTCCCCAGAGGACACGACGGCGAGTCGGGGAAGGAGGGACGCCATGGCGTCGACACGCGCCCAGAGGATCGGTCCGGCGTATCGGCCCGCCAGCACGTCCGCATACAGGAGCTCCGGTCCCCGTCCGCCGGTCGAGGCGGCAGGCGCCGCCTCGGCGGGAGCCGCCGTACCGACCGCACGCCGTGACGCACCGACATCGACGAGGACGACGTCGGCGGAGAGATCCGCCGCGGCATGGGTCCGGGCCCGCGCTTCCCCTGCGAGCAGGCCGCATGCCCCGGCTCCCGCGAGCGCAGCGGTTGAGCCCAGGCACGCGCTCACGAGGAGGAAGTCCCGCACGGTGCGGGACTCGATACTGGCAAGGAGGAACCCGGTGAGCTGTACCTCCGTGTCGGTCCGCAGCGGCTCCGGTCCCCCGACGACGGCATCCCACGCGCCCGAGGTCACCGCGAACTGCGCAGGTGAGTCCCACCGGCCCTCGCACCGGGAGGCGTAGCGGACCCGGGCGTCCTCCACCTCGCCGACTTCTCCCGCGACCGGGTCCGTCCGGGTCAGCTCCGGCGCTCCGCGCAGCACAGCATCGGGGGCGGAGGCATCGAAGCTGCTGCCCGCGAAGACCAGTTCCGCGCCCAGGACGCTATGAGCCACGGCGTCGAGCGGGGCACCTGGCCAGGGGCAGCAGTTCTCGTCGCGGCAGAAGTAGTCGCGCCAGATCGAGGCGGAGGCGAGCCACCCGGCGCGAACAGGCATCCCCGCGACAGCGAGGATCGACTCGAGGCGTGCCACCATCCCGTCGAAGGGAGGAGCCGACAGCCGGGGCCAGGGGTGCTCGGTGTAGACGATCACGAGGGTCGCATCTGCCTCCGTGTCGCCCAGCAGGAAGGACAGGACGCCCTGCACGAACATCGAGGTGTCGGCGCCCTCGGCAGGGAGGTCCACCCGGAGGGTGGCACCGAGCCGTCCCTTCGCCGTCGTGAGGACCACGAGACTCTCCTGCGGCGCGAAGCCGAGAGCGTGAGGTACGTAGACCAGGATGTCCTCGGGCGAGGTGATGGACAGGGTGGATGGGAGGGAACGGCCCGGTGCAGGGTTCGATGAGGTCATGCCGATCACCCTGCCCGGCCACGCCCCGGTGCGCCCCGGGGCCACCTGCTATGTGGACAAGGGGAAGGGCCCGCTCCTCACGATCCGAGCCCGCCCCTGCGCCGGGCTGCCTTCTGCTCGCGGCGCCGTGCGCGCTCGCGGACGATCACGTCGCGGACCGGCGGCACGACGACGCCCTGCTCGGCCATCCGCCGTCGGACGCGGCGCCGGATGAGGACGACGTTGACCACTCCCACGGCGAGGACGACGAGTTGCGCCGCCATGGCGATCCTGAACGAGCCCAGCGCGTAGAGATCTCCCTCGGAGAATCCGCTGCCGAGGAGCAGATCGAGGATGACGCCGATGACGAACATCGACAGCAGCGACGCCAGGAACCCGCCGATGTTGACGATGCCCGTTGCAGTACCCAGCCGAGCGGCGGCATTGAAGGTACGGGCGAAGTCGAACGCGATCATGGAGCCCGGGCCGCCGATGGCGAGGGCGATCACCAGCAGGACCAGCAGCGGTAGCGGAGCAGGCCCGGGTTGCAGCAGGACCGCGAGCCACGCCCCGGCGATCAGCGCCGCGATGGCGAGCACCATGGTGGAGCGCCGCAGGGGATGACGCCCCACGTACCGTCCGAGGAACGGCCCGCAGAGGATCCCGACGGCGACGAACAGGGTCATCAGGACCGAGGCAGGCCCCTCCCCCAGCTTCTCCGCCCGCACCAGGTACGGATAGCCCCACATCAGGACGAAGACGGTGCCAGGGAACTGGATGGTGAAGTGCGTCCACAGCCCGAGCCGCGTTCCCGGCTGCCTCCAGGCCTCGGCGAGCGACGCCCCGGTCTCCCGGAGGGTCTGCACGGAGCGCTCGCTGCCGGCCTCCGGCGAGTCGCGGATGGCGATCACCGCGAAGAGGACGGCGAGCACGGACAGGGCCGCGGCGCCGAGGAAGGCGGGCTCCCACCCGAAGGTGGAGAGTACCGCGACGAACGGGATCACGGACACGATCTGACCGAGCTGCCCGATGATCCCGGTCCACTGGGTCAGGACGGGTATGCGGTGGAAGGGGAACCATGCGGGGAGCAGGCGGAGCACACTGATGAAGGTGGTCGCGTCGCCGGCTCCGACGAGCAGTCGCCCCACGATCCCCGCACCCACGGATTCGGCGAAGGCCAGCTGCACCTGGCCGAGGATCATCAGGATCCCGCCCGCCACGATGAGGGTCCTCGGGCCCCACCGGTCCACGAGCACGCCGACGGGCACCTGAAGACCGGCGTACACCAGCAGTTGCACCACGGTGAAGATCGACAGTTGGGATGCGGAGGCGTCGAAACGGTCGGTGGCCTGGAGTCCGGCGACACCGAAGGTGGTGCGCTGCGTCACGGCCACCAGATAGGCCGTGACGCCCGCGGCCCAGACCAGAAACGCCCTCGAGGAATTCACCCGCCCATTATCGCGCGGCCGGTCCTGCTACGGCGTGCGCCCCTCACCCTCGTGCTGGTCTCCCGCGTCGGCTGCGCCGGGGAACTCCGCCTCCCAGAGCAGGGTGGATTCCTCCTCAGCCTGGGGGCTCGCCAGGTAGGCCTCCACCGCGGCCCCGATCTCGTCCGCGCTGGCCAGTTCGCTGTTCTCCTTCACGAGGAGCGACTTGCGGGCAGCGCCGTCGGCGTACTCGTCGTACCGCTGCTCGAGGGAGGAGACCACGGACTGCACCTCCGTCGAGTTCCCCACCTGCTTGGCGATCTGCCGTTCGACGTCGCGGCCGGTCTCGCGGAGACGGTCGGTGGGCAGGACCAGCCCCGCCGTGGCGCCGAGGTACTCGAGCCCGGCCACAGCTGCCGGAGGGTATTCGGCCTCGGAGAGGTAGTGCGGAACGTGGATCACATGCCCGACGACGTCGTGCCCGCCCTCGATGAGTCGTAGCTCGAGGACGTGCCCGATCGAGGCCTGGAGCTCCGCCGTCGGCCGCCAGGCGTTCATCCCGTCGATCAGGTCGGCGCGGTTTCCGTGCAGGGTCACACCGATGGGCCGCGTGTGCGGGACCGGCATCGGGATGGCGTGGATCCACGAGACCAGCGGTACGTGGAGATCCTCGACGAGTCCCACGACGGCGCGGACGAACCGTTCCCACTGCAGATCCGGTTCCGTGCCGGTCAGGAGGAGGAAGGGCTCGCCGAGCCCGTCGTACAGCCGCCGGATCTCGAGGCGGTGCGGCTTGTAGTCCTCCAGGTGATCCTCTACAAAGGTGATCTTCGGGCGCCGTCCGCGGTAGTCGACCAGCTGATCGGTGTCGAACTCGGCCACCAGGTCGTGGTCCAGCACGTCGACCAGCTCCTCGCCGACCTGGGCGACGACCTGGCCCGCATCCATGAAGCCGGTCAGACTGACCAGCAGGGGCAGCCCGACGGACTCCGGATCGTCGAAGACGTCGGTGTTGATGGTGTAAAGGGTTCGTGGATCCAGCATGGCTCTCTCTTCCGGTGGGGTCCTGTCCATGTCAACACCCGCTGATCCCGCTTCATTCCGCGGCCTACGCCCTCCCGCGCGACCACCGCAGAGCCGACCCGGCCCTGCTGCACGGGTCGCCACGACGCGGTCGGTGGAACCGCGCAGCTCACGGACTACGATCGACGAGGAACGATTCCCGGCCCACCAGAGTCCGGGAAGAAACCTGCTGCAGCACCTGGGCAACCCATCCGGATACGAGGAGACAGATTCCGTGATCACGACGACCGAACTACACCTGAGCGCTTCGGCGAAGGACCTCAAGAAGATCCCGAGCGACGCGCTCGTGATCGCCGTCGCCAAGGGGCCGGACGGGCCGGTGCTGCTCGAGAGCCCCCTGCCGGCGAAGGCCGCCCGCGCGCTCGGCGACTCGCTCGAGGTCCTCGGGATCACGGGCGCCGCCGACGAGGTGCGCCGCCTCCCAGGACTCCCCGAGACCGGGGCCGACTCCCTCGTCCTCTCCGGGGTCGGGCCGCTGGAGGGTGGGACCAGCCCGAGCACCGAGACCCTGCGCCGCGCGGCGGGCGCCGCCGTCCGGCAGCTCGTTGGACTCGACACCGTCGTGCTCGCCCTGCCGGCGGACACCACCGAGGCCGCGGCCGCCGTCGCCGAGGGTGCCGCGTTCGGCGCCTACAGCTACGACGGGCACAAGTCCGGCCTCACACCGGACGGCTCGGTGTCGACCAAGAACACCAGGACCGCAGTGAAGAGTGTGGTCGTCCATACCCCGGTGGCGGCCGAGGCCGCCCTGACGTCGGCCCTGGAGCGTGCCACCATCCTCGGCAAGAACGTGAACACCACGCGCACGCTGGTGAACCAGCCACCGAGCCACCTCTACCCCGAGACCTTCGCGCAGGCAGCCAAGGAGCTCGCCCGCTCCCTGCCCGTCAAGGTCACCATCATGGACGAGAAGCGGCTCGAGCGCGACGGCTACGGGGGCATCCTCGGCGTCGGCAAGGGCTCCTCGCGCCCGCCGCGCATGGTCAAGGTCGAGTACTCCCCCGCGAAGTCCGCCGTCCACCTGGCGCTCGTCGGCAAGGGCATCACCTTCGACTCCGGAGGACTCTCGCTGAAGCCTGCCGCGGGCATGCAGACCATGAAGCTGGACATGGCCGGCGCCGCCGTGGTCCTCAGCACCCTCCTCGCCGTCGCCGAACTCGGCCTCCCCGCGAAGATCACCGCCTGGCTCTGCCTCGCCGAGAACATGCCCTCCGGTACCGCGCAGCGACCCGAGGACGTGCTGTCGATCTACGGGGGACGCACTGTTGAGGTTCTCAACACCGACGCCGAGGGCCGGCTCGTCCTGGCCGACGGCCTCGCCGCCGCCAGCGAGGAGGCACCGGACGCGATCATCGACATCGCGACGCTGACCGGGGCACAGATGATCGCCCTCGGCACGCGGGTATCCGGCGTCATGGGCGACGACGGCGTACGTGACGCCGTGAAGGCCGCGGCCGACCGCGCGGGCGAGCAGTTCTGGCCCATGCCGCTGCCCGAGGAGCTGCGCCCGAGCCTCGAGTCGCAGGTCGCCGACATCGCCAACATCGGTGAGCGCAATGGTGGCATGATGACCGCCGCGGTGTTCCTGCGGGAGTTCGTCGGCCAGGTGGACGGCGAGAAGATCCCCTGGGCGCACCTGGACATCGCGGGACCGGCGTTCAACGAGGGATCCCCGTACGGCTACACGCCCAAGGCCGGGACCGGCGTCGGTGTGCGCACCCTCCTCGCTTATGTCGAGGACGTGCTCGCCCGCACCGTGTAGGTCGGCCTCCGCGACTCGGGCAGGCCGACCAAGGCAGGACCAGCCGCCGTGCGCGGCCGGTCCTGCCCCGGTCCGGGCCGGGCAGGGCAGGGTACATGATGCCGCCGGGTGAATCGGAGCACATCAGCGCGCCACGGGCGCGGCGGGCACCGCTCCGGGTGGATGCAGCCAACTTCTGGGGATAGGCTGAAAACGAGAGCCTTCCGAGGGCAGGCGACCGCACTGCGACCGCACCCGTCATCGATTCATCAACCGACGCGCACCGCGCGTCACCAGAACACGCGAGGAGCGTCCACGTGGCCGAATCGGCATCCGCGAAAGAATTCGACATCCTGGTACTCGGCGGGGGCAGCGGCGGATACGCCGCGGCACTGCGCGCCGTTCAACTGGGCCTCACGGTGGGCCTCATCGAGAAGGGCAAGCTGGGCGGCACCTGCCTCCACAACGGCTGCATCCCCACCAAAGCGCTCCTCCACTCGGCGGAGATCGCCGACAGCGCCCGCGAGTCGGAGAAGTACGGTGTGAAAGCCACCTTCGACTCCATCGACATGGACGCCGTGAACAAGTACAAGGACGGCGTGATCGCCGGCAAGTACCGCGGCCTGCAGGGGCTCATCAAGTCCAGGGGCATCACGGTCATCGAGGGGGCGGGCAAGCTCGCCTCGCAGACCACCGTCGATGTCGAGGGCACCGTCTACACCGGCAAGCACATCATCCTCGCCACGGGTTCGTACTCGCGCAGCCTTCCCGGGCTGGAGATCGGCGGCAAGGTCATCACCTCGGACCAGGCCCTCACCATGGACTTCGTGCCGAAGAAGGCCATCATCCTCGGCGGCGGCGTGATCGGCTGCGAGTTCGCCTCCGTGTGGAAGTCCTTCGGCGTGGACGTCACCATCATCGAGGCGCTGCCCTCCCTCGTACCCAACGAGGATGCGTCGATCGTCAAGGGCTTCGAGCGTGCCTTCAAGAAGCGTGGCATCGCGTTCAACACCGGGACGCGCTTCCAGTCCGTCGAGCAGAACGACGACGGCGTGGTCGTCACGCTGGAGGACGGCAAGACCTTCGAGGCGGACCTCATGCTCGTCGCCGTCGGCCGCGGACCCGTCACCCAGGACCTCGGGTACGAGGAAGCCGGCCTCACGATGGATCGCGGCTATGTCATCACCGACGAGCGCCTGCACACCGGGGTGGGCACCATCTACGCGGTGGGCGACATCGTCCCCGGGCTGCAGCTCGCGCACCGTGGATTCTCGCAGGGTATCTTCGTCGCCGAGGAGATCGGGGGCCTGAAGCCCGTCGTGGTGGCCGACCTGAACATCCCCAAGGTCACCTACAGCGATCCGGAGATCGCCTCGGTGGGGTACACGGAGAAGGCTGCGCGGGAGAAGTTCGGAGACGACCGTGTGGAGACCCACGAGTACAACCTCGCCGGCAACGGCAAGAGCACGATCATCGGCACAGGCGGCCTCGTCAAGCTCGTCCGCGAGAAAGACGGCCCCATCGTCGGGGTGCACATGCTCGGAAGCCGGATGGGCGAGCAGATCGGCGAAGCACAGCTGATCGTGAACTGGGAGGCGTACCCCGAGGACGTCGCACCGCTGATCCACGCCCACCCGACGCAGAACGAGGCGCTGGGAGAGGCCCACTTGGCCCTCGCGGGCAAGCCGCTGCACGGCTGAGCGGGTCCTCGGCGGGCCTGGTCCGCGCCGCGGAGGCGTGGACTAAGCTCGACACCAGAAAATCTCTTGCACGTCCGGCCGGACGGGCCCAATGCCGTCCGGCCGTCAGGAACGATCTACTTCAGGAGGAACGGGCACGCTATGAGTGAATCCGTGAACTTGCCCGCTCTCGGTGAAAGCGTCACCGAAGGCACCGTCACTCGCTGGCTCAAGCAGGTCGGCGACCGAGTCGAGGTCGACGAACCCCTCCTCGAGGTGTCCACCGACAAGGTGGACACCGAGATCCCGTCCCCGATCGCCGGAGTGATCGAGGAGATCCTCGTGGACGAGGACGAGACCGCCGAGGTGGGCGCGCCCCTGGTACGCATCGGCGACGGCTCCTCCGGGGACTCCGCCGACGACGACGGAGCTTCCACCGGGAATGACGCCGCCGCTGAGGAGCCGGCCGAGGAAGAACCTGCGGCGGCGGAGCCCGCCGACAACGCGACGTCGGACAGTGCCTCCAGCGACAGCGCCTCCACCGACAGCGCGTCCACGGACGAGGCTTCCTCGGATGATGCGCCCTCCGGCGATGGTGAAGGTACCGAGGTCACTCTTCCGGCGCTCGGCGAGAGCGTCACGGAGGGCACGGTCACGCGCTGGCTCAAAGCCGTGGGCGACGACGTCGAGGTCGACGAGCCACTCCTGGAGGTCTCGACCGACAAGGTCGACACCGAAATCCCGTCCCCTGTGGCGGGCACGCTGCAGGAGATCCGCGTCGACGAGGACGAGACCGCCGAGGTGGGCGCGGTCCTCGCGGTGATCGGCTCGGGCAGTGCCGCTCCGCAGAAGGTCGAGGCCGCGTCAGGTGAGCCGGTCGCCGCCGCGCCCTCGGACGAGCGCGAGGATGCCCCCGCCCAGCAGCCCGAGCCCGCCGAGGAGCCCGTGGCGGCCGAGGAGACTGCGAAATCGGGGGCGGCTCCGGCGGCCTCCGGGGAGACCCGGGCCGAGGATGCTCCGGCGCCAGCGGCATCGACGGCGGAGCAGGGTGCGTCAGGCGACGACTCCTCGGCGTCGAACGCCCCCTACGTCACTCCCCTCGTCCGCCGACTCGCGAACCAGAGTGGGGTCGATCTCTCCACGATCAAGGGCACCGGCGTCGGTGGCCGTGTGCGCAAGCAGGACGTCGTCGAGGCTGCGGAGGCACAGAAGGCCCAGCAGGAGGCTCCGGCCGCAGCGCCGGAGGCCGCATCCGCTCCTGCGGCGGGCATGGCTGCCGCCCCCACCGTCGAGCCGTCGAAGCTGCGCGGCACCGTGGAGAAGGCTCCCAGGATCCGGCAGACGATCGCCAAGCGCATGCGGGAGTCCCTAGAGGTGTCCGCCCAGCTGACCCAGGTCATCGAGGTGGACATGAGCCGCATCGTCAAGCTGCGTACCGGCGCGAAGGAGAGCTTCCAGGCCCAGAACGGGGCGAAGCTCACCTTCCTGCCCTTCATCTCGAAGGCCGTGACCGAGGCGCTCAAGCAGCACCCGAAGCTGAACGCCTCCTTCGACGAGGAGAAGAAGGAGGTCACGTACCACGACGCCGAGCACCTGGCGATCGCCGTGGACACGGAGAAGGGCCTGCTCGTACCCGTGATCCGTGATGCGGGTGATCTCAATCTCGGCGGCCTGGCGAAGAAGATCGCCGATATCGGCTCCCGGACCCGCAACGGCCAGATCGGCCCGGACGAACTCTCCGGTGGCACCTTCACCATCACCAACATCGGCTCCGCGGGTGCCCTGTTCGACACCCCGATCATCAACCAGCCGCAGGTCGGCATCCTGGGGACCGGCATCATCGTCAAGCGGCCCGTGGTCGTGACGGGGGCCGATGGCGACGACACCATCGCCATTCGTTCGATGATGTACCTGAGCCTGACCTACGACCACCGGCTCGTGGACGGTGCGGACGCGGGGCGGTTCCTGCAGACCCTGAAGGCGCGCCTCGAAGCGGGCACCTTCGAGGCGGACCTCGGCCAGTAGGCGCAGCACCATGGACGGGAGCGGCCTCCGGGGGCTGCTCCCGTCCTGTTTTCCGGGCGGCACAGGACGCAGTACCACTCCTTCATGACTAGTGGTTCGATGGAACCATGCGTATCCTCCTCGCCGGCGCGTCCGGCACCATCGGAACAGCCCTCACCCGACAGCTCGAGAAGAACCACGAGGTGGCCCGGCTCGTGCGCCGGGACCCGAAGGGTCCGTCGGAGATCCGGTGGAATCCCGCCGCGGGTGAGCTCGACGACTCCGCCATCGAGTGGGCCGACGCCGTGATCAACCTGTCCGGTGCCGGCATCGCCGGTGGACTCTGGACGAGGTCCTACAGGGAGACCCTCTACTCGTCGCGCATCATGCCCACGAGGACGCTCGTCCAGGCGATGCGGAGATCCGGCAATCCGCCGGAGGTGTTCATCAGCCAGTCGGCGTCGGGCTACTACGGTGACCGCGGCGACGAGGTGCTGACGGAGGAGTCGGGATCGGGCGATACTCTGCTGGCGGATATCTGCCGACGCTGGGAGGCAGAGGCCGTGCGCGCTCCGGAGTCCGTGCGCGTCGTCCTGGCCCGCACCGGCATCGTGATGTCGAAGGGGGGTGGGGCACTGCCCAAGCTGCTGATCCCCATCCGGCTGTTCATGGGCACGGCCCTGGGATCCGGCCGGCAGTGGTGGCCGTGGATCAGCCTGAACGACGAGATCCGGGCACTCGAGTTCCTGCTCACCGCCCCGGTGAGCGGCCCCGTGAATCTCAACGCGCCGACGCCTGCTCCCCTCGACGCCGTGGTCGTCCAGCTCGGCAGGGCATTCAGGCGTCCCGTGTGGTTCCGGGTGCCGGGTTTCATCCTCACGACCGTCATCGGCCGGCTGGGTTACGAACTGCTGCTCGTGAGCACGCGGATGGAACCGCGGGCGTTGAAGGACGCGGGCTTCATGTTCGACGAGCCAACGCCTGAAGCGCTCGCGCAGTGGGTGCACCGGGTGGTCACGGCCTAGTTCGCTCAGGGCGGGGGTAGCACCGAGTGGATCAGCCACCCGGACCCGGCGTCCCACAGGACGAAGATCAGCTCCTCCGATCCGGCGACGACCGGATCGGATCCGGTGCGCTCCCCACCCGAGGACGAGTCGGAGCTATCGGTGGCCACCGACTGCACAGCCGTATAGGACGACAGCGCCGCAGTCGCCCGGATCACCACGACCTCCGTGGTCGGCGGAGCGGCGCTGACGGCAGGCAGCTTCTGGAGCGCAGGTACGGACGTGTCCGGCTGGGAGAGGACCACCGCGTGGCGGATGGTGATCGACAGATCGGCCAGACTGCGATCGGCGTCGGCGAGGGCCTGGACCGCGTTCGTGTCGGCCGCCAGCGCGGGTGAGCCCTCGACGTCCACTCCCGCCAGCAGCGCCGCATCGGCCGCCCGGAAGGCTTCTGCTCGGGACGAGACGAGAGCCTCGAGCGCCACGAGGGGCTCGACCGTCGAAGCGGGAGCGTCCGCCGGCCCGGCGCTCTTTTGCTGCCCCCCTCCCCCGGCCGCTCCTGCCCGCGCGGCAGGTTCCTGCGGATCGCCGAGGGTCAGGGTCAGGCCCACCGTCAGCAGCAGCACCGCGATGGCTCCGGCCACGAGGGCGAGAGGCGCCCTGGACGGCACCGTCTCCCCGGGGCGAGGACGCCCGCGTGGGGCTGCCGAGTCGCGCGGCACCCGACACGCCGCCCGTCCCGTCCGCCGCGGCTGCTGACCCCGCGCTGCGGCTGGCGTCCTGCGCCGGGACAGCCTGTCCCCGCCGACAGGTCCCCGCCGCCCGGGAGCCGCCGCGGCCGCGGTTTCGGGGCGGCGTCTGGTCAGCAGTTCGGGCAGCACACTGGTGTGGACGGCCGGTACGAGGTCGACGGGCGCGGGCGTGGCAGCGCGCAGCAGGGTGGCGGCGAAGTCACCCGCCGCGGGTCGGCGGTCGCGATCCGGGCTCAGACCGTCCTCGATGAGGTGCATGAGTGTCACCGGCACCTCCGGATTGATCAGGGCCAGCGGTGGTCTCTCCTCCGTAGGCCCGGGAATCCGACCGGTCAGGGCGAACCACGCAACCGCCGCCAGGGCGAAGACGTCGGCGCCGGGATCGAACGCAGTCCGCCGTGTCGGATCGATGAAGCCGGGGGTACCCGCGTCCGCGCGTCGATCCGTACCCAGGAGGCGGGCGGTCCCGAAGTCACCGAGCAGTGGCCTGCCGTCACTCGTGAAGAGGATGTTCCCGGGGGTGACATCGCCGTGCAGCGCACCCTCGGCGTGCAGGTACCCCAGGACCTGCCCTATCGGTACCAGCGCGGTCACCACCTCCGCCACCGGCAGCGGCCCCCGGCTCGTGAGGAGCCCCAGGAGGGAACCGCCGGGAGCGAGGTCCATCAGCATGCCGGGGCCCTGGTCGGTCTTCACGACCCGGTGCACCCGGAGCAGGTGGTCGTGGGCGAAGCGGCGGAGGAGGCGGAGCTCCTCCGTGATGGCGGCCGCAGGGTGGAGCGCCGAGCGCTCACCGGTCGATTCCCGCGGGTCGCCGGAGTCGGCAGCCGGGTGGGTCAGCCGGGGCAGCTGCTCCGCGGGCAGGGCGGCCCGTCGTCCGTGCCGGCGGTCACGCCCGGCCGGGCCGGCCGGCGCGGCCTCGTCGCGGTGCCGGCGCCGCGCGATCTTCAGGGCGAAGCGCTGCCCCTCGGGGTCCTCCACCAGCCAGACGGCCGATGAACCACCCGCGCCCAGCAGACGCCCCACCTCCAGCCCGGACACCACAGGTCGCACCTCGTCGCTCATGCTTCAGTTCTAGGCCACGGCGGGGCCCAGGGGGCGTTATCCACAGGACCTGGTCCGTGCCGTCATCGCCGGCGCGGCCCCGCGCCGGGACGGCGAAGCAAGATCGCGTCCGATCCGCGCTCTGGCGGGACTACGCTGGGTCCATGACTCTTGTTCTGTCACGTGTCGGCCTGGCCCCGGACTACATCGAGTACACGCAGGGCCTGGAGCTGCAGACCTCCCTCCACGCCCGGGTCGTCGCACACGAGGAACCGAGTACGGTCCTGCTGCTCGAGCACACACCCGTCTACACCGCGGGCAAGCGTACCGAGGACCACGAGCGGCCCTTCGACGGGACCCCTGTGGTGCCGGTGGACCGGGGCGGCAAGCTCACCTGGCACGGTCCGGGACAGCTGGTGGGCTACCCCGTCCTGGCACTCCGCGAACCGGCACGGGTCGCGGAATACGTGCACGTGCTCGAGGACGTGATCATCTCGACCCTGCGGCACTTCGGGCTGGCGGGAGTCAGGATCGACGGGCGGTCGGGTGTCTGGATGGCGGAGACGGCCGATGCGCCGGCTCGGAAGATCGCCGCCATCGGCATCCGGGTGAAGAACCGGGTCACGATGCACGGCTTCGCCCTCAACTGCAGCAATGACCTGGCGCCCTTCCAGCAGATCGTGCCCTGCGGGATCTCCGATGCCGGGGTCACCACCATCTCCGCAGAGACCGGGCGTACTATCTCGCCGGTCGACGTCGTCCCCCTCGTCGAAGCCGCACTGCGCGCGCAGGAGGCCGTCCTCGTGGGTCCGGACTCCGACACTCTCCCCCATGCCACCACAACGTCAGAAGGAGCTCTACTGTGAGCCTTGCACCCGAGGGTCGCCGCCTGCTGCGCGTCGAAGCACGCAATGCCCAGACGCCTGTCGAACGCAAACCGGACTGGATGAAGGCCAAGGTCAACATCGGCCCCGAGTTCGTCGCGATGAAGAACCTGGTGAAGCAGGAAGGACTCCACACGGTCTGCGAGGAAGCAGGCTGCCCCAACATCTTCGAGTGCTGGGAGGACCGGGAAGCCACCTTCCTCATCGGAGGCTCCGAGTGCACCAGGCGATGCGACTTCTGCCAGATCGACACCGGCAAGCCACAGGCGGAGGATCGTAGTGAACCCTTCAAGGTGGCGCAGTCCGTCCGATCCATGAATCTGCGGTACGCCACCGTCACCGGCGTCGCCCGGGACGACCTCGCGGACGAGGGCGTCTGGCTCTACGCCGAGACCATCCGCCAGATCCACAGCATGAACCCCGGCACCGGCGTCGAGATCCTGATCCCCGACTTCTCCGGCCGACCAGAGCACATCCAGGCGATCTGCGACACTTCACCCGAGGTCTTCGCGCACAATGTCGAGACCGTGCCACGGATCTTCAAGCGCATCCGTCCGGCGTTCCGGTACGAGCGCTCGCTCGACGTGATCACGCAGGGCCGGGATCTGGGCATGGTCACCAAGTCGAATCTCATCCTCGGCATGGGAGAGACCCGCGAGGAGATCTCCGAGGCCCTGCGCGACCTCCACGGGGCCGGCTGCGATCTCATCACCATCACTCAGTACCTCCGGCCGAGCGAGCGTCATCTCCCGGTGGACCGCTGGGTGAAGCCGGGCGAGTTCGTGGAACTCAGCGAGGAAGCCGAGGAGATCGGATTCCTGGGTGTCATGAGCGGGCCGCTGGTCCGCTCGTCCTACCGGGCGGGACGGCTGTGGGCCCGGGCGATGCGCAGGAAGGGCCTGGAGCTTCCCCCAGAGCTCGCGCACCTCGATGATTCCGGGTCGGCTGCCCAGGAGGCCTCCTCCCTGCTCGCCGGCTGACCTCGCCCACGCGGAGCACCGGTGGTCCGCGCTGCACCGAGCCCTTGTCCGGTCATGTCGTAGAATCGAAGAACTATGTCACACGCGATCGATCCGGCAGGAACACCTGCGCCCAAACGCCGTCTCTTCTCCCGCAAGCCGAAACCCGGGAAGGGGCCGAAGAAGACCGGGCGGACGAAGCAGATCATCGAGGTCTTCAAGATGACCCGCCGCAGCGATCCGGGGGTGGTCTGGTTCATGCTGCTGGCCTTCGTGGGGATCATCGCGGTGGGCCTGCTCATCGGTCTGCTGATCGACAATGTCATCACGCTGTTGATCATCGCGATCCCGCTGGCCTTACTCGCTGCGATCTTCATCCTGTCCCGGCGGGCCGAACGGGCCGCCTTCTCGCAGATCGAGGGCAAACCGGGGGCAGCCGGCGCTGCGCTGAGCGTCCTCCGCCGTGGCTGGATCCTGCAGGAGCAGCCCGTCGCCGTGAATCCCCGGACGCAGGACGCCGTGTTCCGCGTCATCGGGCGCCCGGGCGTGATCCTCGTCTCCGAGGGCCCGTCCACACGCGTCAAGCAACTCGTGGACGGCGAGAAACGGAAGATGGCGCGAATCATCCCCAACGTTCCGGTGCATGTCATCGAGTCCGGCCGCAGTGACCGCCAGGTCTCCCTCGCGAAAGTGCCGAAGGCCGTCCAGAAGCTGAAGAAGACCCTGACGAAGCAGGAGGTCCACGCCGTGGACAAGCGCCTCACGGCCCTGGGAACCAAGTTGCCCATCCCCAAGGGCGTGGATCCGTTCAAGGCGCGTCCCGACCGGAAGGCCATGCGCGGACGCTGAGCCACGATCGCCGAGAGCTCGGGGCGTCCCGCCGCCCCACCTGATGAGGGCCCCTCCGAACGGAGGGGCCCTCATCATGTCCGGGAGCGGTATCCCTCGAGCGCATACCGGCTCAGATGCGGAACAGTCCCGTCCTACGGACACGATCGTGGAGACCACGCTGGTCGACATCGATGATGACCGCCGGGATCACCAGGCACAGGAGCACACCGCGGATCAGGGCGGTCAGGTACCCCGCCGGTTTCCCGTCGAGTGTCTGGACCTGCATCCGCAGGGCGCGGTGACCGATGCTGTAGCCGAAGAACCCCACCAGCAGGATCTGCTCCGCGAGGAAGACGGCGAGGGTGGCGACGGCGTCGTAGTCGAAGAAGGCAGCCGAGATCACCGAGCACAGTGCCCAGTCGATCAGGAGCGCTCCTGCCCTCGGACCGAAGCGCGCTATGGACCCGGGACCCGATTCCGGGCGGCCGAGACGCTGGCCCGGCCATTCCTGCTGGCCCGACGGCGGGGGCCCGTCCAGCCACGATCCGATGTCGCTCCTGTTCACCACGGATCCAGCCTACCCGCCGTGTACCGGGCTGATGGGGTGGGCACGGGAGCGGACGCGCTAGGCTTGGACCCGCAGTTGCCCTCAATTCACGTCTCGGAAACAAAGGCGACACCAGCGGGACACCGCCTGCTCCTACAGTGGGATCGAGTCCTCGGCACCGTGCAACACCGCGCGGATGTGTCGTGGTCCGCCCTACCCGGGAGCGGTGCAGTCCCACCTGCCGGCGCCGGGTCATTCCCCATCCATGGTTCAAGGAGCACGCACAGATGTTCAAAAATGCGGACGAGGTCCTCAAGTTCATCGCCGACGAGGACATCCGATTCGTCGATGTCCGCTTCACCGATCTCCCCGGGGTGCAGCAGCACTTCAACGTTCCCGCGAAGACGGTGGATGCAGACTTCTTCATCAACGGCCAGCTCTTCGACGCATCCTCCATTCGCGGCTTCCAGGGCATCGCCGAGTCGGACATGCAGCTCATCCCCGATGTGACCACGGCGTACGTCGACCCGTTCCGCATCGAGAAGACGCTCGCGCTGAACTTCTCCATCGTGAACCCGCGCACAGGCGATCCGTACCACCGCGACCCCCGCAGCGTCGCCGAGCGCGCCGAGGCCTATCTGTCCTCGACCGGCATCGCGGACACCGCGTTCTTCGCCTCGGAGGCGGAGTTCTTCATCTTCGACAACGTCCAGTACGAATCGGCCCCGCAGGGCAGTTTCTACAAGGTCGACTCCATCGAGGCACCCTGGAACAGCGGCCGCGAGGAGGTCGGAGGCAACCTCGGCAACAAGACCCCGTTCAAGGGCGGGTACTTCCCGGTGGCTCCCGTGGACAAGCAGGCTGATCTCCGCGACGCCATCTGCGTGGAGCTGGACCGCGTGGGTCTCGAGGTGGAGCGTTCCCACCATGAGGTCGGTGGAGCCGGCCAGGCCGAGATCAACTACAAGTTCACCACCATGACCCACGCCGCGGACGACCTGCAGAAGTTCAAGTACATCGTGAAGAACGTCTCGCAGGCATGGGGGAAGTCCGCCACCTTCATGCCGAAGCCGGTCTTCAACGACAACGGCTCGGGCATGCACTGCCACCAGTCGCTCTGGACCGGGGGCCAGCCGCTCTTCTACGACGAGCGCGGCTACGCCGGCCTGTCCGACACCGCCCGGTGGTACATCGGCGGCCTGCTCAAGCACGCCTCGGCCGTCCTCGCCTTCACGAACCCTACGGTGAACTCCTACCGCCGCCTGGTGAAGGGCTTCGAGGCGCCGATCAACATGGTGTACTCGCAGGGCAACCGCTCCGCCGGCATCCGGATCCCCATCACGGGGTCCAACCCGAAGGCCAAGCGCCTCGAGTTCCGGGCGCCCGATGCGGCGTCGAACCCCTACCTCGCCTTCGCGGCACAGCTCATGGCGGGCCTCGACGGGATCAAGAACCGCATCGAGCCCGCGGACCCGATCGACAAGGATCTCTACGAGCTGCCCCCCGAGGAGGCCAAGGACATCCAGAAGGCTCCGGCGTCCCTCGAGGAGGCGCTGCTGGCTCTCGAGGCGGACAACGAGTTCCTGCAGGCCGGAGACGTCTTCACGCAGGACCTGATCGACACCTGGATCGAGTACAAGCGCGAGATGGAGATCCTCCCCCTCTCCCTGCGTCCCAACCCGTACGAGTTCGAGCTCTACTACGGCGTGTAGCTGGATCATCCGGCGCGGCGGTTGCCGTGCCGGTCGATCGGTCGACGGCGGTCTCCCTCGTGGGGGCCGCCGTTGTGCTGCCCCCGCTGGATCGCTGTTCGGCGCCGGTCGCTCCCACCGATCGGGGAGAAGCAGTGGGTAGGAGCGTCCACCCCCACCGCCCGGCACCGAATGGTGGGAGCGACCGGCGCGACGGCGCGATCGGACCGGCTAGGACCCGTAGAAGTGCCGCTCGAAGATCGTCCGGCTCCGCCGCGTCATCCTCAGGTAGTCCTCCTCCAGATCCGCTCCCCTGCCCGGACCGTACCCACACCAGCGGGCCACGGCCTCGAGGTCCCGCCGCGAGGACGGCAGCTGGTCGGAGGAGCGCCCGGTCCAGATGACGATGGCCGCACGGATGCGCGTGGCCAGGTTCCAGCTCGCCCGCAGCATCTCCACCTCCTCCTCGGGCAGGAGGCCTGCCGCGGCGACGGCGTCGAGCGCGGCGAGTGTCGACTGCACCCGCAGTGAGGCGTCGTCGTGGGCGTGCTGCAGCTGCAGGAGCTGCATGAGCCACTCGACATCGCTGAGCGCTCCCCTCCCCAGCTTCAGATGCCGCGACGGGTCGGCGCCCCGGGGCAGTCGCTCCGCCTCGACGCGGGCCTTGATCCGGCGGATCTCGCGCAGCTCGGGCTGATCCAGCTCCCTCGGGTAGCGCACGTCGTCGATCACGGCGACGAAGTCCGCGGCCAGGGCGTCGTCCCCCGCGATCGGGCGGGCGCGCAGTAGTGCCTGTGCCTCCCAGATGGCCGACCAGCGGCGGTAGTACTCGCGATAGGACTCCAGGGTCCGCACGATGGCGCCCTGCTTCCCCTCCGGGCGGAGAGCCGTGTCGATCTCCAGCGGACGCTCTGCCAGGACGGGAGACCCGCAGGGCTGCGTGAGGAGTGCTCCGAGGCGATTGACGACCCGCTCGGCCTGCTTCTGTGCCGCCTCGGCATCGACGCCGGGATGGGGCCGGTGCACGTAGATGACGTCGGCGTCCGAGCCGTAGGTGATCTCCCGGCCGCCCTGCCGGCCCATGGCGACGACGAGGACGTCGGTCAGCTGCTCCTGGTCGTCGAACACCTGCTTCTCGGCCACATGGAGCGCGCCGAGGATCGCCGCGCGGTCGGCATCGGAGAGCGCCTGCCCCACCTCCGCCTGGGTCAGCAGACTCGCACTGTCGGCGATGGCCACGCGCAGCAGCTCGCGCCGGCGGATGAGCCGGATGAGCCGGATGGCTTCGGCCGGTTCGGGGTGCCGCGACATCATGGAGCGGATCTCCTGCCACTGGGCCTCGAAGGAGTCCGGGACGAGGGCGGCATCGGACCCGAGCCAGCGCGTCGACTCCGGCGAGACCTCCAGCAGATCGGTGATGAACCGGCTGCTCGAGAGCACGGCGCTGAGGCGCTCCGCCGCCGCATTCGAGTCGCGGAGCATGCCCAGGTACCAGTGGCTCTCGCCGAGCGATTCGCTGAGGCGACGGAAGCCGAGGAGACCGGCGTCCGGATCGACGCCGTCCGCGAACCACGCCAGCAGGATCGGCAGCAGCTGGCGCTGGAGCATGGCCCGACGCCGCAGTCCCCCGGTGAGTGCCCTGATGTGGTTCATCGCGCCGCGGGGATCCTGGTACCCGAGGGCGGCAAGTCGTGCCTGCGCAGCCTCGTCGGTGAGCTGGACGTCCTCCGGGCGCAGGGTGGCGGCGTTGTTGAGCAGTGGACGGTAGAAGATGGATTCGTGGAGTCGGCCGACGAGCCTGCGGGTGCGCTGCCACTTCTCCTGGAGGTGCTGCGCGCTGGGCCTGACCATCACCATGCTGCCCTCCGACGACCGGGCGAGCGCGCGCAGCGCCATCTCGTCCTCGGGCATGAGGTGGGTCCTGCGTAGCTGCACGAGCTGGATGCGGTGCTCGAGGACCCGCAGATACCGGTAGGCGTCATCGAGCTCCTGCGCGTCCGTCCGGCCCACGTACCCGGCCGCGCTGAGAGCGGCGATCGCCGAGAGCGTGTCACGGTGACGGATGGAGTCGTCGAGCCTGCCGTGCACCAGCTGGAGCAGCTGCACCGTGAACTCGACGTCGCGCAGGCCCCCGCGCCCGAGCTTGAGCTGCCGGGCCTGCTCGTCGAGCGGGATGTTCTCCGTGACGCGGCGGCGCATGGCACGGACGGCCTCCACGAAGCCCTCCCGCTGGGAGGACGCCCAGACGAACGGGGCGATCGCCTCCTCGTAGCGCCGGCCGAGTCCTGGATCCCCCGCCATGGCCCTGGCCTTGAGCAGGGCCTGGAATTCCCAGGTCCTGGCCCACCGCTCGTAGTAGGACACGTGGGAGGCGAGGGTGCGCACGAGCTGGCCGTCCCTGCCCTCGGGGCGCAGATTCGCATCGACCTCCCACAGGGCCGGTTCCGGTCCGGGCGAGTACACACCACGAGCCATGCCCGAGGCCAGTCCCGTGCCGATGCGGGCCAGCGTCGACTCCTCGAGATCGTCGCCCTCCACGACATAGACCACGTCGACGTCGGAGATGTAGTTGAGTTCCCGTGCACCACACTTGCCCATCGCGATCACGGCGAGCTTCACCCGCGCCACGGTGTCGGCGCCGTAGATCTCCGCAAGATCGGCCCGCGCGACGGCGAGGGATGCCTCGAGGGCTGCGGCCGCCAGGTCCGCGAGCTCACGGGCGACGACGCCCACGTAGTCCACCGGGACGCCGTGGCCCAGGTCGCGGACGGCAAGATCGGTCACCAGCCGCCGGTACACCACCCGGAGCCGGCGATGGGCCTCCACACCGAGCACACCCGCCACCGGGTTCTCCTCCGCCGGGTCGGCCCCGACCGAGCGGAGCAGCTGGGCCCTGAGCTCTGCCGGATCGGCGTCCGGCAGGGGTACGGCCGCGGCCCGGACCACCTCGAGATGCTCCGGATGGCGCATGAGGAACTCCCCGAGCGCCTCGGAGGCACCCAGCAGGCCGAACAGCGGCCGGCGACGGTCGACGTCGGCCATGGCCGCGATGACGGCGTCCCGGTCGACGGCCAGCAGCCGGACGAGGGACTGGAGCGCCATATCTGGGTTCGCCGAGGCGGCAAGGCCCTCGAAGAGCTGGTCCTCGTCGATCCCCGCGAGCTCGGGAGCCTCGAGGAAACGCCGACTCTTCTCCAGATCCGTGAAGCCGTACGTGATCAGCTTGCGGTTGAGGCTCATGGGCCAACCCTAGCCATGCGCTGGCCGGTCCCTACAGGATGCCCAGATTGCGACGCAGCTCGTAGGGGGTCACCTCGATGCGGTAGTCGTACCACTCGGCGCGCTTGTTGCGCAGGAAGTTCTCGAAGACCTGCTCCCCCAGGATGTCCGCGACCAGCTCGGACTCCTCCATCACTCCGATGGCGTCGTGCAGGCTCGAGGGCAGTGGGTCGTGTCCCATGGCGCGGCGCTCGGCCGGGGTGAGGCTCCAGACATCGTCCTCGGCCGCAGGCGGCAGCTCGTACCCCTCCTCGATCCCCTTCAGCCCGGCACCGAGCAGCACCGAGTACGCGAGGTAGGGGTTGCTCGCCGAGTCGATGCCGCGGTACTCGATCCGCGCCGACTGGTCCTTGTTCGGCTTGTAGAGCGGCACTCGGACGAGTGCCGATCTGTTGTTGTGACCCCAGGAGAGGTGGCTGGGCGCCTCCCCTCCACCCCACAGACGCTTGAAGGAATTGACGAACTGGTTGGTCACCGCGGTGAACTCGGGAGCGTGCCGGAGGATTCCGGCGATGAACTGGCGGGCGGTCCTCGACAGCTGGAACTCGGCACCCGGTTCGAAGAACGCATTGGTGTCACCCTCGAAGAGGGAGAAATGGGTGTGCATCCCCGATCCGGGATGCTGCGAGAAGGGCTTGGGCATGAAGGTGGCGTAGCTGCCCGAGGACAGTGCCACCTCCTTGATGATGGTCCGGAACGTCATGATGTTGTCGGCCGTCTGCAGGGCGTCCGCATACCGCAGGTCGATCTCGTTCTGGCCCGGTCCGGCCTCGTGGTGGCTGAACTCCACCGAGATTCCCACCGATTCCAGCATGGACACCGCCCGGCGCCGGAAGTCCTGGGCCACGCCGCCGGGAACGTGGTCGAAATAGCCGGCCTCGTCCACCGGGACGGGTTGCCCGTCGGCTCCGGGATCGGCCGACTTCAACAGGTAGAACTCGATCTCCGGATGCGTGTAGCAGGTGAAGCCCATATCGGCGGCCTTGGCCAGGGTCTTCTTGAGCACCCCGCGGGGATCGGCGGTGGAGGGTTGGCCGTCGGGGGTGAGGATGTCGCAGAACATGCGCGAGGTCTGTTCCGTCTCGCCGCGCCACGGGAGGATCTGGAAGGTGGAGGGATCGGGCTGGGCGAGCATGTCGGCCTCGTAGACGCGGGCAAGACCCTCGATGGACGACCCGTCGAACCCCAGTCCTTCCTCGAACGCGCCCTCGACCTCCGCCGGTGCGAGGGCCACCGACTTCAGCGACCCGACGACGTCGGTGAACCACAGCCGGACGAAGCGGATGTCACGCTCCTCGATGGTCCTCAGTACGAACTCCTGCTGCCGATCCATGCACCCTCATCTCCTCGTTCGACGCCGCCACCAGCGGTGTCCGGACGGTCTGCCGGGTACGGCGTCGTGCAGTCCATACTCTACTGACCGGCCGGAAGGGGCGGCATCCGGGTACGGCGGTGCGCCCTGCGGGTGCCAGCCGCTAGTCTCGTGGCATGACCGACGCCGAATTGCCTGCCCCCTACGGAGACGGAGGTGCCGCCCCCGTTCCCCCGGCGGAGGCGTCGAACGGGGTGAAGCGGCCGGGCCGGGTCCGGATCCACCACCTGCAGCAGGCCAAGGACGAGGGCAGGCACTTCGCCATGCTGACGGCGTACGACCAGTACGCGGCCCAGGTGTTCGACGACGCCGGCATCGAGGTGCTGCTCATCGGCGACTCCGCAGCGAACAACGTTCTGGGGCATGCGACGACCCTCCCCATCACACTCGACGAGATGATCCTGTTCAGCCGGACCGTGAGCCTGGCTGCCTCCACGGCCCTCGTGGTCGCCGATCTGCCTTTCGGGAGCTACGAGGTCTCCCCGGAGCAGGCGGTGGAGTCCTCCGTGCGGCTCCTCAAGGAGGGCCTGGTGCATGCGGTGAAGATGGAGGGCAGCGCCGCCTACGCCGAGACCGTCCGGGCCCTGGTCCGAGCGGGTATCCCGGTCATGGCGCACATCGGCTTCACGCCGCAGAGCGAACACGCCCTCGGCGGCTACCGCGTGCAGGGTCGCGGAGAGACCGCACAGCGACTCCTCGACGACGCGCTGGCGCTGGAGGAGGCGGGAGCCTTCTGCGTGCTGATGGAGATGGTGCCCGACGAGGTGGCCCGGAGCATCGACACGGCCCTGGGCGTGCCGACCATCGGGATCGGTGCCGGCGCCGGGACCACCGGCCAGGTGCTGGTGTGGCAGGACATGGCCGGTCTGCGCGGCGGCCGGCAGGCCAAGTTCGTCAAGCAGTACGCCGATCTGCGGGGCACGCTCTCGGAGGCCGCCCGGTCCTTCGCGGCCGACGTGCGCTCCGGCACCTTCCCCGGCCCGGAGCACAGCTTCTAGCCCGTGACGGGACCGGGCGCCTTGCCCCAGTCGTCGTCGCTCTCCCACGCCTCGTTACGGTCCTTGACCTTCTGCAGTGCGTTCTCCGCCTCGCCGCGCGTGGCGTAGGGACCGATCAGCTGCTTCCAGTCCGACTGCCGGTCCTCCTCGACCTCGCGCGTGCGCACATTGAACCAGTACTCCGTCACATCGACCTCCTGATCGCGGGCCCGCGGGCCCCGTCTCCGACGGACTTCGACGGACGAGCGGCATCCTCCTGCCGTCCGTCCGAGTCCCCTATAGGATCAAGGGTATGCCCCAGTCTCCTGCCACCGCCCCACTCGGGACCCTGACCCCGGGCACCGTCTCACCTCCGCGGCGCGTCCCGTCGAGCATCGAGCGGCCCGAGTACGTGGGCCGCAAGGCACCGGCGCCGTTCACCGGTTCCGAGGTCAAGACGGCCGAGGTCATCGAGAAGATCCGCCATGCGGGAAGGATCGCCGCGCAGGCCATCGTCGAGGTCGGCAGGCAGGCGAAGCCCGGGGTCACCACCGACCAGCTGGACCGTGTGGGCCACGAGTTCATCCTCGACCACGGCGCCTACCCCTCCACACTGGGCTACCGCGGCTTCCCGAAATCCCTGTGCTCCTCCCTCAACGAGGTGATCTGCCACGGCATCCCGGACTCCACCGTCCTCCAGGACGGCGACATCCTGAACATCGACATCACCGCGTTCAAGGACGGCGTGCACGGGGACACGAATCGCACGTTCTGCATCGGGGCGGTGGACGAGGAGTCCCGGCTCCTCGTCGAGCGGACCGAGGAATCCCTGAACCGGGCCATCCGCGCCGTGGCGCCGGGCCGGCAGATCAACGTCATCGGACGGACCATCGAGTCCTATGCGAAGCGCTTCGGGTACGGCGTGGTGCGCGACTTCACCGGACACGGGGTGGGCGAGGCGTTCCACACGGGCCTGATCATCCCCCACTACGACGCCGCCCCGGCCTATGAGCGCGTCATGGAACCGGGCATGGTGTTCACCATCGAGCCCATGCTCACCCTCGGCACCATCGACTGGACCATGTGGCAGGACGACTGGACCGTGGTCACCAAAGACCTGAAGCGGACGGCGCAGTTCGAGCACACGCTCGTCGTCACCGACCGGGGCGCCGAGATCCTCACCCTGCCCTGACGCGGCCTGCCCGCAGCGCGGGTCCTGTACGCGGCATCATCCACTCCGGCCCGCGCCGGCACATCCCGAGGGGGAACCATGGCCAAGCACACCGACAAGAAGAAGTCCGCGAAGTTCCCGACGACGGTCATCGGTGTCGACATCGGCGGGACGGGCATCAAGGGTGGGATCGTCGACCTCGAGAAGGGCGTCATGGTCGGGGACCGCCATCGCATCCCCACACCCCATCCCTCCACCCCGGAGGCGGTCGCCGAGGTGGTGCGCCAGATCGTCGTCGAACTCTCCTCCAGGCCCGAGGGTCCGGCCGAGGACGTCCCCGTGGGTGTGACCTTCCCCGCGATCATCCAGCACGGCGTGGCGCGCTCCGCGGCGAACGTGGACAAGAGCTGGGTGGACACCGACGTCGACGCCCTCTTCACCGAGGTGCTCGGACGCGACGTACGCGTCATGAACGACGCCGACGCCGCAGGCCTCGCGGAGGTCCGCTACGGCGCGGGCAAGGGCCGGAAGGGCACGGTGCTGGTCATCACCCTCGGCACGGGCATCGGTTCGGCCTTCGTCTTCGACGGGAAACTCGTGCCCAACGCCGAACTGGGGCACCTGGAGATCGACGGGCACAACGCCGAGTCGAAGGCCTCCGCCGTCGCACGGGAACGCGACGGCATCGGCTGGGAGGAGTACGCCGTACGCCTGCAGCGCTACTTCTCCCACGTCGAGTTCCTCTTCTCGCCGGAACTGTTCATCGTCGGGGGCGGTATCTCCAAGCGCGGGAGCGAGTACCTGCCCCTGCTCGATCTGCGGACACCGATCATAGTGGCCCAGCTGAGGAATCACGCGGGGATCGTGGGCGCCGCACTGCAGGCCGCCCTGATCGTCGACGGCCCCGCCTGACGCGAAGGTGTGACCGGGGAGTTCTACCGGGCGGTCAGTGGCCGCTGGGCTCCCCCGGGGACGCGGGCGCCGTCCTCCGCCTGGCGGCGGAGGGTGTCGATGGCGTCCTCGAAGTCCTCGAGGGACTCGAATCCGCGGTACACGCTGGCGAAGCGTAGATAGGCGATCTGGTCGAGCTTGCGCAGTGGTTCCAGGATGGCGAGGCCCACTTCGTGGGCATCGATCTCGGCCACGCCGCTGGCCCGGATGTTCTCCTCGACCTCCTGGGCTAGGAGTGCGAGATCATCCTCCGTCACCGGGCGGCCCTGGCACGCCTTGCGCACACCGTTGATGATCTTGGACCTGCTGAACGGCTCCCCTGCACCGGAGCGCTTGATGACACTGAGGCTGGTGGTCTCGACGGTGCTGAACCGGCGACCGCACTGCGGGCACTGCCTCCGACGCCGGATGGCCGAGCCGTCGTCGCCGAGGCGACTGTCGACCACGCGTGAGTCAGGGTTGCGGCAGTACGGGCAGTACACGGCACCACCTCAGCTCGATCCGATGTCCTCCGGCCAGTTTAGGGCGCGGAACGGCCAAACAACAACACTGTGATTCTGCTCCGGGGATTCTCCACCACCACCGTGATTCTCGGACGAACCCGCCCGGACCGCTGCCCGATCAGGCCGCCGGCGTCCCGAAGCGGGCCGTGACGGCTTCACCGTGCGCGGGGAGGTTCTCCGCCTCCGCCAGCGCGATGATGGACGACGACACCTCGTGCAGCGCGGCGCGGTCGTAGTCGATCAGCTGGACGGCGCGCAGGAAGGTCGTCACATTGAGTCCCGAGGCGAAGGCCGCCGTGCCGCCGGTGGGCAGCACGTGGTTCGACCCGGCGCAGTAGTCCCCCAGGCTGACCGGGCTGTAGGGCCCGATGAAGATGGCACCGGCATTGCGGATCCGGCCGGCCACGGCGGCGGCATCCCGCGTCTGGATCTCGAGGTGCTCGGCGGCGTAGGCGTTGCACACGGCGATGCCGGCCTCGATGTCGTCGACCAGCACCACGCCCGACTGCGGACCGGACAGGGCGGTGCGCACGCGCTCGGCGTGGCGGGTCCGCGCAGCACCGGTGCGCAGTGCAGCACGGACGGCGTCGGCGAGTTCTGCGGAGTCCGTCACGAGCACCGACGCGGCCTGCGGGTCGTGCTCCGCCTGGCTCACGAGATCGGCGGCCACCAATGCGGCGTCGGCCGTCTCGTCCGCGAGCACCGCGATCTCCGTGGTGCCGGCCTCGGAGTCGATACCCACCCGACCCCTGACGAGGCGCTTGGCCGTGGCGACGAAGGCGTTCCCGGGGCCGGTGATGACATTCACGGGATCGATGCCCCGATCCGGGGCGTGGGCGTCGGCGACCCCGTAGGCCAGCGCCGCGACGGCGTGCGCGCCACCCATGGCGTAGACCTCCGTGATGCCGAGCATCGACGCCGCGGCCAGGATCACCGGGTGCGGCCACCCGCCGTACTCCCGCTGCGGGGGCGAGGTCAGGGCGATGGAGCCCACGCCGGCGGCCTGCGCGGGCACCACGTTCATGACCACCGAGGACGGGTAGACGGCCAGGCCACCGGGGACGTAGAGACCCACCCGATCCACCGCGACCCACATCTGGGTGAGCCGTGCCCCTGCTGCCGGCTCGACGACGACCGGCTGCGGGAGCTGAGCCTCGGCGAAGATCCGCGCGCGCCGGATGGCCTCCTGCAGTGCCGAGCGGACGTCGTCGTCTAGCGCGTGGGCCGCCGCGGCGATGACGTCCGCCGGCACCCGGGGGTGGTCACGGTCGACGCCGTCGAAGCGGAGGGCGAAACTGCGCAGCGCCTCGAAGCCGCCGCTCCTGACCTCGTCGATGATCGCCTGCACGGCGGGTTCCGCGGATCCGGCGCTCACGGCGGCCCGCGGCATGGCGTCCTTCAGCCCGGCAGGCGTGAGGCGGTGACCGCGCAGGTCGATGGTCCGGAAGTCGAGGGGAGGCAGGGTACTGGCCGCTGAAGTCACTCCGGAAGTCTAGCGGGCACTGCCGGCACCCGGAGCCGTGGTGCCGGGGCGGGCGGCGGGGGCGGGTCAGTTCTTCCGGCGGGCGAGACCGATCAGGGCGGTGACGAAGACGATGATGCTTGCCGCCGCGGGCCAGATGGCGAGCGCTCCATAGGATGCGAGGAGGAAGTCCGACCCCGGGAGGTCGTCGCGTCCATGGGGTCCGAGGAGGGAGGCGAGCCCCTGCCCCACGCCGAGGGCCAGGAGGGAGCCCAGGATCGAGCCACCGATCGCCGCGAGAATCCGCCCGATGACGCCCGGCAGGCCCAGGCGCAGTGCCACCAGGACCCCCACGGTGATCCCGGCCGCCAGTTCCAGCCCGGCGAGGGTGAGATCCCGGAGCACCCAGTCCTCGGACACCAGCGGATCACCGAAGATCCGCCCGGTGGGCGCGAGGAGCCACCAGGCGATGCCGACGAGCACCCCGAGCAGGATGGTGGAGCCCAGCCACCAGACCACCCCGGCCGGAGGCACCGACCTGCGGTCCTCGGCGACGGCGTAGACGGACGGTGGATAGGTGGAGGATCCGGTGTCCGGCTTCTGACTGGCACGCATGGGTTCTACATTAACAAATGCACCCGGGCCACCGGACGGAGCTGCCCGCCGCCGGGTCAGGCGTCCAGGCACGCCGGACCCAGGAGCACCTTCAGGTCGCCGAAGAGCCCCGGCGTGGGGGTGACGCGCAGATCCACCCCGAGCTTCATGACCTCCACCTTGCGGGAGCTGTTGAGCCTGATCAGCACCTCGCTGGTTCCGGGATGGGTCCTCAGGACGTCCCCGAGGGCGCTCACGGCGGTCTCCGTGGCCTTGTGCTGCGCCATGGAGATCACCACCGGCCCGGAATGCCCCCCGCTGAGATCGGGCACCGTGAGCTCCTGGGCGTTCAGCATGACCGCGCCGTCGTCGCGGCGCTGCAGCCGTCCGCGCACCACCACGATGAGGTCCTCCGCGAGGACGCCCGAGATGGGCCCGTACACCTGCCCGAAGAACATGACCTCCATCGAGCCCGCCAGGTCCTCGATCTCGGCCCGTGCGTAGGCGTTGCCGCTGTTCTTCGCGATCCTGCGCTGTAGTGAGGTGATCATCCCCGCGATGGTGACGATCGCGCCGTCGGCCGGACCCTCCTCGCCGATGATCGACGGGATCGGGGAGTCCGCGTGCTGGCCGAGGATCCCCTCGAGCCCCTGCAGCGGGTGGTCCGAGACGTAGAGACCGAGCATGTCGCGTTCGAAGGAGAGTTTGTCCTTCTTGTCCCACTCCGGGAGATCGGGCACCTCCACCGACAGTCCGCCGGGCCCGCCCATGCCGCCGTCGTCGTCGAAGGCACTGAAGAGGTCGAACTGGTTCGCGGCCTCGTTGCGCTTGAGGACGATCACGGAGTCCACGGCCTCCTCGTGGATCACCGCCAGGGCCCGGCGGTGATGGCGGAGGGAGTCGAAGGCGCCGGCCTTGATCAGCGATTCGATGGTGCGCTTGTTGCAGACGACGGCGGGCACCTTCTGCAGGAAGTCGCTGAACGAGGCGAAGGCACCCTTGTCGTTCCGCGCGCCGACCATGGCCCCCACCACATTGGCCCCTACGTTGCGGATGGCTCCCATGCCGAAGCGGATGTCCCGACCTACCGGGGTGAAGTCCACGCTCGACTCGTTGACGTCCGGCGGCAGCACCGTGATGCCCATGCGGCGGCACTCGTTGAGATAGATGGCGAGCTTGTCCTTGTCGTCGCCGACGCTCGTGAGCAGGGCGGCCATGTACTCGGCGGGGTGATGCGCCTTCAGATAGGCCGTCCAGTAGGAGACCAGACCGTAAGCGGCGGTGTGGGCCTTGTTGAAGGCGTAGTCCGAGAAGGATTCGAGCACGGTCCAGAGCTTGTCCATGGCGGCCTGCGAGTAGCCGTTGGCCTGCATCCCGGCGAAGAAGTCCGCCTGCTGCTTGTCCAGCTCGGACTTCTTCTTCTTGCCCATCGCCCGGCGGAGCATGTCCGCCTGGCCGAGCGTGAAGTTCGCCAGCTTCTGCGCTGCGCTCATCACCTGCTCCTGGTAGACGATCAACCCGTAGGTGCTGCCGAGGATCTCCTCGAGCGGACCCTCGAGCTCGGGGTGGATCGGCTCGATCTCCTGGAGGCCGTTCTTCCGCAGGGCGTAGTTCGTGTGCGAGTTCACGCCCATGGGTCCGGGACGGTACAGCGCCAGGACCGCCGAGATGTCCTCGAAATTGTCGGGACGCATGAGTTTCAGCAGGGAGCGCATGGGGCCGCCGTCGAGCTGGAAGACACCGAGGGTGTCGCCGCGGGCCAGCAGCTCGTAGGATGCCTGGTCGTCCAGTTCGAGGTCCTCGAGGACGAGGTCCTCACCCTTGTTGGCGAGGATGTTCTCCACCGCGTCGGTGATGATGGTCAGATTCCTCAGCCCGAGGAAGTCCATCTTGATGAGTCCGAGGCCCTCACAGGTGGGGTAGTCGAACTGCGTGATGATCTGGCCGTCCTGCTCACGGCGCATGATCGGGATGATGTCGATCAGTGGGTCGGAGGACATGATCACGCCCGCGGCATGGACACCCCACTGCCGCTTCAGCCCCTCGAGCCCGAGGGCGGTCTCGAAGACCTTCTCGGACTCGGCATCGGTACGCAGGAGCTCGCGCAGCTCCTCCGCCTCGGAATACCGCTTGGCCTCCTTGTTGTGCACGTCGGCAAGGGCCAGGCCCTTGCCCATCACGTCCGGCGGCATCGCCTTGGTGAGCCGCTCGCCCGTCGAGAACGGGTAGCCCATGACGCGGGAGGAGTCCTTGAGTGCCTGCTTCGCCTTGATGGTGCCGTAGGTGACGATCATGGCCACGCGCTCATCGCCGTACTTGTCGCTCACGTAGCGGATGACCTCGGACCGGCGACGGTCATCGAAGTCGACGTCGAAGTCGGGCATGGACACGCGCTCGGGGTTGAGGAAACGCTCGAAGATCAGACCGTGCTTGAGCGGGTCGAGATCGGTGATGCGCATCGCGTAGGCCACCATGGAACCCGCACCCGAGCCGCGTCCCGGACCCACCCGGATCCCGTTGTTCTTCGCCCAGTTGATGAAGTCGGCGACCACGAGGAAATAGCCGGGGAAGCCCATCTGGGTGATGACCCCCACCTCGAACTCCGCCTGCCGTCGGACGTCGTCGGGCACGCCCGCGGGATACCGGGCGTGCAGTCCCGTCTCGACCTCCTTGACGAACCAGGACTGCTCGTTCTCCCCCTCGGGCACGGGGAAGCGCGGCATGTAGTTGGCCTTGGTGTTGAACTCGACGTCGCACCGCTCCGCGATCAGCAGCGTGTTGTCGCAGGCCTCGGGGTAGTCGCGGAAGATGGCGCGCATCTCGGCGGGCGACTTCAGGTAGAACTCGTTGGTGTCGAACTTGAAGCGCTTCGGATCGGCCAGGGTGGACCCTGACTGCACGCACAGGAGCGCGGCGTGGGCCTTCGAGTCCTCGGCGTGGGTGTAGTGGAGGTCGTTGGTGGCCACGAGCGGCAGGCCGAGCTCCCCGGCGAGCCGGATGAGATCCGCCTTGACGGTGCGCTCGATGTCCAGACCGTGGTCCATCAGCTCGCAGAAGTAGTTCTCCGCGCCGAAGATGTCCCGGAAGTCGGAGGCCGCCTGCTTCGCCTCGTCGTACAGCCCGAGCCGCAGCTTGGTCTGCACCTCACCCGAGGGACACCCCGTGGTGGCGATGAGGCCCTTGCCGTAGGTCTGCAGCAGATCGCGGTCCATGCGCGGCTTGTACAGATAGCCCTCGAGGGAGGCGAGCGAGGACATGCGGAAGAGATTGTGCATGCCCTCCGTGGTCTCGGACCACAGTGTCATGTGCGTGTAGGCACCGGCGCCGGAGACGTCGTCGCGCCCTCCGCCACCCCATTTGACGCGCGTGCGGTCGTTCCGCGCGGTGCCCGGCGTGAGATAGGCCTCGACGCCGATGATCGGCTTGATCCCGGCGGTGGTGGCCTTGCTCCAGAAGTCGAAGGCCCCGAAGACGAACCCGTGGTCCGTGGTCGCCAGGGCCTTCATGCCGAGTTCCTCGGTGTGGCTGAACAGATCCGTCAGCCGGGCGGCGCCGTCGAGCATCGAGTACTCGGTGTGGTTGTGGAGATGGACGAACGATTCACGCGATGCTGGGGTAGCCACCTGGCAAGTCTAGTGCTCCGCGGTCGTCGGACGGTGCCTCAGACGAGGCCCTCGGACAGTGCCATGAGCGCATAGGCGAGATCCACCGGGTAGCCGCTGGTCACCTGGACCTGCTCCCCGGTCCGGGGGTGCGCGAAGCCGAGCTGGTGGGCGTGCAGCCACTGCCGGGTCAGCCCCAGCTCGGCGGCGAGCCGCGGATCGGCCCCGTAGGTCAGATCGCCGGCGCAGGGGTGCCGGAGCGCCGAGAAGTGCACGCGGATCTGGTGGGTCCTGCCGGTCTCCAGGTGCACCTCCACGAGGCTGGCCCGCCCGAAGGCCTCCAGCACCTCGTAGTGGGTCCGCGACTCGCGCCCGCCCTCCAGGACGGCGAAGCGCCACTCGTGGTGGGGGTGCCGGCCGATGGGCGCGTCGATCGTGCCGCTGAGCGGATCGGGGAGGCCCTGCACCACGGCGTGGTACACCTTCTCGACAGAACGCTCCTTGAACGCCCGCTTCAGGGCCGTGTAGGCGGGCTCGGTCTTGGCGACGACCATCGCGCCCGAGGTGCCGACGTCGAGCCGGTGGACGATCCCGACCCGCTCCGGCGCCCCGGACGTGGAGATCCGGTAGCCGGCGGCGGCGAGGGCGCCGACGACGGTGGGGCCGACCCAGCCCGGCGAGGGATGGGCCGCCACCCCGACGGGCTTGTCCACGACGACGAAATCCTCGTCGTCGAGCAGGATCCCCATACCGTCCACGGCCTCCGGGATGACCCGGTGTCCGTCCGCGGGGTCCGGTAGGGCGACCTCCAGCCGGTCCCCGGTCCTGGCGCGGTCCGATTTGGCGAGGTTCGCGCCCGAGCGTCGGACGCGCCCGTCGGCGCACCACTGGGCGACCGCGGAGCGGGAGACTCCGAGCCGGCGTGCGAGCACCGCGTCGAGGCGCTGACCGCTGTCCTCCTCAGCGATCACGATCTCCTGGTGGTCACCTGTCATGATCCGCACCCTCCCCCGGGCTCGCATCGTCTTCGGCTGCGCCCGCGTCCCGGGTGCCGTCCATGGCGACCCCGCGCAGGGTCAGGATGACGATGAGCACCACACCGCTGACGACGGCGGAATCCGCGACATTGAAGATCGCGAAATTCGGCAGCGCCACGAAGTCCACCACCTGGCCCTGTCCGAAGGACGGCTCCCTGAACAGCCTGTCGGTGAGATTGCCGAGGGCGCCTCCGAGGACCAGTCCGAGGGCTGTCGCCCACAGTCGGGAGGCCACCCTGCGGACCTGCAGCACGAGCACGATCGAGACGAGGACCATGATGATGGTGAAGACCCACGTGTAGTCCGTGCCGATGGAGAATGCCGCTCCGGGGTTCCGGATGAATCGCCACGAGAGCAGGGGTGGCAGGACCGGGGTGATCTGGCCCTCGGTCATGGTGGACACCACCCACCACTTGGTCAGCTGGTCCAGGCCGTAGACCAGGGCGGCGCAGACGACCATCAGGATGCCGAAGCGGGGGGACCGCTTCACGTCGTCGCGGCCCGACGCCGTGGTCGCGCCGACGTCGTCCGACCCTGGGTGTGCCCCGGGCGCGCTCCCGCCGTCCGGCGGGACATTCTCCTCTGCGTGGTTCACGGTCACTGTTCTTCCGGTGTAGGTGCGGCGTTCACGGCCCGGGGTGGCCGGGCAGGTGGCCGGAACGGCGGAAGGACCGACCCATGGGGTGGTGCCCCGGGGCCGGCCCTTCCGCTGCGGTCCGGACGGATCGACGTGCCTAGGACGCCGTCGTGTCCGAGGCGACCGTGCCGGTGACATCGAGATCGCGGAGCTGCCCCTCGATGTAGTCCTTCAGGCGCGAGCGGTAGTCGCGTTCGAAGCCGCGGAGCTGCTCCACCTTCCGCTCGAGGACACTCTTGTGCTCCTCGAGGTCGCCGAGGGTCTTGCGGCTCTTGTGCTCGGCGCTCTCGACGAGGTCGGTCGCCTCCAGCTGTGCTTCGGCGATGATCCTGTCGCGCTGCTCCACGCCCGCGTTGACGTACTCGTCGTGCAGGCGCTGCGCCATGGCGAGCACGCCGGCCGCTGATTCCGCCGTGTCGGTGGGGGCGGGGGCCTGGGCGCTCTCGAGGGCGTCAGGAGCCGCCGGGGCCGCCGTGGGCTCCGCGAGCTCCGTGGTGCCGATGTCCGAGCCTGCGGCTGGATCGGTTGGCACGGCGTCCGCCGTCTGCGGGCTCGCAGCGACAGGAGCCGGGACGGTCCCGGTATCGGTGCGGGCTCCGTCAACGGAGTCGGAGCCCGCGGCGCGGCGCAGCTCCTCGTTCTCCTGGTTCAGGCGGCGCAGTTCCACGACGATCTCGTCGAGGAAATCGTCCACCTCGTCCTGGTCGTAGCCCTCACGGAACTTGGTGGGCTGGAATCTCTTGTTGACGACGTCTTCTGGTGTCAATGCCATCTGGTCACCTCTTCTGATGAGTGCCGGTCCGCCGGAAGGAGCGGGCGCTGCTGCGGGATCGGGTCGTGGACACGGGCCTGCTGACCCGCGTCGAGCTGGGAATCAGCGTAGCTGGTCCGGAACTGCAACATGAAACGGCACCGGACGCTAGGCGGCGAGGTTGGCCGAGACGGACATGAGGATCAGGACCACGATGAACAGCACGAGGAAGGCGAGATCCAGTTGCACCCCGCCCAGTCGCAACGGGGGGATCAGCCGACGCAGTACCTTGATCGGCGGGTCCGTCACCGAGTAGACCGCCGAGGCGAGGACGAGGGCGAGCTTCTGCGGCCGCCAGCTCCGGGCGAAGCCCTGGACGGCGTCGTAGACGATGCGCAGGATCAGGGCGAGCTGGAACAGCATCAGTACGAGGTAGATCAGTGCGAATACCAAACTCACGGAGCAGTTCCAGTCCTTCGGGCCTTCGGGGGGTCGGACGCGACCTGGAGGGCCGCGGGGTTCAGCTCTGGTTGAAGAAGCTGGTCTGACCTTCGCTGGCCTTCAGGTCCTCGCCGAGGACTTCAATATACGACGGTGACAGCAGGAACACCTTATTGGTGACGCGTTCGATGCTGCCGTGCAGACCGAAGACGAGACCGGCAGAGAAGTCGACGAGGCGCTTCGCGTCGGCCTCCGCCATGTCGGTGACGTTCATGATCACGGGGATCCCGTCCCGGAAGCTCTCGCCGATGAGCTTGGCATCGTTGTAGGACCGGGGGTGGATCGTGGTGATCTGGCGCAGGGCCGTCGAGTCGTCGCGGGACGACGGCGCGCGCTTGATCGGTGTGACGGGAGCGCGGTACTCCTCCACGGCAGCGATGCGCGTGGGGGCCGGCGCGGGCTCGGGATGACGCTCGTCGCGATCGTAGTCCACCGTGTAGTCCTCGCTCCTGCCGTGCTTCGTCTTCGTTTCGGGTTCGTAGTGCTCATCACCGTCGGCGAGCCCAAGGTAGATCATTGTCTTGCGCAGTGCGCCGGCCATGGTGGCTCCTGTCGTGGACGAGTGGATACGGAGATCGTGCGTGGGGCAGTCCTGGGGCGTGTCGGACGAGGCAGGTCCGGTGTGCGTGGTCCTGCCGTTCTCGCCCCGACGCTACCCCACGCCCGGACGCGGACCGAGGACATCAGAACCGATCCGCAGGTGTGTCGTGCCGGCTGCCACCGCCTCCTCGAGATCCCCGCTCATGCCCGCCGAGATCGACGTCGCTGCCGCGTCGACGGTACGGACGGTCTCGGAGATCCGTCGGAGCTGTTCGAAGGCCGCTGCCGGCGGGGCGCCCAGCGGTGCCACCGCCATGACTCCCGCGAGGCGGAGTCCCGGTGTGCCCGCGAGGGTCTCGGCCAGGGCGACGGCGTCCGCGGGCAGTGCCCCTCCCCTGCCACCGGCGACGGCGGCACGGTCGAGATCGAACTGGAGGAAACACTCGAGCTCAGCAGGCGTGCCGGATCCCCCTGCGGCCCGCTCGTGCCGGTCCGCCGCCACGGCCTTCCCGAGGGCGGTCACCAGGGACGCCCGGTCCACGGAGTGCACGCTGTGCGCGTAGCGGACCACCGATCTTGCCTTGTTGGTCTGCAGCTGGCCGATGAAGTGCCAGGTCAGCAGACCTTCCAGCTCCGCCGCCTTGCCCGAGGCCTCCTGGTCACGGTTCTCACCCACATCGGTGACGCCCAGGTCGACCAGGATCCTCAGGTCCGACGCCGGGAAGTACTTGGTGACGACGATCAGGCGCGGCTCGTCGCGTCCGGCAGCTCCGGCCGCCGAGGCGATCCGCTCCCTCACGGCGTCGAGACGGCCCCGGAGTTCCCGCGCTCTGTCGTCCCCGGCTCTACCGTCCCCGGCGCCGGACGGGGTGGAGGAGCCATCCCCGGGTCCGGTCACGTCCGCCACACCAGACCGGCGATCCGTCCGGCGCCGGGTGCACGGCGATGCGAGTACAGGGCGGGATTCTCCAGCGTGCACCAGGCAGCGGCGTCGGGCACCGGAGCAACCCCCACTCCGCCGCGCCGGAGCTGTGTACGGACGGCTGCCGGGAGATCGAGGGCCGGTAACCCGGTCCGGGTACGCGACGCAGCCTCGGGCACCAGCGCTGCAAGCCCGCGCATCATCTCCCCGGGTACCTCGTAGCAGGATCCGCACACGGCCGGTCCCACCCACGCGATGAGATCCGTGGCGCCGCGGGCCCGCAGGAGCTCCACGGCATGACCGACGATGCCGTTCAGCACGCCGGCGCGACCGGCGTGCACCACCGCGGTGGCACCGGATCCGCCCTCATCGACAGGGGCGTCGGCCAGGACCACCGGGACGCAGTCGGCCACGAGCACGGCGAGCGGATCGTGTCCGTCCGGGGAGATCAGGCCGTCGGCGTCCGGCGCCACTCCTGCCGGAGCAGCATTGCCGGGCACGCCACCGGGGAGAACCACCACGCGGTCCGAGTGCGTCTGGCTCATGAACCGCAGCGTTCCGGTCCCGATGCCCATGGACGCCGCGAGCCGTGCGCGATTCCCGTGGACGGCGACGGCGTCGTCGCCCACGTGCAGCGCCAGATTCCCGGCACTGCTGGAGGTGAAGGCTACCCGCAGCCCGGGCCGGACCTCCTCGTCCCAGTGGAACGGGGAGGTCCGGGCCACGGCCGTGGTGTCCACGATCTACTTGAGGAAGTCGGGGACGTCGAGGTCGTCGGAGCGACCCGCGGACAGGTCGGGCTCCACGATCGCGGGGAGATCCACGTCGAAGCCCGAGTCGGCCGGTACGGCCCGCCCGTTCGAGCGCTGGGCGGACCAGGTACCGAGGCCCGCCGAAGCGGGCGAACGCGGCTGGTCCGCGCCGACGCTCGGCGCGACGGCCGGCCTCGACGCGGGTGCCGGTGCCGGTGCGGGCTGGGACGTGGCATCCACCTGGTCGAAGCCTGCAGCGATGACCGTGACGCGGGCCTCGTCACCGAGCGCATCGTCGATGACCGCACCGAAGATGATGTTCGCCTCTGGGTGGGCCACCTCCTGCACGAGCCGGGCGGCCTCATTGATCTCGAACAGACCGAGATCGGAACCACCCTGGATGGACAGCAGCACGCCGTGTGCGCCGTCGATCGACGCCTCGAGCAGCGGTGAGGCGATGGCGAGTTCGGCGGCCTTGACGGCCCGGTCCTCGCCGCGCGCCGAACCGATACCCATGAGCGCCGATCCTGCCCCCTGCATCACGGACTTGACGTCCGCGAAGTCGAGGTTGATCAGGCCCGGCGTGGTGATGAGGTCGGTGATGCCCTGGACGCCCGAGAGCAGGACCTGGTCCGCGGAACGGAACGCGTCGAGCATCGACACATTCCGGTCACTGATCGAGAGCAGCCGGTCGTTCGGGATCACGATGAGGGTGTCGACCTCCTCGCGGAGGGTGTCGATCCCGCTCTCGGCCTGATTGGACCGACGCCGGCCCTCGAAGGTGAACGGGCGCGTGACCACGCCGATGGTGAGTGCTCCGAGGGAGCGCGCGATGCGGGCGACGACGGGCGCGCCACCGGTGCCGGTACCGCCGCCCTCTCCTGCCGTGACGAAGACCATGTCCGCCCCGCGCATGACTTCCTCGATCTCCTCGGCGTGGTCCTCGGCGGCACGCCGCCCCACCTCCGGATCCGCTCCGGCTCCGAGACCGCGCGTGAGTTCACGCCCGACGTCGAGCTTGACGTCGGCGTCGCTCATCAGGAGCGCCTGGGCGTCGGTGTTGATGGCAATGAACTCCACGCCACGGAGTCCCACCTCGATCATGCGGTTGACGGCGTTGACGCCACCACCGCCGATGCCGACGACCTTGATGACGGCCAAGTAATTCTGAGGTGCTGCCACGTCCTGTGTCCCTTGTTCGAATCTGTGTGCTGTTCGGTGAGCCGATTCTCGGCCCAAGTCTGCCCCCATAACATTAACGTTCAGGTTGAAAGTTAACGTTATGTCAAGTAGCTTCTGTGTTC
Organism: Arthrobacter echini; assembly: GCF_008107445.1. Classification (GTDB taxonomy): domain Bacteria; phylum Actinomycetota; class Actinomycetes; order Actinomycetales; family Micrococcaceae; genus Arthrobacter_D; species Arthrobacter_D echini_A. The sequence goes on along the minus strand of NZ_VSLD01000004.1, from coordinate 64,907 downwards.
GACGCTAGGTGCGTCGGCGCCATGATGCAATAACCGGGCGTTGCGTGTCGCTCCAGACCGCCCGCTCCGCACCGGGTTCACCGGGTGACCGGACGGTCGGGTGTGCTGACATCGAACTCCTTGACGGGCTGGTCCCCGGCAGGCATGGCGAGCATGGCCTCCACCACGAGCGCCTTCTCCCCGCTGCGTTCGGAACTGCCCCAGAAGATCGTCCGGTCCCCGTCGAGGGACAGCTTGATCGAGTCGACGCTTCCCGCGGACGCGCTCGTGAGCCTGAACAGGACCGGATCAGGCAGCTCCGCCAGCACCTCGGTGATGGCGGAGAACATCGCCGAGTCGGCGGCGTCCGTCCCACCGTCGATGAGCGGGAGCTCGACGTCCTCGCGATCGGCCACGCCGGCCAGGTGCTGCCCCGCGGAGTCGATGAGGACGAACTCGGAGCCCTCGCGCACCACGGCCACGGGCTTGCGCTCCTCGAGCGTCACCACGAGTGTGGAGGGCGGTTCGGCGGCGATCCGCACGTCCTCGATCGGCGCCTTGTCCGCCAGGAGCTCCAGGACGTCCTCGCGGGAGATCCGCGTCAGGGAGGTCCCCGTCAGCGGCTCGAGGGCGGCGTCGATCTCGTCCGCGGTGGTCAGGGACTGGCCCTGGACCACGATGGTCTGCAGCGCGAGCACCGGGGAGAAGACGGCGAACGCCACCAGGCCGCCGAGGACCACAGCCAGCGAGACGAGTGTCAGCACGGTGTTCCTGAAGCGGTGGGACCGGCGGGGCCCCGGGAAGTCGAGGACGGTCCCCGACCGCGGCGCGTCGCCGGTACCGACTACGTGCCCGGGGACGGGGGTGCTGCCGGATCTCCCCGCGGGCCGTGGTGGCTTCCGTGCCATCAGGTCCCGGTCCCGGTGACCGGAGGAGGCCGGTGACCGGCGGTGCGTCGCGCGAGCAGGGCCACGAGCTCCCCTCCGTGGTGGGTCACGTCCCCGGCACCCACCGTGAGGACGATGTCGCCCGGACGGGCCCCGCCCACGACCGCGTGGAGTGCCTCCGTCGGGTCCGCCACGTAGCGCGCGGTGCCGGCGGGCATGAGCTCCGTGATGGACCAGCCGCCCACGTCGTCGGCCGGGTCCTCCCGGGCCGCGTAGACGGGCAGCACCGTGGTGGTGTCCGCCAGCGTCAGGGCCTCGGCGAACCCGGCAGCGAACTCGCGCGTGCGCGAGAACAGGTGCGGCTGGAAGAGAACGTGGACGCGGTGCTCCCCCGCGACGGTCCGCGCGGCGGTCAGGGCGGCACGGACCTCGGTGGGATGGTGCGCATAGTCGTCGAACACGCGGACGCCGTCGGCCTCCCCACGGGCCTCGAACCGGCGCGCCGCTCCGGAGAACAGTGCCAGCCCGGTCGCAGCGACGGCGGGATCCACCCCTAGTTCGAGCGCCACGGTGAAGGCCGCGGCGGCGTTGAGGATGTTGTGCCGGCCCGGGACGCTGAGCTGGAGCTCCTGGACGGCGTCGAGCCCGTCGATGGAGAAGGACAGCACGCTGTTGGTGGTACTTCCCACGGATCTCGTCCCGCTGATCCTGACGTCCGCCGTCTCGCCATAGCCGTAGGTCCGGACGCGGCGCGACGCCGGAAGCCTCTCGGCGAGCATCGCAGCCCCTGGATCGTCGGCGCACGCCACCAGGAGTCCGCCGTCACCGATACTGTCCGCGAAGTCGCGGAAGGCCGCATGGACGGCGTCGGCGCTGCCGTAGTGGTCCAGATGATCGGCCTCGGCATTCGTCACGACGGCGATCAGGGGTGCGTAGTTCAGGAACGAGCCGTCGGACTCGTCCGCCTCCGCGACGAAGATGTCGCCACCGGTCCACTCCGCGTTGACGCCGAGCGCGGCGACATCGCCGCCGATCGCGAAGGAGGGGCCGAACCCCGCCTGCCGCAGCAGGACGGTGAGCATCGCCGTCGTGCTCGTCTTGCCGTGCGTCCCCGCGACTGCGACCGACCGCTGCCCGTGCATGGCGGCCGCGAGTGCTTCAGAGCGGTGGAGCACGGGCAGGCCGCGGCCGCGCGCCTCGACCAGTTCGGGGTTCGTCCCACGGATCGCCGAGGACACGATCACGGTGCCCTCCCCGGGAACGTTGTCGGCGGCGTGCCCCAGGTGGACGTCGGCGCCCAGCGCGGCCAGCGCCCGCAGGCCCTTCGAGTCGGCGGCGTCGGACCCCGAGACCCGCAGCCCCTGGCCCAGGAGGACGCGGGCCACCGCGGACATGCCTGCGCCTCCCAGCCCGATGAAATGGACCGGTTCCGTCAGGCCTGCCTCCAGCGCCGGTGCGGTGGTGTTCATCGGGACTTCCGTAGCTGCTGCTGTGTGCTGTCCTGGTGAGCCGTCCGTGCTCATCGGTGGTCCTCCGCGACGGCGAGGACGAGCTCCGCCATCCGGCGATCGGCGTCGCGCACCCCGCGCGCGCGGGATGCCGCCGACATCGCCTGCAACCGGGCGGCGTCGGACACCAGCGGCAGGAGTTCACCGCGGATCCACGCGGGCGTGAAGGCCGCGTCGTCGACCAGCACGGCGCCACCGGCAGCCACGAGTCCGGCGGCGTTGAGTCGCTGCTCACCGTTGCCGTGGGGAAGCGGGACGAGCACGGCGGGAAGGCCCACGGCACTGATCTCGCTCACGGTCGCTGCGCCGGCGCGGGCCACCAGCAGATCGGCCGCCGCGTACACGCGCTCCATGCCGTCGACGAACTCGAGTTGCTGGTAGCCGGGCACGGCGAGGGGTGTGCCGTCCGCTCCGGCAATGTGTTTGCCCCGGCCGGTGAGATGGAGGACCTGGATCCCCGCCGCCACGAGATCGGGAACGGCGGACGCCAGGGCGCGATTCATGCTTGCAGCTCCCGAGGACCCGCCCGTGACGATGAGCGTGGTCCGTTCCGGAGCGAGGCCGAGGCCCGCGCGAGCCTCGGTGCGGGACCCCGCGCGGTCGAGCTCGGCGATGCTCCTGCGCATCGGCATGCCCACCAGCACCGCACCCGTGAGTCTCGTGCCCTCGAAGGCGACCGCGACACGCGACGCGATCCGTGCCCCCGCCCTGTTGGCGATACCGGGTCGGGCATTGGCCTCGTGGATGACGACGGGGACACGCGCCGAGAGGGCGGCGAGATAGGCGGGCGCGGAGACGTACCCACCCACCCCGACGACGACGTCGGCTCCAGCCGCGACGATGATCCGGCGTGCCTGCCGCACCGCGCGGACGAAACGGACCGGCAGCTTCAGCAGGTCGATCGACGGGCGCCGCGGCAAGGGTACGCGATCGATCGTCCGTAGCTCGAACCCGGCGGCGGGCACCAGGCGGGTCTCCATGCCGGCCTCGGTCCCGACCACCGTGATGCGCGCCCCGGGGCGCTTCTCGACGAGGGCCCCGGCGATGGCCAGGAGGGGGCTGACGTGGCCTGCGGTGCCGCCGCCCGCGAGGACCACGGACACGGCCCGGTCGGAGGAGGTGGGTGTCATGATCGGGCGCCGTTCCGTCGGATGGTGCGGGAGGCGCCGGCGGGCGTCGTGGTGCGCCCGGCCGGGCCGGGCTGCGGGGCGGTCTCCGGCGTGGCCGGCATCTTGCGGGCGAAGGACAGGAGTACCCCGACCGCACCGAGCGTGAAGGTGAGCGCGGAGCCGCCGTAGGAGATGAAGGGCAGGGGAACCCCGATCACGGGCAGCAGCCCGGTCACCATCCCGATGTTGACGAAGGCCTGTCCGATCAGCCAGACGAGGATCGATCCCATGAGGATGCGTACGAACGGATCCGTGTACCGCAGGGCCACCCGGATGGTGGCGACGGCGAGGATGCCGAACAGCAGGACGACCACGAGGGTGCCGAGGAGGCCGAACTCCTCGCCGATGATGGCGAAGATGAAGTCGTTGTGCGCCTCGGGGATCCAGTTCCACTTCTGCCGGCTCTGCCCGATCCCCACGCCGAACCAGCCGCCGGAGGCCATGGCGAAGAGCCCGTTGTCGGACTGCAGGCACAGATCGGCCCCGTTGTCGCAGTTCAGGCCGAGCCAGGCGCGGATGCGCCCGCCGCGGTTCTCGCTGGTGACCACCATGAGCAGCGACCCGACGAGCGCCCCGGCCCCGGTGAGGATGAACAGCTTCAGCGGCGCTCCGGCGAAGAACAGTGCCGCTCCGGCGATCATCATGAGGACCAGCCCGGTTCCCAGATCCCCGCCCAGCAGGACGAGCCCGATCGGGAGGCCGCCGAAGGGCAGCGCCGGCATCAGGACGTGGCGCCAGTCCCGGATGAGGGCTTTCTTCCGTTCCAGGACCGCGGCGAACCACAGGGCCAGCGCGAGCTTGGTCGGCTCGGACGGCTGGAACGTCTGCGACCCGATCCTGATCCAGTTCCTGTTGCCGTTGATCTCCACGCCGATCACGAGAACCAGGACCAGCAGCACGACGGCGATCCCGAGGCTGGGCCAGGCCAGCGCCCGGTACGCACGCGGGCCGAGGCGCGAGAGCACCAGCATCAGGACCAGGCCTGCGCTGGCCCAGATGGCCTGCTTCAGGAAGAGATCGAATCTTTCCTTGCCCTCGGAGATGGCTTCGACGGACGAGGCGGAGAGGACCATCAGCAGGCCGATCGCGGTCAGCGCCAGGGCGGCCCCGAGGATGAGGTAGTAGCTCGAACCCGACGGCGTCCGGCCGGCGCCCTCGAGGAGGGACCAGCCCTTCCGGATCCGCTCGCGGACCGGATGGCTCGTCGACGCGGGGGCTTCGGTGCGGGTCGAGGTGCTCATGATGCGCCCTCCCCGGTTCCCTGCCCACTGCGCGCTGCGACGGCGGCCGTGAAGGCGGCTCCCCGGTGCGCGTAGGAGGAGAACTGGTCCATGGACGCGGCGGCGGGGGCCATGAGCACGGTGTCCCCCTGCTGGGCGAGGCCTGCCGCCTCGGCGACCGCCCAGTGCATCAGGGCCTCGCCCGTCGGCAGCTGGTGGGGTTTCCCGGCGCCGCGCTCCCGGTCGGCAGTAATGGCGGATGCGGGGTCCGACGATGCGCGCTGTGCGGGGTGGAGGAGGACTGGCACCTCCGGCGCGTGGCGCGCAAGGGCGTCCTGGAGCGGGGTCGGGTCAGCTCCGAGAAGGACGACGGCGCGGAGGCGGCGCCCGTGGTCCCGGACGAGGTCGTCGTAGGAGACACCCTTGGAGAGCCCTCCCGCGATCCAGACCACGGATTCGAAGGACGCGAGGGAGGCGGCTGCGGCATGCGGATTGGTGGCCTTCGAGTCGTCGATCCACAGGACGCCGTCCTCGTCACCGACCACCTGGATCCGATGATCGCCAGGGCGGAACGCACGGATGCCCTCGCGAACCGCGGCCGGCTCCACACCGGCGGCCCGCACGAGGGCTGCGGCGGCGAGGGCATCGGCCACGAGGTGCCGGGGTACCACCGCGCCGAGGTCTCCGAGGGCGGCCAGCTCGGCGGCCGAGTCCTTGCGCTGCGCGATGAAGGCGCGGTCGACCAGCAGATCCTCGACCACGCCGACCATGCTGATCGACGGCGTACCCGTGGTGAAGCCCACGGCCCGGCAGCCCTCGATGACGTCGGCGTTCTCCACCATGGTCTCGGTCTCGCGCTGCTCCACGTTGTAGATGCAGGCGATCCTCGTGCGCTCGTAGACCGAGGCCTTCGCGGCGACGTACGCCTCGTAGCTGCCATGCCAGTCCACGTGGTCCTCGGCCACATTGAGGCAGACGCTGGCCAGCGGCGAGATGGAGTGGGCCCAGTGCAGCTGGAAGCTCGAGAGCTCGACGGCGAGGACGTCGTAGCCCTGGGGGTCGCGGATGACGTCGAGGAGGGGGATGCCCACGTTGCCCGCGGCGATGGCCCGCCTGCCGGAGGCCAGGAGCATGGCTTCGGTGAGGCCCACGGTGGTCGTCTTCCCGTTCGTGCCCGTGATCGTCAGCCAGTCGGCGGTGGGGCGGCCCTCGCGGATCCGCACCCGCCAGGCGAGTTCGACGTCGCCCCAGATCGCGATGCCCTCCGCTGCGGCCGCGGCCAGGAGTGGCTGGGTGGGCGGCCAGCCCGGGGAGGTGACGACGAGCTCTGCCGGACGGCCGTCCACCAGGGGCAGGGAGGCTGCGTGCTCGGCCCCGAGCAGCACCTCTCGGGCACCCACGATCCGCAGCGTCTCGGCGCGCGCCTCGTTCTCCTCGCCGGCACCCGCGTCCACGACGACGACGACGGCGCCGAGTTCGATGAGCGTGTCGGCCGCGGAGAATCCGGAGGCGCCGATCCCGGCGACGACGACGCGCAGTCCTGCCCAGTCGGCATCCCAGGTCACCAGCGATGCCAGCCGGTCGACTCCATGCCCTGCTCCCGTGGCTCCGGTCGCCATGCTTCCCTCCGCTTCGCTCATCCCACAACCCATTCCGCATAGAAGACGCCCAGTGCCACGGCGACGAACAGTCCCCCGAGGATCCAGAACCGCACCACCACCGTGACCTCGGCCCAGCCCTTGAGTTCGAAGTGATGCTGCAGGGGTGCCATCTTGAACACGCGCTTGCCCCCGGACAGCTTGAAATAGCCCACCTGGATGATGACGGAGAGCGTGATCAGCACGAACAGCCCCGCGAGGATCACGAGCAGCAGTTCGGTGCGCGACAGGATGGCGAAGCCGGCGATCGCGCCGCCGAGGGCCAGGGATCCGGTGTCGCCCATGAAGATCCGTGCCGGGGACGTGTTCCACCAGAGGAAGCCCACGAGGGCGCCGCACATGGCGCCGGCGACGAGGGCCAGGTCCAGCGGGTCGCGCACCTCGTAGCAGACGCTGCCGGCGCCGGGCGAGCCGCAGCTCTGGTTGCTCTGCCAGATGCCGATCAGCAGGTACGCCCCGAAGACCAGGATGGACGCCCCGGCTGCGAGTCCGTCCAGTCCGTCGGCCAGATTCACGCCGTTGCTGGCTCCGGTGATGATCAGGTTGGACCAGACGACGAACAGGATCGCTCCGAGGAGGGTCCCGGCGAACGCCAGGTCTATCGGCGTGTCCCGGATGAAGGAGATGGCCGTCGATGCCGGGGTGCGTCCCTGCTCGTTGGGGAACTGCAGCGCGAGGATGCCGAAGGTCACGCCCACGGCGGTCTGGCCCGCGATCTTGGCCGGGGCGCTCAGGCCGAGGCTGCGCTGTTTGGAGATCTTGATGAAGTCGTCCGCGAAGCCCACCAGTCCCATGCCGGTGGCGAGGAACAGCAGCAGCAGGCCCGAGGCGCTGGGTCCGCCGACCGGCGACCCGGTGGCCATCATGAGCAGATGGGTCAGGAAGTAGGCCAGCAGGACCGATCCGACGATCACGGCGCCGCCCATGGTGGGCGTACCGCGCTTCGTGTGGTGGGCCGTAGGCCCGTCGTCGCGGATGAACTGGCCGTAGGCGCGCCTGACGAGGAGCCGGATGAACAGGGGGGTGCCGACGAAGGCGAAGAAGAGCGCGGAGGCGGAGCCCACGAGGAGAGCGATCACGGCTTGGGGGCCTTTCCTGAAGGGTCCGGTTCGCGCTCCGCGTCCCCGGTGGCGTTCTGCGTGCCGGCGGCGATGCGATCCCCGAGGAACCGTAGCCCTGCGCCGTTGGAGGATTTGAACAGGACGATGTCTCCGGGCTCGAGTTCGGCCCGCAGGAGCCGTTCGGCCGCCTCGACGTCGTCCACATGGACGGCCTCGCTGCCCCAGGAGCCCTCGAGCACCGCACCGTTGAACAGCGCCCGCGTGTTCGGACCCACGCAGATCAGCTTGGAGATGTTCAGCCGCACCACCACGCGTCCGAGGAGATCGTGCTCCTCGATGGAGCGTTCCCCGAGTTCGAGCATCTCGCCGAGGACGGCCCAGGACCTGCGTCGGTTGCGGCCGAGTTCCGCAAGTGTGCGCAGGGCGGCGCGCATGGATTCCGGGTTCGCGTTGTAGGCATCGTTGATGACGCTCACGCCGTCCGCCCGGTCCGTACGCTCCATGCGCCAGCGGCTCGCTGCCGCCAGGACCCGCAGGGAGGCCGCGATGTGGTCCGGCGTGCACCCGACGGCGTAGGCGACCGTGGCGGCGGCCAGCAGATTCACGATGTGGTGCAGCCCGAGCAGGGGCGAGACGACGTCGTGCTCGCTGCCGTCCGGGAACACCAGGGTGAAGGAGGGGTGGCCCTCGGAGGTGGTGGTGCCGTTGCGGGCGAGCACCACTGCATCGTCGGAGCGGAAGTCGTCCGAGGACGAGAAGAAGAAGCGGCGCGCCGAGGTCCTGTCCTGCATCGCGAGCACACGCTCGTCGTCGGCGTTGATGATCGCCGTCCCGGAGGCGCCGAGGGCCTCGAAGAGTTCGCCCTTGGTCCGGGCGATGTTCTCCACGCCGCCGAACTCCCCCACATGCGCGGAGCCGACGCCCAGCACCACGCCGATATCGGGGCGGACCAGCTCGGCCAGATAGGTGATGTTGCCGGGCTTGGTCGCACCCATCTCGATGACGAGGTAGCGGGTGTCCCAGCCCGCCTCGAAGACGGTCAGGGGCACGCCCACCTCACCGTTGTAGGAGCCGCGCGGCGCGACCGTGGGGCCGACCGGGCCGAGGATGCCGGCCAAGAGGTCCTTGGTGGTGGTCTTCCCGGCGGACCCGGTCACGCCGATGACGGTGAGGTCACCCGCGGCACGCAGGCGCCGGACGGTCTCGGCGGCGAGGGTGCCCATCGCCAAGACAGCGTCGGGCACCACGACGGCGGGGAACGCACGCCCGTCCTCCCGGTCGACCTGGCGTTCGGCCAGGGCGAGGACGGCGCCGCGGTCGAAGGCCGCCCCGACGAAGAGGTGGCCGTCCGACTCCGCGCCGGGCTTGGCGATGAACAGCCCCCCGGGTCCGCTCTCGCGGGAGTCGACGGCGGCCGAGGTGACGATGATGGGGCGCCGGCGATCGACGCCGACCAGGACCCCACCCGTGAGTGCCGCGATCTCGGCTGCGCTGAATTCAATCATGACGGTTCAGGAGTCTATCCCGGGGGCGGAAAGCACAGAGAATCCATGCCGTGTCAACGCGGAGCGCAGTTCCACGCGGTCGTCGAGGGAGACATTGACGCCCTTCACTTCCTGCCATACCTCGTGGCCGCGGCCCGCGACGATCACGGTGTCGGCGCCCGTGGCGAGCTCGACGGCGCGGTCGATCGCCGCTGCCCGGGGGAACACCTCGAGGATGTCGCAGCCGAGGAGCTCCTCCCGCACGGCCTGCTCGGCGCCCTGCAGGACGGCGCGGCGGATCACCGCGTCGTCCTCGTCGTGCGGGTCGTCGTCCGTCACGATCAGGATGTCGGACAACCGCGCCCCGACCGCGCCCATGACGGGGCGCTTGGACTCGTCGCGCTGGCCCGTCGCCCCGAACACCGAGATGACCCGGCCGCCGGGTCTGCGCACGGAGGCGAGGGTGCGTTCCAGGGCATCCGGGTTGTGCGCGAAGTCGACGATGGCCGCCGGCTCCTCGCCGACGAGCTGCATACGCCCGGGCACCTCGGTGGTGAAGGGGTCGTGGGTGTCGAGGGTGGCCTGGAGGTGATCCAGCGGGACACCCGAGGCGAGCACCATGACGGCGGCGAGAGCGGCGTTCGAGATGTTGAAGGTGCCCGGCAGCCCGCTCCGCAGGCTCAGGCGCTCCCCGGAACGGCCCGCGAGGACGAAGGAGTGTCCCAGGCCGCTGGTCCCGACGTCGGTCACGGTCCAGTCGGCGGGCTCCCCGCCGTCCGTTCCCGGGCTCGTCCGCAGGGTCAGGACCGGGACCTGCGCCGTCGCGGCGAGTCGACGGCCCCACGGGTCGTCGACGAGCACCACGGCCTGCCGGCAGCGCGCGGAGGTGAACAGGTCGGCCTTGACGGCGAAATAGTCCTCCATGGTGCCGTGCAGGTCGAGATGGTCCTGGGTCAGGTTGGTGAAGCCGGCGACGTCGAAGCGGACCCCGTCCACCCGGCCGAACTCCAGGGCGTGCGAGGACACTTCCATGGACGCCGCATCGAGGCCGCGCTCGCGCATGAGCCCCAGGAGTGAATGGACCTGCGGGGACTCAGGAGTGGTCAGGGCGCTGGGGATCGCCTCGCCCCCGGCCCGGATCTCGATGGTCCCGATCAGTCCCGTCGTACGGCCGAGCGCCTGGAGCAGGGCATCGAGGAAGTAGGTGGTGGTCGTCTTGCCGTTCGTCCCGGTCACCCCGAACAGGGTCGGGGCCGCGCCGTCCCGGGTGCCGAAGATCACTGCGGAGAGGGGCCCCACGGCGCGCCTCGGATCGGGCACCACCACGATGATCGGTGCCTCCGATCCGCTCGCGGTGGCTGCCTGCGCCGCGAGAACCGCGCCGGCCGCGTCGGTCAGGATCGCCGCAGCGCCCGCGCGGAGGGCCTGGTCCGTGAATTCGCCGCCATGGCGTGCAGCGCCGGGCAGCGCGGCGTAGAGGTCGCCGGGCAGCACGGCCCGGGAGTCGAGTGTGATGCCGGTGATCCGGGGAAGATCGGGGGCGATACGCGGGCCTGCGAGGTCCCCGATGAGGCCCAGAGCGGCTGACAGGCCGATCGGCCGTACCGTGAGCGGTCGCAGCAGGGACGCAGCGCTCTCGCGCGAAGTCTTCGATTGCACGGTGCCCCGGCCCTTCGGATCAGTAGTCGACCGGATAGATGTCCGGCTTCGTGGTGGACGCCGGCACATTGTTCGCATTGAGGACCTGCTGCATGACCTTCTGGAACGAGAGTCCCGGGATGAGGTAGTACAGATCTCCCTGGGGACGCTGCAGCGTGACCACCACCACGTACTTCGGGTCCTCGATCGGGGCGATACCCGCGTAGGACAGAGTGTAGCCGTCGTACCCGCCCGAGGCACTCGGCGCCTCGGCCGTGCCGGTCTTGGATCCCACCCGGTACTGATCGAGCTCCCCGGACTTGCCGGAGCCCTCCTCGGTGACGGTCTCGAGCATCTTGCGCATCTGGGTCGCTGTCTCCTCGGAGACCACCTCCGTGCCCTCGGCCTGCGGCACCACGTGCTCCGTGCCGTCGGGGTCGATGTAGGCGTCGATGAGGCGCGGGGCCAGCCGTACGCCGTCGTTGGCGATGGTCTGGTAGACCATCGCGGTATGGAGCGCGGTCTGGGTGAGCCCCTGCCCGAACAGCACCGTGTACTGCTGGCGGTCGTCCCAGTTGTCCGGGGTGGGCAGCAGTCCCTGGTTCTCCTCGTTGAGGCCGGTGCCCAGGGGTTCGCCGATCCCGAACTTCTTGAGCCAGTCGTAGCGTTCCTGCTTGGTGAGCTTCTCCCCGATCTGGACCGTGCCCGTGTTCATGGACTTCGCGAGTACGCCCGCCGCTGTGCGCTTCTCGGTCTTGTGCTCGGTCGAGTCCTTGAACGTCTGGTTGCCCACGGTATAGCGGTTGTCGAGCTCGAACTCCGAGGTGGGTGTGATGAGCCCCTGCTCGAGCGCCGCGGAGAGCGTGATGACCTTGGTGGTGGACCCCGGTTCGAAGGATGCACTGACCGAGTTGGGCTTGCGCTTCTCGGGCGGCGTGGCACCGGGATCGTTCGGATCGGGTGTCGTGGATTCGGCCATGGCCCGGATGTTGCCGGTCTCGGCCTCCACCACCACGATGTTGCCCCACTCGGCGTCGTACTCCTCGACCTGGGACGCGATGGTCTGCTGCGCGAACCACTGCAGATCCTGGTCGATCGTCAGCCGGACGTCCTGACCGTCCTCGGCGGGGATGTCCTCGTGGGTGGCATAGGGGATCCGGATGCCGTCCCCACCGATCTCGAAGGTGCGGCTGCCCGATGTCCCCTCGAGCGCATCGTTCAGGGCGTACTCGAGTCCCTCCTGCGGTTTGCCGTCAGCGGAGACGTAACCGATCATGGACCCGCCGACCGACCCGTCCGGATAGGTGCGCACACTGGTCTGGTCGGCGTAGACACCGGGGATCTTCACGGCCAGCGCCCTGTTCTTCACCTCGGGTGTGACGGCCTTGAGGACGTAGTTGAAGGTCTTGTCCCCGAGGACGGCCGCGCGCAGGGTCTCCTCGTCGATGTCGAGGACATCCGAGAGCTCGGCGAGCCCCTGCTCCATGGGGATCACCTCGGAGGCCTCGAGCTCGTCGCTGTAGCGACGGAACTCGTCGACCGCACTCAGGCGCTGATCCACCACGATGTCGAAGCGTTCCACGCTGCGGGCGAAGTTCTTGCCGTTCGCGTCGACGATGGAACCGCGGATGGGTTGCACCGCCGTGGTCGTCAGCCGCTTGGACAGGCCGGCCTGGGCCATCCCGTCCAGATCGAGGGCCTGCACCTGGAACAACCGCAGGCCCAGGACCAGGAGGAGCACGAGGACGAAGGCGAGACCCGCGCGGAGCCGTCTGGAGCCCAACGCCAGTCGGAGGCTGTCGGGGCTGCCGGTACGTGCTGGTGTCACGGGAAATCCTTGTCGATCGGAGCAGGCGGGACGGCGGAGGCCCGGGCGGGCGGGCGGCTACTGCCCGGTGCCGGTCTCGGCCGGGAGGGTCTCCTCGCCCGCCTCGGCGGGGGCAGCGTCCTCGGCCGACGGCTCGGTCGGAACGGGCTGCGGCTCCCCGGTGAGATTCGGCGGCGCGATCAGGACCTCCGCCTTCGGGCCCTCGACGGCGGGCACGGGGTCGCCGGTGATCTTCTTCGAGTCGAGCTCGATGGTCCCGAAGCTCGGGGACGAGACCATGCCGAGCTTGGCCGCCTGCGCCGCAAGACTCTGCGGCGCCTGCCGGGTCTCGATCTCGAGGACGAGCGCCTCGTTCTGCTGGTTCAGGGCAACCTGCTTCGAACGGAGCTGCACCAGGTCGTACTGCGTTCCGGAGACGGAGATATTGAGCATGAGCACCGTCGCCAGGGCCGCCGCGAGCACGGCGAGGAGGAAGACGGCCAGCGGCAACCTGCGCGAGCGCCTCCGCGCCGGCACCACGGACAGCGGGGTCCGCGGCTGCTGGAGTGCATCGATCCCCACACCCTCACGGGGAGTACCGAGCCGACCCGGGGCCACCGCCAGGGCTCCACTGCCCACGAACGCAGCAGCGCCATGTCGCTTGTCGATGGTCACTGCCTGGCTCATGTGGTCATCCTGTCGGCCGGTCCTGATCTGGTACGTTCCACTGCCCGCAGTCTGGCCGAAGCCGCCCGCGGGTTCTGTTCGATCTCCGCCGCTGTGGGCGCTTCGGTGCCCCGGGTCAGCGAGCGGAGATAGGCCCTGTGTTCCTCGAGCTCCACCGGGAACCCCGGGGGCGCGGACGACGTCGTCCCCGCGGTGAAGGCCCGCTTCACGATGCGATCCTCGAGCGAGTGGTAGGACATCGCGACGATCCGACCGCCGGTGCGGAGCGTGTCGATCACTGCGGGAACGGCGCGCTCGAGGACCGCGAGCTCCTCGTTGACCTCGATCCGCAGGGCCTGGAACGTCCGCTTCGCCGGATGCCCGCCCGTGCGCGAAGCCCCTGCGGGTACCACTGCCCGGATCACGTCGACGAGTTGCGAGGTGGTCCTCAGCGGTGCGGCATCGCGGGCACTCACGATGGCCGACGAGATACGGCCGGCGAATTTCTCCTCGCCCCAGGAACGGATGATGCGCAGGAGGTCCGCTGCAGAATAGCTGTTGACCACATCCGCGGCGGTCATGCCCCTGCTCGTGTCCATACGCATGTCCAGCGGCGCGTCGAAGGAGTAGGCGAAGCCCCGCTCCCGCTCGTCGAGCTGCAGGGAGGAGACCCCGAGATCGAACAGGACGCCGTCCACGCCGTCGATCCCGAGATCGGTGAGGACCTCCGGCACCTCGTCGTACACCGCGTGCACGAGATCAGTGCGGTCGGCGAACGACGCCAGCCGCTCCCCTGCGAGCCCGAGGGCCTCGGTGTCGCGGTCGATGCCGACGAGGTGCGCCCGGGGGAAACGCCTGAGCATGGCTTCGGCATGGCCGCCCATCCCGAGGGTGGCATCGACGACGACGGCGCGCCGTCCGGCTGCCTCGGCGGCGTCGACAGCGGCGGCGAGGAGGTTGACGCAGCGGTCGCGGAGGACGGGGACATGACGGTCGTCCGTCGGCCGGTCTGCCTGCATGCGCCCTCCCCCTCCTGAGGCTCGTGCCCGTTTGATTGTCACCCTGCAGGCGCAGGGATCACTGCGTGCCACTCTTGGAACAGATCCCCATCCGGCCGGAGGATCTCCGCCTGGCTCCGGGGAAGTGGAGCCAGGAGGCTGATCGCATCCGGCGGCTGGAGGTCTCATCCAATAGGAGCTTCCCCGGCGTCCCCGCCGGGAGTTCCTCCGTCGTACTCGTACTGTTCGTTCCTGCGTGGTGCCCGGTCCGGATCAGGTGATACCGGGGAAAGCGTCCTCGTCCGTCTCGGAGAAAGCTGCCTCCTTCTCGAGCAGATAGGAGTCCCAGGCACCGGCGTCCCAGATCTCTGCCCGGCTGCCCGCACCGATCACGGCCAGTTCCCGGTCCAGGCCCGCATAAGCCCTCAGGGCCGGTGGGATGGTGATCCTTCCCTGCTTGTCCGGCACTTCGTCCGAAGCACCGGACAGGAAGACCCGGTTGTAGTCCCTCGCCTGGCGTGACGAGATGGGTGCGGCCCGCATCTGTTCGTGCACCCTTTCGAACTCGTCCATGCTGAAGACGTAGATGCAGCGTTCCTGGCCCCTGGTGAGGACCAGACCGGCACTCAACTCCTCGCGGAACTTCGCCGGGAGGATGAGCCTGCCCTTCTCGTCGAGGCGGGGGGTGTGAGTTCCGAGGAACACTCCTCACCGCCTATTCCGAGTCGACTGATCCGGCCCCATGCCGAACTGCTCTTATGTGCTCCACATTACTCCACAACTCTCCATGGTCAACGCAATCCGGGGTGTCGGAGCGCCCGGCGAGTCCCAATGCTCCCGGTGGTGCGTGGCCTCGGCTCGCCGCGTCGCAGGACCGCTTAAACGAGAAGAACCCGCCGTGGCGGGTTCTTTTCGGTGATGTACTGCGGCAGCCGCTTGCTGCCCGGGGTCACGTCAGCTCTGATCCCGCTTCCGCTCGTCCCACTTGTCCTCGAGTCCGGACATGAATCCGCTCTTGCCGCCGGAGGTGGCCTTGGTCGGCTTCCCTGCCGGCTCCGTCACCTCGACCTGCTTCGACTTCGTGGTGGCGAAGTACACCCCGGCGCCCATGACGAGGAAGCCTGCCACACCGATGAAGATGTTCTGGTAGGTGATTCCCGCCAACAGGACCAGGATGCCCGCGATGGTGATGAGGGAACCGATCACCAGGCGCCTGGTGGACATCGCCTTCCGGGTGTCGGACGCCATCGAGTGCGCGAACTTGGGATCGTCGGCGTGCAACTGCTGTTCCAGCTGATCAAGCAGCCTCTGCTCGTGTTCCGAGAGTGCCATGACCGCCTCCTTGATATGGGTGCCAACAATCCTTCTATGAATCAACGCTCCGACGGCGGACCGCGTTCCCTGCGGAACGACCTCGGTCGTCAGTCGGTCCACGCGCGTGACAACAGCCGGATTGCCTGATCCAAGACTAGTTTGCTACGCAGGTGGTGCAAAGTCACAATGCGTTCCTGACCCGCACTTGCGGGGGAGGAAGCACTGGGCACTCGCTCTCGTCACGGCCGGCGCGAGATGGCGCCGGGTGGCGGCTCAGCGCCGGTGGCCGGAGCCCTGCTCCGCGGGAGGATCAGACCGGCGGGCACCACCCCGGCTGCGCCGAACTTCCTGTTCACCTCGTCCAGGGCACGCTCTGCCAGGCGCCAGTTGTCGTCGCGCCGGTCGATCGTCAGCTGGGTGGATCCGTCTCCTCCCGCCTCGAGCGACTCGGCTCGCACCCCGATCAGCCGGACGGCCATGGGTCGGTCCCCCAGGGAAGCGAGCAGTGCCGACGCGGCGGCGTGGAGTGCGTGGGCGTTGTCGACAGGTTCGTCGAGCTTCTTCGAACGCGTGAGGGTGGAGAAGTCCGCGTACCGGAGTTTGAGGGCCACGCCGCCGGCACGATGCCCCGAGGACCGCAGCCGCGTGGCAGTCCGGTGGGCCAGGCGCAGCAGCTCGGTGCGCAGCACGGCGGAATCGTCGACGTCCCGGGAGAAGGTCTCCTCCGCACCGATGCTCTTCTCCGGGCGCGCCACCTCGACCCGCCGGGGATCTCGGCCCCACGCCAGCCGGTGGACGTGCTCGCCGGAGGCCCCGAGCAGTCTCCGGAGCGTCCCGACCGGGGTGTGCGCCACGTCCTCGACCGTCCGGATGCCGACCCTGGCGAGGACCTCCTGGGTCTTAGCCCCGACCCCCCACAGGGCGGAGACCGGGAGGGTGTGCAGATAGGCGACGGTCTGGTCGCCGGGAATGAGCAGGAGTCCGTCCGGCTTGGCCCCCGTCGAGGCGATCTTCGCCACGAACTTGGTAGTGGCCGCGCCGACGCTGGCCGTGATCCCGAGCATCCCCTGGATCTCCTCCCGCACCTGCTCGCCGATCTCACGCGGGCCACCGAGGCGCCTCATGGATCCGGACACATCGAGGAAGGCCTCGTCGACGCTGAGCTGCTCCACCTCCGGCGTGACCGACCGGAAGATCCGCATCACCTCACGAGACACCTCCGAGTACCGCTGGTGGTGCGGGGGCAGGATCACCGCGGTGGGGCAGCGGCGCAGGGCGATGGACATCGGCATCGCGGAGCGGACACCGAAGCGCCGGGCTTCGTAGGAGGCCGACAGGACCACCGAGCGACCGGAGGGAGAGCCCACCACGACCGGAACGCCCCGGAGCTCGGGGCGTTCCAGGAGCTCGACCGAGACGAAATACGCATCCATGTCGATGTGGAGGATCCGGCACTCCGCATGCTCGATCTGCTGCAGCCGCTCATCCGTTGACACGCCCATATAGTACGCACTGCCACCGACACCGGGCACCGGGTGTCGGCTCCCGGCTAGAGTGGACGGACCCTGCCCCTCGAACTGCCCGGGAGATCCATGCTGTCCCCCCACGCCACTCCTTCCCGGGGCGGCTCCGGCTCCGACGAGATCGCTGCTGACCAGGACCGGTTCAGATCCCGCCTCACGGACACCATCGAGCAGTTCCTCGCCGACCAGCGGAGCGTGCTCGGTGCCATCTCGTCCGAGTCTCTGCCCCTGATCGAGAGCATCGCGACCCTCACGAGTGGTGGCAAGCGGATGCGCGCACTGCTCTGCTACTGGGGCTGGCGGGCCGCGGGAGGGGTACAGGATGCGTCCGCTCCGGTCACCGCGGGTACGGCCCTGGAATTCTTCCAGGCCGCCGCGCTGATCCACGACGACGTGATCGACCGCTCCGATACCCGGCGCGGCAGACCCAGTGTCCACCGGGAGTTCTCCGCCCGGCACACAGATGCCGGCTGGCACCTGGACGCTGAACGTTTCGGGGTCTCGGCGGCAATCCTGGCGGGCGATCTCTGCCTCGCCTTCAGCGAGGAACTCTTCACGGCGTCGTGCGCGGACACGGCGGGCACCACCGCACGGGGCATCTTCAATCGCATGCGCACCGAGGTGATGGCCGGTCAGTACCTCGATCTCCTGGAGGAGGCAGTGGGCCCGGACCAGTCACCGGCGGTCGCGGAGGAGCGCGCACTGAACATCCTGCGCTTCAAGTCCGCCAAGTACTCGATGGAGCGGCCGCTGATGCTCGGGGGCGCTCTCGCCGGAGCCGACGCAGACCTCCTCGCCGCCTACTCCGCCTTCGCCCTTCCGCTCGGTGAGGCCTTCCAGCTCCGCGACGATGTCCTGGGTGTCTTCGGGGATCCGGAGGTGACGGGGAAGCCGGCCGGTGACGATCTTCGCGAGGGCAAGCGGACATTCCTCATCGCGCGGACTCTCGGCTCCGGCACGGCAGCCTCCTCCGCGAGGATCAACGCCATGCTCGGCGATACGGGTCTGGACGCGGAGGCGGTTGCCCTGCTGCGCTCGCTGATCGTGGAGAGCGGGGCACTGGCCCGTACGGAGGAACTGATCGAGGGGAAGTCCGCCGAGGCCTTCGAGGCGCTGACGCGGCTACCCGCCGATGGCGTCAGTCGCGAGGCCCTGCACCGGCTGGCGGAAGCGGCGGTCATCCGTACCGCCTGAGCCGTCCGTGCAGCCTGCTACCAGGCGGCAGCCTGGGCGCGCCGACGGATCTCCGTCTTCCGTCCGTTGCGCAGGGCGTCGATCGGGCGACCCGGCAGCGACTCGTCCTCCGTGTAGAGCCAGCGGATGATGTCCTCGTCCTGAAAGCCCGAGTCCGCGAGCACCACCACCGTTCCCCGGAGGCTGTCGAGCACGCTGCCCTCGAGGAGGAACTCGGCCGGGACGCTGCGGATCCTGCGCTCCCCGATCCTGATGCTGACGAGGGACCGGTCGCTGATGAGCGAGTGCACGCGCGTGATGGGAAGGTCGAGCGCCTCGGCCACCTCGGGGAGGTTGAGCCAGGCCGGAACGAGCTGTTCGATGTCAGTCACGCCTCCAAGCGTGCCATGCTCCGGCATCCAACTCCACCCGCCGGCCGACGCCCGATCGTCGCGGCGCGCCTCCTCCGGTGCGGGTCGTCGGCTCGTGTAAATTCTCAGGAGTCACAAACGTAACAACCTGAACATACGACTCGATAGTCACAGCAGAACCTGCGCGAATCCGGGACCAACCCGGGTTCGCGTGTCCGTGCGGGCTCAGCCGCCAACAGACGAGGAACCGACATATGACTGCTCAGCGACCGAACGATCCGCTGCCCGATGCCCGCAGGAAGGCCGCGGGCTCGGGCCCGCGACTGATCGACGTGGCCATGACCGCCGCCGCCGTGCCCGCGGTGGTCCTTTCCTCCGTGGCCCTCGCCCCTGCCGCGGCAGCAGCTCCCGCCCAGCACGCCCCGGCCACCCGGGTGCTCACGATGCCCGCGCCCCAGCTCCACACCCCGGGCGTCGTGCCGGCGGCCATGGTGGCCAGCCAGGTGCCCACGCAGCGGATCACGATCACGCGGGCTCCCGCCAAGTACATCGTGAAGGCCGGCGACACCATCAGCGCCATCGCCAAGAGGCACGGGCTCTCCACGGATGCGGTCCTGCAGCTGAACAGGATGAACACCCGGACGATCATCTACCCGGGCCAGCAGATCGTCGTGGCCGGCAGTGCCGTCGCTGCGCCGAAGACCGGACCGACCGCGCCCGTCGCCGTTCCCCGCGGAGCCGCCACCTACGTGGTGAAGTCCGGCGACACACTCGGCGCCATCGCTTCCCGCCACGGGGTGAGCCTCCAGAGCATCCTGGCAAGCAACAAGCTCACGCAGAATGCCATCATCCACCCGGGGCAGAAGATCACCGTCGGCACCACGGCAGTGGCGCCGGTAGCACCGGCGCCAGCTCCGAAACCCGCACCCACCGGCGGGTCCTACACCGTGAAGGCGGGCGACACCCTGGGCGCCATCGCTGCCCGCAACAACGTGGCTCTCGCCGGCCTGCTGCAGGCCAACGGGCTCTCGATGACGTCGATCATCCACCCGGGCCAGGCGCTGAAGCTGACGGGCTCCCCGGCCGGCACGCCCACGCCCCCGAAGACGGTCCAGCCGGCACCGGCACCGGCGTCGGGAAGCTACACGGTCAAGGGCGGAGACACCCTCGGGGCGATCGCGTCCCGCAACAGTGTCAGTCTGTCGAGCCTGCTCACGGCGAACAAGCTGTCGATGACCACGGTGATCTACCCGGGCCAGAAGCTCGTCATCCCCGGTCGGGGCAGCACCCCCGCACCGGCGCCGGCCCCCGCACCCACCGGTCTCGTTCCCTCCAGCTTCCTCGGCTACACCTACCCGGACCGCGTCGTTGCCGACGCCAACGCCAACAAGGCCCTGCTGAATTCCCTGCCAGCCCCCTCCCCCGCCCAGATGCAGCAGATCGTCGCCGACACGGCACGTTCCATGGGCGTGGACCCGAGCCTGGCACTCGCCTTCGCCTTCCAGGAGTCGAGCTTCAACCAGCGCGCCGTTTCCCCCGCCAACGCCATCGGCACGATGCAGGTCATCCCGTCCTCCGGGGTGTGGGCGAGCGAGCTCGTGGGCCGCAAGCTGAACCTGCTCGATCCGCAGGACAACGCGACCGCGGGCGTGGCCATCATCCGGTCGCTGATCCGCACGAGCCCGTCGCTCGACATCGCGATAGCGTCCTACTACCAGGGCCAGTACTCGGTGACGACGAACGGGATGTTCAACGACACCAAGCAGTACGTCGCAGCCATCAAGGGACACCAGAAGAACTTCCGGTAACCCGTTCCAGTCCGCGCAGGGCCCGGTCGGGGGTGGGATCGCGTGGTGGTCCCACCCCCTCCCGGCTCACCCGCTTACGATCGTAGGGTGCAGCAGCAACGCAGGGACCCGCTCGAGGGCGCCGTGATCGACGGCCGCTACGCCGTCCACTCCAGGGTGGCCCGTGGAGGCATGTCCACGGTCTACCTGGCCACGGACCGCAGACTGGACCGACGGGTCGCACTGAAGGTCCTGTTACCGCAGCTCGCCGTCGAGCCGGGTTCCGTCTCCCGGTTCGAGGGGGAGGCCAGGTCCGCCGCTCGGCTCTCCCACCCCCACGTGGTCGGCGTGCTCGATCAGGGCGTCGACGAGATCGAGGGACAGCCCGTCGCCTACCTGGTGATGGAATTCGTCCGTGGCCGAACCCTGCGCGAGGAACTGCGCGACCACGGCAGGCTGACCCCTCGACGGACCCTGGCCCTCCTCGATCCCGTGGTCGAGGGTCTCGCGGCGGCCCACGAGGCCGGACTGATCCATCGGGACCTCAAGCCGGAGAACGTGCTGCTCTCCGAGACCGGGCAGGTCAAGCTCGCGGACTTCGGTCTTGCGCGTGCGCTGTCGGCCAGCACCGGAACCGCGACCCTCGCCGGAACAGCCGCATACATGGCCCCCGAACTGGTGCTCGGCGGGCCGGTGCAGGCGCAGAGTGATATCTACTCGATCGGCGTGCTGGCCTTCGAGCTGCTGACCGGACACCAGCCCTTCACCGGCGATTCACCCTTCCAGGTGGCGCTCCAGCACGCCCGGGTAGACGTCCCGGCACCCTCGACGCTGCTGCCGGGGCTGGCGCCCGATATCGACGAGCTCGTGCAGTGGTGCACGTCCAGGGATCCCGACAGGCGTCCCGTGGACGGGGCAGCGCTCCTCGGCGAACTCCGCCACATCCGCGCCGTCCTCACGGACGCGGAACTCGACCACTCTCCCGTCGCCCCGCCGGCACCCGCGCACCAGGACCAGCTCACAGCGGTGGTCATCGGGCGACCGGGCGCGCAGGGCGCGGAACCCGTCAGCGAGAACGAGGACAACCACACCCGCGTCATCGGCACCAGCCACGCCACGCGGGTCCTGGCGCCGATGCCGGGGCGACCACCGGTGGCTGCCGTTCCCCCGACCGACGTGCACTCCGCACCCTCCACGTCCCGGACCGTCCCGGAGGACTCCACGGCGGTCATCCGGGCCCCGCGCCCCGGGGCAGGCCGCAGCGGAGCAGCCCGGAGCGGGGCGAGTCGGGCGTCCCGTCGGGCCCGGGCGAGGGCTGCGCAGCGACCGGAGAAGTCACTGTTCGGCTCCACCGCCCGACGCTCCAGGCGCCTGCTCGTGATCCTGCTGCTCCTCCTGGCCGTCGTCGTGGCGGGCGCGGGCTGGTTCTTCGGCGCGGGCCCGGCCGGAGTGGTGAGCCTGCCGGATGTGGCACGCGTGCCCCTCGCCGAAGCACGCGCGGTGCTGGACCAGGAGGGACTGGATGCCCTTTCCACGGAAGAGGTCTACGACGACGAGGTGCTCGCAGGGCTGGTGATCGGGACGGACCCCGAGGCGACCACCAGGGTGCGCCGGTTCGAGCGCGTGGAGCTGATCGTCTCCCGGGGCCCGGAGCCCTTCCCTGTGCCTGATGTGGTGGGCAGCACCGAGCTGGAGGCTGCTGCGGCGCTCGGGTCCGCCTCCCTGATGGTGGGCGCCGTGGACGAGGAGTACAGCAGGGAGGTCGAGCCCGGCCGGATCATCGGTCAGGTACCGGACCGGGGCATGGAGCTCCGTCGCGGCGAGGCGGTCGACCTCGTGGTCTCCCTGGACCCGCGGCTCGTCGAGGTCCCCGGTGTCTTCTCACTCCCGGAGGACCGGGCGGTCGAAGCCCTCGAGGCCGCAGGCTTCACCGTGGAGGTGGACTACACCTTCGGCAGCGCCGTACTGGGACTCGTCGCGGGCCAGAGCCCCACGGGCGAACAGCCCGAGGGCGCGACGATCCGCATCACGGTCACCTAGTCCGGCGGTGCCGCACCCTCGGGCTCAACCCTTCGAGAGGGCGCCTGCGACGAGGAACGCCATCTCGAGGGACTGCATGTGGTTCAGCCGCGGATCGCAGACCGACTCGTAACGTTCCAGGAAGGCGTCCTGGTCGATCGGATCGGCACCACCCAGGCATTCGGCGACGTCGTCGCCCGTCATCTCCACGTGCAGTCCCCCCGGGAAGGTCCCCAGCGAGTCGTGCACCTCGAAGAAGCCGCGCACCTCGTCGATGACGTCGTCGAAGTTACGCGTCTTGTACCCGTTGGGCGAGGTCACCGTGTTGCCGTGCATCGGGTCCGTCACCCACAGGACCTGCGCCCCGGAGGCCGTGACCCGCTCGACCAGTCGGGGCAGCTTCTCCCGGATGTTCTCGGCACCCATGCGTGTGATGAAGGTGAGGCGGCCCGGTTCACGGTTGGGATCGAGCTTGTCGATGAGGGCCAGCGCGTCGTCCGCGGACGTGGACGGACCGAGCTTGACGCCGATCGGATTGCGCACCCGCGACAGGAAATCGACGTGCGCCCCGTCGATCTCGCGCGTCCGCTCCCCGATCCAGAGGAAGTGTGCGGACGTGTCGTAGGGCAACGACGTGCGCGAGTCGATGCGCGTCAGCGCCCGCTCGTAGTCCAGCAGGAGCGCTTCGTGGCTCGCGAAGAACTCCACGCGCTTGAGCGCCTCGAAGTCGGCGCCGCACGCATCCATGAACCGGACCGCGCGGTCGATCTCACGTGCCAGGGACTCGTAGCGGGAGTGGGCCGGGTTGGCCATGAAGCCCTTGTTCCAGTGGTGGACGAGCCGCAGATCCGCGAACCCACCCTGCGTGAAGGCTCGGATCAGGTTCAGCGTCGACGCCGAGGTGTGGTAGGCCTTCACCATCCGCGAGGCATCGTGCCCGCGGCTCTCCGGGGTGAAGTCGTACCCGTTGACCATGTCGCCGCGGTAGGCCCGCAGGGTGACGCCGTCGCGCGTCTCGTCGTTGGAGGAGCGCGGCTTCGCGAACTGCCCGGCCATCCTGCCCATCTTGATGACCGGCAGGGAGGCCCCGTAGGTCAGGACGACGGCCATCTGGAGGATGGTGCGCACACGCGCACTGATCCTGTCGGCCGTGGCACCCTCGAAGGTCTCGGCGCAGTCCCCGCCCTGGAGCAGGAAGGCCTTGCCCTGCGCGGCGTCCGCCAGGCGTTCCCGCAGCACGTCGACCTCTCCCGCGAAGACGAGGGGCGGCAGGCTCGAGAGTTCCTTCACGGATGCGGCGTACACGCCGGCATCCTGCCAGGAGGGCTGCTGCGCAGCGGTCATGGAGCGCCAGGCGTCAAGACCGTCCACGGCGGGAGGAGCAGGATCCGCGGAACGCGGCAGGTCGGGAGCGAGTGAATCAGTCACACCGGAATTCTACTGGGTGACGGTGCGCACGAGGACCGGCCCAGGATCCGCCTACTGGTCGGACGAGGTCTTCCGGCGCCAGCGACGGATGCTCGGGGTGCTGTCCGAGGGGCCATCGGCGGAATCCGGACGGACGGTCTCCGCGGTTCCGGCACCGATCTCCGTCACGGAGCCCGGAGCGGGACCGGTGGGCTCACTGGATATCCGGACCGCCGCCCTGCGCTGGTCGGCGCCCGGCTTGGGTGTCTTACGTCCGGCGGCCTTCTCCGCGGCGAGCCGCTCCTTGACCGTACTCGCGTAGGCGTCGACATACTCCTGGCCGGAGAGTCGCATCAGTTCGTACATGATCTCGTCCGTGACGGACCGCTGCACGAACCGGTCGTCCTCGAGCCCCTCGTAGCGCGCGAAGTCGAGCGGTTCGCCGATGATGATGCCCACCCGGCGGATGTTGGGAATGCGGCGCCCGATCGGCTGGACCTTGTCGGTGCCGATCATCGCCACGGGGATGACCGGCACCCCGGTAGCCAGGACCAGCTTCGCCACGCCCGTCTTCCCGCGGTACAGCCGCCCGTCCGGACTGCGGGTCCCCTCGGGGTAGATCCCCAGGATCGCGCCCTCATTGAGGATGTCCATCCCCGCACTGAGCGACGACGACGACGCCGCCCCACCGGAACGGTCCATGGGCAGTTGGTTCGAGAGACGGAAGAACAGCGCGGTGAGCCTGCCCTTGACGCCCTTGCCCGTGAAGTACTCCGATTTGGCGAGGAATGCGACGGGCCGCGGCACCACGATGGGCAGGAAGATCGAGTCGGAGAAGGACAGGTGATTGCTCACGATCACCGCCGGGCCGGAAGCCGGGATGTTGTCGAGTCCCTTGACCCAGGGCCGGAAGAGGAGATTGAGGAGCGGACCGACGATGATCCGCTTCATCACCCAATAGAACACGCAGTCCGCCTCCAAGCATGATCGCTGCGGCATGTGCCATGCCGCCCGCTTTTTCCTGTGGAAGCCTACTCTAAGGGCGTTGTCACGCCCGACGCCCCGGTGGCCCGGAGCGCTCCCTGCCGCCCGCGACGCGCAGGTTCCCGGTTGACGTAGCGCTGCGCTGTACCGAGGATTGGAGCAGCACCCTCCGACGTCGAGGATGCCGGGCGGACGACCTCCGACCCCAGGCTGCAGCACCCGACAGCAGGTAGCAGAGTATGGGCCTTCGAGGTCAGGAACCGAACGAATCGACCGACGACGACATCTGGCGCGACCTCGTGGCGCGCCTCGAGGGTACCGAGTCGACCCCCACCCGCACGGATTCCCCAGGACGCAAGGTCACTCCGGCGGCGGAGCCGCAGGAGGATCCGCCCTCGGAGCCGCACAATGCTGCACCCACCGATCGTGAGCGTGCCGACCGGATCTTCCGGAATCAGCCTCTCCAGCGGCGCGGGCCCAGGGACCATGATCTTCCCGAACCCGAACCCGAACCCGACGGCGACGACGAGGACGACGGGTTCGTCCCGGAGGAACCACCACCCCTCGGGACCGGCGACCCCCTCACGATCCTCGCCTGGGTGGGGGCGGCGGGAGGGCCCCTCACACTCCTGCTCTTCGCCATGTTCTGGCGGGACGCACCACTCGCCGCCACCTTCGGGATCCTGGCGCTGTTCCTGGCCGGTGCAGGCTACCTGGTCAGCCGGCTGCCCAAGCATCGCGATATCGGCGACGACGGCGCCGAGGTCTAGCGCAGCACGACCAGCACGACCGGCGCGGGGCCGGTCGGATCCCGATCGTGATCGGTCAGATCCCGCCACGCGAGAGCAGGCGCGAGAGATCGGCTGCCCCGATGAGGCCCGCCGCCGGACCGAGGGCTGCCCGTTCGATGCGGGCTGCCGGACGGAAACCGCGGCCCGTCAGATTCCTCCCGAAAGCGCGCCGGGCCGGGCCGAGCAGGAGCTCGTCGGCCACACTGAGTCCTCCTCCGACCACGAAGGTACCCGGGTCAAGGGCCGCGGCGAGATTGGCCAGACCCAGTCCCAGCCACTGCCCGACGTCGTCGACGAGTTCGCGCGAGGCGCGATCGCCGCTGATGGCCAGCTCCGTGACGAGTGCGCCGGTGATGAGGGAGGTGTCGCCGGAGACGGCATCGATGATCGACCCGGCCACCGGGGAGCCTGAGGCCGCGAGCTCGCGCCCCTCGCGGCCGAGGGCGTTCCCCGAGGCGTACTGCTCCCAGCACCCGCGGTTGCCGCACTCGCACCGGTGGCCCTGCGGCACGATGATCTGGTGGCCGAACTCCCCCGCCACGCCGTACCGGCCGCGTTCCACCCGGCCGTCCATGATCATCGCCCCGCCGATCCCGGTGCCGAGCGTGATGCAGACGAGCCGTGACTCCGTGCGCCCCGCACCGAACCGCCATTCCGCCCACGCTGCGGCGTCGGCGTCGTTCACCAGGGTGACGCGTCGCCGGAGGCGCTGCTCGAGATTCCGGCGCAGGGGTTCGTTGCGCCAGGCGAGGTGCGGGCTGAACAGGACCGTGCTGTTGGACAGGTCCATCCACCCGGCAGCACCGATCCCCACGGACCGGATGCGGTAGTCGCCGGAGAGCTCGCGGACCAGCTCGGCGATGACGTCCTCGACGGCGCGCGGATCGCGGCCCGGCGTAGCCCTGCGTGACTCGGCGAGGATGGTCCCGTGCACGTCCACCACCCCGGCGGCCACCTTGGTCCCGCCGATGTCGATGCCCACGGACAGACCGCGTCGTGCCCGGTGGCCGAACCCCTCGCGCGTGGCCCGCGCGACCAGGCGCTCGCTCCGCCGCCGGGAGGGGGTCGCTGCACCGCGGGTCCGCGGGGGCCGGGATCGCACCGGACCGGGGAGCATCGTCATGGAGTCCTTTCCTGGGGAGGGCCGCCTGCCGCTCCCTTCCGTCGACGATCTGTACCCTACGTGAGGCCGGTCCGGGCAACGGAGCCTATAGGCTGAGGCAACCGGTCGAAGGATATCGAAGGAGCTATCGTGCGCCACATCAGCGTTCCCGTCCTCGTGGACGTTCCCCGCCAGACGAACACCACGGAACTGGTGCTGCGGCAGGCCGCCAAGGCGTCGAATCCGGCCCTGTTCGCCGTCAAGGGCGCCTCGGGCGAGTGGGAGGACATCTCGGCCACCGAGTTCCGCCGCCAGGTGGAGGACATCGCGAAGGGACTGATCAGTTCCGGTGTCCAGCCGGGCGACAGGATCGCCCTCATGGCCCGCACCCGCTACGAGTGGTCGCTGGCCGACTTCGCCATCTGGTTCGCCGGCGCGATCTCCGTCCCGGTCTACGAGACCTCCTCGCCCGCGCAGGTCGCCTGGATCCTCGGTGATTCCGGGGCCGTCGGTGCGTTCGTCGAATCGGCGCGGCACGAGGACGTGGTGCGCCAGGCCGTGGAGCTGGAGGACCTCACATCCCTCGACCACGTATGGCAGTTCGACGGCGACGGCCTCGACACCCTGCGCACGGCCGGCGTGGGCACCGACGACCAGACCCTCGCCGAGCGCCGCGACCGGGCCGGTCTCGACGACGTCGCCACCATCATCTACACCTCGGGGACCACGGGGAAGCCGAAGGGGTGCGAACTGACGCACGG
Source organism: Arthrobacter echini (assembly GCF_008107445.1). GTDB lineage: Bacteria > Actinomycetota > Actinomycetes > Actinomycetales > Micrococcaceae > Arthrobacter_D > Arthrobacter_D echini_A. The sequence goes on along the minus strand of NZ_VSLD01000004.1, from coordinate 37,600 downwards.
CAACTTCGTGGAGCTCTCGGACAACGCGGGCGCAGCCCTGCCCGAGGTGGCACGCGAGGGCGGGCAGACCATCATGTTCCTGCCCCTGGCCCACGTGTTCGCCCGTTTCATCTCGGTCCTGTGCGTGGCCGTGGGAGCCACCGTGGCGCACACCCCGGACGTGAAGAATCTGCTCCCCGATCTGCAGAGCTACCAGCCCACCTTCATCCTCGCCGTGCCACGCGTGTTCGAGAAGGTCTACAACAATTCGATGCTCAAGGCGGAGGACGGCGGGAAGGGCAAGATCTTCCACGCCGGTGCGGATGTGGCCATCGCGTGGTCCAAGGCGGAGCAGGCGGGCCGGATCCCCCTCGCCCTGAGGGTCAAGCATGCCGTGTTCGATCGCCTGCTCTACGGCAAGATCCGCACCGCCATGGGGGGCCGCGTGGAGCACGCGGTCTCCGGCGGAGCACCCCTCGGCGACCGACTGGGCCACTTCTTCCACGGCATCGGCCTGATGGTGCTGGAGGGGTACGGCCTGACGGAGACCACGGCACCGATCACCGTGAACACCCCGCAGCGGATCAAGATCGGCAGCGTGGGCGTCCCGCTGCCGGGCAACGCGGTGAAGATCGCGGACGACGGCGAGATCCTCGCAAAGGGTGTCTGCGTCATGAAGGGGTACCTCAACCGGCCGGACCTGACGGACGAGGCCTTCGTGGACGGCTGGTTCCGCACCGGCGATATCGGGCAGCTGGACGAGGACGGCTTCCTGAGCATCACCGGACGCAAGAAGGAGATCATCGTGACGGCCAGCGGGAAGAACGTGATCCCCGCACTGCTCGAGGATGCCATCCGGTCCAATGCCCTGGTGTCGCAGTGCGTCGTCGTGGGGGATCAGCGGGCCTTCATCTCGGCCCTGGTCACCCTCGACGAGGAAGCGCTCCCGGGATGGCTGGACCGGCACGACCTGCCCGCCGGGACCACCATGGCGGAGGCCGCCGAGCTGCCCCGGGTCCGGGAGGAGATCCAGCACCTGGTGGACCAGGCCAACACCACCGTCTCCCGCGCCGAGGCCATCAAGGAGTTCCGGATCGTCCCGACCGACTTCACCGAGACCACCGGCCACCTGACGCCGTCCCTCAAGATCAAGCGCGCCCAGGTCCTGAAGGACTACTCCGACGTCGTCGAGTCCATCTACTCCTCGGCCGCCCGGCAATAACCGTTCGGTACGCGGCGGGCCGTCAGTCGGTCCTGAGGTTGAGCAGCGCGTTCTCGACCACCTCGGTGAGGGCCGGATGGATCCAGTACTGGCCACGCGCCATCGAGAAGGCGTCCAGGTCGAAGGACATGGCCTGGAGGATCGGCTGGATGAGCATGGAGGCCTCGTGCCCGAGGATGTGGGCCCCGAGGATGCGCCCGGTCGACTTCTCGGCGATGAGCTTCACGAAGCCCTCGGTGTCCTCCATGGCCCAGCCGTAGGCGGTCGAGCCGAACTGCTGGACCGCCGTGACGATCGGGGTGCCGGTCCGCTCAGCGGCGCTGAGAGCCTGATCCTCCGTCAGCCCCACCGAGGCCACCTGCGGGTGGGAGAACACCGCGGCCGGGACGAAGCGGTGGTCGCTGGCGCGCAGATCGTCCGGGTGCAGCAGATTGTGTGCGACAGTCCTGGCCTCGTGGTTGGCCACGTGCTTGAGCTGGTAGTCGCTGCTGACGTCCCCGAGGGACCAGACGCCCTCCACGGGCAGGCCCTCGCGCAGCACCCGCTGGTAGGCATCCACGGCGAGGCGACCGTCGTCGTGCAGATCGAATCCCGCCTCATCGACCGACAGTCCGTCCGTGTTGGGTCTGCGACCGGTGGCTGCGAGCACGATATCCACCTCGAGCTCCGAGGGTCCTTCCGGGCCGTCGAGCCGTACCCGGACCGAGCCGTCGTCGTTGGCGCTCAGTTCCGTGACGACCGTCCGCAGTCTGACGTCCCACTGCTGTGCGGCGTGCTCGGTGAAGACCGCCGAGACGGTGTCGTCGAGATGCCGCAGCATGCTCCCGCTGCGGACCGCGAGAGTCACCGTGGTCCCGAACGAGCCGAAGATGTGCGCGAACTCGGCCGCGATGTACCCGCCGCCCAGGATCAGCAGGCGTTCGGGCTGCTCAGGGATGCGCATGATGGTGTCGGAGGTGTGCACCTGGGGCAGGGTGATGCCCGGGACGTCCGGCAGGACGGCGTGCGAGCCGGTGGCGATGACCAGCTGGTCGGCCGAGATGAGCTCCCCCGACGCCGTCCGGAACGACTTCTCCCCCGCGAGATGGACGTGCTCCTCGATCAGGGTCACATTCTCCAGTTCGTCCGCGCGGTATGTGCGGCCACCGGCCGAGATGGCATCGATCCGGGAGAAGATGCGGTCCCGGATGTCCTGCCAGCGCACACCCTCGAAGGAGAGATCCACCCCGAGCCGGGCGGCGCGCTCGGGTGCCGCCGCCAGCTCGGCCGGGTAGACGTACATCTTCGTGGGGATGCAGCCCACGTTGAGGCAGGTCCCGCCGAAGACACCTCCGTCCACGAGGACCACCTTCGAGTCGTCCCATTCCGGGGAGATGAGGGTGTTGCCTGAACCGGAGCCGATGATCGCGAGGTCGTAGTGGGTCACCGACGCAGTCTAGCCGCGCCGGGCCCCACGGACGGATCACTCCTTCGTCGGTGTGATGACCACCAGGAGGTCCCCTCCCTGCGCCGGTCCCACTCCTGCCAGGGCCACCCGCTGCACCGTGCCCGCGACCGGCGTCGTGATGTTCGCCTCCATCTTCATCGCCTCGATCGTTGCGACCGTGTCACCCTCGGCGACGGTGTCGCCCTCGGAGAGCGATACGGTCACGGATCCGGCGAAGGGCGCGGAGATCTGACCCGGCACGGACGGGTCCGCCTTCTCCGCGGTCCTCACGTCGCTGTCCACGCTGCGGTCGCGCACGCTCACGGGCCGCATCTGCCCGTTGAGGGTGCACATGAGCGTGCGCATCCCCTTCTCATCGGGTTCGGAGATCGCCTCCAGCGTGGCGATGAGCCGCACACCCTTCTCCAGTTCGATGATGTGCTCGGTGCCCTGCTGCAAGCCGTAGAGGTAGTCGGCGGTGCCGAGCACCGAGACATCCCCGTACGTCTCGCGGACGGCCCGGAAGTCCTTCGCCGGCCCCGCGAACAGCAGCGTGTTGAGCGCTGTGCGTCGCTGCGCCGAGTCTCCCGTGAGCTTCTCCTCGTCCTCGGCGGAGAGGTCCACGTCGCGGGGCTTGGCCGCACGGCCCTTCAGCGCCTTGGTCCGGAACGGCTCCGGCCAGCCTCCGGGAGGGTTGCCGAGCTCACCGTTGAGGAAGCCGATCACCGAGTCCGGGATGTCGAAGGCCTGCGGGTTCTCCTCGAACTCGGCGGGGTCGGCGTCGATCCCCACGAGCGCGAGGGCCAGATCGCCCACCACCTTCGACGACGGCGTGACCTTCACGAGCCTGCCGAGGATCCGATCGGCCGCCGTGTACATGTCCTCGATCGCCTCGAAGCGCTCCCCGAGTCCGAGCGCTATGGCCTGCTGACGCAGATTGGACAGCTGTCCACCCGGGATCTCGTGCTGGTAGACCCGCCCGGTGGGGCCGGCCAGGCCCGCCTCGAACGGGGCGTACATACGGCGCACGGCCTCCCAGTAGGGCTCGAGTGCACACACACCGTCCAGATCCAGGCCGGTGTCCCGTGGCGTATGGGCCAGGGCGGCCACGAGTGCGGATGCCGAGGGCTGGCTCGTGGTGCCCGCCAGGGCGGCGCTCGCGACGTCGACGGCGTCGACCCCGGCGTCCACTGCGGCCAGGAGGGTTGCCAGTTGGCCACCGGCGGTGTCGTGGGTATGGAGATGCACGGGCAGGTCGAAGCGCTCACGCAGGGCCGTGACGAGCTTTGCCGCCGCTGCGGGCCGGAGCAGGCCCGCCATGTCCTTGATGGCCAGGATGTGCGCGCCGGCGTCCACCATGCGCTGGGCGAGCTCGAGGTAGTACTCGAGCGTGTAGAGCTCCTCGGCCGGGTCGAGCATGTCGGCCGTGTAGCACAGCGCCACCTCCGCGACGGCCGTGCCGGTGGCCCGGACCGCCCGGATGGCCGGCTCCATCTGCGCCACGTCGTTCAGCGCGTCGAAGATCCGGAAGATGTCGATCCCGGATGCTGCAGCCTCCTGCACGAAGGCGGACGTCACGGCTTCGGGGTACGGGGTGTAGCCCACGGTGTTGCGGCCGCGCAGGAGCATCTGCAGGCAGATGTTCGGCACTTCCCGGCGCAGCGCGTCCAGGCGCTCCCACGGGTCCTCACCGAGGAAGCGGAGTGCGACGTCGTACGTGGCCCCGCCCCACGCCTCGACCGAGAGCAGCTCGGGGGTCAATCGAGACACGCCGGCGCCGGCGGCCGTGAGGTCGCGGGTGCGCACGCGGGTGGCGAGGAGCGACTGATGGGCATCGCGGAAGGTCGTGTCGGTCACGGCCACGGCGTTCTGCTCGCGCAGCGCCCTTGCGAAGCCTTCTGGGCCCAGCTCGAGCAGCCGCTGGCGGCTTCCCTCCGGCAGGGGTGCCTCCCGCTGTTCGTCGGAGAGGACGGGCAGCTTCTGCCGGGGGTCCAGATGCGCAGGCCGCGTGCCGTTGGGCTGGTTCACCGTCACGTCCGCGAGCCAGGTGAGCAGCTTGGTGGCCCGGTCGGCAGGTACCCGCGCCGTCAGGAGCTCCGGACGCTCGTCGATGAACGACGTCGCCACATTACCGGCGATGAAGTCGGGATCGTCGAGGACGGCCTGCAGGAAGGAGATGTTCGTCGACACCCCACGGACGCGGAACTCCGCCAGCGCCCGCCGCGCGCGGGTCACGGCCGCCGGGTAGTCCCGGCCACGGCAGGTGAGCTTGACGAGCATCGAGTCGAAGTGCGGGCTGATCTCAGCTCCTGCATAGACCGTGCCGCCGTCGAGCCTGACCCCGGCACCACCGGCCGAGCGGTAGGCGGAGATCCGCCCCACATCGGGGCGGAAGCCGTTCGCGGGGTCCTCCGTGGTGATCCTGGACTGGAGGGCGGCGCCACGCAGGTGGACGGTATCCTGGCTCAGGCCCAGATCCTGCAGGGACTCCCCCGCCGCGATGCGGAGCTGCGACTGGACGAGGTCGACGTCGGTGACCTCCTCGGTGACGGTGTGCTCCACCTGGATGCGCGGATTCATCTCGATGAACACGTGCTCACCGGCGCGTGCTCCGACGGTGTCCACGAGGAATTCCACCGTGCCCGCATTGACGTAACCCAGCGCGGTGGCGAACTTCACCGCGTCGCGGTGCAGCGCCTGGCGGATCGACTCGTCGAGATTCGGGGCCGGGGCGATCTCGATGACCTTCTGGTGCCGCCGCTGCAGCGAGCAGTCGCGCTCGAAGAGGTGCATGATGTTCCCCTCGGCGTCCGCGAGGATCTGTACCTCGATGTGCCGCGGGCGCAGGACCGCCTGCTCCAGGAACATCGTGGCATCACCGAAGGCGGACTCCGCCTCGCGCATGGCGGACTCAAGCGCCTCGGGCAGCGCCTCCCGGGACTCCACGCGGCGCATCCCGCGCCCACCGCCACCGGCGACGGCCTTCGCGAACACCGGGAACCCGATCTCGTCCGCGGCGGCGATCAGCTCGGCGACGTCTGCGCTGGGTCGCGACGAGCCGAGGACGGGAATACCGGCGTCCCGGGCGGCGTCGAGCGCCTTGACCTTGTTACCCGCCAGCTCCAGCACATCCGCGGGCGGACCCACGAAGGTGATGCCCGCTTCCCGGGCGGCACGGGCGAGATCGGGATTCTCGGACAGGAAGCCGTAGCCGGGATAGATGGCGTCGCAGCCCGATTCCACCGCGACGCGAATGATCTCCTGGATGTCGAGGTACGCGCGGACCGGGTGGCCCTCCTCGCCGATCAGATACGCCTCGTCCGCCTTCTGGCGATGGATCGAGTTCCGATCCTCGTGGGGGAACACCGCCACGGTCTTCGCGCCCAGCTCGTGAGCGGCGCGGAATGCCCGGATGGCGATCTCGCCGCGATTGGCTACCAGAATCTTCGAGAACATCTCACTCCTGCATCGTTGCGGGTCGGGGTCCTTCACGCTGGCACGATCCTACCCGGCACGGTGTCCACAGTCCGCTAGATGACAGACGGCTACGCCGCCCGCCCCGGAGCGCGCTGGATATCGGGCCGCGCCGTCCCGGGAGCTGCGTGGGCTCACCCTATGATTGACCGGGAACCAAGAGGGCAGGCGGCCGCCCCAGGAGGCCGCGACACGACGGGGATGGGTTCAACAGGTGCAGGTAGTCAGTATCAGCAGTCTCAAGGGTGGCGTGGGAAAGACCTCGGTGACCCTCGGCCTGGCGTCGGCGGCCCTGGCCGCCGGCATTCCCACCCTCGTGGTGGATCTCGATCCTCATGCTGATGCGACCACCGGACTCGCTGTCAGGCCGGAGGGCCGGACCGACATCGGCCGGCTGCTCAAGAATGCGCGACGCGGCGATCTCACCGCCAACGTGGTCCCGAGCGGGTGGGTGGACTCGGCGTCCCGCCACCCGGGCGCCTCCGTCCCGACGCTGGACGTCGCGATGGGTTCGGCCTACTCCGGGATCTACGACCGGCCCGATCTCGGCAGCCGCGACCAGGCGCGCCTGGCCTCGCTCCTGTCCAGGGTCTCCGGCTACGGTCTGGTCCTGATCGACTGCCCGCCCTCGCTCAACGGACTCACCAGGATCGCCTGGACCGCGAGCAACAAGGTGCTCCTCGTCGCCGAGCCCGCCCTCTTCTCCGTCGCCGGTACCGAGCGGACCATGCGTGCACTCGAGCTGTTCCGCCGGGAGTTCGCGCCCGATCTCCATACCGCGGGCGTCGTCGCCAATCGTGTGAGACCCGCCTCGAGCGAGCACGTCTTCCGCCTGGCGGAGATGCGCAGGATGTTCGGTGAGCTGATGCTGCAGCCCGTCATCCCCGACCAGGCCGACTGGCAGCAGATCCAGGGAGCGGCGCATTCCGTGCACCACTGGCCCGGAGATAGCGCCCGCCAGACCGCACGGCTCTTCGACGAACTGCTCAGGAGTGTGGTCGACTCCGGGCGGATGCGCAGCCGTTCCCGGCGGTGAGCCGCCGCGAGGCCTGTGCGGTGCCGGGGCTTCCGCCGGCGGGCCTGAACCGGTCGCTCCGGGCGACCTGGGGCGTCAGCTGATCCTGCGGGTCGCGCGGCGCTCGCCCAGTTCGTCGCCGGGGAAGTCCTGGGGCGAATGCTCGCTCGGCAGGGCGGCGAGCGTGCCCTCCACCTCGCGCCACACGCGCCCGACGGCGATGCCGAAGACGCCCTGACCGCCCTGCACCAGATCGATGACCTCGTCGGCCGAGGTGCATTCGTACACGCTCGCTCCATCGCTCATCAGGGTGATCTGCGCGAGGTCCTCGACGCCACGTTCGCGCAGGTGCCCCACCGCGGTGCGGATCTGCTGGAGGGACACGCCCGTGTCCAGCAGTCGCTTGACCACCTTGAGCACGAGGATGTCGCGGAATCCGTAGAGGCGGTGCGTCCCGGAGCCCGAGGCTCCTCGGACCGCCGGCTCCACCAGGCCGGTGCGCGCCCAGTAGTCGAGCTGACGATAGGTGATGCCCGCCGCCTTGCAGGCCGTGGGGCCGCGATACCCTGCGTGCTCGTCGAGCTCGGGAAGATCCTCGGTGAAGAGCAGCCCCTGGGCGTTCGCCGGCAGCGCTGCGCCTACCGGGCTGGTTGCCTCGCCGGCCTCACCCTTCGGACTCACGCGTTGCCTCCTCGAAGAATTCCCGGTGGTATTGCTCGCTGCGCGCTCTCTCGGGGCGTGCCCTCAAGTGTGCACGGGGTCCATCGCGCAGGCAATGGGAACTGTATGTCTTGACGGTAGATCGCCGGAGGGGTGAGGTCAAAGAGGCTGCTCCTCCATCCCGATCGTGTCGTGCGGAGCGCCGGCCGGGTCAGCGTTCGAAGTCCTCGGGTTCGACGTCGGCGAGGAACTCACGGAACTGCTGCACCTCGTTCTCGGCGGTCTCCCCTGCACCGCTCCCGGTGCCGTCCTCGTCGTCCTCCGCCTCCGCGATCTCCACCCCGGCCACCGCCAGCACCTCGTCGGCGCAGTAGACGGGGCACGGCACGCGCAGCGCGATCGCGAGGGCGTCGGAGGCCCGGGAGCCCACCGTCACGCCGTCGTCGAGCACGAGCTGCGCATGGTAGACCGTGTCCTCGACCGAGATGATGCGCACTTCCCGGATGCTACGGCCCGCCGCCGTGACGACGTCGACCAGCAGATCGTGCGTCATGGGCCGCGGAGGGACGATGCCCTGCTGGACGAACGCGATGGCGCTGGCCTCCGGTGCTCCGATCCAGATGGGCAGGTGACGTTCCCCAGCGCTCTCGCGCAGGAGGACCAGGGGCTGATTCGACGGCAGTTCGATCCGCACGCCCACCACTTCCACTTCGATCACCGGGTGCCTCCTAACTGTCCATGCGGGCAATGTGCCCGTGTACGAGGGCGCCGTGGAGATCGAGGCACAGCTCGCTGATCTCGCGCGCGGTCTCGGCGGCCCGCGCCTTCGAGGCGACGTCCCTGCGCGAGGCAGCGGGGGCGACGGCGCGTTCCACCAGTCCGAGCTCACGGTCCGCTGCGGCGCGGAAGGGTCGGAGGTGCCGGGGCTCGATACCGTGGGCCTCCAGCTGCAGGCAGGCCACGGCGACCTTCAGGGCGTGCTCGTCGAACCGGTTCTCGACGGCGGAGATCAGGCCGAAACTGACGAGATCCTCGATGAGTCGCAGCGGCGCTCCTGCCTCCGCGGCCAGGGTCTCGGCGCTCATGCTCCGCGAGCGGGCACTCAGCTCGCGCGAGAGTTGATCGGAGACGACGCGCGGCGAGAGCGTCAGGCCGCCGGGCAAGGACTCCGGACGCTCACCGCGGTCGATCGCATCGACGTAGTCCTTGATGACCTTGAGCGGGAGGTACTGGTCCCGCTGCAGGCTGAGGACGAAACGGAGGCGCTCCACGTCGTGCACCGTGTACTTGCGGTACCCGGCCCGGGTGCGCTGCGGCGAGATGAGTCCCTTCTCCTCGAGGAAGCGGATCTTCGATGCCGAGACCCGGGGGAAGTCCTCGGTGAGTCCGCGCAGGACCTCGCCGATGGACACCCCCGCGCCGGGGTGTCCCGTGACGGCGTCGGAGGGCCGACGGAGATGGGAAGCAGGCATGGAGCGGGCTAGACCTGCGCTGACGGGTGCTGTGCCGCCTGGGCGGTGGTACTGCGGGCGGCGTAGAAGGTGAGCCTGAACTTGCCGATCTGCACTTCGTCGCCGTTCCGGAGGTCGGCGGTGTCCACGCGATCGTTGCTCACGTACGTCCCGTTGAGGCTGCGTGTGTCGACCACCGTGAAGCCGTTCTCACTCCGACGGAACTCGGCGTGCTGCCGCGAGACCGTGACGTCGTCGAGGAAGATGTCTGCATTGGGGTGCCGGCCGGCACCGGTGACGTCCTCGTCGAGGAGGAAACGTGCTCCGGCGTTCGGACCGGTGTGGGCGATCAGCAGGGCTGATCCGGCGGGCAGCGCGGCCACGGAGGCCTGCTCCTCGCTCGTCAGATTCCGATCGAGTCCGCCGGGGACGTCCGGTCGCTCGAACTGGCTGGTGGCGTCCTGCTGGGGCAGGCCGAATGACCTTGTCTCAGGAGACGTCATGGTTGGCTCCTCCTTGTTCACGGGTGGGTTCTCGGTGGGCACCATTGATCTCTCCTGCCCTGCTGCGCGGAACGCCGGGTCACCGTCGACCCGGCCATCCCTGCGGCCGGCGCAGGGTAGATCTAGCCTACCTGCTGGGAGTACACGTCCGGACTCAGCAGTTCCTTCACGACGGCCGGATCGGAGACCTTGATCTCGAAGAGCCAGCCCTCGCCGTAGGGGTCGGTGTTGATGAGGGACGGGTCGTCGTCGAGCGCCTCGTTGCGCGAGACGATCTCGCCCGTGACGGGGGCGTAGATGTCGCTGACGCTCTTGGTCGATTCGACCTCCCCGATGACGTCGGCGCCGGTGACGTCGGTGCCCGCCTCGGGCATCTGGACGTAGACCACGTCGCCCAGGGCGTCCTGGGCGAAGTCGGTGATGCCCACGCGGACCGTGCCCTCGTCCGTGGGCTCACTGATCCACTCGTGCTCCGCCGTGTAGTAGAGGCCTTCGGGAACGTTGCTCATGGCTGCCTTTCGAACGCGCGGGGTGCGGTGCCGGCTCGGGGCGGCCACCGGGGACGGGTATTGATCGAGTATAGGCATATCGGGTCTTGACGTAAGGCGCGTCTCAGCGGGTACCTCGGTCCGCTCGATGCCGCGGTCAAGGAACCCTGGAACGCCCCGTGGGGCGATGCTTGCTCTCCGCCGGCCGACTTCCTACACTGCGGGAACCGGGACGACCGCCCCGCCCGTAGCCCCTGACCCGGCGCGCGACCAGGAGGAGCACGGCGTGACACTTCGAGATCTGCTCTCATCCGCGCCGGATGACAGCACGGCCGACCGTCGCCGACTCTCCGAGCCGTGGGCCGCCTGGAATGCCGCCACCGCGGCGGAGGAACCGCCGTTCGGTGCGCTGGATGTTCGCGCGCTGCGCGCCAACGCGGCCGATCTCGTGCGTCGCGCCGACGGCAAGCCCGTCCGGCTCGCCAGCAAGTCCATCCGCGTGCGATCGATCATCGAGGCGCTGCTCGACGTCCCGGGCTTCGCAGGGGTGCTCGCCTTCACGCTGACCGAAGCACTCTGGCTCGCCCGGACGAGCCCCGATGTGGTGGTCGGGTACCCGACCGCCGATCGGCAGGCGATCGCCGACCTGGCCCGATCGGAGCAGGCCGCGGCCTCCGTGACGCTCATGGTGGACAGCGTGGAACACCTCGACCTGATCGACGCCGTCGCGTCGCCGGCTTCGCGGCTGCCGATCCGGATATGCCTCGACCTGGACGCGTCGTGGCAGGGGCCCGCGCCGTTCGGTCGACTGGGCGTCTGGCGCTCACCGCTGCACACCCCGGCCCAGGTGCGGGCCCTCGCCGAGGAGGTGCAGCGCCGTCCTGGCTTCACCCTGGTGGGCCTGATGGCCTACGAGGCTCAGGTCGCCGGTGTGGCCGACCGTGTGCCCGGCCGCTTCGCGACGAATGCAGCCGTCTCCTGGTTCCAGCAGCGTTCACAGGTGGAACTCGCCGAGCGCCGCGGTGAGGCTGTGGCGCAGGTGAGCGCGCTCGCCGATCTCGAGTTCGTGAACGGCGGCGGCACCGGGTCGGTGGAGACCACCGCCGCCGACCCTGCGGTGACCGAGATCGCCGCGGGGAGCGGTCTGTTCGCCGGCCACTACTTCGATGCGTACTCCGCCTTCTCACCGTTGCCCGCGACCGGGTTCGCCCTCTCCGTGGTGCGCAAGCCCCGCGCCGACCGCGCCACCGTCCTCGGTGGCGGCTGGGTCGCGTCGGGTCCCCCCGGCGTCGACCGACTGCCGCTCGTCGCGTATCCGGCTGGGCTGCGCATGGTGCCGCGGGAGATGGCCGGAGAGGTGCAGACACCACTCGTCGGTGGGTCCGCCCGCCGCCTCTCGGTGGGCGACCGGGTCTGGTTCCGGCACGCGAAGTCGGGTGAGCTGAGCGAACGGGTGAACGAGTTCGTCCTGATCGAGGACGATCGCATCGTCGATCGCCTTCCGACCTACCGTGGTGAGGGAAAGGCCTTCCTATGACAGCGTCCACATCGACCTCTGCAGCCACGACCACCTGGCAGAACTGGGGACGCACCGTCCGTGCGTATCCCGTGCGGATGGTCTCCCCCGGATCGGTCGACGACGTCTGCGCAGTGGTGCGCTCGGCCGCCGCAGAGGGGCGGAGGATCAAGGTCGTCGGGGCCGGTCACAGCTTCAGCCCGATCGCCGAAGCCGAGGACGTTCTGATGAGCCTCGACCGCCTCAACGGTCTCCGCCATGCGGACCGCGAGACCCGAGCCGTGACCTTCGGCGCCGGCACACGGCTGCACGAGATCTCCGCGCTGCTCGAACCGCTCGGCCTGGCGATGGAGAACCTCGGCGACATCGACACCCAGTCCATCGCGGGCGCCATCTCGACGGGCACGCACGGCACCGGCCTGCGCTTTCGAGGTCTCGCCGCCCAGGTCACCGGCGCGCTGCTCGTCACCGGTCGCGGTGAGCTGGTGCGCGTCGATGCGGACCACAGTCCCGAACTCCTTCCTGCCGTGGCTCTGGGGCTCGGGGCCCTCGGCATCCTCGTGGAGGTGACGATCGCCTGTGTCGACGCCTTCGATCTGTGCGCGGTCGAGAAGCCCGAACCGCTCGACGCCGTGCTCGACTCCCTGCACGAACGGGCATCGGCCGTCGATCACTTCGAGTTCTTCTGGTTCCCGCACACGCGCACCGCGCTGACCAAGGTGAACACGCGTATGCCCGTCGGTGAGGGGCGCAGACCGTTGACGAGCGGTCGTCGGTGGTTCGACGACACGCTGATGGCCAACGGGGTCTTCCGGGTGTCCTGCGGTATCGGCCGCGCCGTCCCCTCGAGTGTTCCCTGGCTCAACCGAGCTGCCGAACGGCTCACCGGGGATCGTTCCCACTCGGATGCCTCCTCCAAGGTGTTCGCGACTCGGCGCACGGTGCGCTTCAGGGAGATGGAGTACGCCATCCCGGCCGACCAGGCCGCCGGGGCGCTGCGCGAGGTACGCAACGTGATCGAGCGGGAGCGCTGGCACATCTCGTTCCCGGTCGAGGTCCGGTTCGCGGCGGCTGACGAGCTGTGGCTGTCCGCCGCCTCCGGGCGCGAAACCGCCTACATCGCTGTGCACCGGGTGATCGGCGAGGATGTCGGGCCCTACTTCCGGGCGGTCGAAGCCATCATGCGTGCACGCGGCGGCCGCCCGCACTGGGGCAAGATGCATACGCGGGAAGCGGCCGATCTAGCTGGGCAGTACCCGAAGCTCGGTGACTTCCGGATGCTGCGCGAAGAGCTCGATCCTGAAGGCGTCTTCCTGAACCCGTACCTGCGGCGAGTGCTCGGGTAGGAGTGTTCCCGGGACGCGCTCATTCTTCGGCACGTGCCCAGCGCCTGTGCGAACAGTCCCAGCTCCACTTCATCGGCACCCGCTCCGACCAACCACGCAGACAAGAACACCCGAACCTGCACAGTGCAGGTCCGGGTGTTCTGAGATCTCCTGAGAGATCACATGGTCGGGATGACAGGATTTGAACCTGCGACCCCTTGACCCCCAGTCAAGTGCGCTACCAAGCTGCGCCACATCCCGGCCGACCCGCTCAGCGGGCCGAACCACTCGCACAACATTACATCATTCCCGGCGTGGAGCGGCACCGCGGGAGGCCGTCAGCGCTTGCGGCTGCGCTTCTCGCGCACCCTCATGCTGACCTCGATGGGCGTGCCCTCGAAGCCGAAGGTCTCGCGCAGGCGGCGCGTGATGAAGCGGCGGTAGCCCGGGTCCAGGAAGCCCGTGGTGAACAGCACGAACTTCGGCGGCCGACTCGACGCCTGCGTACCGAAGAGGATCCTCGGCTGCTTGCCTCCGCGCACCGGGTGCGGATGGGCGGCGACGAGCTCGCCCAGGAACGCATTGAGGCGCCCGGTGGGGATGCGCCGGTCCCAGGATTCGAGGGCGACGTCGAGCGCCGGCACCAGCCGGTCCTTGTGCCACCCGGTGAGCGCCGAGATGTTGACGCGCGGCGCCCACTCCACGTGCGCCAGATCCTGCTCGATCTCCCGCTCCAGGTAGCGGCGGCGCTCGTCGTCGAGCAGGTCCCACTTGTTGAAGGCCAGCACGATCGACCGGCCCGACTCGATGGCCATGTTCAGGATGCGCACGTCCTGCTCACTGAGCACCTCGTCGACGGCCAGGAGCACCACGGCCACCTCGGCCTTCTCCAGGGCGGACTGGGTGCGGAGCGAGGCGTAGAAGTCCGCACCCTGCTGCATGTGGACGCGGCGGCGGATGCCAGCGGTGTCCACGAAGCGCCAGGTACGGCCGCCGAGCTCGATCATCTCGTCCACGGGATCACGCGTGGTCCCGGCCTGGGGGTCGACGACGACGCGGTCGGAGCCCGCCAGCTTGTTCAGCAGCGAGGACTTGCCCACATTGGGACGGCCGATCAGGGCCACCCTCCTCGGCCCGCCGGAGCGCTCGATGCCCCCGTGCTCGGAGAACTCGGGCAGGACCTCGAGCACGCGGTCCAGCATGTCGGCCGTCCCCCGACCGTGCAGGGCGGAGACCGGCCAGGGCTGACCGAAGCCCAGGCCCCACAGCACCGAGGCGTCCGCCTCGTTCTGGATGTCGTCCACCTTGTTGGCCACCACGATCACGGGCTTGTTCTTGCGGCGGAGCATGCGCACCACGGCCTCGTCGGTGGCCGTGGCGCCGACCGTCGCATCGACCACGAGCAGCACGGCGTCGGCCATGTCCACGGCGATCTCCGCCTGGTCCGCCACCCGGGCGTTGATGCCCTTCGCGTCCTGCTCCCAGCCGCCCGTGTCCACGAGGGTGAAGTTCCGCCCGGTCCACTGGGCGGGATAGGACACGCGGTCGCGCGTGACACCGGGGGTGTCCTCGACGACGGCCTCGCGGCGCCCGAGGATGCGGTTCACGAGCGTGGACTTGCCCACATTGGGTCGTCCGACGATGGCCAGGACGGGATTGAGGCGGTCCTCGTCCTCGTCGTCGTAGTTTTCGTCCTCCCGCGCGAGGAGATGGGCGTCCTCGTCGTCGAGCTCGTAGTCCTCGAGACCGGCGCGCAGCGAGGCGGCCCGCTGGTCGGCTTCGGCGTCGTCGAGGGTCTCGAGCACCTCACTGACCTGGTCCTCGCCGGTCGGCTCGTACTCCTCGTCGGCTCCCGGGCCATTGCCCTGGGCATTCGGCGAAAGGTTCTCGCTCATCAAAAGTGTCCTTCGGTTGGTGTTCACCGTCTCCCGACGGTAATTCTGGTGGGTCCGGGCCTCGGCCCGGACTGTGCTCGGCCTAGTTGGCCACGGCGCGCACGATCTCGAGGACCGCCGTCACGGTCTGGTCGAGGTCGAGCTCGGAGGAATCCAGCGTGACCACGCCGTCGGCAGCCTGCTGGAAGTCGACGACCGTGGAATCCTTCGCGTCCCGCTCCGTGACCTGCCGCTTGAGCTGCTCCTCGGACTGCGTGCCGCCGAGCTGGTCCCCGCGGCGCCGCAGGCGCGCCTCCTCGGTGGCGGTGAGCAGGATCCGCACCTGGGCATCCGGTGCGACGACGGTGGTGATGTCCCGGCCCTCGGCCACGATCCGGTGACCGGACCCGGCGATCAGCGCCTGCTGGCGCCGGATCAGCTCGGCCCTCGCGCCCATCGTGGTGGCGACGGCACTCACGGCCGAGGAGACCGCGGGTTCGCGGATGGCGGCGGTGACGTCGCTACCGGCGACCAGCACCGACTCCTGGTCGGGGCTGGTGCTGATGTCCAGGTCGATGGTGCGCGCGGCGGACTCCACCGCCGGGCTGTCCGTCAGGTCCACACCCGTGGTCATGCAGTGGAGCGTGACCGCCCGGTACATGGCACCGGTGTCCAGGTAGGCGGCCCGGAGGCGGCGTGCCACTTCCCGGCTGACACTGGACTTGCCCGATCCGGAGGGACCGTCGATGGCCACGACGAGCGGCTTGCCCACGCGGAAACCGGCGTAGGTGTCCGCGTCCGCGGGGATCGGAAGACCGGTCGATGTGGTGTTCACTGCACTACCTTCCAGCCCCGCTGGGTCAGGGACTCCGTCAATTCGTGGCGCTTGCCCGGCAGCACCGAGAGTTCGGCCAGGCCCACCTGGCGTCCGGGCGAGTGTTCGAGGCGGAAGTCCTCGACATTGATGCCGGTGCCTCCGATCTCCGTGAGGAGCTTCGCGATCTGCCCCGGCACATCGTCCACGAGCACCGTCAGGCGCGCGAAGGAATCGGGTGGGGCGCCGTGCTTGCCGGGAACGCGTGCCTGGCCTGCGTTCCCCTCCGAGATCAGCTGGGCCATGTCGAGCCGGGCTCCCCCGGCCGTGGGCTCCTCGAGCGTGTGGATGAGCCGGTTGAGGTCCTCACGCACCCCGTAGAGGATGTCGACGAGGCGGGCCGCGTTCGCCGAGAAGATCTGCACCCACAGGCGCGGATCACTCGCCGCGATGCGCGTGACGTCCCGCAGACCGTTGCCGGCCAGCTGCAACGCCCGGACCGGCGAATCCTGGAGCCTGCTGGCCACGAGCGAGGAGACCACCTGCGGCAGGTGCGAGATCAGGGCCACGGCCTCGTCGTGCTCCTCGACGCTCATGCGGGCTGGCACGGCCCCGAGATCGACGGCGAGCGACTCCGCGCGCAGCACGGCCTCGGGTGTGCTCGCGGCGTGGGGGCACAGCACCCACGGGGCTCCGGTGAACAGCTCGGCCCGCGCTGCGACCGGTCCCGACTTCTCACGGCCGGCCATCGGGTGCGTGCCCACGTACCGGGACAGCTCCGGGGCCACCTCCGGTAGCGCGGCGAGTTCGGTGAGGATGGCTTCCTTGACACTGCAGATGTCGACGACGACGGCGTCCGGGTACGCCAGCAGCGCATCGGCGACCACCCGCGCCGTCACATCCGGCGGTGTGGCCACGACGACGAGTTCGGGGCCCAGCTGCTCCCCGCTGCCGACGGCTTCCACGAGGAGCCTGCCCGCGCCGATGTCCTGAGCCACGGCTTCGGTGGAGGGGGAACTGTCGGACAGGACGACGTCGAGCCCGCGGTTCCGCAGCCCCAGGCCGATGCTCGCTCCGAGGAGACCTGCTCCGACCACGAGGACGGGTCCGAGGAGATGTGTTCCCTGCTCCGTGCGCACGTTCATGGGCTAGAGGCCCACCGATGCCATGAGGTGCCCGACCTCCTGGCGCCCGAGCACGCGGATGCTGCCCTGGCGCTGGTCGCCCACGCGGATGGGACCCTCCTGCGTGCGGACCAGTCGTTCCACGGGATGCCCGACGGCGTCGAACAGGCGCCGCACCACGCGATTGCGGCCCGAGTGCAGGATGACCTCCACGAGGACGTGGCCGGGGGTGGAGTCCACGAGCTTGAAGGAGTCCACCTGCGCCAGGCCGTCCTCGAGCTCGATGCCCTCCTTCATCTGCGCGCCGATACCCTGCGCCATGGGGCCCCGGACCTGGACGAGGTAGGTCTTGGGAACCTCGTAGGACGGGTGGGTCAACCGGTTGGTCAGCTCGCCGTCGTTGGTCAGCAGCAGCAGTCCCTCGGTCTCGGCATCCAGGCGCCCCACATGGAAGAGGCGCTCGCTCTTGTCCCGGTTCTTCAGGAAGTCGCTGATGCAGCGCCGACCCTCGGGGTCGTCCATCGTGGAGATCACCCCGCGCGGCTTGTTGAAGACGTAGTACTTCAGGTGCTCGTTGAGCTGCAGGCGGATGCCGTCCACGTGGATGGCGACCTGCTCAGGATCCACCCGCACGCCGAGCTCGGTCACCACCGTGCCGTCCACCTCCACGCGGCCGTCGAGGATCATCTCCTCGCAGACCCTGCGGGAGGCGACGCCGGCGAGGGCCATGACCTTCTGGAGCCGCACGCCCTCGGGATTGTGCACGTCGATCTCGTCGGCCGGGCGGCTTGCGCGCTTGGGCGTCGCCGGACGCACGGGGCCGAGGCTCTGACCGAAACGCTCACGGCCGAAGGCCTTGGGGCCGGCCGGCTTCTGACGACCGGCGGCACCGGTTGGACGACCCGCCCGGTTCGCACCGGTCCCGGGACGGCCGGTCTTCCCACCGCCGGACGCGAAGCGACCCGACGGCGTTCCTGAGGAGGGGCGACCCGATGCCGAGCGCGCGCGGCCGTGGGCGGACTCACGGCGATCAGCGCCTGCGGCGGGCGGGCGGCCCGTGGACGAACGGGTATCGGACGAGCGGGCGCCGTCGCGGGTGCGCTCCTGGAACGGCTTCCCCGTCGAGGAGCGTCCGCCGTCGCGGCTACTGCCCGAGCGGTTCCCCTCGGGGCGACCACGCTCCGGGCGTCCCTCGTTCGACCGGCCACCGTCACGTCCACCGTCACGACCACCAGCAGGACGACCACGCTCCGGACGCCCCTCGCCGGACCGTCCTCCGTCACGCGTGCCGCCGGAGAAGCTGGACGCACCGCGCTCGCCACTCCTCGCGGAGCCGCCGCGTGGGGACGGCGTCCGACGCTCAGCGGGGCGTCCGGCGGAGTCGCCGCTGCGCGGCGGCTTGCGTCCGGAACCGGATCCTGGCTGCTGTGTCATGGGGGAAATCCTTCGTGTAGATCGTGCTCAGAACGTCGTGTCGTCGTACTCCCCGAGGCTCTCGATCCCCGGGAGGTGGGGTGCGATCCGCGGCAGTTCGTCCACGCTGCCCAGGCCCACCCGCTCCAGGAACAGGGTGGTGGTCCCGTAGCGTGCCGCGCCACTCACCGGATCGGCGTCCAGCTCCACCACCAATCCGCGCTGCACGAGCGTCCGCACCACGGAGTCCACGGCGACGCCCCTGATCGCAGAAACCCTGGCACGGGATACGGGCTGACGGTAGGCGATGACCGCCAGTGTCTCGAGTGCCGCCTGCGAGAGCCGGGCGGACCGGCCATCGAGGACGAAGTCGGCGACGACGGAGGAGAAATGCTGTCGGGAGAAGATGCGCCACCCGCCGGCGATGCTCCGGAGTTCGAACCCGCGCGGAACTGCCGGTCCGAGCACTGGGGAGTCTGCATCAGTATAGCCGTCGTACTCGTGCTGCAGTTCCACGAGGGCTTCCTGCACCTGCGCTGCTGGACGCTCCAGGACGAGGGCGAGCCGTGCCTCGGTGACCGGCTGGTCGGCCACCATGAGGATCGCCTCGATGGCACCCTTCAGTCCGCCGGGGAGTTCCTCGAGGGATGCCCGTCCGCCGTCCGGCTCCCCCGCGGGCCCGGACGCATCACGCATCATCGGTTCTCCAGGACACCCGGAGCTCCGCCAGGGGGGCGGCCTGGTCGAAGGAGACGGAGCCGTCGCGGAAGAGATCGAGCAGTGCGAGGAACCGCGCCACCAGTACCGCCGCGGAGGTGCTGTCGAGGGTCAGCTGCCCGAAGGTCATGGTCCCGTTGAGCTGCAGGAGGTCGGCCAGGACCGCGGACTGCTCGCCGATGCTCACCTGCGCCGAGACGAGGTGCCCGGTCTCCACCGCGGCGGGCTTCTCCCCGCGCGGGGCGAGCACGCGCGCTGCCAGCGCGGCGAACTCCGCTGCGGTGGACTGCCAGCGCAGTTCGGGCAGCAGGGCGAGCACCTCCGGTTCCGGCGGCGCATCGCGTGGATGGCGGCCGGCCTCTTCCTCGAGGCGGTGGAAGAGCTCCCGGGCCATCTCCTTGAACGCCCGGTACTGCAGGAGTCGCGCGAACAGCAGGTCCCGTGCCTCCAGCAGGGCGACATCACCCTCGTCCTCGACGACGCCGGTTCCGGCGGGCAGCAGCTTCGCCGCCTTCAGGTCGAGCAGGGTGGCAGCCACCACCAGGAACTCACTGGCCTCGTCGAGCTTCCACTGTCCCTCGACGGCCTGGAGGTGCCGGATATGGGCGATGAACTCGTCCGTGACCTCGGCGAGGGCTATCTCGGTGACATCGAGCTCACGGCGCGAGATCAGGGTGAGGAGCAGATCGAAGGGACCACTGAAGTTGGTGAGCTGCACCGCGAAGACGGAGGACGCCGTCCTCGGCCCAGGGGCCGGCGCATCGTTCGGCGTGGACGCCAGGTCCCCGCCGGACTCCCCGCTGGATTCCATACCGACGCCCCGGACGCTGCCGTGCATCACCTAATGCTCCCGGAGAGACCCGGCGTCCGGGGGCACTACGGTGCTCCACCCCGGCTGATGAGCTCCTTCGCGAGCTGGCGGTACGCATCGGCGCCGCTGTGGTTCGCCGCGTAGGAGGTGATGGGTTCGGCGGCCACCGTGGCGTCGGCGAACTTGATGGTGCGCTTGATGACCGTCTCGAAGACCTTGTCGCCGAAGGCCTCGACCAGGCGCGCGATGACCTCGCGGCTGTGGAGCGTCCGTGCGTCGTACATCGTGGCCAGTACGCCGTCGATCTGCAGCCGGGGGTTCAGGCGGTCCTGGACCTTCTCGATGGTCTCGACCAGCAGTGCCACGGCCCGGAGGGCGAAGAACTCGCAGATCAGCGGGATGATGACGCCGTGCGCCGCCGTGAGCGCGTTGACCGTCAGCAGGCCGAGCGAGGGCTGGCAGTCGATGAGGATCACGTCGTAGTCGTCCGCGACCTTGCGCAGCGCGCGGTCGAGGACCTGCTCGCGCGCCACCTCGTTGACGAGCTGGACCTCCGCGGCGGACAGGTCGATATTGGCCGG
Source organism: Arthrobacter echini (assembly GCF_008107445.1). Classification (GTDB taxonomy): domain Bacteria; phylum Actinomycetota; class Actinomycetes; order Actinomycetales; family Micrococcaceae; genus Arthrobacter_D; species Arthrobacter_D echini_A. Next base: position 17,207 of record NZ_VSLD01000004.1, on the reverse strand, counting down.
CAGCAGATCGATGTTCTCGACGGCGGTGTGCTGGATGGCGTCGTGGATGGAGACCTTGCGGTCCATCAGGACGTTGTAGACCGTGACGTCGAGCTCATGGGGATTGGTACCGAGGCCCGCGGACAGGGCTCCCTGCGGATCGAAGTCGACCAGCAGAACCTTACGGCCCGCCTCGGCGAGGGCCGCACCGAGGTTGATGGTCGAGGTGGTCTTGCCGACGCCGCCCTTCTGGTTCACCATGGCGATGACCCGCGCCGGACCGTGCGAGTCGAGGGCAGCCGGTTCGGGGAACTCCGTGATGGGTCGGCCGGTGGGGCCGAGCTCCGCGTCTCCTGCGCCGGGCAGAGTTGTGGAACCCTGTTCACTACTCACGAATTTGTCCACGCTTCCATCAGAATCGGTGCGGGCCACTCGATCGAACGGATCCGAGCAGCGGTTCTCATGGTCAACGGTACAACGCCCGGAGCGGCGCCCGTGAAGGGAGCCTTTGCTCCACGGCGAGCCTTCAGCCTCAGCCTGAGGTCGAGGGTGGGCTCCTGCGACGGCCCGGATCGGGGTCCTCGTCCGGCCCTACTGTGCCGCTCCCGGGCGCAACAGGGGCTCGAGTGCCTCGAGGACCGAGGCATCCTCGATGGTGGACGGCACCACGAGCTTCTCCCCCGCGGCGATCTGCCGCATGGTCTTGCGCAGGATCTTCCCGGAGCGTGTCTTGGGCAGCGCCTCGACGACGACGACGGACCGGAAGTCCGCAACCGGGCCGATGCTGCTCCGGACGAGCTGCACGAGCTCCGCCTTGAGGGTGTCGTGGTCGGGCGTCAGGCCCGCCTTCAGGACCACGTACCCACTGGCCCGCTGGCCCTTCAGCGGATCCTGGAGCCCGAGGACGGCGCACTCCGCCACGGCAGGGTGCTGCGCGAGCACCTGTTCGATCGCTCCCGTGGAGAGGCGGTGGCCGGCCACATTGATGACGTCGTCGGTCCGGCCCATCACGAAGATGTAGCCGTCGTCGTCCACATAGCCCGAATCGCCGCTGGTGTAGTAGCCCTCGAAGGCGCTCAGATAGGAGTCCCGGAATCTGTCGTCGCTGCCCCAGAGCGTGGTGAGGGTGCCGGGAGGGAGGGGAAGCCGCAGGGCGATACTGCCTTCCGTCCCGGTTGGCACAGGGTTGCCCTCGTGATCGAGGATCACGACGTCGTAGCCCGGGGAGGGCAGCGAGGGTGAGCCGGGCTTCAGGGGCAGCTCGGCCAGTCCCCGCGGATTGGCGCAGATGGGCCAGCCCGTCTCCGTCTGCCACCAGTTGTCCACCACCGGCACGCCGAGCACCTCCCCGATCCACGCGGAGGTGCCTGTGTCGAGCCGCTCGCCGGCGGAGAACAGCGTGGTCAGGGAGGAGAGATCGTGGCTGCGGATCAGCTCCGCCTCGGGATCCACGCGGCGCACGGCCCGGAGCGCGGTCGGAGCGGTGAAGAGTGCCTTGACCCGGTGCTGCTCGATCAGCCGGCCGAACGCCCCGGCGTCGGGCGTGCCCACGGGCTTGCCCTCGTAGAGCACAGTGGTGGCCCCCGCCAGGAGCGGTCCGTAGACGATGTAGGAGTGGCCCACCACCCACCCGACGTCGGACGCCGTGAGCATGACGTCGCCCGGGCCGATGCCGAAGACGGCCTGCATGGTCCATGTCAGGGCGACGGCGTGTCCGCCGTTGTCCCGCACCACGCCCTTGGGAGAGCCCGTGGTGCCGGAGGTGTAGAGGATGTAGAGCGGATCCGTCGCCGCCATGTCCACCGGCGGAACGGCCCGTGCCCGGGAGACGGCCTCGTCCCAGTCCACCCAGTGGCCTTCCCCTCCGGCGTAGCCTGCGATGTCGTGCTGGAAACCCTCGCGGGCCTTGGACACCACGGGGATCCCGGGGCTGTCGGCGAGCATCAGGGCCTCGTGGACGGCCGGCAGGTACTCCACGTGGCGGCCGGGCTCGAGCCCTCCCGACGCCGTCACGACGGCGCTGGGGCGGGCGTCCCTGATCCTCGCGGCAAGCTCCGCCGGGGCGAAACCGCCGAAGACCACGGAGTGGATGGCCCCGAGGCGGGCCGTGGCGAGCATGGCGATGACGGCCTCCGGGATCATCGGCAGATAGATCAGCACCCGATCGCCCTTCCCCACCCCGAGCTCCGCGAGCGCTCCGGCGAAGACGGCCACCTCGTCCCTGAGCTCGGTATAGGTGTACGTGCGGCGGACGCCCAGCATCGCGGAGTCGTAGATCAGGGCGGCCTGGTCCCCCCGCCCGGCGTCGACGTGACGATCCAGCGCGTTGTGGCTCGTGTTCAGGCTGCCGTCCGGGAACCAGTGGTGGAAGGGCGCCGATGAGCTGTCGAGTGCCACGGTGGGTTCCGTGGCCCAGTCGACGGCACCGGCCGCGGCGAGCCAGAACCGGTCCGGGTCCGCGATGCTCTCCGCATGCAGGCGCCGGTAGTCGGCGGGGGTGGAGACATCGTGCCCGGCATCGTTCCCTGCAGCAGCCATGATCGCCCTTCGGTGCGCGTGATGTTGAGGCACAGTATCACGCATGCTCCCGGTCAACCACGGAGCAAAGAGCGGCTTCTCTGTATACAGCGGCACCTGAAAGGCGGTGAGTCCGGCAGCTTTTTCTGTCCGTTCCCTTGTTCCCGATGCAGCCGCTGTATACATTGGAGGGACTGTCCCCCGACCGTCGATGCCGCCGGGACACCACGACCGGAAGGAGGAGGGCATGAGGGCAAGCGATCGTGCCTACTCCACCCTGCGCACCGACATCATCGACTGGAGGCTCGCCCCCGGCGACATCCTGGCGGAGGTGGAACAGTCGGCACGGCTCGGTGTCTCCCGCACCCCGCTGCGCGAGGCACTCTCACGCCTGGTGGCCGAGGGCCTGGCCACGACCCACACCGGGCGCGGCGTGGTCGTCTCGGAGATCTCGCTCGAGGCCGTCACCGATCTCTTCGACGCGCGCATCCCCCTCGAGTGCGCCGCCGTTCGGATCGCCGCCCGCCGCGGTGATCCTGCCGTCTTCGCACCCCTCGCCGAGGAGTTCGCCTGCGCGGGCCCGCTCATCGACGGCGACGCCGACGGCCAGACGGCCTACTACGGACTCGTGGCCCGGCTGGACCACGGCATCGACGAGGCCGCCGGCAATCCCTATCTGCTCCAGGCCCAGAAACCGATCCGCACCCACCTGGCCCGCGTGCGGAGGCTGGCCAGGGACAATCCCACCCGCCTGCTGCACAGCGCCCACGAGCACGAGCAGATCGCCCGAGCGCTCGCCGACGGCAATGCCGAGCTCGCCGAGGCGGCCATGCGCGTGCATCTCCACAAGAGCCTCCAGCACCTACTCACCCCGTCCCACGCCGGTCACGGCGCAGCACTGCACCACTGACGCACCACCGAGAGGAACACCATGGTCGAGCTCCATCCCGTCCGAGTCCACCGCAGCGAGGAGAATCTGCCCCGCGAGGGTCAGCTCGCCTGGAAGATCGCGCAGGTCGCCGCCGATCCCGTCGAGGTGACCGACGAGGTCACCGACATGGTGATCAACCGCATCATCGACAACGCGTCGGTGGCCATCGCCTCCCTCAACCGTGCCCCTGTCGTCGCGGCACGGGCCCAGGCCACGAGTCACCCGGTCTCGGCCCACGGCGCAGGTGCTGCGGTGTTCGGGATCGACGAGCGTGTCTCCGCCGAGTGGGCCGCCTGGGCCAACGGCGTCGCCGTCCGTGAACTCGACTACCACGACACCTTCCTGGCCGCCGAGTACTCCCACCCCGGCGACAACATCCCACCCATCCTCGCGGCGGCCCAGCACACCGGCGCCTCCGGCGCCGATCTGCTCCGCGCGATCGCCACGGGCTACGAGATCCAGGTGGATCTGGTGAAGGCCATCAGCCTGCACAAGCACAAGATCGACCACGTGGCCCACCTCGGCCCATCGGCGGCGGCCGGGATCGGAACCCTCCTGGGACTCGCGCCGGAGGTGATCTTCCATGCGGTCGGCCAGGCCCTGCACACGACGACGGCCACCCGCCAGTCCCGCAAGGGCGAGATCTCCACCTGGAAGGCCCATGCCCCGGCCTTCGCCGGGAAGATGGCCGTGGAGGCGGTGGACCGCACCATGCGGGGACAGACCTCGCCGACCCCCATCTACGAGGGCGAGGACGGTGTGATCGCCTGGCTCCTCGACGGACCCGACGCCGCCTACGAGGTGCCCCTGCCCGCCCCGGGCGAGGCCAAGCGCGCCATCCTCGACACGTATACCAAGGAGCACTCCGCCGAGTACCAGGCGCAGGCCTGGATCGATCTCGCCCGCCGCCTGAACGAGGCCCACCCCGAGGTGACGGACCCCGACAACGTGGCCTCCATCGTGATCCACACCTCCCACCACACCCATGTGGTCATCGGGTCGGGCGCCAACGATCCGCAGAAGTACGACCCCTCGGCGTCCCGCGAGACCCTCGACCACTCCATCCCGTACATCTTCACCGTCGCCCTCCAGGACGGCCGCTGGCACCACGAGGAGTCCTACGCCCCCGACCGCGCCGCGCGGCCCGACACCGTGGCCCTCTGGCACAAGGTCACCACCGTCGAGGATCCGGAGTGGACGCGCCGGTACCACTCCCTCGACATCGCGGAGAAGGCCTTCGGCGGCAGGGTGGAGATCACGCTGACCGACGGCTCCGTCATCACCGACGAGATCGCGGTCGCGGACGCCCACCCCCTCGGTGCCCGGCCCTTCGCCCGCGCCGATTACATAGCCAAGCTTCGGCTGCTGGCCGCGGGCGTCGTCGACGACGCCGAACTGGAACGCTTCCTGGCCGCCGTCCAGGACCTACCGGGACTTCCCGCCGGTTCGCTCGATCAGCTCAACGTGGTCGCCGGACCCGGCGTCATCGATGCGGCCGCCGCGCCGCAGGGACTGCTGTAGGAGGCCCGGACATGCTGTACTCGACCATCACACCCGAACAGAAGCGCCGTACCCTTCGCGAGTCTCTGGCCTCGGGCCGCATCCAGCAGTTCCCCGGTGCGTTCAACCCGCTCTCGGCCCGCCTCATCGGCGACAAGGGCTTCGCCGGGGTCTACATCTCGGGAGCCGTGCTCGCCGCCGATCTCGGTCTGCCCGACATCGGCCTGACCACGCTCACCGAGGTCGCCCAGCGTGCCGGCCAGATGGCGCGCATGACCGACCTGCCCTGCATCGTCGACGCCGACACGGGCTTCGGCGAGCCCATGAACGTGGCCCGCAGTGTCCAGGAACTCGAGAACGCCGGACTCGCCGGCTGCCACATCGAGGACCAGTTCAACCCCAAGCGCTGCGGTCACCTCGACGGCAAGAACGTGGTGGATCTCGACACGGCGGTCAAACGCATCCGGGCAGCAGCGGACGCTCGGCGCGATCCGAACTTCCTCATCATGGCGCGGACCGACATCCGCGGGACCGAGACACTGGAGGCCACCCAGGACCGGGCACGGGCCCTGGTGGAGGCCGGAGCGGACGCGATCTTCCCCGAGGCGATGCGCAGCCTGGACGAGTTCCGGGCCATCAGGGACGCCGTCGACGTGCCGATCCTCGCGAACATGACGGAGTTCGGCAAGAGCGAGCTGTTCACCGTCGACGAGCTGGAGTCGGTCGGCGTGAACCTGGTCATCTACCCGGTCACGCTGCTGCGCAGTGCGATGGGTGCCGCCGAGCGTACGCTGGACACGATCACGGCCCACGGCACGCAGGAACCGGCCGTGGACCAGATGCAGACGCGCAGCCGCCTCTACGAACTGGTGGACTACGAGGGATACAACCGGTTCGATTCCTCGGTCTTCAATTTCGAGGTGCCCCAGGGGTACCGGCCGGCCGCATCCGAACCCGAAGCCGCAGGACAGAGCACCCAGGAGGACCGATCATGACGGAACCAGAGATCCACAAGGGACTGGCGGGGGTCGTGGTGGACTACACCGCGGTCTCGAAGGTCAACCCCGACACCAATTCGCTCCTGTACCGCGGGTACCCGGTTCAGGAGCTGGCCGGGCACCGCGACGTCGAGGACGTCGCCTACCTGCTCTGGCACGGCGAACTCCCGGACGCCACCCAGCGGAAGGAGTTCGACGCCTTCGAACGCGCGCACCGGAGCCTGCCCGACGAGGTGGTCGCGGCCATCGATCTCCTGCCCCTGAGCGCGCACCCCATGGACGTGGCTCGCACCGCCGTCTCGGTGCTGGGCGCCAGCCATCCGCTCGCGAACGACAACTCGGTCGACGCGAACATGGAGAAGGCAGCAACGCTCTTCGCCGCGTTCCCCGCCGTCGTGGCCTACGACCAGCGCCGACGCCGGGAGCAGCCGCTCGTGGAGCCCCGCGACGACCTGGGCTACTCCGCCAACTTCCTCTGGATGACGTTCGGCGAGGAGGCCCCGCCCGAGGTGGTCCACGCCTTCGACGTGTCGATGGTCCTGTACGCGGAGCATTCCTTCAACGCCTCCACGTTCACGGCGCGGGTCATCACCTCCACCCTCTCGGATCTGCACTCCGCGGTCACCGGCGCGATCGGCGCGCTCAAGGGCGCGCTCCACGGCGGGGCGAACGAGGCCGTGATGCACACGTTCGAGGAGATCGGCATCCGGAAGGACGAGTCCCGCGAGGACGCGGCCGCGCGCGCGAAGGCGTGGATGGAGGAGGCCCTCGCCGCCAAGAAGAAGGTCATGGGCTTCGGTCACCGCGTCTACAAGAACGGCGATTCCCGTGTGCCGACCATGAAGTCGGCGCTCGATGCCATGATCGAGTACTTCGGCCGCGACGAGATCCTCGGTCTCTACTCGGGGCTCGAGACCGCGATGGGCGAGGCGAAGAACATCAAGCCCAATCTCGACTATCCGGCCGGTCCCACGTACCACCTGATGGGCTTCGACACCGAGATGTTCACGCCGCTGTTCATCGCGGCGCGCATCACGGGGTGGACCGCTCACATCATGGAGCAGGCCGCAGCGAACTCCCTGATCCGCCCGCTGAGCCTGTACAACGGACCTGACGAGCGCCACGTCGACCAGGGCTGAGACCCACGCCCGCGCCTCAGGCGTGGGCCCGCGGATGCGCTGCGGCATAGACCTCGCGCAGCGTGTCCGCGGTGACCAGCGTGTAGACCTGCGTGGTGGTCACGGACGCATGGCCGAGCAGTTCCTGGACCACCCGCACATCCGCCCCGCCCTCGAGCAGGTGCGTCGCGAAGGAGTGCCGGAGCGTGTGCGGTGAGACCTCACGCACCACGCCGGCCCGCTCACTGGCCGTCCTGAGGATGCTCCACGCACTCTGCCGGCTCAGCCGGCCGCCGCGCATGTTGAGGAACAGCGCCGCCCCACCGGTACCCTTGGCCGCCAGGGCCGGACGGCCACGGACCAGATAGGCGTCGACGGCGCGCGCCGCATAGGAGCCCACCGGCACCAGCCGCTGCTTCGATCCCTTCCCTGTCAGCCGGACCACCGAGGGGCCCTCCGCGGATCCGTCCACCGACACGTCGTCGACGTCCAGCCCCACCGCCTCGCTGATCCTCGCGCCCGTGGAGTACAGGAACTCGAGCAGCGCCCGGTCGCGCTGGCCTGATGGCGTGGTCGTGTCCACCGTCTCGAGGATCCGCACCACCTCGGAGACGGGGATCGCCTTCGGCAGGCGGCGTCCTGTGGCCGGTGGGTGCACGTCCCGTGCCGGATCACCCTCCGTGATTCCCTCGAGCGTCCAGAACCGGTGCACGCCACGCACGGCGACGACGGTACGCGCGGCGGACCGCGGGCTCAGGGGCGAGAGCCCGTCCTCGCCCGAGACGATCGCCTGCGCGAACGCCGAGACGTCGTGACGCGTGATGGCGGTGGCCCCGTGGATGCCGCGCGCCGCGAGGAACCCGGTGTAGCGGCGGAGATCCCGCCGATAGGCCTCGAGCGTATTGGGCGCCAGGCCGCGTTCCACGGACATGTGCTGCAGGTAGTCCTCGACCAGGGATGGCAGTGTGCCGGTCGCCTCCGTACCGGACATGGTGCTCAGTCCTCGAGGACGGCGCCGCGGGGCCAGGACGCGTGCCGGCTGGGATGCTCGGGCCAGGGCGCCGTCGCCGGGCGCAGATCAGTGAAACCGGTGTCGCGGCCCACCTTCGCGGCGAGGATCGCGGCTGCGGCGGAGGGACTGTGGATCCGACCCTCGAGGACGGCGGCGACGGCGGTGTCCAACTCCACCCACGTGAGGGAGATCTCGGCCTCCTCATGGGTGCGGGTGTGCCGGTCGGTCAGGGGGACCTCGCCCACCCCCCGGGCGAGATAGACGCGCAGCGCCTCCGAGGACGAACCGGGCGAGAGGAACAGATCGATCAGGACGTGCCACTGCGACGCGGTGAGATCGGCCTCCTCGGCGAGCTCCCGGGCCGCGGCGTCGACGAAGTCCTCGCCCTCCTCGTCGAGCAGGCCCGCCGGGATCTCCCACAGCGCCATGCGCACCGGGTGGCGGTACTGGCGCAGCAGGAGCACGCGATCCCGGTCGTCGAGCACCAGGACGGCCACGGCTCCGGGGTGCCGGATGAAGTCCCGCGTGATGGCTTCGCCGTCGTCGGTGAGGGCGAATGTCTCGCTGACCACGTCCCACACCCGCCCCTCGTAGACCGTGGTGGTCCCGAGGAGCTTCCGCGGGCTCTGCTCGTCCCCGAGGGCGACGCCGTCCGCAGCCACGACGTCAGACCTTCGCGCCGCGGCGCTCGAGCGCCGCCTTCACCAGTCCGGCGAACAGCGGATGCGGCCGCGTGGGGCGCGACCCGAGCTCGGGATGGGCCTGGGTGGAGACGTAGTAGGGGTGGACGTCCCTGGGTAGCTCGGCGAACTCCACGAGCGCCCCGTCCGTCGTCGTGCCCGAGAACACCAGACCCGCGTCGGCGATCTGTTCGCGGTACTCGTTGTTGACCTCGTAGCGGTGGCGGTGGCGCTCGAAGACCGTGGTCTTCCCGTAGGTCGCTGCGACCACGGAGCCCTCCTGCAACTTCGCCTCCCAGCGGCCCAGGCGCATGGTGCCGCCCATGTCGCCCTCCCCGGCGACGATCTCGAGCTGCTCGGCCATGGTCGCGACCACCGGGTAGGCGGTGTCCGGGTCGAACTCGCTCGAGGACGCACCCTCCAGACCGACCACGTTGCGCGCGTACTCGATGACCATGCACTGCAGTCCCAGGCACAGACCCAGGGTGGGGATCCGGTTCTCGCGGGCGTAGGTCAGTGCGCCGAGCTTGCCCTCGAGGCCACGGATACCGAAGCCGCCCGGGACGCACACGGCGTCCACGCCGTCGAGGGCCTCACGCGCGCCCTCGGGCGAGCTGCAGTCGTCGGAGGGGACCCACTTGATGGTGACCTTGGTCTTGTTGGCGAAGCCTCCCGCACGCAGCGCCTCGATGACGGAGAGATAGGCGTCGGGCAGGTCGATGTACTTGCCCACCAGGGCCACCTCCACCTGGTGCCGGGGATTGTGGACGACGTCGAGCAGCTTGTTCCACTTGGTCCAGTTGACGTCCTTGAACTTCAGGTCGAGCGCCTGGACGATGTACGCGTCGAGGCCCTGGGCGTGGAGGGTCTTCGGGATGTCGTAGATGCTCGCGGCGTCGGCGGCGTTCACGACGGCGTCGATGTCGACGTCGCACATGCGGCCGATCTTCTCGCGCATCGCGGCCGGGACCTCGCGGTCCGAGCGGATCACGATGGCGTCGGGCTGGATACCGATGGAGCGCAGCATGGCGACGGAGTGCTGCGTGGGCTTGGTCTTGAGCTCCTGCGACGGCCCGATGTACGGCACGAGGGACACGTGGAGGAAGAACACGTTGTTCCGGCCGACGTCCTGCCGGACCTGGCGTGCCGATTCGAGGAACGGCTGCGACTCGATGTCGCCGACCGTGCCGCCGATCTCGGTGATGATGACGTCGGGGGCCTTCCTCCCGGGCGCGCCCTCGGCCGGAAGACGCATGCGGCGCTTGATCTCGTCGGTGATGTGCGGAATGACCTGCACTGTGTCGCCCAGGTACTCGCCGCGGCGCTCCTTCGCGATCACCGTGGAGTACACCTGGCCGGTGGTGACGTTCGCTGATCCGTCGAGATTCTCGTCGAGGAAGCGTTCGTAGTGGCCGATGTCGAGGTCCGTCTCGGCGCCGTCGTCCGTCACGAAGACCTCGCCATGCTGGAACGGATTCATCGTCCCAGGGTCCACGTTCAGATAGGGATCGAGCTTCTGCATCGTCACGGAGAGGCCGCGGGCCTTCAGCAGGTGACCCAGGCTCGAGGCCGTCAGTCCCTTACCGAGGGAGGAGGCCACGCCGCCCGTCACGAAGATGTGCTTGGTCGTTGCGGATTTCAGGAACCGGGAATTAGTTTGCTGCGCCACGGAGTTCGAGCCTATCACCGAGCGCGGGGCCGGGCAGCATCGGCCAGGAGCTCCTCCGCGTGTGCGCGGGCCGAGGCCGAGTCCTCCTGGCCCGCGAGCATCCGGGCGAGTTCGCGTACGCGTTCGTCGTCGGGCAGCACCTCGACGTCGCTCGCGGTCACTCCCCCGCCCTCGCCGTCGCGGGCCACGTTCTTGGTGACGCGGATGTGGCGGGCCGCGAAGGCCGCGACCTGGGGCAGGTGGGTCACCACGATCACCTGGACGTGTTCGGCCAGCATGGCGAGTCGGCGTCCGATCTCCACGGCCGCCTTGCCGCCCACGCCGGCGTCCACCTCGTCGAACACGAAGGTGGGCACGGGATCGACGGCGGCCAGGACCACCTCGATGGCGAGCATGACCCGCGAGAGCTCACCGCCCGACGCCCCCTTGCCCAGGGCTCGCGGCGCCGAGCCGGGATGCGGTTGCAGCGTGAAGGCGATCTCGTCGGCACCGTGCACGGTCAGGTGCTCGGCCGGCGTGACGGAGATGTGCAGCTGTGCATCGGGCATCGCCAGGGCCGTGAGCTCCGCGCTGACCATTCCGGCCAGACTCCCGGCCGCTGCGGTGCGCAGACCGGTCAGCTCGTCGGCGAGTTCGTGGACCCGGTGATCGAGGCCGGCGATCACGTCGTCGAGCTCCTCCACGCGGCTGGAGTCGCCGCTGAGCTCCTGCAGGCGCCGGGCGGCGTCCTCTCGCCAGGCGAGGACCTCGTCGACCGTGGGGGCATACTTCCGCACGAGGACGGACAGGGCGGCTCGCCGCGTCTCCACCTCCTCGAGCCGGCCTGCGGCCTCGCCGTCGAGGGCGGTGCCGTAGCCGGCGAGATCGGCGGAGATGTCCGCCAGCAAGTACCCCACCTCGGCGAGCCTGCCGGCGAGTCGGCCGAGATCCGCGTCGTGCTCGGCCACTGCTTCGAGCTGGCGTTTGGCCTCGTCGACGAGCGAGACGGCGTCCACGCCGGCCCCGATGTCCTCGGAGACGAGCCCCTGGTGCGCGACGACGGCGGCTGTCCGCAGCTCCTCCACATTGCCCAGGCGCATGGACTCCGCCTTCAGGGCCTCGTCCTCACCGGGCTGCGGATCGAGCTCGCCGATCTCGGTCAGCGCGGCCTCGAGCCCTTCGGCCTCCCGCACGCGTTCCCGCGCCTCGCTGGTGAGCCGCTCGCGTTCGGCGAGGGCAGCACGCCACTGCAGGAAAGCCTCGCCGTAGGCCACCAGGGCCTGCTCCACCGGCGTGCCACCGAACTTGTCGAGTGCCTGGCGCTGCGCCGGGGCGCTCTTGAGCCGCAACTGGTCCGATTGCCCGTGCACGACCACGAGCTCGTCGCCCAGCTCGGCCAGGACGCCCACCGGAGCGGACCGGCCTCCCACGTAGGCACGGCTGCGCCCCTCGCTCGTGACCGTGCGCGCGAGGATCAGCTCCGACACACCGTCGTCCTCGTCCAGGGCCGCTCCGGCCTCGGCCGCCCGCCGTGCCGCGGGGCTCGTCGGGTCGAGCCGCAGGACGGCCTCGGCGGACGCGGACCTGGCACCGAGCCGTACGGCGCCGGCGTCCGAGCGGGCGCCGCGCAGCAGTCCGAGGGCCGTAATGACCATGGTCTTGCCCGCACCGGTCTCGCCGGTCACCACCGTCAGTCCCGGGCCGAGGCTGAGGGTGGCATCGGTGATGACGCCCAGGTCCCGGATGCGCATCTCCTCGATCATGGCGCCACCGTCCCCTGCGGCTTCACAGGACCCCGCCAGCCCTGGATGGGCAACTCGAACTTGCGGACCAGGCGTTCGGAGAAGGGCGTCTGCCGGGTGCGGGCGAGGCGCACGGGGTGCTCCGACCGGCGCACCTCGATGCGCGCCCCGGGCGGCAGCTCGATACTGCGGCGTCCGTCGCACCAGAGGACACCCGCGGCGTGGGTGCGGCTGAGCAGCTCCACGGCGAGAACCGACGAGGGTGCGACGACGAGCGGTTTGGCGAAGAGGGCGTGGGCGCTGATGGGCACCATGAGGAGTGCCTCCACCCCGGGCCAGACGACGGGACCGCCCGCGGAGAAGGCGTACGCCGTCGAGCCGGTCGGGGTGGCGAGGACCACGCCGTCGCACCCGAAGGAGCTCACGGGCCGGCCATCCACCTCCATGACCACCTCGATCATGCGCTCACGGTTCGCCTTCTCCACGGCGGCCTCGTTCAGGGCCCAGCTGCGCTCGAGCACCGTGCCGCCGAGGAGCACCAGCACCTCGATGGTTGTGCGCTCCTCCACCGTGTAGCTGCGGTCCGCGACCCACCGCACCGTCTCCTCCAGGTCCGCCCGCTCACTCTCGGCGAGGAAACCCACGTGCCCCAGATTCACCCCGAGGAGGGGGATGTCCGCCTCACGCACGAGTTCGGCCGCACGGAGGATGGTCCCGTCACCGCCGAGCACCATCACCAGCTCGATGTCCCCGAGGTGCACACCATCCCCGAGCACCTCGGCGGATGCGGCGCGTGTTCCGTACTCCTTCTGGACGTCCGCCAGCTCATCCGGCCGCATGACGGGCTGGAGACCGAGATCGATCAGGCGCGTGCAGGCTTCCTGCGACGCGATGATCGCGTTGCGTCGGCCGGTGTGCGCGAGCACGAGGATTCGTCTACTCATCAAGCTCCATCTGGTCGGTCGTGGTACGTTCCGGCGGGAACAGGTCGCCGAGTGCCAGCGCCTGCTCCGTCAGCCGGTCCAGGTCCCCCTCGATCCTAGGCACCAATCCGCCGGAGGGCACCTTCATCCACACGAAGTACTCGAGGTTGCCGTCCTGCCCGGGCAGCTCGCTCTGCGCCATGCCCGCGACGTCCAGGCCGCACCCGAGCGCACTGCGCAGCACTCCGGCCACGGCCCGCCTGCGTGCTGCGGCCGAGGTGACGATGCCGAGGCGGTTGATCCCGCCCCTACCCACCTCGAACTGCGGCTTGACCATGAGGAGCAACTCCCCGTCGGCGTGCGTGGCGGCGGCGAGGGCCCTCATGACGAGGCGGAGGGAGATGAAGGACAGATCGGCGACCGTCAGCTGGGCCTTCCCTCCGATGTGCGTCGCATCCAGATCGCGGACATTGAGGCCTTCGAAGACCTGCACGCGCGGATCGTCCCGTAGTTGCTGGACGAGCTGGCCGTGCCCCACGTCGACGGCCACCACTTCGCGGGCACCGCGCCTGAGGAGGACGTCCGTGAACCCCCCCGTGGAGGCTCCTGCGTCGAGGCAGCGCCTACCCTCCGGTGTCACCGCGGGGAAGGCCTGGAGGGCGCCCGCGAGCTTGGTGCCGGCACGGCTGACGTACTCCTCACCGCGTGCCTCGACCGCGAGGACGTCGTCGGCCCGGATGGCCAGCGCCGGCTTGCCGACCACGGCGCCGTCCCGGAGGACCCTGCCGGCCGCGATCAGCTGTGCTGCATGGGACCGCGATCGGGCGAGGCCGCGCGCCACCAGCTCCTGGTCAAGGCGAGCCATGCGCACCGTTCGCCGACCTGTCCTGATCCTGATTCAGTTCCTCGGCGAGTCGATCGTGGATCCGCTGATAGACCTCGGCGTGGCCCTCCACATCGGTGCCGTCCAGCTCACCCAGGGCGGCGAGGATCGCCTCGACGCGCGCGGCGTCCGCTCCGCGACCGCCGTCGTCGTCGCCTTCTCGATCCGTCCGGCTGATCGTCATGGTCGCTGCTCTCCGGACCGGCGGGGCGGGATAATTCTGTGCCTCATGCGGTGAAGCTGATGGTGGGTGCGGTCCCCGGCGCTGTCCGGGGGTGGGTTGCCCACCACGCGGCGCAGGCTGCGCGCCAGCTGTCCACGGCGTCCTCCTCGCCCTGCACGCTCACCTCCGACCCGACCACCCCGGCCGTCGCGGATCCGCAGGTGTAGGTGCCGGAACCGTCCACCGACGCGATCTCAGGGTAGGCCTCGAACAGGTCACCCAGATCGTCGATCAGGAAGGTGGGTCGCTCGTCCACCGGTGCCGACAGCGCGGACCGTGCGGAGTCCACGCCCGTGAGCACCAGCACCGTGGCCATGCCTGCACGATTACCCCCGAGGATGTCGGTGTCCAGCCGGTCGCCCACCACGAGCGCGCGCTCGAGGCCCGAGTGGCGGGCCGCAGTCTCGAAGAGCGCGGCCTCGGGTTTGCCGGCCACCAGGGGCGTGGCGCCGGTGGCTGAGCTGACGGCTGCCACGAGGGTGCCGTTACCCGGGGCGATACCGCGCTCCTGCGGGATGGACATGTCGGTGTTCGTGGCCACCCAGACCGCTCCGGCGGCGATCGCGTAGGCCGCCTCCGCTAGATCCTTCCAGCCGACGGTTGGTGAGAAGCCCTGGATGACAGCATCCGGGGCGTTCTCCGCCGAATCGACGACGACGAAACCCTGGGCCCTGACGGCGTCGGCGAGGGTCGCGCTGCCCACCACGAGCACGCTGGATCCTTCCGCCACCTGTCCGGCCAGGAGTTCCACGCCGGCCACGGCCGAACCGAACACCTGTGCGCCTGTGGCCGGTGCGCCCAGGGACCGCAGATGCTCCGCCACCTGCTCCGCCGAACGCGAGGCGTTGTTCGTGATGTAGGCGAGGCCCTTGTCGTAGTCGCCGAGCCTGTTCAGGGCCTCCGTGGCGCCGGGAATGGCGTGCGGCCCGGCGTAGACCACACCGTCCAGGTCGGACAGCACGCCGTCGAAGGCGTCGATGAGCCGGTCAGTCATCAGCATGGTCCCCGGTATGCGCGGCGTCCTGGGTCTCCGGGTTCCTCTCGGTCTCCGGATCCTTCTCGCTCGCCGAATTCTCCTGTATTTCCGGATCCTTCTCGCTTTCCGGGCCCTGCTCATTCTCCGGGTCGTGCTGGGTCTCCCGATCTTCTCGGACTTCCGGATATTCTCGGATCTCCGCAGCTACCTCGGGCTTCGACGGTCTCTGGGCCTTCGGACCGAGGACGTCGGCGACCTTCGGTGCCGGCATCGGCTCGGGGTCCTCGTCCTCCCCGAGATCGAGGATGTCGGGCTCCAGTTCGTCGTCGAGGCCCAGTGCCTTCTCCGCCACGCGGGCCTGGCGGGCCCAGGGCCCGGATTCGTCCTGGCGTCCCACGGCGTCGAGTGCTGCCGCATAGGCGCGGAACAGGCGCGGGGTGAAGGAGAACGCCCGGTGCAGGTCGAGTTGCGGGATCTCCAACGCCGCCACTGCGGCCTCGAGCTGCCCCAGGTCGGTCCTCGCTCCGGAGACCACCATGGCGAGCTCCGCCTTCCCGGCGGAGTCGAGCGCGTCGGCGTCCTCGCTGCGGGCCAGATCGAGGGCCCGATCAGGACGCCCGAGCCCGCGTTCGCAGTCCGCCATCACCGGGAGATGCACGTTGGACCCGCTGATCCGGCGGAACGTCCGGAACTCCCTGAGTGCTTCCCCGTAGTGGCCGGCCGCGTAAGCAGTCAGGCCCACGGCTTCCCTGACCGCTGCCAGTCGGCCGCCTCGGCGGCTCGCCGCAAGCGCGTGCTGGAAGGCCAGTTCGGGGTCGATGTCGAGGAGCCGGCCCGCCATGACCAGATGCTTGGCCACCCAGAGGGCGCTGCGCTCCTCGAGATTGCGGACCTGTGCCCGCGTCACCCGATCGAGCTCATCGCCCTTGACGTCCTCGTCGATCTCGGGAGAGCGCTCACGATCCGGGCGGTTCGCGCTGCGCAGATCACGGGCGTTGTGGGCGGTCGGAGCGGCGGGTGCGTCGGTCCTGCGACCGCCCCGTCGGTCGTCGTCGCGCCGCGGACCGCTCGTGCTGCGACCCTGTCGATCGGCCGGACGACGGTCCTGGGGGTCCTGGGGGCCCCGACGAGCCTGTCGATCCTCTCGGCCCGCTCCGTAAGGACGATTCGGGCGCTCAGTCCGATCCCGTGGTTCACGTGGGTTCGAGTACTCGCGTGTCGCGGGGCGCTCAGGTCGGTCCGGGCGCTCGGACCGCTCCTGCCTGCGCGGTCGCTCCGCTCGCTCGGACCCCTCCTGGGACCGCGGGCGTTCCGGGCGATCGCGCGCATTCGGACGCTCCGGCCGATCCTGTCCGGCCGAACGATCTCCACGGTTCGACGAACCTCGCGTATCGGGACGGTCCTGGCGCCCCTGCGGGCTCGAACGCTCTGGTCGCTCCCCCGGCTCCGTGCGCTCCCTTGGTGCCGTCCGCTCGGATCGCTCCTCCGATGTCGGGCGTTCTGCCTGCAGCTCCTGAGCGTCCGACCTATCGTCGCGAGTCGCAGCTTGCCGCGAACTGTGGGCGTCGCTCCCCGGAGCTTCGCTCGAAGGAGGGGCGGAACGCTGCTGGTTGTTGTCCGGCCGGCTGCCCGAATCCTCCTGGGACTTGACCGCCTTGGACCCCCACGAGTGCCGACGGACAGGCTTGGACGCCCCCAGGTCCACGACGTCCGCGGATCGATCGTCCCCATCCTGATCGCCGGTACGGTCCTGCTCAGTCATGGCAGTGGGGTCCTCTCCTCGTGAGCCGGCGATGATATGCCGACCATTCCCTATGATTCTGTGTGTCCCGCCCATCAATGGAACCACGGCGCTGCCGTGGACCTGACATCACGGGCGTCTCCGCTTGGTTTCGGGTGTGGGGGTTAATGGGCGAGGGCCCCTCACCTGGTGGTGGGGGGCCCTCGTCATGTGGTTGTCCGGCGGTGTCCTACTCTCCCACACTCTCTCGGGTGCAGTACCATCGGCGCTGTGGGTCTTAGCTTCCGGGTTCGGAATGGGACCGGGCGTTTCCTCCACGCTATGACCGCCGTAACC
>NZ_VSLD01000003.1 GCF_008107445.1 Arthrobacter echini | reverse complement strand
TCATCGTGATGATGCCTTTCGAGTGTGATGTGAGAGTTTCCTCGAAGGATCACGCGGTGGCCGCCTTCATGTCCATCACGATGATGAACCCGGCAACCGCGCTACACCACCATATGGGGCACTACTGTCGGACTCGGAGAGCTCGCGGGCGAGGAGGGTACACAGGTGCCGACCGCGGCCTCAACCTCGGGGCCAGCTCGAGATCCGCGACACGAGCGCAGCTAACGAACCCGGAAGACCGTGTCCTGCCATTCCTTGTGAGCCGCGGAGTCGCGGCTGATCGACACGTGCTTGATGTTCGTGTACTCCTCCAGGGAGTAGATCGACATGTCGTTGCCGAAGCCTGAGGCCTTGTACCCGCCGTGCGGGAGTTCGGAGACCACGGGGATGTGGTCGTTGATCCAGACGCAACCTGCCTGAATCTCCGCGCTCGCGCGCATGGAACGGCTCACGTCCCGGGTCCAGGCCGATGCCGCCAGCCCGTACACGGTGTCATTGGCGAGGTCGATGCCCTCGTCGTCGGTATCGAAGGGCAGCGCCACGAGCACAGGTCCGAAGATCTCGTCCTGCACCACCTCCGAGTCCTGCTGCACGCCGGTGATGAGCGTGGGTCGGTAGAAGGCGCCCTCCGCGAGGTCGCCGTCGGGCGCGTACCCTCCTGCCAGCACCGAGGCTCCGGCCGCACGCGCCCGGTCGACGAAACCCGCCACCCTGTCACGGTGGTCGTGCGTGATCAGGGACCCCAGATCGGTGTCGGGGTCGGTGGGATCGCCCACGACGACGGCGTCCATCAGTTCCGCTACCCGCGTGGTGAATGCTTGGAAGAGGGGACGCTGCACGTACGCACGTGTGGCCGCCGTACAGTCCTGGCCGCCGTTGATGATCGCCCCAGCCACGGCACCGTGCGCCGCGGCTTCCACATCCGCATCGTCGAAGACCACCAGCGGTGCCTTGCCTCCCAGTTCGAGGTGGACCCGTTTTCCGGACTGCGCGGCACATGCCATGATGTGCCGGCCGACGGCGGTGGAACCGGTGAAGGAGACCATGGCGACGTCCTGGTGGCTCACCAGGTACTCGCCGATCTCGCGCCCGCGGCCTGTGACGATATTGATGACTCCGGGCGGGATGCCGGCCGCGCCAGCCGCTTCCGCGAAGAGCAGGGAGGTGCCCGGAGTATTCTCCGCCGGCTTGAGGACGATCGTGTTCCCCGCAGCAATCGCGGGCAGGATCTTCCAGGCCGCCATCTGCAGCGGATAGTTCCACGGGGCGATCGACCCGATGACGCCGACCGCCTCGCGGCGCACCATCGAGGTACCCCCGGTGCCGTACTCACCTGCTGCCAACCCACCAAGCTGACGTGCTGCGCCTGCGAAGAAGTAGATGTTGTCGATCGTCCCCGGTACATCGAACCCGCTTGCCAGGCGGATGCTCTTGCCCGTCTGCTCGGTCTCGAGCGCTGCGAACTCGACAGCCCGGCGCTCGACCTCGGCCGCGAAGGCCAGCATCGCCGTCGAGCGTTCGCCAGGGGTGCGGGAGGACCACCCTGGCAGGGCCGCCCTGGCAGCGGCGACGGCGTCGTCGACATCCTCGGTGGTTGCGTAGAACTGGGTTCCGGTGACCTTGCCGGTCGCAGGATCGATGCACGTGGCCTCGGCGCCGCGTCCGCGCCGGTAGGCGCCGTCGATGAACAGGTGCTTCTCCATGGTCTCCTCCTCCAGCCTGAACTGTTCCGTCACGAGTCGAAGCCGATCCCGATGGCGTCGAGCAGCTTCAGCAGCGGTCCCCTCTTACCTTCGTTCTGATCGGACTTGATCATGGCGCGGGTAGTCACCTTGATGCCGGCCCAGGCGAGGGGTTCGGGCGGGAAGGGCAGCGGTGTCTTCTTGACCATCTGCAGCTCGGTGCGTTCGGTGGAGGCGCCGGAGAGCAGGTCCAGCATGACGTTGCCGGCGAAGCGTGTTGCCCCGACGCCCAGTCCCGTGAAGCCCGCCGTGTAGACGACCCGGCCGGAGTAGGCCGTGGTGAAGAAGGGGAAGAAGCGCGAGCAGGTGTCAACGGCACCTCCCCACTTGTGCGTGAACCGCACCGTCCCCAGCTGCGGGAAGGTCTCATGGAACTGTCGGGCCAGCGTCTCGAAGGTTTCAGGGCGCTGGTCGTACTCGCGCTTGAGGGTCCTGCCGTAGTAATACACAGCATCCCAGCCGCCCCAGAGGATCCGGTTGTCCGCCGTCAGCCGGTAGTAGTGGAAGCGGTTCGCCAGATCAGCCATACCGAATCTTTCCGACCAGCCGATCGACTCGAGCTGTGCATCGCTCAACGGCTCCGTCATCAGTGCGTAGTCGTAGACCGGGACGGTGTGCCAGCGCATGCGCCGCAGCAATGACGGGAAAGCGTTGGTGGCCAGTGCCACCTGGCTGGCGGTGACGTCTCCCCCGTCCGTGCGCAGCACCATGTGCCCGTTCCGCCGCGACAGCGAGCGGACCGGGGTGTGTTCGTGGATCTCGACGCCGAGTTCGCGGGCCACGCGTGCGAGTTCCCAGACGAGCTTCGCCGGATGGAGCATCGCGGTGGAGCGCTTGGTCCACAGCCCGGCCTTGAACGTGGGAGAAACGATGTGCTCGGCCAGTTCCGCGGCATCCATGAAGTACGCGTCGGCGTCGGGATCGTGTCCCGCCGCCAGCTCGGGGATCTGGTAGTCCTCCGTCGCCACATTCATCTCACCTGTGCGTTCGAACTCGCAGTCGAGTCCGTACCGTTCTACCGCCTCCTGGATCTCGTCCAGATTCTGCAGGCCCATGCGGGTCAGAAGCTCGTTCTCCTCGGGAAGGTGCTTCTGCCCGTTGCCCTCGCCATGGGTCAGGCTGAAGTCGCAGAAGCCACCGTTGCGTCCGGAGGCCGACCACCCGAGGCGCTGGCCCTCCAACAGCATCACGCGTCGGTCAGGTTCACGTTCCTTGGCCAGCAGGGCGGTCCAGAGCCCCGTGTACCCGCCGCCGACGATGACCAGGTCGGTTGTCGAGGATCCCGACAGGGGCGGCAGGGCTTCCGGTCGGTTCGGATCATCGAGCCAGAACGGTGTGGTGGATGCACTGGCGAGGGAGGACGTCGGATCTGTGGAGTCTTGCATGGTGTGTGTCCTTTGCAGTCGGCTCTAGGAGCCGGCCATCGTTTTGACGATCTGGGAGGAGGAATTGCCCGAGCGCTTGAGCACCAGTCCTACCAGCGCCAGGGCCAGGAGGGTCAGGACCAGCATCGCCGTGGAAATGGCTGCCACTTCGGGTCGGAGGGCTACGCGGACGGCGGAGAAGATGTACACCGGCCAGGGCGTGTAGCCCGGCTGCTGGACGAAGCTGGAGAGGATGGTGTTGTCGAGGCTGAGGGTGAAGGCCATCAGGGCGCCGGCGAGGATCCCTGGCCCGGCCAGCGGCAGGGTGACATCGCGGAAACTTCGCCACTTGGTTGCGCCGAGGTCCTCAGCGGCCTCCTCGAGCGAACTGTCGATACCGGCCATGCGGGCCCTGATGATGAAGGTGACGATGGCCGTGGAGAACGCGGTATGCGCGATGACCAGGCGGAAGAGTCCGTTGTTGAAGGGAGTCAGACCGGCGTCGACACCGAGCGTGACGAACCAGGGCAGCATCGCGATGCCGTCCACCACTTCCGGGGTCACCAGGGTCAGTGCCAGGAGCGCCGTGAGGAGCACGGGCCACTTCGCCCCCTTCGTGGCGCGAGCCAGGGCGATGCCTCCGAAGGTGCCGAGCACGGTGGCCAACAGCGCCGTGCCGGTGGCGGCCTTCAGCGACGTCATGACCGAGGCGATGATGACGTCGTTCTGCAGTCCGGAGACGTAGGCCTGCACGCCGAGTTCATCGAAGGATGCCAGCAGCCGTCCATTGTTGAACGAGTAGAGGACGATCACCGCGATGGGCAGGAAGAGGAAGACGAAGACCACTGCTCCCCACACCCATAGTGCGGTATCGGTCAGCGAACGACGGCGGATGCGCTCAGGCATGTGGACCTCCTGTTGTGGTTCCGGAGACAGCAGGTTCGGCCTGCCGGACGCGGCTGCCCTCGGGCAGATCCGCGGCGGTTCCGGCGTCGGTTCCGGCGTGCTGCCCGGTTGGCAGTTCGACCCGGCCCACGTACCTGATGATCGCTTTCACGACCAGCGCCAGCAGGGCGGTGACGACCACGACCGCGAGGGTGAAGAGCATCAGGACCACCGCCATCGCCGAACCGAGCGCCCAGTTCTGCGCGTTCTGGAACTGGTTCGCCACCAGCTGGCCGATCATGGTCCCGTTGGCACCGCCGAGCACGGAGGCGGTGATGTAGTCACCGGTCAGGGGGATGAACACCAGGAGGCATCCGCTGACCACGCCGGGGGTCGCCAGCGGGAGGGTCACCTGGAAGAACGTGCGCCACTTGCCGGCACCCAGGTCGGCGCTGGCCTCGCGCAGTTGGACGCCGGCGGAGTCCATGGCCACGAACAAGGGCAGGATCATCAGCGGCAGGTAGTTGTAGATGACGCCGATCTGGACTGCGGCACGCGAATAGAGGATGTCCAGCGGTGAGCCGAGCAGTCCGATGCCCTGCAACGCCTCGGAGACGAAACCGTCGGGAGAGAGGATGATCTGCCAGCCCAGCGTCCGGACCAGGAAGTTGGTCCAGAACGGCACCAGGACCAACGCCAGCAGCAGCCCCCTGCGACCCGGTGGCACCTTCACGGCGAGCCAGTAGGCGAACGGCACCGCGATGACGAGGCACGCGAGGGTGCCGACGATCGAGATGCGCAGTGTGGCCGTGAAGACCGACAGGAACGTCGGACTCACAACCTCGCGGTAGCGGCCGAGGGAGAGCTGCTCCATCGAGTGCGTGGTGAACTGGTCGGGCTTGAACCCGAAGCTGTACCACATGACCAGCGCCACGGGCAGGGCGAAGAAGAACAGCATGTAGGCCCACGTGGGGAAGGAGAGCGCACTGTCCCCGAGGAACTTCCGGAACCTCGATGTCATGCTCCGCTCCTTGCCTGAGCACTGGAGAAGATCTCCACGCGCCGCTGCTGGGCTTCGTTCATCTCCGAGGGAGTGAGCCGGTCGAGGACGTCCTGCGCGGGGAAGATCAGCTCCGGCAGCTCCACGCCCTCCTCCTCCGCCCGCTCTTCGAGGCCCTTGGTCCCCACCGGGTATCCGATGTAGTCCATCTGTTCGAAGGCGACCTCAGGAGAGAGCATGTGGTTGATCAGTGCATGGGCGGCGTCAGGGTGCGGCGCACCGGTTGCGATCGCCCAATTGTCCATCCACAGGTTCGCGGACGGTGTCGGGTAGACGAACTTCCATTGCTCCGGATCATCCATCTCGAGCATGCCCTGCCGCGCGTCCCCGTTGTAGGACTGCAGGAGAGCGAGGCCGCCCTGGACCATCCCCGTCGAAGCCGCACCGAAGTAGGCGCGCACGTGCGGAGCGAGGTTGTCCAGCAGCACTCGCTCGCAGGCGTCGAGCTTCTCCTCGTCCGTGGTGTTCAGGTCCTCACCGGCAGCTCCGAGCGCGATCGAGCAGACCTCCCACGGATCCTCCAGCAGCGCGGTCCGACCCGAGGCCTCCCCCATGGCCGCCTCCAGGAAGTCCTGCCAGGACGCCATGGGCCGGGTGATCGTGTACGTGTCGTACACATACCCGGTGGTCCCCCAGGCCTTGCAGATCGTGTATTTGTTTCCCGGGTCCCAGACCTGATCGGTGAAGTTCGGGTCCATATTGGTGAAGTTGGGGATGAGCTCCTTCTGCAGGGGCTGCAGCAGGCCGTGTTCGGCCATCTGCGGGATCATCAGCCCGGTCGGGACGACGACGTCGTAGCCGGAAGTTCCGCGGGTGGCGGCGAGCTTGGAGATCAGCTCCTCGTTCGAGCCGAAGGAATCGACCTGCACGGTTGCTCCCGTGGCCGCCGTGAACGAGGAGATGCTCTCCGGCGGATCGTAGTCACCCCACGAGTACAGGTTGACGTTGTTCTCGATCTTCCCGTTCGGAGCCGGCGAACTGGCCATGGCACGATCGCCACCGCACCCCGCGAGTCCCAGCAGTCCGACGACGGCGGTGCCGGCGAACAAGCTGCGACGGGAGAGCTCGCGGCTCAGAATGGTGGGAGCGAGCAGCCGGATGTCTGCTGTGCCCGTTGCCTTCCTAGCCTTCATCGCAGTACACCGCCACATCCGCGCCGTCCCACTCGATGAGCACATCCTCGTCCGTGGGCAGGGGCACGGCGTCCGAGCGGGGGACCCGGGAGAGGATCTCCGTGTCCTCACCGATCAGCAGTACGTACTGGACCACGTCTCCGAGGAAGGAGACCCCGGCGATCCGACCGCGCACGGCATTTGGTGCCGAGGGCACGCCGTCGGCGACGCGGAGCCGCAGTGTCTCCGGCCGTATGGCAACCCGCACAGTGTCACCGACCGACGGCACCGGCCGGCCCGTTGCACCGGGATCGCCTGCCGCATTCGGCTCGGGCAGGATCGTGGTGTTGTTCACCGAACGCAACCGCAGCGCGCCGCCGTCGTCGGACACCACGACCGCTTCGACGAAGTTCTGCTTGCCGATGAATCCGGCCACGAAGCTGTTGGCCGGACGCGTGTACACCTCCTCCGCGCTGCCGATCTGCTGGATACAGCCGTCATACATGACCACGATCCGGTCGCTCATGGCGAGCGCCTCCTCCTGGTCGTGCGTGACGAAGATGAACGTGATACCCAGCCGCTTCTGCAGCAGCTTGAGCTCCACCTGCATCTCCTCGCGCAGCTTGCGATCCAGCGCGGACATCGGTTCGTCCAGCAGCAGGACCTTGGGCCGATTGACCAGCGCACGGGCCAGGGCAACACGCTGCTGCTGGCCTCCGGAGAGCTGTCCGGGGCTGCGGTCCGCGAACTCCCGCATCCGCACCATGGTCAGGGCCTCGTCCACCCGCTGACCGATCTCCTTCTTCGGAGTGCGCGACTGCTTGAGGCCGTAGGCCACGTTCTCGGCGACCATCATGTGCGGGAAGAGTGCATACGCCTGGAACACGGTGTTCACCGGTCTCTTGTGCGCGGGCATCTTGGTCAGGTCCGTCGATCCGAGCTCGATGACACCGGCCGTGGGCTCCTCGAACCCGGCGATCATCCGCAGCAGGGTGGTCTTTCCGCAGCCCGAGGGGCCGAGCAGGCACAGGAACTCGCCCGCACGGATGTCCAGGTCGAGGTCCTTGATGGCCGCTACACCGCCGAACTCCTTGTGCAGACTGCGGATCGAGAGTTCCCCGGCTATGGCTGGCGAGAGAGTGGCGCTCATGCTTCTCCTTCGGTTCGGTTGCGGGCATCGTGAACGATTGCTCCGGCCACCACGGTCAGGCGGTTGGAGAGACGGTGAAGATCGGATTCAGGGACGGCGAACGGATCGCGGTCGGCCAGCGCGAGATCGGCGGGTCCGCCGATCTCGATCCGCCCGCCTGCTGCGGACCGGTTCAGGCGGGCGGAACCGGAGGTGTAGGCGCGCAGCGCGTCCAGCAGCCCGATGGCCTCACTGGGGTTCAATGGCTCCCGCGGTTCCTCCGCGCCTCCCTCCGTACGGTTGACCGCGATATGGATCGCCTGCCACGGATCCGGGGTGGAGACCGACCAGTCCGATCCCATCGCCAACCGTGCTCCGGCGTCGAGCAGGGACCGGAAGGGGTACTGCCAGCCGGCGCGCTCCTCCCCGAGGACAGGCACCGTAAGGTCCCGCATGGAGTCGTCGTTGCAAGCCCACAGAGCCTGCAGATTCGCCGTCACATCGAGTTCCGCAAAACGCGGGACGTCCCTGGGATTCACGACCTGCAGGTGCGCGATGTGGTGACGTCGGTCGCGTCCCGGGTTGGCGCCGCGCATCGCCGCGAAGGCATCCAGTCCCTGACTGACCGCCCGGTCCCCGATGGCGTGCAGGTGGATGTCGAAGCCCGCCGCGTCGATCGCCGCGAACGCCTCAGCCAGGAAATCTGCCTCGAAATAGCTCAATCCGGACCCGGCACCGGGGCAGCCGCACGAGTGGTACGGCTCGGCCATCGCGGCCGTCCGACTCTCGACGACGCCGTCGAGCATGAACTTCACCGCCGTGGCCCGGAACCCGGTGCCGGACGAGGCGTGCCGGCGTCGTTCCCGGAAGATCCGTACCTGTTCCGGGATGTCCTGCACCTCGCGCGGCCACCAGAGGGCCCCGACGACGTCGGAGTGCAGTTCCCCGGCGGCATCGGCCGCGCAGTAGGCGGCGTACGGGTCGGCGTGGCCGGAGTACTGGCCGATGATGGCGTCCTGCCAGCCGGTGATACCGAAGGTGTTGAGGTAGCGCTGGCCCTCGAGCAGTCCGTGGCGCAATTGCTCCTGGGTCTCCTCTGGGATCAGGCGGCTGACCAGGTCCATGGCGCCCTCGTGGAGCGTGCCGGTGGGAGTGCCGGAGTCGTCGCGTTCGATACGGCCACCGGGTGGGTCAGGGGTGTCGGCCGTGATGCCCGCCAGTTCGAGGGCGTGCGTATTCACCCACGCGCTGTGGTGGTCACGGTTCACCAGAAAGGCGCCGCGGTCCGGGATGAGCTCGTCCAGCTCCACGGCTGTGGGAGTTCCGCCCGGGAAGTCGGACATGGTCCAACCTCCGCCGGAGATCCAGCCGTCGACAGCTTCGGTGCGAGCGGCGTACGAGCTGATGGCGTCCCGGCATTCTGTCGCATTTCCTGCGTCGCTCAGGTCACAGCCGAGCCGCTCCACACCCCCGGCGACTGCATGGACGTGCGCGTCGGTGAAACCTGGCGTGAGCAGACCGCCATGGGCATCGATGAGCTCGGTGTGGGGGCCGGCCGCTGCAAGCAGGTCCGAGCCCGTACCGAGGGCGACGACACTGCCGCCGGAGACCGCCACGGCGTCAGCAGCGATGAGCTGATTCCCATCGAAGATCCGGGCGTTGTGGATCAGCAGGACGGGCATAGTGCCCCGTAAAAGTGTCCGGAAGTGTGGTAGAGCTCACATAGCATGCGGCTCACACTAAGCGGGTAACAGTTTTTAGTCAACGATGTTGACTATCTGCCTGCTACCTCTTGGCCTCGGCGTCCGGAACGGCACGTCGGGCTACCGACTCAAGCAGCAGGTCCACTGCCAGCTCGTACGTGGGGTCTTCCTGGATGGTGGCCAGCATCGGTGCCGCCTTCGCGATGAATGGGAATCGTTCGGCGTCGAGTGCCGCGTACTCATTGCTCCACGCCGCGGTGTCCTTGGCCTGTTCCTCGCTGGGAAGGATCCGGAAGGCGGCGTCGAGCCCTGCGAAGGCCAGGTTCAGGTCGTCGATCACGCGATAGAGTCGCGCTGCCTCCTCCGGATCGAAGCCTCCTCGGGACAGCGCTGCGAGGATCTCCTCCACGATGCGGATCTCGCCGGGTCGGCGGGTGACACGCGTGACGCCGAGGACCGCTGCATGCGGGTGGGAGAGATAGGCGCGGCGGCCCCGGTGCATGAGGTCGCGGATGGTCCCGAGCCAGTCATCGTCGGGTTCGAAGTCGTCGAGCGCCGAGACCATGAGGCTGTCGGTGACGGCGAGGATGAGCTCATCCTTGTTGCGGAAGTGCCGATACAGGGCAGTCGGGTCGACGTTGAGGGCAGCTCCCAGCTTGCGGAAGCTCAACCCTTTGACTCCGTCGCGTTCGAGGGCATCCAGGGAAGCAGCCACGATCAATTCCGGCGATAGCGAGTTGCGGGGGGCCCTCATCTAACTACCCTATGTGAGGGCCTGCTACCGGGCGGGGCGGATCCGGGCCGAGAATTGCGGGCCCTCCCGAATGCGAGATTGCTGAGCCTAGCGCGCCGAGCGTCCCCGCTGACATTTGCCGGTCCACGACGTCGGTCCTGCGGAGGCCCAGCAGATCAAGGGCGACGAAACCGTCGACGGGTTCCATCCACCCGACCCGCTCCCTGTCTTCGGCCTCTTGTTGCTCAAGGTGGTGGGATACGTGGACCTGCACGATGCCGATCCGAGGGATAAGGAACTCGGCTTTCTCGTTGGACCCTCGCACCGCTGGGTGCACGGACTGGGTCGCCGGCTGGCGGAGGCCGGTCTCGCCTACGGTCTCGGCGAGCTGTCGCTCGACCGCATCTGGGCCGAAGCGCCTGAAGCGAACACAGCGTCCGTGAGCATCCTGCGCTCTCTCGGTATGAGCGAAACAGGTCGAGGTGCTCCCGGACAATTCCTGCAGATCGACAGCTACCAGCTGCAGTTCCGGATCAGTCGACAGGAGTGGCTGCAAGGTCCGAAGTGATCAAGCCGTCGTCGAGCTTTCGCATCGCTGAACGATGCACTGACGCTGTCACGTCGATCCAGTCCTCAGCGGCGCCAGAGATAGGGCGTTGTCGTCGATACCTTCACGAGCCCGGAACGCTCGAGAATGGGCCGCGAGTATTCGGTGGAGTCGCTGTGGATGAGGGTCTTCCCCCTCTCGATCGCTGACTGGGCCCGTCGAGCTGTCAGCGCCCGGTAGATACCGTGGCCGCGCCACTCCTTACGGGTCGCCCCTCCCCAGATGCCGGCGAACTCTGTTTCGGGAACCGGCTCCAACCGGCCGGCACAGACTATCTGTCCCTTCGCCTCGGCCACCCAGAGCTCCGTACCGTCACCGGCTGATAGCTGGCGGAGCAGGGCATCTGCCGACTCGCGGGTGACCGCGTTGCCGAAGACCTCGTCCTGCATGGCGCTTGCAGAGCGCACGTCCGGCTCGTCCGTGACCTGTCGGATCGTCACCTCGGCGGGTAGTGGAACCTCGACGCTCAATGCCTTCGCCTCGCCGATCATGATCGATTCCGGCTCGCCCCCAACGAAGCCGTTCTCCAGCAGAGCCTCATGCAGTCCGGGCGCATGGTCGTGTCCACGAGTCTTCCATTCGACCAGGCGAATCTCCGGGTTGGCCCGATAGTGGGCGACGACGTCCCCCACTATCCTCGGTATGCTCTCCGCGCCGACTTCGCCCAGCTCCTTGTAGGTGACGAAGCCACGTCCGTGCATGAACGTCACCAGATGCAATGCATGGTGCCGGGTCACTGTGATGGCACCGAGGATCTCGGCATCGGTGCGCAACTGGTCATCATACGCAGCGAGGAAGCGGGCGAGTCGATCGATCTCGGTCATTCCGCGACCCGAGCCTGAGCGCAATGGTCTGGATCGCCAGGACCCTTGAGGTCAGCCATCTTCCGCGGTAAAACGCGGCTGGATCCGAGGTCTATCTAGTTCTCCGGATCGGCGAGGAATGCTGCGGGAACCAATTCTGCACCCACCACATCTTCCAGCATGCCCCGCTCGATAGGCATGCCGCGCCGTAGAACGCTGATCTCTCCGGTCAATTCCAGGATCACACAGGCCACTTCCGACCAACTGCGGATGCCGGCCAGGCGCAGCCGCGCGGTGATCTCGTGCTCGGCGACATGGGTGCGCCGCAGGTTCGCCATCACGATGCGCTCTCCTGCCATGAGCACATACGCCCTGTTGCTGACCGCATTCAGTCCCTTCGGGAACCGGCGTAACTGTCCAGTAACCGCCTGCAACACCAGCAAGGTGATGACACCCAAGGCACCCGCCACCAGCGTCGGGGTGTAGCCGAGGATCGCGCGACCGATCACGGCTCCGAGTGCCACCGCTGCGGCGAGATCGAAATTGGACAGGCGCGCCATCGTCCGTTGCCCCATGACCCTGATGAGGGTCAGCATGAGCAGATACAGACCGACGGTGGAGACCACGACCCGGAGGGCGTCGGCCCACGTCAGTCCCATCTCATGCCACATGACCGCCCCTTCCTCAGGCGGTTCAGCCTAACCGACCCGTTCCGAACGGCAGCCCAGGATCGACGACGCCGCCGCACGGCGATGTCGTCGGCTGCACCTGGGGCCCGCGACGGGACAGGAGGACGCACGACGCAGAGTGGGCTCTGGTCCGCCGGTGCTCGGCCCGCTGCGGACCTACGGTGCGCGCAGGTGGGCCAGCGTCAGGCCGATAGGGATACTCGTGAGGATGACGACGAGCAGGAGCCGGTAGGTCCACAGCGCCCACGCAGGCCCGTCGCCCTTCCCCCGCACCGTCCGGATCAGCAGCGCGAGGGCGACCACGAGCACCACACCACCGGCGTCGACGATCAGCGGTGCGCCGAGCACTGTGCCGGCGAGTACCGCCAGACTGCCCAGATTCCAGGCGACCAGCTCCGTTGCGACAGTGCTCCGTGACAGTGGCTGCGGCGCCAGGGCTGCCTGCGCAATGCCGAAGGCACTCTGGGCAATGCCGGCCACGAGAACCTGATAGGCGGCGGCCCACGAGCCGTACTCGAGGTGCAGTGGCCCCGTCACTGCCGCGGTCAGTCCGCCGGCGATGATCCAGGCCGTCGCGATCACGCGGAACGTACTCGAGCTTGTCCATCGAAGGCGCTCAGAATCCATGCCGGCCATGCTGCAAATCTACAGCTTTTCTACGAAACGTAGAATGAGTGCGTGGCTACCATTCGAGCTGACCTGCAGGACCGCGACGACGTCGAGACCCTCCTCACCGCGTTCTACCGGCGCGCCTTCGCCGACGAGCTGCTGGGGCCGATCTTCGTGGACGTGGCCCGGATGGATCTCCAGGCGCACCTGCCGATCATCTGCGACTTCTGGGAGACCGTGCTGTTCAAGGCCGGGCTCTACCGTCGCAATGCCCTCGAACCGCATCTGGAGCTTCATCGACAGGTCCCGCTGACAGCCGCGCACTTCGAGCGCTGGCTGACACTGTGGTCGGCGACGCTCGACGAGCACTACGCCGGGCCGAAGGCCGAGCTGGCCAAGGTGCAGGCCTCCCGCATCGCACTGTCCATGCGCCGGCGGTTGCAGGGACGCTCCGGCAGCGCGATGGAGACGATCAGTATCGGGGACGCTCCGACGTCGGAGGGGTGACCCGAGCCCATCGGGGCCAACGGCGAAGCACCGGCCCTAGCATGGAGGGACGCCACGGAAAGGAACACTCATCATGTCCTCAGCAATCGTCGTCCAGCAGTCCGGCGGACCCGAGGTCCTCACCCTCGCCTCCGCCGACCGGCCGGAACCGGGTCCCGGCCAGCTCCTCGTGAAGGTCGCCGCCGCAGGAGTCAACTTCATCGAGACCTACCAGCGCAGCGGCGTGTACCCCGTGGAGCACCCGTTCACCCCGGGAGCCGAGGCCGCCGGGACCGTGGAAGCCGTCGGTGAGGGCGTCACCGACTACAGCGCGGGAGACCGCGTGGCCTTCGCCGAAGGCAAGGGAACCTACGCCGAGTACGCACTCGTGGACGCGGACCGCGCCCTGCCCGTGCCCGACGGCGTCGACCTCGAGACCGCGGCGGCGCTCCCCCTGCAAGGCATGACCGCGCACTACCTCATCAACTCGACCTTCGAGGTGCAGCCGGAGCACACGGTGCTCGTCCATGCCGGCGCCGGCGGCGTCGGGCTGCTCATCATCCAGCTCCTCAAGGCCAAGGGCGCCCGCGTCTTCACCACCGTCTCCACCCCCGAGAAGGAGGACCTGGCCCGCGGAGCCGGCGCCGACGAGGTGCTCGGCTACGAGGGCTTCGCCGACGCCGTCATGTCATTGACCGACGGCGTGGGCGTGGACGTGGTGTACGACGGCGTGGGCAAGGCGACCTTCGACGAGTCGCTGCGCTCGCTGCGCATCCGGGGCACCATGGTGCTCTTCGGTGGAGCTTCCGGCCCGGTACCGCCGGTCGATCCGCAGCTGCTGAACAGCAGCGGCGGGCTCTACCTCACGCGCCCGTCGATCGTGCACTATGTGCGCACCCCGGAGGAGCGGCGCTGGCGGTCCTCCGAACTCTTCGACGCCGTCCTGGCCGGACAGCTCGACGTGCGGATCGGAGCCCGTTACGCGCTGGGCGATGCCGCCCAGGCCCACGAGGATCTCGAGGGTCGGAAGACCACAGGCAAGGTTCTGCTGGTCCCGTAGGGTCCGGAACGGTCCTCTCGGCCGGGCGCCGGCCGGGTCGAGAGGACCGGTTCAGCGCTGCACGGCCCCGAACCGCTCCCCCGCGAGCGCCACCGCGGCATCGCGTGCAGCGCTGGCCTCCTCGGCCGTCAGCGTCCTGTCGGGCGCCCGGAAGCGCAGGGCGAAGGCGAGTGACGTGCTGCCCTCGGCGATGCCGGGTCCGGTGTAGACGTCGAACAGGCTGACGTCCTCGAGCAGTTCTCCCGCACCCTCCCGCAGGGTCTCCAGCACGTCACCGGCGACGACGGCGGAGTCCACCACGAGCGCCACGTCCTGCGTCGCCGTCGGATACGTGGACAGCGAGCGGGCCACGATGATGTCGGCGGCGGCGTCGAACAGGCGGTCGACGTCGATCTCGAACGCCACGGTCCGGGCCGGCAGATCGTGGAACGCGCTGACCTTCGGGTGCAGTTCCCCGGCGTGACCGAGCACCTCACCGCTGCGCAGCACGAACTCCGCGATCCGCCCGGGGTGGAACGCCTGGTGACTGCCCTGCCGCACCACCACGTCCACGCCGGTCACGCTCCCCATGAGCTGCACGACGTCGACGGCGTCGGCCCAGTCCCAGGCCCGCGCCTCCACTCCGGCGGACGGCGGCACCTCGAGACCCGTGAACAGCCCGGCGATGACCTGCGGCTGGTGCGGGATCCCGTCGTAGAGGGCGTCGAGGACGTCGTCGTCGGGCTTGATGCCCAGCGGCGGGATCGTCTTCGTTCCCATCTGCTCACCCGGCAGGAAGACGGACCCCGACTCGAACAGGGCGAGATCGCGGAAGCCACGCGAGTGGTTCCGCTTGGCCACCTCGATGAGGCCGGGCAGGACGGACCGCCGCAAGTAGGCGCGCTCCGCACTGAGCGGATTGGCGAGCCGGACCGCCGGTGCGGCTGCTCCCTCCTCGGACGTGCCGAAGAGCGCGTTGGCCTGCTCGCTGACGAACGGGTAGGACAGCACCTCGGTGAGCCCCGCCGCGGCAAGGGCGTTCAGGAGCCGACGGCGCTGCTGCTGCACGCGGGTCAGACCGCGACCGGGAGGCGCCACGGGAAGCGTGGACGGGATGGTGCTGTACCCCACGAGGCGGATGATCTCCTCGGTGAGGTCCTCGCGCGTCTCCAGATCCGAGCGCCAGCTCGGCGCCGTGACGCGGTAGCCGCCGTCGACCGGCTCCACCCCGGCACCGAGATCGGTGAGCGTGCCCGTGATCTGGTCCTCGGTGAACTCGCGGCCGATCAGGCGCGCCGGGAAATCGGCGGCGAGCTCGATCACGCGGGGCGCGGGTGCCTGCCCGACGTCGGTCACGGCGTCGTCTGCCGTGCCGCCGGCGAGCTCGAGGAGGAGATCGACGGCGCGCTGTGCGGCGACGTCGGCGATCTGCCAGTCGACATCGCGCTCGAAGCGCCTCGACGCCTCCGACGGGAGCTTGTGGCGACGGCGGGAACGTCCGATGCTCACGGGGTCGAAGTGGGCCGACTCGATGACGACGTCCACGGTGCTGTCCGACACCTCGGTGGACGCGCCTCCCATGACCCCGGCGATACCGATGGGCCCGGACGCGTCGGTGATGAGGAGATCCCCGACGTCGAGTGCGCGCTCCCTGTCATCGAGGGTCCGCAGCGTCTCACCCTCGATGGCGCGGCGCACCACGATCTCACCGGAGAGCGTGTCGCGGTCATAGAAGTGCAGGGGCTGACCGAGCTCGAGCATCACGTAGTTGGAGATGTCCACCACGAGCGAGATCGACCGGATACCGGCCAGGCGCAGGCGCGCGGACATCCACGGCGGGGTGGGGCGGGTGGGGTCGACGCCGCGAACGGTGCGGGCCACGAAGCGGTCGCAGCCGTCCACGCCGTAGATCGGCGCCTCGTCGGCGAGGCGCACCGGGTACCCCTCACCCGCAGCGGCGGGCACGACGACGGCGTCGGCCGGGTCGGTGAAGGCCGTCCCGGTGGCGTGGGCGTACTCGCGCGCCACACCGCGGATGGAGAAGCAGTAGCCGCGATCCGGTGTCACATTGATCTCGGCCGCCTCGTCGTACAGTCCGAGGAGGTCCATGGCGTCGGCACCCACCTCGGGGTCCAGCCCGAGGGTGGAGAGCACGAGGATGCCGTCGTGGTCCTCCCCGATGCCGAGCTCCTTCACCGATGCGATCATTCCGGCCGAGACGTGACCGTAGGTCTTGCGGGGGCTGATGCGGAAGTCACCGGGCAGGACGGCGCCCGGCAGCGTGACCACCACCTTGTCGCCCTCCTCGAAGTTGTGCGCGCCGCACACGATGCCCTGCACGCCCGAGGGGTCGATCCCCTCGCCCGTGAGGGTCTGCTCCTCACCCTCGGGCACCACGCGGACCTGGCACCAGTTGATGGTCTTGCCGTTGGTCTGGGGCTCCGCGATCTTGCTGAGCACCTGGCCCACCACGATGGGGCCGCTGAGCTCGTCGGTGGGACGGTGGACGTCCTCCTCCTCGAGGCCCACCTTCACGAGCTCGGCCATCACGTCTTC
Source organism: Arthrobacter echini (assembly GCF_008107445.1). Taxonomy (GTDB): domain Bacteria; phylum Actinomycetota; class Actinomycetes; order Actinomycetales; family Micrococcaceae; genus Arthrobacter_D; species Arthrobacter_D echini_A. The sequence continues at coordinate 474,167 of NZ_VSLD01000003.1, read as the reverse complement.
CGCGGTGGCGTCCGCGGGCACGGCTGCGTACTCGCGCAGCCAGGACAGTGGGATTCTCATCTAGATCTCCATCCCGAAGTGGTCGCTGAAACGGACGTCGCCCTCGATCATGTCGTGCATATCGACGACGTCGTTGCGGAACATGAGCGCCCGCTCGATCCCCATACCGAAGGCGAAGCCGGAGTAGACCTCCGGGTCTATGCCGGTGGCCCGCAGCACATTGGGATTGACCATGCCGCAACCACCCCACTCGATCCAGCGCGCGCCGCCCTTGGCGCCCGGGTGCCAGATGTCGAGCTCGGCGCTCGGCTCGGTGAAGGGGAAGAAGTTGGGGCGCAGGCGCACCTTGGCCTCGTCGCCGAAGAGCTGCTGCGTGAAGTACTCGAGCGTGCCCACGAGATCGGCCATGGTGAGGCCCTTGTCGATCGCGAGGCCCTCGAACTGGTGGAAGACCGGGGTGTGGGTGGCGTCGAGTTCGTCGGTGCGGAACACCTTGCCCGGGCACAGCACGTAGATGGGCAGCTCACGCTCGAGCATCGATCGGATCTGCACGGGCGAGGTGTGCGTGCGCAGCACGAGGTGCGCGTCGAGCGGCTCCACGAAGAAGGTGTCCTGCATCTCGCGTGCCGGGTGGTCCGGCTTGAAGTTCAGGGCGTCGAAGTTCAGCCACTCCGATTCGAGCTCGGGCCCCTCGGCGATCTCCCAGCCCATGCTGACGAAGACGTCGCTGACCCGCTCCTGCAGCGTGGAGAGCGGATGGCGCGCGCCGTGCCGCCGACGGCGGGGGGCTGCCGTCACGTCGACGGCCTCCTCGACGAGGATCCGCGCGTCGCGCTCGGCCTCGAGCTCAGCGGTCCGTGTGGTGAGTGCCTGGTTGATGCGGCCGCGTGCCGGGCCGATGTTCTTGCCCGCCGCCGACTTCTGCTCCTTCGGCAGCGCCCCGATCCCCCGGTTCGCCAGGCTAAGAGGCGACTTCTCACCCGTGTGCGCGATCCGCACAGCCTTGAGCCCGTCCAGATCTGCCGCAGCGGCGATGGCGGCCAGCGCGGTGTCGACGGCGGCTGCGACCGAGGTGGGATCCAGCGGGTCGGGAACCGTCGCCTCGGGGCCGGTGTGCCCGGGGTTCTCTGGGGTTTCGGTCATGGAGGTGGGATACCTTGCACTCTCGGACAGGCCGCGATGGCTCCACTACGGGGAGCCACTGCCGACGGGAACAGGAAAACTGGAAGGAACCGGTCCACGGCGGGGCCGCTCCGGCGTGTCAAGTCTAGGCGACCGGGTCGACGGCGCCGCAACCGTGGGGCGGCTCGCTCCGGAGCGTACCGGGGGCGTCACTAGGATGAGCGCATGCAGCGACGGCTCGTTCCCCTCCTCAACTGGATGAATCTGTCCACGCCCGTCGGCCTGGCGGTGGCTCGGCTGTCCGGCTGCCGGATCTCCCCCGGCCCGCTCGGCCTGCTGCTGGCCGAGGGGTATCGCCGGAGATTGCCCACAGCCCGGGCGTTCACGATCGGCAGCGTGGTGCTGCTCCGCGGCAGCGCTCCGCAGCGGGCACACGCCGGCTTCACCCGGCTGCTCGAGCACGAGGCGCGCCACACGCACCAGTACGCCGCCTGCCTGGGCCTGCCGTTCCTCCCCGCCTATCTGCTGGCAGCCGGCTACTCGCTACTTCGGACGGGCGATCCGGCGTCGCGCAATGCGTTCGAGCGCCGCGCGGGACTGGCCGACGGCGGCTACACCGAGCGTCCACTGCGGCCCGTCAGGGCGGCCCTGCGCTCCCTACGGGTACAGGGACCCAGCGGCGCGACGGGCGACGGATCCCGGGTCAGTGCTCCGCGCCGGCGGTGACGCGGAGGTCACGCGTGGTGCTCGCCGTCGTCGTCGCGATGGCCACGAGCCCGGCCGCCATGGCATCGATCGAGAGTCCCGGCTGACCGTTCGATCGCCCCTGCTCGAGGGAGTACGGCACGTGGATGAACCCGCCCCTCACCTCAGGACGATCCGCGAGTAGGTGCATGAGCCCGTAGAAGAGGTGATTGCACACGTAGGTCCCTGCCGTCTGGGACACCTCGGCCGGGATGTCGAGGGCGACCAGCGCCTGCCTGCAGGCCTTGATGGGCAGCGTGGAGAAGTACGCCGCCGGCCCGCCGTCCACCACGGGTTCGTCGATCGGCTGGTTGCCGGCGTTGTCCGGGATCCGCGCATCGTCGACGTTGATCGCCACGCGCTCCAGCGAGATGCGCTCCCGCCCACCCGCCTGCCCCACGCACAGGACCGTGTCCGGGCGGTGCTCGACGAGGGCGGCGTCCAGCACGGCGAGACCGGCTCCGAAGACGCACGGAATCTCGACGGCGACGGCCTCGTGCCCCTGCGCCCGCAGCAGCTCGGAAGCCTGGCGCGCAGCGAGCCAGGACGGATTGGTGGCCTCTCCCCCGAAGGGTTCGAAGCCGGTCAGCAGGATCATCCAGTCAGCCTAGGACAGGCGGACAGATCCTGACAGCGCACTAGAACACGTGTTCTAATAGTTCCATGCGGTGGCAGGAGCAGCGGATCACGGACGACGGCGATGCAGCCGCCTCGCCCGCGCTGCTGCCCCTCGCCGGTCTCGTCCGTTCCCTGCGCACCCCGGAGTTCGGCGGGATCACGTTCCACGAGGTTGCCGCCAAGTCGGTACTGAACCGGGTGCCGCCCACGTCGTCCATGCCCTTCTCCTGGACCATCAACCCGTTCCGGGGGTGCTCCCACGCCTGCGTGTACTGCTTCGCCCGCAAGACGCACAGCTATCTCGATCTCGACACCGGGCTCGACTTCGACGCCCAGCTCGTGGTGAAGATCAACGCCGCGGAGGTACTCAGGCGCGAACTGGCCCGCCCGTCCTGGAAGCACGAGCACGTGGCCCTCGGCACGAACACCGACCCCTACCAGCGCGCCGAGGGCCGGTACCGGCTCATGCCGGGCATCATCACGGCGCTCGCCGAGTCGGGTACCCCGTTCTCCATCCTGACGAAGGGCACCCTGCTGGCACGCGACATCCCCCTGCTCAGCGAGGCGTCACAATCTGTGAGCATCGGCATGGGCATCTCGCTGGCTCTCGTGGATCCGGCCCTCGCCGAGGCGATCGAACCCGGGACGCCCTCCCCGAGGGCGCGGCTGGCCCTGATCTCCCGGCTGCGCGAGGCGGGTCTGCCGTGCAACGTCATGGCCATGCCGATCCTCCCCTGGCTGACAGACGGCGACGAGTCCCTCGACCGGTTGTTCGGTGCTCTCGTTGCGGCCGGAGCCACTGGTGTCAGCGCCGGCCCGCTCCATCTGCGTCCCGGCTCACGGGAGTGGTTCATGCAGTGGCTCGCGCGCCACTACCCGCTCCTCGTGCCGAAGTACGAGCAGCTGTACAGCGGGGGCAGCTACGCGACCAAGGAGTACCGGGACTGGCTCACGGGCAGGATCAGGATCTTCCGGTCGAAGCACGGCCTGTCCGCCGGTGCCGGCTTCTTCCGCAATCTGTCGCCCACACCGGGCGGCGCGACCACACCTATGACCCCCGCGCCTCCCTCCGGTCTGCCGGTCGGACCGGCTCAGGCCTCCCTCTTCTGATCGGGTGATTCTGCGCCCGGGCCGGGAAGCAGTGAACGGAGCGCGGTGAGGATGGGTCTGTCGGCAGGGATCCAGGGAAGGTCCTCCACAGCGCCGCCCTCGGCCAGGTCCACCCACCGGAGATCGTCGTGGTCCTGCAGCGCCGTGGGCCGTCCGTCCGTCACCTCGGCGAACCACACGCGCATCGCGGCCCTCCCGTTCAGCGGCCACCCCTGCTCACCCGGCCCCTCGATCTCCCCGCCGAGCCGGAGGGCGACGCCCAGTTCCTCGTCGAGCTCACGGTGCAGAGCCTCCTCGCAGCTCTCGCCCGCCTCGACCTTCCCGCCCGGGAACTCCCAGAGACCGGCGAGCTGGGGCGGGGACGAGCGCCGGGCCACGAGGAGACGCGTGGGCAGCTCAAGGGAGTCGACGACGGCCGCTCCGACGATCTGGAGGAGCAATCCTGAGGCTGGGGTGGTCACCGATCGAGTGTAGCGAGGCCGGGCCGACGATCACCGGATCGTGCTGCGGCTAGTGTTGCTCAGGACGACGACGTCCGCGTCGCCCCTCTCCTCCGCCCACCCGGGCGTGCTCGGCGGCCGACCCACCTCCTCGACGATCTCTGCCGCAAGGACACCATGACCACTTCTGCTCCCCCGCTCCCCAGTCAGCGCCTGGCTGGTCGGCGACTCGCCCTCGCGATCGCGGCGCTGGCCGCAGGCGGCTTCGCGATCGGGACCACCGAGTTCACCATCATGGGACTGCTCGAGGAGATGCGGGCGGATCTCGGCATCGACTACGCGCAGGGCGGTCATGTGATCTCCGCCTACGCGCTCGGCGTGGTGATCGGCGCTCCCATCCTGGCGACCATCGGGGCGAAGAAGCCCCAGCGGGCCGTGGCGATCGCCCTCATGCTGGTCATCGCGCTGGCCAACCTGTCGTCCTTCTTCGCCGCCGGGTTCGGCTGGATGCTCGCCTCGCGCTTCCTGTCCGGGCTCCCCCACGGCGCGTACTTCGGGGTCGCGGCGGTCATCGCCGCGACCCTGGCGGACCCTGCCAGGCGCGGGCGCGCCATCTCCATGGTGATGCTCGGGCTGAGCATCGCGAACGTGGTGGGCGTGCCCTTCGCCACCTGGCTGGGCCAGCAGTTCGGCTGGCGCTCCATGTTCCTGCTGGTGGGCCTGATCGGTGGTGTGACCGTCGTACTCATCCGGATCTTCGTGCCCGATGTGCCCGTGCGGCCGGGCGCAAGCATCCGGGCGGAACTGAGCGTGCTCCGCCGGCCGCAGCTCTGGCTGACGCTGCTCATCGGGATCGTGGGTTTCGGCGGCTTCTTCGCCGTCTACTCCTTCATCTCACCGATCATGACGGAAGTGGCCGGACTCGACGTATCCCTGCTGCCACTCGTGGTGGCCCTGTACGGCGTGGGGATGGTGGTGGGGAACATCCTGGGCGGCCGGCTCGCCGACCGCTCGGTCATGGGGAGCATCTACGGTGTCATGGGAACCATCACGGTGGTGCTCCTGATGTTCCCGCTCGCTGCCACCACCCCGTGGTCGGCCTGCTTGTTCGTCTTCCTCGTCGGGGCCAGTGGGTCCACGCTCATCCCGCCGCTGCAGGCACGACTCCTGGACGTCTCCCCCGGCGCACCGTCGCTGGCCTCGTCGATGAACCACTCGGCGCTCAACACGGCCAACGCCCTGGGAGCAGCGGTGGGAGGAGCCGTCATCACCGCCGGATGGGGGTTCACCTCCCCTGCCCTCGTGGGCGCAGGTCTTGCGGTCCTCGGACTCGGCGTCGCCCTTCTCAGTGGGCGCCTCGACCGCGGGGCGGTTCAGGACTCGCGCTGAGCGCGTGCCGAGGCGTAGAGGCAGACCGTCGCGGCCGTACCGACATTGAGGGATTCGGCGCTGCCGTAGATGGGCACGGCGACACGGGCGTCGGCCTCCTCCGTGACAGTGTCGTCGAGTCCCTGCGCCTCGTTGCCGAACAGCCAGGCGGCCGGATCCTCCAGGCGCACCGTGTCCCCTCTCGGTGGGGCAGGTTGCGAGTCGAGCCGCAGGGCAATGCCCTCCGGCGTCACCCCGATACGGCGCGACGCACTGGCGTCCTGCAGCTCATCGAGATCGGTGGTCCCGTAGCCATCGGCGGCGAGGATCGTCAGGCCCGCTCCGCGCAGCCGATCGGTAAGGCCCTCGAGCTGGGCACCGTTGACGAGGGGCAGATGGAAGAGCGAGCCCACCGTGGAGCGGACGGTCTTCGGGTTGTAGGGATCTACACTGGACCCCGTGAGGATCACTGCATGTGCTCCTGCGGCGTCGGCCGCGCGGATGATCGTCCCCGCGTTCCCGGGGTCCCGCACCCCGACCAGGACGGCGATCAGCTGCGGTCCCGACGCGAGGACCTCGTCGAGGGACGTATCCACGAACCGGCACACGGCGATGAAGCCCTGCGGTGTGACGGTGGAGGACATCGCGGCGAGGACCTCAGGGGTGACCCTCCGGAGCCGGGGAGCGTCGGGGGACGCGAGCAGGGCCGCGAGGTCGTCATGACGAGCCAGTGCCTCGCCCGTGGCGAAGACATCCACGACGACGCCGTCGGCGCCGGCGTCGACTCTGCCGAGATGGAGCCGCACGGCCTCTCTCGCGGCTTGCGGGCCTTCGGCGAGGAACTCACGACGCCTTGAGCGCGAAGGACGCCCGGCCAGGCGTGCCACCTCCTTCACCCGGTCAGCTTGGGTGTTGGTCATCAGTGGCGCCTGGGGGCGTCCGTTCGCAGTCATCGTGGACAGCGGATCGGCCGATGGGCCGACCACAGCTGCTGCGCCTAGGCCGAAGCCTTGACGGGTGCCGACGTGTCGGCCGGAAGGGCGGTCCGGGCAAGCTCCACCAGGGCTGCGAAGGCAGGACCGTCCGTGACGGCGAGATCGGCGAGCATACGGCGGTCAACCTGGATCTCCGCGGCCTTCAGCCCCTGGATGAGGCGGTTGTACGTGAGGCCATTGGCGCGGGATGCGGCGTTGATGCGCTGGATCCACAGGCGACGGAAGTCACCCTTGCGCTTGCGGCGGTCGCCGTAGCTGTAGACGAACGAGTGGAGCAGCTGCTCCTTGGCCTTGCGGTACAGGCGCGAACGCTGCCCGCGGTAGCCCTTGGCGCGCTCGAGGACGACCCGGCGCTTCTTGTGGGCATTGACTGCCCGCTTCACACGTGCCACGTGTGTACTCCTTCAATTCTTGTCGGTCACGGCGTCAGCCGCAGCGCTGCGCAGTGCGCGCAGGCGCTTTCCCGAGAGGTGGGTGGGTGGTCAGATGCCGAGCATCTTCTTGAGGACCTTGGTGTCGGCCTTCGAGACGATCTGGTCGCTGGCAAGCCGGCGCTTCACGGTCGAGGACTTGTGCTCGAGGTAGTGGCGGCGGTTGGCCTGCTGGCGCTTGAGCTTGCCGCTGCCGGTCAGCTTGATGCGCTTCTTGACGCCGCTGTGGGTCTTCATCTTCGGCATGGGAACCGATCTCCTTCTGCTAGCCGGGCGGATGCACCCGGACGTCGGCACCCATAGGTGCCTGGTTGGTATGTGGACTGATCCCTCGGACCAGGACTGATGCCCTAGTCCGTGCTCTCGGGCTTCGACCCGCCGGACGGACTCCTGGGAGGCGCGGTCCGTCCAGCCGGCTTCGGGGTGGCCGACGGCTTAGGCGCGCCTGGCTTCGGCATCGGCCTGGGCTTGCCGGTCCCGGCGGGCTTGGGAGCTGCGCCTGTGCCGCCCGTGGCAGGTGCCTCGGACTGCGGCGCCGCCGGACGGCTCGCCTCGGGGCGTTCTGCCGCCGGCCGCGGTGCTGCTGCCCGAGGAGCCGCTGTGCGGGGTGCAGACGTCCGGGGTGCAGATGTCCGGGGTGCGGACGTCCTGGGTGCTGCCGCCCGAGGTGCCGACGCCGCTCGGGTCGGCGCTGCCTTCGGTGCCGCAGGAGCGGTGGTCTCGTTGGTCGCAGTCTCCTGCGCTGCAGGTGCGGGGGCAGTAGTGGTCGTCTCCGACGTCGTCGCCGCAGTGTCCGTCGAGGTGTTCCCGGTCGAGGTGTTCTCAGTGGAGGTGTTCTCCGTGGATCCGGCAGCCGCCGCTCCCTCTGCGGGAGCGTCCTTCGCGGGCGCCTCCGGCTCCGAGGTGATCGAGTAGCCCTCGGGCAGCAGATCCGCCAGGGACTGCGTCATGGGAGCGTTGCCCGAACCGGACGTCTGGACACGGGGGGGCTCACCGCCGGTCTTGGCGGCTTCGTTCGCAGCCTTCGCGTCGGCCCGCTGCGTTGCACGCCGCGCCTCGGCCTTCGCCTCGGCCTTGTTCTTGGTGGGTCCGATGACCATGACCATGTTGCGGCCGTCGATGCGCGGGGTGGACTCGATGACCCCTACCTCGGAGACGTCCTCGGCGAACTTCTGCAGCAGGCGGATGCCCATCTCGGGCCGCTGCTGCTCGCGTCCGCGGAATTGGATCATGGCCTTGACCTTGTCGCCGGCACCGAGGAAGCGCAGGGCATGCCCACGCTTCGTCTCGTAGTCGTGCGTGTCGATCTTGAGCCGGAAGCGGATCTCCTTCAGCACCGTGTTGGTCTGGTTCTTCCGCGCCTCGCGGGCCTTGACGGCCGCTTCGTACTTGTACTTGCCAAAATCCATGAGCTTCGCCACCGGCGGCTTTGCCTGCGGAGCTACCTCGACCAGATCCAGATCGGATTCGGCGGCAAGGCGGAGAGCGTCCTCGATACGGACGATGCCCACCTGTTCGCCGGCAGGCCCGACCAGCCGCACCTCGGGGACGCGGATACGATCGTTGATTCTTGGCTCGCTAATGTGTGACTCCTGTGGATTTCCGAGCGGACACCGCGTGCGGACGAAAGAAGGCCTCCCATCGCATGCGCAATCGGAGGCCTCGAGATCCGGTCCTGGGTGGTCGTCAGGAGTTCCCACTCCTGACCGATCAACAGGTCCGACCAGGTGACCCGGCTGCCTGCAATGCGGCCGTGGGGCTGCACCAGGCAAACGCGGGTGGGAGAGGTCTCCGCTTGCAGACCGGCACCTCGCTGCTCCCTCGCAGGAGCATGACGAGTAATCGTGACCGGTTGGTCTATGCCAAGCTTACCAGTATGAACATGCCACACGACAATCCGCAGCACTCACCCGACGACGATGGGCCGGAGGCATCACGGCGCAGCTTCGCCGAGGAGCAGGAGCGGGCGGCAGGAACCCCGGACCCCGCGGACGACGTGGAGCAGGGCGTCCGTCAGCAGATGCGGGACATCTCCGAGGTGGCAGCCGTCGAGGTGATCGTCACCTCGGCCGTCCATCTGATGAGCGCGGCGGCGGTGAAGTGCGGTCTGGCCCAGGAGGACGACGCCGAGCAGCTCAAGGATCTCGACGAGGCGCGGAAGCTGATCACCGCACTGGCCGGTTTCGTGACGGCGGCCGCACCGGAGATCGGCTCCCAGCATGCCGGACCGCTGCGCGACGGCCTGAGGTCGTTGCAGCTGGCGTTCCGCGAGGCGTCGATCATCCCCGATCCGCCCGGGAAGGGCCCTGGAGAGAAGTACACCGGCCCCGTCAACTGACTTTTCGCTCCCCGGCGGCCTGCTCTCCAGCTCCGGCCGGGGCGCTGGCTCAGGCCGGGAGGCGGCCTCAGGCTGACGAGCGGGCTGGGACCGCCCGCTGCCCCCGGTCACGAACCACGAGACCGATCAGGGCGATCGCGGCAGCCACTGCGGCCACGGCGGTGAAACCTGCCCAGGGATCGACGGCGTCGATGAGCACTCCCGCCACCGGTGCACCGAGCGCCACCCCGGAGGTCAGCGCGGAGCCGTACCATCCCATGGCCTCGCCCCTGCGGTCCTCGGCCACGAGATCGGCAACCTTCTCCGAGGCGGCCGAGAGCACCGGGGCCACGAGCAGACCCGCGGGGATGGAGAGCAGCGCCAGCGACAGGGTGCTGCCGGCGAGGCCCAGGGGAAGACTCAGGAGCGCCATGCCCAGCAGGAGCAGCGCGGGCGGGACGGGGCGGTGCAGCGCGCCGTAGATCAGCCCTCCCACCACGGAGGCGGCGCACCAGGCGGCGAAGACGATCCCGAGCCGGCCCTCGGCCCCCGAGAGTTCGAGCGCGGCGACCATGCCCACCTCGGACCCCGAGAGGACGAGGCCGGCTCCCACGGCGATCACCATGACCATGACCAGCGGTACGGTCAGCCACGGCAGCGCCCTCCTGACCCCGCGGCGCAGGAGTGAACCGCGTGGCCGGAGCGGGGGCAGATCGGTCGGCAGGCCGATGAGATCAGCGGCTGCTTCCATGACATCGGCAGGCGCTGCGGCGGACAGCAGGGCGGCGTCGGGCAACTGGTCCGAGCGGGTGGGCGGATTGAACCACAGGAGGAAGATCCCGGCGGAGGCTGTGGCCAGGCCCACCAGCGTCAGGCCGAGAATCGTGGACACCTGGGTTGCCAGCACGATGCCCACGGCCGGTCCTGCCATGAAGATGACCTCGGTGGAGATCGCGTCGAGGGTGAACGCCGTCCGCCGCCGGTCACCGTCCACGAGTACGCCCAGCGCCTGCCGGATCACGGAGAAGGCCGGGAGCGTGAACAGTCCGCCGACCAGCGCGGCAACCAGGAGCCACCGGTACGGCAGGTGCGGGGCGATCGACCAGATGAGCGCTTCCGCGACGATCGAGGGGATGAGCGCCCGGCGCAGGCCCACGGTATCGATGCGCCGACCCCGCCACGGCGCTCCGACGGCGATGCCGATCGTGACGATCGCCGCGACGGCACCTGCCTCGGCGTACCCGCGCTCGAGGGTCTGGACCACGTGCAGCGTGAGGAGCACGCCCGCGGCGGAGTGCGGGAAGCGGGCGATCATGCCGACCAGCAGGAGGGTCCTGACGGCGCGGATGCTGAGCAGGTCCCGGTATACGGCGAAGTTCACGGCCAGTCTTTCTGTGCCGACGGATTCGTCAGCGGAGGAGTTTGATGTCGAGCGAGTCCACGCGCTCCACAACGTCCGGGAGGGCGAGGAGCTTCGCGCGGAGGGACGAGACGGTGTGGCGCACGGCGTCGGGGGTCAGACCGGCTCTGAGCCGCAGGTCCAGGCGGAGCTCGGGGCCGGGCCCGCCACCGCCGGCAACGCTGCCGTCGGCGGTCCTTGTCACGACGCCGGCGGCGGGCCGGACTCCCACCGACACGACATCCGGCAGGGTCTGCGCGGTGGCCCCGATGAGCTCGGCCAACCCGGCGTCCTCGTAGGAGGGCGTCCACGCGAGCTGCTGCGCCAGCGCCCAGACGGCCGGTCGCCTCAGGACGAAGGTCAGGGCGGCCCCCGGATCGAGCACGAGCAGTTCGGCGCTCTCCGACGCCGCCGCGAGGGCTGCCCGCGCCGCGTAGACCGCCACGGGCCGGGCCTCCGGATGCCACCGCTGCAGCGCCGGGGTGGAGGAGAAGACCGGGAGTGCCTTGCGCCCGTCGGGTGCCGACAGGGTCACGAGGGACATGTCGGCCTCCTTGTCGGCCTGCAGCCCGGCGTCGGTCCGTGCGTGAGCACTCACCTCCGCCACGATCGGGATGAATACCCGGGCGGTGGTGAGTGCTCCGAAGACGGCGCGTTCACCGGGTCCGGGCTGATCGGTCGGCACGCGGAGGCTCTCCAGGGCTATGGTCAGTCCCGCGTCGGCCGCGCCGTCGTCGTCGTCGAAGGCGTGGAGGGGATTGTCCGGGCCGGAAAGGTCCCTGCCGGCCCACGCCTGCCCAGCGGAGTCCGCCCTGTTCCCCCCGAGGGCTGCGGCGATGTGGGCGGGCAGCTCGCGCTTCACGCGTCGGCGCCGGGCAGCCCTGCCACGTCCAGGGCCTGCGGGAGGGTGAAGGCCCCGGCGTAGAGCGCCTTGCCGACAATAGCTCCCTCGAGACCCTGGGGCACGAGCTCGCGGAGCGCTGCGATGTCGTCCAGGCTCGAGATGCCGCCCGAGGCCACCACCGGGCGGGCGGTGCGGGCGAGGACCTCCTGCAGCAGCTCCAGGTTCGGTCCCTTCAGGGTGCCGTCCTTCGTCACGTCCGTGACGACGTACCGGGCGCAGCCGGCGTCCTCGAGTCGCTGGAGGACCTCCCACAGGTCACCGCCCTCCTGCGTCCAGCCGCGGGCGGCCAGCGTGGTCCCGCGGACATCGAGCCCGACGGCGATCGCGTCGCCGTAGCGGGCGATCGCCCGTTCGGTCCACTCCGGATTCTCCAGCGCCACCGTGCCGAGATTGACGCGTGTGGCGCCGAGCTCCAGAGCCGCTTCGAGCGACTCGTCGTCCCGGATACCCCCGGAGAGCTCCACCTTGATGTCGAGGTGCCTCACCACCCGCTCGAGCAGGTCCTTGTTGGAGCCGCGACCGAACGCGGCGTCGAGATCCACGAGGTGCACCCACTGCGCCCCGTCCCGCTGCCAGGCCTCGGCGGCGTCGAGCGGATCGCCGTAGCTGGTCTCGCTGCCGGCCTCGCCCTGGACGAGGCGCACGGCCTGGCCGTCGGCCACGTCGACGGCGGGAAGGAGTTCGAGGACTGGGGAATCGGTGAGGGGGCTCATGGTCTGCTTTCGTGCGGTCGGTCGGCGGGGGGATCGGGCTAATCGCCCGGGAGGGTGAACAGGTAGGCGGCGACGAGGGCGAGGCCGGCCAGGGCGAGGAAGGCGATCCACACCCAGCGCGGGAAGTCCTGACCCCGCAGGGAGAAGGCTCCCCCGACGAGCAGGCCCGCGACGCCCATCAGGATCAGGCTCAGCACCGGGTCACAGCGCCCCGATCCAGTTCCGCAGCAGCTGGGCACCGGCGTCGCCGGACTTCTCCGGGTGGAACTGGGTGGCGCTGAGGGGTCCGTTCTCGACGGCGGCGACGAAGGGGCCCCCGTGGTCGGCCCAGGTGACCTGGGGCGGCTTCATGTCCGGCTGGGTGACGTCGAAGGACCAGTCCTGTACGCCGTAGGAGTGGACGAAGTAGAAGCGCTCGTCGGCGATCCCGTCGAACAGGACGCTCCGGGCGGGAGGCTGCACCGTGTTCCAGCCCATGTGCGGGACGACGTCGGCCTTGAGCCGCTCCACCGTCCCGGGCCATTCCCCCATGCCCGGCGTCCGGACGCCGTGCTCCACGCCCTCGTCGAACAGGATCTGCAGACCCACGCAGATGCCGAGCACGGGCCGGCCGCCGGCGACCCTGCGCCCGATCATGCGTAGGGCATCGACGCTCCTGAGTCCGTCCATGACGGCCGCGAAGGCGCCCACGCCGGGGACCAGCAGCCCGTCGGCGTTCAGGACGTCGTCGGGCTTCGCGCTCAGGACTACCTCGGCACCGACGTGCTCGAGGGCCCGCACCACGGACCGGACGTTGCCGGAGCCGTAGTCGAGCACGGTGACGGTCCGCGCGCTCACAATGCTCCCTTCGTGGACGGGATGCCCTCCACGCGCGGATCCGGTTCGACCGCCGTCCGCAGGGCGCGGGCGAGGGCCTTGAACTGGGCTTCGGCGATGTGGTGGGGGTCCCGCCCGGCGATCAGCGTGACGTGGAGGCAGATGTGGGCGTGCAGCGCGATGGCCTCCAGGACGTGCCGCGTGAGCGATCCGGTGAAGTGCCCGCCGATCAGGTGGTACTCCTGTCCCGCGGGCTCCCCCCCGTGAACCAGGAACGGACGCCCGGAGATGTCCACGACCGCCATGGCCAGTGCCTCGTCGAGCGGGACCGTCGCCTCGCCGAAGCGGCGGATACCCGCCTTGGTCCCCAGCGCCGTCCGGAGTGCCTCGCCGATGGCGATGGCGGTGTCCTCGACCGTGTGGTGGACGTCGATGTGCGTGTCTCCCGAGGCCTCGATCCGCAGGTCGATCAGGGAGTGCTTGGACAGGGCGGTCAGCATGTGATCGAAGAACGGCACGGTGGTGCTGATCGAGGACTCTCCGGTGCCGTCCAGATCGAGCTCCACGATCACGCTGGACTCGCTCGTGGACCGCTCGATGCGTGCCGTACGTCCGCGGGCATCATCAACTGTCATGGCATTCCTTCTGTGCGCCTCGAATCGTCCGGGCGCGGCTCGATGGGTGGTGTATCGCCTTGTCAAGGGTCGACCGGCGGTGGTCCGAAGCCTCTGGGCGACCTCCCGGAGGACCCTGCTCCCCGATGGCTATGACCCCGCTGTCTGCGGCGCCGACCCTCCTGCAGGCCCGAGGATACGCCTCAGTGCCGTGAGGAACGCCGTCGTCTCCTGCTCGGTCCCGGCGGTGACCCGCAGGGAGCCCGGGATCCCGACGTCACGGATGAGGACTCCGGCCTCGAGCAGTCCCTCCCAGACCAGCCGGGGATCCTCGAGTCCGGAGAAGAATACGAAGTTGGCATCCGACGGCGCCGGGGTCAGACCGAGCTGCCCGAGCTCCCGGACGATCCTGTCCCGCTGCACCTTGATGGCCTCGACATTGGAGAGCAGCGTGGCCGCATGGGTCAGGGCCGCGTTCGCCGTGGCCTGGGTGATTGCCGAGAGATGATAGGGCAGCCGCACCAGTCTGAGGGCGTCGGCGACCTCGGGAGCAGCGGCGAGGTAGCCGATCCGCGCGCCGGCCAGTGCGAATGCCTTGCTCATGGTGCGGGACACCAGGAGCCGGGGCCTACCGGGCAGCAGGGACAGGGCACTCGCGGTTCCCTCCTGGGTGAATTCTCCGTACGCCTCGTCGACGATGATGATCGCCCGGGCGTCCTCACCCGCCGCATAGGCCGCCTCGATGACCTCGAGATCGAGTGCCGTACCGGTCGGGTTGTTCGGCGAGCACAGGAAGACGATGTTCGCCCCGGAGTCGCGGACGGCCCGCGCCGTCCCCTCCGGCGTCATCGCGTAGTCACCCTCCCGCTCGGCGGTGATGTAGCGCGTGCCGGTCCCGCTCGAGAGGAGCGGGTACATGGAGTACGTGGGAGGGAACCCGAGCGCCGTCCGGCCCGGACCGCCGAAGGCCTGCAGGATCTGTTGCAGCACCTCGTTGGATCCGTTGCCCGCCCACAGCTGATCCGCCGTGAGCCCGTGGCCCAGGTAGGCGGCGAGATTCTTCCGCAGCTCCGTGAACTCCCGGTCGGGGTACCGGTGCAGACCCCGGCTTGCGTCCTCGACGGCCTGTACTATCGCCGCGTGGACATCCTCCGGGACACCGTGGGTGTTCTCGTTCACGTTCAGCAGGATCGGGACGTCCAGCTGCGGAGCCCCGTACGGGGCGAGCCCGACGAGATCCTCACGCAGGGGCAGATTCGCTAGGGACTCGGCAGAAGATGGCACCTCCCGAGTTTAAGCGATGCGACCGCGGGTCCCTAACCGGAGCTCCCACTGCCCACGAGGCCCTGACGGCACGTGGCGCGCTCCTGCAGGGTCAAGAGCCTCGACCCGCAGGAAGGACCTATCCGACGGGGATGGCGATGGGCTGCCCCGCCTGGACCACCGAGCTGCGCAGCTCGTTCAGTTCGACCATCTCGGCGACGACGTCACGCGGATCGCGCTCGGGTGCGTACTGCACGGCGAGGCCCCAGAGCGTCTCACCCGAGGACACCGCCACCTCGACAGTCTCCGTCACCTCCGGCTCCTCGCTTCCGGCCTGCGCCACCGAGGTGAGGAAGGCGCCGAGGAGGATCAGCGCGGCCACGCCCAGTGCGAGCGGCAGACCGACGAGCAGGAACCGGCCGCGACGGGTGAGGGTCAGCGGCCGCTCGGCGTAGTGCTGGGCGGTCACATCGCGCAGCGCTGTGCTGCCGTGCAGTACGGATACTCCGTGCAGTACGGGTACTTCAGCCATCGTGTGTCCTCTTTCCCTTCGACCGTCCGACGCACTTCTCGAACCACGTTCGAACATGCGTTCTATTTCTACTACGTCCATTCCTAGCACCTGCTCCGGCACGCTGTCGAGACTCACTCGAACATATGTTTGAAATTAATCGGTGTCTGTCCTACCGTGAAGGGAACAGGACGACGACGCCGTCCAGCGGCCGGGTCCGGTCACCGGACCGTCGGCGTTCTTCGAGACAATCACCCGCCACCGACATTCCGGCTCCCGGTCGGACGCACGGTACGGCGGACCACAGCGTGGATCAGGGTGCAGGATCCCAGGCGAAAGGCACCACAGTGGCGGACACCACACCGGCGGACTCCATCCCGACGGAACGGAGCGCGGAGGACCGGCAGGAATCCGGCGCGGACGGCCCAGGTGCTGCCATCCCCCTGACCACAGGGCGCGGACGGCCCCGTGGGCGTTCTGCCTCGAAGGGACTCTCGGCGCGCCAGCTGACCATCCTCGAGACGATCCAGCGCTCCATCGCCGACAACGGGTACCCTCCCTCGATGCGGGAGATCGGCGACACGGTGGGGCTGGCGAGCCTGTCCAGCGTGACCCACCAGCTCTCGCAGCTCGAACGCCTCGGGTACCTCCGGCGTGACCCGAAACGTCCGCGCGCCATGGAGGTACTCCTGCCGCTGACCCTGGCGCCGGAGATGGGCTCCGGCACGAACGGGGACGACGCCGAGGGGAAGCCGGCGGAACGCCAGATCGCCGTGGACACCGCGCTCGTCCCGCTCGTGGGGCGCATCGCCGCCGGTGGGCCGATCCTGGCCGACCAGGTGGTGGAGGACATCATGCCGCTGCCCCGACAGCTGGTGGGCCACGGCGATCTCTTCATGCTCCGGGTCTCGGGCGACTCGATGGTGGACGCCGCCATCTGCGATGGCGACTGGGTTGTGGTCCGGCGTCAGCAGAGCGCCCAGAACGGCGATATCGTCGCCGCGCTGCTCGACGAGGAGGCCACGGTCAAGACGTTCCGGCAGCGCGACGGCCACACCTGGCTGCTACCGCAGAACACGCGCTACGAACCCATCCTCGGGGACCACGCGAGCATCATGGGCAAGGTCGTCTCCGTCATGCGGGCCCTCTGACACTGCCCGTTCGACGTGGGCCCGTGCGGAAGGAGCGCGTGCGGAACGCGCCCGTCCCACACGAATCCGTCGGGGCCGATCAGCGGGCGGAGAGCCGCTCCAGGATGCCGGTCGCTGTGGCCCGGTCGGTGGTCGCCCAGAACGGCGGCAGGGCCGCGCGGAGGAAGCCGCCGTACCGGGCGGTGGCGAGGCGGCTGTCCAGTACGGCGACGACGCCGCGGTCGCCGTTGGCGCGGATGAGCCGGCCGGCGCCCTGGGCAAGGCGGACCGCCGCATGGGTCGCGGAGACACTCATGAAACCGTTCCCGCCATTGCGGGCAACAGCCCTCGTCCTGGCGGTCATGAGCGGATCGTCCGGCCGCGGGAACGGGATGCGGTCGATGGTCACCAGCCTGCACGCCGAGCCCGGCACGTCGACACCCTGCCAGAGCGACATCGTGCCGAAAAGGCAGGTGTCCGGTTCATTGGCGAATCTCCCCACCAGGGCGTTGAGCGAGGAGTCACCCTGGCACAGGATCTCGAAGTCGACCTCGGGCCGCAGCGCTTCCGCAGCCTCCTCGGCAGCCCGTTTGGACGAGAAGAGGCCCAGCGCTCCTCCCCGGGAGGCCTGCAGGAGCACGAGCAGTTCCGCCAGCTGGGCGTCGGACGTGCCGCGCTCGGGCTTCGGCAGGTCCTTCGCCACGTACAGGACGCCCTGGCGCGGGTAGTCGAACGGGCTGCCGACATCCACACCGCTCCAGGTCGGTGCTCCGGGGCCGTTGAGGCCCAGTGAACCTGCCACCGGCCCGAACTCGGAGCCGATGGCGAGCGTCGCGGAGGTCAGGATCACCGTGTGGTCCTCGAACAATCCCTCGCGGAGCCGCTGGGCCACGGAGAGCGGAGCCACGTTGAGCAGCGCCGGTGAGTCGTCCTCCGGCTGGCCGAAGCCCGACCCCGGAGAGAAGGTGCTCGGCCGCGACGCCCACACCACCTCGTCCAGGGCGGAGGCGGCGAGCAGGCGTTCGGAGAGCTCGAAGACGGCCGTGACGCGCGAGCGCGCAACCTGCCTGCCGCCGTCGGCGTCCGCCTCGGTCTTGCCCTCCGTCTTCGAGTCGGAGAGGGCAGCGCGCGCGGCGTCGCGCACCTGTCCCAGGGCCTGCTCCAGCTCGTCGGGGAGGCCTCCGGGCAGCAGGCCCGCGGCGATCGTCCCGGTCGCGGCCTCGAGGGCCTCAGCGGCGGCCTCCAGGGCCGCCGTCGTGATCGAGGCGTGACGCCGCATGGCCGTCGCGGCAGTACTGACCATCGCCGCCGAGAGCTGCCCGGACACTGCCCCGGTCACCCGGTCATGGAGTTCGTGGGCCTCGTCGATCACGACGACGTCGTACTCCGGCAGCACGGCGAGGCCCTCGAACGCACTGATCGCGAGCATGGCGTGGTTGGTGACCACGATGTCGGCCTCCGCCGCGGCGGCGCGGGCCTTCTCGCTGAAGCACTGCTGCGCCACGGGACAGCGGGCCGCGCCGAGGCAGTCCATGCTCGAGACGGAGACCTGGCGCCAGGCGCGGTCGCTCACGCCGGGCACGAGGTCGTCGCGGTCGCCCGTCGCCGATTCCTCGGCCCAGTCCCGGAGCCGCACCACCTCCGCGCCGAGCGCCGAGCCCGGCGCTCCGGTGGTCTCCGCGGGCGCGGGGTGCGGTGCGGCGTCCGGCAGGCTGAAGAGGGTGCCGGGGGCATCCTCCTCCGGGAAACCGCCTCCGGTCTTGTGCAGGCACACGTAGTTGGAGCGCCCCTTGAGCAGGGCGATGTCCACCGGGCGGTCGAGGGCCGGGCCCACGGCGTCGAGGAGCCTGGGCAGGTCCCGGGTGATGATCTGCGCCTGCAGTGCCAGGGTTGCCGTGGAGACGACCGAGGGGCGCCCGCTCCCCATGGCGTGGGCGATCAGCGGGACCAGATAGGCCAGGGACTTCCCCGTGCCGGTCCCGGCCTGGACGAGCAGGTGTTCGCGGGCTCCGATGGCCTCGCTGACGTGTCGCACCATCTCGTGCTGCCCGGGGCGGGGCTGGCCGTCCATCGCCGCGACGGCGGTATCGAGCAGGCCGAGGGACTGCCGGGCCAGGGCCGACCGGGGCGCGGACTCCGGCGCCCCGTCGGCGCCGGATCGCGTGCGCTCACTCATGCCGGAGATACGGCTCCAACTCCGCTGCCAGGCCCTCCCGGACCATCACTTCGAGCCGGGTGCCCTCGCTCTCGTGCTCCAGGCCGAGGATCTCCGCGTCCTCCTCGTGCAGTCGGCTCACGATCTCCCCGTGGTCGTACGGCACCATCAGGTCGAGCTTCACACCGGGACGCGGGATGCCCGCGCTGATGAGCTCACGGAGCTCGGTCAGACCGGCGCCGGTGCGGGCGGACACGACGACGGAGTGCGGCTCCCGCTGGCGGAGGCGTTCGACCACGAAGGGATCCGCGGCGTCGGCCTTGTTCAGGACGATGATCTCCGGGACCGCCCGGGCGTCCACGTCGCTCAGGACCGAGCGGACCGCCCTGATCTGTCCCTCCGGGTCAGGATGTGACGCGTCGACCACGTGCAGGATCAGATCGGCGTCGGCCACCTCCTCGAGGGTGGAGCGGAAGGCCTCGATGAGCTGCGTGGGGAGCGACCGGACGAACCCGACCGTGTCGGCCAGGGTGTAGCCGATGCCGTCGGGGGTCTCCGCCCGGCGCACCGTGGGGTCCAGGGTGGCGAAGAGGGCATTCTCCACGAGGACGCCCGCGTCGGTGAGCCGGTTCAGCAGGGACGACTTCCCCGCGTTGGTGTAGCCGGCGATAGCCACGGACGGCACCTGGTTCCGACGGCGGTTGGACCGCTTGGTCTCGCGCGCCGGCTTCATCCCGGAGATCTCCCGGCGCAGCTTGGCCATGCGCGTGCGGATCTTCCGGCGGTCGAGTTCGATCTTCGTCTCGCCCGGTCCACGCGAACCCATGCCTGCACTCGCGCTGCCCACCTGGCCGCCGGCCTGCCGGGACATCGATTCGCCCCAGCCACGCAGCCGCGGCAGCAGGTACTCGAGTTGCGCGAGCTCCACCTGCGCCTTGCCCTCTCGGCTCTTGGCGTGCTGGGCGAAGATGTCGAGGATCAGCGCGGTGCGGTCGATGACCTTGACCTTGACGATGTCCTCCAGTCCGCGCCGCTGCGACGGGGAGAGCTCGCTGTCGATGATCACCGTGTCCGCGCCGGTCGCCTGCACGATCGCCTTCAGTTCCTGGGCCTTGCCCGAACCGAGGAAGGTGGCCGGGTCCGGCTTGAGTCGACGCTGCACGATGCCGTCGAGCACCTCGGACCCTGCCGTCTCGGCGAGGGCCGCCAGCTCCTGCAACGAGTTCTCGGCGTCCTGGGCGGTGCCCTCGCTGCGAAGACCCGCGAGCACCACCCGCTCGAGCCGCAGCTGCCGGTACTCGACCTCCGTGACGTCCTCGAGTTCCGTGGAGAGTCCGGCCACGCGCCGCAGGGCGCGGCGCTCCGAGAGCTCCTCCTGGTCGCCGTCGGCGTCCGATGCCGTGTTCTCCCCGGACAGCGCAAGGGCCCGGGACCGCCAGGTGGACTCCTCGGGTGCGGCGGGCCGCTCGGGCTTCGTCGCCGCGCTCCGGGTCCGTGCCGCCACGGCTCCGTCGGTGTCGAGGATGCGGTCGATGACGGCCTGGATCTCGTCCGGGCCCATGTCGGCGGCGTCGGAGGATGCGTTGTTCTCGGTCATAGTCTCCCTAGCTGGATGTGATTAGAGTGTACGTCCGCCCACCGACCCCGGTACGGCCACTTCTCCCAGCGCTGAACCGGACCGGCCCAGGATGCCTGCCGGGAGGCCACTAGGCTTTCCCCCATGGAGTCCCAGCACTATTTCAGCGCGCAACCCACCGGACCGGATACGCGCCGGCCCCTGACCGTGGTGCTGGCCGGTGAGCGCCGCGACCTCGTGACGGCCTCGGGCCTGTTCAGCCCGGACGGCATCGACAAGGGGACGGCGATCCTCCTCGACCACGTTCCCGCACCGAGCGGCAGGCATCTGCTGGACATCGGCTGCGGGTGGGGACCGCTCGCACTCAGCATGGCGCTGGCCTCAGGGGATGCCGCGGTCCATGCGATCGACGTCAACGAACGGTGCGTGGCCCTGACCACGGAGAACGCGCGGCGCCTGGGCCTGGACCATGTCGTGGCGACCACACCCGACGCCGTGGATGGTGACCTCGAGTTCGACACCATCTGGTCCAACCCCCCGATCCGGATCGGCAAGCAGGAGCTGCACGCCCTGCTGCTGCGCTGGCTGCCGCGCCTCGCCCCGGACGGGCGGGCCTGGCTCGTCGTCCAGAAGAATCTCGGTGCGGACTCCCTGCAGCGCTGGCTCGGCGAGGCACTCCCCGAGCAGTTCGCCGTGCGCCGTGCACACACCGCGAAGTCCTTCCGCGTCCTCGAGATCCACCGGGCTCCGTAGACCGGGCGGCCCGGGTGCTCCCCGTCAGTACGCCGCGAGCAGTGTGCCCTCCGCGACCAGTTCCGCGGGGCCGCTGAGCTCCACGTGCTCCCGCCCGTCCGGACCGGGGAAGAAACGCACACCCACCACTCCGCCGGGGACCTCCACGAGCCAGCGGTCCGGTGCACCCGTTCCGGCCCAGAACCGGGTCGCCACCGCTGCCGCGCACGCGCCCGAACCACAGGACTGGGTCTCCCCCACCCCGCGCTCGTGCACGCGCATGGTCAGCCGCCCCACACCGTCGTCGCCGACGAGCGGCTCGGCCGGTACCACCACCTCCACATTGGTCCCCTCGGGCGGTCGCGGCTGGACGGTGGGAGCCCGGTGGAGCTCGGCCGCGCGCAGTTCGGCGAGTTCGGCCAGTGCCACGACCGTGTGCGGATTGCCCATGCTCACGGACAGGGCCGGGCGGTCCACCTCGAGCCCGGCGATCTCCACGAGTGAATCCATGCCCCGCGCCACGGCCGCGTCGGGGAAAATGAACTCCCAGGGGCCCATGTCCACCGCATAGCCGTTCCCCGCGCGCGTGACGCGCTTGACGCCGCTCCGCGTGCCGACCGCGAGCTCGCCGCCGTCCTGCAGCTCCACGGTGCCCTGGTCGAGGAGGAAGTGCACGAAGACGCGAACGCCGTTCCCGCACATCTGCGCCACCGAGCCGTCCCCGTTCCGGTAGTCCATGAACCACTCGGCCTCCGGGTCGCTCTGGAGGAGTGCCTGGCCCTCGGGGAGCGACGACGAGCGGACGGCCCTGATGAAACCGTCTGCCCCGATGCCGCGATGCCGGTCGCAGAGTCCGGCGACGAAGGCGGCGTCCGTGCGGCCCACGCCCTCCGGATCGAGGGTGAGGATGAAGTCGTTGCCCGTGCCATGGCCCTTGGTGAAGGCCAGACCACGGGTTTGCCGGTCGGCTCGGGGGACGGCGGTGTCAGTGACGGCGGCGTCAGTGGCGGCGGTGTCATGGGCTGCGGGGTCATCGGTCACCCCTCTAGGATAGGTCGCCGTGCGCGCGGAGGTGGTCGACGGCCCGGTCCACCAGGGCCGGGGACTCCGCGTCGAGCCAGGTGACGCGCGGGTCGCCACGGAACCAGGTCAGCTGGCGCCGGGCGAAGCGTCGGGTGGCCGCGATGGTGTCGGCTATCGCGTCGGTCTCGGTGAGGACGCCGTCGAGCACCTGCAGGAACTGCCCGTAACCGAGGGCGCGGGAGGCGGTGCGGCCCTCCCGCAGGCCGCGGGAGGCCAGCCGCTCGACTTCCTCTGCCAGGCCTTGCCGGACCATCGTGTGGACCCGCAGTGCGAGCCTCTCGCGCAGCATCCCGCGGTCAACGCCGAGCCCGAGCTGCACGGCCGGCTGGTGGTACTCGCGGCTGGGCATGAACGCACTGAAGGGACGACCGCTGATCTCGTGGACCTCCAGCGCCCGGACGAGGCGCCGGTCGTCCTGGATGCGGTCGGCCGACAGCGGGTCCACGGCACGGAGGCGCTCGCGGAGCACCTGCGCTCCGTGCGCCGCGAGATCGGCCTCGAGCCGGGTCCGCACTGCAGGATCCGTGGGCGGGAAGTCGAGCCGGTCGAGCGCGGCCCGGACGTAGAGCCCCGACCCGCCGATCAGGA
This sequence comes from Arthrobacter echini, assembly GCF_008107445.1. Classification (GTDB taxonomy): domain Bacteria; phylum Actinomycetota; class Actinomycetes; order Actinomycetales; family Micrococcaceae; genus Arthrobacter_D; species Arthrobacter_D echini_A. The sequence continues at coordinate 451,538 of NZ_VSLD01000003.1, read as the reverse complement.
TGGGCACCCGTCCCCGGGCGCGCACCGCATCGACGGCGTGCCGCGCGTCCACCTGGTACGCGGCCACACTGGCTTCCTCCCGGAGGTCGAGCACGTCCAGCAGGTGGTGCTCCACACCGCCGCGTTCGTGGACCGGGAGCTTGGCCGTCCCGATGTCCATTCCCCGGTAGAACTGGAGGGCGTCGGCGTTGATGACCTCGCCGCCGAGTCGCTGCGCGAGAGCGACACCGAGCTGCGATTTACCGGAGCCCGTGGGCCCCACCACCGCGATGACCGGCAGGGTCAAGGGGCTGTGGACCGTGCGGGCAGGGAGGGCATCCCGAGCAGAACCGACCCGGAGGGTGTGGTGCCGGGGGTCGGGGCGCCGCAGGACTCGGCGAGGCTCCTGTCCCAGGCGTCCCCGGCCCGGGAGCGCCGCAGCGCGTACTCCGACGGGAGCGGGTCCGAGATGAGGTGGAAGGACGCGGCCTCCGTGACCGGCAGCGTCACGAAGTCCCCGGGGCGTGGGACGGACGCACCCTCGGGCACCGTGAAGTGCACGAGGCGCTGGTCCTGGGCCCTACCGGTCAGCCGGTGCGTCCGGTCGTCCTTGCGGCCCTGCTGGTCCGTCACGAGCACCTCGACCGTTCGCCCTACCTGCGCCGCGTTCTCCTCTGCCGCGATCCTGTCCTGCAGGGCGGTGAGACGTTCGAAGCGTTCCTGCACCACGGCCTTCGGCAGCTGGTCCGGCAGATCCGCGGCGGGCGTTCCGGGGCGCTTCGAGTACTGGAACGTGAAGGCGGTGGCGAAACGCGACTGCTCGACGACGTCCAGCGTAGCCTGGAAGTCCTCCTCGGTCTCCCCCGGGAAGCCGACGATGATGTCGGTGGAGATGGCGGCGTGCGGCATCCGGTCACGGACCCGTTCCAGGATCCCGAGGAAGCGGGTGGACCGGTAGGACCGTCGCATGGCCCTCAGGATGCGGTCCGAGCCGGACTGCAGGGGCATGTGCAGTTGTGGGGAGACGTTCGGCGTCTCGGCCATCGCGTCGATGACGTCGTCGGTGAAGGCCGCCGGGTGGGGGCTGGTGAAGCGCACGCGCTCGAGCCCCTCGATCGATCCGCAGGCACGCAGCAGCTTGGCGAAGGCTCCGCGATCGCCGAACTCGCTGCCGTAGGAGTTGACGTTCTGGCCCAGGAGCGTGACCTCCACCGCGCCGTCGGCCACGAGCGCCTCGATCTCCGCGAGGATCTCCCCGGGACGTCGATCGCGCTCCTTGCCCCGCAGGGACGGGACGATGCAGAACGTGCAGGTGTTGTTGCAGCCGACGGAGATCGAGACCCAGCCCGCGTAGACGGATTCGCGCCGCGTGGGCAGGGTCGAGGGAAAGACGTCGAGAGACTCGAGGATCTCGAGCTGCGCCTCCGCATTGTGCCGGGCGCGCTCGAGCAGAGCGGGCAGCGCCCCGATGTTGTGGGTGCCGAAGACCGCGTCCACCCAGGGCGCCCTCCGCAGGATCGTCTCGCGATCCTTCTGCGCCAGGCACCCGCCGACGGCTATCTGCATGTCCGGCCGGGCATCCTTGACGGCCTTGAGCATCCCGAGGTTCCCATAGAGCTTGTTGTCGGCGTTCTCCCGCACGGCGCACGTGTTGAAGACCACCACGTCGGCCACGGTTCCCTCGGCCCGGTCGAGTCCGGCGTCCTCGAGCAACCCGGAGATGCGTTCCGAATCGTGCACATTCATCTGGCAGCCGTAGGTGCGCACCTCGTAGGTGCGCCGTTCCGGGTCCGCATCGGTGTGCTGCCGGGCGTCGAGGCTGGGAAGTGTGATGCTCACGTGCCCAAGCCTACGGCGGCGGACGGCGACGGCGGCAATCGCGGACCACGGGATCACCCGGCCGCCTGTGCCTCCGCCACGACGTCCTTGACGATGGAGAACGCCGCGCCGGGACTATAGCCCTTGCGGGCGAGCATACCGACCAGACGGCGCACCTCCCGATCCCGCCCGGCTCGATCCGTGAGATCGGCGCTTCCGCGGAGTCGGCGCCGCACCATGTCATGGGCCTGGTCGCGCTCGTCGTCGTCGGTGACCTGGAGCAGGGCCTCCTCGGCGAGTTCGGGGTCGATGCCCTTGTCCGCCAGCTCGCGCCGCAGCGCGGCACGTGACAGGGCCTTCAGTGCGGTGCGACTGCGGACCCACATCATGGCGAACTCGGCGTCGTCGATCAGCTGCACTTCCTCGAATCTGTCGAGGAGAGCGGACACGACGGCGGGCGGCACCTCGCGTTCGGCGAGCTTCCGCTCGAGCTGATGGCGGCTCCGGGGGCCCAGGGCGAGCTGGCGCAGCAGGACGGAGCGACCCAGCGAGGTCCACTCGTCGGAGGTGCGAACCACCCCGGTGTCGCCCTGCCCGTCTGCACCGCCACTGCCAGGGGCAGTGGTCCGCACTCGATCATCACGGGTGCTGCGTCGCCGGGCCGACCGACGTGCTGCAGTGTCGGTGCTGTCCGCTGGACCGCTCTGTCCCGTTCCGGACGCAATCGCCGATCCCGACCCGGACAGGCCGGGATCTTCCGCGATGGTGTCCGGTGCGTCCGCCGACGAGCCGACGACGGGACCGAACGGATCCGCAAAGGAGCGTGTCCCCGCCCCCGGCCGCCCGCGGGAGCCGCGTTGGGACTTCCCGCTCCGTCCGGACGTCTGCTTCCCCAGCGACGACGAGCGACCGGCTGCCTGCCGCGAGCGGTCGCCACGACGGGCGGACCGGATGCCGCGAGGCTTGCCCGGTCCCGATTCAGCACCGCCCCGGTCCGTACCGTGACGATCATCACCGTCCCGATCCACACCGCCCGCCCCGGGCCCCGATGCTGCCGCCCGGTCGGCGTCCCCGGCGGAACTGTCCCTGCCGAACATCCCGAACGAGGTTCCCCAGTCGGTCGGCTCCGATCCCGCGCCCGCCGGCATCGGTTACTCGCCGCTGACGGCCTTGAGCTTGGGAGTGTCCTCTTCTTCCGGCTGCACCCCGATGCCCAGTTTCACGCGGATCTTCTGCTCCAGCTCGTCGGCCAGATCCGGGTTGTCGATGAGGAACTTGCGGGCGTTCTCCTTGCCCTGGCCCAGCTGGTCGCCGTCGTAGGTGAACCAGGCGCCGGACTTCTTGACGAGGGCGTTCTCCACGCCCACGTCGATCAGGCCGCCCTCCCGGGAGATGCCGTGACCGTACAGGATGTCGAACTCCGCCTGCTTGAAGGGCGGGGCCATCTTGTTCTTGACGATCTTGGCACGCGTCCGGTTGCCCACCGGATTGACACCTTCCTTCAGCGTCTCGATGCGGCGAACATCGATACGGACCGATGCGTAGAACTTCAGCGCCTTACCGCCCGTGGTGGTCTCGGGGCTTCCGAAGAACACGCCGATCTTTTCGCGCAGCTGGTTGATGAAGATGGCCGTGGTCTTGGTCTGGCTCAGGCGGCCGGTGATCTTCCGGAGGGCCTGGCTCATCAGCCGGGCCTGCAGACCGACGTGGCTGTCACCCATCTCGCCCTCGATCTCGGCCCTAGGAACCAGCGCGGCCACGGAGTCGATGACCACGATGTCGATGGACCCGGAGCCGATCAGCATGTCCATGATCTCCAGCGCCTGCTCGCCGGTGTCCGGCTGGGAGACGAGGAGGGCGTCGGTGTCCACACCCAGGCGCTTGGCGTACTCGGGATCCAGGGCGTGCTCGGCGTCGATGAAGGCGGCGATCCCCCCGTTGCGCTGCGCACTGGCGACGGCGTGGAGGGCCACGGTGGTCTTGCCGGAGGATTCCGGTCCGTAGATCTCGACGACCCTGCCCCGGGGAAGGCCTCCTATGCCCAGGGCGGCGTCGAGCGCGATGGAACTCGTGGAGATGGTCTCGATCGGCGCCCTGATCTCGTCACCCAGGCGCATGACCGAACCCTTGCCGTACTGCTTGTCGATCTGGGCGAGAGCTGCTTCGAGGGCTTTCTCGCGGTCTGGAGCGGCCATTCTTCACCTCGGTTGCTAATGGCCGTGAGGCCTGTGTTCGTATTCTGCTGGACTGTGGGGATCCGCACCGTGGGGGTGTGGACCGTCGATGCCGACCGTGTCGGTCCGGAATCCGTTGCTCAGGAATCTAGTAGCCCGCGCCGACACTTTGAGGTGCGGCTGCGTCCATGTGCACAAGAGCGCCACCGCCGTCACCAGTCTAGCGCGGTACGAACAGATATTCGATTGTTTGCCCCGCTCCCGAGCGTGTCCGCAGCGCAGTGTCCCGCGTGGTCCTACCGCCCCGGGCCTCAGGTCCGGGGCGTGATGTCCCGCCCGAGCCAGCGCTCCCGCGGGACGTCCTGGGCCGCACAGATCGCCTGCCAGACAGTCTTCGGATCCGCACCGGCCGCGAGTGCCTCCGCGGCGCTCCGATCACCCAGCCGGTCCACGACCAGCTCGCGGGCGAGGGTCCGCGAGTAGGCCTCCCCGAACTCGTCGTCCATCAGTCGCCAGAAATCGCTCACGCGCATCGATCATCCTTGCCGTCGTTGTTCCAGGGTGCCGCTCGATCGAACTCCGGGGACCATTCTGCCCGCCCGGTCCTCCCACGCGCACCGCCTCCCGGGCCGTCGGCCGCCCGTCGCCGCTCCGTCCGTTCTCCTCGCCGCGGCCGGGAGGCGCTCCCACGCCGCCCTGACCCTACAATTGCCCCATGGACGCGAAGCTCAACACCCCTGACCCCGGCCATGCCGTCGCGCCCGGGGACGACGCCGTCGCCGATGCCGCCGTCGAGGCCCTGGAACAGCAACTGAGCATGCTGTGGAGACGCGCGCGCTCGAACTCCTACAAGGTGGCGCGCCGGGTCCACCCCGACATGGAGCCCGCGGCCTACGGCCTCCTGGTCATCCTCCAGCGGGAGGGGTCCATGCGCCTGACCGACATCGCTGCGAGCGTCGGGGTGGGCAAGCCGTCGGTGAGCCGCCAGATCGCGATGCTCGAGCAGCTCGGGCTCGTGCAGAAGGAGGCCGACCCGCTGGACGGGCGCGCCCAGTCGATCTCCCTGACCGATGCGGGGAACCGGCAGCTCACCGCCGCCCAGACGGCGCGGAGGCAGGCGTTCCACGAGCTCATGGAGGACTGGGACGTCCAGGACCTCACCTGCCTCGGCACGCTGATCGCCCAGCTCAACGAGACGTACATCCAGGACAGCTGGTAGCGGACAGCAGAAAGGCCCGCCCCGGGCGGGGCGGGCCTTTCCTGTCGCGACTAGCGGTTCGTCGTCGCGAGTCCCCGACCGAAGTCGTCGGTCAGGTCGTCCCCGAACTCCCGCGCGAACTCCTGCGGGACGGTGTCGGGGATGGATACGCCTTCTGCTTCTGCCAGGCGGTCGCTGACTTCCCGCAGCATCGAGGAAAGAGGAACCTCGAGAGCGCTGCAGATCGATGAGAGGAGTTCAGAGGATGCTTCCTTCTGGCCACGCTCAACCTCACTGAGGTATCCGAGGGAGACCCTCGCACTATGAGACACCTCGCGCAGGGTTCGCCCCTGGCGCTGGCGGACGTCGCGGAGGACATCGCCGATCTCATGGCGAAGGACGACCATCTTGCGCTCCTTGGGCTTGCGCTGGGCATCATCTGCCAACCCCACATCACGCCAACGGACCACGCCGTTTACGGATACGGGCTGCTTTACCATCTGTATCGCCTTGCTCCCTCATGAAGGGGGCACCGCCCGCTGGTGGACGAGTGCCCGTGATGACCGACCCCTGTCTTCGGAGCCCGTCGCGCCAACCCTATCAAGGCAGCTATGTCTATAACCGACCCGATTCGCCGTTTGTTCCCCTGGACAGGACGCCGAACAGTTCGGTCAGTACGGCGTTGCACGCCGCCTGCCTGATCGCGGCCCGGTCCCCGGGGAAGTGGTATTCGAAGGTCGCTGTGGCCGTCGCGGAGGAGATGGCCGTGAAGACCGTCCCCACGGGCTTGCCACCGTGCGCGGACGGCCCCGCCACGCCGGTGGTGGAGACACCGATGTCGGCGTCCAGGGCGGTCCGTGCACCCTCGGCCATCGCCGCAGCGACGCGCGGGTCGACGGCGCCGGCGCGAGCGAGCAGCTCCGCGTCGACCCCCAGGAGATGCTGCTTGACCGAGAGCTGGTACGCGACGATCCCACCCTGCAGCACCGTCGAGGCGCCGGGAACCTCGGCGAGGGTGGAGGCGATCAGTCCCGCGGTGAGTGACTCGGCGGTGGCCACGGTGCGGCCGAGTCGTCCGGCCGCGGCCACGATGCCGGACGCCGTGGCCATGTCGAAGCCGGTCGCCCCGTCCACTGCAGTACCGACGCCGGACGCGGCACCGGCGTTCACCGGCGGGCTCCCGCCCGGAGCCGCGCCGCCTGCACGATGTAGTCGACGCCGGTCACGACCGTGATGAGGACGGCCACCGCCATCACGAAGGCAGCGATCCACCACGCCCAGTCACCGAGCAGTGACTGCAGCGGAAGGAGGAACAGGAGGATGGCGACAGTCTGCACGACGGTCTTCAGCTTTCCCCCGCGCGAGGCCGGCATCACGCCGTAGCGGATTACGGCGAAGCGCAGCACCGTGATGCCGAGCTCGCGGACCAGGATCACGATGGTCACCCACCACCACAGCTCGCCGAGCACCGAGAGCAGCACGAGAGCCGACCCGATGAGCAGCTTGTCCGCGATCGGATCGGCGATCTTGCCGAAATCGGTGATGAGCCCCCTGCTGCGGGCGAGGTCGCCGTCGAGCTTGTCCGTGTAGATCGCCACGGCGAAGGTCAGGACGGCGAGCCAACGGAACAGCTCGCCCCGCGCGTCGTCGAGCAGGAGGAACCAGATGAAGAAGGGCACCAGCAGGATCCGCACGACCGTCAGGACGTTCGCGATGTTCAGGACCGGCACCGCCGGGGTCGGGGAACTGTTCATGATGCCCACCTATCGTCCGGTCAGGTTCCAGGCGTCACTGGAGCCCTCGTCGCCCTCGCCGCTGTCGGCGCCGTCGTAGTACTCCACCGCCTGCGTCCTGGAGGCAAGATCGTCGGCCACGAGATCGACGGGCTCCCGGGGAGCAGCGGACGGCGCGGGCGGATCGTCGCCGCGCATGGCGGCCAGCACCGGCGCGAGGTCATCGGGTTTGACCAGCACGTCGCGCGCCTTCGAGCCCTCGGAGGGTCCGACGACGCCGCGCGATTCCAGCAGGTCCATGAGCCGGCCGGCTTTCGCGAATCCCACCCGGAGCTTGCGCTGGAGCATCGAGGTGGAGCCGAACTGGGTGGTCACCACGAGCTCGGTGGCCTGGAGCAGCACGTCGAGATCGTCCCCGATGTCGTCGTCGATCTGCTTCTTCGGCGCCTCCACGGCGACGTCCTCGCGGTACACGGCCTGCAACTGGCCCTTGACGTGCTCCACGACGCGATGGATCTCGGACTCTGTGACCCAGGCGCCCTGTACGCGGATGGTCTTGGAGGCGCCCATCGGCAGGAACAGGGCGTCGCCCTGGCCGATCAGCTTCTCGGCGCCGGGCTGGTCGAGCACCACACGGGAATCGGTGACCGACGACGTCGCGAACGCCATGCGGGAGGGGACGTTCGCCTTGATCAGGCCTGTGACCACATCCACCGAGGGTCGCTGCGTCGCGAGGACCAGGTGGATCCCCGCGGCCCGGGCGAGCTGCGTGATTCGCACGATCGAGTCCTCGACGTCGCGGGGGGCGACCATCATCAGATCGGCGAGCTCGTCCACGATGACCAGCAGATAGGGGTAGGGCCGCACCACACGCTTGGAACCCTCCGGCGGGACAACCTTGCCGTTGCGGACCGCCTTGTTGAAGTCGTCGATGTGCTTGTACCCGTAGTTGGCCAGGTCGTCGTAGCGCGTGTCCATCTCGCGGACCACCCACTGGAGCGCCTCGGCGGCCTTCTTGGGACTCGTGATGATCGGCGTGATCAGGTGCGGCACGCCCTCGTAGGCCGTCAGCTCGACGCGCTTGGGATCCACCATGACCATGCGTACCTCGTCGGGGGTGGAGCGCATGAGGATGGAGGTGATCATCGAGTTCACGAAGGACGACTTGCCCGCGCCGGTGGCACCGGCCACGAGCAGGTGGGGCATCTTGGCCAGGTTCGCGACGACGAAGCCGCCCTCCACGTCCTTGCCGACACCCATCACCATCGGATGGTCCGTCTTGCGGGCATTGCCCGAGCGCAGGACGTCGCCGAGCGAGACCGTCTCGCGATCGGTGTTCGGGATCTCGATCCCGATGGCGGACTTTCCGGGGATGGGCGAGAGGATGCGCACATCGGAACTGGCGACGGCGTAGGAGATGTTCTTCGACAGCGCGGTCACCCGCTCCACCTTGGTGCCCGGCGCCAGCTCGATCTCGTAGCGCGTGACGGTCGGCCCGCGGGAGAAGCCGGTTACCCGGGCATCCACGTTGAACTGGTCCAGCGTGTGCGTCAGGGCGGCGACGACGGCGTCGTTGGCCTCCGAGCGTTCCTTCGGCGGGGTCCCGGCAGGCAGGTAGTCCGAGGGCGGCAGCGTGTAGGCCACGTCGCCGGCGAGCTGCAACTGCTCGGTGCGCTGCGGGATCGGCGACGGCGGCGCCTGCGGCTGGACAGGGGTCGAGGGGACCAGCAGCGCCTTCGCCGCCGGGACGATGTCGATGGCCTCGGTGCTGCCCTCCGGAGCGTTCCGCGGCGGGCGGCCGGGAACGGCAGGGGCGTGGTCCGGCGACTCCGGGACGCCGATCCCCTGCGCTCGCTTGAGATTCTCCGCGGCGCGCTCCTGCTTAGTGGGACGGCGCACCCCCGGCGGCACGGCGGCACCGCCCTCACCGGCACCGCTCTCACTGGCACCGCTCTCGCGGGCGCGGCGCTCCTCGTCCTCGACGACGGCCCGCTCGAAGGCCTCGTCGCCCACGAAGCCGGTGTCGTCGTCGTCCGCCGGGCGGTCCTCCGACTGGTCCTTGCCGAACAGGCGCTTGCGCCGCTTGGGCTTGGGGGTGGCCGTGGAACCGTGGCCGGCGTAGAGATAACTCTGGTCGTGCTCCTCGGCATCCTCCGGGTGGTCGCCGGATCCACGCGCGTCCGCGAGGTCCTGGCCCATGAGGTGCTCGTACAGCGCCCGCAGCCGGGACGGGATGTGCCGGAAGGGTGTCGCCGTGATGATGAGCAGACCGAGGAAGACGACGACGGAGAGCAGGATCCCCACCGGCCAGGCGGTCAGGAGTGCGGTGAGGGGGCCGGCCACGAGGAAGCCGACCACTCCCCCGGCCCGCCACAGGGCGTCGAGTCCCTCCGAGAGCGTGGGCTGTCCGCCCACGAGGTGCGCGATCCCGGATCCGGCGAACAGGATGAACAGCTCACCGATGGCGATGCGGTTGTTGGCGCGCTGACGCTCCGGGTAGCGGAAGAGGCGGACGGCGCCGATGCCCAGCATGAACGGCACGAGCAGTGCCATCCAGCCGAAGGTACCCCCGGCGGCGGCGTGGACGCTGTCGGCGATGATCCCGGTCAGGGCCCACCACTCGACGGCGGCGACGGCCAGCGCGAGCAGGAGCAGGAAGAATCCCGAGCCGTCCCGCCGCAGTTCGCGCTCGGGATGCACGTCGTGACCGAACTTGCGGACTGCCGAACCGGTGAGGCGAGCCAGGGACATCCAGGTGGCACGGATCACCCGCACGGGGAGGGCCGGACGGTCGTCCTGCCGCGGCTCGGGTGTCGCCTCAGACTGGCGCGTCGCGGGAGTCGTGCGCCCCTGGTCCTTCGGGGAGCCGCTCGCCCTGGCGGGTCGCGCGGCGGCTGTCTTCCCGCGGGCCGTCGTCGTCGGGCCCTTTGCCGTCGCGCCCTTGCTGCGGGTGCGCTGCTGGCCGCGGGGGGCAGGGGACGTTCGAGTTGCCATGGTCATCACGGTACCCGACGGGGCCCGCGATCCAGCAGCTCCGGGGCGTGCGGATCAGGCCTCGAGGACCACGGGGATGATCATGGGGCGCCTGCGATAGCGGCGGTTGACCCAGGTCCCGATGATGCGCCGGACCACCTGCTGCAGCTGGTGGACGGTGTGGTCGGCGTCGGCCGTCACGGCCTCCTCGAGACCCGCACTGATCGCGGGCTTGATCTCGTCGAAGACTGCATCGTCCTCGGCGAAACCGCGGGCGTGGATGTCGGGGCCCGAGACGATCTTGCCGGTGGTCCGATCCACCACCGTGATGATCGAGATGAAACCCTCCTCGCCGAGGATCCTCCGGTCGAGCAGATCCGCATCGGTGATCTCACCGACGCTCGCCCCGTCCACGTAGACGTAGCCGCACTCCACGGTGCCGACGATCCCGGCCGTGCCGTCCACCAGGTCGATCACTGAGCCGTCCTCGGTGAGCAGCACATTCGACGCCGGTACGCCGGTCTGCTGCGCGAGCCTCCCGTTGGCGATGAGGTGACGGGTCTCCCCGTGCACCGGCATGACGTATCTCGGCCGGAGGATGTTGTAGCAGTAGAGCAGCTCGCCGGCCGCCGCGTGCCCGGACACGTGCACCTTCGCGTTGCCCTTGTGGATCACGTCGGCACCGAGTTTGAGCAGCCCGTTGATGACGCGGTAGACCGCGTTCTCGTTCCCCGGGATCAGCGACGAGGCGAGGATCACGGTGTCCCCCGTACCGACGGTGATGCGGTGCTCACCGGCGGCCATGCGCGAGAGCGCCGCCATCGGTTCGCCCTGCGAGCCGGTGGACATCAGGACCACACGGTCGTCCGGCAGCTCGTCCACGTTCTTGATGTCCACCAGGATGCCGTCCGGCACCTTCAGGTAACCCAGTTTCGCGGCGATGGCCATGTTCCGCACCATCGACCGACCGGCGAAGCACACGAAGCGCTCGTGGGCGGCAGCGGCGTCGAGGACCTGCTGGACCCGATGCACGTGCGAGGAGAAGGAGGCGACGATGATCCGCTTGCGGACCTGGCCGAACAGGGACTCGAGGACCGGGCCGATCTCACGTTCGCCGGTGGTGAAGCCGGGCACGTCGGCGTTCGTCGAGTCGACCATGAGCAGGTCCACACCCTCCTCGCCGAGGCGCGCGAAGGCCCGCAGGTCGGTGATGCGGCCGTCCAGCGGCAGCTGGTCCAGCTTGAAGTCGCCCGTGTGGAGCACGGTGCCCGCCCGGGTGCGGACGAAGACCGCCAGTGCATCCGGGATGGAGTGGTTGACCGCCACGAACTCGCATTCGAACGGCCCGAACTGCTCGATCTGGCCCTCCGTCACCGTGAGCGTGTACGGCCGGATGCGGTGCTCCTGGAGCTTCGCCTCGACGAGCGCGAGGGTCAGCTGGGAGCCGATGACGGGGAGGTCCGGCCTGTGCCGGAGGAGATAGGGCACCGCACCGATGTGGTCCTCGTGACCGTGCGTGAGGACCAGCCCCACGACGTCGTCCATCCGGTCCTCGATGAAGGAGAAATCGGGCAGGATCACGTCCACCCCGGGCTGGGTCACCTCGGGGAAGAGGACGCCGCAGTCGACGATCAGCAGTTTGCCGTCGATCTCGAAGACCGCCATGTTGCGCCCGATCTCCCCGAGGCCGCCCAGCGGGACGATCCGCAGGGTGCCCGGCGCGAGCTCCGGGGGCGGGCCGAGCGGCAGGGACGCGCGGGCGTCCGCGCGGCTCACGCGCGCTGTCCCGTGCCGGCGAGGTCCCAGCCTGCCTCCGCCAGGTCGGCGAGCACCGGTGCCAGTTCGGCCTCCGTGGGCTCCACGAGGGGCAGGCGCACGACGGCGTTCGGCAGCACTCCCGTCAGCTGCAGGATCCGCTTGGTGGAGACGGCTCCGGGGATGTGGGTCATGACGGCGCGGACCACCGGGTCGAGCTCGAAGTGGATCCGCCGGGCCTCCACCATGTCGCCGCGGGTCGCGGCGTCGACAAGGGACCGGAAGGCGGCGGTGGCCACGTGTGCGCTGACGCTGACCACACCGACGGCCCCCGCGGCCATCCAGGGAAGGGTGAGACCGTCGTCGCCCGAGTACACGTGGAGATCGGTGGAGGCGAGGACGCGGGTGACGGCCGCGAAGTCAGCCTTGGCGTCCTTGAGCGCGCCGATCCTCGGGTTCTCGGCCAGGCGCAGCATCGTCTCGGTGGCGATCGGGATAGCCGACCGGCCCGGGATGTCGTAGATCATGATCGGCAGCTCGGTCGCCGCGGCGATCGCCTCGAAGTGTGCCACGACACCCGATTGGGAGGGCTTGTTGTAGTACGGCGTCACGACGAGCTGTGCGTGTGCCCCGGCCCGCTGGGCGCGCCGTGCCATCTCGACCGAGTGCGAGGTGTGGTTCGTCCCCGTTCCGGCGATGACCCGAGCGCGGTCCCCCACCGTCTCCACGACAACGCGGTAGAGGTCCTCCTTCTCGGAGTCCTCGAGCGTGGAGGTCTCCCCCGTGGTTCCCGAGACCACCAGCGCGTCGCACCCGTCATCGACGAGCTTCGCGGCCAGGGCCGCCGTGGTGTCGAGGTCCACGGCGCCGTCGGCGGTGAACGGGGTGACCATGGCGGTCACGAGTGAGCCGAACGGAAGGGAGCGCGAGGGGGTGTCAGCCATGAAAACGAGATTACCCGTTCGGACTCCTCGGCGGTGCGAGCCGCGTGGGGCAGCGGGTGGCGGCATCGGGGGTATCGACGGCGACGGCGGTGGCGCGCGCGTCGGATCGGGCGCGCAGGCCCCTGTGGGACCATGGCTGGATGCACACGATGCCCGCTTCCCGGCGGCTGACCGGGATCGATGCTGCCCGCGGGGTGGCGCTCTTCGGCATGATGAGCACGCACGTGCTTCCCCTGTACGTCCCGGGGACCGTCGAGGCGACCTGGACGGCACTGCTGTTCGCGGGCCGCGCCTCGGCCCTCTTCGCCGTGGTCGCCGGTATCGGCCTGGCACTGCTCACCGGCGGCAGCACTCCCCACCGCGACCGGACCCTGTCCGCGGACCGGAGGGGCATCCTCGTCCGCGCCCTGATCATCGCCTGCATCGGTCTCGCGCTCGGCGGTCTCGAGACGAACATCGCGATCATCCTCTTCCATTACGGCGTCCTGTTCCTGGTCGCCCTGCCCTTCACAGGCCTGCGGGCCGGAGCGCTCGCCGGCTGGGCTGCGGCCTGGTTGCTCCTGTCACCGGTCGTGGCGTACCTGCTGCGGCCCCCGGTGTCCGCCACCGTCGACCCACCCGCCCTCGGCGACAATCCGGTCTTCGAGCATTTCCTCGTTCCGCAGACGCTGGCCGCCGACATCTTCCTCACCGGGTACTACCCGGTGCTGCAGTGGCTCGGACTGGTGCTCGTGGGCATGATGATCGGGCGGCTCGAGCTGGCCCGCCTGGGTGTCCAGCTGGCGCTCGTCGGTGGCGGTGTCGCCGCTGCCGTCGGCGCGAAGCTCGTCAGCGCGCAACTGCTCGGACCGGGCGGCGGACTGGCGGCCCTGCTGCAGACGCCGGACGGGAGCAGGTACCCGCTGGAGGCGATGCTCGACGTGGGGCTCGGCGGCGTGGACCAGTCGGGGTCCTGGTGGTGGCTCGCGGTGAGCGCGCCCCACGCGGGGACGCCGCCGGATCTGGTGCACGTGGCGGGGTGCGCGGCAGCCGTCGTGGGTCTGTGCCTCCTGCTGACCCGTAGATTCCCGCAGGTCCTGCTGCCACTCTCGGCGCCGGGTGCCATGACGCTGACCCTCTACAGCCTGCACGTCGCCGCCATGAGTGTCGCCGACCAGCTGGAGCAGCTGCCCGATCCGCTGCTGCTGCTCTGGGTGCAGATCCTCGTCGCGGTCGGCGTCGGCATCCTCTTCCGCCGCCTGAACTCCCGCGGACCGCTGGAGCTCCTCACCTCGGGAGCTGCGGGAGCTGCACGCGAGGGCGTCATCGAGCGCCAGCGCTAGGGGCGGTCCCGCGCCGGTCTCAGGCCGCGGATCCCTCGCCGTGCTCCCGGTACAGCCGAGCGGCGTCGCGCATCGCCTGCCGGGCGCGCTTGCGGTCCCCCGCGACGTCGTACGCGCACGAGAGCCTGAAGCGGCCTCGCCAGCTCTCCGGGTCGGCCTCGACCTCGGCCTGGTACGCGGGGAACGCCGCGTCCGCCGCGGACCGGACGATCCGCCCGGCCGGCGTCCTCGGCAGGTCGTCGACGGGCAGGCCGCCCTCGCTCTCGAGCTGCCTCGCCATGCGCTGCGTCCGGGCGCCGAACAGCAGTTCACGGATCATGGCCCAGGCGCCGATGCACGGCAGCAGCAGATAGCCCGCACCGATCGCCTTCGCCACGGGCTCCGGATCGCCGAGCAGCAGGAAACTGCGCTGGAAGGCGATGACGAGCCAGAAGACGAGCAGCGCGGTCACGAGCAGCACACCGAGCTTCACGCTGTGCTCCCGGTAGAACTCCAGGAGTTTCACGACGCGGCGCCGGTCTGCAGGTCCAGATAGCCGTCGAGTCCCACCGTGAGCCCGGGATGCTCCGCCACGGAGCGGATACCGAGCAGCACACCGGGCATGAAGGAGGCGTGATCGAAGGAATCGTGCCGGAGCGTCAGCAGCTCACCGGGACTGCCGAGCAGCACCTCCTGGTGCGCCGTGAGTCCGCGCAGCCGCACGGAGTGCACCGGGATACCGTCGATCGTGGCCCCGCGCGCGCCGTCGAGCGGGTCCCGCGTGGCGTCGGGTGCCTCCGGCACACCGGCTGCGCTGCGTGCTGCGGCGACGAGCCGTGCGGTGCGTGCCGCCGTGCCCGACGGTGCGTCGATCTTGTCCGGGTGATGCAGCTCGACGATCTCCACGGACTCGAAGTACCGCGCCGCCGTAGCCGCGAAGGCCGTGGCGAGCACGGAGCCGAGGGCGAAGTTCGGGGCGATCAGCACCCCGGTGCCGGGCGCTTCGACGAGGACCGCCGAGAGCTGCTCCAGCCGCTCCGGCGTCCACCCGGTGGTCCCCACCACGGCGTGCATCCCGTGCCGGACGGCGAACACCACGTTGTCGTACGTCGCGTCGGGGACCGTGAGATCGACGACCACACGGGCTCCGGCAGATACCAGCGGGTCGAGCGGGTCACTGCTGCCGAGCGCTGCGACGAGTTCCAGCCCGGGTGCGGCCCGGATCGCGGCGACGGCCGCGGCGCCCATGCGTCCGCGTGCACCCAGCACGCCGACGGGCATCAGTTCGGTCATGCCTCCAGCCTACTGTCCGATACCCACCCATTCGACGGTGCCGTCCGAGAAGAACTGCTCCTTCCAGACGGGTACGCGCTCCTTGACGAGGTCCACGAGATCGGAGCAGGCCCTGAAGGCCTCCCCGCGGTGTGCTGCCCCGACCGCGGCGACCAGCGCCTGGTCCCCGATGGCCAGCGGTCCCACCCGGTGCGCCACCCAGATCCGGATGCCGTCGTGCCTGCTCGCGATCTCCTCGGCCACCTCGCGGATGACCCGTTCGGCGCTCGGGTGCGCGGAGTAGCTGAGCGACGTCACGCCGCGGCCGCCGTCGTGGTCCCGGACGACGCCGCTGAAGCCCACGATGGCGCCGCAGTGCGGCGAGTCGACGCCGGTATGCGCCTCCTCGGGGGTGATCGCCTCAGCGGCGACGGCGGCGTGGACGACTTCACCGGTGGTCATTGTGGCCCTCCAGTTGGGAGCAGATGTGGTCGATGAGGGGTGAGAGCACGGCGAGCCCGTCGCGCACGCCGCCCGGGGAGCCGGGCAGATTGATGACGAACGTGGAGCCCGCGCTGCCGGCCAGACCACGGCTGAGGACGGCGGTGGGGATCTTCCCGGCTCCGGCGCCGCGGACGGCCTCCATGACGCCCGGCAGACTGCGGGTCAGGTACGGCAGGGTCTGCTCCGGGGTCGTGTCGTCGGGACTGAGACCTGTTCCCCCACTGGTGATCAGCACGGCGGGACGGTCCTCGAGTGCGGCGCCGATCGCGGTGCCCACGGGGTCGCCGTCGGCAACCACGACGGCGGTGCCGACGGCGAAGTCATGCTCGTAGAGCCAGGCCGCGATGATCGGGCCGCACTCGTCCTGATAGGTGCCGGCGGCCGCGCGGGTGGACGCGATGACCACGGCTGCGGGTCGAAGGGTCGTCATACGGTCCAGTCCCCGCTCTTGCCGCCGGACTTCGCGAGGACCCGCGTGCCGTTGATCACGGCACGCTTGTCCACCGCCTTGATCATGTCGTAGAGCGTCAGTGCGGCCACCGAGGCGGCGGTCAGCGCTTCCATCTCCACGCCGGTCAGCGCCGTCGTCCTGACGAGCGCGACCACGCGGATGCTGCCGCCGGCCGGTTCGAAGTCCACGGTGACCTTGGACAGCGGCAGCGGGTGGCACAGCGGGATCAGCGTGGAGGTCTGCTTGGCCGCCATGATGCCGGCCACCCGGGCCACGGCGAGGGCATCGCCCTTGGGCAGCTGCCCGTCGGCGACGAGGGCGACGACGTCGGCGGTGGTCTCGAGCGTCGCCTCGGCGACGGCCTCCCGGGTGGTCGCCTGCTTCCCGGAGACATCCACCATGTGGGCCGTGCCGTCGGCCCGGACGTGGGACAGCCCCTCGACGGAGGGGGGAGATTCACTCATGGCATCCTTCTCTGCAGTCCTGGTCGATCGATGATGTTCCCGCGGCACTCACCCCGTACCGACGCTCTCGGTGACGAGCACGTCGACCACGGCGAAGGGATCGCCCGGTACGGGGCCGATCAGGGTGATCTCCACACGCTCCCCCTCCCGCACCGCGGAGACCCCCTCGGGCAGGTGCACGAGGCAGTTCGACCTCGAGAGCGCATGGAGCAGATGTGAATCAGGGCCTCCCACCAGGGCCACCCTGCCCTCGCGGTAGAGCCCACGCCTCAGCTGGTGCTTGGCCTCCGGGCTGCGGACGTCCTCCACGAGGATCGCCTCCAGGACGGGCCGCGGTGCGGGAAGGCCGGTCAGCTGGTGCAGGGCCGGGCGGAGGAACATCTCGAAGGAGACGATGGCGCTGACCGGGTTGCCGGGGAAGCCCAGGAAGGGGATGCCCGAGATGGTGCCGTGGGCCTGGGGGCCTCCGGGCTGCATGGCGACGGAGGAGAATTCCACGCTGCTGTCGGCCAGCGCCTGCTTGACCACCTCGTACGCACCCTGGCTGATCCCTCCGGTGCTCAGGACGAGGTGGGTGCTGCCCGCGGTGATGGCCGCGAAGGCCTCCCGCAGCACGGCGGGGTCGTCGCCGAGCAGTCTGTGGCGGGTGACGTCGGCGCCGGCCTCCACCAGCGCCGACTCCAGCAGTGTGGTGTTGGCGTCGTAGATCCGGCCGGGGAGGAGCGCCGCTCCCGGTTCGGCGACCTCGTCACCGGTGGACAGCAGCAGGACGCGGAAACGGGGGCGCACGGGGACGGCGTCCACCCCGCAGGCGGCGAGCAGTCCCAGCTGCGAAGGTCCGAGGAGTGTCCCGGCCTCCAGCGCGGTCTCCCCCGCCGCGATGTCGCTGCCCGCACGCCGCACGTACTGCCCGTCCGTGCTGCCTCCGGGGAGCTGCACCTGCGCGTGCCCGTCGGCCAGCTCGGCCGCGGAGTAGAACTGCGCGGGCACGGCGCGCTCGATCGGGACGACGGCGGCTGCCCCGTCGGGCAGCATGGCGCCGGTCATGATGGGGGCGGCGGTTCCGGACTCGAGCCGGGAGGACCCCGATCCGGCGGCGATGGCGTCCGTCACCGTCAGCGTGACCGGCTCCGCGAGATCCTCCGCGCGCACCGCGTAGCCGTCCATCTGGGAGTTGTCGAAGGGGGGCAGGCTCACCGGGGCTCGGACGTCCCCGGCCAGCGCCCGCCCGAGCGCCTCTCCGAGCGGGAGGACCTCCGCCGCGTCGTCGTGGTACCCGCTGCTCCACCTGAGCAGTCCGGCGATGGCGGCACGGTGTTCGACGACGGTTCTTCTCATCACTGCCTCTCGTGCGGGGTCTGCGGACTGCGTCCTGCACGACGGTGGTCGCGGGGGTCTAGGTCACCGTGAACGATACCGTGTGCAGGCCCTCGGACCCGTTGGGCGCGGGAGCGACGTCGGCAGCCGACTGGACGCCCCCGTCCCGGTCGATCGCCCGCGACTGCACCGTGTGGGAACCTGCCTCCAGCGGCAGCGTGGCCCTGTACTGCACCCAGGTGTCCGCGGAGACGGGCGTGGCGAGGGTCGCTGCCTGCCAGGGGCCGCCGTCCACCCTCACCTCGACGCGCCCGATCCCTGTGTGCTGGGCCCAGGCGACGCCTGCCACCACGACGTCGCCCGCCGGGAGATCTCGGCCGGAACGGGGCACGTCGATGCGCGAGGACGTCTTCACCGGTCCGCGCGTCGACCAGCCGCGCGTGGACCAGTACGCGGAGGCGTCGGCGAAACGCGTGACCTCCAGCTCGGTGACCCACTTGGTCGCGGAGACGAAGCCGTAGAGCCCGGGGACCACCAGGCGGACGGGGAAGCCGTGCTCCACCGGCAGGGGCTCGCCGTTCATCCCGACGGCCAGGAGCGCATCGCGGTCGTCGGTCAGCGCATCGAGCGGTGTGCCGGCGGTGAAGCCGTCCACGCTGCGCGAGAGGACCATGTCGGCACCCGGGCGGACACCTGCCCGGGCGAGGAGGTCCCTGACCGGCCAGCCCAGCCATCGTGCGGTCCCCGTGAGATCCCCGCCCACGGTATTGGACACGCACGCCAGGGTGACATGGCGTTCCACCAGCGGCAGCGCGAGCAGCTCGTCGAAGGTGATCTCCACGTCGCGGTCCACGAGGCCTGTGACCTTCAGCGACCACCCGGCGGCGTCGACCACGGGTACCACGAGGGCGGTGTCGATGCGGTAGAAGTCGTCGTTGGGTGTCACGAGCCGGCTGATGCCCTCGACGTCGAGGACGGCGCCGTCGGGCACGAAGGAGCCCTCCGCCGGCGGCGTGGAGCCGACCGGTGCCGGGAGGGTGATCGCGGAGCGCTGCCGGGTCACCGTGGACTGGCCGGAGCGCACGACCGAGGCCGCAGCACCCGTGGCCGCGACGACGACGACGGCGCCCCCGGCCCCCTGGAGGAATCGCCGTCGTGCGGGGGCCGGGCCCACCTGATCGCTCCCGGGCTCACGCGTCCACCTGTCCAGGGACCGGAGGAGCGCCCGGAGCACGAGGATCGCCACGAGGGCGGCGGTGACAGGCGCCACGAAGGACACGAGCGAGGCCTGCGGCCGGGATGCGACAGCGAGGGCGCCGAGTACACCGAAGGCGAGAACCACCGCGCGCCCCGCGAAGGGCCGCCGGTGTTCGAGCACGCCCGCGGCGAGGGCCAGCACGAGGATCAGTACGGCGATGGTGAGAAGGAACACGGTCTTGTCCGCTGTACCGAACCAGGCGATGGCCCAGTCCTTGACGCCGGGGGGCAGCACATCGATCACGAACGACCCCACGGCGCTCACGGGTGACACCGACGGACTCACCGCGGCCGCGGTCAGCTCTCCCCCGATCACGCCCAGCGCGACGGCGAGAGCGCCGGACACGGCTGCCCAGGTGGTGGTCCGCATCATCCGCGCCTTCCCGGCCGCGCCCCCGACCACGACCCTTCGTCGGAGCTCGCGGGGAACGACCCGACCCTTACACGAGCGCCGGGGGCAGGGCGTTCCGTGGTCCGTCCCACAGGCTCCTCTGCCGCAGCCTGGTGCGCCCTCCGGGGGCCCGAGGGCGTAGGCTCGAGCCATGGGAACACACCTGGGAATGCCGAGTGTTGCCGGCCGATCCGCGACGACGGGCCTGCTGGACACCCACGGCCGACAGGCCACCGACATGCGCCTGTCCCTCACCGACAAATGCAATCTCCGCTGCACCTACTGCATGCCCGCCGAGGGCCTGAACTGGCTGCAGAAGGACGCCGTGCTGTCCCGCAAGGAGATCGTGCGCCTGGTCCGCATCGGCGTCGACGATCTGGGCATCCGGGAGCTGAGGCTCACCGGTGGCGAACCGCTCGTCCGCGCGGACCTGCTGGACATCATCCGCGACATCCGCGCGAATCATCCGGAGCTGCCCATCTCCATGACCACGAACGCGCTGGGGCTGGACCGCCGCGCCGTGCAGCTGAAGGAGGCGGGGCTCACGCGGATCAACGTGTCCATGGACTCGCTGCACCCCGAGACCTTCGCCCAGCTCACCCGGCGCCCCTTCCTGGACCGGGTGCTGAAGGGCATCGAGGCGGCGGCTGCGGCCGGACTGGGACTGGTCAAGATCAACGCCGTCCTCATGCGCGGCATCAACGATCACGAGGCACCCGATCTCGTGGAGTGGGCCGTGGCCCGCGGCTTCGAGCTGCGCTTCATCGAGCAGATGCCCCTCGACGCCGACCACGGCTGGACGAAGGAGGGCATGGTGACGGCAGCCGAGATGCGCGCCCTCGTCGAGACGCGCTTCGTCCTCACCCCGGATCCCCGCAACCGCGACGGCGCGCCCGCGGAGCGCTGGGAGGTCCGCTCGAAGGAGGCGCCCGACGTCGTCCTCGGCACCGTGGGCATCATCGCCTCCGTCACGGAGCCCTTCTGCGCCGACTGCCGCCGCACGCGCGTCACCGCGGAGGGCAAGATCATGAGCTGCCTGTTCTCCCGGGAGGAGACGGACCTGCGGGACCTGCTGCGGTCCGAGGCGGGCGACGACGCCGTGGCGCAGCGCTGGCGCGACGCGATGTGGCTGAAGCCCCGCGCCCACGGTATGGATCACACCGGCCTCGGCGCGGCAGACTTCGTACAGCCCGATCGATCGATGAGTGCCATCGGTGGCTGAGGTGCTGGTGAGGTATTTCGGGGCGGCTCGTGCGGCCTCCGGAGTCGACGAGGAACGCATTGCCGCCGGGCGCGAGCTGGGGGCCGTGCTCGAGGACCTGCGAAGCAGGACGGCCGTCGCCGGACTCCCACCGCTGGGCAAGGTCCTGGACCGGAGCAGTTTCCTGCTCAACGAGGTGGCCCTGCGGGACCATGGGACGGTACTGCAGGCCGACGACGTCCTCGACATCCTTCCGCCCTTCGCGGGCGGATAACCGAGCCCGAGCCCGCATCTCAGGCCGTGCTCCTGAGCGAGAAGGGAGACCGAGGTGTGGATCGGTTTCGTGGAATTCGACCTCCTGCTCGGCGACGTCCATTCACTGAAGGGCAAGCGGTCGGTGGTCCGCCCGCTGATAGCAGATCTGCGCAGGACGTTCGACATCTCCGTCGCCGAGGTGGGCCATCAGGAGCTGCACCGCCGGGCCGTCGTAGGAGCGGGCCTGGTGGGAGCGGACCGGCAGCACGTGGTGGATGTCCTGGACCGTGTGGAGCGCCACGTCGCGGCACGTCCCGAGCTGGAACTGCTCAGTGCCCGGCCGCGCGTCCTCCACAGCGAGGACTGACGTGACCGGGTCAGGGCAGGGCCTACCCTCGCCCCGGCGACATGCCGGGTCAGGTTGAGGTACGAAGCACTATGGCACCTGTGACGAAAGCTGAGACCTGGGCCGCGGTCCACGCCGAGCGCCAGGCCCTGATCGATGACCTGGCGGTACTCGACGCGGCTGGGTGGAACACTGCCTCGCTGTGTCCCGGCTGGGACATCCACGATGTCCTCGCGCACCTCGTCGATTCGGCCAGGACCACCCGACGGGGCTTCATGCGCGGGATGCTGGCGGCGCGGTTCGACGTCGACCGGGCCAACGCCGACGGGATCAGGCGCGCCTGAGAACGAGCGTCAGAATCGGCGGTGGCAAGGAGATGGCGCAGGGGTATCGCCTGATCGCCTCCGATACACCCTTCGATCACGGGAGCGGACCCGAGGTGCGCGGATCCGGCATCGCTCTTCTCCTCGCGGTGTCGGGCAGACCGATCGGGACCGACGAGATCGCCGGTCCCGGAGTCCTCGGTCTCCTCGGGACGGACGCCACTTGACCGGCCCGGCCGAGGACAGCCCGGCCGAGAACCCTGGACGCCGGGCCCTGGCGGCTTCGGCCTAGGCGCCTGCTGAGAAGTCCTCGGCCGAATCGAACGGCCCGACGACGACGGTGGTCCTGGGCGCGGCCGCGAGCTCACGGGCGAGTGACTGCACGTCCTCAGCCGTGACCGCGCGGATGCGCTCCAGGGAGACGTCCATGTCGGCGAACTCGCCGGACACCAGCTCCGACCTCCCGAGACGGGACATCCGGGAACTGCTGTCCTCGAGCGCCATGACGAGCCCTCCGGAGAGCTGGCCCACGGCCTTGCGCAGCTCCTCCGCGTCGATGCCGTCCGCTGCCAGCCGGTCCAGTTCGCTGCCCAGCAGCTCGATCACCTGGCCGGTCTTGGCCGGCGAGCACCCCGCATACATGCCGAAGTAACCGGTGTCGGCGTAGGCGGCCGAGAAGGAATAGGTGGCGTAGACCAGGCCGCGCTTCTCGCGGATCTCCTGGAACAGTCGTGAGGACATCCCCCCACCCAGGACGGCGTTGAGCACGCTCATCGCGAATCTGCGCTCGTCCGTCGCCGTCAGCGACGGGCAGCCGACGAGGATGTTCGACTGCTCCACGGCCCTGCGGATCACGTGCGTGCCGGACACACCGCGGACCGCGACAGGTTGCGCCAGGCGACGCCGAACCGGCACGGCGCCGTCCTCGAGCTCCCATCCCGCGCTCTCGAGGGCGCGCTGCACCAATCGGCAGACCAC
Source organism: Arthrobacter echini (assembly GCF_008107445.1). GTDB lineage: Bacteria > Actinomycetota > Actinomycetes > Actinomycetales > Micrococcaceae > Arthrobacter_D > Arthrobacter_D echini_A. The sequence goes on along the minus strand of NZ_VSLD01000003.1, from coordinate 428,904 downwards.
GTCGTGGTCCAGTCCACCCGCGGCCGTGATGACCAGTTCCCCGGGCTTGTAGTAGCGCCGGTAGTGCGCCAGCACTGCCTCCCGCGGAACCGCCTGGATGGCGTCCGGGGTGCCCCCGATCGGCCGGCCGAGACTGTGGTCGCCCAGGACGAGCTCCACGAACTTCTCGTGGGCGACGTCCGCGGGGTCGTCGCTGTCCATCGCGATCTCCTCGAGGATGACGTCGCGCTCCTGCTCGAGTTCCTCGGGGTCGAGCACTGCCGAGGTGACCATGTCCGCGATGACGTCGATGGCCATCGGCAGGTCGGTGTCCAGTACCCGGGCGTAGTAGCAGGTGTTCTCCTTGGCGGTGGCCGCGTTGGACTCTCCCCCCACCTCGTCGAAGGCGGAGGCGATGTCCATGGCGCTGCGCCGTGAGGTGCCCTTGAACAACAGGTGCTCCAGGAAGTGGGTGGAGCCGTGCTCACCCTCCGCCTCGTCGCGGGAGCCCACACCGACCCAGAATCCGATGGTGGCCGAGCGCTGGCCCGGCATGGCCTCGGTGAGCACCCTCACGCCTCCGGGCAGGACGCTGCGCCGCACCACATTGCCGCTCGGATCACCGGAGACGAAGGTGGGGTCACTGCCGTCACCGCTCGGGCGTGGCGTGGGTTGCAGGGGCAGGGAGACGACCGAGGACAGGGACATGCCGATCTTTCTTGAGGGTTCGGAAAAAGGCGGACGGCCCCGGCGCGATCCCGAAGGACCGGTGTGCGCCGGGGCCGTCCAGTGCTCAGCAGGAGCGGTACAGCTTCGATCAGCTCTCTGCGCCGACGGCTTCGGGCAGCTCGGTCCCGGCCTCGTCGTCGGCGACATCCGCCACGACGGGCGAGAGGGAGAGCTTTCCGCGGTCGTCGATCTTGGTGATCTCCACCTGGACCTTCTGGCCCACGGAGACGACCTCGTCGACGTTGTCGACACGCTTGCCACCGGCGAGCTTGCGCAGCTCGGAGATGTGCAGCAGTCCGTCCTTGCCCGGGGTCAGGGAGACGAAGGCGCCGAAGGTCGTGGTCTTGACGACCGTGCCCAGGTAGCGCTCACCGATCTCGGGGACCTGCGGGTTGGCGATCGCGTTGACGGCGGCGCGCGCGGCTTCGGCCGACTCGCCGTTCGTCGCGCCGATCAGCACGGTGCCGTCGTCCTCGATCGAAATGTCCGCTCCGGTGTCCTCCTGGATCTGGTTGATCATCTTGCCCTTCGGGCCGATGACCTCGCCGATCTTGTCCACGGGGATACGCACCGAGATGATCCGCGGAGCGAACTCGGAGAGTTCGTCCGGGGTGTCGATCGCGGCCTGCAGCACGCCGAGAATGTGCAGGCGGGCCTCGCGGGCCTGCTTCAGCGCCGCTGCGAGCACCGAGGCGGGGATGCCGTCGAGCTTGGTGTCCAGCTGGATGGCCGTGACGAACTCGGAGGTCCCCGCAACCTTGAAGTCCATGTCGCCGAAAGCGTCCTCGGCACCGAGGATGTCCGTCAGCGCCGCGTAGCGCGTCTGGCCGTCCACGACGTCGGACACGAGGCCCATGGCGATGCCCGCAACGGGCGCACGCAGTGGCACACCGGCATTGAGCAGGGACAGCGTCGACGCGCAGACCGAACCCATCGAGGTGGAGCCGTTGGAGCTCAGCGCCTCGGACACCTGGCGGATCGCGTAGGGGAACTCCTCGCGCGTCGGCAGGACGGGCACGAGGGCGCGCTCTGCCAGTGCTCCGTGACCGATCTCGCGGCGCTTCGGCGAACCGACGCGGCCGGTCTCACCGGTGGAGTAGGGCGGGAAGTTGTAGTTGTGCATGTAGCGCTTGCGCGTGACGGGCGACAGCGAGTCGATCTGCTGCTCCATCTTGAGCATGTTCAGCGTGGTGACACCCATGATCTGGGTCTCGCCGCGCTCGAAGATCGCCGACCCGTGGACGCGGGGCAGCACCTCGACCTCGGCCGTGAGCTGGCGGATGTCACTCAGGCCGCGACCGTCGATCCGGACCTGGTCCTTGAGGATGCGCTGGCGGACCACGGCCTTGGTGAGCGAGCGGAAAGCTGCGGACAGCTCCTTCTCGCGTCCCTCGAACTGGCCGCCGAGGCTCTCCATGAGCTCGGCCTTCAGCGCGTCGGATGCGCTCTCGCGCTCCTGCTTGTCGGCGATCTGGAAGACCTGGGTGAGCTTGTCGGAGCCGGCGGACTCGACAGCCGCGTAGACGTCGTCCTGGTAGTCGAGGAACACGGGGAACTCGACCGTGGGCTTGGCTGCGCGTCCCGCCAGATCCGACTGTGCATCACACAGTGCGCGGATGAAGGGCTTGGCCGCCTCGAGGCCGTCGGCCACGATCTCCTCGGTGGGAGCAGTGGCGCCGTTCTCCTTGATGAGGTTCCAGGAGTTGTCGGTGGCCTCGGCCTCGACCATCATGATGGCGACGTCGTCCCCGGTGACGCGTCCGGCCACCACCATGTCGAACACGGAGTTCTCGAGCTCGGAGTGCTTCGGGAAGGCGATCCACTGGTCGTTGCCGCTGCCGTCGGAGACGAGGGCCACGCGGACGCCGCCGATGGGGCCGGAGAAGGGCAGACCGGAGAGCTGCGTGGACATGGACGCCGCGTTGATGGCGACGACGTCGTAGCGCACGTCGGGGTTGATGGCGAGGATGGTCACCACGACCTGGACCTCGTTGCGCAGCCCCTTCACGAAAGCGGGGCGGAGCGGGCGGTCCATGAGACGGCAGGCCAGGATGGCCTCCGTGGAGGGACGGCCCTCGCGACGGAAGAACGAGCCCGGGATGCGCCCTGCGGCGTACATGCGCTCCTCGACGTCGACCGTCAGCGGGAAGAAGTCGAAGCCCTCGCGCGGGTGCTTGCCGGCCGTGGTGGCGGAGAGCAGCGCTGTGTCCTCGTCGATGTAGACCATGGCGGAGCCGGCGGCCTGCTGGGCGAGACGCCCTGCTTCGAAGCGGATGGTGCGTGTTCCGAAGCGACCGTTGTCGATCACTGCTTCGGCGAACTGGATTTCGGGACCCTCCATTGAGAGTCACCTCCGTTTCCTAGTAGCGGAGGCAATCGGCACCCGTCATGGTGTGTCCCTCATGGACCCACCACTGCACCTGGTCTTCGATGGAGATCCACGGAGCTCCCAGTGCGAGGCTCCGGAGATCACTACCGAGGACCGCGGATGCGCGGTGCCGGCTGGCTCCTGTTATGCGGTACGAACCTGCTCGGGCAGGTTCTTCGATGCGTGACAGAAGGCGGCTCCCCATCCGGGGACGCCGCCTTCGTGTGTCAGCTAGCGGCGCAGGCCGAGACGCTCGATGAGCGTACGGTAGCGCGTGATGTCGGTGTCGCGCAGGTAGTCCAGCAGACGACGACGGCGACCGACGAGGAGCAGCAGACCACGACGTGTGTGGTGGTCGTGCTTGTGCATCTTCAGATGCTCGGTCAGGTCGAGGATGCGGCGGGACAGCATGGCGATCTGTACCTCGGGCGATCCGGTGTCGCCTTCGGCGAGGGCGTACTGCTTGATGATGTCCTGCTTGATGGCGGCGTCAAGGGCCACGAGTAACTCCTGGGGTTGTACCGTGAGCATGAACCGTGCAGCACGTGCGTGCGTGCACGAAAAAATCCAGCCACCACGGACTGCAGCCGGATCAAAGCCCAGTTTAGCCTTCGGCCCGCTGTTCTGTCGAAAGCAGGGCGTGAGGCTGCGCCGAGAGCAGCGTGCGGGCCTGGCCCACGTCGAGCTTCATCTGCTCGATCAGCGCCTCGGGTCCCCGGTAGGTCACCTGGCCGCGCAACCGGTGCAGGAATTCGACCACCACGGACTGCCCGTAGAGATCGAAGTCCTGGACACGCTCGGGCGGACGGTTGATGACGTGGGCCTCGACCTGGCGCGAGACGCCCTCGAAGGTGGGATTGGAGCCGACGGAGATGGCCGCGGGCCAGCGGACCCCGGACTCGTCGATGAGCCATCCGGCGTAGATGCCGTCCGCGGGGATGAAGCCCTGCGAGGAGGGGGCAAGATTCGCCGTCGGATAGCCGAGCTCGCGACCCCGCGCCGCGCCGTGCACCACTTCGCCTCGCATGCGGTGCTCGCGCCCGAGGACACGACCGGCGGTCTCGACGTCGCCAGTCTCCAGGGCCTCCCGCACCCAGGTGGACGAGCAGCGCCGGTCCCCGTCGGCATCCGTGGACCGCAGCGGATAGCTCGCTCCGAAGTCCTCGATCGCGATGACCTCGAACCCGAGCTTCGCGCCGAGCTCGCGCATCGTGTCGAGATCCCCGCTGTTCCCCCGGCCGAAGCGGACATCATGGCCCACGACCACGGCCTTGGCCCCCAGTGCGCGGACGAAGACCTGCTCCACGAAGTCCTCCGGCGAGTTCGCAGCGAACTCCAGCGTGTAGTGCATCATCAGCAGGGCGTCGATCCCGGCATCGGCGAGCATCTCCACCCGGTCCTCGAGCCCCATGATCAGCTCCGGCGCGGACTCCGGACGGTGCACCTGGGCAGGGTGCGGGTCGAAGGACACCACGACGGCGGCGGCGGAACGCTCCCGTGCCGCATCGAGGACCTGCTGCAGCACCTGCTGGTGGCCTCGATGCACGCCGTCGAAGTTACCGAGGGTCAGGACGGACGGCCCGAAATCCTCGGGCACCTCGCCCAGATCTCTCCAGTAATACACACAGCTCCTTCAGGATCGGTCGACGACGCCACGAGCCCTCCTGCAGGGTCGCCGCTCCCATTATGGCCGAAAGGCGCGGCGCGGCGGTCACCGGCGCAGCGCACGCAGGCTGCGACCGGCGGGCTGTGACCGGAGCGCCGCCGGCGGCACGATGATCAGGCGCGCTCGTCGAACTCGCGGCGCAGCTCGCTGGTCTTGGCGATGAACTTGTGCCACACCAGGAGCGCAGGCGGGAAGGCCAGTTCCACGACCATCAGGATGATCATGATGTAGTTCGGTGTGCCCGAGAAGGCCCAGGACAGTACCCGGCCAATACCACCGATGAACACCATGAGGCAGACGAGCCACAGCATGTTGGCCCACTGGAACTTCACCGCTATGGTGATGAACGCCGCTCCCACGCCGATCATCATGGCCGAGAAGAAGCGGAACTGGCTCTCGAGCGTCGGGTTCACCACACAGGTCTCCGTGTCGGGCAGACCTGCCGATCCGAGGATCAGGTAGTACGCGCCGAAGCCGGCGAGGACGAGCCCGACCAGGATCACGACGGTGCGGAAGACACTCCAGTCACTCCCCCGGTCCTTTGCCCCGCCCTTGCCGGCACTGCGGTCGCCGGGTGTGCCGGAGGCGTCCACCCCCGCCTTCTTCGGGTTGGTGGCGCTGCTTCGTCCCGCGTCCTTGCGGGCGTCCCTGGCGGTGACCGGCGGCGTGCTACCGGGCGTCGCGCTACCGGCGCTGCGGCCGGCTCCGCTGCCGGAGCCCGTGGCCGCCGGGCGACCGGCCGGGGAGGCATCGTGGTTCTCGGGGCTCGTGCTCGTCATGTCGCTCCAAAGGGGCCGGGCGGATGGTGTTCCAGCGTCATACTCTCACGGGCCGTCCCGGCCCGGCCGGGTGCGACGCAGCCAGAGCAGCCCGAGCACGGGCAGGACGAGGGGCACGAAGCCGTACCCCCGGCCGAAGGCCGACCACACCGTATCGCTCGGGAACGCCTGCGCGTCGAAGATGCTCAGGGCGCCCACGGTGAGGACCCCCACGAGTTCGAGGCTCACGGCGATGAAGGACACGGCGTAGGCGCGCGCACCCGGGCGGGCGAGGGAGACCGTGGCGACGACATAGACGACGGCCGCGAGAGCGGAGAGGAGATAGGCCACGGGCGCCTCGGCGAACTTGGTCGCGATCTGGAATCCCGCCCGCGCGGTCGTGGCGAGGGCGAAGATCCCGTAGACCGCGATCAAGAGGCGCCCTGGCCCCTTGGCGCGGCTCGAGGGCAGCCCGTCGAGGCCGATCTCCGCGGAGCCGGGACGGTCCGCGCCGTCGGTGCGCTTCCTGCTGCTCACAGCCCGGCCACCCCTTCCCATATCTGCTGCATCCTGAAGAGCATGACGAAGACGGTCAGACCGGCCGCGGCGAGGACGATGTTGCTCCATCGCGTCTTGTCGAGGATCGACCACCAGAACGCCGCGACGGGGACCACGAGTGCGGTCAGCAGATAGCCCCAGAACTCCCAGGGCTCCCCGAGGACGGGCTCTCCGGTGAGCTGCCGGACGGCCGCACCCACGGCGTAGGCCAGCAGGAACAGCTCCACCGCAGCGACGGAGAGGATCGTGATGTCGTTGGGTGGCTGGCGCAGCAGCGCGGCTCCGACACAGAGCACGGCCGACAGCACACAGACCAGGACGCCTATGACGAAGAACGGATCCACGCTCAGCTCCCGCCGGGCGCGAAGACGAGAACGGTCCGCGCCGAGTCGGCACGATTCTCCAGCAGCGCCACGAGGGTGCCGTCCGGTGCGTAGGCCGCCACGGGGTCGGGTGCCTCGCTGGGGCCGATCCTGCGCCCGTGCGAGACGTCGGCAGCCTCTGAGTCGGTGAGTTCCCGGACGGGGAACAGGGCGCGCCCGGCGTCGTCGAGCGGGAGGAGCTCGAGGGACTCCGCGAGCTGGTCGAGCGTGCGCGCCTGCTCGATCGGGTAGGGCCCCACCCGCGTGCGGCGCAGCGCTGTCAGGTGGCCGCCGACGCCGAGGGCCTCGCCCAGATCCCGGGCCAGGGCGCGGATGTAGGTTCCGGAACTGCACTCCACGGTGACCTCGACATCCTGCATCCGGCCATTGCTGACGCGCTGGATGGCGTGGATCTCGAATCGGTGCACCGTGACGGCGCGCGCAGGGAGATCGACCTCCTGACCCGCACGGACCCGGGCATAGGATCTCTCTCCCTTGACCTTGATGGCGCTGACGCTGCTCGGCACCTGCTGGATGTCACCCGTCAGTGCGGCGGCTGCTGTGTGGATCTCCTGCTCGGTGACGGCGGCGGCGATGCTCCCGCCGGTGACCTCACCCTCGGCGTCGTCGGTAAGGGTGGACTGGCCGAGCCGGATCGTCGCCGTGTAGGTCTTGGTCGTGCCCACGATGAAGGTCAGGAGCCGGGTGGCACGATTGATCCCGATCACCAGGACACCGGTGGCCATCGGATCGAGGGTCCCCGCGTGTCCCACCTTGCGGGTGCCGGCGAGCCGACGCAGCCGTCCCACCACGTCGTGGCTGGTCCAGCCCTGAGGCTTGTCCACGATAATCAGTCCTGAGTGGACCTGCCCGGAATTCACGCCTCCCAGTATATGGTCCGCCACCCTGTCCCCCGCGCCGAACGGGCCCATCCGGGCAGCAGCCGCGCGGGCGCCCGCGCGATACGATCTGGGCTATGCCCTCCGCTCCAGCCCACGTGGTGAATGTCCCCGTCAACCAGATCCGCGAGATCACGCAGGCCGCCTGGGCCCTGCCCCACTCGATCGTCCTCAGTATCGGTGAGCCGGCCTTCCCCGTGGCGCGGCACGTACTCGAAGCAGGCATCGCCGCACTCGACAGGGACGACACGGACTACACGCCGAACGCGGGGATCGCGGAGGTCAGGGCCGCCTTCGCCGAGCGCTTCTCGCAGCTCTCCGGGGTGGCGGAGGAACCTCACCGCGCCTTCGTCGTCGCAGGCGCGCAGCAGGGCCTGCACCTGGCGCTGAGTACCCTCATAGCCCCCGGTGACGAGGTCCTCGTCCCGGACCCCGGATATCCCACCTTCGCCATGACCGTCGGTCTGCTCAATGGTGTGCCCGTGCCGTACGCGCTCTCACCGGAGCACGGTTTCCAGCCCCGGATCGAGGAACTGCAACGGCTCGTCACGCCCCGCACCCGGGTGCTGATGCTCAATTCGCCCTCGAACCCGCTCGGCTCGGTCTTCGACCACGACCTGACGCGGGACCTCGTGAGATTCGCCCACCAGAACGACCTCTGGGTCATCTCTGACGAGTGCTACGAGGCCTTCACCTACGACGTCCCGCACGTGAGCCCCGCACGGTTCGACGCCGGTGGCCCCGAAGCCGTCGACGAGGCAGGGGAAGCCCGGGTGTTCACCTCGCTCACGCTGTCCAAGACCTACGGTCTGACGGGTCTGCGGATCGGCGCACTCATCACGCCGCCCGGCATGGAGACCCTGCTCGCCAACATCATGGAGGCGACGGTCTCGTGCGTCTCGGCGGCGTCGCAGTACGCGGGCCTTGCCGCCCTGCGCGGACCCCAGGACTACGTCTCCGAGGCCCTGGCGCACTACCGCCGCAACCGCGACGCCGCCACGGACGTGCTGGGCGGCCTGGGGATCGCCTCCCTCGACGCGAAGGGAGCCTTCTACCTGTGGGCCGATGTATCGCACGCGACGGGCGGGGACGTGCGGGCCTGGACGAGGTCCTTCCTCGCGGAGCGTGGGGTGGCGCTCGCTCCGGGCACGGCTTTCGGCGCGATGGGCGAGGGGTGGGTCAGGATCGCACTCTGCGGCAGGACCGACGATCTCGTCGAGGGCCTCTCACGGCTGCCGCGTTCGCCTGGGCCCTCCTGAGAACCGCGTAGCAGCGAGAAGGGGAAGCGGACCATCCGGTCCGCTTCCCCTGCCCGTTCAGGTGGACCGTCCGCTTCTCTAGCGGTCCGCCTCGTCGGCGGTCCGGTACGGATCGGCGTCCCCCGCGAAGTCGGCGCCCTGGGCGATCTCCGCCACTTCGGCGTCGCGCTCACGGGCCCGCTGCAGGAGTTCCTCCAGATGACTCGCATTGACCGGCACCTCGTCCGGGACGAATTCGAGGGTCGGTGTCAGGCGCGCCGTGATGTTCCGGCCCACCTCGGACCGCAGCACACCGCGCGCTGATTCGAGGGCCATCCTCGTGGCCTGCTGCTCGGCCGGGTCACCCAGCACCGTGTAGTAGAGGGTGGCGTGCTGCAGGTCGTTGGTCACGCGGGAATCCGTGATGGTCACGGCTTCGAGTCGTGGATCCTTCACACGGCGCCGCAGTGCTTCGGCGACGATGACTTTGATGCGCTGCGCGAGCCGCGCGGCGCGGGCCGGATCTGCCATGGGTCTTTCTCCTACTGACACGAAGGTGGTCGGACCCTGCTGGGGGGTCCGGGGGTCCGACAGGAACAGGCGCCCCGTGCTCCGGGGCGCCTGTTCCGACCGAGGTACTACGCGCGGGGCTTCTCCCGCATCTCGAAGGTCTCGATGGTGTCGCCTTCCTTGACGTCGTTGAACGAGCCCAGGCCGATACCGCACTCGAAGTCCGTGCGGACCTCGGTGGCATCGTCCTTGAAACGCTTGAGCGAGTCGACGGAGAGATTGTCCCCGACCACCTTGCCGTCGCGGAGGACACGGGCCCTGGAATTTCGCCGGATGATCCCGGAGCGGACGATCGAGCCGGCGATGTTGCCGACCTTCGAGGACCTGAACACCTCGCGTACCTCAGCGGTACCGAGCTGCACCTCCTCGTACTCCGGCTTGAGCATGCCCTTGAGAGCCAGCTCGATGTCGTCGATCGCGGCGTAGATGACCGAGTAGAAGCGCATGTCCACGCCCTCGCGCTCGGCGAGATCCGCCACGCGCTCGGCCGGCTTCACGTTGAAGCCGATGATGATCGCGTTGTCCACCGTCGCCAGGTTGACGTCGTTCTGCGTGATCGCCCCGACCCCGCGGTGGATGACGCGCAGCTGCACGCCCTCGCCGACGTCGATCTTGAGGAGCGAGTCCTCGAGTGCCTCGACGGCACCGGAGACGTCACCCTTGAGGATGAGGTTGAGGGTATCCACCTTGCCGTCGGCGACGGCCTGGTCGAAGTCCTCGAGGCTGATGCGCTTGCGACGCTTGGCGAGGGCCGCATTGCGGTCCGCCGCCTCACGCTTCTCGGCGATCTGGCGTCCGGTGCGCTCGTCGTCGGTGACGAAGAACGTGTCGCCGGCTCGGGGCACGTTGGACAGACCCAGCACCTGGACGGGGCGCGAGGGCCCTGCCGTGGTGACCACGTCGCCGTTCTCGTCGAACATCGCACGCACCCGGCCGTGGGCCGTACCCGCGACGATGGTGTCCCCGACATTGAGTGTCCCGGACTGGACGAGCACCGTGGCCACTGCGCCGCGGCCGCGGTCCAGATTGGCCTCGATCGCGATGCCGCGGGCGTCCTTGTTCGGGTTCGCCCGCATGTCCAGCGCTGCATCGGCCGTGAGCAGCACGGCTTCGAGGAGCTCGTCGATGCCCATCCCCTGGAGTGCGGAGACGTGCACGAACATCGTGTCGCCGCCGTACTCCTCGGGAACCAGGCCGTACTCGGTGAGCTGGCCCTTGACCTTGTCCGGGTTCGCGCCTTCCTTGTCCATCTTGTTGACGGCGACGACGATCGGCACGTTGGCGGCCTGGGCGTGGTTCAGCGCCTCGACCGTCTGCGGCATGACGCCGTCGTCGGCAGCCACCACGAGCACCGCGATGTCCGTGACCTTCGCACCACGGGCACGCATCGCGGTGAACGCCTCGTGGCCCGGGGTGTCGATGAAGGTGATGGCACGCGTGGTGTCCTCGTGGACGTGCTGGATCTGGTAGGCACCGATGTGCTGGGTGATGCCTCCGTGCTCGCCCTCGACCACCTTGGTGTTGCGCACTGCATCGAGCAGGCGGGTCTTGCCGTGGTCCACGTGTCCCATGACCGTGACCACCGGCGGACGGGCCTCGAGCTGATCGTCGCCCTCGGCCTCGAGCTCGGCATCGAAGTCGATGTCGAAGCTGCTCAGGAGCTCGCGCTCCTCGTCCTCGGGCGAGACCACCTGGATCTTGTAGCCGAGTTCGGTGCCGAGCACCTCGAAGGTCTCCTCGTCCAGCGACTGGGTCGCCGTGGCCATCTCACCGAGGTGGAACAGCACGGTGACCAGTGCGGCCGGGTTGGCCTCGATCTTGTCGGCGAAGTCCGTGATGGACGAGCCGCGGCGCAGGCGCACCGTCGAGCTGCCGTCTCCGCGGGGTACGCTCACGCCACCCAGCGAAGGAGCCGACATCTGCTCCAGTTCCTGCCGCTTCGCCCGCTTCGACTTGCGCTGCTTGCCGCGACCGGCGCCACCCTTGCCGAAGGCTCCGGCGGTACCGCCGCGTCCGCGGCCGCCCTTGCCGAAGCCGCCACCGGCCGGTGCGCCGCTCGGGCTGTTGGGGGCTCCACCGGGCCCACGGCGTGGACCGGCTCCTGCACCGGGCGCTCCGCGGCCCGGCGCCGCCGGACGCTCGGTGCGATTCGGCATCATGCCGGGAGTGGGACGCGAGCCGGGTGTACCGGGACGCGGAGCCCCGGGACGGGGTGCTCCGGGGCGGGGCCCACCCGCACCTGCGGCCGGACGGGGTCCGCCCGCTCCGGCGGCCGGGCGCTGCTGCGTGTCGTCACGTCGGCCGGGACGGGGCATGCCCTGCGAGGGTGCGAAGGGGTTGTTCCCCGGACGCGGTGGGCGATCGGCGCCGCGGTCGGCACCACGATCGGTGTCGCCGCGACGGGATCCCATTCCCTGCGAGGGTGCGAAGGGGTTGTTCCCCGGACGCGGTGCACCGCCGGGGCGGGCGCCCGAGGGCCGGGTCGCTGCTGACGGCGCCGCGGGCGGGGTGGCCGGACGGGGTCCGGGCCGGTTGCCCGAATCCTGGTCGCCCTGTGCCTGCGGCGCGGGCGTCTCGGCTGCAGGGGCTTCCGCACCTGAGCCACCGGAGAAGGGTGAGGCCTGCGGTGTCGCCTCGGCCGCGGGCGGTGCCGCCGGCGAGGGTGCCGCGGGAGCCGGTGAGGGCGCCGCGGGCGTCTCCGGAGCGGGTGCTTCCGGGGTGGCCTGGGCAGCGCCCGGCTTGGGACCGGACGGTGCCGGCGCGGCCGGCCGCGCCGGAGCGGTGGCCGGCTTGGCCACGGCGTCGGGGAATGCGCCGCGAAGCTTCTTCACGACGGGCGCTTCGATGGTGGATGAGGCTGAACGGACGAATTCGCCCAGTTCCTGCAGTTTCGCAACTGCGTCTTTCGAGGTTATACCGAGCTCTTTTGCGAGTTCATGTACGCGGACCTTGGCCACATTTCTCCTGTCTCGGTCCGCACCGAGTCAGGCACGAACCGTCTATTTCCTACTGCTGGTCCCGGCCGCCGGAGCGGTCGGTACATCGAGTGCAGTGCGCAACGGATTGATCATCGTTGCGCACTCATCGCTGGGTGCTCATCGGATTTCCATGAGGGTGCTGACCCGCTTTCAGGGAGGGCGATGGTGGGTCGGAGCGTCCGTCTCGACGCTCCAGGTATGCGCGGAAGTCCACCGCGAACTGCGCGGTGTCCACCGGCCCGCGGAAGGCCCTGTTGAAGGCTCTCCGTTTGACGGCCGTGTCCAGGCATGCCGGGTCGGGGTGCAGCCAAGCTCCCCGTCCGGACAGTCGGCGCCGCTCGTCGATGACGGCGGCAAGCTGTCCGTCGATCGGTCGTGCGACGATCCGTATCACGTGTGACTGGCGGTCCCGCAGGCGACACCCCACACACGTGCGTCGCGGCTGGGTGTCCTCCTGTCGGCGCCCGAGTTCTTCCGGGCACAACTCGACAGCAGTCGGTTCCATTCTACCCCTTACATTCCCGGACGATGACCCGACCGCGGGTGTCAGGCCTGGGCCGCCTGCGTCGGTTTGGCCGCGTCCGAGATGATGTCGATCCGCCACCCGGTGAGCTTCGCCGCCAGGCGGGCGTTCTGGCCCTCCTTGCCGATGGCCAGGGAGAGCTGGTAGTCCGGGACGACCACGCGGGCCGACCGGGTCGCCTCGTCGGTGATGGTCACCGAGGTCACGCGCGACGGCGAGAGGGCGCTCGCGATGAACGCGGCGGCGTCGTCGTTGTAGTCGACGATGTCGATCTTCTCGTCGTTCAGTTCGCTCATGACGGCACGGACCCGGCTGCCCATCTCGCCGATGCACGCACCCTTCGCGTTGACACCCGGCAGATTCGCCTTCACGGCGATCTTGGTGCGGTGCCCGGCCTCCCGCGCGAGGGCGACGATCTCCACGGTCCTGTCCGCGATCTCCGGCACCTCGAGTTCGAAGAGCTTCCGGACGAGCCCCGGGTGGGAGCGCGACAGGGTGATGGAGGGCCCCTTCATGCCGCGGTGCACGTCGACGACGAATGCCCGGAGGCGTGATCCGTGCAGATACTTCTCGCCGGGGACCTGCTCGGGAGGTGGCAGGACGGCTTCCACGGTGCCCAGATTGACCTGCACCATGTGCGGGTTGTTGCCCTGCTGGATCATGCCGGCAACGAGCTCACCCTCCTTGCCGCGGAACTCGCCCAGGATGTTCTCGTCCTCCGCGTCCCGCAGGCGCTGCAGGATGACCTGCCGCGCGGTGCTCGAGGCGATCCGCCCGAAGCCCGTGGGCGTGTCGTCGAACTCGCCGACATTCTCGCCGTCCTCGTCCGTCTCGATGGCCCAGATGATCACGTGGCCGTTGCGTCGGTCCAGTTCCGCCCGCGCCTTCTCATGGGCGCCGGGCGTCCGGTGGTAGGCGATGAGCAGGGCCTGCTCGATCGTGGGGATCAGCCGGTCCAGCGGGATCTCCCGCTCCCGTTCCAGCAGTCTCAGCGCACTCATGTCAATGTCCATGTGGGTCTCCTTGCCCGTGGTGCACGTCGCCGGAGGTCTCCGGATCGGTCCCCTCGGAGTGTTCGTGGTGTTCGTCGTCGGCATGGGCGAATTCGACCTGGACCGTTCCCCTGCTGATCCTGCCGAACGGCAGCAGCTGCGGATCGCCCTGCTTGGGTTTCATGCCCTTCTTGACCGGCAGCTGCGGGAGGATCCGGACGCCGTCGTCGGTGACCTCCTGCAGTCGGCCGAGGACCAGGTCACCGTTCACCAGCTTGACCTCGATCATTCGTCCCACATTGCGGCGCCAGTGCCGTGGTTCGGTGAGCGGGCGGGAGACACCGGGCGAGGAGATCTCCAGGCTGTACGGGCGGTCGTCGTCCTCCGGGGCGGCGTCCATGGCCGCGGAGAGATCAGTGGAAATGGCGGAGATCACATCGAGGCCCACGCTTCCGGAGGCGCCCTCGGGAAGATCGACGACCACGTTCACGGTCCGGTGGGAGCCTGCCACCTTGATGTCCACGTCCTCCAGATAAAGATTGTGCCGCTCGACGACGGGCTGCAGTCTGGTGCGCACTCGCTGCGCTTCGACCCGGAGTTCGGCCTCGAGGGTGGTTCTGCGGATCGAGGCCTGCTGATCGTTCCCGGACCGGACTGCCATGGCTGCCTCCCACTCGATGATGTTGTCCTCCAAGAGTACCGATATTCCGCAGCGCCGCGTGTGGACGGGACGGCACGGGGCCGCTCGTGGGAGCATCATGAACTGTGACCGGGCGAGGGTGGGTGGAGGACGAGCACGTCGACCCTGCCCCCGGGCCCGGGCACTCAGCATCCGTGGGCCCTTGGCTCCTCCGGCTCGCCGCCGGGTTCGTCCTGGTGCTCATCCTGCTCACGCTCGGGGTGGGCGGTGGGAGTCCCGACGGGCACCGGATCGTGTCGTCCGCCGCCGAGCAGGCCCAGCTCGACACCGAGGGCCGCTTCAGGGCGCTCGCCGAGCAGGTGCGGGCTGCCACCGGCTCCGACAGCGCGCTCTCCGCACGGCTGGCCCCGCTCGCCGCTGATCTCGACGTGCAGGCCGACGCCGTCGCCCTGCCACGCCGTCCCGGCGGCGGAACCGGTTCCACATCCGCGGTGCCACCGACCACCGCTGCCGCGACCCCCGGGTCCGCCGCCGATCTGCTCCCGGCACTGCGGGAGAGTGCGCTCCGCAGCCTGCGGGACGCCGTGACCGCCGATCCCGGCCCCAGCCGGGTCCTCGCGGCGGCCGGCGCGAACCAGTGGCGCCACGCCGCCCTGCTCGGGGAGGCGCTCGACGTCGAACCCGGTCTCCCCCCGCCCGACGCCGTCGTGACCGCAGGAGAGACCCCAGCTGGGCCGGCGGAGGGCCAAGCCGATGCGTGCGCCGGTGCACCGCTGGGCCCGGAGGCCGACCGCGTGGCCCTGCAGTCCGCGCGGAGCGCCGAGGACCAGGCCGCATACGGGTACGAGGTTGCCGCGGGACTGCTGGACGACCCCGCGCCGGCACTCTCGCGTGCCCGGCTCCACGCGCACCTCGCGGACGCCGCGACAGCGAGGCTCGCCGAGCTGTGCGTGTCCGCCCCGACCGCTCCCCCCGCCTACACGATCGACGCAGCGTTCCGCGCCGACCCGGCGGCCGCACTTCGCGTCGTCGAACAGGACCAGGCCGAGCTCTACGCCGGTCTGTTGTCCACGGTCGGCTCGGGGGGCCGCGCCTGGATCGTCTCCTCCTTCAATGCAGCGGCCCAGCGCAGTCTCGCGGACGGGACGCCGCTGGGAGCCCTGCCCGGGCTGAGCACCGATGCGCCGTGACGTCGCTCAGGAAGCGGAGACGAGCGGGCGGAGATTCTCGATCCAGACGTCGTAGCCGAGTTTCAGGATCAGTGCCCCGACGACGACCAGGAACACCACCCGCACGAAGGTGCTGCCCCTGCTGACAGCCATCCGCGAGCCGAGGTACCCGCCGGCCATGTTCGCCGTCCCGAGCAGCAGACCGAGCCCCCAGAGGATGGAACCGTTGGGCAGGAAGAACATGAGCGCGCCGAAGTTGGTTGCCATGTTGACGATCTTCGCCTTCGCGCTGGCCCCGAGGAAGCTGTAACCGAGCAGGGTGACCATCGCGATGATCAGGAAGGATCCGGTACCCGGGCCGATCAGGCCGTCGTAGAAGCCGATCACCAGACCGATCCCCGCGGCCGTCCCATGGTGCCGCACACCCTGGTGCTTGAGCTTCGTCAGCGTTCCCACCGTGGGCTTGAGCGCGGTGAAGACCGCGACCGCGACGAGGGCGGCCACGATGACGGGCTTGAACACCGACGACGGCAGGGACGCCGCGAGGATCGCCCCGCCGAAGCTCCCCACCAGGGCCACCCCGGCCATGGGGAGCGCCGTCCGAAGATCCGGGTGCACCCGGCGGTAGTAGGTGACGGCGCTCGTAGTGGTCCCGAAGATGGAGCCAAGCTTGTTCGTCGCCAGCGCCTGCACGGGACTGATCCCGGGGACCAGGAGGAGCGCCGGAAGCTGCAGCAGTCCCCCGCCGCCCACGACGGCGTCCACCCAGCCCGCCGAGAAGCCGGCCATGAGGACCAGCACGATGGTGGCGAGGTGGATCTCCTCGAGTCCGGAGACCACGTCCTAGTGTGCCGTGAGCCGGCGCAGGAACGCCGCCGTCTCGTCCACGGCGACATTCTGGGCCTCGCCCGTCCGGCGGTCCCTGACCTCGATGACGCCTTCGGCGAGCCCGCGTCCGACGACCACGATGGTGGGCACCCCGATGAGCTCGGCGTCGCCGAACTTCACCCCCGGCGAGACCTTGGGGCGGTCGTCGTAGAGCACGGTCAGACCGTCGGACTCGAGCTCCGCGGCCAGCTTCTCCGCCGCCTCGTACACCTCGGTCCCCTTGCCCGTGGCCACGAGGTGCACGTCAGCGGGGGCCACGTTGCGGGGCCAGATGATCCCGCGGTCGTCGTGGTTCGATTCCGCCAGGGCCGCGATGGCGCGCGTGACGCCCACGCCGTAGGAGCCCATGGTCACGGTGGTGAGCTTGCCGTTGCGGTCCAGGACCTTGAGCCCGAGTGCCTCCGCGTACTTCCGACCCAGCTGGAAGATGTGGCCCATCTCGATACCGCGGGCCGCGATAAGGGGCCCGGACCCGTCGGGTGCCTCGTCGCCCTCGCGGACCTCGACCGCCTCGATGGTGCCGTCCCAGCCGAAGTCGCGCCCGGCGATCAGGCCGAACACGTGCCGGCCGGGCTGGTTGGCGCCGGTGATCCACGCCGTACCGCTGACCACGCGCGGGTCCACGAGATACCGCAGGCCCGTCGTGGCGTCCGCGCCGAGTACAGGGTCCTCGAGGGACAGACCGGGGCCGATGTAGCCCTTGACGAGGCCGGGGTGCTTCGCCAGGTCCTCCTCGGTGGCGGTCTCGACGGCCACCTCCCCACCGGAGCCGAGGTGCCCGGCGATGGTGGCCTCGATGCGCTTGAGATCCACGGCGCGGTCGCCGGGGACGCCGACCACGAGTATCTCCCGTTCCCCCGTGGGCAGCCGGGCGGCGAGGACCACGTTCTTCAGGGTGTCGGCGGCGGTCCACGCGCGGTCGTCCCGCGGCGCCGCGGCGTTGGCGTGGTCCACGAGCGTGCTGATGGTCGGGGTGTCGGGTGTGTCGTGGACCTCCGCCGCCGGCGCCGTCGTGAAGTCGAGGGCCGCGGGCACCACCGTGGAGACGGCCTCGACATTGGCCGTGTAGCCACCGGCGGAGCGCACGAACGTGTCTTCTCCGATGGGTGTGGGGTGCAGGAACTCCTCGCTCTTGGACCCACCCATGGCCCCCGCCGTCGCCGTGACCGGGATGATCTCGAGGCCGAGCCGCTCGAAGATGCGCACGTAGGCCGCGCGGTGGAGCTGGTAACTCTCCTCCAGCGCCTCGTCGTCGATGTCGAACGAGTAGGAGTCCTTCATGATGAACTCGCGTCCGCGGAGCAGGCCCGCCCGGGGACGGGCCTCGTCGCGGTACTTGGTCTGGATCTGGAAGAGCCGTACCGGCAGGTCCTTGTACGAGGTGTAGAGGTCCTTCACGAGCAGCGTGAACATCTCCTCGTGCGTGGGTGCCAGGAGATAGTCCGCGCCCTTGCGGTCCTGCAGGCGGAAGATGCCGTCGCCGTACTCGGTCCAGCGGTTCGTCGCCTCATAGGGTTCCTTGGGCAGCAGGGCCGGGAAATGCACCTCCTGAGCGCCGATCTCCTCCATCTCCTCGCGGATGACGGCCTCCACCTTCGCGAGGACCTTCAGTCCCAGCGGCAGCCAACTGTAGATGCCGGGAGCTGCGCGGCGGATGTAGCCGGCGCGCACCAGGAGGCGATGGCTTGCCACCTCGGCATCGGCGGGATCGTCGCGCAGCGTGCGCAGGAAAAGGGTCGAGAGTCGTAAGACCACGCGGGAATCCGTTCGTATGTATCGGGCACTGCCATGCGCTGTCCCGCCGGGCGGCGGGAGACAACAGGTATCAATCTAGCCGGTCCGCCGTCGTGCTCCTCAGGGCAGGGTCGTGCTCCTCGGAACGGACTCCTCAGAACAGGATGGTCGCGAAGGTGTCCTGCTGCTCGAAGCCCACGCGCTTGTAGGCGGCGATGGCGCGGGCGTTGTAGGAATTCACGTAGAGGCTCACGGTCGGCGCCAGGGAACGGGCCGCGACGACGACCCCGGCCATGTAGGCGGCGCTCAGCCCCTTGCCGCGGTGGTCCGGGTTCACCCAGACACCCTGGATCTGGGCCACCTGCGAGGAGACGGTTCCCAGCTCGGCCTTGAAGACCACCTCGCCGTCGTCCCCGGTGGCGACGAGCGAGTGCCGCTTGCCGATCAGGGTGGCCACGCGGCGCCGGTAGTGTTCCGAGCTACCGATGAAGGGCGAGTAGCCCACCTCCTCCTCGAACATCGCCGCGCACGCGGGGAGGAGCAGGTCGAGTTCGTCGGATTGCGTGAAGCGCAGATCGGGTGCCGCATCGATGAGCGGCTCGGAGTCGATGACCAGCAGGGGCTGGCTGGGCCGCACGTCGAACGGCTCTCCCCCGTAGTCCTCCAGGGTGGACCAGAGATCCATCACACCCTCGGAGAGCCCGAAGATGGACGAGAACGATCGCCCCGACCGTCCCAGATGGTCCCCGAAGATGGCACCGGTCTCGTCCGTCACGCCGATCGGCACGAGATTGACCCCTGCCCAGCAGGCCGCCCGGAGCACGCCGTGACGGAACATGCCGACGATCTCGCCGCCGGCCGGCGACGGCGCTGCGCTGCCCATCGCCTCGAGATGCGCGGCGATGAACACATTGGCCACGGGGTCCGTATTGACGATGGACCACAGGTCCCTCGTGTCGTCCGCGCCCAGGACGCGGAAAGACCAGGGGCCTTCCGGATCGGCGGCAGATTTAGCTAACGGTAACCATGGGGCCACCCGGGCCAGCAGTCTCGCCATCAGCCTCACCCATCTCCTCCGCGAGCCGCATGGCTTCCTCGATGAGCGTCTCGACGATCTGGTCCTCGGGAACGGTCTTGATGACCTCTCCCTTGACGAAGATCTGCCCCTTGCCGTTGCCGGAGGCGACGCCGAGATCCGCTTCGCGGGCCTCGCCCGGTCCGTTGACCACACAGCCCATGACGGCGACGCGCAGGGGGACCTCCATCCCCTCGAGGCCCGCCGTGACCTCCTCGGCGAGGGTGTACACGTCCACCTGTGCCCGGCCGCACGAGGGGCAGGACACGATTTCGAGCTTGCGCGGGCGCAGGTTCAGCGACTGGAGGATCTGGTTGCCCACCTTGATCTCCTCCACCGGCGGGGCCGACAGCGAGACCCGGATGGTGTCGCCGATGCCCTGGGAGAGCAGGGCGCCGAAAGCTGTTGCCGACTTGATGGTGCCCTGGAACGCGGGGCCGGCCTCGGTGACGCCGAGGTGGAGGGGCCAGTCACCGCGTTCGGCCAGCAGCTCGTACGCGCGCACCATGACCACGGGGTCGTTGTGCTTGACGGAGATCTTGAAGTCGTGGAAGTCGTGTTCCTCGAACAATGACGCTTCCCAGACGGCGGACTCCACGAGGGCCTCGGGGGTCGCCTTGCCGTACTTCTCCATGAGCCGGGGATCCAGGGATCCGGCGTTGACGCCGATGCGGATCGAGGTACCGGCGGCCTTCGCGGCGGCCGCGATCTCCTTGACCTGGTCGTCGAACTTCCGGATGTTCCCCGGGTTCACGCGGACCGCGGCACACCCGGCGTCGATCGCTGCGAAGACGTACTTCGGCTGGAAGTGGATGTCGGCGATGACGGGGATCTGGGACTTCTTGGCGATGATCGGCAGCGCAGCGGCGTCATCGGGTGACGGGCAGGCCACGCGGACGATGTCGCACCCGGTGGCGGTCAGCTCGGCGATCTGCTGCAGGGTGGCATTGATGTCGGTGGTCGGCGTGGTCGTCATCGACTGGATGCTGATCGGCGAGTCCGAGCCGACGCCCACCGAGCCGACCTTGATCTGCCGGGTCTTGCGTCGGGGTGCGAGAACGGGCGGTGGTGCTTCTGGCATTCCTAGGTTGACCGAGGTCAAAACATCCTCCATGCTGGCGGCCGTGGCCGCGGGTCAGACGAACTTCCTGTGTTCATTATCCACCCGGTCCGCGCCCATGGACGCCGCCTTGACGTGGCTCACACGAGGTCCTTGAACACACCGATCACAGGATTCCAGGCGGTGGTCTTGACGGCCGAGATGACACCCTCCCGGGCAAAGGGATCCTGACCCACCAGCTCGTTGAGGTGGGATTCGGTCTCGGAGGAGACCACGAGGAGGGCCCCGCTGCCATCGGCGAACGGTCCGGATGCGAGAACGCGGCCCTGCTCAACGAGCCCTTCCAGCCACGCCCTGTGCTCGGGGCGGTGCTCGGCCCGGAGGCCCTCCTGGTCGGGGTCGTACACGTACTCGACGGCAAAGATACTCATGTTCCTCACCCTACGTGACTCCCAGCAGGTAGACCTTGACGAGCGTGGCCACGCCCGCGGCCCACAGCAGCGACGTCAGCGTGCCGATGATGAAGCGCTCCGAAGCGGCCGGGGACTCCCTGAGTTCGGAGTAGCGTCCGAGGGCCTTGACCGCGACGACATAGGCGATGGCCACCGGCTGACCACCGAGGATGGCGACCGTCACGGCGAGCCGCTCGAGGACCCCGATGACGAGCCCGCCACGCAGCACGCCGGGGGGCACCGCGCTGACCTCGATGCTGGGTGGCTCGGCCGGTGGAGCGGGCAGATCGAGCTGTGGCTGGTCCGCCGGTTCGGGAGGTTCGTCCCGGCGTCGCTGCGCCGAGTCCACCGATCGCGCCAGGCGCAGGACGAGCGTGGTCACGGGTGAGCCCAGGGCTCCCGCCACGAGCAGCGCCAGCACGATCCACAGTGCGTCCATCACCCCTCCTGTTCTTACTACCCGCTGTTCCCTCTGTCTGCTGGTCCCTGTCTACAGCACGGCACCCCCTTCACCGCCCCTCGACGTCCCTCATCGATGCCGCTCCTCGACGCCGCCGAGAGCGCAGATACCACCGCTCTGCGGCTGCCGGCCGGTCATGTCTGCTTGTTCGGCCGGTCAGGTCCGTTGAGACTCCACGCCGTCGTCGGCCCAGGTGAGCAACCGCGCGACGGCGGGACGGACGGCGAGCTCCTCCTGCCACGCAGCGCGGGCGGCGGCCTTGCTCACGGCCTGCGGGCTGATGCCGAGGGTGCGCGCGACGGCGGTCTGCGTCCCGCGCGTGTCGGGCTGCAGCAGGTCGAGGATCCGCCACTCGGCCTCGGAGCGGGCCATGATGTGGCGGCCGAGGAGGGCGAGCACCCCTTCCGCCTCGGCGGAACCCTCCGGTCCCTCCACGGACACCGGCGCCCTGTCCCCCGTTCTCTTCGCGCGCTCCACGGCCGTCCTGGCCGACACGAAGGCCGAGCCGCGTCCCTCGCGGGAGGATTCCGGGTAGGGCTGCTCCACCTCGCCGATACCTATCCCCACGTACCACCCGCCGTCGCGCAGGCAGGCCAGGGCGGCATCGACGACGTCGGACGCGCGGGCCACGACCCCCTGCGCCTCGTCGCCCACCGAGCGCTCCCACGGGAGGATCGTCGGGACAGACCGGAGGAGGTCGAGCAGCTCCGGGATGCGGTCGGGGCTGGAGCGGCTTCCCTGCTGATCGATGGTCAGGACAAACATTCATCAACCGTATTCGGTTGAATTATGAATTACAACCGATCACCCGAAAAGATCCACCGGCTTCACGATATCCGCATAGATCAGCAGGACGCCCATCCCCATGAAGAGGATGGCCACGGCATAGGTCAGCGGCAGGAGTTTCGCCATGTCGAACGGCCCGGGGTCGGGGCGCTTGAGCAGGCGCGCGACGCCGCGGCGCAGTCCCTCCCAGAGAGCACCTGCCACGTGCCCGCCGTCGAGCGGCAGCAGCGGGATCAGGTTGAACACGAACAGGGCCAGATTGACGCCGGCCACGAGGCCTACCAGTGTCGCCGCGCGGGAAACCACGGGGATCTCCTCCATCGCCGAGATCTCCCCCGCGATGCGCCCCACACCGACCACGCTGATGGGCCCCTCGGGGTCGCGCGGCGCATCCGAGAAGGCCGCCTGCCCCACCTCGACCACGCGCTGCGGCAGGTGCAGCACCACGCCCGCCACGCTCGTGAGCGACTCACCGACGGTGGGCAGCACCTCACTCGCCGGCTGCGGCACCAGCTCCTCCAGCGACCCGACGCCGATGAAGCCCACCTCCTGCATCACGGCCACGCCGTCGTCGTCGACCAGCGCCGTTCCGTCGTCGGCCGCAACCGGCCGCTCGGTGAGCAGGGGCCTGATGGTGGCGTCGATGCGCCCTCCGTCGCGCAGGTAGGTGATGCCGACGTCGCGGCCTGCTGCCTCACGGATCCAGCCGGAGAGTTCGTTCCAGTCGGTGACCTCGCGGCCGTCGAAGGCGACCACACGATCGCCGGGGAGGAGGCCGGCCTCGTACGCCGGCGCGGCGGGGTCGTCGACGGTGCACTCCGTCTGGGCGGTGGCGGCCTGCCGGCTCGCGGGGACGACGCACTCGGACACCGAGGAGATGGTGGTGGTGGGCTGCGCGGTGCCGAAGCCCATGATGAGGACGGCGAAGAGCACCGTCCCGATCAGGAGATTCATCAGCGGCCCGCCCAGCATGATGATGATGCGCTTCCAGATGGGCAGGCGGTAGAAGACGCGGTCCTCGTCGCCGGGCTGCAACTGCTCCGCCGCGACCTGCCGGGCGTCGCTGGCCAGCTGCTGGAAGACTCCGGTGCTGGACTGGCGCACCGCACTCGTGTCCGTCGTCGGGGGTGGGAACATGCCCACCATCGAGACGTACCCGCCGGCGGGGATCGCCTTGATCCCGTACTCGGTCTCGCCGCGCCGCCTCGACCAGAGCGTGGGGCCGAAGCCCACCATGTATTGCGTCACGCGGACCTTGAACAGCTTCGCCGGTACCAGGTGGCCCACCTCGTGCAGCGCGATCGATGCGGCGACACCGACCACGACGACGAGCACCCCGACGATGAACAGGAGAACGGTCACGAGTCTTCCTTCTGGCCTGGCGAGCCTGCTGCCGCACCCTGCGGCGATACCTCCACACCACAACGGATCCGCGCCCTCGTCCGTGCCCAGCGCTCGGCCTCGAGGACGGCATCGAGCGTCAGTTCCCGGTCGGTTGCTGCGCTCCCGAGGGCGCGCTGGTCCTCGACGACGGCGGCGACCGTATCGACGATGTCCGTGAACCCGATGAGTCCGCTGTGGAAGGCGTCGACGGCCTCCTCGTTCGCGGCGTTGAAAACGGCCATGCGAGTGCCACCCTCGGCAGCTGCCCGTTTGGCCAGGGTGATCGCTGGGAAGGCGTCCTCGTCCAGGGGTTCGAACTGCCAGGCGGCGGGCTGGGACCAGTCGCAGGCCTTCGCTGATCCGGGAACGCGGAACGGCCAGCCGATGCCCAGGGCGATGGGCAGGCGCATGTCGGGCGGTGAGGCCTGCGCCAGCGTGGAGCCGTCCACGAACTGGACCATCGAGTGGATCATGGACTGCGGGTGGACGACGACGTCGATGCGCTCCAGCGGGATGTCGAACAGCAGATGTGCCTCGATGACCTCAAGGGCCTTGTTGACCATGGACGCTGAGTTGGTGCTGATGACCCGACCCATGTCCCAGGTGGGGTGTGCCACGGCCTGCGCCGGTGTGCCGTCCTGGAGTTGGGCTCGCGTCATGCCGCGGAACGGGCCGCCCGAGGCCGTCAGGACCAGCCGGTCCACCTCGTCCGGCGTGCCGCCGCGCAGTGCCTGGGCGATGGCCGAGTGCTCGGAGTCCACTGGGACCAGCTGCCCTGGAGCTGCTGCCGCGCGGACGAGGGCGCCGCCTGCGATCAGCGACTCCTTGTTGGCCAGGGCCAGCAGGTGCCCGGCTGCGAGCGCCGCGAGGGTGGGCTCCAGTCCGATCGATCCGGTGATCCCGTTGAGGACGACGTCGGCGCCGGGCCAGGAGGCGACGGCTGCCGCGGCGCCGGGCCCGGTGAACAGCTGAGGAGCGTACCCACTGATCCCGGCAGCATCGGCTGCCGCGCCGATCGCTTGCTCGAGGTCTGTCTCCGAGCCCTGGGCCACCCCGACCGCCGGGGCACGGACGGCCACGGACTGCCGGGCGAGGAGATCCAGCTGACGTCCGCCTGCGCTGAGTCCGGCGACACTGAACCGATCGGGTGCGGCGGCGATGACGTCGAGGGCCTGGGTGCCGATCGACCCCGTGGACCCGAGGATCGAGACACGTCGGTGGTCACGGGTGGGGTTGCTGAAATCCATGACCCCAGTATCCCGCAGTCGCCTGGCACTCACCCCTACGCGGGCGGGGGCGTGCATGGCCGCTCCTCCAGGGTGGTGGGCTGAGCGCGGAAGAGGTGGTTCTCCTTCCGACCGATGCACTCACCGGGAAGTACTGGCGGCTACAGGGACGGCACGCACGCACACACCGAGACGGCCACACACGTGACGAGCCGCCCTTCGTCCGGTCGATGACCGGAGAAACTGTTTCCACATCCGGCCCTGGAGAACCTCCTGCCGGACGGCTATTTTGTCGGTGCCGGGTGATCGAATGAAGTATGTCCACAGGACCGGCAACGCTGACCACCGAGGACGCCTACGACGAGGCGAACTGGGAATGGCCTGCGGATTCGTACGAGGCGGCCCTCGAGTCCGCGTACCGGAACGTGACTGACGATCCACGATTCGGCGCTGAGGATCTCGGTGTGATCTGGGCCGCCGTTTGCGGGCCCGATACTGCCTACCGTTGTGGGTCACGGGACGGCATCTCAGCGCCCGATCGTGCAGGGTCTGATGCCAGGGATTTCGGTGCAGCACGATCCGATGTTGCAGCGAGCGATTGCGCTCGATGGGAGGCACCAGACTCCGGTGGCCGTCGGTCGGAAGGGGCGGGGTCTGATTCCGCGAGTTCCGAGGAGCACGCTCGTGCCCGTGTCGAGGAAGCGTCGCCCGCTGGACTCGTGGGCCTGTTGCAGGATTCCTTCGCGGGCAATCCCTCCAGTCTCGCAAGGACCCTCGATCTGCTGCGTGCAGCAGATCGGCTGGCGTCATGGGCCGCTGCTCAACGAGCACGCCTGATCGCGAAGGTCCACTCCTTCAGTAGCCCCGAGCACCATTCCTGGTCCGGCACATCCTCGTCCCTGGCATTGACCGAGACGGTCGCCGAGACGGCAGCACTGCTCAAGCTGTCGGAGGGTGCCGCCGCCCGCGTCGTCTCGGAGTCACTGACCCTGACCGGCGAGCTGACGAATACTCTGGCTGCTCTGGAGAAGGGCACCATCTGTACCTCACGGGCCTCGGTCGTCGTCGAGCAGTCCCGCACCCTGCCGGATGACGCCGTACACGCGTTCGAGTCCGAGATCCTGCAGGTGGCGGGAGACCTCAACCGGCCTCGACTGACGGCGCGATGCCGGCGCCTCCGTGAGAGGCTCCACCCGGAGACGTTGCTCGCGCGTCGGGTCAGGGCGGAGTCCGACAGGTGCGTGGTCTTCGAGCCGGATCGTGACGGCATGGCGTGGCTGAGCGCCTATCTGCCCGCCGAGCAGGCACTGACGATCCATACCTCGGTCGATGCTGTTGCCCGTAGTCTTCGGGCGCCGGACGATCCTCGCACCCTGGCACAGCTGAGGGCCGATGTCCTGGCAGGCATGCTGCTTGACCCACGTGGCTCTGCACACGCAACCTCTACCGCCAGCACCAGCGCAGAACAGGTGTCCAGGTCGCAGTCGGCGAAGATCATTGTCACCGTCCCTGTGTTCTCCCTCATGGGTCTCACTGATGAGCCAGCGGAACTCGAGGGCTACGGTCCGATCCCCGCCGACGCAGCCCGGAAGCTCGCCGCAGAGGCCACCTCCTGGATGCGCCTGCTCACCCACCCCTACACCGGAGCGGTCCTCGGTCTGGACCGCACACGATACCGGCCGAGCGAGGACCTCCGAACCTGGGTCCAGGTGCGGGAAAAGACCTGCAGCTTCTACGGGTGTTCGCGTCCGGCCAGTCAGTGCGATCTCGATCATCTGCTGGCGTGGGCCCACGATGGTTCGACCAGTGCAGAGAATCTCTACCCCGCATGTAAACGGCACCACATGCTCAAGCACCAGACGGACTGGACCCCGACGCCGGATCCCGACGGTGCGCTGACCTGGCTTTCACCGGGTGGCCGCACCTACACGACGCCGCCCGAGCCACCGCCGACAGAACCCGGAGTGTCTGCCACAGCGCGCATACTGCAAAACCTGTCTGTCGCGACGCGCACGGAGCATCTCCCCGAAACCATCCCACTGCCGCCCTTCTGAGCAGCACTTACGCTCAGGGCATGAGCCGAACGGTGTGGATCGTGTGCCACGACGATACGCCGGACAATACTGTGCTGGGAGTCTTCGAGACCGAAGCTGAGGCGGCAGCGCTGGCTGATGAGATCCAGGGTCGATTCGGGAATGGAGTCAGCTATTTCAGCTGGGTGGTCGGGACACGGTACGACGGCGGAACGCGCTACACCTCGTGAATCGGTCGGCCCGGCGCCGGACGAACGATGTCCTCCCGAGTGTCCACCCGCAGGACGGGCCGAGGACGAACTCGTCTCAGGCATCGACTCTGTCCCAGGGGTCCTGATAGGTAGGACGTCGCCACTGCCGTCGAGGGCCGACCCACTCCTGTGCGGAGTCCGTCAGCCAGATCGTCGTGTCGGGGTTCCACCCAGCGATGACCGTCGCCGTATCCACGTCCACCTGCAATGCACGGTTCGCGCTGCCGAGATAGGCCAGAGCCGTCAGGTGCACGGCGTCCCACTGCTGGGCAACCTTCTCCCAGTCCGGGATCACCCATGCGCCGTCGCGCCCGGTACAGCGGAACCAGTCGTGCCGCCGGGAGGCAGTGACCTCCAGGGGGTAGGCACGACACAGTGACACCCAGTCGTCCTCGCCCCGGATCTCGTAGGTCCGGCCGACCCCACGAAGCGGGATCGTCGTGGCGTGCTCCCAGCCGAACGAGTCCTCGATCAGGTCCAGACCCAGCGGTATCCGTCCGACCGACTGCAGGGCCCCGTCCGGGATCGACCACCACGTACCTGACCAGAAAGCCCCGGGGTCACGCGGTCTTTCCTTCTCTGCACGGACCTCCTCGACCCGTGCGGCGCGCGCCCAGGTCGAGAGCAGCTGGGCCGGATTTCTCCCCAGCGGTGCACGATCGTCGGGTGATCGCCAATCGATGGCCCACTGCTCGATCTGCCTGCCCTGCGCCCACCACTGTGTGGACGGCAGCGCCACCAGGCGTCGGGCAACAGGGGCAAGAGCGTTCCTGACCTCGGGGAGGCCCGCGAGGACGTCCCCCCCGTCCGGCTCCTGCCACGGACGGGATGTATTCACCGCCTGGGCCAGCGCCCGGTCGAGGAGCTCGCCGTCCACCCGCGCCACGTCGAGCGAGCCCACAACGGTTACGAAGTCCGTCATGGACGGTGTCGGCAACGGATCGTCGATGCCGTCGGCGGTGGCAGTCAGCATCACCCGGGACGTCCCCTTCCCCGGGTCCAGGTCGTGCGCGAGCCAGAACGCGGCAGACCTGATCTCGGAACTCATCTCCATGACCAGTTCCAGGCACAACCGCCGTCCGCGGGGTCCTGCCAGCAAGACCTCAGCATCCGTGATCATCGCCCCACCCTAAGCGAGCCGTTCGTGACACACACGCAAGGTCAGCACCGCGCCATTCGCTCGGGCTACTGTCCTCGAACGCCCGGTCCCGTCCATCACGCGAGCCCCGCGGGAGCTAGAGCGCCCCAGCCCGCGCCACGACACTGCGGGCATGCCGCAGGATCGGCTCGTCGACCATCCTGCCCTCGTAGGTGAACACGCCACGCTCGTGCTTCGCAGCCGCAAGCAGGGCCCTGGCATGCTCAACCTCGTCGTCGGTCGGCGCGAAAGCTGCACGGATCGTCGCGACCTGACCGGGATGGATACAGGCCTTCGACCCGAATCCTGAGGCGACGGCGTCGTCGGCCTCCTCCTTCAGCCCTGCAGTGTCCGCGATGTCCACGTACACCGCATCCATCGCCTGTTTGCCTGCAGCGCCCGCCGCGAGCAGTACCTGCGACCGCGCGTGGAGCGCCACCGCACGATAGGCTCCCGACGCAGTACGGCTCGAGGTCCCCCCGAGGGAGGCCACGAGATCCTCCGCACCCCACATGAGTGCCGTAACACCCTCCGCCCGAGCGATCGACACAGCCTCGACAATGCCCCGCGCCGTCTCGCACAGAGCAATGACGTCAACATCTCCGAGGGCCTCACGGAGCGCTGCTACATCGGCTGCGGCCTCCGTCTTGGCGAGCATGATGGTGCGGTAGGCGGTCTGACGGACAGCCTCGCAGTCGAGCGCGAACTCCGGTGTCCCCACGGGATTGACCCGCACGACCGTTCGCGAGGGGTCCAGCGGAGACTCCTCCAGCGCGGACTCCACGAGAGCATCCCGCGCGGCGGCCTTGGCAGCGGGAGCTACGGCGTCCTCCAGATCGAGGATCACGGTATCGGCCCGCTCGGCCGCCTTGGCGTAGCGCTCGGGCCGGTCGGCAGGGCAGAAGAGCAGGGCCGGGCCCAGGACGCCGCGGCTCACGATGCGCCGTCCTGCTGCGCCGACGAGGACCACATGAGCACCGAGCGGGTTGCAGTCGCCACGACGTCGCCGTGCTGGTTCCGCCCGGTGTGCGCCATGGAGACGATCCCCTGCCCCGGGCGCGACGACGACGGCCGCACCCCGGTGATCTCCGTCTGCGTGTACAGGGTGTCGCCGTGGAACAGCGGCTTCGGGAAGACGACGTCGGTCAGTCCGAGCTGCGCCACGATGGTGCCCTGCGTGAGCTGCGAGACCGACTGTCCCACGAGCGTCGCCAGGGTCAACATGGAGTTGACCAGCCGTTGCCCGAACGGCTGCTCCGCGGACCACGCGGCGTCGAGGTGCAGCGCCTGCGTGTTCATGGTGAGCGTGGTGAACAGGACGTTGTCGGCCTCGGTCAGCGTGCGCCCCGGCCGGTGCGCGTACACAGCGCCGACCTCGAGCTCGTCGACGTACAGTCCGCGCTGCACGATGACGTCCCGGGTGGAACCAGTCTCCTGGGTGTCCTGTCCAGGAGCGTCGCTCACGCCCTCGCCTCGAGCTCGATCCGCAGGGGCGCTCCCGTGGCGGCTACGACGTCGTCCGCAGAGACACCCGGTGCGGTCTCGCGCAGCACGAGGCCATCCGGCCCGACGTCGATCACGGCGAGATCGGTGACGATCCTGTCGACGCAGCCCTTGCCGGTCAGCGGCAGCGAGCAGGCCTCGAGGATCTTGGGGCGTCCGGAGCGGTCCACGTGCTCCATCATCACGATCACGCGCTTGGCGCCGAACACCAGATCCATGGCCCCGCCCATGCCCTTGACCATCTTGCCTGGCACCATCCAGTTGGCCAGGTCGCCGTTCTGCGCCACCTCCATGGCACCGAGGACGGCGACGTCCACGTGCCCTCCCCGGATCATGCCGAAGGACGCCGCCGAATCGAAGAATGCCGCCCCGGCGTTGGCGGTGACGGTTTCCTTGCCGGCATTGATCAGATCCGGATCAAGCTCCTCCTCCGTCGGGTAGGGCCCCACGCCGAGAATGCCGTTCTCCGAGTGCAGCACCACCTCCACGCCGTCGGGGATGTAGTTCGGGATCAGCGTGGGCATGCCGATCCCCAGATTGACGTACTGGCCGTTCTCCAGCTCCTGCGCCACCCTGGCGGCGAGTTCGTTGCGCGTCAGTGCCATGCTCATGCTCCTTCGGGTGCGTTCAGGCCGGCCTGCGGATCGGGGGCGCCGTGGAGGGAGACGGTCCGCTTCTCGATGCGCTTCTCCACCTCGGGGGCGACGACGACGCGCTGCACGAAGATGCCCGGCGTGTGGACCTCGGCGGGATCGAGCTCCCCCAGCTCCACGAGCTCCTCGACCTCGGCGATCGTGATCCTCCCGGCCTGGGCGCAGAGCGGATTGAAGTTCATCGCCGTGGCGTGGAAGACCAGATTGCCGTGGCGGTCGCCCTTCCAGGCATGGACCAGCGCATAGTCGGGGCGCACCGACTCCTCGAGCACGTAGTCCACGCCGTCGAACGTGCGCACCTCCTTGGGCTTCGAGGCGAGGGCCACGTGGCCCTCGGCGTCGTACCGCTGCGGCAATCCGCCCTCGCTGACCTGGGTACCGACGCCCGCCGTCGTGTAGAAGGCAGGAATCCCGGCACCGCCCGCACGGAGCTTCTCGGCGAGCGTGCCCTGCGGGGTGAGTTCCACCTCGAGCTCACCGGAGAGGTACTGGCGGGCGAACTCCTTGTTCTCCCCCACATAGGAGCTGATGGTCCGGCGGATCCGGTGATCGGAGAGCAGCCTCCCGAGGCCCCAACCGTCCACACCGCAGTTGTTGCTGATCGTCTCCAGCTCCGCTGTACCCTGCGCATGCAGGGCGTCGATGAGCGCCACGGGGATGCCGCAGAGCCCGAAGCCTCCGACGGCCAGGGATGCGCCGTCGGGGATGTCCGCGACGGCCTCCTCCGCACTGTCGAGCACCTTGTTGATCACTGCGCCTCCTTCGCTGCTGTCCGCTGTCGCCCGGGATTCACGGGAGAGTTCGAGCCTAGAGTTCGAGCCTGAAGTTCGAGCCTAGAGACCTAGCTCCCGCGCGATGAGCATGAGCTGGACCTCCGTGGTCCCCTCGCCGATCTCGAGGATCTTCGAGTCACGGTAGTGCCTGGACACCACGAACTCGTTGATGAAACCGTAGCCGCCGAAGATCTGCGTGGCATCGCGTGCGTTGTCCATCGCGGCTTCCCCGGCCACGAGCTTGGCGATCGAGGCCTGCGTCTTGAACGGCTTTCCCGCGAGCATCCGCGACGCGGCGTCGTAGTAGGCCAGGCGGGCCATGTCGGCACGAACCTTCATGCGGGCGATCTTGAACTGGATGGACTGGTAGGCGCCGATGTTGCTGCCGAAAGCCATGCGCTCACCGGCGTACTTGATCGACTGCTCCACGCAACCCTGCGCGGCACCTGTGGCGAGCGCGGCGATGGCGATCCGGCCCTCGTCGAGGATCTGCAGGAAGTTGGCGTAGCCGCGGCCCCTCTCGCCGAGCAGATTGGCCTCGGGGACACGGACATCCTTGAGGGTCAGCGGGTGGGTGTCGGAGGCGTTCCAGCCCACCTTGTTGTAGGCCTTCTCGGCGGTGAAGCCCGGCGTGTCCGAGGGCACCAGGATGGTGGAGATCTCCTTCTTCACCGTGCCGTCCGGCCGCTCCGACGTCCCGGTCACGGCCGTGACGGTGACGAGCGAGGTGATGTCGGTGCCGGAGTTCGTGATGAATTCCTTCGTGCCGTTGACCACCCACTCCGAGCCGTTCGCGCCGTCCTCGAGCTTCGCCGTCGTCTTCGTCCCGGAGGCATCGGACCCTGCCTCGGACTCCGTGAGCCCGAAGCCACCGAGGGCCGTACCCGCTGCGAGCGAGGGCAGCCACTGCTGCTTCTGCTCCTCGGTGCCGAACCGGTACACCGGCATGGCGCCGAGGGAGACCCCGGCCTCGAGGGTGATGGCCACGGACTGGTCCACGCGCGCCAGTTGCTCGAGCGCGAGGCAGAGCGCGAAATAGTCCCCACCCATTCCCCCGTACTCCTCCGGGAACGGCAGGCCGAACAGGCCCATGTCCGCCATCTGCTTGACCACCTCGTAGGGGAAGCTGTGCTCGGCGTCGTGCTTGGCGGAGACCGGAGCCACCACCTCGTCGGCGAACTCGCGGACCGTGTCGACGAGATCCTGGTATTCCTCGCTCAATTCGAAGTTCATGCTGCGCTGCCTTCCGTGGGACTGGTGGGACTGGCTGTAGGACTGGCTGTAGGACTGTCTGTGGGACTGGCCTGTGTGTCTGCGTGGCTCTCGATGGTGGCGACGATTTGCTGGGCCCGGACCAGATCGCCGGGCTTCAGCGACAGGCGGACGACGCCGGAGAGGCCTGCGGTGAGCTGATGCTCCATCTTCATGGCCTCGACGGCTACCAGCACGTCCCCGGCCTCCACGAGTGCGCCGTCCTCCACCGCCACCGAGACGACCGTGCCCGGCATGGGGCTGCGGACCGCCGGATCGATCGCGCCCTCCTCGCGCTCGATCCGCGACAGGACGACGTCGAGCAGTTCCCTCCGACCCGGTCGGCGGAGGTGCGCGGAGAAGCCGGCGTCGCCCAGCCAGACGGTGTTTCCGTCGACAGTGTGCTGCCGCCGTGACCGGAGGCCGTCGATCGCTGCGCCTCCGGCGCTGACGTGGATGGTCCGGTCGCCGATCGTGGCACTCCACCCGGTCCCCTCCTGCCGGAGGCCGACGACGGTGGTGGCGCCGTCGTGCTCCAGGTGGAGCGCACGGGGCCGGGATGCGCCGAGCCGGAAGCCGTCGCCGCGCCGCCACGGTGAGGCGCCGGCCGTCGGCACATCCGCCTCGACGAGCATCACCGCGGCGAGCGCCAGTTCCTCCGGGCTCACCGTGCGGAACGCGAGATCGGGGAGCTTGCGCTCGATCATGGTGGTGTCGAGCCGGGCCGCCCGCACGTCGTCGTCGTTCACGAGCAGGCGGAGGTACTCGATATTCGTGTCCACTCCCAGCACCACGGTGTCGGCGAGCGCCGCATCGAGCCGGTCCAGCGCCTGGCTCCGGTCCGCCCCCCAGGCGATCACCTTGGCCAGCATGGGATCGTACGACGACGAGACGGTGCCTCCCAGCAGGAGCGAGCTGTCCACCCGGACACCCTCACCTGCGGCCTCGACGAGCGCGACGATGGTCCCCGTGGACGGCAGGAATCCGGCTTCCGGATTCTCGGCGTACACGCGGGCCTCCACAGCGTGACCGGTGAGGACGACGTCGTCCTGCGCGATGGGCAGGTGCTCCCCCGCGGCGATGCGGATCTGCCACTCCACCAGATCCACTCCGGTGACGAGCTCCGTGACCGGATGCTCCACCTGCAGACGTGTGTTCATCTCCATGAAGAAGAACTCGTCCGGCGCGGCGTCCGAGACGAGGAACTCGACCGTCCCGGCGCCCGTGTAGTCGACACTGCGCGCGGCGTTGCAGGCGGCCTCGCCGATCCGTTCCCTCGTCGCCTCGTCGAGCAGGGCCGACGGCGCTTCCTCGATCACCTTCTGGTGGCGGCGCTGCAGGGAGCACTCGCGCTCTCCGAGGTGGATCACGGATCCGTGACCGTCGGCGAGGACCTGCACCTCGATGTGCCGGGGACGCTCGATGAGCCGCTCCAGGAAGAGGGTGTCGTCGCCGAAGGCTCGCGCGGCGACGCGGCGTGCCGTGAGGAGCACCTCCGGCAGCTCGTCGGCGCGCTGGACGGCATGCATGCCCTTGCCTCCACCCCCTGCCGAGGGCTTGATGAGCAGGGGGAAGCCGACGTCGTCCGCTGCCGCGAGGAGATCCTCGTCGGACAGGCCGGGTTCGGCGATGCCCGGCACCACGGGCACGGCGAAGCCTGCCACGTGGTTCTTGGACCTGATCTTGTCGCCCATGATGTTCAGTGCGTGGACGGACGGCCCGATGAACACGATGCCGGCGTCCTCGAGCGCCTCGGCGAACGCTGCGTTCTCGCTGAGGAAGCCGTACCCGGGATGGACGGCGCCGGCGCCCGTGCGACGGCAGGCCTCGAGCACGGCGGGGATGGACAGGTAGCTCTCCGACGGCGCCGCAGAACCGATGCGCACCGCGAGATCGGCATCGCGGACATGGCGTGCGTCGGCGTCGGCGTCACTGTGGACGGCGACCGAGCGCAGCCCGAGGGCGCGCACGGAACGGATCACGCGGCTGGCGATCTCACCGCGATTCGCCACGAGCACTGTGTCGAAGGACCACGAGGAAATGTCCGGGTTTGAGGAATGGGTGCTGGAGCTCATCTGGTCACATCCTGAAGAGGCCGAAGGAGGTATCGGGCAGCGGCGCGTTGGCACAGACCTCCAGGGCGAGGCCCAGGACGGTGCGCGTGTCCGCCGGATCGATCACGCCGTCGTCCCACAGGCGCGCCGTCGAGTAGTAGGGATTCCCCTGGGCCTCGTACTGCTCGCGGATGGGCGCCCGGAAAACCTCCTCGTCCTCGCTGGACCAGTCCTCGCCGCGGGCCTCGAGCTGATCACGCTTCACCGTCGCGAGGACCGACGAGGCCTGGTTGCCGCCCATCACCGAGATGCGGCTGGCCGGCCACATCCACAGGAAACGGGGGGAGAACGCGCGCCCGCACATCGAGTAGTTGCCGGCGCCGAAGGAACCGCCGACGACGACGGTGAGCTTCGGAACCCGGCACGTGGCGACGGCGGTGACCATCTTCGCGCCGTTCTTGGCGATCCCCCCGGCCTCGTAGTCCCTGCCGACCATGAAGCCGGAGAGATTCTGCAGGAACACGAGCGGGATGCCGCGCTGGTCGCACAGCTCGATGAAGTGGGCGCCCTTCAGCGCCGACTCGCTGAACAGCACGCCGTTGTTGGCGACGATCCCCACCTGATGGCCGTGGATGCTCGCGAAGCCCGTGACGAGCGTGGTGCCGTACTCACGCTTGAACTCGTGGAACAGTGAGCCGTCCACGATCCGGGCGATGATCTCGCGTGCGTCGTACGAGGCGTTGACGTCCGTGGGTACGGCGCCGTAGAGCTCGTCCATCGGCACCGCGGGTTCCTGCACTCCATCCCGATCCGCAGCCGCGACCGGGGCATCGGCTGCCGGGGGCAGGGTGGAGATGATGTCGCGGACAATCTCGAGGGCATGCTGGTCGTTCTCCGCGAGATGGTCCGTGACACCCGAGATCTTCGAGTGCACGTCCCCGCCACCGAGCTCCTCGGCCGTGACCACCTCGCCGATCGCGGCTTTCACGAGCGGGGGCCCGCCGAGGAAGATGGTGCCCTGGTTGCGGACTATCACCGTCTCGTCGCTCATGGCCGGCACATAGGCGCCGCCAGCCGTACAGCTGCCCATGACCGAGGCGATCTGAGGGATCTTCCGCGCGGACATGGTGGCCTGGTTGTAGAAGATCCGGCCGAAGTGGTTGCGGTCGGGGAAGACCTCGTCCTGCCGGGGCAGGAAGGCCCCACCGGAGTCCACCAGGTAGACGCAGGGCAGGTTGTTCTCCAGCGCGATCTCCTGCGCCCGGAGGTGCTTCTTGACCGTCATGGGGTAGTAGGTGCCGCCCTTGACCGTCGCGTCGTTCGAGATGACGAGCACATGGCGCCCGTGGATCAGACCGATCCCGGCGATCACGCCCGCACCCGGGGACTCGCCGTCGTACATCCCGTCCGCAGCGAGCGGAGCGATCTCGAGGAAGGGGCTGCCGTCATCGAGCAGCTGATCGACGCGCTCGCGGGGCAGTAGCTTGCCACGGGCCACATGCCGCTCCCGGGAGCGCTCCGGACCCCCCAGCGCAGCCGTGGCAAGGCGGTCGCGCAGCTCGACGACGAGTTCCGACTGGGCCGCCTCGTTGGCCCGGAAGGACGCCGAGAGCGGATCGACCTTCGATCTGAGAGTCTCCATCGACTACTTCCTCGAGGTATTCAGTTAGCAAATACTAACCGGAATTCAGGCTAGTGGTCATCACTCCCCGTGTCCACCACAATGAGGGAGGAAATCACCGTTCTGACGACAAGGACCCGCATGGAGGCACTGCCCACGGAAGACCGGGTCACCGGGCGGAGTATCGCCAAGGCGACCCGCCGGGCCGCCCTCTTGGATTCCGCCGCCAGGCTCTTCGCGGATCGAGGCTACAACGGTGTGTCGATCGAGGATCTGGGCGCGGCCGCCGGAGTCAGCGGCCCTGCCGTCTATCGGCATTTCGCCGGCAAGCCCTCCGTCCTGTCCGCGCTGCTCACCGGTGTCAGCGAGGAACTCCTCGAGGGGGCGCGGGCCGTCGTCGCGAGATCCAGCTCGGCGGAGCGGTCCCTCAGGGATCTCATCGGCTTCCAGGTGGAGTTCGCCCTCACCAACTCCGATGTCATCCGGGTCCAGGACCGGGATCTCGGCTCACTGGCGCCCGACGACGAGCGCACCGTCCGCTCGCTGCAGCGCAGCTACGTACAGGTGTGGGTGGACGAGCTCACCGCGTATCGACCGGACACGGACCGCTCCCTGCAGCGAAGGCGGGTCCACGCGGTCTTCGGCCTCATCAACTCCACGCCGCATGCCGCCCACGGCACAGGATCGGGACCGGAGCGGGACCTGCTGCGGAACCTGCTCGAGGACATGGCGTGGGCCGCCCTCACCGTGTGAGCCGCGCACCGCTCCGCTGTACGCTGAAGCACGAGACGCCCCGGCCGCGCTGACCAGCCGGCCACTCCACCGACCGGGAGACCCGCTGTGACCACGTTACGTGCCGTTGAAGCCACCGACCTCGACGAGTTCTTCTCGCACCAGCTGGACCCCCGCGCCAATCACATGGCCGCATTCGGCGCCAAGAACCCCTCGGACCGCGGTGTCTTCGACCACCACTGGCAGGACATCCTCGACGATCCGAAGACCACGGTGCGGACCATCCTCTCCGACGGCGAGGTGGTGGGCAGCATCCTCGCGTACAACGACGGCGACGCTCCGGAGATCAGCTACTGGATCGATCGCTCGCACTGGGGCGAGGGCATCACGACGGCCGCCGTGGGGCAGTTCCTCGACGAGGTGACGGAGCGGCCCATCCGCGCGCACGCCGTGGCCGACAATGTCAGCTCCATCCGCATCCTCGAGCGCTGGGGCTTCACGGAGATCGGCAGGACGCAGGGCTTCGCGCCGGCCCGCGGCGCCGTGGTGGAAGAGATCATCCTCGAACTGCGATAGCGCGGGTTGGGCGGCAGGTCCGTCGAGATGGCGGAAAATACCACGACATCCGACCGTACGCGGTCATATCTGCCATCTCGGTCCGGCTGACCGCTACACCATGGTCAGGACCATCGCCGGATTCCGCAGGATCGTCCCGATGTCGGCGAGGAACCGTGAGCCCTGCTCGCCGTCGACCAGTCGGTGATCGAAGGACAGGCTGAGCGTCATGACGGACCGGAGCGCCACGGCACCCTGGTACTCCCACGGCATGCTGCGGACCGCTCCGACGGCCAGGATGGCCGCTTCCCCCGGATTCAGGATCGGCGTGCCCGCATCGATGCCGAAGACACCGATGTTCGTGATCGAGATGGTACCCCCGGTCAGATCCGCAGGAGGGGTCTTCCCGGCACGGGCGGTCTCGGTCAACGAGCCCAGGGACCGCGCGAGCTCGACGAGCGGCAGGGACTGCGCGGCCTTGATGTTCGGCACCAGCAGGCCGCGCGGGGTCGCGGCGGCGATGCCGAGATGAACGTCCGCGTACTGCACGATCTCCTGGGCGCGCTCGTCCCACGACGAGTTGACCGTGGGATTCCGTGCCACCGCGATGCACAGCGCCTTGGCGACGATGGTCAGGGGTGTGACCCGGGTACCCTCGAACGCACGACTCGCCTTGAGCCCGGTGAGCAGCTCCATGGTCGGCGTGACGTCGATGGTCAGGAACTCCGTGACGTGGGGCGCGGTGAAGGCACTGGCCACCATGGCGGCGGCGGTGTGCTTGCGCATCCCGCGGATGGGGGTGCGCGTCACACCGGCGGTGGGGCCGGCCGTCGGTTCCGCGCTGTCGGATGCCGCTACTGAAGAGTGCAGGGCCGAAGAGTGCAGGGCCGGGAGCTCTGCCGGGCTTCCACCGACCGCCGACAGGACATCGTCCCGCACGATCAGGCCTTCCGGCCCCGAACCGGTCAGGGTCTCGAGGGCGATCCCGAGATCCCGTGCGAGCTTGCGCACGGGAGGTGTGGACCGCGGACGCTCGGCAGGAGGTTGCGCGGAGGATCCGGCAGGCGGCTCCAGCGCTGTCACCGGCGTCGCGGCAGGGGCAGCTGTCTCCGGAACGCTGACCGATCGGGTGCGGCTCCGACGCTGGGGTCGTCCACTCTTCTCGACCGCAGCTCCGTAGCCTACGAGATTCGGCTCGCGCTTCGCCGGAGCAGCATCGGTGGCAGCGTCGGTGTCGGTGGCGGAATCCATGGCGGGATTGGGATTGGGAGCCGCATGCTCGTCGGATGCCGTCGTGGGCGCGGACGCAGGCGGAACAGAGGGGGTGATGGCAGGGGCCGCCCCGGGCTCCCCCGCCACCTCGAAGGAGACGATCGGTGCACCGACATCGACGACGGTGCCCGCCGCCTCGTGCAGGCGCAGGACCGTTCCAGCATAGGGAGAGGGGAGTTCCACGACGGCCTTGGCGGTCTCGACGTCGGCGATGATCTGGTTCAGCTCCACGGTGTCGCCCTCGGCGACGTGCCACTGGACGATCTCGGACTCGGTCAGCCCCTCCCCCAGATCGGGGAGACGGAATTCCTTCACCCGGGCGGGCGTAGTGGTGGTCACTGGGACACTCCTTCGCGGGTCAGCCCGCTGAGCGAGTTGTGCCGGCGCATCACGCGGTCCACCCCGTCGAGGATCCTGTCCAGATCCGGCAGGTGGTGGAACTCGAGCTTCGAGTAGGGATACGGGATGTCGAAGCCCGTGACCCGCACGGGCGCATGCTCGAGGACGTCGAAGCAGCGCTCGGTGATGCTCGCCGCGATCTCCGCGCCGAGTCCGCCCGACTGCGCTGCCTCGTGCGTGATGACGAGCCGCCCGGTCTTCCGGACGGAGGCCTCGACGGTGGCGTAGTCGATCGGGGCGAGGGAGCGCAGGTCGATGACCTCGATGGACGTGCCCTCGTCCGATGCCGCGACAGCGGCGTCGCGCGCCGTCGGGACCAGCGGACCATAGGTGACGAGCGTGACGTCGGTTCCACGAGCGACCACGCGTGCCGTCCCCATGTCCGACGCCGAACGGTCGCTGGCCTCGTCCACCTCACCCTTGACGTGGTACCGGCGTTTGGGCTCGAAGTACAGCACGGGGTCGTCGCTGGCGATGGCCTGCTGGATCATCGTGTATGCGTCCTGCGGATCGGACACACTGACCACCCGCAGCCCGGAGGTATGGGTGAAGTAGGCCTCGGGGGACTCCGAGTGGTGCTCGGGCGAGCCGATGCCACCACCGAAGGGCACGCGGATGGTGATGGGCATCTTCACGGCGCCCTGCGTGCGGTAGTGCAGCTTGGCCACCTGGCAGACGATCTGGTCGAAGGCCGGGTAGATGAAGCCGTCGAACTGGATCTCCACCACGGGACGGTACCCCCGGTAGGCCATGCCGACGGCGGTCCCGAGGATCCCGGACTCGGCAAGGGGGCTGTCCAGCACGCGGTGCGCCCCGAAATCCTTCTGCAGCCCGTCGGTGATACGGAAGACACCGCCGAGCTTGCCGATGTCCTCGCCCATGAGGATCACCTTCGGATCATCCTCCATGGCGCGTCGCAGGCCGGCGGTGATGGCACGGCCGAAAGTCATGGTGGTCATCAGCGGGATCCTTCCTGGGGTGCCTGCTCGAACGAGGCGAGATAGCGCTCGTAGTGGTCCTGCTGGCGGTCGAGCCACGAGTTCGGCGCACTGTAGACGTGCTTGAAGACGTCCGTCGGTTCGGGCTCGGGCATGGACAGGCAGCCCTGCCGCAGGTCGGCGGCGATGGCATCGGCCGTGGCCTTCACCGCGTCGGTGTAGTCGGCGTCGAGCAGGCCGAGTGAGTCGAGGAGCGTGGCGAGGCGGGCCAGTGGATCACGGGAGGCCCAGTCCTCGAGCTCGTTGGCGTCGCGGTAGCGCTTGGGATCGTCGGCCGTGGTGTGCGGGCCCATGCGGTAGGTCACCGCCTCGATGAAGGTGGGGCCTCCGCCCGAGCGGGCGCGTGCGAGGGCCTCGCGGGTGACGGCGAGACAGGCCAGGACGTCGTTGCCGTCCACACGGACGGACGGGATGCCGAAGCCGGGCGCCCGGCGTGCGATCGGCACGTGGGCCTGCAGGCCCACCGGCTCGGAGATGGCCCAGTGGTTGTTCTGGCAGAAGAACACCACCGGGGCCTGGTAGCTCGCGGCGAAGACCATGGCCTCGTTGACGTCGCCCTGGCTCGTCGCCCCGTCGCCGAAGTAGGTCACCGCGACGGCGTCGTCCCCGTCCTGGAGGATGCCCATGGCGTAACCGGTGGCGTGCAGGGTCTGGGCCCCGATGATGACCTGGGGCGTGGCCATGTTGATGGTGTAGGGATCCCAGCCGGACGACGCATTGCCGCGCCAGACGCGCAGCAGATCCGTGAGATCGACGCCGCGGCAGTAGGCCACGGCGTTCTCGCGGTAGCTGGAGAAGACGAAGTCGTCCTCGCGCAACGCGCGTCCGGAGCCGATCTGGGCGGCTTCCTGGCCGAGGAGCGGCGGCCACAGCGCCAGTTCACCCTGGCGCTGGAGGGCCGTGGCCTCGGCGTCGATGCGCCGCACCACCACCATGTCCTCGTAGAGCTTGCGCAGTTCAGCGCCGTCCACGTCGGCCACCAGGCCGTCGTAGTGCTCGTGCGCGTGGCGGACACCATGACGATCGATGAGCTGGACCGGCTCGTCCGCGCCGTCATGGGCCGGGCCGGGCAGAACCGTGCCGCTCGCCGTCCCGGCACCCGGCACGCGGGGTCCGCCGTGGAACTCCGATCCTTGCAGGGCGTGGTCCTGGGTCATATCACTCAACCTTCGCGTGGGGAGCAGCTCCTCCGCCGGGGGAAGGAGGCGCAGGTGGGCTCCGGGCACCATTGTCCGGAGTTGCTGTGACCCTACTCACACGGCGCAGGTAGCACAACCGATTCTGGTTTCACTGAGCACAGTGCCCTATTCCCGCGATGAAGCCCCTGTTAGCGTTGGGCAGTATGCAACCCCTGGATCTCACC
The DNA here is from genome assembly GCF_008107445.1 of Arthrobacter echini. Classification (GTDB taxonomy): domain Bacteria; phylum Actinomycetota; class Actinomycetes; order Actinomycetales; family Micrococcaceae; genus Arthrobacter_D; species Arthrobacter_D echini_A. The sequence continues at coordinate 387,815 of NZ_VSLD01000003.1, read as the reverse complement.
GACATGCGCCTCCTGCTGGCGATGGCCAAGGACCCCCGGCGCACCGTCGTGGCGCTCGCCCAGCGTCTGGGTCTGTCGCGGAACACAGTGCAGGCCAGGATGGCCCAGCTGGAGAAGAAGTCGGTGTTCCTCTCCTTCGAGCGGCGCATCAACACCGTCTCCCTCGGCTACCCGCTCACCGCCTTCATCCATGTGCACGTCCAGCAGCAGAAGCTCGCCGCCATCACGGGCAGCATCGCCGCGATTCCCGAGGTCATCGAGGCCTTCGGAGTGACGGGTCAGGCCGACATCCTGGTGCGCGTGGTCGCCGTCGACGCGGAGGATCTCTTCCGCATCAATGGCAAGGTCCTCGCGTGCGACGGCGTGGAACGGTGCGACACCTCCCTGGCGATGGGCGAACTCGTCCCGTTCCGCGTGGAACCGCTGCTCGAACGGGGTCCCCTACCTCCCACGTGAGCGGCACTCCCCCGTGAGCGGCACTCCCCCGGACGCGGCCGAGGCCGCCCCGACAGGGACGGCCTCGGCTCACAGGAGGGCTGAGCGTCAGTGGTCGGTGGCCTTCTCCGCCCCGACACCTGTGAGCGAGCGGACCTCCATCTCCGCCTGCTTCATGGGGTCCTCCGCCGTCCGCGAGAGCACGGTACCCAGCCAGCCGAGGAAGAAGGCCAGCGGGATCGAGACGATGCCGGGGTTGCTGAGCGGGAAGACCGAGAAATCGGCGCCGGTGATCATCGACTTCTCCCCGCCGGAGACCACGGGCGAGAGGGCGATCAGCAGGATGGCCGACCCGAGACCGCCGTACATGCTCCAGACCGCGCCCTGGGTGTTGAACTTCTTCCAGAACAGCGAGTAGAGGATGGTCGGCAGATTGGCGCTGGCCGCCACGGCGAAGGCGAGCGCAACGAGGAACGCCACGTTCTGGCCCTGGGCACCGATACCGCCGGCGATCGACAGGAGCCCGATGACGACCACGGTGCGGCGTGCCACCTTCACCTCGCCGTCCGGATCGACCTTGCCCTTGCGGATGACACTCGCGTAGATGTCATGGGCGAAGGAGGCTGCAGCCGTGATGGTGAGACCGGCCACCACCGCGAGGATGGTCGCGAAGGCGACGGCCGAGATCAGTCCGAGCAGGACCGAGCCGCCGAGTTCGTAGGCGAGCAGTGGTGCCGCCGAGTTGACGCCCCCGGGTGCCGCCTTGATGCGGTCGGCCCCGATGAGCGCACTGGCGCCGTACCCGAGCACGAGCGTGAAGAGGTAGAAGGCGCCGATGAGCCAGATGGCCCAGACCACCGACCGGCGGGCCTCCTTGGCGGTGGGCACCGTGTAGAAGCGCATCAGGACGTGCGGCAGGGCCGCCGTGCCGAGGACCAGTGCGAGCGCCAGGGACAGGAAGTCCAGCCGTGTGGTGCCGCTGACGCCGTACTGCAGGCCCGGGCTCGTGATCGCCGCGTTGCCGGAGGTCTCGATCGCCGCGCCCAGCAGGGTGGAGAGATTGAAATCGTGCAGGACCAGTACCCAGATGGTCATGACGAAGGCGCCGACGATCAGCAGGCAGGCCTTGATGATCTGCACCCAGGTGGTGCCCTTCATGCCGCCGATCAGGACGTACACGATCATGAGCACGCCGACCACGGTGATGACCAGGGACTGGCCGAGGCGGTCGTTGATACCCAGCAGGAGTGAGACCAGGCCGCCGGCGCCCGCCATCTGCGCGAGGAGGTAGAAGAAGCAGACCGCGAGGGTGGTGATGGCGGCCGCGATGCGGACGGGGCGCTGCTTCAGGCGGAAGGACAGCACGTCGGCCATCGTGAACTTGCCGGTGTTACGGAGCAGCTCCGCCACGAGGAGCAGCGCCACGAGCCACGCGACGAGGAAGCCGATGGAGTAGAGGAAGCCGTCGTAGCCGTTGATGGCGATGGCGCCCACGATGCCGAGGAAGGAGGCAGCCGAGAGATAGTCCCCGGCGATCGCCGTCCCGTTCTGGCCTCCGGTGAATGAGCGGCCGGCGGCGTAGTAGTCGGCCGCCGTCTTGTTGTTCCGGCTGGCGCGCAGCACGATCACGAGGGTGATCGCCACGAAGGCGCCGAAGATGGAGATGTTGAGGACCGGGGAGCCGACACTCGTCGCCTCCGCGGTCTGGAGCGGTACGCGGAGCACCGCACTGCCGATGGAGATCATTTGGTTCCGCCTGCCGGATCGATGAACACTTCTGGTGCAGCTTCCTCGAGCTCGTGGCGCAGTTCTGCCGCGATCGGGTCGAGGCGCCTGTTGGCATAGCTCACGTACCACATGGTGATGACGAACGTGGTGACGAACTGCAGGAGTCCGAGGATGATGCCGATGTTGATGTTGCCGAAGACTGGCGTCGCCATGAAGTCGTGCGCGTAGTCGGCCAGCAGCACGTAGGCGAAATACCACAGCAGGAAGAACACAGCCATGGGGAAGACGAAGCTGCGATGGCGTTTGCGCAACTCCCTGAACTGTTCTGTCTGCTGGACCTCGGTGAAGTCCACGGCAGCACCGGAGCCGGCGACCGGCTCCACTGGGTGGGAACCCATGATTGCTCCTTCGGTTGGGATGTCACCCTCGCCGCGAGGGCGGCCTCCCCGCCGTTCGGCAGGACGCATCGGTGTGACTGTCATCACTCTGGGTCACGACGGCGGCCATCACCAGCAGCACCCGGCGATACGTCGGTGAACGTGCAGCACGCTGCGGTGAACGGTACGAAGAGCAGGCCCTGCCCGGCGGCTAGTCTGGAGCGATGGTCAGCGCCGCCGTCGATACCGCCCTGGTGTTCTCCGTCGTTGTCATCACCCTCGCCGTCGTCGCCTCGCTCGGCTTCCGCCTCTCGCGCTCCTCACGGGATCTCGGCTCCGACGCCGACCGCGCCACCTACGCGACCCTCCACACCGCAGCGCTTGCCTCCGAGCACCTGCGCGAGGGGCTCACACCGGCCGGCGCCCGGAAGGCGAGCCGCCATCTGCGCGGACTCCTGCGCTGCGACGTACTGCTGATCAGTGACGACGCCGGCGTCCTGGCCTGGGAAGGCGGTCGTGGAGCCCAGCCGGATGTCATGGCGCTGGTGCAGCAGGTCCTCGAGAGCGGCCGCACACAGATCTTCAGGGGCCAGACCGTGCTCGACGTCGACCTCGCGGAGCTGGGCGAGCTGGTCCTGTCCCCGGTGCGCGTGGAGAACCGGGTGGTGGGGACGGTCGGGGCATTCGCGGGCGTGGTCAACGCGGGCCTGGTGCGCGCCACCAACGAACTCGCCGGCTGGGTCTCCACCCAGGTGCAGCTGGCCGAACTGGACTCGTCCCGCCGGCTGCTCGCCGAGGCCGAGCTACGCGCCCTGCGCGCCCAGATCAGCCCGCATTTCATCTACAACTCGCTGAACGCGATCGCCTCGTTCATCAACACGGATCCCCAGCGGGCCCGTGAGCTCGTCGTGGAGTTCGCCGACTTCACGCGCTACTCCTTCCGGCGCCACGGCGACTTCACCACCGTCGCCGAGGAGCTGCTGAGCATCGACCGCTATCTCCTGCTCGAGCGGGCCCGGTTCGGGGACCGGCTCAGGGTCAGCCTCAACGTGGGCCCTGAGGTCCTCAGCACCGTGATCCCGTTCCTGAGCCTCCAGCCGCTCGTCGAGAACGCGGTGCGCCACGGCCTGGACTCGAAGGACGGTATCGGCAACATCACCATCACAGCGCACGACGTCGGCCCGTACGCCGAGGTGACCATCGAGGACGACGGCGTGGGGATAGACCCGGAGCATCTGCGCTCCGTCCTCGCGGGCCACACGGAAGGGGTCCACGTGGGACTGCGCAATGTGGACTCGCGCCTGCGCCAGGTCTATGGGGACGACCACGGACTCGTGATCGACACCGCACCCGGTGCGGGCACCCTCATCACCATGCGGGTGCCCAAGTCGCAGCCCGGACACCGCGTGTGAGGCGCGTAGCCTAGGATCCATGGTCAATGTTGTCGTCGCCGATGATGAGCTCCCCGCTGTCGAGGAACTGGCGTTCCTGCTCGGGAAGGACTCCAGGATCGGCACGATCCACCGGGCGTCCAGCGGAGCCGAGGCCCTCCGGGCACTCGAACAGCATCCCGTCGACGCCCTCTTCCTCGACATCCACATGCCGGCCCTGTCCGGCCTGGACATCGCCCGGGTCATCTCGCGTTTCGCCCGCCCACCCGCCGTCGTCTTCGTCACGGCGGACGAGGACCGCGCCCTGGAGGCGTTCGACCTGCGCGCCGTGGACTATCTGCTCAAGCCCGTCCGGGTCGAGCGCCTCGCCGAATCCGTCCGGCGGATCAGCGAGCTGATGGACGGTCCACCTGCCGCGCCGGAGGTGATCACGGTGGACCAGGGCGGTGTCAGCCGGATGATCAGACGCGACGAGGTCCGGTACGTCCAGGCCCAGGGCGACTACGCCCGCCTGCACACCGTGGCGGCCAGCTATCTGATCCGCATCCCGCTGAACGACCTCGAACGGCAGTGGGCCCGGTCCGGCTTCCTGCGCACCCACCGCTCCTATCTCGTGGCGATGGACCAGGTGCGCAAGGTCCGCATCAGCGCCGGGCGCGCGAGCCTCTTCGTCGGGGACGCGGAGCTGCCGGTGAGTCGGCGCCACCTCCCCGACGTCCGGGAGAAGCTGGAAGCCACCCGGCTCCGTCCGGGCCACTGACCCGTGGACCGGCGACAGCGCTTCCGCGTGTTGCAGGCAGCCGCGCGATGAGCGGAGAGGCTCCCCGTCGCGTCCGCGTGACGGCGCCGAGGACGGCTGCCCGCGCCACGGGGGCCTCCTTCCCGGTGGCCCGAGAGATGGCCGAGCAGTCGGAGGTGGGTCAGCTCTTCGTCGCGTCCCTGATCAGATCGCAGCTGCGCCTGGCCCTCGTGGTCGCGGCGGGGTTCCTCGTGATCCTCATCGGCATCCCGGTGCTGCTGGCCGTGTTCCCGGACATCGACCGCGTGAGGATTGCGACTATCCCGGTCCCCTGGCTGCTCCTGGGGCTCGGGATCTACCCGCTCGTCATCGGTAGTGCCGTCCTGTTCGTGCGCAGCGCCACCCGCAACGAGCGGCGCTTCCAGGATCTCGTGGACGATGACTGAGGTGGCCGTCGTGGACCTCAACCCAGCCGTCGGTTACACGGCGCTCGTGCTGGTGGCCCTGAGCACCGTCCTGATCGGGATCTATGGCCTGAGGGTCTCCCGCACCACGGACGATTTCTATGTGGCGTCGCGGACGGTCCGTCCGTGGTGGAACGCCTCCGCGATCGGCGGCGAGTACCTCTCGGCGGCGAGCTTCCTCGGGATCGCCGGCCTGATCCTCATCTCCGGTGTCGACGCCCTCTGGTTCCCCATCGGCTACACGGCCGGCTACCTCATGCTCCTGCTGTTCGTCGCGGCACCACTGCGCCGGTCGGGGGCCTACACGGTCCCGGACTTCGCGCAGTCCCGGCTGGACTCCCTGCTGGTGCGCCGGGTGACCAGTGTGCTGGTCATCGTGGTGGGCTGGCTGTACATCGTGCCGCAACTGCACGGGGCCGCCCTGACCGTCCGCATCACCACCGGGCTGCCGTCCTGGGCGGGACCGGTCGCCGTCGTCGTGGTGGTGTACCTCAGCGTGGTCACCGGCGGGATGCGGTCCATCACCTTCGTCCAGGCGTTCCAGTACTGGCTCAAGCTGACGGCCCTCGCCATCCCCGTGGTCTTCATCCTCCTCCGGCTCGGCCTCGACGGGCTCCCCGTCACCGACGGCGGCAGCGCGTTCACCGCCGCACTGGACACGACGGCGGACGCCTCCCTCTACGGGACCATCTCGCTGGTCATCGCGCTCCTGTTCGGCACGCTCGGGCTGCCCCATGTCCTAGTCCGGTTCTACACCAATCCCGACGGCGACTCGGCGCGCAGGACCACGCTGATCGTCCTGGGCCTCCTGTCCGTCTTCTACCTCTTCCCCACCGTGTACGGGGTCCTGGGGCGCATCCACACCCCCGAGCTCGCGTCCAGCGGGATGGCCGATGCCACCGTCCTTCTCCTGCCCGGGCGCATCCTCGACGGCGCGACGGGCGACATCCTCTCCGCCCTCGTGACCGCCGGGGCGTTCGCCGCGTTCCTCTCGACGACGAGCGGGCTCGTGGTCTCGCTCGCCGGCGTGGTCAGCCAGGAATTCTTCCAGGGCAGTGTCGTGGGCTTCCGCCGGGCCGCGCTGCTGTCGGCGCTCGTCCCCCTGGGCGTTGCGCTCCTGACGGACAGTTCGGCCCTGGCCGGCAGCGTGGGCTCCGTGTTCGCCTTCACGGCCTCGACCATCTGCCCCCTGCTGCTGCTCGGGATCTGGTGGCGCGGTCTCACCGATGCCGGAGCAGTGGCCGGCATGCTCATGGGAGCGGTCCTGTGCGGTGGGGCGATCACCGCGAGCGCCCTTCTCGGCCCGGATACCGGGTACGTCTGGCTCGCCCAGCCCGCCCTGTGGACGGTGCCGGCGGCCTTCGCCACGATGGTGGTGGTCTCCCGCGCCACGGCCCGACGACGGCCGGCCTCGGCCTCGCGCGTCCTCGCCCGGCTCCACACGCCCGAGCAGCGCTAGGCGCCGTCAGCTCCTGCGGCTCAGGCGATGGCCTTCAGGAGACCGATCACGCGGTCCAGGAACGCATCGACCTGGTTCTCCTCGTAGCCGTCCGCTCCCCGAGCCTCACGGAACACCGCGTGGCGGACGTCGTCCACGCCGAGGGGCGCGTCGTGGTCGAGGTACTGCAGGACGTCCTCGCACAGCCTGTCGACGTCGCCGACGTGGTAGCTGCGGGTCCTCTCCTTCGCGGGACGGCGGAAGCGCTTCCCCGCCCCCCGCCGCAGGCGTCGATGGAGTATTGCGACGGTCTCCTCGAGCTCGCGGAGCCAGGCGTCCGCGCCGCGGGCGGCGATGACCCTGTCGCGCTCGTCCCGTGCCAGCTCGTCCTCGAGCCGGTCCAGGTCGGCGTCGACCGCCTGCGGATCGTAGCCGCCCTTCGCCGGGTCGAAGACGGTGGTCCGCACCTCGTTGCTCGCGAGGACCCCGCCGGTACTCCCGCCAGTACTTCCGGGGGTACTTCCGGCCTCGCCCTGCCCCGCGGCGTCCTCGACGGGTACCCTCGCCAGGAAGCGGTCCACCTGGCGCGGCGCATACCCGAGTGCGGCCCGATCGACGCGGGCGAAGGCGGTGCCGCGTGGGCGAGCCGTGACCATACTGACCTCCTGCTGGTGGTGTCCTGGGGTGTCCCGTGGTGTCCCGCATCCTGACCAGTGGTCAGAGCAGGCCCGGGATGAGGGTGGCGGACAGCAGGTACGCCGTCGGCGCGGCGAAGACGATCGAGTCGAGCCTGTCCATGACCCCGCCGTGGCCGGGCAGGATATTGCTCATGTCCTTGACGCCGAGTTCCCGCTTGATCATCGACTCGGCGAGATCGCCCGCGGTCGCGGCCGCGACGACGGCGACGGCGAGGGCGAACCCCAGCCAGACGGGCTGCCCGAGCAGGAACACCGAGCAGAGCCCGCCGACCACGAGTGCCCCACCGATCGATCCGCCGAAGCCCTCCCACGACTTCTTCGGACTGATCTTCGGTGCCATGGCGTGCTTGCCGAAGGATGCTCCGACCAGATAGCCGAACGTGTCATTGGCGACGACCAGCAGTAACAGGGTGGCGATGACCAGGAAGCCGCCGTCGGCGCGCATGAGGACCATGGCGAAGCTGAGCATGAAGGGCACCCACAGGAGTGCGAAGGTCCCGGCGACGATACCCTGGGCGCTCCCCGGAGCCGGGTCGAGCGACCGCCACAGGAACAACCCGAGCAGCGCACCCACCGTGGCCGCGGCGAGTCCCTCACCTCCTCCGAAGTACGCGGCGAACGGCATGACCAGAGATCCTGCCATCGCCGGGACGAGCGGTATCCGGATGTGCCGGATGGCCAGGGCCCGGCGGAGCTCCCAGACACCGACCACTCCGAAGAGGGCCACGATGCCGACGAAGACGAGGGGGAAGAACAGCAGGCCCACCAGGACCGGCAGCAGGAGCGCCACCCCGACGCCGGTGGCCGCAGGGAGGTTGCGTCCCGCGCGCGACGTACGCCCCGTGTCCCTCGTGAGCTTGCGACGGGGAGGATCGAGAGCAGGCATCAGACCTCGAGCAGCTCGGTTTCCTTGCGCTTGAGCAGCTCGTCGACCAGATCCACGCGCGACTTCGTCAGGGCGTCGAGTTCCTTCTCGGCGCGCGACCCCTCGTCCTCGCCCGTGTCGCCGTCCTTGACCGCGCGGTCGATGCCGTCCTTCGCCTTGCGGCGGATGTTGCGGATGGAGATCTTGGCGTCCTCGGCCTTCGTCTTCACCAGCTTCACGTACTCCTTGCGGCGCTCCTGGGTCAGTTCGGGCAGGACCACGCGGATCACGTTGCCGTCGTTTGACGGATTGGCGCCGAGGTCGGACTCGCGCAGCGCCTTCTCGATGTCGTTCATGGCCCCACGGTCGAAGGGCGTGATGAGCAGGGTCCGTGCCTCCGGATTCTGGAAGGATGCCAGCTGCTGCAGCGGGGTCGGCGCCCCGTAGTACATCACCACGACCTTGGAGAACATGGACGCGTTCGCCCGCCCGGTCCGGACGGTCGCGAAGTCGTCCTTCGCCACCTCCACGGCCTTGTCCATCTTGTCGGTGGCTTCCAGCAGGGTCTCTTCGATCACAATGTCTCCTTGGTACGCGCTCGGTCGCCGGGCGACCTCTCCAGTGCTCAATCCTAGTTCACGGGCCCTCGCCCCCGGCCGGACCCGACCGGCGACCCAGGACCCCGGCCCCGGTTACCGCGTGATCACCGTGCCGAGCTTCTCCCCGCGGATCGCGCGGGAGACATTGCCCTCGCCCTCCATCCCGAACACCACCATGGTGAGATCGTTGTCCTTGCACATGGTCATGGCGGTCTGGTCCATGACGCGGATGTCCCGTCGCAGCGCGTCGTCGTAGGACAGCGTGTCCAGCTTCTCGGCCGTCGGATCCCGGTGCGGGTCCGCCGTGTACACACCGTCCACGCCGCTCTTGGCCATCAGCACCTCGTCCGCGTGCACCTCGAGCGCGCGCTGGGCCGCCACGGTGTCCGTGGAGAAGTAGGGCAGGCCCGCGCCGGCACCGAAGATCACCACGCGGCCCTTCTCGAGGTGACGGATGGCACGCCGGGGAATGTAGGCCTCGGCCACCTGACCCATCGTGATCGCGCTCTGCACGCGGGTCTCCACGCCGGCCTGCTCGAGGAAGTCCTGCAGTGCCAGGCAGTTCATCACCGTGCCGAGCATCCCCATGTAGTCGGCCCTGGACCGGTCCATGCCGCTCTGGGACAGTTCGGCACCCCTGAAGAAGTTGCCGCCACCGACCACGATCGCCACCTCGACGTCGTCGACCGTCGCGGCGATCTGCCCGGCAACGGCCCTGACGGTCTCCGGATCGACGCCCAGCTTGCCGCCGCCGAACACTTCTCCGGAGAGTTTGAGCAGCACGCGCCTCCTGCTGCCGGGACCACCTGTCGGAGCCGTGGTTGAACTGTCCATGAAGTGCCTCCCGGGCATAGTGCTTTTCACCGTTCCTGGTGGGACGGCGGAGGGGGTTCGGGTGCCGGACCCGTTACAGGATACGGCGTGCTGATCGGGCGCAAAGAAAGGGCGGCCACCCTGCCGGCGGCCGCCCTTTCCCGTGGAACTGTGGATCCGGTCTCAGGCTCCGACGCGGAACCGCGCGAAGGCGGTGGCCTTCGCGTCGGCCTCCGAGAGAACCGTGGCAACGGACTTCTTCGCGTCCTTGGCGAACGCCTGGTCCAGCAGTACGCCCTCCTTGAAGAAGCCGGTGAGGCGCCCCTCCACGATCTTCGCCAGGGCCTGCTCGGGCTTGCCCTCGGCGCGAGCCGTCTCGTCCGCGATACGGCGTTCCGACTCGACGAGTTCCGCGGGGACGTCCTCGCGGGTCAGGTAGGTGGGTGAGTAGGCCGCGATGTGCACGGCGACGTCGTGCGTCGCCGCTGCTGCGGTGTCCCCGGAGCCCTCGACAGCGAGGAGCACGCCGACCTGGGCGGGCAGGTCCTTGGACGTCTTGTGCAGGTACGCGTCCACGAGCTGGCCCTCAACCCGGGCGATCCGGCGGACATCCACCTTCTCGCCGAGCAGCGCGCCGGCCTCGATGACGTGCTCGGAGACAGGCTTGCCATCGAGCTCGAAGGCCAGGAGCGACTCCACGTCGGTCGCTTCCGAACGAACGGCCGCATCGAGGACCTTGTTCGAGAACTCGATGAAGGGTCCGGCCTTGGCGACGAAGTCGGTCTCGCAGTTGACCTCGACCATGACGCCCACGCCGCCGTCCACCCGAGCGGCGACGAGGCCCTCGGCGGTGGAGCGACCCTCGCGCTTGGTGGCGCCCTTCAGCCCCTTGATACGGATGAGTTCCAGGGCCTTGTCGGCATCGCCGTCGGCCTCGTCCAGGGCCTTCTTGACGTCCATCATGCCGGCGCCCGTGCGCTCGCGCAGGGCCTTGATGTCAGCGGCAGTGAAATTTGCCATTCGTACTCCTAAGTTGATGTGTTTCTACGAAGCGCCCCGCCCGGTCACAGCGGGCAGCGAGGAGGAGCTCTGCGGACATCCGTGCCGGGGTCGTCGTCGGACGCCCCCGGCACGATGGGCCTACTCGCCGGCCGGTGCTTCCTCGGTGGTGTCCGGGACGGTCTCTGCTGCACCGGGAACCTCGTCGGCAGGCACCTCGGCCGCCGCGGGGGTCTCTGCTGCGAGCGTCTCGGCGTCGGCCGGAGCCTGGTCCGCGGCGGGCGACTCCGAGGTGGCCGGTGCGGTCTCCTCCGCAGCCTTGCCCTCGAGCAGTTCACGCTCCCACTCGGCCATGGGCTCCTCCGCTGCGGAGGCATCCGAGGAGTTGGAGCGGTTGTTCCGGGCGATCAGGCCGTCGGCCACGGCATCGGCGATCACACGCGTGAGGAGATTGACAGCGCGGATGGCGTCGTCGTTGCCGGGGATGGGGAAGTCGACCTCGTCGGGATCACAGTTCGTGTCGAGGATGGCGACCACCGGGATGTTCAGCTTCTTCGCCTCGTCGATCGCGAGGTGCTCCTTCTTGGTGTCCACCACCCAGACGGCCGAGGGCGCCTTCGTGAGGTTGCGGATGCCGCCGAGGTTGCTCTGCAGCTTGGTGAGCTCGCGGCGCAGGAGCAGCAGCTCCTTCTTGGTGTGGCTCGACCCGGCGACGTCGTCGAAGTCGATCTCCTCGAGTTCCTTCATCCGCTGGATCCGCTTGGAGACCGTCTGGAAGTTGGTGAGCATGCCGCCGAGCCAGCGCTGGTTCACGTAGGGCTGGCCCACGCGGGACGCCTGGTCGGCGATGGCTTCCTGGGCCTGCTTCTTGGTGCCGACGAAGAGGACCGTGCCGCCGTGCGCAACCGTGGCCTTGACGAACTCGTAGGCGCGGTCGATGTAGCCCAGCGACTGCTGGAGATCGATGATGTAGATGCCGTTGCGCTCGGTGAAGATAAAGCGCTTCATCTTCGGGTTCCAACGGCGGGTCTGGTGACCGAAGTGCACGCCGCTGTCGAGCAGCTGGCGCATGGTTACTACTGGCATGTCATGCCTTTCTTCAGCTTCGGCTCGAGCGCAGGGCGCTGCCTGAAGCTTGTTGACGGTTCTCGTAGTAGGACCGGGGGTGGCCGCTACATCCTGGTGCCGCCTCGTCTCGCTGGACGTCCCCGTCCCCACCAGATTCCTCCGGACCGCTGGACAGGCACCCCGGCGCCGTGGACGGGCGACGGGCAGATGGCACGCGTAGTCAGCCCGCTGCTTCCGTGACTGATCGGTGCCATGGCACGCACAGGGGTAAGCAGCAGACTGCTGGTTCGAGTGTACTACAGCCGTCCTCGGCACTGCTGCCCGACGACCACGGCTGGTGCAGCTCCGAGCAGGCCGATGTCCACATAGCACACGGCCACCGGACACCGGTCGGAGGTCTCCGGCTCAATGGGGTCATGGACGTTCCACGACTCCTCCCACGGCACTGCCCCGCACACTGCCCGCCGTCCGGCCGGGTTCGGAATCCGGCGTTGAACCCGGCGCGGCATCGAGCGCAGGGACGATGGATGATCGCGGTGCTCCTCGTGCTCCTCGGCGCTCAGGGCATGTCCCCGGACACGCCCGTGGTGGCGGCCCCGGCCGCCGTCAGGGAGCACACTGCCACATCCGCGACCGAAACCACCTCCAGCTCCGCCCCGGTTCGAGTGGCGGGTGCCGGGCATCAGCCGTTCGTCCCGCAGTGGTCCTGGCCCCTCGAGCCCACCCCCGAGGTGATGCGCCCCTTCGACAGGCCGGCGCAGCGATGGGAGCGCGGGCATCGCGGGGTGGATCTCGTCCCTGGCGTCGGCCCTCCCGTCCCGGTGCTCAGCCCGGACGACGGCGTGGTCTCCTTCGCGGGGACGGTGGTGGACAGGGGCGTCCTGTCGATCGATCACGGCGACGGACGGATCAGCAGTTTCGAGCCGGTCGCCACGTCCCTCGTCCGGGGAGACCGGGTGTCCAGGGGTCAGGAGGTGGCTGAGCTGACAGCTCCGGGCGGTACGCACTGTTCAGGCCGCTGCCTGCACTGGGGCGTGCGGGTCCATGGGGAGTACGTCGACCCCCTCGTCTTCGTGCTAGACCCCGGACCCTCGGTCCTCCTGCCCCTGGACGGCGGAGCGGAGAAGTAGGGCACCTGCCTAGACGAAGGCGGCGATACCCGTGATTGACCGGCCCGCCACGAGCGTATTGATCTCCTGCGTGCCTTCGTACGAGTAGATCGCCTCCGCATCGGAGAAGATCTTCGCCATTCCGTAGTCGGCCACGATCCCGTTGCCTCCGAGGACGTTGCGTCCTGCGGCGACGCTCTCGCGCATGCGCGCGGTGGTGAAGGCCTTGGCGAGGGCGGACTGCTCGTCCTTGGCCTTGCCGGCATCCTCGAGCTGTGACAGGCGCACCATCATGCCCATCGAGCTCATCGTGTTCCCCAGGATCTGGACGAGCTGCTGCTGGACGAGCTGGAAGCTCGCGATGGGCCTGCCGAACTGCTCACGCTCGACGGCGTACTTGCGTGCCACGTCGAAGGCCGCGAGCTGTTGGCCCACGGCCTGCCAGGCGACGGCGAGGCGGGTCACCTTGAGCACCTTGTTCGTGTCGCGGAAGCTGTTGGCGCCCTTGAGGTGGAAGTCGTCCGAGATGACCACGTCCTCGAGGACGATATCGGCGTTCTCCACGGTGCGCAGCGCGATCTTGTTCTCGATCTTCGTGGAGGTGAACCCCGGCGTCGAGGTGTCCACCATGAACCCCTTGACCTGGTTGTCCTCGACATCCCGCGCATAGATGACCACCCAGTCCGAGAAGGTCGCGTTCCCGATCCAGCGCTTCGCTCCGTTCAGGATCCAGGAGTCACCGTCGCGGCGGGCCGTGGTCCGGGTCCCCCCGGCCACGTCGGACCCGCCCAGCGGTTCGGTGAGACCGAAGGCGCCGATCTTCTTCATCGCGTAGATGTCCGGGAGCCATTCCTCCTGCTGCTCCTTCGAGGCGAGGGCCTCGATCGAGCCGGTGAAGAGACCGTCGTGCACACCGAGGAAGGTGGCGATCGATGCATCGGCACGCGTGAACTCCGCATGGCAGATACCGGCGAAGAGGTTCGAGTAGCCCTGGCGGTGGACCGGACTCATGGGGTCCAGCTCGGCGATCTTCGGGATGAGCTCCTGCGGGAAGACCCCCTGGTTCCACCAGTCGACGGCGTGCGGGCGGACCTCCCGTGCCAGCCAGGCACGGATCTCCTCGAGTCGCGCACGCTCCTTGTCGCTCAGGAGCTCCTCGAAGGCGTAGAAGTCTCCGTCCGCATAGGGGAGATTGTCTACATCGATGGTCGTCTTGCTCATGGAATTGCCTCACTCCGGTCAGCGGCCGCCAGTGTTCCTCGATCACGCGGATCGCGCGAGAGGGCCACTGCACTCGTAGCATCATGTTACCCACGAGTAACTTAGGGCGCCAGTACCGACTCCGGCGGGGGTACGACGTCCGCGCGGTCGACTCCGCCGCCGGGCGTGCCGCCCGCCGGCGCCGATCATCGTAGGGCTGCTGGGGCTTGAACCCAGGACAAACGGATTATGAGTCCGCTGCTCTAACCAGCTGAGCTACAGCCCCCGGGATACGTGACCCCCGGTGGTGCGGGCTCCGGAGACCCGGGGAGCCACACGCACGTTTCATTGTATGCGGAGGGCGGAGTCCACCGTGCTCGTCGCCGGCCCGCCCAGCGCTTCCCCGCCGGAGTCGTCGGCGCCGCCACCCGTGGTGTGTGACCCGTAGTACAGGGCCTCGAACGTCCGCAGGGTCGCCTCGATGCCGTGCCGGCCGACCAGCTCCCGGCTCGCCGCCCCCATCCGTCGCCGCTCCTCGGCCGGGAGTTCGAAGATCTCGGTGATGCGGTGCGCCAGCGCATCCGCGTCGCCCGGCGGGAACAGGTAGCCGTTCTCGCCCTCGACGACGAGGTGGGGCAGGGCCATGGCATCGGCGAGGAGTACCGGGGTGGAGGCGGACATGGCCTCGAGCGTGACCAGGGACTGCAGCTCCGCCGTACCCGGCTGGCAGAACAGATCAGCAGCGAGATAGCGCCTGCGCAGCTCGGCGTCGCTGACCAGACCGAGGAAGGTGACCCGATGCCCCACGCCGAGTCGTGCCACCTGTGCCTGGAGTGCGGCCTTGACCTCACCACCACCGACGATCTCGAGCTGGACCTTCAGCTGCTCGGGCACCCTCGCCACGGCGTCGATGAGCACATCGACGTGCTTCTCCTCCGCCAGCCGGCCCACGAACAGGACCGTGGGGTGTGGATGCCGATCGAACCGCTCCCCCGGCTTCAGCTCGTAGGAGGCCGAGTCGACGCCGTTCGAGACAGGCAGCACCCCGGGCAGGAAGGCTTTCTCGAGCATGGCCTTCGCGGCGAGCGGGGTCGGCGTCGTGACGGCGGCAGCCCTGCCCATGAGTTTGCCCATGTCCCTCCAGGAGTTCTTCGCGATGACCCTCTTCAGCCAGCGGGGGAACGGCAGGAACGGATTCAGGTTCTCCGGCATGAAGTGGTTGGTGGCGACCACACGGATGCCACGCCGCACGGCCTCGTTGAGGGTGTACTGCCCGATCATGTAGTGGCACTGGATATGGACGACATCGGGCGACACCTGGTCCAGGAGCAGGCCGATATCGCGCTTGATCTCCCACGGGTAGCAGAGGCGCCAGTAGTCATGGGTGGGAACGCTGTGGGAGCGCAACCGGTGGACCGCCCAATCGCCGCCCTGCTCGGTGAAGCTCCCACCGTTGGAGGCACGCGGTGCCAGGACGTGCACCTCATGGCCCCGAGCAGTCATCCCCCTGGCGAGCCTGTAGCCGAACTGGGCCGCGCCGTTCACGTTCGGAGGGTAGGTCTCGGCGGCAATCAGGATGGTCAGAGGCTTGGAATCAGCCGGGTCACTCACGGGTGGATCCCCTACGTCGGTGGGTCTGGAGGCAAAGAGTGCAGTGCGGTCAGCGCTGCCGCTGGATAACATCGGGGTGATGGCGGGACAGGGTGATGACCCCAACAATAGCAACGAGGGCAGCGATGCCCATGGGGAACGCCGTCAGCATGCTCACCTGGGCCTGCAGTTCGTCGAGGATGGAGATGCCGATCGCGATACCGACGATCGGGTCGATCACCGTCAGGCCCGCGATCACGAGATCGGGTGGGCCCGTGGCATAGGCATTCTGGACGAACCACGAGCCGAGCGCGGCTGCCGCGACCAGCGCGGTCAGGGTCAACGGGGGGACGTCGAGGAGGAACCGGCCGTTCGAGGCGAGCAGGTGACTGGCGACGATCTTGGTCAGCACGGCGACGAAACCGAAGAGGATACCCGCTCCGAGAATGTAGACGAAGGCGCTCAAGCGGCGTCGGCCGAGGAATGCGAGGGTCCCGAAGAGAACGACGGCGACGCCGAGAAGGATCACCACGGACTGCTCCTGCGCGGCATCGATGGCGCGGTTCTCACGCGTGACGGTCACGGCCAGCAGCACGAAGAGGACACTGCCGCTCACACAGGCGGCGATGGCGACGATGGTCCCCCGGTTGATCCGGATGCCCTGGTCGCGGGAATTGACGACCGTCGTGATCACGAGGGCAATGGCACCGAGCGGCTGCACGATCGTCAGGCTCGCGAGCGTCAGTGCCGCCACGTTGAGCGCCATGCCGATACCGAGCAGGAGCAGGCCGAACAACCATCGGGGGTGCCTCAGGACCCGCGCGAAGCCGCCGGGGCTGAGGGCCTCACCACCCGTGTCGGCCCGGACAGCCGTTCCCTGGCGCTGCGCCCCGAAAGCGAGGAAGAAGGCGCTGAGCACGGCCAGTCCGATGGCTAGCAGTGGCACGGGGACCCTTTCGTCGGGACCCACCGGAGCGCGATCCTCAGCGAGGACTCCGGGACGCGCTGCAGCGGACGCCCGGTGTGCACGTGGGTGGTCACGGTGCTCACCTGTCCTGATCTATGGTCAATCGCTCGCCTCCACCTCACGCTGGAGCGGCCACCGGCCCTGTTCGTCAGCGGCGGATCGCGACGAACAGGCCGATGGCCGCCCGTGGTGGGTGCTACTTGGTGAGCAGCCGGCGCAGCATGACGATCATGGCGGCCACCGATGCAGTGAGCACGCTCAGCGGCTTCCACCGGTCGGCGAGGCTCGTGTTGTGCGGGACGACACGGCGGACGGACACCGCGGCTACCTCGTCGCTCCGCGATGCCGCAGTGGAGCCGCGGGCGCTGGTGCCCTGCGCGGAGCGATGGCGGGCCTTCTCGATCCTGGTCTTGACGTCCACCTTCTCGCCGAGCGAGTCCCGTGCCTCGGCGATGTGAGCACGACGCTCCCCCGAGCGTCCGCGCAGTTCCTCGTACGACGGCGTGGGCTCCTTCGGCTTGGAGTCCTTCTTGTCCTGCTTCTCCTTCTCCTTCTCGTCCTTCGACTTCTTCACGTCGAGGGTGGCCGGATCGAACTTCCGTCCTTCCTTGAGGACACCGAGGTCGTAGCGGAGCCCGTAGATCGCGTCCTCCGGGAGCAGCGGCAACTGCTTCTTCAGGCGGGAGACACCGATGAGCGCGAGGATCCCGCCGATCACCAGGAAGAGCAGCGCCACCGCCAGGGCCGCGAGCCATGCGGGCATCAGTTCGGCTACGCCCATGATGGCCGCGACCACGAGGGCCACGGCGAAGAACAGGACGAAGATCAGGGCGACGACGAGGAACGCCGCCGCGATCCCGGCCTTGATGCCCTTCTGCTTCATCTGGTTGACGGCGATCGAGAACTCGTCGCTGACCTGTCGGGGCGTCAGGCGACCCAGGACCTTGATGAGCCCGAAGAGCGAGAGGGAGCCCGGGGATCGTTTCACGCGTGTGCTGGCCGAGCTGTTCATAGGCCCTGCCTCCGTTCCTGAGAGTTGTGCCGAATTATCGCTGGATCAAAATTACCACTGGGAGTACGGCCCGCCCGCCGGTTCCACCCGTGGGAGGTCGACCCGCTGCGCGGGTCACCCTGGCCCGTCAGGGCGATCGGAGCTCGGTGTTCTCCTCGAGGTCCTTGTTCATGAACTCGGGGAGCCTGGTACGCACGAAGGCGAACGAGAGCACGGCGAACACCGTGAAGGCCGCGTACATCACCCAGAGACCGAGGTTCTCGCTCACCCAGGGGAACGTGACGGTGACGATGAAGTTGAAGACCCAGTTGACCATGGTGGCGACGCCGAGGGCGATCGACCGGATGCGGTTGGGGAACATCTCCCCCAGCGTGACCCACATGACCGGCCCCCAGGTCGCGGCGAAGAAGACCACGAAGAGATTGGCGCCGACGAGGGCGACCGGCCCCCAGGCGCCGGGCAACGCGATGTTCTCCCCGGAGCCCTCCGCCTGGAGGAAGGACAGCGTCGCGGCCAGCAGTCCCACCGTCATCCCGACGGAACCGATGAGGAGCAGGCGACGGCGCCCGATCCGGTCCACGAAGAAGATCGCCACGAAGGTCATCGAGACGTTGATCACGGAGGTGATCACCGACGTCGTGAAGGAGTCCGATTCGCTGAACCCGACCGACTTCCAGAGCGTCGTGGAGTAGTAGAAGATCGCGTTGATACCGACGAGTTGCTGGAGCGCTGCGATGGCCATGCCGATCCACAGGATGGGCTGCAGCCCGAAGGCGCTGCCCCTCAGGTCGCGGTACGAGGCCCGCTCCTCGCTCTCGAAACTCTGCCGGATCTGCTCGATCCTGCTGTCGGTATCGGCCACCCCGGACACCCGCGAGAGGACCCCGGCTGCCTCGGCGTCGCGATTGGCACGGATGAGATACTGCGGCGACTCCGGGATCACGAGCGCCAGGATGCCGTAGATGACCGCGGGTGCAACACCGACCAGGAGCATCCAGCGCCAGGCGGCGAGTCCCCACCAGAGCTCGTTGCCCGCACCCCCGGCGGCGTCGGCGAGCGTCGCGTCCGAGAGCAGCGCTGCGAAGATGCCCACCGTGATCGCGAGTTGCTGGATGGACGCCAGGCCGCCACGCCACTTCGTGGGTGCGATCTCCGCGATGTAGCCCGGCACGATCACGGAGGCAGTACCTATGGCGAGTCCGCCCACGAGGCGCCAGGCCATGAGATCCCACTCGGAGATCGCGTAGGCGGATCCCGCGGAGTTGAGGGCGAACAGGATGGCCGCGGCGATCATGACCTTCTTGCGCCCGAAGCGGTCCGCGAAGCCACCGGCGAACCAGGCGCCGACGGCGCAGCCGAGGAGCGTGATCGCGACAGTGAATCCCAGGACGCCGGCACTCAGCTCGAAGTCCGCCTGGATGGAATCCACGGCTCCGTTGATGACGGCGGTGTCGAATCCGAAGAGCAGCCCCCCGACGGCTGCGGCGACACTGATGGCGATGACCCGGACGAGGTGCTTCGGTGATTCCGCTGCGCCCGCATCGACGTCGTTCTTGTCCATGATCGATCTCCCTGCTCGTTCCGTGACCATCACCCTACGTCAGGGTGATGGAGGAGCCGCGATCCACGGCAGACCGGCGCCGGCGTCCCGGACGGGGGGAACGGATCCAGGACATATCATCGAGAGGTCACCTGCGGGAGTCGTACCGTCGTACCTCGCTCCTCCGACGACGTCCCGTTCGTCGATCCACCCGTGCCGAGGCGTATCCGCCGAGCCAGCAGCATCCGATCCCCGGCACCCATCCGATCCGTGAGGCACTACCGTGAGCACCACACACCCCGGCGATCTGCTCTCGCGCCGGGAGAAGATCGTGTACGTGGTCATTCTCGGCACCCTCACGGCGCTGGGTCCCTTCACGATCGACCTCTACCTCCCGGCATTCCCCGCGCTGCAGGCCGATCTGGGCGTCTCGGAAGCCGCGATCCAGCTCACGCTCACCGGGACCATCATCGGTTTCGCAGGCGGCCAGCTGCTCGTGGGTCCGCTCAGCGACATGATCGGGCGACGCCTTCCGCTCATCATCGCCACCACGGTGCACGTCGGAGCCTCCATCGGCGCCGCATCATCCGACGACATCAACGTGCTGATGCTGTTCCGCGTGCTCCAGGGCGTCGGAGCCGCAGGCGGCGGAGTCGTCGCGATGGCCGTGGTGCGCGACCTCTTCGGCGGGTACACGCTCGTCCGCATGCTCTCCTACATGGCCCTGGTCAACGGGATGGCGCCCATCTTCGCGCCGGTGATCGGCTCCCAGCTCCTGTTGTTCTTCCCCTGGCCCGGGATCTTCTGGTTCCTTGCCGGCTACGGTGTGCTGGTCATCGTCGCCGTGTCCGTCTTCATCATCGAGACCCTGCCCCGGCAGAACCGCCGGCAGTCGGGATTGACCGCGGCCCAGCGGTACCGGGTGGTGCTGGGCGACCGCATCTTCATCGGGATCCTCCTGGTGGGCGGCATGAACTTCTCCGGG
The DNA here is from genome assembly GCF_008107445.1 of Arthrobacter echini. Lineage (GTDB taxonomy): Bacteria > Actinomycetota > Actinomycetes > Actinomycetales > Micrococcaceae > Arthrobacter_D > Arthrobacter_D echini_A. The sequence continues at coordinate 367,798 of NZ_VSLD01000003.1, read as the reverse complement.
CTCTTCTCCTACCTCTCCGCCTCGCCGTTCCTCTTCCAGGGGCCGTACGGCCTGAACGAGCAGCAGTACGGTCTCCTGTTCGCCATCAATTCCCTCGGCATCGTCGCCGGGGTCCAGATCAGTGCTCGGGTGCTGCGACGCGTGGGACCGCAGTGGGTGATCGCGCTGGCGACGGTCGTCCAGCTCGTCATGGCCCTGCTGATCGTCGCCTTCGACCAGCTGGGCCTCGGTTTCTGGGGCACGGCCCTGCCGCTGTGGTTCTACATCATGGCGACCGGCTTCATCTTCCCGTGCGTCCAGGTCCTCGCCCTCATCAACAACGGCGCACAGGCGGGAACGGCGGCTTCCCTGCTCGGAGCGGTGACCTTCGGGACGGCCGGCATCATCTCGCCGCTCGTGGGGTTGCTCGGCGAGGGCATCGACTCGGCCACCCCGATGGCACTGGTCATGGCCGCGTGCATCGCTCTCGGCGTGACATTCCTGTGGACCGTGGTGCGGCCACGGACGGTGCCGGCGCTGGAGTAGCGCCCGTACCGCGCTGGAGTGACGTCCACACCGCACCGGTGTCGCAACGCGGCAGTGCCGGTGTCGCAACGCGGCGGTGCCGTCCGGGTCAGGCGCGGGCGGGCTCCTGACCCGTGGGCAGCGCTTCCGCCGCCTTCGCCACGTTGCGCGCCATCGCCTTGAAGATGAACCCGTGGAAGGGCAGCACCGCGAACCAGTAGAGCCGCCCGGAGAGACCGTAGGGGAAGAAGACCGCTCGCTGGTAGTAGGCGCTGCCGGATCCCTCCGGTTCCACCCGGAACTCGAGCCACGCCCTGCCGGGAACCTTCATCTCGGCGCGGAGCCGCAGCCGCTCTCCGTGCACGAGTTCCTCGACCCGCCAGAAGTCGAGCGCCTCACCCGTGAGGAGCTCGTTCGCATCCCTGCGTCCGCGGCGCAGGCCCACGCCGCCGGCGATCTTGTCCATCCAGCCGCGGGCGGCCCAGCCCACGGGCCAGGAGTACCACCCGTTGTCGCCGCCGATCCCCTCGACGATCTTCCACACCCTGTCCGGGGACGCCGTGGAGCTGTAGGTCTGGACATCCGTGTAGACGGTGTGCCCCGCCCAGAGGGGGTCGGAGGGCAGGGGGTCCGCGGCGGTGTCGACCTGCGAGGCCCCCGCCCAGCTCGTCTCCACCTCTCCCCCGCGCATCTTGCCCAGGGCCAGGTCCACAGCGCGCCGGTAGCCGGTGAGTCCGCCGTCGGGCAGCTCGATGTGCGCGTCGATGTCGTGCTCGGCGGTGACGGCGTCGTGCTGCAGGGATTCGATGAGGGGCATGGCCATGGCCCTCGGAATGGGTGTCACGAGATTCACCCAGTGGCCGGCGAGCCGTGGCGTCAGCACGGGCAGGGCGAGGACGGTCCGGCCCGACAACCCTGCGGCCTGCGCGTACTGGTTCATCATCTCCGCGTAGGTCAGGACCTCTCGGGAGCCGATGTCGAAGGTCCGGTTGAGGTCCTCCGGCAGATCCAGCGCTCCCACGAGATAGTGGATGACGTCCCGCACCGCGATCGGTTCGATGTGATTGAGCACCCACTTGGGTGCGGGCATGACCGGCAGGACGTCCGAGAGATGCCGGATCATCTCGAAGGACGCCGACCCCGACCCGATGACCACGCCGGCCTGGAATGCGATGGTCGGTGTCCCGGAGGCGAGGAGGATCCTGCCCACCTCGGTGCGGGAGCGCATGTGGGTGGAGAGCTCCACACCGTCGGGATGGAGCCCACCCAGATAGACGATGCGTCGCACACCTGCCTCTGTCGCCGCCGTCGAGACGACGCGGGCGATCTCGGCCTCGCGCCGATCGAAGTCCTTCCCGGACCCCATGGAGTGCACGAGGTAGTACAGGGTGTCGACACCCTTGCTGACCTCGCGCAGGGTGGCGGGATCCTGCAGATCACCCTGCACGATATCCACGGCTCCGGCCCAAGGGACGTCCTTGAGCTTCTGGGGCGACCGCACGATCACCCGGACCTGGCGACCCTCGGCGACCAGCTTCGAGACAAGCCTGCCGCCGATATAGCCCGTGGCTCCGGTGACCAGGATGAGCTTGCCCTCGTTGTCCATGGGCACAGCCTACGCCCGCCCACCGACCACCGACCGGGTGATCTCGGAGGCGCCCGCGGTGGGAGCGACGGAAGCGCACGCTCCGGCTCGCACACGAAAATGCCCCTGACCGGTGTTTCCACGGGTCAGGGGCACAGGAGCTCCTCCGACTGGACTTGAACCAGTAACCCTTCGATTAACAGTCGAATGCTCTGCCAATTGAGCTACGGAGGAAAGCGCAGGCCCAACATTACAGATCTTCCGGAGCGAAGTGAAATCGCAGTCGGCTCAATCCTCGCGGAGCTGCCGGCGCTGCATCTCCAGCTCCATGAGGTCGCGCTGGACCTGGTTGTACAGCGCCGGATCGGCCGCGGGGTCCATGCGCTGGAGCTGCCCGAGCTTGTCCGCCTTCTGCTGGGTGATCCGCAGTTCGGTGAGTCGGTTGAGGATGTCGCGGCAGTAACTCACCATCGCCTCGGCGTCCTTCGCGGGCAGCGGCCGCACGGCGAGTTCGCTGACGAGCGGACGCAGGACGTCGGGCACCCCCTCCCGGACCGATTCCACCCACCGCGACAGCTCCGTACCCGCCGCTCCGGCGGCGAGGACGGCGGTGTGCACCACCTCGTGGACGGGAGCCGTGAACCGGAAGGCCGAGAAGCTCTCCCACTGGAGGGCGGTGAGCAGCGTCGGCTGCTGGAGGACCACCTCCAGGGCCTCGCGCTCCATCCGGGCAATCGGGTCCCGGGGGTCGGGCCGCTCGAAGAACGGCTCGGACGCGGCTCCGTCGGTACCGATACCATCCGACGCCCCGTCCTGCTGCTGGACGGCGGCGACCGACCGACGCTGCCCGGAGGCCGGTGTCCCCTCCCGGCGGGCCGCTGCGTTCACGGCGCGGGCCACCTGGTCCTCGCCGACGTACTGCATGCCGAGCCAGCGGGAGAGCTCCCGCGTGTAGGTGGAGCGGAGGGAGACGTCGCGGATCTGCGCCACGATCGGCGCGGCGTGCCGCAGGGCCTTGACCTGCCCCTCGCCCGAGGAGAGATCGTAATTGGCGAACGACGCCTTGATGGCGAATTCGAACAGGGGCCGACGGTCGTCGATCAGGGCGCGGACGGCGTCGTCGCCCCCGGTCTGCCGCAGCTCGCAGGGATCGGCGCCGGAGGCCTCGACGGCCACGTAGGTCTGCGCATTGAAGCGCTGGTCCTCCTCGAACGCCCGCAGCGCGGCCTTCTGCCCTGCGGCGTCGCCGTCGAACGTGAAGATCACTTCGCCCCCGGCGCCGTCGTCGGACAGGAGCCGCCGAGCGATCTTGATGTGGTCCGTGCCGAACGCTGTGCCGCAGGTCGCAACGGCCGTGCCGATACCGGCGAGATGGCAGGCCATGACGTCCGTGTACCCCTCGACGACGACGAGCTGCCGGTTCTTCGCGATCTCGCGCTTGGCCAGGTCGATGCCGTACAGCACCTGGGACTTCTTGTAGAGGGAGGTCTCGGGCGTGTTCAGGTACTTGGGGCCCTGGTCGTCCTCGTACAGCTTGCGCGCACCGAAGCCCACCGTGTCGCCCGTGATGTCGCGGATGGGCCACATGAGGCGCCCGCGGAAGCGGTCGTAGTAGCGGGAGGCGTTGGTGGAGGAGGCGCTGAACATCCCGGTGAGCTTGAGTTCGTCGAGGGTGAAGCCGCGCCCGGTGAGGTGGTTCAGCAGGCCGTCCCAGCCCTGCGGGGAGTACCCGACGCCGAAGTGCTCGGCGGCCACGCGGTCGAAGCCGCGGTCCTGGAGGAACTGGCGGGCCGTGGCGGCGCCCTGCGTGAGGAGCTGGTCGCGGTAGAACTCGGCGGCGATCTTGTGGGCGTCCAGGAGGCGCTGGCGCTTGCCGACGTCCTCGCGGCGCGGTCCCGTGCCGCCGTCCTCGTAGTGCAGCTCGTGGCCTATCCTGGCCGCCAGCTTCTCCACGGTCTCGCTGAAGGACGTGTGGTCGAGCTTCTGCACGAAGGAGATGACGTCACCGCCCTCGCCGCAGCCGAAGCAGTGGTAGGACCCCATCTGCGGCCGCACATGGAACGACGGCGAGCGCTCGTCATGGAACGGGCAGAGTCCCTTCCAGGAACCGATACCCGCCGATTTCAGCGTCACGTACGCCTCGACGACCTCTTTCAGGTCTGTTCGCTGGCGGATCTCATCGATGTCTTCGCGCTTGATGAGTCCGGCCATGGGACCAAGTTTAGGCCCGTCGCGCAGACCCACCGACCGTCGTCGTCCATGTGCGCAAACCCACAGCGCAGGTCCGCGCCGCCTGCACGCCTGCCTACCAGAGGGTGGGGACGGGTCCCACGATCCGCTCGTGGAGACCCAGCGCCGAGACGTCCGTCAGGGATGCCACCTGGTCGATGACCACCCGGAGCCGCGCCGTGTCGTCCGGGGCCTCCCGCCAGTCGGCGGCGAACATCGGTTCCAGGTGGCGGTCCCCGGCGGCGTGGATCCGCGCGACGAGGGAGGCGAGGATCTCCCGCTGGCGTTCGTACAGGGGCTGGCGGTGCTCCGTGGTCATCACGTAGGTGGTGGCAAGGCCCTTCATCACCGCGATCTCCATGCTCGTCTCCTCCGGCACCACCATCTGCGCGTTGTACCGGGTGAGGGCGTCGGGACCGTAGATGGCACGGGTGGCCTGCATCGCATCGAGGCAGAAGCGGCCGATCAGCTGGCTCGTCATGTTCTTCAGTGCCGCCATCGACCGCCGGGTGCCGTCCGCCTCCCGGACCCACACCGGCGTCGCCTCGAGGCGGGCCAGCGCGGCGTCCACCGCGGCCGGGTCGCTGCCGGGGAGGTACCACTGCTGCGTGTAGCCCACTACCCGCGCCCGCGCGTCGGCACTGTCCATCCAGCGCAGCTGCAGGTGCCCTGCGACGATCGCGTCCTCCACATCGTGCACCGAGTAGGAGATGTCGTCGGCGAGATCCATGACCTGAGCCTCGAGGCAGGACCGCGCCTCGGGGGCTCCCGTGCGCAGCCAGTCGAAGACCGGGAGGTCGTCCTCGTACGCACCGAACTTCGTGGTGCGCTGCCCGCTGATGACGGGCGCCGACGCCGCGGTCCACGGATATTTGCAGGAGGCATCGAGACTGGCGCGCGTCAGATTCAGTCCGGCCGGGCCGCCGTCGGCCTGCATGACCTTCGACTCCAGCCGGGTGAGCAGGCGGAGGGTCTGGGCGTTGCCCTCGAAGCCACCGATGGCATGGGCGATGTCGTTCAGCGCCGACTCCCCGTTGTGCCCGAAGGGAGGATGACCCAGATCGTGGGCGAGGCAGGCGGTGTCGACGATGTCGGGGTCGCACCCGAGCGTCCTGCCCAGCTCCCGACCGACCTGGGCCACTTCCAGCGAGTGCGTCAGGCGGGTGCGGACGAAGTCGTCGGTGTCCGGGGCCACGACCTGCGTCTTCGCCCCGAGGCGGCGCAGTGCCGAGGAGTGGAGCACACGGGCTCTGTCCCGCTCGAAGTCGGTGCGGTGCAGGCTCTTGGGCGGCTCCTGCACCCAGCGCTCGGTGTCGGTGGCGCTGTAGGCGGTCGCTGCTGGTTCGGGGAAGCTCATGGTGCCTTTCTGCTGAGACAGCGTGGCTCTCTGGGCGGGCGGCGCGGGCAGCTCAGCCGCCGGACACGTCCACCTCGGCCGCGGCGATATCGGCTTGCTGCGCACTGTCGAGGACGCGCGCCTCGAGCCAGTGCTCGGGCAGGGCGGTCCGCTTCGGGGATCCGGCACGACCCCGCGGTCCCTCGGCGTCCTGCCCGGGATACGGCGAGTCCCTGTCCAGCTCGTCCAGGAGTCCGTGCAGTACCTCGAGGGTGGGCACGGCGGCCAGCCTGGCCCGCAGGTCCCCGCCCACCACGTAGCCCTTGAAGTACCAGGCCATGTGCTTGCGGATGTCACGCAGGCCCATCATCTCGCTGCCGAAGGTCTCGACGAGGAGCTCGGCGTGCCGGTAGACCGTGTCGGCGACCTGCCCCAACCCGGGACGGAAGCGGTCGGAGCTGCCCTCGAAGGCGTTCATGAGATCACCGAACAGCCAGGGCCGGCCCTGGCAGCCGCGGCCGATCACGACGCCGTCGACGCCCGTCTGGCGCACCATGCGGACCGCGTCCTCGGCGCTCCAGATGTCCCCGTTGCCGAGCACGGGGATGTCCGGCAGGGCTTCGCGCAGCTCTGCGATGGCGTCCCAGTCCGCCTGTCCGGAGTAGAACTGCGACGCGGTGCGGCCGTGGAGCGCGACGGCGGCCACTCCGCTGTCGCGGGCGATCCTGCCCGCCTCCCGGAACGTGAGGTGGTCCTCGTCGATCCCCTTGCGCATCTTGATGGTCAGCGGGATACCGCCCCTGGAGGCTTCCTGGACCGCGGTCCTGACGATGCCGGTGAACAGATCGAGCTTCCACGGCAGGGCTGCTCCCCCGCCCTTGCGGGTGACCTTGGGCACCGGGCAGCCGAAGTTCAGGTCGATGTGGTCCGCGCGATCCTCCTCCACGAGCAGGCGGACGGCGGCACCGACGGTCTTGGGATCCACCCCGTAGAGCTGCACTGAGCGGACCTGCTCGTCGTCGTCGTGGGAGATGATGCGCAGGGACTCCGGGCTGCGCTCCACGAGCGCCCGCGACGTGACCATCTCGGAGACGTAGAGGCCGCCGCCGTACTCGCGGCAGAGGCGGCGGAAGGCCCGGTTCGTGATGCCCGCCATAGGAGCGAGGATCACCGGTGTGTCCACGGTGATGTTCCCGAGGGTCAGCGGCGGCAGGTCCAGCTTCAGGGCACCCGCTGCGGAGGGGGCTCCGGGCTCGGCGGGGACCGGCGTGCTGGACTGGGCGGGGAGGGTCGATACTGCACTCACTCCTCCATTGTCGCAAGCAGCCGCAAATCCGTGGACGCGACCGGCGGAACGCCGGTGGCACGCAGGGTCGCGGTCGGGAGGGTAGAAAGGACACAGGCGCGCAGAGACCATCCTGCGGCCGTCGAGGGACGAGGGAGCTGGACATGGGCTGGAAGCCGCAGCAGAACGACCGCATGTACCGATTCGTGGTGTACGCCGGCAAGCTTGTCTTCGGTGCCCTGCGCCTGCCCGTCCGGGTCACCGGCACGGAGCATCTGCCGGCGTCCGATCCGCTCAATGGCCGATCGCGCCGCGCGGTGCCCGGGCACGGCGCCGTCGTGGCCATCACCCACTTCGGCTACCTCGATTTCGCCTTCGCCGAACTGGTCCTCTGGAACCATGCACGCGTCCAGGCACGCTTCATGATCTCGAAGCGAGCGGCCGACCACTGGTTCGTCAGTCCGTTCGTCTTCGGACTCGGTCACGTGGTGACGCACCGCTCGGACGGCGCCGAGGCCTACGACGGCGCCCTCGCCAAGCTGCGTGCCGGCGAATACGTGGCGGTGCTGCCCGAGGCGGGCGTCTCGCGGAGCTACACCGTCCGCGCGCTGAAGACCGGAGCGGTGCGGCTCGCCGCGGAGGCGGGCGTGCCCGTGATCCCGGTCTCGGTCTGGGGTGCGCACCGGCTCCTGAGCCGCGGGCACGGGTTCTCGCTCCGGCGCGCCTGGAAATCGCCCGTACGCCTCCATGTCGGCCCGCTCCTCCACCCCGCGCCGGGCCTGGATGTCGCGGAGGAGACCGGAAGGCTGCGCCGCGCACTCCAGGAGGGCATCGAGACCTGCATCGCCGACTTCCCGGTGACACCGGAACCGGGCGCCTGGTGGATGCCGGCGCACCACGGAGGCGGTGCGCTGACCGAGGACGAGCGTGACGCCGCCGACCTTGCCGACAAGAAGGCCGGCCGGCACGACCGCGGCTGACGATCGCCGTGCCCGGCCCGGGTCAGCCGGTGGCGACGACGAGCGTCTCTGCCCCGACGACCCGTGCCGTGCCGGTCTCGAGCAGGGGACCCACGACGGTGACGAGCGCCTCCATCGAATCGTCCAGCTCCAGCCGGACCGGGTACTGGTGGACGAGCATGGCGAGCAGGGTGGCCACTGCGCCCTGCTGTTCCGGTGCCGCCAGTGCCGTGTCGTAGCCGATGAGCACATCCGCCGGATCGTCCGTCCGTGCTTGCGTGTAGCTGACGGCGAACGCGGCGATGGTCCCGCCCTCGGTCTTCGGCTTCTCGCGCAGCACGATCGCTCCCCCGGCGCCGCTCGTGTCGGCCAGGAAGAGCTGCTGGGCGCGTCCCAGGCTCAGGTCCGCGCGGTCCCACGTGTGGACGGCCTCGTAGAAGGCGGCCAGTGCACGCGTCAGCTCCACGGAGCCGGTGGCGGCTTCCTCGAGCTGGGGACCTGCGGCGTCGTCGAACGCCGAGGGAGCCAGTGCGCCGGGCTCGACGACGACGAGGCGGGAGCGCTGCAGCGTCACCAGTCCCAGTGCCTCGGCGAACAGGGCGCCGCTGGTGTGGGGCGTGACCTTCGAGCGGAGCGTCGTGACACCGGTCGGTGAGCCGGCGGCCTCGTGCTGGAGCATGGCGAACAGGGTCGACCCGATGCCGGAGCGACGGTGGTCGGGGGCCACCTCGAGGTAGCACCAGAGTCGGTCGGGATGGAGTGCGGCTCCGTAGACGCAGCCCGCCGCGACGGGCACGCCCTGGTCCACCACGGTGATGCAGCGGTTCCACGGGGTGTCCGAGGAGGGCTGGAACGAGCCGCGGAACTGCTCCACCGTGGCCGACTCCGGACCACCCCAGAGCTGGATCAGCTCGAGCTCGTCGCCGTCCTGCCAGGGCCGGTACTCGAGTACCATCAGGCCCCGATCAGGCGTGCGGCGAGGTACCCCTGCACCTGGTCGAGGGCCACGCGCTCCTGCGTCATGGTGTCGCGCTCGCGGATGGTCACGGCCTGGTCCTCGAGGGTGTCGAAGTCGACCGTGATGCAGAACGGCGTGCCGATCTCGTCCTGGCGACGGTACCGCCGGCCGATGGCGCCGGCGTCGTCGAAGTCGATGTTCCAGCCCCTGCGCAGTTCTGCCGCGAGCTGCTTCGCCTTCGGCGAGAGCTCCTCGTTGCGGCTGAGCGGGAGGACAGCGGCCTTGACCGGAGCGAGGCGCGGATCGAGCTTGAGCACGGTGCGCTTGTCCACGCCGCCCTTCGAGTTCGGCGCCTCGTCCTCGGTGTAGGCGTCCACGAGGAACGCCATGAAGGAGCGGGTGAGCCCCGCGGCGGGCTCGATCACGAAGGGGGTGTACCGCTCGTTGGTCGCCTGGTTGAAGTAGCCCAGATCCGTCCCCGAGTGCTTCGAATGGGTGGACAGATCGAAATCGGTCCGGTTCGCCACGCCCTCGAGTTCGCCCCACTCCGAGCCCTGGAACCCGAAGCGGTACTCGATGTCCGTGGTGCCCTTCGAGTAGTGGCTCAGCTTCTCGAGGGGGTGCTCGAAGAGGCGCAGGTTGTCCGGATCGATGCCGAGGCCCGTGTACCAGGAGAACCGCTCGTCGATCCAGTACCGGTGCCATTCCTCGTCGGTGCCGGGCTCCACGAAGAACTCCATCTCCATCTGCTCGAACTCACGCGTGCGGAAGATGAAGTTGCCGGGGGTGATCTCGTTGCGGAAGCTCTTGCCGATCTGGCCGATGCCGAACGGTGGCTTCTTGCGTGCCGTGGTCAGCACGTTGTTGAAATTGACGAAGATGCCCTGGGCGGTCTCGGGGCGCAGGTAATGCATGCCCTCCTCCGAGGCGACGGGACCGAGGAAGGTCTTGAGCAGACCGGAGAACTCCTGCGGCTCGGTCCAGCGACCCTTGGTGCCGCAGTTGGAGCACGTGATGTCCAGCAGTCCGTTCTCGGGCGCCCGGCCCTTCTTCTCCTCGTACTCCTCCTCGAGGTGGTCGGCGCGATACCGCTTGTGGCAGGAGAGGCATTCCACGAGCGGGTCACTGAAGACGTCCACGTGCCCGGAGGCTTCCCAGACCTGGCGCGGCAGGATCACGGCGGAATCGAGCCCGACCACGTCCTCGCGGCCACGCACCATGGTCTGCCACCACTGGCGCTTGATGTTCTCCTTGAGTTCCGCACCGAGGGGCCCGTAGTCCCACGCCGAGCGGGATCCGCCGTAGATCTCCCCCGACTGGAAGACGAAGCCGCGCCGCTTGGCGAGGGAGATGATGGGGTCGAGTGCCGACTTGGCTGCTGCCATGGGATATCTCTCCAGTCCTGGGCAGGCCGCTGGGTGCGGTCCGCGGGGGTAGTGCGCTTCGGGAGGATCACCCGCGAGGGGGCCGAAGACACCGATCAATCCTAGCCGCTCCGTCGTGCGGCCCTCGGCTGCTGGTGGGTCCCGGCTCAGGGTTCCGGCTCAGGGTTCCATTTCAGGGACGTCCGGGAGGCAGCAGGGACCGGCGCGGCCAAGGCAGGGTCGTGAGGACGATCGCCCCGAGGGTCAGCAGGGTCCCGGCAACGGTGGCGAACGCCACGATGGTGCCCGGTGCCGGGAACACGAGGTCCAGCGCGAGCGAGCCGATGAGCTGCCCGCCGATCATGCACAGCCCGGTGAGCAGCACGCCGAGACTGCGCACGAGCAGTGCCCCGAGGCCGATGAAGATGCACCCCATGGGGCCTCCCAGGTAGTACCACCACTGGGTCGGCAACGGATCGGCCGCTCCAGCGACGGCAACCTTGATCAGCCAGGCTGGCAGCAGGACCAGCGTACCGGCGATGAAGTTCATGAGGGTCGCGGCGAGCGGGGTCCCGTAGTGCACCGACGCCGTCCCGTTCATGGCCTGCTGGAAGCTCAGGAGGACACCTGCGGCGATCGGGAGCAGCACCGGCAGCAGCCAGCCGGAGACCTCCCCGGCCGCACCGAAGCGCGGCGAGACGGCCCACACCACGGACAGGACCGTCAGCGCCACCCCGATCACCCGTGTGGGGGTGGCTGCACGTCTGCCGCCGGGTCCTATGCCTGCCCGGTCCACGAGGATGCCGCTCAGGGACTGGCCCATGACGGCCGCCACGGTGAAGAGCGCCACCCCGAGCAGTCCGATGGTCAGTGACTGGGAGAAGACGAAGAACGCGCCGATCGCACCTGCGGCGATGTAGTAGGGCGGGAAGCGACGCTCGCGGACGGACGGGAGGATCTGCCGCGCCCCCGCCCGGGCCCGCGGCAGCACGAGGGTGATGACGATCATGAGGACGAGCCCGGTACCGAAACTGATCAGGGCCGCCGCGAGACTGTCGTCGAGCCTGAGACCCAGCGCTCCGTTGATCCTGCCCTGCACGGGGATGGCCAGACCCGCGGTGAGGGCCAGGGGGAAGCCGACGGCGGGGGGAAGCGGGGACGCGGCAGACACCAGTACAGCCTAGGGCGCGGGCTCGGGCATCATGGACAGCATGAGCAACGACGCATCCAGCCCACACCTGTCCATCCGGGACGACATGATCCGGCTCGGCCAGCTGCTGAAGCTCGCCTCGCTCGCGGAGGACGGCGTCGAGGCCAAGGCCCTGATCGACAACGGTCTGGTGCGGGTCAACGGAGAGATCGAGGAACGCCGGGGCCGCCAGGTCCATCCCGGCGACACGGTCAGCGTGAACGGCGTGACGCTGCGGATAGTGCGCGGCTGAGACCCGCCCCGGATCGCGACGGACCTCCTGTTCAGCTCCGGACCGTCAGGGTCAGGAACTCCCGGACATGGGCGAGCTCGCGCTGCGAGATGCTGTGGAACATGTTCGAGTAGAGGATCTTGGTGAGCTGGGTGTGTGTGGTCAGCCAGGCGTGCGTGGTCTCGATCATCTCGGCGGAGATGATCGGGTCCTCCTGGTCCCGCCCCCAGAAGAACGGCACCCGGGCGGCGGCCGCCTCCTCGTCGCGGAAGAAGCCGTGACCTTCGGCCGGGATGCAGTATCCCGAGAGGCCCACGACGCACGTGAAATCCCGCGGACGGTGGCGGAGCAGCGAGGTCGCCACCGCCATCCCCTGCGAGAAGCCCAGGAGGCTCACGCTCGCGTGGGCGCCGCACACGCCGTCGAGCCACGAGGCCACGGCACCCACACTCTCCACGACGCTCTCCATGGAGTAGTCGGGCTCGTCCGGGAGCGGGAACCAGGAGAAGCCGGGCCCGGCGGGCCGCGGAGCGCGCACCGAGGCCACGGTGAACTCCTCCGGCAGATGATCGGTGAGACCCATCAGGTCCTCCTCGTTCGCCATGTACCCGTGGAAGAGGACCAGCAGGGGCGTCCCCGGGCGCTCCGCCTCGGGCTTGGACCACAGGACCACCGGCTCGCGGGAACCGGAGGAGGACGCGGCCGAATCACGGGTGGTATCAGTCATGGCACCCATCTTGGCACCCATCCCAGCACGCGGCAGCCAGGCGCCCGGCGGACGGGAGCCGGCCGCGGGAGGTCCAGGGGTGGCCCGGCGACCGGACCGGGTTGGACAATGGACGCATGGAACCCCAAGTCGACCCAGCGCCCGAGCAGGACGAGAGTGCGCCCGCGCCTGACCGGAGCGTGGTCGCGGCGGAGCAGGACGTCGACTCGCACCCCTGGCACCGGTTCGTGGCTCTCGGTGATTCCTTCACCGAGGGCATCGGCGACCCCGATCCCGGCAGCACGGGTGGCTATCGGGGGTGGGCGGACAGGGTCGCGGAGGAACTGGCGAGGGGGCAGGAGGACTTCGCGTATGCGAATCTCGCGGTGCGTGGCCGGCTGCTGCACCAGATCGCCGACCAGCAGGTGGCACCGGCGCTCGCCCTCCGACCGGATCTCGTCACCATCTCGGCGGGCGGCAATGACCTGCTCCGCCCGGGCGGAGATCCGGATCTGCTGGCCGCCGGGCTCGACGACGTCGTCGCCAGCCTCGCCGGGTCCGGCGCCACGGTGGTGCTCCTGACGGGCCCGGACGTTCGCGAGACGGTACTCGGCGGCCTCCGCTCCAAGACCGCCATCTACAACGAGAACCTGCGGACCATCGCTGCCCGCCACGACGCGGTGATCGCCGACATGTGGGCGCTGCGCCAACTCATGAATCCACAGATGTGGGCACCCGACCGGCTGCACTTCTCACCGCTGGGGCACCATACGATCGCCGTCATGGTCCTCGACACGCTCGCCGTGCCACATTCCCTGGACCCGCTCGAGCCGAAGGAGCCGGCACAGCGGACCTGGCGGGCTGCGCGCGCGGAGGATCTGGTCTGGGCTCGCGAGTACTTCGTGCCCTGGGTCCTGCGGCGGATCAGGCGGCGGTCCTCGGGCGACGGCGTACTCGCCAAGCGTCCGGAGGCGACAGCGATCTTCGGTCCTGGCATGCCACCGGGAACCGCCCACTGACCGACCCTGGACCTTGCCGGCGAGAGGGGTCCGGCGTCCTCAGTTCCCCAGCGAGACCTCTCCGTTGGCGACGGCGTCGGCGCACTCGCTGAGATCGGGCCCGGGCTTGAAATCCACGAACTGCGGCTTCAGCTTCTCGAAGAGGAACTCGTAGACCTCGTCGCGGGTCTTCCCGTCCATGGTCTCGGCAGCCTCGCGGACGGCTTCCTGCAGCGCCCGGTCGGCGTCGAGCAGGATCTTGTCGCGGGCTTCCTGGTTCCAGCCAATGGTGCTCAGTTCCATGAACAGCTCCTCATGATCGCGGGTGGTCGGTCCGGCGCTCCGGACCCGCCTGCCGTCCTTCACTAAGCAGGCTTGGCTCCAAGACTAGATGCGGGCTCCGACAAACCCAACCGTCACTGCGCCCGCCCGAAGAAGGCGGCCCGGAGTGCGCCGTCGAGCTGGAGGATCTCGGTCAGGAACGCATCGTGGCCCATGACGGAGTGGATCAGGTGCACGGGCACCGTCCCGGGCAGTGCCGCCGCCAGCTGCCGGGACTGCTCCGGGACGTACAACCGGTCCGTGTCCACCGCGGCGACGAAGAAATCCGCGCTCGCCCCTGCCAGAGCCTCGCTGAGACTGCCCCGGCCGCGAGCGGCGTCGTGGCTCATGAGCGCTTCGGTGAGGACCACGTAGCTGTTGGCGTCGAAGCGGCCCGCGAGCTTCGCGGCCTGGTGATCGAGATAGCTCTCCACCCGGTACCGGCCACGCTCGGCGGGCAGCACCGCACCGAGGACCTGCTCGTCACCCTGCTCGGAGCGGCCGAAGCGCGCGTGGAGCTCCGGCTCCGACCGATAGGTGATGTGGGCTATGCGCCGGGCGAGCCCGAGACCGCTGCTGGGAGGCGGGCCGCCGTAGTAGTCGCCGCCCCGGTAGGCGGGGTCGAGGCGGATGGCCTGCACCTGCGCCTGGGCGAACGCTATCTGTTCGGCCGAACTGGCGGCGGTGCAGGCGATGACGGCACAGCGTCGGACGCGCTCCGGGTACAGCAGGGCCCATTCGAGTGCGCGCGCTCCTCCCATGGACCCCCCGAGGACCGAGTGCCAGCTCCGGACGCCGAGCTGGTCGGCGAGGAGCGCCTCGGCGCGGACGGAGTCGCGGATGGTGATGAAGGGGAAGCGGGAGCCCCAGGGGCGGCCGTCGGGCGCCGGGCTCGCCGGTCCCGTGGAGCCGTAGCACCCGCCCAGCATGTTGCCGGACACCACGAAGTACTCATCGGTGTCCACGGTCCGCCCGGGGCCGACGAGCGTGTCCCACCAGCCCTCCTCCCCGGTCGCGCCCCGCGCCACGTGGGTGCTGCCGGTGAGCGCGTGCAGCACCAGCACCGCATTGGAGGCATCGCTGTTGAGCTCACCCCACGTCTCGAAGGCGAGCTCGACCTCCGGCAGCTCACCCCCGGTCTCGAGGGCCAGCGGTCCGAGCTGAGCGGTCCGGAGCTGCCCGTCCTGCGGAGCTCGCGCCCGGTGGGACCCGCGCTGCAGCTGCGCAGGTGGGTGGGTGGTCATGGCCTGCACCAGTCAGACGCCCTTGGCTGCCCGGAACCCGGCGTCGAGATCGGCGAGGATGTCCGCGATGTTCTCCAGGCCCACGGACAACCGGACCAGCCCCGGACGCACGCCTGCCGCGACCCGGGCCTCGGCGTCGAGCTGGCTGTGCGTGGTGGACGCAGGATGGATGACGAGCGAGCGGACATCACCGAGATTGGCCACGTGGGAGTGCAGTTCGAGGGCGTCCACGAAGCGCTTGCCCGCCTCGATGCCGCCCACGATGTCGAAGCCGACGATCGCACCGATGCCGTTGCGCCCGTAGGTCCTGCCGCGTTCGAACCACGGGCTCGAGGCCAGTCCCGCGTAGGAGACCCGCTCGACGTCGTCGTGCCCCTCGAGCCATTCGGCCACGGCGACCGCGTTCTGCACGTGGCGTTCCATGCGCAGGCTGAGCGTCTCCAGCCCCTGCGCCACGAGGAAGGCGTTGAACGGCGACAGTGCGGGTCCCAGGTCTCGGAGCAACTGGACCCGGGCCTTGAGGATGTACGCGAGATTGGCTCCGAGCGCGCTGCCCACCCCCAGGTCCCTCGCGTACACGAGTCCGTTGTAGCTCTCGTCCGGCGTGTTCAGGCCGGGGAACCGCTCGGGGTCCTGCGCGAAGTCGAAGTTGCCGGAGTCCACGATGACGCCGGCGATCACGGTGCCGTGGCCGCCGAGGTACTTGGTCGCCGAGTGGACCACGATGTCGGCACCCCATTCGATGGGGCGGACGAGATAGGGAGTTGCCAGCGTGTTGTCCACGATCAGCGGCACGCCGTGCTCGTGGGCGACGGCGCTGATGCCCTCGATGTCGAGCACGTCCTGTCGCGGGTTCGAGACCGTCTCACCGAAGAACAGCCTGGTACGGGGCCGGACGGCCCGGCGCCACTGCTCGAGATCGTCCGGGTCCGCCACGAAGGTGGTCTCGATGCCGAACTTCCTCAGGGTGTGCTTGAAGAGATTGTAGGTACCGCCGTAGAGACTCGGGCTGGCCACGATGTGATCGCCCGCCTCGGCGATGTTCAGCACCGCCAGGAGCTCCGCGGCCTGCCCGGAGGCGACCAGCAGCGCACCGGCCCCGCCCTCGAGGCTGGCGATCCTCGTCTCCACCGCCTCCTGGGTGGGATTCCCGATGCGCGAGTAGATGGGGCCCAGCTCGGCCAGCGAGAACCTGTTCGCAGCACTCTCCGCGCTCGGGAAGACGAACGACGTCGTCTGGTAGATGGGCAGCGCTCGCGCTCCCGTGACTGCGTCCGGCTCCTGGCCGGCGTGGATCTGGCGGGTCTCGAACGACCAGTCGTTGCTCATGGTGCTCCCTGTCTCGAAGGGGCTCCACCTCGTCCGGCACCCGGGCCGACGAATGCCGCTCCAGGAGACCGGACCCCGGAGGAGCCCGCGCTTGCCCGACGCCGAAGGACGACGGACCTGGTCCTCACCCGGGGCACCCCACCGCGGTTGGAGGGTTGCCGGCCAGCAAGCCGGGGCTGTGTGCTGGCACTCATGACCTGCCACCATGAGAACCCATGCGGCTCGATCCGGCAAGACTGTGACGTGGGATGAAGACCGGACGCCGGCCCGGTGGAGCCCGCGGGTTTTAGGGCACCCTAAGTCGAGACGCACATCACTTAGTGCCAAGATGACGGCATGAGACTGGACCACGTTTCTTTTGCCTGTGAACCCGATGGACTTGCTGCAACGGCGGAGCGGATTGCGGCCAAGCTCGACATGGAACCCGTGAAGGGCGGTGTGCATCCGCGCTTCGGGACCCGCAACATGATCTTCCCGCTGGTCAACGGCCAGTACCTGGAGGTCGTGGAGGTCCTGAACCATCCGGCGTCGGACAAGGCGCCCTTCGGCCAGGCCGTCCGCGCCCGCTCGGAGGCCGGCGGCGGCTGGATGGGGTGGTGCGTGGCCGTGGACGATCTGGGCCCCTTCGAGGAGCGCCTGGGCCGCAACGCGGTACCCGGCAACCGCAAGTTCCCCGATGGCCAGGAACTCACCTGGCAGCAGATCGGCATCAAGGGCCTCATCGCGGATCCGCAGGTGCCCTACCTGCTCCGCTGGGACGACGGCACGGATCCCCTGCATCCCTCGAAGGCACGTGCCGCCTCCGTCAAGCTCGACTGCCTCACCATCGCCGGATCGTCGGAGCGCGTCACCGAGTGGCTCGGCACGGAGGTCGAGGAGACCCTCGACGGCGTCCAGGTCCAGTGGATCGCCCCGAACGGCACGCCCGGCATCATGTCGGTGGTCTTCGAGACGGGTGACCGGCGCGTGGAGATCTGACGCGTACATACGCCGTGGCGGACCCTCAGCCCCCGATCCCGATGGCCGGGCCGAGCAGGGCGAAGCCGACGAAGCCCGTGATGTCGATCAGCGCGTGCGCGATGACGAGCGGGAGCACGCGGCGGGTCCGCGTGTAGAAGAAGGCGAACAACAGTCCCATCAGGACATTGCCGATGAACGGCCCGAAGCCCTGATACAGGTGGTAGCTGCCCCGCAGGACGGAACTGGCCACGATGATGACCGGGGTGGACCAGCCGAGCTGGCGCAGCCGGACGAACAGGTATCCCACCACGATCACCTCCTCGAGCACCGCGTGCCGGAGGGCTGACAGGACGAGGACCGGGATGGTCCACCAGTAGTCGTCGAGGGCCGCGGGAACGAGGGCGGTGGTGATGCCCAGTGCCCGCCCGCCGGCGTAGACCCCGAGGGTACCGACGCCGACGATCGCGGCGAGTCCCACACCGAAGGCGATGGTGCGCACGGGCCGGTCGAACGTGAGACCGAGCCGGTGGACGGCCGAGGTCGGGCGCCCGCTGAGCAGGAGGAGCACCAGGGCCACCGGCACCAGTGCGAACACGATCCCCAGGAGTTGATAGGTGAGATCGAAGTACGGGCGCTCGTCCAGCACGGGGTTCAGGGTGGTGGTCTGCCCGGCCAACGGACCCCGCGACAGCTTCTCGAGAAGCCGGACGATCGCGTAGACACCCGACTGCCCGAGGGAGAGCCCGAGGACGATCAGCACCTCGGCCGTGATCAGACGCCTCGGGACACCTTCCTCCGCCGCTCCCGGGTGATCGCTGATCGGGGCGGGCTCGGCAGGCATGGCGCCATAATGCCAGTGGTCGCCGGGGATTCCCAGTTGCCCCGCTGACCACCCCGCCGTGGGTCGTGCAGCTAGCGGACGCGCACCCCGGCCCGCCAGACGGCGTGCACGAGCGGCATCCCGGGACGGTAGGCCAGATGCGACGCCGACGGGGCATCCAGCACCTGCAGGTCGGCCCTGTGCCCCACGGCCAGGGACCCGACGGCCCTGCGCCCGTCGACGTCGTCGCCCGTGTGCCGGCGGAGGGCGAGGGCACCCCCGAAGGTGGCTGCACGCACCGCCTCGTGCACGGTGAGTCCCATCTGCAGCACCGCCGTGGCCACGCAGAAGCCCATGGAACTCGTGTAGGACGTGCCCGGATTGCAGTTGCTGGCGAGCGCGAGCTGCGCTCCCGCCTCGAGCAGTCTGCGCGCCGGGGGGAACGGCTGGCGCGTGGAGAGATCGCACGCCGGGAGGCACGTGGCGACGGTGCCGGCGCCACCTCCGCTCCAGGAGGCCCCGAGCGCGTCGACGTCGGCGTCGGACAGGTGGTTGACGTGATCCACGCTGGCTGCCCCGAACTCGACGGCGAGCCGCGTGCCTGCTCCTGGTCCGAGCTGGTTGCCGTGGACCCGCAGGCCCAGGCCGGCCGCGGCACAGGCCTGGAGGACCCGCCGCGACTGCTCCGGGGTGAAGGCACCCGCCTCGCAGAACACGTCGGCCCAGCGGACGTAGGGTCGTACGGCGTCGAGCATGGGCCCGCAGACGAGATCGGTGTACTCGTCGGCGTCCCAGTCCCTCGGCACGAGGTGCGCCCCGAGGAAGGTGACCTCGTCCGCGACCCCGGCGGCGATGCGCGCGCTGCGCGCCTCGTGCCCGACGTCGAGGCCGTAGCCCGTCTTCGTCTCGAGGTAGGTGGTCCCGCCGGCTGTCGCTTCCTCGACGCGGGACAGCAGGAGCCGGGTGAGCTCGTCGTCCGTGGCGGCGCGGGTCGCCTCGACGGTGACGGAGATCCCGCCGGCGGCATAGAGCTCCCCCGCCATCCGGGCCTCGAACTCGGCCGTCCGATCGCCGGCGAAGACGAGGTGCGTGTGGCTGTCCACCCAGCCGGGCACTCCGGCCCGCCCGCCCGCGTCGAAGGACTCGTCCGCAGCCGGGGCTCCCGCCGCGGGGCCGATCCAGCTGATCCGCTCGCCCTCGAGGACCACGGCGGCGTCGCGGAGGACACGGTGCTCGGCGTCCTGCGTCATGAGTTCACCGAGGTTGGTGATGAGCAGTGACATCAGTGGTGCTCCCTCGTGGGGTTGTCGGAGACGAACCGGTGCGTCCGGTCGCGGGCCACCCCGTCCAGCCGGGCGATGGCGGCGACCAGCAGCTCGGCCGGGTCGCCGAGCGCGGTGTGGACACCGTCCCGGGCCACGAGGACTCCCCCGACGACCACGGCCCGCACGTCCTGCGCCGTAGCCGTGTAGACGAGTTGATCCCGGGTGGAACCGGCGGTGCGCATCGTGTGTGGATCGACGGCCATGAGATCGGCGACCGAGCCGGGACAGATGCCCGCACCGCGGCGCCCCTGTGCCCTCGCTCCGCCGGACGATGCGATATCGAGCAGGATCTCCGGGTCGAAGTGGCCGCGTGTCCCGGTGCGGAGCCGTTCCCCGTGCTCGAGGGCCCGCAGCTCCAGCCAGGGGTCGATGACGGCGTGCTGGTCGGTGCCGAGGGCCAGCGTCGCCCCGGCCACCCGGAGGGGCCCCGCAGGGCCGAGCCCGTCGGCGAGATCCGCCTCGGTGGTGGGACACAGGACGACGCCGGCGCCGGCGTTCCCGAGGAGATCGATGTCCTCCCCGGAGGCATGGGTGGCGTGGACGACCGCCAGCCGCTCGTGGACGAGTCCGTGGCGGTGGAGCAGGCCGGTGGGCGTCAGACCCGTCGCCTCGAGGCAGTCCGCGTTCTCCGCGGGTTGCTCGGAGAGATGGACGTGGAGCGGCAGAGCCTCCGGCAGGTGGTGCGCGATCACGGCGAGGTCCCGCTCGGGGACGGCGCGGACCGAGTGCAGTGCTGCGCCGACCGACACCAGGTGCTCCGGGTGGAGGGCGGCGACGGTCTCGCGCAACGCGCCGAGCCGCTCGAGCCACCGCTCGGCCGTGCCGTCGGAGAACCGGCGCTGACCGTCCTCGAGCGGCTGCCCGAAGCCGCCGGCGAGATAGCAGGTGTCCAGCAGGGTCAGGCGGATGCCGGCCCGCACCGCGGCGCGAGCGAGGGCGAGCTCCATGGCGTGGGGCTGACCGGTCCCCTGGCCGTACGGCGTGCCGTCCGGGAGGTGGTGGACGTAGTGGAACTCGGCGACGCTCGTCCAGCCCGCCGCGACCATCTCGGCGTAGACGGCGGTGGCGAGCTCCTCGTAGAGCTCCGGGGTCAGTGCTCCCGCCACGGCGTACATCGTCTCCCGCCACGTCCAGAAGGTCCCGCCGCGGTCGTGGGTCCGTCCGCGGAGCGCGCGATGGAAGGCGTGGGAGTGGGCGTTGGCCGCTGCGGGGAAGACGACCCCCTGGAGGACCACGTCGCCCTCCTGCGCCGGTACTCCCGGCAGCACACTGCTCACGTACCCCTCGGCGTCGATCTGGATGCGCACGGCAGCACCGATGCCCTCCGTGCCGAGCCAGGCGTACTCGCACCAGACGGCCCGGTCATCCGGAGCGAGCCCCTCGGATCCGCTCGCCTGTGCGAGGACCTGCTGTGTCACAGCAGGTCCTCGAGCACATCCGCGAGCGCTAGTGCGCCGGCGTCGGCGTCGTCGCGCTCCACGAACTCCTCGGGCGAATGGCTGATGCCGGTCGGATTGCGGACGAACAGCATGGCCGTGGGGGCTACGGACCCGAGGATCCCGGCGTCGTGCCCTGCGCCCGTGGGCAGCGTCGGGGCTCCCGGGAAGGAGCGCGCCAGTGCGTTGCCGAGGGTGCGCTGGAGGGCGCCGTCGAAGTGCACGGTGCCGCTGTGCGACTCCTCGGTCAGCGTGGCGCGGCAGCCCTCGAAGGCGCAGATCTTCTGGGCCTGGCCGTGGATCCTCTCGATGAGCGTGGCCGTGACGGCGTCGTCCTCGTGGCGGATGTCGAGCCACAGGTCCACGCGGGACGCGATGACGTTCGTCCCACCCGGGACCGGCTGGAGCCGGCCCACCGTGGCCCGGGCGCCGTCCTGCTCCGCAGCGATCTTCCGCGCCGCGAGGACCACCTGGGCCGCAGCGATCATGGGGTCGGCGCGATCGGACATGAGCGTGGTGCCGGCGTGGTTGCCCTGGCCGGTGATGGACAGGCGCCAGCGGCCGTGACCCAGCATGGTGGAACCGATGGCGACGGCGGAATCGAGATCGATCAGTCCTCGGCCCTGCTCCACGTGGAGTTCCACGAAGTCGCCGATGCGCCCGATCGCCTCCTCGTCCCGGCCGAGGTGCGCGGGATCGATTCCCGCGGCACGGGAGGCCTCGGCGAAGGTGGTGCCGTCGGCGTCCTTCAGCGAGCGTGCATGGTCGGCATCGAGGGTGCCGGTGAGCAGGCGGGAGCCGAGGCAGGACACCCCGAAGCGCGAGCCCTCCTCCTCCGGGAAGACGGCGACGGCGAGGCAACGGCGCGGCTGCACCCCGCGCTCGCGCAGCAGGTCCAGGGCGACCAGTGCCGAGGCCACCCCGAGCGGTCCGTCGAAGGCGCCACCCCCGGGCACCGAGTCGAGGTGGCTGCCCGTGACGAGGGCTCCCTCGCGCGTCCCTGTCGCATCCCACCAGGCCCACAGGATCCCGTTGCGATCGGTCTCCACGGCCAGGCCCCGCCGACCGGCCTCGGCCTGGAACCACTCGCGCAGGGTCGCCTCCGCCGGGGTGTGGACGCCGCGCGAGTAGCCGCCGCGGGCCGGGTCACGCCCGACGTCGTCGATCGTGTCGAGCAGTGAGCTGACGGTGGTGGTTGGCATCTGGTGACGCTCCGATCAGGAACTGGGTGATGGGTGGTCGGGGACGGACCGGAGTCAGGTGTCCAACGGGTCAGCCCTCGTGCATGGGGATGCGGACGCCACGCTCCGCGGCGACGGCGGCGGCCTCGGGGTAGCCGGCATCGACGTGGCGGATGACGCCCATCCCCGGGTCGTTGGTCAGGACGGCCTCGAGCTTCGCCGCGGCGAGCTCGGTGCCGTCGGCGACGCACACCTGGCCGGCGTGGATGGACCGGCCGATGCCGACGCCCCCGCCGTGGTGGATCGACACCCAGGTGGCCCCGGAGGAGGCGGCGGTCAGCGCGTTGAGCAGCGGCCAGTCCGCGATGGCGTCGGAGCCGTCCAGCATCGACTCCGTCTCACGATAGGGCGAGGCGACCGACCCCGAATCGAGGTGATCGCGGCCGATCACCAGCGGAGCCGACACCGTGCCCTCGGCGACGAGTCGGTTGAACAGCAGTCCGGCCTTCGTGCGGTCGCCGTAACCCAGCCAGCAGATCCGGGCGGGAAGACCCTCGAACTCGACGTGCTCCGCGGCGGCGTCGAGCCAGCGGTGCAGATGCGCGTTGTCGGGGAAGAGCTCCTTCAGCGCCGCGTCGGTGACGCGGATGTCCTCCGGGTCCCCGGACAGCGCCACCCAGCGGAACGGTCCGAGACCCTCGCAGAACAGGGGCCGGATGTAGGCCGGGACGAACCCCGGGAAGTCGAAGGCCCGGGTGAAGCCGCCCTGCCGTGCCTCGTCGCGGATGGAGTTGCCGTAGTCGAAGACCTCGGCCCCGGCGTCCTGGAAGCCCACCATGGCCTCGACCTGGACCGCCATGGACTCCTGGGCCTTCTTCGTGAAGCCGATCGGATCCGCCGTGGCCTCGTCGTCCCACTGGTCGGGCGTGTACTCCACGGGCAGGTAGCTCAGCGGATCGTGGGCGCTGGTCTGGTCGGTGACGATGTCGATGGTGAACTCGCCTGCGCGGTGGCGCCGCAGCAGCGCGGGGAAGACCTCCGCGGCGTTGCCCACATAGCCCACGGACAGGGCTCGCCGCTCGGTCTTCGCGGCCAGCACCTTCCCCAGCGCAGTCTCGAGATCCGTCTCCACCTCGTCGAGATAGCGCTTACCGGCGCGCCGGCGCAGCCGTTCCTCGGAGACGTCGATGATCAGGCAGGCACCCCCGTTGAGGGTCACGGCCAGCGGTTGGGCCCCTCCCATGCCCCCGCAGCCCCCGGTGAGCGTCAGCGTTCCGGCGAGGGTGCCGCCGTCGTCCGCGTACAGTTTCCGGCCGATCGCGCCGAAGGTCTCGTAGGTCCCCTGCAGGATGCCCTGCGTCCCGATGTAGATCCACGAGCCGGCGGTCATCTGCCCGTACATCATGAGACCCTCCGCCTCCAGGCGCCTGAACTCGGGCCAGGTGGCCCAGTCGCCCACCAGGTTCGAGTTCGCGATCAGCACGCGCGGAGCCCAGCGGTTGGTGGTGAAGACACCCACGGGCTTGCCGGACTGGATCAGGAGCGTCTCGTTGTCCTCGAGCGTCTCCAGCGTGCGCGTGATGGCGTCGAAGGCTTCCCACGAGCGTGCGGCCCGCCCGGTTCCGCCGTAGACCACGAGATCCTCGGGGCGTTCAGCCACCTCGGGGTCGAGATTGTTCATCAGCATGCGCAGCGGAGCCTCGGTCTGCCATGATCTGGCGGAGAGTTCCGTGCCGCGGGCTGCACGGATGGAGCGCGTGGGGTCGTGCTGGGTGAATGACTGGCTCATGCGATGTCCTCCTTGGCGGCTGTGCCGCCGGTCCCGGTGTACTCTTTGTCCGTCCGCCCCGTGGTGGCCGGATCAGCTGATGTTCCGGACCCTCCCCCCAGGACGGTCGATGCCTCTGCTCCGACGCGGCGTCCGATCGTCGCGACGAGCTCCGGAGTGACCCGGTAGGACGGCGCGATGACGGAGATGACGGCGACGACGCGCGTGCTTCCGCCGTGGCCGACCGTGACGGGCGCCGCGATGGCTGTGACATCCGCCTGCAGGCCGTTCCGCACGGCGACGAAACCCTCGGCGGGCAGCTCACCCTCGAGGACCGCTCCGACGGCGGTTCCCTCCAGCGGGATGCTCCTCCCCACCCAGCTCGCATGGCGGACGGAGTGCGTGCCCTCGCGCATCGCCAGGTAGACGGCGGCGCCGTCGTGCGACCGGACGCTCAGATAGGCCGATTCTCCCGTCAGCTCGACCAGCCGGTCGAGGGCCGGCCCGGCCAGGGACACGAGGGACTCGTGACCCAGTGCCTGTGCTCCGAGTTGAACCACGCGGAGTCCGGGGCGATACCCTCCCTCGGTGTCGCGTCTCACGAAGCCTGTGCCCTCGAGGGTGCGCAGGAGCCTCAGCGCCGTCGACGCCGAGAGGTCGGCCCGGCGCGCAGCATCCGTGAGCGAGAGCGAGCCGGCGTCGCAGACCGCACCGAGCAGGACGAGCGCGCGCTCCACGGTGCGGGTCGAGGATTCAGCCACGGTGCCGTCCTTGCTTTCAGGTTCTCCATGTATTTCACTTATTGAAACTTGATTTTCATTCAATGGCAAGAGCGGCCGCGGCCGCGGGAACCGAGGCTCATCGTGAACCAGCAGACCGTGATCGTGGGACCGCACCCGCTGTCCCCCGCCGACGTCGTCGCCGTGACCCGGCGCGGCGCAGCCGTCGAACTGGCGGCCGAGGCCGTGGAGGCCATGACCGCAACTCGCGCGGTCATCGATGCCCTCGTGGACGACGGCACGCCGCACTACGGTGTCTCCACCGGGTTCGGTGCCCTGGCGACCAAGAACATCCCGCTCCACCAGCGCAGCCAGCTCCAGCGCAGCCTCATCCGCAGCCACGCGGCGTCCTCCGGCGCGGCCGTGGACAACGAGGTGGTGCGCGGGCTGATGCTGGGGAGGCTGTCCACACTGGCCACCGGCCGGACCGGGGTGCGACCGCTCGTGGCCATGGCCTACGCGGACCTGCTGAACGCCGGGATCACGCCCGAGGTGGGCGAGTACGGTTCACTCGGCTGCTCCGGGGATCTCGCTCCGCTCTCCCACGTGGCCCTGGCCCTCATGGGCGAGGGCCACGTGCGCGACCGGTCCGGTGTCCGCCTGCCTGCGGCGGAGGCCCTCGCCGCGGCCGGCATCACTGCCGTGGAGCTCCGCGAGAAGGAGGGCCTGGCACTCATCAACGGCACCGACGGGATGCTGGGGATGCTGATCCTGGCCTCGGCGGATCTGCACCGCCTGCTGGACACCGCGGATCTGGCAGCCGCCATGAGCGTCGAGGGTCTGCTGGGCACCGACGCCGTCTTCGCGGCGGATCTCCACGCCCTGCGCCCCCATCCCGGGCAGGTCACCTCCGCGGCGACCATCCGCGCGCTGCTCGAGGGTTCACCGCTGATCGCGGAACAGCTCACCTCGGAGACGGGCCGGCACCGCTTCACGCGCGTCCAGGACGCGTACTCCCTGCGGTGCGCCCCACAGGTCCACGGGGCCGCCCGCGCCACCCTCGCACACGCCGAGTCCGTGGCCGCCGTCGAGCTCTCGTCGGCGATCGACAACCCGGTGGTCACCCCCGACGGCCGCATCGAGTCCAACGGGAACTTTCACGGCGCACCGATCGGCTACGTACTGGACTTCCTCGCGATCGCCGTCGCCGATGTCGCCTCGATGAGCGAGCGCCGCACCGATCGCTTCCTCGACAAGGCCCGCAGCCACGGGCTCAACGCCTTCCTCGCCGATGACCCGGGCGTGGATTCCGGGCACATGATCGCCCAGTACACGCAGGCCGGGATCGTCTCCGAGCTGAAGCGGCTCGCCAGTCCGGCGTCCGTGGACTCGATCCCCTCCTCCGCGATGCAGGAGGACCATGTGTCCATGGGCTGGGCCGCGGGCCTGAAACTCCGCCGGGCGCTCGACGGGCTCACGCGGGTGCTCGCCATCGAGATCCTCACCGCCGCACGGGCGCTGGACATGCGCGACGGCGGCGCGGCCGGGCGCCCCGGAGCCACCGGCGGGATGCGCAGCTCCGTCCCGATCACCGCGGCACGGACGAGGCTCCGCGAGGACGTCGCAGGGCCCGGGACGGACCGCTACCTGGCGCCGGAGATCGAGGCGGCACGCCTGCTCGTGGACGACGGCTCGTTGCTCGCGGCCGCTCTCGGGGCGCTCCCTGCAGCTCAGGGGTAGCGCTGCAGGTGACCCGGGACCCCTGGAGGACGCAGCTCCGCGCTGCGGCTCAGGTGGCCGGCAGCGGACCCAGGGCGCGCCTCGTCAGGCGATCGAGGAGTTCCATGCCCGGCTCGGCAAGTCTGGCCAGGACGGGTCCGATGACGGCCATCAGCAGCACGTAGGTGGTGGCCAGGGCCGCGAGGTCCGGCACCACGGCTCCCGAGGCGACGGCGAGCCCGGCAATGACGATCGAGAACTCACCGCGTGCCACGAGCGCCGTCCCCGCACGCGCCCTTCCCATGCGCCCGATCCCCTGCCGTCCTGCCGCCCACCAGCCGGTCATGATCTTCGTGACGGACGTCGCCAGCGCCAGCAGCAACGCGAACCCGAGGACCGGCGGGATAGTCGACGGGTCCGTGTTCAGGCCGAAGACCACGAAGAAGATCGCTGCGAAGAGATCGCGCAGGGGTTCGAGGACGCGCGCCGCGTTCTCCGCCGTCGCTCCCGAGATCGCAATGCCGAGGAGGAAGGCACCCACCGCGGCGGAGACCTGGAGTGCCGAGGCGATACCGGCCACGAGGAGGGCCGCGCCGATGAGCGTCAGCAGGAAGACCTCGCGATCCTTGCTGTCGACCACCGCCGACACCGCGTTGCCCCAGCGCAGGGCGATGACGAGCACGAGCGTGACCACGAGGAGGGAGATCCCCACGGTCCCGAGTCCGCCGGCGAAGCTCAGCCCGGCGAGGACAGCGGTGAGGACGGGCAGATAGACGGCCATCGCGAGGTCCTCGAAGACGAGGATGGCCAGGACCGTGGGGGTTTCACGGTTGCCGAGCCTGCCCAGATCGCCGATGACCTTCGCCGCGATACCGGAGGACGAGATGTAGGTGACGCCGCCCATCACCAGAGCGCCGACGGGGCCCCACCCGAGAATGACGGCCACGAGCGCTCCCGGCGTGAAGTTCAACACCAGATCCACGATGCCGGCCATCCACGACTGCCGCAGCCCGGTGACGAGTTCCTTGGCCGTGTACTCGAGGCCGAGCATGAGCAGGAGGAGCACCACGCCGATCTCGCTACCCACCTGGCTGAAGGTGAGGACACCCTCCAGCTCGATGAATCCACCGCGGCCGAAGAACAGGCCGCCGAGCAGATAGAGCGGGATGGGAGAGAGCCCGATCCGGCCTGCGAGCCGCCCCAGGATACCGAGCGACAGGAGGATGGCGCCTAGTTCGATCAGCGTCAGGGCGGTCGAGTGCACGGGTCCTCAGCCGTTGCGCAGAATATCCGCTGCAGAGTCGAGGCCCTCGGACGTGCCGACCACCACCAGCAGGTCGCCGGCGGCGAGGACGAAATCGGGTGCGGGAGAAGCCTGGACCTGCCCGGAGCGGAGGACCGCAACGAGGGAGGCGCCGGAACGGGTGCGCATGCACGTCTCCCCGAGTGTCCGGTTCTCGAAGGGAGACCCGCGCTCGACGAGGATCTGCCGGGTGGAGATACCGGGGAGGTCCCGGTGCTCCTCCGTCAGCTGCGCGACGAGCTGGCGCGAGCCGAGCAGGTTGCCGAGGGTTGCGCCCTCGTCGGCGGTCAGCGGGATGGACGCGATGCAGGCGTCGGGATCGTTGGCCTTCGAGATGATCAGGTCGAGCTCGCCGTCGCGCTGCGAGACGATACCCACCCTGCGGCCGGAGCCGGTGACGATCTCGCGCCGCACGCCGATGCCCGGGAGCCTGGTTTCGATGACGTTCATGCGCCCATCCTAGTCCGGCAGTGAGCCCTCGTTCTCCGCTGCGGACCTCGTGGAGCTACCGTTCGCCACCGGCGTCGGGTCGGTCTCCGGGCGGTACAGATCGGGCTCCAGATAGATGGCGGAGGCGATGGGCACAGCTGCACGGATGCGGCGCTCCGCGTTGTTGATGTCCGCTGCGATCTGCGTGCCGCTCTCCCTGCTCTCCACCGTGATCTTCGCTGCCACGAGTAGTTCGTCCGGGCCCAGGTGCAGGGTCTTGAGATGGATGATCCGGGTGGAACCATCGCTGCCGATGGCCGCCTCGATCTTGGCGACATCGGCTTTCGAGGCCGACTCCCCGAGGAGCAGGCTCTTCGTCTCGATGGCGAGCACGGCTGCGATGATCACCAGGAGGATGCCGATCATCGCTGTGCCGAAGGCATCCCAGATGCCGTTGTCGGTCAGGAGGGTCATGCTCACGCCGAAGAGCGCGAAGACGAGACCGATGATGGCTCCGAGATCCTCGAGCAGGATCACCGGCAGTTCGGGCGACTTGGCGGTGCGGACGAAGCGGACCCAGCCCATGGAGCCGCGCACCTCGTTGGATTCCCTGATGGCGGTGCGGAGGGAGAAGCCCTCGGCGACGATGGCTCCGATCAGGACGGCCAGGGGCACCCACCAGAAGGAGCCCTCGATGGGGTGCGGATCCTGGTACTTGTGGTACGCCTCGTAGAGGGCGAACAGTCCGCCCACGCTGAAGAGCACGATCGAGACGATGAAGGCGTAGATGTAGCGCTCGCGGCCGTAGCCGAAGGGGTGTTCGGGACTCGCCTGCCGCTGGGCGCGTTTCCCGCCGACGAGCAGCAGGACCTGGTTGCCGGAGTCGGCCACGGAGTGGATGCCTTCCGCCAGCATCGAGGACGACCTCGTGAGCGCGAAGGCCACGAACTTGAGGACGGCGATGGTGAGATTCGCGGCGAGCGCCGCGATGATCGCCTTGTTGCCTCCGTGAGCTGCCATGATCCGATTCCGTTCCTTCTGCCCGCGTCAGTGGCGGGTGAGCCGTTGACGACGCCGGCCCTCGATCCATCCGGGCGCGGCGTCCGGCACTACTCTACGGACTCCCGGCGTACCGATCGGCACCGCTTCCGCACCGGCAACCCGGTGCCGCTCACGCTCGGGCATCCTGTGTCGCTCACGCGGGCATCCCGTGTCGCTCACGCGGGCCGGAGCGCCTCGGCGGCGGCACCGAGCCGGGCTGGATCGGCGCCCAGGTCCTCGGGATCGACGTCGGCCAGCAGGCTCACGGCGAGCTCGGCGATGCCCGAGGACGTCTGGAATCCGTAGCCGCCCTGCCCTGCCAGCCAGAAGAACCCCGGCTGGGCGGGATCGAAGCCCACGACCGGCAGACCCGAGTCTCGCTGCGTCCGCAGACCGGTCCACGCGCGCCGGACCGCAGTGATCCCGAGCGTGGTGCAGGCCCCCAGGCGTGTGACGAGACGATCGACGTCGCCGAGCCTGGGCCGCGCGTCACCCGGTTCGGCGAGCTCCGTCTCGCTCGGTGAGATGAGCATCCCGTCCGGATCGGGGCGGTAGTAGAACGAGTCGTCGGCGGCGGCGATCATCGGCGAGCCGGGCGCCGGGGCATTCGCAGCGGCCACGATGGCAGCGGTACGCCGGTACGGCAGCAGGTGCTGGGGCGCCACCCCGCACAGGCGGGCGACGCCGTCGGCCCACGCTCCTGCGGCGTTTACCACCACGCCGGCGCCGATGCTCCGCCGGCCCGCCCGGACCGTCCACGTGGTCCCGTCGAAGCGCGCGGCCGTGACGGGGGCACTCGTGCTGATGATGACGCCGTCGTCTCCGGCCCGGCGCCGGTGGTACTCGAGGAGCAGATCCGTGTCGGCGCCCACGCAGTCCGTGTCGATCGCCGCAGCGGTGAATGCCTCCGGCCGCAACTGCGGGCCCAGACGGAGCGCCTCGGCGTGCGAGAGCTGCCGCATGGATCCGTGGGCCTTCGCCGCGACGTCGGACTCGGAGCCGACGAGCATGAAGGACCGCGGTGCGGTCAGGGCGAGCCCGGTGGCTGCCTGGACGTCAGCGAGCAGGTCGAGCGTGCGTCGGGTCAGGTCCTGGACCGGGGCCGGGCCGTAGCTCGGGATGAGCTGCCGGGCCGAGCGCGATGACGTGTGGTACCCCAGCGTCGGCTCCGACTCGACGAGGACGACGGCGGCGAACGGGGCAAGGGCCGAGGCCAGCGAGAGCCCGGCGATCCCACCTCCGATGATCAGGACATCGCAGTCGAGGCCCCTCATGCGCCTCTCCCCCGCTCGGGCGTGTGGAGGCTCACCGGCTACCTGGCGCCTCCGACGTGCGCGCCCGGAGTGCCGTCCGTGGCCGGTTCCTCGTGCTCGGCTGCGATCTCGGCCCGTGCGGCCACGAAGGCTGCGACGCAGGCCTCGATGTCCTCGGGGGTATGGGCGGCGGAGAGCTGGACCCGGATGCGTGCCGCACCCTTCGGTACCACGGGGTAGCTGAAGGCCGTGACGAAGACACCGTGGGCCAGCATCGCGTCGGCGGCGCGGGCGGCCTGCACGGCGTCGCCGAACATGACGGGGATGATCGCGTGTTGGCCCTCGAGCAGTTCGAAGCCCTCCTCCGTCATCCGGCGGCGGAACAGAGCGGCGTTGGCCGTGAGGGTCCCGCGCAGCTCGCCGCTGTTCTGCACCAGGTCCAGTGCGGTCAGCGTCGCGGAGACGATCGACGGAGCCAGTGAGTTCGAGAAGAGATACGGCCGCGCACGCTGGCGCAGGAGGGCGACGATCTCGGACCGCGCGGCAACGTAGCCGCCGGACGCTCCGCCGAGCGCCTTGCCGAAGGTGCCCGTGAAGATGTCCACGCGGTCCGCGACGCCTGCGTGCTCCGGGGTTCCCGCCCCGGTGTGGCCCATGAAGCCGACAGCATGCGAATCGTCGACCATGACCATCGCGTCATAACGCTCGGCGAGATCGCAGATGGCATCGAGCGGGGCGAGATAGCCGTCCATGGAGAACACGCCGTCGGTGACCACCAGCCGACGCCGTGCACCCGAGGCCTCCTGCAGCTTCGCCTCGAGATCGGCCATGTCCCGATTCGCGTAGCGGAAGCGCTGGGCCTTGGACAGGCGGATGCCGTCGATGATGGAGGCGTGGTTCAGCGCGTCCGAGATCACGGCGTCCTCGGCGCCCAGGAGCGACTCGAAGACCCCGCCGTTGGCGTCGAAGCAGGAGGAGAACAGGATGGTGTCCTCGGTCCCGAGGAACCGGGACATGCGCTGCTCGAGCTCCAGATGCAGGTCCTGCGTACCGCAGATGAAGCGCACGGACGCCATCCCGAAGCCGCGCTCGTCCAGCGCCGTCTTGGCCGCGGCGATGATGTCCGGGTGGTCCGCGAGCCCCAGATAGTTGTTGGCGCAGAAGTTCAGCACCTTCGCGTCGCCGGCATCCAGCGCGCCGGCCATGATGTGGCTGGACTGGGGCGAGGTGATGCGCCGCTCGTGCTTGAAGAGGCCTGCATCGCGGATGTCGTCGAGTTCACTGGCGAGCTGGTCGCGGACTGCTGTGTACATGGTGTTCCTGCCTCCTAGAACTTGGTCCAGTCGAGGACCACTTTGCCGCCCGCGCCGTCGCGTGCGGTGGTGAAACCCTGCTGCCACTCATCGGCGGGCAGGCAGTCGGTGACCACGGAGGAGACCGCGTCCCGCAGCGTCCTGTCGGACTGCAGCATGGCGCTCATCGCGTACCAGGTCTCGAACATCTCGCGCCCGTAGATCCCCTTCAGGGTGAGCATGTGTGTGACCACCTTGCCCCAGTCGATGGTGATGGGCCCCGCGGGCAGGCCGAGCATCGCGATCCGCCCGCCGTGGTTCATGTTGTCGATCATCTCGGGCAGCGCGGTGGCGTGACCGGACATCTCCATCCCGACGTCGAACCCCTCCTTCATGCCCAGCTCGGTCTGGGCGTCCGCGATGCGCGTCCGGGAGACGTCGATGGCCAGATCCGCTCCGGCACCGCGTGCCAGCGCCAGCCTCGGCGCCGAGACATCGGTGATGGCGATCTTCCGGGCGCCCGCGTGGCGGGCCACCGCAACGGCCATCAGACCGATGGGGCCGGCCCCGGTGATCAGGACGTCCTCGCCGACGAGCGGGAAGCTGAGCGCAGTGTGGACGGCGTTGCCGAACGGATCGGACACGGCGCCGAGTTCGGGCGTGATGGTCGCATCGTGGACCCAGACGTTGGTCTCGGGGATGACGACGAACTCCGCGAAGGCGCCATCGCGCTGCACCCCGACGCTGGAGGTCCGGATGCACATCTGGCGGCGCCCGGCCCGGCAGTTGCGGCAGATCCCGCAGACGATGTGCCCCTCGCCGGAGACACGATCGCCCACCCGTACATCGCGGATACCGTCGCCGAGGGCCACCACCTCGCCGTAGAACTCGTGGCCGGGAATCAGCGGGGCCTCGATCATGCCCTGTGCCCAGGAATCCCAGCTCTCGATGTGGAGATCGGTGCCGCAGATACCGGTGGTCATGACCCGGATCTTGACCTCACCGGGTCCCGCCTCGGGCTCGGGTCGGTCCACGAGTTCGAAACCGGGGTGCGCCCCGGATTTGTACAGCGCCTTCACCGGACAGTTCCTTCCATACCGCGTCCGGACCGTGGCGGTGTGGGCCGGGTCCGGGCGGTGCGAGTACCGGGCGGGATGTGCCCGGATGCAACGATATCAGCGGCACGCGAGCCCGATCCGGTCATCCTTCGTCCTCGAGCACGGCGGCGAGGGTCTCCGCGCCGAGTTCGAACAGGGTCGGCGCGTCGGACGAGGAGGCGAGCAGGGCGCTGCCGATACTCAGAGCCCACCCCCGCGCCCTCGTCCAGGTCTCCGCATCCGTGGGCCGGAGGCGCTCCAGCTCCGCACGGAACGCTGCCCGGCCGACGGCATCGAAGTGCAGCCAGGCTGCGGCCAGATCCGTGGCCGGGTCCCCACAGCACAGATCACCGAAGTCGACGACGCCGGCCAGGGCGCCGTCGGGGGCGAGGACCGTGTTCGCCGGATGGAGATCGCCGTGCAGCCAGAGCGGCGCAGCGGACCAGGGCGGTGCGGCGAGAGCCGCGGCCCACACCTCCAGCAGACGATCGGTGGGCACATCCGGCAGCGACCGGAGGCGCGCATGCACGACGGCGTCGCGCGCAGCGAGCGGGCCACCGCGCCCCACCGGACTCACGGGCGCATCGGGCGGGGCAGGGCGTTGGACGTGGACGAGGAACCGCGCGAGCGCAGGCGCTGCTGCTCCGCGACCGGAGCGCGGGACGGTGTTACCACTCGAGCCCTCGATCCAGCGGCAGACCGACCAGTGCCACGGGTAACCGGCGCCCGGCACGCCCGTGGCCAGCGGCGCCGACGTCGGCACGTCCAGCCCGTTCACGAGGTCCGGCAACCACCGCTGCTCCGCAACCATGAGCGGCTCGGCCACCTCGCGCCGCGGGAGCCGCGCCACCAGATCATTTCCCAGCCGGAACAGGGTGTTGTCCCAGCCGTGGCCCGCGTAGGTGAGCGGCAGAGCCGCCAGCTCGGGGTGCTGGTCGGCGAGCAACGAGGCGACGAGGGAGGGTGTGAGGTGAACCTCCGCCGGCGGCATCAGCGCCATCGTGCCCTCCCTGGAGTCCTCACGCGGGGCGGAGTCAGCCCTCGACGCCGAGGCGCTGCAGGATGAGCTCGCGTACGCGTCCGGCGTCGGCCTGGCCGCGGGTGGCCTTCATGACCCCGCCCACGATCGCGCCGACGGCCTGGATCTTGCCGCCACGGATCTTGTCGGCCACGTCGGGCTGGGCCGCCAGTGCGCCGTCGATCGCGTCGAGCAGCGGGCCGTCGTCGGACACGACGGCGAGGCCGCGCTGCTCCACGACCTCGGCGGGTGTGCCCTCCCCCGCGAGGACGCCGTCGAGCACGTCGCGCGAGAGCTTGTCGTTGATCTTCCCGGCATCGATGAGGCCCTGGAGCTCCACCACCAGCTCGGGTGTGACACCGAGCTCGGAGGGCTCGACGTCGGCGAGCTTCGCGCGACGCGAGATCTCGCCCATCCACCACTTGCGAGCGGCGACGGCGCCCACCCCGGCGGCGACGGTGTCCTCGATCGAGGTCATCACGCCGGCGTTGACCACATCCCGGAACTCGGCGTCGGAGTAGCCCCAGTCG
Organism: Arthrobacter echini; assembly: GCF_008107445.1. Taxonomy (GTDB): domain Bacteria; phylum Actinomycetota; class Actinomycetes; order Actinomycetales; family Micrococcaceae; genus Arthrobacter_D; species Arthrobacter_D echini_A. The sequence continues at coordinate 333,668 of NZ_VSLD01000003.1, read as the reverse complement.
GCCTGGAGGCGTTTGCGTCGTTCGGCGGGAGGCTCGGGCAGCGAAGCGCGCAGCGTCTCGATCCATGCCTCGTCCGTCACCACGGGTACCAGATCAGGCTCGGGGAAATACCGGTAGTCGTCGGCATCGGACTTGGGGCGCCCCGACGTCGTGGAGCGGGTGTCCTCGTGCCAGTGACGCGTCTCCTGGAGGATCGGGGTACCGGAATCGAGTACAGCGGCGTGCCGCTGGATCTCGTAGCGGACGGCATGCTCGACGGCGCGCAGCGAGTTCACGTTCTTCGTCTCGGTGCGCGTGCCGAACTGCTCGCGGCCGTGCGGACGGAGCGAGACGTTCGCGTCGCAGCGCACGTTGCCGCGCTCCATGCGCGCATCGGAGACACCGAGATTCTTCACGATCTCGCGGATCGCTGCGACGTAGGCCTTCGCGAGCTCGGGAGCCCGTGCTCCTGCCCCCTCGATCGGCTTGGTGACGATCTCGATCAGCGGGACCCCGGCCCGGTTGTAGTCCACGAGCGAGTATTCGGCGCCCTGGATGCGGCCCGTGGAACCACCCACGTGCGTGAGCTTCCCGGCATCCTCCTCCATGTGGGCGCGCTCGATCTCCACCGTGAACACCGTGCCGTCGGCGAGTTCGATGTCGATGGACCCGTCGTACGCGATCGGGTCCTCGAACTGGGAGGTCTGGAAGTTCTTCGGGGTGTCCGGGTAGAAATAGTTCTTCCGGGCGAAATAGCACTTCTCGGCGATGCTGCAGTTCAGCGCGAGACCGATCTTGATCGCCGATTCCACGGCAACGCCGTTGACCACGGGCAGCACCCCGGGCAGACCCAGATCCACCGGCGTCACGTTGGTGTTCGGCACGTCCCCGAAGGCGTTCGGCGCGGAGGAGAACATCTTGGTCCTCGTGTTGAGCTCCACGTGGACCTCGAACCCGAGCACGGGATCGTACTTCTCCATGGCCTCGTCGAAGGAGAGGACCTCATCGGTACCAGCAGTCATTACTTCCCACCTGCAATCTCTGTGATCTCCGGGGCCCTGGACAGCAGCGGTCCGCCCCACGACTCTTCGAGCAACGCCTCGAGGACGGCCCCCACGCGGTAGAGCCGCGCGTCCTGACGGGCTGGAGCGAGGAACTGGATCCCCACCGGCAGGCCGTCCTCGTCCGCGAGTCCGCCCGGTACCGAGAGGCCGGGGATGCCCGCCAGATTCGCCGGTATCGTGGCGACGTCGTTGAGGTACATGGCCAGCGGATCTCCCAGCTTCTCCCCCAGCTTGAAGGCGGTGGTCGGCGCGGTGGGCGAGATGAGCACGTCGGCCTGTTCGAAGGCAGCGGCGAAATCGCGCTGGATGAGCGTACGTACCTGCTGCGCAGAGCCGTAGTACGCGTCGTAGTAGCCGGCGCTCAGCGCGTAGGTGCCCAGGATGATGCGGCGCTTGACCTCGTCGCCGAAACCGGCGGCGCGGGTGGCACCCATCACGCGCTCGATCGTCGGAGCGCCGTCCGGCACCACGCGCAGACCGAAGCGGACGCCGTCGTACTTGGCCAGATTGCTCGAAGCCTCCGACGGCATGATCAGGTAGTAGGCGCCGAGTGCGTACCGGAAATTGGGGCAGGAGACCTCCACGATCTCGGCGCCGGCGGAGCGGAGGAGCTCCAGCGCCTCCTGGAAGCGCGTGAGCACCCCCGCCTGGTAGCCCTCACCCTGCAGTTCCTTGATGACGCCGATGCGCATGCCCTCGACCTCGCCCCTGCGGGCCGCCTCCACGAGCGCACCGACCGGGTCGGTGAGCGACGTCGAGTCCTGGGGGTCGTGCCCGCCGATCACTTCGTGCAGCAGGGCACTGTCCAGGACCGTGCGCGAGACGGGGCCGATCTGGTCGAGCGAGGACGCCATGGCGATGGCCCCGTAGCGGGAGACCCCGCCATAGGTGGGCTTCACCCCGACGGTCCCCGTGACGGCGCCGGGCTGGCGGATGGAACCGCCCGTGTCGGTGCCGAGTGCCAGCGGTGCCTCGAAGGCGGCGACGGCGGCAGCCGACCCTCCGCCGGAACCGCCGGGGATGCGGTCCAGATCCCAGGGGTTGCGCGTGGGACCGTAGGCGGAGTGCTCGGTCGAGGAACCCATGGCGAACTCGTCGAGGTTGGTCTTGCCGAGGAGCGGCATCCGCGCGGCGCGGAGCTTGCTCACGACCGTTGCGTCGTACGGGCTCTGCCAGCCCTCGAGGATCTTCGAGCCCGCCGTGGTGGGCTGGCCTCGCGTCACGATCAGGTCCTTCACCGCGATGGGCACGCCGGCCAGCGGGTGCAGGGTCTCCGCGCCGGCCCGGGCGCGGTCGACCTCGGCGGCGACACGCAGCGCCTCGTCGGCGTTGACGTGCAGGAAGGCGTTGATGGCGCCGTCCACGGCATCGATGCGGTCGAGATGGGCCTGCGTCACCTCGACGGCGGAGACCTCCTTCGACGCGAGCTTCCGGGAGAGGGCGTCGGCGGAGAACCGGGTCAGGTCTGTCATGGTCTACTCCCCGTCCAGGATGGCCGGGACCCTGAACCGGCCGTCGGCGTTGTCGGGTGCGCCCAGGAGCGCTTCCTCGTTCGTGAGCGTCGCGCCCACCACGTCCTCGCGGAACACATTGCTCAGGGGGATCGGGTGGCTCGTGGCGGGCACGTCGTCGCCCGCCACCTCGCTGATGCTCTTGACGGAATCGACGATCACGGCGAGCTCTCCGGCCATGCGGTCGAGTTCGTCGTCGTACATGTCGATGTGGGCGAGACGCGCCAGATGCGCGACGTCGTCCCGGTTGATCTCAGCCATGGATCTCCCCTGGAAGTCGGAGTGGATTTCTGCATCCAGTCTAGTGCTGGCACGGCGGGGCGCGGCACGCGAGGTGCGCGGGACCGGCTCGGTCCGGTGCGCGGGAAGCTCAGAGCGGCAGGCGGAACACCCAGAGCAGGATGTCCTCGTTCGGGACTTCCCAGTCCCGCTCGGGAACCCGGGTGAAGCCCATCGACAGGTACAGCCGGTGGGCGCGCACCATGTCGGAGCCACTGGTCAGGCTCACGGCCTCGATGCCGGGCAGCGCACGCGCGTGCTCGATGATGCGCTCCACCATCGCGCGGCCGATCCCGCCCCGCTGAACCATGGGATCCACGGCCAGCATGCGGAACTCCAGCTCGCCCTCGACCGCGATGTCCGTGTACCGCTGGCCCGCGAACGTGAGCGCGACCGATCCGACGACGGTACCGCCCCGCTCTGCCACCCAGACCTCCGCGTGCTGGGCGCGGTGCTCGATGTCGGACAGGACGACGACGTAGGGGTGGGCCGCATCGGTGAAGTAGCCGGCCTCGAGGTAGGCGTCGCGCGTGATGCGCCGGACGTCGTCGTAGTCCTCGGGACGGACGGGGCGGATGGTGGTGGCGGAGTCGGTCGGCGGCGTGGGCGCTGTGGTCACCGGCCTATTTTGCCATGGGAAACCAAAGGGCCGACGCCCCCACTCCCGACGGCGGATCTGCACTGACGCATTATCGGGGAATTGACGGAGAATTAGTTGGGAATAATAGCGTGGACCTGCTCATCCGATAATCCCCTGTGGAAATCATTATTGATATCACGTACAATTCAAGGTGGTTTGTGCAATTCACATGAATCGTAGGTCCACAGGGCCTGATGAAGGGAGAGTCATGAAGGCCGTCATGTACTACGGCAAGGAAGATCTACGCATCGAGGACGTCGAGGCGCCGCAGGTACGACCCGGAAGCGTCAGGATCAAACCCGCGTTCAACGGCATCTGCGGGAGTGACCTCCACCTGTACCAGGACGGTCCCATTCCTCCGGCTCCGTCCACCGAGCAGCCGCACCCGCTCTCCGGGGAGACCCTGCCCGTGGTGCTCGGTCACGAGTTCTCCGGTGTCGTCGACGAGGTCGGCGAGGGTGTGGACGGAATCTCGATCGGCGACTCGGTCGTCGTCGAACCGCTCATGGTCGACGGCACGTGTCCTGCATGCCGCAAAGGTAAGTACAACCTGTGCGAGCAGATGGGATTCGTCGGCATCTCGGGGGGCGGTGGAGGTTTGAGCGAACAGATCGTGGTGGAGCAGCAATGGGTTCATCGGATCGGCGACATGCCACTCGACCAGGCTGCGATGATCGAGCCGCTGGCTGTCTGTGTGCACGCGGTCGAGCACGCCGGTGCCACGGCCGGTCAAACCGCTGTTGTCGGTGGCGCGGGTCCTATTGGCCTCCTCACGGCCGCGGTGCTCAAGGCGAAGGGGATCACGACAATTGTCAGTGAGGTCTCGAAGACACGTCGGGAGAAAGCTCTGTCGGCAGGTGTCGCCGATACCGTCGTCGACCCGTCCAGCGAAGATCTTGCTGCGGTGGTCGCGGACCTCACCGACGGCGCCGGAGCGGACGTGGCCTTCGACGCCGCTGGGGTGGGCGTCGTCGTCGGTCAGCTGCTCGGAGTGCTCGCCGCCGGTGGCCGGCTGGAAGTGATCGCCCTCCACTCGAAGCCCGTCGAGCTCGACATCACGGATGCTCTGACGATGCAGGAGCGCGTCCTGTCCAGCTGCATCGGGTACGCGAACAACCATCCGGAGGCCATCCGGCTGGTGCAGGAGGGCAAAATCGACCTGGCGCCGTTCATCACCTCGAAGATCAAGCCTGAGGACATCGTCGAGAAGGGCATCAAGCGCCTGCTGGACAACACCGGTGAAGAAGTGAAGATCCTCGTGGCGATGGAGTAGGGCTCAGTCCTCGGTCACCCGCCGATATCCCGTACCGTCCGGATAGCGCTCCACCAACCCGTGGTCGACGAGCGCGCGGCGGAGCGTCGGGATGTCCTGGGTGACGGTCGCGATCAGTCGGTTGACCTCCGGCTCGGAGAGCTCCTCGTCGGCCGGAAGGAGCCGCTCGGCGAGGTGGGCGAGCAGATCCGCCCGGTCCTGGCCGGCGCGTGGCAACCCGTCGATCCGACCGTCGCGGAAGAACCTGTCGACACCCCTCGGCGTACTCGGAGCCGCAGCCGCCAGGACCGTTTTGAAGAGTTGCTCGTCCACGGTGAGGTCGGCGCCGAGCAGACCGGCGTCGACGAGGCGCTGGGTCTCCTTGCGCGTCGCTCCCAGCGGCTGGTGCAGGACCGCCAGCGCGTACAGCTCCCGCGCGCGGGCTCCGGCCAGGGTGGAGAAGATCTGCTGCCAGGACGGCGTGCTCATGGAATTCTCTCGGAGAGTCGGGCGAAGGACGCGTCAGGTGATGTCGGATTCGGGGGGCTCGGCACTTCCGGCGTGCTGGACGCTTTCGGCGGGCTCGGAACGTCCGACGGTGGCGCCGTCGTCGTCCGCTGTGTCGGCTGCCTCCGCCGCGCTCTCCGCCGCGCTGTCCGCCGGGCCGTGCTCGAGGAGGTCGATGAACCCCTCCTCGTCCAGCACCGTGACGCCAAGCGCCTCGGCCTTCTCGAGCTTCGTCCCGGCGTTCTCACCCGCCACCACGTAGCTGGTCTTCTTCGACACCGACCCGGACGCCTTGCCTCCGCGCGCGATGATGGCCTCCTTGGCCTCGTCGCGGTTGTACCGTTCGAGCGAACCGGTCACGACGACGGTGAGGCCCTCGAGCGTGCGGGGTGTGTTCTCGTCGACCTCGTCCTCCATCCGGACGCCCGCTGCGGCCCACCGATCCACGATCTCGCGGTGCCAGTCCTCCTCGAACCACTCGGTCAGGGCGACGGCGATGGTGGGCCCGACGCCGTCGACGTTGGCCAGGTCCTCCTCGCTCGCTGCGCGGATACGCTCCATCGATCCGAACGCGGTGGCCAGCGCCCGCGACGCCGTGGGTCCCACATGGCGGATGGACAGAGCGACCAGCACGCGCCAGAGCGGCTGGTTCTTGGCCTTCTCGAGCTCGGTGAACAGCTTGCGGGTGGTGGCGCTCGGTTCGGAGGGCTTCTTGGCCGTGCCCTTCGAGAAGAAATAGGGGACGAGCTCGCGGCCGGTCACCACGCCCTTGACCTTCTTGTCCCGTTCGATCCGCACGTCGGCAAGCTTCTCCGGGGTGAGATCGAAGATGTCCGCCTCGGTGGTGATGGGCGGAACGGCGGGTTCGCTGGGCTGGGTGAGGGCGATCGCCGCCTCCCAGCCCAGCGCCTCGATGTCGAAGGCACCGCGTCCGGCGAGATGGAAGACCCGCTCACGCAACTGGGACGGGCAGGAGCGGGCGTTGGGGCAGCGGATGTCGACGTCGCCCTCCTTGGCCGGTTGCAGTGTGGTCCCGCAGGACGGGCACTCGGTCGGCATGACGAACTCCCGGACCGCGCTCTCGTCGCGCAGGGCCATGACCGGCCCCACGATCTCCGGGATGACGTCGCCTGCTTTCCGCAGCACCACGACGTCGCCGATCATCACACCCTTGGCCTTGACGACCTCCTGGTTGTGCAGGGTGGCCATGCTCACGGTGGAGCCGGCGACCTTGACGGGCTCCATCAGGCCGAACGGGGTGACGCGGCCGGTCCGCCCCACGTTCACGAGGATGTCCAGCAGCTTCGTGTTCACCTCCTCGGGAGGGTACTTGTACGCGACCGACCAGCGCGGCACGCGGGAGGTGTGGCCCAGGGCCCGCTGCAGCGCGAAGCTGTCCACCTTCACCACGATGCCGTCGATCTCGTGCAGCAGACCGTGGCGGTGATCGCCGTAGTGCTCGATGAACTCCACTACCGCGCGCTGGTCCGCGAGAACTTTGTAGTACGGGGACGTGGGCAGACCCCAGGACCTCAGCAGGTCGTAGGTCTGGGATTGCGTCTCGGCCGTGAGCCCCGTGCGGGCTCCGATGCCGTGCACGTACATGTCCAACGGACGCTCCGCCGTCATGGCCGGGTCCTTCTGCCGGAGTGAACCGGCCGCGGCGTTGCGCGGATTGGCGAACGGCGCCTTGCCCGCGGCGACCATGCGCTCATTGAGCTGCGCGAACTCCTTCGTGGGGAAGAAGACCTCGCCGCGGATCTCCACCTCTTCCGGGTGCCCGCTGCCCGCAAGGTGGCGCGGGATCGAGGCGATGGTCAGGACGTTGTGGGTGATGTCCTCCCCTGTGACGCCGTCGCCGCGGGTCGCTGCCCGCACCAGCTCGCCGTCGCGGTACAGCAGATTCACGGCGAGACCGTCGATCTTCAGTTCGGTCAGCCACGCGATGGACGAGCCGGGACTGCGCTGCTCCACGCCCGCCGTCGCGCGCTCCAGCCAGACGGTGAGTTCGTCGAGGGAGAAGACGTCCTCGAGGCTGTACATCCGGGCCAGGTGATCCACGGGGGTGAACGCCGAGGAGACCTCGCCTCCCACCTCCTGCGACGGCGAGTCGTTCGACACCAGCTCGGGGTGGAGGGCTTCCAGCTCCTCGAGCCTGCGGAACAGGGCGTCGAACTCGGCGTCCGAGATGGTGGGCGCCGCGTCCTGGTAATAGGCGGACCGGTGAGCGCGGATCTCCTCGGCGAGCTGCGCGTACTCCTCCCTGAGAGCGTGATCGGGGGTGCCGGACTGCTCCGGGGAAGGGGCTGCTACCGATGCGCTGCCGGATTCTGGGGTCACTTTTCCATCTTGCCCTACCGCACGATGCCGGGCTACCGGGTCCTCACCCGCGTGCTGGAACGCGACCGGTGGGGGGGGGCTACGCTACCCGTCCGAGCCGACGCCGTCGGCCGCGAAGAACCCCCGCACCGGTGCGGCTGGGGCCCCGCTGCCCGTCATCCCTCCGAACGTCGCGTCGACGACGATCACGGTCACGTTGTCCCGGGCCCCGGCGCCTAGGGCTGCGGTGATCAGCTCGTTGCAGGCATCCTGTGGATCACCGGCCAGGCTCAGGATGCCGCAGATCTCCTCGTCCGTGACTTCTCCGCTGAGACCATCGGAGCACAGGAGCAGACGATCTCCCTGCTCCACGGGCAGCAGCCAGAAGTCGGCCTCGGTGTCATCGCCCGCCCCCAGCGCTCGCGTCACGACATGCCGTCTGGGATGGGTGCGCGCCTGCTCCTCGGTGAGCTGACCGGTGTCGACGAGTTCCTGGACCTCGGAGTGATCCACCGTGATCTGGCCGAAGGTGTCGTTGCTCAGGCGGTAGACCCGCGAGTCGCCCACATTGAAGAACAGCCAGTGGGGCATCGTGGACTCCTCGACCAGCACCACCCCCGTCAACGTGGTCCCCGCATCGCCTCCCGCCTCGTCGCGAATGGCGTGATCGGCCCGCTCGATCAGGTCCTCGAGGTCACCCACGGAGACGCGCGCGTACCCGGTGCCCGCGATGTCGCTGGCCTCGAGGGTGCGGACGCAGATACTGCTCGCCACCTCGCCGGCCTCGTGCCCGCCCATACCGTCGGCGATGGCGAAGACCGGCTCCACGGCGATGAAGGAATCCTCGTTGAGCTCCCGGAGCAGGCCCACATCCGTCCCGAAGCCATAGGTGAGCCGGACATCTCCCCCTGAGAGGGGGCTGGTGCCGGACGCTTGATTCCCGCCGTCCTCCGCGGGTGGGGCCGAGCTCCCGCCCGGATCCGGGGCGAGCGCAGCAGGCGTGATGTCGATGGCGTGCGCGCCGTGCACCTGCCGTTCACGCATGACGGATCCCGTGGTTCGAGCCGGGAGCTGGGCTGGTGCCTTCGGGGAAGGCTCGGCAGACTGGCATGGTCCCATTCTGCCCTCCGCCTCCCCCGTAGTCCGGAAGCGCTGCGCTTGGATCCCACTCAGCGATGCCGCACAGAGGGTCAGAGCTCTAGATCCCACCCGACGGGCATCAATGATGGGAGCGAAGGGACGAAGCTGACGAACCCTGGGCGTCGATCCCATTCTGCGACGCCGAGCGGTGGGAGGGAGTGCCCGGTCCCACCTTTCAGGCCTCCGTAGTGGGAGCGAGTGCCCGGTCCCACCTTTCAGGCCTCCGTAGTGGGAGCGAAGGGACGAAGCGGACGAACCCTGCGCGTCGATCCCATTCTGCGACGCCGAGCGGTGGGAGGGAGCTGACGGGGAGCTTCGGTCCCAACCGATAGGCCTGAGTAGTGGGAGCGAGTGCCCGGTCCCACCTTTCAGGCCTCCGTAGTGGGAGCGAAAAGAGGAAAAGGAGCAACCCTGCGCGTCGATCCCAGCCCACGACGACGACCAGTGGGAGGGAGTGCCCGGTCCCACCTTTCAGGCCTGAGTAGTGGGAGCGAAAAGAGGAAAAGGAGCAACCCCGCGCGTCGATCCCAGCCCACGACGACGACCAGTGGGATCGAGCCGTGGGCCAACGCCCGATCCCACCCCGGACAGCCGACCAATGGGACGAAGGGCTGCTCAGTCGAGAATCAGGCCCGAACCCGTCCCGCGCGCCAGCGTTGCGGGCCGCACCTCACCGAAGCCGCGCACGTTACGGGCGTCGTGGAAGGTGAGGACGAACTTCTCGTTCTGCTCGAGCGTGGCGGCCGTGACGGAGTCGACGAGCACCTGCCCCGGCTCGGCGAGTGCCGTCAAGCGTGCAGCGAGGTTGACGGTGGGACCGTAGATGTCCCCGAGGCGGGACAGAACGCGGCCCCACACCAGGGAACAGCGCGCGGAGGGGAGGAACTCGTCGTCGGAGAAGGCCTTGGCGAGGGCCAGTGAGATCTCCGCCCCGGCTTCGGGAGATTCCGCGATGTACAGGACCTCGTCGCCGATCGTCTTGACGAGCCGGCCGCCGCCCACGGAGATGATCTCGGAGCTCTTGTTCTCGAAGCGCTGCACCAGCTGGGCGAGGGTGCGCTCGTTCATCCGACGCGACAGGCTCGTGTAGGAGACGAGATCCGCGAAGCCCACAGCGCGCGCCAGTGGCAGGGGTGCGTCCTGCTCGTCGCCGTCCCGCCCGACCTCGCTGGAGCGCAGGCCCGACTCCGCGCGGAGCGCCAGGCGCTGTACTCCCGCGTTCATCTGGCGGCGCCATGCATAGACGAGCGTCTTCTCGAGCGGCTCGATCAGGTCCGGCAACTCGGTGACGAGGGTCTTGCGTGCGTCGGAGTCCGACAGGCCACGCTGTGCAACCATCTCCTCGACGATCGCCTCGATCTGCCAGACCACCATGCGGTCCGTCATCTGCCCCACGGCACGCGTGATCGAGATGGCGGCGTCCTCGGTGAGCTGCTCCTGGCGCACCATGTCGATGATCGTGGTGAGTGCGCCGAGGTCCTTCTCCGTGAAGGCGACGTCGTCGTCCCCGATGTTGGGAAATCCCATGGCGCGCCAGAGCTTGCGCGCCGACAGCAGCGACACGCCGGCAGCAGCGGCGATGTCACGGCGCCTCAGGGTGCGCTCGGCGCCGAGGAGCTCGCGTTCGAGCCGGCGGATCGTCTCGCGGTCGAGTTCCAACGGCGCCGATGCGTCCTCCCGCTCGCCGCCGCCGGTCATATCAGGATGCAACTGCCAGACCTCCTTCGCCGCTCCGGCGGAAGGCTGGCCACCCTGCCCGACGGCGCTGCCGCCGTCCTGCCCTGCCGGCGCGGGTCCGGGCAGCGGGGTCGTAGGCTGTGGGGTTGTAGGCAGCGGGGCCGACGGCGACGTGGCCGCAGGCATGACGGCAGGACCGTCCGAGCGGCCTGGCTCGCCGGATCCGTGCCGGTCCTCGACTGTCATGATTACTCAGGTCTCCCTCTGTGCCATTCCTCCCACGGGCCGGAGGTCCCTTCGCGGGAGTACTGCGGACCGCTGTCCCTGTCTACACCATCGATGCCGTGGATCGATGGGAGCTCGCTGACCACCAGGCCCAGGTATTCCTTGAACCGCCTGACCTGCGGTACGTCGCGATACCGTTCCGCATGGGCGGCATGGGCCCCGACCATGAGCGTCCCGCTGCCGGTCAACCGCTGCAGCAGGCTCTGCTCCGTCCGCACCTGCAGGCCGGACGACAGGGGGATGTCGTGCTCGGTACGACGACCCGCGCCACGCCGGTGGATGAGCCGTAGGCTCGTGAGGACGTAGCGGGTGCTGGACCAACGGACCAGGGGCCGCACCACCACGAGCACGAGCAGGAGCACGACGACGGCGATCGCAAGCAGCAGAAGCACCACTTGCCATTCACCCAGCTCCGGCAGCTGCCTGCCGCCGAGGTAGCCGAGACCGAAGCCCCCGGCAGCGAGGACCACGAAGCCGCCGACGACGGGCCCCGCGAGCGGAAGCAGGGAGGGGCGGGTCCGGACGATCACGCGCTCGCCCGGCAGGAGATTCACCCGCACGGACTACACCAGTGGACGCAGGTGCACGACGTCGCCCGCCGAGACCGTGTGCCGTTCGCCGTCGTCGTCGCGCACCACGAGGGCACCACGCGCGTCGAGGGAGAGCGCGCGGCCGCTCAGTGTGCCGCCGCCCGGCAGCTCGGCCCGCACGTCCTGCCCGAGGGTGCTCATGCGGGCCCCGACCCGGTCCTGGAGCGCCGGGCCGTCCGTCCAGGGAGCCGCGGCGTCGCCGTCGGCGTCGCAGAAACTGCGGTAATGATCCGCGAGGGTACGCAGGAAGGACTTGAGCAGGATGTTGCGATCGGTGGTTCCTGCGTACTCCAGCAAAAGGCTCGTCGCGGTGGGGACCGGAAGCTCGTCCTCGGTGAGGCTGACGTTGAGTCCCACCCCCACGACGACGGCGGGAGGCTCGGCCCCGGCTCCGGGCACGAACGTGGCGAGCACACCGGCGAGCTTGCGTCCGTCCACGGTGACGTCGTTGGGCCATTTGAGCTGCGGAGCGATCTTGGTCCGGTCCTCGACGCTCTCGGCCAGGGCCAGCGCCGCCAGGAGTGAGAACCAGGGGTAGGACGTGGTGGGGACGGGGCGGCCCTGCCGGTTGACGGGTCGCAGGAGCACGCTGACGAACAGCGACGACCGCTCCGGGGCGCTCCAGGAGCGATCGAGCCGGCCGCGTCCGGCGGTCTGCATCTCCGCCGCGACAACACTCAGATCAGGCCATCCGGCGGGCTCCCGCTGCGTGTGCTGCACCAGATCCGCATTGGTCGAGCCGGTCTGCGCCACGACCTCGAGCCTGGGAATGGGACCCGACGGCATGCAGACGGCTGCCCTCAGGACGCCCACGTCCAGGCCCGGGCGTTCGAGATTCGAGTAGCGGGAGGACATGTCACCGATCCTATCCGCCTCGGCCTGCGCCGGGCGGACCGGCGTCGCCCCGCCGGCGTCAAGGACGCCCGGCCGGCGCTCGGCCCGCATGCGCGGCGCCCCGGGCGGACCGGCGTCGCCCTACCGTCAGAGGAAGATGTCCGGGATGAGCCCGCCCTCCGGGGCGCCGAGGCTGTAGCCGGTGAGGTCGGTGACACCCTCCTCCCGAAGAATCTGCTCGTCGGTGAAGAAGTTGCCGGTGCAGGTCCGGGCCCCACGGACCAGCACGGCGTGCGCGGCGTCCGCGACGATCCGCGGGCTCCTGGCCGCCTGCACCAGCCGATCGCCGCCCGGCATGGCCCTGATGGCAGCAGTGTCGATCAGGGTCGCCGGCCAGAGCGAGTTCACCGCCACCCCGTCCTCACGGAGCTCCTCCGCCAGACCGAGGGTGGTCAGGGACATCCCGTACTTCGCCATGGTGTAGGCCAGGTGCAGCCCGGCCCAGTGCGGATCGAGGTTCAGCGGCGGCGACAGGGTGAGGATGTGGGGATTCCCCGACCGCTTGAGCGCATCGAGGGAGAACTTGCTGAGCATGAAGGTGCCGCGGACGTTGATGTCCGCCATGAGGTCGTACCGCTTCATGGCGACGTCGGCGGTCTTGGAGAGGTCGATCGCGGAGGCGTTGTTCACCACGATGTCGATCCCTCCGAAGGTGCTGACGGTCGTGTCGACGGCGGCCCTGACGTCGTCGTCGTTGCGCACGTCCCCCACGATCGCCAGCGCCCGTCCACCCGCAGCCTCGATCTGCTCGGCGGCCGTGTGGACCGTGCCCTCGAGCTTGGGGTGGGGCTCACCGGTCTTGGCCATGATGGCCACGTTCGCACCGTCGCGGGCTGCCCGCAGGGCGATCGCCAGCCCGATACCGCGACTCCCGCCCGACATGAGCACGGTGCGCCCTGCGAGCGATCGGGGTGCGCCAGGAGTGGATTCGTGGTCCTCGGGGGAAGCTGTCATGGCTCCACCATATGCAGCGGGGTGGAGCCATGCTCCTCCGACCCACCGGGCTGCCCTGGACGCGGCAGCGGCCCGCCGCTAAGCGATACCCGACGAAACTGTAGGAGTCATACAACCCGCCACCCCGAACGGGTCATTAGACTGGACCGAACGCGCTGCACATTGTCGGAATCCTCCAGTTCCCACCGGCGCCCCATCCATCCGCCGACCGGAGTACCCATGCGCCAGGACCTGCAGCCCGATCTGACCACCACGGCCGGGAAGCTCGCCGACTTCCGCAGGCGCGAGGCCCTCTCCCGCGAACCCTCCGGCCCGGCCGCGATCGAGAAGCAGCATGCGCGGGGCAAGAACACCGCCCGCGAGCGCATCGACCTCCTCGTGGACGAGAACTCGTTCGTCGAGTTCGACGCCCTCGCCGTGCATCGCTCCACCGCCTTCGGGATGGAGCAGAAGAAGCCGCTCGGCGACGGCGTGGTGTCCGGGTACGCGACGGTGGACGGACGGCTGATCGCGATCTACAGCCAGGACTTCACCGTGTACGGCGGCTCGCTGAGCCAGGTCAACGGCGAGAAGATCGTCAAGGTCCAGGAGTTCGCACTGCGCAACGGCTGCCCGGTGGTCGGCATCAACGACGGCGGCGGCGCCCGCATCCAGGAGGGCGTGGCCTCCCTGGCCATGTTCGCCGACATCTTCCGCAACAACGTCCACGCCTCCGGTGTGGTCCCGCAGATCTCCCTCATCATGGGTCCGTGCGCCGGTGGGGCGGCCTACTCCCCCGCGCTGACCGACTTCGTGGTGATGGTGGACAAGACCTCGCACATGTTCATCACCGGCCCCGATGTCATCAAGGCCGTGACCGGCGAGGACGTGGACATGGAGACCCTCGGTGGGGCCCGCCAGCACAACACGGCCACCGGCACCTCGGCCTATCTCGCCACGGACGAGGCGGACGCCGTCGGCTTCGTCCGGGAACTGCTCGACTACCTCCCCTCGAACAATCTCGCCGAGGCGCCGCTGACCGAGTGGGTGGAGGAACCGGAGCCTTCCGAGGAGGACCTCGCCCTCGACACGCTCGTGCCGGACGCCGCGAACCAGCCGTACGACATGCACGCGGTGATCGGGGCGATCGTCGACGATGGTCACTTCCTCGAGCTGCAGGCCCTGTACGCGCCCAATCTCGTCATCGGCTATGCGCGGGTCGAGGGGCACACCATCGGGATCGTGGCGAACCAGCCGCTGCAGTTCGCCGGCACCCTGGACATCAATGCCTCCGAGAAGGCCGCGCGCTTCGTGCGCCACTGCGACGCCTTCAACATCCCCCTGCTGACCCTGGTCGACGTGCCCGGCTTCCTGCCCGGCAAGGACCAGGAGTTCCAGGGCATCATCCGGCGCGGGGCCAAACTCCTGTACGCCTACGCGGAGGCCACGGTGCCCAAGCTGACCGTCATCACGCGCAAGGCCTACGGCGGCGCCTACATCGTCATGGGCTCCAAGAAGCTCGGCGCCGATCTGAACCTGGCCTGGCCCACGGCGCAGATCGGTGTCATGGGCGCCCAGGGTGCGGTGAACATCCTGTACCGCGGGCACCTCAAGGAGGTGACCGACGCCGGCGGGGACGTGGAAGCAGCCCGCGCGGACGTGGTGCAGCAGTACGAGGAGGAGCTGCTGAACCCCTACCAGGCCGCGGAACTCGGTTACGTCGACGCCGTCATCGCGCCCTCCGAGACGCGACTGCACATTGTCCGGGGGCTGCGGGCCCTGCGCGACAAGCGCGCGTCGAACCCGGCCAAGAAGCACGGGAACATCCCGCTGTGAGCATGCAGGCGGGCACGGACGACGCATCCTCCCGGGCGACCTTCTCGGTGGTGGCGGGCTCCCCGACCGCCGAGGAGCTCGCCGCCCTCACCGCCGTCGTCATCGCCCTGCAGGGAACACCCCCGACGACCGGCGATCCGGCGCCGGGCCGCTCATGGGTGCGCCGCGCACTGCTCTCCCTCGGTCCGAGACCCGGGCCTGCGTCCTGGCGGCGCAGCGGCCGCTGAGCTCACGTCGCGGGACGAGCGATGGTCCGGCTGCGGCCGCGGAACTCGGCGACGACCCTGTCACCGACGGTGACACGGACGTCGTAGACGCCGCTCCTGCCGGTCCGCGACACCAGGGCGCCGACCGCGGTGAGCGTCTCGCCCTGCCGGGCGGGAGCCACGAAATTGATGTCCGCGCCCGAGGCCACCGTGATGACGGCCGGATCACCGGCAGGATCGTTGCACGCCAGGGCGAAGCAGGTGTCGGCGAACGCGAAGATGATGCCGCCGTGGGCGATGCCGAAGCCGTTCACCATCTCCTTCCTCAACCGCAGGGAGATCCGCGCCGCCTCGGCCGTCGACTCCTCGACCACGATGCCCATCCACTCCGACATGTGATCCGCGGCGAGGATCGGATGGGCCTGGGACTGCTGGTCGATCTGTGGCACGGGTGTACTCCTCATCGGCAGGGTGCGGGGCTGCGGGTGCAGGACCTGGGGCCCACGCTACCGACCCGCCACCCGATCGGTAGCCTCCGGCAACCGTATGCCACTAGGCTCTGACCGTGACCCATACCACTGACGACTCCGCCCTGCCCTCCGCTCCGGCCCGGCAGTCCACCGCCATCGACGCCGTCGCCACCTCGTACTACGAGACCCTGCTCCGGCTGCTGCCCGACTACGCCACCCAGCTGGGACTGCCCGGCCACGAGACGGAGTACCGCGACTACTCCCCCGCCGGGCTCGAGGCCCTCGCGGAAGCGGCACGCGAGACCCTTCTCCTCCTCGAGGACCTGACACCGGCCGACGACGTCGACACCGTGACCCTCGACGCGATGCGGGAACGCCTGGGCCTCGACGTCGAGATCCACGAGGCGGGGCTCGACTACGCCGACCTGAACAACATCGCCTGCCCGGCCCAGAGCATCCGCGCCATCTTCGACCTCATGCCGACAGCCACCGCCGAGGACTGGAGCCATATCGCCGGACGCCTCGCGAACGTGCCCGACGCGATCGACGGGTACATCTCCTCGCTGCGAGCGGGCCGCGAGCGCGGACGCGTTGCGGCCCGCCGCCAGGTGTCCATCGTGATGGAACAGGCCGGCAAGTACGTGGAGGACGGCGGGTTCTTCGACTCCCTCGGCAGCACCACGAGCACGGACGACGGCGTCCTCCCGGAATCGCTCACCCAGCAGCTCCGGGCCGGGGCCGACGCCGCCCGGACCGCATACCGCTCCCTGGCCACGTTCCTGGGCGAGGAGCTCCTGCCCGCCGCACCCGAGCAGGATGCCGTGGGGAGGGAGCACTACGCCCTCACGTCCCGCCTCTTCCTCGGCTCCGGCGTCGATCTCGAGGAGACCTACCGGTGGGGCGTCGAGGAACTCGACCGGGTCATCGCCGAGCAGGAAGCGGTTGCGGACGAGATCCGCCCGGGTGCCACGATCGAGGAGGCGATGGCCCTCCTCGACGCGGATCCCGCACGTCAACTGCACGGGACCGAGGCGCTGCAGGCATGGATGCAGGAGCTCTCGGACACCGCGATCGATGCCATGGCCGGGGTCCACTTCGACATCCCGGACGTGATGCGGCGCGTCGAATGCCGGATCGCGCCGACCAGTGAGGGCGGCATCTACTACACGGGGCCGAGCGACGACTTCTCCCGGCCGGGCCGCATGTGGTGGTCGGTCCCGGAGGGCGAGGACTCCTTCACCACCTGGAAGGAGACCACCACCGTCTACCACGAGGGCGTCCCCGGGCACCACCTGCAGATCGCGACGGCGGTCTTCCAGCGCGCCCTGCTCAACCCCTGGCGCCGCAACGGCATCTGGGTCTCGGGACAGGGTGAGGGCTGGGCCCTGTACGCGGAGCGGCTCATGCAGGAGCTGGGCTTCCTCTCCGACCCGGGGGACCGCCTCGGCATGCTGGACGCCCAGCGCATGCGCGCGGCCCGCGTGGTCTTCGACATCGGTGTGCACCTCGAGCTCGAGATCCCCGAGCGCTGGGGCACCGGGACCTGGACGGCGGAGAAGGGCTACGTGTTCCTGCAGCAGAATCTGGCCATCAGCGAGGGGCAGCTGGACTTCGAGTACACGCGCTATCTCGGCTGGCCCGGGCAGGCTCCCGCCTACAAGATCGGGCAGCGGCTCTGGGAGCAGATCCGCGACGAGGTCAGGACGTCCGAGGGTGAGGCCTTCGACCTCCGTGCCTTCCACACGCGGGCCCTGAATCTCGGCTCGGTCGGCCTCGACACCCTGCGCCGCGCACTCGTCCCGGCGACGTAGAGGTTCATCACAGGCGGACGGGGAATATTCTCCGTCCGCCCGTGTGCGCCCGTCCCTGCGCGGATCCGCCGCAGCACCCTCGACGACGTCCACAACCACGCCCGTAATATTTCGCAACCCCGCCTTCGACCAGCTGCGCACCGGGCCCTAGTGTTCTGGGCGTGTCTACCGAAAACAGCCCTTCCTCCACCCGGCGCAGGCTACCCCGCTGGGTCACCTCCTTCGGACCGCAGATCATCGCTGCCCTCCTCGTCGGAGTGGCCCTGGGCCTGCTGGCGAAATACACCGGCCACACCGCGGAGGCGCCGAACGGGCTCGGCACAACCCTCGCCACGCTGGGTTCGAGCTATGTAGCCCTCCTGCGCACCGCCGTCGTGCCTCTGATCTTCACCGCCGTGGTCAGCTCCATCGCCAATCTCCGCGCCGTCACCAACGCCGCGCGGCTCGCGGGCCGGACGCTGCTGTGGTTCGCCATCACGGCCCTGATCGCCGTGGTCATCGGCATCGGACTCGGGCTGGTCTTCCAGCCCGGCGCCGGCACAGGAGCCGCTCAGCCCGACGAGTACACGGGCAACACCGGCAGCTGGTGGGCCTTCCTCACCGGACTGATCCCCGCGAACGTCCTCGGCCTCCAGGCGTCCTCGACCGTCGCCGATACGGGCGCTGTCGCCACCGCGCTGAACTTCAACGTGCTGCAGGTGCTCGTGGTCGCCGCTGCCGTCGGGATCGCCGCGCTCAAGGTGGGCCCACCGGCCGAGGCGTTCCTCGTCTTCAACGCCTCGGCCCTCGCCGTGATCCAGAAGGTCCTCTGGTGGATCATCCGCATCGCTCCGCTCGGCACCGTCGGCCTGATCGGCAATGCCGTGGCCGTGTACGGCTGGGACACCATCGGATCCCTCGGGAAGTTCACGCTGGCCATCTACGTGGGCCTCGCCCTCGTCCTGTTCGTGGTCTACCCCGTCCTCATCAAGACCCATGGGCTGTCGGTCAGGCAGTACTTCTCCGGCGCCTGGCCCGCCATCCAGCTGGCCTTCGTCTCGCGCTCCTCCGTGGGCACCCTGCCACTCACCCAGCGCGTCACGGAGCGCAATCTCGGCGTCCCCCGCGCGTACGCATCGTTCGCCGTGCCCCTCGGAGCGACGACGAAGATGGACGGCTGCGCGGCCATCTACCCGGCCGTCGCCGCGATCTTCGTGGCACAGTTCTTCGGCATCGAGCTGGACCTCACGCAGTACCTGCTCATCGTGCTCGTCTCCGTGCTCGGGTCTGCGGCGACCGCCGGCACCACCGGCGCGGTCGTGATGCTCACCCTGACCCTCTCCACCCTCGGCCTGCCCCTGGCCGGTGTGGGCCTGCTGCTGGCGGTCGACCCGATCCTCGACATGGGCCGCACGGCCGTGAACGTCGCCGGCCAGGCCCTCGTCCCCACGATCGTGGCCCGGCGCGAGGGGCTGCTGGATCTTGCGCTCTACAACGCTGAGCGGACAGGTGACCCGTTCGTCGACGACAGCGGCACGACCGGGCCCGTGGACGCCGTCCCGGCTGAAAGTATGGCCATGCCGGCCCGCTGACCGGAACACAGTCTCGGCCCCACCGCACCGTCCTCCGACGCTAACGATTCGGCGCCGATCGCCGAACGGCGGCGCTTTTGCCTTGCGGCGAGCGCATCATAGTGGCACCTATCCAGTTCGACAAGGTGGTGCGACATGAACCAAACGCGCTTGACGGGGAAACTCTCCGCCACTCTCGCCGCCCTCGCCCTCACTGCAGGCCTCGGCCTCGCAGGGGCACCCCCGGCGTCCGCCGCTTACTGCGGCATCACGTGGGGATCGACCGTCAAGGCCGCCCCCAGCTACTCCTCCGCCCCGGTCACCGACGTCCGCTCCGGCCGCCACGGCTGCTTCGACCGCATGGTCATCGATGCGCGCGGGCCCGTCTCCGGGTACCGCGTGGCCTATGTGGACCAGGTCACCCGACCCGGCTCCGGCTCCGTGGTTCCGCTGCGCGGCGGCGCACGCCTCTCGGTCACGGTCATGGCACCGGCCTATGACGGTTCGGGCCGGGCGACCTACTCCCCGTCCAACCGGAACGAGCTCGTCGATACGGCGGGTTACTCCACCTTCCGGCAGGTGGCACTCGCGGGGAGCTTCGAGGGACAGACGACCATCGGCCTGGGCGTCCGCGGGCGACTTCCCGTCCGCGTCTTCGTCCTGCCCGGCCCCGGGAACGGCTCGAGGGTGGTGATCGACGTCGCGCACTACTGGTGAAGGATCCGTGCCCGGTCCCGTCCTGACGGGACCGGGCACGCCCCTGACCGCCGGACACCGATGCCTGCTCCCTGCGCCTAGGCTTGGTCCATGACGGCTCGCCTGATCCTCGCCTCCAAGTCCCCGGCCCGCACCAGGCTCCTCACCGAGGCCGGGATCCGCCATGACGTGGTGATGTCCGCGGTGGACGAACCGGCCGTCGTCGCCTCCTACGGTGCGATCGATCCGCACGACACCGCCCTGCTCCTTGCGCGCGCGAAGGCCGAAGCCGTCGCAGCGCTCGACGACGCCGGGGACGGACTCGTGATCGGGTGCGACTCCGTCTTCGAGTTCGACGGCGAAGCCCATGGCAAGCCCTACGAACCCGAGGTCGCGATCGAACGGATCACCCGGATGCAGGGCCGCTCGGGCATCCTGCACACGGGCCACTGGCTCATCGACACACGTCGGGGCGGAAGCGGTGGCACCCTCGGAGCCGTGGCCTCCGCGCGCGTGACCTTCACCAGGATGACCGCTGCGGAGATCGGCGCCTACGTCGCCACCGGTGAGCCCCTGCACTGCGCCGGGTCCTTCACCATCGACGGTCTGGGAGGAGCCTTCGTCGAGCGCGTGGACGGCGACCCCCACGCCGTCGTCGGACTCAGTATCTCGACCCTGCGGGGTCTCCTGGGCTCCCTCGGCATCTCGATCACCGAGCTCTGGTCCCCCGCCGCTCTGTTGTAGCTTCCCTACAACGGAACAGCACCAGACACTTCCATGCGGCACGATTCATGGGTGGAACCGACAAAACCGGTCTAGGCTCCCAACGGAGAAGAAGGAGTCCCCGCCCCATGAACCAAGCCCCGCGCACCCCATCCGGATCACCTGCCACGACCGGCACTACGCCGCACCATCCGGTGACGAAGGTCCTCGTCGCGAACCGCGGGGAGATCGCGGTCCGCGTGATCCGGGCCGCCCGCGACGAAGGGATCACCTCCGTCGCCGTGTATGCGGACCCTGATCGCGATGCCCTGCACGTCCGCATGGCCGACGAGGCCTTCGCGCTCGGAGGGAACACCGCGGCGGAGTCCTACCTGGTCATGGACAGGATCCTCCAGGCCGCCCGGCACGGTGGTGCCGACGCCATCCATCCCGGCTACGGTTTCCTGTCCGAGAACGCGGAGTTCGCCCAGCGCGTCATCGACGCGGGCCTCACCTGGATCGGCCCCTCCCCCGAGGCCATCTCGAAGCTGGGCGACAAGGTCCGCGCGCGACACATCGCCGCCCTCGTCGGCGCGCCCCTGGTACCGGGTACCAAGGATCCCGTCTCCTCCGCCGGGGAGGTCGTCGGCTTCGCGGAAGAATTCGGCCTGCCCATCGCCATCAAGGCCGCCTTCGGGGGCGGCGGTCGCGGGATCAAGGTGGTGCGCAGGATCGAGGACATCCCTGAGATGTTCGAGTCCGCCGTCCGCGAGGCCACGGCGGCCTTCGGCAACGGAGAGTGCTTCGTGGAGCGGTTCCTCGATGCACCGCGCCATGTGGAGACCCAGTGCCTGGCTGACGCCCACGGCAACGTCGTCGTGGTCTCCACGAGGGACTGCTCCCTCCAGCGCCGCAACCAGAAGCTCGTCGAGGAAGCCCCCGCACCCTTCCTCACGGACGAGCAGAACGAGCGTCTCTACGAGTCCTCGAAGGCCATCCTCCGCGAAGCCGGGTACCAGGGCGCGGGAACGTGCGAGTTCCTCGTGGGCCAGGACGGCACCATCTCGTTCCTCGAGGTCAACACCCGCCTGCAGGTGGAGCATCCGGTGTCCGAGGAGGTCACGGGGCTCGACCTCGTCCGCGAGCAGTTCCGGCTCGCTCGCGGCGAGGAGCTCGGCTACGGGGATCCGGCCGTCCGCGGCCACTCCTTCGAGTTCCGCATCAACGGCGAGGATCCCGGTCGGGGCTTCCTCCCGACCCCGGGAACCGTCCGGACACTCCAGCTGCCCACTGGCCCCGGCGTCCGCGTGGACGCGGGGATCGAGGCCGGGGAGGTGATCGGCGGCAACTTCGACTCGCTGCTCGCCAAGCTCATCGTGACCGGATCCACGAGGGAGCACGCGCTCCAGCGTGCACGGCGGGCGCTGTCCGAGCTGGTGATCGAGGGGATGCCGACCGTGGTGCCCTTCCACACCGCCGTCGTCGTCGATCCCGCCTTCGCCCCCGCCGCCGGTCCGTTCTCGGTCCACACCCGCTGGATCGAGACGGAGTTCCACAATGCCATCGGACCATGGAAGGGCCCCGGAGAGCCCTCCGCGGAGCCGGGGCCCCGGCAGCGCATCACCGTCGAAGTGGGCGGCCGCCGCCTCGAGGTCTCTTTGCCGGCCGGACTGGGTGCCTCGACGAACGGCAAGAACGGCAATGGTCAGAAGTCGAAGAAGTCCCCGCGCGCCCGGGCCGGGAGGGCTACCGGCGGTGGTGACGAGCTCACCTCGCCGATGCAGGGCACCATCGTGAAGGTCGCAGCAGCCGAGGGTGACGTGGTGTCGGAGGGCGACCTCGTTGTGGTCCTGGAGGCCATGAAGATGGAGCAGCCACTCACCGCGCACAAGGCGGGCACCCTGACCGGGCTGACGGCCGCCCCCGGGGACACCGTGTCCGCCGGCGCCGTGATCGCCACGATCAGCGACTGACGCCGGGACCTGAACACAGGATCTGAGCGCGGAGACCGACCGCTGCGACCGACCGAACGGGTGGCAGCGGCCGAACCGGCTCAGGAGACGTTGTTCTCGTAGTCGTGGTCGCGCGTCTCGCGGGACAGGAACAGGGCGACGAAGGTGGCGACGGCCGCGAGGCTGAGGTAGACCCCGACCAGCACGGTGCTGCCGCCGGCCGCCTGCCACAGCGCCACAGCGATGAAGGAGGCCGGGGCGGCGCCGATCATGCTCGAGACGTTGTACGCCACGGCCGAGCCGGTGTACCGCACATTGGCCGGGAAGAGCTCGGGAAGCACAGCTGCCATGGGGCCGAAGGTCAGACCCATGAGGATGAACCCGAGGATCAGCAGCGCCATGGCTCCGATGGTGCCCGCCCCGAAGAGCGGCGCCCAGAGGAGCCCGAAGATCCCGATGCCGACCGTGGTGGCGAGGAGCATCCTGCGCCGCCCGAAGCGCTCGGCCAGCGGACCGGACACCAGCGTGAAGATCCCGAAGAACACGACGCCGATGATCAGCATCCACAGGAAGTCGGGGCGGCTCATGCCCAGACCCGGCACGAAATTGTCGATCTGCTCCTGTCCGAAGGCCTTGCCCGCGGCATCCGCGCGCTCGCGGGCCTGCTCGACGGTGGCGGGAGCCGTGCCGTAGGTCAGCGTGAAGGCGGTCATGAAGTAGAAGAGCACGTAGGTGGCAAACATGATGAACGTCCCGAGCAGCAGTGGACGCCAGTGGCTGCTGAACACCGTGCCGAGGGGGAGCTTGACCACCCTGCCCGTCGTCTGGACCTTCTGGAAGGAGGCGCTCTCGATGAGCTTGAGCCGCACGTACAGACCGACGATGACCATGACGGCACTGAGCAGGAACGGCACACGCCAGCCCCACTGCAGGAATTCCTCCGGAGTCAGGAGTGTGCTCAGGAGCACGAACAGAAGATTCGCGAGGATGAAGCCGATCGGTGCGCCGAGCTGCGGGAAAGTCCCGAAGATGGCACGTTTGCCCTCAGGGGCGTTCTCCGTGGCCAGCAGCGCAGCCCCGCTCCACTCGCCGCCCAGGGCCAGTCCCTGCAGGAACCGCAGCACCACCAGGAGGAACGGCGCCCAGAACACCCAGCCCGCCCCTTCCGCGGTCGGCAGCACCCCGATGAGGAACGTGGCCACGCCCATGGTCAGCAGCGACGCCACAAGGGTGGCTTTCCTGCCGATCCGGTCCCCGAAATGGCCGAACAGGACGGACCCGAGCGGCCGGGCCACGAAGGCGACGCCGAAGACGGCGAAGGAGGCCAGGAGCTGATTGGCCGAGGTCTGGTTCGGGAAGAACAGGGTGGGGAACACCAGTACCGCGGCGGTGGCGTAGATGTAGAAGTCGTAGAACTCGATGGTGGTGCCGATGAGACTGGCGAAGATCACCCGGCCCCTCGAGTTCAGGGGTGCGGTGGTCCCGCTCGGACCGGCCGAGGTCGAAGGCGTCATGGCGAGGGCTCTCTGTGGTGGGGCGCCGGGGCCGGCGGCCCACCGGGGCCATCAGCGTCCGGAACCGGTGCAGCGGATGATCCCTGTCATCCGATCATGCGTGTCCATCATGTGGATAGCCATGTCCACATGACGGACCTCAGCCTGCCCCGCCCGGGGTCTCCGCTAGAGGTGCACGTGCAGCCTGCGCGCCGCCTCCGAGATGGAGCCGGTGAGCGAGGGGTACACGGTGAAGGTATTGGCGACGTCGTCCACGTGGAGCTTCTTCGTCACGGCGAGCGCGAGGGGGAAGATGAGCTCGGACGCCCGCGGCCCGACGACGACACCACCGATGACCGTGCCCGAGCCCTTGCGCGAGATCACCTTCACGAAGCCGTCCTTGACGTTCATCATCTTCGCCCGCGCATTGGTGTTCAGGGAGAGCTTGACCACGTCGCCCTGGAACAGGCCGGATTCGAGCTCCTCCTCCGTCACACCCACCGTGGCGATCTCCGGTGAGGTGAAGATGTTCGAGGCCACCTGCTTGAGCTTGATGGGGGTCACCGAGTCGCCCATGAGGTGGGCGATGGCGATCCTGCCCTGCATCGCGGCGACGGAGGCGAGGGCCAGGACCCCCGTGCAGTCCCCTGCCGCGTAGATGTTCGAGGCCGTGGTGCGCGAGACGCCGTCCACCTGGATGTGCCCCGACTCGCTCAGCTCGACCCCTGCTTCCTCGAGGCCTATCCCGGCGGTGCGCGGGACGGCCCCGACCGCCACGAGGCAGTGGCTGCCCTCCACGCTGCGGCCGTCCGCCAGCCCGACGATCACGCCGTCGTCGGTGCGTTCGACGGCGCTGGCCCTGGAGCGTGACAGGACGGTCATACCGCGGTCCTTGAACACGCCCTCGAGGACCTCGGCTGCGTCGGCATCCTCGCCCGGGAGCACACGATCGCGGCTGGAGACCAGGGTGACCTTCGAGCCGAGGCCGTTGTACGCACTGGCGAACTCCGCACCGGTGACGCCGGAGCCGACGACGATCAGGTGCTCGGGGATCTCGCGCAGGTTGTACAGCTGCGTCCAGTTGAAGATGCGCTCGCCGTCGGGTTGGGCGCTCGGGAGCTCGCGGGGTGTTGCGCCGACGGCGAGGAGTACGGCGTCGGCCTCGACGATGCTGGTGTCCCCGTCCGCCTCGACCTCCACCCGGAGCTCGTCCAGCAGCTTCCCGCTGCCGATGATCACCCGGACGCCGAGGCGCTCGAGGGTCGCCCGGATGTCCGAGGACTGCTCCATCGCCAGTTTCAGCAGGCGCTGGTTGACCCGGTCCAGGTCCGCGACGACCTTGCTGTCGGCGGAGAACCGCACACCGAGAGCGCTCGCATCCGTGAAACGCGTCATGGTGTCCGCGGTGGCGATGAGGGTCTTCGACGGGACGACGTCGGTGAGGACAGCGGAACCGCCGAGTCCCTGGCGCTCCACGATCGTGACCTTCGCGCCGAGCGAGGCGGCGACCATGGCGGCCTCGTAGCCGCCGGGCCCGCCACCCAGGACGGTCAGGCGCAGTGAGCTGAGATCGAGTTGATTAGGCACGCACCGATTATCGCGCATGCCACCGACAGGCCGAAACGGTGCCCGGGCAGGCCACACGAGGCGCCCTCGCGCCGTGACCTGTGCCCGGACGGCACAGGAGGTACGTTGGAGGAGTGACCTCAGAATCTTTCGAGCTGGCGCGCGACGCCGCCGCCCACATCGCCCGCGCCACGGGGATCGACCACCACGACACCGCACTCGTCCTCGGCTCCGGCTGGGGCGAGGCCGCGGAGCTGATCGGCGAGACCACCCACACCCTCGACGCAGCGGACATCCCCGGCTTCTCCGCACCGGCCGTCGTGGGGCACACGGGCACGGTCCGTTCCATCCTGACACCGGGCGGTTCCCGGGCGCTGGTGCTGGGAGCCCGGACCCACTTCTACGAGGGCAAGGGGGTCCGGTCCGTGGTGCACGGTGTGCGGACCGCCGCCGCCACCGGCGCGACGACGATGATCCTCACCAACGGCTGCGGTGGGCTGCAGGAGCACTGGCAGCCCGGCACCCCCGTGCTGATCAGCGACCACATCAATCTGACCGCCACCTCCCCCCTCGAGGGCGCCACCTTCGTGGATCTGACCGATCTTTACTCCGCCCGGCTGCGCGAGGTGGCCCGCCGGGTGGATCCCACGCTGGAGGAGGGCGTCTACGCCCAGTTCACCGGCCCGCACTACGAGACTCCTGCCGAGGTCCGCTACGCCCAGCGGATCGGGGCCGACCTGGTGGGGATGTCCACCGCACTGGAAGCCATTGCCGCCCGCCACGCCGGAATGGAGGTCTTCGGCATCTCGCTGGTGACGAATCTGGCGGCGGGCATCAGCCCGGTCCCGCTCAGCCACGCCGAGGTCATCGAGGCCGGTACACAGGCCGGGCCGCGGATCTCGCGCCTGCTGGCCGATATCGTCGGCTCGCTCTGACCTCCCGGGTCCGCACACCACCACTCTTCGCTGCTCAGGCCGCTGTCGCCCACCGAGAAGGACCAGCATGACCACCCCCGACCTGCACACCCTCCTCGTCACCGCGGACGCCTGGGCCGAGCACGACCCGGATCCGCACACTGCGGCGGAACTCCGGGCACTCCTGGTCGACGTGCGCTCGGGCGCATCCGGGGAACCGGAGCAGGACCTCCGCGACCGATTCTCCGGGCCGCTGGCCTTCGGGACCGCGGGCCTGCGGGCCGCCCTCGGCGCCGGACCGAACCGCATGAACCGCGTGGTGGTGCGCCGGGCCGCCGCCGGTGTCGCCGCCCACGCCCGGGACCTCGCAGCCGGCGCCTACGCGCCGCGCGCCGTCGTCGGCTTCGATGCGCGCCACAACTCGCGCATCTTCGCCGAGGAGACCGCGGCCATCCTCACGGCTGCCGGCGTCGACACCTTCCTGTTGCCGCGGGAACTACCCACGCCGGTGCTCGCCTACGCCGTCCGCGCCCTGGAGTGCGAGGTGGGCATCATGGTCACGGCGAGCCACAACCCGCCGCAGGACAACGGCTACAAGGTGTACCTCGGCGGCAGGGCGGTCGAGGAGGACGCACGCGGGGTCCAGATCGTCGCCCCCCACGACACCGCGATCGCCGCACGCATCGCGGCCGTGGAGTCCGTGGACCTCGCGCCGGACGGCTGGACGGTGCTGCCCGAGAGCCTCGAGGACGAGTACGTGGCCTCCGTGGCGGCCCTCGCCGACCCGGCGATCACGGCCCGGGATTTGCGGATCGTCCTCACCCCGCTCCACGGGGTGGGCGGCAGGACGGCGCTGTCAGTGCTCGCTAGCGCCGGGTTCGACGACGTCACCGTGGTCGAGGCCCAGGCCGAGCCTGATCCGGACTTCCCCACCGTGGCCTTCCCCAATCCGGAGGAGCCCGGCGCGCTCGACCTCGCCCTGGAGACGGCCGCCCGGGTCGACGCCGACCTCGTGATCGCCAACGACCCCGACGCGGACCGCGTGGCACTCGCTGCCCGCGAGCCCGCCGGCGGCGCATGGCGGATGCTCCGGGGCGACGAGGTGGGGACGCTGCTCGGCCTGCACCTGGCGGCGCGCCTGGTGCAGGCGCGCACGGAGCCGGCGGACGCGACGGCAGCCGCGGACGGGACGGGCGTCTTCGCGAATTCGATCGTCTCCTCGCGCCTCCTGGAGCGCGTCGCCAGTGCCTCCGGCATCGAGCACGCGACGACCCTGACCGGCTTCAAGTGGATCGCCCGCGTGCATGACCTCGCGTTCGGCTACGAGGAGGCCCTCGGCTACTGCGTCGCCCCGGAGCTCGTGCGTGACAAGGATGGCATCTCCGCCGCACTGCTGCTGGCCGAACTCGCCGCGGCGACGAAGGCCGCAGGACGCACGCTGTTCGATCTGCTGGACGACGCTTATCTGGTGCACGGCCTGCACGCCTCCGACCAGCTCTCGGTGCGGGTGGACACGCTCGATCTGCTGGGAACCATGATGGGCCGCCTGCGACAGGATCCGCCGCGGTCGTTCGCGCAGTCCCCGGTCGACCTCGCCGAGGACCTCGCCAATGGGTCGGCGCAGCTGCCGCCCACTGACGGGCTGCTCTATCTGACCCGGGATCAGACCCGCGTGATCATCAGGCCCAGTGGCACCGAGCCGAAGCTGAAGTGCTATCTCGAGGTCGTGGAGCCCGTCGCATCCGCTGCCGCCCTGGCCCAGACGAAAGACACCGCACGCCTTCGGCTCGACGCCGTCGAGCGAGACGTCGCGGAAGCCCTCGGCCTCTGACGGCGGACCGCCACAGGACCGCAGGGGCGCCGCACGGCGTCCACCCACGGGCGGCGCCGTGGAAGGATGGACCCATGCCTAACGACGCCTCCCTCGCCACCTATATCGACCACACCCTGCTCAAACCCGACGCCAGCCGTGAGCAGGTCCTCACGCTGTGCCGGGAAGCGGTCGAGTACTCGTTCAAGTCCGTCTGCGTGAATCCCCTCTGGGTCAGCACCGTGCGGACCGTCGTGAAGGACACCGGGGTGCTGACCTGCTCCGTGATCGGCTTCCCGCTCGGCGCCACCCCCACCGAGGTCAAGGTCTTCGAGGCCCGCGGCGCGGTCGCCGACGGCGCCGACGAGATCGACATGGTCATCGACATCGCAGCAGCCCGCGCCGGTGAGAAGGATGCCCTCGTCCAGGACATCCGCGCCGTGGCCGAGGCCGTCCACGAGCAGGACGCCGTGCTCAAGGTGATCATCGAGACCGTACTGCTCACCGACGACCAGAAGATCCTTGCCTGCGAGGCTGCGGTCGAGGCCGGGGCGGATTTCGTGAAGACCTCCACGGGCTTCAACGGGGGTGGAGCCACCGTCGAGGATGTTGCGCTGATGCGCCGGACGGTGGGCCCGGACATCGGAGTCAAGGCTTCCGGGGGCGTCCGCTCGCTCGCCGACGCCCGCGCCATGATCGAGGCCGGAGCCACACGTATCGGTGCGAGCTCGGGAGTCGCTATCGTTAGTGGTGAGCAGGGCACAGCAGAGTACTGAGCAGCACCCCGAACCAGTCGAATCAAGGAGAGCAGATGTCACACGAAGCAGCCGTCGAGCGGGAGCCCGAGCATGCGGGCAAGGGCCACCTCGTCGAGAACATCGTCGTCTTCGTGCTCATGTTCGGCATGTTCGTGCTGGGCGTCTACCTGCTGACCTGGTTCACGCCGCAGAACATCTGGCCCATGGGCGCGCTCGTCGTTCTCGCGTTCATCGCGTTCTTCATCCCGCAGGGCATCATCGGTCGGGCCGACACGGGCTACGATCTGGCCGAGGGCAAGCAGAGCGATGCGAAGGAGACCTCAGCGGGCGTCAGCTCCTGAGGCTCCCGGGGAGCTGATCCGGCGCCCGAGCGCCGCGCACCACGGAAGGAGGCCGTCCCTGTCGGGACGGCCTCCTTCTGGTGTCGGGCAGGCTTCGTTCCTGTCGGGCTCCGACCCAGAGGACCGGAGCCCGAGAGTCAGGGCGTGAAGACGGCGTCGAGCACAGTACCGGCCCACGCCAGGATGTCGGCGTCCACGAGGTCCCGCCCGCCGATCCGCGCGGTCTTCGGCTTCGGTACGAGCACCGCATTGAGCGCCGGCTTGATCGTCGCACCGGGATACAGGCGGGCTAGCCTGAGTTGCTTGGACTCCGGCAGCTCCGCCGGCGAGAACTTGATGAAGTTCCCCTGCAGCGCCACGTCCGTCAGACCGAGCGCCCGGGCGGCTACCCGGAAGCGGGCGACCGCGATGAGATTGTCCACCGCCGCCGGAGGCTCGCCGTAACGGTCCTTCAGCTCGGCGACCACCGCGTCGATCGCCTCGTCCGTCACGGCCGAGGCCAGCTTGCGGTAGGCCTCGAGGCGGAGCCTCTCCCCCGGCACGTAGTCGTGCGGCAGATGCGCATTGACGGGCAGTTCGATCTTCATCTCCGCAGCCTTCTCCTCCGCCTCCCCCCGGAAGGACGCGACGGCCTCTCCGACCAGCCGGATGTAGAGATCGAAGCCGACGCCCTGGATGTGCCCCGACTGCTCCCCGCCCAGCATGTTCCCCGCGCCACGGATCTCAAGATCCTTCAGGGCCAGCTGCATGCCGGCACCGAGCTCGTTGTGCGCGGCGACCGCCTTCAGGCGCTCCAGCGCCACCTCACCCAGCGGCTTCTCCGACGGGTAGAGGAAGTAGGCGTACGCACGCTCCCGCCCGCGTCCCACCCGCCCGCGCAGCTGATGGAGCTGCGAGAGCCCGTAGGAGTCGGCGCGGTCCACGATCAGCGTGTTGGCGTTGGAGATGTCCAGCCCGGTCTCGATGATGGTGGTGCAGACCAGCACGTCGAAGCGCTTCTCCCAGAAGTCCACGATGATCTGTTCGAGCCGGGACTCCGTCATCTGCCCGTGCGCCACGGCGATGCGCGCCTCCGGTACCAGCTCCCGCAACTGGGCGGCGGTGCGGTCGATCGACGAGACCCGGTTGTGCACGAAGAACACCTGCCCCTCGCGCATCAGCTCCCTCCGGATGGCGGCGGAGGCCTGCTTGTGCGTGTACGGACCCACGTAGGTGAGCACCGGGTGGCGCTCCTCGGGCGGAGTGGCCAGCGTCGAGGTCTCGCGGATCCCCGTCAGCGACATCTCGAGCGTCCGCGGGATCGGTGTGGCACTCATGGCCAGGACGTCCACGTTGGTGCGCATCTTCTTGAGCGCTTCCTTGTGCTCCACGCCGAAGCGCTGCTCCTCGTCGACGATCACGAGGCCCAGATCCTTGAAGGCGACCTCCTTGGAGAGCAGGCGGTGCGTCCCGATCACGACGTCGACCGCCCCGGAGGAAAGGCCCTCACCGGTCTCGCGCGATTCCTTCGCTGTCTGGAAGCGCGACAGCGCCCGGACATTGACGGGGAACCCGGAGAACCGTTCGGAGAACGTCTCGAAATGCTGCTGCACCAGGAGTGTGGTGGGCACGAGCACGGCGACCTGCTTGCCGTCCTGCACCGCCTTGAAGGCGGCGCGCACCGCGATCTCCGTCTTGCCGTAGCCGACGTCGCCGGAGACGAGCCGGTCCATCGGCACCTCTCGCTCCATGTCGGCCTTGACCTCGTTGATGGTGGTGAGCTGATCGGGTGTCTCCACGTAGGGGAAAGCCTCCTCGAGCTCGCGCTGCCACGGCGTGTCGGCGCCGAAGGCGTGACCACGGGAGGCCATGCGGGCCGAGTAGAGCCGGATCAGCTCGCCGGCGATCTCCTTGACGGCCTTGCGTGCGTGGCTCTTCGTCTTGCTCCAGTCCGAACCGCCCATCTTGCTCAGTGCCGGTGCGTCACCGCCGACATAGCGCGTCACCTGGTCCAGCTGATCGGTGGGCACGAAGAGGCGGTCGCCGGGCGCCCCACGCTTCGAGGGTGCATATTCGAGCACGAGGTACTCCCGCGTGGTCCGGGTGGGACCGGCGCCGGTGGAGCGCTGCATCAGCTCGACGAATCTCGCCACCCCGTGCTGCTCGTGGACCACAAAGTCGCCGTCCTTGAGCTGCAGCGGATCGACCGCGTTCCGTCGCCGGGAGGGCATCCTGCGCATGTCGCGCGTCCCCGAGGCGCTCGTGCGCCCGAGCAGGTCCGCCTCCGTCAGCAGTCCCATGCGGAGCCCGTCCACCACGAATCCCCGGCCGGCACATGCCGTCGTGATCTCGATGATGCCCGGCTGCGGGGAACCCTCCAGGGAGTCCACGATGCGCGAGGGGATGTCGCTGTCCCGGAACAGTTCGGCGAGGCGCTTTGCCGGCCCTGGCCCCTCGGTGGCCACCACGACGCGCCACTGGTCCCGTACCCTGCTCCCGATGAAGTCCATCATCTCGGCCACATCGCCCTGGTAGCCGCGTGGCTCCCGTGCCCGCAAGGTGAAGCTGTCGACGTCGCTGAGCTCCTCGTCCGCCCCGAACGAGGTGATGCCCCACCACGCGATCGAGTTGGCGAGCATCGTGGCCCGCGTGTCGGTGAGCGAGCGGAAGCTGGCCTCCCGCAGATCGAGTCCCAGTCCTTCCCCGAGGTCGAGCGGTGCCGCGCCTCCGTCGGACGCCGTGGACCACGCGGCGGCCAGGAATTCCTCGTTCGTGGCCGCGAGGTCGTGCGCGCGCGAACGCACCTTCTCGGGCTCGATGACGACGGCGATCGATCCTGGCGGCAGCTGATCCGCGAACGGGACCAAGGAGTCGACCAGCACCGGCGCGAGCGATTCCATGCCCTCGACGGCGATGCCGCCGGCGATCTTCTCCAGCATGTCCGCGGCCGCAGGGAGTTCGGTGCGCAGCTTCGCGGCCCGGGACATGACGGCGGGCGTGATGAGGATCTCCCGGCACGGCGGGGCGTAGAGTGCGGCGGGCGGCTCCCCCGAGGTCAGGGAGCGCTGGTCGGCGACGGCGAACCAGCGCATCTGGTCCACCTCGTCACCGAAGAAGTCGATCCGGACGGGGTGGTCCTCTGTGGGTGGGAAGACGTCGATGATGCCGCCGCGGACGGCGAATTCGCCGCGGTGCGTCACCATGTCCACGCGAGCGTAGGCCGCGTCCGCGAGGGCCTGCACGACGGCGGAGAATGCCACCTCATCCCCGACCTTCAGCGAGACGGGCTCGAGCTCCCCGAGACCCGCGACGAGCGGCTGGACGACGGCGCGGACGGGCGCTGTGATGACCCTGATCGGCGTGCCCTCCGGGTGGGCGAGCCGCCGCAGGACGGACAGGCGCCGACCCACGGTGTCCGAGCGGGGCGAGAGCCGCTCGTGCGGCAGCGTCTCCCAGCTCGGGAACTCCTCGATGGAGGAGTCGGGCAGATAGCTGCGCAGCGCCGCGGACAGGTCCTCGGCCTCACGGCCGGTCGCGGTGATCGCGAGGACGACGGGCGGGGCGGATCCGTCGTCCGCCGGTGCGAGCTCCGCCATACCTTCGATCAGCTCGATGATCAGCGGAGCACGCATCCCGGCCGGCGCCCCGATCTGGAGGTCCGCACTGCGCTGGTCCACCGGTCGGGACGCGTTGGTGCGGACACGCGCGTAGGACGCGTCCTCGGCGAGCGCGGCGCGCAATCCGTTCAGGCTCATCTACTGGACTCCTCAGGCATGGTTCCTCCGCTGCCGGCCCCGGCCCGGGCGGATCGCGGGGATCGGCAGCGGTAGGGAGGACAACACAAAAACCCGGCAACGTCGATCGTCGCCAGGTGTTGCTCCACAGTAGCAAGCCGCCCCGACGCTTTGCCCCGTCGGGGCGGGAATCAACGGGCCACGTCGTAGGATGGCGAAAGACCCCGCCCCCACCGGCTGCCCGCCACCACCCCCGGAGGATCCATGGCACTGAATGCTTCCACCAGCCTCCCCTACGACGCCTCGACCATCGTAAGGGTGTTCACCGACGAGGGCTTCATACGGCACATGAGCGCACACGTCGGCGGCTCCCTCGAATCGCTCGTCGTCGACGGCGACACGGCCGGAGCCTTCACGGTCACGATCGTGCGCACCCTGCCGACGGAGCGCCTCCCGGACGTGGCCCGCAAGTTCGTGGGTGAGACCCTCTCCGTCACGCAGACGGAGCGGTGGGACCCGCCGTCGCCGGACGGCGGTCGTCAGTCGACGCTCGAGATGACGGTCGCGGGCGTCCCCCTGAACGTCACCGCCGTCCAGCGGTTGATCCCGAGCGGGGCGGACACCGTGGTGGACCTGCAGGGCGCCGTGACATCGTCCGTCCCCTTCCTCGGGAGCAGGATCGCCGGGGCGGCCGAGCCGATGATCGGGAAGGCGCTGAATGTCCAGGCCGCCGAGGCCCGGACCTGGCTCGAGCAGCACTGATCCGCCCCGCTCCCGCTGCACTCGATCGCGAAAGACACTCCAGTGAACCTACCCACTCCCCTGGCCCTCGTCCTGCTCCTCTCCGGCGTCTGGTCGCTCGTCGTCTGGCCACCCTTCCTGCGCCGTGTCCTCAGGGACCCGCGCTCCCGCGACGACAACGGTAAGGGAACCCGTTTCCTGAAGGTCCACATCATGCTGGTCTCCACGTCCATGATCCTCGGCGCGGCGACCGCCGTCATCGGCGTGCGCGCCCTCGTCGCCTGATCGTCCGTTCAGACGAAACGCCCACCAGTGGAAGAGACCTGATGGCACACGACAAGTCCCCGGAGCCCGTCCGCGCACGTGCGGTCATCCTGCAGCGGCCCAGCTACCCCGAGTACATGCGCATCAGCGAACTCATGCGCAAGGAGACGGTAGGCGGCATCCTGCTGCTCATCGCGGCGGTGCTCGCCATCCTCTGGGCCAACTCGCCGTGGGGTGATGCCTACTTCGCCGTCCGCGACTTCGAGTTCGGCTACGAGCCGTGGCACCTGAAGCTCTCCGTCGGGGCGTGGGCCTCGGACGGACTGCTGGCGGTCTTCTTCTTCCTCACCGGACTCGAGCTCAAGCGCGAGTTCGTCGCGGGGGATCTCCGGAAGATCAGCCGCGCCATCGTCCCGGTGGCGGCTGCCTTCGGCGGCGTCGTCGTGCCGGCCCTGATCTACACGGCGGTCAATCTGTCCTCGCCGGACACACTGCGCGGCTGGGCCATCCCGACCGCGACGGACATCGCGTTCGCCCTCGCAGTCCTGGCCGTCATCAGTTCGCACCTGCCCGGCGCCCTGCGGCTGTTCCTGCTGACGCTGGCCGTCGTCGACGATCTCATCGCCATCGCCATCATCGCCTTCTTCTACTCCGAAGACGTCAGCCTCGTCTTCCTGCTCTGGATGCTCCTGCCGCTGGGCCTGTTCGCCCTCCTGGCGCAGCGCAAACCCAAATTCTTCGGCAGGACCACGCGCGGTCCCTGGCTGATCCTGCTGCCGCTCGGGGCCGCCACCTGGGCGCTCATGCACGCCTCCGGGGTGCATGCCACGGTGGCCGGTGTGCTGCTCGGTTTCTGTGTCCCCGTGCTGCGCCGCAAGCCCAACGGCAAGCCCGCCCTGCCGCGACCGAACAAGCCCGGTCTCGCCGAGGTGCTCGAGCATCGTTTCCGTCCCCTTTCCACGGGGTTCGCCGTGCCGGTCTTCGCATTCTTCTCCGCGGGCGTCGCGATCGGAGGAATGGAGGGTTTCTTCTCCGCGCTCTCGGACCCGGTCCTGATCGGTATCGTGCTCGGGCTCGTCCTCGGCAAGCCCACCGGGGTGCTGCTCACCACCTTCCTCGTCACCAAGACCACGCGGGCCAATCTGGACCCGGGCCTGAGCTGGTGGGACCTGCTCGGCGTCGGAGTCCTGGCGGGCGTGGGCTTCACGGTCTCGCTCCTCGTCAACGATCTGAGCTTCGGGGCCGGGTCGCCGCACGACGACCACGCCAAGGTCGCCATCCTCATGGCATCGCTGACAGCCGCCCTCCTGGCGACCGTCGTCCTGCGCATCCGCAACAGGAGATACCGCGCGATGGCCGAGGAGGAGAAGATCGACTCCGACGACGACGGCGTGCCCGATGTCTTCGACAACCGCGATTAGCGGGTCCTCCGACGCCCGCGGCGAACGGCAGATCGCAGCGGAATCCGCCCTCGCCGATCCGGCCGGTCCGGCCCGCCGACGGTCGATCGTCCTGAGCCAGGTGGGGCTCACCGTGATCCTGACGGTCACCGTGGTGCTCGGCCTGCTGATCCGGGATGCCACCGGTTCGCCCGGCGTCCTTCTGGCCGGCTGGATCCTGAGTCTCGTCGTCACGTCGATCGCCGTGGTGACGCCCTGGTCGAGGATTCTTCCACAGTCGCCCTTCGCCCTGCCCCTGCTGAATCTGCTGGTGATCGGCCTGGTGCGCTTCGGTGCGGGCGAGACACTCTCGGGCACGGGCCTGCTGGCGGCACTCCCGGCCGTGTGGATCGCCGCGTCGCACGTCCGGACGGCGACGGCTGTTGCCCTGACCTTCGGCGCGACGAGCCTCCTCGTCTCGTTGCCACCGATCCTCGGGGGCGCTCCCCTGCTGACCGGGGGCCTGCCGGGTCTGGTTCTGCTCCCGGTGGTCCTCGCCGGGCTGACCTGGTTCGTGTCCAGCCTCGTGCGGGACAACCGCGGGCGGCAGGTCGCCCTCTTGGCCTCGGAAGGCGCCCTGCGGCGGAGCGAGAAGGAGGCCCGGGCACGCGAGCGGCTGCTGGACACCGTGCTCGAGACCGTCCGCGTGGGGCTCCTGGCCGTCGACGCCGACGGCCACGACATCCTGATGAACGCCCGACAGCGGGAGTCCCACCTCGCGGCAGCGCCGGAGGGCAACACCGACCCGAGCGAGAGCGACCTGCTGATCTTCGGGCCGGACGGCCAGACCCCGCTGCCGCCCGCGGAGCGCCCGGTCCGGCGGGCCATCGACGGTGAGGACCTCGAGTCCATCCAGATCTGGGCCGGCACCCCTCCGATGCAGCGTGCCATCAGTGTCTCCTCGACCAGCCTGCACGACGACGACGGAGCCTTCGCCGGGACCGTGGTGTCCTTCAGCGACATCACGGAGCTCATGCTCGCCCTGCAGGCCAAGGACCGCTTCCTCGCGAGTGTCTCGCACGAGTTCAGGACGCCCCTGACCTCCATTCTCGGCTATCTGGATGTCGCCCTGGAGCTCGAGGCCGAGCTGCCCGAGCAGGCCCGGCACTATCTCCGGGTGGCACGCCGAAACGCGCTGCGGCTGGAACGGCTGGTCGAGGACTTCCTGGCCATCAACGCCGGCACTTTCGAGGTGAACCCTGTCCGCACGGATGTGGGCCTGATCCTGGCGGAGGCGGCCGAATCGGCGCTCGTCCGAGCAACGCGGGCGGGGCTGCGCCTCGTGAACCGGGCGCCGGCCTCCCTCCCCGCCGTCGTGGACCCCGACCGGCTCGGACAGGTCGTCGACAATCTGCTCAGCAACGCCATGAAGTACAACCGGCCCGGCGGCTGCATCACCCTCGACGCCGCACTCGACGGCACCACCCTGCGGATCGAGGTGGAGGACACCGGCATCGGTATCGCGCCCGAGGAGGTCCAGCACGTGTTCGACCGCTTCTTCCGATCGGCATCCGTCCGCTCCACCGGCGTGACCGGCGTCGGTCTGGGGCTGCTGATCACCAGAAGCATCGTCGGCGAGCACAACGGGTCCATCTCGGTGACGAGCGAGTTGGGCGAGGGGACCTGCTTCACGATCCTGCTCCCCCAGGGGTGAGGCGGGCGCGTAGCTGAGCCGAGGCGGTGCCTAGGTGTTGGCCGCGAGCAGCGATTCCTCGAGTGCCACCCAGCCGAGCATGGCGCACTTGACCCTGGCCGGATAGCGCGAGACACCTGCGAACGCCGCGGCATCGCCGAGCACCTCCTCGTCGGCCTCGATCCTGCCGCGGGACCGCAGGACCTCGCGGAACGTGTCGACCAGTGAGATCACTTCGTCCCGCGGAAGCCCCTGCACCAGCTCCGTCAGCACCGAGGCCGACGCCATGGAGATGGCGCAACCCGCTCCGTCCCAGCTCAGCTCCGACACGGCACCGTCCCTCACACCGACCCGCAGGGTGATCTCGTCCCCGCAGACCGGATTGAGCTGGTGCGACTCCCCCATCACACCCTCGCCGGTGTGGTCCTGCAGGGGCGAGCCGTGCCGGGCCCTCGCATGGTCGAGGATGATCTGCTGGTACAGCTGCTCGAGATCCGACCCCATCTAGCGCGCTCCGAAGAAGGCGCGGATCTGTGCGACGGCCTCCAGGAAGGTGTCCACCTCGTGGGTGGTGGTGTACAGGTAGGTGCTCGCGCGCGTGGTCGCCGTGAGTCCCAGCCGCCGGTGGAGCGGCTGCGCGCAGTGGTGACCTACCCGGACGGCGATCCCCTTGTCGTCGAGGAACTGCCCGACGTCGTGGGCATGCACCCCGTCGACGTCGAACGCCGCGAGGCCGATGCGCGGCAGGCCTGCCGCAGGGCCGAGGACGCGGACACCCGCGATGGCGTCGAGGCCCGTCACGAGCCTCTCGCCGAGGCGCATCTCCCAGTCCTCGATACGCTCCATCCCGGTCTCGTGGAGATAGTTGGCGGCAGCACCGAGAGCGATGGCCTGGGAGATCCGCTGTGTTCCCGCTTCGAACCGGTTCGGGGCCGGCAGGTACTCGGCCCGCTCCATGGTGACCGTGGTGATCATCGATCCGCCGGTCAGGAACGGAGGCATCGCGTTCAGGAGCTCCCTGCGCCCGTAGAGCGCACCGATGCCGGTGGGTCCGAGCATCTTGTGACCGGAGAACACGAGGAAATCGACGTCGAGCGCCTTCACGTCGACCGGGAGGTGGGGCACGGACTGGCAGGCGTCCAGGAGCGTCAGGGCACCCGCGGCCTGCGCGAGCCCGACGAGCTCGGTAACGGGGGCGATGCTTCCGAGCACATTGGAGGCATGGGAGAAGGCCACCATCCTCGTGCCATGGTCGATGACGTCCGCGGCGCGCTCTAACCGCAGCGCGCCGTCGTCGTCGATCGGGATGAAGCGCAGTTCGGCGCCCGTGCGGGCGGCGAGTTCCTGCCAGGGGATCAGGTTCGCGTGGTGCTCCATCTCGGTGACCACGATGTTCTCCCCCGGACCGATGGAGAAACGGCGGGCGGCCTCTCCCCCGCGTCCCAGCGCCGCATTCGACATCGCGTAGGCCACCAGGTTGATGCCCTCGGTCGCGTTCGAGGTCCAGACGAGTTCGTCGGTGCGGGCGCCGATGAATCCTGCGACGGCCGCGCGGGCGTCCTCGTACGCGTCGGTCGCATCGACCGCCAGGG
The DNA here is from genome assembly GCF_008107445.1 of Arthrobacter echini. Lineage (GTDB taxonomy): Bacteria > Actinomycetota > Actinomycetes > Actinomycetales > Micrococcaceae > Arthrobacter_D > Arthrobacter_D echini_A. The sequence continues at coordinate 295,111 of NZ_VSLD01000003.1, read as the reverse complement.
CATGGGCCCCCCGGTGCACGGCCGCGTTGCGCTGCTCGTAGAATTCCTGCTCCGCCTCCAGCACGCTCAGCGGATTCTGCGAGGTGGCGCCGGAGTCGAGGTACACGAGCGGTGTGCCGTTGACCTCGGTACCCAGGATCGGGAAGTCGTTGCGGATGCGGTGCACCTCGGCGTCGGTCATCGCGGCGCCGGGCGTCGGGGTGAGTGTCACGGGTGTTGCGACCACTGTCACGCGGGACTCCTCGGATCAGGCGGTGGTCCAGGCATTGATTACGCAAGGACTCTCTGCGCCAATTCTGCCACCCGCGTGCGGCGCTCGGCATCCCAGTGGAACCTAAGAAGGACCGGGGTTCCGCGGGCGCCACTGTTCTGTCTGCCCCGGCTAGCGCGCCACCGCGCCGCGACGACCAACGGCCTCCGTGGCCCTGGGCGGCTCCGACAGATCGACGCAGACCGGGCCGGGATCGCCCGGGCCGTAGGTCTCGTCCGCGGCGGCAGGAGCAGCTCGAGTGAACTGTGGCTTGCGATCAGGTCCACGCGCAGTACGCGTAGAGGGCGTGGTCCTTGCCTAGCAGCGCATGGCCGGAGCTCCGGGGCTCAGTACACGATCGAGCGTCCAGGGGTGCGCCGGAGCGGCCGAGTAGTCCTCAGGGCCACCTGAGACCCGAGCCTGAGCTTCGGGTAGCACTCTCTGGTCCGGATCACGATTCGCGCAAGTCCGCCCGACGAGTCACGCCGAGCTTCGCGAAGATCCTGTACAGGTGGCCCTCGACAGTCCGCACCGAGACGTCCCTGTCCTCGGCGATCTCCCGATTCGAGTGTCCTTCCCTGACCAGTGCGACGATCTTGCGCTCGGTGGGTGTCAGCTGGGTGTTCGCGCCCGGTGTCGGTGCGTCTCCCCGCGGTACCGGGTCGGACCCTTCCCGCTCCTCACCGAGGAGCACGAGCCGTCGTTGGAGGGCACGCGTCTGGCGGCCGAGGGCCCTGGTCTCCAGCGAGCGCAAGGCCAGCGCCAAGCCTGCGTACTCGAACGCCGTATCGCCGTCACGGCCGGCCTGCGTTGCTGCGGCCACCATCGACTCCGTATCCCTGTTCTCAACGGCATCGGCGAAATCGGCCAGGCTCCGGACGCCCCCACCTTGGAATCCGGCGAGGGTCCGGAGGAGGTCGTCGACAATCGAGGTATCCCCGAGCAGCAGAGACAAGCGTCGTGCGGTCACAGCAAGATCTGTCATCCGGTCCTGCTCCGCGGCCGCGGCGAGCTCGATCAGATCTGCCGGCGCCGCATTCCCGAGCACAGCTGACGCCGCCGTCGCGAAGATTTGACCTCCCAGCCGCAGCGAGCGAGAACCGCCTGCTGGGAGCTGGGCGACCTCGCCGACGAGCCCGGCGGCCTGTTCCGGCTCATCGGCGAGGGCGCAGGCGTAGGCGGACATGCCGAGGAGAAGGGCTACCACCGGCGTGTCGACGGTACCCCTGAGACCCTCGGCCGCAAGGAGGAAGCGGTCTCGCGCCTCCCTGTTCCGGGCGGCACGCAGTGCGATGGCGCCGTCCACGAAGTCCCCCCACGCCGCCAGGTACACAATGCTGCGGGGGGATGCGCGGATTTCGGCCCGGACGAGCTCCACCGCCTCCCGCAGACGCCCGCTGCTCGTGAGCAGCAGCACCTGTCGGCTGATCGCGAGGTCGCGATGGGCGAGCAGTGATGCTCCAGCTCCCTCGATCAGGTCGAGGGCTTGGCTGCTGTGGGCGAGGCCGTCGCCGGACCGTCCGAGCGTCGCGAGCAGCTCGGCGAGCAGGATCAGGCAGCGGACACGCGACTCCGCCGTCCTTCGGGGATCCGCGAGGAGTCCGAGCACCTCTTCCTCGAGTCCGTCGAGCCGTCCCTCGAGGAAGCGGGCGTGGCATTCGAGGATGGCGCAGTCCAGTCTGGCCCGGGCATGATCGTCGGTCGCACCGGCTCCCGGGGACGACTCCTCGATCTGGTCGAGCAGAGCGGTCCAGCGCGCCGTCTCCTGCCGCAGGTCGCGGTGCGATGCTCCCTGGGTCAGCTTCAAGTGGAAGGACAGATGTGCTGCGCGCCCGATGAGCTGCGGGTCCTCCCCGGGACCCAGGATGCCGTCGACGAGATCCTGCGCGTACTCGCAGTGTCCGCGCCCGGCATGGCTGCGGGCCAGCTCGAGCAGTGCACTGCCGCGCAACCCGGAGGTGGACACCGCCCGTGCCGCGCGGAGCGCGAGGTCGTGGTTCCCCACTTCGTTGGCCAGCACCGCTGTGCTCAGCAGTGTCGCGTCGTCGACAGATCTGCCGCGATCCAGGCCCCACGACATGGTGCGGAGCAGCGCGGCGGGCGATTGCGGTGCAGGCACCTGTGCGTCGAGTAGCTCGAGCCGGGCGGCCATGCTGCGCGCCGCGGGTGACTGATGACGCAGCACGGAGCCGTAGAGCGGCGGGTGCAGGCTGACCAGGTGCTCCGGGCCTTGCCCGACGACGACGACCGGGTCGTTCTGTACGCGCCTGAGACCTTCGTCGTCGACGCGGTCCGCCAGCGTTTCGAGGGCGATGGGCTCGACGAGCGCGATCAGTTCCAGTACGGCCAGTGCCGCGTCGCTCCGTGGACGCAGTTGTGAACGGACGAGATCGCCGAGCCGCGGGGAGATCGACGGTCGGTCGGAGGTCGAACGCCAGATACCGTTGCTCTGCTCCAGATAGCCCTCGCCCACCCCGTGCACGAGGATCATTCCGAGCAGTCGCGGATTGCCCCCGGTCTGGCGCATCAGGGTGTGCACGGTCCCCGACAGGACAGGACCACCGAGCACGCCGGCACTCATCGCTGTGACCGCTTCCAGATCGAGCGGCGCGAGATCGAAGCGGACCAGGAGGTTGTCGGCGCTCAACTGATGGAACTCGGTGGGCGCGGTCGATGATTCCCGGACCAGGACGAGTGCCTTGACGCGTCGGGCGCTGACGAGCTGCGCGAGCAGGGCACTCGAGCTGTCATCAAGTTCCTGGGCGTCGTCAACGACGAGCAACGGCAGATGTTGTTGCGCCCGGACGGAGCGCACCTCCGCGAGATGCGCCAGGACGGCTCGCAGGATGGCGACCGGTGACCCGGCGTCCGTGACCGCGAGGCTGTGCAGGAAAGGCGCGAAGGCTCCGAACGGAGTTCCGCGGAGCGTGGAGCCGCCGGCGATGCGGAGAACCGGCGCGGTCCACCTGGTCTGCTCCAGGACGGCCCCGGCCACGGCTGTCTTGCCCATCCCGGCATCGCCGACGAGCAGGGCTCCGAAGCTGCTGGTGTCCTCGAGTGCGGCGCAGACCTCCCTGATCAGGTCGGATCTACCCGCCAGGGACGGCTTCGACTCCCCGCCGCTCATCGTTTCCGTCCGAAGATCAGGGAGAGCTGCTTACGACTCGACAGACCCAGTTTGGACATGATCTGGTGAACGTGGCCCTCGACGGTCCGCGGCGAGATGTGTTCCTGTTCGGCGATCTCCCTGTTGGCGACGCCGAGGGCCACCTGTCGGGCGATGGCACGTTCCCGCTCACTCAGGAGCCGGCGCCGCACGTGGCGGCGAGCAGGGGTGGCCGTCTTCCTCAGGGTCTGTTCGGCGTGGACGAGGATCATCGGGTCGTCGGTCTCCGTGAGATATTCGATACTCAAGCCGGCAAGATCCCCGGCGAGGTTGTTGTTCCCGAGCCCGAGCGCCTCCAGGGCGGCCTGCTTCAGCACCCCCGGATCGTGAGAGGCCAGCCCCTTCGCGAGATCCTGCGCAAGCCGCGAGAAAGGCCCCTGCGACGCCGTGGCAGAGGCGGCCAACGCGTCGGCCGCCTCGTATCGACCGAGTTGCACGGCCTGGCAGAGGAAGAAGAGCTCGACGCCGCGTCGGCCGCTGTCGGCGAGGCTGCGAGCGTGATCGAGGAGTTCGACGGACACGGCGTCGCTGGTGTCCAGCCAGGCGTCGGTCAGGAGCCGGAAGTACAGCACCGCTTCGCGCAGGTACCAGGGGTACCGCCGTCCCGTGAGGTCGATGGTCCGCAGATATTCGTCGGCGTCGTCGGTGTCACCCTCGAGAACACTCGCATACGCAGCCGCAGCTTCCGCGAGCGGCAGGAGGCCGTGCTGATCACCCAGTCGGAACTGGCTGATGGCCGGCACGAGCTTCTCCAGCGCCTCGCTGCTCCTTCCGAGGAAAGCGAGCAGCACCCCCTCCAAGGATTCGAGCGGTGATCCGGCGAGCAGGGAATGGGCCGCCCGGCCGTCCAGGCTTCGCAGCAGCTCGAGGCATTCGTTCCAGCGACCCGCCATGAAGAGCGCCGAGCACAGGCCCAGGATCGCGGTATCGCGATCCTGGGGGTTCGATGCGGTGTCCATCAGGCGCACGAGAACCGCCTCCATGCTGCTGGCGGCCTCCTCCTGGGCTCCCATTCCCGCCCGGGCCGCGGAGAGGATGCTCGAAATCCCGACCCTCTCGTGCGAGGCGTCGCTCCACCTCGCGAGGATCGCCGGAGCCCGCTCGCACGCGGCTGTCAGCGCGCCGTCGAAGACGTCGCTCTCGAGCACGGCCAGGTCGAGCTTCCCCCGCAGGTCGTCGGCGGTCGGGTGCCGTTGCAGTCTCACGCCTACGTCGTCGAGCAGGGCCCGCGCCTCCGGGTCCCTGCCATCGGTGCTGCGCAGCAACCAGGATGCCAGCAGACGAGTGTCGACCCACTCCGGGAGACCGTCGTCCGGGAGTTCCGGCAGCAGGAGATCTTCGACCACGGCGAGCGCATCGTCCCCACGGCCGTCGGACCATAGGGATCGCGCGCGCTCGAGTACCGCCCGGGGTGTCGTCCGGTCCGGGTCGAGACCGTCCAGCAGGTGGCCCGCGAGGGCCCCGAGCCCGTGATCATTCGCCAGGCCCGCAAGTCCTACCAGGTCCTCGTCCGCGATCGGGATCCCATGGCCGAGAGCCCACACCGCGATCGCCGTCCGGCCCTGGACCGGCATGCCCGGTTCGTCTCGGAGCCGGTTGAGCGCCTCCAGCGCCAGTACCCCCGGGGAGGAGACGAGGTCGGCCAGGACAGTGTCCGCGACCAGACCGTGGGTGAGACCGAGGACGGGCTCGTCCGTGTCCGCGAGTGTCAGCGTGCCGTCTGCCTGCAGCGCATCGAGCGAGGTGGACTGCACCGCCCGCAGGAGGATGCGCACGGGCAGTGGCCCGCAGACGGCAAGGACCTCGATCACAGTGCGCTCCGACGGTAGCAGCGCGGCGAGGTCGGCTGTGAGCCAGTCGACCACCGACCGCCCTGTCGCCCGACGCGGCACATGCCGGGCCACCCAGACGCCGTCCTGAAGCACGAGATGACCGGCATCCAGGTCGGTCCTCGTGACCCGCTGGAGATGCCTCGGACTTCCACCGCTCGCGACCCACAGTTCCTGTGCTGCGGAACGGGAGACAGGCGAGTCCAGCGCTGCGGCCAACAGCTCGGTGGTGGCCTCGAGCGTCAGCGGCCGGACGTCGACCCGCTCGAGCTGATCGTCCTTCCACAGGTCGAGGAGAGCGTCGGGAGCCCGCAGGAGCGACTCACTCGTCACGATCAGGCGGACTGCTCCGGTCCGCGCCAGATGAGCCATCACCGCAGCCGAGGAGGCATCGATCTCCTCCACCCGATCGATGTGCACGAGCGTGGGCTGCCCGGTCCCACGGTCACCGAATCTGCGCTGCAGGGCGCTGAGGACGAGCAGTGGACTCTCCGCCGTTTCCTCGTCGAGATCCGCCAGCAGGACGTTCAGCGCAGCATACTGAGTAGAGGCCTGCGCGGCGGTTCCACGCAGATGAACGGGATCGACGTCGGGGGCAAGGCCGTCCACCGCGTGCTGGGCGATCGTCGTCTTACCTACCCCGGGCGGACCCACGATGACAACCCCGCATCCCGCAGCCGAGCGGATCGCGGCCCTGACCGCAGTCACTTCCTCGCGCCGACCGGAGAACGGCCAGCGTGCGTCGATCCGGGTCACGGAGCACGGCCGATGAAGGCCTCAGCTGTGCGGTGCCGATCCTGATCCGGCCTCACTCCGCCCGCGTGGTTCTTCCCCATGGTGCATTACCGCCCTGCAACGCTTGCATTATCGGTTCACTGTACCGCGGGAGTTGCCGCGCACGGCGTCGGACAGACGCAGGCTCACCGCAGCATTCCCCGATTATTTCGCGGGGTGGAAGCGCTGTTGTGCAGCGAGCAGGCCATCGGTGATGAGGAGTTCCACGGCGTCGGCGGCATCGTCGAGCAGGAACGGAAGTTCTTTCTTCTCGGCCGTCCCGAAGTCCTTCAGCACGAAGTCGGCCGGATCCTGGCGTCCCGGCGGACGCCCGACGCCGACACGCACACGGTGGTACTCCTTGGTACCCAGTGCCCTGCTGATGTCTCGCAGGCCGTTGTGCCCGCCCTCTCCCCCTCCGAGCTTGAGCTTGAGGGTGCCGGCCGCGATGTCGATCTCGTCATGGACGGCAATGACGTGATCAGGCGCAATGTCGTGGAAGCGTGCCAGGGCGGAGACAGGACCCCCGGTCAGGTTCATGTAGGTGAGGGGTTTGGCCAGCACGAGCCTCGGTCCACCGAGGCCGAGCCGCCCTCCGAGGGTCACGGCCTGTGCCTTCGACGTCGTGAAGCGGCCGCCCAGTCGCGCCGCCAGCACATCGAGCACCAGCTGTCCCACATTGTGTCGATTACCGGCGTAGCCGGGCCCGGGATTCCCGAGCCCGACTACGAGCCAGGTATCCGACACCGTCATGCGTCCTTGCTACTGCTCGTCAGCGTCGGCGGCCTGATCGGCGTCGCCTGCCGTTGCACCCTCTGCCGCTGCCTCGGAGTCGACCTCATCGGTCTCGCCGAGATCCTGGACGGTGGGGGCCATGAGGTTGACCACGAGTGTCTCGGGGTCGGTGAGGAGTGTGACCCCGTCCGGCAGGGTGATGTCGGAGGCGTAGACGTGCTCGCCGATCTGGCGTCCCTCGATGCTGACGGTGACGGACTCTGGGAGCCGCGTCGCGTCCGCCTCGACGAGAACCGTGCTGGCCTCGAGGTTCGACGCCACATCCGGAGCCGCTTCGCCTTCGACGTGGACGGTGATGTCAACCTCCACCTTCTCACCGCGGCGGACGGTCAGCAGGTCGAGGTGCTCCACGATCTGCTTGATGGCGTTCCGCTGGATGTCCTTCACCAGCGCGAGGTGGTCCTCGCCCTCGACATCGAGCGTCAGCAGTGCGTTGGGAGTGCGGACCGCCAGCGTTGTCGCCTTCGAGGGGAGCAGGACATGGATGGGATCGGCGCCGTGGCCGTAGACCACGGCGGGAATCATGTTCTCCCGGCGGGCCCGGCGGGCCGAGCCCTTGCCGAACTCGGTGCGGACATGGGCGGGGAGCTTCTGCTCGGACATGGTTCCTCCTGGGAACGTTGCGACTCGGAGCGAAGGACCGAGTACTGGGACGTTGCTCAGGCGACGGAGTATCCGCAGGGGTCAGCCGTCCGGAAACCAGTCGAGACGTCAGCCGCTGTCGATCACGGAGTGCGGCCGGCTTCCACCGGCCTGCTCCCTCGCCTAGGCATTGGTTCAATGCTACCGCAGGGCTCCACGTGCGGTGTGCAACTCGAACGCAGGTGAGCACGTAATGGTCTGTCCAATCGCTCTTCCAGTTGGTTGCGCTAGCATTGCCGTCGATGCGGCGAGGCCCCCTGGCCGCTCTTGACCCTAGGGGCATCCATGCGACCGGCATCTCCTCACGTGCGAAACCTGAGGGATGACCGCGATCTAACCGCAGCAAGTCCACGTGGCCTCCGTCCGGATATTCAGGGCCTGCGCGCAGTGGCGGTCATCGTGGTGGTTCTGGACCACTTGCTAGGGTGGCCGAGCGGCGGCTTCATCGGCGTGGATATCTTCTTCGTCATCTCGGGCTTCCTCATTACGGGGCTACTTCTCCGGGAATACGAAAAGACGGGTGGTATCTCGTTCGCCAATTTCTACCGCAGACGCGTCAAGCGCATCCTTCCGGCCTCGACCGCTGCCATCGTGGTAACACTGGTCGGAGCTTTCCTGATCTTCGGCGGCTCCCGCTTCGTCGAGACGGTAAAAGACGGCGCAGCAGCAGCGTTGTTCGGCGCGAACTGGCGCTTTGCGGCGGCGGGAACGGACTACTTCACCGCGAACGGTCCTGTGTCTCCTCTGCAGCATTTCTGGTCGCTGTCGGTCGAGGAGCAGTTCTACTTCGCGTGGCCGGCGGTGATGCTGCTTGTCCTGACGCTCATTGTCAGGCAGGGCGGGGAACCGCGGCATGCCAGATTGATCGCCGGACTGGCCATTGGGTTGATATCGCTCGCCTCCCTGACATGGGCGGCATGGGAGACCCAGACGCTGCCCACTCGCGCCTATTTCTCGACATTGTCCCGCACCTGGGAGCTGGGCGCGGGAGCAACGCTGGCGTTCGCAGCCCCCCTGTGCTCCAAGCTCCGTGCCCGCTTCAGGCCCGGCTTAGCGTGGCTCGGCCTGATCGCCATGGTCGCGGGGCTGTTCCTCATCGATTCGTCATCTGCCTTCCCCGCCCCGTGGGCCCTCCTGCCCGTGGCGGGTACGGTGCTGGTCATCCTCGCCGGTACGGGGACGGACCGCCACAGCTTCCTCTTCCCGCTCACTAATCCGATGAGCGTCTACCTGGGGAACATCTCTTACTCCCTCTACTTGTGGCATTTCCCCGTGATTATCCTCGCCGGGACCGTCTTCGTGGGTAGGACGCCCTTCTTCTACCTCGGCTGCGCTCTGGCAATGCTCCTTGCTGCGGTCTACTCGTACCACCTGATCGAGGACCCGGTGCGGAAGTCGTCATGGCTCACCAGGCCGGGCGGCCGGCCCGCGCGGGGTGTGCGCGCGCACAGGACCGAAGTGAGGAGGGCTGGAGTCGCTGCTGGTGTTACCCTCCTTCTTGCCGCCGCGGCACTCCCCTTCGTTCCAGCCCAGGCGAAAACCATCACCTTGACGGGAACGTTCCCCGAGGACGTCTCGGCGGAGACCTCCTCGCTGCAGGAGCAGATTAGGGAAGCCCTCGGCAGCAGCGAGTGGCCCGACCTCGAGCCGAGTATCGACGCCGCTATGAAAGGCGAAGAGGCTCCGGAGGAAGTCACGGCGTGCGGGGGTATCGGACCTATCGCGGTGAAGGACTGCACATGGGGAGATCCGCGAGCGACGCGCCGTGCGGTCGTCGTAGGAGATTCCATCGCCATGACGTGGGTATCGCCCCTGAGGGAAGCTCTGGGCTCCGACGAGAGCTGGGAGGTCACCAGCCTGGGAACGTTCGGTTGCACCTTCACGGACCTCCTCATCGAGAATCCGGAACCAGAAGTGGTCGATGCCTGTGAGGAACGAAAGTCGCAGGCCGTCGATGCCATTAACGACCTGGAGCCGGATCTAGTCTTCGTTGCCAACACCTACGAGCCGAGGTTCCCTGCGGGGTGGAACGAAGCAATGACCCCCGAGGAGTGGCAGGAAAGCACCAAGACGATCGTCTCGCGCTTCAACGCCGCCGTCGGCAGGGTGGTCTTTCTTGCACCGCCCCCCTTATCCGCCGACATCGCCGAATGCTACTCGAAGATCGCCGAGCCCTCATTTTGCGCAGGCACGATCGACCCGGACTGGAGAACGATGCAGATCGCAGAGCAGGAGCTCACCGAGAACATCGACGCCTACTTCGTGAACCCGGAATTGTGGTTCTGCGCTGAGGACTGGTGCCCCAGCTTCGTCGGAACAACCCCGACCAAGCGTGATCTGGTTCATATGACGCCGTCCTACCAAAGGAAGATCGCACCGGCACTCCGCGCCGAACTCATCGACCAGGGCATCGTCGACTTATGAGCATCCCGCAATACTTCCGGGTAGGACCCGCTACACAAATGAGTATTTGCTTACCTACGAAGGGTAGAACCTACTCGTGATAGGGCCCGCAAGCCGCCGTAGTGTCAGAGACGGTACGTCGCGACTTCGTGCTGGTTTCACGGCACGACACACATAAGGAGCAGTTCTTGGGGATCGAAACGAATCTCGCCCATGCCCGCGTCCCGATCAAAAAACATGAGGATCCCACAAAGAACGAGGGGAGAGCGGGCGCGGACCGACGCCGGCTCCGTTCCGCCGTAGATCTCGAAGTCATCATCCCCGCATACAACGAAGCTTCCCGGATTCCGGGAACGCTCGCAGCGACCATCGACTTCCTCGAGTCGCAGACATGGTCCTCCCGCATCGTCGTGGTCGACAACGGAAGCGTCGATGACACCAGTGCCGTCGTTCGGAGAATCGCCCGCCAAACCAGCTCGGTAGGAGTGTCCCTGATCGGGTGTGCGCAGCCGGGTAAGGGCGCAGCAGTCCGCCGCGGTCTGCTCAGCAGCCGATCCCGCTTCACCGGCTTCCTCGATGCGGACCTCGCTACTCCTGTCGCAACGCTGGAAACGGCGATGCCGTTGCTCGAGGGCGGGGCCTCGGCCGTTATCGCGTCGCGTCATGCACCCGGCGCCGAATTCGTCCAGCCACAACAGCTCGGGCGCCGTCTGGGCGGCGGCGCCTTTCGTTTGATGACGCGCCGGATGGTGCAGGGCATTGTCGACACCCAGTGCGGCTTCAAGTTTTTCGAGCTCGAAGCCGTGAAGCGCGCGCTCGTCGAGTGCCGCACGACGGGCTTCGCCTTCGACGTTGAGCTGCTGCATCGTGTGCAGAACCACGGCGGTCGGATTGTCGAGGTCCCGGTCGCTTGGACGGACGGATCGGCCTCCACTTTCAGGCCTGTGCGCGACGGCATCGCAAGCTTCCACTCCGTTCTGAAAATGGCGAGGTTCTCCTGATGACCACGACGAATTCCGCACCGGTAGAGCGCCTGACGGGGAAGAATCTGCTCGTCCTCAACTGGCGTGACATCCGGCACCCCCAGTCGGGAGGCGCCGAGCAGTACATGCATCAGATCGCCGTTCGCTGGGTGAAGGCCGGGGCAACGGTCACCTGGTTCACCAGTCGTGGAGTGGCCCAGTCCGCGCATGAGGTCATTGACGGCATCACGGTGATCCGATCCGGAGGTGCGCTGGGTCTGTACCCGCGTGCCGCAGCTTGGATGCTCGCCAGCGGGAAGAAGTTCGACGGCGTCATCGACTGCCAGAACGGCATCCCCTTCTTCTCCCCCGTGTTCCTGCCCCGCTCCATGCCGATCGTGCAGGTGGTGCATCACGTCCATCAGGACCAGTTCGCCACCCGTTTCGGGCGCCCGCTCGCGGCGATCGGTCGCTTCCTCGAGAAGGACGTCGCGCGGTTCGTCTACGGAAACCGTTCCATCGCCGCCGTCTCCCCCTCGACCCGCCTTGAGCTGCGCCGCCGCCTCGGCTACACCGGCCCGATCTTCGTGGTTCCCAATGGGACGGTAGAGCTTCCCGAGAACGTCGGACCCCGCGACCCCGATCCCACCATCGCAGTCGTGAGCCGCCTGGTACCCCATAAACGGATAGACCTGCTGCTGGGCCAGATCGCGGTGGTCGTCGAATCGATCCCGAACCTCCGCGTCGACATCGTCGGTGACGGCCCCGAAAAGGATCGGCTCCAGGGCATCGCCGCGGACCTCAATCTCATGAGTCATGTCACCTTTCACGGGTATCAGCCGAACGAGGTCCGCGACGCGCTCCTGAGCCGTGCATGGATCACCGCCTCGACGTCGGCCGCCGAAGGCTGGGGATGTTCCGTCATCGAGGCGAACGCCTGGGGTATTCCCTGCATCGCCCTGCGGGTGCCAGGCATCCGAGATTCGGTGGTTGACGGAGAAACTGGGTGGCTTGTTGATGAAGCGCGTGACTTCGGCCGCACACTTATCAAGGCGCTCGAGGAGGTCAGTGATCACGCCACGGCGGAGAGCACCACGAAAGCTTGCCGTGTCTGGGCCGCCCGCTTCACGTGGGATCGCAGCGCTGCCCTCCTAGCGGGAGTGCTCGTCGAGGAGACCGGTGCCACGGGTGCATCGAAGACTCAACGACGGCGGGCCCGTTCCGACATGTCCTCCCTGGCCCTCTTCTCCACTCCGCCGAAATTCAACCCATCTGTCTCGCTGCGCGCCACGGACGAAGCGATCGAGGTCGACGGACGAACCTCGGTGCTACTCAACGGCTGCGACGAGACTGACGCTATGGGGATGCTGCGCCGCCTCGGGGTGTTCGAAGCAGACGTGCGGTTGGCGGACCGGGACGGGATTCTCGCCGGTCCTTCCGGCGCGCCGCACGCTGATCATGAGCTTGCCGGCCTCGACGATCCCTCCCGGGGCCGCCCCATATGACGGCTTCGGTTGTCCCTGCACAGGGAGTCGAAGGACAATCAGTAGAGCGCCCGCTGACCAGATCGGCGGCCTCCGAGGTAGCCCACAGCAGCGGGCTGCTGTCCATCTCTGCTGGCGTGGTGGGGGTCGTCAGTTATGCATCCACGCTGCTGATGGCAAATGCCCTGAGTTCCCAGGACTACAGCAACTTGGCCGGCGCACAGATGCTTCTCAACATCGTAGGAATCGTGGCCTCCGCCCTGGTTCCCCTGCCCCTCTCGCATGCCGTGGCGACGTATGCACCAAATTCCCAGGGTCGTCGCGACGGCATGGCTTTCGCGCTGATGGTCTCGCTGATCGCAGGAATGACCGCAGCCTGCGTCACCGGCGTCGTCGTCTCGGCCTTTGGCTCGTCGGTCCTCGCGATGGCCGCAGCGCTGACGGCCTTCATCCTTTTCCTGGTCGCGGCTCCCCTGGGCTGGATGCAGGGTGAAATGAGCTTTATTCGGTACGCCGGCGTCTCGATCGCGGAAGTTCTGGTGCGCCTCGGTTTCAGCGTCCTCGTCGTAATCCTGGCATTGGGAGCAACGGGAGCGATTCTCGGGTTCGCCCTGGGGGCCCTGATGATCCTCGTGGTCCCGCGCTCGTTCTACCGAGACCTCTCCTGGCGGCCTGCCATCATCAAGGACCGGTGGCGCTGGGCGGAGACCGGCGACATTGCCCTGACCCTGTGCATCGTCACGGCCCTCACCGGCGCCGACGTGGTGGTGATGTCCTTCCTTGACGGTGGTACCGACGCCGCAGCAGGTTTCCAGGCGCTATCGACGATTGCCAAAGGACCAATCTACGTGGCCGCTGGCACCGTGCTCGTCGCGTTCCCGCTCCTGCGCAGAGCCGGAGCGGACCGGCGCGTCATCCTCGTATCGGCACTCCGGTCCTTCGGCCTCCTAGCGATCGCCGCTGCCGCCGTCATTGCGACGGTCCCGGCGTCGCTAGTGGAATTTTTCCTCCCCGACAAATACCACGCTTCGATCAGCCTTCTTCCGTGGCTGGCCGCTGCCGGCCTGGGGTACGCCGTCCTGACGGTCCTCGCCACTATCCTGCTCGCCTTGCGTGCGTACCGTCGGTGCCAGTTGGGCCTGATCGCAGCAGCACTGTTCCTTCCCGCCGGAATGGCGGCTGGTTGGCACCTCGACGGCGTCGAGGGCGTCGCTGTCGGTACCGCCGTTGCTTCCCTGGCATCGGCAATGACGCTGACGCTCGTCGCTTTCCCACTGCTTCCGCCCACCACCGGGCGCCTGGCGCTCCAGGGTCTGCTCGGTGGCGGCGCGCTGACGCTTCTCTTCCTCCTGGCTGGTTTCCAGCCACTTATTTGGATCTTGGTGGTGCTCATGACAGGTGCCGGTATCCTGACCGGCCAACGGCGCTTAGACACGACCGGTCCCGAGGAGCTCCGGGAGCAGGGCGAACGGCCGGCCGCTCGCCGCTTCAGGCGGCCGCAGGGTTCGCAGTTGATCCGCAGCGGTCTCGTCGGATTCATAATCGTGGTCGGCGTGGCTTTCGGGGTCCGGGCCATCGGGCTCACCCGTGGATTCGAGCTGTGGGTGGACGAGATGCTGTACGCACAGCTCGGCTACTCGGTAAGCCTCGGGCAGCTCCCGAACCTGCCGGATGGCCCCTTTATGCTCCACCCGCCGGGATACTTCCTGGTTGAGGGCGCCGTTATCAGCGTCTTCGGCATCTCCGGGGACCACGTCGACCTTGTGCTGCACCTGAGGTGGCTCAACGCGGTCATCGGCGCCGCGACCGTCGGCCTCGCGTTCCTCCTCGTCCGCAAGATCGCCAACACCCCTGCAGCCTGGGCTGCGGCCGCGGTCCTGATACTGGAGCCCTTCGTGCTCCGCAACAACAGCCGCGTGTTCCTCGAGACCCTCGGCATGGCCGCCATGGTGGGAGGCCTGCTGGTCCTCGTCACCCTGATGCTCAACCCTACGGCCCGGTACCGTACAGCGCGCCTCATTGCCGGAGGGCTGCTGATGGGATACGCGGTCCTCACCAAGGACGTGTACGTCCTCGGAGCCGTCCTCCCCGTGATCGCCGCTGCCCTGTGGCGGGAAACGTTGCAGGTCCGAGAGTCACTCACGGTCGTCGCACTCTCGGCTGTGCCATACACGATCTACCTGTGCGTCCTAGGCTTCAACGGCTTGATGGGCACCTGGATCTGGGCGAAGACCAGCGGGGTTCGCCGCATGATCGGTCTGGAGCAGAGTACGGGCTTCAATGCCGAAGGCGCACCGAGCCTGCTCAGCCGGGTAATCGACCAGGTTGGCCAATTCGGCTCCTCCTACCTGCTCCTGGCGCTCACGCCGATCACCGGACTGGTGCTTTGCTTCAGCAGGCACGCCGTCCGGCGCCTGCTGGGCCTCACCGCTCTGGCCTTCGGAGCATTCGGCCTCTACAGCGCCGCTTTCGGCACGCTCGAGGAGCAGTACGGCTATCCCGTCCTGTTCGCAGGCGTCCTCAGCCTGGCGGTATCCACCGTGGACCTGCTCGAGCGGCGGCAGAGTATGCGAAAACCCGTCGTTGTGTTCGCCGTCGTCTTCACCGCTCTGACGGCCGTCTTCGGGGTGCGCGCCCTGGTCACAGTGGACAACGGGTTCGTCCAGGCTCGCGACTGGGTGGCACAAAATCTGCCGACGGACGCCCGGGTCAGCGTCTCCAACAGCACCGGTGAACTGGCGTTCGAGGGTGACGATCGTTTCGGCGTATGGCCTTCAGCTCCCCTCATGGAAGCGAACGGAGCCAATTACATCCTCACGCAGGACCATCCCACATCCATGGGCTATGGGTACGCCCAGCCCGCCATGCTGGAGTGGCTGGAGGAAAATGCTGTTGCCGCGTTCTCGACGAATGGCCCCACGAACGGCATCACCGCCATCTGGCAGGTCGACGACGAAACCTTACGCGAAGGCGCTGCTGAGAACATCGGCTTCCCTTCGGCAACCTACGAGACGGAGCGCTAGGGAGTGGCTGAACTGCAATCCGGGTCACGGGCGGCACGACGGCGGCTTGCCGTTGCGAGCGTGCTGGTCGCGGGCCTGGTCATCGTAGGCACCACAACCCTGGTCATGCGGCAGGGCGTGGAGGAGAACGCAGCGACCGGTGGCGACGTCCAGTACGGGGTCCTTGCCTCGCAGTGCGATCCGCTCCGCTCGCGTCAACTCACTCAGGCCGGTGTCGACGTCGCCCACGTGGACCTTCGCTGGGACCTGTACCACCCCGAGTCCGATGCCGCCGATCCCACCTACACGCAGCAGGTCTTCTCGATGCTCGAGGTGTGCCGGGACGCAGGGCTCGACGTCATTGTCGGCCTGGGCACGCAGTATGCGCCCGAGTGGGTCCGTGAATTACCCGATGGTAGGTTCGTCGACCAGACAGGAACGCCAAGCGAGGCAGACGCACCGAATCTGATGTACAGCAGCGATGTCCGCGGTGCGTTCGAGCGGTATACGTCCGAGGTGATCCAGCTCCTGCCCGAGGGCAGCGTCTCGGCGATCCGCTTGGGGACCAGCGAAGCAGGTGAGCTTGGCTTCCCGGCGGAGGCCCTGGACAGCAGGTCGGGGAGGAACAGCTTCTGGGCCTACAACGACGCGGCGCAGACCGGCGACGGACTTCCCGAGGGCATGACTCCGTCACCCCTGCCCGGCTGGGAACCGGGCACCGATGAGTGGTCAGGCGGTAGCGTCACCGAGGACGACGTCGATGCCTGGTTCTCGTGGTACTCCGACTCCGTGGTCCGAACGGTCGCCTGGCAGATCACGTTGCTTCGTGACCTCGGCTTCGAGGGCGAGTTCCATCTTCCGTTCGCCGGCCGGGGCACGCTCCCCGCTGACCGTGAGGCAGCTGTCGCGGCCCTCCTGGACGGAACCGCTGACAGGGATGCGAGCCTCGAGCGCGGGCTCTACTACCCCACGCAACTCCATGCCATCAGGGAGGCGACGCCGGATGCCGTGGTGGTCGCGGACATCACAGGCCTCGGCGACGCGACCGCCGTGCGGGCCCGGGAAGCATCACCACGCGCTGATACGTGCGAAGATTCAGATGTCGACCTGTCGCTCGAGGACACTCCGGAGGTGGCCGACTGGTCAGCCTCGCGATGGACCATCGCGCTTGCACGGGAAGCAGGCTATCCCGTCATGGGTGAGAACCCCGGTCCGCCCTCCAACCCCGGTACGGGAAGCGACTCCGATTCCGATTCCCTGCCGGAACAACTGCGCTTCGCGACCCAGTATGCAGAGGACTGCAAGCTGCGGACTTTCCTCTTCGCCTTCGAGGACAACCTCTTCGAGACGGGCACCGCGGTACCCCTATCCCTGTATGCCCACACGATCCGCGACCAGGAAGGCCGACAATCGTGAGCCACCCGATCCAGCCGGCTACGACCGACGTCCCCAACGAGCCCCTCGCACCACGCCTGCCGACCGTTCGCGTCCTGCATCTCGGCTTCGAGGATCCCCTCATGCCCGGCGCCGGTGGAGGATCGGTGCGTACCCACCAGATCAACCGCCGCCTGGCCGCCTCGGGATTCGAGGTCACGGTGCTCACCACCACTTACCCAGGCGCCACCGCCCGCACCCAGGACGGCGTCCGCTACATTCCGCTCGGCTTCGGTGTGGGTAAGAACCGACTCACTCGACTCCTCGGCTACATCGCACGCCTGCCCGGCGAAGCCCGACGGCGGCGCCAAGATGCCGATCTGGTGGTGGAGGACTTCTTCGCACCGTTCTCCTCGATGTCCGCACCACGCTGGACCGGCAGGCCCACCATCGGGATGGTGCAGTGGTTGCACGCCAGCGATAAGGCTAGGCAGTACAAGCTGCCTCTGCACTGGCTCGAGCGTTTCGGCGTCCGGTCCCATACGCGGCTGATCGCGGTCTCCCGGGGCACAGCGGACAAGGTGGCCTCACTGAATCCCTCCGCTGTCGTGGAGGTGATCGGTAACGGGATAGAGCAGGAGGCCCTGGACGGCGTGCCCGAGGTGGGCCGAAATGTCCTGTTCGTGGGGCGGCTCGAGCTGCACCTCAAGGGATTAGACCTGCTGCTCGCGGCGTGGGCAACGGCGCAGCCGAGCATCGGCGACAAGCTCGTCATCGCGGGCACCGGTCCAGACGAAGAGAAGATCGGGCGGCTCATCGGATCACTTGGGCTCGCTGACTCCGTGGAGCTGGTGGGCTGGGTATCAGGCCAGGCAAAACTTGACCTCATGCGGTCGGCGCGCCTCGTCGTCGTGCCGTCGCGCCATGAGACCTTCGGTCTGGTCGCAATCGAAGCGCTGGCGAGCGGCACGCCCGTGATCATCTTCGACATTCCTAGCCTGCGCGAGGTCGTTCCCGAGGGGTGCGGCTGGAAGGTACCAGCCTTCAACGCTAGAGCCCTCGCCTACGAACTGATGCGGCGTTATCCGGCTGAAGCCGTCCTGGAGCAGGCTGGGCGCCAGGGTCGCGAGTTCGCCCGCCAGTTCGATTGGGACCGGCAGGCGGACCGCCAGGGCGCCGTCTACCGTGATGCCGTGCACGCGAACGCGTACGCGACATCGTGATTCGCCGCGCGCGCCGCTTTCACCTTTCTTCACTTCCCGAGAGGTCTATACCGTGATATCGAGCCTTCCGCGTCTGAAGCGATCCCTGCAGGGAAACAACTCCTGGATGGTTTTGTCCCCCCACCTCGACGACGCCGTGCTGTCTTGCGGTGCACTGCTGAAGGACGCCGCGAGGACAAGGGATATTACCGTGGCCACGATCTTCACCGAACCAGCGGATCCTCCGCACACCCGGGCTGGGCGGACGTTCGTGAACCAGTGCTCCTCCCCTGATGCCAACACCCTCTTCGAGGAGCGCAAGCTGGAGGACCGTGAGGTCCTGGAGGAGCTGGGCGTGCGTTACCTGCACTTGGGGGTGGAGGATGCGCTGTTCAGGCAACGGCGTGCGGTACCGGGGCACCGGCTCCTCAAGAAGCTTCTGCCCGAACTCGTCTACCGCTACCCGACCTATCGGTTCGATATCGCACTGGGCCGCGTCTCGCGCGGTGACCACGCCCTGATCGACACCCTACGCGCGCGTGTGGACGACCTACTACAACAGACGAATGCGGATCTGCTGTTCTGTCCCCTCGGCATTGGGCGCCATGTCGACCACGTGATCACCCGCCTGATCGGCACCTCCTTCCCTGACCGTGTGGTCTACTACGCAGATTTCCCCTACAGTCTCTCGTTCCCCGTGGACGAGGCGTTCATCAGGAAGCACCAGCTGCAGGGTGCCGGTTGGGACCATAAGCTCGCCACCAAGGAGTCAATGATCAGGGGCTACACCACCCAGGCGGACGCCCTCTTCCCCGACGGCACCATCCCCGCGGTGCCGGAAATGTACTACGCCCCCATGTCCTAGGGCGCAGGGCATCAGCAGGAAAGAAAATCAGCAGGAAGGCCTCTGCCCATCGATCCAATTTCCGGCACCGGCGGTCACGTTGAAGGACCCGCTACGGCAAGCGGTATTTCCCGCGAGGACTATCTGGCTTATCGCACCGAAGAAATCGACGGACCGGCCCGCATTGTCCTGGAACACGTTATCCCGGACCTCGACGTTCTTCACGGGTCCTCGTCCCCCGTAATACCCGGTGATCAGACCGTTGGGTGATCCCCAAAACCGGTTCCCTTTGATTGTCAGGTTGTAGGCACCGGCCGCACCCACGGCAATCTGCATCGCAGATCCGTGACGCCCTCCGCGTACCTTGTTGTTCAAGTAGGCCACGTCATGCACCGGTTCACCAATGCTGTGTGCCACGAGGCCGTCATCGCCGTCCGAGCCCGATCCCTGGTCCACTGTGTTGCCCTGCACCACGCCTACGCTGGAATCGAAGATGTGGATGCCATCGAGCTGGTTGTACTTGCCGCTGGTGGAAACGGACGTGAAGTTGTTGCGGACACAGAAATTGGTGCTGGCCACGACGGCGATGGAGTAGGTGAAGGGGTTGGCCGTGGTGACACGCTGCACCACAGCGTTGTCGGTGTACCGGACGTCGATCAGGTACTCGTTCAGGCGATAGGGAGTATTGCCATTGAGGGTGTCACCACTCTGATCGGCGACCAAGTCCGAGATGGTCACCTTCGTGGAACCGTTGGTGGTGATCAGCGGATGTCCTCCGAAAGGACCTCGGTTCTTGAGGAACAGCGGCCCCGCCTTCACCCTGGTGGACTTACCTGCTCCCTTGAGGGCCACTCCGCTGCGGAGGACGAGTGGCCGCGAGACCATGTACGTGCCCGCGGCAAGCTGAACCACTCCGCCGCTCCGGCGTGAGGCAGCATCGATGGCCTTCTGGATCACGGCGGCGGAATCCGTTCTCGCACCAGCCTTCGGCGCTGGAACATGCTGCACTACTGTGGCCGTACTGCCAGTGGCTGTGCAACCGATCGTCCTACTCCCGTCTAAAGCTACTGAAGTTTGCGCATGCACGGGGCCCGCACCGAGACTTGAGATGAGTATGAGACCAACAACATATGAGACCGAACGCTTCATGGACCCGAGCCTAGAGCTGGTCGGGGTGATCAGGACTGTGCCGCGGCAAGTCCACTGAAACCCTGCGCAATCCTTTCGGATATTCTCACGGTAACTACAACAGCGGCTTCGTACCCGCGAAGTTGCGTCCGCATTTCGAGCCGAGTGTCCGTTGAAACTAGCCACGTTTCATTTATGCCATATGGCCTTCGGCAGTACTTATGATCTCGAGCGGCCGGAGTGTGGGGGGTTCGTAGGATGCATTTTCCAATAGACGCCCGGTGTGCCGCACAGACGCTGCGGCGTGAGATGAGGGTCGGCGGCGGCTGGGGACGAAGTTCTGGTCTCAGGAGAACTCCTACGCCGCCGACCCAGTTTGTGGGTCGAGCAGGGCGTCCTCGATGGACACCCCCTCAACACGATCAACGTTAGGCCCGCCGTTCTGACACGGCACGAGTAGTCGGGACGCGACTTTCCGGTCGGGGTACTCGGACGGCGGGGCCGGAGTACCTGCACTCCCCGCCACCCGCTACGCACCCCTCAGCAACTCCCGCAGGCTCGCTGCCAGATCCTCGCGACGGGCTATGTCCAGCTTGGCGAAGATCCGGTACAGATGCCCCTCGACGGTACGCGTGGACACCACCAGGTGCTCGGCGATCGCCCGGTTGGACCGACCATCGACGGCCAGGAGCGCGATCTCACGCTCACGCGGCGTCAGGGTGGGCGCCGTGAACGGGTCCGCCGGCCCGAGGACCAGTGTGCCGTCGATCCGTGCGCGACGACGGCGCGCCACCGGGCCGAGGCTCCGCCGGCTGCCCTCGTCACGGTCGACCGCGTAGAGCTCCATCGCCAGACAGGTGGCCTTCGCCGCGAGAAGGTGCTTGTGCAGGAGGTCCGCGCGGTCCGCCGTGGACGCGAGCGCCGTCGCGTCGCGGGAGACCAAGCCCTCCGCGTAGGCCTGCACCACAGCAGCGTCGACGCCCTCCAGTCCCGCCGCGACCTCTGCGAGCAGGACCGGGGAGCGCTCGTCACCGAGCACGACCGCGAGTTCGAGGATGTCCTTCTCCGCCGTGTGCCACCCGCGCTCCCGCGCCGCGCGCGCTCGTTCCACCAACCGCGCGGTGGTGGCAGCGGGGGCGAGCAGGATCCGCGCCGCGTCGATCAGGGCGGCTCCGAGCAGGGCGAACTGGTCTGCCCCGCGGGAGGCCGCCACCTGGAAGTCCGCGGACCACCGTTCCACCTGATCGACCTCTCCGAGTGCCGCTGCTGCCCAGGCACCGATGCCCAGCGCGTAGGGCAGGATTGCGTCCTGGTCGAACCGGCGCAGAGATACCAGCGCGGGCCGGATCGTTGCCAGGGCCTTCCTGAACTGCCCCCGGCGCACATCGATGGCCGCGTCCAGCACCGCGACGCCGCCGCTGCAGAACGCGTAGTCCGCCTCGCCACCCGGTGTGTAGTTCCGGATGGCCTCCGCGGCGTCGGCAAGGTCACCACTGTGCACCAGCACCCCCACATGCCGCAGGAACGCCGGGCCGCGGAGATCCGACAACAGCTCGGGCCGGTGGTCGACGAGTGCCAGGGCAGCCGAGCTGTGAACGCGGGCCTCGACGCTTCTACCGGTCGCACCCAGCGCTTCGGCGAGCAGGGCGTGCGCAGTCACCCGGACGCGCGCAACACGCGCGCCCCCGCCCCCGTCCACCTCCGTCAGATGCTGCAGGGATTCGATGGTCTCCCCGTACCGTCCGGCAAGATTCGACGAACGGGCCCGCTCGAGCAGGAATGGGTGGTCCGTCGCCGGGAAACTTCCCCAGGAGGAGGTACCCGCGGCCCCGTCCGGTACTGCCGCCCGCGATTCGTCCGGCCGACCCAGGGCCAGCAGCGCCGTGGAGCTGTACAGGGCTGCGACGGCACGGTGGTCCGGTGTGCGGATCCCGCGGGCGAGCTCCAGCGCCGCGCGTGGATCGGCATTCCACAAAGCCAGTTCCGCAAGGTCCAGTCGTCGCTCGTCCGGGACGGACTCGCCGCATTCGAGCTCCCACACGGCGCGACGGATCCGTGCCTCTGGGCGGATGGACCTGTGGTCGGACGCCACCGCGCGCAGCTCCTGCAGCAGGGCACGACTCCGTTCCGACGAGACCGTGGTCCGAAGGATGTGTCCGGGAACGAGGCGGTTCTCCAGGTAGGTGCAGCCTCGTTCTGTCACTCTCCCGAGCAGACCCTCGTGCAGCAGCGAGGAGACCGAGGCCCCACTGAACCGGACCAGGTCCGCGGGATCGACCATCCCGGCGAGTGCGGTGAGCTCGAGAGCCGTCCTCTCGGCGGGGCAGAGCTGTCCCACCATGAGGGCCACGGCTCGCGTGGCGCCGGCAGGGACGGCCAGTTCGGTGTCCTCGAGCACCCACACGCCGTCGACCGCACGGAGCGACCCGTCGCCGACGGCCTCGTCGAGGATCGGCTCCAGGAACAGCGGACTGCCGCCCGCTCGGGCTCGGAGGCGGTTGCCGACACCACGTGCGACGTCGGGGCCCAGCATCGTGCTGCACAGGAGGTCCACGTCGAGGTCGGTCAGCGGCTCGAGCATCCATTGCCCGAGCAGGCCCTCCTTCGCGAGTGCGACGACGTCGTCGGAGAGCGCCGTCGGAGAGGGTGCGAACCCGACGACCTGCAGGGCCCGGGTGCCCACCAGCTGGGTCAGCAGGGCGGTACTCTCACGATCGAGGAGATGGAGGTCGTCGACGACGACGACGACCCCCTGACCGGCCGAGCGGCCACGGAGGAAGGACAGCACGACGCGCAGGACCGACAGCGGCGAGACCAGCTCTGCTGGATCGGCTCCGCCGAGCAGAGGCGCCAGTGCCCCGTAGGGAACATCCCTCAACGCCGGCGTTGGGACGATCAGGACAGGCGCAGGGCAGTCCCCCGCGGCATCGAGCGTGCGCTGCGCCAACGCGGTCTTCCCCATCCCCCGCCCGCCGTAGACGAGGACTCCGCCCCCGCCGTCCTGACGCAGCGCGGCTTGGATGTCGACGAGCAGGTTGTCCCTGCTCGGGTACGTGGGGGTGGGCGCTGCCGCAGGCGAGCTCATCGGGTACCGCTCCGGTGCAGGAGCTCTCCATGGCCCGTGAATCGGTCGTAGGAGCGTTGCTGCTGCCCGCCAGGGTCCCGGCGTACAGTGCGCTCCCGGGCCATGGGTGGCACCCGGAGCAGATTCTGCGTAGGCATAGGGACCGGCTTCCCAGCTCGTGAGACTTCCTTTCGAGGAAGCCTAGGAAGGAATCCGCGCCCCAGCACGAGTGGCGTATACGGATGTCGGCGGAAGCCTACGTGGACGAGCTACGCGGATCCGTCGCCGGCTACTCGCTTCCCGACGCGGCACCACCCGGTGCGCCCGCAGGAACCCCTCAGGCGATGCCGTCGAACAGACTCGTCACCGAGCCGTCGTCGAACACCTCCCGGATGGCACGCGCGATCAGGGGTGCGATCGAGAGGACCGTCAGCTGGGGGAAGCGCTTCTCGGACGGGATGGGAAGGGTGTTGGTGACCACCACTTCCCTGGCCCCGGACTCGGCGAGGCGGCGGGCGGCAGGGTCGGAGAACACCGCGTGCGTGGCAGCGATGATCACGTCCTTCGCCCCGGCGTTCTTCAGGACCTGGACGGCGCCCGAGATGGTACCCCCGGTGTCGATCATGTCGTCGATCAGCACACATGTGCGCCCCTCGACCTGCCCCACCACCTGCTTCGAGACCGCCTGGTTCGGCACCGTCAGGTCCCTGCTCTTGTGGACGAAGGCCAGCGGCGCCCCTCCGAGCCGCTCCGCCCACTGCTCCGCCACGCGGACACGCCCCGTGTCCGGTGAGACGACCGTGATGTTCTCGGCGTCGACCCGGGTACGGATGTAGTCGGCGAGCAGGGGGATGGCCATGAGGTGATCGACCGGGCCGTCGAAAAACCCCTGGATCTGCGAGGTGTGCAGATCGACGGACATCAACCGGTTGGCCCCTGCGGTCTTGTACATGTCCGCGACCAGGCGGGCCGAGATCGGCTCGCGTCCGCGCCCCTTCTTGTCCTGCCGCGCATAGGGATAGAAGGGCGAGACGACGGTGATGCGCTTCGCCGAGGCCCGCTTGAGGGAATCGACCATGATGAGCTGCTCCATCAACCAGTTGTTCAGTGGAGCGGGGTGCGCCTGGATCACGAAGACGTCCGTGCCGCGGACGCTCTCCCCCGAGCGCACGTAGATCTCACCGTTCGCGAAGTCGTAGGCCGAGACGGGGAGCAGCTCGGTACCGAGCCAGGAGGCGATCTCCTCCGCCAGCTCCGGATGCGCGCGCCCGGATGCCAGCACCAGTTTCTTCTCGCCGCGTGCCGTGATCTCGCTCATGACTGTCCGCCTTCGTGTGGTTCTCCAAATGGAACGGGGGCCGTGCCGGACCGTGCCGCATCGGCCGACGCCGTGCCCGGCCTGTTGGACACCGTCCAGTCCTCGATGATGCGCTGCGACAGGACGCTGAGACCGAGCGCTCCGGCCGGCAGGTCCTTGCGGACCACCGCCCCGGCGCCGGTGTAGGCCCCGTCGCCGATCGTCACGGGCGCGACGAACACCGTGTTGGAGCCCGTCCGGACATGGGATCCGATCGAGGTGCGGTGCTTGCCGACGCCGTCGTAGTTGGCCGTGATGTTCCCGCAGCCGATGTTCGTGTACTCGCCGATCTCCGTGTCGCCCGCATACCCGAGGTGGGAGAGCTTGGACCCGCGGCCGACGACCACGTTCTTGGTCTCGTAGAAGGCTCCGATCTTCCCGTCCTCCCCGAGCACGGTACCCGGCCGCAGGAAGGTGAACGGACCCACGCTGGCGCCCGCTCCGATGCGGGCGCCGCTGCCGTGGGTCCGCTCGACGTGCGCACCCTCCGCGACGACGACGTCGGTGAGGGTGGTGTCGGGGCCGACCACCGCGTTCCGGGCGATCCGCGTCGCCCCGTGCAGCTGGGTACCCGGGAGGATCGTCACGTCCTCGTCGAGTTCCACGGACACATCGATCCAGGTGGACGCCGGGTCGACGATGCTGACACCTCCGCGCATCCAGCGTTCCAGGGTTCGCCGGTTCAGCTCGGCACCCAGGCCGGCCAGCTGCACCCGGTCGTTGGCACCCTCCACCTGCCAGTGGTCCTCGACGAGCAGTCCTGCCACCCGCCCGCCGTCCGCGCGGGCGAACCCGAGGACGTCGGTGAGGTACAGCTCACCCTGCGCGTTGTTCGCGTCGATGCGCTCGAGCCCGGATCGCAGCGCTCCGGCGTCGAACGCGTAGATTCCCGAGTTGACCTCGGAGATGGCCCGCTGGTCCTCGTCGGCGTCCTTGTGCTCCACGATCGCGGTCACCGTGCCGTCGGCGGCGCGGAGGATCCTCCCGTACCCCGTAGGATCCTCGAGCTCGGCGGTGAGCACGGTGACGGCGTTGCCCTGCTGCTCGTGGGCACCGACGAGGGCTTCGAGTGTCGTCGCCTCCAGCAACGGCACATCCGCATAGGAGACGACCACGGTGCCCTCGATGGCTCCGGCACGCTGATCGAGCGCGTCGAGGGCCACCTGGACCGCCCGTCCCGTGCCCGGCACATCGTCCTGGTCCACCAGGAGGGCAGAATCGTCGAGTCCGGCAACGTGGTCCGCGACGAGGTCCCGTTCGTGCCGCACGACGACGACGAGATCGCGGGGGGCAACTCCCCGGGCGGCGGCGAGCGCATGTGCCACCATGGACTGCCCTCCGAGGGGATGCAGGATCTTGGGGGTGCGTGACCTCATGCGGGTGCCTGCACCGGCTGCCAGGACGATCACCGCGGACGGCCCGTCCGCCGATCGATGCGGCCGTGCTGTCGGGTCTGCGCTCTGGTGGTTCACGAGGTGGGAACTCCTACCGATGGTCTGCTGGGGCGGTCCCGCGTCCGGCAGGGACGGGGTACCGGGGCTCTCGCCGTTCCGCCCATAGGATTCGAACCTATACTCCACAGCTCCAAAGGCTGGGGTGCTGCCATTACACCAGGGCGGACCATGCCGCGGTGCTACCTCCTGCCGGGGGCACCTGCGCACGATTACCTAGTTTGCCACGGAGTTTCCTCCGCAGCGACTTCCCCCGGGCCGGTCCGGGTCGTGCGGCGAGGGCCCGGATCGTTGAAGCGGGAGGGCCACCGCGCTAGATTCTGACCATGCGTCCTCCCCGCCCCGAGATGTCCGACACCACCCCTCCCCCCATCCCTCCGACGCGGACGCCGGCGGGGTCCGTACGCCTCGCGGGCCGGTTGTGGTTCGGCAGCGTGGTGGTGGGCCTGGCCGCCGTCGTCCTGCGCGTCCTGGACCGGGAAGGCCCCCTGTCCTACCTGCGCCGGACCGCAGGTGAGCTCGATGCCGGCCTCGCCGACGCTGACCTCGAGACAGTGGCCCTGATCGCCTTCTGGGGCACCGTCGGGGCGCTGCTGATCGTCCTCCTCGCAGAGGCGGTCCTGATCAGGCCGTTCCTGGCGGGACGCGGCTGGACCCGCTGGGTACTCGCCGTCCTGCTCGTCCTGAACCTAGGCTCGGTGCTTCTGGCGTCGGCGTTCCTCACCGACGACTCCGGCGGTCTCCAGCTCCCGTTCGTCCTCCTCGTGGTCCAGGCGGTCCTGGCTGCCGCAGCCCTGCTCGTCGCTCTCCTGCCCGCCTCCTCGCGCTGGTTCCGGGAGCCCCGCGACGGCACGGCCACGCACCGGCCCTGAAGCCACCGAGCCTGTACCGGACGCTGAGTGTTCCGGAGGACGAACGTCGCGGAGCAGTTGTTCGCAGGAACGGATCACCACCTGGCATGCTTCGAGCGCTCCGCGATCGGTGAGCGGATTCTCCGCGACCAGGCGCCACCGGCGCAGTTCCGCCATCGCGGTGGACGCGACCTCCTCCGCGGCTGCCTCGTCGCCGAGTGACAGCCGGTGGGCGGGAGTAACGCCGGAACCCCCGATGAGCCGCTCGGCATCCCGGGCATCCCCGGCACCCAGCGGAACAACCCGGGACCGCAGGGCGGAGAGCAGCCTGAGCTCGCGGATCTGGTGAGCTCCGGCCTCGATTCTCTCGATCGACCCCAGCAGACTCCGACCCTGCGGAGTCGGGTGGGCCTGGACCAGCTCACGGACGGCCTGCAGCGCCGTCCGTGCCCGGAGTTGGTCCGAGCGCGCCCTGAACTGACGCTGGACGAGTTGCAGAAGCTGATCGAGGCCACTGCGTCTGGCGAGTTCCACGGCCAGCTCCGACGAGTTGGCAACGCCTCCTCGCAGCAGCGCGCAGGCCAACCGGATCCCGAATACACCGAAGCGGTCCAGGAGGGACGCACGCAGCTCCGCATCCACCTGCAGTCCGGCATCAGGGCGTATGAAACGGTCGGCCGAGAGCAGCATCTTCTCGCGCACCGGTTTGTCGAGGGCAGCAAGGGCCGCGAGGGCTCCGAACTCCTCCTGCCGCAGGGTTCGCGAGCTCTGTGCCAGCAGACCCGCGACAGGCACGACGTCGAGGGCCAGCGCCCGCAGCGCCGGATCGGCGCGATACCGATCGGCGATACCCGCCGCCGAGATCAGTGAATCGATCCGCCCAGCCCCCACCTCGTCAGCACGGGACAGCACGGCGAGGGCGTTGACGGTCCCGGAACTGCCGGTGCTGTCATCGCGGAACGCCTCGAGGAAATCGAGATCGGACGCGTGCAGATGACGCATCAGATAGATGACGGCGTCGGCCTCCGAGGCCCGGTCCTCGGGGGTCAGCAGCTTCAGGCTGCGCTCCGAGAGGTCGGTGGAGAGGGACGCGATGCCGGGGGTGTCGATCAGCGTCAGGTGGCGCAGACTCTCGGCAGGCCAGTCCACGACGAGTCTGTGCACCTCGTCGGAGCGCAGGCCACCGAGGTCGAAGTCGAGCCGTCCGGCCACGCGTCGCACCGGAAGGAGCACCTGTCCACCGTCCGTGCGGTGGAGTGTGATCCGCGGAGTGGCCGACCAGCGGTACCAGGTGACGATCCTGGTGCATTCACCCGTGTCGGTCGGCGCGATCTCCTCGCCGATGACGGCGTTCAGGAGGGTCGACTTCCCGGCCTTCATCATCCCCGCCAGGGCCACCCGCAGCGGCTCGTGCAGGCGCTCGGCGAGGTCCTCGAGCAGGGCGCCCACGGCAGGATCGTCGCCGTAGGCGGAGCGCGCCTGGGTGAGAAGCTGCTCGACCTCCGCCAGGGTGTCGGTCACGAGCCGGCCTTCACGGCATCCCCGGTCACGTCCGGAGCGCGCACGACGTCGGGAGCCAGGGCTGCCGCCTGTCGCCGCAGTGAGGAGACCTGCTCGAGCAACCCCTTCACCTCGCGGATGCGGTGCTCCCTGTCCTTGGCCTGGGAGGAGGACGTGCGCTGTGCCGCGGCGACGGAATCGGCCAGGGACCGGTGGTACTCCTCGGCGATCTCCGCGAAATGGTCGCGGGTCTCGCGCTGGACGAGTCGCAGGCGGTCCTTGAGCTGTTTTCCGACCTGGAAGACGACGTCGTCGATCTGGCGTCGCACCATGGTCTTCGCCTCTGCCTGCCTGCGCTTCAGGCGCGCTTCCTTGTCCTCGCGGTAGGCCTTGCGTCCCAGGAGCAGGCCGGCGCCGACCGACAGCGGATTGATCAGTGACATGCCGATGATGCCGGTGAGCAGTCCGAACATCAGCACGCCCCCGTAGGAACCGCGCATGCCGATGAGGACCTTGCCTGGCAGGCTCACCCTGCCCGGATCGAGATCGGGGACCTCTTCGACCGGTGTGAGGACGTCGTCGGTACCCGACACCTGGAGCAGCGGGAGGGGAACCTCGTCGCGTGCGAACAGCTCGGCGACCTCCCCCGCCAGCCACTGGGAGCGTTCATTCGTCCATACGAACGTGTCGGAGACCGCAGCGGCGACGCGCTGCTCCAGCCACTGCGCGAACTGGTCCCACACCTCCCCCGGATCAGCGGCGTCGATGGCCGTCTCGGCCTCGCGCTGGATCCTGCGCAGGCGATCCCGCAGGTCGTGTTCCATGTCGGCGATCAGGTCGGACATGCCGTCGTTGAGGGTGACCTGCCAGCGCGCCGACCGACGACGCTGCTGGTCGGCTTCGGCCTTCGTCTCCTCGAGTCCGGCGAGGAGCTCCCTGACACCGTCGGGATTCTCGAGGGCGCTGAGTTCGGTCCGCAGCGCCAGCTGCAGATGCTCGGCGGTCGAGAGCAGGTCCTGGGCGACCGACCGCTTCTGGACCGCCGCGGCCTTTCCCACGATCTCGTGGAGGAGGTAGGTCACGAGTTCGGGGAAGCCGGACTCCTGGTTGAGCTCCGCGTCGTTGGTCTGCGCGGCGTGCAGGCGGAGGTCCGACGAGACGGGGAGCAACGGCACCGAGGTCGCGTCGGCGCGGTCGAGATGCCCCCGATCAAGATCGGCGATCCTCCTCCACTGGGGGTACAGATCCGTCTTCGAGAGCACGCAGGCCACCGTGGGCACGATGCGCTGGGCCTGCTTCAGGAAGCGGAGTTCGGGCTCGGTGTACTCCTGGGAGGCGTCGGACACGAGAAGCATGGCGTCGGCCGTCGGCAGTGCCGTCAGGGTGGTCAGCGCGTGCGCCGAGTCCAGCCCGCCCACACCGGGTGAATCGATGATCGACAGCCCTCGTTCGAGGATCTTGCGGGGCAGCCCGATCTCGGCGGCGGCCAGGCGCTGCTCGTTGCCCGGATTGTGCCGCTCCGAGACGTAGTGCGCAATGTCCTCGAGCGGAATCGGCCGTCGCTCCGGTGGCCCGCCGTCCTGCCCCGCTGCGGACTCCCCGGCTGCCACGACCACGACGGCGGAAGCAGGATCACCCCAGCGGACCACGGTCGGCACCGAGGTCGCGATGTCGTCATCCACGGGACAGACCGGAGCATTGACGAGTGCGTTGATGAGCTTGCTCTTGCCCTGCTTGAACTCGCCGACGACGATCACCCTGACATCAGGGTCGCCGAGCCGGCGAAGGGTCTGTTCCAGCCGTTGCCTGAGGTCGCCCCGTTCTCCGACCACCACCAGCTCGATGGCACCCTCCACCATGCTGACCAGATCAACCATCGTGCAACCCCTCGTCCGCCGGATCCGGCAACGGTCCGGCCCAGCGGGAGTGCTTCCCGCTGGGCCGGACCGTTACCCGACTATCGTGTGCTGTGCCGCCTAGTGACCAGCCTCCTCCAGGTGGACGTCGGTGTCGACGTCCACATCCAGCGAGTTGTCCTGGTTGAAGGAGTCGTCGACCGAGGTGAACTCGTTCATCGAGTTGTCGTTGAAGGAGTCCTGGACGACCAGCTCGGTGTCGACCGACTCGTCGTTGAACGAGTTCTCGACGGCCAGCTCGGTGTCGACCGAGTTGTCGTTGTAGGAGTCCTCGATCGTCGAGTTGTCGTTGAACGAGTCGGTGACGTCGACAGAAAGATCCACCGAGTTGTCGGTGACCGAGTTGTCCATGGCCAGGCTGTTGCCGTTCAGCGAATCGGTGACCGAGTTGTCCGTGTTCGTGGAGCTGTCGTTGAACGAGTCGCTCGTCGAGTTGTCCGTGCTCGAGTTGTCGTTCAGCGAATCACTGATCGAGTTGTCCGTGCTCGAGTTGTCGTTCAGCGAGTCGGTGATGTCCACATCGAGGTCCACCGAGTTGTCCGTGGCGGTCGAGTTGTCGCTGAACGAGTCACTGACGGAGTTGTCGGTGTTGAGGGTGTTGCCGTTCAGCGAATCGTTGACCGAGTTGTCGGTGTTGGTCGAGTTGTCGTTCAACGAATCGGTGATGGCCACATCGAGGTCCACCGAGTTGTCGGAATTGTCACTGTTGTCCGAGTTGTCGCTGTTGTCGGAATTGTCGTTGTAGGAATCCGTGGCCGAATTATCCGAGTTGTCGTTGTAGGAATCGGTGACCGAGTTGTCCGAATTATCCGAATTGTCGGAGTTGTCCGAGCTGTTGTTGTAGGAATCCGAGATGACGGTGTTCGTCGAGCTGTCGTTGTTGGAGTCCCTCGTGGAGTTGTCCGTCGAGTTGTCGTTGTTGGAATCCGTCATGACGGTCGTCGTGGAGTTGTTCGAGTTGTCGTTCCCTGAGTCCGTGGTCGTGGTGGAGTTGTCCGAGTTGTCGTTGTAGGAGTCGGTCGTGGTGCCGATGGCAACGCTGGCACCTCCACCCGCAGAGACGTTGGTGGAGCTGTTCTGGGAGTTGTCGACCGAGTTGTCCACGGAGTTGTCCACGGCCGCGTCGCCGTTGGCTGCCACGGCGTGATCGCCGGACGCCACGTACGCGTCGTTGTCGAACATCTGGTTGACATCGCCGTTGGCCCAGATGTTCTGGTTCACCGAGCTGTCGACGATCGTGTCCCGGTCGTCCACCGAGGAGGTGTAGGAGTAGTTGTTGACCACGTGCATGAGCTGCTGGACCGCGTTGCCGTGGTCGCTGTCGTCGCCACCCGTCGCAGGGCTTCCCGGCGTGACCGGTGCGGTCGAGCCGCCCCCGTTGCCGCCCGAGCCTCCGGCACCGCCCGCTCCTCCGGCACCGCCCGCTCCTCCGTGGCCGCCGGCTCCCATGCTGCCGCCGCCCTGGCCGCCTGTCGCACCACCACCCATGCTGCCGCCGCCCTGGCCGCCTGTCGCACCACCACCCATGCTGCCGCCGCCCTGGCCGCCTGTCACACCGCCGCCCATGCTGCCGCCACCCATGCCGCCTGTCGCACCGCCGCCCATGCCGCCGCCCGCACTCCCGATGACACTCGGCGCCCCACCGGCACCCGGCATCATCGGAGCCACATCGCCGGAGGAATTGCCACCGGTCATGTAGGTGCGGTCGAAGGACGCGTTGACCGGTGCGTAGTCGAGGACGACCGGCATGACCGAGTCGACATCGTCCATGCAGACGCCGCCGAGTCCTGCTGCGGCGAGGGTGCCTTCGGGATCGGCGATGAACTCGTTGGCTGCATCGGCATCGCGGAAGAGGTTCATGAGGAAGTCGAGCAGATCGTTCGCGAGAGTAGTCATTGGGAATCCTTCTCAGTGTCTCGGTACCGGTTCGGCACGGCGTCCTTGCCGGGCTTGATGCAAACCTATGATCGGGTCCGGCGCCGTGGCATCGGGGCGGTGCCCCCCACCGTGGCGGCCCCTGTTAGGGGATTCGGGGTCGGTGCATTAGGGGCTCATGGGGATGCCGGCGCCCGCACCGGTGTCCTGGGTGAGCAGGCGAAGGCGAGCGAGCAGGTCGGAACGGGTATCGGCGCCGAGGCGCCGCCGGATCCGGGCCACGTGGTGCTCGACCGTGCGGGGGGAGATGAAGACGGTCTCGCTGATCTCGCGGTAGGTGCGGCCCTGCACCACGAACGTCGCGATCTCACGTTCCCGGTCGGTCAGGAAGGCGCCCATGGGCTCGGCTGCCTGCGCGGCGTCCGTGGTGGCAGGGGTGCCGGCGGGGTCCGCCCCGTCCCGTGAGGGTCCGGGATCTGCTGCTTGGCGCCCTGCCGGAGCAGGAGTCCCGGAGAAGGACGTCGGCTGGGCCTGGGTGTGCTGCACCGTGCTCGACCGTCGCGGGATCGGTCGGAGATCACGAGCACACGCGAGCAGGCGAACCATGTCTGTCCGGTCGGCTGCCCGGGCGGACGCATGGCCGACCAGCCGGGCGCCGTCCCATCCGTGGCCCACCTCGGCCAGTCCGCGCGCCGCGGCCTCGACGGCGTCCGGGTCGAACCGGCCACCCAACACCCTGACCCAGGCCCCACCCGCTGCGGCGTAGGTACCCGCCAGCGGATAATCCACCGCTCCTGACACGAGGGCCGCGGCGTGCGGCGCGAGGCGATCGGGCCGTTCCAGCAGCAGCTCGGCCTGGACGACGCACCAGCGCAGGGGAACCGTCCAGAGCGCCGGCTCGCCGAGGCGTCCGAGGAGGGCCCAGGCTTCCTCCATGTACGGCTCCAGGACCTCTGCCTTGCGCAGCCGCGCTGCGGCGATCACGAGTTCACCCAGCGGCAGGAGCGAGAACAGGTCCACCGACACGTGGAGCAGAGCTTCGTGGGCCCGTTGCCATCCGTGGACGAGGCCGGCGGTGTCATCGGTCCGCCGTGCGAGTCCGACCTGCAGCGCGCACAGCAGGACCTCGTCACGTGGGACGAGATCCTCGTCGGCCGTTCGGGCTTCGGCGATGAGAGCGCGCGCCTCATCGAGCTGATCCTCGAGCATCGCTGCCCACGCGGCGATCAGGCACAGCCGGGCGCGCATCCCGCCTTTGCCCTGGCAGCCTTCGAGCGCCGCGGTGAGCACTGATCGAGCCGTGGCTGGGGCCCCCGCCATGATGGCGGCGACTCCGGCCAGGGCAGCCGGGGATTCGGCGCTCGGCAGCAGCCGCCCTGATGCCGTCAGGGTGTCGGAAGCCCGCACGAGAAGGGGAAGCGCCCTCGGCGACGACGAGAGTCCGGCCAGTGTGCCGTCGGCGAGGAGCATCGCCGCCACCTGGGTCAGCGACGGCGACCCGGTTGCGGAAGGATCTGCGCGGATTCCTCGTGCGCCGTCGGGATCTCCCGCTGCGACGAGCGCGACGACGGCCAGTGGATCCGAGGCACTCGGGTCCCGGAGGGCAGCCCATCGATGGACGTCGGCTGCACGGGACATCATGCCACGCTGCGCCCAGACGCTCGCCGAGACCCGCACCGCCCGGGTGAGGTCGGGTGGGTCCGATGCGTCCGTCCCGTCCTGCACGCGATCCTGATGGGCCGCGAAGTAGTCGTCGAGGATCCGGCAGGCGGTATTCAGGTCGCCGGAGGCTGCTGCGGCCTCGGCGCGTGCTGCAGCGAGGGAGTCCGGATCCGCGCCGGCGGCCACGGCGAGATCGAACAGGTCCACCGCCCGGTCGGGGTGGTCCACGAGCGCCTGTGTCGCTTCCTGGACCAGGAGCGGTGGCAGCCGCGGGTCCTGCAGTCCTCCACGGGCGAGATCCCGGGCCAGACCGCCCAGCGGGATGCCGTGATCGTCGTGCACGTCGATGAGTGACCGCTGGAGTCGTCGCACCTGGAAGATGTCTGCCTCACGTAGCACGCTGTCGAGCACGTGGGGCAGGGGCCGACCCCCGACCAGCAGGCCGTCCTCCGCGGCCTTCCTGACCAGGGACGGGAACGATGCACCGGTACCGCACCCGTGGGGTGGGACAGGACCGTCCGGACGGAATCCGATTCCCAGCGCGAGCACCGCCGCGCGAAGACCGGGATCGCCCGGGACGAGCCCGGCGCCGTCGGCCTCCGCGGTTGCACGGACGGGTTCTGCGTAATCGACGCGCATCACTCATCCCTCCGTGGGGACGGGCGTTCCGACCGGGGTCGAGGACGGTTCGGGCGGGGATGGTTGGAGGGTGGGATCCGCCACAGCGCCATCTCCGGCCGCGCCTGCGTCTCCGGGGTTCGGGGCGGAGGGGTTCGGTGCGGAGGAGGCCGGCGTGGAAGGCTCCGGTGCGGGCGGCTCGGAGGGCGCGGGATCGGGACCGGACGGTCCGGGGACCATCGGTGTGGTCGGGCCGGGTGTGGGAGCAGGGGGCGTCGGATCAGGCTCGACAGGTGTACTGCCGGGCCCGGGAGCAGGGACGGGAACCGAAGGAGCCGGTGTGGTCGGTGTGGGTCCCACAGGCGCCGGGGATGTCGGTGACCCCTGCCCCGGAGCGGGGGTGGGCCCTGGCTGTTGCGGCGACGGCGCGGAAGGTGAGATCGGTCGGGAGGACGGAGCCGGCGAACCGGTGGGCCGGTCGCTGGTCGCGGTGGACGGTGCGTCCTCGGAGGTATCCGACGGTGCAGGCCCCGACGACGGCTTCCCCGACCCGGGTTTCTGCCCGGATTTCTGCTCTGAGCTCGCATCGGCTGCGTCATCTCGAGTAGTGGCCGACGAGGAACCCGTTGTTCCTGAACCGCGCTCCCCGGACGTCTTCGTCGTCGGTCGGTCGGAGCGATCGCCTACCGGGTCTCCGGCTGCACGTGGTCCTTCGGGAAGGTCTCCACCGAGCGCCGCCTGCGCACGGTCGAGCAGGGTGGCACCCGCGCTCGGGGTGGCACCGGCGCTCGGGGTGGCTCCCGCGCTCCTGCCGGCGCCGGGCGCATCGGATGTCGACTGAGCGGCTTCCGCCGGGCTCCCGCCGGCGAGGGAGCTCAGGGCCGAGAGCGGCGTCGGTATGCCGGCCGCAGTGGCCGTCGCCACGCCGAGCATGGCCACGGCGCCGATCACCAGTGCGGCCCGGGCGCCGGTCCGACGACGTGCTGCATGGAGTGCCGGCCCGTGCTGTGCGACGAAACCGTGCTGCGTCGCGACGGCGTGGGTAGGCGTCGGGAGAGGTAGGCGTGCGGCGTCCTGCTCGTTCCCTGCGACGACCGCGGGGGTGCTGCCCACCCGTTCCTCCTGGAGCGCCCCCGCGGCGAGAGCCGCTCCGAGGGCGATCGATGCCTTCGGATCGGCGTCGACGGCGAGGGGCCTGTCGAACGCCCGGGAGAGGAGCTGTGCCACGAGCGGGATCCTGGAGGACCCTCCGATCAGCAGGATCGCGGAGAGCTCGCCGGGGGCCACCCCAGCCCTGTCCAGGGCACCCCGGAGCGCTTCGACGGTCTCGTCGACAGCGGGCTCGATCATCGCCTCGAACTCCGACCTCACGAGGCGGATCCCGGCCTGGCTACCCGGAAGATACACGGGAATGGTGGCATCGGCGTCGGTGGACAGGGCCTCCTTCGCCTCCGAACACTCCTTCCTCAGCCGTGCCAGTGCCTGGAGGGTCTCGTCCGCCGTGGGATCGAGCTCCGCGAACCGCTCCGGGAGGCACCGCACCACATGGGCGAACACCTCCTGGTCGAAGTCGGCCCCGCCGAGCCGTTCCAGCCCTGCGGGTTCGCCCAGGACGGTGAAGGTGTCCGCGTCCTTGACCAGGACGGTGGCGTCGAAGGTGCCGCCGCCCAGATCGTAGACGGCGAAGGTGCTGCCCGGCGCCACCCGCTGCTGCCCGGCGTAGGAGAGCGCGGCCGCTTCCGGCTCGGTCATGAGGACGATGTCCTCGATGCCCGCACGGGCCACCGCATTCCGGATCGAGGTGGTGCGGTACTCGCCCCACGCGGCAGGATGCGTCACGGTCACCGAGTCCGCGGACCCACCCTCGCGTTCCCGGGCATGGTCCACCACATGACGGACGACGGACGCGAAGAGATCCTCGGCGAGCACCGCATGCTCACCCATCACCAGCGGGACGTCGTCACCCACGCGACGTTTGAACTCCCGGGCGAGGCGGTCCGGGCGGAGCATGCCGCGACGCTCCGCCGCGTCTCCCACCAGGAAAGAGCCGTCGTCGTCCACGAAGACCAGGGAGGGAATGCAGGTTGCGCGGACACCGAGCGAGAGGATCTGCGGATCCTGCTGAGCTCCTCCGACCCTGATGATCGCGGCGGCTGTATAGCTCGTTCCTACATCGACACTGACGTGATAGGACATCTTTCCCCCGGACGCGGTTTCCCCATGACCAACTGTCCCCAGCCAATACCGCTGCCCCCGGGCGGACAAGAGTAATTGCCCGTGCACACTACGTGACCACGGACCGCGGGTACCTGACTTCGGTGACCGGGCCCACGTAGTGCCAGGCGACCCGCCTGCCTCTTCGGCCGGGGCGGGCGCTACTCCCCCAGGATCTCCGAGGTCTCCATCCACTGGGCCTCGAGACCCTCGATCTCCGTCTGCAGATCCTGCAGCCGGACGTTGATCTCCGCGATGGAGCCGAAGTCCGCATCGGCCCTCGCCCCGGCGTCGTTCATCTGCTGCTGCAGCTTCCCCTTCTGGGTGTCCACCTTGGAGATCTGCCGTTCGATCCGGGTGAGATCCTTGCGTGCCTGGCGGAGCTCGGCCTCGGTCGAGGTGCTGCCGGATCCGCCGCTGACGGCCGGCGAGGCCGCACTGCCGGTGGCCGTCAGGGGCCCGGCGGCGGTGCGCAGCTCCAGGTACTGGTCCACCCCACCGGGCAGATCGCGGAGCCTGCCGTCACCGAGGAGCGCCATCTGGGAATCGGTGACGCGCTCCAGCAGGTAGCGGTCGTGCGAGACGACCACGAGGGTTCCGGGCCAGCCATCGAGGACATCCTCGATGGCGGACAAGGTGTCGGTGTCCAGATCGTTCGTGGGTTCATCGAGCATCAGGACATTCGGTTCGCCGACGAGCAGCCGCAGCAGCTGCAGGCGACGCCGTTCGCCACCCGAGAGCTCGCTCACGCGGGTCCATTGCTTCTCGTTCGTGAAGCCGAGCTGCTCCACGAGCTGGCTGGCGGAGACCTCCTTGCCACCGACGGCGAAGACGCGTTTCTCCGACTCGATGACCTCGATGACCCGGCTGTCCCTCACGTCGTCGAGCTCACGGACCTCCTGCGACAGCACGGCGGTCTGCACGGTCTTGCCTCGCTTGTACTTGCCGGACGTGGGTGCGATATCACCGTTGAGCAGCCGCAGCAGCGTGGTCTTGCCGGAACCGTTGACGCCCACGAGTCCCAGCCGCTGTCCGGGCGCGAGGCGCAGCGTGATCCCGTCGAAGAGTGTCCGTTCCGGAGTCTGCCCGTCGTCGATGGTCAGACTGACGTCCTCGAGATCCAGGACGTCCTTCCCGAGGCGCGACATCGCCATCTTGCTCAGGGCCAGGGAGTCCCGCGGCTCCGGGACATCGGCGATCAGCTCGTTGGCGGCCTCGATGCGGAACTTCGGCTTGGCGGTCCGCGCCGGAGCACCACGGCGCAGCCAGGCGAGCTCCTTCTTGACGAGCTGGACACGCTTGGACTCCACCACGGAGGCCATGCGGTCGCGTTCGGCGCGCGCCAGTACGTAGGCGGCGTACCCACCCTCGAAGTCGTCGACGACGGCGTCGTGCACCTCCCACGTGTGGTTGCAGACCTCGTCCAGGAACCAGCGGTCGTGGGTGACCACGAGCATGCCGCCCTCGTTCGCCCGCCAGCGCTGCTGCAGGTGCCGGGCGAGCCAGGCCACACCCTCCACGTCCAGGTGATTGGTGGGCTCGTCGAGCATGATGACGTCGTCGTCCGCGATGAGGAGTTTCGCGAGCGCCACCCGCCGCTTCTGACCGCCGGAGAGCGACGAGATCCGGGCGTGCCAGTCCACCTCGGAGACGAGGCCACCCATGACGTCGCGGATCCGGGGGTTCGACGCCCACTCGTGATCCGCCTGGTCGCCCACGATCGCCCGCCCCACTTCGAGGTCGCCGTCGAGCACGTCCGACTGGTCGAGATAGCCGACGGTCACGTCGCGACGCTTGGTGACCCGACCGGAGTCGGGAGTGCCGCGCTGGGCGAGCAGGCGCAGCAGGGTCGACTTGCCGTCGCCGTTGCGGCCGACGACGCCGATGCGGTCACCCTCCTCGATGCCGAGGGAGACCGAGTCGAGGATGGTACGGGTGACGAAGGCGACGCTGAGATTCTCCGCGCCGATCAGGTGTGCCAAGGAAGGACTGCTTTCGGTTGGATCGGGAGTTCAGCCCGCGGACTCCGGCGCGAGCCGGGCGCCGTGCGCCGGTCCGTGGACGGACCTGGCGTGCAGCCCCTCGGCTTCCAGGAGGGACTGCAGCTGGGCCGCATGGCCCGAGCTCCGGGTGAGGAAGGCGATGGTGGGACCGGATCCGGAGACTATCCCGGCGAGGGCGCCGGCGTCCGATCCCGTCCCTAGGATATCCCGCAATCCCGGTGCGAGCTCGAGTGCGGCCTCCTGCAGGTCGTTGTGCAGCAGGGGCGCCAGGGCAGCGGCGTCGCCCGCACGCATGTGCCCGAGGACCGCCGGGTCGATGGCGGGCTGCGGATCGACCTCCGTGCCGTTGCGCAGCCGGATCTCGTCGAGGGTGCGGTAGACCTCGGGGGTGGACAGACCGTACTCCGAGATCACCAGCACGAAGTGCAGCGGTGTCTTCGAGATGGCGGAGGTCAGTCGGTCGCCGACCCCGAGTCCGACGGCGGTTCCTCCCAGGAGCGCGAACGGTACGTCGGCGCCGAGATCGACGGCGATCCTCGCGAGTTCGTCCCGCGAGAACCCGCTCCCCCACAGCGCGTCGCAGGCGAGCAGGGCCGCGGCGGCGTCGGCCGACCCACCGCCCATCCCCCCAGCGATGGGAACCCGCTTGGTGATGTCGAGGTGCACTCCGGAGCGACCGGGGCTGAGGTCCGCGAGCAGACCTGCTGCGCGGACCGCGAGATTGGTGCTGTCCAGCGGGATCGACTCGGCCGGGAGATTGAGCATGCCCTGGCCGTTGACGCTGACGCTGATGGCCTCGCCCGGCGTCGCCGTCGCCGTGACCTCCTCGAAGAGCGACACGGCGAGGAACACGCTCGCGAGCCCGTGGTAGCCGTCCTCACGGAGCGGCCCCACCCTCAACGCCACATTGATCTTCCCCGGCGCGCGGACCCGCACGGAGCTCGCTCCGGACCGGAGGTCGACTGTTCTGCCCGGGATCATGCTCCCCAACCTAGCCCACAGCTCATGCGGGTCCGGGATCGTCGGCGGCAGGCACCCGCGCCTCGGCGATCCGGGCGAACGCCGTGATGTCGAGTACCTCCCCGCGCGCCGTCGGATCCACGCCGGCTGCCCGGAGTGCCCGTTCCGCGAGCGCGGGAGAGCCGGCCCAGCCCGCGAGTGCTGCGCGCAGCGTCTTCCGGCGCTGGGCGAAGGCGGCGTCGATGACGGCGAAGACGTCCTCGCGGGAGGCCGCGGTGTCGGGGGGCTCGCGCCGGGTGAAGCGGACGAGGCCCGAGGCGATCTTCGGTGCGGGCCAGAAGACGTTCATGCCGATCACCCCCGCCTTCGTCATGGTGGAGTACCACGCGGCCTTCACCGACGGGATGCCGTAGGTCCGTGACCCGGGAGGGGCGGCGAGCCGGTCCGCCACCTCGTCCTGGACCATCACCAGCCCGTGCCGGAGGCTCGGGAAGTTCTCGAGGAGGTTCAGCACCACGGGCACGGCCACGTTGTACGGCAGATTGGCCACGAGCGCCGTCGGAGGATGCGGCAGGTCCGTCACCCGCAGGGCGTCGCCGAGAACGACGTCGAGCGCTCCGGCGCGCTCCGGCCGCCAGTGGCCGACGGTCCCCGGGAGGCGTGCGGCGAGCACCGGATCGATCTCGACGGCGACAACGCGGGCGGCGGCATCGAGGAGCCCGAGGGTCAGTGATCCGAGCCCTGGCCCCACTTCGAGGACTGTCTCGGCCGGGTCGAGATGTGCGGCCGCGACGATCCGGCGGATGGTGTTCCCGTCGATCACGAAGTTCTGCCCCAGGGTCTTGGTGGGGCGGAGGTCCAGCTCGGCTGCCAGTCTGCGGATGTCTGCTGCCCCGAGGAGGGACGCGGGCCGGCCGGCGGGGAGGGGCGTGGTCACAAAGTCATCGTATCCGGCGGGCGGCCCTGTGGTCCTGCCGGTGCCGGGCGTGCGGGCCGTGTGCGGATCCGCTCAGTCCCAGCGCCCGTAGACCGCCTCGGTGTTGAGCGTCAACCGGGTGCAGAGTGTGTCGAGCGGCGTCCCGAGGACCTCCGCCATGGCCCGCACGGTGGTCGGCATGACGTAGGAGGCGTTCGGGCGGCCGCGGTGCGGATGCGGGGTCAGGAAGGGCGCGTCCGTCTCCACGAGGACGAGGGCGGGATCGGCTGTCAGCAGGGCCTCGCGCAAGTTCGCGGCATTCCTGAACGTGACGGTTCCGGCGAAGGACATGTACCAGCCCTGCTCGTTGCACCGCCGGGCGAGCTCGGCACCGCCCGAGAAACAGTGCAGCACCACCCGGTCCGGCGCGCCGTCGGCGAGGAGGGTGGCGACGACGTCGTCGTGTGCGTCGCGGTCGTGGATCTGCAGTGCCTTGCCCAGTCGTCTGGCGATGTCGATATGGCTCCGGAAGGATTCCAGCTGGCTTCCCCGCCCGGCGTCCCCGGTCCGGAAATAGTCCAGTCCGGTCTCCCCCAGGGCGCGGACACGCTCTCCGGCGGCGAGCGCCTCGATCTCGGCCAGGGCATCGTCGAGCAGACCGGCCGCGGCGAGGAGGGGAGCCTCGTTCGGATGCAGCGCGACGGCGCCGAGGAGTCGCGGATCCTGGTCGACGACGGCGGCGGTGAGGCGCGACGACGCCAGATCCGTCCCCACCTGCACCGCTCCGGCGACCCCTGCCGCCTCCGCGGCATCGAGTGCCTGACCGATCGGTACCTCGGCTGCGCCGCCGTGGATGTCGAAGTGCGTGTGATTGTCGATCACGGGCACCGGCAGCGGATCCGGGAGCGGCGGGTACCCGCCCCTGCGGTGCAACCTGGGCTGCGGGGCGTCGGCGCCCTCGGACCGGGACCCGGGCTCAGGCTCCCGGTAGGGCGCCGGGGTCTCGCCGGGGACGGATGGACGCGGGGACGAATGGGAGCTGAGGTGCATGGCGCCAAGCCTAGCCAGCGCACGGAACTTATCTCCCGGCGGGCAGGTTGAGCTAGTACTCTGTTGGATCAGCCGGCCGGGCCCGCACCGGCCCCGCCCGACCGAGTACCACGATCCCTGCAGCCGCCCGCCGGAAGGTACCCATGGACACCCGACACGACACCGCCGAGACCGGGGAGGACCCGCGGCTGGTGGCTCCGACCGGTGACCCCGGGCAGGAGCGGGCGTTCCACGACATCAGTACCCGGATCCTCGGTGCCATCGAAACCGTGATCGACGGCAAACCCTACGCCGCCCGCCTCGCACTCACGGTCCTCCTCGCGCAGGGCCATCTGCTCCTGGAGGACGTGCCCGGCGTAGGCAAGACCATGCTCGCCAAGACCCTGGCACGCACCATCGACTGCACCGTCAACCGCATCCAGTTCACGCCCGATCTGCTGCCCTCGGACGTCACGGGCGTGTCGATCTTCGACCAGGAGTCGCGCCGGTTCGAGTTCCGGCCCGGTCCCGTCTTCGCGAACATCGTGATCGGCGACGAGATCAACCGCGCATCGGCCAAGACACAGTCCTCCCTCCTGGAGTGCATGGAGGAGCACCAGGTGACCGTGGACGGGCGGACCCACGTGCTCGGTGAACCCTTCATGGTGGTGGCGACGCAGAATCCCATCGAGATGGAGGGCACCTATCCGCTGCCGGAAGCGCAGCGCGACCGGTTCATGGCACGGATCTCGATGGGGTACCCGGACGCCGGCGCCGAAGCGGACATGCTCGAGTCGCACCAGTCCGTGAGCCCGCTCGCAGGCATCCGCCCCGTTGCCACCGTCTCGGACGTCGCCGCGATGATGCGCCAGGTGCGCAGTGTCCACGTCTCGCCGTCCGTCAAGCACTACACCGTGGCACTGGGGCGGGCTACCCGCGAGCACCCCAGGCTCCGGCTCGGGGCGAGTCCCCGCTCCCTGCTGCAGCTGCTCAGGGCGTCGAAGGCGTCAGCCGCACTGGAGGGGCGCGACTTCGTGCTCCCGGACGACATCGCGGCAATGGCCGATGCGGTACTGGCGCACCGCCTCATGCTGGACCGCAAGGCCACCAGTGCGGGGGACACCGCGTCGGGCATCGTAGCCGACGTCGTCTCGCGGGTACCCGTGGCCCGGGAGACCCAGCGGCGCTGACGATCGTGACCGCGACCCCGCCCCGTACCGCCGCCGCAGGACCTGGGGCCTCCTGATGGCGCTGCTCGAGCGACTGCCCTCACGCGTCCTCACCGTACGCGGATGGGGCTTCGTGCTCGCCGCCGTGGTGGCTCTGCTGGCGGCCCAGACCCTCGGGCGGCGGGATCTGCTCTATGTCGGCATCCTGCTCCTGGCACTTCCCCTGGCCTCCCTGATCGTGCTGCGGGTCCTCAAACCACGCTTCACCGTCGCGCGGCACTTCCACCCGGAGTCGATGGAGGTCGGTGCGACCACCACGGTGACCCTCGAGCTGACCGCGTCCGTCGCCGGTGGTGCACGGATCGCCATGGAGGAGCACCTGCCGGCACGCTTCGGGGACGCCCCGCGCTTCTCCTACCCCGCCGTTGCTCCGACCCGGGAGGGTGTCTCACGCTACGAGTACCGTCTCCGCTGCGCGACCCGCGGGGTCTTCGCCATCGGACCGATCACTGCCGAGTTCATGGATCCCTTCGGTCTCGTGACGTCCCGCCACGTGCTCGGCGGGACCGCAGACCTGGTGGTCACGCCCGCACCCGTGGAGCTGCTGGGGTCGGTGCTGTCCGGATCCCGTGGTGCCGACGGCCTCGCGTCCACCAGACGGCAGGCGAATCCGAGTGACGACGACGTCATGACCCGTCAGTACCGCCACGGCGATTCGATGCGGCGTGTCCACTGGGCCGCGACCGCTCGTCACGATGAACTCATGGTCCGTCAGGAAGAATCGGTCACCACGCCGCAGGCCACCCTCCTCATGGACCAGCGGCACCACAGTTTCAGTACGGGCTTCGGCCCTGCCTTCGGCTCGGGCGAGACCGGCGCCGGCCTGTCGACATCCCCCACCTTCGAGTGGGCCGTCACCGCGGTCATGTCCATCAGCGCGCACCTCCTGGAGCGCAACTACGCGGTGCGGTTCCTGGAGCAGCAGGGGGCGCCCGCACTCCTGCGTTCGGCCTCGGCTCCCTCGCCTTCCGACGAGGAGCACCACGGAGCCGGCGCCGTCACGGGGATCGCGGAGGGTCTCGCCGCCCTGGAACTGGCGCCCGAGAACGGGCGCCACACCCATGGGGAGCAGCGCTCCGGCAGCACCGCGGTCCGCGCAGTGGCGAAGGACCGGTCGCTGCGGTCCACCGGACGTCCTTCGCCCGGGACGTCCCAGGGTCCTCCCGCCGCCTTCGGGGACCAGCTGCTGGACGGGCTCGCGAGCACGCGGTACCGGGGGCCCCTGATCGCCGTCCTGGGCGTCCTCTCCGACCATGATGCGCAGGCGCTGGCCGGCGTCGTCGACCACGGCTCGGTCTCCTACGCCGTCATCGTGACGGAGCGGCC
The DNA here is from genome assembly GCF_008107445.1 of Arthrobacter echini. Classification (GTDB taxonomy): domain Bacteria; phylum Actinomycetota; class Actinomycetes; order Actinomycetales; family Micrococcaceae; genus Arthrobacter_D; species Arthrobacter_D echini_A. The sequence goes on along the minus strand of NZ_VSLD01000003.1, from coordinate 251,285 downwards.
GGCGGATGCCCGGCGGCCGCTGAAGATCCTGCGGAACGCTGGCTGGCACGCGACGGCCGTCTCCCCGGCAGCAGCCCTGCCGGTGGTCTGGGCGGGTCTCGACCGCACCGCCGCCGACCCACTCCGGAACGACACGGCGGGCTCCGCCCAGCCGATCCGGGAGGGTTAGCCATGACCGCCACGCTCTCGCCGTCCCCACCGCCCACCGCTCCCGCGCCTGCGGCACCCCGTCATCCCGTCGACCCCTGGCACTGGGCGGTGTCGGGAGCGGTCCTCCTGGCCGTCCTCGCGGCCGCCACGAGCCTGAACGGCGTCGTGGAGCCGTGGACATGGCTCCTACCGCTGGTCCGGATCATCGTTCCGGTGCTGCTCGTGACGTCGCTCGTACGGACACTGCGCCCGGGCGGTCACCTCGCGACCCTCGCGGGTGTCCTCGCGCTCGCGGGATCCCTCGTCGGGCAGTTCCTCCCGGCCCAGAGTGTCCTGGCCGTGATCCCGGCTGCTGGCGCCCGGGCCGAGCTCGGGAGACTAATGGCGCAGGCGGGCGAGACGGTCGCGTCACAGGTGGCCCCCGTCGGGGCGGATCCGGGCATCCTCCTGGTGCTGTGCTCGGTGCTCGGGATCATCGCGCTGCTTGTCGACGTCCTCTCGACGACGCTCCGCAGGCCCGCGGTGAGCGGTCTCGCCCTGATCGTGGTCATGGTCCCTCCTGCGATCGTCAAACCGGCCGGCGTCGGCATCTTCTCCTTCGTCCTCACGGTCCTCGGCTTCCTCCTGCTCCTGGCCCTGGCCCAGTGGCGCGAGAACCGGATCGCCGCCGGCGGGGCCAGGGCGTCCTCGGGCTTCGTCGGCCGCAGTGCCGTCATCGGCGCCGTCGCCGTCGTCGTGAGCGTCCTCGTGCCCCTGGTGGTCCCGGGCTTCACCTCCGGAGCCTTCCCGCAGGGTGCGCGCCTCAATGTCTGGGGTACCGCCTCGGGCCTGAATCCCGCCGTGACGCTGGGAAGCGACCTGCGCAATCCCACCGGGTTCGGGCGCATCACCTATGCCACGAACGCGCAGACCGCGCTGTACCTGCGCGCGGTGACCCTGGAGGACTTCAGCGGCCGCCGGTGGGAGCCCGACCAGCGGATCAACGGCCGGGAGACCGGGGTGGACACGATCGGGACGGAGCGGGGGACGACCGACAGCGCGTCCGGGCCCACGATCTACACCCGCATCACCACGCAGAGCTTCGCGAGCCCGTGGCTCCTGGCGCCGTACGCACCGGAGGGCGTCATCGGCCTCGCCGGCAACTGGTCCTGGGATCCGGCGAATCTGTCGGTCCTCGCCACGGACGGTGGCTCGACGGCAGGTCAGGACTACCTCGTCCGGAGCCGCTCACAGACACCGACCGCGGAGGAACTCGGGGCGGTCCGATCCTCGGACGACGCCCCCGTCCCCGGGGTCTTCTCCGAACTCCCCGGCGACACCCCGGAGATCGTCCGCACCACCACGGAGGACGTCACCGGGGAGCTGGACGGCCCGTACCAGAAGGCCCTCGCCATCCAGGACTATCTACGCGGGCCGTCCTTCACCTACTCGGTCGAGGCGCCCGTGGAGGGCGGCTACGACGGCAGCGGGATGAGCGTGATGGCACGGTTCCTCGAGGCGAGGTCCGGCTATTGCGTGCACTACGCAGGGACCATGGCCGTCATGGCACGGGCCGCCGGCATCCCCAGTCGCGTGGCGATCGGCTACACCCCGGGAGCTCCGACGGGCGATGTCGAGGTGGGCCCCGGCGGCCTGGAGCTGAAGGAGTTCGAGGTCGATTCGCGCAATGCGCACGCCTGGCCGGAGCTGTACTTCGAGGGAGCGGGGTGGGTCCGCTTCGAGCCGACCCCCTCGCGCGGCGTCGTCCCGGCCTACGCCCAGCAGGCCCCCACGCCGGGCGTGAGGGCGGACGATTCCGATGCCCTGGACCCGCGCGGAGTATCGGGCGCAACGGGCTCCACGGACGCAGCGACTGCCCCTGCCGACGAGGCGGCCGGGACCCGCTCCGAGGCGGCCGGGACCGGCATGCTGACCGGCCTCCTCGTGGCATCGGCCCTGGTGCTGCTGGTGCTGCCGTTCCTCCTGCGCACCCTCAGGACTCTCTCGAGGCGCCGCATCGTCTCCGGCACGAGCACGTCGGCACGCCAGGCGGCGGCCGCGGCCTGGGCGGAGACGACGGCGACCGCCGTCGACCTCGGACATCCGCGCGTACCCACCGACACACCCCGTGTCTTCGCGCAGCGGCTGGCGCGGGACGCCGCACTCGACGACAGCTCCGCGGCGTCGCTCTCGCGGCTACGGAACGCCTACGAGCAGGCGGAGTACGCCCGCCCGGCCGGCGCGGTCACCGGGACCGGCCGGACTGCTGGGGCAGCGGTTCTGCAGGGCGCGGTGGCGGAGCACGCAGCACCGGAGGACGTCGCGACGCAGGGCTGGGCCGACGTCGGGATCGTCACCCGTGCGCTGCGACGCAACAGCACGCGCTCCGCCCGACTCGGGGCCCGAGTGCTGCCGCGGTCACTTTGGGACGGCCTCAGGGCCCGCCGCTGACCCAGGGGCAACGACGGGCCCGGCCGCCGTCAGGATGCGTGCGGATCGGCGATGCCGACGTACTGCGTGTAGAGGTACTCCTCAATACCCTCCGCGCCACCCTCACGGCCCAGGCCCGACTGCTTGACCCCGCCGAAGGGAGCCGCCGCATTCGAGATGACGCCGGCGTTCAGGCCCAGCATGCCCACCTCGAGCCGCTCGCCGATCCGCAGGCCCCGATTCAGGTCGCGCGTGAACACGTAGGCCACCAGGCCGTACTCGGTGTCATTGGCCAGTTCCACGGCCTCGTCCTCGGACGCGAAGGTGACGATCGGGGCGACGGGCCCGAAGATCTCCTCCTGGAGGATCCTCGACGTCGGTGCCACATCCGTGAGCACCGTGGCCTCGTAGAAGTACCCCTCCCCCGGGACGGGCGATCCACCGGTCACGGCCTGGGCGCCGTCGGCCACGGCCGCCGTGACCAGCTCGTGGACCTTGTCGCGGCTCTTCGCGTCGATGAGCGGACCGAGCTTCGACTCGTCCTCGGTGCCGCGCGCCGTCGTCATGGTCCTCATGCGTCCGGCGAGGGCCTCGGCGAAGTCGTCCGCCACGGACTCGTGGACGATGAAGCGGTTCGCGGCGGTGCAGGCCTCACCCATGTTGCGTAGTTTGGCGAGCATCGCGCCCTCCACGGCGGCATCCAGATCCGCGTCCTCGAACACGACGAACGGAGCGTTGCCGCCGAGCTCCATGGAGGTCCGGAGCACATTGGCCGAGGCCGCCGAGAGCAGGCTGCGTCCGATCGGCGTCGATCCCGTGAACGAGAGCTTGCGCAGGCGGGAGTCCTCGATCAGCGGACCCGTGACACGGCCCGCGGTGGTGGTGGTGACGATATTGAGTACACCGTCCGGCAGACCTGCTTCCTGCAGGACCGCTGCGAACAGGGCGCTGGTCAGCGGCGTGAGTGCGGCCGGCTTGAGGACCATGGTGCAGCCGGCTGCGATGGCCGGTGCGATCTTCCGCGTCGCCATCGCCAGTGGGAAGTTCCACGGCGTGATGAGCAGGCAGGGTCCCACCGGCTTCTTGTTCACCAGCAACCGCGACTTCCCGTCCGGCGCCACCGAGTACCGGCCGGAGGCTCGTACGGCCTCCTCGGAGAACCAGCGCAGGAATTCCGCGCCGTACGTCACCTCTCCGCGCGCCTCGGCTAGCGGCTTGCCCATCTCGAGCGTCATGAGCAGCGCGAACTCGTCCGCCCGTGCGGTCACGAGGTCGAAGGCGCGCCGCAGGATCTCACCGCGCTCACGCGGCGCGGTCGCCGCCCAGCCGGCCTGCGCGGCGACGGCCGCGTCGAGGGCGGCCATGCCGTCCTCGGGCGTCGCGTCAGCAATGCTCAGCAGCGTCTGACCCGTCGCCGGATCCTGGACGTCGAACGTTGCTCCGGAGGACGCCGGACGCCATGCGCCGCCGATGAGGAGGCCCGTGGGCACCTTCTTGAGCAGTGCCTTCTCCTGGTCGATGGTGACAGCCATTCTGAGCTCCTTCGCGAACAATCCGGGCGCCCCCGAGGGGCATTCCCGCTCACGCTAACGCCGGGCCCGGACACTGTCCACTGGAGGATGCACCATACTGGCCAGCCTTCATTGGACAGCTGCACAGCACGCGTCAGCGGGAGGCGATCACCGCGGCATAGAGTTCGCGCTTGCTCACGCGCCGCTCGGCGGACACTGCGGCCACGGCGTCCTTGAGTCGCATACCGCCGTCGAGCAGCACCGTGACCTCGGAGACGTGGTCCTCGGGACGGGTGGGTGGGGCGTCGGCAGCACCGGCGACGACGACGGCGAGCTCGCCGCGGACCTCGCCATCCTGTGCCCACTGCAGCAGGTCGAGGAGGGAGCCGCGGATCACCTGCTCGTGCACCTTCGTGAGCTCCCGCGCCACGGCGGCCTGCCGGTCCGAGCCGAACTCCTGCTGCAGCGAGCGCAGCATCGCCTCGAGGCGATGGGGGGCCTCGAAGAACACCATGGTGCGTCGCTCGGACACGAGGTCGGCGAGCCGACCGGCCCGCAGGCCCGCCTTGCGGGGCAGGAAGCCCTCGAAGCAGAATCGATCGGTCGGGAGTCCGGACAGGGCCAGGGCCGCCAGAACGGCAGAGGCCCCGGGCACCACGGTGAGATCGAGGTCCTCCTCGACGGCGGCCCTGACGAGGCGGTACCCGGGATCCGAGACCGCGGGCATCCCGGCATCGGTGACCAGCAGCACGGTGGCGCCGTCCCGGACGAGATCGAGGAGTTCGGGGGTCCGCTCCGCCTCGTTGTGCTCGTGGTAGCTGATGACCCGACCGGACAGACCCACCCCCAGCCCCTGGAGCAGTCGGTGGAGACGGCGGGTGTCCTCGGCGGCCACCACGTCGGCGGTCTGCAGGAGTCCGATCAGGCGTTCGGTCGCGTCGCCCATGTTGCCGATGGGAGTGGCCGCGAGGACCACGCGGCCCCGTCCGCTGCCGTCCCCGGTCGTCCCCCGGTAGGCCGTGCCCACTGCGCGGGAGGTGTCCGGCGTCGCCCCGGCCGCAGCTGCTGCACCGCTGTCCGCTGTGTCGGACCCGCCATCGACGGGGTCGCCCACCGCGGAGCCTGGCGGACTGGCGGGAGCTAGTGGCTGGTTCACCGCTCCAGCCTAGCCCCGTACACGGGATAGGAGCGGCGCCTGCCGTCCCCGGACGGGCTGCGCCGGTACCATGACGTGGTGAGTCACACCGCCGTCCCGCCCCGACGGATCAGCCCGGGGCAGAGAGGATCCTGGGTCGTCGCTCCGGCGCGGGCGTTCGCGCTGGATGCCCTGGGCGCCCGGCTCCTCGGCCCTCCCACGAGCGGTGGTTCCCTCCGCTGGATCCTGCCCGTCCTGACGGCCGTCCTCGCGGGTGTCCTGCGCTTCGTGAGGCTGGGTGAACCCGGGTCCCTCGTCTTCGACGAGACGTACTACGTCAAGGACGCCTACTCCCTGCTGCTCTCCGGGTACGAGCGCGAGTGGCCGGAGGACGCCGACGAGTCGTTCAACGCCGGTCGGCCCCAGGTGCTGCTGGACTCCCCCGACTACGTGGTCCATCCGCCGGTCGGAAAGTGGATGATCGCCCTCGGCATGCTGGCGTTCGGCTCCGACAACGCCTTCGGCTGGCGCTTCTCGGCCGCCGTGGTCGGGACGCTCTCGGTCCTCCTGCTCGCCCTCGTGGCGCAGCGCATGTTCGGCTCCGCAGCCCTCGGTGGCGCGGCCGGTCTCCTCCTCGCCGTGGACGGCCACCACCTGGTCGAATCCCGCACCTCGCTGCTCGACATCTTCCTCAGCTTCTGGCTGCTCGCCGCGTTCGCCGCCCTCCTCGTGGACCGCGACGACGGCCGGCGCCGCCTCGCCCGCCGTCTCTCGGCCCTCGCCGGACGAACGGGCGACGGTCTGCCCTCCGCCCTGCAGCTGGCGTACGGACCGTTCCTGGGTTTCCGTCCCTGGCGCCTGATGGCCGGGATTTGCCTCGGCCTGGCGCTGGGCACCAAGTGGTCCGCGCTGCCCTTCATCGCGGCCTTCGGCCTGCTGACCGTGGCCTGGGACCTCAGCGCCCGTCGGATCGCCGGCATCCACCGGTGGTTCGTCGGTGGCGTGGTCCGGGACGGGATCCTGGCGTTCGTGTGCATCGTCCCGGTGGCACTCGCGACCTACCTGGGAAGCTGGACCGGCTGGTTCCGGTCGGACGACGCCTACGACCGGCACTGGGCCGAGCAGAATCCCTCGACGCCGTGGGGCTGGCTGCCGGATGCCCTGCGGTCCCTCGCGGAGTACCACCGCAGCGCCTACACCTTCCACCGGGGACTCGGCTCGGACCATCCCTACGAGGCCAGCGCGTGGTCCTGGCTGGTGGTGGGACGGCCGACGTCGTTCTTCTACGAGAAGCCGGGCGGCTGCGCGGCGGACGCCTGCTCCCAGGCGGTGACGGTGCTCGGCAATCCGCTGATCTGGTGGAGCGCGGCGCTGTCCCTGCTCGTCCTGCTCTTCGCCTGGGTGGGACGCCGCGACTGGCGCGCGGCAGGCATCCTCAGCGGTGTGGCCGCCGGGTACCTGCCCTGGTTCCTGTACCCGGAGCGCACCACCTTCTACTTCTACGCCGTGGCCTTCGAACCGTTCCTGGTGCTCTCGCTGGTGTACTGTCTCGGCCTCGTCCTGGGCCGCGCGGACGCGTCGGGGCACCGCCGTCGACGCGGCGTCCTCCTGGTGGGGCTCTTCCTGGCCACCGCCGTGGCCCTCTCGGCCTACTTCCTGCCGATCTGGACGGCCGAGATCATCCCCTATGACGAGTGGCGTTCGCGGATGTGGCTGCCGAGCTGGATCTGATCGATTCCGCTGCCGGTCGGGGTCGGTCCGGGTCAGGAGTTCTCGAGCGCCTCGCGGAAGCGGGTGTATTCCTCCTCCTGCGCCAGGATGGAACGCTCCCGTCGGACCTTCGTGGGCCAGCTGACGATCAGCGTGAGGATGGTGGCACCGAGCACGAGGATCCCGACCGTGAGTGCCGAGTCCGACCAGAACTGCTCGGGGAACAGACGGATCAGGGTGTCGTCGACCCGGAAGGTCCACGTGCCGTCGGGGAAGAACACCGCGTGGACCTGCGTGAAGAACGCCTCCCAGGCCAGGACGGCCAGGACGGCGAGGACGGCTCCCCCGACCAGGGTCAGCACCGCTCCGGCGAAGAGGGCCCTCCGGACGCCGCCGCGGTAGTGTCGCGCCAGATGGACACAGGCGAGGACGGCGAGGACGGCGAGGACCAGGCCGAGCAGGAATCCGACGCCGAGGACCCCCTTCACATCGGCCATGTGACCCACCTCGGAGTCGAGGAACAGGTCCTTCCCGTCGCTCGACACGAGCCCGCCGAGGTACTGCGGGGGTGCGAAGTTCAGGACGTAGTCGAGGGCGTAGGAACCGTAGGTCATCCGCTCCTCGAGGGAGAATCCGAAGCGATCCGCCGGGAACCCTGGCCGGTGGTACTCGAACCACAGGAAGGACGAGGTCGCGACGATACGCACGGCTGCCGCCACGACGATCACGGGGAAGAACAGGGCGACGACGACCTGGAGGAAGCGCGGGAAGGCGGGCTTCGCAGCCACTGCATGGTCGCGGACCGCGGCGCGGCGCACCGCGTCCCTGTCCGCCTTCCGACCGGTGACCGGGCCGTCCCCGGCGGCAGTCCACCCTGCGGTGTCCTCGGACCCGGGGGTGCCGTTTAATGCGGCTGCGTCGGCGGACCCGGTGTCTTCGAACCCGGTTCTGTCGAATGCGGCGGTGTCGTCGGACGCGGCGGTGCCGTCTGATGTGGCGGTGCCGTCGGACGCGGCGGTGTCGTCGGACGCGGCTGCGTCCCCGATCCCGTCCACGCGCGGATCCCCGGCTGCGGGGACTCCGGCGTCGTTCGAACGGGTCCTGTCGGTGTCTGCCACTGCCGTTTCTCCTCCTGGGTGCCACCGGTTCTGCTTCCGGCCCTCCCGACACTACCCGGACACCCGCCGGCGGGACCGGCGTCGGCGGGTGCGCCGGCCCGCGTGTTGCCGGCGCCCTACGCGGTGATGAGGCCGTCGCCGCGATCAACGGGGTCGAGGTCTCCATCGTGCCCGGCCAGCACCGCACGCCGCCCGAGGACCAGCGTGTAGGCCCAGTAGCCGGCGAAGACCAGGAAGCCGATGGTCAGTCGCAGCCAGGGAGGCAACCCACTCGGCGTCACGAAACCCTCGACCAGCCCGGAGACGAGCAGCACCAGGACCAGTCCGAGTGCCACGGTGATCAGTGCGCGCCCTTCCTGCGCGAGCGCCTCGGAACGCCGACGCCGCCCCGGAGCCACCCAGGCCCAGAAGATCCGCAGGCCGGCAGCCGTGGCGACGAAGATGGCCGTCAACTCCATGAAGCCGTGCGGCAGGATGTAGACGAAGAAGACGTCGAGCCGGTCATAGGACGCCATCATCCCCGCGGCCAGGCCGATCCCCTGTGCATTCTGGTAGAGGATGTAGACCGGCCACACACCGGTCACGCCGAACGCCACCGCCTGGACCGCGAGCCATGCATTGTTCGTCCACACCAGACCGGCGAAGGACGCAGCAGGATTCTCGGAGTAGTAGTCCACGAAGTCCTGCTGCACGTACTGGCGCAGTTCCTCGTCGGTGCCGAGCGCCCGGATCACGCCGGGCGTGCCCAGGACCCAGCCCGCATAGAGCCACGCCACGACGCCGAACAGCACGCCGACGACGACGGTGAGCCACCGGATGCGGTAGAAGGCGGCCGGCAGGGACAGCACGAAGAAGCGGGCGATGTCCTCCATGGCGTTCGATCTCGCCCCCGTGAAGCGGGTCCTGGCCCTGGACAGGCGCATGGACAGCGCTCCGGACACGGCGCTCTCCGGGTCCACCGAGCGGATGATCGACAGGTGCGTCGACACGCGCTGGTACAGCACGAGCAGTTCGTCCGACTCCGGCCCCGAGAGCCTGCGCTGCCTGACCAGCTCGTCGAGGCGCTGCCAGTCCCTGCGGTGCACTTCGATGAAGGCATCCACGTCCATGGCCCAACCCTATAGTCAGTGGGCCCACCACCTGTGGCAGACCCGGCGGACACGGCGGACGAGGCGCGACGGCTCCGTACAGGCGCTGCACAGAGCTAGGCTGGGCGTCGAGACGGTGGTCCCATGACCGCCGAGGCACCACGAGCACCCGGACGGAGGCGCATGAGTCCAGTGGTCACCGGTGAGGCGGTCGTCCTCGAGCTCAGACCGGCAGGGTTCGCCGCCCGGGGGCTGGGCGCGATGATCGACATCGTTGCCCAGCTGGCGCTGGCGCTCCTCCTGCTGCTCCTGATCGGCAATGTCTTCGGCGGAGTGCTGGACACCGCTCTCACCACGGCGCTCCTGCTCGTCGTCGTGCTCCTGCTGCTGGTGGTCGTGCCGGTGACCGTGGAAACCCTCACGCGGGGCAAGTCCTTGGGGCGCCTCGTGCTGGGGCTGCGCATAGTGCGCGACGACGGCGGTGCCGTGCGCTTCCGTCAGGCCTTCATCCGCGCGCTGGTGGCGGTCCTGGAGATCTACCTGCTCGCCGGGTCGCTCGCGTTCCTGGTGTCCCTGTTCAACGAGCGGTCCAAACGTCTGGGCGACCTGCTCGCCGGGACCTATGCGATGCGGGAACGGACGGTGGTACCACCGCGGGCGATCGTCACCATGCCGCCGGGGTTGCAGCAGTGGTCCGGGACCGCGGACATCGGGCGCCTGCCGGATCCGCTGGCCCGCAGGATGTCGCAGTTCCTCGCCCAGGCACCGAAGCTCACGCCGCGGGCACGGCAGGCCGTGTCCCTCGACCTCGCCACCGAGGCGGGGCGGTACGTCTTCCCCCGGCCGCCGGACTCCACGCCTCCCGAGGAGTTCCTGCGGGCCGTGATCTCGTCGCGCCGGGATCGTGACTACGCGGCGCTGAGGCGACAGCGTGAGCGCGCCGATGCGACGGCGGCGAGAATGCACCGCCTGCCGTACCCCTAGCGGTACCGGCGGCCGCGGGCGGCTCGTCCGGGGGATGTACCGCCTAGGGCTGGCCGACCCACTCGTCCCACGACACGTTCCAGTCGCCGAAGCCGTCGTCCACGAACATGGGCCCGTAATCGGTGTTGAGGATCTCCACCACATCGCCCGGACCGAAGGTCCTGTAGAAGTACTCGGCCCCCTCCGGGGACATGCCGATGCAGCCGTGGGACACGTTCACCTCGCCCAGGGCCACCTGCGCCGCGGGCAGCGCCTCGTGGACGAAGGCGCCGCCGTTGCTCAGCCGGCTCGCATGCTTGACGACGGTCGGCGGGTAGTAGTCCGGGTCACCCGGATGGAGTCCGATGGACTCCGCCGTGAACCGGGTGGTGCCGTAGTTCTCCATCACGACCATGTAGCCCTCCGTGGACGGCCACGCATCCGTTCCGAGCGTCACCGGGAACGTCCGGTCCAGGGTGCCGTCGAGGTAGACCTTCATGGTCTTGGTGGCGTTGTCCACCACGGCCAGCCGTGTGTTGTGCGTCTTCACGGTCATCGTCGTGTCCCCGTTGCCGATCATGCCGTTGCCGAAGTCGACGCCGAAGAGATCTGTGCGGACGGTGATCGTGCTGTTCGGCGCCCAGAAGCTCTCGGGCCGGTACCGCACCACCGTGTCCGATACCTTGCCCGTCCTGTCCGGCAACCAGTAGAACGCGCCCTCCTGGCCGCTCGTGCTCGTGACGGTAATGGCCTTCTCGACCGCATCCCGGTTCGTGACCGGCTCGCTGAAGGTGAACTCCAGCGGCTGGCCGGTGCCGACCGTGCTGCCGTCCAGCGGGAACATCGCGGCGTCGGCCTCGTTGGCCGGCTCGACCGTCGTGAAGGTGGACCCTCCACGCTGCGCCTGCCCGGCGGAGTCGAGCACGCTGTAGCTGACCGAGTACTCGGTGTCGAAGGCGAGGCGCTCCGTCGTCGTCCAGGTGTCCGTATCGTCCGAGAGCTCACCGGCCACGGACGTGCCACCTGAGGTCGGTCGCACCTCGACGGCCTCGAGCGTCGCACCCGAGACCGCGACCGTGGCTCCGGTTGCGGGGTTGACGCCCGACGCCGCGTCGGCCGGCGTGAGGTCGACCGCGTACTCGGCGGCCGGCCGCGGCGCTGGCGATTCCGACCCGGGCTCAGGCGTGGGCGGCGTCGAGGGAGCCTGTGGTGCGGACGGCGACGCTGACGGCGGTGACGACGGTGACGACGACGACATGCCGCCGTCGCTCCCCACCTGAGTGTCGGAGGATCCGACGCAGCCCCCCACGAGGAGCGTCGCAGTGCAGACCGCCGCGATCCTCACACCTCTGCGTCGTGCGACGCCCCCACCTGATCCCTGTGTCATCGACCTGCTCCCCCTGTATGTTCCGGCACCGTCCCACGACGACCTGCGCGGATTCGCACCCGCTGACTGGTAGCGGCACTGTACCGCTACCGGTCTAGTAGCGGTACTGGTCCGACTTGTACGGCCCGGCGACGTCCACATCGAGATACTCGGCCTGGCCCTTGGTCAGTTCCGTGAGCTCGACCCCGAGCGCGTCGAGGTGCAGGCGCGCCACCTTCTCGTCGAGGATCTTCGGCAGCACGTAGACCTCGTTCTCGTACTCCTGGTTCCCCTCCGCATCCTGCTGCCCCACCTTCGTGTAGAGCTCGATCTGGGCGATGGTCTGGTTCGCGAACGAATTGCTCATGACGAACGACGGGTGGCCGGTCGCATTGCCCAGATTCAGCAGCCGTCCCTCGGACAGCATGATGATCGAGTGCTCGTCGACACTCCCATCGAGGTTCGCCGGGATGACCCACTCGTGCACCTGGGGCTTGATCTCGATCCTCTCGATCCCCGGCAGGCGGGAGAGCCCCGCGAGATCGATCTCGTTGTCGAAGTGGCCGATATTGCCCACGATGGCCTGATGCTTCATCCGCGCCATGTGCTCGGCCATGATCACATCCTTGTTGCCCGTGGTGGTGATGAAGATGTCGCCCTGCGCCAGGACACTCTCGAGTGCCGCGACCTGGTAGCCGTCCATGACGGCCTGCAGCGCGCAGATCGGGTCGATCTCGGTGACGATCACTCGGGCGCCCTGGCCGCGGAGCGCCTCGGCCGCGCCCTTGCCCACATCGCCGTAGCCGCACACGACGGCGACCTTCCCGCCGATCAGCACGTCCGTGGCACGATTCAGGCCGTCGGGCAGCGAATGGCGGATCCCGTACTTGTTGTCGAACTTCGACTTCGTGACGGAGTCGTTGACGTTGATGGCCGGGAACAGGAGATTGCCCTGGGCCGCGAGCTGGTAGAGACGGTGCACGCCCGTCGTCGTCTCCTCGGTGACGCCCTTGATGCCGGCCGCGATGGTGGTCCATTTCTGCGGCTCGGACTCGAACGTGGCGCGGACCGTGTCGAGGAACACCGTGTACTCGTGCGAGTAGTCGGCGTCGCCCTCCTGCGGGCCCGCCGGTACGGCGCCGAGGGCCTCGAACTCCGCGCCCCTGTGGACCAGCATGGTGGCGTCGCCGCCGTCGTCGAGGATCATGTTCGGTCCCAGACCGTCCGCCTGGCCCGGCCAGGTGAGGATCTGCGTGGCCGTCCACCAGTAGTCCTCGAGGGTCTCGTTCTTCCAGGCGAAGACGGGGACACCGGCGGGTTCCTCCACGGAGCCGTGTCCGACCACGACGGCGGCCGCAGCCTCGTCCTGCGTGGAGAAGATGTTGCAGGATGCCCAGCGCACCTCGGCCCCGAGGGACGTCAGCGTCTCGATGAGGACAGCGGTCTGCACGGTCATGTGCAGCGATCCCGCGATCCGGGCTCCCGCCAGCGGTTGCGCATCGGCGTACTCGGCCCGCAGCGCCATGAGCCCGGGCATCTCGTGCTCCGCGAGCCTGATCTGGTGGCGTCCGGCCTCCGCGAGCGAGAGATCGGCAACTTTGTAATCGAACGTCATGGTCTGCTGTTCCTCGCTGTGGTTCGTGGGAGTCGGTGAGCTTCTTCGGCGCCGGCGCGTCTCAGGGGTGGACGCCGTCCGGGGATTCGGCGCGGAGGAGGACGGGGATGCCCTCGTCGAGCCGATAGCTCAGCGGCCGGCCGTCGGGGCCGGGCTCGGACGAGCGCAGCACAGTCCCATCCTGGACGAGCTTCGACCGCGTGACGGGGCAGCGGAGGACGTCGAGCAGGGAATCCGGGAGGTTGGTCATGGGGGTGCTTTCGCTGGGAGACGGAAGGGGTGTCGCTCCGTCCGAGTCTATCGCGACGGGTCAGGGCTCGCGGAGGATCCGGAGGTGTCCGCGCCGTGCACCGGCCGCGCCGGCCGGGGCCTCGATCGGCGCCCGCGCGCCGCGCCGTCCTGCCGGCGGTGGCGCGGTCTCGGCCGCGGCCTCGCGGACCGCCTCGACCAGCGCCACGAGATCGTCGGGGGTGTACTCGGGAGCGGTGTCCGGGAGCGCCAGGCGCACCACTTCCCAGCCGCGGGGAACCGTCAGGCCCTCGGCGTGCGAGGCACAGAGATCGTAGGTGTGCGGCTCTGCGTACGTGGCGAGCGGACCGAGCACAGCGGTGGACTCCGCATAGACATAGGTGAGGGTGGCCATCGCACGCTGCTGGCAGGTCGATCTTGAGCACTGACGGAGAGATCCCACGATCGGCAAGCCTACCGGGGATCGGGGCCGCTGCGCCGCGCCGCGGAGGCCCGGACATCGGAACGGCCCGGGTGCAGGGCCCGGGCTCAAGGCTTAGAGTCGTCTCATGCAGGATGCTTCCACGTTCTCGATCAGACTGACCGATCCGACGGCTACCGGACAGCCGTCGCGGTCGTTCTTCGAGCGTCGGCGGAACCGCAGGGGCCGCGGGCTGCGGGGCGAGCTTCTTCCCGCCCACCTGCCGGGAGCACGTTCGCGCTCCGAGCAGTTCGACGACTGGGTGCTGGACTCGGCCCATCGGCTGGAACGGTTGTGGGGCGAACGCATGCAGGACCTGCAGATCGTGGTGCAGGAGATCCCCGACGACCTCGAGAGCCGGACCCCCGAGACGATCGGTGGCCTGTTGGGATCCAGCACGCCTGCCCGGCCCGGTCGACCCGCCGTGATCACGGTCTTTCGTCAGCCCACCCTCATGGCAGCGCGCGGGTTCCTGCCGCTGAACGAGCTCGTGCACGACGTCGTGGTGGAGCAGACCGCCGAGCTCATGGGCCTGGCACCTGAGGCCGTCGATCCCGCCTACGGCCGCTCGCAGGCGTGATACCCATCGGTACCTGATCTGCACTGAGCCACCGGCCGGGTGCCGGCACGGATGATTCAGCCCGCGCTCTTGCGCAGCCTGCGGCGCTCACGCTCGGACATGCCGCCCCAGATGCCGAACCGTTCGTCCTTCTCCAGCGCGTACTCGAGGCACTCCGACTTCACGATGCATGAACCGCACACCTTCTTCGCGTCGCGCGTGGAGCCGCCCTTCTCCGGGAAGAATGCCTCCGGATCGGTCTGGGCACACAGGGCGTCGGCCTGCCACGAGAGTTCTCCCTCGTCGTCGACGCTGCCCGGTGCCAGCGGAAGGCCGATCCGTACGGGCTGGTCCACGGGAGCCGCCTGCACGAGGTCGTGCGGTCGGAGTCCCAGCGGAGAGATGGCAGCGCCCGGGAGGACGAGGAGGCTGCTCGGGCGGTCCTCGATCCCGGAGAACACGGACAGTGCGCCATGGGTGGCGAGGAACGCCGTCGCCTGGTCGTCGAGTGCCGAGCGCGTGTCCTCGCGGTACCGCTCCCCCACCTCGGGGTCGGCGGGATCGAGGAACCAGTCCGCCGGGACACCCCGCGAACCGTAACGGACAGCGGTCTCGGCCGCGATGTCCGGTCGTTCCTGAATACGTTCTGCCTGCCCCATGGTGAGCCTTCCCGGTGTTGCCGTTCCAGCATCAGCATGGGTCGACCCTCGCGCCCCGCTGCTGGAACAAATCCGATGCCTAATTACAAGGGTGTAAGTCCGCGTTCGTCAAGCGGGCGGGGGGATCATATAGAGTCGTTGCCGGACCGTTACGAGCGCCACGCCGGACCGACCACCTGTTTAGGCCGGCGTGTCTACCTGTTTTCACTTCGCCATACTCGCACGCCCCACGAGCCGGAAGAACCGCACATGCCGCAGTCACCAGCAGCGATCCTGGCCCGGATGCGCTCCTCGAGTCCCTCCTCCCCCCGGCTCGTCTGGCACGGCAGGGATGGCAGGATCGAGCTCTCGGGTCGCGTGTTCGACAACTGGGTGGCCAAGAGCTCCAACTTCCTCGTGGACGAACTCGATGCGGAGGAGGCCATGGACGTGGCCTTCGATCTCCCGGTCCATTGGAAGACCCTCGCCCTCGCCTTCGCCTGCTGGCAGGTGGGGGCCGTGGTGGTCGTGGCCGATGCTGCCGACCACGGTGCGGGTGCGGACCTCTCCACCGGCGCGCCGGCAGACGGCGGGATCGTGCTCTCCTCCACGGCGACCGACGAACCGGCCGGCCCGCGCGTGCTCGTGTGCGTCGCCCTCGGTTCGCTGGCATTCGCCTGGGAGGGTCCGCTACCGCGGGGCGCCGTCGACTTCGCAGCAGAGGTGCGCTCCCACGGAGACGTCTTCCCCGATCCGGTGGACGACGGCGAGGCACCCGGGAGGGTCCTCGTGCGGGTAGGACACCGTGACCTCACCGCCGAGGATCTGCTCCAAGAGATCACGCTTCCCGCGCCGCAGGAGGGCGCGTCGGACCACGGGCCAGGAACGCTGCTGGTGGATCCCGGCGCGGGACTGGTGCGCGTCCTCGCGGCCGCCTATGCGCTGTGGCACGTGGACGGGTCGCTCGTCCTGGTGGAGGACGGCGTGCCGGTCACCGAGGGCATGCTGACCGGCGAACGCGTCACTGGCCGGCTGTAGAGCGCCCCACGGCGTCGTCGTCCCGGGCTGCGCGGTCCGCGGGGCTCCCGGCCGTCGCAGCGGCAGCTGCGGCTCCTGCCTGCTCCGCTCGGTGCGGATGGACCAGCTCCTGGTCCTGGCTGAACTCAGGTTCGGCATCCAGCTCCACGTTGAAGACCCAGAAGCGGTAGGCCAGGAATCGCACCAGGGTGGCGAGGACGGTGCCGAAGATACCCACGAGGAACAGGGGCTGTGGCTCGTTCACGTCGAAGCCGTACTTGGCGATCGCGACGCAGCCCGCGGCGATCCCCATCCCGACCACGTTGATGAGGACGAACATGATCAGCTCCCGGGCCACGTTCGACCCCCTGCGGTGCCGGAAGGTCCAGTAGCGGTTGGCGAGCCACGCGAAGATGGTGGCCACCCCCGCCGAGACGAAGCGCGCCTTGACCTCGCTGCCGCTCATGGGCCCGTGGATCAGGTACCAGTAGAGCCCGTTGTCTATGACGAACGCCACTCCACCGACGGTCCCGAACTTCGCCACCTCACGCCAGAAGAGCGATGCCAGACCCCGTATCCGGTCCATGAGTCCTGCCACTGCTCTACCTCCGCGGTTCGGGATGGATGCCGTCCGGCGAGGGGCCCATACCCCTCGTTCCCGGGACAGGGCGCTCCGGCGGCCGGGAACGGGCCACCGGAGGACCAGCTGTCCTCGGCGTGTCCGACCCCATTTTACGGGTTGACCGCCGCCTCGTCTCCGCACTGCGGACCGTGACGCCGCTGCACAGGGGCACGGGCGCCGGGCCCGGTACCCTGTGATGATGACTTTTCCCGTGATAGGTGTGATCGGCGGCGGCCAGCTCGCGCGCATGATGGCCGGACCCGCCGTCGAACTCGGCCTCGAGCTCCGTGTGCTCGCCGAAGGACCCGACGTCTCGGCCGTTGCCGCCGTGGCCCACGCCGTGGTCGGTGACTACCGGGACCTGCAGACCGTGCGCGATTTCGCCGCGGGAGTGGACGTGGTGACCTTCGACCACGAGCATGTACCGGGCGAGCTGCTGGAGCAGCTCGTCGCCGAGGGCGTCAGCGTCCGCCCAGCGCCCGCCGCACTGCGGCATGCCCAGGACAAGCTCGTGATGCGGCGCGCCGTCGAGGAGCTCGGACTGCCGAATCCGCGGTGGCGGGCCGTCCGGGACGCCGAGGGCGTGGAGGCCTTCGCTGCCGAGGTGGGGTGGCCCGTGGTCCTGAAGACACCACGCGGGGGCTACGACGGCAAGGGGGTCCTCGTGCTGCGGGACGCCGCCGCGCTGACGGGGGCACGGGCGTGGTTCTCGGGCGGGGAACTCCTCGTCGAGCAGTTCGTCCCCTTCAGTCGCGAGCTGTCCGTCCTCGTGGCGCGACGACCCTCCGGCGAATCGCGCACCTGGCCGGTGGTCGAATCGATCCAGGTGGACAGCGTGTGCGACGAGGTGATCGCCCCCGCCCCGGACCTGCCCGAGGCTACCGTGGCCGCGGTGACGGCTGCCGCCCTCCAGCTCGCGGACCGCCTCGGCGTCACCGGGGTCATGGCGGTCGAACTCTTCGAGACCCCGGGGACGGGAGCGGGGTACCTCGTCAACGAGCTGGCCATGCGACCGCACAATTCCGGTCACTGGACCATGGACGGTTCACTGACGAGCCAGTTCGAGCAGCATCTGCGGGCCGTCCTCGATCTTCCGCTCGGTGCCACGGATCCGCTGGCACGGCACGCCGTCATGAAGAACGTTCTCGGGGGGCCGAACACCGACATCTACGCGGCCTATCCCCTCGGCCTGTCCTCAGGACCATCCGCTAAAGTGCACTTCTACGGCAAGGACGTACGTCCGGGCCGCAAGATCGGCCACGTCAACGCGCTGGCGGCACCGGGGGAATCGCTCGACGCCGTCCGCGCCAGGGCCACGAGGGTTGCCGCGACCCTCCGCGACGGCACGGGATCGCCCTCCCCGGACCAGCAATGACCGAAGGGAACGCAGTGTCGAACGCGCAGGTAGGCCTCGTGATGGGGTCCGACTCGGACTGGCCCGTCATGGAGGCCGCGGCAGGAGCGCTCGCTGAATTCGGCGTCCCCTTCGAGGCCGACGTCGTCTCCGCGCACCGGATGCCCACCGCGATGATCGAGTACGGGCAGAGCGCCCACGAGCGCGGACTGCGGGTGATCATCGCCGGCGCCGGCGGAGCCGCACACCTGCCGGGCATGCTCGCCGCCGTGACGCCGCTGCCCGTGATCGGTGTCCCCGTTCCGCTGCGGTACCTCGACGGCATGGACTCCCTGCTCTCCATCGCCCAGATGCCCGCGGGCATCCCGGTGGCGACGATGGCGATCGGGGGCGCCCGCAACGCGGGCCTCCTCGCCGTCCGCATCCTCGCCACCGGCACCGACGCCGGAGCCGGGTCGCTGCAGGAGCAGTTACTCCTCTTCGCGACCGCCCTGCGCGAGACCGCCGAGCACAAGGGTGCTGCGCTCCGCTCCCGGATCGCCGGCACCGGGCCCGTGGACGCATGAGCGTCGCCCGCGCCGAGGGCGCCGTCGGGAGCAGCACGTCCCTCACCGACCCGGTCCGCCACCCGCACTCCGCCGCCCCGAAGGTCCGGGTCAAGCGGGCCTTCGTCCTGCTGCTCATGACGCTCGTCCTGCCCGGGTCGGCGCAGATCGTGGCCGGCGACCGGCGGCTGGGCCGCCGGGCCCTGCGCGCCACCTTCACCGGCTGGGCGCTCGTCCTGCTCTTCCTGGTGCTCGCGCTGACAGACCGCGCGCTCGTCGTCGGGATCGTGACGCATCGCTGGTGGTCGCTGGCCCTGATCCTCGTGCTGCTCGCCGTCGCCGTCGCCTGGGCCGTCCTGTTCATCAATACGCTGCGCCTGATCCGATTACCACTGCTCGATCGCGGAGTGCGCCCGTTCGTCGCCGCCACGCTCGCCCTGCTCATGGTGCTCACCAGCGGCTCGCTCGGCTACGGGGCGTATCTGCTCGGGGTGGGTCGCTCCACCGTCGGCTCCATCTTCTCGTCCGGACCGGCCTTCGACCCCGTGGACGGCCGCTACAACTTCCTGCTCATGGGCGGCGATGCCGGGGAGGACCGCACGGGCCGGCGGCCGGACAGCATCTCGGTGATCAGCGTCGACGCCGAGACCGGCTCCACCGTCACTTTCAGCATCCCGCGGAACTTCCAGAACGCGCCGTTCCCGGCGGACTCCCCGCTCCGGGACGTCTACCCGGACGGGTACTCCTGCGGCGACGACTGCATCATCAACAGCCTCTACACCGAGGTGACCCAGAATTACGCCGAGCTCTATCCGGACGCGGCCGATCCGGGCGCCGCGGCCATGATGGACGCGGCCAGCGGGGTCCTCGGCATCGAGGTCCAGGCCTACCTCCTCGTGGACATGAACGGCTTCGAGCAGCTCATCGACGCCATGGGCGGTATCCGGATCGATGCCGGTGGCTGGGTCCCCATCACCGCCGCGGAGATCCCCGGGACCGACCCCGTGCGGCACTATCCGCCCGACGGCTGGATCGCGCCCGGCGTCCAGACCCTCGACGGGTACCACGCGCTCTGGTACGCCAGATCCCGGGAGTTCGTGACGGACTACCACCGCATCTCACGCCAGCAGTGCGTGCAGCAGGCGATGATCGCCCAGCTGGACCCCGCGACGCTGCTGACGCGCTTCCAGTCCATCGCGGCCGCGGGTACGCAGATCGTCGAGACGGACATCGCGCAGGACCAGCTGGCGGGTTTCGTGGACCTGGCCCTCGAGGCCCAGGGTCAGCAGACCCGCCGCCTGACCATCGGTGCCCCCGACTTCGGCACGGTGGCCGAGAACTTCGCGACCTACCCCGACTTCGACCGCATCCACTCGCGGGTCGGGCAGATGCTGGCCGAGGACGTCGATCCGGGCGCTGCCGGACCGCTGCCGCTCGAGCGCGCGGGTGTCGTGCTGCCCGCCCAGGGTGCCGACACCGGCATCACGGAGGAGTATCTGCAGGAACTGGCTGCCATCGGGGACGATGCCACCCTCGGGGAGCTCCTCGCCGACAACGGCAAGTGCTCACCGGCCTGAGCCGGCGCCACCCGACACCATCCACCCCGACCCCTTCGAAGGACCCCGACGATGTTCCTCCTGGACAATCCGCTCCGCCAGTACGCGTGGGGTTCGACGCATGCCATCGCCGAGCTGCTGGGCAGGGAACCCTCCGGTGAGCCGGAGGCCGAACTCTGGGTAGGCGCCCACCCGGACTCCCCCTCGAGGATCATCCGTCAGGACGGTTCCCGCAATGGCCTCGACGAGGCCATCGCCGACGATCCCGAGGGACTCCTCGGAGCAGATACGGCCACGCGCTTCGGGAATCGGCTGCCCTTCCTGCTGAAGGTGCTCGCGGCCGGATCAGCGCTGTCGCTCCAGGTCCATCCGGACCCCGGGCAGGCTGCTGCCGGCTTCGATGCCGAGGAGGCCGCCGGCGTACCGAGGTCCGCTCCACACCGCACCTACCGGGACCGGAACCACAAGCCCGAGCTTCTCTACACCCTCTCGGCCTTCGAGGCGCTCTGCGGCTTCCGTCCACCGGCCGAGGCCGTCGCGGTCTTCGCCGCCCTCGCCGCCGCCGTCGACCCCGGGTCCGAGGCACACGGCTTCCTCGACTCCGTGGCAGCGCGGCTCGTCATGGGTGGGAAGGACGCCCTGCAATCGGCGTTCGCGCAGGCGCTGCACGCACCACGCGGCGTGGTGGACGCCGTCGTCGACGCCGTGGAGGGCATGGCGGCCAGCGGCCCGGACAGCACCCCACCGCCTGCGGGGGTGCTCCCCGGGGAGGGGGACGACGTCGCGCGTGATCTGGCGACCATCAGGGAGCTCGCGGCCCAATACCCGGGCGACCCGGGAGTGCTCGTGGCGCTGCTGCTGAACCGCGTCTCGCTGCGGGCGGGTGAGGCTCTCTACCTCCCCGCAGGGAACATCCATGCCTATCTCAGCGGTCTGGGGATCGAGGTCATGGCGTCGTCGGACAATGTACTGCGCGGGGGCCTGACCCCCAAGCACGTGGACCCCGATGCACTGCTCGCCACGGTGGTCTTCGAGGCCGTGCCGCCGCCGACGCTGGCACCCGAGTACACGCTCTTCGACCAGGAGCTCTACCGTCCGCCGTTCGACGAGTTCCAGCTCCAGCGGATCGTGCTCGAGGACACGTCGGGTGAATCCGCCGCAGGCCCTCGGGCGGACGGCGACTCCCACGTCCCCGTGATGCAGAACGGGCCGGTGGTGATCCTCGCCGTCAGCGGACCGATCCTGCTCGACACCCCGCGCTCAACGCTCCTCGTGCCGCGGGGCGGGAGTGCGTTCGTCGGAGCCTCGGAAGCGCCGTTGATCGTCCGCGCGGCGAAGGACCAGCACGCCGCGGAAGGGCCCGTTCTCGCCTTCGCGGTGACCGTCGGGGAGGAACCGCAGCGCGCAGGCGCATGACAGACGCTAGACGCCACGCCTCCGAAGTCCGCGGAGTGCCGGTACGGCCCGTGCCGCCTGCCGGCGGGCCTGCTGCATGCCGCGCCTGGCAAGGGGCAGCAGGCGGCTGAAGAGCGGGTAGATGGAACTCAAGGGCCTGTCCCACGTGCCTGCCAGCAGATCCTCGTGATCCGCCCAGCCCATCTTGAAGCGGGAGACGCCGTCGTTGAGCAGACCGTTGAAGTCGTAGCGGGTGACTCCGCGCGCCTTCATCTCGCCGATGGCCAGCCACTTCAGGGCGTAGTTGGCGCGTAGCCGCTCGCCCTGGTCGGTCATGCCGCCGTAGAGCTCGAAGCAGGTGGCACGGCTGGTCGAGAGCCACAGGAAGGCGACGACGTCGGCTCCCTGGAACGCCGCGTACACCGGCGAGGCGTCCCCGAGATTGTCGAAGATGTCCAGGTAGTAGGTGTCCTCGTGGATGCCGAAGCCCGCACGCTCCGCCGTCACACGGTAGACATCCAGGCAGGCGGGGAGTTCGCTGCGCTCCACGCGGCGGATGTCGAGCTCCTCCCGCCCCGATTTCCGGATGTACTGGCGGTGCTTCTTCGACATGCCGGCCAGCAGCTGGTCGTCGGAGCGGCGCAGATCCAGGATGAGCGTCCGCGGGATGAGGATGGTGCTGGTGCTCGCCCTCCACCCGCTGCCCGGCAGTGCGCGGGCCTCGTCGCTCGCGGCGTCCCAGTCCGGTTCGATGCTCAGCGCGACCGAATGATGCGTGGTCCGCACGTACTCCGCGACGGCATCGAGGACCTCGGTCGCCCGACCCTGGATCACCTGCGGTCCACGCGGGATGTAGGCCAGACTGCGCATGGGCCACGGCAGGGACTTGAGCACCACCTGTGCGGCCCCGACCACCTCGCCGTCCTCGGTGACGAGCACCCGGTCGGCGCTCCAGCCGTGGTCCGCCTTGGTCTCCCCCCAGCCCCACAGCTGCTGGGGGTGGCCCGCCAGTTCGTCGACGGTGGCATCCCAGAGGGCGCGGTCCAGGCAGGGGGAAACGGAAAGACTCATCACGCCAGCCTATAGGTGCCGGATAGCCCGGCCGGGCGGTCCCTACTGGTTCACGCGGGCGTAGCTCTCCCACTTGTGGGCCTGGTGCTCGCCGTCGACCACGCGGATGGTCCCGGACTTGGAGCGCATCACCATGGACTGCGTGAGCACCTTGTCCTTGCTGTAGCGCACGCCGCGCAGCAGATCGCCGTCGGTGATACCCGTCGCCGCGAAGTAGCAGTTGTCACTCGTGACCAGGTCGTCGGTGGACAGGACGCGATCGAGATCGTGGCCGGCGTCGATCGCCTTCTGCTTCTCCTCGTCGCTCGTGGGCCAGAGCCTGCCCTGGATGACTCCGCCGAGCGACTTGATCGCGCACGCCGCCACGATGCCCTCCGGTGTGCCGCCGATACCCATCAGGGCATCGACGTCGGTCCCCTCGCGGGACGCGGCGATGGCTCCGGCGACATCGCCGTCCATGATGAACTTCGTCCGGGCGCCGGCCTCGCGGATCTCCTCCACGAGGGGCCGGTGCCGGTCGCGGTCCAGGATCATGACATTGAGCTGACTGACCTTCTTGTTGTTCGCCTTGGCGATCAGGTGCAGATTCTGCTTGACCGGCAGGCGCAGATCCACCATGTCGGCGGCCTCCGGACCCGTGACGAGCTTCTCCATGTAGAACACGGCCGAGGGATCGAACATCGATCCGCGCTCGGCCACGGCGAGCACCGCGAGCGCGTTGTTGATACCCAGTGCCGTCAGTCGCGTGCCGTCGATCGGGTCGACGGCGACGTCGCACTCCGGACCGCTGCCGTCACCCACGCGCTCACCGTTGAAAAGCATGGGGGCCTCGTCCTTCTCGCCCTCCCCGATGACCACGATGCCGTTGAAGTGGACGGTCTGCAGCAGCGAGCGCATGGCGTCGACGGCGGCGCCGTCGGCCAGGTTCTTGTCGCCGAAACCCACCCAGTGCCCGCCCGCGATGGCTGCCGCCTCGGTGACCCGGACGAGTTCGAGGGCGAGATTCCGGTCCGGCTCGTCGTCACCCACCGCCAGTGCCGGCGAGAGCGTCGAGTACTGGGCATTCGCTGAGTTCTTGGCCACGTCTATCCTCATCGTCGAAGGTAAGCAGGCGGTACGCGCACGTACCGGTTCCCTGGTTGTCATCATAGGCGGGTGAGCGGCGCGGCGCTCCGGAGCGGCCCCCGCAGGGGCGGGCGCCCTCCCGCCTCCGGTTAGGTGACCCGGCGCGGATCAGCGAAAATGGAGCTGTGAATGATCAGGACGATGGACGGGGAACACCCGGGACCGGTGCGCGGCCCGCGGACGGGCAAGACGCCGCGCAGCGGGCCCCGCTACCGGACGCGCGGGGGCAGGAGGAGCGGGACGACGACGCTCCCCCGATCACCCTCACCTCCAGCCAGGCCAAGCGAGCCAGTTCGACGGCGCGCGGCATGCTCATCGCGACCGGGGCCACCATCGCCGTCGTCCTGCCGGTCTACTTCCTGAACCCCACCTACACGGCCGATACGTATCGGCGCGACATCGACGTCGGGACCGTGGCCCGCCAGGCCGCGGGCGACGCCGGGTATCTTCCCGCGGCTCCCGAGCTCCAGGACTGGTACTCCAACTACGCACGCTGGGTCACGGGGCGCAGCGACGGCGTCGACTACTGGGAGGTGGGCTTCCTGACCCCGGACTCCGGCTTCATCCAGCTCACGCAGACCGACGATGCGAATCCCACCTGGGTGGCCCAGCGGATCGGCGACGCCCAAATCTCGGGCACACGCACCATCGACGACCTCGAGTGGGAGCTGCTCGACGCCCCTGACGGCGACACGGTGCTGCGGACCGACGTCGACGGTTCCACCGTGATCCTCAACGGCGAGGCGGAGCTCTCGGAGTTCGACAGCCTCGGCGCGGCGACGGTCGAGGACATCCGGCAGAACGAGATCGAGGAAGCCGAACGTCTGTCATCTTCCAACCCGGCGGGGTAGGTACTGCCCGTCGGAGCTGATCGTCGCAGTACAGTTGCGATCGTGACCCATGAATTGACGCCCGCCGCAGCCTGGCTCAGGCTCCAGGAGGGCAACGCCAGATTCGTCGCCGCCGATGCCTCCCATCCCAATCAGGACGCCTCCCGCCGCACCTCCCTCGTCAACACCCAGCATCCGTTCGCGGTGATCTTCGGCTGCTCGGACTCGCGGCTCGCGGCGGAGATCATCTTCGATCTCGGGCTGGGCGACGTGTTCGTGGTGCGGACGGCGGGCCAGGTGATCGACGACGCCGTCCTCGGCTCGCTCGAGTACAGCGTGGCGGTCCTCGGCGTACCGCTGATCGTGGTGCTCGGCCACGACAGCTGCGGCGCCGTGACGGCCACCATCGACACTGTCGAGACCGGAACCATGCCCCCCGGCTTCATCCGCGATCTCGTGGAACGGATCACCCCGTCGGTCCTCACAGCGCGGCGGGCCGGTGTCACCGACGTGAATGCCACGGTGATCGAGCACACCCGGCAGACCACGCAGCGACTCGTGGACAGCTCACGGATCATCTCGAACGCGGTGGAGGACGGCTCGGCCGCCGTCGTCGGGGTCTCCTACCGCCTCGACGAGGGCAAGACGGTGCTGATCTCCGGATTTGGCGCAGTGGAGAACTGAGCGCCAGAATTGCCGCATGACTCCCACGCCTGCAGCCAGCCCCGACCCCACCTCCACCAGCGGCGCGACGCCCGGCCCTGAGGATGCGCAGTACCGCGTAGAACACGACACCATGGGCGAGGTCCGCGTGCCGGTCCACGCCCTCTACCGCGCGCAGACGCAGCGTGCCGTCGAGAACTTCCCGATCTCCGGCACCAGGCTCGAGCGCGCCCACATCGAGGCGCTGGCGCGGATCAAGAAGGCGGCCGCCACGGCGAACGCCGAACTCGGGGTGCTCGACGCCGAGCGTGCACGTGCCATCGAGGCAGCAGCGGACGACGTCGCGGCCGGGCAGTACGACGGCGATTTCCCGGTGGACATCTACCAGACCGGTTCGGGCACGTCGTCGAACATGAACGCCAACGAGGTCATCGCCACCCTGGCCTCCCGCTCCCTCGAGGCCGCCGGCAGTGCAACGACAGTCCATCCCAACGACCACGTCAACGCTTCGCAGTCCTCGAACGACGTCTTCCCCACCTCCGTGCACGTCGCCGCGACCTCGGCCCTCGTGAAGGATCTCGTCCCGGCCCTGACGCATCTCGCCGAGGCGCTCGAGCGCAAGGCCGTGGAGTTCAGCGAGGTGGTGAAGTCCGGCCGCACCCACCTCATGGACGCGACACCCGTCACGCTCGGCCAGGAGTTCGGCGGCTACGCGGCTCAGGTCCGCTACGGTATCGAGCGCATCCATGCCTCCCTCGCACGGGTTGCCGAGGTACCCCTCGGGGGAACCGCGGTCGGTACCGGGATCAACACCCCTGCCGGCTTCTCGGCCCGCGTGATCGAACTCCTCGCCGAGGACACGGGCCTGCCCCTCACCGAGGCGCGTGACCACTTCGAGGCACAGGCCAATCGCGACGGGCTCGTGGAGATTTCCGGCATGCTGCGCACCATCGCGGTCTCGCTCACCAAGATCCACAACGATCTGCGCTGGCTCGGCTCCGGGCCCAACACGGGCCTCGGGGAGATCTCCCTGCCCGATCTGCAGCCCGGTTCGTCCATCATGCCCGGCAAGGTGAACCCGGTGATCGCCGAGGCCGTCATCATGGTGTGCGCCCAGGTGGTCGGTAACGACGCCACCGTCGCCTGGTCCGGGACGAACGGCGCGTTCGAGCTGAACGTGGGCATCCCGGTGATCGCCCGCAACGTGCTCGAGTCCATCCGCCTCCTCAGCAATTCCACGCGGGTCTCCGCCGACCGCATGATCGACGGGATCACCGCGAACGTGGAGCGCGCCCGCTTCCTCGCGGAGGCGTCCCCCTCGATCGTGACGCCGCTGAACAAGTACATCGGGTACGAGAACGCGGCGAAGATCGCCAAGAAGGCCGTTGCCGAGGGGCTCACGGTCCGCGAGGCCGTCGTCGCCCTCGGGTTCGTGGAGCGCGGCGAACTCTCCGAGGAGCAGCTGGACACGGCCCTCGACGTGCTCTCGATGACGCGCCCGCCGCAGGGTTGAGCGCGCGCAGACGTCCCGTCCTCACAGCAGGGATCAGGAGACGAAACGCGTCACGCCGTCGAAGCCGCCGGCACCGAGGACGAGTGAGCGGTGCCGCTCATTGAGCTCCGGCAGCTGATCGAGGGCGAACCAGCGGACATCGAGTGACTCGTCGTCGTTCACCCGCGCCGTCCCGCTCACCCAGCGGCACCGGAAGTCGAGAGTCAGGAAGGTGCACACGTCCCCATTGGGGAAGGTGATGGGGCCCACGACGCCGGTTTTCAGCAGATACTCCACCTCGACGATCACACCGGTCTCCTCCTCGCACTCCCGCTGCAGGGCGACGGCGGGTTCCTCCCCGGGTTCGACCATGCCGGTGATAATGGTCCACCGGCCGTTGTCGGCCCGTCGACCGAGGAGCACCCGGCCCCCGTCGTCGAAGACCACTCCACCCACCCCCGGGAGCCACAGGGGATCGTTGCCGATCTTGCGCCGCAGCGCGGTGACGAAGTCCGGTGTGGGCATGCCCTTCACCGTAGTACAGCGAGCGCCAGGGCCGCTCCGGCGATGAGGAACGGCCCGAAGGCGATGGACGAGCGCAGACCAGCCCTCCGGGTGACGATGAGTGCCATGCTCCAGAGGCCGCCCAGGACCACGCCGAAGAAAGGCCCCCACCACAGGGCTCCCCAGCCGACGAACCCTAGGTACAGGCCGAGCAGACCGGCGAGTTTCACGTCCCCGAAGCCCAGACCGCGGCGGTTCAGCACGTGCAGAATCGCGAAGCCGGTCCAGAGGACGGCGCCTCCCGCGAGCACTCCGACCATCCGGTGCCACTCACCGGCGACGGCCGCTGCGCCGCCGAGCAGGAGGATCGCCGCCGGGTAACTCGGCAGCACGAGCCGGTCCGGGAGGCGGTGGGTGCGCCAGTCGATCACGCTGAGCCGTGTCCCCACCACGAGGAAGGCCAGCAGCGCGACGCCGAGGAGGACGAGGGCCACGGGTTCCGCCCGGTACACACCCAGTGCAGCGATCACGATTCCACGCTACGTGACACCGGGACCCCGGCACAGGGGCGCCCGGCCACTGTGGATCCCGGCACGGCAGTGGTGCAGGAGGGAAGGCGTGCCCTCAACCGGGACGGGGCACGGCAGCCGTCGGCATCTGTCCCAGCAGGACCGGCAGACGATGTGCCAGCTCGGAGGTCCCCGTCAGGGTGATGAGCTCCCCCCGCAGCGTCTGCTGCCAGGAGCGGTCCCCACGCCACAGTTCCACCATGGTGCGCAGACCGATGCGCACAGTCAGGTCGACGTCGAAGCCCGGATCGACGTCACACACATCGACCTGATTCCCACTGATGCACAACCACCAGCGTGCAGCCCCACGCGGTACGTCGTCGAATTCGAAGGCGACCACCGTGCGCCCGCGCGGCCACGCCTGAAGGGGCAGTGTGCGCCGCATGTCCCAGAGCAGCAGGTGCGGATCCAGATCCTCCTCCCCGAGTTCCCCTATCCACCGAATGCCCCATGCCGCCAGGGCCTCGACGGCAGGGCGCAGCTCCTCCCCGGAGGGTGTGAGGACGTAGCTGACATGTGTTCCCTCGACGCGTCGCTGCACGACGCCCGAGCGTTCCAGTCGTCTCAGCCGCTTGGAGAGCAAAGCCGGTGACATCTTCGGATTGCCGCGCCGAAGATCGTTGAAGTGTGTGGAACCGGCCAGTAGTTCTCGACACCAGGAAGGCGCCTTACCGGGGAGGACATCAGCATCATGCAGACCATCACACCCGACATCAAGGCCAGGCACCGGCAGATCTGGGCGTTGGGTGACTACCCCTCGGTTGCCGAGGACGTCATCCCCACCTTGGGCGCGGAGCTCGTCGACGCCACCGGCATCACGACCGGTGACCACGTCCTCGACGTGGCCGCGGGCTCCGGCAACGCCTCCTTCCCTGCAGCCCGGCGAGGCGCCCACGTGATCGGCTCCGATCTGACACCGGAGTTGCTCGAGAGCGGCCACCCGCGCTCGGAGGATCTGGGCGTCGACATCGAGTGGCGCGAAGCGGACTGCGAGGCGCTGCCCTTCGACGACGGCGCTTTCGACGCCGTGATCAGCTGCGTGGGTCTCATGTTCGCGCCGTCGCACCAGAAAAGTGCCGACGAACTGGTGCGCGTGTGCCGGCGGGGTGGCCGGATAGGCCTGCTCAACTGGACCCCGTCCGGCTTCGTCGGACAGAGGTTCGCCGCCATGAAGCCGTATTCCCCACCGCCCCCACCCGGAGCGGACCCACCGTCGCTGTCTATCAAGCACTGGCGACCGATGCGGGCAAGGTGAGCAGTCTCGACGACGCGCTCATCGACCTCGCACGGCGACAGGATCGTGGCGCGGGTGCAATGGACTGGGAGTACCTGCTGCTCACCGCTCGCCGACAGTGACGGCGATGTGAGGTCATGCGCCGGCTTCCTCAGGAGCCACGGACGGGAAGGGCCCCGGGACGAGACGTCCCGGAGCCCTTCTCCACTTCTACGACCAGCTGTCGGCCATCAGACGCGCGTGGCGGCCCGATCGTGTCGGCGGGGCAGCACGAGCGCCAGGGCGATCATGCCGACGCCGAGGCCCAGGTGGAGCCAGTTGTCAGCGTCGTTGAGCGGAACGAAGTTGCTGGCGGCCATCGGATCGACGACCAGGCCGTAGATCCACAGCACGAGGTAGATGATGCCCCCGACGAGGAGGAACGAACGGGAGCCGCCTGCCGAGCGTGCCGCGGCGATACCCGCGATGCCGAAGAGCAGGTGCACGATGTTGTGCAGGATGGAGACCTGGAAGACACCGAGCAGCAGTGCACCCGACTCGTGGCCCGCGAACTGCAGTTCGTCGTAGTTGGTGGTGATGCCCGGAACGAAGCCGAGTACCCCGACGAGCAGGAAGACGGCGCCGACGACGAGTGCCGCCAGCTGCACCAGTGTCCGAGCACCGGAACGGGATGTGTCCGCAGTAGTCATGTGAAGAGTTCCTCTCATAGAGAAGCCGCGCGGTCTCGTGGACCCGCGGCGTCGTGATCCTGATCAGCCTCTCACGCGGACACCGGTGCCGGAGTTCACGCCACGCACCGTCCGGAACGTGCCGGGTCAGGACCCGAAGCGGCGCTGCCTGCGACCGAAGTCCCGCAGTGCCCGCAGGAAGTCGACGCGACGGAAGTCCGGCCACAGGGCCTCGCAGAAGTAGAACTCGCTGTACGCGCTCTGCCACATGAGGAACCCCGAGAGCCGCTGCTCGCCCGAGGTACGGATCACCAGATCCGGGTCCTGCTGCCCGCGGGTGTAGAGGAAGGAGGAGATGTGCTGGTCGGTGAGCTCCTCCGCCAGGGCATCGAGCGACATCCCCTTCCCCGCGGCATCGTGCATCAGTTCCTTGACGGCGTCGACGATCTCACGCCGTCCGCCGTATCCCACGGCCACGTTCACATGGAGACCGTCGATCTTCTCCGTGGAGGCGGAGAGCGCCTCGAGCTTCCGGCTCAGGTCATCGGGGAGCAGATCCAGGGCCCCCACGGGCTGCACCCGCACCCGGTTGCTCTCCCCGAGCCGGTCCAGGGTGTCGGCGATGATGCCCATGAGCTGATCGATCTCGGTTTGATCCCGACCCATATTGTCGGTGGAGAGCATGTAGAGGGTGACGACGTCGACCCCCAGCTCCTCGCACCAGCCCAGGAACTCGTGGATCTTGTCGGCTCCGGCTCGGTGTCCGTGACTCGTCGGGGCACCCGCGAGTCTGGCCCACCGCCTGTTGCCGTCCACCATCACACCGATGTGGTGCGGGATCCGCCCCGGGGCGAGCTGGCGCTGGAGTCTGCGCTCGTAGAAGCTGTAACCGAGGGCGGGGAACTTCCACGTCACGCTCGTGAGCCCTCCCCTGGTCGATGGTCCGGTGGTACCTCGCTGAGCGACGCTGCTGCACCACGCCCGCGAAGCCGATAACGCCCCAGCTTTTCACACCGTACCGGCACTTGTCCGACAGGACACCGGACGCCACTCCCGGCGGGGTGTCCATCCCCCTCTCCCGACCGCTGCCGGGCATCACCGTGGGCTAGGATTTTCGCATGACCCCGCGCCGCTCGGCCCCTGCTCCGCGCCCTTCGGAACCCGCCGGATCCGGGGGGACGGGCCTCGACGGTGCGGTCAACGCCGTCGCCGGCCCCCTGGCCGACGCGATCGCCACCAAACCGCTGTGGCGCGGCTGGATCCATGCGGTCGCGACGCCGCTGGCCATCGCCGCCGGCGTGGTGCTCATCGTCCTCGCGCCCACCCCGGGGCTCAAGCTCGCGTCCGCGGTCTACGCCCTCACCGGCGTCCTGCTGTTCGGCGTCAGTGCCGTGTACCACCGGGGCAACTGGAGTCCGCGCCCGAAGGCGGTCCTCAAGCGACTCGACCACACGAACATCATGCTCGTCATCGCAGGGTCCTACACTCCCCTGGCCTGGGCGCTCCTGGAGCGCGACAAGGCCGAGACACTGCTCTGGGTGATCTGGGGCGGAGCACTGGCGGGAGTCCTGTTCCGCAACTTCTGGGTCGACGCCCCAAGGTGGCTGTACGTGCCCGTCTACGTGGCACTCGGCCTCGCCTCGCTGTTCTACCTGCCCGAGTTCTTCGGTGCGAACATCCCGGCAGCGGTGCTGATCTGCGTGGGCGGCGTCCTGTACATCACGGGAGCCGTGTTCTACGGCGTCAAGGCTCCGAACTTCTCGCTGCGGCTCTTCGGCTTCCACGAGCTCTTCCACGCCCTGACGGTCGCGGCCTTCGCGGCACATTTCATCGCCATCATGCTGGCGGTCCTGAATCCGCTGACCTAGACCGCGGTGGTCACCGACGCCCGGGACCGTGCTTGCCGCCGGGCCCCGAGCCGGTTTCGTCCGTCCGCGTGCCATTCGGCTCTGGCGCAGGTGCGTCCGACGTGCCGGACTGCTGCTGGGCGCGCGTCTGCTCCACCTCACCGGCGTACCGCACGCGCCGGATGCGCTTGACCATGTCCCGGATCAGGAAGATGACGAGCACGACGACGAAAAGTGTAGCCAGGAAGCCCTCAAGCCCGGGGGTCACCGACGAAGGATCGATCTCCGGGCGAAGCGTCGCCTCCCCGGACGGCGTCGTCGTCGTTGCGGACATCATCAGCTCAAGGACCACGCAGGCACCACTTTCCGGACTCGCAGCGATTCACCGTGGACCGCGTCCAAGAATTCTACGCCGGATAGAAATGTTGCGAGCACCGGGTGTCAGGCCGTCACGTCGGCGAAGAAGTCCACCTCGGGCAGCGTGGAGTCCACCCGGGTCCTGATGAGCGAGTAGTCCTCGTAGGGCCAGACCTGACGCTGCATGTCGACGGAGACGGCGAAGAAGAAGCCCTCGGGATCCACCTGGGTGCGGTGGGCGAGGAGCGCCCGCTCACGGCGGTCGAAGAAGTCACCGCACTCGATCTGCGTGGTGGTCGGGTGGGTGGGCGGCGGTGGCTGATGGCCTTCGGCGTCGTCCTCGAGCCATTGAGCGAGGCGTTCCGCGTAGGGCGACTCGAGCCCCGCAGCTTCCAAAGCGTCGTGGAGTGCCCGGAAACGCTCCGGGTTGAAGGCGCGGTCGTAGTACAGCTTCGAGACCGCCCACGGCTCCCCCGTCCCCGGATAGCGCGCGGGGTCGGACGCCGCCTCGAACGCCTCGACGGTGATGCGGTGCGCCATGATGTGGTCCGGGTGGGGGTATCCGCCGTTCTCGTCATACCCGACGATCACGTGCGGGCGGAACTCGCGGACGAGCTTCACGAGGGGTGCCGCAGCGCGCTCGAGGGGCTGCAGTGCGAAACATCCGAAGGGCAGGTCCGGCAGTGGGTCCCCCTCGGGCAGACCCGAGTCGGTGAAGCCCAGCCAGCGGTGCTGCACGCCGAGCTCCGCGACGGCGCGTGCCATCTCGAGCCGTCGCAGACCGGGAAGATCACGCCTGCCGTGCGGATCGGCTTCCATCGCCGCATTCAGGACGTCGCCGCGCTCGCCGCCGGTGCAGGTCGCCACCATGACCTCTGCTCCCGCTGCCGCGTAGCCGGCCATGGTGGCGGCACCCTTGCTCGACTCGTCGTCGGGATGCGCGTGGACCGCGAGGAGGCGGAAGCCTGCTCCGGACACCTGGGGTCGATCATGGGTAGGCACTGCGTGCTCCTGGGTCTGCTGGACTGGGCGGCATCCGGACCGTGCCGTCGCCGATGGGCGGTAAAATGCATGTGTGAGTTCTGCATCCACGCCACCACCAAGAATAGCCACTCGCTACGGGACGCCAAAGCCGCGGCGGCATCCGCGGCGTGCCAGGGTTCTGACGCTCGCGGCACTGTCCGGCGCGGTCCTCGCGGCCGGAGTCTTCGCGAGCACTACCGGCAGCCCCCCGGTGGATTCGAAGGACGTCGGTTTCTCCCTCGGCGCCGAGGGCCGGGCCAGCGTGGACTTCGAGGTGACGAAGGACCGCTCGGCATCGGCCCAGTGCGCGGTGCAGGCACTGAGCGAGAACTACGCGGTGGTGGGCTGGGATATCGTCACGATCGGCCCCACCGACCCCGGTGAGGGGGTCAACGACGGCAGGACCACGTCGCAGCGCACTGATCTGCGCATCGACTCACCGGCCGTCTCGGGCGGAGTCAACGCCTGCTGGATCGTCGAGGACTGAACTCCGCACAGGATGGCTGCTTGGGTTATGCACGTGCCCGCACTAGAATAGAGCCTGACGTATCACCCCGCTTCACCGGCAGACCTGCCCCCTGACGCGGGGTGTTTGCTTGCCGGTGACGACCCGTCGTCGCCCGGTGGAGTGATCAGGAGCCGCGCCGCACCCGGCGGAGGCCGTACCTAAGGAGTTAGTCCGTGTCCACCAACAGCGCCTCCGTCGCCTGGCTCACGCAGGAATCCTACGATCGGCTCAAGAGCGAGCTGGACCATCTCTCCGGCCCCGGCCGTACCGAGATCGTGGCGCGCATCGAGCAGGCCCGCTCGGAGGGTGATCTGAAGGAGAACGGCGGGTACCACGCCGCCAAGGAGGAGCAGGGCAAGGCCGAGGGCCGCATCCGGCAGCTCACCCAGTTGCTCAGGGATGCCCACGTGGGCGAGTCCCCGGCGGACGACGGCGTCGTCGAGCCGGGCATGATGGTCTCCGCGAAGATCGCGGGCGACGTCGAGAACTTCCTGCTCGGCAGCCGGGAGGTGGCCGGCGACACGGATATCGACGTCTACAGCGAGAGGTCGCCGCTCGGGGCTGCCATCCAGGGCACGAAGGCTGGCGACACCGTCAGCTACACCGCACCCAACGGCAAGCAGATCACGGTCGAGATCATCTCGGCCACGCCCTACAAGGGCTGAACCGCTAGGGAGTGGGAGCTCGGCGGTCCATCCCCGGCGGGGCGGGCCGCCTGCGTCTGAGGGCGGAGGCTGCAGCGACACCGCCGAGCGCACCGAAGAGGTGCGCCTGCCAGGAGACATTCGATCCCGCCGTCGGGAGGATGCCCCAGAGGATGGACCCGTAGGCCGCGAACAGGATTCCGGCCAGGAGGATCTGTCGGAGGTCCCGGTTGTAGAAGCCGCGCGCGACCAGATAGGCGAAGAGACCGAACACCACCCCGGATGCACCGATGGTGAGCCCGCCTCCGAAGATCCAGGTGCCGAGCCCCGAGGCGAGCCAGG
Organism: Arthrobacter echini; assembly: GCF_008107445.1. GTDB lineage: Bacteria > Actinomycetota > Actinomycetes > Actinomycetales > Micrococcaceae > Arthrobacter_D > Arthrobacter_D echini_A. The sequence goes on along the minus strand of NZ_VSLD01000003.1, from coordinate 216,948 downwards.
TGATGGCGATCGTCAGGACGAAGCGCCTGGCGCCCTCCAGGAAGGACAGGAAGCCGAGGACGAGCAGGGGCAGCGTGTTGCTCACCAGGTGGTCGATGCCGCCGTGCAGCAGGGGCGCGAAGAGGATCCCGTCGAGACCGTCGATACGACGCGGTGCGATCCCGAGAGTCTGCACGAGCAGTCCGCCGAGCAGCAGGTTCACGAGGAACACCATCCACATGGCGCCGACCAGGCCTGCGACAGCCAGCAGGCCCGTCTGGGCCCTGCGCGCGAGTGGTCCCATCCCTCAGCCCCGGATGACCACCGGCTGGAAGCCCTCGGCGCGCAGGTTGCCGAGGACCTGCTCGCAGTGCTCCTCGCCCTTGGTCTCCATGTTGATGGTGATCGCCACGTCGCCCATGCTGATCGATCCGCCCACCCGCGTGTGGTCGACACCGGTCACGTTGGCGTCCGACTCGGCGATGATCCGCGAAATCGTGGCAAGGGATCCGGGCCGGTCGTCGAGCAGCATGCGCACCACCAGATACCGTCCGGCTGCCGCCAGTCCCCGCTGGATCACCTTGAGCATCAGCATCGGGTCGATATTGCCACCCGAGAGCACCACGACGGTGTTCCCGGGGTCCCTACCGCCCTCCGTCAGCTTTCCGTCCAGCAGTGCCGCGACGCCCACGGCACCGGCCGGCTCCACGACCATCTTCGAGCGTTCCAAGAGGAAGATGAGCGCCCGCGCGAGGGAGTCCTCGCTGACGGTCATGACGTCGTCGACGAGTTCACGGATGATCGAGAACGGCAACTGGCCCGGACTGCCGACAGCGATGCCGTCCGCGATCGTGGACACCTTGGTCAGCGGCACGAGTGCGTCTGCGGCCAGCGAGGGCGGATAGGCCGCTGCGTTCTCGGCCTGCACCCCGATGATACGGATCTCCCGCCCGAGTTCCCTGGCTCGAGCCTTGACCGCGACGGCGACCCCGGCGAGGAGTCCGCCACCCCCGACGCCCATCAGGATCGTGTCGACCTCGGGGACCTGCTCCAGGATCTCCAGCCCGATGGTGCCCTGCCCGGCGACGACGTCCACGTTGTCGAACGGGTGGACGAAGACGGCACCCTTGGCATCGGCGTATCTCTTCGCCTCGGCGAGCGCCTCGTCCACCGTGTGCCCGTGCAGCACCACCTCTGCGCCATGTCCGCGCGTTGCCGCCAGCTTGGGCAGCGCCACGCCGAGCGGCATGTAGATGCGGGCGGAGATACCGAGTTTCGCGGCGGCGACGGCCACACCCTGCGCGTGGTTGCCGGCGGATGCCGCGACGACGCCGAGGGAGCGCTCGGCCTCGGTCAGCTTCGCCATCCGGTTGTAGGCGCCGCGGACCTTGAAGGAACCGGCTCGCTGGAGATTCTCGCACTTGAGCGAGACGCTCGAGCCGGTCAGTCGGCCGAGGGCTCGCGACTGTTCGACGGGGGTCAGGGCGATCACGCCCTGCAGGGTCCGCTGCGCGGCCTCGACGTCGGCCAGGCGGACCGGGAGGCCGGTACGGCCGTCGCCGTCGGGCCGGGCTGCGGGCGGGTGTTCCGGGGTGTGTGATGTAGTGCGGGAGGTGAGGGCCTGCTCGGTCACGGGGGTGTCTCTTCCTGGAGTATCGGCGCCGACGGTGCGGCGTGAGGTCCGGGGGTGCTGGCCGGTGACGGGAGCGCTTCACGCTCCACCGCCGCCGGCCGACGAATACCCGGGACCGACCCCTCGACACCCGGGCGTCGCGCAGCGCGCGGCATTGCCCACTGTGGTGTCGCTCCGGCCAGGCGCATGGAGCGATTCTTCCACAGAAGGACCGCTCGGCCGCTATCCGAGACCGGGGACAATGCCCCATGCGGCGGAGAACGAGGAACCCGGTTCGAGCCAGCGCAGTCCCTCCCCCGAGTTGAACGCGTCGGCCGGAGCCGTCATGGGTTCGATCGCCACGGCCTTGCCGACGCCGGGGTAGATGGTGCTGACGTAGACGTGGGCGTAGGCGAACGAGGCGTCGGCCCACAGCGTGACGCGCCGACCGTCCGGCGCCGACAGCACGTGCTCGTACCGGCCGTCCACCGCGTGCAGCCCGGTGAAGGCGGTGTCGAACTCGATGTCACCGATGCGCCGGCCCTCCCGGAGATCGTGCTGCCCGGAGACCTTTCTCCTGCCGGTGGGAATCGCGCGGTCGTCGGTCTCGAACATCTCGTCCGCGAGCACCGTGAGCGTGAGGTCCTCGGTCGGGACGGCGGAGATCTTGAGATAGGGATGGGCGCCGAGCGCGAAGGGGGCAGGTGCCGCGGACAGATTGGAGAGCTGCTGCGTGACCGTGAGCCCCTCCACTGCCAGCTCGTAGGTTGCCCGGTGCAGCAGGTGGAAGGGATAACCGTGCTGCGGGAAGATCTCGGCCTCCAGCACCACGTGCGCCGACCCCACGTCCACCGGCCGGTAACCGGTGTTGCGGAGCAGTCCGTGGATGGCGTTGCCCTTCGAGGGCTCCGTGATGTCCAGGCGCTGCTCCGCGCCGTGGAGCGTCCAGCGTCCGGCGGCGACGCGATTGGGCCACGGAGCCAGGAGGATCCCGCCGCCACCTGCCGGGATGTCGTCGTCACCCCAGGTCTCGGTGAGCGCCACGCCGTCGTGCTCGTAGGATCTCAGGGCGGCTGCCAGGCTCGCGACGACGACGGTCGAGGACCCGGCTACGAGTTCGTAGTTGGTGCCGCTGGCCAGGGGGCGGATGTCCGGGATCATCCAGCGATGCTACAGCGGCCGGGGCGGCCGTGCAGAGCCCGTCCTGATCCCTCGACTGGTAGTTTCGGAAGCCCATGACGTTCATCACCCCCACCCTGCTGTCCGACGGCCGCGAGCTCATCTACTTCGATGCCGGCCGAGCGGCTTCCGGGCTGCATCGTGCGCCCGAGGAGGACCAGCGTGGTCTTCCCCCGCGCGGCCCGTCCGGGAGCGCGCGCTACGACGCCCTCACCGGCGAGTGGATCGCCGTCGCCGCTCACCGCCAGTCACGTACCCACCTGCCCCAGGCGGACCAGTGCCCGCTGTGCCCCTCGACCTCGGACAATCACTCCGAGGTCCCCGCCGCCGACTACGAGGTGGTGGTCTTCGAGAACCGGTTCCCGTCCTTCGGCCCCGACCTCGGCGACCTGCCGGCCCACCCGGGCTGGGGCACCACGGCAACGGCCTCCGGGCGGTGCGAGGTCATCGCCTTCGACCCGGCCCATGAGGGGTCGTTCGGCTCCCTCGCCCCGGAGCGCGCCAGGACGGTGATCGACGCGTGGGCGCACCGCACCGAAGCGCTCTCCGCCCTCCCCGGGATCAAGCAGGTCTTCTGCTTCGAGAACCGCGGCGCCGACATCGGCGTCACCCTGCTGCACCCGCACGGGCAGATCTATGCCTACCCGTTCGTCCCGCCCCGGGCTGCGGCACTCGCAGCGAAGGCCGCCCAGTTCTTGGAGGCGGCAGGAGGACGGCAGACCCTCATGGGGCAGGTGCTGGCCTCGGAGCGGGATGCGGGCGATCGCATGGTCGTCGAGGGCACCCACTTCAGCGCCTTCGTCCCCTTCGCCGCACGCTGGCCGCTCGAGGTGCACCTGGTGCCTCATCGCCAGGTCGCCGACATCGCCGGGCTGTCAGGGACTGAACGCGACGAACTCACCGAGGTCTACCTCGATCTCCTGGGCCGCGTCGACGCCCTCTACCCGACACCCACCCCGTACATCGCGGCCTGGCAGCAGGCCCCGGTCGACGACGCCCTGCGACGCTCCGGCTACCTGCACCTGCAGCTCACCTCCCCGCGGCGTGCGGTGGACAAGCTGAAGTTCCTGGCTGGTTCGGAAGCTGCCATGGGCGCCTTCATCAACGACACGATGCCGGAGCAGGTCGCGGCAGCACTGCGCGCTGCGACCCCGGCCGCTCCCGCCGCTGCCGGCAGCCCCCCGAAGGACCCCGCGTGAGACGGACACCGCTCGAGCTCTCCCACCTGTTCACCGAACGGACGGGCCGTGAACCCGACGGCCTCTGGTCGGCCCCCGGCCGCGTCAACCTCATCGGCGAGCACACCGACTACAACGGCGGTTTCGTCCTGCCCTTCGCGATCGAACAGTCCACGACCGTCGCGGCGGCGGTCCGGAAGGACCGGCTCGTCCGTGTGGCATCCACCCTCGCGCCCGACGACGCACTCGTCACGGTCGACCTGGACAGCCTCGAGGAGGGGGCTGTGCAGGGTTGGGCGGCGTATCCGATCGGGGTGCTGTGGGCCATGGGGCAGAGGGGATACCGCTGCCCCGGCCTGGACCTCCTCGTCGATTCCACCGTGCCGATCGGGGCCGGACTCTCCTCTTCGGCCGCTCTCGAGTGCGCGGTCGCGCTTGCGGCCAATGATCTCTCCGGCGCCGGGATCCCGCGCCGGGAGCTCGTCATCATCGGGCAGCTCGCCGAGAACCTGATGGTCGGCGCTCCCACGGGCATCATGGACCAGGCTGCCTCCCTCCTCGGTGACGCGGGACACGCCGTCTTCCTCGACTGCCGCTCGGGGGACGCACGCCTGGTGCCGCTCGAGCTCGACGCCGCGGGGCTCGTCCTGCTGGTCATCGACACGCGCGTCACCCATGAGCACGCCACGAGCGGCTATGCCGCGCGTCGTCGCTCCTGCGAACTCGGCGCCGAACTGATGTCCGTCCCGTCCCTGCGCGAGCTCGCCGTCGGCGATCTCGCGGAAGCGGCGGGCCTGCTCGACGAGGAGATCTTCCGCCGGGTCCGGCACGTGGTGACGGAGAACGCGCGGGTGCAGGATGCGGTGGACGTCCTCGACCGCGGGCGACCGGCGGACCTCGGGCCGCTCCTGGTCGCCAGCCACGCCTCCATGCGGGACGACTTCGGGATCTCCACCGCCGAACTGGACCTGGCGGTCGACACGGCACTCGAGGCCGGGGCGCTCGGCGCGCGGCTGACCGGCGGGGGCTTCGGCGGGGCTGCGATCGCCCTGGCACGCGTCGACGACGCCCCCACGATCCGCGCGGCCGTGGAGCAGGCCTTCGCCACCGCCGCTCTCGCTGCGCCGGTGGTCTTCGGCGTCCTGCCGGGAGCCGGTGCCGCCCGCGTCGCGTGAGCGACGGCGCCGACGCCATCGCCGGTCCGTGTCACACCGGGGACGACGGAGGGACCCGCACCCCGATGGGTGCGGGTCCCTCTCGATCCTGTGTCTTCCGTGCGGTCGACCGCACGGGCCGGATCAGTCGCTGCCGCGGATGATCGCGATCAGGCGCAGGATCTCCACGTAGAGCCAGATCAGGGTGACGGTCAGGCCGAAGGCCGCGGTCCAGGAATACCGCTGGGGAGCGCCGTGGCGCACGCCGTCGCTGATCGAGGTGAAGTCGATGATCAGGGAGAACGCAGCCAGACCGATGGCGAGCAGGCCGATCACGAGGCCGAACGGGATGCCGTTGTCGAACCCGAGCATCCCGTCGGTCCCCGGAATGCCCGCGCTACGCAGACCGAACATGCCCTCGGTGACGCCGAAGAGCATGAGGCCCAGATTGACCAGTGAGAACGCGGCGTAGCTGATGAGCGCGATCATGAAGAACTTCATGGCCTTCGGGGTGGCGCGGACCTTCCCGCTCTTGAACAGCGCGAGTGTCACACCGAACACCACGAGGGTGCCGAGGACGGCCTGCAGGGCGATCCCGGGGAACCGAGCCTCGAGGAACATCGTGATACCACCGACGAAGAGTCCCTCGAGACCCGCGTAGGCGAGGATCAGAGCCGGCGAGGGCTCGCGCTTGAACGCATTCACGAGTCCGAGCACGAAGCCGCCGAGCGCTCCGACTACCATGAGCGGCAGTGCCAGGCCCGGCAGCAGGAACGCGGGGACCGCCGCGCCGACCAGGACCACGCCGATGCACAGCAGGGTCTTCACGATGACGTCGTCGAAGGTCATGCGCCCGGTGTCGGCGGGGCCGGCCGACGGCTGGTTGTACAGGTGCTCGAGCTGCTGCTGGTCGGCGGCCCGACCCGCGTAGAGCGTGGTGCCCGGACCCGAGGACTGGGTGCCCCGGGTAGCTGAGCGGAAGGTCTTCCCGTTGAATACCGGATTGCCGCCAAGTGCCATGTGTACTGGTCCTCCAAATAGGGGGCTGAGTGTTCGTGCAACCCTACCAAGACCAACGGTTCCCCCCGATTTTTGTTCCCCTCCCCCGCGCACCGACAACGAGGACGACAGACGGAAGACAACACCGTGAGGGCGTGATTCCCTGATCGTTACCGAATCTCTACCCCTGCCCGCGGTATTTGCGCTCGGGCCCACGAGCCCCCGAGTAGCATGATCACGATGTCAGTGACACGCGTCACAGCTGCGAGCCCGTCGCTCATGCGCCGGGCCTGCCCCACTGCGGAGGTTCCCATCTTGCTCACCCCATCGACGCCTGCACGGATCAGGAGGTCGCTGCTGCTGGTCATCGGCTTCCTGGCGATCGTGCTGCTCGGCGCCCCTGCGGCCCAGGCATCGCCTGGACCGCCCGCTCCGGCCACCCACTACGGGAGCTTCGCGCTCCGGGGCACCACCGCTGTCCAGGCACAGGAGTTCGACAACAGCATCGGCGGGGTGCTCCGCGGCGCCGACGGCCCGATCGTCGACGTCACCGTGACAGCCAGCGGCAACGGCTTCGAGGGCGAGGCCACCTCCGGGGCGAACGGAGCCTGGAGGATCGGAGTGCCCGAGCAGGGTACCTATGAGGTGGCGATCGACGAGGAGACCCTCCCCGAGGGCATCGTGCTCGCCGAGGACCAGGAGAACCCCCGCGAGGTCACCTTCACGAACACCTCGAGCGCCACCACCCTGTTCCTGTTCGGTGAGGGCATCACCACCCAGCAGACGCCCTTCCTCGAGACCCTCGCGGAGCGCGCGCTCGCGGGCTTCAGTTTCGGCCTCCTCCTGGCCCTGAGCGCCGTCGGGCTCTCCCTGATCTTCGGGACCACCGGGCTCACGAACTTCGCCCACGGCGAGATGGTGACCTTCGGCGCCGTCGTCGCGTTCGCCTTCGCTGCCATCGGCCTCCCGATCGCCGTCGCCATCGTGCTCGCGGTCATCGCCGGAGGCCTCCTCGGCTACGTGCAGGACGCCGGGCTGTGGAAGCCGCTCCGGCGTCGCGGGACCGGCCTCGTCCCCATGATGATCGTCAGCATCGGCCTGGCGCTCGCCCTGCGGTACATCATCCAGCTGTTCTTCGGCGGCGCCACGCAGCAGCTGCCCGGATCGCAGAGCGAGATCATCGATCTCGGCTCGGTCTCCATCTCACGCAACAATCTCACCTCGCTCACCGTGAGCCTGGTGATCATCCTGATCGTCGCGTTCCTGCTCCTGCGCACCCGGATCGGCAAGGCGACCCGCGCCGTCGCCGACAACCCCGCCCTGGCCGCCGCGTCCGGGATCGACGTCGATCGCGTCATCCGGATCGTCTGGGTGGTCGGTGGCATGCTGGCAGCCCTCGGCGGGATCCTCTGGGCGTACTACCGTCCCGGCGTGTCCTACAACATGGGCCAGCAGATCCTCCTGCTCATCTTCGCCGGAGTGACCCTCGGCGGGCTCGGTACCGTCTTCGGGGCGCTCCTCGGATCCATCATCGTGGGCCTCTTCGTGGAGATCTCCACCATCTGGCTCGAAGCGGACCTCAAGTACGTGGGGGCCCTGCTGATTCTGATTCTCGTGCTCCTCTTCCGGCCGCAGGGCATCCTCGGCCGCCGCGAGCGTATAGGTTAGGGGCTCCTCATGGACATCGGAAACATCCTCATCAACGCCTTCGGCGAGCTGATCAGCCCCACGACGGCGGCCTACGCGCTGGCGGCCCTCGGCCTCGCCGTGCACTTCGGCTACTCCGGCCTGCTGAACTTCGGCCAGGCCGGCTTCATGGCCGTCGGGGCCTACGGCTACGCCATCTCGACGCTGACCTTCAACGCTCCCCTGCCGGTCGCGGTCCTCGTCGCGGTCCTCGCCTCGGTCGTCTTCGCGATCGTCCTCGGCATACCCACCCTCCGCCTCCGCGCGGACTACCTGGCGATCGTGACCATCGCCGCCGCGGAGATCATCCGCTACATCGTCACGACCAACGGCCTGACGGACGTCACCGGATCCGCCAACGGGCTCGCTGCCTTCGAGGGGGGCTTCTTCGGACTCAATCCGTTCCCGCCCGGCGCGTACCAGGTGGGCCCAATCTCCATGAACGAACGTGATCTGTGGATCAGGATCGTCGGCTGGAGCGTCGTCATCATCGCCTGCCTGCTCATCTGGCTCCTCATGCGCAGCCCCTGGGGCCGCGTCCTCAAGGGAATCCGCGAGGACGAGAATGCGGTGCGCTCGCTCGGCAAGAACGTCTATGCGTACAAGATGCAGGCCCTCATCATCGGCGGGATCCTCGGCTCGCTGGCGGGCATCATCTTCACCCTGCCCCGCGGAGCCGTCCAACCCGCCAACTACGCGACGGAGCTGACCTTCTTCCTCTATACCTGCCTCCTGCTCGGAGGCATGGCGACCGTCCTCGGACCGGTGATCGGCGCCATGATCTTCTGGGTGGTGCTGTCCCTGACACAGGGTCTCCTGTACGGCGCCATCGAGATCGGGGCGATCACGTTCCTGACCAATCCGCAGGCGGGCCAGCTGCGCTACATCCTGGTGGGTGTGGCTTTGATGCTGCTCATGGTCTTCAGGCCGCAGGGCGTCCTGGGCAACAAGAAGGAGTTGGCTTTCGCATGAGTGTGGACCACACCGGCAGCACCCCGGAACCGCACACAGGCAGCGCCGGCGCCCACGCCGCGGACGCTGCTGCGGCGGCCACTGGATCTCCCATCACCACCGGGGAGCCCGGGCCGGGGTGCCGGAAGACCGATCCCATCGTCGTGGCACGCAACGTGACGCGCAGCTTCGGGGGCGTCAACGCCGTCGACGTGGAGCACCTGGAGATCCCCCGCCACAGGATCACGGCGCTGATCGGTCCCAACGGAGCCGGCAAGACCACGCTCTTCAATCTGCTGACGGGCTTCGACACACCCAACAGCGGGGACTGGGAGTTCGACGGCAAGCCGCTGGCGAAGGTGGCCTCCCACAGGGTGGCACGCATGGGGATGGTCCGCACCTTCCAGCTCACCAAGGTCATGGGCAAGCTCACGGTCATGGAGAACATGCGGCTCGGGGCGGCGGACCAGCCCGGCGAGTCGCTCGCGCGCGCCCTGTTCAAGGGCCTGTGGGGCGGACGGGAACGGGAGATCACGGCGCAGGCCGAGGTGCTGCTCGCCAAGTTCAAGCTGGACACCAAGCGCGACGACTACGCGGCATCCCTCTCGGGCGGGCAGCGCAAGCTCCTGGAGATGGCGCGGGCGCTGATGGTCCGGCCCAGACTCGTGATGCTCGACGAGCCGATGGCCGGCGTGAACCCGGCCCTGACGCAGTCGTTGCTCGACCACATCAAGAATCTCAAGCAGGAGGGCATGACCGTCCTCTTCGTGGAGCACGACATGCACATGGTCCGCCATATCGCCGACTGGGTGATCGTCATGGCGGAGGGCAAGGTGGTGGCCGAGGGCCCCCCGGAGGTCGTCATGAAGGATCAGGCCGTCATCGACGCCTATCTGGGAGCCCACCACGACGTGGACCTCGGGGACTCCACGGGCATCGAACGCCTCGAGGATGAACTCGCCCACGACGCCGAATCAGCCGTGGGGACCCGGGACGAAGGCATCCTCGGGGCAGGAGTCATGGAGGTCGGAGGCGCTCACGCGGTGGACCCGACGCACACGGAGGAGGAGACGAAGTGATGGAGGAATTCGAGGGCGACTCGGTGGTCAAGGTGACCGATCTGGTGGCCGGCTATCTTCCCGGCGTCAACATCCTGAACGGCTGCAGCATCGAGGCACGCCGCGGTGAGCTCATCGGCATCATCGGACCGAACGGCGCCGGCAAGTCGACGCTCCTGAAGGCCATGTTCGGGCTCGTGAAGGTGCACTCCGGCACCGTGATCGTCCGCGGCCAGAATCTCACCGGACTCAAGGCCAACCGGCTCGTGAGCCAGGGGGTGGGATTCGTGCCGCAGAACAACAACGTCTTCAGCACGCTGACCATCGAGGAGAATCTCCAGATGGGCATGTACCAGCGGCCCAGGGACTTCAAGCAGCGCTTCGAGTTCGTCACGAGCCTGTTCCCCGAGCTCGGCAGGAGACGGGCACAGCGTGCGGGCTCGCTCTCCGGCGGTGAACGGCAGATGGTCGCCATGGGGCGGGCCCTCATGATGGACCCGGCCGTGCTGCTGCTCGACGAACCCTCCGCCGGGCTGTCCCCCGTCAAGCAGGACGAGACGTTCCTGCGGGTGCACGAGATCAACCGGGCCGGTGTCTCGGTCATCATGGTGGAGCAGAATGCGCGCCGCTGCCTCCAGATCTGCGATCGCGCCTACGTGCTGGACCAGGGCAAGGACGCCTATACGGGCACCGGACGGGAACTGATGAAGGACCCCAAAGTGATCCAGCTCTACCTCGGGACGCTCGCCGACACGGCCTGACCGGTCCGCACCCGACGCCTCGCGCACCCGCGGCCGCTCGACACCGCCACCAGGACGCGGACGACAGAGCCCCGGTACTCCTTCCCTCGAAGGAGTACCGGGGCTCTTCCGGTCGGATGACCCGGGCAGGACCAGCTGCGGTTTTAGAGCTGTCCCACCTCGGACCGGTAGGGCTGGGGTACGTTGTCGGCGTCGTAGCGGTAGATGCCGATGGCGGCTTCCGTGGGATCACCGTTCTCGTCGAACGCCACCGGGCCGGAGATGCCGTCGTAGTCGATGTCCTCGCCGTCGCGCAGGAGGGTCACGCATCCGGCGAAGTCGAAGCACTTGGTGCCGTCCTTCGAGACGGCCTCGAGTTCCGTGGCGATGTCCGTGCCCTCGACGCTGCCGGCCGCCTCGGCCGCGAGTGCGATGAGGTTCACGGCGTCATAGGCCTCACCGGCGTAGGCGAGGCTGTTCAGGTCGGGGTCGATCGTGGCCAGGCCGTCCTGGAAGCCCGACCCGGTGAATGGACCGGGGATGGTGCCCTGGGCGCCCTCGAGGGTGCCGGGATCGAGGTCCGCACTGTAGTCGGAGGTGTTGCCGTCCACCATGAACAGTGTGCTCGGATCGACTCCCTTGGCGACGAGCAGCGGGACGATGCTCTTGGCCTCGTCGAAGCTGATCAGCACGACGGCGTCCGGCTTCGCGGCCGCGATCGCGTCCACCTGGCTCGAGAACTGCGAGTCACCCGTGTTGAACATCTCGTTGGCGACGACCTGCCCGCCTGCTGACTCGATGCTCTCCTGGATGTTGGTCTGCAGCCCGGTCCCGTAGGAGTCGTTCAGCGTGATCATGCCGACCGTCTGGGCTCCACAGGTGGTGATGTAGGTGCCGAGTGTACGGCCCTGGAGCACGTCCGAGGGGGCGGTGCGCCAGTAGAGGCCCTTGTCGTCCCAGTCGGTGAATTCCGGTGAGGTGTTGGCTGGCGAGAACTGCACCACGCCGGCACCGGTGATCTGGTTGATGACGGTCTTGGAGACGCCCGAGGACGCTGCTCCGACGATCGCGTTGACATCCTGTGACAGGAGATCCGTCACGGACTGGGTGGCGATGTCCGTGGTCGTGTCTCCGGAGTCGCGCTGGGTGATCGAGACGTCCTGACCGAGGACACCGCCGGCCTCGTTGATCTCGTTGACTGCCAGGTTGGTGCCCGCGATCTCGGGAGGGCCGAGGAACGCCAGTGTTCCCGTGGTGGGCAGGAGGGATCCGAGCTTGAGCGGCTCGGGACTCGTGGTCTCGCTCGCGGGGACGGCGGCCGGGTCGCCCTTCTCGCCCTGCTCCTCCCCCTCGCCACCCTCTCCCTCGGGGCAGGCCAGCATCGAGGCGCCCGCCGCGCTGGTGGTTTCCGTGCCGCTGCTCTCGGTGCTGCCCCCGGCGTCGGATTCGCCGGAGTCGCCCCCGCACCCGGAGGCGAACAGTGCTATGCCCAGTCCGAGCGCGGCGATCTTCGCTGCGCGTGGCGCGTGCTCCCCGATGCCGAACAACGCGGAGTTGCGTGGTGCAGTCATGAATCAGTCTCCTCGACCAAAAGGCCCTGACGGCCCTCGATGCTTCATGCCAGGTCTTCCTGGCCTGTAGAAAAGCTAATCCATAAACCGTGGCGGCTGAAGGGAATCCGGTTACATCCTTGTAACGCTCGTCACACCGGCGGCATCACGGTCTTGACATGGGCTGGTCTACAGAGCATGTGCCCCAGCAGGGACTCGAACCCTGACTGAACAGATTTTAAGTCTGCTGCCTCTGCCATTGGGCTACTGGGGCCGGACCATCGGCCCAGCCTATCGTGGCCGGGACGTGCGCCGCGGGCGCGGAGCGGTGACCGGCGGGGCCACGACGACGAACGACGGCGACCCCGCCGGGCCGCCGTCGTCCAGATGCTTCAGCTACCGGAGCTGTCCGGTGTCACCAGCCCTCGTGTCAGGAGGGCGCCTTGCCTGCGCCGGCCGTGGCTCTCTTGGCAGGAGGCGTCGCAGCCTCGCGGAACTGGCGGGTGGGCTCCTGCAGATAGGTCAGCGGCACCAGATCGCGCCCGAACAGGAACCCCATGGTCCAGTCGGCGAGGACCCGCGCCTTGCGCTCGTACATCGGCATGGCGAGGCCGTGGTAGCCGCGGTGCGCGAGCCACGCGGGCAGGCCCTTCAGGCCGAAGCCCATGATGTTCGCAACGCCCTTGTACTGTCCCAGACCGGCGACGGCGCCCAGGTTGTTGTGCCGGTACTCCTTGACCTCACCCTCACCGAAGGCGGCGGCGAGGACGTTCGCGGCGAGCAGCTTCGCCTGGCGGACGGCGTGCTGGGCGTTGGGGACGCAGAACCCGCCCACTCCCCCGCCCGTGAGATCCGGGACGGCCGCGACGTCGCCGGCGGTCCAGGCGTGACCGACGGGTCCGTCGTCGCCCGCGATCTGCAGCTCGGCGGTGGCGCGGAGTCGGCCACGATCATCGATGGGGAAATCCGTGGAGCGGTTCACCGGGTTCGCCTGCACACCGGCGGTCCAGATGAGCGTGTCGGTCTCGAACTCGTCGGCCGGCGTCTTGTCCGGCATGTTGATCAGCTTCACCCTGCCGCCCGCGGCGCTGTCCAGGGAGGTGTTGAGCAGCAGTTCGATGTCGCGGTCCGCGAGGTGCTTCTCCACCCACTTGGCCTGGTCCTCCGTGAGCTCGGGCATGATCCGGCCCATGGCCTCGACGACGACGAACCGCAGCTCGGAGCGGGTCAGCCGCGGATTGGCGGCGACGGCGTCGCGCGCCGCATCCTCGAGCTCCGTGATGGTCTCGATGCCGGCGTAGCCGCCACCGACGAGGACGAAGGTGAGGGCACGATCCCGCTCGGGCCCCTTCTCCATGGCCGACGCGGTCTCGATGCGCTCGAGCATCCCGTCACGGACGGCAACCGCTTCCTCGATCGACTTCATGCCGATGCCCTCGTCCTTGAGGCCGTCGATCGGGAAGGTGCGCGTGATGGAACCGGCCGTCATGACGATCTCGGTGTACGCGAGATCGAAGGCAGCACCCCCGTCCACGGGCTCGATCGTGGCCGTCCGCCCGGCGTGGTCGACCTGCGTCACCCGTCCGCTGATCAGTTCCGTCTTCCGCAGGTGCCTGCGGTGCGAGACGATCGCGTGACGTGGCTCGATGCTGCCCGCCGCCACCTCGGGAAGGAAGGGCTGGTAGGTCATGTAGGGAACCGGATCGACGAGGGTGACGATCCCCCCGTGGTCCCTGATCTTCTTCTGCAGCCTGTGCGCCACGTACAGGCCGGCGTACCCGCCGCCGACGACAAGAACGCGCGGACGATCGGAGAAATGTTGTGTCGTTGCCATTCCTCGATGCTACCGGACTTTGTGAAAATCTTCACTAAGTCGGCGGGGAGGGTGGCGGCGTCCCTGCCCGGGCCATCCGGCGGCGGACGCGCAGCACGTGCAGTGTTCCGCCCAGCAACGCCGTGAGCAGGAGTCCCCCGGCACCGAGCACGATGACGCCGGGCAGCGGGTCCGGAGCGGGATCCGGGTCCACGGCGGCCGGCGCGGCCGGCGCGGGAAGAGCCGCCGTCGGGCCCGGCTGCTGCTCCGATCGCTCCGGAGCGGCTTCCGCGGACGGCTCGCCCCTCCTGTAGAGGTGGATCCATTCGGCCATGCTGCCCAGCCGATTCTCGGCGGGCACCGTGATGTCCTCGCCGACCGCAGCGGCAGCATCCAGCACACCGTAGCCGTAGAGCGTGTCGAAACCCGGCGGGCCGGCGTCCCTCGCAGTGTCCACGATCCGGTTGACCACCTCCGCGGCGGAGAGTTCCGGGTGTTCGGAGCGGATCAGGGCCGCGACACCGGCCACCAGGGGCGCGGAGCCGCTCGTCCCGGACCAGTCCGCGTAGAGGCCCCCCGGCATCCCGCCGATGAGATCCTCCGAGGGCGCTGCGACGCCGACGCTGATGCCCTCCGAGGACGCTTCGGAGCTCGCGCTCCCGGAACGGTCGAGGCCGGCGACGGCGAGGACGCCCGGGATCGTCGCAGGCGCACCCACCTGCATCAGGCCCCCGGCCCGGTTGCCGGCGGCGGCGACGATCACGACGTCGTTCTCCTCGGCGTGGAGGAATGCGTCGTCCCAGCTCGCCGGCCAGACGGGGTCGGTGCTGCCGAGTGACATGTTGATGACGTCGGCCCCATGGTCCACGGCCCACATCACGGCCTCGGGCACCTGGTCCTCCACCGGGACACCGGCCGGATTGGGACCGCCGGACGGGCCGTCGACCCAGATCGACACGGCGAGCAGATCGGCCTTCGGCGCCACCCCCACGATGCCGTCCGGCCCGTGCCCGAATCTGTCGGCAGCTCCGGGCCCGGTGGCGGCAGCATGTCCGCGGCCGGCCAGGAGAGTGCTCACGAGGGTGCCGTGGCTCGGTACCTCGCCGATACCGAGCTGACCCGTGGGACCTCCCGCGCCCGACACGTCGGTCCCGTCGATCACCGCGCCCAGCAGATCCGGGTGGCTGCCGTCAACGCCGCTGTCGATCACGGCCACCGTGACACCTTCGCCCTGCGAGGCGGCCCAGGCCTCGGTGACCCCGTACTCGTCGAGCCAGTACTGGTCGAAGCGGATGTCGTCCGCCGCCGCCGGGACGGCCCCGGGGAGCACGAGTGCCAGGCACCCCGCGAGCACGGCACCGCCCCGCAGGACCAGCGATCCAGATCGGCGCATCAGCTCACCCGTCCCGCTCCACGATGCTCAGCGCCAGACCGTCCAGGATGTCGTGCTCACTGGTGACGGCGGAGCGGACGCGGCCCTTGGTCGCGGTCCCGACGCGCTCCAGGATCGAGGACCAGATCAGCGCGCCCGCTCCGATCACATCGACGCGACCCGGGTGCATGTACGGCAGTGCGGCGCGATCGTCGCGCGGGAGGTGCAGCAGCTCGGTCGACGCCGTGGTGATCTCCTCGACGGTCAGCTCGGCACCGTGGATCAGCTCCGGCTGGTAGGCCGGCAGCCCCAGCGCGTGGGCGGTCACCGTCGTGACGCTTCCCGCCACGCCGATGATCCTCGTGACCCGGTCGAGGGGCACCCCGGCAGCTGCCTCGTCCATGAGCCTATCCACCTCTGACCGCATCTCCCCGATCTCGTCGTCGCCGGGTGGATCGCTCTTCAGGAACCGCTCCGTGAAGCGCACGCAGCCCATGTCGGTGCTCCGTGCAGCCAGCAGGCCCTCCTTCGTCCCGGCGACGAACTCCGTGCTCCCGCCGCCGAGGTCGATGACCAGGACCGTCTCGTCCCCGGTGGTCGCCAGGACGCTGGAGGCACCCTCGAAGGACAGGCGGGCCTCCTCGTCACCGCTGATGACCTCCGGTTCCACGCCCAGGCGCTCCCGGATCCCGTCGACGAAATCCTGCCGGTTCTCCGCGTCACGCGTCGCCGAGGTCGCCACGAATCGCAGGGTCGGGTCGCCGTGGTCCCTGAGCAGGCCCGCGTACTCCTCCGCAGCGGCGAACGTGCGCTGCAGCGCCGCCTCCGAGAGGCGTCCGGTCGCATCCACTCCCTCGCCGAGCCGGACCACGCGCATGAGGCGCACGACGTCGCTCAGGACGCCGTCCTCGATGTCGGCGATCAGCAGGCGGATGGAATTGGTCCCGCAGTCGATGGCAGCCGTGCGCATCAGTCCTCCTCCTCGTCGGATCCGCCGTCGGTCCCGGGTGCGCTGCGCCGCCGGGCCGCGCGCTTCGTCTCGAGCTCCTCGACGGTCAGTCCCTGCGTACGGGTGTGCCGGCTGAGATCCACTGCGGGCACCTGGCCCGCAGTGTCCCACGCGCCGGCGCAGGAGCACCGGTCGGCCGTCCACCAGGGCGCGATCCCGGCGATCGCCTCGTCCCCGAGCGGGTTCACCCCGGGTCCTGCGGAGAGCGCATGTGCCACGAGCACGTGCAGGCACTTCACCCGGGTGGGCATACCCCCGGCCGACACACCGTCGATCTCCGGCACCGGTCCTGTGCCGGCACGCTCTCCCACGGCGGCACGCGCCACGAGAAACGCCTCATGGGCCCGCCGGTGCTGCTCGGCGAGCTCGTCGTCCTCACCCAGGCGAGCACTCATCTCGGTCATGACGCCGTCGGCCTCGAGGCGGGAGACGGCGGCGCTGATCACCGGATGGCTGAGGTAGAAGGTGGTGGGGAAGGGGATCCCGTTCGACAGCCGGGGAGCCGTGACCGCGACGAGCGGGTTGCCGCAGACGCACCGGGCGCCGATCCCGACCACATCGCGCACGGGACGGCCCAGCTGACGGCTGAGCACGTCGAGGTCGTCCCCCCTGGCCCTCGTCCCGTCCGCGGGACGGAGATCCTGCGGGTCGTCGTGCAGATGTTCGGTGGTCATTCGGTGCCTTCCTGGCCGCTGCTCGGAGTGCTGGATCGGCGGTCCGGCCCACGGGGCGCCAGCCGGTCGATCGTGTCAGTCCGTCGCGGCACGCGTGATGGAGTCCCACAGGGAGTCGGCCCAGGGCAGATCGGCCGGTTCGTCCGCCGACCCCTCACCGGTGCCGTCCTCGATCCCCGCACCACCCTTGACGAGATAGCGTGTCTCACCCGGCATGACGAGGAAGATGCGCTCCCTCGCCTGCTGTTTGACGAACGCCGGATCGTCCCACCGGGCCAGCTCGGACCGGTGCTCCGCCTGTGCCTGCTCCTGGACGGCGATATCGGCCCGGAGGGCGTCCAGTTCCGCCTGCTGCTGGACGTAGCGGCTCACGGACGGTGCCAGGAGGACGATGACCGCGACCAGGACGACGGCGAGGGCGAGCAGCCGCCCGGAGAAGGCCTTCGCCGGGATGGGGGTCGCCTCCTCCGCCGGCTGGATGGGCGACTCCACCCGACGGGAACCCAGTCTGCCGCGGCGGATGCTTCCTGCCAGCTGCGCCCGTTCCGCCGCTCGTTCCTCCGGAGCGGAGACCTGGCGCGGGCTGCGCGGGGATGCGCCATCCGGCGTCCCGCCCGCCGCGTGCCCGGGATCAGGAGTCCACCCGCCGGTGCGGGGGTCCTTGGTGGCCGACGGGCCGGGCGAACGCGGCGTGGAGGGCTTGCGCGGGGACGGGGCGTGCTGGTTCTTCGCCGCCGAGGGTCCGGCTCCACGCCCCGGCGCGGAGGCGTGGGGTACCGGATCCGGTGACCGGGGTGCGGTCCGGTGCCCCCCGTCGGCTGCCTGGTCGGCGCCGGGGGGCTGGCCGGGCCCGTGTCCCGGCCGTCCGGCCCGCGGCACATTGGGGCGCCGTGCAGTCATGAAGCTCCTCGTCGATGATGCGTCGCGACGGGCTCCGTCCGAAGCCCGTCCACCGAGGGTATCCGGACGGCAGGGCGCCCGCCGAACCCTAGGCCGTGAAACGCGGGAAGGCGCCCCGACCTGCGTAGCGGGCGGCGTCGTCGAGCTCCTCCTCGATGCGCAGCAGCTGGTTGTACTTGGCGACGCGCTCGCTGCGGGCGGGTGCGCCGGTCTTGATCTGGCCCGCGTTGGTCGCCACGCAGATGTCAGCGATGGTGGTGTCCTCGGTCTCGCCGGAGCGGTGCGAGGTGATCGTCGTGTAGCCGGCGCGCTGCGCCAGCGAGATCGCGTCGAGCGTCTCCGTCAGGGTGCCGATCTGGTTCACCTTCACCAGCAGTGAGTTCGCGGTACCGCTCGAGATGCCCCTCGACAGGCGTGTCGGATTGGTGACGAAGAGATCGTCACCGACGATCTGCACCTTGTCGCCGATCGCGTCCGTGAGGAGCTTCCAACCCTCCCAGTCGTCCTCGTCGAGGGGGTCCTCGATGGAGACCAGGGGGTAGTCGCGGACGAGCTCCTCGTAGTAGGCGCTCATCTGCTCGGTGCTGAGGGACTTGCCCTCGAACTGGTAGGTGCCGTTCTCGAAGAACTCGGACGCCGCGACATCCAGGGCGAAGGCGATGTCCTTGCCGGGGGTGTAGCCGGCACGCTCGACGGCGGACGTGATGAGATCAAGGGCCTCCCGATTCGAGGACAGATTGGGAGCGAAGCCGCCCTCGTCCCCCAGCCCCGTGGCCAGGCCCTTCTCCTTCAGCACCGATTTGAGCTCGTGGTAGACCTCCACGCCCCAGCGCAGCCCCTCCGAGTAGGTCTGCGCGCCGAGGGGCACGATCATGAATTCCTGGATGTCGACGTCGGAGTCGGCGTGCGAGCCACCATTGAGGATGTTCATCAGGGGTACCGGCAGGACGTGGGCGTTCGGTCCGCCCAGATAGCGGTAGAGCGGCAGCGCCGAGGACTCGGCGGCGGCGCGGGCGATCGCGAGCGACACGCCCAGCATGGCATTGGCGCCGAGATTCGACTTGTTCTCGGACCCGTCGAGATCGATCATCGCCTGGTCGATGGCTCGCTGGTCAGCCGCGTCGAAGCCGAGGAGGGCCGGCTGGATCTGCTCGATGACGGCTTCGACGGCCTGCAGGACACCCTTGCCGAGATAGCGGCTCTTCTCCCCGTCGCGGCGCTCATTGGCCTCGAACCTGCCGGTGGACGCGCCGGAGGGAACGGCCGCGCGGCCGAAGGTGTCGTCGTCGAGCAGTACTTCGACCTCGACGGTCGGGTTACCTCGGGAGTCGAGGATTTCCCTCGCGTGGATGGCGTCGATGATGGCCATGGAAGTGCTCCTTGTCGGGGACGGGTGTGCACATCTGGTGGTGCCAGCTGTCACAGGGCGGCGGAGGTTGAGATTCCAGCCTAGTTCACACCGGTCGGCGACGCTGCGGAGTGCGCTGCCGCAGCCGGATCGGCCGAGTTCGCGGATCCGCCGGATCCAACGGTCCGCTCGTGCTCGCGCTGGTAATCCAGGACCGCCCTGCGCAGGGCACGCTCGGGGTCCACGCCCGCCGCCACCGCACCGCGGATCATCGCGAGCAGCTCCCTGCCGACTGCCTCCTCGGCGGCCCCGGACGTCCCGGGCCCTGCGGTCTCCCCGGCACGCCGGAGCGTCTTGGCGGCGAAGGCAAGGGCCGGCAGCTGGTGCGGGATGCCGTCGAAGGGCGAGGTGCGCTGAGGGCGCTCCTGCTGCTTGACGTCCTGCCACGTGGTGACGATCTGCTCCACCGACGCCGGAAACGAATCCCGCAGCCGCCCGTCGGAGGAGAACACGTGAGGGTTCCGGCGCACCAGTTTCGCCGTCAGCGTCTCCACCACCTCCGAGAGGCCGAAGGCGCCCTGCTCGGCCTGGAGCTGCGCATGCAGCACCACCTGGAACAGGACGTCGCCGAGCTCCCCGCGCAACTCGTCGAGGAGGTGCCCGCGGGGCCCGGTCCTGTCCCGGGAGCGCTCGACGTCGTCGACGGCCTCATAGAGCTCGTAGGTCTCCTCCACGAGGTACTCGAGCAGCGCCGCGTGGTCGAGGGCCGCCGTCCACGGGCAGTTCTCGCGCAGCAACCCGATCACCTCCATGAGACGCTCCACCGCCGCACCCGCGCCTGGTCGCTGCGTCCTGTCGGCCCGCGCGTCCCCGGAGCCCGTCATCGCTCCCCCGTCAGGATCCGGCGCCGGGCGCCCCGCCCGACGCGCCGGCTGCCGCCGCGTCGAAGCTGGACGCGATGTGCGCTGCCAGCGCCTCGCGGTCCTCGAGCGGGAGGAACGCGGCATCGACGGCATTGAGCGTGAGCTCGAGCAGATCACCGAGATCGTAGTCGAACGTGTCGACGAGCAGTTCGAACTCCCCGGTCAGCGTCACCCCGCTCATCAGGCGGTTGTCGGTGTTCACCGTCACCTTGAAGCCGAGCTGGTAGAGCAGGTCGAACGGATGCGCGTCGATGGTGGAACCGAAGGCCTCGATGGCCCCGGTCTGCAGATTCGACGACGGGCACAGCTCGAGCGGGATACCGCGGTCGCGGACCCAGGCCGCGAGACGCCCGAGATTGGCGATCCCCACCTCCTGCCCGTCGGTCTGCTCCTCGTCCGCGGACTCCTCGATCTCGATGTCCTCCGCGATCCGCACCCCGTGGCCGAGGCGCAGCGCGCGACCGGCGACGAGCGCGTCCTGGATGCTCTCGAGGCCGGCCGCCTCACCCGCATGGATGGTCACGGGGAACTGCTCGGAGGCGAGGAACGTGAAGGCCTCGGCGAAGCGGGACGGGAGGAAACCGTTCTCGGCTCCGGCGATGTCGAAGCCCACGGCGCCCCGGTCGCGATGCCGGACGGCGAGCTCGGCGATCTCCTGGCCACGGTCGGCGTGGCGCATGGCCGTGATGAGCTGGCCCACCTGGATGATGCGCCCGGCGGCGATCGCCGCCGCGGCGCCTGCGTCCAGGCCCTCCTGGACGGCCTCGACGGCCTCGTCGAGCGAGAGGCCCTGCGCGGTGTGCTGCTCGGGTGCCCAGCGCACCTCGCCGTAGACGACGCCGTCGAGTGCGAGGTCCTCGACGAACTCCCGGGCCACCCGGATGAGCCCCTCGCGGGTCTGCATGACGGCGATCGTGTGGTCGAAGGTCTCGAGGTAGCGCTCGAGCGAACCGGAGTCCGCGGATTCACGGAACCAGGCGCCGAGCGCCTCGGCATCGCCGGCCGGGAGATCGTGGCCGATCCCGGCAGCGAGGTCCAGGATGGTGGCCGGCCTCAGCCCGCCGTCGAGGTGGTCGTGGAGCGAGATCTTGGGCAGGGTGCGGATGTCGATGGCAACGCCGGAGGCGGCCTCGTGCTGGGTCTGGGTCACCCTGCCAACCCTACGCCTACGCGATGCGGTCGATGATGAGCTGCTGCGCCGGACCCATGGCCCCGGGCGCGATCACGACGGCGTCCGCGAGGGCCTCCCGCGCGCGGTCGAACTTCTCCGGGGTGTCGGTGAGAAGCGTCATGAGCGGCTCGCCGGCGCGGACCCGGGCTCCGGGCTTCGCGTGCATCCGCACACCGGCCCCGGCCTGCACCTGGTCCTCCTTGCGGGCGCGCCCGGCGCCCAGGCGCCAGGCGGCCACACCCACGGCGAGGGCGTCGAGCTCCACGAGGACGCCGTCCGCAGGTGCGAGGATCACCTCGGACTCCCGCGCCACCGGCAGGGCCGCCCGCGGATCGCCGCCCTGCGCCTCGATCATCGCGTTCCACACGTCCATGGCGCGGCCGTCCTGCAGGGCTGCCGCGGGATCGGCGTCCCGCACACCGGCGGCGGCCAGCATCTCCTCGGCGAGGCGCACGGTGAGCTCGACGACGTCGGCCGGGCCGCCACCGGCGAGGACCTCCACGGACTCCTCCACCTCGATGGCGTTCCCCGCGGTGAGACCGAGCGGGGTGCTCATGCCGGTCAGCAGCGCCACGGTGTTGACACCGGCGTCCTTCCCGAGGGCCACCATGGTCTCCGCGAGCTCGCGCGCCTGGCCCACGTCCTTCATGAACGCGCCGCTGCCCACCTTGACGTCGAGGACGAGCGAACCGGTCCCCTCGGCGATCTTCTTGCTCATGATCGAGGAGGCGATCAACGGGATGGCCTCCACCGTGCCCGTGACGTCACGCAGCGCGTAGAGCTTCTTGTCGGCCGGCGCCAGGCCGGTCCCGGCGGCGCAGATGACGGCGCCCACCTCTGAGAGCTGGCGCAGCATGTCCTCGTTGCTCAGGTGGGCCTGCCAGCCCGGGATCGACTCCAGCTTGTCCAGCGTGCCGCCCGTGTGGCCGAGGCCGCGCCCCGAGAGCTGTGGCACGGCCACGCCGAACACCGCCACGAGCGGCGCCAGCGGCAGGGTGATCTTGTCACCGACGCCACCGGTGGAGTGCTTGTCGCTCGTGGGGCGGTCCAGGGAGGAGAAGTCCATCCGCTCCCCGGAGGCGATCATGGCGGCCGTCCAGCGGGAGATCTCCGCGCGGTTCATCCCGTTGAGCAGGATCGCCATGTTCAGGGCTGCCATCTGCTCGTCGGCGATCTCGCCGCGCGTGTAGGCGTCGATGGTCCAGTCGATCTGCTCCGGCGAGAGCACGCCGTGGTCACGCTTGGTACGGATGATGTCGACGGCGTCGAAGGCTTCAGTCATGGGAGGTCCTTGGCTTGGTGGGTCTGTGGTGGGTCGGTTCCCCGAGGGGAGCCGGAGATGGGGAGGGTTACGGCTCAGCCGAGATGCTGCGGACCGAAGGCGTCGGGGAGCACCTCGTCCATGGTGCGGACACCGCTGACGGTCATGAGCACCATGTCCGGGGCCCTGAATTCGTACAGCAGCTGGCGGCAGCGCCCGCAGGGCATGAGGGTGTTGCCCTCGCCGTCCACGCAGCTGAAGGCGGTGATGCGTCCGCCGCCGCTCATCGCCAGCGCACTGACGAGGGCGCATTCGGCGCAGAGGGTGAGCCCGTAGGAGGCGTTCTCCACGTTGCAGCCGGAGATGATGCGGCCGTCCTCGAGCAGTGCTGCTGCTCCCACGGGGAACTTCGAATAGGGCACGTACGCGTTGGTCATCGCGTCCCGCGCAGTGGCGGCGAGGCGGTCCCAGGGAATGTCCTGCTCCGTCAAGACAGCTCCTAGCCCTTGATGTAGGGGATGCCGCTGGCCCCCGGTGCCCGCGAGCGTCCCACCAGCCCGGCGACGGCGAAGACGGTCACCACGTACGGCAGCATGCGCAGGAACTGGTCCGGCACAGGGGTCCCGAGCAGACTCAGCACGTTGGAAAGATTCGTCGCGAACCCGAAGAGCAGTGCCGCGAAGAACGCGCCGATCGGGTTCCAGCGGCCGAAGATGAGAGCTGCGAGGGCGATGTAGCCCTGGCCCGCGGTCATGTCCTTGCCGAAGCCGGAGACGGCCACCAGCGTGAAGAAGGAGCCGCCGACCCCCGCGACCACGCCGGCGAGGAGCACGTTCACGAAGCGCCTCCGGTTGACGTTGACACCGAGCGTGTCGGCAGCCTTGGGGTGTTCGCCCACCGCGCGGGTGCGCAGACCCCACCTCGAGTGGTACAGGGCCACGTACACCACCGCGACGGCGACGTACATGAGGTAGCCCACGATGGTCTGCTCGAAGAGGATGGGGCCGATGATCGGGATGTCCGCGAGGAAGGGGATCCTGATCACCGGCAGGCGCGGCGGCGAGTTCCATCGCTGGGAGTCCTCGCTGAGCACGGCCGAGAAGAGGAAGCCCGTGAGCCCCGAGACCAGGACGTTCAGCACGACGCCGACGATCACCTGGTTCACCACGTACCGGATGCTGAAGACGGCCAGGACGAGGGAGACGAGCACGCCCGCCGCGGCCGCGGCGACGAGTCCGACGAAGGCGCTGCCCGAGAGCGAGGCGGCGACCGCGGCCGCGAACGCACCGAACAACAGCTGCCCCTCGATCGCGATGTTGACGACGCCGGAGCGCTCGCAGAGCACGCCCGAGAGCGAGCCGAAGATCAGCGGGACCGCCAGGGTCACGGATCCTGCGAGAAGCCCGTAGAGGGCCACGTTCGGGGTGCGCGCGCTGCCCACCACCCAGGTCAGGAAGGCGATGAAGAAGAGGACCGCGAAGACCGCCGGCACCCAGGTGGGCGTCCTGACCCCAGCCCGGGTGCGCACGACGGCGAGAACGGCGAGCGCGAGCATGACGAGCGTGCAGACCCACCCGATGATCGGCGCGGAGACCACGAGCGACGGGAGGACGATCGCGTCGTCCGCCTCGGAGAGCCTGAAGGTCACGCTATTGCCCGGCGCTCCGAGCGCGAAGACGACGAGGCAGAACAGGGCGACCACGGAGAGGATGATCGGGTTCTTCCAGCTGCGCACGCCCGAGGTGCCGGTGCCGGTGCCGGTCGCTGTGGTGGTGGTTGCTGTGCTCATGCTGCTGCTCCGGTCGAGGCTGGCGTGCGGGGGGTGGTGCTGCCCTTGCCCACGGCACCGGGCACCGGGAGGCGGAAGAGGGCGCGGACGAGTGGCGGTGCCGCGATGAACAGGACGATCAGCGACTGCACCACGAGGACGATGTCGATGCTCGTCCCGGTGGAGGCCTGCATGGTGACACCACCGGCACGGAAGGCCCCGAACAGGATGCCTGCCGCGAAGGTGCCCCAGGGCGAGGAGCGCCCGAGGAGCGCGACGGTGATCGCGTCGAAGCCGAAGCTCGCGGCCACACCGGAGGTCAGGACCTTCTCCGTCCCGGACACCTGTGCCACTCCTGCCAGGCCTGCGAGGGCCCCGGCGATCGCCATCGCGAGGATGTAGCCCTTGCTCACGCTGATGCCGGCCGTGCGCGCTGCGCTGGCATTGGCGCCGACGGCCCGGAGTTCGAAGCCGATCGTGGAGCGGTTCAGCAGCCACCACACGAAGACGGTGGCCACCACGGCGACCACGAATCCCCAGTGCAGGCGGAAGGCCGGGCCGAGGAGCAGCGGGTAGACGGCCGTCCCGTCCAGCTGCGGACTGATCGGATTCGTGGAGCCGGGGCGCTGGAAGGCCGAGGTGCTCAGGAAATACAGCACGAGGTTCGTGGCGATGTAGTTGAACATGATGGTCAGGATGACCTCGTGGGCGCCGGTCCGGGCCTTGAGGAGACCCACGAGACCGGCCCAGATGGCCCCTCCGACCATGCCCGCGAGAACGACGAGCAGCAGGTGGAGCCCGGCGGGGAGGTGCAGGGTGAAGCCCACCCACGCCGCGAAGGTGGCCCCGATGAGGATCTGGCCCTGAGCACCGATGTTGAACAGGCCGGCCCGGAAGGCCAGGGCCACACCCAGGCCCGCGCAGATCAACGGTGTCGCCACGGTCAGGGTCTGGGTGAGCGGATAGATCACGCTCGTGAAGGAGGTGCCCCTGACATTGATGACGGAGCCCTGGAACAGCGCGATGTAGGCGTTGGACGCCGCTGACCACGCGGCTCCCAGGGTGTCCTGGGGGCGGGTGAAGAAGTAGGACGACGCGCGCCCCACCGCGGGGTCGGTCACCGCGATCAGCAGGCCGCCCAGGATCAGTGACAGCACCACGGACAGGAATGCGACGAGCGCGTTCCCGGTCATGATGCGCTGCAGGAGGGTTTGCGAAGCGGTCTCCGGTTCGGGTGCTGCAGCGGCGGGTGGTGGGAGCGCTCCGTCGGCCGTCTCGGCCGCCTTCTCGGTGCGGACCTCGTCCTTCCGGTCGCTCTGCCGCGCCTGGCGCCGGGTCGGCGGGGTCGTGGCTCCGGTACCCGGGGGCACCCGGTTATCCTCCTGCGGACTCACAGGTCTCCTCCTTGAACGTCGTGGGCCTGCGCGAGTGCCTCGTCGGCGGGCATGCCGGCCATCATGAGGCCGAGGACATCGCGCGAGACCGTGCCGGGCACGATCCCCATGAAGCGGCCGCGGTAGAGCACGGCGATGCGGTCGGCGAGCTCCAGGACCTCGTCGAGCTCCGTGGAGACGATGATGACGGGGGTTCCGCCGTCCCGCTCCGCGACGATGCGCCGGTGCAGGAACTCGATGGACCCCACGTCGACGCCGCGCGTGGGCTGCGAGGCGATGAAGAGCTTGAGGGGGCGCGAGAGTTCCCGCGCCATGACGACCTTCTGCTGGTTGCCGCCCGAGAGTGTGCCGGCGGCGGAGGACGCCGACTGGGTACGGATGTCGAACTCCTCGATCTTCTCCTCGGCGTTCTTCCTGATCGCGGCCGGGGACATGGACAGACCCCGGGCGAACGCGGCGTCGTCGTACCGGTTCAGCACGAGGTTCTCCGCGACCGTGAAGCTGCCCACGAGTCCCTCGACGCTGCGGTCCTCGGGAACGAAGCCCACACCGGCGCGGATGATGTCCTTGACGCTGCGTCCCACGAGCTCCACGCCGTCGAGGGTGATCGATCCGCTCACGTGATCCTGCAGACCGAGGATCGCCTCGGTGAGCTCCGTCTGGCCGTTGCCCTGGACACCGGCGACGGCGAGGATCTCACCCTGCGACACGTCGAAGCTGAGCCCGTCCACCACGCGCTGGCCGTTCGCTGCCTGGACCACCAGGTCGCGGACGCGGAAGCTCGCCTCTCCGGGGGTGGCCGGCGCCTTGTCGAGGGTCAGGCTCACGGAGCGCCCCACCATGAGGGAGGCGAGTTCCGTGGTGGAGGCGCTGGGCTCCGCAGTCCCCACCACCTTGCCGCGACGGATCACGGTGATGACGTCGGAGACGGCCTTGACCTCACGCAGCTTGTGGGAGATGAAGACGATCGACTTCCCGTCGGCCGTGAGCTGTCCCATGATGCCGAGGAGTTCGTCGGTCTCCCTGGGTGTCAGCACGGCAGTCGGTTCGTCGAGGATCAGCACCTCGGCGTCGCGAACCAGCGCCTTGATGATCTCGACGCGCTGCTGCACGCCCACGGGCAGGTCCTCCACGACCGCGTCGGGGTCGACGGCGAAGCCGTACTGGTCGGAGATCTCCCGGATGCGCTCCCGCGTCCGCGCAAGATTCAGTAGGCCCCCGGCCTTGGTGGTCTCGTTCCCCAGGGCCACGTTCTCCGCGACGGTGAACACCGGCACGAGCATGAAGTGCTGGTGCACCATGCCGATACCGGCTGCCATGGCGTCCGCCGGGCCCTTGAAGACCACGGGCTCGTCATCGACGCGGATCTCGCCCTCGCTCGGGTCGTAGAGACCGTAGAGCACATTCATGAGGGTGGACTTCCCCGCCCCGTTCTCCCCGAGGAGGCTGTGGACCTGCCCCGGCTCCACGACGAGATCGATGTGATCGTTGGCGACGAGCGAGCCGAAGCGCTTCGTGATGCCGATCAGTTCGAGTTTCACAACTCAACCAGCCTGTTCTGTTGTCTGCGATGGTTCTCCGCTGGCACGCGCACTGCAGTTCTCGCACGCGCGCAGGACGGACGCAGAACCGCCCTCGTCCCTGCGGGACCCCGCGGGGAGGAAGGCGGTTCTGCGTCGGGTACCGACTACTCCGGGCTGGCGTCCGAGCCGACCGTGATCTCGCCGGAGATGATCTTCTCCTGCAGATCGTCGAGCGTCGACTGCAGATCGTCCGGGACGTTGGCCTCCTGGTCGTGGAACGGGGCCAGAGCCACACCACCGTTCTCCAGGGTGCCCACGTAGGGCGTGTTGTCGAACTCGCCGTCGACGTCGGTGCTGATGACGTCCTCGACGGCGTCGCCCATGAGCTTCATGACGGAGGTGAGGATGAACTCCTCGCCCTTGCCGGCCGTCTCGTAGCCGTCCGAGTCGACCCAGACCGCCTTGACGTCCTTGCCGCCGGAATTGGCCTCGATGACCGCATCGAGCGTGCCGGAGCCCACCGGACCGGCGACCGGCATGATGATATCGGCACCCTCGTTGATGAAGTTCTGGGTGTTGGTCTTACCCGCGGCAGCGTCCGAGAAGTTACCCACGAAGGTGCCGTTCTGGCTTTCCTTGTTCCAGCCGAGGAGCTGCACGTCCTCGCCCGTCTCCTCGTTGTAGTAGGCCACACCCTCGGCGAAGCCGTCCATGAAGATGGTCACGGTGGGGATGTTGATACCGCCGTAGGTGGCCACCTTGCCCGTCTCACTCGTCGCGGCGGAGGCGTAGCCGGCCAGGAACGCGGCCTGGGCCGTGTCGTAGATGATCGGCTTGACGTTGGGCAGCTCGATCGAGTTGTCGTCGACGATAGCGAAGTTGGTCTCGGTGTTCGCCTCCGCGGTGGACTTCGTGGTGTCAGCAAGGTTGTACCCGACGGTAACAATCAGATCGCACCCGCCCTGCACCATGGAGTCGACGTTCGGAATGAAGTCGGTCGAAGCTTGGGACTCCGCCTCGTTGGTCTCGATACCGAGATCTGTCTTGGCCTTCTGCAGGCCCTCGTAGCTCGACTGGTTGAACGAACGGTCGTCGAATCCGCCCTCGTCCGACACGATGCAGCCGAGGTAGTCGGAGTTCGCCCCCGCGTTCGAGCCGCCGGAGGACTCCTCGGCGGGCGGCGCGCCGCACCCGGACAGGACGAGGGCCGATGCGCCGAGGACGGCGGCTGACAGGCCGGTTCCGCGCGAGAACCTGCGCAGTGAGTTCTTCAAAATGCCTCCAGGAAAAAGAAGTACGCCACGGGGACGAATACCAGTGAGTGTCCATCACGGGTCGCTATTGATCCGAGGCTCTGTTTTCACTGAGAGACCGTGGCGCCGCGACAGCGTCGATGCAGCACGTATGCGATCATCCTAAGGCTCTGGTGACGTGGAACACGACACGGGCACTGCCGGGCCCCCCGATCGTTCAGGATTCGTTATGCGTCCGCGCGCCTCAGCGGCCGTTGCCGAGGACAGCCTGCAGCGCCGCCGCCGCCATGACGCGGATCCCGCACCCGATGGAGCGCTCGTCGGGCGCGTAGTCGCCGCGGTGTAGATCGAACGTCTCCCCGCCGGGTGTGCGCGTGCCGAGCCGCATCATGGCGCCGGGTACCTCCTGGGTCATCCAGGCGAAGTCCTCCCCGCCCATCGACTGCGGGGTCAGCACCACGGCCCGCGCACCCAGCTCGGCACGCGCGGCGGCTTCCAGGAGACCGGTCTCGGCTTCCTGGTTCACCACCGGCGGCACACCGCGGATGTGCTCCAGTCTCACATCCACGCCGAACGGGGCCGCGACCTCCCGTACCGCCCGGTCCAGCAGCTCCCCGGCGGACTCCCACGCCTCGCCGTCGAGGCACCGCAGCGTGCCGGACATGAAACCGTGGGCGGGGATCGCGTTGGGGGCGGATCCGGCATGGATCTGCCCCCACACCACCGAGACGGCACTGCGCACGTCGATCCGGCGGGACAGGATCGCCGGCACGTTGACGGCGATCGATGCGAGCGCGAAGACCAGGTCCTCGGTCAGGTGCGGCCGCGAGGTGTGCCCGCCGCGCCCGCTGAGTTCCACGCGGATGGTGTCCGAGGCCGAGGTGATGGCACCGATGCGCGTGCCGACGAGTCCGACGTCGATCCGCGGGTCGCAGTGCAGGGCCAGGATCCGTGGCAGCCCGACCAGGACACCCTGGGAGATCACGTCGAGGGCACCGCCGGGCATCATCTCCTCGGCGGGCTGGAAGATGATCCGCACCGTACCGGGCAGCGGGTCGGCGGCGTCGAGCTCGGCGAGCACGGCGGCGACGCCGAGCATCACGGTCGTGTGGATGTCATGGCCGCAGGAATGGGCTATCCCCTGGTTCTCCGAGGAGTAGGCGAGGCCGGTCTCCTCGGAGATGGGCAGGGCGTCGATGTCCGCGCGCAACCCGAGGACCAGCGCCCCCCGACCGATGTCCACGAACACCCCGGTTCCCGTGAGTCGCTGCGGAGCCAGGCCCGCCCGCTCGAGCCGGGCGACGATGAGCTCCGTGGTCAGCTGCTCCCTGAAGGACAGTTCCGGGTGGCGGTGGAACTCTCGCCGGAGTTCCGTCAGGCCGCCGAGCAGGGGCTCGAGGGCTACGCCCACGCGCGAGGTCGAGGCACTCTGGGCGTTGTACGTTTCCACGTCCTCAGCCTACCGACCGGGGCGCGGCGCCGACGCACGCGGGCCGCGTCACGAGCACCCGGGCGGTCGTGACCGACCGTGTGCGGTCTAGAGCACGTCCGTGTCTCCGCTGGCACGCAGGCGTTCCACGGCCTTCTTGACCTCTTGCGCGTGCTCCTTGGTGGTCACGAGCAGGGCGTCCGGGGTATCCACGATGACGACGTCGTCGATCCCGATCAGCGCGATCACGCGCTTGGTGTCGGAGACCACGATGCCCGAGGCGTTCTCGGAGAACACCCTGGCTCCCTCGCCCATCACCGTCAATTCGCTGTTCTCCTCGGCCGGGTTGAGGCGGCCGATGGCGGCGAAGTCCCCGACGTCGTCCCACGTGAACTCACCGGGAATCATGGCGACGTCGCCGGCGGCTGCCGCCGGTTCCGCCACTGCGTAGTCGATCGCGATCTTCGGCAGGGTGGGCCAGACGCGGCGCGCCACCTCCACGCGCTGCGGGGTGTCCCAGGCTGCGGCGATCTCCAGCAGACCGGCGTGCAACTCGGGTTCGTTCGCAGCGAGGTGCCGGAGCATGAGGTCCACGGGTGCCACGAACATCCCGGCGTTCCAGGAGTAGTTGCCGCTGTCGATGTACCCGTCCGCGACGGCCTGCGAGGGTTTCTCCACGAACTCGATGACCGCACGCGCCGTGGGCGCCCCGGCGACGGACAGGGGCTCGCCCGCACGGATGTAGCCGAAGCCGGTGGACGGGTGGGTCGGCTTGATCCCGATCGTGACGATATAACCCTGGGCCGCCGTGTGGATTGCCTCCCGCACCGCGTCCTGGAAGACCTCGACGGGGGCGATCACCTGGTCCGCCGCGAAGGACCCCATGATGATGTCCGGGTCCCGGCGGTGCAGGATCGCAGCGGCGAGGCCGATGGCGGCCGCGGAGTCCTTCGGCTCGGCCTCGAGGACCAGGTCCGTGTCCTGAATCTCGGGAAGCTGCGCGAGCACCGCACGCCGGTGCACGATCCCGGTCACCACCATGATCCGGCCGCCGCTGAGCGGCAGGAGCCTGTCGTAGGTGGCACGGATCAGCGTGCTGCCGGAGCCGGTGAGATCGTGCAGGAACTTCGGCGCCGCCGCACGCGAGAGCGGCCACAGGCGTGTCCCGGTGCCTCCCGCGGGAATGACGCCGTGGAAGCGGTCCAGCACACTGTCGGGGTTCCGGGCAGCCGCCCTCTCTGTACTCATCAGTCCCACGGTAACCGACGCCCGCCCGAGCCGGACCCGACGCCGGCGGGCCGGGACGGCAGTACGGGCCGGTGTCTACAACGTCACAGGTCAGGCGCACCTACCTTGAACGGTAAATGTCGGCGGCCTAGATTATCGTTGTCCACAAGAGTGCTGTCGCACCGGCGTAATCATTGCGTACAACGCGCTAACGCCCTGGCGATGCAGGGAGGTCATTTCGATGTCGAAGACACTGGTACCAGCAGGCACCCTCTACCGTGGCCGGGAGGGCCAGTGGTCCTGGGTGGCCCACCGCATCACGGGAGTGGTGATCTTCTTCTTCCTCCTCGTGCACGTCCTCGACACGTCGCTCGTGCGCGTCTCACCCGAGGCGTACGACGCCGTGATCGCCTCCTACAAGAATCCGATCATGGGCCTGGGTGAACTCGGGCTCGTCGCAGCCATCGTGTTCCACGCCTTCAACGGGATCCGTGTCATCCTCGTGGACTTCTGGAAGAAGGGCCCGAGGTACCACCGGCAGATGCTCTGGAGCGTCGTCGGACTCTGGGCCGTCGTCATGATCGCCTTCTCGATCCGCCATCTCATGCACGTCTTCGGAGGTTAGGACCCATGGCCACGCCAACAATCGAAAGCCCGCGCTCCGGCCGCGTCTCGCCGGGATATTCCCGCTCATCGGCCTCCCGGGGCAACTTCGAGATGATCGCCTGGCTCTTCATGCGGTTGTCCGGAGCCCTGCTGGTGGTGCTCATCTTCGTCCACCTCTACGTCAATCTGGTGACCGGCGACGGCATCAGTGCCATCGACTTCGGCTTCGTCGCCGGCAAGTGGGCCGATCCACTGTGGCAGATCTGGGATCTGACCATGCTGTGGCTCGCCATGCTGCACGGCACCAACGGCATCCGCGTGATCATCAACGACTACGCCGAGAAGAACAGCACCCGGATGTGGCTCAAGGGAGTGCTGTACACCTCCACCGTCGTGATCGTGGTCCTCGGAACCCTCGTGATCTTCACCTTCGACCCCTGCCCCGTGATCGACGGCGTCGCCCACGTGGCCGACTACTGCTCCGCCACCTAGGCACCTGCTGCACCTCGGCAGATCCGCAGGACGGATGCGACGCAGCGCCCGTCCCGCACCACCACCGGTTCCAACAGAAAGAGCGACCAGCATGCAGGTCCACAAGTACGACGTCGTCATCGTCGGCGCGGGTGGCGCGGGAATGCGCGCTGCCATCGAGTCCGGGCAGCGCGCCCACACCGCCGTCCTGACGAAGCTCTACCCCACGCGATCCCACACGGGTGCCGCACAGGGCGGGATGTGCGCGGCCCTGGCCAATGTCGAGGAGGACAACTGGGAGTGGCACACGTTCGACACGGTCAAGGGGGGGGACTACCTCGTGGACCAGGACGCCGCCGAGGTCATGGCGAAGGAAGCCATCGAGGCCGTGCTCGATCTCGAGAAGATGGGCCTGCCCTTCAACCGGACGCCCGAGGGCCGCATCGACCAGCGGCGTTTCGGCGGCCACACGCGTGACCACGGGAAGGCGCCGGTGCGCCGTTCCTGCTACGCGGCCGACCGCACGGGGCACATGATCCTGCAGACCCTGTACCAGAACTGCGTCAAGCACAACGTGGAGTTCTACAACGAGTACTACGTGCTCGATCTGCTGATGGTGGACCAGGAGGTCACCGTGGACGGTGAGACCCGCCTCGAGAAGCGGGTGGCCGGCGTCGTGTCCTACGATCTGGCCTCGGGCGAGCTGCACATCTTCCAGGCCAAGTCGATCGTCATCGCCTCGGGGGGCGTCGGCAAGGTCTACAAGACGACCTCGAACGCGCATACCCTGACCGGAGACGGTATGGGCATCGCCTTCCGCCGTGGCATCCCGCTGGAGGATATGGAGTTCTTCCAGTTCCACCCGACCGGACTCGCGGGCCTCGGGATCCTGCTCTCGGAGGCCGCCCGCGGCGAAGGCGCCATCCTGCGCAACTCCGAGGGTGAGCGCTTCATGGAACGCTACGCGCCGACCATCAAGGATCTCGCCCCGCGCGACATCGTTGCCCGGTCCATGGCCAACGAGGTGCGGGAGGGGCGCGGAGCCGGGCCGAACAAGGACTACGTCCTGCTCGACCTGACGCACCTCGAGCCGGCGCACATCGATGCGAAGCTCCCGGACATCACCGAGTTCGCCCGCACGTATCTCGGTGTGGAGCCGTACACCGAGCCCGTCCCGGTCTTCCCCACCGCGCACTACGCCATGGGCGGGATTCCCACGAACATCTCGGCCGAGGTGCTGGCGGACAACGACACCGTGGTTCCCGGGCTCTACGCCGCCGGCGAGGTGGCCTGTGTCTCCGTGCATGGCTCCAACCGGCTCGGGACCAACTCGCTCCTGGACATCAACGTCTTCGGCAAGCGCGCCGGCATCGCGGCGGCAGCCTACGCGCTGACCGCGGATTTCGTCGAGATCCCGGAGAATCCCACGGTGGAGACCGAGGAGCTGCTCAACCGGGCCCGCAGCTCGGAGGGCGGCGAGCGGGTGGCCCTCATCCGCAAGGAACTGCAGGACATCATGGACGCCAATGTCCAGGTGTTCCGCACCGAGGAGACACTGCTCGAGGCCCTGAGTGTCATCGAGAGCCTCGAGGAGCGGTACACGCGCATCACCGTCCAGGACAAGGGCAAGCGGTTCAATCTCGATCTGCTGGAGGCTGTGGAACTCGGCTTCCTGCTCGACATGGCCAAGGTGATGACGGCGGCCGCGCTGCATCGGCAGGAATCCCGCGGGGGCCACTTCCGTGAGGACTTCCCCGAGCGCGACGACGAGAACTTCATGACGCACTCCATGGCCTACAGGGACCCCAGTGCCACGAGGACCAGCGGCGTCCGCCTCGAGACCAAGCCCGTGATCTTCACCCGTTACCAGCCGATGGAGCGTAAGTACTGATGAGCACCGAAACGATGGAAAAGGAGCCGGCCTCCAAGGTCGAGCTCGCACCCGGCGTCGGAGGCGGCGGGGAGATCCCGACCTTCGACATCACTCTCAAGGTGCGTCGCTACAATCCCGAGATCTCGGACGAGGCGCACTGGGACGAGTGGAAGCTGACCATGTATGGCACGGACCGCGTGCTCGACGCCCTCCACCGGGTCAAGTGGGAGCACGACGGCTCGGTGTCCTTCCGGCGGTCCTGCGCCCACGGTGTCTGCGGTTCGGACGCCATGCGCATCAACGGGCGCAACCGCCTGGCCTGCAAGACGCTGCTGAAGGATCTCGACACGTCCAAGCCGATCCTGGTGGAACCCATCAAGGGCCTGCCGGTGGAGAAGGACCTCATCGTGGACATGGAGCCGTTCTTCCAGTCGTACCGCGAGATCATGCCCTTCCTCGTCAGCAAGGGGCACTCCCCCACCAAGGAGCGCCTGCAGTCCTCCGAGGAGCGTGAGCGGTACGACGACACCACCAAGTGCATCCTGTGCGCGGCGTGCACCTCGTCCTGCCCCGTCTTCTGGACCGATGGCCAGTACTTCGGGCCGGCAGCCATCGTCAACGCGCACCGCTTCATCTTCGACTCGCGCGACGACGCCGGGGACATGCGGCTGGAGATCCTGAACGACAAGGAGGGTGTCTGGCGCTGCCGGACCACCTTCAACTGCACCGAGGCGTGCCCCCGTGGCATCCAGGTGACCAAGGCCATCTCGGAGGTCAAGCAGGCCATCCTGACCCGGAAGGTCTGATCAGTCCCTGAGGCGGCGGCGGCTCCGCTGCCTCAGGGACCCCGCCTTCGCATGATGCTCACGCTCGGCTGCGCCCTGGGCGTCGGCCGAGGCGATCGCGCACCACGCCGTCGCGAGCAGATACACCTGGCTGAGGAGAAAGAACCAGACGAAGAGCGCGAGGATCACGGCAAAGGAGAACAGGAGTGGGTTGTTTCCCACACTGCCGAGGATCTGCGCCGAGAAGGTCCTCAGCACCGTGCTGCCGAAGCCTGCGAGGATCGCCCCCCGGCGGAGGATCGGCTTGGGCATCTCGATCGCAGAGGCGGACCCGAGCAGGATCGCGGCCATGAGGGTATCCAGCAGGATCATCAGCAGGAAGCCTGCTCCCTGCGTGAGGATCTGGGTCACCGCACTGAGCCGGAGGACCAGGAGCAGTGCGTCGAGAGTATTGTTGGCGATGACCCCGAGGGCTGTGGTCACGAGCATCACGGCGCCGAGCAGGGCGAGGGTGCCCAGATCCCTGACCCTGAGCAGGAACGGGTTCATGGCCACGGGGCGCAGGGCGAAGAGGCCGCGCATGGCCTGACGCATCCCGGCGATCCAGCCGAGCGAGGTCACCAGCATCACGATGGTGAAGACCACAATTGCCCATCCCAGTCCGCTCGTCGCGTCGAACAGGGCCTGCGGCTTCAGCAGCCCGCCGTCACCCTGCCCGCGGTCTATCAGCCCCGGCACGGACTGGTCGAGGGCGTTGACGGAAATGGTCCGCAGTGCCTCGTTGCCTGCGATCACGATGCCGACCGTCGCGAAGCCCACCACGAGGAGTGCGGCGATGGCGAAGAAGAGCCGGTAGGCGAGCCCGGCGGCCATCAACGGGCCACGTCGCTCCACGTACAGGAGCAGGACGCGCACCGGCTGGGTCGTGGAGATGCGGAACAGGACCACGTTCATCCGGGCGAGGAGAAGTTCCGAACCACCGATGCCGGAACGGTTGAGCCGGCCGAGCCTGACCTGGGCGTCGATCACCCTGCGCCGGAGATCGGGCAGATTCGTGGGGTACGGCTGATCAACCGGGGGCGGTTTGGGAACGGTCAGTGTCCTCGCCAAGGATCAGCTCCTCCCTCAACGTCCACAAACCTGTGGGAACGTGCTCATAGAGTCCCATGGTCCGCACCTCGAAGGCAGACTCGAAGCCGGCCAGTTCCCGCATCGCGTGGTCCATGGCGGCATCCGAGACGTCGTGCGCCACGGTGACGTGCGGATGGAAGTCGAACGCGAGGTCACGCTCGAGCGGACCGGTCTGCAACCTGGAGTGCAGACCGACGCACTCCTCGAAGCCCGCTTCGAGCCGGAGGAACACCACCGGGGAGATCGGCCTGAAGGAGCCCGTACCGTGCAGGCGCACCAGGAAGGGCTCCTGCCGCCGGGCGACGCCGCGGACATGCCGGATCGTGGCGTCCCAGTCGGAGGCGGGCGTGGTGGTGATGAGGGTGATGTGGGGCGGCACGAGTGCGGCCATCGGGTCTCCGAAGGAGGCCCGCAACGCCTCGAGGGTTCCCGCGAGTGGCTCGGGGACGGGGATCGTGATGCCCACGCAGCTCTCGCCGGATGGTGTACGGGACACGGCTGACCCCTCTGCTCGGTTCCGCGGACTCACGTCACCCATCGATCAGGGGACGACCGTGGCGGGCAGGAAACCGACGCGGGCGTAGACCTCGGCGAGCGTCGGAGCGGCCATGCTCCGGGCCTTGGCCGCTCCCTTGGCGAGCAGGCGGTCGAGTTCGGCTGGATCCGCCAGGAGCTCCTCGGCACGACGGCGGACCGGCGTCAGCGCCTCGACCACCACCTCGGCGAGATCCACCTTCAGATGCCCGTACATCCGGCCCGCGTAGTCGGCCTCCAGCTCGGTGATGCTCCGACCCGAGAGCACCGAGTACACGGTGAGCAGATTCGAGACACCCGGCTTGCCCTCGCGGTCGAAGCGGATCTCGGTCCCCGTGTCGGTGACCGCGGACTTGATGCGCTTGGTGATGACGGCCGGGTCGTCGAGGAGATTCACGAGACCACCGCTCGACGACGCCGACTTCGACATCTTCGCTGTGGGGTTCTGCAGATCGTAGATCTTCGCCGACTCCTTCTGGATGAAGGGGCGGGGAAGCACGAAGGTCTCGCCGAACCGGGAGTTGAAGCGCTGGGCGAGATCGCGGCTCAGCTCCACGTGCTGGCGCTGGTCCTCCCCCACGGGCACGCCGTCCGGCTGGTAGAGCAGGATGTCCGCCGCCTGCAGGACCGGGTACGTGAACAGTCCCACGCTCGCGGAGTCGGCCCCCTGCTTCGAGGCCTTGTCCTTGAACTGCGTCATCCTCGATGCCTCTCCGAAGCCCGTCAGGCAATTCAGCACCCAGGCGAGCTGGGCGTGTTCGGGGACCTGGGACTGCACGAAGAGGGTGGCCCTGTCCGGGTCCACCCCACCGGCGATGTACTGCGCCGCGGTGGTCCGGGTGCGGTGGGCGAGCTCCGTCGGGTCCTGTGGGACGGTGATCGCATGCAGATCGGGGATGAAGAAGACGGCGTCGTACGCCTCCTGCAACTGCACCCACTGCACGAGGGCGCCGATGTAGTTGCCCAGGTGCAGGGAGCCTGCGGAGGGCTGCATCCCCGAGAGGACGCGCTGCCGGCGTCGGGGTGCGGTGGCCTGTTCGGTGTAGGTCATTGGTGTGGTCCTGGTGCTAGATCCGGTAGTCGACGACGAGGGGCGCGTGGTCCGAGAATCTCGTGTCCCAGCTCGGAGCCCTGTCGACGTCGGCACTGACGGCGCGCGCAGCGAGGTCCTGCGTGGCGAGCTGGTAGTCGATACGCCACCCGGTGTCGTTGTCGAACGCCTGGCCGCGCCACGACCACCAGGTGTAGGGGCCGTCGACGTCGCCCGCCAGCGAGCGGGCCACGTCCACGAACCCGGACCCGTCGGAGAGGAACCGGTCGAAGTAGGCGCGTTCCTCGGGGAGGAACCCGGCCTTCTTCACGTTGCCCTTCCAGTTCCTGATGTCGCGCTGGGTGTGGCCCACGTTGAGATCTCCGAGGACCACGGCGTGCCCGGCGCCGTCCCGGAGCGCGGCGAGGCGCTCCCCCAGGGCGTCGAGGAAGCGGTACTTGTCATCCTGCTTCTGGGTGCCCACCTCGCCGGAGTGGACGTACGCACTGACCACCGTCAGTGCAGAGCCCCTGATCTCGAGGTCCATCTCGACCCAGCGGCCCGCGGTGTCGAAGTAGCTGTCGCCGATGCCGGTCCGTACGGCCACCGGTTCCTGGCGCGAGGCGATCAGCACCCCGGCGCGACCCTTGGCCTCCGCCTCGGCGTGGTGGATGTGCCAGTTCTCCCCCAGCAGGCTCCGGACCACGGCGTCGGGGGCGCGCACCTCCTGGAGGCACAGGATGTCCACGCCACGCCCGTCCAGCCACTGCTGCATGCCCCGCTTGTAGGCCGCGCGGATCCCGTTGACGTTCACCGAGGCGATACGCACGGCTTCTTCTGGACTCGATGCCGCATTCACCCGCTCAACCCTACCCGCGACTGTGCGCCGTCGTCCCTGCGGCACTCCCGGTCAGTCGACAACCGTGCCCTCCACGGGTCCCTCACCGGAATCCTTCATCATGGAGCGTGCGTTGTGGGAGGTGATCTCGATCGTCTCGAGCGCCCGCTCCACCATCTCCTGGTCCTTGCCGAGGTACTCCCGCACCACACCCACCTGGACCTGCACGATCTTGAAGCTGTGCTCGAGCTTGAGGTCCCTGGACCTGTCCACCGCGACCGGGGAATCGCCGCCCTTCCCGCCCGGGCCCGCATGACCCTGCAGCCGCGCGGCCGCCTTGCGGGCTGCGGAGCGGAGACTGAACACCACGAAGCTGAAGACGAGGAGCCAGCCGAGGGAGATGATCACCACCAGCCAGCCGACGACGTCGTTCTGGTTGGCAGCGAAGACCACGGCGACGAGGAAGACGACCAGCATGACGGCCACCCCCGCACTGCCCATGCGCATGCTCGGACCCCGACCCGCAGGCCGCCCATTGCTCCCTAGTGACTGCATCCGCCCATTCTCCCGCATCCGATCACTGTGTCCCCGTGCTTCCACCGCGGGCGAACTGCCAGGTGATCCCAACTTTTTTTCCAGCTTCCCAATCCGTGACGGGACTCACCCCGAACTACTCCCGTGCGTGCCCCACGGTGCGCAGCATTCGCACTATGGAGGACATCATCATGAACAAGAAAATGCGTTTCCTCGCTGTACCGGCACTCGCCCTCGGCGCTGTCGCCATGGCCGGCTCGCCCGCCCTGGCGGCCGACGGCTCCTACTCCTCGACCCTGGGCCAGCTCAACGGCACCACCGGCACCGGCACCGTCACCGTCGATGTGACCGGCGACCAGGCGAAGGTCAACCTGCAGGTCTCCGGCCTGGCCGAGACCTTCATGGACGGACCGTACCCCCACGTGCAGCACGTCCACGGCAACGCCATGGGCACCTGCCCCACGCCGGCCGATGACGCCGACGGCAACGGGATCGTCAGCACCACCGAGGCTGCCAGCCGTTACGGCGACATCCTCACCACGCTGACCACCTCCGGCGACACCACCCCGGCCGCCGCCCTGAACCTCGAGCTGGGTGGACAGGGTGGTTCGTACAGCATCGAGCGCACCATCACCATCGACGAGGCCCAGCAGAAGTCACTGGAGGCCGGCAACTCGGTCGTCGTCGTGCACGGCCTGGATCCGGCAACCGCGGGCGTCTCCGAGGAGGTCTTCGGCTCGCCCAGCGACCTGGATCCCAAGCTTCCCCTCGGCGCCACCTCGCCCGCACTGTGTGGCACGCTCGTGAAGGGCCAGATGGCCGCCATGCCCGAGGGTGGCGCCGACACCGGTGTCGCTACCGAGAACTCCTCCTCCACGGGCATGATCGCCCTCGGTGGCGGTCTCGTGCTGGCTGCAGCAGCAGGCGGAACCTACATGGTTCGTCGTCGCGCGGCGCACAACGCATAATCCTGATCCCTATGATCAGTAGGAAAAACGGCCATCGCTGGGGCTTCACCGCCCCGGCGGTGGCCGCCCTCTTTCTCCTCGCCGGCTGCGGGTCCGCAGCCGAGCCGGGGACCGCCCCGCAGCCCACCTCCACTGCGGCGTCGGCCGCGTCTGCCAGCGCGTCCCCCTCGACGCCTGCGACGCCGGTACCCACCGCGTCCTCCACGGCGACACCGTCCCCGAAACCGTCCGCGGCCCCCTCCCTTCCGGCAGTGCTGCCCGCGTCGGCTCCGACCACGCTCGACATCCCGTCCATCGGCGCGCGCTCCGAGTTGCTGAGCCTCGGACTGCGCGAGAACAAGAGTCTCGACGTCCCAACAGGTGAGCCCGGATCGCCCGCGAGCTGGTACAACCAGTCGCCCACACCGGGGGAACGCGGCCCCGCCGTGATGCTGGGACACGTCAACGCGACGGACGGCGGCGCAGGAGTGTTCGCCCGGCTGCGCGAACTGAAGACCGGGGACGTCATCAACGTGGTCCGCGAGGACGGCACGACGGCGGTCTTCCAGTTCCAGCACGGTGAGCAGTACATGAAGGACGAGTTCCCCACGCTCACGGTCTACGGGAACACGGCGGGCTCCGAACTGCGCCTCATCACCTGCGACGGCTACAACCCGGATACCGGGGAGTTCGACGACAACTACGTGGTCTACGCGACCCTCAAGACCTGACGCGGGGGCGCTGCCCCGGGCTCCCTACTTCAGGAACAGCTTCCGCAGGCGCAGCGTGGTCAGCAGCATTCCGACGGCGATCATGATCACGAAGTAGCCGAGGTGGATCAGCGTGGCCGGGCCGAACGAGGCCACGCTGATCTGCCGGAGCAGCTCCACGCCGTGCCAGAGGGGTAGCGCCTGGATGAACCACTGGATGCCCTGCGGGTAGACGCTCAGCGGGTAGAACGTGGCCGAGAACAGGAACATCGGCAGCATCACGAAGTTCACCCACTCCATCTGCTGGAATGTCTTCATGAAGCTCGTGATGGCCATGCCGAAGGACGCGAACCCGAAGGCGATGACCACCGACACCGGGATCATCAGCAGTGCCACCGGCGTGGTGAGCAGACCCATCAGCGCCATCACGGTGGTGAACCCCGTGGCGTACAGGGCACCGCGGAGCAGCGCCAGGAAGATCTCCCCGATCGCT
Source organism: Arthrobacter echini (assembly GCF_008107445.1). GTDB lineage: Bacteria > Actinomycetota > Actinomycetes > Actinomycetales > Micrococcaceae > Arthrobacter_D > Arthrobacter_D echini_A. The sequence goes on along the minus strand of NZ_VSLD01000003.1, from coordinate 175,845 downwards.
ACGTCGAGGGGTCCGAGCGAGGTGTACAGCATGCCCTGGTAGAGCTTGGCGAAGTTCATCTTGAAGAAGACGTTCCACGTGCTGTCGTAGACCGCACCGTTCATCGCGGATACCGCGAGCAGTGCCGGTGCGATGTAGGCGGCGTAGCTGATGGGGCGGCCGTCGGGTCCGTCCAGCTCGCCCACCAGCGCGCCGAGTCCTATCCCCATGGACAGCAGATAGAGCACCGGCTCGAAGAAGCCCGACACCAGGACCAGCCCGTTGCTGCTCCTGGTGGCCAGCAATCCCCGGGCGATGACGGCCTTCGCGTTGCGGGAGTACAGAGCTGCCAACGGCCGCGTGGAGCCTTCCAGCCGCAGCTCCCGCCCCGGGAATCCCGTGGTCATCGACCCAGCCTCCGCGCGAAGACCGAGCGGGCCAGGTACAGGCCGACGACGGCGAGGACCACGAGGACGATGCCGTGGACGAGCGCCAGCCAGCCCGGAAGTTCGTACCCGTAGGTCAGTGCCCGGCCCAGTTCCGTCCCGTGCCAGAGGGGCGAGATCCAGCCGATCCAGCGCAGGAACAGGGGCAGGGTCTCCAGCGGGAAGAATGTGCCGGAGAACAGGAACAGCGGCGTGACGACGAAGCGCATGACGAGCGGGAACTGCCCCCGGTCATCCTCCACCCCTGCCGCGTAGGCCAGCAGCGGCAGACCGAAAGCGAGCCCCGTGAGGACCGCCACCGGGACGACCAGCACCCCGGCGGGCGAGGGTGAGGCACCGAAGGCCGCGATGATCAGGAAATAGATGACAGTGCTCGCCAGGAGCCGGAGCGTGATCGCCAGGACGTGGCCGTTCACGATCTGCTCCGTCCCCAGGGGTGAGGCGTGGGGTCCGTAGTAGACCCTGCGCCACTTGAAGCCGTCCATCACCGGGTAGGTGAACTCGGTGGCCGCCGTCATGATGGCCGCCGACGCCAGCAGCGCCGGGGCGATGAAGGCGAGATAGCTGACCCCGCCGAAGGCTTCGGCGGACTTCTGGTCCACGAGCGTCGCCAACCCCACGCCCAGGGCGAAGAGATACACCACGGGTGTCCCCACGCTGGAGGCGAGCAGCGTCCAGCGGTAGCTCCTCATGGACCGCAGCACGTGCTCGGCGTAGTACCAGGTGCCGAACCGGCGTGCTCGGGACGCCGACACCTCGGGTGCATGGGCATGGAGACGGTAGGGCCGGAGTGCCAGCTCGTCGCCCGGCACGGTGGTCCGTGGCTCAGTCAACGAGGCTCCTTCCGGTCAGGCGCAGGAAGACGTCCTCGAGCGAGGACCGGCGCACCAGTGACGTGAGGGGCTTCAGCCCCCGCGCGCTGACCTCCTCCAGTGCAGCCTCGCCGTCGCGCGCGTAGATCAGCACGCGGTCCGGTAGCGGCTCGAGGCGTTCGCCGATGCCCTGCAGTTCCGCGGCCACGGTGGTGTTCCGCTCCGAACCGAAGCGCAGTTCGAGGACCTCCCGCGTGGAGTGGTCGCGGATGAGCTGGGCAGGTGAACCCTCCGCCATGATCTGCCCCTTGTCGACGACGACGAGGCGGTCGCAGAGCTGCTCGGCCTCGTCCATGTAGTGGGTGGTCAGGATGAGGGTGACGCCGGCTTCCTTCAACCGGAACAGCCGGTCCCACAGGATGTGCCGGGCCTGCGGGTCCAGGCCGGTGGTGGGCTCGTCGAGCAGGAGGATCCTGGGCTCGTTGATGAGCGAGCGCGCGATGGTCAGGCGTCGCTTCATGCCGCCGGAGAGAGCGTCGACCTTCGCCGAGGCCTTGTCCGTGAGCTGGGCGAACTCGAGGAGTTCGTCGGCCTTGGGCCCGAGATAGCTCATGGGGAGGCCGAAGTAGCGGCCGTACACGATCAGATTGTCGCGGACCCGGAGTTCCTCGTCGAGATTGTCCTGCTGCGGGACCACGCCGAGGTGCGCCCGGACCTCGGGCCCGTGCTCCTCGGGATCGAGCCCCATGATCGTCAGCTGCCCGGACGTCCGCTGGGACACGCCGCCGATCATGCGCATGGTGGTCGACTTACCGGCACCGTTGGGTCCCAGTAGCCCGAAGGCCTCACCGGCCGGGACATCGAAGGAGATCCCGTCGACGGCCCTGAAATCGCCGTAGTGCTTGCTGAGCCGCTGGGCGGAGATCACCGGCGCGCCGGGAGGATGGGGGTGCACCTGCCCAGCGTAGGCGAGATCAGGCTCGGAACGGGGCAGGGCGCGGAGTCCGTCAGCTGCTGCGCGCGCGGCGTTCCGCGGCGTCGACGACGTTCGTCAGGAGCATGGCGCGGGTCATCGGACCCACTCCCCCGGGATTCGGCGAGAGCCAGCCGGCCACCTTCGCGGCAGCAGGCTCGACGTCGCCCGTCAGCACAGCCTTACCCGTGTCCGGGTCCTCGACGCGGCTCACGCCGACGTCGAGGACGATCGCGCCCGGCTTGAGCTGGTCGGCGCGGATCATGTGTGCATTCCCCGCGGCACCGACGACCACGTCGGCCCGGGCGAGGTGCGCCGCCAGATCGGAGGTTCCGGTGTGGGCCAGTGTCACGGTCGCGTTGATCTGCTTGCGTGTCAGCAGCAGGCCCAGCGACCGACCCACCGTCACGCCCCTGCCCACCACGAGCACGTCGAGGCCCCGGAGGGACACACCGTGGCGCTTGAGGAGCTCGACGATGCCGTGCGGCGTGCAGGGCAGCGGTGACACCATCTCCCGGTCCACATTCAGCACCAGCCTGCCCAGATTGGTGGGATGCAGTCCGTCGGCGTCCTTGGCCGGATCGATGCGCTCGAGGATCGCGTCGGTGTCGAGGTGCGCGGGCAACGGGAGCTGGACGATGTAGCCCGTGGTGACGTCGTCGGCATTCAGCTCGTCGAGGACGGACTCGAGGTCCTCCTGCGTGATGTCCGCGGGCAGATCGCGCCGCACCGAGGTGATACCCACCTCCGCACAGTCGCGGTGCTTGCCCGCCACGTAGGAGCGGCTACCCGGGTCGTCGCCCACCAGCACCGTGCCGAGCCCGGGGGTGATCCCCTGCTCACGCAACGCTGCCACGCGTTTGGTCAGCTCCGCCCTCAGCTGCGCGGCGGTTGCTTTCCCGTCAAGGATGCGGGCTGGGCTCATGCGGATCGACCTCGTTCGGTTGCTCGGATGATCGGTGCTGCGGTTCCGTCCCTCACCACCGGCGGCGGCTGCCCTGGGACGGGCCTACCACTCCTCCTGGCCCGGGTAGAGCGGGAAGTCGGCGGTGAGCGCGGAGACCCTCGCGCGGAGCGCCTCGACGTCGGGCGCCGGCTTCAGCGCTGCCGCGATGATCTCCCCGACCTCGGTGAACTCGGTGGCACCGAAACCGCGGGTGGCCAGGGCAGGTGTCCCGATCCGCAGCCCCGAGGTGACCATCGGTGGACGCGGGTCGAACGGCACGGCGTTGCGATTGACCGTGATGCCCACGGAGTGCAGAACATCCTCCGCCTGCTGACCGTCGAGGGTGGAGTTGCGCAGGTCGACGAGCACGAGGTGGACATCGGTGCCGCCCGTGAGCACCGAGACGCCGTGCTCCGCCACGTCGGAGCCGGTGAGCCGCTCCGCGATGAGGCGGGCGCCCTCGAGGACGCGCTCCTGGCGCTCCCTGAACTCAGGGGACCCCGCGATCTTGAAAGCGGTGGCCTTGCCGGCGATCACATGCATGAGCGGGCCGCCCTGCTGTCCGGGGAAGACGCTCGAGTTGAGCTTCTTGGCCCACTCCTGCTTCGCGAGGATGACGCCGGACCGCGGTCCGGCGAGCGTCTTGTGGACGGTCGAGGTGACGACGTCGGAGTGGGGCACCGGGTTCGGGTGCACTCCGGCGGCGACGAGGCCGGCGAAGTGCGCCATGTCGGTCCAGAGGATCGCCCCGACCTCGTCGGCGATGGAACGGAAGGCCGCGAAGTCGAGCCGGCGCGGGTAGGCGGACCAACCGGCGATCAGGACCTGGGGCTTCTCCGCGAGTGCCTGCTCACGAACCCTGTCCATGTCGAGGCGGTGGGTGTCCTCCTCGACGCCGTACGCGGCCACGGAGTACAGCTTGCCCGAGAAGTTGAGCTTCATACCGTGTGTCAGGTGTCCGCCGTGGGCGAGCGAGAGACCCATGATCTTCTCGCCGGGCTTGATCATGGCCGACAGTGCGGCTGCGTTGGCCTGCGCGCCGGAGTGGGGCTGGACGTTCGCGAACTCGGCTCCGAAGAGTGTCTTCACCCGCTCGATCGCCAGATTCTCCGCGACATCCACGTACTCGCACCCGCCGTAGTACCGGCGCCCGGGGTAGCCCTCGGCGTACTTGTTGGTGAGGACGCTGCCCTGGGCCTGGAGGACCGCGCGGGGGGCGAAGTTCTCGGAGGCGATCATCTCGAGGGTGTCCCGCTGCCGTGCGAGCTCGTCCCTGAGGACGGCCGCGATCTCCGGATCCACCTCCGACAGGGGCGCGTCGGTGACGGAATCCGCCGCGGTGGAGGAACCGGACGTAGGCGAAGTGGTCATCGATCGATCCTTCTCTGGGTCGCATCGGCGCAGGCCTCGTGGCCGCGCTTCGACGTCGCCCTCATGCTAACCGCACCGCCCCGCCCCCCGCGACAGGTGTCCACGCCGGCGACGTCGCCTAGGCTGACGCCATGGCCCACCTCATCACGTTCCGGGGCAAGACCCCCGTCATCGGCGACTCCGTGTTCACCGCACCCACCGCAGCACTGATCGGCGACGTCACCGTCGGCGATTTCGCGAGCGTCTTCTACGGCGCCAGTGTCCGCGCGGATGCTGCCCCGATCCACATCGGCGAGGGTACGAATCTGCAGGACAACGTGGTGGTCCACGCCGACCCCGGCTTCCCGGCGCGGATCGGTGACCGCGTCAGCGTGGGCCACAGTGCCGTGGTGCACGGATGCACCATCGAGGACGACTGCCTCATCGGCATGAGCGCCACCGTCATGAACGGGGCCGTGATCGGCTCCGGGTCCCTCGTGGCTGCGGGCGCCGTCGTGCTCGAGGGAACGATCGTCCCGCCCCGCTCCCTCGTGGCCGGAGTGCCGGCGAGGGTCCGGCGGGAGCTTGCGGACAATGAGGTGGAGGATGTTGAGGCCAATGCAGCCCACTACAGGGCTTTGGCGCAGGAGCATCGCGATGCGTTGACTTCTTGACGGCAAGGGGAAGCTGCGCAACCCTGAGGTCATGCCCGCACACTCCCCTTCCCCGACACCGGACACGGCGCCCGACATGTCCGACGTATTCGACGTATCCGATGTGTCCGGCAGGCCGGGATCACAGTCGGCGCTGCGTCGGCAGAACCAGCAGCGCCTGCTCTCGGCACTGAGGAGCGGCGGATCCCAGACGCAGGCCGAGCTCGCGCGCCAGACCGGCTTGTCCACGGCCACGGTGTCGAACATCGTCAAGGCCCTGGCCGCAGCCGGCGTCGTCAGCACGGAACCGACCACGAGTTCCGGTCGCCGCGCCCTCTCGGTCACGCTCGAGGACGACGGCCAGGTGGCCGCCGGGATCGATGTGGGCCGGAGACATCTGCGTGTCGTACTGGCCGGCACGAGCCACAGCATCATCCGGGAGGCCTCGGTGGCGCTGCCGCCCGGGCACACCGCCACCGACGGTCTCACCATCGCCGCGGACCTCCTGGACAGCCTGCTCGCCGAGGGTGGCATCGATCGGCGGGCCCTCCTCGGTGCAGGCGTGGGCATTCCCGGGCCGATCGACCGGAGGACGGGAACAGTGGTCCAGGGAGGCATCCTCCCGGAGTGGGTGGGGATCGACATCCGTGGCATGTTCCGGGATCGCCTGCAGATCCCCGTCTACATCGACAACGACGCGAATCTCGGCGCCCTGGCCCAGGTGAGCTGGGGCCCGCACCAGGCGGTCGCCAATCTCCTCTTCCTGAAGCTCGGTTCCGGTATCGGGGCCGGCCTCGTACTCGACGGAGCCCTCTTCTACGGTCACGTCGGCGTCACGGGGGAACTGGGACACACCACGATCAACGAGCAGGGCGTCATCTGCCGATGCGGCAATCGCGGGTGCCTCGAGACCGTGGCGTCGACGTCCACCATGATCGAGCTGCTGAGCCGTGGCACCCGGGAGCCGGTGGACACGCGGCAGATCGTGGAGCGCGCACTCGCCGGCGAGACCGCGGTGCTGCGCGTGATCGACGACGCGGGGGTCGCCGTCGGGAGGGCGCTCGCGCACATGGCCAATCTCGTCAACCCCGAGACGATCGTGATCGGCGGTCCCCTCACCGATCTCGGCGAGATCCTGCTCGAGCCCGTCCGACGCGGCCTCTCGCGCCATGCCGTACCGATCATCGGCGAGACGACGAACCTCTGCATGTCCTCCCTGGGCGATCGGGCCGAAGCACTCGGCGCCGCTGCCGTCGTCCTCGCGCGCGCCGGCCTGGCCCGACCGGACACCGCAATGGCCCAGGTCACACAGCTGTAGCATTGCCTTCAACCATTGACGCCAGGCCCACCCACCGTGTTCAATTCTTTCGGGCCAGGTTTGGTTCCACCTTCGACAGCGACGTCCTTGCGGGAGATTCGATGATCAACCACACCATCCTCGAGATGCGCTCCATCACCAAGGAATTCCCCGGCGTCAAGGCACTGGCCGATGTCTCCATCGAGGTGAGGGCGGGTGAGATCCATGCCATCTGCGGCGAGAACGGCGCCGGTAAATCCACCCTGATGAAGGTCCTCTCGGGGCTCTACCCCTACGGCGAGTACTCAGGCGACATCATCTTCCAGGGCAAGCCGGTCCAGTTCAGGGACATCCGCTCGAGCGAGGCCGCCGGCATCGTGATCATCCACCAGGAGCTCGCGCTCATCCCCGAGCTGTCCATCGCGGAGAACATCTTCCTCGGGAACGAACCCACGCGCTTCGGTGCGATCAACTGGGACCTCGTCAATCGCACGGCACTCGAACTCCTGGCTCGCGTGGGCCTGAGCGAGGACCCCACCACGAAGGTCAAGGACATCGGTGTGGGCAAGCAGCAGCTCGTCGAGATCGCCAAGGCCCTCAACAAGTCGGTCAAACTGCTCATCCTCGACGAACCGACGGCGGCGCTCAACGAATCGGACTCCCAGCACCTGCTCGATCTCATGGCGGGCCTGCGCTCCAAGGGGATCACGTGCATCATGATCTCGCACAAGCTCAACGAGATAGAGCAGATCGCCGATTCGATCACCATCATCCGGGACGGCCGGTCCATCGAGACGCTCCACGTCAAGGACGACGGCGTGGACGAGGACCGCATCATCCGGGGCATGGTGGGCCGCTCGCTCGAGTCCCGCTTCCCCGAGCACACCCCGACGATCGGGGAGACGTTCTTCGAGGTCCGCAACTGGACCGTGGGCCACCCCTCGGTCCCCGACCGCCTCGTGTGCAAGAACTCCAGCTTCCACGTCCGTCGCGGTGAGATCGTCGGCTTCGCCGGACTGATGGGCGCGGGCCGCACCGAGCTGGCCCGCTCGGTCTTCGGCCGCTCCTACGGCACCTATCGATCCGGCCAGATCGTCATGGACGGCAAGGAAGTCACCCTGAGAACGGTGCCACAGGCGATCGACGCCGGCCTCGCCTACGTGACGGAGGACCGGAAGTCGCTCGGCCTGAATCTGCTGGACGACATCAAGACCACCACGGTCTCGGCGAATCTGAAGAAGATCACGCGGGGCCTGGTGGTCGACCGGGACGAGGAGTTCCGCGTCGCCGAGGACTACCGCAAGTCCCTGCGGACCAAGACGCCGAGCGTCAACGAGGGCGTTGCCAAACTCTCGGGCGGCAACCAGCAGAAGGTCGTGCTGGCGAAATGGATGTTCACCGATCCCGAGCTCCTGATCCTCGACGAGCCCACACGCGGCATCGACGTCGGTGCGAAGTACGAGATCTACGGCATCATCCAGAAACTCGCGGACCAGGGCAAGGGCGTGATCGTCATCTCCTCGGAACTGCCCGAACTGCTCGGACTCTCGGACCGCATCTACACGATCTTCGAGGGTGCCATCACGGGCGAACTGGACCGCCGCAACGCGAACCAGGAATCCCTCATGAAACTCATGACCGCCAGCAGAAAATCCGCCTGACCGAAGCCCCTAGGAAAGACACCATGAAATCCCTCAAACACCTCTTCGGCGGCAACACCCGCCAGTTCGGGATGATCTTCGCCCTGGTCGCGCTCGTCGTGTTCTTCCAGTGGCGCACGGGCGGCAAGACGCTCACGTCCGTGAACATGATGAATCTGTTCAACGGCAACTCGTACATCCTGATCCTGGCGATCGGCATGGTGCTCGTCATCATCGCCGGGCACATCGACCTCTCCGTGGGCTCGATCGCCGCGTTCGTCGGCATCGTCGTCGCGATCGCCATGCGGGACTGGGGTATCCCCTGGTACCTCGGTGTCCTCCTCGGGCTGGTGCTCGGTATGCTGATCGGCGCATGGCAGGGCTTCTGGGTGGCGTATGTGGGCATACCGGCCTTCATCGTCACCCTCGCCGGCATGCTGTTGTTCCGGGGGGCCAATCAGCGGGTCGGCAACTCGCTCACCGTGCCCGTCCCCGAGGGCTTCCGGTATCTCGGCGCGGGCTACCTCCCCGAGATCGGTCCGACCACGGGCTACAACAACCTGACCCTGCTCATCGGCTTCGCCCTGGTGGCCTTCGTGGTCTACAACGAGTTCCGGGGGCGCCGCCGACTCGAGAAGATCAAGGCCCAGGTGCCTCCCAGCTGGGTCCCCGTGGTCAAGGTGGTCCTCCTCTCGGCCGTCATCCTCTACGCTACGTATCTCTTCGCGACGGGTCGCCCGGGTACGTCGTTCCCCGTCCCCGGCATCATCCTCGGGGTGCTCGTGATCATCTACGCGTTCGTCTCCAACAAGACGATCCTCGGTCGCCATGTCTACGCCGTCGGCGGCAACCGGCATGCAGCCGAGCTGTCGGGGGTCAAGAGCAAGCGGGTGAACTTCATGGTCATGATGAACATGTCCGTCCTCGCAGCCCTCGCCGGCATGATCTTCGTGGGCCGCTCCACCGCGTCCGGCCCCTCCGACGGCGTCGGCTGGGAACTCGACGCCATTGCCGCCGTCTTCATCGGCGGCGCCGCGGTCACCGGCGGCGTGGGCACCGTAGTGGGCTCCATCATCGGTGGACTCGTCATGGCCGTCCTCAACAACGGCCTCCAGCTGCTCGGCGCGGGGGCGGACGACACCCAGATCATCAAGGGTCTCGTCCTGCTCGTCGCCGTCGCCTTCGACGTCTTCAACAAGAGCCAGGGCAAGCCCTCCATCATCGGCCTGCTCACCAGGAATCTCGGCGGAGGCGGCGGTACGAGGAAGACCGACGCAGACGCTCCGAACCCGGCGCCCACCGAACAGGCCGTCGGGACCAAGGAAGTCATCTCCCACGACGTCTAGCTCCGGTTCCGGCCGGATGCGCAGACCCCCTACGCTTCACCCGTCCATCACAGAAAGAGAATGCAATGCGCAAATTCGCACAATCCCTCGCAGCTATCGCTGCGATCTCGGCACTGACGCTGACAGGCTGTGGCCGTGAGGAAGCGGCCCCCGCCACGGACGACAGCAGCGCGGCGACCAGCGGCTTCGACGCCGGCGCCGGCATCGGCGTCGCCCTCCCGCAGAAGACCTCGGAGAACTGGGTCCTCGCGGAACAGCTCTTCAACGACGGTCTCACCGAGGCCGGGTACGAGCCGGATGTCCAGTTCGCCAACAGCGGTGTCTCGGAGCAGCAGAACCAGATCAGCTCCATGATCACCAACGGCGTGAAGGTGCTCGTGGTCGGAGCGATCGACGGCGCACAGCTCGGAACGCAGCTCCAACAGGCCAAGGACGCCGGGATCACGGTCATCGCGTACGACCGCCTCCTGACCAACACGGAGAATGTGGACTACTACGTGGCCTACGACAACTTCCAGGTCGGTGAGCTCCAGGGCCAGGCCCTGCTCGACGGCATGGAGGCCGCCAAGCCCGAGGGCCCCTACAACATCGAGCTCTTCGCCGGCTCGCCCGACGACGCCAATGCGAAGGTCTTCTTCGACGGCGCCATGAGCATCCTGCAGCCGGAGATCGACAACGGCAACGTCGTCGTCGTATCGGGCCAGGAGACCTTCGACCAGGCCGTCACGCAGGGCTGGAAGGCCGAGAACGCGCAGAAGCGCATGGACACGCTCCTCTCCGGCAATTACGGCTCCACCGAGCTCGACGGCGTCCTCTCCCCCAACGACACCCTCGCCCGCGCCATCCTGACCTCGGTGGAAGGCGCCGGCAAGGAACTGCCCGTGGTCACGGGACAGGACTCCGAGGTGGAGTCCGTGAAGTCGATCATGGCCGGCAAGCAGTACTCCACCATCAACAAGGACACCAGTGCCCTCGTGGAGCACGCGATCGAGATGGTGAACAATCTGCAGGCCGGCGAGGAACTCGAGATCAATGACCCCGATTCCTACGACAACGGCGTGAAGACCGTTCCGGCCTATCTCCTCGAGCCGCAGATCGTCACGAAGGAGAACGCGGCGGAGGCCTACGCGAACAACCCGGCGCTCGCTGAGCTGACCAAGTAGCACGATCCACCGGCCCACGGGCCGGTTCAGGAGCGCCCCGGCCATCGGCCGGGGCGCTCCTGGCATTCTGGGGTCCCGCCCGTCCTCGGTGGAGGGTCCGCACCGGCGGCGAGGATGGACGCCGGACCGGGCAGCCGCAAGGATGGTGCCATGAAACCCCACCGCATAGTCCCTGCCCCCTGCGCCGGAGCAGGCGCGCCGAGCCCCCTGTCCGCCACCGGCCGTCCCCTGAAGTGGGGCGTCGTCTCCACCGGCCGCATCGCGCAGAAGGTGACGGGCGATCTGGCCCTGCTCGAGGACGCCGTCCTCCACGCCGTCAGCTCCCGCAGCTCCGACAGCGCTGCCGCCTTCGCCGCCCGCTTCGGCTTCTCCACGAGCTACGGGGACGACGGCGGGACGGCCGGCTACCAGCGGCTCATGGAAGACCCGGAGGTGGATGTCGTCTATATCGCCACGCCCCACGGCCAGCACTTCGAGGTGGCCCGGGCCGCGCTGCACGCCGGCAAGCACGTCCTGTGCGAGAAGTCCTTCACCATCAATGCGGCCGAGGCCCAGGAGCTCGCGGACCTCGCCGCGGAGCGCGGACTGTTCCTCATGGAGGCGGTCTGGACCCGCTTCCTGCCCAGTGTCACCCGCGCCTGGGATCTCATCGACGCCGGTGTACTGGGTGAGATCCGGTGGATCCAGGCCGATCTCGGTTTCACGGCGCCGCAGGATCCCACCAGCCGCCTGTGGGATCCCGCTGCAGGCGGAGGAGCGCTGCTCGATCTGACCGTCTATCCGCTGACCTGGGCCCTGGGGTCCCTGGGCTTCCCCGACTCGGTCTCGGCCGTCGGGACCCTGAACGACGACGGCGTGGACGTCCAGAATGTCCTCACCCTGGGCTACGACAGCGGCGCCTTCGCCCAACTCTCCTCGTCGTTCGTCTCGTCCTGTCCCGGCCAGGCGACCATCAGCGGGTCGAAGGGGTGGCTGCGGACCGGAGGCAAGCTCAACAATCCCAGCGAACTCGTCATCACCGTGGATCAGGAGGAACCCCGCACCGAGCGCTTCGAGCAGATCGGCGCCGGCTACGCCCATGAGCTCCGCGAGGTCACCCGCTGCGTGCAGGAGGGTCTGACCGAGAGTCCCACCATGCCCGTCGGAGACACCCTCCGGACCCTGCGCCTCTTCGACGACGCACGCTCGCAGCTCGGCGTACGGTATCCGAACGACGACGCCTGATCGTCCCGCCGCCCACGCGTGATGCCCCTCCGCGTCCGGACGGTCCGAGGGCCACCGGCCGGCCCAGCGCACTGGACCGGCCGGTGGTTCGTCCTAGGGTGTGAGGACCCTACGGCGTGAGGATCGCCAGCACCTCGGAGAGCTTCGCCGACGGACGCATCACCCGCGTGACCCGCTCGACGTCGGGGTGGAAGTACCCGCCGATCTCCGCGGGGGAACCCTGCACGGCGAGCAGTTCGGCCGTGATGGTGTCCTCGTTGCCGGTCAGGGCCTCGGCGACGAGCGAGAAGCTCTCCGCCAGGGCGGCATCCTGCTCCTGCCGCGCCAGCTCCTCGGCCCAGTAGCGGGCCAGGAAGTAGTGGCTGCCCCGGTTGTCGATCTCGCCGACCTTCCGGCTGGGCGACTTGTTCTCCAGCAGGAAGGTCCCCGTGGCGCGGTCCAGGGTGTCCGCAAGGATCTGGGCGCGCTCGTTCCCGGTGGTGGTGGCCAGGTGTTCGAAGCTGACGGCGAGGGCCAGGAACTCCCCCAGGCTGTCCCAGCGCAGATGGTTCTCCCTGATGAGCTGCTGCACGTGCTTCGGAGCCGATCCGCCCGCGCCGGTCTCGAACAGCCCGCCGCCGTTCATGAGCGGCACCACCGAGAGCATCTTGGCGCTGGTCCCGAGTTCGAGGATGGGGAAGAGGTCCGTCAGGTAGTCGCGGAGCACATTGCCCGTGACGGAGATGGTGTCCTCGCCCCGGCGGAGCCGCTCGAGCGTGAACGCCGTCGCGTCCTCGGGCGTCATGATCTCGAGCGTCACGTCGTCGGTGGTGTGCTCCGCCAGGTACTCGGTGACCTTGGTGATGAGATTCGCATCGTGCGCTCGGTGCTTGTCGAGCCAGAACACTGCCGGCGTCGCGGAGGCCCGGGCACGGGTGACGGCGAGCTTCACCCAGTCGAGGATCGCGGCGTCCTTGGTCTGGCAGGCACGCCAGATGTCACCCGGGGAGACATCGTGCTCGATCAGCACGGTGCCCTCGGCGTCGACCACCTGGACCTTGCCCTCCGACTGGATCTCGAAGGTCTTGTCGTGGCTGCCGTACTCCTCGGCGGCCTGGGCCATGAGGCCCACGTTCGGCACGGTCCCCATGGTGGTGGGATCGAAGGCCCCGTTGGCGCGGCAGTCGTCGACGACCACCTGGTACACCCCGGCGTAACTGCTGTCGGGGATGACGGCGAGGGTGTCGGCCTCCTCGCCGTCGGGGCCCCACATGTGGCCGGAGCTGCGGATCATGGCCGGCATGGACGCGTCGACGATCACGTCGCTGGGCACGTGAAGATTGGTGATGCCCCTGTCGGAGTCGACCATCGCGATGCTCGGGCCGTCCGCCATCCCCTGGTCGATAGCCTGCTGGACCCCCTCACGGACGTCGTCGGGCAGCGTGTCGAGGCCACCGAGGATCGAGGCCAGCCCGTTGTTCGGGCTGAGGCCCGCGGCCGCGAGCTGCTCGCCGTAGGTCTCGAAGAGCTCGGGCAGAAAGGCGCGGACCACGTGACCGAAGATGATCGGGTCCGAGACCTTCATCATGGTGGCCTTCAGGTGGGCCGAGAACAGCACGCCCTCCTCCTTGGCCCGGGCCACCTGTGCCTTCAGGAAGGTGTTGAGCGCACCCGCCCGCATGACCGTACCGTCGACCACTTCTCCCTCGAGCACCGGGAAGGAGCTCTTCAGCTCGGTGACGGCGCCGTCGGCCCCGAGGTGGCGGATGCTGATGCTGCCGTCCGCGGCGATGATGACGGACTGCTCGTTGGAGCGGAAGTCGTCGCTCGTCATGTGCGCCACGTCGGTCTTCGACTCCGGCGACCAGGCACCCATGCTGTGGGGGTTCTGGCGCGCGTAGTTCTTCACCGAGGCCGGCGCACGCCGATCCGAGTTGCCCTCGCGGAGCACGGGATTCACCGCGCTGCCCTTGACCTTGTCGTAGCGCGCGCGGATCTCCTTCTCGGCGTCCGTGGCCGGGTGGTCCGGGTAGTCCGGCAGCGCGTAGCCCTGGCTCTGGAGCTCGGCGACGGCGGCCTTGAGCTGAGGTACCGAGGCGCTGATGTTCGGGAGCTTGATGATGTTGGCCTCCGGCGTCTTCGCCAGGGCTCCGAGTTCGGCGAGTGCATCGGCTTGTCGCTGGTCCTCGGTGAGGTGGTCCCCGAAGAGGGCGATGATGCGGCCCGAGAGCGAGATGTCCCGCACTTCGACCTCCACACCTGCCGTGGACGCGAATGCCTCGATGATCGGCAGGAACGAGTAAGTGGCCAGCATCGGCGCTTCGTCGGTGTGGGTGTAGATGATCGTGGACATGGGTGGCATCTCCTGCAGTGCGTTGCGGTGTGCGGTCTGGTGGGGCGAACCCGTCGGCTCCAACCTATCGCGTCGCCCGCCGGCGGGCGGCCCGGGAACGCAGACGGGGTGAGGTGTGAGGGCAGGCGGGCGTCAGTGGTGGAAGTGGCGTGCCCCGGTGAGGTACAGCGTCACTCCCGCCGCGTTCGCGGCGTCGATCACTTCCTGGTCGCGGACCGAACCGCCGGGCTGCACGACGGCGCGGACACCGGCGTCGAGCAGGATCTGCAGTCCGTCGGCGAAGGGGAAGAAGGCGTCCGAGGCGGCCACGGAGCCGCGTGCCCGTTCGGAATCGGTGAGCGTGTTGGCCCGCTCGACGGCGAGGCGGCAGGAATCCACCCGGTTGACCTGTCCCATGCCGATGCCCACCGAGGCGCCGTCGTGGGCCAGGAGGATGGCATTGGACTTCACGGCGCGGCACGCTTTCCAGGCGAAGACGAGATCGGCGAGCGTGGCGTGGTCGGCGGCGTCGCCCGCGGCGAGGGTCCAGGCGTGTGGGTCGTCGCCGTCGGCCTGCAGTGTGTCCGCGACCTGCATGAGGACTCCCCCGGAAACCTGACGGAGCTCCATGGGGTTCCGGCCGTAGCCCTCGGGAAGGGTCAGCAGCCGGATGTTCTTCTTTCGGCTGAGGATCTCCACGGCCTCGCTGGAGAACGACGGCGCGATCACGACCTCCGTGAAGATGTCCTTCACCGTCTCGGCCATGCCGGCGGTGACCTCGCGATTGGCGGCGATCACCCCGCCGAAGGCCGAGACCGGGTCGCAGGCGTGCGCCTTCGCATGGGCGTCCGCGATCGGGTCCTGGGCGTCGGCCGAGCCGACGGCGACGCCGCACGGATTGGCGTGCTTGACGATCGCGACGGCGGGCTCGTCGAAGTCGAAAGCGGCGCGGAGGGCCGCATCGGCGTCCACCACGTTGTTGTAGCTCAGGGCCTTGCCGTGGAGCTGGTCCGCCTGGGCGATGCCCGGCGTGGCCCCCTTCTCGACGTAGAGGGCCGCCCGCTGGTGCGGGTTCTCGCCGTACCGCAGCACTTCTGAGCGCTCCAGCGCCAGGCCAGCGTAGCCCGGCCAGGTCACGCCCTCCCCGCTCGCGTCGTCCTCCACGTCGAGGTGCTCCGCCGTCCAGGAGGCCACCGCCGTGTCGTAGGCGGCGGTGTGCGCGAACGCGCGTGCCGCAAGCCGGCGTCGGGCACCCAGCTCGAAGCCGCCCTCGCCGGCCGCGGTGATCACGTCGCCGTACCGTGCCGGATCGACCACGACGGCGACGGACGGATGGTTCTTCGCTGCGGAGCGGACCATCGCCGGCCCGCCGATGTCAATCTGCTCGACGACGGCGTCGGGCTCCGCGCCCGAGCGCACCGTCTCCACGAAGGGATAGAGATTCACGACGACGAGGTCGAACGCCTCGATGCCCAGTTCGGTGAGCTGCTCCACGTGCTCGGGGCGCCGGCGATCGGCGAGGATCCCGGCGTGGACGCCCGGGTGGAGGGTCTTCACGCGCCCGTCGAGGGTCTCCTGGAACCCCGTCACCTCGGACACCTCCATCACGGGCACGCCGGCGGCGGCGATCCGCCGCGCCGTCGACCCGGTGGAGACGATGGACACGCCGGCGCGGTGCAGGCCCTGCGCGAGCTCCTCCAGACCGGTCTTGTCGAACACCGAGATCAGGGCTCGGCGGATGGGTACACGGTCGAGATGGTCAGGGCTCACGCGGGTCTCCGTCGATAGGGCGTCGTTAGGGCTCGGACGAGTCTATCGGTGCGGGTGCGCGTCGCCACGAGCACCGAGACCGCAGGTATGACCGACCGGAGGCCCCGACCGTGGTCATTTCTGCGGTCTCGACGCCGCTCAGGCAGGGCCACGTGACCCCAGCGCCCGCCGGATCCTGGCCACGGCCTCCTGGCGCCGCGACCCCAGGTGGATCTTCGTGAAGCGGAGGACGGCCCACCCCAGGGCCTGCAGGCGTTCGTCGCGCTCGATGTCGTGCGCCCACTGTCGGGCATCGGTCAGATGGTGCTCGCCCTCGTACTCGAGAGCGAGCCTGTGAGCCCTGTACTGCAGATCCGGGCGGGAGATCCTGCGCCCGTTGTCGTCGACGATCCACTCGTTCACCTCCGGTTCGGGCAGTCCCGCTCCGACGATGAGCAGGCGGAGTCGGCTCTCGGGCGCCGAGTCGACCCCCGGCCGCAGCAGCGGCAGGGCTTTCCTGGCCAGCGCGACACCACGGGCACCGGAGCGTGAAGCGAGCGTCGTCGTGAGTTCCTGCAACCCAGCCAGCGGATTCGGCAGTACTATCACCGCCGGCAGCAGCGGCGCATCAGGACGCCGAAGGAGCGCATCCCCTGCCGCGACGAGCTCCGTCAGGGACAGCTGCGCTGCGAGATCGCACCAGGTCCGTGCAGGAGACGTGAGCGGGACCCCGTAGGCGGTGACGACGTCAGCCGCCCGCAACCGGGACACGTGTCCGACGACCCCCTGCCGCCTGGGGTGGGCCGCTCCGGCCGGGCGCGTGAGATGGATCGGCGCCTTCAGCGGCTGCCGCGGCAACGGCAACCCCCAGAGCGTCGCGGCGGTCGTGTGGCTCGCGACGGTACCCGGGACCAGCCCACTCAGGCAGGCGACGACGTCGGACAGTTCGGGCGCAGACCCGGCGAACGAACGGACGCTCCTCGATGAGCGGTTGAATGCGGTGCGGCGCATCACGTGAGGGGGCAGCCCGAGCTCACGAGCCGTCTCGACGCTGAAGCACCGCAGGAGGTGGAGCCGCAGGAGGCCTTCGGCGTGGGGATCGACCGTCATGCACCCATGGTGGGCGTCACGGACCCGTGGGAGGAGTTGTCCACAGCGCTCCGGCCGCCCTCAGCGTCGACATCGCAGATATGCCCGGCCGGAGCCCGAAGCGCAGTCATTTCTGCGGTCTCGGCGGAGGGAAGAAGGAGCGGACCTGGCAGCGGTACAGTTCTCGCAGGAACCCGCCCCTTCACGAAGGCATCATGAGCATCAATACTCAGCTACCCACAGGCGACCAGGTGGTCCAGGAGCTCCCCTGGCGCTGGAAGGTCCAGGGCAAGATCTTTCTCATCGGCGGTCTCGGCTTCATGTTCGATGCCTGGGACGTCACACTCAACGCCTATCTGATCCCCCTGCTGATCGGCGACTGGGGCATCTCCCCCGGCCAGGCGGCGTGGATCGCGACGTCGAACCTGATCGGGATGGCCGTCGGAGCGTTCGTGTGGGGTTCCGTGGCGGATCTGATCGGAAGGAAGAAGGCGTTCACGCTCACACTCCTCGTCTTCTCCATCTTCACGGTCCTCGGCGCCTTCTCCCCGGACATCCTCTGGTTCTGCGCCTTCCGGTTCCTCGCCGGCTTCGGGCTCGGCGGCTGTATCCCCGTGGACTACGCGCTCGTGGGCGAGTTCACCCCGCGGCGCCAGCGCGGCCGCGTCCTCACCGCCATGGACGCGTGGTGGCCCATCGGCGCCTTCCTCTGCGGCATCGTCACGACGGCGGTCGTCGGTACCACCGGTGACTGGCGGTACGCGATGCTCGTGATGGTCCTCCCGGCGCTACTGGTGTTCTGGGTCCGCCGGGGAGTCCCGGAATCCCCCCTCTTCCTCGTGCAGCGCGGTCGCCCGGAGGAGGCCCGCGCCGTCATCGACGAGCTCGTGGAGCGCACCGGCGGCGAGCAGCGAGCGTGGCGCCTGCCCGATCCGGAACAGACCCCCAAGCTGTCCCTCGGCAACGTCTCGAGCCAGCTCACAGGACTGTGGCGGTACAACTGGCGCATCACCCTGACGGCCTGGAGCCTGTTCCTGACCATCCTCCTCGTGTACTACGGGGCACTGACCTGGATGCCGCGCATCCTCATCAGTTCCGGCTACGCGCAGTCGGTCGCCTTCATCACCACCACCTTCATGACGGGCGTGGGCTTCCTCGGCGTCGTCGCCGCGGCCCTCCTCGTGGAACGTGTGGGACGCAAGTGGCTCCTGGCCATCACCGGGCCGGGCTCCGCCCTCCTCCTGGTCGCCTTCGCCCTGACACTGGACCTGCCGATGGTCGCGACGGCGTGGCTGCTGGCCTTCGGCTTCGTGGTCCAGGTGGCCATCCCGGTGCTCTACACCTACGTCTCGGAGCTGTACCCCACCGAACTCCGGGCGAGCGGCTTCGGCTGGGCCTCGACCATCTCCCGCATCGGGGCAGGTCTGGTGCCGCTGATCTTCGGCACCCTGCTGTGGCCCTACCTGGGCCTGCCGCTCACGTTCGCGATCATCGGCGGCCTGGTTCTCCTCGCCGTGCTCTTCATGGCCTTCAACGCACCCGAGACGCGGCGCGCCAGACTGGACTGAACCGGCGGGTCTACAGCCAGCGGTTCCGCCGGAATGCCCAGTAGAGGCCGCCGCCGAGCGCAATCATGAGGACGATCGCGAACGGGTACCCGAGTTGCCAGTGCAGCTCGGGCATCAGGTCGAAGTTCATGCCGTAGATCGAGGCGATCAGGGTCGGCGCGAAGAGGATGGCGGCCCAGGAGGAGATGCGCTTGACCTGCTCGCCCTGCGTCAGCGAGGTCTCCGTCAGCCGCGTCATCTCCTCGTTCTGCCGCTGGGCCACGAGCGTGGAGTGCACGGTCAGGGCATTCTGCAGCAGTGTGCGGAACGTATTGATGCGCTCGACGACGCGGATCACGTGGTCCTGGACATCGCGCAGGTTCCGCGCGAGCTCATCATCCATCCGATATTTCCTGGCGCCGCTGAGCAGCCCGTCCAGCATGTCCTGCAGGGGCTGGGTGGCCCGCTGGAACTCGATGACCTCACGGTGGAGCTGGTAGATCCGCCGGGAGACGTCCGGGGCTCCACCGAAGAGGTCGTTCTCGATCTCGTCGACGTCGTTCTCGAGCCCCTGCACCACGGGCTTGTACTCGTCCACCACCTGGTCGAGCAGGGCGTAGAGGACGGCCTGCGGCCCGGCGGCGAGCAGTTCGGGGTCGGCCTCGAGCCTGCTCCGCACCACACCGAGATCGGGTGATTCGGCGTGGCGGATGGTGACGACGAAATCCTGCCCGATGAACAGGTGCAGCTCTCCGAACTCCACCTTCTCCTCCGCGTCGAGATAGCGTGCCGGCCGCAGGACCACGAACAACGTGTCACCGTAGCGCTCCAGCTTGGCACGCTGGTGACCGTTGGTGGCGTCCTCGACGGCAAGGGGATGCAGCCCGAACTCGGCCTCGACGGCGGCGATCTCCTCGCGATCGGGCCGGTAGAGGCCGATCCACGCCATCCCGCCGCTCTCGCGCATCAGCTCGAAGGTCCGGTCGAGATCCTGGGGCGCGATCCGCTTCTTCCCGTCCACGTAGACGGCATTGGTGATCAGTGGCATCTCAGGCTCCCGTATCCGTGCCGCGTCCGGCGAGGTCGGCGAGCGTCGCAATGAGCAGCCGGCGCTCCTCGATCTTGATGCGCTCGTGCAGCGTCTGCTCCGTGTCGTCGGGCCGGACGGCGACGGCGGCCTGGGCGAGGATGGGGCCGGTGTCCACGCCGGCGTCGGCGATCATGACCGTGCATCCCGTGATCCTGACGCCGTGCGCCAGGGCGTCACGCACCGCGTGGGCGCCGGGGAAGCTCGGCAGGAGGGCGGGGTGGGTATTGAGATAGCGGTCCGGGAACCGGTCCAGGAACTGCTGGTCCACGATCCGCATGAAACCCGAGGACACCACGTAGTCAGGCGCGTACCCGGCGACGGCGTCGGTGAGCGCCAGGTTCCACTGCGAGCGCTGCGGATACTCCCGGAAGTCCACCTCGAAGGTGGGGATACCGGCGTCGGCCGCCCGCCGGACGCCCCCGGTCCCGGTCCGGTCCGCTCCGACGGCGGCGACGGTGATGGGCAGGGAGCCGTCGGCGACCGCGTCGAGTACGGCCTGGAGGTTCGACCCGCTGCCGGAGACGAGGACTACGATGCGCATGGATCAACCTTAGGGTCTGCCCTCGCCTAGGGTTGAACCATGCCGACGGAGATCAGATGACGCAGCAGGGCACGGGACGAGGCGGACCGGAGCGCCCCGGGAACGGGCGGCAGGAGCCCGACGACGTCGTCGCCTCACGCCGGACGTCCGCTCGGCTGTGGCTGCGGCTGTTCGGCCTGGCGCTCCTCGGAGGCGTGCTGCTGGGATCCCTGGTGCTGCCGTGGAAGGTGCTCACGCTCCTGGTCTCGGTGTTCGCCGTTGCCGCCGGCGTCGTCGCCCTGATCAAGGTGATCGGCGCGAAGCTGCCCCGCCTCGTGGTGCTGGCCACCTCGATCGGCCTCGTGTCTGCCGTCGTCCTGACAGTCGGGACGGCCGTGTCGGTGCTGCTCTGGCCCGTCACGCAGCACTACGAGGACTGCATGTCGCGCGCCCTGACCCTGCAGGCCAGGAGCGACTGCGAGGACGCACTGCGCAAGTTCGAGACCGCGGGGTAGCGCCGGGTATCAGCGACGCCGCGGCTGCCGCTCCAGGAGGGACCCGACGGCGTGACCGAGGACAGCGCCCACCGCGACCTCGAGCGCGAGCCATGCTCCGAGCAGGAGCGGGTCGGGGCCGAGCTCCGTGAACCGTCCGAGTCCCAGCGAGGCACGCGAGACGAGTGCCACGAGAGCGCCGCCGAGGCCCGCCGTGATGCCGATGAACACGGCGAGCGCCAGGGTGGACGCCGTCGCCGTCAGCCACCGCTGCCGGCTCTTGAGAACGAGCCACTCGTCGAGGTGGTTCTCCCCCTCGCGGAAGAACCACCACCCGGCCAGAGCCCCGGCGAGGACGGGGACGGCCAGGGCGGCATACCCGTAGTGGAGCGTGCCCGCGGGCAGCGCTCCGAGGACGGGGATGGCCGGCAGCGGCCCCACGGTGCTCGCCAGCGGCGTGAGGGAGCTCCCGGTACCCAGGGCGAAGCCGGCGCCGGTGGTCCAGGACATGGTCCAGAGTGCCAGATTGGGCAGGAATCCCAGCTGGAGCAGAGTCAGGACGGAGGCCCCGGCGACCCCGCCGTCGAGCCTCTCGTAGATGGCCGCGATCCCCGCCCAGTTCAGCCCGATCGTCACCGCGAGCAGGGCGGCCGACAGGCCCGCCGCCACGAGGACGGCGAGGGCGCCCGAGCGGAGGACGGACCAGGCGTAGGAACCCGCCCAGCGGGAGTGCTGGCTCGCGCGGCCGACTGCTGTCGCGAGGTCCACCCCGACCACCCGGCTCCAGGTGCCGGCGCGATGGTGGGCTCCCGCGATCAGACCCACGCCTGCGGACACCGGGGGAATAAGCGCTCCGGCCAGCAGGGAGGCGGAGGCCTCGGGCGTGCTCGACAGGTAGGCCACGCCCATGCCTGCCGCGGCGTAGGTCAGGAGCGCCCCGAGCAGGCCCTGCCAGAGCTGGTCCGAGGAAGCCCGGGCCAGGCGTCGCCCGGCACGCCAGGCCAGCAGCAGCGGTACGAGGACCAGGCCGAGGGGAATCGCGTGGAGCAGTCCCGTCACTGCGTCCTCCCCCGCGACGACCGGCGGGAAGCGGAGGACCAGGGGCACCCCGTGCATCACGAGCCACCCCTGACCGGCCAGCCGGGCAACGGAATCGATGGTGCGGTCGGCAAGACCCCCGGAGAGCCAGACGGCAGCGACCGGGACGATCACGACCAGCGCCGAGATCAGGGCGGCCTGCCCGAGCTCCAGCACGCCCTGCAGCCACAGCGGCATCGGGAGGGTATGGGGTTTGGTGGGGAGTTTCATCCCCTCCATGGTGCCATCGGCGAGCCGCCCGGCCCGCACGTCCCCTCCGGCGGGCGTGCTCACGCCACGATGTCGATGGTTCCCTTGACGACGGCGAGTCCGGCCCCGACGAAGGCGATCACGATCACGAACAGGCGTGCATGGTCGTCGCGGACGAACCGACCCAGTTTCTCGCCCAGGTAGATCCCCGCCACGATGACCAGACCGATCGCCGCCCACATCCACGGAGCGAGGACCGGCGCCTGTGCTGGGTCGAGCAGGAACTTGGTGATGAGCGTGACCAGCCCGATGCAGACGAAGAACGGTTGCAGCGTTGCCGCGAAGGGGCGCTGGGGCCACCGGGAGAGCACGGCGTAGGCGCTCACCGCGGGTCCGCCGACCCCCGCCATGGAGTTGGTGAGCCCGGCCGCGAAGCCGGCGAACGCCTTCGGCGCGTTGCCCCGGACCACCACCTCGGTGCGCTGGAGCACGAGCGAGAGTGTCAGTGCCACCAGGACGATCACCCCGACGGTGACCGACAGGGGTGCGGAGGGCACGGCGACGGCGAGGAAGGAGCCGGGGATGGACCCCGCGAGGGACGGTACCACCAGCCAACGGAACATGCTCCAGTCGATGTCCTTCCACACCCGGCCCACGATGATGGACGAGGACACGACCGCGCAGGCGTTGACCAGGAGGATCCCCTCGTGGGGGCCGAGGATGATGACGAGGAACGGTGAGATCAGCAGCGCGAAGCCGAGACCGGCGATGCGCTGCGCCACCGCCCCCACCAGGATGGAGGCGAGCACGATGAAGAAGATGCCGAGAGCCACCCGCTCACACTACGCAACCACCCGCCCACTCCGCCGTCCACCGGATGACGGGCCCGGTGGACGGCCCGTCACCGGCGGTAGCCTGTCCGTATGACAGCAACCTCCGCCCTGGCCACGGCCGACTGGCGCCGGCGCGTCTTCGGTCTCTACGCCGACGTCCGCGCATGCGCTGTCACCGAATCGCCCGAGACCGCCCATGCCCTGTGGCGGCGGGGACGCGACGAGCTGTTCCGCGCCCACCCCGCCTCCGCCCTGGATGCCGGTGCCCGGTCCACCTTCACGGGCCTCGCCGTGGCGCCCTATGACCCCGCCTTCCGCTTCGAGGCACCTGTGGCCCCCGAGGGGGAGGGCGAGATCATGGAGGTGCCGACCGGCACGGACGGCGTCGTCCCGTTCCGCCGGCTCGGCTCCCTCACGCTGCAGGGGCTGGGCACTCTGGGCCTGTGGAAACTGGCCTCCTACGGCGGCGGACTGTTCCTGCCCCTGCACGATCAGAGCGCGGGGAAGCCCGGCGGTACATACGGCGGCGGGCGCTACGTCCTGGACACCATCAAGGGCGCGCATCTGGGTGAGGGGCGGGCCCCCAACAGCCTCGTGGTCGATCTGAACTTCGCCTACAACCCGTCCTGTGCCTATGACGAGGAGTGGGCGTGCCCGCTACCAGGGCCGGCCAATCGGCTCGCGAGCGAGGTCCCGGTCGGCGAGCTGTACCGGGACTACCGATAGCGAACCCCCGCACCACGCGGGCGGCGCGCCGTACGGACGACCTCGTCCTCGTACCTCCCCGATGTCGCCGAATCGTTGGCCCGGAATGCTGGACTGGTCCAGGCCGAAACGGTATGGTGCCCCTTCGCACGTCGACGACCGGGCCAGGCTCTATCATGGGAAGCACGCATCCATACTCCAGGAGGTTCCGATCACAGACACGGCTGCCCAACACGACATCTACTTCGGAGCACCCGAGCCGGAGAATGAAGCCGAGATCCTCGCCTCGGCGTCTCGCGCGGCGGTCGCCCGGTTCGAAGGCCGCTCGGACATCACGACGGTCAAGCGCCGCTTCACCCTGATCAACCAGGACCGCACGCCGCAGCAGGCCATGGTGGAGGATCTCCTGTTCATCCGCACCGCGCTGGACACCGCCGGCATCGACTTCCTGCTCGTCCGCGGGAACGACCAGCGTCCGGTGATCGCCGTCGACCTCGACAACCGCGAACGGCTCCGAGCCGCCCTGGTGGAGGCCTGCCGTGACGAACCCTTCTACTCCCGCACGGTCGACACGAAGCGCCGCACCACGCTCCTGGTCAGTGACGGGCGGCTCTCCAGCAGTGAGAAGGCGAGGATCTTCCGGCTCTTCCGTCCGCGCATCGAGCCGCTCGGCGGTCTCGCCTACGGGCCCTCGGCCGGCGTGCAGATCGAGCTGTGGACCCTCGGCGAGACGGCGATCGAACTCCCGGTGGAGAACTCGCTGACCCGGCGCACTCTCCCCGCGGCCGAATTCGTGCGCGGGGAGGTGGAACGGCACGGGCTCAGCTGGCCCACGATCGACAACATGTTCGCCGACCACGCCACCGACATCGACTTCGATATCGACCTGGTCTACTCCTGGGTGGACGGCAGCAGCCCCGAGTACCGGGCTGCCCGCGCGGCCCGCATGCAGGGCGTGACGGTCGGCGAGGGCGACGACCACGAGGCACGCTTCCGGCAGATCGACGAGCTCAAGTACACCCTGCGCTCCGTCTACATGTTCGCGCCCTGGGTGCGCCGCATCTTCATCGCGACCGATTCAGAGCGCCCCGCCTGGCTGGCCGAGCATCCGTCCGTCACCTTCGTGCCCTCGGAGGAGCACTTCCTGGACACCTCCGTGCTGCCGACCCACAACTCGCAGGCCGTCGAGGCGCAACTCCAGCACATCCCCGGGCTCTCCGAGCACTTCCTCTACTCCAATGACGACATGTTCTTCGGCCGACCTGTCGCACCGGACCTCTTTTTCTCCCCCGGGGGCATCACCAAGTTCATCGAGGCCGACACGCGCATCGGCCTCGGGGAGAACGACGCCGAGCGCAGCGGCTTCGAGAACGCCGCGCGCGTCAACCGGCGCCTGCTGCACGAGCGGTTCGGCCGCATCACCACGAGGCACCTCGAGCACGCGGTCACGCCCCTGCGCAAGAGTGTCCTGCTCGAGATGGAGGCGGAGTTCTCCGCCGAGTTCGCGGCGACAGCGGCGTCCCGCTTCCGCGCCAAGGACAACATCTCGGTGACCAACTCGCTGTACCACTACTACGCGCTCCTCACCGGCCGGGCCGTCACGCAGGAGTCGGCGCGGGTGAAGTACGTGGACACCACGGCACGTTCGGAGCTGAAGAGCCTGAACAAGATGCTCGACAAACGGAACCGGGATCTCTTCTGCCTCAATGACGGCAGCACCTCCGACATCCCGGCTGACGAGCGTGCCCAGCTGGTCACCGAGTTCCTCGAGAAGTACTTCCCCGTCAAGGCCCCCTGGGAAGTCTGAGCGGGCCCCCGCACGACCACAAGTGGCGGGGGCAGATGCACGCGCCGTAGGCTCTCACGCGGACCACTATCAGCAGCGAAAGGCATCACCATGGGTTTCCGCCCCAGTCACATCCCGCTCCGCCTCATCACGGGGGCCTTCATCCTCAACTCCGGTCTCGGGAAGACAGGCCTCGACGAGGGCACCGCCGGCTACCTGCAGTCGGTGGCCGCCACGGCGTTCCCCCAGGCCGCCCAACTCGAGGCCGGCCAGTTCGGCAAGCTCCTCGCCTCCTCCGAGATCATCGTCGGGTCCGCGCTGCTCGCCCCGTTCATCCCCAGCAGGCTCGCGGGCCTGGGCCTCCTCGCCTTCTCGGCCGGGATGATGACGATGTACTTCCGCACCCCGGAGCTGACGGAGAAGGACGGCATCCGACCCACACAGGACGGCATCGCCGTCGCGAAGGACAGCTGGATGGTCGCCATCGCGCTCGCGCTGGTGCTCGATCGCAAGAAGAAGTAACCCGGAGCCCGGCGTCCCGAGCGGGCGCCGGGCACCCCGGTCCACGAGCAGACAGGATCTCCCGCATGTGCGGACGCTTTGTGATCGCCGGTTCGAAGGCTGATCTCGTCGACGCCTTCGACGTCGACGAGACGGTCACCGCCGAGGTGGAACGTTCCTGGAACGTCGCTCCGACCGACGTCGTGCAGCTCGTGGTCGAGCGGCTCCACCCGGAGACCGGGGAACTGACGAGGCGGCTCGAACCGGCACGCTGGGGACTCATTCCCTCCTGGGCGAAGTCCGCGTCCGTGGGGGCCCGGATGATCAACGCGCGCAGCGAAACTGTCCTGGAGAAACCCTCCTTCCGCGCCGCTGCGCTCCGCCGCCGCGCGATCGTTCCCGCGGACGGTTACTACGAGTGGCGGAGGAACGACGACGGCTCGAAGACGCCTATCTACCTGCACGGCCCCGACACCACGCACTTGGGGTTCGCCGGACTGTACGAGTTCTGGCGCGACCCCTCGACGGTCTCGGCAGCGGAGCCGCAGGGCACCTGGGTGGTCAGCTGCACCATCATCACCCGCCCTGCCAGTGACGCGCTCGACCGGATCCACGACCGCACGCCGGTCATCGTGCCGGCGGCGCTGTACAGCGAGTGGCTGGATCCCCGCACCGACTCGCGGCCCGCGGTCCAGGAACTGCTCGACGCCATCCCCGACCCGCACCTCGTGCCGCGCGTCGTCGGGAGCCGGGTGGGATCCGTGCGGAACAATGGACCGGACCTCATCGAACCGCTGCCGGACGAGTCCGACGACCAACGATCACCTGAGGAGACCTCCCCATGACGAACGCATCAGACACCAAGGCCGAGACCGGATCCGATCAGGACCGGCGTCAGACGCTGGTGATCATGGGCGCCAGGGGCGACCTGACCTCCCGATTGCTCCTGCCGGGGCTGGGGGGCCTGATCGGCGGGTCATCCCTACGCGACCTCCTGCTGATCGGCACCGGACGAGGATCCTGGAGCCAGGACGAATGGCAGTCGGTGGTCGCGGAGTCATTGGCCGCAGGCAACGCAGACGGTCCGGCGATCGATGCCATAGCGCAGAACGCGAGATATCTCAGGACCGACATCACCGACGAGGGCGATCTGCAGAGGCTGCTGGCTGCCGGAGAGGGCCGCATCACCCTGTACTTCGCCCTTCCGCCTGCACCGACCATCGAGGCGTGCAAGGTCCTGGCGCGGATCGGGGTCCCCGAGGGCACGCAGCTGGTGCTCGAGAAGCCCTTCGGTTCGGATCAGGCAAGCGCGAGCGCCCTGAACGAGGTGCTCCACGGCATGGTTCCGGAGGACGACGTCTACCGTGTGGACCACTTCCTCGGCATGTCAACCGTGTTGAACATCCTGGGGATCCGTTTCGCCAACCGGGTGGTGGAGCCCCTCTTGACCTCGGAGCACGTCGCCGCCGTCGACATCCTGTTCGAGGAGACCCTCGGACTGGAGGGTCGGGCCGGGTTCTACGACGGCACCGGCGCGATGCGTGACATGATCCAGAACCATCTGCTGCAGGTCCTCACACTCGTGGCCATGCAACCACCGGCGACCCTCGATGTGGTGGACCTCCAGGACGCCCAGGCCCAGGTGCTGCGGGCCACCACCGTGTGGGAGGACGACCCCGGCCGCTACAGCCGTCGCGCCCGGTATACCGCAGGCGACGTGGGCGGGAAGTCCCTGCCCTCCTACGTCGACGAGGACGGGATCGACCCCGAACACCGGACCGAGACGCTGGCCGAGGTGGTGTTCGCCGTCAATACCTGGCGGTGGGCCGGCGTTCCCTTCCGCGTGCGGTCGGGCAAGGCGATCGGCTCTCCGCGGCAGGAGGTGGTGGTGACCTTCAAGGATCCGCAGCGGGTTCCCGGAGGACTCGGTGGAGCGATCGAACCCAACCGGCTGCGCATCGGTCTGGGCCCCCGCAGTGTCGGGCTCGAGCTGAACATCAATGGAGCCGGCGACCCGTTCACCACCTCATCGGCAGCCCTCGACGCCGGCTTCGGACCGGGGGATCTGCTGGAGTACGGGGAGGTTCTCAAGGGAGTCCTGAGCGACGGGAAGCCCCTGTCGGTGCGGGACGACAGTTCGGTCGAGGCCTGGCGGATCGTCGAACCGGTGGTCGACGTGTGGCAGGACGCCACTGTGCCGCTCGACGAGTACCGCGCCGGGACGTCGGGACCACAGAGCTGGGAGCAACTTCCCTGACCGTTCGGTAGGTCGGTCCGCTTCCGCGCAGGATCCGGTCCGGTGAGCCGGATCGGGGTGGAACCAGGAGAATCAGGAGCACCGCATGAAGATCAGCTGGACCCAGTCGATCGGTTCCGCGCTGGGAGCCGTCTCCTCCGCGGTACTGCTGTCGACGCTGGGCGTCGCCGGGACGTTGATCGGGGCTGCGCTCGGCAGCCTCGTCATCACGATCGGCGGGGCGCTGTACTCCAGGTCTCTGCAGGTGACCAAGGAACGGGTCCTGCAGACCGCGGATCGCGCCCGATCGAGCCGCAGCGGACCGGATGGTGTTCCGCCCGACTTCCAGGACGACGACGCGCCGTCACCGCCCGTTGGGGAGGACACCGCACCCGTCGCCGTCTCCTGGCAGCGAAGACTCCGCACGCTCCCGTGGAAGCGAGTCCTGGGGACGGGTGCGGCGGTCTTCGCCATCGCGATGGCGTTGATCCTGGCCTTCGAACTCACCACCGGCCGCCCGGTCTCCTCCTACACCGGCGGCAGCAGCAAGACCGAGAGCGGCACGTCGATCCCGGGCTTCGGCGGCTCTCCTGGTTCCGGGACGGACGAGGAGAGCCCCCGGCCAGAAGGTCCTCAGGAAGACACGACCCCGGACCCGCAGCAGGACGGGACCAACCAGGACGAGGCCACGCCGGACGAGACCAGCGAGGACCCGGTCACACCGGGGCCGGGTGTACCGACGTCCCCGCAGGAGGAGGCCCCGCAGGCTCCGCAACCGCAGGATGACGCTCCACAGCAGGATCCGCCGGCAGACGTTGCGCCGGGTCCGCAGCAGCAGGACGACCCCGGATAGCACGCACGATGGCGTCGGTCGACAGCGCTTCGGGCGTTGAGGCGTGGCGCGCCGGAGCATCAGCACGCCGAACCGAACCGTGACGAGGCTATACGCTGAAGCGCATGGGCTCGACGAAGCATCAAACGATCATGGGATTTGCCCGCACCACCGCCAGGCGCGCTGCCCTGGCGGTGGTCTCGGCGCAGGTCGTCGTGATCGGGGGGCTCGTGGCCGTGGATGCCTACCAGAAGCGGCAGCGCACCAAGCGCGAGGGCTTTCCCCAACCCGGGACCTTCAGCACGACCATCGGCGAGACCGCGACCACCGTCTACACCTACGGCGAGGATCTTTTCGACGCGATGATCGGGGCGATCGACGGGGCCGAGCACCAGGTTCTGCTCGAGACGTACATCTGGAAGGGTGACGCCGTCGGCGCCCGCTTCCGGGATGCCGTCAACAGGGCGGCGGAGCGCGGCGTGAAGGTCTTCGTCATCTACGACGGATTCGCGAATCTGGTGGTCAGGCCGTCCTTCTACTCGTGGCACCCGCTCGTCAACGCCTATCGCTTCCCCGTGCTCCGCCTCTCCATCCTCTTCACCAATATCCGCGGCACGGGGCTGGACCACCGGAAGCTGCTGGTGGTCGACGACGAGGTCGGATTCGTGGGCGGATACAATATCGGCTCCCTGTACGCGACCAAGTGGCGCGACACGCACCTCGAGGTCCGCGGCCCGAGCGTCTGGGATCTGCGGGAGGCGTTCGTCGGCTTCTGGAATCTGCGCGCGAGGGCCGGCCGGACCGAGTTGCCCGATCTCAGTGCCACCTTCTGGGAACCCCGGATCCGCGCGGTGAACAACATCCCGGCGAATCTCGTGTTCCCCATCCGCGGGATGTACCTCGACGCGATCAACCGCGCCCAGCGGCACATCTTCATGACCACGGCCTACTTCATCCCGGACCGCCAGATCCTCGATGCACTGCTCAGGGCGAGCCGGCGCGGGGTGGACGTGCGCGTCCTCCTGCCGGAGGACTCCAACCACGTGGTCTCGGACTGGCTGTCACGCGGCTTCTACTCGTCGCTGATCGGTGCCGGGGTGCAGATCCTGCTGTACCAGAACTCCATGATCCATGCGAAGACCGCGACGATCGACGGCCAGTGGAGCACGGTGGGAACCGCCAATATCGACCGGCTCAGCCTCACGGGGAACTACGAGATCAATCTCGAGATCTTCGACCAGGAGCTCGCGGCCATCATGGAGAACATCTTCGAGGTCGATTCCTCGAACAGCCGTGTGCTGACGGAGGAGGAATGGGACCGCCGCCACTTCGTGGCCCGCGCGAGCGAGATCATCCTCGCCCCCCTGCGCCCGTTCCTGTAGTCGGCCCGGCGGAACCCTACTCGGCGGCCTGCTCCGGCCCCGCGAAGCGCTGCAGGTAGCCGCGGCGGGAGGAGTCCACGTGCCCGGCCATGAGTCGCCCGGCATCGGGCTCGTTCCCGGCGTCGATCGCCGCCATGATGGCCCGGTGTTCCCCCCAGGACTGCTTGCCCCGATGGTCCACGTCGACGGCGTAGAGCCACTCGATCTTCCCGGAGATCTGGCGGAGCAGGGCCGCCAGGGAGGCGCTGCCGCTGAGCTCCGCGACCCCCAGGTGGAACCGGATGTTCAGTTCGGGCAGCTCCGCCAGGGCGTCGGCGGCGACGGCGCGATCGCCGGCGTCGAGGATGTCCGTCAGTGTCCGGCGTGCGGTCCACCAGCGACTGTTCGGGGCATCGCCGGCGAACTGCTCCGCCGCCCGGCGGGCAGCACGACGGGCGATGGTGGACTCGATCACGCCACGCACGGCGAACAGGTCCTCGGCGTCGTCGAGCGGGATCTCGGCGACGGTGGAGCCGGCATAGGGCCGGGACTCCACGAACCCCTCGGCCTCCAGCGCCCGCAGCGCCTCCCGTACCGGCACGCGCGACACACCGTACTTGGCGGCCAGCGCGGCCTCGGTGACGCGGGAACCGGCCACCAGGGCACCGAAGATGATGTCCCGGCGGATCGCGTCGAGCACGCGCTGCGGTGCCGCGGAGTCCTGGTCAGGCCGCAAAGGCCGCACCGGGGATGGCCCCGAGGAGCTCCCGCGTATAGTCCGCCGTCGGATGATTGAAGACCTCGTCCACGGTGCCATTCTCCTCGACGATGCCGGATCTCATCACAACGACACTGTGGGCGATCTGGCGCACCACCGACAGATCATGCGTGATGAAGAGATAGGTGAGCCCGAGCCTGTCCTGCAGATCCGCCAGCAGGGTCAGGATCTGGTCCTGGACGAGCACATCCAGCGCGGAGACGGCCTCGTCGCAGATGAGGAGTTCTGGTTCGAGGGCGAGCGCGCGGGCGATGGCGACACGCTGCCGCTGTCCGCCGGAGAGTTCGTTGGGCCGGCGCTGGGCCACGGTGCGTGGGAGCGCCACCTGATCGAGCAGCTCCGCTACGCGGTCCTGGCGGCTGCTGCGGCTGCCCACACCGAAAATCCGCAGCGGCTCGTCGATGAGGCGCTCGATGCTGTAGGTGGGGTCCAGCGAACCGTACGGATCCTGGAAGACGGGCTGCACCTTACGGCGGAGGGCCCGGCGCTGGGCACCGCGCGTGGTGGTCAGGGATTCGCCGTCGATCAGCGCCCGACCGGACGATGCCGTCTCCAGGCCCAGGATGATCCGGGCCACCGTGGTCTTCCCGGAGCCGGACTCCCCCACCACGGCCATGGTGGTACCCCGCTCCACCTCGAAGGAGACGTTGTCCACCGCGCGGATGCTGCTGCCCCGCTGGCCGCGCAGGGCGAACTCCTTGACCAGGTTCTCCACCACCAGAATGGATCGGGCGGCGGCCGGGGCGGGGACACCCGGTGTCGGATCGGCGAGGGTGCCGGCGCCGAGGGCCGCGGCGACCGACGGCGCGGCGGCGACGAGCTGCCGGGTGTACTCCTGCTGGGGATCGAGCAGGATCTCCCGGGGAGTGCCCACCTCCACGATGCGGCCCTCCGACATGACGATGATCCTGTCCGTCCGGTCCGCGGCCAGGCCGAGGTCGTGAGTGACGAATAGCAGGGAGGTCCCGCGCGCGTCCACGAGCGACTGCAGGTGGTTGAGGATCTGCCGCTGCACCGTGACGTCGAGCGCCGAGGTGGGCTCGTCCGCGATGAGCAGTTCGGGTTTCCCTGCGAGCGCAATCGCGATGAGGACACGCTGCCGCATGCCGCCCGAGAACTCGTGCGGGTACTGGCCGTAGCGGCGCTCGGCATCGGGGATACCCGCCTCGGCCAGGAGCGCCACGGCCTGGCTGCGGATCTGCGCGCGATCCGGCTTCCCCTCGGTCGTCCGATTGGCCACGAGGGCATCGGCGACCTGCGCGCCGATCCTCATGGCCGGGTTCAGATTGGACATCGGGTCCTGCGGGACCAGGCCGATCCGCTCCCCGCGGATGGCCCGCATGACGGGTTCGGAGGCGGTGGCGAGGTCCTCGACCTCGCCCCTCGTCGTTCCGCCGCCCAGCACGATCGACCCTTGCGTGATCCGTCCACTGCCGGGCAACAGCCGCAGGATCGCGCCGATGGCGGTCGACTTCCCGGAGCCCGACTGTCCCACGATGGCTACGCGCTCCCCGCGCCGCATCGAGAAGCTGATCCGGTGCAGGACAGGGGTCCCGCCGAAGCCGACCTCGAGATCGGTCACCTCGAGGATGTTCTCAGCGTCCTGCAGCATAGCCCTGTGCTCCTCGCGGATTGGCGGCGGCGGAGAGCACACCGGTCTGTGGGTTCCTGGCCACCGAGGAGAGGCGTCCGAGCGCCCAGTCCCCCGCCCGCGTGATCACGTGCCCCCGGGCCTCGAGCCCGGCGATGACGTCCTCGCCCAGCCGGTCCTCGACGACGGCGCCGCCGGGCTCCCAGGTGCGCGGCCAGAACGACCCCGGGACGGACGTGGTGTGGAGGGCGGGGGCGTCGATGGCCTCCTGCGGCGTGTACCCGCCGACGATGGTCCGCAGCAGGTAGAGCAGCTGCCACTGGTCCTGCTGGTCACCGCCGGGTGAGCCCAGCGCGACCACGGGCTCCCCGTCCTTCAGGACGAGCGTCGGGGTGAGTGTGGTGCGGGGCCGCTTTCCCGGCTGCAGGGTGGAGGGCGCCCCCTCTTCGAGCCACGTCATCTGCAGGCGTGAGCCGAGGCAGAAGCCCAGCTCCGGAATGGTCGGCGAGGACTGGAGCCAGCCACCGCTGGGGGTCGCGGAGACCATGTTGCCCGCGGAGTCCACGACGTCGATGTGGCAGGTGTCTCCGCGCGTCTCGCCGCTCCGGGAGACCGTCGGCTCACCCACGCCGGCGAAGCTGCTGCCGTCGGCGAGCGCCGGGGGCGTGTAGTCGGTGCGCAGGGGCGGGATGAACGCCGTGCGGCCGGGGACGCGTCCCGGGCGGAACTCCAGCGAGGCCGTGTCCGTGATGAGGGCGCGCCGCTCGGCGGCGTACTCGGGAGAGAGGAGGTGCTCGAGGGGGACGTCGCCGTCCCCGTAGTAGGCCTCCCGGTCCGCGTAGGCCAGCTTCTGGGCCTCGAGGATGGTGTGCGCTCCGAGCGCCGTGGACGGATCGAGGTGGTCGTCGTCGAAGCCGTCGAGGATGGCCAGGGTCTGCAGCAGCGCCGGCCCCTGGCCCCAGGCGCCGGTCTTGGCGATGGTGTGGCCGCGGAACTCCAGTGTGGTTGCGTCCTCGTAGCCCGCCTCGAAGTCGGCGAAGTCCTGCGCCGTCATGACGCCGGCGTGATCGAGCCCGGAGGAGTGCCGGTGGGGTGTGGTGACGAATTCGGCCGCCGCCCGAGCCACGAGTCCGGTCCGCCACTCGAGTCTGGCCGAGTCGATCCGCTCGCTGCGCGTGCCGCCGTCGGTCGCAGCATCCACGAGGGAGTCGAGGACGCCTGCGTACGCCTCGTTCCGGATGATGTCGCCCTCGCGCGGCGGGACGCCGTCGGGCATCCAGAGCGCCGCAGAGGTGGGCCAGTGCTCCGTGAACAGCTCGGCGACCGTGGCGATGGTCGCACCGACGCGCCCGAGGACGGGGTGGCCGTCGCGGGCGTAGCGACAAGCGAAGGCCAGGACGTCGCCGAGTTCCCAGGTACCGTGATCGCGCAGCAGGAGCAGCCACGCGTCGACGGCGGCCGGCACCGCTGCGGCGAGGGCGCCGGCGCCGGGGACGAGGTCGAGGCCCTCGGCCAGATAGTGCTCGCGTGTGGCGGCGGCCGGTGCCGGGCCCTGACCCATGAGGACGATCGGCCGGCCCGGCTCCTCGGCGGTGGCGAAGACACCGGTCATGTCGCCGCCGGGGCCGTTGAGGTGGGGTTCGACGACGTGCAGCACGAAGGCTCCGGCGACGGCGGCGTCGAACGCGTTGCCGCCGCGCTCCAGGACGGCCTGAGCGGAGGCGGTGGCGAGCCAGTGCGTGGAGGCACTCATGCCGAAAGTGCCCCGCAGTGTGGGTCTGGTGGTGAACGGCTCTGGGGGTGTGTAGGTCATCGGGTCACTTTCGGGTGGTGTCGGTCGGGTCGAAGGCGTCGCGGAGGGCGTCCCCGAAGAGGTTGAAGGCCAGGCAGATCGCGGCGATCGCCAGGCCCGGGAAGATCGCAGCGCTGGGCGCCCGGAAGATGTACTGCTGGGCGTCGGAGAGCATGATGCCCAGGCTGGGTGTGGGCGGCTGGATACCGAGTCCGAGGAAGGACAGCAGGGCCTCACCGATGACCGCCACGGGCATGATGACCGTCGCCTGCACGATGATGGCCGAGGTCGCGTTCGGCAGCACGTGCCGCAGCATGATCCAGGCGGGCGAGGCGTCCATGGTTCGGGCGCCGAGCACGAAGTCGCTCTCCTTGATCCGCAGCGTCTCTCCGCGGACCACGCGGATCATGGTGGGGATCTGCGCGATCCCCAGGGCGATCGCGGCATTGCCCAGGCTGGGACCGCTGATCGCGGCGAGTCCGACGGCGATGATGAGGAACGGGAAGGCCAGGGTGACATCGGTGAGCCGGGAGATCACGGCGTCGAAACCGCGGGAGTAGCCGGCCAGGAGACCGAGCGGGGTCCCGATGACCACGGCCAGGAGCACCGAGAGCACCCCCACCTGCAGTGAGGTCTGGATGCCGAACAGCAGGCGCGAGAGGACATCGCGCCCCAGGTCGTCCGTGCCGAGCGGGAAGCCCTCGGTCAGGGGCCGCTGGAACGGGGTGTCGAAGTGCACCTCGGTGGGCGGGTAGGGCGCGAGGATCGGGGCCAGGAGTGCGGCGAGCACGACGACGAGGAGCATGATGCCGCCCGCGATGCCCAGCGGATTGTGCCGGAGCGAGGACAGGATACGGCCGCGGCCGGAGCCGAGTCCGGCGCCACCCTCTGCAGGGGTCAGTGTTTCGACGGCCATCAGGCAGCTCCTCCGACACGGATCTTCGGGTTGATCACCGAGTACAGGATGTCCACGGCGAGATTGATCAGGATGTAGCTGACGGTGATGATCAGCACCACGGCCTGGATGACGGGATAGTCACGCGTGAAGACGGCGTCGAGCGTGAGCTTGCCGAACCCGGGCAGCGCGAAGATCCGCTCCGTGACCACGGCCCCGGAGATGAGGCCGCCGAGCTGCAGGCCGACGATCGTCACGACGACGATCAGCGAGTTCCGCAGACCGTAGCGCACGAGGACGCGTCCTCGCCCGAGGCCCTTCGCACGCGCGGTCCGGACGTAGTCGGTGGTCATGGTCTCGATCATGGACGCCCGCGTCTGCCGCATGATCACCGCAGCGAGGCCCGTCCCGAGGATCAGGGCCGGCAGGGTCAGATAGTAGAGACCGCGGAGCGGGTCCGAGAGCACGTCCACGTAGCCCGACGCCGGGAACCACCCCAGCGTCACGGCGAGATAGAGGATCGCGAGGATGCCGAGCCAGAAGTTCGGTACGGACAGTCCGATCAGGGCCATGGCGTTGGCCACCCACTCGGGCCAGCGTCCCCTGAAGCGTTCGGCGACGACGCCCAGGAGGATCCCGACGACGATCGCCACGACGATCGCGTAGGCCGAGAGCCAGAGCGTCACCGGCAGTGTGGTCGCGACGAGCTCGGTGACGGGCGTGCCGGTGCGCGTCGATTCGCCGAAGTCTCCCTGGAACATGTTGCGGACGAAGGAGAAGTACTGCGTGAGGAGCGGCTGGTCGAGCCCGAGATCGGCGCGGACGGCGGCCAGCTGCTCCGGGCTCGCCTCCTCTCCCGCCATCGCGAGCGCCGGATCGCCGGGGAGCTGACGTACCCCGATGAAGACCACGAGGGAGGCGAGGACCAGTGTGAGCACCGACTGCCAGAGCCGGGTGAAGACGTAGCGCCCCATGTCAGTTCTCCTTCCCGACGAAGGCCGCACTGCTGAGGTGCACCACGCCGTCCGTGAAGGTCTCCACACCGGTGACATCGGTGCTGTAGGCCGTCAGATTGCGTTGCCGGTAGAGGTAGATGATCGGATTGTCCTCCTGCAGGAGGGCGACGGCCTCGCCGTAGAGCTTTGCGCGCTCGTCGACGTCGTTGATCCGCGCGGCACTGGCGAGGAGCTCGTCCATGGCGGGGCTGCTGTAGCCCGAGTAGTTGTTGCCCCCGCCGGTCGAGAGGAAGTTGGACATGTTGCCGTGCGGGTCCACGCGGCCGGACCAGCCGAGCTGCAGCGCCTCGAAGTCGCCTCGGGACTGCACATCGAGCAGCGTGGAGTATTCCACGGGCACCACCTTCAGCTCGAAGCCGCCGTCCCTCACCGCCGCTTGCAGCGCCTGGGCGTAGCGCAGGGTGTCCGGGGTGTTCGTGACCTGCATCTCGATGGCATAGGG
This sequence comes from Arthrobacter echini, assembly GCF_008107445.1. GTDB lineage: Bacteria > Actinomycetota > Actinomycetes > Actinomycetales > Micrococcaceae > Arthrobacter_D > Arthrobacter_D echini_A. Next base: position 139,161 of record NZ_VSLD01000003.1, on the reverse strand, counting down.
CACCTCCACACCGGCATCCTCGAGCAGCTGCTTCGCGCCCTCGGGGTCGTACGGTGGACACGCCGCGCTGACCTCGGTGGCGAAGGGGCTCGTCGGGGAGATGGGTGAGCACGCCGGTTCGAACCAGCTGTTGAAGACCGTGTTCACGAGGGCCCCGCGGTCCACGGACATGGACAGGGCCATCCTGACGGCCCTGTCCTGGGCGAGGGGTGTGTCGATGGTGCCGGGAGGTTCTCCCACACCCTCGGTGTTGCCGACATTCACCGTGAGGGCTTGATATCCCAGCGATCCGACCTGGAGCACACCGACGCCGTCCTCCTTCAGGAGCGCGTCCACGTCCTGCGGGGAGATGGTGTCCGCCACCTGCACATCCCCCGAGCGCAGATTGGCGGCCCTGATATTGGCATCGGTGATGATCCGGTACGTGATCGTGTCGAGGTGGACGTTGTCGGCGTCGTAGTAGAGCGGGTCCCGCTCCACCGAGATGGAGGTCTGTGGAACGCGGTCGACGAACTTGAACGGACCCACGCAGACCGGGCTCTCGCCGAAGTCCGCGCCCTTCTCCTCGATGGCCTGCGGCGAGAGCATCATGCCCGCCCGATCGGCCAGTGCCGCGGTGAGCGGGGCGAACGGCTTCTCGTAGGTGATCTCGACCGCGTCGGTACTGACGGCGCGGATGTCGCTGATCGGCCCGAGCTCGCCCTTCCGCGTGGAGCCCTCGAAGGTCAGGTGCCTCTCGAGGGTCGCACGGACGGCCTCGGCGTCGAACGGGACACCGTCGGCGAAGATGGCATCGGTGCGCAGTGGGATGGTGACGGTCAGGCCGTCCTCCGAGACCTCCGGCAGCGCCGTCGCCAGCTGCGGGACGATCTCGCCTGCGGCGTCGATGTCGTACAGCTTCTGGCACATGGTCTGCATGACGTAGCGCGTGTAGAGGGAGGACGACGTCGTCGGATCGAGCCGGTCCGGCTCGGCGGAGAGTGCCATGACGAGGTCCCCGCCCTCCAGGGTCGCCTGCGTGCCGGCCTGGGCGGAGGTCACGTCCTCACGGTCCTCCGTGGCGGGCAATGGCTGGATCGGCTGGCACGCGCTGACGGTGACGACGACGACGACCGCCGCGAGTAGTCCGGCAGCTCTGCCGGAGGTTCTGCGGTGGCCTGTGGTGCGAGTGGGATACTGCATGGGTTCCTCACGAACGGGCGGGTAGGAACTGCTTCGGTCACGCTCTCCTCGATTGAATACAATCGCAGAACCGACTGTAGGCTTCGTATACAAACAGATCAAGCTTTTTTGTGAAGGACATCACTGTGCGGAAGAATCGGGTGCCGACGGAGCGCCTACACCTGTGGCTCATGCTTGCCCTGACCTTCTCCACGGGCGTGATCGATGCGGTGGGTTACCTGGGACTGGATCGCGTCTTCACCGGCAACATGACGGGCAATGTGGTGCTCCTCGGCATGGCCTTCGTGGGTGGCGCGGACCTGCCGATCCTCCGGCCCGCCCTGGCGCTCGTGTTCTTCATGGTGGGCGCGGCACTCGCGGGGCGCGTCCTGCGCAAGGGCCCCGAGGGCTGGTCCGCCCACACCTCGCGCTCCCTCCTCACGGTGACGCTCGGGCTGGCAGCCGTCGCGGTGTACACCGCTCTCGTGGACGTCCACGCCGAGGACCTGCTCGGCAGCATCACGACGTCGGGCCTGGCGACGATGATGGGCGTCCAGGCCGCGACCGCGAAGCGCCTGAAGGTCGCCGAGATCACCACCGTGGTCGTCACGTCCACCATCACCGGGCTCGCCTCCGATTCCCGGCTGGCCGGGGGCAAGAGTCTATTCTGGGCGCGACGCTCCTCGGCGATCGCGCTCATCCTGGCGGGCGCCGTCGTGGGGGCGCTGACCCTGAGGGTGGACCTCTGGCTGGGTATTGCCGTCTCGGCGCTGCTCTCCGCCGTCGTCACCGTGCTCGGGCACGTCCGGTACCGGCAGGACCACGCGGCGGCAGCCTCAGAGAACGTGAAGAAATCCGCACTACGGTAGGAGTCATGGAACAGGTCGATCAGCAGTACGAGTACCACCGACTGGCGCTCTCATGGCCGCAGCACCGCTGGTGGAAGCCGCTCGTCACCGCCCTGCTGGGTACGGCGATCTACCTGGTCTTCACCATCGCACTGCTCGTCGTGGCCGCGATCGTCGTCTTCGCAACCTCGGCGGACCTCGATCGGTACCTGGATGCCGCCGCGGTCATCGATCTGAGTGATCCGGCGATCTTCGCCTTCACCCTCGCGTCGCTGATCCTCATGATCCCCTCCCTCATCCTGGCCGTGCTGATCATGGGACCGAAACCCATCGGTCTGCTCTCGTCCGTGGCAGGCCGGATCCGCTGGCGCTGGCTGCTGGTCTGCGGTCTGGCCGCCCTGGGCGTCTTCGTCGCCAGTCTCGTGGTGTCCTTGGTGATCGGCGTCTTCTTCCCGGACGAGTCCGCTGCCGTGCCCGTGCCGCAGGACGGCTCGCTGCTGGTGTTCATGCTCGCCCTGTCGATCCTCGCCGTCCCGTTCCAGGCCGCCGCGGAGGAGTACGTGTTCCGCGGGTTCCTGATGCAGGCGATCGGTAGCTGGCTGCGCCATCCTGCCTTCGCGATCCTGCTGCCCGTCCCGCTCTTCGTCCTCGGGCACGGCTACGACCCCTTGGGCCAGACCGATGTGGCGATCTTCGCCGTCTTCGCCGGCTGGATCACCTGGCGGACCGGCGGCCTGGAAGCCGCGATCGCGGTCCACACCGTCAACAACATGACCATCTTCGTCCTCGGCGCCCTCGGCCTCGTCGACGTGAACTCCTCGGAGGGCTCCATGGGCGGGCTCGTGGTCTCCGTGGTCACCACGATCGTGATCGCCGTGGTGATCCTCCGCCTCGCGGAGCGGCGCGGGATCTCGCGGACGCGGTCGGTTCCTCCGCCCGCTGCGATCCGCCCGATTCCCCAGCCCGCCTGGGCCGGGCCATCCTACGGCGGGAACGACCGCTCCGGCGGGCAGCCCCTGGCGCCTGCTGGGCTTCCGATGCCTGCCGGGCCGTCGATGCCTGGTGTCTCCTGGGACCCCGAGCAGTACGATCCGACGCAGTACGATTCCACGCACCACGACCCCGCACACCGTGAACAAGCGCACCGTGACCCCGCGCGGCAGCCGACCGCCGACCAGCGGCCCGCATCCGGTCAGCAGCCCTCATCCACGGCGCAGCCGACGTCGGTCACTCCTGCGGAAAACCGGCCGGCCCGCGCCGAGGACGTTGCGCATGGAGGGGCTACCGCTGCAGGGCGCCCTGCCCCGCAGCCCGTTACGGGCTCCCCGCCGAGCAGGCCTCGTACGGAGCCGGAACAGGAGTCGCAGGCCGGGGGGCATCCCTCCGGCCCGGCGCACCCACCCGGCCCGGGGTACCCTTCCGGCACTCCGTACCCCAGCGGGCCGGGATACCCGGGCGCAGGGAGGGACGGCTCGGAGGCAGGGCCTCCGGCACCATGACGCCGGCAACCCGACGGACCATTCACCCCTCGACCCGGAGACCCATGCTCTCGGCGAGATAGGGCGCCAGCAGCTGCAGCTGGTAGTCGTCCACGGTCGCACCACGCAGACCATCGAGCCCGTTGATGGTGCGGAAGCTGCTCGTACGCAGATCCACCTCCTTCAGCTGCGCACCGTCGAGAGTCAGCGTCCCGAGGGTGCAGTCCTGCAGGGCCATGCGCGTGGCTTTCACCCCGGAGAGATCCAGCTCCCCGATGATGCAGCCGCTGATGAGCACATCGGTCAGCTGGGAGCTGCGGAGATTGACGTAGTCGAGTTTGCCGCCGTCGAGGTGGACACCGTCGAACCGGCTGTCGTAGAGCTCGGCCGAACCCCAGCGCGTGCTGCGTAGGGAGGTCTCGCGCCAGCTGCTGCGCGCTGCGCGGAAGACCGGGGCGAACAGATCCTCGATGCGGCACTCGATGAAGCGAGCGCCGCGCAGCTCGGTGTCGTCGAGGGACACTCCGTCGAGGATGCACTCCTGCAGCGTGATTCCGGCCAGATCCCTGCCGTCGAGGGTGAGCCGCTCATAGTGCTCCCCTTCGCGGTGGTCGCCGTCAAGCAGGCGGGGCTCCGCGACCACGGTCATTCCCCGGGGCGGTCGCAGGGACAGCCGAGGCGCCTGGGTGGCGCCGCGTGGTCGCGGTGGCATCTTTTCGCTCCGATCATCAGGGTGCTGCATCCGGCGGGGCAGCGGCGTGTCCATCAAACCACCCGGCCGAGTCTCCGGGTCGTGCTGGCGTCGATCGTCGCGACCTTCCACCGCAGCCTCCGCGGACCTACAGTAGGTGCACCCGGCCCGGGAGCCGCTGCCGAACGTCGGCGGGGCCAACACGAGAACGGAACGGTCATGTCGAAACAGGAGACCACCGAGGAACACTCCCTCCTGAAGGTCCTGGGCAACTGGGACGCCCTCGCACTGGGCTTCGGCGCCATGATCGGCTTCGGGTGGGTGGTGCTCACGGGAGGGTGGATAGCCTCGGCCGGGACGGGCGGAGCTGTGCTGGCCATGATCACGGGCGGGGTGATCATGGGCGTCGTCGGCCTGACCTACGCGGAACTGACAGCAGCAATGCCCAAGGCCGGCGGGGAGCACAACTTCCTGCTCCGCGGTATGGGCCCGCGGTGGTCCTTCGTGGGCTCCTGGGCCATCACCGGCGGCTACGTCACCATCGTCGCTTTCGAGGCCGTGGCGCTGCCCCGGACCGCCGAGTACATCTTCCCCGATCTCAGCCGCATCCCGCTCTGGACCGTGGCCGGCGACGAGGTTCATCTCACCTGGGCCCTCGTCGGGGCACTCGCAGCGGTCGTCATCACCGTGATCAACATCCGCGGCGTGAAGATCGCCGGGACGGCGCAGACCTTCGTCGTCGTCTTCCTGCTCGTCATCGGACTGATCCTGATCCTCGGCAGCATCACCGGCGGGTCGCCGGCGAACATCCAGCCGTTCTTCACGGGAGGCACCTCCGGCTTCTTCTCCGTCCTGGTCGTGGTGCCCTTCCTGTTCATCGGCTTCGACGTCATTCCACAGTCCTCGGAGGAGGTGGACATCCCGGCCCGGCAGATCGGGCGCCTCGTCGTCGTCGCCGTGATCCTCGCAACCCTCTGGTACGTGATGACCATCCTGACGACGTCGTCGGCCATGCCTGCCGCCGACCTGGCGGGCGCCGACATCGCGACGGCCGACGCGATGGGAACCATGTTCGGCTCCGACCTCATGGCCAACGTGCTGATCGCCGGCGGGATCGCCGGCATCATCACGTCATGGAATTCGCTGCTGCTGGGAGCCTCCCGACTGATGTACTCGATGGCGCGCTCGGGGATGCTGCCGCGCTGGTTCGGCGTACTGCACCCGCGCTACCGGACGCCGGTCAACGCGCTCGTCTTCATCGGCGCACTCTCCTTCGCCGCCCCTTTCTTCGGCACCGAGATGCTCGGCTGGCTCGTCGACTCCGGTGCCCCCAGCATCGTGCTGGCCTACATCCTCGTCTCCCTCGTGTTCGTCATCCTGCGGCGGCGCGAGCCGGGGATGGACCGGCCGTTGCGGGTCGGCGGACGCGGCAGGGGCGGCGAGATGATCGGCTGGCTCGCCGCCGTCCTGTGCGTGGGCCTGCTCAGCCTGTACCTGCCGGGTATGCCCGCGGCGCTCACGCCTCCCCCGTGGATCCTGTTCGGTCTGTGGTGGGTGCTCGGGATCGTCTTCCTGCTGCGTATTCCCCGCGGGATCGCTGCCGGCCCCGACGCCGAGGATCGCCTCCTGCATCGGCTGGCCCAGCGGCGCTGACCTGCACCGCTGCAGGAGGACGGCCGGAGCGCACCGCGCGGCACCCTAGGCTGGACAGCATGGAATCTCCGATCGAGAACTATCTGAAACTCATCCACGCGGAGATCTCCGAACTGCGGGACGGGAAGCCCTACAGCACCATCCCGGCGATGGCGGCGGTCAACCCCGACAACTTCGGCATCTGCCTCACTACGGTGGACGGGTACATGTACGAGATCGGTGACACGCGTGAGGAGTTCACCATCCAGTCGATCTCCAAGCCCTTCACCTACGGCCTGGCGCTGTCCGATTTGGGGATGGACGCCGTCGATGCGAAGGTCGACGTGGAACCATCGGGTGACTCGTTCAACGAGATCTCGCTCGCTCCGGGCAGTGGCCGCCCGTCGAATGCGATGATCAACGCCGGCGCGCTGACGGCCACCTCGCTCATCCGATCCCGCGGAGGCAACACCCGTTTCAAGCGCATCGCCAACATCTACTCGCAGTTCGCCGGCCGGCAGCTCGGCGTGGACGAGAAGATCTTCCGCTCCGAGCTCGAGCACGGCCACCGGAATCGGGCACTGGCCTACCTGCTGCGCTCCTTCGACATCATCGAGGACGATCCGACCCCGGTGGTCGAGGACTACTTCCGCCAGTGCTCGGTCATGGTCAACTGCATGGACCTCTCGGTCATGGCCGCGACGCTCGCCAACTCGGGCCGCAACCCGCTGACGAACGTCCAGGTCATGGACCTCCTCCCGGTCGAGCGCGTGCTCTCCGTCATGACCACGTGCGGCATGTACGACGACGCCGGGGCCTGGCTCACGACCGTGGGCATGCCCGCCAAGAGCGGTGTGGCCGGCGGGACCATCGCCGTACTGCCCGGTCAGGTGGGCCTGGCCGTCTACTCCCCGCCCCTGGACGAGCACGGCAGCAGCGTCCGTGGCGTGGCCGCGAGCCAGCGGCTGTCCCGCGACATGGAGCTGCACTTCGTCAGGGCGGCGCGGGCCGGGCGTTCCGCGATCCGTGCCACCTACGACATCACGGCCGCACCGTCGGGCATCCGGCGCACGGACGAGGCCGTGGAGGTGCTGCGCGCGGAGGGGCACCGTGCCATGGTGATCGAGCTCAACGGCGACCTGCTGTTCGCCGGGACGGAATCGATGGTGCGCGAACTCAGCAGCCTGTCCGAGGACATCACCTACGTGGTCCTGGATCTGCGCCGCGTGGACGAGGTGGCCGACGTCTCCCTCCGCCTGCTCGGCGAGGCCCGCCAGAATCTGCTCGATGCGGGCTGCGAACTGGTGCTGATCGACCGCGAGAGTACGCTCACCGAGACGTTCAGCGACGCCGACCACCCGGTTCCCACGTTCGACACACGGACCGCTGCCATCGAGTGGTGCGAGAACGAGCTCATCGGGCGGTACGGCGAGGATCTGCTGATGCCGACCGAGGTGGAGGTGGGCCAATGCCCGGCGCTGAGTCCGCTGAGGCCGGCCCACATCGCCGCCCTGACCCATCGGATGGAAGAACGCGTCTACGAGAAGGGCCAGGTGGTCCGGCGCGTGGGGCAGTCGTTCGGCGGCGTGTACTTCATCGTGTCCGGGAAGATCCTCACCTCTGCGCCAGGACCCACCGGCGAGCGCCTGAAATTGAGCACACTCAGCGCCGGAATGACCTTCGGCGAGCTGGCCCTCGGCAGTGACGACCGCCAGGAGACCACGGTCAAGGCCCTGGAGCGTTCGCGGGTGGAAATCCTCACCGCGCAGACCATCCAGGAGATCGAGGAGGAGGATCCACGGCTCGCCGCGGAACTCTGGAAAGCGCTCACCCGCGACGCCTATGCCCGCGTGGACCTGTATCTGCGTGAGACGGCTGTGCGCATGCGCGACTGAGCGGAACGCCCGGTCAGGTGCGCGGCGCGGTCAGCGGACGACGTCGGCCTCCGCGACCTCCTTCAGCCTCCGGAGGGTGCGCCGGATGTTGCCGCGCTGGAATGCCGCGAAGGTCTTGCCCCCGGTGGCGAGGTGATCGAACACGCGGGCGACGGCGTCGGGCCACGGCCTGTCGTCCGTCCAGGTCTCGGTGACGAGGGTTCCGCCGTCGTGGTCCTCGAAGGTGTACTGCCAGGTGGCGATCCGGGCGGACACGCGGCGCTTCGGGCCGCCGATCTCATGGACGCGGAAGGCGAATTCCCTGCCCGGCTCGGCGCGCGTGACAGTGCAGAGCGTGCTCCAGCTGACCCGGCCACGCGTGTTCCACCCGACGAACTCGTCCCCCACCCGGGCTGCGCCGCCGCTCCGACGCCTGGCCCCCTTGTTCTCGGGGCTCCACTCGCCCATCCTCGTGACGTCACCGACCATCCCGTACAGCTCCAGCGGTGACCGGTCGATCACGATGCTGTCAGATACCGACGTGGTTCGTCCCGTACGTCCCATGCCTACCCCTGGTCTCCCGCGCATCCTGCTGCCGGACCACTTTGTCCCGGTCGCGGGTCAGTCTACGGGCGGAAGCACGTGACGCCGGGTCCATCCCCGGTCGGGCGTGGTGCCGCAGCACCTAGACTGGCCTCGGCGCGGCCAGGGCGGACCGCAGGGAGCCGAGGACGGGACACACGCAATGACGGTGCTGATAGCGGGCTGCGGAGATCTCGGGACCGAGGTGGGGCTGCGCCTGGCGGCTACGGGCGAGCGCGTGATCGGCTGGCGGCGCTCCCCGCAGCACCTGCCGTCCGACATCGAGGGCGTCGCAGTCGACCTCACCCAACACCTGCCGACCATCCCGCACGACACCGACGTCGTCGTCATCGCAAGCGCCGCCGGGGAGCGCACGGAGGCTGCCTACCGCAGCGCCTACGTGGACGCGACGGGCAACGTCCTCGACGCCCTCGAGCGCGACGGCGTCAGGCCGCGGCGCGTCCTCTTCGTCTCCTCGACGGCGGTGTACGGGGACTTCGACGGCGGCTGGGTCACAGAGGAGTCACCGGCCGACAGTGCCGGCCCGACGGCCCGTCAGGTCAGGGCCGCCGAGCAGGTCCTCCTCGAGCGCGTCCCCGGCAGCGGTGTGGTGCTGCGACTGTCGGGGATCTACGGGCCGGGGCGTACCCGGCTCATCGATCAGATCACCGGCGGTTCGGCGGTCCTGCCCGGCGAGATCCAGTGGACGAACCGGATCCACCGGGATGATGCGGCTGCGGCGATCGTGCACCTGGTGACCGCGGTCGATTCCCCGGCACCGATCTACCTGGGAAGCGACGAGGAGCCGGTGGATCTGGCCGAGGTGCTGCAGTTCCTCGCCCGGGAACTGGGAGTGGCCGAGCCCCCACGCGGGGATGCGCCGTCGAGCCGGGGTGGCGCGCGCCGCGTGGACAGCAGTCTCCTGCGCTCCACGGGCTTCTCCTTCACCTACCCCACGTATCGCCAGGGGTATCGGGCCGTCCTGGCCGAAGAGGGTGTCAGGCACCCCTAGGGCGCACGATGGCAGGCGCGTGGCGCCGCGCGGCCAACCGGCCCAGCCGCACCAGTGACCACACGAAGATGCTGACCACGAGCAGATTGCGCAGTGTCAGCAGCACGGCGACAGCAGGCTGCAGATCGTAGCGCAGGGCGTCGTAGAAGATCGGGTAGACCAGCGTTGTCAGCCCCGCGGTCACCAGCATCGCAATCGCCGGGTACCGCCACCGCGCAGCCTGGCCGAGCGCGAGTCCCACTCCGATCACCGCCGCGATCCACAGCATGAACTGCGGCGAGCCCACCTTGTTGAAGACCACGAGGGCGCTCACGAGGGCCAGCGACCCCGTGGCCAGAAGGGCGTCGCCGGGAACGCCACGATGCCTCGCGACCGCGAGGACAACGGCGATGAGGACCACCGAGAGGACCAGTAGCGGCGTCATCAGGGCCCCCACCACTTCGCTCAGCGCCCCGCGGACCTCCATGGTGTTGATGACCTCGTCCTCGAAGAAGTAGGCGCCCGAGGTTCCCGTGATCGCCTGCCACACCCCGGGAGTGCTCAGGGGCGCTTCGAGCTGCATGCCGCGGGCTCCCTGGGCGCTGAGGAACCCCGTGAGATGGCGGATGTCCCCGAAGACGCCCACGACGACGGCGATGACGGCCGTCAGTGCCGCGCCGGCAGCCAGGAGGGCCAGGCGTGACTTCCGCAGGACGACGAGCGCGGCCAGCAGGACGACGGCGGGCCAGACCTTCATCCAGGTCGCCGCGCTCAGCACGAGGGACGCAATGGAAGGGCGGGTGGCGATGACGAGGAGGGCGGTGATGACCATTGGCGCCGTCAGACCGTCGATCCGTCCCACCGCCACCGGCCCCAAGAGCGCGGTCACGCCGAGCCACCAGTAGGCGGCGGTGCACGACGACGGTGTACCCCGCCGGACGAGGACCGCCGTGGCCACGGCGTTCAGCGCGGCGAAGAGGACGAACCAGGCCAGCTGGTACAGGTGGGGGCCGAGGATCGTGGCGACGAGCATGGGCGCGAGGGCTCCCACCGGATAGACCCAGGCCGTGTCGATGCCTTCCCAGACGCCGTCGTTCAGTGCTTGATACGCCCACTCGCGGTAGAACCGGATGTCACTGAGCACCCCCCCGCCGATGATGAAGGGCAGCAGGCGTGCGAGGAACCCGACATGAATCAGTGCGAAGAACAACCAGACCGGGCGGGCGCGGTTCCGGATCTCCGGTCGGGGCGGGCGGATACGCACGGAGGACTCCTGATCGGCGGGTGGCGGCAGGCGCAAGTCTGTCATTCACTGCGGATCGCGCGCCACTTGCGGCAAGCTACGGGCCCAGTCCTGTTCCTGGGAAGGAGGCGGGCCCGTGCCCCTGAGCAGGAAGCGGTGGTGCAGTCGTGGGGCGCGCGCCGGGTCGATCTGGCGGGGCGGGGTGAACCACGGCAAGCCATTTCCGGGGTCGATCAGGATCTGCCACTGCACCTGGGCCGACCTGTTCGGATCCGGTTCCACGAGGCGGTGGTGGTACGGGCACAGCAGAACCCCGTTCGAGACACAGGTGGTCCCACCGCTCCACCACGGTCGAGTATGGTGCCCCTCGCACGCAGCAGGAGGAGCATCGCAACCGGGAAACACGCATCCCTGATCGCGTAACACCAGGGCGGCCCGGATGGGCCTGGTGAAGAACCTATGGGTCCGCCCCACGTCCAGCACTTCCGAGGCACCGCCCAGCACGGTGGGGGTGATGTGCGCGTCACACGACAGGCGCCGGGCCTCCCCCGCGGACAGCGGTTCCCCCGAAGCCAGCATGGTGCCCGCACCCATCCCATGGACCAACGCTTCCAGGCCCAGGGTCACCAGCACCTGCGGTCTGTCTCCGCCCGTGGCCGGAAGCTGCCCCGAGGCGGCGGCGATGCCGCACCACCGCACCAGGGCATCGGCCCTCCGCGCCGACCGGTCCGGAAGCTCACCCGTCAACCGGTAGGAGGCGGCCGACGGCGTCAGCGCCGTCAGCTGCGCCAGGAACAATTCCCCGTCGGCGATCGGCACCTGGCCGCGGATCAGCATCGAACCCTGATGATCCGGCACCACCACCAGAGCGCGCCGCGCGTGGGCGATCCGGGCGTCGCGCTCGATGCGGTCGGCCTCCAGCGCTTCGGCCCGCTCCGGGTCGATCACCTCGGCCATCCGCTCGGCGACGACGCGCAGCTCGTCGGGATCCAGTCGATCGGCGAAACCGACGAGCTCTGTCTGGCAGGCATCGAGCTGCAGTCGGGTCATCGCCACGGGCAAGTGCTTCAGCCCCGCGACGATCCCGCGGGCCTGCTGACCCGACACCACGCCGTCGCGCCACGCCTGCGCGATCAGGGAGAACCGGTCCGACAGGTCGCAAGCCAATCGCACGTCGCGACGCGAGGAGGACAGCGACACCCGATTGGTCGCATGGAGCCGCTCGGCCGCGCTCAGTCCTGGCTCACCACTCACCTGTGCCTCGTGCAGCAGGTCCATCCGGACGCCCTGGAGACGGTCGCACAGTGCGTCGATGCGGGATACGACGTCGAGTGCTTCGGAGGCGTTACCCCTCACCCTCACCGCCAGAGCAGCGACGAGGTCCAGAACAGCGTCCAACTGCTCCGAACCCGCCTCCGCGATGTGCTCCATAGCAACGATTTTCCCAGCTACCTCCGACAAAAATAGAATATATGGACTAATTTCGTGGAAGAATCAGCAAGCGTTATCTTCTCGTTGCCGAAGCACAGCAGCACCCCTGCGCAGTGAGCGGCGGGCGCTGGAGATCGTCGTGGTGCTGACGGCCGAGCGTGCGGAGCTGAACGGCACCCACTGGCGCAGGTGCCGGGTCAGGATTGAATATCGATGGATCCGTCGTCCGCTGTCCGGAACCACGTGAGCCCGTGCGGCTGCTGGAGCGCTGCGGTCAGCGGCGGATCGAGGGGACGTACCCGAGGACCTTGTCGACGACGCCGGGCAACGGCTCGCCGGCCAGCCACAACCGGAGGTTCCGCTCGAACTGCGCCGCCAGATCGTCCAGCCAGGAGTCGGCGTTGCTCGCCATGTGGGGCGTGATGAGGACCGACGGCAGGGACCACAGCGGATTGTCCGGCGGCAGGGGCTCGACGGCGAATGTGTCCAGCACAGCGCCGGCGAGCGTCCCGTCCCGCAGCCGGGCGACGAGTGCCTCCTCGTCGAGCAATCTGCCTCGGCCCACGTTGATGAGCACGGCGGACTCCGGCAACGCGCCCATGACGTCCGCGTCGATCAGATTCTCCGTGGCGGGCGTCAGCGGGGCGACCAGCACCAACCAGTCCACGTCGCCGACCACGCGGGCCAGGTCAGCTGCAGCATGGACCCGGCCGAAGTCGTCGTCGTGCTCCGAGGCAACCCGTCCCACACCCTCCACCCGGATTCCTACGGCCCTCAGGAGCCGGGCCGTGTGGCGCCCGATGCTGCCCGTGCCGACCACGAGGGCACGCGTGCCGGCGATGTTGCGGCCCTCCCGCCAGATCCAGTCCCGCTGCGACTGCTGGTCCCGCAGGGGCCCGAAGCCCTTGGCTGCGTGCAGCACGGCTCCGAGGACGTACTCCGCCATGGGCTGGTCGAACACGCCGTGGGCGTTGGTCACGACGACGTCGGAGGCCACCAGTTCGGGGAAGAGGAGCCTGTCCACCCCGGCCGCAGCGCAGTGCAGCCACTGCAGGGAATCGGCGGCGTGCCAGGCGGCCGGCAGCGCGCCGGAGAAGAAATCCCAGAGATAGAGGACATCAGCGCCGTCGAGGGCCCGCGCCAAGCCGTCCGACTGCACCACGCGGAACTCGGCGAGCTCCTGCACGCGCTCCAGCCCCCGCACAGGGTGGGCACCCTCGAGCACGGCTATCACCGGCCGCCGCGTCACCCGGCAGCTCCCGCCGGCCCGGGATCCTCCTCGGGCCCTGCGGCCGCCGGATGCTGCTCGATCGACTGGTCCCGGAGGTACTGCAGGACGACGATCGCCACCGCCGTCGTCGGGACCGCGAAGAAGGCCCCCACGATCCCGAACAGCGTGCCTCCCGCGGTCACCGAGGCGAGGACGACGACCGGGTGGATCTCGAGGGTCCTCCCGACGAGCAGTGGCTGGATGAAGTTGCTCTCGAGCTGCTGGACCAGCACCACCAGTCCCAGGACGAGCAGCGCGCTCACCCAGCCGTAGGCGAGGAACGCCACGAGCGTCGCGACGAGTCCTGAGACCACGGCACCGACCACCGGGATGAACGCCGAGAAGAAGACCAGCACGGCGAGCGGGATGGCCAGCGGAATGTCCAGCAGCACCAGGCCGAGACCGATGAACACGGCATCCACCAGGGCGACGGTCGCCTGGGCGAAGATGTAGTGGGACAGCGCCTTCCAGGTCCCGTTCGCGATCATCGCGGCGTGGCCGTACGCGGTGGAATTCGTCCAGCGCGACGCCCACGGCATGAAGCGGTCGCCGTCCTTGAGGAAGAAGAAAGTGAAGACGAGCGAGAGCAGCACCACGATGGTCCCGGAGGTGAGTTCGCTCAGGCCGGCAGTGATACCGCTGATGATGTTCCCCACGTTGGACTGCAACTCGGTCAGCGCGGTGTCCACGAGGCGGTCCAGATTGGCGGAATCGAGATCCAGGGGCAGCCCCGAGGCGAAGTCCACCATGTCGCGGACGTTCTCCTGGGCCAGGGCCGTGAGTTCGGTGATGCCGCTGGCGATCGTGGGGATGGTCAGCGCGCCGATCCCGGCGACGACGCCGATGAACCCGAGCAGTGTCACCAGCGACGCCAGTATCCTGGGAAGGATCTTCCGCAGCACCCGGTTGAGCGGCCACAGCACGGAGGCGAGGAGCAGCGCGAAGAGCGTGGGCAGGACGATCGACCAGAGCGCCCCCGTGACGTACCAGAGGATCACGAGCCCCGCGAGGACGATGATCCCGCGTGCGGTCCAGGCTGCGCTGGCCTTCAGCCCGTCCGCCATGGCATTCGGGCGGAAGCGCCTGGCCGTGGATGCCCCGTGCCGCTCATTGCCCTCCGACGGACCCGGTGAAGGCTCGGCGGACGAAGGGAGGATCGGCGGCTGGCGATCCGGGGGACCGGATTCTGCTGGTGTCACCTAGCCATCCTGCCCTAGTCACCGTCCCTCGGCGCGCCGGTTCGCGCACGACGCGCGGAATCCGAGGCTCGTGCTGCGGACGCCGGTGTGCGCGGTCTCAGGAGAACGTCAGCGGACCGGGCGCGAGCAGGGCCAGTGGAGCTGAACGACGCACCTGCTGCACGAACCAGTCGACCATGAGCCGCCCCGCGCCGAGGTGCACCGCACGCCCGTCGTGCTGCTGTGCATGCCAGCGTTCGACGTCGGCGGGAGCGTCGACGGCCGAGAGGAAATGGCTGAGCGGACAGACGTCCAGGGCCCGGGCATGCGGCGAACCCAGACGCGCGAACTGCCAGTGGTACGCGAGCGCTCCGAGGTGGGTCCGGAACCGGTCTGGGTCGAGCCGCTCGCTGAAGCGGGCCACGAAAGCCGGAACCTCGTGCGCGGGAAGCGGCCTGCTGAAGTAGAAGCCCTGGCCGAGCGCTGCTCCGAGGACGGTGACTGCCTCGGCCACACCCCGTTCCTCGATGCCCTCGATCACCACCGTCATCCCCACATCCCGTCCGAGCTGGATCATCGCCGCGATCATGCTCAGCGCGTCGGTGGGCCTGCTGTGGATATCGGCGAGCAGGTCCTGGTCCAGCTTGATGGTGCTGAACGGGAGCGAGGAGAGCCGCTTGAGGCTGCTGTACCCGGCGCCGAGATCGTCCATCGCCAGGCCGACGCCGAGTCCCACGATCCGCAGCAGCACATCACGCTGCGCGTCGGAGTCGAGATTCCCCGACTCGAGCAGTTCGAGCGTGAGCCGCCGCGGCTCCATCCGGTGGTGGGCGAGCCGATCACTCAGGAAGTCGATCAGGTCCGGACAATCCAACGCGGTGGGCGGCAGATTGACGGACAGCTCGGCCGGGACGCCCGCGCTGCTCCATCGGCCGAACTGGGCCAGCGCCTGGTCGAGCACCAGGCGGAACAGCCGGTCGATGTCGGCGACGGCCAGATGCGGCAGGAACTCGGCGGGGGCCAGCAGGGACCGGTCCGGCAGGGCGAGCCTCGCAAGGGCTTCGAAGAGATGCACCGTCCCCTCGCGCAGATTGATGATGGGCTGCAGATGTACCTGCAGCCCGGTGTCCAGGGCCCGTCGGCAGGCCTCGCCCCGGGTGTCCTCGGATCCTCTGGATCCCTCCGAGCGGGAGGGGCAGGCCTGCACACCGTCATCGGCGCCGAGCTCCCACCACTGGGTCCTGTCCGCCTTGCGCTGCTTCACCGAGTAGAGCGCCTCGTCGGCTGCCCGCAGGATGTCCGCGGCGTCGGTCACGCCGTCCGTCACGAGCGCTATGCCCATGCTCATGCCGATCAGCACGGCGTCGCCGTCGATCATGAACGGTGAATCGATGGCGTCGCTCAACGGTTCGAGGAGACGTTCGAACTCCCCACGCGTGCCGCTGCGCGGGACATCACGGAAGATGACCACGAACTCGTCCCCACCCATCCTGCCGAGGAAGTCCTCGTCCCGGAGCCGGCTCTGGAGCCGCAGGGCCCACGCGCGCAGCAGCAGATCGCCGGCGGCGTGGCCGAAGGTGTTGTTGATAATCCGGAAGTCGTCGAGGTCTATGACTCCCACGGCGTCCACCGTCTCGGCAGGGCGTGGCGCGGCCATGAGCTGCCCGATACGCGCTCCCATCTCCACCCTGTTCGGCAGCCCGGTGACCTGGTCGTGCAGGGCCTGGAACCTCAGCTGCTCCAGCAGGGCCATCCGCGTGTTGATGTCCCGCTGGACGCTGACGAAATGGGTGAGCTCGCCGTCCGGCGAATAGAGCGGGGTGATGCGCAGCGCGTTCCAGAAGGCCGAGCCGTCCTTGCGGTAGTTCAGGATCTCGCCGTCGAACGGTGTTCCGGAGACCAGCGCGTCGCGGATGGCCGCCGTCGTCCCGCGGTCCGTTCCCGGGCCCTGGAGCATGCGGCAGTTGTGGCCGAGAACCTCCTCCCGCGAGTACCCGGTGATGGTCACGAACATCTCCGACACGTACCGGATGTTCTGCTCGGCGTCGGTGATCATGGAGACCTCCGAGGTGGCCTCCAGGGCCCTCACGAAGAGGTCCTCGGGCACGCCGGTTCCGTCGACGTCCGGCCAGTCCGCCCGGTACATGCGGTCTCCCCTCCTCGTCGAGTCCACCGCAGCAGCCCACGGGGGTGGCGGTGACACTCTCCTAGCATGGATGGTAGCGGGTCGACGGGCGTGGCGGAGTGTCTCCTCTAGGGTGGGAACGACCCCGGACCCCTCGGAAGGAAGCGCCATGCAGTATGTGAAGCTCGGATCCACCGGACTCGACGTCTCCCCGCTCGCCCTCGGCTGCATGAGCTACGGGACGCCGGAGCGCGGCAACCACCCGTGGACACTTCCCGAGGAGCAGAGCCGCCCCCTGATGCGGGCAGCCGTCGAGGCCGGCATCAACTTCTTCGACACGGCCAATGTCTACTCGGACGGCTCCAGCGAGGAGATCGTGGGGCGCGCACTGGCCGACTTCACCCGCCGGGACGAGACCGTCATCGCGACGAAGGTCCACGGGCGGATGCACGCCGGACCGAACGGAGCGGGGCTGTCCCGCAAGGCGATCGTGACCGAACTGGACAACAGCCTCCGCCGGCTCGGGACGGACTATGTGGACCTCTACCAGATCCACCGCTTCGACCCGTCGACACCGCTCGAGGAGACCCTCGAGACCCTGCACGACGTCGTGAAGGCGGGCAAGGTGCGCTACCTCGGAGCCTCCTCCATGTTCGCGTGGCAGTTCTCGAAAGCGCTGTACCTCCAGCGGCTGAACGGTTGGACGCGCTTCGTGACCATGCAGGACCACTACAACCTGATCAACCGCGAGGAGGAGCGGGAGATGTACGGACTGTGTGCCGACCAGGGCATCGGCGTCCTGCCGTGGAGTCCGCTCGCGCGCGGCAAGCTCACCCGGCCCTGGGACGAGACGACGCAGCGCTCGGGCTCGGACGAGTTCGGCAAGACCCTTTACGGGACGGTCGACGCCGATCGCCGGGTCGCCGACGCCGTCGGGACGGTCGCGGCTGCTCGCGGTGTGAGCCGTGCGCAGGTGGCACTGGCCTGGGTGTCGCGGAACCCGGTGGTGTCGGCGCCGATCGTCGGCGTGGGCAAGCCGCTCCACCTCGAGGACGCCGTGGCCTCGCTGGAGCTCCACCTGACCCAGGACGAGGTCGGCCTGCTGGAGGAGCACTACGTGCCGCATCCGATCGTCGGCTTCTGATGCCCGGGACCCCACCCGTCCTCCTCCCTGCGCCACATGGCAGCTGACCTCGTCCTGACGGGCGGTCGGGTGTTCGACGGGCACGTCATCCGGCCCGGCGCCACGACCGTCGCCGTCACGGCAGGGCTCATCACCGGTGTCGGGACCGAGACGGAACTGGGTGACGTCGTCGGGCCGGCCACCGACGTCGTGCAGCTGGACGGACGCCTTGTCACCCCCGGATTCGTCGACGCCCACGCGCACACCTTCATGGGTGGGATCGAGGCCCTCGCGTGCGACGTCGGGCAGAGCCGCGGGGCCGCCGAAGTGCAGCGCGCCGTGGACGCCTACGCGAAGGCGTCCACGGGTCCGGCTCCCGGCTGGATCACGGGCGCCGGCTGGTACAAGGGTGACTACGAGGGTGGCTTCCCGGACGCCGCGGTGCTCGACGTCGTCGCGCCCTCCCGACCCGTCTATCTGATCAACCGGGACCACCACAGCGCGTGGGTGAACACCGCGGCGCTACGGCTGGCGGGCATCGCCGACCACACCCCGGATCCGCCGGACGGACGCATCGACCGCAGGAGTGACGGCTCCGCGAGCGGGATCCTGCACGAGGGCGCCATGGCACTCGTGGCGCAGCTGCTCCCGCCGATCACCCGCGGGACCGTCGAAGCCGGGATCCTCCACGGACAGCGGCACCTGCACTCCCTCGGCATCACGGGCTGGCAGGAGGCGATCATCGGCGAATACGCGGGCTACCCCGATGCTGCTCCCGCCTACGGCGCTCTCGCCGCGTCGGGTCGGTTGAGCGGCAGGGCGTCGGGTGCCCTCTGGGTGCCGCGCGGTATCACCCTGCCGGAGATCCCCGCACTCGTCGACGAGTTCCGCGAGCGCCGCCGGAGCAACGCGGCGGCGGGCTTCCCGACGTCGAGCGCCAAGATCATGATCGACGGTGTGCCCGAGAACCGCACGGCCGCGCTCATCGACCCCTACGAACCCGCAGGCTGCGGATGCATGCCGGTGGGCGCCGTCGACCGCGGGCCCAGCTACCTCCCGGAGGACGTGCTCCACGCCGTCGTCAGGGCACTGCATGCAGCCCGTTTCGATCTGCATCTGCACGCGATCGGCGACCGCGCCGTCCGGACCGGACTCGACGCCGTCGCCGGTGCGCTCGCGGCCGGTCCAGGCCCTGCCGGGTCCGCCCCTCCGTGCGCGGACGCGTGGCAGCCGCTGCACAACATGGCGCATGTGCAGCTGGTCCACCCCGACGACGTCGCCCGGTTCGGCCCCCTCGGGGTGACAGTCAACGCCCAGGGGCTGTGGGCGTGCAGCGACGACCAGATGCGGGCCCTGACCGTACCGCTGATCGGAGCGGAGCGGGCAACGTGGCAGTATCCGTTCGCGTCCCTGGTGGGTGGCGGCGCTCCGCTGGCGCTGGGCTCCGACTGGCCCGTGTCCGACGCCGATCCGTGGCAGGCCATCCACGTCGCCGTGAACCGCACGCACCCCGCCTACCCTGGGGAGCCCCCGCTCGTCCCCGCGGAGGCGCTGACCCTCACAACTGCCCTGGGTGCCTACACCTCCGGATCGGCACGCGTCACCCGCTCCCCCGCGGGCGTCATCAGGCCGGGTGCTCCGGCCGATCTGGCCGTGCTGTCCGTGGACCCCTTCGCGCTGCAGGACGCCGACCTGCACGCCGTCCGGGTGGACCTGACTCTTGCGGGCGGGCGCGTGGTGTTCGAGCGGTAGGGTCTCTGTGCGGCCCGTCCGTCCCACGGTTGGGGGCCGGGCACTGGGAGCGGCCGAGGTGCGGCGGCTCACTCCCGCTATTGGAGCCCGGGCGCTGGGAGCGACAGCCCGATCCCACTGCAGCAGCTCGGACACTGGGATCGACCGGAGGGGCCACCGTCCATCCCACTGCAGCAGCCCGGACGCTGGGAACGACCACCCAGCGGCTCGTCGGTGATCCGACCTTCTGGCAGTCCACCGTCAACACCGCGATCTTCACCCTCATCACGGTCCCACTGAGCCTCGCCATCGGGCTGGGACTGGCCGTGCTCACGAATTCGGTGCTGCGGGCCGCAAGCTGTTCCCTTGAGTGCCGATGCGTCCACCCGTCGGATCGTCACGGCGCCCGGCGGGGTCGGTGGGCCTCGCTAGTCTTTGACAGGTACCCGACCCCCGTTCACCCGAGGAGATCCATGCGCCGCCCCGCACCCCACATCGTGCTGGCCGGTGTCTGCACCCTGGTCCTGGCCGGCTGCACGGGTGGTTCCCTGATCGGCGTCCTGGACGAGGAACAGCAGGGCCAGGACGTTCTGACCATCCAGACGGATCTCGACGGCATCGACCTCGCAACTACACGACTCCTGGCCGAACGCGACGGTGTGGAGTACTTCGTGGCGCGGCCGGAAGCCGGGGCTGAAGCCGGCGGCGGAGCTGCGGACACCGTCTGCCTGCTGGTCGAGGAAGGGATCGGCGTCGGGCTCGAGTGTGGACCCCTCGAACGCGGCGCGGCCGGCCCGACCATCCGCGACAGCCGGGTGACGGTGGTCCTGCTGCCGGACGACATCGACAGGAACGATCTGGCCGATCAGGGCTTCGAACTGCTGCACCCCAATCTGGCGATCAGACCCGCCGGCGCGGAATGAGTCTGCAGCTGACCTGACGACCCCGTCGACGCTGCCGGGCCAGGTGCGCCCGCTCCGGCAGGAGGCCGGTCCGGGAACGACCGGCGCCGGTCCGACGCGAAGGTCACTGACACCGATGCCGTCGCTGCGTCCGACTGCCTATAATCGGGGGTGCTCACAGCAGGAGTGGACCTCGCCGCAGAACCGAGGGGGACCGCCCTCGCCGTCCTGGACTGGTCGGGCTCGACCGTCACGGTGGATGTCCGCGTCGGGGTGACCGATACCGATATCGCCGCGACGGCGCCCGGGGTGGAGAAGCTCGGCATCGACTGCGCCTTCGGGTGGCCCGATGACTTCGTCACGTTCATCACGCGGCACGCCCGGGGCGACCGCGTCGAGCTCGCCGACGACGAAGGCATGGCCTGGCGCCGACGCCTGGCGTACCGAGCGACCGACCGCGCCACGCGGGCCATCACCGGACGCTGGCCCCTGAGCGTCGCCACGGACCGGCTGGGGCTGACCGCCATGCACTGCGCCGTCCTGCTCGACGCCGTCACGGACGCAATCGGGGAACCCGTGGACCGGTCGGGTGCCGGCACCGCCGTCGAGGTGTACCCCGCGGCGACGCTGCGCGGCTGGCAGTTCGACACCCGCGGCTACAAGACCGACGTCGGGGCTCGCCGGATTCTCGTCTCCCGACTCCTCGACCGCGCGCCCTGGCTCGGGCTCGACGACGCAGCCGAGGAACTCGTGGTGGCCTCCGACGACGCGTTCGACGCCGTCGTCGCGGCCCTCGCCGCCCGCGCCCACGCCCTCGGACGGACACATCCCGTGCCCCCCGGGTATCAGGACCAGGCGCGCCGCGAAGGCTGGATCGCGCTGCCCGTGGGACGGTTGGAGGATCTGGCTCCCTAGCAGCGTGGCTGTGGACGGAGCCGGAGGGAAGGCCCGGACAGCGGAGGAAGGACGGCATCCATGGACCTGACGGAGTACGCAGCTGGCCTGTATGTCCTTCCGCTCGATCGCTTCATCAGCGCGCGGAACACCGCTGCGAAGGACGCCACGCAGGCCGGTGACAGGGAGCTGGCAGCCAGTCTTCGAGCGCTGCCCAAACCGTCGTCGGCCGCCTGGCTCGTGAACGTCCTCGTGGTGTACCGCAGTGACCAGGTGGAGGAAGTGTTGGAGCTCGGCGCCTCTCTCCGGAAGGCGCAGGCCGACGCCGACAGCGCGCGGCTGCACGCACTCGGGCAGCGACGTCAGCATCTCATCGCCGCCGTCGCGGGTCGGTCCCTCGAGGCAGCAGCGGACATCGGGTACGAGGTCGGCGCCGCCGCCCTGCCCGGCGTCGAGCGCACCTTGCGAGCGGCTCTCGCGGACCCGGCCGCCGCAGCCGCCGTGCTGACCGGGCGCCTCATTCGCCCCCTGGAGTCAGCGGGCTGGGACCCGGTGGATCTGGACGGCGCGGTCGCCGGACCGTTCAGCACTCCACCAAGCGATGACGACTCCGCTGACGCCCAGCACAGCGCGGAGCGGGAGCCGGCCAGGGCGCACGCATCGGGCACCAGCACGCTGACGGAACGACGACGCGCGAAAGCCGTTGCCGACCTCGCCCGGGCCCAGGCCGAGCTCACGACCGCCGAGGAAGGATCGGCTGAGTCGCGGCGGGAAGCTCGACAGCCGGCACAGCGGCGCACGCGGATCATGGCATCGATCAAGGATCTCGAGCAACAGTTGGGGTCGCTGCGCGCGGAGCTCACCAGTATCGACGCCGCCGACTGCACGCACGCTGCGGCCGAGAAGCGCGTCGTCGAGGCAGGGCACGCCGTCGAGACGGCCGAGGCGGCCCTTCGCGCGATGGACGCGGCCGAACCCCCGGCAGACGTCAAGGACACGACACGACGTCACTGAACGATGCCCGGGGACGCAGCAGACACACCCTGGCAGACTCGAGCCATGAGGTTCACGCAGAAGATCCAGCAGTATCTCGGACTCGATCGACCACCGGTTCTCGAGCAGTACCGGACGTCGCAACGAAGCGCGTATCTGATCTGCAGGACATGCCGAGCATTCATCGACGTCGAAGGTCAGAAATTGCACACGGACTGGCATCGGACGACAGGGACATGAACGGGCGCAGAATCCGGTGGCGTCAGGTGCCGCGGTTCAGCTCGAGTTCGGCTTCCTGTGCGAGGCACTGGAGCAGTGTGCGGTCCTCGAGGCCCAGGATGCGCGGTTCCGTATCGAGGATGCACATGCTGCCCACGAACCATCCTCCGGGTCCACGAAGCGGCAGGCCGGCGTAGAACCGGACGAACGGGGGTCCGACGACGAACGGATTGTCACGGAAGCGCGCGTCCGAGCCGAGATCGGGCACCACGAGGCCGCCTTCGGCCTGGAGAGTCGTGTCGCAGACGGAGAACTCTCTGGCGACATTGCGGGGAAGGGGTCCGACGAAGGACTTCAGGAACTGCCGATCGTCCCCGATGAGCGAGATGACCGCCGACAGAACGCCGAAGGATTGCTGGGCGAGGCGCGTCAGCCGATCGAATCGTTCTTCATCGCCGGAATCGAGCAGACGGGTCCTGTCCACCGCCCGAAGTCTTTGCCGCTCCTTCGCCCGAGCTGCGACGGAAGATCCTCGTGGAACGGAGGGGATCGGCGTGGCGTGCTGAAGAGGCAGTGGCAAGAAGGTCCGCTCGGAGGGTAAGCAGTGCAGATAAGTTCGCTACAGCAACCATAGGCTGCCTCCCCAGGATCGCCAAGAGGTCATCGCGCGATCCCGGAAGCCCCACCATGCTCGTGCACACGTCGGGAGGCCTGAGGAATAACAGGGGTTCCCAGCCGTTGTGCTGGGCATGACTGAGAACACGACAACCACGCCAGGGACCACGCGCAGCACCATCGGCTTCATCGGCAGCGGCAACATCGGTGCGCAGCTCGCGCGCCTCGCCGTCGGCCGGGACTACCGGGTGATCATGAGCAACTCGCGTGGTCCTCAGACACTGCAGGACCTCGTCGGGGAGCTCGGCGCCGGAGCCCGCGCCGGAACGACCGACGACGCCGCGAACGAGGGCGATATCGTGGTCGTCACCATCCCGCTGAAGAATCTCGACGCCGTCCCGGTCCAGCCGCTCGCCGGGAAGCTCGTCATCGACACCTGCAACTACTACCCTGAGCGCGACGGGCAGATCGCGGAGCTCGACGACGAGATGACCACGACGAGCGAGATGGTGCAGGATCACCTGCCCGGTTCCTCCGTGGTGAAGGTGTTCAACAACATCCAGTTCTCGCAGCTGACCACGGACGGTTCGCCCTCGGGCACCCCCGGACGCCGTGCATTGCCGATCGCCGGGGACGATTCGGATGCCAAGCAGGCCGTTGTCGAACTGCTCGACGAATTCGGCTTCGATGCCGTCGATGCGGGATCGCTCGCGGAGGGCTGGCGTTTCCAGCGGGACACCGCGGCCTACGGGCCAGTGCTCGACGCCGACGGCATGCGCGAAGCGCTCGAAGCGGCGAAGCGCTACGCCGACATGGACTGACGCGGCTCTGCCCCGGCACGGACTGACGCCGACATGGAGTGACGCCGTCCGTCCGGATCAGTCGGAGCAGCGGAGGATGCGCCTCCAGAACGGGATCCGCGCCGGTGTGGGTGGTGCAGCGGCCTCGGCCGCCCGCCGCACCACCTCCCGGCGCTCCCGCCAGCGCTCCAGCTCGGCGTCGACGTCGCGCAACCTGGTGATCACGGGAGGTCCGCCGAGGAGCTGACGGCGCGCGTCGATGACGCGGTAGTTGAAGTCCTCCAGGATCTCCCGCACCTGCGCCGGCGTGTACTGGCGGTCGAGGCGATCGTCGAGCTCGGCGTCCTCCGTTCGCAGCAAGATGGCCTGCGGTCCCAGCCCGGTGATGTTCTCCCGCTGGATCAGGCCCTTGACCCACCAGTCCGGATCATGTGCCGCCCCCAGACCGGGGATCGGCTTGCCGGCGAGCGCGAGGGTGTCGAAATCCCCCCGGGCCACCGCCCGGTCCACGATCAGGCGGGCCCGCTCCGCCTCGTCCTCTCCCGGGCGCAGCGGCGCCATATCTCCGCTGACGGGCTCGCCGTCGTCCCTCTGGCGCTCCAGTTCGGCCAGCGCATCAGCCGGATCTACTGCGCCGTCACGCGCTGCGCGGTACTGAGCCGCTTTCCGCAGCCTTTCCCCCTGCTCCCCTGACCTGCTGATGGTGTTGCCCTTCCGCGTCGCCCGTGCCGGTCCTCCAAGTATTCCGGGGTGCCCGAGACGCGTGCAACCGATTCTCCTGCCGACGAACGCACCCCGGGCGGGACACCCCGAGGTGGGACATCCCCGGGGCGCCGGCCCGCGGATCCTAGGTGAGCCAGACCGTCGTGTCGGCGGGCACCCGTCCGCCCTCGAGGGGCGAGCTGCTCAGCAGGACCGTACCCGAGGGAAGATCCACCGGCTCGGGGCCGAAGTTGGTCAGACTCCTCCATCCGCCGGGCCGGACGAAGTGGAGCACCCCGGATGAGCCCTCCACCCACTCGAGGCTCTCCGTGCCCTGCAGCGCGCCCCGCAACTCGAGCGCGCGGCGATAGAAACCCAGACCGGAGCCCGGGTCGTCCTCCTGCACGTCGACCGCGTATCCGCCGAACCAGGCGGGCTGCGGCAGGTGGGCTCCGTTGCCACCGAACCCGAAGGACGTGCCGGCGGTGGTCCAGGGCAGGGGGACACGGCAGCCGTCGCGGCCCACGTCCACCCCCGTGTTCCGGAAGAACGTGGGATCCTGGCGGGCGTCGTCGGCGATGTCGGCGACCTCGTGCAGGCCGAGCTCCTCCCCCTGGTACAGGTAGGCGGAGCCGGGCAGTGCGAGCATCAGCTGGGTGGCAGCCCGGGCCCGGCGTTCACCGAGCTCCCGGTCCAGCGCACTTTCGGGCCCGCCGTCCAGCAGCCACGCGCGACCGTCCTGGCTCGAACCGTCCTCCGCCGGCGGCAGTCCGTAGCGCGTCGCGTGGCGGACGACGTCGTGGTTGGAGAAGACCCAGGTAGACGACGCGCCCGACGCGGCGGCTTCGGCAAGATTGCCGGTGATGATGTCGCGGAACTGGCCGGCGTCCCAGTCGGCCCGGAGGAGATCGAAGTTGAAGGCCTGTCCGAGGCCCTCCGGGCTGGCGTAGCGTGCACGCCGGTCGGCATGCACCCAGGCCTCGGCGACGGCGGTGCGCGGCGGCGTGTACTCGTTGAACACGGCGCGCCACTCCTCGAAGACCGCATGGACGTCGTCGCGGTCCCAGAACGGGTGCTGCCCGTGTGCGTTCTCCCCCTCCGGGGCGAGTTCCGCCTTGGACGGCAGCGGCTCCGTCATGTCCTTGGTCAGGGCGTGCGCCACATCCACGCGGAAACCGTCGACACCGCGGTCCGACCAGAACCGCAGTGTCCGCAGGAAGTCGTCACGGACCTCACGGTTGTCCCAGTTCAGATCCGGCTGCTCCCGGGCGAAGATGTGCATGTACCACTGGCCGTCCGGGGTCCGCTCCCAGGCGGGCCCGCCGAAGACCGAGTCCCAGTCCGAGGGTGGCTCGGAGCCGTCGGCGCCCTTGCCGTCGCGGAAGATGTACCGCTCGCGCGCCGCGGAACCCCGCGGGGACGCCAGCGCCTCCTTGAACCAGACGTGCCGGTTCGAAGTGTGGTTCGGCACGATGTCCGCGATGCACTTGATGCCAGCCCCGTGCAGCGCCGCGATCATCTCGTCGAAGTCCTCGAGCGTACCGAGCCTGGGATCGACGTCGCGGTAGTCGTCGACGTCGTACCCGCCGTCCGCGAGCGCGGAGGGGTAGAACGGGCTGAGCCAGCCGGCGTCGACCCCGAGCTCCTGCAGATACGGGATCCGGGAGGTGATTCCCCGGAGATCGCCGATGCCGTCCGCGTCGGAATCGGCGAAACTCCGCGGGTAGATCTGGTAGACAGCCGCCTGGCGCCACCAGTCGGGATCCTGCATACGCTCGGCCTGCTGGGTGGCGCCGGACGCGGGCACCTCGGGCTCGGCGGCGTCGGACGGGGCGGTGGAAGGCACGGGCGGGGTTCCTCTCGAGGAGCTGTGTGGACGACGACGTTGCGGGATCCTGAGGGACCTCTGGCACCACGCCGACGATCCTCTCTACGGCAGGAGGGGCGGCGATGTCAAAGGGCGAGCGCGGAATGATCCCTCCCTCCCATCGCTTACACCTCGTATGACAACACTCGCAATCATCGGAGCAGGACGCGGCCTCGGCGCTGCTGTGGCACGCCGTTTCGGAGCCGAGGGCTTCTCCATCGCCCTCATCTCCAGGAACCAGGGCAAACTGGATGCCCTCGCGGACGACCTGGGCAAGGAGGGTATCCACGCACGGGGTTTCGTCGCCGACGTGCGAAGCCCCGAGTCGATCGCGACGGCGCTCGAGGCCGCCACCGAGACCCTCGGCCCCATCGAGGTGCTGCAGTACAGCCCGCTCCCGCAGAAGGACTTCATGCGGCCCGTCCTGGAGACCACCCCCGCCGATCTGAAGGGGCCCATCGAGTTCTCCATCTACGGCCCGGTCGCCGCTGTGCACCAGGTGGTGCCCGGCATGCGGTTCCTCGGTGAGAATCGTGGCACCATCCTCTTCGTGAACGGCGGGTCGGCGGTGAAACCCGGCCGCTCGGTCACGGGCACGTCCGTGGCCTTCGCCGGCCAGGCCGCCTACGTGCAACTGCTGAACGAGGTGCTCGGCGAGGAGGGCATCCAGGTGTCACAGCTCATCGTCGGGGGGCGCATCATCGAGGGCGATGCGGAGAAGGATCCCGCCGTGCTCGCCGAGATCCTGTGGAAGCTCCACACGGACCGCGACACCTTCCGCCATCAGGTCAGCGCCGACTGACCGTCGCACCCGACCACTACCCACCGCTTTCGACCAGCTGGAGGATTCATGAAGATCGCACTGCTCGGCGTCGGACGCATGGGGCACGAACTCGGCGTGCACCTGCTCACGGCGAACCACGAGGTCAGCGCCTGGAACCGGACCCCTGCCAGGGTCGACCGACTGGTGGAGGCCGGAGCCACCAGGGCGGAATCGCCTGAGGATGCCGTCCGCGACGCGGATGTAGTGCTCACGGTGCTCTTCGGTCCGGATACGGTGCGGGAGGTGGTGCTGTCGGGTCTGGACCTGCCAGCTGATGCGGTCTGGCTGGACGTCACCACGGTCTCCCCCGCTGACGCGCTCGAGTTCACGGACTATGCCACGGCTGCCGGGATCCGGTACGTCCACGGTCCGGTGATCGGCAGTCTCGCTCCGGCCAGAGCCGGTCGGCTCGGCGTGATGCTCGGCGGCGCGGATGCGGATCTCGACGTCGTCGAACCCCTCGCAGCGCTATGGGCCGACGACGAGCGTCTGCGACGCGTCCAGACTCCGGCCGCTGCGGCAACAGGGAAACTGCTCGCAAATCTCGCCCTGGGCGTCACGCTGCAGGGCCTGGTCGAGGCACTCCGTCTCGGGAAGGCCAACGGGCTCGACGCCGCAGCCGTGCTCGAACAGCTCGAGGGCACCGGGCTGGCGGTCATCGCCGGCATGAAGGGCGCTGTGATCACCGGAGGGACGTTTGAGGACACCCAGTTCTCCGCGGATCTGCTCGCGAAGGATCTCCGGCTCATGCTGCGCTCGTCCGAGGACCCGCTGCCCGCGGTGACGGCTGCCCTGCAGTCGCTGACGGACGCGCAGCGCAGCGGGTCGGGTGACGATGACATCGCGGTGATCGCGAAGCCCGAGCTGGGCTGACGCGGAGCCCGTTCAGGAGCGAACGACGTCGCCCGGGGGCTGCCATGCAGCAGCCCCCGGAATGCCGTTCGCTCAGTCGACCTGCGGGAAGCCGAGGTCGATCTTCGACGTCGACGGGTCGGGCCACCTGGTGGTCACGACCTTGCCACGCGTGTAGAACCTGATGCTCTCCGGCCCGTACATGTGCGTATCGCCGAAGAGCGAGTCCTTCCAGCCGCCGAACGAGTAGGTTCCGACGGGCACGGGGATGGGCACGTTGACTCCGATCATCCCGGCCTCGGCCTCGAACTCGAACTGGCGGGCGGCACCGCCGTCGCGCGTGAAGATCGCAGCACCGTTGCCGTACTGGTTCTCGTTCACCACGCGCACCGCGTCCGCATAGGTCGCCACCCGGACCACGGACAGCACGGGTCCGAAGATCTCGTCGTCGTACACCTTCATGCCCGGCGTCACGTGATCCACGAGGGAGACGCCGATGAAGAAGCCGTCGGAGTCGAACTGCTGCTCGGTACCGTCCACCACCACGGTGGCACCCTCCCCGGCAGCGTTCTTCACGTAGGACGCCACGCGGTCACGGTGCTCGGCGGAGATGAGCGGGCCCA
Source organism: Arthrobacter echini (assembly GCF_008107445.1). GTDB lineage: Bacteria > Actinomycetota > Actinomycetes > Actinomycetales > Micrococcaceae > Arthrobacter_D > Arthrobacter_D echini_A. The sequence goes on along the minus strand of NZ_VSLD01000003.1, from coordinate 110,513 downwards.
TCTCGGAGCTGTCGTCCGTCCCGGCGCCGATCCTGAGGGAGCCCATCCGTGACGTCACGGCGTCCACGAGATCGTCGGCGATGTCACCCACCGCGACGACCACGCTGACCGCCATGCACCGCTCCCCCGCTGACCCGTAGGCGGCGGAGATCGCGGCGTCGGCAGCCATGTCCAGATCGGCGTCGGGCAGCACCACCATGTGGTTCTTCGCACCGCCGAGGGCCTGCACGCGCTTGCCGTTGGCTGCGGCGCGGGAGTAGATGCTCCTAGCGATCGGGGTGGAACCGACGAAGCTGACGGCCTTGACCTCGGGGTGGTCGAGGATGTGCTCCACGGCCTCCCGGTCTCCCTGGACCACGTTCAGCACGCCGTCGGGCAGTCCCGCCTCGGAGAAGATCTCGGCGATGAACAGGGACGACGACGGATCCTTCTCGCTCGGCTTGAGCAGCACGGTGTTGCCGCAGGCGATCGCACTGCCGATCATCCACAACGGCACCATGGCCGGGAAGTTGAACGGAGTGATGCACGCGACCACGCCCACGGGCTGGCGGATCGAGTGGACGTCGACGCCGGTGGACGCCTGCTCCGTCCGCTCACCCTTGAGCATGTGCGACAGACCCGTGGCGAACTCGATGTTCTCGAGACCCCGGGCGATCTCACCCTCGGCGTCCGAGAGCACCTTGCCGTGCTCACTCGTCAGGATGGCCGCGAGCTCGGACTTCCGCTCCGTGAGGAGCTGGCGGACCCTGTAGAAGACGGCAGAGCGCTTGGCGAGACTGGCCGAGCGCCAGGCCGGCAGGGCCGCCGCAGCAGCGGCGACGGCCTCGTCCACCCGCTCCGGCGAGGCGAAGGCGACCTCTTTCTCCTGCTCCCCGGTTGCCGGGTTGTAGACCGGGCCGTAACGCTCGGCGTCGGAGATGCGCTTGCCGTCGATGTAGTGCGGAATCTGTTGCATGGTGATCCTTTCGAAGTGGAGCGGGTACTAGAGCGTGCCGTCGACGAGTTTGATGATCATGGAGCAGTCCTTGCCGCCCTGGCCGTCGTCGAGGAGTCGCTGGAAAAGCTGCTGGACATGCTCGCCGATCTCGAGCGGCGTCTCGGTGTCACGTGCCGCGGCGATCGCGAGGCCGATGTCCTTGTTCGCCAGCTCAGCGGTGAAGGTCGGAGCAAAATCATTGTTCGAGGCGGCCGTGTCCACGACGCCGGGAACCGGGTACCAGGTGCGAAGGGCCCAGCTGTCGCCCGAGGACACCGAGGCGATGTCCCAGAACACCTGCTTGTCCAGGCCGAGGCGATCGGCGAGCACGGCGCCCTCTGCCGTGGCCGCGAGATTGATGAACAGCATCAGGTTGTTGCAGATCTTCGCGGCCTGCCCCGTGGTGGCGCCACCCGTGGGAATGATGTTCTTCGCCATGGGCTCGATCATGGCGGTGGCGTCCTTCACGGCGCCCTCCTCGCCCCCGATCATGAAGGTCAGGGTGCCGGCCTTCGCGCCGCTGATCCCCCCCGAGACGGGCGCGTCGACGAAGCGGAAGCCCTTGTCGGCTGCCGCCTCGTGGAGGGCAGCAGCCGATTCGACGTCGATCGTGGAGGAATCGACGAGGAGCGTGGAGGTCTCCGCGTGCGCGAGGACGCCGTCGTCGCCGAGATAGACCGCGCGGGCGTGCTCACCCTTGGGCAGCATCGTGAAGAGAACGTCGACGCCGTCGACCGCTTCGGCGATCGAGGAGACCGCGGTGAGGCCACCTGCCTCGGCCGCCGCCAGCGCGTCGGCATTGAGGTCGAACCCACGCACCGTGTGACCTGCCGCGACGAGATTCGCGGTCATGGGACCGCCCATGTTCCCGAGTCCGATCCAACCGATCGTTGCCATCTTCAAGCTCCCTTGCTCGTGAGATTCCGTCGATCCCACCTTCTCCCGCTGCTAGGGTGCGATCAAGGGAAGAATTCGAAGACGCGATGCGCATTAATGCACAACACTCGGCGGGAGGGGCTCGATGGTCGACTTCCGCCGCCTGCCCAGTCCCGACGATCTCCTGATCCTCCTCACCGTCGCGAGGCTCGGTCGGTTCAACGCGGTCGCGGAGACCCTCGGCACCACGCACACCACCATCTCGCGTCGCATCCTCGCGCTGGACAAGCAGCTCGGCGGCCGGACCCTGGAGCGGACGCCGCAGGGCTGGGAGCTGACGGCACTCGGTGTGGATGCCGTGGCTGCGGCGGAGGCGATCGAGACCAGCCTCGGCGAGCTGGATGCCCGCCTGTCCGACTCCGACGTGCTGACCGGGCTCATGCGGGTCAGCGCGCCCGACGGTTTCGGCGCGCGCTTCGTCATGCCCGCCCTGGTGGAGATCCAGCGGGAGAACCCGCGGCTCGACGTCGAACTGCTCAGTGCCACCCGCAAGGCGAGCCAGAACCGCTCCGGGGTCGATCTCGAGATCGTGGTGGGTCGCACCGAATCCGTCAATGCGGAGCCGATCTTCCTGACCAACTACTTCCTGCGCCTCTACGCCAGCGCCGGGTACGCGGATCGCCGTGGCCTGCCCGGGCGCCTCGAGGACATCCGTCACCACAGCTTCGTCTCCTACGTGGAATCGGCGTTGCAGGTCTGGGAGCTCGGCCACCGCTCCTCGCAGCTGCCCCTTCCGGTCACGTCCTTCCAGGCCACGAGCATCTTCGCGCAGGTGGACGCCGTCCACGCCGGGGCGGGTATCGGGCTGCTGCCGAGCTTCATGGTCCCGGAGGGAAGCGGTCTGGTGCCGGTCCTCCGCGACGATTTTCACCGCCAGCTGCCCATCTGGGCCATCGCGCGCCCGGAGTCGCTGCGGTCCACCGCGGTCCAGGCCGTGGTGGCGGCCGTCCGGCACCAGATCACGGAGCGGGCGGGCGAGCTCGGCGCCTGACGGCCGGCCCTGATCGGCCCGCACCACAGGGTCGACGACGGCGCGGACCTGCCGCCGTCGTCGCCCCTACGTGACTCCCGTGTGGTGCCTGCCCTACTTCGTCCTGCCGGCCAGGAGCTCGGCGGTCGCGCGCGCATCCGCCTCATCGACGTCGAGCAGCGAGATGCCGCGGGTCTCGCGGAGTGCGAGGACGGCGACGATCGTCACACAGCAGGCGAGCAGCAGGTAGATGGCCACCGGGGTTGATGAACCGTAGTCCCGAAGGAGGGTCGCGGCGATGATCGGAGCCAGCGAGCCGGCCACGATCGAGGTGACCTGGTATCCGAGAGAGACTCCCGAGTAGCGCATGCGGGTGGGAAACATCTCGGCCATGATGGCCGGCTGCCCGGCGTACATCAGCGCGTGGAACATCAGTCCGATGGTGACGGCCGCCAGGATGATGAAGTCGTTGCCGGTGTCCATCATGGGGAAGGCGAAGAATCCCCAGGTGGCGCCGAGGACGGCCCCGGCGAGATAGACCGGCTTGCGGCCGAACCTGTCCGAGTAGCGCCCCACGATCGGTACGGCGCAGAAGTGCAGGGCGTGGGCGACGAGCAGCAGCAGCAGGATCTTCGTGCGGTCCTCCCCGACCTCGGTGCTGAGGTACGTGATGCTGAAGGTGACCACCAGGTAATACAGGATGTTCTCGGCGAAGCGCAGACCCATGGCAGTGAAGACGCCGCGGGGGTAGCGCTTGAAGACCTCGACGACGCCGTAGCCCTTGGCGCCCTCGACGACCTCCTTCTGCGCGTCGAGGAAGATCGGGGCGTCGCTGACCTTCGTGCGGATGTAGTAGCCGATGATGACGATCACGGCGGAGAGCCAGAAGGCCACGCGCCAGCCCCAGCCGAGGAAGGCCGCGTCGTCGAGGACGGCGGACAGGCCGAACAGGACACCCGTGGCGAGCAGATTGCCCATGGGGACGGCTGACTGTGGCCAACTGGCCCAGAAGCCGCGACTCTTGCTGGGGCTGTGCTCGGCGACCAGCAGCACGGCTCCGCCCCATTCACCGCCGACGGCGAAGCCCTGGATGAAGCGCAGCACCACGAGCATGCCGGGCGCCCAGTAACCCACCAGGTCGAAGGTGGGCAGGCAGCCCATGAGGAAGGTGGAGGCACCCACGAGGATGATGCTGACCTGCAGAAGTTGCTTGCGTCCGTACTTGTCGCCGAAGTGGCCGAACACGATCCCGCCGATGGGGCGGGCCACGAATCCGACGGCGTAGGTCAGGAAGCCCGCGATGATCGCGTCGAGCTCCGACTCGGCGTTCGGGAAGAAGACGCTGGCGAAGACGAGCGTGGCGGCTGCGGCGTAGAGGAAGAACTCGTACCACTCGACCACCGTGCCGGCCATCGACGCCGCAACGACCTTCTTCAGCCCCGATTCCTTGACGTCGGGCTCCTGCCGTTGCGGGGGTGTGTGCTGCGCTGAACTCATCCTGGCTGCTCCTTCGAAGTCTTCGTCGACTCGTATCATCGTGTGCCGCGTCGCTCGCCGCCATGCTCTCTGTTGTGACCGAGCACACACCGGGGCAGTTCGAGTATGACGTCGGGCCGGGGCGCGATCAACGCTCATTCACGCAGAGCAAGTGTGCGTTTACGCACGGCATGCTCGTCGTGGACGCGGTGGACGCGGTGGACGCGGTGGGGGCGCCTCACGCGCTGTGCACGCGCACGAGCCAGGAGGACGTGGTGCACCGGCCGTCGTCATCACAGCCCGCAGTCAGAACCGATCCGTCCGCACGGACTCCGAGCGTGTGGGCAGAACCTGCCGCGATCGCGACAACGTCGCGCCAGGACGACACCTCGCACTGGCCCCGGCTGTTGTCTCCTGCAGCCAGAACCCGACCAAGGGCTGTCACCGCGACCGTGTGGAAGCTGCCCGCTGAAACCGCGACGACGTCACGCCAGGATCCTGCGTGTGGAGCGATCGCAGCTTGGTTGCCGGCCACGAGGACGCAGCCCTCCGTGGTGAGCGCGACCGTGTGCAGGCAGCCCGCCGCGATCGCGGCAACGTCGCGCCAGGACGACACCTCGCACTGGCCCCGGCTGTTGTTTCCGACGGCTACAGCCGTACCGGCTGCACGGAGCCCCACCGAGTGCCAGTCCCCCGCGGCGACCGCGACCAGATCCTCCCACGTCTCGACCTCGCAGGCTCCCTCGCCGCGTCGACCGACCGCTCGGGCTGTCCCGTCCTCCAGAACCGCGAGGGTTCTTCGCCACCCGGCAGCGATGCCGGCAACGCCCGTCCAGTCGTCGACGTCGCACTGCCCCTCGTTGTTCCAGCCGCGCGCGACGACGGTGCCGTCCGCGCGGAGGCCGACGGTGTGCGAACGGCCCGTGTTCGACGCGGTGTGCACGTTCCCTGCGGCCACAGCGACGATGCCGCTCCAGTCCCCGACCTTGCACTCGTCCGCTTCCGACCGGCCCGCGGTCAGCACCGAACCATCGGGGGCCAGTCCGACGGAGTGGCGCCGACCGGCAGCGATGACAGCACCGCTTCGATTGATGGTCACCGACGAATTGTCCCAGGGTCGGTGCGAGCGGCCGATCCAAGTGGTGCGCCGAGCCGCCGAAAACCACCAGTAGACTTCGACCATGCTGGCCGTTGATGCCCCGACTTCGAGAAAGATGCGCCTGTGACGTTGCAGGGGGAGAAGCTCGACCAGGAGGAATTGCTGCAAGAACTGGCTGATCGGGCCGAAGCAGCACGGGGTTCCGTGCCGCACGCCCTCACCCTCGCGGCCCACCTCGGGGTCACTGCCCCACTGCCCGGCTCCGGGCGGACGGCTGACACCTGGCGCCTCCTGAGCACCCTCGCCGCAACGGATCTGTCCGTAGCGCGGGCTGTGGAGCCCCACCTCGATGCCCTCGCCATCCTCGACCAGGCCGGGCGGTATGAGGCCGACACCGCCGCGACCTGGGGAGTCTTCGCCGCGGAAGGGCCCGGGGTCGCCCTCACGGCGTCGACCGGCCCCGACGGCTGGACCCTGACCGGGACCAAACCCTGGTGCTCGCTCGCCGACCACCTCGATCACGCGATCGTCACTGCGCACGTGGGCGACGGCGAGCGCCGCGCCTTCGCCGTCGACCTCCGCGCCGACGGGATCCTCATCGACCCGCCCGATGCCTGGGTGAGTCGCGGCCTGATCACGGTGACCAGCTGCTCCGTACACTTCGACGGCGCTGCCGCGACACCGGTGGGCGGAACGGACTGGTACCTGCACCGCGACGGGTTCGCCTGGGGTGGGATCGGTGTTGCAGCATGCTGGCTGGGCGGCGCGCTCGGGATCGCCAGGACCATGCTCGCCGCGGCCGGGCGCCGTACCCCGGACCAGGTGGCACTCCTCCACCTGGGCCGGGTCGACGCCGCCCTCCACGAGGCCAGGACCGTGCTCGGGGAAGCCGCGGACGCCGTCGACACCGGCCGTGCGTCCGGTCAGGACGGCGCCCTGCTCGCCGCCCGCGTGCGGTCCTCGGTCTTCCGCTGCGCCGAGCTGGTGCTCGAGGCAGCCGCGCACGGCCTCGGGCCCGCTCCCCTCGCCTTCGACGAGGCCCATGCAGCACGCGTGGCCGACCTGACGCTGTACCTGCGCCAGCACCACGCCGAACGCGACGACGCCGCGCTCGGCAGCAGAGTGCTCGCCCGGGCCGCCGAGGGGAACGTAGCGTGGTGAGCTTCGCGCACGACGACGACAGCACGCCGGAGAGCCACTGGAGGACCTGGGAGCAGGATCGCTCCGGTGCGGATCTGCAGATCGAGGCTCTCTTCGACGGACGCCTCCCGTCCCGCTTCATCCTGCTCGCCGCCCACCCGGACGACGAGACCCTCGGTGCGGGCGGACTCCTCGCCCGGCTGGCCCGCGAGGGCGTCCGGTGCGACGTCGTCGTCCTCACCGACGGCGAGGCGTCCCATCCTGACTCCCCCACCTACTCGCGGACACAGCTGGCCGAACTGAGGCGCACGGAAGTGGCCAACGCGGTCCAGGTGCTCGCTCCAGCGGCCGCGCTGAGCTTCGAGGGTCTGCCCGACGGCGGCATCACACAGGAGGACGCCGCCGCGGCACTCACCCGCCTCCTAAGCGAGGGGGAGGCGCCGCGTACCCTGGTCGCGGCTCCGTGGCGACACGACGGCCACACCGATCACGACGCCGTCGGACGTGCAGCGGCAGAGGTGTGCGAAGCCCACCAGGCACCCCTGCTCGAGTACCCGATCTGGCTCTGGCACTGGGGCACGGCTGAGGAGCAGGCGGACCAGCTCGCGGACCTGTCACTCCGCCACCTCGACTCCGACGACCACACCCGGAAGACCTCCGCCCTGGCCACCCACGTCTCCCAGGTGGCCCCGTTGTCCGCAGCGCCCGGAGACGAAGTGCTTCTCTCAGCGGACTTCCTGGAGCACTTCGACCGCAACTACGAGGCCTTCTTCGTCTCGGAGGGGTCCTCCACCTTCGAACGGCTGCATCAGGACAAGGCCGATCCGTGGGAGGTGGCCGAGCGCTTCTACGAACGGAGGAAGCGCTCGCTCACCATCGCCAGCCTGCCCCGGGAGCGCTTCTGCCGCACGCTCGAGGTCGGCTGCTCCGTGGGAGCACTGACCCGGGAGCTCGCGACCGTCTCGGACAACGTCCTGGCCCTCGACACCAGCGAGACCGCTGTCCGCCGCACCGCCGAGGTGCTGAGCACGAACGACGCCGCCGAGGCCCGGCTCGCCACCGTGCCCCGCGACTGGCCCCGCGAGGACGGACCGTTCGACCTCGTGGTGCTCTCCGAGACCGGGTACTTCCTGTCCTCCGACCAGCTCGACGAGGTGATCGCGCTGATCCTCGCGTCCCTCGACGAGGACGGTGTGCTCGTCCTGTGCCACTGGCGCCACCCGATCGAGGGGTGGGAGCTCGACGGCGCCGATGTGCACGAGCGAGTCCGCCGGGTCCCGGGACTGACCACCCTCGCCCTGCACACGGAGGAGGACTTCCTCCTGGAGGTCTTCGTCCCGCCCCCCGCCGACTCCGTGGCACGACGCGAGGGCCTGCTGTGATCCCCGGCCAGCTCGCCGTCGTCCTGCCGGCCCGCGACGAGGAGGACTGGCTGCCGGCCTGCCTCGCGGACCTCGATGCCGCGCGTGAGCACCTCCAGAGCACCGTTCCGCGCACCCCGGTGAGCATCACCGTGGTGCTGGACCGGTGCACCGACGGCTCTGCGAGCGCTGCACGCAGCATCCCGGGCGTCTCGGTCCTCGCCGGCAACTTCGGATCCGTGGGCGCCGCGCGCGACGCCGGTGTGCGCTTCGCGCTGGCCCGCTCGCAGGCCCTGCCGGAGCGGACCTGGATCGCCAACACCGACGCCGACACGCTCGTGCCCCGGGACTGGCTCGTCCGGCACCACCGGCTCGCCGTCCACCACGATCTCGTCCTGGGTACCGTCCGCCCCACACTCACCCCCGACAACGCGGAACGGTGGCAGCGGTGGGCGGATGACTACGTTGCCGCCGACGGCCACCATCACGTCCACGGTGCGAATCTGGGGATCAGGGGCAGCACCTACCAGGAGGTGGGCGGCTTCGCACCCCTCACCGAGGACGAGGACGTCGATCTGGTCGGGCGCGCAAAGCTCGGTGGCGCCGCCTGGATCGCGTCGGGACAGCTGCAGGTGACGACGTCGTCGCGCACTGTCGGTCGTGTTTCCGCGGGCTTCTCGACCTACCTGCGGATGCTCGGCTGACGGCACACAGTGGCGTGTCCCGTTTTGTCCACAGCATCTGCTAGACAGTCAGTGTCACCTTTCGAACCTCGTGCCTGGAGCGGGTCGCAGTGACCACTCATGGGGGATGAGGACAAAATGCGATTCGGGGACATGCTGCGGCGGGCACGCAATGCCAGGGGACTGAGCCAGGAGGAGCTGGGGTCGGGAATCTACCCGCCCCATTTCGTCTCCCTCCTGGAGCGTGGTCAGCGTCAGCCCTCCGCCGAGATGGTGCGGCACTTCGCCGCGGTGCTCGGCATGGAGACGCAGACCCTCTCCTGGTGGGTCGAGCCGCCCACCGTGGAGGACGCGCCCGCCCTTGCCGCGGCGATGTTCGCCGCCAATCATGCGCGCGACCTGCAGGATGCCGCACTGGCTGCGTCGGAGGCCGAATACGCCGCCGGCCTGGCCCGCGACCAGCGCAACGCACCCGTCTGGTGGGACATGTCCATGCTCCAGGCGCAGTCGCTGATCACCGCCGGCAGGCTGGAGGAGGCCGAAGCCGTCCTGCTGCGGATGGACGGATCCTCGCTGCTCGTGGCCGACCCCGCACTCCACTCGGTGGTGCAGGGGCGCCTGTCCACGATCGCCCGCACCACCGGGCGGCTCCTCGAGGCGCTCGACCTCGCACACCGGTCGGTGGAGTCGGCCTCCCTGCTCTCCGAGCACTCCCCCACCCGGCTCCAGGCCGCCTTCATCCTCATCGCGGCGCTCTCGGTGAAGGGCGAGCTCGACGCCGCCTGGGAAGTGGCTATCGGGTTGGACATCGAGGATGTGCCCGCTGTGCCGTCCCTGCTCGTGGCCCGCGGGGCATGGGCCATCGGCAATGTCGCTTTCCGCCGCGGGGAGATCGAGATCGGCCGGGAACAGCACGCGCTGGCCGCACGCCTGCTCTCTCCGCGGGCGGATCTGGAGGCATGGGCCGAGTTCCATCGGGCGAGCGCCATGTTCGCGCTGCAGGCAGGAATCGCCGACGAGACCGTGCGGACCTCGCTCGACCATGCACGGGCAGGTGCGCAGGTCCTGCAGAATCCGCGCTACCGGTTCGAGGTCATGATCGTCGAAGCGTATTTCGCCCTGCTGCACGAGGATCTCGAGACCGCGGGCGAGCTGCTGACGGAGGTCGACGACGGCCGCGCGCTCCTCGACTTCGAATCGACCCTGGACCTCGAGATCTGCCTGGGTAACTACTTCGTGGCCCGGAGCTCCGTGGCGCGGGGCGTCCGGCATCTGCTCGAGGCCGCCCGCCTCTGTACGGAGGCCGGGGCCGACGAGAAGGCCCATGAACTGATGGACCAGGTGGGCCTTCTCACGGCCTGATCACGATCTCGCTGCCGCATGCTCTTGCCGCCTGATCATTGCCCGGTGGTGGCGGCAGCGGGACGCTGCTCGGCTTCCGGTGGCTCGACGACCACCGCATCGGCCGGCGCAGGATCCGACCCACGGAGGAAGAAGGCCCCGAGGGAGCCTGCCAAGGTGGCGAAGACCCCCACCGAGTACATGGCCAGCAGGACCTGGAGAATCCGCCCGAACGTGGTCGAGGACGTCAGCCCGGAACCCGTGATCGTTGCCATCGCGGATTCGAAGAGCGCATCGGCATACGACTCATGGGCCCCGGTGGCGTAGAGCAGCTGGCTCGAGGCGAGGATGACCACGGCGGTGACGGCGATCAGCCACCCGATGCGGCTCGAGAGCAGGCGGCCCGCGGACCGCGAGCCACGGACACCGGCGGAGATGATCCCGCCGAACCGCGCGAGCCTGGCCACCCTGACGAACCGGAGGGCCTGCAATGCGCGGAAGAAGCGCAGGAACGGCACGAGGAGGAACACCACCTGCCACCAGTTCTTCTTCCAGAAGCGACCGCTGAACTGGGCGATGTAGGCCCTGAGGAGGAATTCGGAGACGAAGACCGCCCAGAACACCCATCCGAGCACCGTGAAGGTGGTCACCATGCCGGCTTCGGTGGCCAGGAGCTGCCCGAGGACGACGAAGAGGAAGATCACCCCGAGGATGCCCATGGGTTTGTCGAGCCGGGCCGCTACGACCTCGGCGCGCCATTCGCCCTCCTCGACGGACGCCGTCGTTGCCTCGTCGTTCACGCGCGGGGGCTGGGGTATCCGACGACGCCGCTCAGCGCCGCCCCTGTGCCGAGCGAGCTGTGCGGGATGACGCTCAGGGTCCCGTTGGTCTCCAGCACGACGGCGCCGATGGTGGACAGGTCACCCGTCCCGGAGACCCGGACGGCCTGGAACACTTCGGACTCGGTGAGTCTGTTCCGCCTCAACTCCTCGTGCTGCAACCGGCCGCCCATCACCAGGGCCGTGGGCCGGGCGGTGATGGTGTTGCGCGCCGCGGGCCAGCGTGCGGAGACCCACGCCACGAGGAACTGGAGGCCGGCCAATAGCACGAGAGCCGCGAGGCCCTCGGCGTACGCGACATCGGAGCTGAGCAGGATGGTCGCCAGGGTGGATCCGAGGGCCACCGTGATGACGAAGTCGAAGGCGTTCAGCTGACCGAGGGTCCTCTTGCCCGATACCCTCAGGAGGCCGACGAGGGTGGCGTAGGAGACGGCTCCCACGATCAGCACGCGGAGGATGTCGGCCCAGGAGTCGAACCACACGGCGGGCGCTATCCCCTCGGGGAGAATGGTACGTTGCGGGCTCCGGTGTTCGTCATGATGGTCTCCTCCAGCTGAGCTGTATCCGTGCGGGCACAGAATCGACAGTACGCTGAGCAGTTCGGGGGTCGCCACCTGCCGTCTGGATCGACGATCGAATATCGTGGACGTGGTCGACGGCGATCCGCAGTTGCGACACATCAGCCCACACACCCCGCACAGGCGGGATCCCAGAAGGAGAATCCCCATGATCGGTTTCATCGTCGCCGGACTCATCATCGGCGCGCTCGCACGCCTCATCAAGCCCGGGAAGCAGAATCTCGGTCTCCTCGCCACGCTCCTGCTCGGCCTTGCGGGCTCCGTCATCGGCGGCCTCATCGCGAATCTGGTGGGTACCGGGGGCGTCTTCGAACTCAACATCTTCGGCTTCATCGTGGCCGTCATCGCGGCGGTCCTGCTGATCGGTGTGGCAGAGGGTATCGCGGGGCGGCGCAAGGTCACCCGCTAGAGATCGACGGTTCCATCGAAGGGGCAGCTCCGGTCGCCCCTTTGCTGTGCCCGTCGATCGTGCCCGACACCGGGCCTGCTCCATCATCGGCCACCGGGCGCGCCGCGGGGCCGAGCCTCGGATCGTTCCCAGTAGCCGCGCTCGGAGAGTGGGAAGGAACGCCCCTCCCCACCGCCCGGTCTCGAGCAGTGGGAGCGAGCGCCGCGCGGAGTAGAGCATGCCGTCGTTCCCAACTGAGGGGCTCGAATAGCGGGATCGAACGCTGCGCGGAGTGGAGCCTCTCGTCGCTCCCATTGATCGGGCCTGAGCAGTGGGATCGAAGGCCCCTCCCCACCGTGCGTCCTTGAGCAGTGGGATGGAACGCCGCGCGGCGTGGAGCATGGCGTCGCTCCCAGTGACCGGGCCCGAGCAATGGGAGGGGACGGCCGCATCCCGTCGTTCTCAGCGAACGAGCCTGAGCAGTGGGAGGGAGCACCCTCGCCGAGTGGAACATCCCGTCGATCCCAACGAACGAGCCTAGTAGTGGAAGGGAGCACCCTCGCCGAGTGGAAGATTCCGTCGATCCCAGTGAACTGGCTTGAACAATGGGATGGAACACCCCTCCCCACCGTGCGTCCTCGAGCAGCGGAAGCGAGCGCCGCGCGGAGCAGAGCATCCCCTCGATCCCAACGAACGAGCCTGAGCGGTGGGAGGGAGCACTCCGCGGGGTGGAGCCTAGCGTCGCTCCCAGTGCCCCGGCCCGAGCAGTGGGAAAGAACGACCCTCCCCACCGTGCGTCCTCCAGCAGTGGGAAGGAACGCCGCGCGGCGTGGAGCATCGCGTCGCTCCCACTGCCTGGGCTCGAGCGGTGGGAAGGGACGACCCTCCCCACCATGAGGGCTCGATCAGTGGGAGGAAGCACCCCGCATCGCGTCGCTCCCGGAGAACCGGCTCGAGCAGTGGGAAGGGAGCTGGCGCAACCGCCGTCGACGCCGTCACGCCGCCAGACGGCAGGACACGGCACGTCCGCGTCCGCCCGCTCGTTGGGCAAGTACCCGTGCCCATGGAACTGTCAGCGCGTCGAGGTAGCGTGACACCACATGGGGCACAGATTCGTTCGAAAGGCTCACTCATGAACAAGAACTGGCGCTGGCTTCCGGCCGGCATCGTCCCCGCAGTGATCGTCGCGGCCTCCGTGAGCGGTACTGCGGTAGCCGAGGCACAGCCGCAGCTTCCCGCGAAGACCGCCCAGGAGCTGCTCGAGTTCGTGGCCACCAGCACGGACGACGCCTACTCCGGCACCGTGGAGCAGTCCTCGAATCTCGGCCTCCCGGATGTGGGCATGGCCACGCCTCCCGGTGGGACCTCGAGCAATGACCCCACCTCCCTGGCACTCGAGCTGCTCACCGGTGAGCACACCGCCCGGGTCTTCGTCGACGGGCCGGACAGGGCACGCGTCCAGGTGCTCGATGAACTGGCCCAGCGCGACGTGATCGTCAATGCAACCGATGCCTGGTCCTACGACTCCGCGGCGAACGAGGTCAGGCATGCGGCCCTCCCCGACAAGGATGCCGCGAAGGCCGAGCTGGAGGCCAGAGTGCAGCAGGAAGTCACCGACCACCCCGAGCTGCAGGACCTCCCCCGCACGCCGGCCGAGCTCGCGGAGCTTTTCCTGACCGAGATCGACCCGAACACGGAAGTCACGGTGGACGGGACCAGTCGGGTCGCCGACCGGAGTGCCTACGAACTGCGGCTCACGCCGGAGGATCCCGCCACACTCATCGGCACCATCTCGGTGAGCATCGATTCCGAGACCGGGGTTCCGCTCGGCGTCGCCGTCCAGGCGAAGGGCCAGGAGGACGCGGCCTTCGCTGCCGAATTCAGCGACGTCGATTTCGGCACCCCCGATGCCACGATCTTCGAATTCACCCCTCCCCCCGGCGCCACCGTCATCGAGGCACCGACAGTGGACGAGGCCAAGGCGCTGGTGGACGGGAAGGCATCGGACATGCCTGCCGGACCCACCGCGAAGCCCACCGTCATAGGCGAGGGCTGGAGCACCATCGTGGAGCTGCCGGTCGGCAGCTCCGGCATGATGGGTCTCACCCCGGGCTCGAGCGATGGCGCCGGGATGGGCGAGATCATGGAGATCAAGCCCGGCATGGACCCGGAGCAGGTAGCCGGCGCCCAGGCACTCCTGGAGCAGGCACTCACCGACGTCGACGGCGGGCGCGCGCTGCAGACCTCGCTCGCCTCGGTCCTGATCACCGATGACGGCCGGATACTCATGGGCGCCGTCGGAATCGACCAGCTCGTCGCAGCCGCCCAGCAGTGACGACCGATTCGTCCGTGCGGCCCGCACCCGCTGTGCGGGTCCACGGATGAGCCCGAGCGACCTCGCGATCCGGACACGTGGGCTCACGAAGATGTTCGGCAGGCAGGCGGCCGTGGGCGGCATCGATCTCGCCGTGCCCCGCGGCACGGTGTTCGGCTTCCTCGGCCCCAACGGATCCGGGAAGACCACCACCATCAGGATGCTGCTCGGACTCGCCACCGCGACCAGCGGCGAGATCGATCTGCTCGACGGCGTGATGCCCCGTGACGCGCGTGCCGTGCTCCCGCGCGTCGGCGCCCTCGTCGAAGGCCCTGCGATCTATCCGTTCCTGTCGGGGAAGGCGAATCTGCAGCGCTTCGACGCTGCGGATCGGCACACCTCGCCCAGTACCCGCACCGCCAGGGTGGACGCCGCACTGGAACGGGTGGGTCTGGGCCACGCGGCGAACAAGCGCGCCCATGCCTACTCGTTGGGCATGAAGCAGCGGCTCGGAATCGCCAACGCGCTGCTCGCGCCGCGGGACCTGCTGATCCTCGACGAACCGACCAACGGACTCGACCCGCAGGGTACCCGTGAGGTCAGGCACCTCATCCGGTCCCTGTCCGACGACGGAACCACCATCTTCGTCTCCAGTCACCTGCTCGCCGAGGTGGAGCAGATGTGCTCCATGATCGCGGTCATGAGCGCGGGACGACTCGTGGCGCAGGGCACTCTCGATGAGCTCCGCGACGAGGGCACCGCCCGGGTCCGCATCACCACACCCGATCCCGCCGAGGCGCGGCGTGTGCTCCTGGACCTGGGGCTCGTCCCCGAGGTGCACGGGCGCGACGACGTCGTGACCGCCCAGCTCTCCGTACCCGGACTCCTCCAGGAGACCGTGAACACCGCCCTCGTCCGGGCCGATGTCCGTGTGCGGGGATTCGAAGCCAGCGGCGCGTCCCTCGAGGACCGCTTCGTCGCCCTGACCGGAGAGGGGTTCGACGTTGCCGGCTGAATCCGTCAGTACCCCACCATCGCGTTCCGGCGGGAGCCTCGGACTGACCCTCGTGCTCTCCGAGATCACCGTCCTCTTCCGGAGGCTGCGAACCTGGGCGATGATCGGGGCGCTCGCCCTGATCCCCATCCTGATCGCCGTCGTCGTGCGGGTCTCGTCCGATACCTCGGGCAGCGGCCGCGGACCGGCGTTCCTGAACAGCATCACCCAGAACGGTCTGTTCGTCTCGCTCACGGCCCTGACCGTGGCCATCCCGCTGTTCCTGCCGCTGACCATCGGCGTGGTGGCCGGGGACACCATTGCCGGCGAGGCGAATCTCGGCACCCTGCGCTATCTTCTGGTCGCGCCTGCGGGGCGTATCCGGCTCCTGCTCGTGAAGTACGCCGGAGCGGCCCTGTTCTGTCTCGTCGCCACCCTCACGGTCGTGGTCACGGGAGCGATCATCGGTGCGCTGCTCTTCCCCGTGGGACCGGTGACGCTGCTCTCCGGGGACACCGTCGGCGTCGGAGGCTACTTCGTCCGGCTGCTGCTCCTGGCCCTGTACGTGACGGTGTCCCTGCTGGGGCTGAGCGCCATCGGGCTGTTCATCTCCACGCTGACCACCATCCCGGTGGGTGCCATGGCGGCCACCGCGGCGCTGGCTGCCGTTGCGCAGATCCTCGGTGCTCTCCCCCAGCTGGAATGGCTGCACCCCTGGCTCTTCACCAATTACTGGCTGGGCTTCGCGGATCTGCTGCGGGAGCCGATCGTGTGGACCTCCTTCGCCGACAACTCCCTGCTGCAACTGGGCTACATCGCTGTCTTCGGCGCCCTGGCCTACGGACGCTTCAGCACGAGAGACGTGCTCAGCTGATACCGGTGGCGGGCCGGGCCACGGGCCGCCGGATTCAATAGGTTACGCCGCGCTGACCTTATTCGGTTAGGCTAGGCTTGCCTGCTTCGTCCGGCGCCTGCGCCGCACCACCACCTCGTCCGAGAAGAGATCCGAATGCGTTCCCGCCCGCTCCTGACCGCCGTCGCAGGCCTGACCGTCCTGGCCACGACCCTGACGGGCTGCGGCGCCTTCGGCGGAGGTTCCGCCGATCTCCAGATCTACTCGGCACGGCACTACGACCTCGAGGGCGCATTCGGCGAGTTCACCGACGAGACGGGTATCAGCGTCGAGTTCATCAGCGGCGACGACGCCGAACTCCTCGAGCGCCTCAAGGCGGAGGGTGATGACACCCCGGCGGACGTCTTCATGACCGTCGACGCCGGCAATCTCTGGAACGGTGCACGCCAGGGAGAGCTCGCCGCCACCGATTCCGCCGTGCTCCGGGACGCCGTCCCCGAGGATCTGCGCGAGAGCGACGGCCGCTGGTACGGTCTTGCACTGCGCGCCCGCACCGTCACCTACAACCCCGACGCCGTGGACCCGTCCGAGTTCGACGCGGTGGAGACCTACGCAGGGCTCGCCGACCCGAAGTGGAAGGGGCGCCTGTGCATGCGGGACGCCACCTCCGCGTACACGCAGTCCCTCGTCGCCAGCCTGATCGAGCTCCACGGACGGGAGCGCGCCCTCGAGATCGTGCAGGGCTGGGTGGCCAACGACGTCGCCATCATGAGCAACGACGTGCTCCTGCTCGAGGCGATCGACGCCGGCACCTGCGACGTCGGCATCAACAACCACTACTACCTGGCCCGCCTGCTCGAGGAGAATCCCGATCTGGATGTGGACCTCTTCTGGGCCAGCCAGGAGGGCGCGGGGACGCACGTGAACATCTCCGGTGCCGGCGTGGTGGAGGGCGCGGACAACCCGGAGGACGCGCTGCGACTCATCGAGTGGCTCGCCACGGACGGTCAGAACGCCTTCGTGGACGCCAACCACGAGTACCCCGTCAATCCCTCCGTGGAACCGGAACCACTCATCGCCGGGTTCGGGGACTTCAAGCGCATGCCCCTGAACGCGGAGGCTTACGGGACCTTCAACGCCGAGGCCGTCGATCTGCTCGCCGAGGCCGGATACCGGTGACCGAACCGGCGACCCTCGCCGACGGCCGGACGCCGCAGCGGCGCTACCGGACGACCGGCGTCGGTCGTCCGGCATGGTCCGCGCTCGTCGTCGCCGTGGCCGTCGTCGTCGCGACCCCCGTCCTGGCGGTGGTCCTCCAGGGCATCGGCAGCCTCGGCGAAACCGCTCCCCCGCGGGATCTGGGGAAGATGATCCTCACCACCCTCGCGCTGATGCTGGGCGTGGGCGCAGGCTCGCTCGTGGTGGGCGGAGGACTGGCGTGGCTCGTGACCGCCTACCGCTTCCCGCTGCGGAACATCCTCGTATGGCTGCTCGTCCTGCCCCTGGCCGTGCCCGCCTATGTCCTCGGTTTCGTGTTCCTCTCGGTCTTCGACGTTGCCGGACCCGTCCAGTCGCTGCTGCGCGGCGTCTTCGGGACCGATGTCTGGGTTCCCGAGGTGCGGTCCCTGCCGGCAGCGATCCTCGTGCTCTCGCTGTCCCTCTACCCCTACGTGTATCTGTTGGCACGCTCTGCGCTGATCGAGCAGTCCTCGGGCACGTACGACGCCGCCCGGACGCTGGGCTCCACCCGCGCGCGGGCGCTGCGACGCGTGGTCCTCCCCCTGGCCCGCCCGTCCCTGGCCGCAGGACTGGCGCTGGTGATGATGGAGACCCTGACCGATTTCGCCACCGTGCAGTACTTCAACGTCCAGACCGTCTCCGTGGGCGTCTACCTGGTGTGGAAGGGCACCTTCGACTTCCATGCGGCCACGCAGCTCGCGGTGCTGGTCCTGCTGTTCGCCGTGGCCGTGCTGGTCGGGGAACGCACCCTGCGCGGCCGGGCCCGCTATCACCAGCAGGGCGGGCGGAGGCAGGGCTTCCAGCCTGAACAGCTCTCCGGCGCCACAGCCTGGGGTGCCACTGCGCTGTGCGTGGCGGCACTCTCGGCCGGTTTCCTCATCCCCGTGGCGCAACTCCTGCTCTGGGCGGTGGGACAGGTACTCTCGGACGCCTCCGTCCTCGCCGACCCGCGGTTCGTGGAGTACCTGGGCAACAGCCTGCTGGTCGCACTGATCACCGCGGTCAGCTGCGTGGCCATCGCCCTCGCCGTCGGGCACGCCATCCGCCTCGGCGGTGGCCGCCTCGTTGCCTTCGCGGCCCAGCTGACCACCTTCGGCTACGCCGTTCCGGGAGCCGTCGTGGGGATCGGCGTATTGCTGTCCTTCTCGGCCGCGGACACCACGCTGGAAGGCCTGGGGATCCCCGGCGGCGCGGGACTGATCGTCACAGGATCGGTCGCCGGCATCCTCTACGCCTACGTCATCCGCTTCCTCGCTCCGGCCTACCAGTCGGTCGGGGCCAGCCTGGAGAAGATCTCACCGACCGTCACCTCCTCCGCCCTGAGCCTGGGCGCGACGCCGCGGCGGATCCTGCGCAGGATCCACCTGCCCCTGGCCCGGCCGGGGGTCGCGGTGGCGCTGATGCTGGTGGTCATCGACGCCATCAAGGAGCTGCCGATCGTGCTGCTCCTGCGGCCCTTCGGGTTCACCACGGCGTCCGTCTGGGTGTACGAGCTGGCGCGTGAGAACTTCTGGGAGAAGGCGGCGCTTCCAGCCCTCGTGATCGTCCTCGTGGCGATCATCCCCGTGATCGTCCTCGTCCGCCAGACCCACCGCAACGAGGCGCGTGGAACCACGACCAGGAAGGTGCGGCCATGACCGCCCAGATGGAGACCATCCCCGTGCCCATGGCCCCGGAGGACACACCTCCGGCCCTCGCCCTCGACGGCGTCACGAAGCACTACGGCTCCTCCAGAGGCGTCGACGCGCTGGACCTGTCCGTCCCCGCGGGGGAGCTGGTGACCCTGATCGGCCCCTCGGGCTGCGGCAAGTCGACCACGCTGCGGCTCGTGGCCGGGCTCGAACGGCCCGACGCCGGTCGGATCAGCGTGGCCGGGTCCGTCGTCGCCGGGTCGGGTGTCTTCGTCAATCCTGAGCTCCGGCGCGTGGGGCTCGTCTTCCAGGATCATGCGCTCTTCCCCCACCTGACGGTGGGCCTGAATGTGCAGTTCGGCCTCGACCGGCTCTCCCGCGCCGACCGCCGTCGACGTGCCGGCGAGCTGCTCGACCTCGTGCAGCTGGCGCATCTGGCAGACCGCTACCCGCACGAACTCTCCGGGGGCGAGCAGCAGCGCGTGGCCCTCGCACGGGCGCTCGCGCCGCGTCCCGCCGTCGTCCTGCTGGACGAGCCGTTCTCCGGCCTCGACGAGTCGCTACGCGCCCAGGTCCGCCGCGACACGGTGGCCACGCTGCGTGAGACGGGTACCACCGGGGTACTCGTCACGCACGACCAGACGGAAGCGCTCTCCGTCGGCTCCCGCGTGGTGGTCATGCACAACGGCGTGATCGAGCAGGCCGATGTTCCCGAGAAGGTCTTCGAGCGCCCCGCGACCCGCTTCGTCGCCTCCTTCATGGGCGACGCCGATTTCCTCCCCGCCCGCGTGCACCGGGCCCTGCTGACCTGCGAGATCGGGATCGTCTCGACGGTACCGGGGTGGGCCGACAGCGATGTGGAGGTCGACGTCGTCCTGCGCCCCCACGAGGTGGCCCTGCAGGCGGATCCGACCGCCTCGGCGCGGGTCTCGGCAGTCGAGTACCACGGCGCGTTCGTCCTCCACCACGTGCAACTCGCCTCCGGGCGGACCCTGCGCTCGTGGCAGCCGCACATCGTGCGCTTCCCCATCGGCACGGCGGTCACGGTGACCGTGACCGCGGGGACCTCTCCCACCCTGCTCATCGGGGACCGAGCCGTCACCACGCCGCCGCTCGACGCCCGCCGCGCCGCAACCCCTCATGAGAGGTAAGGGTAGGCTTTCCTAACCTCTGATTCTGGGCTACGGTGAACCGGTGACCCCACCACCCGATCTCTCCGAAGCCACCTTCACGGACCTGGCCCGCCACGGCAACCGGCCGGCGGTCCTGACCTCGGACGGCACGCTGAGCTACCGCCAGCTCGCCGGGATGGTGGACGAGCTGGCAGCCCGCCTCGGTACCGAACGCCGCCTCGTCATGCTGGCCGCACGCAACGATCTCGGGTCCCTCGTCGCCTACCTCGCGGCGATCACCGCCGGGCACCCCCTGCTCCTGGTCCCCGCGGACAAACCCGCAGCGCTCGAGCCGATGATCACGAGGTACCAGCCCGACGTCGTCCTGCGCACCGACGACGGCGCCGTCGAGCTCGACGAGCGGTGCCCGGGCACGCGCCACGAGCTGCATCCGGAGCTGGCCCTGCTCCTGAGCACCTCGGGCTCGACCGGCTCACCGAAGCTGGTGCGGCTCTCCCGCGAGAATCTGCTGGCGAACGCCCGCTCCATCGCGACCTATCTCGGCATCGAATCCACCGATCGGGCCGTCACCACCCTCCCCATGAGCTACTGCTACGGACTCTCCGTACTGAACAGCCATCTGCTCCGTGGCGCCGGGCTGGTGCTCACCGAGCTGTCGGTGGTGGATCCCTGCTTGTGGGACCTCGTCCGCGGCCACCGGGCCACCTCCTTCGCCGCCGTCCCCTACAGCTTCGATCTCCTGGAGCGCGTGGGCTTCGCCGACATGGACCTGCCGAGCCTGCGGTACGTCACCCAGGCCGGGGGCAAGCTCTCCCCGGAGAAGGTCAGGGCCTGGGCGAGGACGGGCCAGCGGCGCGGCTGGGATCTCTTCGTGATGTACGGGGCCACGGAGGCCACGGCGCGCATGGCGTATCTTCCCCCGGATCTGGCGGCGGAGCATCCGGGGGCCATCGGCGTGCCGGTGCCGGGCGGCTCCTTCCGGATCGACCCGATCGAGGGGCTCGCTGCGGGAGAGCTGGTGTACACGGGGCCGAACGTGATGCTCGGCTACGCCGGGAGCCCGGCGGATCTCGCGCTCGGCCGTGAGCTCCACGAGCTCCGGACGGGCGATCTCGCCGTGGAACATGCGGACGGACTCTACGAGGTGGTGGGCCGGCGCAGCCGCTTCGTGAAGATCGCCGGCCTCCGCGTGGACCTGGGGCAGGTGGAACGCATCCTCGCCGAGCTCGGCGTCACCGCCGCCGTCGCCGGCTCCGACGTCGATGCCGACGAGTCCATGGTGGTCGCCCTCGAGGGCGACCACGATCCGGGCATGCTCCTCACTGTCCTGGCCTCCGATCTGGGTGTGCCGCGTGGCGCGGTCCGGATGCACCCGGTGGAGCACCTGCCCCGGCTCGCCACGGGGAAGATCGACTACCCCGCCGTCCGGTCCCTGAACACCGGACGGGCGCCCTCTCCTACGCGTCACGCCCCGCTGCGCGAAGGTCCGGCCGACGTGCCGCGAATCTTCGCCGAGAGCCTCGACCGACCCCGCGTGGACCCCACGGACACCTTCGTCTCGCTCGACGGCGACTCGCTGTCCTACGTGGCGCTGTCGGTGCGGCTGGAAGCCGCCCTGGGGCAGCTCCCACCGGGCTGGCACCTCATGACCGTGGGCGAGCTCTCGGGGAGGAGGCCCCCGCGCCGCCGGCGGCTGGTCTCCCTGCTGGAACCCTCGATCGTGCTGCGCGCCGTCGCCATCGTCTGCATCGTGGCCGCGCACGTGGAGCTGTTCACCTTCCACACCGCGCATCTGCTGTTCGTCGTCGCGGGCTTCAACTTCGCGCGGTTCCAGCTCACCGGGACCCGGCCGGTGCGGCTACGGCGGCAGGTGAGGAGCCTGGCCCGGATCGTGGTCCCGTCGGTCGCGTTCATCTTCCTGGCCTATGTGCTCACGGACGACTACAGCGTGGCCAACATCTTCCTGCTCAACGCGATGGTGGGGCCCCAGGAGGTGACGACCCAGTGGCACTTCTGGTTCGTGGAGATGCTCGTCTACGTCCTGATCGCCGTGACGGCACTGATGCTCGTGCCCTGGCTCGACCGCCTCGAGCGCCGCACGCCGTTCCTCTTCGCCCTGGGCCTGCTCGCGCTGACACTGCTCAGCCGGTACGACATCGTCGATACCGGGCTGCCCAAGCCACTTCCGGTCTTCTGGCTCTTCGCTCTCGGGTGGGCCGTGGCGCGCGCCGACACCGTGCAGCGGCGCGTGCTGATCTCCGTCCTGGCCGTGCTCGTGGTGCCCGGCTTCTTCGATCATCCGCTGCGCGAAGCGACGATCGTGGCGGGGGTCCTGCTCCTGACCTGGGTCCCGGCCCTGCCCGTGCCGGCGATCCTGCGCCGCGTGACCGGATGGCTCGCGGCAGCGTCGCTGTACATCTACCTCACCCACTGGCTGGTCTATCCGGTGCTCCTGCCGCTCGGCCAGGTCACCGCCGTGACCGGGTCCCTCCCCGTCGGCGTGGCCTACTGGGCGCTGTGCCAGTGGATCCCCACAGCCCTGGCGCGCCACCGTCGGAAGCGGGCCGCGGTCACCGTTCCTGCCTGACCGGAGCGGACCGCTCCTCTCAGGACACCAGCCGCCTACAGCTCTGCCGCTAGAGGTCGGGAGCCCGCCTCGCCCAGCCGGTGGCCTGCTCGAACGCGTGGGCCACACGCAGCAGCTCCACATCCGATCCGTGCGGCATGGCCAGCTGCAGTCCTACCGGCAGTCCGTCCTCACTGAAGCCCGCCGGTACGGAGACTGCGGGCAGACCGGTCGCGGAGATCACACACGCCGACCGCATCCAGTCCAGGTACGTCTCGAACTCCACACCGTTGACGGACGTCGGATACCGCTGCGACGCATCGAACGGCAGCACCTGCGTGGCCGGCGACGCGAAGACGTCGTACGTGCCGAAGTAGCGACGGACGCCCGCATCCAGGCGGGTACGCGCCAGCGCGGCGTCGACCAGATCCTGGGCGGTGAGCTGCAAGCCCTGCTCCACGTTCCAGCGCACCTCGGGCTTGATCACCTCGCCGTACTTCCCGACCAGCTCGCGGAACGCCAGAACGAAGTCGAAGGCCCTCGTGGTGGTGAACACCTGGTCCGCATCACGGAGATCGGGGGCTGCCTCCTCCACCACCGCGCCGAGATCCGAGAGGACCTGCAGCTGTCCCTCGAGGACGCGCAGCACCTCGCGATCCACGGGCACACCGAGTCCGAAGTCCGCGGACCACCCGATCCGCAGCCCGGTCAGGTCCCGCTGCAGCGCCGATCCGAAGGAGCCCTCCACCGGATAGGCGTAGGGCACCTCCGCGTGGGACCCCGCGATTGCGCTCATGCCCAGCGCGATGTCCTCGACGTCGCGGGCCATCAGCCCATTGCGCGCGAGCCAGGACCACGCGTTCCGTGTCGGCACGGCGGGGACGACGCCGAGGGACGGCCGGTACCCCACGATATTGCAGAACGACGCCGGGATCCGCAGCGATCCGCCCATGTCGCTGCCGTCGCCCAGGGGCTGGATGCGTGCCGCGATGGCAGCCGCCACTCCCCCGCTGCTCCCGCCGGCGCTGCGCGAGGTGTCGAAAGGATTGACGGTCGTGCCGAAGACGTCGTTGAAGGTGTGCGAGCCCGCGGCGAACTCGGGCACATTGGTCTTGCCCGTGGTCACCACACCGGCGTCCTTGAGCCGGGCGATGATCAGATCGTCGACCGTCG
Organism: Arthrobacter echini; assembly: GCF_008107445.1. Lineage (GTDB taxonomy): Bacteria > Actinomycetota > Actinomycetes > Actinomycetales > Micrococcaceae > Arthrobacter_D > Arthrobacter_D echini_A. Next base: position 86,823 of record NZ_VSLD01000003.1, on the reverse strand, counting down.
GCACGAAGTCCTTGAACACCACCGAGCCCTGCGTTGTGCGCAGGCCCTTCGTATTGTGGGTGTCCTTGTGCGTCATCGGCAGTCCATGGAGCGGCGGCAGCGGTGCACTCGACGCCGTCAGGGCGTCGGCCGCCGCCGCGAGCGCCGTCGCACCCTCGCGATCCTCGGTGACGACGGCATTGATACGCCCGTTGACGGCGTCGATCCGCTCGAAGTGAGCATCGAGCGCCTCCCGCGCCGAGATCTCCCGACGCCGGATGGCACCGGTGATCCCGACGGCGGACAGCTCGTGGAGGGGACCTCTCACGCGCCCGTGCCCACCCGGGACAGCAGTGCCGTCATCGCCGCGCGGACTCCTGTGGTCAGGGTCGGCTCGATCACCGGGGCGAAGTACGGCGAGTGGTTGCCGGCCACGGGTGCGTCGCCGTCGAGCAGTTCCTTCGGGTGTCCGCCGAAGAACCAGTACACGCTGGGCACACCGATCGCCTCGGCGAGGAGACCGAAGTCCTCGCTGCCCATCACGGGCGGGGACTCGATGACGGCGTCGTCGCCGAGCACCTCGCCGAGCACCGTCATCAGCTCCGTGGTGGTGTCGGGATCGTTGTAGCACTGCGGGAAGCTCGTGATCTCCTCGATGTCAGGCTCCGGCGCCCCCGATGCTGCGGCCTCGGCGCTGATGATGCGGCGCAGCGAGCCCAGCACCAGTTCGCGCACCTCGGGGTCGAAGGTGCGCACATTGAGCGTGAACTCCGCGGACGCCGGGATGATGTTCTCCTTGAGCCCGCCGTGGAACGTGCCGATGGTGACCACCGCGGAGCTCATGGGGTGCACCTCGCGGGAGACCACCGTCTGCAGCCGCACCACCATGTGCGCTCCGAGGACGATCGGGTCGATGGAGAGCTCAGGCTGCGAGCCGTGCGACTGCTTGCCGTGGACGGTCACCTTCCAGGAATCGGCCATCGCCATGGCGGTACCCTTGCTGATGCTCACCGTGCCGCTGAGTCCGGGCCAGACGTGCTGCCCGTAGATGACCGAGGGCTTCGGAGCCCTGTCCCACAGACCGTCGGCCACCATCGCCTTGGCTCCGGCCCCGGTCTCCTCCCCGGGTTGGAAGATGAAGACCACGGTCCCGGACCACGCGCCGAGGTTCTCGCTGAGCAGCCGGGCGGCCGTGAGACCCACCGTCATGTGCGTGTCGTGGCCGCACCCGTGCATGACCGGCACGTCCGTCCCGTCGGCCAGCTTCCCCTTCGCCGTGCTCGCGAAGTCCAGGCCGGTGTCCTCCGCGATGGGAAGACCGTCGGTATCGGCGCGGTACCCCACCACGGGGCCGTCCCCGTTGCGGAGCACCCCCACCACGCCCGTCCCGCCGCTCATGAACGTCTCGAGTCCGAGGCCGTCGAGCTCGTCCTGGATGAACGCCGCCGTCTGCGTCTCCTGCATGGACAGCTCGGGGTGGGCGTGAAGGTGCCGATAGAGCTCGTGCATGGCGTCGGTGTGGGCGTCGGAGAGGTCGAGGACTGCGGTGTCGATGGTCATGATGTCCTTTCGGGGAACGTCGGGTGCGGTACGGGAGGAGTCAGTTGACGAGCGTAGTGGGCGCCGCGGTCTTGCCGCGCGAGCGGAGGAACCAGGCCAGCACGGCGGTGATCAGGACGACGACGCCGGTGGCCGGCTTGGCCAGCGCGGGCACGGCAGGGACCAGCACGAAGAGCACGAGCACGGCGACGACGACAGCGATCACCGTGACGCGGGGCTGCCTCATGGTGACGATCAGCTGCACCAGGACGGCACCGATGATCGACGGGAAGATGTAGAGGCGCGCGACGTCGACGATGTCGGTGGGAATGATGCTCACCAGCCACGTGCCGAGGATCCCGACGAAGAAGATCATCGACAGCACGTGGACCATGGCTGCGCCGCAGATGGCCATGAGCGCCGAGAACTCCCCCCGCTTGGTGCCGGCCTTGGCCCCGATGGTCGCCTGGGCCACGAGGGCGGAGGGCAGGAGCTTGTTCGCGATGTTGCCGATCATGAACGCCTGGTACATGGCGGCCGGCCCCAGGACGGGGTAGTAGGTGATGGGTTCGACGAACCAGAGGACGAAGAACGCGGCGGCGACCGCGAGGTAGGCGGTCCAGATCATGCCGGCGGTGATGCCGAGGTCCGTGGTGAGCACGAGGTAGATCGGGGCAGCGAGGGAGAGGAGAAGGGCCGCTCCCATGGTGGCCTGGCCCCATCGGGACGTTGTGCGGTCGAACTCCGCGAGCGAGCCCGAGGTCGTGGCGGCAGTATCTGCGGTAGCCATGATGATTCCTTGTCGTTGGTGAGGGACTGCCTACGCGGTCGGGGTCATGCCGTTGGTATGGGCCAGATAGGCGGCGAAGAGCCCCACGATGATCGAGATCCCCAGGCCCCACTCCCTCAGCCAGCCCGCCGAGGTCTTGCTGGCGAGGATCATGCACAGGCCCATGGTGGCGGCGGAGACGAGGACGGAGAGGATGTGCACGGGCGTTTTCCCGAGCTCCCCGATCCCGAGGCTGGCGAAGGCCCCGATCAGGGCTGCGGCGGGGACGATCGCCATGAGTGCGGGATTGACACTGCGCAGTTTCGTGTCGCCGCGCCGCAGCACCGGGGTGAGGATCAGGGTCGCCAGCATCCAGCCGGCGCCGGAGAGACTCATGGCCATGAAGGCGACCACGAACACGGCCTGCGTGTAGTCGGGCCCGCCGAGCTCGGCGCCCATGGTTCCGGCGGCGAGGGAGGCCGACGCCGACTCGGTGGCTGCCGATCCCACGAGGCCGATCCGGACCAGGACGGCCGGTGTCCCGAAGAGCGTCAGGAGGGCCACGCTGACCAGGACGACCGCCAGCGACGGGCCGATGGCGGCGATCGCACCGGCGCGGAAGGAGCGGGTCAGCTCCTCCTCCGTGATGTCCGCCGCGGGTCCGGCTTTCCTCGCCGCCCGCATGTAGACGAGGGACTGCACGATGATGGCGGCGAACACGCCGATGGCGAGGATCCAGAGGACGGGCAGGTTGGCGACGGCGAGGATGTCCGTGGACTGTCCCTCGGGAGTCAGTGCAGTTTCCATGGAAGCTCCAGGTAGGGGGTGGGCGGATTCAGTGCTGAGGGCGGGTGTCGCCGCCGTCGAGGCGCTGCAGGGTCGCGACGAGCGCCTGCGCCCCGACGGCGATGTCCTCGGTGCTGCTCCATTCCTCGGGGCAGTGGCTCTTGCCGTTCTTCGACGGGATGAAGATCATGCCCATCGGAGCGAGGGAGGCCATGTGCACGGCGTCGTGCGTGGCGCCGCTGGGAATGGGCATCCAGGGCAGCCCGAGAGTGTCCGCTGCGGCACCAGCAACATCCTGGACGCCCCGGGAGGCCTCGACGACGGCGTTGTCGCTGGACCACTCGAATCCCACGTCCACGCCGAGTTTCGCAGCACGCGCGGTGATTTCCGCTCCCAGGCGTCCCTGCACACCTGACAGCCAGCCGGGATCGACGCTGCGGACCTCGCCGTACATCCGGACGAGGGAGGGCACCACGTTCGGGGAACGCGACTCGGAGTCGACGCGCGTGGTGGTCGCCACACCGTGGGTGGGCGCACCGCAGCCCTCGGCACGAACGGCGAGGACCCCCTCGGCGGCAGCGATCATGGCGTCCCGGCGGTCCTCCATGGAGGTGGTGCCGGCGTGATCGGCCGAGCCTGCGAAGGACGCGATGAAGCGCTCGATACCCGTGATCGCCGTGACGATGCCGAGCGGAAGACCACGCTGCTCCAGCGTGGGGCCCTGTTCGATGTGCAACTCCACGAACGCCTGCAGCGGCCGCCGCGCCCAGGGAACGTCGGAGAGTTTCGCGGGATCCAGGCCGAAGTCCGTGTATGCCCGCCCGAGGCTCACCCCCCGGTAGTCGCACCGGTCCAGATCTGCCGGTGTCAGTTCCTGCGCAGCCGCCCGGCTCCCCAGGCAGCTGAGGCCGAAGACGTTGGACTCCTCCCCGAGAAAATCGACCACCAGCAGATCGCGCCTCAGCTGCCTGCCCCCGGCGGCCAGGAGCCGTGCCGCCTCGATCGCGCCGAGGACACCGACGACGCCGTCGAACCTGCCCCCGCCGTCCACTGTGTCGGTGTGGGATCCGGTGACCAGAGCCGGAGCGGAGGGGTCGAGCCCCGCCAGACGACCGACGATATTGCCCGCCGCGTCGAGGTGGACCTCGAGCCCGGCAGCGCGCATGCGGTTCGCCGTCCACTCCCGTGAGGCACGGTACGCCTCGCTGAAGACCTCGCGGCTCCAGCCGGGCCGCTCATGATCACGGAAGGTGGAGAGCTCCGTGACACCGGTGTCGAGGCGGTCGTGGAGCTCGGACTGATGAGACTGGAGCATAGTGACCCGTCGTCGGCGCAATCGATTGCACAGGGCAATCCACAGCAGGATGGTCGGAAGATATGGTGTACATCACACTACGGCCCGAGGTTTTCGTCAAGCTTCTGGCGAAAGCGTCTGGGGAACTTCCTTCGAAACGCAAACCTTTGCCCTGGGACTCTGGATGCCTCTCCGACCCCTGGTGGGCTCTAGACTCGAGTTGATGAAGGATGACCCCACCGCACCACCGGCCAGGACACGGCCGGTCACCCTGGCGACCGTGGCACGCCACGCCCAGGTCCATGTCTCCACCGCGTCCCGCGCTCTGAGCGAGACTCCCTCCGGCGTCGGTGCAGACACCATCCGGCGGGTGCGTGAACTGGCCGCGGTCCTCGGGTATCGCCGGGACGTCGGTGCAGCCGGGTTGAGGACGGGGAGCTCACGATTGATCGGCGTGCTCGTCCCCCGCCTGACGGATCTCGTCCTGGCCTCCATCTACGAGAGCGTCGATGCCGCGGCGAGCGCTGCCGGTTACGGGACGGTCGTCGCCAACACCCTGGACGACCCCGAGCACCGCCGGGTGCGGCTGGACGCGATGCTCTCCCGACGGATCGACGGTGTGATCATCGGAGATTCGCACAACGGCGACTCAGCAGCCCTGGAACTCCGGGAACGCGGCGTCCCCTACGTGCTCGTCATGCGCACGCTCGAGGGACACCTGTCGGTCTCGACCGACGACTATAAGGGCGGCCGGCTCGCGGCCGAGCACCTCCTTGAACTGGGGCACCGCCGTGTGGGTGTCATCTCCGGGGACCAGCTCGCGAGCACGGGCCGCGAGCGGACTCTCGGCTTCCGGCGGACCTTCGAGGCCGCCGGGTACCCCGTCCCGGATGCCTACACGGTGGAGTCTGCCTTCAGTACGCCCTCGGGAGCGATCGCCGGAGCTGCGCTGATGCGACTACCCGAGCCGCCCACGGCGATCTTCGCGGTCCATGATCTCCTGGCCCTCGGCGCCATGGGCGCCCTCCGCGACGCCGGCCGGCGCGTGGGCACGGACGTGGCGCTCATCGGGTACAACGATCTCGATCTGGCCGCGACCCTGCCGGTCCCACTGACCTCCATCCGCTCCGATCTGGCCCGCATGGGGTCCCTGAGCGTGGATGCGCTGCTGGCGCAGTTCTCTGGCGGCACCCCGCACAGCACCCTGCTGCCCCCGGAGCTCGTGGTCCGCGCGACCACCTCCCCGCCGGCGTCGTAGGGCGCCGCGTGACGCGCCCGGCGGACGCTGTGTCCGGCACCGGGTGGTGGCGCAACGCCGTCATCTACCAGGTCTATCCGCGCTCGTTCGCGGACGGCGACGGCGACGGCGTCGGGGATCTCGCCGGCCTGCTGGGCCGCCTACCGTACATCGCGTCGCTCGGCGTCGACGGGATCTGGCTGACGCCGTTCCAGCCGTCCCCGCAGGTGGACCAGGGCTACGACGTGAGCGACTACTGCGGCGTCGAACCCCTGTTCGGCACCCTGGCACAGTTCGACGACCTGCTGGAGGCCGCGCACACCCTGGGACTGAGGGTCATACTCGACGTGGTCCCGAACCACTGCTCGTCGGAGCATCCGCTCTTCCGGGCCGCAGTCACAGCCGCGCCCGGTTCGCCCGAGCGCGCCATGTTCCATGTCGAGGACGGGCTCGACGGCGGCCCGCCGAACAATTGGCGGAGCGTCTTCGGCGGCGCCGCCTGGAGCCGGATCGACCCCGCGTCCGAGGCGGACCGGCAGTGGTACCTTCACCTCTTCTCCGCCGAGCAATCGGACTGGAACTGGCGGAACCCCGCAGTGGGCGACTACTTCGAGGGCGTGCTCCGCTTCTGGTTCGACCGCGGCGTTGACGGGTTGCGCATCGACGTCGCACACGCACTCTTCAAGGCAGAGGGACTTCCCGACGCCGAGCGCCCGGAGGACGTGGTGGACGGTCTGCGCTCCAACCCGCAGGTCTCCGATCATGAGGAGGTCCATGACGTGTACCGGCGGTGGCGCCGGCTCGCCGACTCCTACTCCCCCGCACGGGTCCTCGTGGGAGAGGTGAATCTCGAGCCGCAGCGGGCCGCCCGGTACATCCGGCCCGACGAGATGCACCAGGCCTTCGCGTTCGCCTTCGCGACACTGGGGTGGGATGCAGCGGCGTGGGCCAGGATCGGCACCGAACTCGACGCCGCCCGCCGGGAGCACGGAGCACCACCGACCTGGGCCCTCGAGAACCACGACCTCGTCCGGACCGCCACCCGGTTCGCCTTCACCCCGTCAGACGACGGCGGGCGCGGCGTCCTGCGTGCCCGTGCCGGGCTTCTCGCCGTCCTGGGTCTGCCCGGCAGTGCCTATGTCTACCAGGGCCAGGAACTGAACCTGCCCGAGGTGGAGGTGCTGCCCGCCGCACGGATGGACCCGATGTGGACGCGCAGCGGCGTGTCCAGGGACGGGGCCCGGGTGCCGCTGCCGTGGACGGTCTCGCCCGATAACACCTTCGGATTCTCCCCGGCCTACGCAGGTGACCCCTGGCTGCCGACGCCACCGGGCTGGGGGGCGACGTCGGTCGAGGCCCAGGAGCGGAATGTGGACTCGACGCTGCACCTGGTCAGGGCGGCCCTGGATCTCCGCCGATCCCTGCACGAGGAGGGCGTCCTCTCCTCTTACGACGGCGGCACATGGCGGGCCGAGGACAATGGCCTGCTCGTCTGCGAGCGTGGAGAGCAGTTCCTGGTCGCCGTCGCGATGGGCGACACTCCGGCCAACCTCCCGGACGGCGACGTACTCATCGCGTCCTCGGCCCTCACGCCGGAGGGGCTCCTCCCGCCCGACGCGAGCGCCTGGGTGCGCCGGGTGTAGGTGCGCGCGGACGCAGGCACTGGCCGGACCACCGCGCAGCGCACCTGCCCTACCCCGTCACCGGGACCCGGTCAGCTCGCTCCGGCCAGATCCGAGGTCGTGAGCTGTGCGGGCGGGACGTCCGCTCCGGCGTACGGTGTTGCGGACACCACGGAGACGGACACGGTGGCACCCCGCGGCGTCTGGTACGACGCCTCCTCCCCGGGCTTGAGGCCGTGGATGGCGAGCCCGAGGGGGCTCCGCTCGCTGAACACATCCATGCTGCTCTCGCCGAAGATCTCCCGGCTGCCCATGAGGAACACCTCGGGGTGACCGTCGATGACGGCGTTCACCAGCATCCCGGGCTCCACCACCCCGTCGTCGGCCGGCTGATGGGTCCGCGCGTCCTTCAGGACCGACATGAGCTGGCGGATGCGTGCTTCCGCGGCGACCCGCTCCGCGGATCCCTGACTGCCGCGAGCAGCCATCAAGCCGTCGAGCTCCGCCTGCAGGCGCGCGTGGACCTGGGGCGTGAGCCAGGTGACGGGTGCGGATGGATGGGTCATCGGGACTCCTCTGAAGGTGACGGGACCGGGTCCGGGCAGGACCGATCACGGCAATTCGACGGACTGGTGAATACACGAGTTTAGCTGCTTTATTTTTCTTCGCAATTCCTCCTGCAACCCCGAGACTTCTGACGGAAGAAAAACGAGGACTGGCAAATAAAATATTACCGCGTATGGTTGGTGCCATAGCAGAAAGAAAAGGCGGTGATCGTGTGTCGGGAAAATCTCCTAGAAGTGTTGGCACGAAGAAGCAGGGGAAGTCGATCCTCGAGAAGCGGGCCGAGAAGAAGGCGAAGGCCGACTCGAGCGACCTGCTGTTCTCGAAGCCCCGCAAGAATCAGCGGTAGCACCGGCATACGGGCACGTCCGCGCGGTCATGACCTCCGAGTGACCGCCTGGAAGAGTGCGAATTCCGGTGAAAGGCACCATTCCTGAAGGAATGGTGCCTTTTTTGCTTTCCGTCAGCGCAGAATTCCTTTGCGGCGTGCAACGGAGACGGCGGCCGTCCGGGAAGCGACGTCGAGTTTCGAGAAGATATGCGCCAGATGCGATTTCACGGTGGTCTCGCTGATGAAGAGTCCCGCCGCTATCTCCTGGTTGGTGCGCCCCGCTCCCACCTGCTCCAGCACCTCGATCTCACGGGAGCTGAGATTGACCCGAGGCTCCCGCATACGGTCCATGAGCCGGGATGCGATCACCGGCGCCAGGGCGCTCTCCCCGGCCGCGGCAGCCCTGACAGCGTTGATCAGCTCGTGTGGGGGTGCGTCCTTGAGCAGGTAACCGCTCGCCCCTGCCTCGACGGCACCGAGGATGTCGGCGTCGGAGTCGTAGTTGGTCAGCACCAGCACGTAGGGAGCCGCATCGAGGGCCCGGATCGTCCGGGTGGCACCGGCGCCCGTCGTCGTCTCGCCACTGCCGAACTGCAGGTCCATGAGGACGACGTCGGGGTTCTCGCGTTCCGCTGCGTCGAGCGCTTCCTGCGGAGTGGCGGCCTCAGCGACCACCTCGATGTCGGGCTCGATGCTGAACAGGGCCTTGAGCCCCGCACGGACGATGGGGTGGTCGTCCGCGATGACCACCCGGATCATGCGGCCTCCCCCGGCGCGAGCGTCACGGCCAGGGTGGTCCCGTGGCCCGGGGACGCCTCGATGCTGAGCGTTCCGCCGAGCTGCTGCACGCGCTCCTGCGTGGCCTGGAGACCGAACGAGTCGGTTGTCCCGCCCCTCGCCGCGGTGACGACCTGCGGGTCGAACCCTTCGCCGTCATCGGCGATCGTGAAGTGCACATTGCTCCGGTCGACGTCGAGGGTGATGGTGACGGTGGTGGCGCGAGCATGCTGGATGACGTTCGCCACCGCACCCTGCGCTATGCGCAGCAGCGCCGTCTGCAGGTGCATCGGCAGCGTCACCGTATCGGAAACACGCACGCACACGTCGAGCCCCTGGGCCGACCACTGCGTCCGGGCGAGGCGGCGGAGTGCTCCCCCGAGCCCCTGGTCGTCGAGTTCTGGAGGGGTGAGTTCGCGGATGAAGCGCCGCGTATCGGCGAGATTGGCCGCTGCGGTCTCGCGCGCCAACCGGATGTGCTCGACGCCGGGCCTGTCGGCATCGGCGCGCTCGGCCGCGTGCAGCAGCAGCTGGATGCTCGAGAGCCCCTGCGCCACGGTGTCGTGGATCTCGCGTGCCAGCCGGGCGCGCTCGGAGAGGACCCCGGACTCGTGCTCCGTCGCGGCCAGCTGACCGCGCGTGGCGAGGAGTTCACGCATGAGTGTCTCGCGCTGCTCCGCCTCGCGGGCCAGGGCCTGGTAGCCCAGTCCGATGAGGAGGGCCACGCCCGCACCCACGGTGGGACCGACCACCCCGCCGACCGTCCACCCGGTGTGGAGCGCCAGTGCGGTGATCGCCACAGCGGTCGAGGCGACGATCGCGGCGGAGCCCCACCACTGGCCCAGCACGTGCAGGTAGAGGAAGAAGAGGGCGAAGACCAGGAAGGCTGCGTCCGGCGTCAATACCAGCAGACCCACCCAGCCGAGGGTCAGGACGCCCACCCAGGCCGACCGGACCACCGGCGCACCGGCGCGGGACCGCACCGGCAGGAGCACGCCCAGACCGTAGACCACCAGGAGGAGGGCGGAGAGGAGGATGACGACGGCGCTGTACTCGCCGGGGCGCAGGACGGCACGGACGATCACGACCAGGGCGAGGAGGGCGAACAGCACATGGAGCCCTGTGCGCAGGCCCACGAAGACCGGGGTCAGAGCGGTAGGGGCCATGGGCTGAATGCTACGCGACCACCACCCGGCCCTCCCATCCTTCGAAAGGACGACTCCCGGACCCTCCCTTCGGGGCCGCGAGGACGTTCTGGCGGCCGATGTATCCCGCGGCGCGAATCGGCAGAGTTGGGTGTGTCATCTCCTCCGGTGACATGAAAGGAAAACACCATGTTCGTCGCGTTACGCGATCTGCGCTTCGCCCGGGGCCGCTTCGTCCTCATCGGGGCCGTCGTCGGCCTCATCACCGTCCTCGTCGGCTTCCTCAGTGGTCTGACCGGCGGGCTCGCCAATCAGAACATCTCGGCCGTCCTCGACCTGCCCGGCGACCGCGTGGTCTTCTCCACGCCGTCCAATGATCAGGAGGAGAGTCCCACCTTCGCCGACTCCAGGATCACGGAGGACCAGGCTGCGGGGTGGGCGACGACGGACGGGGTGTCCTCGGCGCAGCCGATCGGCATCAGCCAGACCAGCGCCGAGTCCGGTGACAACCGGGCGGCCATCGCGGTCTTCGGCGTCCAGCCCGGATTCGAGCCGGCCTCCCCGTCAGGCGACGGCTTGCTCAGCCTGTCCGAGACCGCAGCCGATGACCTCGATGTCACCGTCGGTGCCGAGGTGGACATCGCCGGAACCACCTACACCGTGGAGAAGATCGACGGCGACCGCTGGTACAGCCACACCACGGTGGTGCAGATGACCCTCGGCGACTGGCAGTCCTACTCCGATGCGACGGGCAACCCGGACACGTTCGCCACCGTCCTCGCCGTCACCGGCTCCCCCGACTGGGAGGCTGCCGATACCGCCCAGGCCACCGTCTCGGAGGGCACCCTCGGATCGCTGATGGCCCTGAGCGCCTTCAAGTCGGAGATCGGTTCGCTGCTGCTCATGGTCGCCATGCTGTTCGGCATCTCGGGCCTGGTCATCGGCGCGTTCTTCACCGTCTGGACCATGCAGCGCAAGGGTGACGTCGCCGTCCTGAAAGCCCTCGGCGCGAGCACCAGATCACTGGTGCGCGATGCGCTCGGTCAGGCGCTCGTGGTGCTGGTCATCGGGATCGGGATCGGCCTGGGCATCGTGGTGCTCCTCGGCCTTCTCCTCGGGTCGGCACTGCCCTTCATCCTCAGTCCCCTCACCACGCTTCTGCCCGCCGCGATCATGATCGCGCTGGGCCTGGCCGGAGCCGCCTTCGCACTCCGGTCCGTCACCTCCGCAGACCCCCTCACAGCACTCGGGAGCAACCGATGATCCACCTCGATGACGTCACCCTCACCTTCCCCGACGGCGAGAGCCGCATCACCGCCGTCGACCACGTATCCCTCACCGCCCACCCCGGCACGGTCACCGGCATCACCGGTCCCAGCGGCTCCGGGAAGTCCAGCCTCCTCGCCGTCGCCGCTACGCTGATCCGCCCCGACGCGGGTCGTGTGATGATAGACGACGTCGACACGGCGACGATGGATTCCGGAGCGGCCACCGATCTCCGCCGCACGAAGATCGGTATCGTCTTCCAGCAGTCCAACCTCATCGCGTCGCTGACGTCGCAGGAACAGCTGGCGGTGATGAACGAGCTCGGGGCTCCGAACAGCAGGCGGCACCGGGCAGCGGCCTCGGCACGTGCCGCCACGCTGCTCGACGCCGTCGGGATGGGCGACCAGGCCGACAAGCGGCCCCACCAGCTCTCCGGAGGTCAGCGCCAGCGGGTCAATATCGCCCGAGCCCTCATGAACGACCCGAGCGTCCTCCTGGTCGACGAGCCCACCAGTGCGCTGGACCAGGAGCGCGGAGCGAGCATCATCGAGCTGATCCTGCAGCTCACGAGTGAGCTGAACACCTCGACCCTGCTCGTCACCCACGACCTCGTCCACCTCCCCCGGATGCACGGGGCAGTGAACATGGTGGATGGCAGACTCACCAGCGACCTTCCCGCCGCTGTCTGAGGTCTGGGAACTGTTCGGGGACGGCCACTCGGCTGCCCCCGCTTCCGTGTCATCGGATCGACGCGACGGCCGGCATCACCCCTGAGGCAGCAGCCGTCCCAGGGCTTCCTCCATGATCTCCAGGTCGATCCGGACGTGGCGCCGGGCCACGTCCTCCGCGATGGTTGCGTCCCCCGTGCAGATCGCGTGGATCAGCGTCTCGTGATCGGCCAGCGAGCGCGCCTCCATCGCCGCCATCCGGTCCACCGGGCCCCAGGGATGAGCGGGCGAGGCCACGCTCAGGCGGCGCTCCAGCTCGGCCAGGATGGTGGCGAGCGCCGCATTGTGGGCGGCAGCACTGATGGCGGCGTGCAGGGCGGCGTCCGCCTGCTGCGACGGATGTCCCGAGTCCGCGGCACGGAACGCGGCCAGTCGCTGCGTCAGGAGGTCGACGTCGTCCGCCGTGTGGTTCGCCGCCGCGGCCCGCGCCACCGCCCCGTGGAGGAGGGAGAGTGCCTCGCTCAGCTCCCTGATCGACTCCCACCTGGCCTGCAGGGTCCGGCTGACTGCGTCCCGGGAGGAGTCCTCCCACTGGCTGCTGACGAAGGACCCTCCCGTGCGGCCCCGCTGCGTCACCAGCAGCCCGGCCTCGACCAGTCGTGAGATCGCCTCCCGCACCGTGGTGCGGCCCACCTGCAGGGCGGCGGCGAGCTCCCGCTCGGAGGGGAGCCGGGAGCCGGGAAGATACTCACCCACCGCGATGGCCGTGATGAGGCGATCGGTGATCTCGTCCCCGCGGGACGGCCCGGGATCGGCCACACGCAGGGGGGAGGCCAGCGGCGCCACCGCAGATGCGGGGCTCACCAGATGATCCGGACGACGACGAGCGTCCTGGTCCGGCGGGGACTCCGATCGAGGCATCCTCCATGGTAGATGACGGAGCTCCGTAAAAGGTCTTGGCGTAAAACCATTTCTGCGCAATGATGTTGCCCACCTTCAACCGGAAAGATCACCATGGCCGCATCGCGCTCGGACCAGGAGTCCACAGCCCAGCAGGAACTCGAAGCCTATGGCTACAAGCAGGAGCTCAAACGCTCCGTCTCCACCGTGGATCTGCTGATCTACGGCCTCATCTTCATGGTGCCCATCGCGCCCTGGGCCATCTTCGGCACGGTCTACAACGCATCCGAGGGCATGGTGCCGCTGGTCTATCTGATCGGGCTCGTCGCGATGCTGTTCACGGCGCTGGCCTACGGCCAGATGGCGAAGGCGATCCCGCTCGCCGGGTCCGTGTTCTCCTACGTGGGACGCGGCATCCACCGGACGGCGGGCTTCTTCGCGGGCTGGGCCATCCTCCTGGACTATCTCCTCGTACCGACCCTCCTCTACGTCTTCGCGGCCGAGTCCATGATCGGGCTCTTCCCCGGCTCCGCGCGCTGGGTGTGGGCGCTGATCTTCGTCGCTATCAACACGGTGGTGAATCTGATGGGCATCAGTTCCATCAAGATCATGAATCGCGTCTTCCTGGCCGTCGAGGTGGTGTTCGTCGTGATCTTCGTGATCCTCGCCGTGACCGCCCTCAACGGAGGGACCATCCCGGGGGCAGAGTTCAGCAGCGCTCCTATCTGGGACTCCAGCAAGGTCACCGGGCCATTGCTCGCCTCCGCCCTGTCCATCGCGGTGCTCAGCTTCCTGGGCTTCGACGGCATCTCCACCATGGCCGAGGAGTCCACCGGCAAGCGCAACGCAGCGGGCAAGGCCATGCTGCTCGCCCTGGTGATCGTGGCCTTCTGCTTCATCGTCCAGACCTGGTTCGCGAGCCTGCTCGCCGGAGGCCGTGCCTCCTTCAGTGACGACGAGGTGGGCAACGCCTTCTTCCTGCTGGTCGAGGCGGCCTCCTCCAGTGGTTGGGCCACCGCGTTCTTCGTGGTCAATGTCCTGGCCCTCGGGATCGCCAACGCCATGGCAGCACAGGCGGCCACCTCGCGCCTGCTCTACTCGATGAGCCGGGATGGTCAGCTGCCGGCCTTCCTGAGCAGGATCAACACCCGCAAGGTACCCCAATACGCCATCCTGACCGTCTCGGCGATCTCCGCGGTGCTCGTACTCTTCTTCGTCGGGCAGATCGACGTCATCTCCGCCCTGGTCAACTTCGGTGCGCTCTTCGGCTTCATGCTGCTGCACCTGTCGGTGATCGTGCACTACGTGGTACGACAGAAGTCCACCAACTACCTGCTGCATCTGGTGGTGCCGGTTATCGGTTTCCTGATCATCGGCTACGTGCTGCTCAACGCGAGCATCGAGGCCAAGATCGGCGGCGTGGTCTGGCTGATCATCGGCGCTGCCGTCTTCGCCTACTACCGCAAGACCGGCCGCACCACCGGTGCGCTCGGGTCGGACGCCGCCGGCGGCGGGCCCGACGACGACCAACGACCGGTGCCCGCCACCGGAGAACGCGGAGGATTCTGACACCATGGACCACTTCCTCGACAAGTCCCACGGCCAGCCGAATTTCTCGTCCACCACCGAACCCGCCCTGCGGATCGAGCCCGGAACGGGTGAGCGCATCGGCTTCGAGACGAGTGACGAGGTGTACGCGCAGCTGCACGAGCACCGCGACATGGATAAGCTCACGGCGCAGCTGAATCCCGTCACCGGTCCCGTCTACGTGGAGGGCGCCCAGCCGGGCGACGCGCTGGCCGTGACCATCCATGAGATCAGGCTCAAGGACTGCGGCTGGTCCGTCAGCCTGCCGGGCACCGGAGCACTGCAGCGCCGGATGGGGTCGGAGATGTTCACGCGACGTATCCCCATCGATGCACAGGGCATCCATGTCACGGACCGGCATGTGTTCGAGCCACGGCCTATGATCGGCTGCATCGGCACTGCCCCGGCCGATGGCGTCAACTCCACCGTGATGCCCTCCTACTCCCAGGGCGGCAACATGGATCTGACGGAGTGCAGGCCGGGCTCCACCGTCTATCTGCCGGTGATGGTGGAGGGCGCGTATCTGTCCATCGGGGACATCCACGCCATCATGGCCGAGGGTGAGTCCTCCTTCGTCGCGATCGAGGCGGAGGGGATCGCCGTGGTGAGCGTCGACGTCGTCAAGGGCATGGAGCTGCGTGCCCCGCGGGTGGAGACCGACGACGAGTGGATCTTCGTGGGTCTCGGCGATCCCGTCCAGGAGAGCATCACGCGCGGGTACGAGGACATGTTCGACTTCCTCGTCACGGAGCGTGGCTGGGAGCAGGGTGACGCCTATGCCCTGATGAGCGCCGTCGGGCACAGCCGGCTCGGCGGGCCGACGGGCAGTGGTGATCCGGACCCGCTGCACCCCATGTCACCGGTTGGGGCGGTGACCACCCACCGCCTCCCGAAGAGCGTCCTGTAGCTCGTCGTGGACTTCAGGGGCTCATACACGGGGACCTACCATGGAGAGGAGACCGGACACGTAGAGACCCTGGGGCATGAGTGGATTTTCACAGGATCGCGTCGTTGCGCGAGAACCACGCGGGATGGTCGCTGCTGCGTGCCCAGCACGCGCCCCTGGCCCTCGCACTGTTCATGGCGGCCTTCACCGAGCCGAACCAGCGGAACCTGGGGCGACAGCACATCGTCGACGTGCTCGACGACGTGCTGTTCGGTGTGCGGGAGAGCCTCGGCGAGGACGCCTTCCCGCGCTCTGCCGCCGACTACCTCGACGACTGGGCGGCGCCGGAGAAGGCGTGGCTGCGCAAGTACTACGTGCCCGGCCAGGACGAACCGCGGTACGACCTCACCGCGACCTCCGAGGACGCGGTCCGCTGGGTGGAGTCCCTCAAGGGTCGCTCCTTCGTGGCCACGCAGTCCCGGCTCACCAGCATCTTCGCCGTCCTCAAGGCGCTGGTGCAGGGCTCGGAGACGGACCCGGAGGTGCGCCTGACCGAGCTCCGGCGGCAGCGGGACGCGATCGACGCCGAGATGCAGCGCCTGGAGACCGGTCAGGTCAGCGTCATGGGAGCACCGGAGGCTTTGGATCATCTGCAGCAGCTCACCGGTCTCGCCAGGGATCTGCTCGCCGATTTCCGCGAGGTCGAGCAGAACTTCCGCACCCTCGACCGCGAGGTACGAGAGCACATCACCACGTGGGAGGGGACGCAGGGCGAGCTGCTCGCCTCGATCTTCGCGAACCAGCAGGGCATCACGAGCTCCCTGCAGGGACGCACCTTCCAGGGGTTCTGGGACTATCTCATGTCCCCGCAGCTCCGCACGGAGTTACGGGATCTGCTGCAGCGGGCCACGCAGATCGACGCGCTGGCCGGACGGGAGGAACTCCGCGGGCTCGGGACCCTGCACCAGGACTGGCTGCCCGCCGTCGAGCAGACCCAGGCGACCGTCCGGCAGCTCTCCCAGCAGATGCGCCGGCTGCTGGACGACAAGGTGTTCCTCGAGAACAAGCGCATCATGCAGCTTATTCGGCAGGTCGAGGGCCGCGCGCTCGCCACCCGCACCCGGCCGCCGTCGGGCCCCTTCCTGAGCATCGATGCACCCACCGTGGAGGTCGCGCTGCCGTTCGAGCGCCCGCTCTACGAGCCCAGCAGCCGGGTGAGCGTGGACGACGTCGTCCACCTCGCCGACGACGCCGACGTCGATGCCGGTGCGCTCTTCGACCAGTTCCACGTGGACACCGAGCGCCTGAGCTCACGCATCGAGGCACTGCTCGACGACGCCGACCAGGTCACGCTCGCGGAGATCACCACGGCCTTCCCGCTCTCCCAGGGACTGGCCGAGATCGTGGCGTACTATCAGCTGGCCACCGAGTCGCCGTGGGCGTCCGTGACCGCGGACAGCACCGAACAGCTCGCCTGGACACTGCCCGATGGCAGCATCCGCGAGGCGACCATCGACCGGATCATCTTCGTGAGGCCCTCGTGACCCTGTCCACGCCCGACCACGACTCCGCCACACCTCCCGAGCTCCCGGGTGTGGTGACCCGCCTCTTCAAGGGCGTCGTCTACGCCGAGGCGGACGAGAAGACCTGGCAGGCCCTGCTGGCCCTGACCTCCCAGGTACGGGACTACGTGGCCGTACTCGGTCTCGAGCTGATCCTCGACGAGCCCGAGGGTTACGCCTTCCTCCGCTCCCGCCAGGACGCCGACGGCACCCTGCCCCGCCTGATCCCGCGCCGGCAGCTCACCTTCACCGTGAGTCTGCTGCTGGCCCTGCTGCGCGGACGGATGCTCGAGTTCGACACGAACAGCAGCGAGCTGCGCCTGGTCATGACGGAGGAGGACATCGCCGACATGGTCTCGGTGTTCCTGCCGGAGAGCAGCAACGAGGCCCGCGTGCTCGACCGGCTCGGCACCGACATCAAAAAGATCGTGGAGCTGGGGTTCCTCCGGAAGCTGCGCGGGCAGCAGGGCACATACGAGGTGATGCGGATCCTCAAGGCCTTCGTCGACGCGCAGTGGCTCGAGGAGTTCGACGCACGGCTCGCCGACTACCGCGCACTGCTCACCGGCGGGGCACGAGCGGACGACGCACCACAGGCACCAGCAGAGGGAGCAGCAGATGAGCACTGAGCTCCAGGACAGCCTCTTCACCCTGCCCGATCCCGCGGAGGACGGCGGCGCACTGCCGGGCTTCCGCCTGCAGCGCCTCGAACTGCTGAACTGGGGCACCTTCCACGGTGGTGTCAGGACCTTCACGCTCGACGGCGTCAACAGTCTGCTCACCGGCGACATCGGGTCGGGCAAGTCGACGGTGGTGGACGCCATCACCACGCTGCTGCTGCCGGCGAACCGGATCGACTACAACAAGGCAGCGGGTGCGCAGAAGAAGGAGCGCAGCCTGATGTCCTACGTGCGCGGCTTCCACAAGAGCACGCGCAGCAGCAGCGGCGAGTACTCGAAGCCCGTGGCCCTGCGCTCCACCGGCGCGTTCTCCGTGGTGCTCGGGGTGTTCCACAACGCGCAGCTGGACACCACCGTGACCCTCGCGATCACACTGTGGGCCACGCAGGAGGCGGGTCAGCCCGCCCGCTTCTACTCCCTCGCCGAGACCGACCAGAGTATTGCCGCCGATTTCTCCGACTTCGGTCAGGACCCCGCGAGGCTCAAGCGGAAGCTACGCAGCGCGGGTGTGTCTGTCCACGACGCCTTCGACCCGTATGCCGCAGCATTCAAGCGCCACTTCGGGATCAGCGGCAACCAGGCCATGGACCTGTTCCACCGCACCATCTCCATGAAGCAGGTCGAGAACATCACGTCCTTCGTGCGGATCAACATGCTGGAGGAGGACGACGTCGCCGCCCGGATCGCGAATCTGATCCACCACTTCGACGACTTGAAACGCGCCCACGACGCCGTCCTGCGGGCCAAGGACCAGATAACCCTGCTGACGCCGATCCGCGAGCACTCCGCCCTGCACGCACGCCTGAGCTCGGAGGACGGACTCGCCCGCGTCCAGCGGGACCAGCTGCATCCGTGGTTCACGCAGCAGCAGCTGGACCTCAGCCTGGAGCACCAGGACGAGCTCGCCCGCACGGCCACCCGGTACCGGGAGGACAGCGCTCTGCTGGGCGCGGAGCTCGCGGCAGCACGGCACGAGCTCTCGGGGATCCAGGAGGACATCCGCACCAACGGGGGCGGACGGCTGGCGGCGATCGACGCCGAGCTCGCCCGGTTGGAGGAGGAGGCACGGGCACAGCGGGCCCGCTTCGAGAACTACCGCACCGCCGCCGAGGATCTCGGACTCCGGATCCCCGAGGACCGCGTGCTGTTCGACGCCAACCGGGCGCAACTGGACAAGGTGGAGACCGGGCTCCGGGAGCGAACCACGGAGCTGCAGGACCAGCAGACCGCCGTGAGCGTGGAACGCTCCGGCACCGCCGACGAGCTGAAGACCATCGACATCGAGCTCGGCTCCCTGCAGTCCCGACCCGATCTGCTCCCCCTCGCCCAGCTCGAGATGCGGCGCAGACTCTGCGAAGGCACGGGCATCGCCGCGACCGAGCTGCCCTACGCGGGCGAGCTGCTGCGCGTGCGCGACGGCGAAGCCGCGTGGGAGGGCGCGGCCGAGCGGACGTTGCGCGGCTTCGCCCTGTCCCTGCTGGTGCCGGAGGAGCACTACCGCGCTGTCAGCGCGTGGGTGGAGGGCAACGATCTGCGCGGGCGCCTCGTGTATCGGCGCATCAACGGCACCTACGCGCCGCAGCCCGCCGTCCCGGGCACCCTCGCCGGGAAGATCGCCATCAAGGCGGGCATGCCGCTGCGGGACTTCCTGCTCGACGAGCTGACCAGCCGGTTCGACTACGTGTGCTGCGAGACCATGGAGGACTTCCGGCGTCACCCCAAGGCCCTCACGCTGGGAGGTCAGCTCAAGGGTGGCCGGGGACGCCACGAGAAGGATGATCGCCAGGGACTCGGCGATCGCCGTCACTACGTGCTCGGCTGGGACAACCACGACAAGATGGCCCGGCTGCACGCCGAGCGTGAGGGGCTGCAGGGTCGGCTCGCCGGGATCGACGCCCGGCTGGCACGGCTCAACGCATCGCTCGGTGAGCTGGGCCGGAAGAACCAGCACCTGGGAACCGTCCGCGCCGTCACGGGATTCGCCGAGATCGGCTGGCAGTCCACCTCCCGCAGGATCGCGGATCTGACCACCGAACGCGCCGAGCTGGAGGGGGCGAGCGACGTCCTGCAGCAGCTCACCCGGTCCGAGACCGATCTGCAGGTACGCCTGGCGAAGCTGGACACGCGCAACACCACGCTCCAGCAGCGCATCGGCGCCAACGAGAAGGACGCACGCGACATCGCGGAGACCATCGCGGAGTGCCGCGGGATCCTGGACACGACTCCCTTGACGGACGACGACGCCGTGCTCACCGCCGTCGCCCGCCTCGCGTCGGAGACCCTGGACGGGAAGTCGCTCACGTACCGGAACACCGCCGCGACGGAGACCGCGGTGCGCTCCGTCCTCACGGCGTCCATCGACGCCCTGACCAAGCGGATCGCGACGGCCGCGGCGTCCACCGTGCGGCAGATGGCGGACTTCCGCAACACCTATCCCACGGAGACCGCGGACCTGGACGCGTCGCTCGAGGCCTCAGCGGACTACGACCGCATGCTCGATCAGCTGACCAGCAACGACCTGCCGCGGTTCGAGGCCCACTTCAAGGAGTCGCTGAACCAGAACACCATCCACGAGGTGGTGGCGTTCAACGCCTTCCTGGACAGCCGCCGGCAGGACATCGTCGGCCGGATCGACGAGATCAACGCGTCCCTGGCGGACATCGACTACAACCCGGGCCGCCACATCCAGCTCGAGCACCAGAGCACGTCCGATCTCGACGTGCGCCAGTTCGGGACGGATCTGCGGGCGTGTTCGGAGGGCAGTCTCGGGGACACCGAACAGTACTCCGAGCAGAAGTACCTGCAGGTGGCGCGCCTGATCGAGCGCTTCCGCGGTCGCGAGGGATACACGGCCCTGGACGAGCGGTGGACGGCGCGGGTCACCGACGTGCGGAACTGGTTCACGTTCTCGGCGTCGGAGAAATGGACGGAGACCGGCGAGGAGTTCGAGCACTTCACCGATTCGGGCGGGAAGTCCGGCGGGCAGAAGGAGAAGCTCGCCTACACCATCCTGGCCGCAGCGCTCGCCTTCCAGTTCGGCCTCGGCGCTGCGAGGAACGGTGCGCGGAGCTCCAGGTCCGTGGGCCGCAGCTTCCGGTTCGTGGTGATCGACGAGGCCTTCGGGCGCGGCTCGGACGAGTCGGCGCGCTACGGTCTGGAGCTGTTCAAGCGCATGGAGCTGCAGCTGCTGATCGTCACCCCGCTGCAGAAGATCCACGTGATCGAGCCGTACGTGTCCCATGTGGGCTTCGTGGCCAATACCGCCGGTGACGATTCGCAGCTGCGCAACATGACCATCGAGGAGTACCGCGAGGAGAAGGAGCGCCGTGCCCGCTGAGGCACCGGGTCGGTGGACCACGCTGGCCGATCTGCGGGCCGCGTCCGAAAAGGCGTGGGACCGGGGCGTCCTCCTGCGCGACGTGCTGGAGCCCACCGGTGCCTACCCCCGACGTCGTGCGCTGAAGAAACCCACGGCCGCCGAGCTGCGCGACCACTACCCCGCCGCCCGGCGCTGGGCGGGCGAGCTCACCGCCGCCGCGGGAGCCTACGACGTCGAATTCGTGGAGCTCGGCAGCACCACCATCGGCGCCAATCAGGTGCCCGCCGCGGTCGTCTTCGCGGCGGTCGACGACGAGATCTCGTTCGTGGGCAAGACCCGCGACGCGCGGAGCGCCGTCGAGCTGGCGCGGCGCCTCGCGGAGCTCGACCCCGGTCTCCGCGTGTGGGCCGTCGCCCGGCCGCTCCGGCTCGTGGAGTCCGGCGAGGACGCGCTGACGGCCGCGCGGGTGGCCGTGTGGCTGCGCGATCATCCGGACCCGGGCATCCATGTGCGCCAGCTCGGACTCCCCGGCGTGCACACGAAGTTCGTCGAGGGCCACCGCAAGACCATCGACGAGATGGTGACCGCATTGCAGACAGGGCCTGCCGACCCGGATCCCGCGACAACGCCGTCCGGTGAGCTGCAGACCGGGCTGCAGGCAGATCCCGCCGGATCAGATCCCTCGACCACCCTCCCTGACGAGCTGCCCGCCCTCGCCCGCCGCACAGCGGGACGCACGCCTACTGCCCGCTTCGCGGCCCGCCACGGTTTCCTGCGGGCACCCGAGCGCGTCCGTTTCCGGCTGCTCGATCCCCGCCTCGAGGTGCTCGGCGGCGCCCGGGACATCACGGTCACCGCCGAGGCCTTCGCCGGACTCGGTCTGCCGGTGGAGCGCTTGGTCGTGACCGAGAATCTGGTCAACTTCCTCGCGCTCCCGGACAGTCCCGGAGCCCTGGCCCTCTTCGGTGAGGGATACGGTTTCTCAGCCCTCCGGGATGCCGCGTGGCTGCGGTCCTGCAGGGTGGACTACTGGGGGGATCTGGACACGCACGGCTTCCGCATCCTGGATCAGCTGAGATCCCTCCATCCGCACGTGGCCAGCGTGCTCATGGACGAGGAGACGCTGCTGGAGCACCGGGACCGCTGGGGTATGGAGCCGTCGCCGTCGCGCGCGGTCCTCACCCGGCTGACGGCGGAGGAGTGGGTGGCGTACGACGCCCTACGGGAGGACCGCCATGGTCCGTCGGTGCGGCTGGAGCAGGAGCTCGTCCGGTGGCAGTGGGCCCTGGATCGGCTGCTGCTCTAGGCGCTCCACCACCGTTGTACCGGGCGCGGCGGTGCTTCCGACGGTTCGACGGCGCTGCCGCGTGGGCGCTTCATCGTCGCCCTGCGTCGGGCCGAGGTGATGCTGCGGACGTATTGTATTTGCCCTCAGGGGGGCGGACCGGCGTGTCGAACGGGGTAGTCAACGGGGGACCCGGTTGCCGGGAGGAAAATGGCTGCTGACGTGGGGCAGAATTCGCCGGGGCGGACGCTGGCCCGAAGTTGTGCTCCAGGGTTCTTGCCCAGTATGCAAGCGGAATGGCTACCCCCAGGAGAGGCAGGCTGACCAGCACGGAGGCCACGACGCCGATGACCGGACTGCCATCAGTGCCTGGACCCGAGGCGATCATTCCCGTCAATAACATGAGGTCGATGACGACCACGAACCAGCACACCCAACGCACGGCTCGTGCCGCAGGTCTCTTGAGGGGTATCAGGGTCGCTCTCCGCCAAGCTCTCGATAATGCAGAAGGGCCGTCGGCCCGAGGTTTGCTGAGCTCGATGGCATTGAGTCTCTTGCGTGATTCTGTCAGCTGACGACGAACCTCTGCTCGTTCTAGCACGACGTCAGTGCTTCCAGAATCTCCTACGAGATTGTCGGCCTCCAACTACAACTTCAAGTACACGACGCGGTCCTTCTCATCAGCCAGGGCCGCTTTCTTGTGGTGCGACGCGTTCCGATCCTTGCGCCGCTCCGACTGCCAGAGACCCAGTGCAGCTAGTCCGGCCGCAATCACGGGCGGCAGCACAGCTTTGACGATTTCCAGCCATACGTCCATGGCACTCGGCTTCCAACTGATGAGGACGAGGATTATTCGAACAGTTTGCGCTCGCAGAAACTAGTCGTCAATGACGCAGAATCGGAACCCACCGGCATGGTGCTTCCAACTCGGTACTTCGATGAGTGGGAGGTGGATGCAACGGGCTCAGCATGCCCGGTACAGGTACGCGGGGTCGCCGGGCATGGTCAGGTCCCTGTCCCGCAGGACCATGGACTCCGGTCGGCCCGGGGCCGAGCACGGGTCCTCGACGCCGGACTCCCGCGGGTACTCGATGGCCAGAACCGCTTCACCGTAGGTGTCCGTGTAGTCCGTACACTCGTCGAACTCGACGCACTGCTCCGCCACCGCGAAGTCGAAGCCGAGGTCCTCGAACGCCCCGGACTCCTCGGCCGCGTTCTTCTGCCCCACGAGCAGCCCGAGGTCGTGGCCGCGCTGCACGAGCATCGCGGCGAGCGCGACGTTGTCCGCGAGAGTGAGGAGTCCTTCGGACCGGGTGTAGGAGTCGAGATTGTCCAGCTCCACGGCGTCGTAGCCCTTGTCGGCACACTGCTGCAGGCCCTCACCGATCCGCTCGGCGATCGAGGCGCGGTGATCAGCCGTCGAGGTGTCGAGCAGGAACTCGTCCGGCCAGTCGGGATCGGCCAGCGGTACGCCGTCGATCAGCAGGACGAGCCCGTCCGCGAGCCACGGCGCCGACTCCGCCGGTTGCGTCTGGAACCCGTTCAGATAGCAGACGGAGTACACGCCGTCGGCGGGTTCGTCCGTGACGTCCCGCACGACCACGTCGACGCCGTCGACCGGCTCGTACGCGCCTCCCAGCTGGTAGTCCAGCTTGGCCCCTGCAGGAAAGCCCTCGGGTACGGCAATACCGTCGGTCGAAGACTCCTCACCGGTCTCCGACGACGCCTTCTGCGCTCCCGAGCACGCTGCCAACGCAGTCACGAGGGCCGCAACCATGCAGAGCGTCGGCGGGATTCTCATGAGCTGACAGTAATCCGTCGTCCGAGGCAGAGCCTGCTGGATCTCATTGATTCGGCGCTCGTCCCGTCGAGGCCGTCATGTCCGCCACTGGCCGGATCGCGACCGCTACTCGCAGCCCACGCCGTCACCGTCGCGGTCGAACTTGGGCTGGAACCCGGGTGAGGCTGCTGTGATGGGAGCTGCACCGGCCGCACGGACCGCGTCGCAGTTCTGGTAATAGGGAGCTGCGGGGACAGGAGCCGCCGGCGCGGCAGGTGCTGGAGCGGGTGCCGGTGCCGGAGCCGGAGCCGGAGCCGGAGCCGGAGCTGGTGCCGGAGCCGGAGCTGGTGCCGGAGCTGGAGCAGGAACAGGTGCCGGCGCTGGAGCAGGAGCAGGTGCCGGCGCTGGAGCAGGAGCAGGAGCAGGAGGCGCAGCCTCCGAGGGCTGCTGGACGGACGGCGCGATCTGATTGGTCGGGGCAAGGATGCCGTTGCAGTCGGAGAGGATCCTCTCCATGGCGTCGTGCTCCGCCTGGGTCACCCAGAGCGTGTAGGTCGCCTTGACCGAGACCTGCCGCGCCACGTACTCGCAGCGGTAGCCGGTGTTCGGCGGCAACCAGGTGGCGGCGTCGCCCGCGCCCTTCTGCTGGTTCGCCGGGCCGTCCGCGGCCTGCAGATTCAGCGGATCATTGGCGAAGGCCACCCGCTGGTCGAAGGTCAACTGCTGCGCGCCCTTCTGCCAGGCGTCAGCCAGGGCCACCACGTGGTCGATCTGCACCTCGCTGCTCGTGGACTGTCCGCGCTGGAAATCGATGATGGTTCCGGTGTAGGGATCGTCCAGCACACCGGATTCGACCTTGCAGGGCACGGAGTTCGTGTGGACGATGTCGCTGAGATCACGGTTGAGGATGTCGTTGCGGGTATCGCAGCCATTGCGGTCGACGTCGAGCCAGGCCCGGCCGAACTCCTCGCGGTCGTAGCCCGTCTTCGGAGCACGGCCCTTGACGGCCAGGGTCTCCAGCAGCGCGAGCGCCTCGGTATTGGCCGCGGGCTGCTTGGCCGGCGCGGACGGATCCCCCGACGCCTCGGCAACAGCGTCCGGATCGAGTGGTGCAACGTCCGGCGTCGTGCCGGCGGTGGCGGAGGGCGTCGGCGTCGGTGTCGGCTTCGGAGTCGGTGTTTCGGACCGTGTGGGCGACGGCGAGCTGGTCGGTCCGCTGCTCGCCTCGTCCGACGGCTCCGCAGCCTCCTCGGAGGCCTGTTCCGCAAAGGCGGTGGGGACAGTCTCGTCCGCCGGCGCGATCTCCCCACCCACCAGGAGAGCGACGACGGCCACCCCCGCGGTGATGCCGCCGGCCCGGCGACCGCCGAGACGAGCCCAGGACGGTCTATTGGTCAGCAGCGTGTAGAGGCCGGTGAAGAACGCGAAGGTCGCGGCCATGATCAAGGCACCGCTGATGCCGCTGGTGATGAGACCGATGACGATCAGGAACAACCCCACACCGGCGACGACGGCGGTCAGCGGCCTGATCGGCCGGCGATTCGACGACGTCGAGCGGGCAGGCGGACGTGATGGCGAAGAAATGGAAAGCCCCCAGGATCGATGCTGCTGTTTCCCGCGAACACTACTGCCGTCGATGTAGAACTCGGAAATCGGTCACTGCTCGCAATGGCCGACCTTGGAACGCAGCCAACGGACCTGATCAGTGGAATCGTGAACGCTTCCGCCCAAGCTGAGGAGGGCGCCCTTCTTTATGGGCTCGCCGGCGATACCGCGTGCGTCCGGTAATTCGCGAGCGAGACGTCCGCGAGAGCCTCGCAGAATCCTGGCTGACCCGTGTTGCGCCAGCCGACCCGCATCGGGTGACATCACTTGCGAAGTTCGACTGCTGGCCCAGCATCCCTGGTCAAAATGGCCCTGGCTGGATAAGGCGGCAGAACCTCATATTCTATTTTTGTCGCGTCAGTAGCATCGATTTCGATCTGCGCCTTAGTGACACATGAACCTTTACCGTAGGTTATTACTTCGGTGAACGAATGCACGTTCCCAGAAGCGCTGTCCGTTGCCCAAAGACCTCCACATCCAAGTTCCGGATACTCAACTACTGCCTTGGTCTCGTCCGCGTTCCCTGAAAACGAAATGCGGACGCTATACACGCCAACGCCGCCCTGAAGGACGTCCCCGCTCCACGTTCCTTCAAGAGGAAGTGCCTGTGACCCCGGCAGTTCTACCGTCGACTTGCTGCTGCTCTCCAATGGACGCGGCGGTAGTGTGTGTTCTGCGGTGGTGGCGTCACCGTTAGCACTGCAACCGTTCAGGGCAACGCCCACCATGGCGATTATCAATGAGAGCTGAAATGACTTCGTAGTAGCCCCTTCCACGATGGCCCAGCGTACTGCAGGGAGTTGAGGAACAACCGTCGGACAGAGACACGGTGACAGCGCAAAACGGGAAAAATCCTCATACACGACGCTGAGTACGGAGCAAGCCGAGCTTAGGTTGTAATCCAGTAACGGACCTTGTTTGCCATGCAACCGTCGACTGTTTGCGGCGCCTCGACTCCTCCACACCTTTCGATAACTGTCTTTGACCCGAGATTGCCCCTGTCGCAGGTCACCAGCACGTTATCGATCCCAAGCCGCTTCGCTTCCACAATGGCGCATTTCAGCATCTCTTGGGCATACCCACGCCGTCTGGACCGAGGACGGACAGCGAATCCAATGTGTCCGCCGACGGTCCGCAGGACGGGATTGAGCTTATGGCGGATCGGCACTCGCCCTACCAGGTCCCCGCCCACCTCCGCCAGAAAGAAGGTTGCAGGAACATACCCCTCGGGAAGATTGCGACCCTGTCGGGTGTCCTCGACCTTCTCGAGATACTCCGTCCAGTCGACATCAGCATCGTAACTCAAGAGGAAATTGAACTGTTCAGCGACCAGTTCCTTTTGGGCGAGCAGTGCCTGGTCCTTATCGGACTCGGAAAGGAGACGCAGTTCCATGGGTTCAAATGATACGGGTCAGCTCGGTAGTACATGATCTCCTTTTGAGATCATCGGGTGAGGAACTCGATTCACGAGGCCACTAGCGATGGTGTGCTCGTCTCCTACACCGTCTTCGACGGTGTAGGACCCTGCTGTGGTGATCCCCCACGTGCTCGCAGGAAGCAGCAGAGGATTTGTCCACGCGGCACGCGCCGTTATCGGACGCAACGTCGTTCTCATCGCCCAACGAGGCCATGGCCGAAGCACCCATGGTCCTGCTGATACATCACGTCAAGCGTTCGTCGATGACGTCGTTCGATCCGGAGGTGATGGCCCAGACCTCGGACGGCAACGATAAGCGGCTCTTCACGACACTCGGAGTCTCAGAAGCTGCAATAACTGGTCCGCCGCTCCCGGTTTGGGCCCTGTCGGTCCGTAATCGCGGGTCCTACTCGATGAGCTGCGCGCCAGGCAATGCTGCTAGTAGGAGGCGGCGTGATCTTTTGCTGGGGTGAACGATGACGGTGCGTGCAGCGACGAGGGCGAGTGGGAGATCGCTTGCCGAGTCGGTGTAGAACGTGGCGTTCTCGATCAGGACTCCCGCCATACGGAGGCTACGGATCTTTTGGGATCCCACATTGTGGAGCTTGACACGGGGAACTCGTGTCGAAAAATCGAGGTGTGATGCGATCAATTCGATGTTGGAGAGTCCGCAAGCGGTGAGGAATGCCTCGACAAGGTGCACTTCGGATGCGGTGACGATGACAACGCGTGACGATTTCTGCCTTTCGCGGCAGAGCTCTATAAGGCCTTCCCTGATGAACCCGGATCGGGTCGCCATCCGTTGTCCCTCCGTAGCGGCGAGGGCGCGGTACTCCTGCTCAGCCAAACCGGCGAACGTCAATCGTACGGCGAGTCGATTAGCCTTCGCCGCTACCCCACGGCGGGCTCCCGCGATGGCCGCAATTACGAAGAGCGGCAGGACCCCAAGGATCCGAAGAGGCTTCTGCTTCAGTCGCTGAACAATTAGTGCAGCCATGGTGTCGTGGCGCGTCAGGACGCCGTCGAGGTCGAACAGGGTCACACCTGCTTGTTGTTGCACCATAGAAATCTAGTGCAGCTTGAGGGCAGAGGTCGTGCTGGTCGAAGCAACCAGCTCCCGGTTCCTCGGAGGATATTGCCGCAGCCTGTCAGTGTCCCGCCCCGGACAAGCGCACGTGATTCACAATTTCCCCTCCAGCAGCAACGAGACATGCTTCGAATTCCAGTGGTAGCCGTAGAGTGTGGTCCGCGTACACCGTCATCCCCCTGGTATCTGCAGAAAAGACCGATCCATTTGCTTCAGTTCCGCCGCATTGCACCAGCTGTCCTCCTGACCGCGACGATCCTCGCCTCGACCCTGACAGCCTGCACGGGCCCGACGTCGTCCGGTGAGACGGCAACCGAGTTCGAGCCCGGCACCGTGGTGCGAGTGATCGACGGAGACACCCTCGTCATCGCCTTCGACGGCTCCGACCAGACGGTCCGGCTGCTCAATGTCGACACGCCCGAGACCAAGCACCCCGACAAGCCGGTCGAGTGCCTCGGCCAGGAAGCCACCGAGAAGCTCGAGTCACTCACGCCGCCCGGCACCCAGGTGGCGCTGGACTTCGACGTCGAGCGCACCGACCGGTACGACCGCGTCCTCGCCGCCGTCTTCGTCGAGGACCAGACCCTCGTCAACGCCGAACTCGCGCGGGTGGGCCTAGGCGTCCCCCTCCTCGTCGAACCGAACAGCAAGTACTACGACGACGTCCAGGCTGCGTACAACGAGGCGACCGAGGCAGGTGTCGGCCTGCTGGATCCCATGGCGGAGTGCACGCTCCCTGCCGAAGCGACGCAGGCCGGAGAGGCCCTGACTGCCGCAACCGAGGCTCCCATGGGCGAGACGGGGACTGCCCTCGCCTCGACCGCAGCGGGGATCGCCGCTGCCCTGGTCACCGCCAAAGCCGTGCGGGAGGCGCTCGATGCCGGCAAGGACACCGTGCGCGCCCTCGCTCTCGGTGGCACACGAGCGGCGGCGATGGCGAGCGACCTCGATATCCGGATCGCTGACGGCGAGCGGCGACTCGCTACCGTGAACACGGAGATCACGGCTCTCGAGGAAGCGGAAGCCCAGGCCCGCGCAGAGGCAGAGGCCGCGCGTGCCGCCGAAGCCGCCGAAGCGGAGGCCGCCAGACTCGCGGAAGCAGAACGGATCGAGGCCGAGCGTGTCAGGGCCGACGCCGTGGAGATCGCCCGCATCGAGGCCGAGCGGGTCACGGCTGAGGCAGAGGCTCGCGCCGAGGCCGACCGCCTCGCAGCCGAAGCCGCGGCGGCCGCCGAGCAGGAGCGGATCCGCAATCTCCCGCCGGCACCCGAGCCCTACGTCCCTCCCGTCGAACCGTACGTCGCCCCGCCTCCCCCGGCAGCCCAGGACCCGTACCCGGGGTACACCGGTCCACGCTGCTACGCGCCGGGCGGGAAGACCTACCGCCCGTGCTGATGGTGGTATTGCTACCGGTGCCCTGAAGGGGTCACGCTTGATCCGACCCAGTAATGCCGTTGCGGATGCGCTGGAGAGCAGATGCCACAGTCGTCGGGAGCACAGGCGCGATCGCACTATGCCCTCGTGGGCCTTGCGGCAACCTGCCTCGTCGCCGCCGTCGTCACGACTCTCGCCTCGGGCCCGCTCGCGAGTCGCCTCGGACCGGTGGGGACGTATGTAGCTCTCGCCTCGATGTGGGTGATCGCGATCCTCGCCGCGATTGCCTGGTGTCGCCTCGCCCCGGCCGAAACGCTCGGCCTGAAACGCCTGAGCTTTCGGGACACGATGCTCGCACTTGCAGCGGGGGTAGGACTCGCGATCGCGGTTCCCCTGCTGAGCGTCGGTGCCGCTGGGATCGGCGGCTACGAGACAGGCACCGTCGAGACGGCCGCGCAGTTCGACGTCGGTATCGCCGTCGTCGGGGTGCTCACCGCCGCGGTGACCGAAGAGGTCGTCTACCGGGCTGTGGCGATGGGCGCGCTCACTGCCCTGCGTGCGCCGACCGTGCTGGTACTGCTCGTGCCCGCACTCCTGTTCACGCTCACACATTGGGCATGGGGCCTGCCCCACACCGTCTTCGTCGTCTTCCCGCTGAGCGTCGCATTGGGGGCACTGTACCTCTGGCGCCGGAGCCTGGCCGTGAATATCGTGGCTCACCTCGTCGCCGATCTCCCCGTCGTCGTACTGGCAGCAGTCGCGAGCACCTGAGCTGCAGGGACCACCGTGAGTTCTCGGACAAAGCGGCCACCACGGGAACCGATAGGTGCCGCCGTCGATTGATCCTTCAGTGCCTGTCCCTGGTCTGCGGAGATCCGGGGCACGTCGAGAAGGAGTTGTCATCGTCCCTAACTGCCGGTCGGTCTGGCTGGTTCTCCCCTGCGCGAGGGTGGGCAGTCGGCTCGAGGTCCTCGTCCGATGGAACGGATGCATGCCGTGACGAGGTCGACGAACCGACGCCACATCCGCCCGCACCGCTCCCTGCGACTGGTGGTCGTCCTCCTCGTGCTCGCCGTGCTCGCAACAGCCCTCGTGCTGCTTCGCCCGAGCGCGATCGACACCCTGGGAACCGCGACCGGATCCCTTCTGTCGCAGCCGGACTGCGTGGTCCGGACCATGGACGGTAAGACCGGCCTCGACCGGGCCGAGGCGGAACGTGCGACGACGGCGGCCGCGCTGCAGGCCCGCGGAGTAGAGACCCCGGACACCGCCGATCTCGATGAAGCAGTGATGCAGGCGCTGGCTGTCGGTCCGTCGGAGGGCCCCGGACCGGTGCTGACCTGCCGAGGTGGGACCGCCGATGACCTGCCGGAGCAGGCGCTGACCGACAGCGGGCTCACTCCCCGCGCCGAGCAGGTACGCACGGCGATGGTGGAGGTATTCGGTGAGCAGAGCCTGGGCGGATTCGCACCTGGTGGCGTCGGCCAGGGACACGGGGAGGAATCCACCCACTACGACGGCCGGGCGATCGACGTCTTCTTCCGGCCGATCACCGAGGAGAATCAGCGTGGGGGATGGCTCCTGGCGCAGTGGCTCGTGGCCCATGCCGGGAGTCTGGACATCCAGTACGTGATCTTCGACGACCAGTTCTGGAGCGCCCGCATCACCCGGGGGCAGTGGCACCCCTATAAGGCGCCGGCACCGGCGAACGAGATCCTCCGCCATCTGGACCATGTGCATGTGGACGTCCTCGGCAAGATCCCTGAAGCCTAGGAATATCTTCGGCAGCTTCTAGACGAACTCCTCGTCCTACAAGTGGTTGAATAAGGGCGTGGAGAAACCGAACCAAGAGCTCGGGCTGTTCATTTCGGGAGACGAAGTTGCAGTTGTCGGGTCAACAAATACAGTGCAGCGATTCATTCGAGACCTCGCGGTCCGTACCGACCTGACGCAGAAGGCGAAAACTGCCACGATTGAAGCGGTTGCCGCTGCGACCGGGCTCAACGTGCTGGCGGATTCGTCCACCACAGGAGCGACGTTCACCATGACCGCCGAGTCGGCGGCACTGCTGAAGAAGTACAGAGAGTACAACCCCGATGGTCCCGTAGCAGGAATTATTCGAGGGGTGAAAGGGCAGATCGCGTCAACCGCGAAATTCGAGCCGGCGCAGGTGAATCCGATGATGGTCTCCAATGTCGCCGCCCTGAGCGCGGCTGCCGCACTTAAGGCAGCCCTGGCGGACCTTGAGAAGCTTGTCGAAGCGATGGACGTGAAGCTGGACCGGCTCCTTTCGGATAATAGGGCGAAAGCGCTCGGTGATGTACAGGGCATCACGATGGTGCTGGAAAAGGCTTATACGCTTTATCAGGAGACAAACCGGATCAGTGAGACTACCTGGGCTCAGATCGCGAACCATGGAACGTCCCTCGGGCAGGCCAGCTCCCACGCGCTCAATCAACTGGACTTCATAGCCGATTCGTTGATCAGCGGCAGCGCAACTGATCGATCCAACGCGATCACAGCGGCCAGCAAGACCGATATCCGTTCGTGGTTGGTTCTACTCGCTGCTTGCAGCGCGAACCAAGACAGGTTTGATGCGCTCGAAGTTGCTCACGTGGCGAAGGCAGAGCCCAATGACGTCGATCCCCACCTTCGAGCCATCAAGGAAGCCGAGCTGCGTCGACGGGCATTGATTGCGGTGCACTTGCAGAAGCTGAACGACGCAGTAAGTCTCATTTCGGAGGTCAACGATTTCTCCCGAGTGGTTAGTCCGCTGAGAAGCAGAGCTACCCTCAACGCAGCCGAGAAGATTCAGACCGATGTTGCGTGCTATGCAAATGTGTACAAGCTCGACGGGCTCGTCTACGGCAAGGTCGAACGGGAAAGTTGGCGCAAGTCGCTCAGCGATCTCACCACTCACACGAAAGACATGGTCGGCACTGCGGGTGGATCTCTTCCAGGAGCCGTCAGCAAAATAGGACCGCATGTTCAGAAGCTGCGAGAGATCGAGCGTCCCCGCCTGACTCGGTCAGGGCGAGCCAGGAGCGAACTCGTCGAAAGACCCGGTGTAATTCAAGGTCAACACTCGGTCAGCCCGCCGCCAGATAAGTCCTGACACTGGAGCGAAGCGCGTCAGCATGCTCGTAGATTTCATCCAGTGACGAGATCGGAATGCGCTGTTCGACCTTCTGCGCATCGAAGACACCCAGGTATTTCTGTACTCGGTTGAAATGCAGGCGCGCGATCGGCTTCCGGTTATTGTCGTCGAGCAACACTGCGAAGTAGGACTTCGCATCTCGCTGAACCACGCGCGCAGGCTTTACTTCGTTGCAGACAATGGCACGAATAATCTGGTAGCCCTCAAGCTCCTCGACTGTTGTCTCGACACCCGTTTCATTGAGGTCCTCCTCCACGATTTGTTCACTGGTGACTGTCGCAGCTACTGCCGACTCATTTGCCAGCGGAAAATTTGGAGCTCCTAACGCGGTCTTGAGCCGGTCATTCACCTGCTCGTTGAGGAACTGCTTGGTTGCCTTGGTTACGAGGACTGTGAACTGCTCGCGAACCTTCTGCGTATAGGCGCCGCCGTCGTACACTCGAATCGTCAAGAACTTAATCCACTCGGCGTCAGGCTCTTTGAACTGCGAAGCGAGCGTCCTCTTGATCTGACCGATGTACTTCAACTCTCCTGCTGCATTGATGATCGAATCGAGGTCGAAAATCTCCTTGGTCAACTTCATCAACTCGGGTATGAGCGTTTCGTCGATGTCATTGAGATCCAGCACGAGGAATGGCTTGGCATCCATACGATTGGGCGCGTCGAGGTCAGTAAAAAATTCGTAAGTTTCACCGTTGGTGAGAATTGCGATGCGAGCATTGGTAACGGCGAAATACCGGTAGAGCTGAGAAGCATGCTCGATCTTCAACGGTTCTTTTGATTTTTTGCACTCGATAAGTATCTGGACAGTTCCGCCGTGCATGATCGCATAGTCGATCTTCTCGCCCTTCTTCACACCGACATCGGCAGTGAACTCGGGGACCACCTCCAGTGGGTTGAAGACGTCGTACCCGAGGATGGTCGAGATGAAGGGCATCACGAAGGCGTTCTTCGTCGCTTCCTCCGTATCGATCTGAGACTTTTGCTGCCGCACCTTCGCAGCCAACGCTGTCAGTCGTTCCGCAAATTCCACGATTCCCCCTGCTTTGAGTGCTTTCCCTCACCCTAATCGGTTAGAGGAACATCTGGTGGACCCGGAACGGAAGCTGATGTGTCACCCCTTATGAAGACGCAGAAACTACGCTCGTAGGACGGTCGCAGCGCGACCGCTGTAGCGCTGACGTCGAGGTTTATTCAAGCAGCCTCGAAATCGTGGTTGAGGGCTTCGTGTCAGGGCTTCTTCCTGCGCTACATCCTTCATCGACGCCGCGGACCGCACGCATTGGCCATTCCGCCGCAGAACACCTTGCAGCGATATCACTGACCGGCTCACCATCTCCAGCACAACCCTGCCATCTGTTTCCACCACGAAGTTGATCGTACTTCCGGGAGGGTCGGATCACGACGAGTTGAAAATGCTCTCCCAAGCTGCGTACTCGTCTATCCCTCCCGCATCAACCCTGAGCTCTGACCACCCTGGATAGCGCCGCGTCGACGAGAGAATTGATGGGCCTCGGTCAATGCCTTGGCTAAGGCCAAGTGCCCAATCTCATCCTGAATCCACCGAGTCCGGCTTCCACGGCCCGTGCGAACCCCTCGCTCCCAGGTAGCTCCGAAGACCCCTCCGGATGCGGGGTCGGCGCGGGTAGAAACCTGGATTCGGCGCTAGTGCCTTCGGAGAATCCGGCACCCGCTCTCGAGGTTGGATTAGGGTACCCGTGATGTAACTTGACTGACCTGATAACCACACAGCGGCGGCCTGTTCCTCAGCCGAGGCCGTCCGCTTAATCGGGACCGCAGCGTCAACGGCGCCATAGGCATCAGGTGGAAATGCCTCAGGTCCTGTTCAGTGAATGGAATGCTGGCGGTGCCGATTCCCCGCATCGTTACGTGCGGAGTCCAGGGAACCCCACCGCTCCACCACTCGGGTTACGGCGTCCTGCGCGAGAGATTCAAACGGACTGTCGTCAACGAGGAGCTCACGCTCACCACCCACCTCCGCCCTGAGACGGAAGGTCTCACACGGTCATCAGTACAACTTGTGCGTGCCCCCATCAGCCATGAGTGTCTGGCCGGTCATGTACTGGGAATCCTCAGAGAGGAGGAACGCGACGATCGGGGCGACGTCGGTTTGCGGGTCACCGAAACGACCCAAAGGGGTGGACTTGAGGACCTGCTCATACTGCTCCGGTGCGGCCTTCGACCACGCCTCCACCCCGCTGGTGTGGGCCAACGGAGAGATGACATTCACACGGATCCCCGACGGCGCCCACTCGCTGGCGGCTACCCGTGACATACCCCGGATCGCCTCCTTGGCGGCAGCGTACGCGGCTTGCGTCTCCTGCCCACTGATGGCGGCACCCGAGCCGAAGTTGACGACCGAGCCGCCGACCTTCGAGAGCTCCGGATGGGCTGCCTTCATGAACTGGACCGTGGCCCAGAATCCCGTTCCGAAGGAGAGCTCCCAGTCGGCTGCCTCAAGTTCGAGCAAGGGCTTCTGCCGTGAGGCGTGAGCGTTGTTCACCAGTCCCGTGAGTTTGCCGAATCGTTCGACAGCGAGTGCGACGGCTTGGGCGGCTACATCCGGAGCGGACACGTCACCGTTGAGGAAGGCGGCGTGCTCTCCGAGGTCCGAGATAAGTTCCAGGCCGGCTTCTTCATTGATGTCCACAGCGACGGCCTTCGCGCCGCGGGCGACCAACACCCGGGTGGTGGCTCCGCCGATGCCGGAGGCGCCGCCGGTGACGATGACCACGTGCCCCGCCAATTGTGATGATGACATGATGAAACCTCTCTGAGAGATGTGAGTTCAGGCAAAGCTCGACAAATTATTACGGTACGACCATCCGGCTGCCAGCCGCAGTCCCCTTCTCGACCATACTTCTTCCAGCGGGACGGTCATCTGGTTCCTCCGTGAGAACCTTGCCTGCACCGTCACCTGCTTCTACGCCGCCGTCGAACCCTCTGGTGAAGGTGTACGTGGACTTTCAGCGCCCACCCGTCCATCGGCCGGCTCTGGCAGCCATCGCGATGTTCCCGGCAAGCTCCTCCACTCCCGAGGTCACGGTCACGGTCGCGACCGTGACCCGGATGTGGCCGCTCTTCTCCGGCAGCACCTGGAACGGCGTCCCCGGGGTGGCGCCGATCCCCTGGCTCGCGAGTCTGACCAGCGCTGCCGACTCGTCGAGGACGGGCACCCAGAGGTTGATGCCGTCGCTGCCCGCCACCACGACGTCGTGCTCGGCGAGCGCCGCGACGACGGCGTCACGCCGTCGCTGATACTCGTGCCGCGCCGTCGCCACCTGGGTCACGGCAGTATCGTCGGTGAGCAGCACTAGCAGAATGCGCTGCAGCAGGCGGCTACTCCAGCCCTGACCGAGCTGCCGCCGGGCGTTCATCGCGCCGATCATGCTGCGCGATCCACTGACGGCGGCGAGCCGCAGATCGGGTCCGTGGGACTTGGAGAAGCTGCGGATGTGGAGTGTCTGCTCCGGCACCACCTCGCCGAGGCTCAGCGGTGCCGTCGAGGCCACCGATCCTGCGGCGTCGTCCTCGATCACCAGGGTGCCGGTGCCCCTGAGCGCCTCGCCCAGCGCACGGGCTCGTGGGCGCGTGAGCGAGACCCCGGTGGGGTTCTGGGCCCTGGGCTGCAGGATGACGGCGACGGCCGGAGTGCCCAGCGCCTTCTCGAGCGACTCCACCAGCATGCCTTCCTCGTCCAGCTGCACACCCACCACCTCCACCCCGGCTGCCTCGAGCCGGTCCAGCAGCAGCGGGAAGGTGGGATGCTCCACGATCACCCGGTCGCCGAACCGGAAGAAGCACTGGATGGCCAGATCCACCGCGTCCATGGCCCCATCGGTAATACCGAACTCCTCCGCCGCATAGGGCCAGTCCGCACGGAGCGCAGCCACCAGCTCCGGTACCACGGGCGGGTCGAGATAGCTGCTCGGCGTCGTGGCACCCGTGACGGAGGTCAGCGCCTTGTCCAACTGCGGCAGGAGCTGCGGGTCCGGCACACCGGTGGACAGATCCAGGCTGAACAGGGTGGGATGCTCCAGCGCCTGCCGGTACCGGTCGGATGCCGTGTGCGGTTCGGCCACCGTGGTGCCACGACGGCCGTCGGTGACGATCGCGCCCGATCGTGCCAGCAGCGACCAGCTGGCGCTGACCGTCGTGGGCGAGAGCTGGAGGTCCCGCGCGACGGCACGGATCGCCGGCAGCTTCGTGCCGGGATCCAGCACTCCGTCACGGACGGCCCTGCTGACGGCCTGCGCGAGACCGCGAGCCGTGCGGCTCTCGAGACGCTCACCTAGGACAGTTGTCACATCGCTCATTTATGTAACATAACAAAACTCCTATTGTAGTGGTAGGTTTTCGCCCCTATCCTCGGAGGCAGGAAGAGGCCGCCATTCGAGAGCCGCTCGTGGTGCCCATGCGCAGGAGGACCCCATGACGTCGACAACTGACATCTCAGCCGATCCGGAGGCCGGTGCCGAGGTTCGCCGCCTCGATCGGACCCACGTATTCCACTCCTGGTCCGCCCAGGGTCATATCGACCCGCTGCCCGTCGCCGGTGGCCGCGGCTCCTACTTCTGGGACTACGACGGCACCCGGTATCTCGATTTCTCCTCCCAGCTCGTCAACCTCAATCTGGGCCACCAGCACCCGGCCGTCGTGGCGGCGATCCAGGAGCAGGCCGGGAAGCTCGCAACCATCGCGCCCGCCTTCGCCAACGACGCCCGTTCCGAGGCGGCCCGCCTGATCGCCGAGGTGGCGCCGGGAGATCTGAATACCGTGTTCTTCACCAACGGCGGGGCCGAGGCCACGGAGAACGCCGTCCGCATGGCACGGCTCTCCACCGGACGGCACAAGGTCATGGCCGCGTACCGCAGCTACCACGGCTCGACGGCGGGAGCCATCTCGATGACCGGGGATCCGCGCCGCTGGGCCTCGGAACCGGCGATGGCCGGCGTCGTGCACTACTGGGGCCCGTACCTGTACCGCTCGGCGTTCTTCGCCACGACCGAGGAGGAGGAGTGCGACCGCGCGCTCTCCCACCTGCGCGACACCATCACGGTGGAGGGGGCGCACACCATCGCGGCCATCATCCTCGAGCCCGTGGTCGGGACCAACGGCATCCTGGTGCCGCCGGAGGACTACCTGTCCGGGGTCCGGGCGCTGTGCGACGAGTTCGGCATCATGATGATCGCCGACGAGGTCATGGCCGGATTCGGCCGGTGCGGTGAGTGGTTCGCGGTGAACCGGTGGAACGTCACACCCGATCTGATCACCTTCGCCAAGGGCGTCAACTCCGGCTATGTGCCCCTGGGCGGCGTGATCATCTCCGACAGCATCGCGGAGTACTTCCGCGACCGGCCCTTCCCCGGCGGGCTGACGTACTCCGGGCACCCGCTGGCCTGTGCCTCCGCCGTCGCCTCCATCACCGCCTTCCACGACGAGCGGATCGTCGAGAACGCCCGCTCCCTGGGCGAGGACACCATCGGCCCGGCCCTGCGCGCGCTCGCCCAGCGCCACCCCAGCGTGGGTGAGGTCCGCGGGCTCGGCGTCTTCTGGGCCCTGGAACTGGTAAGGGACCGCGAGACCCGCGAACCGCTCGTGCCGTTCAACGCAACGGGCGACGACGCGCGGCCCATGACCGAGTTCGCCGCCGAGTGCAAGAAGCACGGCCTCTGGCCCTTCACGCACTTCAACCGCACCCACGTGGTCCCGCCGTGCAACACCTCCGCGGAGGAGATCGCGGAGGGCGTCGAGGCCCTCGACGCCGCACTCGAGGTGGCCGACCGGTACTACACGGGCTCGTAGGGTGGACGGCGCCGGGCATCCCGTGCGGATCTTCACCGCCGAGCGGATCATCGCCCTCGACGGCACGGAGCCGGAGGCCTTCGCGGTCCGTGACGGCTGGATCGCTGCGACCGGCACCCTCGCGCTGCTGGAGGAGCAGTACCCGGACGCCGAGCAGATCCGCCTGCACGGCGCCCTCGTGGTCCCGGGCTTCAACGACGCCCACTGCCACGTCTCCCAGGCCGCCCTGGCCCGCGCCAGGCTCGATCTCACCGAGGTGGACCACCCGGACGACCTACGCCGGGCCGTCACCGCCCGCGCCGCGACAGTCCCCAATGGCGCCTGGGTGATCGGGCACGCCCTCGACGACCGCCGGCTCACGGCCGACGTCGTCAACCGGGCCTTCCTCGATTCCATCTCCGGCGACCGGCCGATCCTGCTCATCCAGTACAGCTTCCACCGCGCGGTCGCCAACAGTGCCGCGCTCGAGCTGATGGGCTACAGGACCGCCGCGGATGCACCTGCGGGCGGGCAGCTCCTGACCGATGAGGATGGCTCGCTCAACGGCTGGATGTTCGAGTGCGCCTGGCTGGACCAGTGGCTGCCCGGCACGGGCAAGGGCAAAATCGTGGACCCGACCGAGCTGTCCGCCCGGACCGCCGCACTGGCCGAGGTCAACGCCGAACTGCACGCGGTGGGCATCACGTCCTACTGCGACGCCATCGTCACCCCCGTGGAGGAGCAGCTGTACCGCGCGGCGCTCGACGCCGGGACGCTCACGCCGCGTGTGAACATGCTGCTCTGGCACAGCTACTTCGATCCGGCCTCACCTCCGGTCTCCCCCGCCGACACACGCCTCCAGTTCGCCGGTGTGAAGATGATGCTCGACGGCGCCCTCGGCGGCGGTACCTGCCTCTGCAGCCGGCCCTACCCCGGCGAGAGCGACTCCGGGAACGGCCTGCAGGTCCTCGACGACGAGCAGTTCACCCAGCAGCTCCGGCAGGTGCACGACGCCGGTCTGCGCGCCGCCGTCCACGCCAACGGTGATCTGGCGATCAGCAAGGTCCTCGACGCCATCGAAGCCCTGCCCCCGGAACCGGCGCAAGCACGCATGAACCACCGGATAGAGCACTGCAGCATCGTGGACGCCGGCATCATCGACCGCATCAAGCGGGCCGGCGTCACCCCGGTCCCGTTCGGGGCCTTCGTCCACTTCTACGGCCGGCAGATCACCACCTACTACGGCGAGGACCGCGCGCAGTTCACCTGCGCCCACCGGTCCATGCTCGACGCCGGGATCGCGGTGGCGGGGTCCTCCGACTACCCGATCGTGCCCATCGATCCGCTCGTGGCCCTGCAGAGCATGGTGACCCGCGAATCCGCCGACGGGCTCGTCGTCGGGCCGCAGCAGCGGCTGGACGTCCTCGATGCCCTCGGGGTCTACACCCACGGCTCCGCCGCAGCCACGGGCGAGGCGCACATCAAGGGCCGCCTCACCCCCGGACAGCTCGCGGACTTCGTGGTGCTGGATCAGGACATCACCGCCGTCGCGGGTTCCGAGATCCACCGGACCGCCGTCCGCTCCACCTGGGTGGGCGGCGAGTGCGTGTGGTCCGCCCCATGATCCTGTTGCCACCAGACCGCCGACATCCCTGAGCCGAAGGAGCCCCACCGTGTCCGCTGAAGCCTTCCTGACGGACTTCCACGAGGTCGCGACCATCGGCGCCACGAGCGGGAACGGCGTGGAACGCCAGGCCGCGACGCCGGAGGACGGCCGGACCCGGACCTGGTTCGCCGAATGGGCAGCGCGGCAGGGCTGGCCCGTCCGCGTGGACGGCATCGGCAACATGTTCGCGCTGCTGGAGTGGACACCCGGAGCGCCCTTCGTGCTCATCGGATCCCATCTGGACAGCCAGCCGCTGGCCGGGCGCTTCGACGGCGCCTTCGGCGTCATCGCAGCCCTGCACGCCGCACGGACCATCAGCGAACAGATCGCGGCCTCGGATCCCCCCACGCACAATCTCGCCGTCGTCAACTGGTTCAACGAGGAGGGTGCCCGGTTCCCGCCGTCGCTCATGGGCAGCTCCGTCTACGCCGGGCTGATGGACCAGGAGGACATGCTGGCGGTCCAGGATCTCGACGGCGTCTCCGTCCGGGACGCCCTGGGCGGGATCGGTTTCCTCGGCACGGATGAGCGCCCGGAGGCCGTCGCCTACGCCGAGGTGCACATCGAGCAGGGCCGCCGGCTCGAGCGCGAGTCCCTGGCACTCGGGGCGGTCGATTCGAGCTGGTACACGCAGAAGCTCGACATCGAGGTACTCGGCGAGCAGTCCCACACCGGCGCCACCGCCATGGCGGACCGCCATGATGCCCTGCTCGGGGCGGCGAGAGTGGTCCAGCTCGTCCACGAGCTGACGAAGGAGTTCGAGGAGGAGGCCATGGTCTCCTCCGTCGGCCGGTTCAACGTGGAGCCGAACTCACCCATCGTCGTCGCCCGCCGGGTGCACCTGGTGGCGGACCTGCGCTCGGGGGACCCGGACATCGTGGCGGCTGCCCGGGCGAGTCTCATGCGTGACATCGAGGCGTTCGCCGAGGAACAGCACCTGCAGATCACGGTCAGGGACTTCGACGTCCGCCCTGTCCAACACTTCCCGGAGAACGGCGTGGAGCTCACCGAGAAGGTGGCGGCCAGGCTCGGACTCGGGATCCGCCGCATCCAGACCATGGCGGGACATGACTCCGTGGCCATGAACAGCATGGTTCCCTCCGTGATGCTGTTCATCCCGTCGGTGGACGGCGTCTCCCACTGCGAACGCGAGTTCACCACCGACGACGACATGGTCTCCGGTCTCCGCGCCCTCACCGACGTGGCCACCGAACTGATCCATGGGGCACTGACCACCAGCACAACAGAGAAAGCAGGTGAAGGATGAAAAAGCGAACGTTCACCACGATCTTCACGATCGTGTCCGTGGCGGCGTTCCTGCCGCTGATCTTCCCGCTCTACGGTTTCGCGAATCGCGAGATGCCGATCGTTCTCGGTTTCCCGTTCAGCTTCTTCTGGGTGATCCTCTGGGTGCTCATCGTGTTCGTCGCGGTGATCGTCCTCTACTTCCTGGACCCGGAGAACAAGCAGCAGGAGGGTGAGGACTGATGCAGGACTGGCAATGGGCACTCATGATCATGCTGGCCTATCTGGCCGTCGCACTTCTCATCGGCCTCTGGGCGGGCAAGGGCCGCGGCGGATCCGTCAGTGAATTCGCCGTCGCCGGCCGTACCCTCGGCATCCTCGTCACGGCCTGCCTCATGGGCGGTGCGGTCTTCAGCGCGTTCTCGTTCCTCGGCGCACCGGGCTGGGCCTTCGACCGCGGAGCACCGGCGTACTACATCATCGTCTACACGGCGTTCGGCATCCTGCCCTGGTACATCATCGGTCCGAAGATCCGGAAGATCGGCCAGCGCCTCGATCTCTACACCGTCTCCGGTTTCCTCTTCGCACGCTTCCGCAACCGGGCCATCCCCGTGCTGATCGCCGTCATCGCGCTCTTCGCCTTCGTGCAGTACCTCGCGACGCAGATGAAGGGCATGGCGTACATCTTCAACATCATGACCGACGGGAAGGTCCCGTTCTGGCTCGGCGCCCTGGCCGCCTACGGCATCGTGGTGGTCTACGTGGCCACCGGCGGATTGCGCGCCGCCGCCTGGTCCGACGTCTTCCAGGCCATCCTGATGGTGGTGATCTCCTGGGTGATCGGGATCGTCGTCGTCGTCCAGCTCCACGGCAGCACCGGCGCCATGTTCTCGAGCATCGCCCGCGATCGGCCAGGGTTCCTGGAGATCGGCTCCGAGGGCTCCACGATGTCGGCCACGGCCTACACCACCACCATCCTGGTGTCCCTCGTCGGCATCCTGATGTGGCCGCACCTGTTCTCGAAGTCGTACTCGTCGCGGCCCGTCACCATCAAGCGCACCGTGCTGATCTACCCCATCTTCGCCCTGTTCCTGATCCCGCTGCTGCTTGCCGGCTTCGCAGCCATCGGCACCGTGCAGTCGGGTGACGTCCTTCCCGACGAGATCCTCCCCCACCTGATCACGAATGTGCTCCAGATGCCGGGCTGGCTCTACGGTCTGGTGGGCGCGGGTGCGCTGGCAGCCGCCATGTCCTCTGCGGACGCGATCACGCACAGCGCCTCCATCGAGTTCACGAACGGCGTCGTGCACCAGATCAGGCCCAACATGCCGGAGCAGCGGACGCTGGTGACCATGCGGACCGCCGTCGTCGTGATCGGCGGGGCCGCCTACCTCATCGCGGTGTTCGGCGGGCAGGGGCTCATCGCGCTGCTGCTCGGCGCGTACGGATCGATCGTTCAGTTCGCCCCGGCCGTCTACAGCGCCCTCTACTGGCGCCGGGCCACGGCTCCCGGCGTGATCGCCGGGCTGCTCGTGGGCGCCCTGGTGAACTACTACTACCAGTTCGCGGCCGAGCCACTGTTCGACATCAACCCTGGCATCCTCGGGCTGATCGCGAACGTCGTCGTCATGGTCGGTCTGAGCTTCGCCACGAAGCCACCGGCAGTCGAGGCGATCGATGGTTTCGTGGATATCGACGGCGTCGTCGCCCGGGAGAAAGGGCTGAGGACTTCCGTGCGGTAGCGAGCACCCTTACAGACTGGAAGGCCGGCTCCCCGCGGGAGCCGGCCTTTCTGCGCACTACTCCCTCTGGGGAGTCGGGAGGATCAGCTGATGGCGTCGCGCAGTGCGCGGGCAGCCTCAGCGGGATCATCAGTGCTGTAGATGCCGCTGCCAATGACGGCGACGTCGGCACCCGAGGCCTGCACGTCCTTGATGGTGTCGAGCTCCACACCACCGGCGACGGAGAACGGGACGCCGGCCTTCTTGCCCGCGGTCAGCAGGGTGCCCAGGTCGTAGCCGTCCTGGGCCTGCTCGTCGAGGCCCGCGTGGAACTCGACGAACTCGGCGCCAAGGTCGGTGACCTCCTTGGCCCGGGCGGCCTTGTCGTCGACGCCGATGAGGTCCACCACGACGCCGCGGCCGTAGTCCTTCCCGGCCTTGATGGCTCCGGCGATGGTTGAGTCGTCCGCCACGCCGAGCACGGTCATGAGGTCGGCGCCCGCCTCGAAGGCCGCACCGGCCTCGAGCTCGCCGGTGTCCATGGTCTTCAGGTCGGCGAAGACGATCTTGTCGGGGTGGGCCGCCTTGATCGCGGTGACGGCCGCAAGACCGGCGTTCTTCACCAGCGGGGTGCCGAGTTCGATGATGTCGACGTACTCGGCCACCTTCCCGGACAGTTCGAGGGCGTCCTTGAGTGTCAGTACGTCCATGGCGAGTTGCAGTTTCATTGGTGTCCTTTGCTTGCTGGAAATGGAGAGTGGGGCGCTACTCGAGGTTCGCGTGCTCTACTCGAGATTCGCGTGCCGGGGCCAGAGTTCCTCGGCGGGAGTGCCGTCGGACTGCCAGAGCGTGTGGAAGACGGCGTCGAGCACCAGCAGCAGCGCCTGCTCGAAGAGGCTGCCGGAGTACTGGTGGGAAGCAGCGCCGCTGTGGTCCGTCTTCTGCGCGGCGGGGATGACGACGACGGCGTGGGCAATACTCGCGAGCGTCGACTCGCCGTCAGTGGTCAGGGCCG
Organism: Arthrobacter echini; assembly: GCF_008107445.1. GTDB lineage: Bacteria > Actinomycetota > Actinomycetes > Actinomycetales > Micrococcaceae > Arthrobacter_D > Arthrobacter_D echini_A. The sequence goes on along the minus strand of NZ_VSLD01000003.1, from coordinate 42,755 downwards.
TGACGCGGGCACCCTCGGAGACCGAGGTCTCGGCTGCTGCGACCGCAGCGGCCGTGGTACCGGAGCCGGACGCGACGATCAGGAGATCGCCCGAGTCGATGGCCGGCGTCGTCGTCTCGCCCACCACGTGGACCGTCAGACCGAGGTGCATGAGGCGCATGGCGTGCATGCGCAAGGCGAGTCCGCTGCGTCCGCCGCCGGTGACGAACACCCGTCGAGCCTGCTGGATCTCGGTGACGAGCGCACCGAGCTGGTCCCCCTGGAGGCCGTCCGCTGCTCCGGCGAGTTCGTCCCGGATGAGGCGGAGACTCGCGGTGACCGAGGGAAGGTCCGATGATTCAGTCATCAGTAGTGCTCCTCTCTGCAGGCTTCTGCGTGACGTTCCAGTAGATCACCGTTGCCGAACGGAAGAATCTTTTGGAGCCGGAATCGGCTAACAGCTGACTCCGGCTCAGGAGACCACGTTGATCCATACCCCTAGGGGGTATAGATTTAGACCTGTCCGGCATGACCGGTAGACGGTAGGGCGAGGGGAGGTGGTGGTGATGGGAATCAGTTCAGGACGACGTCGTCCCGCGATGCCGCACACACCCTCCTCCATACTTCCTGCCCTGTTCTCGCTCATCGGCCTGACCGCGGTGATCATCGGCATCCTCGCCATGCATGTCTGGATGGGCGGCCACGGCGCAACGCCGCATCAGGCCACGGGTTCGGCGTCCACCTCCACGGCCGCGCATGCGGTCGCCGGAAACACAGCCGCCGGGACGGACGCGATCGACGGCGGGCCTGCATCATCTGCGGCCGGATCATTTGCGCACTCCGCGAACTCGGCGCTTGCTGCGCTGACGGCGCCAGACAGTCACGGCGACCAGACCGTGCTTGTGGGATGCGATACGGACTGCTCTGGCGAGATGGCGCTGGGCATGTGCATCCTGGCTCTTGTCCTCGTTGGGATCGCCTGGCTCCTCACCCCGACCGGCCGCGCCCTGGCATTCTCCCTGCTCCGGCGGGGACCACCCCTGGCGGACCAGACCTCCCGAACAGTCCCTACTCCTTCCCTGGCTCAGCTCTGCATCAGCCGCACGTAGAATCCGCGGCCCGCTCCCGTCACTACTGGTGGCAGGGCCGGATTCCCCGTGTGCCCGCAGGCGCCTGACAGCGTGCGCAGCTGGCATACACCGCCCCTTCGAGCGGGCGAGAGCGACTGACAGCACACCCTTTTTCGAGTTCTGAAGGATCTGACCATAATGAAGCGTTCCCTTTCCCTTGCCGCCCTGAGCCTTGCGACGGCACTCACCCTTTCCGCCTGCGGGACCGACGACGGCTCGACCGCCGGCGCCGATACCGGCAGCACGGACACCTCCAGCTCGGCAGCCGCGGCCCCCGCCACGAGCGCCCCGGACGGGGCGACGCCGTCCAGTGATGCAACGGCGAATACAAGCTCCGACGCCGCGGCGGAAGAGCACAATATCGCGGACGTCATGTTCGCGCAGATGATGCTCCCGCACCACGAGCAGGCCGTCGAAATGAGCGAGCTGATGCTCGCGAAGGACGGCGTCACCCCCGAGATCGCGGACCTCGCCTCTCGGATCAAGGCCGCTCAAGGCCCCGAGATCGAGACCATGAAGAGCTGGCTCGAGACGTGGGACAGCCCCATGGGCGGCGAGGGCATGGGCTCCATGGGATCCGATTCCGGGTCGATGGGAAATATGGGAGAGATGGGCGGGATGGGCATGGGCGGGATGATGAGCGAGGACGAGATGGCCGACCTCGAATCCGCCGATGGTCCAGAAGCGTCCCGCATATTCCTCGAGTCCATGACGGCCCACCACGAGGGCGCGATCGACATGGCGCGCACCGAGATCGACAACGGCGAGTACCCGGACACCCTTGCCATGGCCGAGACGATCGTGGAGACCCAGCAGGCCGAGATCGAGGAGATGAAGGGCCTCCGCGCGGACCTGTGATTCGCACAGGGCTCTGATGCAATCCTGTCCGCGATCACCGCCAACGAGAGCTTGATCCGCGGACCGGATTGCCCCTGAACAGGTGCCGGCGTGGAGGTCCCGTCCCCTTCGCGCCGGCACCGCTACGCGCCCATCGATCCCTATCGGTCGGCAGCTAGATTTGCTACATTTGCTACGGAGGCTCCTATGACAATAATCCCGCATCGCGAGCTACGAAACCAGAGCAGCAAAATCCTCGAACGTGTCAAGAACGGCGAGACGATCAGCGTCACCAACAACGGCGAGGTTGCCGCAATACTCGTCCCGCCGTCCCGCACTCCCTACGAGCAACTGCTCCGCTCAGGCGGTATACGCCCCGCGCCCGCAGGAAGAGTCGACTTCCGATTGTTACAGCGCGTAGAGATCGAGGACGCGTCTGCCGACATTCTTTCTGATCTTCGCGCTGATCGATGATCGCCTATTTGGATACGTCCGCTGCCCTGAAGCTTCTTGTCGAGGAGCGCGAGTCCGAACAAGTGGCCGAGTACCTATCAGGTACGCCGAATCTCGACATCGTGTCCTCCATGCTCCTTCACACCGAACTGCACTGCGCATCACAAAGACGAGCGGCTATATCGCCAGCCTTGGTGAACGCGGTTCTGAGAGGGGTGGATCTAGCCGATGCCACGCGATCAGACTTCCTGGTTGCTGCAGCACTTCCAGGACGGCTCAGGAGCGCCGATGCACTTCACCTCGCGACGGCGATCCGCCTCGAAGCCGACATCCTGGTGACCTACGACGCAGAAATGGGCGTAGCCGCTATCCAAGCCGGTCTCACTGTCGAATCGCCGGGGGCCATATAGGAGCCATTGGCCACAGCCTCAAGCGTGCCAGGACACTGCGCTGATCACCTGGTTCGCGGTGCGATGTACGGCGGCATCGGTGCTGATATCTCCGCAGGAGAAGGCGGCCAGCTGCGTACTCACCGATGCGAGCAGGTCCTCCCAGGACATCCAGCAGACGACGTCGTCGAGCCGGTCCATCAGCTCTTCCTCGGTCGGCCCCGTGTTTCCCGCTCGCTCGAGGACGGCGGGCAGATGCAGCCTGACGGCGTCCTGCAGCGACATCTTGCCGAGTCCCCTCACGGAGACGGGAGGCTCGACGCCGAGGAGGAACAACAGTGGAGTGCGGTCCCCCGCGTTGTTCATGACGGTCACGTACTCACGGGCAAGCTGCTCCGGCTGGAAGGCGCTGGTCCTGATGCGCTTCGCCTCGACGAAGGCGAAGACCCTCGGGCTAAGGATCAGCGCGTCCGGCTGCACGATGAACTTCTGGCCTACCACAGCGGGATTCACCGACATGTCCCCGGGAAGCAGCGACAGCCGCGCGGACTCGGCCTGGTCCGCCAGGATCGCCCGTACCTCGTCGGCACCTGAGCAGGAATCCACGACCGCCGCGAGGAAATGCGTCCTCGGCAGCAGGTCCAGACCGATGAGCACCTCTGCTGTGAGGACGTTCTCCATTCCTCGGCCGCCACGGCGGTAGTTCACCGCTTTCTCCCACGAAATCTCCTCGAGGAGTCGGGTGATCATCGACGGCGGAGTGGGGTCGTGGTCCATGGACGAAGTCTCACCGATCCCTCCGAGCATTCCGGTAAGCGCGCCGCCCGACCGACACGGAGGACCCATTCTCATCCCGCGATAAACCTGCTTTCCTTCCTGCGTGACCCGCCTCACACTCAGAGGTATCACCGCCTATGCAGGGAGTTCCATGAAGGCCGTCCGGGTGCACCAGTACCACCAGGATCCACGGATCGACGACGTCGACGAGCCCGTCGTCACCGGGCCGTGGGATGTGATCGTGGAGATCGGCGCCGCAGGCCTGTGCCGGACGGATCTGCACGTGATCGAGGGCCAGTGGGATCCCATCCAGCACCCCAGCCTGCCGTATATCCTCGGCCACGAGAATGCGGGCTGGGTCCGGGAGGTCGGCTCCGCCGTCTCGAATGTGGCTCCGGGCGACACCGTGATCATGCATCCGCTCGTCACCTGTGGCCTGTGCCTGCCGTGCCGGGCTGGCCAGGACTCCCACTGCGAAAACTCCACCTTCCCCGGGCTCAACGTGGACGGTGGCATGAGCGAGTTCATGCGCACCAACGCCCGCTCGGTGGTGAAGCTGGATGCGAGTCTGCACCCCGCGGACATCGCCGCCCTGGCCGACGCCGGCCTCACCGCCTACCACGCCGTGCGCAAGGCGGTCCCGCTGCTGCCCCCGGGCAGCCACGCCGTCGTCATCGGCAGTGGTGGCCTCGGGCACATCGGCGTGCAGTCCCTCAAGGCCCTCACCGCCGCGGAGATCACGGTGGTGGACCACTCCGACGCCGCCTTGGAGCTGGCCACCTCGCTCGGCGCGGACCACACGGTGAACTCCTCCGACGCCGGGAAGCTCCTGGACATCACCGGCGGCGGGGCGCAGGTGGTCTTCGACTTCGTCGGCGAGCACGGCACCGAGTCCCTCGGCATCACGGCGCTGCGGAACCGTGGAAGCTACTTCAGCATCGGCTACGGCGGTGCCGTGAACGTGGACACCATCGAGATCATCTCGCGCGAGATCTCCGTCGTCGGGAATCTCGTGGGCACCTACACCGACCTGGTGGAGCTGATGACGCTGACGTCCCAGGGCAAGGTCACGCTCCACACCCAGGTCTACGACCTCGAGGACGCGGTCCAGGCCATGCACGATCTCGACAACGGCACGCTCCTGGGCCGCGGCATCCTGGTGCCGCACCGCACCACCTGACCCCCGACCGATAGAACCGACCGAACACCACCACAGGGAGAACATCATGGCGGACCCCGCACACACACCCGCTCCTGACGCGCTGCAGCTCACCGATGAAGCCCGGCGCACCCTCATCAGGGTCATCCGGGTGGCCTTCCCGCACCCGCAGGTGCCGGACGGCCCCTACGAACGGATGGCGGACAGGATCATCGCAGAATCGGCGGAACCCACCTGGTCGCGGATGGCGCTGACTCAGGGGTTGCTCACCCTCGACGCACCGGACGGGACGCCCTTCGTGGATCTGCCCGACGATCAGGCGCTCGGCGCCCTTCAGGCCCTCGGCGACCTGGAGTTCTTCAGCTCCATCCGCCGGGCCACGGTATTGAGCCTCTACGACGACCCCGAGGTCTGGAACATCTTTGGCTACGAGGGCGAGTCCTTCTCCAAGGGCGGCTATCTGCATCGAGGCTTCGACGATCTGGACTGGCTCCCCGACCCCCGTATCGAGGAGTCCGAGGAGACCCTGACCGAGATCGGCCCCCTGGACTACGAGATCGTCACCGCCGCAGCACCCGCACAGGATGTCGCGACCAGCGCCGACCGCGACACCATCGAAAGCACCGACCACCCGTTCGATGACCTCTTCAAGGGGTCCGACATCGTCGAAGGAGCCACCTCAGCATGACCCACGAATCAGCAGTAGAAGGATCCGCCAGCTTCGCCCACGACGACGATTCCGTCGTCGTCATCATCGGCTCCGGAGCGGGCGGTGGCACCCTCGCGCACGAGCTGACCGAGAAGGGCGTGAAGGTCGTGGTCCTGGAGGCCGGCGGCTACCTGCGCAACGAGGACTACGAGAACAACGAGTGGCAGGCGTTCCACCAGATGGCCTGGCTGGACCCGCGCACCACGTCGGGCTCCTGGCGGATCGCCAGGGACTTCCCGAACCTGCCGGCGTGGATCGTCAAGGCCGTGGGCGGCACCACCACGCACTGGTCGGGCGCCACCCCACGGTTCAAGGCGCACGAGTTCAAGGCCCTGAGCACCTACGGGGAGATCGACGGCGCCAATCTGCTGGACTGGCCCATCACGCTGGCGGACCTGGAACCGTATTACGAGAAGGCCGAGAAGAAGATCGGCAGCACCCACCGCCACGGCCGTCCGGCTCTGCCCGCGAACAACAACTACAAGGTCCTGGCTGCCGGCGCGGACAAGCTCGGCTACCGGCATTACGCCACGGGCCCCTACGGCACCAACGCCGAACCCTACGACGGCCGGCCCGCGTCCATCCAGGACGGCTTCAACTTCCAGGGCGACAAGAACAAGTCCAAGTGGTCCACCATGGTCTCGGAGATCCCGAAGGCGCTCCGCACGGGCAAGCTGGATCTGCGACCCAACAGCCAGGCCGTCCAGATCACGCACACCTCCGCGGGCAAGGCCGACGGCGTGATGTACATCGACGCCGACGGCCGGGTGCAGGAGCAGAAGGCCCGGGTTGTCGCCGTGGCCGGGAATTCGATCGAGACACCGCGGCTCCTGCTGCTCTCCAGCTCGTCGCTGTTCCCGGACGGGCTCGCGAACTCCTCCGGCCAGCTGGGTCGCAACTACATGCGCCACACCACCGGTTCTGTGTATGCCACGTTCGACCAGCCCGTGCACATGTACCGCGGGGAGACGATGGCAGGACTGATCGCCGATGAGTCCCGGCACGATCCCACACGCGGCTTCGCCGGCGGCTACTACCTGGAGACCATCGCCCTGGGCCCGGCGTTCCTGGCGAGCTTCGCCGACCCCGGGGCCTGGGGGCCTGGCTTCGCCTCGCTGCTGGACGACTACCAGAACACGGCGGGCATGTGGATCGTCGGCGAGGACATGCCGCAGGAGTCCAACAGGATCACGCTGAACACCTCCGTCAAGGACGCCCTCGGCCTGCCGGTGCCGAACGTGCACTTCGATGATCACGCGAACGACGTGGCGATGCGCAACCACGGCTACCAGCAGGGCTCGCTCCTCTACGACGCCGTGGGCGCGCGCTCCTCGCACCGCACGCCCCCGTACCCGTCCACGCACAACATGGGCACCGTACGGATGAGCGAACGGCCCGAGGACGGCGTGGTCAACGAATTCGGCCAGACGCACGACGTGCCGAACCTGTACGTCTCGGACGGCTCCCAGTTCACCACGGGCGCGGCGGCGAATCCCACCCTGACCATCGTGGCGCTGGCCATCCGGCAGGCCGATCACATCGCGCAGCAGATGGCGGCCTCGGCAATCTAGGAAGGACCGGATCCACCGGGCGGGGAGCGGGCCGCGGGCTCCGCTTCCCGTCCGGTGCGAGTCAGGACGTGCCCGGGCAGGACGGTGCCCGTCCAGTGCCGGTCGACGTCGGCAGATCGTGTCGGGAGCGGTCGGGACGTGCCCGCGCCGCAAGCGGTGCGGGTCACCGGCGCGGCAGCACCGACGTCGCGCGCAATGCCCGGCTGACGCGGTCGGCGGTGTCGCGCAGCACTGTAGCCACCGCTCCGGATCGGCGGTCGAAGTCGGCGGCGTCCATCGACACCGCGACGGACCCGAGGATCTGCCCGGCCGCGTTCATGACGGGCGCGCCCAGGCAGGAGGCACCGAGGATGAACTCCTCGCGCTCCTTGGCGATCCCGTCCTCCCGGACCCGCTCGAGTTCCTCGTCCAGCGCCTCGACGCTCCCGAGGGTGTAATCGGTCATCGACGGCATGCCGTGGCGGGCCAGATAGGTGCGGCGCCGGGCGGGGTCCATGCCGGCGAGCAGGATCTTCCCGAAGGCCGTGGCGTGCGCGGCGTCGTTGAAACCGAAGCCCATCGGGGTGATGCGCCGGTGGGCCGGGGAGTCCACCACATGGGCGACGACGATGTGGTCGCCGCGGTGCACGGCGTAATAGGCGGCGGCTTCGCTGCGGGAATGCAACTCCATGATCAGCCGTACCACTGCCGAGGGCGTGTTGACCTGGCGGCGCAGCGAAGTGTCGAGGGCATGGACCTTGTAGCCGAGCGCGTAACGGCTGTCGTCCTTGAGATGAATCAGATGGTCGGACTCCACCAGGGTCTTCAGCAGCCGGTAGACGGTGGGCACCGGGATGTCGAGTGTTGCGGCGATCTCCTTCGCGGTCAGCCCACGCTGGTCCGCAGCCACCACATCGAGCAGGGCGAAGGCCTTCTGCACCGAGGCCATGCCGGTGAATGCGTCATTGCGTCCCATGGACCCATCTTGGCACTCATCATGGCGTGAGGAGGGGACGAACCGACGTCCGTCCCCTCCTGCGCCGGAGGCTCGTCAGCTGACGGTGAGCTCGCCCATCCGGCCCCAGCCCTCGGCGTCGATCTTCTCGCTGATGATCTCCGGGGTCTCCCGGAGGGCCTGCGGCATGTCCTGCATGGCCTGCGCGAAGTGGGCGCTGTTCACGTGATCCGCAGCGGCATCGTCCTGGAACGCCTCGACGAGGACGAACTCGTCGGGATCCTCGACGCTGCGGGACCAGTCGAACCAGAGATTGCCCGGCTCCTTCCGCGTGGCCTCGGTGAAATCACGGGTCAGGTCCAGCCAGCGGTCCGCCCAGTCGGGCTTGACCTTGAATTTGACGACGATGAAGATCATGCGGTGGTGCCTTCCGGCTCGGGTGCACTCCCGCGGATGCGTAGTGCTTGTTCTGCAGTCTGCCGCGCCCGCTACGCCGATCCAAGCCGGGTTATCGCGGGGTGAGAACTCCCGGCGCGCAACAGCGGGCGGCGCCCTACTCTGGGGTGACATGCACCGAGCGAAGGAGACTCTGATGTCCGAGGCGAACCAGGTTCCTGCTGCACCGATCCGCACCATGATCAGTCCCGGCCGCTACGTCCAGGGCAAGGGCGCCATCCGGCGGCTCGGGGAGTTCCTCACCCCACTCGGCAGCAAACCGCTTCTCGTGGCCGATGACATGGTCTGGGGCTTCGTGGCCCATGACGTCGAGACCTCCCTGACCTCGGCAGGACTACCCACTCACCGGGTCCTGTTCAACGGGGTGCCCAGCGCCCGGGAAGTGGACCGGCTGAGCGGACTCGTCCGGGAGCACGGCTCCGATGTGATCGTGGCGCTCGGTGGCGGGTCCACCATAGACGCCGTGAAGGCCGCCGGACATGCCTCGGGGATCCGCTGGGTCACCGTTCCGACGGTCGCGTCCACGGATGCGCCGACCTCCGCCCTCTCGGTGATCTACACCGAGGACGGCGTGTTCGAGGAGTACCGCTTCTTCCCCAGGAACCCGGACCTGGTCCTGGTGGACACCCAGCTCGTGGCCAACGCCCCTGCGTCGTTCCTCGCCGCCGGCGTCGGTGATGCCCTGGCCACGTGGCTCGAGGCCCGTGCCACGCAACGGGCCTTCGCCTCCACCATGGCCGGTGGTCTGCCCACCCTCACCGGTACGGCACTGGCCAGACTGTCCTGGGACATCCTGTGGGAGAACGCGCTGCCGGCCCTGGACGCAGTGCGGGACAATCTCGTCACGCCCGCCGTCGAGCGCGTCGTGGAGGCGAACACCCTGCTCTCGGGTCTCGGCTTCGAATCCGGTGGCCTCGCTGCTGCGCACGCCATCCACAACGGCCTGACCGCCGCGCCGCAGACCCACGGGCTGGCGCACGGGGAGAAAGTCAACATCGGCTCGCTCACCCAGCTGGTCCTGGAGGGCGCGCCGAGTGACGAGATCCGCGACTTCGTGGAGTTCACCACCCGGGTGGGACTGCCGAACACGCTCACCGAGATCGGGCTGACGGTCGACGACGACGAGGACCTCCTCCGGGTGGCCGAAGCCGCGACCGTACCCGGCGAGACCATACACAACATGCCCTTCGAGGTGCCGGTCCGTGAGCTGACCAGCGCACTGAAATCGCTCGAGCGGCTCTCCCGGGGCATCCGTCAGCGGGCCGGCCTCGCTGATCCGCAGCCCTACCACGCCCGGCACTGACAGCACAGCCCAAGGAGTCCCGTCCCATGCTCTCCGCGCTCCGCGATGCCGTCGCCGATCCGGCGCAGGTCCTGACCCGCGCCATCGACCTGCACGCCAACGCCCACGACGCCTCGCACTTCCTGCTCATCCCGCAGGCGGTGGTGGTGCCGACCTCCCCCGCCGAGGTGGGCCGGCTGCTGCAGGCGAGCGCGGCGCAGGGAGTGCCGCTGACGTTCCGGTCCGGCGGCACGAGCCTCAGCGGACAGGCGGTCACCGACGGCGTCCTGGTGGACGTGCGGAAGAACTTCCGCGAGATCCAGGTGCTCGACGGCGGCGCGCGGGTCCGCGTGCAGCCCGGCGTCACCGTGCGGGCCGTCAACAACCGGCTGGCCCGGTTCGACCGGAAGTTCGGGCCTGATCCGGCGAGCGAGGTGGCGTGCACCGTCGGCGGGGTGATCGCGAACAACTCGTCCGGGATGAACTGCGGCACCACGGACAACGCGTACCGCACGCTCGAGTCCGTCACCGTGGTGCTGCCCAGCGGCACCGTGATCAACACGGGCGCCGCCGACGCCGATGAGCGCCTGCACTCCCTCGAACCGGACCTGCACGCGGGCCTGGCGGACCTGGGGCACCGGGTCCGTTCCGATCCGGCGTCCGCGGCGGAGATCCGCCGGCAGTTCTCGATGAAGAACACCATGGGCTACGGACTGAACTCGCTGCTGGACTTCGAGCGCCCGGTGGACATGCTCGCGCACCTGATCGTGGGCAGCGAGGGAACCCTCGGCTTCATCGCCGACGCCGTTTTCCGGACCGTCCCGGCCCTGAAGCATGCGAGCACCGGGCTGCTGATCTTCCCCGACCTGTACGCGGCGAACGCTGCGCTGCCGGCGCTCGTGGCGGCCGGCGCGGCCACCCTGGAACTCATGGACGCCCTGTCCCTAAAGGTGGGCCGCTCGCTGGCCGATTCGCCCGCCGTCGTGCGGGATCTGCAGGTGCAGGATCACGCGGCCCTGCTCGTGGAGTACTCGGCCGAGACCCCGGAGCGGCTCGCGGAGCTCCGGGGCGACGGCGATCGCCTCCTGCCGACGCTGGGGCTCAGCTCACCGGCCACGTTCAGTACCGACCCCGCACGCCGCGCCCAGCTGTGGCACCTGCGCAAGGGCCTCTACGCCACGGTGGCCGGGGCCCGCCCGCAGGGCACCACGGCCCTGCTCGAGGACATCGTGGTCCCGGTCCCCCGGCTGGGCGCCACATGCGAGGCGCTGACCGGCCTGTTCGCAAAGTACCGCTACGAGGACAGCGTGATCTTCGGTCACGCCAAGGACGGCAACATCCACTTCATGCTCACGGACGGCTTTGCGAGCACCGAGCAGCTGGACCGCTACAGCGCGTTCACCGAGGACATGGTGGAGCTGGTGCTCGGCGAGGGCGGCTCGCTCAAGGCCGAGCACGGCACCGGCCGGGTCATGGCGCCGTTCGTGCGCCGGCAGTACGGGGACGAGCTCCACGCGGTGATGCGGCAGATCAAGCGGCTCTTCGATCCGCAGGGCCTGCTCAATCCGGGCGTGATCCTGGACGAGGACCCGCAGGCGCACCTGCGGCACATCAAGACCGCGCCCCCGGTAGCGGAGGAAGTGGATCGCTGCGTCTCCTGCGGCTACTGCGAACCGGTCTGCCCCAGCAAGGACCTCACCCTCACGCCGCGGCAGCGGATCGTGACGCTCCGGGCCATCGAACAGGCCCGGCTCGACGGCGACACCGCCCTGGTCGCGAGTCTGGAGCGGGACTACGGCTACGAGTCCGTGCAGACCTGCGCGGTTGACGGGATGTGCCAGACCGCCTGCCCGGTGGGCATCAACACGGGGTCGCTGGTCAAGCGGCTGCGCCGGGACGAGGCGGGGAAGGTGGAGAGCGCCGTCTGGCGGACCGCTGCCGATCACTGGGGGCACGTGACGAAGGGCGCCGGTCTGGCCCTGACCGTGGTGGCGAAGGCCCGCTCCTCGGCTCCCGCGGTGGCCGCGCCGGTAATCGGAGGACCGAACCGGCTGGCACGGTCCGTGCTCGGGGCGGACACCGTCCCGCTGCACTCGCCCGAGCTGCCCGGCGGCGGCCCGGCCCGTGCACGCCCAGCGCCGGTCGACGCACCGGACGCGGTGTACTTCCCGGCCTGCGTGCAGACGATGTTCGGGCCTGCGGACTCGACGGCCGGAGCCGACGGCGTCGGGCGTGGACGCGGCGTCCAGTACAGCCTCGAGCAGCTCTGCGAGCGCGCCGGGGTCACCCTGCTGGTCCCCGAGGGGATCGACGCCCTGTGCTGCGGAACGCCGTGGTCCTCGAAGGGCATGGTTGCCGGCCAGGACAGCATGGGCGCCAGGACCCTCGCCGCCCTCCGCGCCGCGACGCGCGACGGTGAGCTGCCGATCATCTGCGACGCCTCCTCGTGCACCGAGGGCCTGCTGTCCACCATCGAGCGCGAGCCGGAGCTCCCCGGCCGACGTCCGCTGCGGGTGCTCGACGCCGTGGCCTTCGCGGCCGAGCGGATCCTCCCCCAATTACCCGAGCACCCGAAGCTGGAGTCACTGGCGCTGCACCCCACGTGCTCGTCCACCCGGCTCGGTCTGGATACTGCGCTGACCGCCGTCGCCGGGGCGGTCGCCGCGCAGGTGGACGTCCCGGAGAACTGGGGCTGCTGCGCCTTCGCCGGGGACCGCGGCATGCTGCACCCGGAACTGACCGCATCGGCCACCCGCAAACAGGCCGCGGAGGTGGTTGCCCTCGGCGCCGCCGCCCACGCGTCCTGCAATCGCACGTGCGAGCTCGGCATGACCCGGGCCACAGGCAGCCAGTACCAGCATGTGCTGGAGCTGCTGGAGGAACAGACCCGCTAGTAGCCCGTTCTCACACCCAGGGGTGTGACGCCGCTGGTTCGCCTCCCGTCATCCCCGCGAGCATGGTGCGATTGCGCGCCCCGGTCTTGCGCAGGATCGAACCCACGTGTTTCTCCACGGTTTTCACGGAGATGCCGAGCTGACGGGCGATCTGCTTGTCCGCCATGCCCCGGATCACCATGTGGCGGACCTCCTTCTCCCGCGTGGTGAACGCCTCGGCCGCCGGCCCGGCGTCGTCGGACGAGACGCCGAGGAGGTGATCGAAGATGTTCCCCTCCACCAGGGCCTGGCCCTGCCCGGCGGCCACGAGAATCCGGGCGATCGTCTCTCCTGTGGCCCGGCGGTTGATGAACCCGCGCACGCCGGCCTGCCGGGCCGAGCGCACCTGCTCCACCGTGGGATTGTCCGTGAGAACCACGATCGCGACGCCGGGGTCCAGGTCGCGGACCCGGGCGAGGACGCCGCTGGTGTCCTGGTGGAGGAGATCCAGCTCCAGCACGATCACGTCGGGCCGCAGCAGCTCCACCGCGTCGCACAGCTGCTCGGCGGAGCCGACCTCGGCCGTCACCTGGATCGCCGGCTCCGCGATACCGAGTAGACGCACAAGGCCCGCGCTGATGACGGGATTGTCATTGGCGATCAGGACCTTCCACCGCGGCCCGGCGACTGCCTCCGGTTCGGGGGCGCGATCCGGCAGTGTGGCCCGCACTCTCGTGCCCCAGCCCGGCGTCGTGTCGAGGTGCAGATCACCACCGAGGTGCACCGCCCGGGAGGTCATGCCGTGGAGGCCCATGCAGCCGGAGGGCAGCGTGGCATGGTCGCCGTGCGCGGCGGCGAGGTCGAAGCCACGTCCGTTGTCCTCGACGACGACGGCGAAGGCCCCCCGCTCATAGATCAGCCCGGCACGCACCGTCGTCGCGCGCGCATGGGTGGCCACATTGTTCAGCGCCTCCTGGACGATCTTGAAGGCCTGGTGCTCGATCTCGGGTGCGAGTGGACGGGCCTCTCCGATCACGGTCAGCTGGGTCGTGGTGGCGGACATCGACTCCACCCAGGCCAGTTCACCCGAGACCGCCTCGGCGAGGGTTCGTCCGGCGAGCGCGGCCGGACTCATGCCCAGCACCGTGCGGCGGGTCTCCGTGAGCGCATCGTAAGCAATGGTCCGGGCGTTACTGATATAGGGCATGACGTCCTGCACTCCGCCGCCCTGCCGGCCGGCCTTCTCGGCCTCGTCGAGGCTGAGCAGCAGCCCGGCGAGCGATCTGCCCACAGTTTCGTGGATATCGCGGACGGCGCGTTCGCGTTCGGCAGCGATCGCGGCCTCCCGTTCCCGGGCGGAGGCCTTGGCGTACAGCTCGGAGTTGACCAGGGCGATCGCGGCGTGGCTGGCGAAGACCTCGGCAAGCCGCGCTTCACCTGGGCTGAAGATCCGGCCCGGGTCGGGGCTGAAGACGATGAAGGCGCCCACGATCTGCCCGCTCCACTGGATCGGCACGCCCATCACGGCGCAGTCCCAGCGCGGATCGGTGGGCGGGATGTGCCCGCGTTCGATGCTGCTGTACGCGTCGAGGATGACGGTGGAGCGGCTGCGCACGATCTGCCCGGTGAACCCTTCCCGGAGGGAGAAGGTCTGGCCCTCCTGGCAGCCGACGCCGATGTCCACCTTCTTCGTGTAGGTGTCGGAGGCCTCGTTGACCAGGGCGATCGATCCCGACTCGCACCCCAGCAGCGACGCTGCGTTGGCCAGGATCCGGCCGAGCAGCGGCTGGAGCTCGAAGCGGCCGGCCAGATCGCGGGCCAGGGCCGCCACGGTGTCCAGTTCGTGCTGCACTGGATCGCGGACCAGGGCATCGAATCCGGGCTCGACTGCTGTCATCCTCGTCCTCCTCGACGAACCGCGCGCCGCTGGTTCTCCGGCGGTCACCATGGCGTATGCCGTCACCATGATCGCACCCCCAGCCCTTTCTGCGTGCGGGTTTTCCCGCACCGTGCGGGCGGGGAACTCCTCCTACCGCTGCCACCGCGGCGGTGGTGGGCTGGAAGGACACCCGGGAGGCGCGTTCCGCGCCCGGATTCTCTGCAGCACGGCGGAAGAGGTACTTCATGGCTCGCATCGGGATCCTGACAAGCGGCGGCGACTGTCCCGGGCTCAACGCGGTGATCCGCTCCTGCGTGCTGCGGGGCATCCGCGTCCACGGCGACGAGTTCGTCGGGTTCACGGACGGCTGGCGGGGTCTGGTGGAAGGCAGCACCATAAGCCTCGACGGCATCAGTGTGCGGGGTATCGCCGGTCTCGGCGGGACCATCCTCGGAACCTCGCGGGTCAGCCCGCTCAGGGAGGGCGGAGGCGTGGAGCGGGTCCGCGCGAATCTGCGCACGGAAGGGGTCGACGCGCTGATCGTGATCGGCGGCGAGGGCACCATGGCGGCGGCGAAGATCCTCAGCGACGCGGGCATCCCCATCGTCGGCGTGCCCAAGACCGTGGACAACGATCTCTCCGCCACCGACTTCTCCTTCGGGTTCCACACCGCCGTCGAGATCGCCACGGAGGCGATCGACCGGCTCAAGACCACGGGGCAGTCCCATCACCGCTGCATGATCGCGGAGGTGATGGGCCGTCACGCCGGGTGGATCGCGCTCTACGCGGGCATGGCGAGCAGCGCCCACGCCATCCTGATCCCGGAGCAGACGGCCACCCTCGACCAGATCTGCGACTGGGTGGAGGGCCCGTTCCGGCGTGGCCGCACCCCGCTCGTGGTGGTGGCGGAGGGCTTCGTCTCCGCGGACATGACCGCGCCGCACGCCGATCGGGGCCTGGACGGCTTCAACCGGCCGCGGCTGGGCGGCATCGGCGACCTGCTGGCGCCCGTCGTCGAGGAACGCACCGGCATCGAGACCCGCTCGACGACGCTCGGCCACATCCAGCGCGGCGGCGCCCCGAGCGCCACGGACCGGGTCCTGGCCACCCGGCTGGGACTAGCTGCGGTCGACGCCATCCACGAACAGGCCTGGGGCAGGATGGTCGCAACGCGCGGGGACGAGATCGTCCACGTGGATCTGGCCGACGCCGTCGGGCAGCTCAAGACCGTGCCGCAGCACCGGTACGACGAGGCCACCTACCTGTTCGGGTAGGTGGAACGCCGAACGCACGACGGCGAGCCGGGTGCGGTTCCGAGAACGACGGTGTCGGATCACCGCCACCACGCAACGGCGGGCCGACCACCCGAGGTGACCGGCCCGCCGTCGTGCGCTGACAGTTCTAGAACGTGCGGATGGGGATCTCCGCCGGGTCCTCGAGCAGCGACTCGATCTCGTCGTCGAGCTTGACCAGGGTGATCGAGGCGCCGGCCATGTCCAGGGAGGTGCAGTACTCCCCCACATAGCTGCGGCCCACGGTGATGCCCTGCTCCGCGAGGCGCTTGTGGGCCTGCCCGTACAGCAGGTACAGCTCGCTGATGGGGGTGCCGCCGAGGCCGTTGATCATGAGGGCCACGCGGTCGCCGTCCGCAAACGGGAGGTCCTTCACCACGGGGGCCAGGAGCTCCTCGACGATCTCGTTGGCGGGCATCATCTTGGCCCGACGGCGTCCCGGCTCGCCGTGAATGCCCACGCCCATCTCGATCTCGTCCTCGCCGAGCTCGAACAGCGGGCTGCCCTTCGCGGGCGGCGTGCACGCGGTCAGCGCGACACCCATGGAGCGGGTCACGGAGTTGACCTTCTCGCCGATCCGGATCACCTCGTCCAGGTCAGCACCCCGCTCGGCAGCGGCGGCCACGGCCTTGATGACGAAGAAGTTCCCCGCGACACCACGGCGGCCGATCGTGTAGGTGGAGTCCTCCACGGAGACGTCGTCATTGATGAACAGCGTCTTCACCTCGATGCCCTCGGCGGAGGACATCTCCTGCGCCATCTCGAAGACCATCTTGTCGCCGGTGTAGTTGTTGACCAGCAGCAGCACGCCCTTCGGGGAGGCCATGAGCTTGGTGGTCTCGTACACGTAGTCGAAGGGCGGGGCCGCGAAGACGTCGCCCGGGCACGCGGCGTCGAGCATACCCTTGCCCACGATCATCACGTGCGCGGGTTCGTGCCCGGAGCCCGAACCCTGGACGATCGAGACCTTGTTCTGGTCGGGGCCGTCGGCGCGCATGATCAGGTTGTACTCGGGCACGTACTTCAGGGTGTCCGGGTTCGCGAGCGCAAGGCCCTCGAGCATCTCCGGGACGAACTGCTGGGGATCATTGACGAACTTCTTCATGGGTTCTCCACGTCGTTGTGATGGGGATGGATGGCTGTCGGTACGTGTCAGGGCCAGTCGGCGACGATCCGTTCGATGATGATCGCTACGGCCACCGCCCCGGCGTCCGGGGAGCCGATGCTGCGCTCCCCGCTGTAGCTCGCGCGGCCGCGCCGGGCCTCCATGGTCGAGGTGGCGTCGGCGCATTCACGGGTTTTCGCCGCGAACGACTTTCTGCAGTCCTCGGGTGAGGCGCCGGCAGCGAGCTGGCGTTCGAGTTCGTCGGTGGCCGGGATCAGGGCATCCAGGAGGGTCTTGTCACCGAGATCCGCGTTGCCTCGGGCCTTGATGCCGTCGGTGGCTCCGCGCAGCATGGCGACGACGGCGGTGCCGTCGATCGTGTCCACCGTCTTCGCGGCGGCGGAGGCCCGCAGGAAGGCCGTCCCCCAGAGCGGGCCGGAGGTGCCGCCGATCCTGCTGGAGATGGCCAGGGCTATCTGCTGCAGGAAGGTGGCGACGTCGTCGCGCTTGAAGGAGTCCCAGTCCGCCAGGACCTTTTCGAAACCACGGGCCAGGGAGTAGCCCAGATCGCCGTCGCCGACGACGGCGTCCAGGTCACCGAACTCCTTCTCCTTCTCGACGGCGGTCTGCGCCAGGGAGTGGACGGCGAATTCGACGTCGGCGAGATCGGTGGCGCTCATGGGGTCTCCGTTTCGTGGGTCTCGGTCTGGGAAGCAGGGCCGGCTGCGGACAGCAGTGCCTGCAGGGTGTCGAGGGTGACGACGCCGGACGGCCCGGCACCGTGCGGATCGGCGAGGATCTCTGCCTGCTCGCCGTCGGGGTCACCGAGGGAGCTCACCACCAGGGCGGCGCCCGTGAAGTTCTCCTCCCGCGTAAAGCCGCTGACCGTCACCACGGTGGTCAAGCCGGCCCCGAGGGCGGCCCGCATCCCGTTGGCGCTGTCCTCGATCACGATCGCGTCCGCCGCGGACACTCCCAGCTCGCGCAGGGCCAGCAAGTAGATGTCCGGTGCGGGCTTCTTGGCGGGCACCACGTCCCCGGCGAAGACCGAGAAGTGCGCGGCGAGCTCGTCACCGACGGCGTGGGTCAGGACGGCGCGCACGGCGGGTTCGGCGGAGGTGGAGGCGACGGCGAGCGTCCAGTCGGCGTCGTGCGCCTGCCCCACGATCCGCGCGATGCCCGGCCGGGCGGGCATGACCCCGCTCTCCACGAGCCCCCTGTACACGTTGGTCTTGCGCTTGTGCCAGGCGAGGATCGCGGCGTCCACGGCGGCGTCGTCCGTCAGCCCGAGCGACGCGGCGAGCTCGGGGGTGAGGATGCTCCGCATCCGCTCCTTGCCGCCGCCGATCTTCACCTTCTCGGCGTAGTCCTCGACGCTCCACTGAACGGGCACGTCGAAGTCGGTGAAGGTCTGGTTGAACGCGGGCAGGTGCCCGTACTGTTCGGTGTCGGCGAGCACGCCGTCGCAGTCGAAGATGAGGGCGGGCATGCTCAACGGCCGCCCTTGCCGGCGCTGCCGAACTGGGTGCAGAGCTCGGTGACCATCGCGACGATGTCGGCCCGCGTGTGCTTGAACAGCGACGGTGGGTCCCATTTGTTGTTCTGCTCGGCCTGCTTCAGGAATGCCAGGCTCGACTGCATGTACGTCTCCTTGAGGGCGGTGGAGATGTTGACCTTCGCGCAGCCGCGGGCGATGAGGTCGGTGAACTGCTCGTTGCTCAGGCCGCTGCCGCCGTGGAGGGCGATGGGCACGTTCCGCGCCTCGACAATCTGGGTGACACGCTCGACGTCGAGCACAGGGGCTGCCTTGTAGCTGCCGTGCGCGTTGCCGATGGAGGGGGCGAACACGTCGATCCCGGTGGCGTCGATGAACGCGAGCGCCACCTCGAGGCTCTGCTGCTGGGAGACCTCGTCGGAGCCGTGATCGTCCTCGACACCGGTGATGGCCTCGATCTCGCCCTCCACCTGCGCGCCGTGGCTGCGGGCCTCGGCGACGACGTCGATGGTCTGGCGCTGGTTCTCCTCGACCGGCAGCTCGGAGGCGTCGAAGAGCACCGAGTTCCAACCGGCCTTGAGGCATTCGGTGACCAC
Source organism: Arthrobacter echini (assembly GCF_008107445.1). Taxonomy (GTDB): domain Bacteria; phylum Actinomycetota; class Actinomycetes; order Actinomycetales; family Micrococcaceae; genus Arthrobacter_D; species Arthrobacter_D echini_A. The sequence continues at coordinate 23,839 of NZ_VSLD01000003.1, read as the reverse complement.
CGCGCGGTCGGGGCAGTGGTCCAGATGCAGTGTGACGGGCACCTCGATGCCGCGGGTCATGGACTGCCACATGTCGAAAAGCACGCGGGAGCCGACACTGCGCACGGTTTTCACGGAGGTCTGCAGGATCACCGGGGAGTTGGCCTCCACCGCGCCGGCGAGGACGGCCTCCATGGTCAGGTCGTTGAAGATGTTGATGGCCGGCACGCCGTAGCGTGCCTGGAACGCCGGATCGACGATGTCTTTCAGGGGTGCAACGCCCACGGTGAGTCCTCCTGGTTAGGCTGCTCCCCACCGTAGGCGCGCCTCACCCGCAGGGGTATGGGTGGTACCCCTCCCTCCCGCTGGGGGTAATCACCACCTCGCCAGCGGACGACGCCGGTGGTTGAGTAGGCCGCGGCTGCCCCGGCCACTTCTTCCCCTCCGTGCTCCACCACTTCACCTCCGTGCTCCACCACTTCAACGACGAAGGACACTCCCATGCCCCAAGGATCAGTGCTCGAGACCATCACCTCCGAGGAAGCCCGCCGCGTCATCGACGCCGCTGCAGCGAAGGCCACCGAGATCGGCCAGCCGATGGACATCGCCGTGGTGGACGCCGGCGGCAATCTGAAGGCGCACGTGCGGATGGACGGCGCGAACATCGGCAGTATCACCATCTCGATCAACAAGGCCTACACGTCCATCGCCTTCCAGTGCGAGACCGGGGACCTCCAGGGCGTCACGCGGCAGGACGGCCCTATCTACGGGCTGAGCGACGCGCACGGCGGCCGGCTCGCGGTGTTTCCCGGCGGTATCCCGCTGGTGCGGAACGGCAGCATCATGGGCGCCATCGGCGTCTCCACCGGCACCATCGAGCAGGACCAGGAGGTCGCTGAAGCGGGGGTGGCGGCTTACTGAGTCCGCCTGCTGAGGCTGCTCCCGCCGCGGTGGCTAGGCCGGGTTATCCTCACCTGAGGTGCCGGACTCGGCGATCCGCTTGATGGCGGCGAGCGTCGTCGGGATGCCGTCGAGCGCCTGCCGGGTCCGGTCGGCGATCTCGGCGGGCGCCTTGTCCCCGAACTTCTCCTCGAAGAAGGCGATACCGCCCGGCAGGAAGTCCCAGGACTCGGTCAGAGTGGTCCCGGTGTCGGACGGCGTCAGCGTGTAGCCCCAGCGCACCCGGTCGCCGCCAACCGCCCAGGCGAACTCGCGCCCGGGTTCTGCGGCAAGGACCTTCGACCGGGTCTCCCAGGTGCGGTGCGGAAGCTCGTTCTGTCCGGTGAACCAGGCACCGACCTGGCCGGCGTCGGCGGTGTCGTCCCACCAGCACCGCGTGCACACTGGGCTCCACTCGCCCGTGCGGGTGATGTCGGAGACAAGGTCGTAGATGGCGTCCGGCGACGCCTGAACGGTGACGGACTCCTCGTGGTGGCGGATCTCTGTCTGAGTCATGCGCCCATTCTCACAGAGCCCTCACCGCTTTTCCTGCCCGATCCCTCACCAGCGCCAGGATCGGCTTCAGCGCTCTGCGCCCGCATACACTGGGGACTCGCGTCCGCTACGGAAGGCTCCCACATGCTGCACACCGAACGAACCGGCACCGGAAAGCCACTCGTGCTCGTGCATGGGCTCGGCTCGAGCCTCCGCACCTGGGACCCCATCGTCCCCCTGCTGCAGGACCAGCGCGAGGTCATCGCCATCGACCTCCCCGGGTTCGGCGGCAGCGACCCGCTCGCGGGCGAGGTGACCATCGCAGCCCTCACGGACGCCGTCGGGCAGTTCCTCGAACAGGAGAGCCTGGGCAACGCGGATCTGGTCGGAAGCTCGATGGGCGCGCGGATCGTGGTCGAGCTGGCGCGGCGGGGTCACGCCGGCAACGTGGTCGCCCTCGATCCCGGAGGATTCTGGAACGACACCCAGGTCCGCATCTTCAACGGCAGCATCACCGCGTCCATTGCGCTGGTGCGTCGCATCCAGTCCGTCCTGCCGACCCTCGTCCAGCAGGCCGCGGGCCGGACGGCGCTGCTCGCCCAGTTCTCCGCGGCCCCCTGGAAGCTCGACCCGGATCTCGTCCTGACGGAGCTCCGCGGATTCGCCACCTCCCCCAGTCTTGACGAAGCACGTAAGTCACTCGCGCACGGACCGCGCCAGGAAGGTGCGCCGCAGGGGACGATCAAGGGGACGCTGGCGTTCGGCTGGGGCCGGTCGGACAGGGTCACACCGCTCAGTGAGGCCGCCGTCGCCATGTCCCACTATCCGGACGCCACCCTTCACGTCTTCGAGGACTGCGGGCACTTTCCGCACTGGGACCAGCCGCAGGACACAGCCCGGTTCATCCTCGACGCCACCGCCGCTGGGTCAACGTAATTATCCTCCGAGTCGTACACCTGGCGGGCGTGCTGGCGGCGCCTCAGTACGTAGGCTGAGGACGGGCGCCGCACCCCCACCAGCATGGTGCGGTTCCGGGCGCCGGTCTCCCGAAGCATCGCACCCACGTGCTTCTCCGCCGTCTCCACCGAAATTGCGAACCGCGTAGCGATCCGCTTGTCCGCCAGACCCTCGGCGAGGAGCTCGCGTACCTCAACTTCGTGGGCGGTCAGCCGGTCGGCGTTGACGGCGTCATGCCCGCGGGTCTCTGTGAGTCGGGAGAACATAGCTCCGTCTAGCAAGGCGTTGCCGCGGGCGGTCGCGACGCCGACGCACGCCACCTCTGCGGGCGTCGGCGGCCTACCGCCTAATCAAACGTTGGCAGATTCTACTTCCACTGTCCGCGACCGCTCATAGGCCCAAAGCGCGTGATCGAGATGTGTTGGGCTCTCATTCAAAGCCTCTGCCACCGCGATGACAATCTCTCGTGCCTCTTGGGGACTGGCCTTGCGTTTCACAGCCCGACTGACTGCAGCAACTATCCAAGTGTCGGCTTTCACTCCGGGCGTGCCGAGAAGCATACAAAAGTACTCCCACGTCACAGAACCAAGACCGTGCACCTTTGTATAGGCCTTCTTATGCTCCGGGTTTATCCCCTCGAGGTCATCCGCCTGCTCAACTCCGACACCGACCAAGTTCCGCGCTGCTTCCTGAATGGCGGACGCCTTCGTGCGCCCACTGATCATCTGGTCATTGAGTAGGCCCTGAAGCTCAGCGGCGTCGAGAGCAACCAGACGTCGTAGATCGTTGGCAGGCGAGCCAGGTGAAACTGCGGCTACGTATCTATTTACGGAGCCACGGACCCCATTATGCTCTGATCCGTACTTCGCCTGAATCGACAGAACCGCATCGATGAGCGCGGCCTCGATAGCTCCGGCGCGCCCGCCAGGCCAAACAACCCACTTTTCTCTGGGGAGCTCTTTCTCAATCATTGCTTGCAGTAGGTCTACGTCAGTCATCGTCAGCCTCTTCCTTCTACTGGTCACCGTTGTACTCAAAACTTGCAGGATCGTCTGCCCATCACTCCGACTCGAGGTGAAACTCAACCCGGTACTTCATGAACCTGATGCCTCTGGTCATCGTAAGTGCCCGTTTGATCCGAAGGTCGTCCGTTCGTGCGATGATCACGCCCTCGACCGTCTGTCCCGGTTCGAGCAACTCGTCCTGCACATACCCCATGTAGCGCTGAATCTGACCAACGACGGCGTCGCTCGCTCGATCGCGCTTCAACTCAACCACAAGCAGACGAGTCCGATCCTTACTTATCGCAAGAATGTCCATCGGCCCGGTATCCGAGGGGTACTGCTGGCCGACGGGAAGTCCGGCCTCTGTGTAGATGTCATATTCCTGGCCCAGTTGGGTGTTACTCCAGTTATGCACAAGGAAGTCCTCGAGTTGCTTCTCCATCTGAAAAGCAACTTCATCAATGATGTCTACCGGGGCGAGGACATGGTCGACGCTGGCAGTCGTCTCCAGGGTGGTCAGCTGTGCCAACTCTGATACATAAGGAGCAAGTGAAAAAACTGTCATCAACGAACTAGCTGATCGCGCCAACTCAGGTGACATGGAATCTCGGTCGAACGTACCTTGCCACTCCACGCGGCGGCGGTGCGGAAGCTCCGTGCCAGGGTGATACTCATATCCCCCCGCCACCGTGCCGAATGCGTAAGTACGATCCGGTTTCGGGGCAAGCACCACGTCGCCAATGTTCAGTCCCTCGCATGCCACCCACAGATTGCCCGTTGCGAGGCCAGCTGCAATTTTGGTCTTTTCAGGATTACGCTCTAGGAACACCTGTTTCAAGGCCGCGTGAAACTCTTTCGGGTCTGACTCTAAATATGGTCTGATGTCGTGGTCCCCGATGAAATCAACGCCAAGATACCCGGCCTGCGTCATCTGCTCGGTGTAGAGGCCGCGTTGTCCTTGACGGACTACCCAATATTCGATTAGAACCACTGCCTTTCTCTGAGAGTTTCATTTCCATGGGCAAAGCTACGCGACATGACTCACGAAGTAGGTCACCGGCGCGCACTTAAGCCATCGGGTACCGAGCGGTCCTAGACCGACGAGACCTACTGCGCCACGGCGGCCGCCTCCGCGAACACGTCCGCGGGCATAGGGCGGTGCAGCTTCCAAGTAATGGCGATCGGTTTCTCCCCCGAGTGCTGCACGTAGTCCACCGCTCCGAGGCAGGTGTACGGAACGGCGAGTCCAGTCTCGTCCTCTGATGTCGGCCTCGTGAAGATCAGCACGTGGGAGCCGTGCCCTTTCCGGTCCAGGTAGCGCCGTCCCGTCGAGCTCGACGGCGAAGTCGCGTTCTGGGACTCCCAGTGGAACAGCTCGGGGCTAATTGCATAATCCTTGTACATCGTTGACGCCGAGTGGTTCTTCTCATCCTTACTGAGCGTGACGAAGAAGGCGTCCGTCGAAATATGGGAACACCAAGCAACTCCCTCACGGTGCTGCACGTTCTTCCCCGCTTCGAGGGAGCCGTAACTCAGCGCCGCGAGAACCTCCTCCCGGCGGTATGTTGCGTGCGACAGCAGAGGAATGTGCTGCAATCCCAATCCAAGACCCTTACCCGCGCGACGCGAGGCAGCGACACCTAGGGCGATCAGCTGCTGAATCTCGCTGCACACAAAGGGATGCTGGCGGAGGTAACTCAGGCCGGCGTCGTACGTGCTAAATGCGCCGCCGTCGCTCCAAAGCGTATAGAACAGCATGCGCGCGAAAATCTGCTCGCGAGAGCCGAGGTCCGCGTAGGGCGGGCATGAGGGTGCAAGGAGCTTCGCGTACGCTTCACCGCGCTCGGGATCATCGACGTGAAGGAAGCGGACCATGCGGCCAAGGAGCTTTTGCTCCTCAGAGCTAGATAAGTCAAGAATCTGCTCGCCCACACCCGCTTCGGCAAGCGATCCGATCAGGCCCGCCTGACGGAGGTAACCAGTCCACGAGTCTTTTGTGGTTCTATACAGCTGTTTGAGGTCATTGCCGGACTTCTCGAGGTACGCAGCCAAGCTAGTCTCGCCGTAGAACGCAATATCTCGCACGAGCTGCGCACGATTGAATCGGAGTTGATTCCTGATGTTGTCGAGCACCACCTTCTGCGCGACACGATCGAGGATGATCTGCGACCCAGACGGAAGGTAGGGGAACTCGTCCTCCACAGCCTTCTCTAGCTGCTTGCGCCCGTACCCTGTCAGTGCCCGATACCGGAGGTCGAACCGAAACTCGCGGCGCTGTTGCCCGATGAAGTCCAGCACGGTGAGCACAGACTTCCCCTCAGCCCTGCGGAGGCCGCGGCCGAGCTGCTGCAAGAATACCGTCGAGCTCTGAGTAGGCCGAAGCATCAGCACGGTATCCACCTGGGGTAAGTCAAGACCTTCGTTGAACAGGTCGACGGTGAAGAGACAATTGATGGTCGCGTCTCGCAGCTTTGACAGGGCGAGTGCGCGCTCAACATCGTCGGTGCCGCCATCAATAGCGAGCGATCGAATGCCAGCGCGGTTGAAGACCTCTGCCATGTAGTGCGCGTGCTGCACCGAGACGCAGAAGCCAAGCGCGCGCATGTCGTCGACGCTGGTGACCTTGTCGCGCAGCTCTCGGACGACCTTCGCTGCCCGAGCATCGTTGCCCGTGTACAGGCGGTCGAGTTGCCCGACGTCGTAGTTGCCCCGCTTCCACTCCAGCTGGCTAAGGTCGACGTCGTCTGACACTCCGAAGTAGTGAAACGGCACTAGGAGGTCAGCATCAAGAGCATCCCAAAGGCGAAGTTCGCTCGCAGTCCGGCCGTCGAAGAACTGCTGAGCTACGTCGACACCGTCGCCACGTTCGGGAGTGGCGGTCAACCCGAGCAACTGCTGGGGTTGGAGGTGGTCGATGATGCAGCGATAGCTTGGCGCCATGGCGTGATGGAATTCGTCAATTACGACGACGTCGAAGGAGTCCGGTTCCAGCGTTTCGATCCCGCGCGAGGCGAGCGATTGTACCGACGCGAAGACCTGGTTCCACTGCGCCGGCTTGTTGTCTCCCACGTATAGCTCGCCAAACGCACCGTCCTGCATCACAGTGCGATACGTACTCAGCGCTTGCTTCAGAATTTCCTGCCGATGCGCCACGAAAAGCAGCTTGAGACGCCGGCCCGCTGCTTCGCAAAGGCGCAGATAGTCGAGAGCGGCGATGACGGTCTTACCGGTGCCGGTTGCCGCAACCATGAGGTTTCGCGTGTGACCCTTGAGTCGTTCAGACTCGAGATCTTCGAGCATCTCGCTCTGGTGCAGGTACGGCTCTAGCTCAAGTCCAGTTTCGGTCTTTGGTACACCGGTGCGTCGACCACCGTTGCGTTCGAGCGCCGCATCAAGTTTGTCGCCGTCCCGCTCAGGGTCATAGGGCTGAAAGGCGCGCTGCGCCCAGTAGCTATCGAAGGTCACCTCAAACTTCTTGAGGAGGTCTGGCGTGGCGACGGAGCTAAGGCGCACGTTCCATTCGAGCCCGTCGACCAAAGCTGCCTTGCTCAAATTCGAGCTGCCCACGTAGGCGGTATCGAAGCCGGTGTTGCGGCGAAACAGCCAGGCCTTTGCATGCAACCGCGTTGCTTGCGATTCGTAGCTGATCTTGACCTCAGCGCCGTATCGATTCACTAACTCGTCAATGGCTCGGCGTTCAGTGGCACCCATGTACGTGGTGGTGATGACGCGTAGCTTCACTCCCCGCTCAGCCAACCGCTCGAGGGCCGGGTGGAGAAGCCTGAGCCCGGTCCATCGAACAAATGCACAGAGAAGGTCGACGGTGTTGGCGGACTCCATCTCAGCGCGCAGCTCCGCCGCCAAGTTCGGCTCATCCCTGCCGTTTGTAAGGAGAGCAGAGTTGGAGAGCGCCGTCGCTGGCCGCCGCAAGTCGCGCCGCTTGACCGACTCGCGCTTGTGTAGCGATAGTAACTGCGACGGCTCCTGATCGATTGCGTCGTTCGCTGACAGTGCGCCTAGAAGTTGATTGACCAGGGCAAGTCGGCTTTCGGGCTCGGCTTTGAGCAGCGCCTCCTTCATCACTTTGGCCAGGTGCCGTGACACCGCTGCAAGAGCGTCATTTTCGCCTAGCGGCTCAACTCTTGCTTCGAGTTGAGGGGCGTCAGCTAGGCGCCGTAAGAGCGAGTCAGTAACAAGCGTTTCGTAGAGGCCCTCGGCTAGCCCCTGCCGCGCCACTCCTCCAGCTATTTCTTCCACCGTCATAGAGTATGTCCGTGCTGTGGCAATCACTGGCAGTTGTTGTGCCGAAGCGCGCGGCGCCGCCATCCGACTTACCTTCCAGAGGGGTTCCTGCGGCAACTGAACCTGCGGTGGGAATTGATGCAAGAGGCCTTGCATCTGCTTCGACAGGTGTCGGTGAGCACGCTCAGGACGGCGACAGCCGCCGAGCCGTAGATGCCGTGACGCAACGTGTTCCTCCGCCGCGCTGACCCTCGCCTACTCGACACTCCTCACTTCGGTCCTCTCATTCCCGTCAAAGGCGGTGTATCGCCTTGTTGAGAAAATCTGAGGTGAGGCACATTGTTGAGACCATGCTCCGAGGCAGCATCGCGCACAGATGGGGGCCTATGGCGGCCCTCGCCGAGGCTGCCAACCTGCCCTGTCAAGGGATCCTTTAATGAGATCTACTGTGGACGTCCATACTCCTGGCTCGCGTCCACATCTCGGGCCTTCAGTGGGTATCAGGTCGGATGAATCTTCCGGGGATCGAAGAGGTGAGCATCTATATGGATTTCCTCTCCTCGCCGAAGCCGGTGGATGGTATCGCGGCAAAGGACCGCTTTACGAGACCCCTCCCTCCTCAACGGACTTGATCTTCACCCAGTCCGCCACACGCTCAACTGGCCACATCCTCGTTCGCGAAGATCCCCTAAGACAACGCAATCCGAGCTGATCTGCATAGTTGCCTTGGGTGTACTCGACGCAACAGATGTACCACCCCTTAGGCACGCGGTTTAGAGCTCCGAAGCTCAAGAATGTAGACAACTCCGATACAAAATGCCTGTTATACACCTGAACTCGATCACTGACCCGCTACACTGTCAGTGCTCTGTCCCAAACTCTCGCATGGGAAAGTGGGTCAGCATTATAAGACAATTTAAGGGGGGTCCACGAGGGTGCAGGATGTCAGGCCGGGCAGCACAGTGGAGATTCTCGAGCACTTGCACAGAAGGCTCGACGTTCACTTCTGCCAGCTACGTGACGTCCGTCGCAAGGTGGGGGACGGAACAACGCCAGTCTTCGCACTTGAACATGACCTAAGCGAGGCTGATCTCAAACTCCTAAATTCCGTTGTTCGGGCCGCAGTTGTTCAAGGATTCGGCGCCAAATTCCGTGTTTGGTGGTTACCCTTTGTAGTGTACGCAGCCGAGTCGGGCTATGGGTACACCGGAGAAGAATATTGGCCTACTTATGAGGCATCAACTCCCTTTTGGCGGGAGCACGGCGATCGTGATCGACTCAGAGGTTGGTTCGTAAAATTTGCAACTGACTACGACGGTGCCGTTCCAAAGGGTGCGTTCGCCGCACAATTTCCTATCATTGCGTGGCCCATTACCCACGCTGTCCTACCTAGATACCTGCAGCGAAACCTTGCCCAACTCCTCTTCGAATTCAGCAACGGACTCACCAGCGACCTTTTGCATAACCCCTCTGAGCTCGGAACCCGCTTGGCATCGCGAGTAGGAACATACACGGAGCGCTTTCGGGTGTTCTGCGAAAACACAACGCTTTTAGGACAGGTAGCAGCCGCACTGCTATCCGGGGAAGAGGAAAATTTTCCCTATTTGACTCACGCGACACTTATGCGATTGGTAGACGGGCTGTCCCGAGAACAGCAATCCAGGCTTTGGCTTGCATCCGCCCGTCAATCAGCGAACAGCATACGTTTACGCGGCTTCCAGACTGGGACGAAAAGCATATCGTCACCGCAACGGCACGAACGCGTTCCTTCAACTACGGATCCCAAGTTGCTGCTTCGCGTCCAAGGCGGCGGATGGAGCATTTACGCAAAACTCCCGGACCTAAGCGTTCTACGCGGACGGCTACCCCACCTGTACGACGAGCTACGTACTTCTCGTGTACGCGTTGGTGGGAGCAGCGGAACGATGTTGGCGACCGGACGGCTAATCTACTCCGGACAGGAGGTACAGCTAAAATCATTACCTGATTCAGGGACACCATTCCTACAGTTGGAGAAAGCCTCCGCGACGGTGAATCAGTTCCTCGCTGATACGTGCACCATTGCTGGTGGCCCCCATTGGTTATTTCGGAGAAATGACGCGGGTCTGGCAGTGGAAGTTTTAGGAAAGACTCTCCGTCCAGGGGGATCATACGTACTCGTATTCCGCGAAACTACAGCTCCCCCGAACCTTTCTTGGGCGTCGGAGACGGTAATTTCCGCTTCGGGTTTGAGAGCTTTCAATTTAGTCGTCCCTCAAACACTCAGCGAGACAGATGCTTCCGACATAATTGCAGCAGGAATCTCTGTGGCCTCTGATGTTTTAGTGCGTCCGGTGGGAATCGTTGCAAGCGCATGGGATGGCGACGGCTCGGTGGAGTGGCTAACCGGCGAACCTGGACTTATAGCAATTCAAGCCGAACGCACCCCAGACACGTGTGTTGTGGCAATAGAGGGTCATCGATTTATCATGCCATGGCCCGAAGGAGAGCTTGAACTTTTCCTCGCTCTCACGGATTTGACCATTGGGACTCACAATCTAACGGTGATGCTTATGGGAAAATCTAAGGAAGAATTGGGTAAAGGCGCTTTGGTCGTCACTATCCGGGACCCTCAAACTGCACCCGAAGGCACCAGCTCGGGTGAGGGAATAAGGCTGCTGGCAGCGCCGGCATGGCCAACACTAAGCGACCTGTGGGATGGCCGTGCAACGGTATCGATTGACGGCCCACCGAACACGCAAGCCGACCTTTCCGTGATCCTGAGTGCGGTCGACGGTTCCGTGCTTGCTGACATTCGGCGAACGCTGAGCCTGCCCCTCTCGTCCGAAGCGTGGACGAACATCGCGAAGGAAGTGCGGGATAATCGCGTCTTCCAACATGCATACGACGATGCCGAGTCGGGTGAACTTCTCGTCTCTCGATCAGGGATCGGTTTTGCGCGTTTGACGTGTGACCGTGGCTTCCAGCCGTTGCGCTGGCGGACGACTAGAAGGCAGAACGGCAGTCGCACCGCTCGTCTTCTCGACCGCACTGACGGCAGGAACACATTGGTAGAACTTTTCACAGTGGATGAACCAACCGTCGCTGTACCGTGCCCGTCGGATTCTGACATAGAGGCACCACCCCGAGGTGGTTTGCTCCGTGCGACCGCTGCGGAGGTGCAAAACTCCATCATCCTGCCTACGGACCCCAGTAGGCTCCTGCACATGGGCCAGGTGCGGCCGTTAGTTCAAACGTCTGGCAAGTTATCGCACGAAGTTCTTCGGCTAGCAAAGGCGCATCTCGCTTGGTCGGAAGCAGAGCTTCCCGCAGATGTCTTTGCCCTGCACGGACGGGATGCTGCAAGGGAGGCGATCACGAGAGAAATTGTCTCGCTGATCGCTGGAACGCACTGGGCAAGGCTGGAGCGCAAGCTTGTACACGTCGATGATGTTTCTGACTACTTGGACGACATGAGGGACTGCGTAGGAGATTCCGACAACCATAAAGCTGTTGCTGCAAAGATCGGGAGTAACCTTTGGAACTGGTTAACACCCGGCGCGTTGTTGTCGGGTTTTGCACAAATCATGGAAGGGGCAATCCAAAGTAGCGGCATCTCTTGTCGGCCGGCGGCAACCAGGTTCCTGCTGACCCTAGCGGGACGTCCCGGTTACATCGCGAACTGGAATGCTGTCGATCGAGACGAACTGCTCGAGCGGATTATGGGATCACCGGTGCTACTGCGTGCAGCTCGTTTCGCCGTCTTGGGGACCCGAGCGCTTCAAGAGAATAATGAAGGGGGGACGGGTTTCTAGTGAGGATACTTACTGCGTCGGCAAGAGAATCTGCTGCGCTTGCTGTGAGATCTCTAGAACTCGATGAGGAATCTATCGACCTCATCTCCCCCGAGGGTTTGTCGGCCTCGCTGCGTCGCGCTGCCTCGTTCCTATGTCCGGCAGCACCACGCGAACTTGTTGATGCAGTGCTTGCGGTGCTACGACCACTCCACGGGGACGCCACTCCTTCACGAGATGACCTGATGGACCAACTTGACCTCTTGATTTCAGGAGGCGACCTGCTGGAACTCCGACAAGTCGAGTCCCTAACTACACGGCTCCTCTTTCTTGGACCTCCCTCATATGTAGAGCGGGAGCCAGGACAGTATCTGGTGTTCGGAGTGCGCCCTTTTGGTACCTCGCTGGTCGGCACTTCGCTTCGTAGCGAGGTGCTTTATGAGAGCCAAACTCGCATCATCCAGTTAGACCCAGCGACTGCGGCTGCCCAGTTCGCAGCACTCGGCCTACACGAGATCAATCGGGATCGGTGGGTGGCTAAACCTGCCCCTATCGTTGCTCGAGACCTTGTGCGGCGGCTAACGCAGCAAGTATCAATTGCGGGTCGCGCAGGTGACGTGGAGGGACTGATGATCTTGGATCCAGTGGCTCCTGTCCGCTTCTACAGGGGTCGGTGGCGCACCTTAGATGGTACGGAGACCGGGGACTTTGTCGCTCGGCGACCCCAAGCTTATGGTGCTGACCTGTGGTGTTTCGTCCGTGTAATCGAAGGTTTGCCTCAGCAATTGATCGATTTTCCCGTAGACCACCCGGCGCTGCCTGGCCGCGACGAAGCATGGCGGCTGCAAGCCGCGATTGATGCTGTCAGACAGGAACCGCAGATCTTCCGCTTCCGCTCCATTCAAAACAACACTTCTCACATAATCGCCGACTTTTTCGGGCCAATTCCAGGCTGGGCGGAACGATATCTCGAGCTGGTCGGTTTAGCTGTGCAGCGTGCGGACAGATCGTTGTTCTCGTACCGCGTGCCCCTAAAGGCAAAACCAGACCTCCAGAAATTTCTTACTGACATGCTGTGGATGCGGGTAACGCACGAAGGAGGAACAGAGTGAGAACAGAAGCACCAACAATTGCAGAAACAGTCACCAATATTCAGGCTGCACTACGTGACTACATCGAGGCAACCTACCATATTGGGCACCCCGCACTGATCCAGCAACGACGGGCATTGCTTGAAGAAGAAGGCGTCCTCGGTCGGTCACCTTTCATTGAGAGCACGCCGCGCTACAAAACAGACCGAAAGTTCTCGCACCTGGAACTCGACAATGCGGTCCAGACGCTGTTCGCAAGCCTCACCAACGGCACCGGAGAACTCAAACCGTTGCTCTACGACCCTCCCTACACGCATCAAGCCGAGGCCCTGGAATTGACCGCGCGTGACGGCCTCAGCTTGGCGATCACAACCGGAACGGGCTCCGGAAAGACCGAGTCCTTCCTCTTGCCTATGCTCGCCAAGCTTGCGAGCGAAGCCGCACACAACCCGAAGTCTTTTGAAACACCGGCAGTACGTGCGTTAATCCTCTATCCGATGAACGCATTGGTTAACGACCAACTTGGTCGCCTCCGCCTATTGCTCGGCGACCCTCGCGTCACTACCCAGTTCGACGAGTGGGCTGGCCGTCCGGCTCGATTCGCGCGTTATACAAGCCGGACTCTCTACCCCGGTGTCCGAAAAGTCGAGAAGGATCAACAGCGCCTGAGCCCAATTGAGGACTTTTATATTCTTCTAATTGACCAAGCCAATGATCCCACTTCACCTTGGCGCGAGGACGCCCGAGCTCTCATGAAGGAGTTGAAATCACGCGGCAAATGGCCTGCCAAGCCAGATCTGAAGGCTTGGTACGGCCTGAAGGGCACGCATTGGAAAAACGGGTATGGCGAGTTCTTGCGCGCTGTCCTGCAGCCCAATGACCCCGAGTTGTTGACGCGACACGAAGTCCTCGCGAACCCGCCAGACGTCCTGATCACCAACTACTCGATGCTCGAATATATGTTGATGCGTCCGCTGGAGCGCCCGGTGTTCGATGCGACCAAAACATGGCTGCAAGAAAACCCGGACGAAAAATTCCTCCTGGTCATCGATGAAGCCCATCTCTACCGTGGCGCGGCTGGAGCTGAGGTTGCCCTGCTCCTCCGACGATTCAGGTCACGGCTCGGCATCCCACCCGAGCGCGTCCAGGTGATCTGCACCAGCGCAAGTTTCGCCAGTCCAGAATATGCCCGGCAGTTCGCGGCGCAATTAACCGGGAAATCCGTCACGGAGTTCCGAACCATCGGGGGGCAACTCTCTCTGCGCAATCCTGCGGCCGTCGGGACAGTCGAAGACGCGCAAGTACTGGCCTCGGTGCGATTACAGGAGTTTTACGACAGCGAAACCGATGACCAGCGCGCGGCAGCGATACAGCCGCTCCTTGATCACCGCGGCATCATCGCTACACCGGAAACACCCGTGGGAGGTGCCCTGAGCGAGGCTCTAAGTACTTTTGGGCCAATGAACTTACTGGTTAACGAGACGATGCAGCAAGCGCAGCCGGTGGGCGAACTTGGTCCGAAAATTTTTCCCAACGTCTCCATCGAACTGGCGGATAGGGCAGCTTCCACTTTGGTAGCGCTCGGCAGCGCTGCGCGGCGCACTACGGACGAAGCTAGCTTGCTTCCGTGCCGCGTGCATGCTTTCTTTCGGGGTTTACCCGGCCTTTGGGCATGTCTCGATTCAACATGCTCCGAGATCGACCGTACGGTCTTCGCCGATTTCGGCCCAATCGGCCAAATGTATGCCCAGCCCCGGGCCACTTGTGGTTGCGGAGCGCGAGTTTTCGAACTATTTACCTGCCGGCATTGCGGCTCGGCGTACGCCCGCACTTACACGAACGATGTCACTGACCCGTCGTTTCTGTGGCACGAACAGGGCGGCGAGTTCCAATCAATATCAGGGCCAATCCCCGAACTCCACGCTTTGGACCTTCTACTTGAAGCGCCGTCTGAGGGCGCTAGGATCGAGCCCGCTGACCTCGACCTTGTTACCGGGCGACTCAATCCTCAGTACCCAAGCGACCGGATGCGTCAGGTCTTCATTCCCGGTCTGCGTTCCGGTGAAGTGGTCAAAGGTGGGGACGAGGACGACGACGACGAAGCTGAAGCCAACGGTGAGTTCAAGCCCTGCGGCGTTTGTGGCCAGATCGCGGGGTTCGGACGCTCATCGGTACAGGATCACCAAACTAAAGGCGACCAGCCGTTCCAGGCACTCGTCACCCGGCAGATTGAGGTGCAACCCCCTGGCCCCCAGCCTTATACAGATTTCGCCCCGCTAAGAGGCAGGAAGGTCTTGGCGTTTTCCGACTCGCGGCAAGTTGCCGCTCGATTGGCGCCAAACCTTCAGAACTACGCGATGCGCGATGTCATCCGTCCTCTCATCCTCCGCGGGTGGCAAGAACTCGCTGACCAGCCACTCCTCGGACCCTCGATGAGCTTAGAGCGCCTCTACCTCGCCTCGATGGTGGGCTCTAAGCAACTGTCAGTCCGCCTGCGCCCGGAACTCCGACCAACAGAGTCCCTCCACGCGCTTGGGGACGTGGGGAAGGCAATCAACAAGGGTGCGCTGAACGGCGACGTGGGCCAATTGATGGAACTCTCGCTCATCAGTGACGATCCTCCTCAATCTCTTCTCCGGGCCATGTATGCGACCTTGACCGACAAGTACTACGGCCTTTCCTCGCTTGGCCTCGCCTCAATCAGGGAGAAAGCGAGTTTGACCGATGAGATGCTGGACAAATTGCCGAGCATCGACGGGATAGCGGAGACAGACGACGCCAAGTTGGCGCTTGTACGGCTCTGGCTGGCCCAGTGGAGTACTCCAACTAAGGGCATCTGGTTTTCGTCGATGACCGAAGGCGACTGGTGGATGACCAAAGGTGGCGTAAAGCCGCATAAGGGCAAATTTTTGCCGCTGAAGCGATGGATGAACTCCAAAACCGCTGACAAGAAGTTTAATCAGGATTGGCTACCTTTGCTGCTGCCACTGGTTTGTGAGGGAATTGCCGGTAAATTCCGGCTCTCCGCCTCTAAGATAGCCCTCGATCCTGGAGGCCTTTGGGGGTACTGTGAGCGGTGCCGGTTTACACAGAGGCCGTTCCCGGGGACCAAGCGCTGCATCAATTGCCTCGCTGATGAGGTTCGAACGCTTGACCCGGAAACCGATCCAGTCTTCCAAGCACGCAAGGGGTATTACCGGGCCAGCGCTGTGCGGGCATTGGCAACCCCACCCGAATCACCCATGAGCATCATCGCTGCGGAACACACAGCGCAGCTAAATGCCTCTCAGTCCGACGCCGTGTTCTCTAAAGCTGAGGAACATGAATTGTTGTTTCAGGATGTCGATCTAGGCCTCCCAAAGCCCGGAGAACAGCCAAGGGCAGCTATCGACGTGCTGTCATGCACGACGACCATGGAGGTCGGTATCGACATTGGCAATCTGTCGGGCGTCGCTCTTCGCAATATGCCGCCATCCCGGGCGAACTACCAGCAGCGGGCGGGCCGGGCGGGGCGTCGCGGTAACGCTGTAGCCACCGTGCTGGCTTTCGGGAGTGCAGACACACACGATGACCATTACTTCCGTCATCCAGAACTTATGATCCGCGGGAGCGTCCTCGATCCGGTGCTTACGATGGACAATGACGAGATTGTTCGCCGTCATGTCATCGCATACTTGCTGCAGCGCTATCACCAAGACCGCCTTCCCACGATCGATCCGGCTGAACAGCCTCAACTGTTTGAAGTGCTGGGGACCGTCGGGGCGTTCGTAGGCACCAGCTCGCCGCTCAATCGCAGTGATCTCGAAGAATGGCTGAAGGAGCAGGAGACTGAGCTGAAAGAAGACGTCGATTCGTGGCTTCCGCATGAGTTGAAGGAATCGGACCGCGCCTCCGTCCTCGCTGACATCGTCACACGGACGCTGCGTGATATCGACAGTGCCCTAGATCTCGACCTTGAAGGCAATCTTCCCGAGGTCTCTGTGAGCGATTCTGAGCCCGCTTCTGGAGAGGTTGAGGCCGAAGGGCCGGCAGAGGACGGAGCTGAAGCACCAAGGTCTCCGCGTTCGCAGACCAATCTACTAGATCGGTTGCTCTACAAAGGTGTTCTTCCACGCTACGCATTTCCGACGGACGTGGTTGCATTCCATGTGTTCGACTTGGACAAGTCAAAGCCGTACAGAGCGGAATTCCGCTACGCTCCGAGCCAGGGTCTTGATGTCGCACTTAGTCAATATGCTCCGGGTAAGGTGGTCTGGATCGACAATAAAGAATGGACGTCGGGCGCCATTTACGCACCAGTGCAGAAGGAACGGTTCAACGCCTGGCGCGACAAGTTGCTGTACTTCGAATGCAGGGTGTGTCACTACGCGAAGCACTTTCCGTATGATCAGGCTGAACGCGGCGAGGAGCGCGACTGCCCGGCGTGTGGTGCAGCAGGCACGTTCGGTAAGGCTATGAACTGGATGCGACCTCCCGGCTTCGCGCACCTGGCGTCGAAAGATCCCGGGACGAGTCCTGATGATGCCCCATCAAAAAGTTATGCAACTCGGGCCAAGCTTATGCACCCTGGACCAATGGATGAGTCAGCGTGGCTGCGCGTCACCGATCACATCCAGCAGTCATACCGCAGGGATCCTCTACTCGTCACGAACACGGGCCCGCGCAACGAAGGGTATACCTACTGCACCCGGTGCGGAATGATTGAGCCGACCGCCACCGCATCGGACGTGGTGACTGGAACTCATAGGAAGCCCTACCCTGACGAAAAAGAGCCGAACTGTCTGGGATCGGCGGCTACGAAGGGATTGGTTTTGGGGACCGACTTCATCTCGGACGTTTTACTAGTTCGAGTGAAAGTCGCTTCTCCAATGACGCTGCGACCGGAATTTCTATCTACGCACATTGCCCTGCGCACCATAGCGGAGGCACTTACAATCGCGGCGACTAGAAGGCTCGATATCGAGGCGACCGAGATTCAAGCGGAATTTCGACCGGCGCTTACTGCGCTTGGTAGTGAAGGGCTTGAGGCTGAAATTTACCTATACGACACACTCTCGGGAGGCGCCGGGTTCACCCGGCGGGTTTATGACCTTGGCCTGGGGATCTTCGAAGATACGTTGAACCTCCTCGAGGGTTGCCCGGTCAACTGTGACGAGTCTTGTTACCGGTGTCTTCGGAGCTTCCGCAATCGGTTCGAGCACAACCTACTGGACCGTCACGCCGGCGCGAGCTTGCTTCGTTATCTGGTCAACGGAACGCCTCCTACATTGGATACAGCGCGACTAGATGGCTCGGCAGACAAGTTGTATGAGGATCTCATCAGTCGAGGTATCGAGGGGGTTTCGTTCGAACGCGGTGTTTTACTCGAGATCGAGGGAATTGGTTCCGTTGCAGTTCCCATTCTTGCAACACGAGGTGACGCGCATTGGATCTTTGGGGTGCATGGACCACTGACACCCGACCTCGCCCCGACTGATGCCCTGCGTGACGCAAAGGAGTTTGGTAGCATCCCCGTACGGCTCATCGATGACATGTTGATTGCCCGGAATCTGCCTTTCGCCACTCAACTTGTTCAGAAGTCCCTGACATGAGCGTGACTGCCAAGCAATATCACACCAGTGTCGAAAAGTCTTCTGCCGTCCTACCAACCCGACCCAGTTTCTGGAACTACTCCGCGCTCAAGGAGATTGAGACCTGCCCCCGGCGTTATTCGCTCTCGCGGGCCTCCTATCCAGATCTTTGGGGAGGGCAGGGATACCCTCAAATCCCGACGTTAGCTGCTCTATTCGGCGACGTGATCCACGGTGCTCTCGACGTGATTGTGACGGCGTTTGTCGACGCGGGCTGTGATTCGCCCCAAGGCACCAGCGCTGTTGCCGTGCTGCGCAAGCTGGGAGGCTACACCGCGGTTACGGAGCGAGTGATTGACGACCGTTTGGCACGGCTACCTACGAGCCCCCGACTGCATGCTGACCAAAGGCAGCGCATGGAACGAAATCTCCGAGGACGGGTCGCAGAAGCTCGCGCTCAAATCCAGGCCTATGTCTGTCGTACAACCCTTATCCCCTCCCCATCAGGCAGTGCATCTGATGCTACGACCAGCGGGGGCTCCGGCTCTGGGTTTGCCCTTCCGCGCAGACCCGCCAAGCCGGGCGCGCACGCTGAGGTACTGCTTGCAGCCGAAGAGTTGCGTCTCATGGGGCGCATCGACTTGCTTAAAATTGCTGACGATCGCGTAGACATCACCGACTATAAGACGGGCACCGAAGACCCGGGCCACTTGGATCAATTGCGCCTTTATGCTCTCCTTTGGAATCTTGATCAGATTGTCAACCCAAGTCGGCGTCTTGTTTCCGAACTCACGGCCGCTTATCCCAACCGTAACGTGACCATCCCGGCTCCTAGCGAGTCAGCGCTGCGAGAGCTGGAGTCCTCCCTCAAGCAACGCACGACCAGTGCCGATGAAGAGATCCAAGCTCCGGTGCCACGAGCAATCCCCAATGATCAGAACTGCTCCACGTGCCAAGTGCGACAGCTTTGTGATGTCTACTGGTCGCAAATGGCGCCTGATCCCCTGAGCCTTGCAGATGGCACCTGGTTCGATTACCAGGGCATGGTGGGACCGCAGAATGGCTCACGAAGTTGGTGGCTGCTGCACGAAAAAAGCGGTCAGAAGCAACTGCTACTGCGCACCACCGCAACTACGCCGCCCCTTTCTGGAGGCAGCCGGATCCGACTTTTGGGGATTCGACTCGATGATGACCCCGAGAACAATGCCACAGCAGCGATCATGACTGTCTCGTCTGAGATGTTCGTTCTCACTGCACCCGGCAACTCATGATCCTAAGATGCTTCGGTCCGGTTATTCGTGGATAGCAAAAGCTCGTCATCTGGGGGCAGGGTTACGCGAGCACCGTGATGAACAGGTCGAACCAACTGATGTGATCGCACGGACTCAAGTACAGCGGGTTGGGCTGCACGACGTTGGCACCACCGCTCAAGCCACCAGTCCGAAACCTGAGAATCTGCCTCTTCGAGCATGGGGTCTAGAAGGTAGTCCGGCTCTGAGTCAATCCCCAAGGAATAGTCGCGAAGGTTGTGAACGAGCGGCACCCCGTAGACGATGCGCTCACGGCCATGCTTCAGCAGTTCGTCCGCGGGCCAGCCGAGGGCTGTGAGGCCGATCCGAACCTTCCTGAGCCGTGGACTAACGCCTTCACCGAACAAGCTGTTGACCCGCACCAGTGAACCGCTGTGAACGGACAAACGCACAAGCGCCTCCACCGTTTCGTGCGAAAAATGCGATGTGCCGAACGAGCGTGACTTCCCCAACTCGTGGAAACCCATCCGGACACTTTCCGTACCGCCCATTGCCTCGGCCGGCCAATAAAGTCGGTTGTACTGGCTCGACCCGGTGCCGTACAGCGATGTGGTTCCAACGAACGACAATCGTGCTTCACGCACGATCGGGCGACCGGCCATGGCTGAGGCGATCTCGCTCGCTCGCATGTATTTATTTCGGTACGCCGTCAAAACCTTTGGGGAGACAGCGAGAGCGCCCACTAGCTTGCCGCCGACAAGAGCGTTGTATGGCGCGATGGCCCCGCACACTGTTAGGTCGGCGATCACTGTGCCCACCCGTTCTCCACGAGCTCGCCGTACAAGACGGCGCATCTGAGTGCGTGCTTTCGGGTCAGCTAAAGCCTCTTTTAGCCCCTCCACAGTGGGGGTGGGAGAAAGATACGACCCGAGCAAGCTCGAAATCTCGAGTGCCTCTGCTAGCGCAGCCGAGCGTTTGCTCCGGAATAAATGAGTTTCCGCGCGCTCTTCCCAGGAGTCACGCTCTATCGCGCGAACACCGCGGATTGTGCTTGCTCGATGATGCTTGTTCCGATGGCGCTCCGCATCTGCACGCAAAAGCGCAATGGCTTCTGGGCTCGGATGCATGAGATCAGTAGGCTGGAGGACGTCGTCGCGCAGCAGGTCATCGACATAAATCTCACTACGATGCGTCTCGAGGCGTTCCTTGAACCAGAGAGCGATCTCGGTAGAGGGCTGAGAGCGGACCTCTTCGAGAAATTGATCTGTATCCCAGCCTATCCAGCGGTCGCGCTCGGCAATTTGGACGACAGGACTGGATATAGCAGCGAGACCAATTACGGTATGAAACTTTGTAGCTGCGTCACGAATTAAAATGGGCATTGATCGCCCGGGAATAGTGGAGTAGGCGTTTGACCACGTATGCCGGAAATACCGCCAGATGTCGTGGAGCTTGAACCCAGTCAGCTCACAAGTAGATACATCTACAACCTGAACGTAAGGCCGGATTACTGTTTTCGAGTTCGGATCACGCTCAAGCTCGTCGGCCAGTTCCCGTCCATCGCGCATGAGGTCGAAAATTGATACTAATTGGGCTCCCCGCTGGTGTACCTGTTCCATGCTCTGGATGAAACGGCGGACGCTAGGTTTTCTCAGCTGCTCGTCGCGGCGCAAATGCTCTTGCCGCCTAATTCGTGATTTTTCCGCAGATCGATCGCCGTCGGGCGACGGAGGAGCAAGTAGTGGCCCGTGTTTGACTAATCGAACGGTCCAACCCTGATCAACCAGATCAATGAGGGTGTGTGCGGCAGCAGCTAACACGGGTCGATGGTAGAGCGATTTCAGACCGGCGGCGTTAATCCAGTAGTCATGATCGGCTACTGCTTTATCGAGTACAACGTCGGCGTTAGCGAGGGCCTCACACAGACGATTGAACCCCTGCCGATCTATCCGGGTTGTTCCCACGGGAAGATTGATTGGTAAGTACTTTGTTTCGCTTGTCACAGCTTTTGCAGCATCCGTCCGTAGGTCGTGCTCCATAGCTGGAGCATTTCATCGCAGAGTTTCCCATCGTGATCTAAAAGTGTCGCTGTGCGCGCGAACGCGAGGACAAAAAGCTCCAAGGCAGCCCGCAGATCACTAGCGTCACCACCGAGTAGTTGAAGGGGTTGGTACAACGCAGCGTAAGACGGGTGGTCTACATTCAAAGTAACTTCTAAAGTCCGTTGATTCAACGAAGATGTGAACATGGTGTCTACAGGGAGCTGATCGGATTTGATTCGGTAGCCTAGAGCACCATGATGCTTCCCGCTTGAACGAATTACCGGCAGGTCGGCATCTGCTGCGGCGGCAATTCGACATGATGCTTCAGTTGCGGCTTGGAACTTGACTTCTTCGAAAGCTTGACGCACCCGTCCATTGAGCAGTCGTGCGATCGATTCTAGCTCGGACTCGACTGCTTCACGAAGCACCTGTGAGGGCCGAATACCCTGCTTGTTGATCGTGATACCGAAATGCTCGTCCAGGATAGGATCGAAATCAATCTCACAGCGCCACCAATCGTCATAATTTTCCTTACGCTTGGAACCCATAAGATACCAGCCACTGGCAATCTCACGGCCGGCGCGCATGATTGAAACACCAGCATTACCAACGATCCCAATTCGTCGTTTGGTTACATTGTCGAGGTGGTGCCAGTGATGGACGGGGAGGCTAACAAATCGGACGGTTACGAAAGAGGTCACACCCGAGGTGGTCTCTATTTCATACCGCATTGGTTCAAACGCAAGCCGTCCCGAATATCCTTCAGCCTCTGTTGCAAGAAGCATTGGATCGATCGCTTGCACAGCCTTTCCGTTCAGGGTCAAAGTCAGGTTCTGCTGAAGAAACCTTCGATACGTCCGCCCAAGATCGCGATGCAAGGCTCGTTCGAGCCAGGCGAGTCGCCGGTACTCGATGCGATCACAGTCCTGCCAAATAACTAAGCATCCAGACTGACCCCGTGCAGCATTTCTCTTGAGACGAGGGCTGAGGTCGACTTGCTCCCCTGCCACGATTGCGTCGACATCCAAGTTTACAGCGTGGGCTGTCCGGCCCTTCTGCCACGAAATGACCTCGACCCTGCGTGCTTGGCTGAGAGATGCTGCAGGGAGACCCATACCAAAGCGGCCGAATGAGTTTCGATCATCAAAGCGGGACGAGCCACCGAAGCGGAGGCACGCCTGAAGCTGGGATCGCGACATCCCGGTGCCATTGTCCCCAACGCGGATCTCTGGATGCCCATTGGTTGTGAGCCGTGCGATGTCGATGGTGATTTCGTCCGCGCCGGCTTGCAGGGAGTTGTCGATGAGTTCGGCAAGAGCGGTCGAGAGGCTCACGTAGCCAGAGTCGCGGACCGCGCGGATGAAGTTGGAAGAGACCAGCAGGTCAGCCGATCGAACCATCGCCACTCCTCTTTCGTTGCCTGAAACCATAGATCGAGAGTAGCTGCACCAAGATCGAGTCGGAAGCACATCACTTCGTGGACGTAAATCATTTATCTGCTGCAACTAGGGCATGTTGGTTAGATCGGTGTTGATCCAAATCAGTGTTGCGGCGGGGGTCACGCCGGCGTGGTATCAAACTCCCGTGGTCACCCACCGGTGGATCCATTGTTGATGCGGTTCTGCCGCTGGTCTGCCTTGTCAGGGATGGTCGCCTTAATCCCACGATCGGAGAGGTGAAGCCGGTTCGCCTTCGAGGAGTATCCCTTGTCAGCGAAGACTCTCCCCTAACGTGTTCGCGGTCTGTCTCGACCGGCTGTAGGAACGCGGATCGAGTCGACCGTCGCGGTCATCATCGTGGCTTCGTTGATGTTCCCCGAGGTGAGGATCATGCTCAGTAGGCGTCCCCGATCGTCGGCGATGAGATGGATTTTGGTGGTCAGGCCCCGTAGTGCGCGCCAGGGTCGCACCATGCTGATACACGCAAGTGATCCTGGAATTGATCAAGACGATTCAATCAAGCCTGCCCAGTCCATCGCTACGGGCCTGGACCGCACTCAGTACGCTTTGCCAGGTCCCATCCTTCGCCCACCGATCAAAGCGGTTGAAAACCGTCTTCCGGTAGGTCTCTTCAAGGAGAACCCGCCCGGAATCTCCACGCGATACCCTCGACGCCATCCGATGCGGTAACCACGGGCGGCTTCGACCCCGCACTTGCGGCAGCGGCTCGATCACGACCCACGCCTCATCCGACATCCCATCCCACTTATGCATGATCCAACCGTCGCCGACAACGCACAGCAACTTGATCAACAGACCCTAGTGGAACATGCCCGTACTGTGAATCCGACCTACGCGCCTAGGTAAGCGGCGGACACACAATCTAACAAGCACGTCATACCGCTAGAAGTTGACATATGCGCTGTTATCGGGCCCTTCGCAGTTGAGCGTGGGTAGGGCGGTCGGGGACTAACGCGGCAGGGGTTCGCTGGTGCTGGTGCGGCGTGGTGTGGTGGGAATGAGGTCAGGGCCTCTTTGAATGGGTAGCGACCAAGCAA
>NZ_VSLD01000036.1 GCF_008107445.1 Arthrobacter echini | reverse complement strand
ATCAGGAGGATTGTATGAGCGAGTACGTACTGCCGGATCTGGACTACGACTACGCGGCCCTGGAGCCGCACATCTCGGGCCGGATCATGGAACTGCATCACTCCAAGCACCACGCCACCTACGTCAAGGGCGCCAATGACGCCCTCGCCCAGCTCGCCGAGGCCCGCGAGCAGGGACAGTTCGCGACCATCCCGAAGCTCTCCAAGGACCTGGCCTTCCACGTGGGCGGTGTGATCAACCACAGCATCTTCTGGAAGAACATGTCCCCCGAGGGCGGCGACAAGCCCGACGGCGACCTCGGGGCCGCCCTGGACGAGGCCTTCGGGTCCTTCGACGCGTTCCGGGCGCACTTCACCGCCGCGGCGACCTCGCTGCAGGGCTCGGGCTGGGCTGTGCTGGCGTACGAGCCGCTGGGCAGGAACCTCGTGATCGAGCAGCTCTACGATCAGCAGGGCAATGTGCCCGTGGGCACCATCCCGCTGCTGATGCTCGACATGTGGGAGCACGCCTTCTACCTGGACTACGTGAACGTGAAGCCCGACTACGTCAAGGCCTGGTGGAACCTGGTGAACTGGACCGACGTCCAGGCACGCCACCAGGCGGCCACCACCGGGGCCTCCACCCTCATCACCCCCT
>NZ_VSLD01000035.1 GCF_008107445.1 Arthrobacter echini | reverse complement strand
CCTTGCGGGCGACCGCTACCACGTCGCGGCGGAACTCTTCAGGAAAGGCCTTTGGCATGATGAATATCCTTCCACCCGCGAGGCTGATCCTCACAGGTCAGAAGTCAACCAAACCCTCAGCAGTCCCATCGCCCCGTACTGCCGGCCCCATTTCTCCTTGAGCTCCTCCAGTGCCATTTCTGCTGCGGCCGCGTTCGGGGCCGTGTAGATCGGGCGGACGTCTTTCTTGAGGGCGTCCCAGTCCTTCTTCGACGCGAGCCGGAACGTGTTGCGGATCAGATGGATGATGCAGGTTTGAACGGTGGTGAGGGGCCACACGTTCGACACGACTTCCGGCAGACCTTTGAGGCCATCGCAGACGAGGAAGAACGTGTCCTGAACACCGCGGTTTTTGATGTCAGTCAGGACGCCCATCCAGAACTTCGCCCCCTCACCACCGGTCCCAGCCCACAAGCCCAGCACGTCCTTCTCGCCCTCCAGGGAGACCCCGATCGCGGCATAGATGGGTCGATTCGCGACCTGACCGTCGCGGATCTTGACCACGATCGATGGGGGCACCTCCCACGAAGTGGGGGACGATGAAGATCGCCGCGTAGACGCTATCGAGAGGACGATTCGCCCAGCTCGCCATCTCCTCGGATACCTTGTCGGTGATCCTCGAGATCGTCTCCTTTGAGACCTGCGCTCCATAGATCTGCGCGAAGTGCGCACTGATCTCCCCGGTCGTCAGC
>NZ_VSLD01000034.1 GCF_008107445.1 Arthrobacter echini | reverse complement strand
AAGCGGACCAGGGAGCTGGAGAAGGAGAACGCCCGGCTGAAGAAGTTGTTGGCTGATCAGGTCCTCGCTAACGACATCCTGAGCGAGGTGGCGCGGGGAAAATTCTGAGCCCTGAACCGAGGCGGCGTGCGGTGCGCATGGCGCAGGAGAAGTTCGGGGCGTCCGAGAGATTCGCGTGCAAGGTGTTGGGGCAGAACCGTTCCGCGCTGCGTAAGGGCCGCCCGGAGATCAGCTTCGAGGAAGCCCAGCTGCGGGCCGACCTACGCGCGGTGGCGGTGGAGCATCCGGCGTGGGGGTGGCGGAAGGCGCGCTGGCACCTGCTGGCCCAGGCTCGCTGGGCTGGGGTGGCGCTGAACACGAAGCGGATCCGTCGGCTCTGGCGCCTCGAGGGGCTGACCTGTAAGCCCAAGGCGAGGAAGAAGCGCAGGACCGGGCCCGGCGCCGGGGAGCAGAAGCGGTTGCGGGCCCAGTACCCGATGCACGTGGTCAGCTTCGACTTCCAATCTGATGTGACGTCCTGCGGCCGGCATATCCGGTTCTTCAACGTCATTGACGAATACACCCGAACAGCCCTGGCGATCATCCCGCGGAGGTCCTTCACCGCCGGGGACGTCGT
Organism: Arthrobacter echini; assembly: GCF_008107445.1. GTDB lineage: Bacteria > Actinomycetota > Actinomycetes > Actinomycetales > Micrococcaceae > Arthrobacter_D > Arthrobacter_D echini_A. The sequence goes on along the minus strand of NZ_VSLD01000034.1, from coordinate 297 downwards.
CGCAGTGCTGGAGGACGTCATCGCCGAAACCGGGATCACCCCGACCTACGTGCGCTCGGACAACGGTCCGGAATTCACGGCCGCTGCCCTGACCGACTGGTGCAACACCGCCGGGGTGGAGACCGCGTTCATCGACCCCGGCTCACCGTGGCAGAACGGGTTCGCGGAGTCCTTCAACGCCCAATTCAGAAGAGAACAACTCACCGGGGAAATCCTGGACACCATGGCCGAAGCCCGGTACCTCGCCCAGGAATGGAAGGACATCTACAATCATGAACGGCCCCACGGATCCCTCGA
>NZ_VSLD01000033.1 GCF_008107445.1 Arthrobacter echini | reverse complement strand
GGGACTGCCCACTGTTTGGTTGACTCGTGGGGTTGATAGTTTCTAAGCGGCTAGTGCCATGTTATTGATTGTCTCAAATTCGATCGGGGTCAGTCTGCCGAGGGCTTTCTGCCGCCTCCGGCGGTGGTAGGTCCGTTCGATCCAGGTGATGATGGCCAGGCGTAGTTCCTGCCGGGTTTCCCACCGTTTGCGGTTCAGGACGTTCTTTTGCAGCAGGGCGAAGAAGGATTCCATCGCGGCGTTGTCACCACACGCGCCGACCCTGCCCATCGAGCCTTGCAGTCCGCTGGCGTGCAGTGCGGTGACGAATTTCCGGCTCCTGAATTGGCTGCCTCGGTCCGAGTGCACGATGGTCCCGACCGGGTTTCTGAGCGATACCGCGTGGGTCAGCGCAGCTACGGCGAGGGAGGCTTTCATCCGTCCGTCGATGGAGTAGCCCACGATGCGGTTCGAGTGCAGGTCTTTGATCGCGCAGAGGTAGAGCTTGCCCTCCCCGGTGGGGTGCTCGGTGATGTCGGTGACCCACCGGGTGTCCCGGGCCGCGGCGGTGAAGTCCCGCTCGAGCAGGTCATCGTGGACTGGTGGGCCCGCCTGGCGTCCTCCGACCCGTTTGCGGTGGATGACCGACAGGATCCCGTTCGTGGAGCACAGCCGCCAGATGCGCCGCTCACTGGCTACCCGGATAGCGCCGGCGTTGAGCTCGTCGGCGATGAACCGGTACCCGAACGCCGGATCATCGGCGTGGATATCGAGGGCGGCGTTGATCAGGTGTGCTTCGTCCCAGTCCCGGTTGGGAATGGGGTTGGCCTTCCACTTGTAGAAGGCTTGCGTGGAGAATCCAAGTACCCGGCAGGTCACCGTGACGGGGATACCGTCAGCGGCCAGTTCGCGGACCAGCGGGAACATCATTTTGGGTTGACGTCCCGGGAGAGGTACGCGACGGCCCTGCGCATGACCTCGGCTTCCTGTTCGAGGAGCCTGATCCGTTTGCGGGCCTCGCGCAGTTCCAGGGACTCTTCCTTCGCTGATCGGGCCCTGGGGTCGTCTTCTTCGTCGGCTTGTTTCAGCCACCGGTGCAGGGCAGCGGGTGAGACGCCGAAGTCTTTGGCGATCCTGGTCAGGGGTGCTTCGCCCTTGCGGGCGACCGCTACCACGTCGCGGCGGAACTCTTCAGGAAAGGCCTTTGGCATGATGAATATCCTTCCACCCGCGAGGCTGATCCTCACAGGTCAGAAGTCAACCAAACCCTCAGCAGTCCC
>NZ_VSLD01000032.1 GCF_008107445.1 Arthrobacter echini | reverse complement strand
CCTTCAACGCCCAATTCAGAAGGGAACAACTCACCGGGGAAATCCTGGACACCATGGCCGAAGCCCGGTACCTCGCCCAGGAATGGAAGGACATCTACAATCATGAACGGCCCCACGGATCCCTCGACGGAATGACACCCTCGACCTACTGGAAACGCTGGACCGCAGAAAACCAACTAGCTATCGCATAGCCACTGGACTGCAAACGGGGACCCAACCAACAGCACCTGACATCGGGCTTGAGAGCGCATGCTGGAAGGCTTCTTTGGGAAAGATCAGCTCGAGGCGCTCCTGACATAGCACTCGGCCGACGACAGGTAGGAGTTCAGGCACGTTTTACCGCCGGTGTGTAGGCAGTCCGAACGGCTGTTTCGAGGTCTTCCCCTGTCAGGAATTCCCAGGATGCGAGAGTGGCTGCATTGGGTAGGGGAAGTGAATCGATTTCGTAGGAGCTGACGGCGATGGAACCAGAGATGCAGCGCATCAGTCGGTCGATCGTGTCTGTCTGAAGGACACGGTTGAGGGTGCCTAGTGACAGTAGAGGCGATGGTGTTGTTGGCTGTAGGACGTTGAGGTGGTTCTCAATAACGACTTGTCCACCGAACTTGCTCAGAGCATCCTCGTTGAGTTCCGCGCACACCACACGCCGGCTCTGCTCGGGAGCTGTCGTCCTTTGGATTAGAACGGCCGGCTTGTCCAAAATCATTACGGTCTGATCAGACGGGACGGACAGACTGAGGTATCGCATGGAATCTCGGGCCGGGTCGCGATGTACGACACCTCCGTCGACGTCAGCGCCCCAGAGCACCACCGCCCGGTTCCTGCCGTTACGTGTATGAAGATCGCTCTTGCGACGGTTCCATACCAGCGGTCCGGTGGAAGCATGCCAGCCAGCCTGCTCAAGGGTAAGAGGCATTCGAGCTGCGGCGGCGGCGATGGTCGCGTCACGGGCCTCACGTGGCAGCAGCCAAGGACCATCTGTTATCGGAACGGGTACAGATGCAACGTGGTCCACGTTCCCGTTGGACCGAGTGATTTCCACTTTGCGGGTCCGTGCGTGCTTGAACGTTGCCAAGCAGGTTTCTTGTAAGACGCCAGCGAAGACACCATTGCGTCCTTCGACGAAGTGGTTGGGTCCCCGGGTAGGAGTCCAGTGGTTGTGTGAGTTTCGCATCCGATAATGGGTGCAGGAGGAGATTCACGAATCATGGCACGCAGACATACCCCGGAGCAGGTCATCGCGAAGGTCCGGCAGGGCCAGAGGATGCTCAACGACGGGCGCCCGATGATCGAGGTCGTCAAGGAACT
>NZ_VSLD01000031.1 GCF_008107445.1 Arthrobacter echini | reverse complement strand
GGTCAAGTCCCTTGTGGTGGTGTATCGGTTGGTGATCCTTTTGATTGTTAGGCGCTGAGTTCGAGCGTGGTGTCGGTGGTCGCCTCCGTTCTGGTGGTGGTGTCGGTATCGGTGACGAGGGTGAGGCGGCTCTTCGCGAGGATGTCGAGTCCGAGGTAGCGGCGTCCTTCGGCCCATTCGTCAGTCTGCTCGGCCAGGACCGCTCCGACGAGGCGGACGATCGCGTCCCTGTTCGGGAAGATCCCGACGCTGTCGGTACGGCGGCGGAGCTCGCGGTTGAGTCGTTCGTTGGGGTTGTTGGACCAGACTTGTTGCCAGAGGCCTTCGGGGAAGCTGGTGAACGCGAGGATGTCCGCCCGAGCACCATCGAGGTGCTCATAGGCGTCCGGGAGTGTGTCCTGGACGTAGTCCAGGAGCCGGTCGAACTGAGCGTGCACCGAGCTCGCGTCGGGCTGGTCATAGACCGAGTGGAGCATTGCCTTCACCGCCGGCCACATGCTCTTCGGCGTCACACTCATCAGATTCGCCGCGTAGTGCGTCCGGCATCGCTGCCACACAGCTCCGGGCAGGTTCGCCGCGATGGCCTCCACCAGGCCCCGGTGCGCGTCACTGGTGACCAGACGGACCCCGGTCAGGCCGCGGGCCACGAGATCGGCGAAGAAACTGTTCCACGCTGGCCCGGTCTCACTGGTGGCTACCCGCAAACCGAGGACTTCGCGGCGCCCATCGGCGTTGACCCCGGTCGCGATCATGACGACGGTGTTGATGACCCGACCGCCTTCGCGGACCTTCATCGTCAGGGCATCCGCTGCGACGAACGTGAACGGTCCGGCTTCACCGAGGGGGCGGTGGCGGAACTCATTCACGTGCTCGTCGAGCTCGGAGGCCATCCGGGAGACCTGCGACTTCGACAGGGAGTTGATGCCCAGGGTCTTCACGAGCTTGTCCATCCGACGCGTGGAAACCCCGGCGAGGTAGCAGTCCGCGACCACGGTGATCAACGCGGACTCTGCCCGTTTCCTACGCTCGAGCAGCCAGTCAGGAAAGTAGGTGCCGGTCCGCAGTTTCGGGATAGCGACGTCGACGGTCCCGACACGGGTGTCCAGGTCGCGGTGCCGGTACCCGTTGCGCTGGGTAAGACGCTCAGGGCTGGGCTTGCCCCATTCGGCGCCGGCCACCGCGTCGGCGTCAGCAGATAGCAGGGCGTTGATCATGGTTTGCAGCAGGTTGCGCATCAGATCCGGGGAAGCCTCGCCGAGAGCTTCAGTCAACAGGCGGGCAGGGTCGACAATATGAGGAGCGGTCATCGTGATGATGCCTTTCGAGTGTGATGTGAGAGTTTCCTCGAAGGATCACGCGGTGGCCGCCTTCATGTCCATCACGATGATGAACCCGGCAACCGCGCTACACCACCATATGGGGCACTACTG
>NZ_VSLD01000030.1 GCF_008107445.1 Arthrobacter echini | reverse complement strand
GCGGCTCATCGTAAATAAGAGTGCAGGTGGGGTCTGAAGCCGCCTGATTCGAGGAGTGATCTGGCGATGTAGTTGGTGAGGTTCCTGAAGCCGAGGGCTGAGCCGCGAAGGTGTTCGAGGCGCCCATTTATGGCTTCGGTCGGGCCGTTCGATGTGCCGGGGCGGTCAAAGAACGCGAGCACGTCGACGGCGCGTTGTTTCAGGGTCCGGCCGAGCCTGCGGATCTCGACCAGGGCGGCCGGGACGCCCGCGGTGACCGAGTTGATGACCGCTTGCATCATCTCTTTCCCCTTCTGTTTGCTGGGTTCCCGGTACGCGGCGACGATCCGCTGATAGATCCCCCACGTCGCTTCCACCTCGAGGTGCTCCTCAGCCGCGAACACTGCATCCAGGCGTGTGTTCTGCTTCTCGGTGAGCAGTCCCGCACCGGTGTGCAGTGTCCGTCGGGCCCGGTAGAGCGGATCGCCGGAACGGCCTCGATGCCCTGTCGTGGCTTGTTGAACACGCTGCCGGCACCGGTCCAGTCCGTCGCCGGCGAGGCGGACAACATGGAAAGGATCCATCACCGGGACCGCGTCGGGGAGCTCCTCCGTGGTCGCGGTTTTGAAGCCGGTGAACCCGTCCATCGCCACCACTTCGACCCCGTCCCGCCAGGCTTGTGGCCTGTCTGCGAGCCATTGCTTGAACACCTGCTTGGAGCGGCCTTCAACCATGTCCAACAACCGTGCCGGGCCCGTCTTCTCGCGGATCGGCGTCAGATCGATGATGACGGTCACGAACTTGTCGCCCCGCCGGGTGTGCCGCCAGACGTGCTCGTCGACGCCGATCGCGGTCACCCCGTCGAACCGGTGCGGGTCGTCGATCAACCGGCGCTTGCCCTCCGCAAGGACCGCGCTGTTGGCGGTATGCCAGGACACTCCCAGACCGGCCGCGACCCGGGACACGGTGAGGTGATCGACCACGACTGCCTCCAGCGCCCACCTGAGTCCGCGGCGGGAGATCTTCGCTCTCCGCTCAGCGGCTGCGTCCGTGTCCTGCCGCCAGGTGCGACCGCACTCGGTGCACCGGTAGCGGCGCACCCGTACCAGCAGTGTGGTGGGTCGGTGACCGAACGGCTCGTGCGCCAACTGCCGGGTGATCGTATCGCGCGGTAGGCCTTCCGCCCCGCACTTCCGGCACCACGGATCTGCGTGAACAACGCGGCAGTCAATCACCGCCCGATGAGGACTCACATGCTGCCCGATGGCTTCCAGTCCAAGCTCATCAAGGCGGCAGAACGTGGTGAGGTCAGGCGCGTGAAAGGTAGCGTGGGGCACGTCGAGGTCTTTCGGGTGGGCAGTGTAGGAACTTCCATCATCGGAAGGCCTCGACGCCTATCCCGTGACCGACGCGCCCACACCGGCCACCCCGCCCGCACTCTCAATTACGAAGAGCCGCATA
>NZ_VSLD01000002.1 GCF_008107445.1 Arthrobacter echini | reverse complement strand
GATCCGTGACCCCGTCGCCAGTGAAATCGGGGCCACTGAACCGCAACTCCGCCCTATCGATCACAGCCACGGGAGCAACAGGCGCAGGCTTAGGAGCGATCGGTACAGGCTTCGGAGCAACCGGCACGATCACCTTGGGCGTCACGGTCACGGTAGCGCCTGCGGAGGTCAGGGAGTCGATCTTGACCTTGGTTCCGGCGAACGTTGTGAAGGTCTGACCCTGCTGCCACGTCAGGGAGGTGTTTCCCCAACCGGAGCGCCGGCTGTCGGGTGTCAGGACGATCGATGCATTGCCGCTCCAGCCGAGATTGTCCCGTTTGGTGATCTTCACGCCCTCATTGCCGCCGATGGCCGTCTGGCTGTCGTAGCCCACGGCCAGACGGGCCTCGAGGTAGTAGACCTCCTTGCTCACCGGGTCGGTGAACTTCGCCGCGCGCGCCGTCGCTGTCCCTGCCCACGGCTTGAGGCTCGCCCGCGTGACCGCCGTCGGCGTGCCGAGGTTCCGGATCTCCTGCCCGTTTCCGAAGCCGCCGTACTCCCACATGAAGGCATTGACCCGCGGCGAGCTCACCTGTGCGTAGCCCATGAGGTCGGTCGTGTCGCTGTACTCCGCCGAGTAGCACTCCCGGTCCGTCCACGTCCCGCCGGAGCGGGACACATCGGAGCGCCCGTTACTGCAGGCGAGGGAGTTGGCGTGGTGTAAGCCGAGTACATGGCCGAACTCGTGGGAAACCACGTTGTTGGTCAGCGCCGAGGGATACGGCATGATCACGCGGCCGCTGGTCGGTCCATCGGTGAAGCCGCCACCCAAAATTCCCCAGGAGCCGTTGTAGCTCAGATCTGCGTGCGGAACGAAGATCACCAGCGCTTCGTAAGGGCGGTTCTGCCAGCCCAGCTCGTTGGTGACCTTCTCCATGATGGCGCCGTACGAGTCCGTGATCCTGGCTGCAGACTTGTGCCGGAACTCCCTCACGTTGGTGAAGGACAGCCGGCCAGCGGACGAGGAGTTCCAGTAGTTGTTCGCGCTGACGATCGAGTTGCGAGCCGCTGTCATATTGATCGCATCAGTATCGGCAACTGTCTTCCCCGACAGTTGCACGGTGACCAGCGTGACCTTGAAGTTCCCCGTCCGCGGTGCCAGCGCTGCGCTACCGCCGCTGCCGTCCGTGGTTGACGGCGCTGCCGAGCCAAGTCCATCGCTCTGGTCAACGTAGTGCTCACCATAGCGGGCATTTGAATCGGGGTCCTCGAGCGGATTCCAGTCCAGGTCCGGCACGAAGGACGTGATCTTCTCCGGCGCGGCTTTGGGTGCGGCTTTCGGCGCTGCCGACGCGGACGGAGCCGGTGCCGTCGGTGCCGCCTCTGTCGGAGCCGCCGGCGTCGGTTCGGCCTGCGTCGGCTGAGCCTTCTGCGTCGTCGTGCTGTCCTGCGAAGAGGGCGCCGTCTCGGCCGGCGCAGCCGCCGGCGGGGGTGCCGAGGGGGTTGCGGCGGAGGAGGGGGTCGGTGGTGCATCGAGTGCTACTGCGGGAACCGCACTGCCAATGAGACCAAAGGACAGTAAGGCGGCACACAGAAGCCGGGCATGGAAGGGCAAGGTCACGGGTTTCTCCAGCAGAATCCGGGCGTCAGCCAGCTAAATGAATCCCGTGCAGACTACCCATCCGGAATCGTCGTGACGGGGCTTTCGGAAGAGCGGTAGCAATGCTGGGTTAAACCTGCGAGTAAGCGGCGACTCCCTCCGCGTGTCGCCTATGGCGGTCTACGCCCGACCCCCGATCGCGATGTTCACCTATCGCTGCTTTCCCTTCTTCGGGCCGTGCGCAACTGAGTCGGATGGAAGCCGATGCGGGCTGTAGATGTTCCGACGGTGAGCCGACGACGACAGGGCTCTCAAAGGGACCAATAGACCGTCGACAACGATTTGTGTGGCGATTGCAGTATCCGCATATGTGATCTGGTGTACTTGCATCACCGCCGTCCATCGGGGACAGCAGGGAAGGGGGAATCATTGTGAACATACGGACTGTTACAACCGGAATCGCGCTGGCGGGAGCTGTACTCCTGAGTGCTTCGACACCTGCGATAGCGGCACCCGACGCACCTAATCCGTTCGTCCCATTTGATCAAGCAACGATCATCGATCCCGATACGGTTACGCCTGCGAAGGGCGGCCTGCTCACCGCGGACGGGACGAATGTCTGCGCCGTGAACCCCTATAGCATTGTCTATCCGAGTGGCACCTACGCCTGCTTTGCCGACGACGGCCATGCCTTTCCCGGCAAAATCATTCCGATCGATCCGCCCGTCCTGGTGCCGTTCGACCAAGCGACCGTCGTCGATCCGAACGCCGTCACAATTGTCCCGGGGGGCGCCATCACCGCCGACGGCACCGATCTCTGCGTGGACAACCCAGGCAGCATCGTGTTCCCTGATGGTCGTTATCCCTGCTACATCAACTTCGTCCAGACCTATGGCGTCGTTCCACCACTGGAGGGCGGGACCGAGGAGGCCCCACAGGTGGCCGAGATGCCAGTAGGAGGCGCGGACACCGGCGTCGAGGGGGTGAGCGGCCCTAATGCCGCCTTCGGAAGTGTGCTCGGCTCTGGCCTGCTCGGTGGCGGAGTTCTCGCCGCTGGCACAGTGCTTGCACTGCGGACTCGGCGTCGCCACTAGACCCGGCTAGAAGACGGCGTCGGGCCGGACCCAAGCATCTCTGATCTGACCAGCGTTAGCCCCCTAGGAGCCCTGGACGGCGCTTAGGGGGACTGCCTTGATGCGGGTCACCATGGGTGAGGCGCAGCTGAGCGCGAATCGTAACCGCCGTCCAGTACAGGCGCTGACGGGTGCTGACGAGTCACCGAGATATGGAGGTCGAACCGGCCCGGGCGCTTCTCTCAGACGATAGGCGGGCTTCCAGCCATTCGGTCGCGGTGACTCGTAGTTCGATTCCGTCATGAACGATCAATCGGCGGCTTTTCGATATTGGTTGTACTTCTTCGCGAAAATGGGTCTTCTACACCGACAAATGAATAATCCCGCTTCGACTCCCTCCGCGTGTCGCCTGTGGAGGACTACTCCTGCTCCGAGGTTGCGCTACTCACATATTGCTGTTCCTCTTTCCGGGCAGGGCCCCCTTCAGTAGGGTGAAAATCGGTGCGGAGCGCAGCGGCTCCGCCGGTTGGCCGACGATGACGTCAGGGCTCGCGGGGGTAGCGATGGATGCAGTGCGCATGATCGAGGGCGAGGTGCGGGAGCTGATCCGCCGGCGTGGGCTGGACCCGACACTGCAGGCCGCAGAGGTGCAACTCCTGGTCACCGATGCCGTGGCCGACTACGAGGACCGCTCGGTCCTGGGCGTCCTGGCGCCCCTGGGCCGACTCGACACCGCACGGAAGCAGATCTTCGATGCCGTTGCCGGATTCGGAGCCCTGCAGCCGCTCCTCGATGATCCGACCATCGAGGAGATCTGGATCAACGCGCCCTCCGAGGTTTATATTGCGCGCGATGGCGAGTCCGAGCTCACCGCGCTCTCTTTGACCGACCAGCAGGTGCGCGATCTCGTGGAGAAGATGCTGAAGTCCTCAGGGCGCCGCCTCGACGTCTCCTCGCCCTTCGTGGACGCCTCCCTGCCCGACGGCTCGCGACTGCACGTGGTCATCCCCGAAGTGACGCGGAAACACTGGTCCGTGAACATCCGGAAGTTCATTGCCCGAGCCTCGAGGCTGGAGCACCTCGTGGATCTCGGCACCCTGTCCCCGCAGGCGGCGCGCTTCCTCGGCGTCGCAGTTGCCAGTGGGCTCAACGTCCTCGTATCCGGTGCCACGCAGGCCGGGAAGACCACCATGCTCAACTGCCTCGGCGCCTCGATCGGCCCCCGGGAGCGCGTCATCACGGTGGAGGAGATCTTCGAGTTGCAGCTGCCGCTGCGCGATGTCGTCGGGCTGCAGTGCCGGCAGCCGAATCTCGAGGGACACGGCGAGATCCCGCTGCGACGCCTGGTCAAGGAGGCCCTGCGGATGCGGCCGGATCGGCTGATCGTGGGGGAGGTGCGGGAGGCCGAGAGCCTCGACATGCTCATCGCCCTCAACAGCGGGCTTCCGGGCATGTGCAGCGTCCATGCGAACAGCGCACACGACGCGATCACGAAGATCTGCACGCTTCCACTACTGGCCGGCGAGAACATCTCGAGCAGCTTCGTGGTGCCCACCGTGGCCTCCTGCATCGACCTCGTGGTGCACTGCGCCCGGCTCCCCGGTGGCCAGCGCCGGGTCATGGAGATCATGGCCCTCGGCCGACGCGTCGAGAACGGGGTGATCGAGTCCTCCTACGTCTTCAGACGTATCGACGGAGCGCTGCAGCTCGCGGCGAGCGGCATGCCGGCGGAGGACAAGTTCGCAGCCGCGGGCGTGGACATCGCGTCCCTGCTGGGATCCGCGGCATGAGCGCGGCACTCGGAGTCACCCTCGGCATGGGCCTCCTGCTCATCTGGTGGTCCTTCTGGGAGCGGCCGGAGCGCCGTCGCGCGGGCAGAACACGCCGGGCGCCCCTCGAGGATCTTCTGGCACGCGCCGGAGTCGAGCGGGTCTCGCCGAGGGGTTTGCTCGCCTCCTGTGCGGCGGTAGGGCTCCTCGTGATGCTGGTGGGCGTCGTGCTGACCGGATCCCCGCCCATCGCGCTGTGCTTCGCCCTCTTCGGCGCGCTCCTCCCGGTCTCGATCGTCAGGTGGCGCGCAGCGAAACGCACGGCCTCACTGCGTGAACTGTGGCCCGAGGTCGTCGATCACCTCCGCTCCGCCATTCGTGCTGGTCTCTCGCTGCCGGAGGCGCTCATCCAGCTCGGGGAAAAGGGTCCGCTCGAACTGCGGCCGGCCTTCCGGACCTTTGGAGCGGACTACCGGGCAGGCGGGCGCTTCGACGATGCCCTGAGCCGTCTGAAGGAGCGTCTGGCGGATCCGGTGGCCGATCGCATCGTCGAGGCGCTGCGCCTGACGCGCGACGTCGGTGGCTCCGACCTCGGCCGGCTCCTCGGGACACTGTCCGAGTTCCTGCGGGACGCCGCCCGGACTCGCAGCGAGCTCGAAGCACGTCAGTCCTGGACCATCAACGCAGCGCGCCTGGCGGTCGCAGCGCCCTGGTTCGTCCTCCTCCTGCTCTCCACGCGGCCGGAAGCGATCCGTGCCTACAACACAGCCGGCGGTGTTGTCGTCCTGCTCGGAGGCCTGCTGATCTCCGTGCTCTGCTATCGCGTCATGCTGCGCGTCGGAGCGCTGCCAGAGGACCAGCGGGTAATGCGTTGAATTCCGGGGTGGCCCTCGCAGCCCTGTGCGGGATCGGTCTGGGGTGCGGCCTGTGGATCGTGCTCGTACGCCTTCCACTGATGCGACCGACGACGCTCACCGCGCGTGTTGCACCGCAGCTCCGTGCAGTCGACGTCAAATCGCGGCTCCTTGCAGATACGCCTGCCAACGTCACGCCGTTCGGGCCGCTCGAGCGGATCGTCCGCCCCGTCCTCGCCGATGCTGTCCGCTGGTCCCACCGTTTCAACCCGGCGACGGCGGCGCTCACCCGCCGACTCGCCCAGGCCGGACGCGATCAGTCGACGGCGGACTTCAGGGCCCAGCAGCTGCTGTGGGCGGCGGCAGGCCTCGCAGGCTCCACGCTGGTGATGGTGTTGCTCGCCGCCTCCGGATCCATCGGTGTGCCCCTGGCGGTCGTGATCATCCTGGCGTGCGCTGCCCTGGGGTTCGTAGGACGGGACTATGTCCTCTCCGCCGATATCAAGCGCCGGGAGGCACGCATGCTCGCCCAGTTCCCCAGCCTGGCCGAACTGATGGCCCTCGCGGTTTCTGCCGGCGAAAGCACCACGGGAGCACTCGAACGGATCAGCAGGACGGCGAACGGAGAACTCGCCGGCGAGTTCTCCCTGGTGCTGGCCAGTACCCGCGCGGGAAGGCCGTTGGTGGAGGCCCTGCAGGAATTCTCCCAGCGGACCCGACTCGCACCCCTGGCCCGCTTCGTGGACGGCATCACGGTAGCCGTGCAGCGCGGCACACCCCTGGCGGATGTTCTCCGGGCACAGGCACAGGACGTGCGAGACCTGGCCAAACGCGACCTCATGGAATCGGCCGGGAAGAAGGAGATCGCCATGATGGTGCCCCTCGTATTCGGTGTCCTTCCGCTGACCGTCCTCTTCGCCGTCTATCCCGGCATCGCCCTGATCAATCTCGGCTTCTGATGCTCGCCCCACGTCGCCCCACGTCGACCCACCACTACAACCACTACACCAGGGGGAATCCCATGACGATCCTGACCCGCTCCACTCTCGGCACCCTGCTGCTGCTGGCAGCGCTGATGTCCTTCCTCGGCCGCGCCGTAATGGCCCTACGCCTCGGGACGGACGATCCCGAGCGCGGTGACGTACCCGGCTGGGTGATGATCACCCTGATGTCCGCCGTGCTGGTCGCGGCGCTGCTCGCCATCGCCGGTCCGGCACTGGAGGGGCTGTTCAACCAGGCGATCGACCAGGTCTCGCCCTGACGTGGCGCTTCTGCTGCGGCTGGTTCGCGCCGGGCCGAAGGAGCCGGACGACGACGGCGAGCGTGGCGCCGCCGTCGTCGATTTCGTCCTCATCGGAGCGCTCCTGACGGTCATCTTCGTCGCGATCCTCCAGCTGACACTCGTTCTGCACGTGCGGAACACATTGATCGACGCGGCGTCGTCGGGAGCACGGTACGGCACGCTCGCCGATCGCCAACCCGCGGACGCCGTCGGACGCGCCCGGGAGCTGATCGAGGGCTCCCTCTCCGCTGCCTACGGTTCCGACGTCTCCGTGGGTGAGAGCACGGTCGGGGGCGTCAGGACCCTCGAGGTGGTGATCCGTGCGCCGTTGCCGGTCATCGGACTGATCGGCCCGGCCGGCACGCTGGAGGTGCGCGGTCATGCCGCCCTGCCGACCTGAGCTCCTCCGCTGGCGTCGGACGATCGTGCGACGGGGGATGCCGACGGGCAGAGGCCCGGAGGACGACGGCGAGCGGGGCAGCGCCGTGGTGGAGTTCGTGTTCCTCGGCGTCCTGCTCCTGATCCCCGTCGTGTATCTCGTCCTGACGGTCGGTCAGCTCCAGGCGGGATCGTTCGCCGTCGTGGGCGCTGCCGACCAGGCCGCGAAGGTCTACGCCGACGCCCCGACGTCTGCCGAGGGTGAGGCACGCGCCCGGGAGGCGGCACGGATCGCCCTCGCGGATTTCGGCTTCGCCGCGGACCAGTCCTTGGTGGAGATCTCCTGCAGCGCCGAGTGCCTCGCGCCGGGCTCCGCCGTGACCGTCGCCGTCCGCCTCGAGGTGCCGCTACCTCTTGTCCCGGCGATCGGCGGGACCACGCCCTCGGCCTCCACCGTGGATGCCACCTCGACGCAGATCGTGGAGCGGTTCGGGTGAGCAGGCTCGCAGGACGGTCCGGCAGTGCCGCCGCCCATGCAGTTGAACCTCCGCAGCGCGACGGCGGCCAGGTGGGCGTGCTGATCATCGGCTACCTGCTGATCTCCCTGCTCGTCGTCACGGTCGTCCTCGCGGTGACGGCCGTCTACATCGAGCACAAGAAGCTGCTCTCGGTCGCCGACGGCGCCGCGCTCGCCGCGGCCGACGACTACAGCATCGACGTGGGGGCAGAGGGCGGGCGAGGCGGAACGACGGCGCCCCTGCCGGTGCTCCAGGGTCCCGGCGTCGAGCAGTCCGCATCGGGCTATCTCGCAGCCACCGGCGCCGATACACGCTTTGAGCAGCTGTCCATCGACCCGGCAACGGGCGCCCCCGACGGCCGGACGGCGAGGGTTGTCCTGACCGCGGTGGTGCGCCCGCCGATCATCAACGGTCTTCTGCCCGAGGGCATCCCGATAGCGGCCCAGGCCGATGCCCGTGCCCAGCTGGTCAGGTGAGGCGAGGACCCCAAGAGCGCGCCCACGGCGATGACGTAGGCTGGAGCCACCATGGCAACCACCGATTTTCCCGCAGAGATCCGCGCCCTCCGTGCCCAGTACCAGTCCATCGAGCAGGTCTCCGATGTGGAGGGGATCCGGAAGGACATCGAGGAACTCAGCGAGGAAGCCGGCGCCCCGGACCTGTGGGACGACCCGGCCGCTGCGCAGAAGGTGACGTCGAAGCTCTCGCACCGACAGTCTGCCCTCGAGCGGCTCGAGACCCTCGAGAGCCGCATCGACGACCTCGAGGTGCTGGTGGAACTGGGCGAGGACGAGGCGGACGAGGATTCCCTGGCGGAGGCGGAGCGGGAGCTCGTGACTCTCGGCAAGGCCCTCGACGACCTCGAGATCGTGACCCTGCTCGCCGGCGAGTGGGACGAGCGCGAGGCCGTCGTCACCATCCGGTCGGGTGCAGGGGGAGTGGATGCCGCGGACTTCGCGGAGATGCTCCTGCGCATGTACCTCCGGTGGGCCGAGCGTCACGGCTATGCCACCGCGATCCTCGACACCTCCTACGCCGAGGAGGCCGGCCTGAAGTCGGCCACGTTCGAGGTCAAGGCGCCCTATGCCTTCGGCACCCTGTCCGTGGAGGCAGGGACCCACCGGCTCGTCCGGATCAGCCCCTTCGACAACCAGGGCCGCCGCCAGACCTCCTTCGCAGCCGTGGAGGTGATTCCGCTCATCGAGCAGACGGACGTCATCGAGGTGCCCGACAACGAGATCCGCGTGGACGTCTTCCGGTCCTCCGGACCCGGCGGGCAGTCCGTCAACACCACCGATTCGGCCGTCCGGCTCACGCACCTGCCCACCGGCGTGGTCGTCTCCATGCAGAACGAGAAGTCGCAGATCCAGAACCGGGCCGCAGCGATGCGTGTGCTGCAGTCGAGGCTCCTGCTCCTGAAGAAGGAGCAGGAGGACGCGGAGAAGAAGGCGTTCGCCGGTGACGTGAAGGCATCCTGGGGTGACCAGATGCGCTCCTACGTTCTGAACCCGTACCAGATGGTCAAGGATCTCCGGACGAACCACGAGGTGGGCAACACCTCGGCGGTCTTCGACGGGGAGATCGACGATTTCATCGATGCCGGCATCCGGTGGCGGACAGACAACCGCAATGAGGCCCAGGAGAGCTAGCGACACCGAGCGCTTGGGTGGAGCCGGGCCCAGCAGCGCCAGGTCGTAGGATGGAGGGCACTGTCCTCCCGCGGATCCACAGCCGCAGCAGTAGCGAAGAAGGAGTTCTGCCGTGCCGAAGGAAAGTGGCCGGAAAGTGGTGGCCACCAATCGGAAGGCCTATCACGACTATGCCGTGCTCGACACGTACGAGGCCGGGCTGGCGCTCATGGGTACCGAGGTCAAGTCTCTGCGGGCGGGGCGCGCGTCGCTGATCGACGGCTACGCGGTCTTCTACAACGACGAGCTCTGGCTCGAGGGCATCCACATCTCCGAGTACTCGCAGGGCAGCTGGACGAACCACGCTGCGCGCCGGCGCCGGAAGCTGCTGCTGCATCGCGAGGAACTCACGAAGATCTCGCAGAAGATCAAGGAATCGGGCTTCACCCTCGTGCCGCTGCAGCTGTACTTCCTCAACGGCCGGGCCAAGGTGGAGCTCGCCGTGGCCCGGGGCAAGCGTGACTACGACAAGCGCCAGACGCTGCGCGAGAAGCAGGACAACCGCGAGGCGCTGAGGGCCATGCGCGAGAAGAACCTCGGGGGCTGAGCGCTCGCGACCCCGGCGGCATGTGCGGTAGACTGGTTCAGCTGGCAAGGCGCGAAGCCCTACCGGTGACGCACCAGGCAGTAGAGCACCATTTGATAACTGAACATGGGGATGACAGGTTTCGACGATGTTAGTCGCGACAGGGGAAGCGTGCCGAGGATACAGGGTTATCTCGTAAACGCTCCTTGTAAAACAATAAGTGCCGAACAAAAGCGCACTGACTTCGCTCTCGCTGCCTAAGCAGCCTAGCTAGTCCGTCAGCCCGGGTTTGCTCTCGCCCCGGATCCTGGCGTCATTTAGAGGGCCACTGCTCTCGGTCCTCGTTGTAGGGACCGAGGGGACACTTATACAACTGGGCTTGGCAGCCACTAGTCCGCACGATGGCTGGAGCCGAGAAAAACCGACGCGGACTGCGCACGGAGAAGCCCTGACTACACTGCATCGGACGCGGGTTCAATTCCCGCCATCTCCACGAATCACAGAAGCGCCTCACCGGGATCCGGTGGGGCGCTTCGTCGTCCACCACGGGCGGACGGATGAACCTCGTCGGGCCGGACGACGGCGTCCCGTGCCACTGCCGATCCGTCGTCGCCGGACGGGTTCCGCGAACTAGACTGGACCCATGAGCTGGACTGACAGGCCGCCGTCGTGGCTGCCGCCGCTGCCCCCGCCGAAGCGGGGCCGCGCCCTCATCCTGCTCGGCTGGCTCCTGGTGAGCGGAACCTTCGTCTTCATCTTCATCATGAGTTACCTCGGCGGCACGCACACCCTCTACACCCTGCTGCCGCTGCTGCTCGGACTGCTGTGCCTCATCGTGGGCCTCCTGCGGCGCGACAGCCGGCAGCGCTAGGGCGCCTCGCCTCTGCTCGACGTACAGCCCATCACTGCTCCCCGGTGAGCGATTCCCTGTAGAGGGACAGCAGGGCTGTCATGCCGCCGTCGTGCAGTGCCCGCCGCTGCCGCTCCGAGCCGGTGCCCTGCTCCGCGATGATGGCCAGTCCCGCCGTCACGTCCGCGAGATCGCCCTCCGACTCCAGGGCCGGTCCCACGTGGTCGAGGAACGACCCGAGGAGCCGGTCGGCCGGCACGGGTTCCGCCGTGCGCAGGTCCATGAGGTGGTGCTGCATCCCGTCCCGTGCAGCCTGCCACAATGACGCATCCAGCAGCTCGGGATCAGGCTCCACTGGGGGAGTGTCCGCCGTCGCCTCACCCAGCGCCGTGACCACGAGGGCCCGCGTGAGCGCGCCGAGGAGCACGGAGTCGCGGGCCTCGAGCTGCACGTCGCAGGCCCGGAGCTCGATCGTGGGGAAGGTGTCGGAGAGCCGCGCCACCCACGTGAGGACCCCGCGGTCGAGGATGGCGCCGGTGCTGCTGAGTCGCGTGATGCGACGCTCGTAGTCGGCGACGTCGGCGAACACGGGCGGGATGCCCTGCACGGCCCACCGGCGGTAGTGGATCACGCGCCAGCTCCCGAAGCCGCTGTCGCGCCCCAGCCAGAACGGGGAATTGACGCTCAGGGCGGTCAGCAGGGGGATCCACGGACGGATGCGGTTCAGGGCCCGGATGCCGCTCTCCTGGTCCGGGATCTCGACGTGCACGTGCAGGCCGTTGACGAACTGGTCGCCCACGATGCCCGGGGCGCTCACCCTGAGATCCTCGTAGCGCTGCTTGTCCGTGAGCGACGGGTAGTCCTGGTGGATCCACGGAGCCGTCGCGGTCGCGGCGGCGATGCTGCCCACGCTCGACGCCGACTCCGCCAGGGTGCGGCGGAAGTTCAGCAGGGCCCCCTCCGCCTCGGCCAGGCTCTGGCAGACCGGGGTGGCCGTCTCGATCTGGCAGGACAGCAGTTCGCGCTGGATCTCCTCGGGCGTCACCCCGGGATGAGCCTCGAGCAGTTCCTGGACCTCGGCCGCGTGATCCGCCGGCAGTCCGGAGTCCGGGTCGAGGAGCAGGTACTCCTCCTCAAGGCCGAGAGAGGTCATGGAGTGGCTCCGGTTCCGGGGGTAGGGGCAGGGCGTGGAGGTACCCGATCAGTCTAGGAGCGGACACCGTGGCGGCGCGATTCAGGACGACGGACTCAGGACGCGGTCCGTTCCACCGCTCGCTCCGCCAGGGACCCCTCCGTCCCGATCCACAGCGCGGCCGGGAGCGCGGGATCGACCACCAACGGCGTGGCAGCACCCCCCACGACGAGCTCCGGGCGGGATCCGGCGCCGTGCGAGAACCCGAGCTCCTCGTCGAGGGTGATGCCGTGCCGGTCGAGGAAGCGCAGAATGCCCGGGTCGTCGTCGCTCACGCGGACCAGGGGACCCCTCCGACCGTCCTCCAGGGCATCGAGGCGGCACGCCTCGGGGTACAGCACGGAGCCGTCCCGGGCGGGAATCGGGTCTCCGTGCGGATCCCGCGTCGGATGCCCCAGTTTCGCGTCGAGCCGCTCGATGAAGGCGGCCGAGACCGAGTGCTCGAGCAGCTCCGCCTCGTCGTGCACCTCGTCCCAGCCGTACCCGAGCTCGCGGACGAGGAAGGTCTCGATGAGCCGGTGCCGGCGCACCATGGCCAGCGCGAGCGTGCGGCCGGAGGGGGTGAGGCTGATGGGGCCGTACTTGCGGTGCTCCGCAAGCCGCAGGTCGACCAGCTTGGCCACCATGCCCGTGACGGAGGAGTTCGCAACGGACAGGCGGGTGGCCAGGTGGGATGCGGTGATGGCGCCGCCCCGCCACTCGGTGGAGGTGTACAGGACCTTGACGTAGTCCTGCACGCTCGTGGATTCGATGCTCAGCACATGGCCGCGCCGCGTGACCATCAGGCGTCCGAGGAGCGTGCGTTGCCGGACCGTGGATGGCCGGTCCTCACATGGCCCGGCAGTGGGTCGCCGGGCAGGACCGCGTCGACGGTGCCGCTGGTCCGTGCCGGGGAGCCGCTGCGCCTGGCCCTACCCGAGCGCAGGCGGCGCCCCAGCTGCCAGAGCAGTCCGTCCGGCCGTGCCACGAGGTACACCACGGTGAAGACCAGTGCCTGGCACAGCACCACCGCGGCCCCCGTGGAGATGTCCAGGTAGTAGCTGGCATAGATGCCGGCCACCGACGCGACGACGGTGAGCGAGACCGAGAGGACGAGCATGCGGTCGAAGCTGCGCGTGAGCAGGAACGCGGTGGCACCGGGGGTCACGAGCATGGCGACGACGAGGATGATGCCCACGGCCTGGAGGCCCACGACGACGGTCAGCGCGAGGAGTCCGAGCAGCAGGGCCGAGAGCCTGCGGGTGTTGATCCCGATCACGTGTGCATGGGTTCGGTCGAAGGCGAGCAGTGTGAGGTCGCGCCGTTTGAGCAGCAGGACCGCCAGCGTGACGGCCCCGAGGACCAGCACCTGCCAGACCTCGCCCGCCGAGACGCCGAGGACGTTCCCGAACAGGATGTGCATGAGGTCGATCTGCGACGGCGTGGCCGAGACGATCGCCAGGCCCGAGGCGAAGAGCGCGGTGAAGACGACGCCGATCACCGTGTCCGCCTTCAGCCGTGTGGTGGAGCGGACGATCCCGATGAGGGCCACGGCACCGGCCCCGAAGACGAACGCACCGATGGAGAAGGGGATCCCCACGATGTAGGCGAGGGCCACGCCGGGCAGGACGGCGTGGGAGACGGCATCGCCCATGAGCGAGAAGCCCATGAGGATGAGCCAGCAGGACAGGACGGCGGCGACGACGGCGGCGGCGAGGGTGACCGCGAGGGCGCGCGTGAGGAACCCGTACTGGAGGGGTTCGAGGAGGAACGCCAGGACATCCATGTCAGACCTCGTCTTCCGGGGTGGTGATGGTCGCCTGGCCGAAGGCGCGGGCGAGATTGTCCGGGGTGAGGACCTCGGAGGGATGACCGTGGGCCAGGACGCTGCCGTGCAGGAGGATGGCCTCGTCGCTCAGCGCCGGGGCGCCCGCGAGATCGTGGGTGGAGACCAGGACCGAGCGTCCTTCGTCACGCAGGGTCTTGAGCAGGCTGACCATGGTGCGCTCGCTCGTCCTGTCGACCCCCGCGAACGGTTCGTCGAGCAATAGCAGCCGTGCGTCCTGGGCGATGCTCCGGGCGATGAAGACGCGCTTGCGCTGGCCCCCCGAGAGCTGGCCGATCTGTCGGCGCCGCAGATCGGCCAGTCCAACCCGTTCCAGTGCGAGGTCGACGGCGGCGCGGTCCGCCTCGCGCAGCCGTCGGGTGAGCCCCAGGCGGCCGTAGATCCCCATCGTGACCACATCGGCCACCGAGACGGGGAAGGTCCAGTCGACGTCCTCGGTCTGGGGCATGTATGCCACGAGCTGGCGCTTGCGGGCGTCGGCGATCGGCAGGCCGAAGAGCGAGACCCCGCCGGTATCCGGTGCCACGAGTCCCATCAGTGCCTTGAAGAGCGTGGACTTCCCGGAGCCGTTGACGCCGATCAGGGCGCAGATCCTGCCCGGTGCCAGGGAGAGGCTCACATCCTGGAGCGCGCGGACCTGCCCGTAGGTGACGCCGAGGCGGTCCACCTCGATCACGGGCGTGGAGCGCTGCGTGTCCGTCATGGTCATGGGGCGAGTCCTTCGGTGATGACGCGCAGGTCGTAGCGGATGAGGTCGAGGAAGCCCGGCACGGGGCCGTCCGCCTCGGAGAGCGAATCGACGTAGAGGGTGCCGCCCAGAGTGGCGCCGGTCGCCGCGGCGACCTGTTCCTGGGCGGAGGGATTGATGGTCGACTCGCAGAAGACGGTGGGCACGTCGTGTTCGGTGACGAAGTCGATGACCTCCCGGATCTGACGCGGGGTTCCTTCGGCGTCGGAGTTGACGGGCCAGATGAAGGCCTCCCGGAGGCCGACGTCCCGTGCCAGGTAGGAGAAGGCACCCTCGCACGTGACCAGTGCCTCCGCCGCCGCGCCCTGCAGTCCGGCGCGGAAGTCCGTGGCGATCTCCTCCAACTCGATCGTGAGTCTCCGGCCGTTCGCCTCGTACTCGGCAGCGTGGGCAGGATCGAGGTCGGACAGCGCGGCCACGGTGTTCGCCACGTAGGTCTGCGCCGCCACCGGGGACATCCAGGCGTGTGGATTGGGCAGGCCCGAGTAGTCCCCGGAGCGGATGTCCACCGGATCCACACCCTCCGACAGGACCACGTGGGGTGCGTCGACGGAATTGAGGAAACGTGCGAACCAGCGCTCGAGCCCCAGCCCGTTGTCCAGGATGAGATCGGCGTCCTGGGCGCCGACGAGGTCCGACGGCGTGGGCTCGTAGCCGTGGATCTCCGCTCCGATCTTCGTGATCGACTCCACCCGTACGTGGCCTCCACCGACCTCGTCGGCCAGGTCCGCGAGGACGGAGAAGGTGGTCAGCACCAGCGGGCGCCCATCGGTGTCCTGGGGCGGCGCCGGGGCAGCGCACCCCGTCAGCAGGATGCCCAGGATCGACAGACAGGCGCCGGCGGAGAGCCTCCGGCGTGCAGTCGACCGCAGATATTTAGGCATGCCTAAATATAGCGCTGCGGCGCACACTCCTCCACTGCGTTCTTCGTCGCACGCCAGGCATGGGTGTAGTAGGGCAGTTCCAGGCGGGCATCGGGCGCGAACGCCAGATGATCCGTGAGGTACCACAGCAGATTCGCTTCCACGCGTGCCCGCAGCTCGGGTGAGGCCCGGCGGTAATAGCTGCGGGAGCGCGCCAGGTCGACGACGTCGGACACCGTCAGCTCCTGGGTCCAGCGGATCAGGAGCTCCTCGGGCGGTGCGAAGAGCGATCCGAACTCCGGACGGTACGCGGGGGAGTAGACGTCACCGGCGTGCATGATGCGCGAGAGCCGGTGGACCCACGGCCGCGAGACGTCCAGCTGGTTCCACACCACCGCGAGGCGGCCGCTTGGACGCAGCACGCGCGCGGCCTCGGCGGCCGCGGCAGGATGATCGCACCAGTGCCAGGCCTGCGCCAGTGTGACCAGGTCCACGGCGGCCGTGGGCAGGAACGACTCCTCGGCGGTTCCGAGGATCACGGGCACCCCGGGCAGCTGCCGGGAGAGGACAGCCAGCATCGCCTCAGACGGGTCCACGGCGCTCACACGCAGTCCGCGGTCCGCGAGGAGGCCCGTGAAGATCCCGGTGCCGGCCCCGACGTCGGCCGCATCCGCGGCGTCGTCGGGCACGATCCAGTCCACGATCCCGGCAGGGTAGCCGGGGCGTACCCGGGCGTAGCGGTCGGCCCCCGACAGATAGGCGCTCGCCAGATCGAGGCGGCGCTCGCCGCCGAGGCGGGGTCCGGACGTCATCGGTGGCAACCGGGGACGTCGGGGAAGGCGCTAGAGCAGGTCATCCACGTCGGGATTGAGGATCCGCAGCACGTCACTGTGGAGGGTGCCGTTGGTGGCCAGCGCGTTGCCGCCGAAGGGTCCGTCCTCGCCGTCGAGCGAGGTGAAGCGACCACCCGCCTCGGTCACGATGGGAACGAGGGCCGCCATGTCGTGAAGATTGAGTTCCGGTTCGCACGCGATCTCCACCGCGCCCTCCGCCACCATGCAGTAGGACCAGAAGTCACCGTACGCGCGCGATCGCCACACCTGATCGGTCAGGTCCACGAAACGGGCGAGTGCGCCGCGCTCGCGCCAGCCCGACAGGCTGGAGTAGGAGAGGGAGGCGTCGGCGAGGCGGGAGACGTTCGAGACGCGCAGGCGTTGCGCGGCGGCGAGGGACTTGCCGGAGTACGCGCCCGTTCCCTCCGCGGCCCACCAGCGCTTGCCCAGCGCCGGAGCACTCACGAGACCGACCACGGGCCGGCCCTCGTCGATCAGGGAGATCAGGGTTGCCCACACGGGGACCCCGCGGATGAAGTTCTTGGTGCCGTCGATGGGATCGATCACCCACTGGCGGGAGCCGGAGCCGGTGCTGCCGAACTCCTCGCCCAGGATGGCATCGCGGGGCCTGGCCCGCGAGAGCTGACCGCGGATCGCGTTCTCCGCGCTCTTGTCGGCGTCGGTGACGGGCGTCAGATCGGGTTTCGTCTCGATCCGCAGATCGAGCGCCTTGAAACGGGACATGGTCTGGTCGTCCACCGAGTCGGCCATGATGTGGGCGAGCCGGAGATCGTCGTTGTAGCCCTGCGTGTAACTCATATCGATCAACCTATCGTCTCGACCGGCGCTTCCCGTGCCCCGGCGCGGCAGTCAGGAGTGGGCCGCATCGGGTGCGGACAGCGGAAAGCCACCGCGGGCTCGCGCCCTGCGGTGGCTTTCCGTCCTGCGCCGCGCGAAGCGGCACGGGGAAGACTAGAGAACGGTGATGTTCTCGGCCTGGGGACCCTTGGGGCCCTGGGTGGTCTCGAAGTCGACCTTCTGGTTCTCGTCGAGTGAACGGTAGCCGTTCGAGTTGATCGCCGAGAAGTGGGCGAAGACATCCGCGCCGCCGTCATCGGGAGCGATGAAGCCGAAGCCCTTTTCGGCGTTGAACCATTTCACTGTGCCAGTAGCCATGCTGTACTTCCTTACCTTGAGTGCCCCGACGTTCGGGGCTCATCGTGGTGTTCGTTACCCGCTTATCGTCACAAGCTGTCGAACTCCAGGTGGAGGGTCAAGGCTCAGAATCATAATGCGCAAACAACAACGTTCCTGAGTCTATCAGCGATCGGCTGTATCACTGGTGTCCGAGCTCCTTGGCGTCGTGGGCCGAGCCGCGCGGGTCGGCGCTCCCGGCGCTGAGCAGGCGGCGCAGGCTGGCCAGCCTGACCGGCCCGGAGTCGCCGGCGAGTCCCTCCTCCACGAAGCTGTCGAGTCCGCAATGGACGGCGTTGGCATCGTGGAGGCACCCGCGTTCGCAGCGCTCCGTGCCCGGCTCCAGATCGGGGAAGGCCTGCAGGATCCGGTCGGCGTCCACGTGGGCCAACCCGAAGCTCCTGATACCCGGTGTGTCGATGATCCAGGTCCCGGCGGAGGCGTCGGCAGCCTTCAGGGCCAGGGCCGACGACGAGGTGTGGCGTCCCCTGCCCGTCACCGCGTTCACGCCGCCCGTGGCGCGCGCGGAGCCCGTCAGCGCATTCACCATGGTCGATTTCCCGACACCCGAGTGGCCGAGCAGCACGCTCACCTGGCCGTCGAGCTCGGCCCGGAGGGCGTCCACGGCGCCGTGGGAGAGCCGGGCGGAGTCGCCGTCGTCGGAGGTGGTCTCGACGCCCACGCCGTCGTCCGTCCTGCTGACGATCACGCGCAGATCGAGGTGCTCGTAGTTGGCGAGCAGCTCCGTCGGATCCCGCAGATCCGCCTTGGTGATGCACAGCAGCGGCTCGATCCCGGCGTCGTAGGCCGCCACGAGCGCGCGGTCGATGAAGCCCGTTCGCGGCTCGGGATTGGCGGCAGCGACAACGATGACCAGCTGGTCCGCGTTGGCGACGACCACGCGCTCCACGGGATCGGTGTCGTCCGCGCTCCGGCGCAGGACCGTGCGGCGCTCCTGGATGCGCACGAGGCGGGCCAGCGAGTCCGGTCCTCCGGAGAGGTCCCCGACGAGTGCCACGAGATCTCCGGCAACCACGGGCTCACGGCGCAGCTCGCGGGCACGCGCGGCGACGACGATCCGCTCCTGCGCGGTGTCCTCGTCGACCACGGCGGTGTAGCGGCCGCGATCCACGGTCACGATCCGGCCGGTCACGGCGTCCTCGTAGGCGGGGCGGTTCTTGGTGCGGGGGCGGGTGCCCTTCTTGTTGGGCCGGATCCGGACGTCCGACTCGTCCCAGGCCCGCGAGCCGCGGCGGTTCCCGGCCTCGCTCATACGACGGGCTCCGCGCGTGTCGGACTCTCCGCCGGAGCGTGCGTGCCGGTCACGGTGGCCCAGCGCTCGGGGAAGTCGGGCATGGTCTTGGCCGTGGTACCGATGTTCTCCACCTCGACGCCCTCCACTGCCAGGCCCACGATGGCCCCCGCGGTCGCCATGCGGTGATCGTCATAGGTGTGGAAGACGCCCCCGTGCAGCGGGGCCGGCCGGATCAGCAGGCCGTCGGCCGTCTCCTCCGCATCGCCGCCCAGGGCATTGATTTCGGCCACGAGGGCTGCGAGCCTGTCCGTCTCGTGCCCGCGCAGGTGGGCGATGCCGGTGAGGGTGGACGGCGTCGTCGCCAGGGCGCACAAGGCAGCGACGGTGGGTGCGAGTTCGGACGTCTCCGCGAAGACCCCGCCGCGCAGGGAGGATCCGCCGGTGACGGTGAGGAGATCCCCGTCGAGCTCTGCCGACGCCCCCATGAGCGGCAGGATCTCCCGCCAGCGATCGCCGACCTGCGTGGTGCCGACGGGCCAGTTCCGCACACGGACGGTTCCACCCGTGACGACGGCGGCGGCGAGGAAGGGGCCGGCGTTGGAGAGATCGGGTTCGACGGCGACGTCGAAGGCGCGGATGCTTCCGGGGGAGACCCGCCAGTGGTTCGGCTCGGAGTCGTCGACCGTGACGCCGGCGGAGCGCAGCACCTCCACGGTCATCCGGATGTGGTCGAAGCTCGGCACGGGCCCGCCCATGTGCTCGAGATGCAGCCCGTCGGTGAAACGGGCACCCACGAGCAGGAGGGCGGAGACGAACTGTGAGGACGCGGAGGCGTCGATGACGAGCCGGCCGCCGTCGACCCTCCCCTCCCCGTGGAGGGAGAACGGGAGGCTGCCGGTCCCGGCGTCGTCCACGCCGATCCCGAGCCCGCGGAGGGCGGCGATGGTGCTCCCCATGGGACGACGGCGTGCGTGGGGATCGCCGTCGAACACGGTGACGCCGCGGACCAGCGCGGCCAGGGGCGGCACGAACCGCATCACGGTCCCGGCGAGCCCGCAGTCGATGGACCGCGAGGTATCGGCCGTGGTGTCCGGCAGCGGGCTCACGCGCAGATCGGGCCCGGAGCCCGGGTCCGCGTGCGCCGGGAGCTCGTCGATGACCGCCCCGAGCTCCTCCAGAGCCGCGATCATCAGCGCGGTGTCACGTGAGTGGAGCGGTCTCCTGATGATGCTCGGCCCGTCGGCCAGTGCCGCGAGGACCAGGAAACGATTGGTGAGCGACTTGGATCCCGGGATGGAGATCTCCGCGTCCACCGGGCCCGTCAGGTGGGGCGCCGGCCACAGCCCGTGCCCCGCGACCCCACCCGATGGTGCCGGCACGTGGCTAGGAACCGACGACGTCGGAGGCGGTCTTGCGCACGGCTTTGTCAGCCTTCTGCAGCTGCTTGCGTGCATCCTTGCCCAGGCCCACCGCGTTCTTGCGGGCGCCCGTGGCGAGGTGACCGGCGCGCCAGGCCACGCCGGGCCGTCCGTTGGTGTCGACCGAGGCCAGCAGCACAGCACCGATGAGGGAGAGGTTCTTCAGCAGCTGCGAGCGCCGGGCCTTCTTGTCCTCGGGCGTGGCGGAGTCCGCGGAGCGGTAGTCCACCAGTGTGTTCACCGTCGTCGTGACCGTCAGGAGCAGGGCGGAGAACCGGGAGAACCGGCCGATGCCCAGCAGCAGGGCTGCCCCGATCTGGGTGGCGCCGAGCACCTGGCCCACGAGCTTCTCGTTGCCGGTCACGGCCGCGGCGGAGGGGACAACCTTGGTGACACCGGCGAGAACGGGCTTGAGCTGCGGGGCGGTGGCGCCGGCCGTGCGGAGGCGCTCCACACCCGAGAACACGAAACTGCTGGCGATGAGGGGTCGGGCGAGTACACGGACAAGGGTCATAACTGCCTCCAGGTTCCCGGCGGCCTGTGCCGGGCTCGATTGTGTTGTACCAAGCATGCTGAGTCTAGTTTGACATGGCCGCCGGGACGGGGGCGATCTCCGGGCCCCGACAGAGGGAGAGGAACGGTCGAACCGGAATAAGGGGACCGGTGAAGAGGTTGGACCAGGAGTAACGGAAAGAGGTGACACGGATGACGAGTACACGCACCACGACGGTCGAGAGGCCGGATTTCCAGTTGTCGACGGCGCCACGGCGCGTGGTCGGCACGGTGCCGCGACAGCGCGGACGAGTAGACTTCAGCTCGATGAATACAACAGCCCCCGCAGGCAGCAATCAGGCCGAGGACGCCCAGCTGGACGTCTCCACGGAGTCGGACAGCGACCGCAAGGCGCGGTTCGAGCGCGACGCCATGCAGTACGTCGACCAGCTCTACTCGGCGGCCATGCGTATGGCGCGCAATCCCAGCGATGCCGAGGACCTGGTGCAGGAGGCCTACACGAAGGCGTTCTCCGCATTCCACCAGTACCGGCCGGGAACCAACCTGAAGGCCTGGCTGTACCGGATCCTCACCAACACGTACATCAACCTGTACCGCAAGCGGCAGCGTGAACCGTTGCAGTCGCACTCGGACACCATCGAGGACTGGCAGCTCGCCAAGGCCGCCGAGCACACGTCCGCCGGGCTGCGGTCCGCCGAGGTGGAGGCACTCGATCACCTCCCCGACTCGGATGTAAAGCGTGCACTGCAGGCCATTCCGGAGGACTTCCGCCTCGCGGTGTACTTCTCCGACGTGGAGGGCTTCGCGTACAAGGAGATCGCCGAGATCATGAACACCCCGATCGGCACGGTCATGTCCCGGCTGCATCGTGGGCGCAAGCTGCTGCGCGAGATCCTCGCCGAGTACGCCTACGAGCGTGGACTCGGGCGAGGTACGGCGGGTACTGCAGGAACCAGTGAAGGAAGTGCTGCCGCGTCGAAGGTCGCGGCTCCGGCGGGCAAGGAACAGGAGACGACGAAATGAGCGATTGCGAGAGCCTCGGCGACTGCGCCGACTCGAGGATCGAACGGCTGTACGAGTACCTGGACGGTGCACTCTCCCACCAGGACCTCGTGGAGATCAAGGATCATCTGGACGGATGCCCCCAGTGCGCCGAAGAGCATGATCTCGAGTGCGTGATCCGCTCGGTGGTCAAGCGTTCCTGCACCGAGGTGGCCCCGGCCACGCTGAAGGCGGACATCCTGGGGCGCATCAATCACCTCAAGACCGTGGACCACTGATGCAGCGGTAGGGCGACCCAGCCACGACCCAGCTCAACGAAAGAACCTCCGGCACCATGGGTGCCGGAGGTTCTCCCGTTACTGCTGACCCCTGGTCAGGCGTTGGGGCGCTTACCGTGGTTCGCGTTGCTGCGCTTCCGATCGCGCTTCTTCCGTGCTCGCTTGCTCATGGCTCTCTCCTTCTGACGTTCTGGAACCGCGGGACTGCATCCAAGTATCCCATACCGCCGGTGACGCGCCGCATACGCTCACCTAGGATGAGGAGAATCATCCGCCACCGAAGGAGCTCACGTATGCGCGCGGTCTATGCTGCCACCCAGTCCGCAGACCATCCCCTCGCCGGCCTCACCGTCGGGGAGCTGGACGTGGCGTCCGCACCGGAGGGCTTCCGGCGGGTCAAGGTTGTCGCCTCCAGCCTCAACCACCACGACCTGTGGTCACTGCAAGGCGTGGGGCTTCCCGAGGAGCGACTGCCGATGATTCTCGGCTGCGACGCGGCCGGGATCGACGACGACGGCAACGAGGTGATCGTCCACGGCGTCGTGTCCTCGCCCGAGTGGCGCGGCGACGAGACCCTCGACCCCACACGCTCCCTGCTCTCGGAACGGCACCCCGGGACCATGGCGGACTACGTCTGGGTCCCGGAGCGCAATCTCGTTCCCAAACCTGCGGAGCTGTCCTTCGAGGAGGCCGCCTGCCTGCCCACGGCCTGGCTCACCGCATACCGCATGCTTTTCACCGTCTCACCCGCAGTGCCGGGATCGACAGTGCTCGTGCAGGGTGCCGGGGGCGGGGTGGCATCCGCCGTGATCGCCCTGGCATCGGCTGCGGGCTTCCGGGTCTGGGCGACGAGCCGGAGCGAGGCGAAGCGGCAGCGCGCGCTGAACCTCGGGGCGGATCAGGTGTTCGACGCCGGTGCGCGCCTGCCGGAGCGCGTGGATGTCGTCTTCGACTCGGTGGGTGAGGCCACCTGGGCCCATTCCCTCCGCTCTCTCATTCCGGGCGGTACCGTGGTGACCTGCGGCGCGACGAGCGGCCCTGCGCCGTCGGCCGATCTGAATCGGGTGTTCTTCCTCCAGCTCCGGGTGCTGGGCTCCACCATGGGGACACGGGAGGAGATGCTGCGGCTCACCCGCTTCCTCGTCGCGACCGGTGTCCGCCCGGTGATCGACACCGTCCTTCCCCTCGAGAACGCGGCCGACGGATTCCGGCGCATGCTGAACGGCGAGGTCTTCGGCAAGATCGTCTTCCGCCACTGATCGATCACCGGCTGGAAACGTGAGGAGCCCCTGTCGCGTACGACAGGGGCTCCTCACGTTTCGAGGCCGACCGCGCGGCCCACCCGGTGGCCCTGGCGCCCGGCCCTACTCGGTGGCCCCGGCGGCCAGGATGATCGAGCGCTGCTCACGGCGCTTGGACTGCTCCTGCGGATCGGGCACGGGAGCCGCCGCGAGCAGGCGGCGCGTGTAGGGGTCCCTCGGATACTTGAGAATCTGCTCCGTGCTGCCCTGCTCCACGAGCCGGCCCTTGTTGAGGACGGCGATATGGCTCGCCAGGAGCTCGACGACGGCGAGGTCGTGGCTCACGAAGAGGCAGGCGAAGCCACGCTCCCGCTGCAGTTCCTGCAGCAGCTCGAGCACCGCGGCCTGCACCGAGACATCGAGTGCGGAGGTGGGCTCGTCGGCGACGAGCAGATCCGGGCGCAGGGACAGTGCACGCGCAATACCCACGCGCTGTCGCTGCCCACCGGAGAGCTCGTGCGGATACCTGTTGCGGAAGGCGACCGGCAGCTGGACGTCCTCCAGAAGGCCGGCCACACGCTTGTCGAGCTCCTCACGTCCGAGCTTCTCGTGGAGAAGCAATGGCTCGCCGATGCTGTCGCCGATGGACAGTCGCGGATTCAGGGATGCCGCAGGGTCCTGGAAGACGATCGCGAATCTCTTGCGCAGCGGCTTGAGCTTGCGTGCGCTGAGGGTGGTGATGTCCGTCCCGTTGATGGAGATACTGCCGCCGGAGGTCCTGATCAGTCCTGTGACGGCACGCGCTATAGTCGACTTGCCCGACCCCGATTCGCCCACCAGGCCCATGACCTCTCCGGGATTGATGGTGATCGACACCCCGCTGACAGCCTTGAAGGCCGGTTGGCGGAAGCGGCCCGGATACTCGATGTCGACGTCCACGAGTTGGAGGGCCGGCTCCACGCCGGAGGCGGTGTGGTCGGCCTGCGCGCGCCGGGCCTCCTCGGCGTACTCCTCGTGGATCTGCAGGCGCCCGTCCACGACCTCGACGTCGGACAGGACCCCGCCTACCTTCGAGCCGAGGTGGGGAACGGCGCCGAGGAGCTGTTTCGTGTAGTCCTGGGTGGGGGACGCGAACAGTTGCGCGGTCGGCGCAGCCTCGACGATCCTGCCCTTCTCCATGACCACCACGTGATCGGCGAGATCGGCCACCACGCCCATGTCGTGTGTGATGAGGAGAATGGCGCTGTTGAGTCGTTTGTTGAGCGTGCGCAGCAGATCCAGCACCTCGGCCTGCACCGTCACATCGAGCGCCGTCGTCGGTTCGTCCGCGATGAGCAGCATCGGGTCGTTCGCCAGGGCGATGGCGATCATGGCGCGTTGCCGCTGACCGCCCGAGAACTGGTGCGGATAGGAGTCGTAGCGCCGTTCGGCCTCGGGTATCTCGACCATCAGGAGCAGTTCGATGGCGCGTTTCTTGGCATCGGCGGGGGAGAGCTCGGTGTGCTGCTCGATGGCTTCGCGGATCTGTTCCCCCACGGTCAGCACGGGGTTCAGGGCCGTCATGGGTTCCTGGAAGATCATGGCGATGTCGTTGCCGCGGATCTTCCGGAGCGTACTCTGCGGAGCGCCGATCAGTTCGTTGCCCTGCATCTTCGCGCTGCCCGAGCAGCGCCCGTTGCGGGGGAGCAGGCCGAGCAGGGCCAGTGAGGACATGCTCTTGCCGGAGCCGGATTCACCGACGATCGCGAGGATCTCACCGGGACGGATCTCGTAGGAGACGTTCTCTGCGGCCATGACCCACTCGTTGTCGACGTTGAACTCGACGCCCAGCCCCGAGACCTCGAGGATGGGACCGCTATGGACAGGGGTCTGTTCGTCGGAGATGACGGCTGTGCTGGAACTCATTACTGCTTCACCCTTGTCTGCTTGGGATCGAACGCGTCGCGGAGGCCGTCGCCGATGAAGTTGACCGCCAGGGCGATCCCGATGATGAACGCGCCGGGCCACAGGAACAGCCAGGGCCGCACCGTGAGGGCGGACCGATTGTCGTTGATGGCCTTGCCGAGGGAGGTGTCCGGGGCCGAGACGCCGAGCCCCAGATAGCTCAGCGCCGTCTCCAGGAGGATTGCGCCCGAGATGGCGAGCGTCGTCGAGACGATGATGACGCCCACCGTGTTCGGGAGGATATGGCGGAAGATGATGCGGGTGGAACTCGCGCCCACCGATTTGGCCGATTCGACGAACTCCTTCTCCCGCAGGGACAGGAACTCGCCGCGGACCAGCCGTGCCAGGCCCGTCCACGTGACCACACCGAGGAACAGGGCGAACGGGACGATGCCCGCCTTCGCGACGATTCCCGCCACCGCGGCGGCGATGACCAGCGTGGGGATGGTGATGACGACGTCGGTGATGCGCATGAGGAACGCCTCGGTCCAGCCTCGGAAGTACCCGGCGATCGCACCGACGGTGGTGCCGATGACCATGGCCACGAGTCCCACGATGAAGGCGATGATGAGCGAGGTCTGCGTGCCGCGCATGGTCAGGGCGAAGTAGTCGCGGCCCAGGACGTCCTGCCCGAAGGGATGCTCGCCGAGACTGAAAGGCCACAGCGTGAGGGTGGGCCTGCCCTCGTTGAAGCGGTCGGCCAGGACGTCGTACTCCTTGTCCCACCAACCGGGGATCCCGGCGAACCCGATGGAGCTGAAGGCCAGGACGAAGACCAGCACCAGGAGCGTGATGCCGGCGAGGGCTCCCTTGTGCCGGAAGAACCGCTCGCGGATCAGCTTGCCCTGGCTCTTGGCCTCGGTCTGGACCCGCGCCGTCTGGTCCCGGGTGCGGGGGGAGCCGGCGATGTCGGAGTCCTGGCTCAGCAGGGTCAGCTCCGACAGCTCGACGGACGGGCGGGAATCGTCCCGCTGCTTGTCATTCTTGCTCATGGGGATGTCCTAGCTCAGGGTGATGCGCGGGTCGAGGAAGGCGTAGGCGATGTCGGCCAGCATGTTGAACAGCACTGCTGCGGTGCCCACCACGAGGAAGAACGCCATGACCGGCCCCGGGTCCACGGCATTGATGCCGTCGACGAAGAGCTTGCCCATGCCGTTCCAGCCGAAGACCTGCTCGGTGATCACCGCGCCACCCAGTACACCTGCGAAGTCGAAGGCCATGAGGGTGGTGATGGGGATCATCGCGTTGCGGAACGCATGCTTGACCAGGACCGTGCGCTCGCTCAGGCCCTTGGCCCTCGCGGTGCGAATGTAGTCCTGGTTCATGACGTCCAGCTGACTGGCCCGGGTGTACCGGGTGTAGGTGGCGAAGGAGATCAGCGTCAGGGCGATCGTGGGCAGGATCAGGTGCAGCGCGTAGTCGAGATTGATCTCCCAGAAGGTGCCCTCCAGATTCGCGGACTGCGATCCGGTGGTGGGGATGGGGCGCCCGCCGGCCTTGGCCGACAGCGTGGGGTACGCCTGGAGCAGGCGATCCACGACGATCAGCAGGCTCATCGAGACCGCGATCACCACCCCGATCCTCGCGGCCTGCGCGCGGAACGGACCGCCGATGAGACCGGCCACCACGTAGCAGATGATCGCCAGCACGACCACCAGGGCGACCAGCACGAGCCAGTTCGGATCGTTCAGGAGCTGGATGGACACGAGGTAGCCGGCGAAGCTCACGCCGGCAGCAGCGAGAGCCGCGTTGAGCACACGGCGACGGCGGAAACCTGCGAGCAGTGCCGTCCACAGGACGGCGATACCCGCAGCGGAGACGAGCATGCCGATCACACCGAACCCGGGGGTGACGAACCAGCCGGTGACGAGGAGCAGGTAGAGCCCGAGCGCGGTCGCCACGGCGGCGACGGCGAAGACGACCAGTCTGCGCCGGCGGTCGCCGCCGACGACGACCGCCCAGATCACGCCGGCGACCACCCCTATCAGGGCGATCGTGAGATAAGAGAATTGGGGATTGTCCAGCCACGTGTTCAGGTCGATGGCCAGATACTGCTTGAGCAGGGTGGACAGCCAGAACAGCGGCAGGGAGAACAGCAGGAACGAGACGAAGGTGATCGAGTAGTCGAACGTGCTGTACTGGCGGATCGCCGTGACGATCCCGACGACGACGCCGAGGACCAGGGCGAGGACCGTCGCGACGACGACGAGTCGCAGTGTGGAACCCATGGCGTTCTCGAGCTGTGGAAGGACCGCGGCCCCGGTACGATCCTGGCCGAGTGTGCAGGAGATGCCGCCGGGGACGAGGCAGTGACCCACGTCCTGCAGCCAGAGGAAGTAGCGGGGGATCGGTGCCACATCGAGATTCATGGCGGCGGTACGGGCCGCGATGGTCGCGGCCTTCTCCGGACCGCTCGTCTCGCCCAGATCCTCGAAGGGATCGCCCGAGGAGATGGTGAGGAAGTACATGAGGGTGGTGGCCGCGAGCATGATGAAGAACGAGATGACGGTGCGCTTGGCGATGAAATAGAACACGGGGCTCCTAGGAGGCGCTTCAGGTCAGGGCGAGAGTGGGCACAGGGACGGGCAGGCCCGAGGGCCTGCCCGTCCTCATGCGTTCAACCGGAAGCTGCGATCAGCTCTGCTTCGTCCAGCTGTAGGCGTTCCACGTAACACCCGTCTGCGTGGGGTTCTGCTCCACTCCCTCGAGCTTCGAGGAGTATGCCGTGATGTTCGGGTTGGCGTAGAGCACCACGTTGTACTGCGTCTCCGCGAGCATCTGCTCCAGCTCGGACTTGAGCGGGACGACCTGCTCGGCGTCCGTGTTCATCGCGATGTCGTCCCAGAGGCTGTCGACCTTCTCGTTGGTGTAGCCGCCGAAGTTCTGCTCGCCACCGGTGACGTAGATGGACTGGCCCGAGGCCACGAGACCGGAGCCTGCCCAACCGAAGACCACGGCGTCCCAGGCACCGGGCTGCGAGAGCTTGGCGCTCCACTCGGCTTCGGGCTGCGGGGTGATCTCGAAGCCCGCCTGGTCGCAGGAATCCTTCACCAGGGCAACCTGGTCGGCGCGCAGCTGGCTCGTGGAGGCGAACATCATGGAGACCTTGACGGGCTCGGTCTTGCCGGCCTCCTCGAGGAGGGACTTGGCCTTCTCGAGGTCGGCCACGCCGTCGCCCTGTGCGGCGGGGGCGCCGTCGAGCACGGTCTGGTAGTCCTCCTGCGCAGGCTGGTACTCGTGCAGATTCAGCACTGAACCCTCGGGGTCCACCGGGGTGACGAACTTGTCCACCATGTCGGCCCTGGGGATGCAGGCCGCGAAGGCCTGGCGCACTTTCAGATCCTCGAACACGGCACCCGGACGCTGGTCCAGATCCACGTGCGAGAACGTGAGCGACTGCCCGGTGTCCACGGTGACGGTCTCGCCGATCTGCTCGAGGGCGGTCTTGGTGTCCACCGTTGGGCTCGAGGGGTCGATGACGTCCACATCGCCGTTCTGGAGGGCTTGGACGGCCTCCTCGTCGACGACGGTCTTGAAGACCATGGTGTCGGTCTGGCCCTCCCGCTCCTCGCCCCAGTACTTGTCGTTCTTCACGACGGTGAGGGTGCCGTTGACGGCATTGTCGAGCTTGTACGGGCCGGAGGACGGCAGCAGGGCGGGGTCCGGGAGAGAGGGCAGATCCGCCTCGTAGGCCCAGCCGGTGTTCCAGAACTCGGCCACGGGTGTGAGGGCATCGCGGTCGTCGTTCTTGATGGCGTCGATGAGTTCCGCGCCGTCGCCATCGGCGGACAGGCCGCCCTGCTCGGCGGCGATGTGCGCCGGCATG
Source organism: Arthrobacter echini (assembly GCF_008107445.1). GTDB lineage: Bacteria > Actinomycetota > Actinomycetes > Actinomycetales > Micrococcaceae > Arthrobacter_D > Arthrobacter_D echini_A. The sequence continues at coordinate 503,617 of NZ_VSLD01000002.1, read as the reverse complement.
AAGAGCCCTGTGGTGAACATGGCTTCCCAGTCGGCGTACGGGTCCTCGAAGACGGCCTCGAACTCCTTGTCGCCGGCCTCGCCCTCGATCATCTTCAGCTGGGCGAAGCCGTTGGTCGAAGAGGCCTGGAAGAGGTCGGCCTCGGCGCCTGTCTCCTCGTCCGTCTCGCCGGTGGGGTGCGTACCCGACATCGCCGCCCAGCTCAGGAGGACGTCGTCGTAGTCGATGGGTGTTCCGTCGGACCAGACGGCATCCTCGTTGATGGTGTACTTCACGGTCAGCGGGTCGTCGCTGGTCTTCTCGTAGGTCCCGAAGTCCTCGTTGCGCTCAAGATTGCCACTGGCTGCGAAGGCGGCGAAGGCGCTTGAGGTCAGGTTGTCGACGTAGGTGTTGTACACCGCGTTGGTGGCTGCGGTATTGCCGTTGTAGGCGGTCGGTGCCTGGCTGATCGCCATGGTGATGGTCGATGCCAGGTTCTCGTCCGAGCCAGACGATGAGGCGGAGTCGGAGTCGGAGGTTCCGCCGGCCGAACCGCACGCGCTGAGCATGAGGGCTCCGATGGAGAGAGCGGCGAGCGACATGGTGCGCTTGTTACGCATTCGATAGTCCTTACTGTGCTGGGTGCGAGGAACACAGGAAGGTCCCCCGAAGCGGACCACCGTCGTGACGGCGATCACACGGGGAAAGCATAGCGAATGATTGTTGCCCTCGACACTCAGTGAGCAACCACTCACCGATTTGTTATCGCGGCGAGATGTGAGGTGGCACGGCGATGCCGCTCCTTCGGGCACGAAAAAGCCAAGGGGCGACATCGACTGTCCCCGGGCTCTGCCTTTCCGGCTTGTGGCTACTCGGGCGCTGGGATGTCCAGCCACTGGTACCACCCGCGGTGCAACACCAGCCACGCCATGAGGCCGTAGCCGGCCTGGCCCGGGAGGCCCCCGTTGGCCGCGAGGTCGTTGCGCCATTGCTCGTGCGCGAGGAGGGGGGTGAAGGTGTCGACGAAGACGTGCTTCCGCCGGGTGGTGACGTCACCGAACGCGGCGGAGAGATCAGCGAGTCGACGATTCCGCTCGGCGTCGAGGCCCGGGGGCGGGCCGACCACGAGGGCCTTCACGCTCATCTGGGACGCGCCGTCGAGGACGTTCGCAAGATTGAGCCTGCTTCGTGCGGTGGACAGGTCCAGATCGAGATCCCGGTCCGACAGGCCTATCACCAGTCGGTTCTCGAAGCCTTCGGCGAAGCGCCGACCGGTTTCGGGGAGCCAGCGGTTCGCCAGTGCCTCCGTGCCCTCACCGGGAGCGGCGAGCGTGTACGCCTCCAGCGAGGCGTTGTCCGGCCGGGTCCGGGCGAGTACACGACCGATCCAGCCCAGGGACCGGGGATCACCGAGACCGGCGAGGAGTTCGTCGCCCACTGCTGCGAGCCGGATTCTGCGTAAGTCCACTGGTCCCTCGATGTGCTGGTCGTCGGATGATCGGCATCGGGGCCCGCCCGTGCGCATGGGGATGTCGGGTGGGATCTGGACCCCACCCGACATCGTACGGGTACCGCGTCAGCGCCCGAAGGCCTTCTTGAGCAGGACCTCCTGCTCGAGGCCGTGGTTCTTCGCGGACCCGGTGGCGGTGGAGGCCGACGCGGGTCGCGATGCCAGGCGGATGGGGCGGTCGACCTCCGGCGGAAGATGCAGCCCCATGAAGGGCCAGGCGCCCTGGTTGGCAGGCTCGTCCTGCGCCCAGACGATCTCCGCCTGCGGATACTCGGCCAGGACCGCCGTGATCTCCTCGCGCGGCAGGGGATACAGCTGCTCCACCCTGACGATCGCCGTCGTGGTGTCGTCGAGCTTCTCCCGCATCGAGAGGAGATCGTAGTACAGCCTGCCCGACACCAGGATGACGCGCTTCACGTCGTCGCCCGCAGGGCGCAGCGCATCGGGGATGACGGGCCGGAAGGTGCCCTGGGTGAAGTCCTCGACCGAGCTGGCCGCAGCCTTCAGGCGCAGCAGCTGCTTGGGGGTGAAGATGACCAGCGGCTTCCGCGGCCGCCGGTAGGCGTGCTGGCGCAGCAGGTGGAAGTGCGAGGCAGCGGTGCTGGGGTTGGCCACCACCATGTTCTCCTCGGCGCACATCTGGAGGAACCGCTCGATCCGCGCGGACGAGTGGTCGGGCCCCTGACCCTCGTAGCCGTGCGGGAGCATCAGCACGAGGGAGGAGCGCTGCCCCCACTTCTGCTCCGCGGAGCTGATGAACTCATCGATGATGGTCTGTGCGCCGTTGACGAAGTCGCCGAACTGCGCTTCCCAGATCACGAGCGCGTCGGGCCGCTCCACCGAGTAGCCGTACTCGAAGCCCATGGCTGCGAACTCGCTGAGCAACGAATCGTAGATCATGAACGGGGCCTGGTCCTCGGCGAGGTCGTCCAGCGGTAGCCACTCGCGGCCGGTCACGCGGTCATGGAAGACGGCGTGGCGCTGCACGAAGGTCCCACGGCGCGAGTCCTGGCCGGCGAGCCGCACCGGGACGCCCTCGGTGAGGAGCGAGCCGAAGGCTGCCATCTCGCCGAAGCCCCAGTCGATCCCACCCTCGCGCGACATCTGCTCCCGCTTCTCGAGGAGCGCCTTGAGCTTCGGGTGCACCGTGAACCCCTCGGGGATCGCCGTGTGAGCCGCGCCGATCTGCGCGAGCCGGTCGGCGCTGATCGCCGTCTGCGGCACCGGGCGCTCCCCGCTCTCCGTCTGCTGGGAGAAGGGCCGTTCCAGATCGGCGACGGAGTGCAGGTCGTCGGTGATGATCGGGATAGGGGAGGTCTGTGCGGCGTGCGTCTCGGCGAAGACCCGCTCGAGCCGCTCCTGGTAGTCCCGCAGGGCCTGCTCGGCCTCGTCCTGGGTGATGTCCCCGCGGCCGATGAGTGCTTCGGTGTAGAGCTTGCGCACCGAGCGCTTCGCCTCGATGAGGTTGTACATCATGGGCTGCGTCATGGAGGGATCGTCACCCTCGTTGTGGCCCCTGCGGCGGTAGCAGACCATGTCGATAACGACGTCCTTGTTGAACCGCTGCCGGAACTGGTAGGCCAACTGGGCCACCCGGACCACGGCCTCGGGGTCGTCCCCGTTGACGTGGAACACCGGGGCCTGGACCATCTTCGCGACGTCCGTCGAGTACACCGAGGACCGCGAGGAGGTGGGGCTCGTGGTGAAGCCCACCTGGTTGTTCACGATCACGTGGATGGTGCCGCCCGTGCGGTAGCCCCGCAGCTGGGAGAGATTCAGGGTCTCCGCCACCACGCCCTGACCGGCGAAGGCTGCGTCACCGTGGATCAGGATGGGAAGGACCGGGAAGCTCTCGCCCTGGTCGAGGAGATCCTGCTTGGCACGGACGATCCCCTCGAGGACGGGATCACCGGCCTCCAGGTGCGAGGGATTCGCGGCGAGGTAGACCTTGGTCCGGTTGCCGGAGTCGGAGGTGAAGGTCCCCTCGGTGCCCAGGTGGTACTTGACGTCACCCGAGCCCTGGACCGACCGCGGATCCTGCGTACCCTCGAACTCCCGGAAAACCTGAGCGTAGGTCTTCCCGGCGATGTTCGTCAGGACATTGAGCCGTCCCCGGTGGGCCATGCCGATCGCGACCTCGTCGAGGCCGTCGTCGGCCGCTCCGGAGAGAACGGCATCGAGCAGGGGGATCAGGGATTCCCCACCCTCGAGCGAGAAGCGCTTCTGCCCCACGAACTTCGTCTGCAGGAAGGTCTCGAAGGCCTCCGCGGAGTTGAGCTTCTCCAGGATGCGCAGCTGTTCCTCGCGGTCGGGCTTGGAGTACGGGTGCTCGAGCTCGTCCTGGAACCACTGGCGCTCCACCGGATCCTGCAGGTGCATGTACTCGATGCCCGTGGTGCGGCAGTACGCATCGCGCAGGACCCCGAGCATGGTGCGGAACTTGAGCATGGGCTTGCCGCCGAAGCCGCCGGTGGGCCACTCACGATCCAGGTCCCAGAGCGTCAGGCCGTGGGTAAGGATGTCGAGGTCGGCGTGCTTGCGCTGGACGTATTCCAGCGGATTCGTGTCCGCCATGAGGTGGCCGCGCACGCGGTAGGCATGGATCAGCTGCTGGATCCGGGCCACCTTGTTGATCTGGTCCATCGGGTCCACCTGGATGTCCGCGCTCCAGCGCACGGGCTCGTAGGGGATCCGCAGGGACTCGAAGATGTCGTCGTAGAAATTCTGCTCACCCAGCAGGAGCTGGTGGATGATGCGCAGGAACTCGCCGCTGCCGGCACCCTGGATGACCCGGTGGTCGTAGGTGGAGGTCAGCGTGATGGTCTTGCTGATCGCGTGCTTGGCCAGGGTCTTCTCGCTCGACCCCTGGAACTCGGCCGGATACTCGAGGGCACCGGCGCCGATGATGCAGGCCTGCCCCTTGGAGAGCCGGGGGACGGAGTGGACGGTGCCGATGCCTCCCGGATTCGTGAGGGACACGGTGGTGCCGGCGTAGTCGTCCGCGCCGAGCTTGCCCGATCGGGCCTTCTTGACGAGTTCCTCGTAGGCGGTCCAGAACTCCGAGAAGTTCAGCGTCTCGGCCTTCTTGATGTTCGGCACCACGAGCGAACGCGTGCCGTCGGGCTTGGGCATGTCGATGGCCAGGCCGAAGTTGACGTGCGCGGGCTGCACGGACGACGGCTTCCCCTCGATGACGTCGTAGTAGACGTTCTGGGACGGGAACTGTGCCAGCGCGCGGATGATCGCGTAGCCGATGATGTGCGTGAAGGAGACCTTGCCACCGCGCGCCCGGGCCAGATTGCTGTTGATGACCACCCGGTTGTCGATCAGGAGCTTCGCCGGGATGGTCCGCACACTCGTGGCGGTGGGGACCGTGAGGCTGGCCTCCATGTTGGTGGCGATCGCCTTGGCGGGGCCCCGGAGCACGCTGACCTTGTTCTCGTCCATCTGATCGGAGCGGTCGGAGGCCGGCAACTGGGCCGGGATGGGGGTGGTCTTGTCGTTGCGCGCCGCCGCGTCGGCTTTCTTCGCCGGCTCGTTGGGCACGGGGGGCTTGCCGCTCTGCTGCGTACTGGCGGGACTCTCGCCCGAGGCCTTCGGGGCCTGCGTCTCGGCCCTCACGACCGGCAGTTCTCTCGTGGGAGGATCCGATTTCGGCGCAGCAGGTGCGCGGTCCCCGGTCGGTGCCATGGTGGGCCGGGGAGTCTTTCCCGCCGGTGCATCCGAGCTCTTGCGGGTCTGCTGCTGATCGTCATGGCCGGAGTCGGCATCGAAGGAATCGAACAGCTCCCACCACTTCTTGTCCACCGAGTGGCGGTCCTTGCGGAATTGCTCGTACAGCTCGTCAACAAGCCACTCGTTCCCGCCGAATTCTTCAGGTAGACGATGGCTGGTCTGTTCTGGCACGTCGTATACGCCTCTTCCGTAAGTTGCCCTGAGCGCGAAGCGGTCGGCAGGATCGGCGTGACGCCGGGTCCGGACCCTGTCCAAGTGTAGTGACAGGATCGAAGAACAATCCAATCAGCCATACCGGGCCACTAGACTCTTCGCGGCTGTCCGACCGGCTCCAGACCAGGGAGATCCATGCGCTTCATCACCCCGCCCACCACCGATCTCACGTACTCCGACGTGTTCCTCGTGCCCTCGGCCTCGGAGGTGGTCTCCCGTTTCGATGTGGACCTCTCCTCGGACGACGGCAGCGGCACCACGATCCCGCTCGTCGTGTCCAACATGACGGCGGTGACCGGGCGGCGCATGGTGGAGACCATCGCGCGGCGCGGTGGTATCGGCGTCCTGCCGCAGGACGTCCCGACCGAGGTGATCGCGGAGGTCACCTCGTGGGTCAAGGGCAGGCACCCGGTCTTCGAGACACCCCTGAGGCTGGAGCCGCACCACACCGTGATCGACGCGCTCCACCTCATGCACAAGCGCGCGCACGGCGCTGTACTCGTGGTCGACGGGTCCGGTACGTGCGTGGGCGTGGTGGGCGCCGAGGACTGCGAGGGGGTGGACCGCTTCGCCTCCCTCGACGCAGTGATGCGCCCGGCTCCCGCCGCCATCGAGGCGTCCCTGTTCGACGCCGACGGGGCGCAGGCCCTGCAGCGGGCCTTCGAGGAGCTGGACCGGGCCCGGGTGCCCCTGGCGCCGGTGGTGCGCGACGGCGTCCTGGTGGGCGTCATAACGCGCACGGGTGCGCTCCGCTCCACCATCTACACGCCCGCTGTGGACGCGGCCGGGGGCCTTCGGGTCGCCGCCGCCGTCGGGATCAACGGCGATGTCGGCGCGAAGGCGGAGGCCCTGCTCGAGGCCGGCGTCGACGTGCTCGTGGTGGATACCGCGCACGGCCACCAGCGCAAGATGCTGGACGCGCTCGCCGTCGTCCGCGGGCTCGACCCGGCGGTGCCGATCGTCGCCGGCAACGTGGTCAGCGCCGACGGCGTCCGCGATCTGGTCGCGGCCGGTGCCTCGATCGTCAAGGTGGGCGTGGGCCCGGGTGCCATGTGCACCACGCGGATGATGACCGCCGTGGGTCGTCCGCAGTTCTCGGCCGTCCACGAGTGCGCGCAGGTCGCCGCCGAGCTGGGCGCCCATGTGTGGGCCGACGGCGGCGTACGGTACCCGCGCGACGTCGCCCTCGCACTGGCCGCCGGCGCATCGCAGGTGATGATCGGTTCCTGGTTCGCCGGCACCTTCGAGAGCCCGGGGGACCTCCAGACGGACAACGACGGCCGCAGGTACAAGGAGAGTTTCGGCATGGCCTCCGCCCGGGCCGTGCAGAACCGGACGCAGCGCGAGGACGTCTTCGCCCGTGCCCGGAAGTCGTTGTTCGAGGAGGGGATCTCCACGTCGAGGATGTACCTCGACCCGGCCCGCCCCGGGGTGGAGGATCTCGTGGACCTGATCACGGCCGGTGTGCGCAGCTCCATGACGTACGCCGGGGCCACCTCGCTGCAGGATTTCCGGGAGCGCGCACTCGTGGGCGTGCAGTCGGCGGCCGGGTACGAGGAGGGACGGCCGCTGCAGCAGAGCTGGTGACGCCGGTCCGTGCCGTGGTGGCGTCCGGCGCGTCGCCGCTGAGCGATCCGTAGGCTTCGCGGTGTCCGAACCGGTAAACTGGCCGTCTTATGGACAGTCCTTCTAGGAGCCGGCTCCTCGCCGGCAACCCCCCAGCCCCCGCCCCTGCGCTCCCGACGTCCGACGCGAGCCGGCCGCTCGGATCCGCCCCGGACCAGGCGCTTCTGCCCACCGACGCAGCGGACCCCCTCAGACACGGGCCGCCGGTCCTTCCCGGCATCCAGAGGGAAGGCCAGTAGCGGTGGAATGGATCTATCTGGCCGCCGGCCTCGTGCTCATCCTCGGGACCGGCTTCTTCGTGGCCGTCGAATTCGCCCTCGTGGCGCTCGACCAGACCTATGTGCAGCGGGCCGTCGATGAGGGCGACACCCGGGCCGAACCCCTCCTGCGTTGCCTCAAGTCCCTGTCGACCCAGCTCTCGAGCTGCCAGCTCGGTATCACCCTGACCACGCTGCTCACCGGGTATGTCATGGAGCCCTCGGTGGGCAGCCTGCTCGAGACCCCGCTGGCCGCCCTCGGACTGTCGGACGCGCTCATCACCTCGGCGTCGCTCGTCATCGCGATGGTCCTGGCCACCCTGCTCTCCATGCTCATGGGCGAACTGGTCCCCAAGAATCTCTCGATCGCGCTGCCGTTCCAGGTGGGCCGCGCACTGGCCCGGCCGCAACTCATGTTCACGGCGGTCTTCAAGCCGGCGATCGTCGTGCTCAACGGCTTCTCGAACCGGGTCCTCAACATCTTCGGTTTCGAGGCGAAGGAGGAGATCTCGGGCGCCAGGACGGCATCGGAGCTGTCCTCCCTGGTCCGCCGCTCGGCGGAGATGGGCACTCTCGACCAGGGCACCGCGAACTTCCTGGCCCGCACGTTCAGCTTCTCGGAGCAGACCGCGGCCGATGTCATGACCCCGCGCAACCGGATGGAGGCCATTGACTCGGACCAGACCGTGGCCGACGTCGTCGACGCCGCACGCCGCACCGGCTTCTCCCGGTTCCCGCTGCTCGGTGAATCCGCCGACGACATTCGCGGAGTGGTCCACGTGAAGAAGGCCGTGGCCGTACCCCGGCACAAGCGCGCCGAGCTGCCGGCCGGCACCATCCTGACCGACGTCCTGCGGGTCCCCGAGACCGTGCACCTGGACTCCCTCCTGAGCGAACTGCGCGAGGCCAATCTCCAGCTGGCCGTGGTGCTCGACGAGTACGGCGGCACCGCCGGCGTGGTCACGCTCGAGGACCTCGTCGAGGAGATCGTGGGCGAGGTCGCGGACGAGCACGACACCTCCACACCCGGTGTGCTGCAGAGCGCCGCGGGGGACTGGTTCTTCCCGGGGCTCATGCGCCCCGACGAGGTGTCGGTGCAGATCCCCGGCAGCGATGTCCCGGACGAGGCCGGGTACGAGACGGTCGGTGGATTCATGATGGCCGAGCTGGGGCGGATCGCCGAACCCGGTGACACCGTGGAACTGCCGACGGGAATGCTGACCGTGGAACGCATGGACGGCCGCCGTATCGATCGGATCCAGTTCAGGCCGGCACCCCGGGCAGAAGACACCGAGGCGGACCACATGGTCGTCGCCGAGCACGAGGCCGTTCCGCAGGACGCCCCTCCCATGGAGCACCCATCCCGGTCCGCCTTCGCGGGCAGCACGGCCATCAGGAGTGAGCGATGAGTGACTGGGCAGGAATCCTGTGGCTGGTGGTGCTGCTCCTCGGCAACGCCTTCTTCGTGGGCGCCGAATTCGCGATCATGTCCGCGCGCCGGAGCCAGATCGAACCGCTCGCCGACGAGGGGTCGAAGCGGGCGAAGACCACGCTGTGGGCCATGGAGCACGTCTCGCTCATGCTCGCCTGCGCCCAGCTGGGCATCACCGTCTGCTCCCTGCTGATCCTGCAGGTCGCAGAACCTGCCATCCATCACCTCTTCGTCCTCCCACTCGAGGCGGTCGGTGTCCCGGTGGCGCTCGCCGGCGGTATCGCCTTCGCGCTGGCTCTGATCCTGGTGACCTTCCTCCACGTGACCTTCGGCGAGATGGTGCCGAAGAACATCTCGGTGTCCGTGGCGGACAAGGCCGCACTCGTACTGGCTCCGCCACTCGTGATGATCGCGCGTGCGGTCAATCCCGTGATCAGCTCCCTGAACTGGACGGCCAACCACATCCTGCGGGCCCTCAGGGTGGAACCCAAGAGTGAGCTGTCCTCGACCTACACGCTGGAGGAGGTTCAGTCGATCGTGGAGGAGTCCACCAAGAGCGGCCTTGTGGACGACGAGTCCGGCCTCATCTCGGGGGCCCTCGAGTTCTCGGGGCAGACCGCCGAGACGACCATGGTCCCCCTCGGCGAGCTCGTGACGGTCCGCACCGACGCGACGCCGGAGGACTTCGAGCGGGCCGTGGGACGTACCGGGTTCTCGCGGTTCGTCATGGTGGACGAGCACGGCAACCTGACGGGGTACATGCACCTGAAGGACATCATGTCCCTGCCGCAGGCCGTCTACCGCAGGCCCATCACGGAGAACAAGGTGCGCACCCTCGCCAATCTCGCGGTCGACGACGCGATCGAGGACGCCCTGTCGGTCATGCAGGCCACCGGATCACATCTGGCGCGCGTGCTGGGTCCGGACGGTGCGACGCGCGGGGTCCTCTTCCTCGAGGACGTCATCGAGCAGCTGATCGGGGAGATCCGGGATGCGACCCAGAACCAGGGGGCTCGAAGGAACGGGAGTGCCGGCGGCGCGCACGAGTCGGTGAGGTGACGAGCGGCGCGTGCGCGCCGCTCCTGCTCGATGGGCTAAGCTCGGACTGTTATTGCAAACAGTTCTCATTAGGTTGATCGAGGTTCCGATGTCCCCGTACCGTCGTCCGACAGGACCCGCCCTGCTGCTGGCGTCCATCCTCGCGCTCGCGGGGTGCGGCTCCGGAGCCGGGGGCGACGCCTCCGACGCCGGGAACTCGTCGGCTGACGGCCGCATCTCGGTGGTCACCTCCACCAACGTCTTCGGTGACATCGCCGAGCGCGTCGGGGGCCCGGAGGTCGAGGTGACATCGATCGTGGACGGTCCCAGCCAGGATCCGCATTCCTACGAGGCCACCGTGCAGGACAAGCTCACGGTCTCCAAGGCCGAGCTGGTCATCGACAACGGGGGCGGTTATGACCCCTTCCTGGCCCGCCTCGCCGAGGACACCGACCGCTCCGTGCTCAGTGCCGTCACCGTGTCGGGGCTCGATGGCTTCGGGCAGGACGGCGGGCCGGGCGCCAACGAGCACGTCTGGTACAGCCTGCCCGCCATGGAGAATCTTGCCGGCGCCGTCGCCGACGAACTCGCCCGGCTCGACGAGCCGAACGCGGAGGACTACCGCCGCCGCGCCGAGGCGTTCGTCGAGGATCTCGCACCCGTACGGGACCGGCTCGACACCCTCGCCGCCGACGGACACGGCGGACGGGTGGCCGTCACTGAACCCGTCCCCGTGTACCTGCTGGAGGCCGCCGGGCTCGAGAATGTCACGCCGGGCGGGTTCACGGAGGCCATCGAGGAAGGCACGGATGTCCCCGTCTCAGCGATGGAGGAGATGACCACCCTCGTCTCCTCGGGGAGCCTGGCGTTCCTCGCCTACAACGACCAGACCGAGGGCTCGCAGACCGAGCTGGTCCGCTCAGTCGCCGAGGACGCGGACCTCCCCGTGCTGGACTTCGGCGAGACCCTGCCCGACGGTGAGGACTATGTGTCCTGGATGAGCGCCAATACGGCGGACATCGCCGCGGCGCTCGATTCCTGAGCGGATGAAGGACACCCACGACAGCCCCACCCACAGGAAGCCGTTACGCATGACCTCGACCATTCCCGGGCAGGCACCCACGCCGACGGGCGCACCGGTCCGGCCGGCCATCAGGCTGCGCGGGGCATCCCTGTCCTTCGGCAGCCGCACACTGTGGGAGGACCTGGACCTGGATGTCATGCCGGGGGAGTTCCTCGCGGTCCTGGGACCCAACGGATCGGGCAAGACGAGCCTCCTGAAGGTGCTGCTGGGTCTGCAGGCTCTCGACGCGGGGACAGCGGCCATCGACGGCCGGCCCGTAGCCCGCGGATCCCGTGCGCTGGGCTACATTCCGCAGCAGAAGTCCTTCCCCCCGGACACCCCGCTCCGGGCGCGCGATCTCGTGGGGCTCGGTGTGGACGGTCATCGCTGGGGCCTGCGACTGAGGACCAGGGACTACACCCGCCGCGTGGAAGCCCTCCTCGAGGATGTCGGTGCGCAGTCCTATGCCGATACACCGGTGGGGCTCCTGTCCGGGGGGGAGCAGCAGCGGCTCCGAGCCGCGCAGGCCCTCGCGACCGACCCCGCCGTGCTCCTGTGCGACGAGCCACTGCTCTCGCTCGATCTGCACCATCAGCAGGCGGTGAGTGGTCTGATCGACCGGCAGTGCCACGAGAAGAACAGCGCCGTGGTCTTCGTGACCCACGAGATCAACCCCGTGATCGACTACGTGGACCGGGTCCTCTATCTGGCGGACGGCAGGTTCCGTGTGGGGACCCCTGCGGAGGTGATGACCTCCGAGGTGCTCTCCGACCTGTATGGCAGCCCGGTGGAGGTCCTCGAGAGCAACGGCCGGATCATCGTCGTCGGGTTGCCCGACGCCCCCACCCACCATCACGAAGGCGTCTGACCCATGGATCTCCAGGACGCACTCCGGGCCGTCTTCACCTTCGACAACTACGCCGAACTCCTGCCGCTCGTACGAAATTCGCTGCTGGCAGGGGCCGTCCTCGGGCTCCTCGGCGGGCTCATCGGCGTCTTCGTCATGATGCGTGATCTCGCCTTCGCCGTGCACGGCATCGCGGAGCTGTCCTTCGCCGGTGCGGCCTTCGCCCTGCTCGTCGGGGCGAATGTCGTGGCCGGGTCGCTCGTGGGCTCCGTCCTGGCGGCCCTCGTCCTGGGTCTGATGGGCATCAGGGCCCGGGACCGGAACTCGATCATCGGGGTCGTCATGCCCTTCGGCCTGGGGCTGGGCATCCTCTTCCTCTCCCTCTACGAGGGCCGCGCCGCGAACAAGTTCGGCCTCCTCACCGGCCAGATCGTCTCTGTGGACGACGTACAGCTCAATCTCCTGGTCGGCAGTGCCGTCGTCGTGATCGTCGCCCTGGCCGCTGTCTGGCGTCCGCTGACGTTCGCCAGCGCGGACGCCGATCTGGCGGAGGCGCGCGGGGTCCCCGTACGTGGCCTCTCGGTCCTGTTCATGGTGCTGCTGGGCGTCGCCGTGGCCCTGTCCATCCAGGTGGTCGGGGCGCTGCTGGTGCTCTCGCTGCTCATCACCCCGGCGGCTGCGGCGCTGAGGATCACTGCCGCGCCCGGCCGCGTGGTGCTCCTCAGCGTCGCCTTCGCGTGCATCTCCGTGGTGGGCGGGATCCTGCTGGCGCTCGGCGGGCGCATCCCCATCAGTCCCTACGTCACCACGATCTCGTTCGCCATCTACCTGATCTGCCGGGCCATCGGTGCGCGCCGAGGCGGAGCTGTCTCCGCGACCAGGACCCCGCGCGCGTCGGTCACCACGCCTGCAGCCTGATTCCGGGCCCGGAGGAAGGCACGCGGGGTGACGGTACCGCGGGCTTCAGGAAGCTGCGCGGCGCGCGGTGCACTCGGGGCACACACCCTGGATCTCCACCGTGTGCGCGGCGTCGGTGAACCCGTGCTCGGCGGCTACGCGTCCGGCCCACTGTTCGACGGCGGGAGCCTCGATCTCCACCGCCGTGCCGCACTCGGTGCACAGCAGGTGATGGTGATGATGTTCCACGGCGCACCGCCGGTAGACGGCCTCATTGTCGGCATTGCGCAGCACGTCGACCAGGCCGTCGTCCGCCATGGACTGGAGGATGCGGTAGGCGGTGGGGAGGGAGACCGATGCGCCGCGATCGAGCAGCACGCGATGCAGTTCCTGCGTGCTCACGAAGTCGTCGAGATCGTCGAGGGCTGCGCTGACGGCCCGACGCTGACGCGTCACGCGCTGACCGGAACCCCGGCTGGCTGTGGGTGCGGCCTCGGAGTCGCGTGCTGCGACGTCGGGTACTGCCTCGGGGATCATCTCACGGCCCTTCCGTGGGCGTTCTGCCGCCCTGGATAGGAGTCAAGATTATCAGCGTCGGCGCAGGTAGGGTGGGGCCATGCTGCTGACCAAGTTCACCCATTCCTGTGTCCGCCTCGAACAGGACGGCGTAGTGCTCGTCATCGACCCGGGTTCCTTCTCGGAGCTCGACGAGGCCCTGGACGGCGCCGCCGCCATCCTCGTCACGCATGAGCACGCCGACCACCTCGACCAGGACCGCGTGGTCGCATTCCTCACGGCGAATCCGTCGGTGGAGCTCTGGGCCCCGCAGGGGGCGATCGACGCCCTCGGCTCGGCCGTCGGTGACGCCGCGGACCGCATCCACGCGGTGGGCGGCGGCGAGGAGTTCTCCGCCGCCGGTCTCGCCGTGAGGACCTTCGGCGACCAGCATGCGCTGATCCACCCGCTCATCCCCATCACCGGCAACGTCGGCTACCTGGTCGAGGACTCCCTGTACCACCCGGGGGACTCCTTCACAGTGCCGGACGGCATCCAGGTGGAGGCCCTGCTGATACCCGTGCACGCGCCGTGGTCGAAGCTCGAGGAGGTTCTCGACTTCATGATCTCGGTCCGCGCCCCACGGGCCTTTCAGCTCCATGAGGCGCTGCTCAGCGACGTCGGACTCGGGCTGGTCGAAGGCCATCTCACGCGGCTCGGGGCCCGGTACGGGACGAGCTTCGAGCACCTGTCGACGGGCGAGTCCGTCGATCTCTGACCTCTGACTCCCAGCGACGTCATCCGGCGTCCGTGCCGTGCTCGGGGCTGTCCGCCGGCCACACGCCGGTCGCGAAGAAGTCGTGAAGCACGGTGAGCGGGCCGGAGGGGTCCAGACCGCGGTCGGCGAGCCAGGCGTCGTCGTCGTAGGTCGCCGCGTAGCGGTCACCGGAATCGCACATCAGCGACACGATGCTGCCCGTGCGCCCCTCGGACACGAGATCGGCCACCAGCTGCCAGACCCCCCAGAGATTGGTGCCGGTGGAAGGTCCGGCATGGAGACCGGTGAGGGTGCGCAGGTGACGCGCCGCTGCGACGGACGCTGCGTCGGGTACCCGGATCATGGTGTCGATCACGCTCGGCACGAAACTCGGCTCGAGCCGCGGCCGGCCGATGCCCTCGATGCGCGAGGGGCGCCCGGTGGGCCGGGACCCCGGGTCCGCCCACGCCGGGTAGAAGGCGGAGTTCTCCGGGTCGACGACGGCGAGGCGCGTGGGGTGACGGTGGTAGCGCACGTACCGGCCGATGGTGGCGCTCGTGCCGCCGGTTCCGGCGCCGACCACGATCCAGTCCGGAAGGGGATGCGGCTCGAGGGCGAGCTGCCCGAAGATGGACTCGGCGATGTTGTTGTTGCCCCGCCAGTCCGTGGCCCGTTCGGCGAACGTGAACTGGTCCATGTAGTGGCCCCTGGTCTCCCGCGCCACGGCCTCGGCCTCGGCATAGACCTCGGAGGCGTGAGCGACGAAGCGGCACGTGCCGCCGTACTGCTCGATCAGGGCGATCTTCTCCGGGCTCGTGGTGCCCGTCATGACGGCGACGAACGGGAGTCCCAGCAGCTGCGCGAAGTACGCCTCGGAGACCGCTGTGGAGCCGCTGGAGGCCTCCACTATGGTGGTCCCCTCCGTGATCCAGCCGTTGACGAGCCCGAACAGGAACAGGGACCGGGCCAGGCGGTGCTTCAGACTGCCGGTCTGGTGCGTCGATTCGTCCTTGAGGTAGACCTGCACACCCCAGTGCTCCGGGAGCGGCACGGAGAACAGGTGGGTGTCCGCCGATCTGTTGCCGTCGGCCTCGATCCGCCGCACGGCGTCGTCGGACCACGATCGATCGGCGGAGCTGAACCTGGCCATCGGGCCAGCCTACAAGGCCGCCGCACGCCGCCCCGGCGTCGCCCGGACAGGGAGTGCTTGGTGTCCACCCGCCGGTGTGGTGGACTGACGTCCATCAGGATCGGCCGTGGAGGACCTCACGTGCCGGTCACCCGTTCCGACAGGAGATCTCGATGAAGACTCTGATGGATGTGCAGGAACTGCAGGACCGGATGACCTCCGGCGCGCAGCTGATCCTGCTCGACGTACGCTGGGCGCTGGGCGACGCCCACGGCCACGAGAACTACCGCGCAGCGCACATCCCGGGTGCCGTCTACGTGGACCTGGAGACGCAGCTGTGCGCCCCGGGCGGCCCCGGAATCGGTCGGCATCCACTGCCCGACCCCGACGCGCTCCAGGAAGCGGCCCGGCAGTGGGGGCTCGACGACGACTCCACCGTGGTGGCCTACGACGATTCCGGTAATCTTGCCGCCGCCCGCCTGTGGTGGTTGCTGCGCGACGCCGGTTTCGACTCCGTCAGCCTGCTCGACGGCGGCCTGACGGCGTGGCGTGCCGCGGGCTTCGAGGTCGAGGGCGGGGAGGAACAGCACTGCATGGGCTCCGTGACCCTCTCCAGCGGCCACATGCCCGTCGTGGCGGTCCCGGACCTGCTCGACGATGCGACCGTCGACGTCCTGCTCGACGCCCGCGCGGGAGAACGCTTCCGCGGGGAGCAGGAGCCCGTGGACCCGAAGGCCGGCCACATCCCGGGCGCCGTGAGCGCCCCCACGATGGAGAACCTCGGCCAGGACCGGCGCTTCCGGCCCGCCGCCGATCTCCGCCGCCGATTCGGCGCGCTCGGCGCCGATCAGGGGCGTGTGGCGGTCTACTGCGGATCCGGCATCACCGCCGCCCACGAGATCGCCGCACTGGACATCGCGGGTATCAGCGCCTCCCTGTTCCCCGGGTCCTGGTCGCAGTGGTCCACCACCGAGGGGTTGCCCGTCGCCACCGGCGCCTGAGCCGGCCGTGCAACCCCGTGCCTGCCCGGCGGATCACCACTGGTCCGCCGGGTCCGGGCGCGGTAGCGTCGGAGGATGCACCCAGGACGCCCCGGACCACCGCCGCTGCGCGGTGCCGTCGCGCTGCCGGAACGCCCGGCCCGAGGTGTCCCTCCGACCGACACAGCAGGAGCAACCATGGCGACCATGTTCACGAAGATCATCGAGGGTGAGATCCCGGGGCGGTTCATCTGGCAGGACGACGACGTCGTCGCTTTCCTGACGATCGCGCCGATCACGCCCGGCCATACCCTGGTGGTCTCGCGGCGGGAGATCGAGCACTGGCTCGACGCCGAGCCCGAGCTGCTCTCGAAGGTCATGGCCGTGGCGCAGACCATCGGCAAGGCCCAGGAAAAGGCCTACGGTGCACGCCGCGTGGGCGTCCTCATGGAGGGGTACGAGGTGCCCCACCTCCACGTCCACGTCTGGCCCACGCAGTCACCGGCGGACTTCGACGTCAAGCGCGTGGATCTCTCGCCCGACCCGGCCGCGCTGGACGAGGCCGCGCAGACGCTGCGCGATGCTTTGCGCGAGGCGGGCCACGGCGAGCACGTCTCGGACTGATCCAAGCCGCCCGGCTACCTTGTTGCGGCGAGGGCCTCGTTCAGCGCCGTCCGGATCCGCTTCTCCGACACCGAGTAGGCCGTCCCGAGATCCTGCGCGAAGAGACTGACCCGCAGTTCCTCGATCATCCAGCGCACACGGAGGAGGCCCTCGGGGCGGTGGCGGCCGGCGGCGAGGGAGGCAACGGCGTCGTCGTAGTCGTCCTCGAGGCGCTGGACCGTGGCCAGGGCGAGCCCGTCCCGCTGCACGTTCGTGGGCAGCTTCTCCAGTCTCATCTCGATCGCCGCGAGATACCGGGGGAGCTGGGCGAGCTGCGCGTAGCCTGTCGCTGCCACGAAGCCGGGGTACACGAGGTGCTCCAGTTGACTCCTGATGTCGTTCAGCGCCGAGATGAGCGCCAGGCTCGTGGTGCCCTTGAGCTGCTTCTGGATGCGCCGCGTACTCGAGAGCACCTTCTCGACGGTTGCCGTCACGGTGAACACGGTGTCGATGAGTTCGGCGCGGACCGCCTCGTACAGCTGGTCGAACGCCTCCTCGGTCCAGGGCAGGTCCGCCGGGACGAGCTTGTCGATCGCTGCGAGGGTGCAGTCGCCGATGAGCTCGGCGACGCTCCCGTGCGGATTCTGGCTGAAGGTGAGCTTCTCCGTGTTGCTCAGGTGTTCCAGCACGTACTTCGCGGGGCTCGGGATGCGCAGCGACAGGAGCCTGATGACACCGGCGCGCATCACGGTGGCCTGCTCGCCGGCCGTGGGCAGGACCCGCAGACCCACCGAGGTGCCCTCGTCCACGATCGCGGGGAAGCCCGTGACCCGATGACCGGCGACGGCGCGCGAGACCTCGCGCTCCACGGTGCCGAAGACCCAGCTCCTCTCGCCGGTGCGTTCAGCGACGGCAGGAGCCTCCGCGAGGGCTACACCGCCCGCCGGCAGTGTCACCGCGCCCGAGGGCCCGGCTGCCGGAGCCGCGTCAGTGCGCGACCCGCGATCGGAGCCCTGCCGGCCGCCCTGGGTGCGCCCGTCCTTCCGCCCGCCCGCCTGCCGGCCCGCGGGACCGGTCCCGGCACGTGTCGTTCCCGAGCCCGCACGCCCCGCGGATCCCGGTCCATGCGTGGTGCCCGGGGTGGCGCCGAGCGATAGCGCGATGGCCCGGCTGACGGCGGGGGCGAGGGACTCCTTGAGTGCTTCCAGATCGCGGGATTCGTCCAGGACGCGTCCGTCGGCGTCGACCACCCTGAACATCATGAGCAGATGCTGCGGGACGGCGGACCAGTTCCAGGAACCCGGCGGGATGATGTGACCGCGTGAGCGCCGCAGGACGAGTTCCAGGGACGCCTCGAGATCGTCCTGCGCAGGGTCCGCGTCGGTCGCGAGGGCCGCGACGGCGGTGCGGGCCACATCGGGGGCCGGGACGAAGTTCTTCCGCACCTGCTTCGGCAGCGATTTGATGAGCGCCGTGACGAGTTCCACCCGCTGGCCGGGGATCTGCCAGCGGAAGGGCCTGGAGTCGAGCTGGTTGAGGAACAGGACGGGGATGGTGACCGTGACGCCGTCGTGCGCCTCCGGGGTGAGCGGTGAGAACTCGTACGTGAGCGGCAGCTCGAACCCGGCCTGGTGCCACGTGCTCGGGAAGGCCGTCTCGTCGAGATCGGCGGCGTCCTCGCTGCGCAGCTGGTCCGGGTCGAAGTCGAGCAGATCGGGCTGGTCGTGGCGCGCCTTCTTCCACCAGGTGTCGAAGTGCCGCTCCGAGACCACGTCGGGGCCGATGCGCTGGTCGTAGAACTCGAACAGGGTCTCGTCGTCCACGCGCAGATCGCGGCGGCGGAGCCGGTTCTCGAGCTCCTCCACCTCGGCCAGGCGGGCCTGGTTGCGGCTGAAGAAGGTGTGGTGCGTCTTCCAGTCGCCCTCCACAAGGGCGTGGCGGATGAAGAGCTCGCGGGCCACCTCGCGGTCGATCCGCCCGTAGTTGATGCGCCGCTGCGGCACGATCGGCACCCCGTACAGCGTGACCTTCTCGTAGGCCATGACCGAGCCCATCTTCCGGGACCAGTGCGGCTCGCTGTAGGAGCGCTTGACCAGGTGCGGAGCCACCTGCTCGGCCCACAGGGGATCGATGCGGGCCACCACGCGCGCCCACAGCCGGGACGTCTCCACGAGTTCGGCCGCCATGACCCAGTCCGGGGACTTCTTGAACAGGGAGGAGCCCGGGAAGATCGCGAAGCGCGTGCCGCGCGCTCCGGCGTACTCGCGCTTGCGCTGGTCGTACAGGCCGATATGGCTCAGCAGGCCCGAGAGCAGGCTGATGTGGATCTGCTCGTGCAGGCCCACGGGATCCACGGGACCCGAGTGCAGTGTGATTCCGAGCGGCTTGGCGAGCTGGCGGAGCTGCTGGAAGAGGTCCTGCCATTCCCGTACGCGCAGATAGTTGATGAACTCCGTGCGGCACAGCTTGCGGAACTGGGTGGAGGAGAGCTCGTCCTGCTTCTGCTGGAGGTACCGCCACAGATTCAGATACGCCGTGAAGTCGGAGTTCTCGTCCACGAAGCGCTTGTGCTTCTCGGCTGCCTGCTGCTGCTTGGCGGGCTGGTCCGCCGACGGGCGCTCACGCGGGTCCTGGATGGTCAGGGCGGCCGCGAGGACCATCACCTCCTTCACGGCACCCCGCGTCCCGGCCTCGACGATCATGCGTCCGAGCCTCGGGTCCACGGGCAGCTGGGCGAGCTGCCGCCCCACGGGGGAGAGACCACCGTCGTCCTTCAGGGCACCGAGCTCGCGCAGGAGGGTGACGCCGTCGTTGATGGCCTTCGACTCCGGTGGCTCCACGAACGGGAAGTCAGCGATGTCCTTGGGCCCACGGGTGACGCCCATGGCGGCCATCTGCAGGATGACGGCGGCCAGGGACGTGCGCAGGATCTCGGGTTCGGTGAACGGACGCCGCGCGGCGAAGTCCTCCTCCGAGTACAGGCGGATGGCGATGCCGCTCGAGACACGGCCGCTGCGGCCCGAACGCTGGTTCGCCGAGGCCTGCGAGACGCGCTCGATCGGCAGGCGCTGCACCTTGGTGCGGTGCGAGTAGCGGGAGATACGAGCCGTCCCGGTGTCGATCACGTACTTGATGCCGGGGACCGTCAGGGACGTCTCGGCCACATTGGTCGCGAGCACGATGCGCCGGTGGTTCCCCGTGGGGCGGAAGACGCGGTGCTGTTCCTCCAGCGAGAGCCGGGCGAACAGCGGGAGGACCTCGGTGCCGCGCAGGCGTGCGCTCGACTGGATGCGGGCGCGCAGCACCTCGGCGGCGTCGCGGATCTCGCGCTCGCCGGAGAAGAACACGAGGATGTCCCCCGGGGCCTCCGCGCACAGCTCGTCGACGGCGTCGGACACGGCGTCGAGCGGATCACGCTCCTCCTCCAGCTCGCTGTCCGCGCCGCTCGCTGTATCGCCGTCGTCGAGCCCGCCCGGCGGTTGGTCCAGCGGACGGTAGCGGATCTCCACGGGGTAGGTGCGGCCGGAGACCTCGATGATCGGCGCAGGGGAGGTCTCCGCGACCGCGGCGTCGGCCGCGAAGTGCGCGGCGAAACGCTCGGGGTCGATGGTGGCGGAGGTGATGATGACCTTCAGATCGGGGCGCTGCGGCAGGATGCGCTTGAGGTATCCGAGGATGAAGTCGATGTTCAGGCTGCGCTCGTGCGCCTCGTCGATGATGATGGTGCTGTACTTGCGCAGCATCCTGTCGTGCTGGATCTCGGCCAGCAGGATGCCGTCGGTCATCAGCTTGAGTTTCGTCTTCCGCCCCACGGAACCGGTGAAGCGGACCTGGTAGCCCACCTCCTCGCCGAGGCTCACCTGCAGTTCCTCGGCGATGCGCTCCGCGACAGTGCGGGCTGCGAGCCGGCGCGGCTGGGTGTGGCCGATCAGCCCGTGCTCGGCGAGCCCGAGTTCGAGGCACATCTTGGGGATCTGCGTGGTCTTCCCCGAGCCGGTCTCGCCGGCGATGATGGTGACCTGGTTGGCGGCGATCGCGGCCATGATGTCGGTGCGGCGTTCCGAGACGGGGAGGTCGGCGGGATAGGAGATTGTCAGTGCCATAGTTGCCTCCCAGTCTAGGTGCTCGTCCCCCCGACCACCCGGTCCGCCTGTCGGAGCGCCCGGCGTCGCACCAGCCACAGTGACCAGCCGCTGACGGCCGCGACCCCCGCGACGACGACGACGAGGTTGGACCCGGCGTCGTCCACGAGGAGCGCGAGGAACGCGACGGGCTGGGCGAGGGCCTGGAGACGAAGATAGGGCAGGGCGAGGGCCCGCAGGGCGAGGATGCTGATCCAGCCGTGACGCGGGAGGGGCAGGAGCAGCAGGTAGAGGATGAAGAGCGCGTGGAGGCCCGCGACGAAGACCGGCAGCCACGGCCATCCGTCGGGCATGTTCACGGCATAGGACACCACGAGCAGGAGGAGGGAGAGCGCGACGAGGCCGGTCGAGGGCAGGATCGCGGCGCCCACCGCAACGACGAGCGGGAGTGCGATCCAGGCGGAACCGGCCCAGACCACACCACCGAGCAGGACGCCGATCAGGGCGGTGGCGCAGCGGACCGTCCACAGCGGGATCAGACCGGCCCGCCCGGGTATGGCCCGCACCCCGGGTGGCTGCGCGGTACGGGCCATCAGGGGAGGCTCCGGGTGGTGCCCGGTGCCGGGGTTTGCCCGGCTCCCCGGCCGGTACGGCGTGCCAGCAGCCGCAGCCCTGACCCGAGGTCCAGTGCAGCGCCGAACTCCTCCGTGTCGGTTGTGGTGCCCGGAAGGCCCGGGCCGCGCGCGTCGCGTGAGGTCGTGTGGGGTGCAGCGGACCGGGCAGCGGCGCCCGAGAGGACGGGTATGCCCTCGGCCCGCAGGTTCTCGAGGAGCAGCCGACGCCGCACCAGGGTCAGGCGCACGGTGAGCGCCTGCGCCGGCGAGGCCTCGGTACGCTCCAGCTGCGGCACGCAGTCGACCCCGACCACCACGTGTCCCTGCGCGTGCCAGAGGCGCAGGAGACGCGCCGGTTCGGGATCGAGGAACGCCGAGAACACGAGGACGACGGCGCCCTGCGGCGGGACGGGATCCCGACGTCGCCGGCGCCGAGGGACCACGGCGGTACCGGCGAGGCGCGTGCGGATCTGCTCGAGGTGTCGCCCACCGGAGGCGGTCCGGAGCGCTCGGCGCGTCCCGGAGAGGTCGTCGAGTCCCACGCGGTCCCCGGCGGCCAGGTACGACGCCGCCACGGTGGCGGCTGCGGTGCGGGCCACGTGCAGGGAGCCCTGCCCGGTGAGATCCGTTGTCGAGGAGAACCAGTCCTCCGTCGAGGCCGGCAGATCGTGGCCCTGGTCGATGATCAGGAGAACGGATGCTTCGGCGTCGGCGAAGTTCCGCCGCACCATCAGTCTGTCCTGGTCCGCCGATCTCCGCGCCGTGGCCCGCCAGTCGATGCGCCGCAGCTGATCCCCGGGCTGCATCGGTGCGATGGACCTCAGCTCCCCGCCCTCACCCGGCCGCCTGGAGGTATGGGAGCCCGTGACGCCGCTCAACCGCCTGGAGACGGGCAGTGCGACGGTCCCGCCGAGCTGCGGGAGGATGGTCACCCGGACGGCCGGTGCGGGGACGAAGGCGGTGGTGATCATGAGGTCGGCGGAGAATCCGGCGGAACCGTAGGACAGCACGGCGATCTCGCCGGAGCCCGGGACGTCCACGAGCAGGGGGCAGTCCTCGTCGGCCCGCAGGACCAGCGCGTCGGCAGGGCACGCGGGCGCGGCCAGGGTGACGGCGACGAGCGATGATGCCGGCCGGGCGTTCCCCGCCGCGCTCTGCTCTGCGCGGGTAGTTTCCGCGGTGTGGGCGCCTCCCGGAGGCAGGGACGTCAGCAGGAGCCGGAGCCTGCCGCTGCCCTCCATTCTCCGATCGGCAGCGATCCGGACGGAGGGCTCCTGCGCGCCGTCCACCGTGGATCGCCCGGAGAGGACGAGGAGCGCGAACGGCGCTGCGAGGGCCACGGTCTCCGGCCGGCCCGAGACGAGACCCGCGACGATGCAGACCAACGCGATGATCAGCGCGACCGCCCAGCCGGGCGAGCGGGCGGTCTCGGCGCCGTTAGCCACGCGGCGCCGTCGTCGGTGTGGCAATCTGCGCCAGGACCTCCGTCACCACCTGCTCCGTCGAGGTGCCTTGCGCCCAGGACGACGGTGTCAGGGTGAGTCGATGGGCGAGGACGGCGACGGCACACTCCTTCACGTCCTCCGGGAGCACGAAGGAGCGGCCGTCGAGCACGGCCAGGGCGCGGCCCAGCAGGATGAGGGCCTGGGATCCCCGGGGGGAGGCACCCACCTCGATCGCGGGATGATGGCGGGTCCCGGCGGTCAGGCGTACGGCGTAGTCGATGACGTCCTCATCCACGTCCACGGCCTCGACCGCTGCCTGCAGGGCCAGGAGTCCGTCGGCGGAGATGACACTCGCAACCTCCGTGGCCTCCCGGCGTCGTCCGATGCGCCGGGTGATGATCTCCTGTTCGCCACCCGGACCGGGGTAACCGAAGCGCAGGCGGACCATGAAGCGGTCCAGCTGGGCCTCCGGCAGCGGATAGGTGCCTTCGAACTCGATCGGATTGGAGGTCGCGAAGACGTGGAAGGGACGGCGGAGCACCAGGGTGGTGCCCTCTGCCGAGACCTGGCCCTCCGCCATGGCTTCCAGCAGGGCGGACTGTGTCTTCGGCGAGGTCCTGTTGATCTCGTCGGCGAGGAACAGGCCCGTGAAGACGGGCCCGGGTCTGAACTCGAACTCCCGCGTGGCCGGATTGAAGATGGACGAGCCCGTGACGTCCGAGGGCAGCAGATCGGGGGTGAACTGCAGGCGCCGGAAGTCCAGCCCCAGGGCCTGCGCGAGCGTCTTGGCCGCCAGGGTCTTGCCGAGGCCGGGAAGATCCTCGAACAGGACGTGTCCGCCCGCGAGGACCGCTGCGAGGGCAAGGCGCAGGGGCTGGGTGGCGCCCACGACCACGGTCCCGGTGCGGTCCAGGACCTCGTGGCCCGCGCGGGCGGCGTCGGCGATCACAGGGAGGGCGCCGTCCGGGCGGAAGTCGGTACCGACGGCCATGCCGGTGTTCTGGGGGTCAGGGCTCGTCAAGGGTTCTCCTGGTGGGTGCCGTCTGGTCGTTGTGGCGCACGAGGCGCTCGAGGTCGTCGATGAGGGTGCGGAGTTCCCGCGGCCCGAGTGCGGAGGGTGCTGTTCCGGCCGCGAAGGTGTTCAGCGCCGTCGTCCGCGGTGCGGAGGCACGGGCTGCGATCGCGTCCCGGGCGAGTGAGTGGAGCTCGAGGATGGCACGCATTCCGGGCTCGGAGGCGGAGAGCGAGAACTCCAGGGCCTGGAGGTCGGCCAGACCGCGCACGGGCTGGGGGAGTGGGGTCAGTACGGGGCGCGGTGCGTCGACGGACTCCAGCACCCCGTTCGCGATACCTGCGGCGAGGCCGGCCCCGGCGAGCACGACGGCGTGCGCCGGGTCCAGACCGAAGAACCAGCCGGCAACGACCGCCAGAGCAGTCAGGACGAGCGTGATGACCCAGGCGGAGCCCTTCACGGGCGCTCGCCGTCCTGGACGGAGGCTGCCAGCAGGCGGACGCTCCGCAGCGCGAGCGCGCGATCACCAGGACCGAGGGCCTCGCGGTCGTCCCGCCGATCGCGCGCGAAGCGGGCCCGCTGGTAGAGGCGGTTGAGGGCGGTCACGGCATCCATCGGCAGGTCGAGGCTCTGCGCGGCCGCGGCGGCGAAGTCCGACGTCGTCTGGGTGGACCCGCGGGGTATCCCTGCCCCGGCGCACAGTTGCTCGAAGGCCAGCCAGCAGCGGATCACGGCGTCGGAGGTGTCGGTGCTCCCGGTCAACTCGTCCTCTGCGGCACGGGTCCAGGCGGGGAGTGATTCGGCGAGGGGCTCGAGAATCCCGGGCGGGCGCACCCGGGCGCTGTCGAGGCTGCCGCCCCGGATCGGCGGTCGGGCGCGCAGCCGCAGGAGGAACCGCACGAGCAGCGCGAGGAGCCCGATGACCAGGAGCAGGGCTACAGCCACGGCCACGCTCGGGTCGATCCGGAGGCGGTCGCCGTCGTCGACCAGTGGTTCGGGACCTGCCTCGGCGGAGGGGGTGGGAACACTCGTGGGTTCCACGGCTCCCGCGCCTGCATCGACGACCGGCCGGGCGGACAGCTCGCCCATGGAGCCCGCCGCCAGGACGGCGAGGACGAGCACGACGACGGTGAGGACGTAGGGGACGAGTCGTTCGGATCGGGCGTGGGACGCGATGCCGTCGCCTTTTTCACTCCGGTGCCCTTCACCCCGGTCTCTTTCATCCCGGTGCCCTTCACTCCGGTCTCTCTCGCCCCGGGGTGTGGTGCGTCTCGATCCCACGTTTCCCCCCGGTGGTGGCCGTCCGGACCTTCGGACTCACGATCTGTGGAGCCTACCAAAACAGTTCCTCCCTGCGGCCCTGGTACCTTGCCATCTTGCGGCCTTGCGGCCTTGCGGCCTTGCGGCCTTGCGGCCCTGCGTACGTTCAGGTCGGGATTGCTGTGGCGTGATCCCGGAACTGGCGCGCTCTCAAGATTTCTGTCGCCTCACCATTTCCGCGATCCAGATGGGGGCGAACGGTGACGTACAGTTCGGCGGCGTCGGATAGTCCTTGAGGACTTCCAGGCGCTCGCCGATGTCCACGGCGCGGGCGCGGAACTCCGGGTGCTCGATCCCGATGTGGCCGAGACAGTCGTTCATGGCCCACTGGAGGCGGTCCGGTGCGGTCTTCATGCGCGCCTCGATGAGATCGAGCAAGCCAGCAAGATCAATACCCTCGGGCTTTTTCCTCACTCGTTCAGCCGTCAGGGTCCAGCCGGCACTCGCCACGGTCGGGTCAGAATCGTCGAACCAGGCCCGGCGGAGCTCCTCGGAGTGCGGGCTCTTCTTGACCACGTAGTTGATGAGCCAGTCGATCACCTTCGGGGTGCGTGCCTGGCGCAGCATGGCGTCGAGCTCCCGGCGGTCGAGTCCTTTCGGGCGGGAGACGAGGACGGCGAGGAGCTGCGCCGCGCTGTCGTCGGTGGCCCAGAGTTCGCGGGCCAGCTCCGGCCGAGGTCCGAGCCGCTTCGCGAGGCTGCGCACCTGGCCGAGATTAACGGCGTGATCGTCGCCGTGCTTCTCGTTCACGGCGCGCACTCGCGGGTCCTCGAGCGCGCGGAGCGCCGCCATGACCTCGGTCAGTTCCGGGTCTGCCATGGGTGCATCCTCCCCTCGGGGGTCATCGTGTCACGGCAAGGCGCTTGGTGGTACCTCTCCTGTCCTACGGGAGGGAAGCGATCGAGGCATGGCGCTCATGCCCTGTCGGGATGGGAAGGGGTCGGATAAAAGGCTCCCACATCGATCCCGTTGTTCGCTCGAATTCGGTGGGATCGAGCGACCGGAACCGCTCGTTCCCAGGCTTCACCCGCGAACGGTGGGATCGGGGGAGAGGTGTCGGCGTCGATCCCGTTGTTCGGCTGGCTCCGGTGGGATTGACCGCTCGTTCCCGCGCTTCACCAGCGAATAGTGGGGTCGGCCGATCGGGACCATCTGTACCCGCGAGCCAGCCGCGAATGCTGGGATTGGGGGACATGAACCGCTCGTTCCCACCTGTCATCCGCGAATAGTGGGATCGGGGGAGGGGTGTCGGCGTCGATCCCGTTGTTCGGCTGGCTCCGGTGGGATTGACCGCTCGTTCCCGCGCTTCACCAGCGAATAGTGGGGTCGGCCGATCGGGGCCATCTGTACCCGCGAGCCAGCCGCGACTGGTGGGACCGAGCGAGCGGCACCAAGGGTTGAGGACCACGCGGGGTCCCGGAGGGAAACAGATCCGCCGCCGGCCAAAGGGCCGACGGCGGTGGACTCCGTGAGTCGTTGTGTGCCCTCGATAGGATTCGAACCTACGACCTTCTGCTCCGGAGGCAGACGCTCTATCCCCTGAGCTACGAAGGCGGAAACGGGGTTGATCCCGTACCCGAATGGGACTCGTCGAGCTTAGCAGGTGCCGCATGGGTGGGAAAACGTCAGGTGGCCGACGACGCCGTCGTCAGTAGCCGAGGAAGGCATCCGTCCGCACACGCGATCCGCCCGCCGTGCGGACCTGACGCCGGATGTCCCGGATGAACTGCGGTGCCCCGGAGACCAGGATCCTGCGCTCGGACAGATCCGGCACGGCAGCGAGGAGAAGCTCCGCGGTCGCCGCCTCGCCGACGCGGACCCAGCCCTGCGGGAGGGGTCGGGCATCGGGGCTGCCCGGGCTGAACAGCACCACGCGGGTTCCCAGCGCCACCAGCTCGTCCTGGAACGCGATCTCCTCGTCGTCCCGCACCACGTACACGAGGACGGCGTCGCGCTGCTCGCCCCCGGCCGCCACGTCGCGGAGCTGCGAGATGAAGGGCGTGACGCCGATGCCGCCGGCGGCCAGCAGCAGGGGTACCGAGGTGTCCCGCGGGAGGAGGAAATCGCCACCGACCACCGTGCCCGTGAGGTGCGCATTCGCCGGCAGATCCAGGAGGGCCTTCTTGAAGGAACTCCCGGATTCCGACGTCCTCAGGCCGAAGGTCACGGCGTCGGTGCGCTGGGGCGCCGAGGTGATACTGAAGACGCGACGGCTCCCGCGGCTGTCGGTGCTCCGATGCGGCAGATCCAGCTCCATGTACTGTCCCGCCCTGAACCGCACGGGTCGCGAGGGCTCGAACACGAGTTCCGTACTCGTGGGCGTGAGCTGCCGTGACCCGGAGAAGGTCAGCCGCACTCCCCGGCGCTGGCCCATCACGAAGGCCACGGCGTTACCGATGACGAGGGCGAACTCAGGGCCGAGGAACACCGGACCGACGGAGAGCTGGAGGGCGAAGACGGCGGCGACGATCGCCGCGTAGAGCCACTGCTGCCACTGCAGCGGAGGTAGCGTGAGCGGCTCCGTCAGCATGAAGCCGAGCAGGAACAGGACCGGGTACGACGTCAGGACGAGCTGCAGACCCGACAGCGGTGCCATACCGCCGAGCACCAGCCCGGTGACGAGGATCCCCAGCGCCACGACGAGGAACACGGCCCCCATGGAAAGTTTGCGCATCCGGTGGAGGATCAGGAGGGCCCCGAGTGCGACGACGGGCAGCATGTAGGCGTTGGCGACCCACCAGGCCGCAGCGCCCACGCCGAGCAACGTCGCGACGACGGCGCCCACCGCAGCGGGATTGAAGATGTGGCGGCCGCGGAAGGCCAGCACGAGCTTCGATGCTCCCGCTGCCACGCCTGCCGCGAGGACCCCGAGCAGTCCGGCCGCGGTACTGGAGGGGAACATGATGAGGAAGAGGATGAGCCCGGTGATGAGGGAGGAGTCCTGATGCGGCCGCAGTCGCAGGATCAGGGCCATGAGCCGCGTGCCGATGACCGTGCCGCCGACCGCGGCCGCGAGGGTGGCGGCGATTTCCGCCGGTGTGTAGGCGAGCAGGCCCGTGACGGAGAGCAGGAGTGCCTCCGCAGCCAGGATCAGCAGCAGGGCCAGCATCAGCCGGTACAGGGTGATCCGGCCCAGCAGGGCGTCCAGCGACGAGGTCATGAGAAGAGGGCTCCTGGGAGGGGGTCGGAGTAACGGGCACGACCGTCCGAGTACATCAGGACGTAGTCGAAGTCGAAGGACCGCGAGAGTACCGCGGGGTCGGCGAAGAACAGGGCGGTGCACAGGCCGTCGGCGGTCATGGCGTCCGCTCCGAGGACCCAGGTGGCGACGACGGTGTCGACGCAGCGCCCGGTCCGGGCGTCGATGACGTGGTGCAGTCCGTCGCCCCACACACGTCGGTTCGACGCCGAGGCGCACAGCGCGCCGGTCCCGAGGTCCAGCGTGCCGATCGCCAGCGAGGGATCGAAGGGGTGTTCCAGACCCACGGTGATCGAGCCGGGTCCGCTGCGCCGCATGTCGCCGCTCGCGTCGACGATCACGTCGTCGTGCCCTTCGGCCACGAGGTACTCGAGCATCAGGTCCACGAGCTGGCCCTTGCCGGCGGCGCCGACGTCGAGCAGTGCGGGCTCCCGCACGGTGACCGTTCCGGCCGTCCAGTCCAGGAGGTCGTCCCAGACCCGGGCGGGGGAGGGGGTCGTCGTCGGGACGAAGGAGTACGCGGCGTCGTACCCCTGCTCCGCGAGTCGCTCACCGATCAGCGGTGACACCGCGCCGTCCGTGAGCTCGTGCAGGGAACGG
The DNA here is from genome assembly GCF_008107445.1 of Arthrobacter echini. GTDB lineage: Bacteria > Actinomycetota > Actinomycetes > Actinomycetales > Micrococcaceae > Arthrobacter_D > Arthrobacter_D echini_A. Next base: position 474,784 of record NZ_VSLD01000002.1, on the reverse strand, counting down.
AGCAGCCTGCCCAGAGCGTCCCCGTGCGGCGGCAGCGGTAGTGAGCCGCCGATCGTCGCCAGCCTGGTGATGCCGGAATCGGCGCGGAATCTCGAATAGAGGGCGTCGTAGTCCTCGGCGAGGCGCAGGAGCTCCGACCGCTGTGCTGCAGGCAGGGCGCGGCCGCTGTCCACGCGCCAGCTCGTGCCGATCGCCTCGAAGCCGAAGGAGGAGGACATGACGGCCTAGAGCCGGGCTTCGCTCTTGATCTTGTCGGCGGCGTCGTTGAAGCCGCCGCTCGTCAAAGAGGAACCGGCCACCCTGTCCACCGAGAGGTCGTCGAGCTTCTTGCCGACGATCGCCTCCGAGATGCCTCCCGCGAAGCGCTCCTGGTAAACGGTGGTGGTGGGGTTCTCCGGCATGGGCTCCACCTCCACGGCGGTCACCACGTCCGATTCGAGCGTGAGCGTCACGCCGACCTCCTCGGGTCCGGCGGGGGACTGGTAGCCGCCGGTTTCCGTGTACTCGCCGTCCTCATAGACCTGACCGCCGGCGGCGGACTGTCCAGCAGCGGGCTGCGGCGCGGCCGCGGAGGCGTCGGAGGAGGGCCCCTCCATCGAGGAGTCAGCGGCACTGTCGGCGGAAGCATCCGCTCCGGCGCAGCCCGCAGCTCCGAGAATGGACACCACGGCAAGCATCGTGAGGACACGTCGGTCGGAAGCGGCGCCGGAACGCGGCAGGGAGGACGCCGCGGTGAGGAGGGCGGTCGGGGGTGTCCTGGTCACGGGGTGCTCCTGGTGGATCGCATGGCTTGACCGGGCGGACGACGATCCGCGCGGTGGGAGGTGGACGGTCCGGTACGCGCACCGGGCCGGTTCAGCGTCCCATGGAAGCATTCGTTCCAGGGAGTAGGCCGGACGGCCCAGCGGCGGGCACGTCATACGCCGGGCCGCACTTCGGACCCGGCACGGCCTCGCCGCTATGCTGGACGGGTGACTCCCGACGAACTCTCCTCCGCCATTTCCGCCTGCCTGCAGGCCGCCGTCGACGCGGGTGACATCAGCGTCGACCTCCCCTCGGAGGTGCGGGTGGAGCGACCGAAGAACCGCGAGCACGGCGACTGGGCCACGAACATCGCCCTCCAGCTCGGCAAGAAGGCCGGGATGAATCCGCGTGATTTCGCGCAGCTGCTCAGCGCGCGCCTGGCCGGGATCGACGGCGTCAAGAGCGTGGACATCGCCGGCCCCGGATTCCTGAACATCACGCTCGACGTCGGTGCAGCCGGCGAGCTCGCACGCACCATCGTGGACGCGGGTCCGGCCTACGGCACGAACGACGCGCTCGCCGGACAGAAGATCAATCTGGAGTTCGTCTCCGCGAATCCCACCGGTCCCATCCACATCGGCGGAACGCGCTGGGCAGCCGTGGGCGACGCCTTGGCCCGCATCCTCCAGTCGCAGGGCGCCGATGTGACGCGGGAGTACTACTTCAACGATCACGGCGCGCAGATCGACCGTTTTGCGCGCTCCCTCTACGCCTCGGCGACCGGACGGCCCGCCCCTGAGGACGGGTACGCGGGCCAGTACATCGTCGACATCGCTCAGCGGGTCCTGGCCATCGAGCCGGGGATCCTGGACCTCGGGCAGGACGACGCCGTGGAGCGCTTCCGTGCCCTGGGCGTCGACGCGATGTTCGATGACATCAAGGCGTCGCTGCACGACTTCGGCGTCGACTTCGATGTCTACTTCCACGAGCACTCCCTCTTCCAGGACAACTTCGTGGAAGGCCTCCTGGACCAGTTGAAGGCCTCGGGGAACCTGTTCCTGGAGGACGGTGCCTGGTGGCTGAAGTCCACCGACTTCGGCGACGACCGCGATCGCGTGGTCATCAAGTCCGACGGGTCCCCGGCGTACATCGCCGGCGACATCGGCTACTTCGTCAACAAGCGCCGTCGCGGCTTCGATCTGAACATCATCATGCTGGGTGCGGACCACCACGGGTACGTCGCCCGCCTCAAGGCCGCGGCCGCGGCGCTCGGGGACGATCCCGACGCCGTCGAGGTCCTGATCGGCCAGATGGTGAATCTGGTGAAGGACGGCGCACCGGTCCGCATGTCGAAGCGCGCGGGAACCGTGGTCAGGCTCGAGGATCTGGTCGAGGCCGTCGGCGTGGACGCCGCGCGCTACACCCTGGCCCGCTTCTCTGCCGATTCGAACATCGACATCGATCTGGATCTGCTCACCCGGCACACCAACGAGAACCCCGTGTTCTACGTGCAGTACGCCCACGCCCGCACCCACGCCGTCGCCCGGAACGCCGTCTCCGCGGGCGTGGACACCAGCGCGTTCGACGCCGCCTCGCTGAGCCACCCGACCGAGGGCGAACTGCTCGCGGCCCTCGGCCAGTTCCCCGGCGTCGTGGCGCAGTCCGCGGCGTTCAGGGAACCGCACCGGGTGGCCCGCCACCTCGAGGTCATCGCCGGCACGTACCACCGGTGGTACGACGCCTGCCGCGTCGCGCCGCTCAGGGACCAGCCCGTGGAGGACCTCCACCGCTCACGGCTGTGGCTGAACAACGCGACGCAGCAGGTCCTCGCGAACGGCCTGACCCTCCTCGGCGTCTCGGCTCCGGAGCGGATGTGACGGTGACGACCACGGCCGCCGGGGCCTCGCCGCTCGCCCCCGCGTGGCTCACCCTGCCCGAGGACCAGGCCCGGCTCGAGGCGAAGCTGTGGGCCGAGGACGTGGAGCGCGGCGACGACGGCGTCCTGCAGATCGACGGCGTCAGCGTCACGGAGCTGGCGCAGCAGTACGGCACGCCGCTGTTCGTCGTCTCCGAGCGCGATTTCCGTGCCCGCGCGCGGATCTTCCGTACTGCGTTCGACGACGCCTTCCGCGAACTCTGCGGCGGTGTGGACGTCTTCTATGCCGGAAAGTCCTTCCTGTGCACCGAGGTGGCGCACTGGGTCCGCGAGGAGGGACTCGGCCTCGACACGTGTTCCGGTGGGGAGCTGGCCGTCGCGCTGCGCGCCGGCATGCCCGGGCACCGGCTCGGTCTGCACGGCAACAACAAGTCGGCGGCGGAGATCACCCGGGCCATCGACGCGGACCTGGGGCGGATCGTCGTCGACAGCCTGCAGGAGGTGGCCCTCGTCGGGGATCTCGCCGTGCAGCGCGGCCGGATCGCCAACGTGATGATCCGCCTCACGCCCGGGGTCCACGCCCACACCCACGAATTCATCGCGACGGCCCACGAGGACCAGAAGTTCGGTCTGTCCCTGGCTGCTGACGCGACCACCGAGCCGGCAGTCGGCCAGGGCCCGGGCGACGACGGCGGCACGTCCCCCGCGCATCGCGCCGTCGCCAACGCACTCGCGCACCCAGGCATCAATCTGCTCGGCGTGCACTGCCACATCGGATCGCAGATCTTCGAGCCCGAGGGCTTTGAACTCGCGGCGCAGCGGCTCCTGGGGTTCCTCGCCGCTGTCCGCGACCGGCACGGCGTCGAACTGCCCGAGCTCGATCTCGGCGGTGGCTACGGCATCGCCTACACCGAGGCGGACGAGCCGCGCCCGCCGGCCGAGATCGCCCGGGCCATGGCCGGCGTCGTCGGCTCCACCTGCCGCGAGCTGGGCCTGGCCGTACCGCGCATCTCGATCGAGCCCGGACGGGCGATCGTGGGCCCCACCACCTTCACCCTGTACACCGCGGGCACCACGAAGACCGTGCGCGTGGACTCCGCGGGGAGCGAGCAGGGCCAGGCAGTGCCCGCCACGCATCCGCGCCGCTACGTGTCGGTGGACGGCGGCATGAGCGACAACGCCCGCCCCGTGCTCTACGGAGCGGACTACTCCGCCGTTCTCGCCTCGCGCCCACCCGAGGCAGCCCCGGTGCTCTCCCGCGTGGTCGGCAAGCACTGCGAGAGCGGCGACATCGTGGTGCGTGACGCCTATCTCCCGGAGGACACCGGAGCCGGAGACCTCCTCGCCGTTCCCGGCACCGGCGCCTACTGCTGGGTGCTCGCGAGCAACTACAACTACCTGACGCGCCCACCCGTCATCGCGGTGGCCGACGGCGCCGCCCGGCTGATCGTCCGCGGTGAGACCGAGGACGACCTCTTCCGCAGGGACGTCCAGCGCGAACCCGCCACCGATCCAGGAGACGCACACCCATGACCACTCCAGCAACGCCCGCCGCACGAGCCCTTCGCGTGGCCCTGCTCGGCTGCGGCACGGTCGGCTCGCAGGTGGCCCGCATCCTCCTCGACGACGCGGACAACCTCGCCGGCCGCGCGGGCGCCCGGCTCGACCTCGTGGGTGTCGCGGTCCGCAGTCTCGACGCCGAGCGCGATGTCGAGCTGCCCGACGGGCTCCTCACCACGGACGCCGACGCGCTGGTCGCGGACGCGGACATCGTCATCGAACTCATGGGGGGCATCGAGCCGGCCAAGTCGCTGATCCTCCGGGCCATCGCGCACGGCGCCGCCGTGGTGAGCGGTAACAAGGCGCTGCTGGCCCTGGACGGACCGGAGCTCTACGAGCAGGCCGATGCCGCGGGCGTGCAGCTGTCCTACGAAGCCGCCGTCGCCGGAGCCATCCCCATTCTCCGACCTATCCGTGACAGCCTCTCCGGTGACCGCATCACGCGCGTCCTCGGCATCGTCAACGGCACCACGAACTACATCCTCGACCAGATGGACTCCACGGGAGCCCAGTTCGACGACGCGCTGCAGGCGGCCCAACACCTCGGCTACGCGGAGGCGGATCCCACGGCCGACATCGAGGGCCACGACGCCGCGGCCAAGGCCGCCATCCTGGCCTCCCTGTCCTTCCACACACGTTTCGCCCTCGAGGACGTCTCCTGCGAGGGCATCACGTCCGTCACGGCCGACGACATCGCCGCCGCGGCGGAGGACGGCTACGTCATCAAGCTGCTCGCCATCGCGGAGCTGCTCACCGATGCGACCGGTGCGGAGGGGATCGGAGTGCGCGTCCACCCCACCCTGCTGCCGCGCACCCATCCGCTGGCCGCAGTGCACGGGGCCTTCAACGCCGTCTTCGTCGAGGCGGAGAACGCCGGCGAGCTCATGTTCTACGGGCAGGGCGCCGGGGGTACGCCCACCGCCTCCGCCGTCCTCGGCGATGTCGTCAGTGCCGCGCGCCGCAGGGTCCTCGGAGGCCCCGGCCGCACGGAGACGACCACCTCCCAGGTGCCGGCCCTCGGCATCGACGCCGTGCGCACGAGCTACTGCATCGCCCTGCAGGTGGTCGACGAGCCCGGTGTCCTCGCGCGGATCGCGCAGATCTTCGCGGCCAACGGGGTCTCCATCGAGACCATGCGCCAGCGCATCCGGCAGGACGGGCCCGACGGCGCCACCACGGCCGAGCTGCGCATCGTCACACACCGGGCCGTCGAGGCATCCCTGGCGGCCACCGTGCGGCAGGTCGCCGAGCTCGAGGTCATCACCGCCGTCTCATCCGTTCTTCGAGTAGAGGGAATCTAAGTGGCCCACCAGTGGCGCGGAGTCATCCGCGAGTACGCCGAACGCCTGCCGGTCACCGACGCCACGGAGGTGATCACGCTCGGTGAGGGCGGTACGCCGCTCGTGTACGCGCGCCACCTGTCCGAGCTCACCGGGTGCAGTGTCCACCTGAAGGTGGAGGGCATGAACCCCACGGGGTCCTTCAAGGACCGCGGCATGACCATGGCGATGACGGCGGCCGTCGCCGCCGGCGCCAAGGCCGTGGTGTGCGCATCCACCGGCAACACCTCGGCGTCCGCGGCGGCCTACGCCACCCAGGCGGGTATCACCTGCGCGGTGCTCGTCCCGGACGGCAAGATCTCGATGGGCAAGCTGAGCCAGGCCATCGCCCACGGCGCGCAGCTCCTCCAGGTGGACGGCAACTTCGACAACTGCCTCGACGTGGCCCGGAAGCTCGCGGAGTCCTACCCCGTCTTTCTCGTTAACTCCGTGAACCCGGCGAGGCTCGAGGGGCAGAAGACGGCGGCCTTCGAGGTGGTGGACACCCTCGGCGACGCACCGGACTACCACCTGATGCCCGTCGGCAATGCGGGGAACATCAGTGCGTACTGGAAGGGGTACACGGAGTACGCCGCGCCCTACGCCTCCATGCACCACGGTGAGCTCGCCCCCGTCTCCACGCGCACCCCGATCATGTGGGGCTTCCAGGCCGAAGGGGCCTCGCCCCTGGTCAAGGGCCACCCCGTCACCGAGCCCGACACCATCGCGACCGCCATCCGCATCGGAAATCCCGCATCGTGGGACTTCGCCGTCGCCGCTCGCGACGAGTCGGGGGGACTCATCGAGGCGGTGAGCGACGAGGAGATCCTCGACGCGCACCGCTGGCTGTCCGCCAGGGAAGGTGTCTTCGTGGAGCCGGCTTCCGCCGCGGGTGTCGCCGGCCTCATCAAGAAGCACGCCGAGGGCAAGGTGCCCACGGGCAAGACGATCGTCATCACCGTCACCGGGCACGGCCTGAAGGATCCGCAGTGGGCCCTCCGGACAGCGGACGGCGCCGACATCCAACCCACCAAGGTGGAGTTCGACGTCGTCAGCGTGGCGGCTGCCCTCGGTCTCGAGGGCTGAGATGGCACGCCTGCCTGCCGTACCGGTGCTGCCGGATGTCCTTGCACTCCCCGCCGTGGAGGCCGGACAGGACGTCTCCGTCAGGGCGCCTGCCACGAGTGCGAACCTGGGACCGGGCTTCGACGCCCTGGGTCTCGCACTGACGCTCCACGACACCGTGCGCGTGCGCACCACCGCCTCCGGCACGATCCTGGTCCGCTCCGAGGGTGAGGGCGCCGACGGTCTGCCGACGGACGGGACGCACCTCGTGGCAGCCTCGCTGATCAGTACGCTGCAGCGGGCCGGGTATCGAGCGGACGGTCTCGAACTCGATACGCTCAACGTCATCCCGCACGGTCGGGGGCTCGGGTCGTCGGCGGCGGCCATCGTCGCCGGGGTGCTGGCGGGGAACGCGCTGCTGCCCGCGGGGGAGCGCTTCGCGCCGGCGCAGCTGCTGCAGTGGGCCGCGTCCCTCGAGGGCCACCCCGACAACGTGGCCCCGGCGCTGATGGGCTCGCTCGCCATCTCCTGGGAGAGCGGCCGGGTCTACCACAGCACCCGGGTGGACGTGCACCCGGACATCGTTCCGGTCCTCGCCGTCCCGGACACCTCGCTGTCCACGGAGAGCGCGAGGGCGCTGCTGCCGACGTCGGTCTCCCACCGCAGTGCTGCCGCCAACGCCGGCCGCGCAGCCCTGCTGGTCCACGCACTCGGCGCCGATCCGTCCCTGCTCCCGGCCGCGACGCAGGACGCACTCCACCAGGACTTCCGCGCGCCGGCGATGCTGCCCAGCGCCACCCTCATGCGCGGGATGCGTGCGGAGGGCTTCGCCAGCACCATCTCCGGCGCCGGCCCGAGTGTCCTGACCCTGGCGGTGGGAGAGTCCGACGCGGGCGCTGCCGAGGATGCGCTGCACGCGTTGCTGGAGCAGGACGAAACGCCGGGCGGCTGGCGGATCATCAGGCTCGCAGTGGAGCGGGAAGGTGCTAATGTGGGAGTGCATCAAGGGTAGAGATCGTTCCGGCGCACAGCGTGCGCACTCTGGTCCTACCGTGTTCCCGGGCACCGGCGTCGTGATGACGCTCCTCGTCCACCGGACATCGTGTGCTCCTGCTGATCTGGCCGTCCTCTGAAGACCGCCGCACCACTGCAGCTCCCCTTCAGCAGTTGCCCACCTCGGTGTAGCCTCCGACCTTATTCTCGTGCGCGGCTCTCAGGGCTGCCGCACGCGGACATCCTCAGGCTCCCAGTACACAGCCGACGCCGGACCACCACCGGCCGCCCAGTCCGCACAGCGGCACGGGCACACCACCGCGGACCACCGATCTGATGGCCGCCCGACGAGGGGGAAGGATCCTTCGTGACTGACACCACTGACCTGTTACCAGGTGTGGCCACCCAAGACGCTGCAGCAGACGGCGCACCAGCTACCAAGAGCAGCGGCCTTGCAGGCCTGAAACTCGCACAGCTGCAGGCTCTTGCCGGTCAACTCGGCATCACCGGCGGGTCGAGGATGCGCAAGAGTGATCTCGTCTCGGCCATCTCCGACCACCAGCGCGGCGGCGCCGTCGCGGATCGCCAGAAGAGCTCCGGCGCACGCGGCTCCGACACGGCGAAGGCCGACACGGAGAAGTCGGCGCCCGAGACTCCTGCCGCAGTCGACACGTCCGACGAGGACCGGTCCGGCGGCGGACAGTCCGCTCCCGCGGAGCGCCAGCCACGCACCCGGAACCGGAACCGCCGCGCAGGCAGCGACGGTGTGGTGTCCGCGAGCGAGGCGGCAACGGGGGACAGCCCGGCCGAGGCCTCCGGCACGGACGCGAGCGTCACGGCTCCCGCCGGAGAGCAGCAGGATCGTACTGACCGCGACGCCGGAAGCAGGCCCTCGCGCAATCGCCGGAACCGGCGGGGCGAGGACCGTACCGACGCCCAGACGGACCAGGGTGATTCCCAGGACAGCTCCGAGAGCAGTGGCAAGGACGGCGGGCAGAACGCTGTCTCGACCGACACGCAGTCCGAGGGCCGGGACGGTAGGCGCAGTCGCTCACGCAACGGGCGGGACGACTCCTCGAACACCTCGTCCGGCAATGCGGGGAACAGCCCGGCAGGGGACGACGCCTCCAACGACGGCGCCCGGAACGACAGCTCGCGTAATGACAGCTCGCGCAGTGACAACCGTGGCGAGAACCGGAACGACGGCGTCCGGAACGACAGCTCGCGTAATGACAACCGGAACGAGAACCGGAACGACGGCGCCCGGAACGACAACTCGCGTAATGACAACCGTGGTGACAACCGGAACGAGAACCGGAACGACAGCGCCCGCAGTGACAACCGGTCGAACTCCTCGAATGACGACGAGGGTCGCGGTCGCAACCGGCGCAACCGGTCGAATCGCGGTGGCAACGCCTCCGAGGACCGCAACAGCCGGTTCCGTGACCGCAACGAGCGCAACGACCGCCGGCGCGGACGCAACCAGAACCCCGACGTCGACGACGTCGAGGTCACCGAGGACGACGTCCTGCTGCCCGTCGCGGGCATCCTCGACATCCTCGAGAGCTACGCCTTCGTCCGCACCTCCGGCTATCTGCCGGGCCCCAACGACGTCTATGTCTCACTCGCGCAGGTCAAGAAGCACGGTCTGCGCAAGGGCGACGCCGTGGTGGGAGCCATCCGCGCTCCCCGTGAGGGCGAGACCCAGGCCAGCGCGCGCCAGAAGTTCAACGCACTCGTCCGCGTCACCTCGGTGAACGGCAAGTCGGCGGAGGAGCTCACGGACCGCGTCGAGTTCGCCAAGCTCGTGCCCCTGTACCCCTCGGACCGCCTGCGCCTCGAGACGGACCCGAAGAAGATCGGTCCCCGCGTGATCGATCTCGTGGCGCCGATCGGCAAAGGCCAGCGCGGTCTGATCGTCTCCCCGCCCAAGGCAGGCAAGACGCTCATCCTGCAGGCGATCGCGAACGCCATCACGATCAACAATCCTGAGGTGCACCTCATGATGGTCCTGGTGGACGAGCGTCCCGAGGAAGTCACCGACATGCAGCGCACGGTCAAGGGCGAGGTCATCGCCTCGACCTTCGACCGGCCCGCCGACGATCACACGACCGTCGCGGAGCTCTCCATCGAGCGCGCCAAGCGCCTCGTGGAGATGGGCATGGACGTCGTCGTGCTGCTGGACTCGATGACGCGCCTGGGACGTGCCTACAACCTGGCCGCTCCGGCGTCGGGACGTATCCTCTCCGGCGGTGTCGACTCCGCGGCGCTCTACCCGCCCAAGCGCTTCTTCGGTGCGGCGCGCAACATCGAGAACGGTGGCTCGCTCACCATTCTCGCCACGGCGCTCGTGGAGACCGGGTCCAAGATGGACGAGGTCATCTTCGAGGAGTTCAAGGGCACCGGCAACATGGAGCTCCGCCTCTCCCGCAATCTCGCGGACAAGCGGATCTTCCCCGCCGTCGACGTCAACGCCTCCGGTACTCGGCGCGAGGAGAATCTGCTCTCGCCCGACGAGGTCAAGATCATGTGGAAGCTACGCCGCGTGCTGTCGGGTCTCGAGACCCAGCAGGCACTGGAGCTGCTCACCAACAAGATCCGGGAGACGCAGTCCAACGTGGAGTTCCTGATGCAGGTCCAGAAGACCACGCTGGGCTCCAAGGACTCCGACTAGCACCCCATCAGCCGTTCGGGACACGCCGCCACCCGGTGTGTCCCGGACGGCTGTGGCCGTTAAGGCCGGTGCCGAGATGGCAGGAACGACCGCCCCAGTGCGTGGTGAACGGTCATTCCTGCCAGCTCGTCCTTCGTAGACTGGCTGCACACGCCGAAAGAGGTACACCCGATGTTCGAATCCATCCAGGGACTGCTCGATGAGCACTCCGAGCTGCAGGACCAGCTCGCGGATCCCGCCGTCCACGCGGACCAGGCACTGGCCCGCAAGCTCGGACGCCGGTACGCCGAGCTCGGCCGCATCGTCGACGCACACAACCGGTGGGCGGCGCTCGACGAGGATCTCGAGGCCGCCCGCGAGATGGCGGGGGAGGACCCGGAGCTCGCCGCCGAGGTCCCCGTCCTCGAGGGTCAGCTCGCCGCGGCACAGGAGCGCCTGCGCCGCCTCCTCATCCCACGGGACCCCAACGACGGCCGCAACGTGATCATCGAGGTCAAGGGTGGTGAGGGCGGCGACGAGGCAGCCCTCTTCGCCGGTGACCTGCTGCGCATGTACACGCGGTACGCCGAGTCCCGCGGCTGGAAGACCGAACTCCTCTCGGCCAACGAGTCCGATCTCGGCGGCTACAAGGACGTCCAGATGGCCATCAAGCAGTCCTCCAACGACCCGGCCGAGGGCGTCTACGCCCGCCTCAAGTTCGAGGGCGGTGTGCACCGCGTGCAACGCGTCCCGGTCACCGAGTCGCAGGGACGCATCCACACCTCCGCCGCGGGTGTGCTCGTGCTTCCGGAGGTCGACGAGCCGGAGGAGGTCGAGATCAGCCAGAACGACCTGAAGATCGACGTCTACCGCTCCTCAGGGCCCGGCGGCCAATCCGTCAACACCACGGACTCGGCGGTCAGGATCACGCACCTGCCCACGGGGATCGTCGTCGCGATGCAGAACGAGAAGTCCCAGCTGCAGAATCGCGAGGCGGCCATGCGGGTGCTGCGCTCGCGCATCCTGGCGCACGAGCAGGAGAAGATCGATGCCGCCAACTCCGATATCCGCAAGTCGCAGATCCGCACGATGGACCGCTCGGAGCGCATCCGCACGTACAACTACCCGGAGAATCGCGTGGCCGATCACCGGACCGGCTACAAGGCCTACAATCTGGACGCCGTCATGAACGGCGATCTGGAGCCCGTGGTGCAGTCGGCGATCGAGCTGGACGAGCAGGCGCGCCTCGACGCCATCGGCGCGGACGAGTAGGCATGGAGGACGCGCTGCGCTCGGCGGAACAGCGGCTCCGCGTGGCCGGGATCCCCAGCCCCCGGGTCGACGCCGAGCTCCTCGCCGCGCATCTGCTGGGTGTCTCCCGGGGGCGCCTGCGGGCGCTGGTCCTGACCGGCGCCGAGGTGCCGGAGGGATTCGAGGCACTGGTCGAGCAGCGGGCCGGTCGCGTCCCGCTGCAGCACCTGACGGGCACGGCGACCTTCCGCCGGGTGGACCTCGCGGTGGGTCCCGGGGTCTTCGTCCCGCGTCCGGAGACGGAGTCGGTGGCGCAGCTCGCGATCGACCGGGCGGTGCAGCTGGACGCTCCGCGGATCGTGGACCTGGGCACGGGGTCGGGAGCCATCGCGGCGGCGATCGCCGACGAGGTCCCGGGCGCCGAGGTGCACGCCGTCGAGCTCAGCGAGCTGGCCCTGGCCTGGGCGGGCCGCAATCTCGCGTCGTCCGGCGTGCAGCTCACCCAGGGCGATCTGGCGACGGCGTTGCCGGAGCAGGGCGGCTCGTTCGACGTCGTCGTGTCCAACCCGCCGTACATCCCTCCCGACGCGGTGCCGGTGGACCCCGAGGTCGCCGACCACGATCCGCACCTGGCCCTGTACGGCGGGGGAGCGGACGGCCTGGACCTGCCGCGTGCAGCCGCGAGAACCGCGGCGAGGCTCCTGAAGCCCGGCGGCTACTTCGTCATGGAGCACGCCGAGGTGCAGGCTCCTGCGGTGGCGGCCTTCCTCGCCGGCACAGGATCGTGGGAGGCGGTCACCACGCACCAGGACCTCACGGGCCGGGACCGGGCAACAAGTGCCGTGCGGATCAGCGAACGGCCCGGCGGGTCGACGACGAACGGGGCCGGGCGATGACGACACGGACAGAGGGCGCCGCACCTCCCGCGACGGTGGCGGTGGCCGCCGTCACCTACGACCGGCCGGCGGAACTCGCGCTGCTGCTGCACAAGCTCGCGGCGCAGAGCGCACCCATCAGGACCGTCGCCCTCGTGGATTCGGGCACGACGCCGGCCACCGCCGTCGTCGACGCGGCAAAGGGCAGCATCAACTATCTCCGCTCGGAGGCCAATCTCGGCGGTGCCGGCGGTTTCGCCTTCGCGATCCTCGCCGCCATTGCCAGCGGGGCACAGTGGATCTGGCTGATGGACGACGACGGCCACCCCGAGGACGAGCGGTGCCTCGCGGCGCTGCTCGACGCCGCACGCGAGCACGACCTCGATATCGTCAGCCCGCTGGTTGCGGCGACCTCCGATCCCACCCGCCTGTCCTTCAACTTCCGTATCAACGGACTGCTGACGAACGACAGGGCCACGCTGGAGGCCCGGGGCTACCTGCCGGACATGGTGCACTTCTTCAACGGAGCCCTGATCCGGGCCGAGGTCTTCTCGACGATCGGCCTGCCGGACATGAAGTACTTCATCCGCGGCGACGAGGTGGACTTCCTGGCCCGCGTGAGGAAGGCCGGTCTCCGCTACGGGACACTGACGAGTGTCGCGGTGCGGCATCCGGCCACCTGGTCCGAGATGAAGCCGATCTTCGGAGGCTTCCTCACCCCGGTGATCCCCGAGGGTGACTTCAAACGGTTCTCCTACTTCCGCAACCGGGCCCACCTGGCCCGCAAGCACCGTAATCTCCGCTGGTTCGGGGCGGATGTGATCGGTTTCCCCTACTACTTCCTCACCCAGCGTGATCTCCCGGGACTGCGGGCCTGGTTCTCCGCCTACGCGGGCGGTCTGAGGGGCAGGGGCTTCGGCCCTCCGCCGTCCTCCTGAGGTATTCCGCCGAGGATGCGTGCCGTTGTTGGTGGGCGATGTGCGCCGCGCTGTTCCGCAGTGGAAGGATGAGGGCGTGATTACCAGCTACGACTGCTCAGATCCTGCCCAGCGAAGCGAAGGACTCGCCGCCGCCCACCAGGCGGTGGAGCGCAAGCAGTGCGTGGTCCTGCCGACGGACACCGTGTACGGCATCGGCGCCGACGCCTTCTCCCCGCAGGCCGTGGCGACACTGCTCGCCTCCAAGGGGCGCGGGCGGAACATGCCCCCGCCCGTCCTCATCCCGCGGATCCAGACGCTCGACGGCCTCGCCGCCGAGGTCCACCCGGACGCCCGGCGACTCGCCGAGGCGTTCTGGCCGGGAGCCCTGACACTCATCTGCCACGCGCAGCCGTCCCTGAGCTGGGATCTGGGCGACACGCTGGGAACAGTGGCCCTGCGGGTACCCGACGACGACGTCGCGCTCGAGCTGCTCGCCCTCACGGGCCCCCTCGCGGTCTCCTCGGCGAACAGGACGGGGCAGGACGCGGCAACCACGGCGGCCGATGCCGCAGCGCAGCTCGCCGAATCGGTGGCCGTCTATCTGGACGCCGGTCCGCGGACCGCTGCCGACGGGATGGGCTCCACCATCGTCGACGCGACGGGCGAGGTCCTGCGGATCGTCCGGCAGGGAACCCTCTCCGTGGAACGGTTGCGCGAGGTGGTGCCGGATCTCGCCGGTGCCGGCGAAGACGCAGCCCCGGCGGCGGACGCAGCGCCAGCGGTAGATGCAGCACCGGAGGACAGGGACCCGGCGGACGCAGCACCGGAGGACAGGGACCCGGCTGACTGAAGCTCTGACGCCGGGCATACTGGCCGAGGCGCTACCGACCGAGGCCGCCGACCACAGCTACCGACCGGCCCAGTCGCCGCGACCGGCCCGGGCCAGGACGTCCCGCACCCGGGCCCGGGGTACGAGTCCCTGGTCCGCGGCCCACCCCGCTACCTGGTCCTGCCCGAACCAGAGCAGCTCGACGCGGCGCACCTGTCCGTCGAGGCGGCCGCCCAGCAGCGACGAGATCCTGAAGCCTGCCGTGACCGCGATCCTGCACAGGACGGCGGGGAGCAGGCGCGGCCGCCCGCCCGCGGCCTCGAGCACGGTCCGCACCGACAGGCCCTCCCACGGCTGCAGGACGATGTCCGGCACGGCTGCCCCGTGCCGGCCGATCGTGACGACGAGGTCCGCCAGCGCGCCGACCGATGTGATGGGCGACGGCGCGGTCCCGGGAGCCGCCACCGAGGCCAGGGGTGAGCGCGCCAGTGTCGCGAGTGAGGCCGTCGTGGGTCGTCCGTGGCCCTGCACGGACGTGGCCCGCAGGATCACCATCGAGAGGTCCGCCGGGTCCAGTGCGGTGAGCGCCTGCTCGCCGAGCGCCTTGCTGCGGGAATAGCCGGAGAACGGATGCACCGCCGTCGTCTCGTCCAGCATCCGGGCACTGCCCTGCACCGCGGCACTGCTGAGGTGGATGACGCGCTGCACTCCGACCCCCGCCGCCGCGCGGGCGACGACGGCGGGAAGCAGCGCGTTCGCGCCCAGCAGGTCCGGGCCGTCCTGGCCCGAGGGGGTCGCCATCCCGGCGGCGTTGACCACGACGTCGTGCCCGCGCAGCGCCGTTCCCAGTGCGCCGACGTCGTACCGGAGGGCCTCCGCGACGAGGGCGGCAGCGGTCCTTGCCTCCGTGGCCAGGCGGGGGGCCGGGACGGTGTGCGCTTCGATCCCGGCAGCCGCGAGCGCCTCGATGACCGCCGTTCCCACGAAGCCCGAGCCGCCCACCACGGCCCAGCTCATGACGCACCGCCCGCACGCCGGTCGCCGAACGGGGGCTCGGGGCGCCAGTGCGGATCGCGCAGGATCGTCCGTGCGGCCCGCCAGCCGCGCCAGACGGGGGCCAGCCCGGTGAGCGAGCGCTCGACGGCGACCAGTCGGACCAACTCCTTGCCCGCAGCGAGGAGGGTCCCCACCCCGAACCCCACCCTGCTGTAGCTGCCGTGGAGTTGGAGGTATCGCGCCTGGTGCCCACGATTGCGCATGCCGCAGAAGCGTGAGAGGTCACTCGAGTCGTTCAGGTGGCGTACCCCCAGATCGATCTGGCGCTGCGCCCTGGTCTTCTGCAGCACGAACGCGTCCACGTACGCCACGGGGTGACGCCGGGAGATGAGCCAGCCGTACGTCAGGTCGTCGCCGTTGAGGAAGAACCGGGCGTCGGGGAGGCCGATCTCGCGCACCACCTCCGAGGACACCAGCATCCCCTCGAAACAGCCCACGTTGGTGTGGAAGACCGGGGAGTCCTCGAAGACGTCTCCGCGGACCGGGAGGTGCACCCCGAGGGACTCATGGAGGAGGTGCTGCCAGAAGAAGGGCTTGCCCGCGGCGTCGTACCGCCGGCCGTGGATGCACGAATAGCGCTGCATCCACGGATGGAAGGATGCCAGCGCGGCGGGAAGCACCACGACGTCATCATCCATGAGCCAGAGCCACCGGGCCCCCTCGTCCAGTGCGCGGGTCATGCCGGCCGCGAATCCGCCGGCCCCACCGACATTGTGCGGCAGGTGCTCGATCAGCAGGGGACAGGGGAGCTGCGCCCCGGCAAGGACGTCCGCCGTCCCATCGGTGCTCGCATTGTCCACGACGACGACGCCGCCCGGGAGGGGATCCAGCCGGGCGATCGACTGGAGCAGCTCGTCCAGGTGGCCGGCCCGATTGAAGGTGGTGATGACGATGACCACGTGCTGGGCGTCGGCGTCCGGATCGTGCAACGGGTTCCTTCCGGGCCGCGCCGGGCGGTGCGCAACGGATCAGGCACAGGTGGTGCAGTTGGTATTCTCTTCGTAGAAGCAGTCTATTGCACCGTGTTCCGACCCTGCCCGGCCCTTCCTGGCGCCTCCGCCGCGGGTAGGCCCCGATCACCGGCACCGGGAACGCGGTGGTCGCCTGCATGGCACCGTTAGGACATATGGGACTCAACGAACACCGGGGCGCCTCCGGAGCCTCAGGCACCGCCGGAGGGGCGTCCTCCGGCGACAAACCCGCGATCTGGCTGTGGTCGCAGTACCTGCTCGACGCCGCCGCGTGGATCGTCGCGATCCTGCTCGCCCTGATCCTGCGCTACGAGCTGCTGGTCAACGACATCAACGATCCCGGCATCGTCGTGTTCTGCGCCGTCGCCGTGATCGCCCAGCTGGTGGTGGGGCTGAGCTTCGCGCTGTACCGGGGGAGATACAGCTTCGGCAGCTTCCACGAGGCGAAACTCCTGGTGATCGTGGCGGTCCTCGTGGGCGTCATCCTGGTCCTGGTGAGCGTCGCGTTCTTCCCGGTGCTCGCCGTGCCGCGAAGCATCGGCATCATCGCGTTCCCCTTCGCCTGCATGTTCCTGGCGGCCACCCGGTACCTCAAGCGCATGTACGTCGAGAGCAAGGCCAAGCCGGGGGAGGACGCCCAGCGGGCTCTCATCTACGGCGCGGGCTTCCTCGGGAACTCGCTCGTGGACCGCATGATGAAGGATCCGGGATCCCCGTACTTCCCGGTGGGCCTCATCGACGACGACGCCTCGAAGAAGCACCTCCGGTTGTCCTCCGTCCCCGTCCTGGGCACCATCGACGACCTGCGGGCGATCGCCGCGAGGACCCAGGCCTCGGTCCTCGTGATCGCGTTCGCCGAGGTGGAGGCGGCGCAGGTGCGGCGGGTCTCGGACCTGGTGACCGGTCTGGGGATCAAGGTCCTCGTTCTGCCGCCCCTGCGCGATATCCTCGGCGGCGCGGGCACCGCAGGTGCCGCCATGACCGACTTCCGGGAGGTGGCCGTCGAGGATCTCATCGGACGGCGTCCGGTGGACATCCACCCCGACGAGGTCGCCGGGTACGTGACGGGCAAGCGCGTACTGGTGACGGGCGCCGGCGGGTCGATCGGGTCCGAGCTCTGCCGCCAGCTCGCGGCGTTCTCCCCGTCCGAACTCATCATGCTGGATCGTGACGAGACCGGTCTGCAGTCCACCCAGATCACCCTCACGGGCCGCGGACTGCTCACGGGGCGCGACACCGTGCTGGCCGACATCCGGGACGCCGACGCCCTGCTCGACATCTTCGAGGACCGTCGGCCGCAGGTCGTCTTCCACGCCGCCGCCCTCAAGCACGTCTCCATCCTGGAGCAGTACCCGGAGGAGGCCTGGAAGACGAACGTGCAGGGCACGCTCAACGTGCTGCGGGCCTCGACCGCCGTCGGGGTCACGAACTTCGTCAACATCTCCACCGACAAGGCCGCCGATCCCACCAGTGCGCTCGGCCACTCCAAACGCGTGGCGGAGAAGCTCACGTCGTGGCACGCGCAGCGGACCGGGCAGCGTTATGTTTCCGTGCGTTTCGGCAACGTCATCGGCAGCCGGGGTTCCATGCTCCCCCTCTTCACTGAGCAGATCCGGTCCGGTGGTCCCATCACCGTGACCGATCCCGCCGTGACGCGCTTCTTCATGACCATCCCGGAGGCCTGCCAGCTCGTCATCCAGGCCGGGGCGATCGGCAGGGGAGGCGAGGTGCTCATCCTCGACATGGGGGAGGCCGTGAAGATCCTCGACGTGGCCCAGCGCATGATCGCCATGTCCGGGAAGGACATCGGCATCGTCTTCACCGGCCTGCGCCCGGGAGAGAAGATGCACGAGGACCTCATGGGCGTCGGCGAGAACGACTCGCGGCCGCTGCACCCGAAGATCTCGCACACCTCGGTCGCGGCGCTGGACCCCGATCAGCTGAGCCTGAGGCAGTGGAAGTCGCAGGGCGGCTTCGGCCGGCGCCAGCTAGATCCGCCGGCGGACGATCCTGCCCTTCCCACCATCGAGGGGCGCGTGCCGTGAATCCGCTCCTGATCCTCGTGGGACTCGTGGCGCTCGGTCTCTCCGTCCTCCTGCCGTTCGTGGTGGCACCCCTGCTCCGGCGACTGGGCGTCATCGACATCCCGAACGACCGCTCCTCGCACTCCACACCCGTGATCCGCGGCATGGGCCTGGCAGTCGCCGCGGCCGTCCTCGTGGCCCTGGTGCTCTCGCTCGCCACCGGGCTGGTCGCCGTCGACCGTTCGCTCGTCCTCGCCGTCATCGCGATGACGGGTGCTGCTGCCGCCCTGGGATGGATGGAGGACTTCCGCGGACTGTCCATCAGGACCCGGGCCTCCGTCCAGCTGCTCATCGGTGTGATCGGCACCGTGGCGCTGGCGACGACCATCGAGGACAGCAGCTACTGGTGGGTCCCGGTCGGCGCGATCGCCGTGGCGACTTACATCAACACGGCCAATTTCATGGACGGGATCAACGGCATCTCCGGCATGCACGGCATCGTCGTCGGGCTCTTCTACGGCTGGGCCGGCATGCTGAGCGATCAGCTCTGGCTCACTGTCTCGGGCCTGGTGGTCGCGGCTGCCTTCGCAGGGTTCCTTCCCTGGAACCTCGGTCGCGGGTTCGTCTTCCTCGGGGACGTGGGCAGCTACCTGCTGGGGGCGGCCATCGCAGCTATCGCCGTGACCGGCCTGCTGGCAGGGGTGTACCTCGAGTACCTCCTCTCGCCGGTGCTGATCTATCTCGCGGACACCTTCACCACCTTCCTGCGACGGGCCCGGCGCGGTGAACGCCTCTACGCCGCGCACCGTCAGCACGTCTACCAGCGCCTCACCGAGACCGGCCTGAGCCATGTGCAGGTGGCGGTCTTCGTGAGCATCATGTCGGCACTCACCGGTGCAGCGGGCTTCGTGGCGGCGACGGCGGCACCGCCCCTGGCCGTGAGCGCCTCGCTGTTCACAGCCGTCGTCGTCGCCGTGTACCTCTACTCTCCCCGCCTGCTCCGCGCCGTTCGGGTGTCCCGTGCAAGTACGCAGGCCTGAGCCACGGCCGCTGCCATGCCATGGTGCGGTAGGCTACTAGGCGCAGACGCGCGGGCTCACCGGAGCCGCCGTCCGCTACAGGCCCTCCCGCCGCAGTCCACGGACCAGCCGTTCCTGGATGACCAGGAGGGCGCTGCCAGGCGACATCGACAGAGCGGACAGCGCGTGCCACGACCGGACCCCCCGGCCACCGGAGCCGAACACCCCACCCTGATCGGGGTATCGGCCCCCACGCCGTCCCCCTGGCTGGGCATCCTCGCCCGGAGCGCTCTCGCCGGGGGAGCGACCGGCCTGGTCCTCGCCGGCGCGGCGCTCCTCGCAGCAACGCCCGGCGCAGCACTGAGCGCGCTGCTCGGCTCCGGCCTCGTCATGGTGTTCTTCGCCATCTCCCTGCTGATCGGGCACTTCGTCGGGACCGCCAACCCCTCGGGAGCCCTGGGCATGTTCGTCCTCGCCTACGCGGTCAAGGTGGTGGGCTTCGGGGCCGTCCTGTTCCTCTTCGGCACCCCTGCCTGGCTGGAGAGCACCTGGTTCTTCATCAGTGCCCTCTTGACCGTCATCACCTGGCAGATCGCGGAGGTCGTCGCCTTCTCGCGCATCCGCACCCTGCTGTACGACGAGACCGCCCCGGCGCTGACGCCGGTTCTCCCGGACGCGGATCGGCAGCGGGAGCGGGGCCATCATGACGGATAGGGCACGCGGGGCGAACGACCCCGTGGAGCCGCCCGCGGAGCGCGACGACGGGCGCTTCTCCAACGGCGGGTACAACGCCGGCATCACTGTCTTCAGCTACATCGTTGGCGGGATCCTGGTGTGGAGTTTGATAGGCTGGGGCCTGGATTATGTCCTCGACACGCGCTTTCTGGTGCTGGCGGGAGCGTTCCTCGGTGCAGTAGGAGGGTTCTATCTCTCCCATATGCACAACCTCACCCGGCATCACCCCCAGGACCCGCCCGGCGGATCACGGGCGGCGCCCGACGACGGTGCGGGAACGCCATGATCTCCACTTGCTTCATGCGTCGGACCTGTAACACCGTGGCCGAACACATCCTGCCCAACGATGGACACTGCAGAGAGGAAACGCGTTGATCGCGCTTGCGCTCCCGGCCACAACTACCGAAGAGGGCTTCATCGCCCCGACGATCGAGGACACCCACTACCCGAACATCTTCCCCTGGGGTGGCGAGTACGGTGTGCTGCTGGAGCCGGGTTTCGGCAAGCAGATGCTGCTGATGATCCTCTCGGTGGTCCTCATCGCGACGTTCTTCCTCATCGCCTCACGACGGAACCAGCTGGTTCCCGGGAAGCTGCAGTTCCTCGGGGAGTCCGCCTACGGTTTCGTCCGCAACTCCATCGGCAAGGACATCATCGGCGGGCGTGACTTCCTCAAGTACGTGCCGTGGCTCTTCACGGTGTTCTTCTTCGTCCTGGTGAACAACATCTTCGGTGCGATCCCGCTCCTGCAGGTGCCGACCTTCTCGCACCCGGGCAGCGCGTACGCCATCGCCGCGATCTTCTTCGTCCTCTGGGTGGGTATCGGTCTGAAGAAGCACGGGCTCCGGTACCTGAAGCTGGCCGTCGTCCCCGCCGGGGTGCCCTGGCCCATCCTGATCATCGTGGTGCCGATCGAGATCATCTCGAACTTCATCGTCCGCCCGGTGACCCACTCCCTCCGACTCTTCGCGACGATGCTCGCCGGTCACCTCATCGTGACCCTCGCCGGCTCCGCCATCGCCTACATGGTGGGCACGGGAAGCATCCTCCTCCAGGGCACCAGCGTGCTGGTCCTGATCGGCTTCGTCGCGATGTACATGCTGGAAGCCCTGATCATGGTCCTCCAGGCCTACGTCTTCACGCTGCTCGCCGCGATCTACATCGAAGGTGCGCTGCACGCCGACGCCCACTGATTCACACACGTCTTCCCCGTCGGGGATGATCCCAAGCAACCTGTCGCACCTCAGCGGCATCTTGAAAGGAACACAATGGAAGTACAGGGTAGCCTCAACCTCGTTGGATACGGTCTCTCCGCAATCGGCGGTGGCATCGGCGTGGGTCTCGTGTTCGCGGCCTACATCAACGGTGTGTCCCGCCAGCCCGAGGCACAGCGCGTCCTGCAGCCCATCGCCTTCCTCGGCCTGGCGCTGACGGAAGCCCTCGCGATCCTCGGACTCGTCTTCGCCTTCGTCATCGGCGCCTAGACAACCGTCCCGACAGATCGACGACACGTTGAAGAAAGACGGGTGACACATGCTTAATGCAGCGATTATGGCGGCGGAAGAGGGCTCCAATCCTCTGATCCCGAATCTCTGGGAACTGCTGGTGACCGTTGTCGGCTTCGCCGTCCTGCTGTTCATCGTCATCAAGTACGTCATGCCGGCGTTCGAGAAGACTTTCGCAGAGCGCACGGAGGCGATCGAGGGCGGTATCGCTAAGGCGGAGGCCGCACAGGCCGAGGCCAATGCGGCCCTCGACGAGTACAAGCAACAGCTCACAGAGGCCCGCACCGAGGCGAACCGCATCCGCGAGGAAGCTCGTGCCGAGGGAGCGCAGATCCTGGCCGACCTTAAGGCGAAGGCTGCTGCGGAGTCCGCACGCATCACCGAGCAGGCGCAGGTCCAGATCGACGCCGAGCGGCAGACCGCACTGGTCTCGCTCCGGGCCGAGGTAGGGACGCTCGCCACCGATCTGGCCAGCCGGATCGTCGGCGAGTCACTGGCCGACGACGACCGCTCCTCGCGCGTGGTCGACCGGTTCCTCTCCGACCTGGAGACCTCCTCGCAGAGCGCAGGTGCAATCCGGTAATGGCAGGAATATCGAGCCTCTCCCTGGCCACGGTCCTCGACGGCCTGGAACCGCAGCTGTCAGGGGCGCAGTTGTCCCTCGCCGAGGACCTCTTCGGGGTCCTGGCGATCCTCGACGCCAATGCCGGACTCCGCAGGGCACTGACCGATCCGTCCCGCTCCGGTGAGGACAAGGCAGCACTGGTCGATCAGCTCGTCGCCGGGCGCGTGTCGCCCGAGGCCACCCGCCTGGTGCGGAGCCTCGTCATGGAGCGCTGGGCCGGAGTCCGGGACCTCGGAGATGCTCTGGAGCAGGTCGCGGCGACCGTGGTCATCGCGGTCGCCGAGCAGGGTGACGGTGTGGAGGGGCTGGATCGGCTCGAGGACGAACTGTTCTCGTTCATCCAGGTCGTCGAGACGAGTCACGCCCTGCAGCGGGCATTGTCCGATTCCCAGGCCACGGACGAGGCGAAGATCGATCTCGCCCTGAAGCTCGTCCCACAGGCAGGGCCCGCAGGGTCGCTCCTGATCACGCAGGCGGTACGGGCCCCCCGTGGGCTGAGGCCGTCGGCCTTGGTCGAGCGGTTCCTGGACCTGGTGGCTGCGCGCCAGCAGCGCTGGATCGCCCGGGTGAGTGTCACGCGGCCCTTGCTCCCGAACCAGCTCGAGCGGCTGGAAGCGGGCCTGAATGCGCTCTACGGTCGCGACCTGAAGGTCAATGTCACCGTCGATCCGTCACTGATCGGTGGCGTCCGGGTCAGTGTCGGGGACGAGATGGTCGATTCCACGGTCGTCACCCGGCTGTCGGAGCTCCGTCGGAAGCTGGCGGGATAGCCGCATGCGCGCCGTTGCCGCCGAGTCACAACCACAGAATCACACACTGGTCGCCAGGAATATCACGGGGACCTACAACACAGGAGAGCAGGGACTGAGATGGCCGAATTGACCATCAACGCCGAAGATGTCCGTAGTGCGTTGAACGACTTCGCGGCGTCTTACGAGCCCGGTAACGCGGAGCGCGTCGAAGTAGGACGTGTGACCACCGCCAGTGATGGAATCGCCCGTGTCGAGGGATTGCCCTCGGTCATGGCCAACGAGCTGCTGAAGTTCGAGGACGGCACGCTCGGCCTCGCGCAGAATCTCGATACCCGCGAGATCGGTGTCGTGGTCCTCGGTGACTACAACGGGATCGAGCAGGGCCAGGAAGTGCACCGTACGGGCGAGATCCTCTCGGTCCCCGTCGGCGATGCCTTCCTCGGCCGCGTGGTCGACCCGCTGGGACAGCCGATCGACGATCTCGGCGAGATCGTCGCCGAGGGCCGCCGTGCTCTCGAGACCCAGGCCCCGGGCGTGACGCAGCGCAAGTCGGTGCACGAGCCCATGCAGACCGGACTCAAGGCCATTGACGCGATGATCCCGATCGGCCGCGGTCAGCGCCAGCTGATCATCGGTGACCGCCAGACCGGCAAGACCGCTCTCGCCGTGGACACGATCATCAACCAGAAGGCCAACTGGGCCTCGGGTGACGTGAACAAGCAGGTTCGCTGCATCTACGTCGCCATCGGTCAGAAGGCCTCGACCATCGCGGCCGTGCGCCAGACGCTCGAGGACAAGGGGGCGCTGGAGTACACCACCATCGTCGCTTCCCCGGCCTCCGACCCGGCCGGCTTCAAGTACCTCGCCCCCTACGCCGGTTCGGCCATCGGGCAGCACTGGATGTACGCGGGCAAGCACGTGCTGGTCGTCTTCGACGACCTTTCGAAGCAGGCGGAAGCCTATCGCGCGGTCTCGCTGCTCCTCCGGCGCCCGCCGGGACGCGAGGCCTACCCTGGCGACGTCTTCTACCTGCACTCCCGCCTGCTCGAGCGCTGTGCCAAGCTCTCGGACGATCTCGGCGCAGGGTCCATGACGGGTCTGCCGATCATCGAGACGAAGGCGAACGACGTCTCCGCCTACATCCCGACCAACGTCATCTCGATCACCGACGGCCAGATCTTCCTCCAGTCGGATCTCTTCAACGCGAACCAGCGTCCGGCCGTGGACGTCGGCGTGTCCGTCTCCCGCGTGGGTGGCGCCGCACAGGTGAAGTCGATGAAGAAGGTCTCGGGCACGTTGAAGCTGGATCTCGCCCAGTACCGCGACATGCAGGCCTTCGCGATGTTCGCCTCGGACCTCGACGCGGCCTCCCGCCAGCAGCTGACGCGCGGTGCGCGTCTGATGGAGCTGCTCAAGCAGGGTCAGTACTCGCCGATGCCGGTGGAGCAGCAGGTCGTCTCCATCTGGGCCGGAACCAGCGGTTACCTGGACGACGTCCCGGTCGAGGACATCAATCGCTTCGAGACGGAGTTCCTGGAGCATCTCGGGCACACCTCGCAGGTTCTCAACACGCTTGAGCAGACGGGCAAGATGGAGGACTCCACCGTCGAGGAACTGAAGACGCTCATCACTGACTTCAAGCAGGGCTTCTTCGGTGAGGGTGTGAACGGGTTCGGTCCCGGACACGAGGAGCACGAGGCGATCGACGCCGATTCGGTGGAGCAGGAAAAGATCGTCAGGCAGAAGCGCTAGCGGGACTGTCCGGCCGGGAGAACAGATTCTCCCGGCCAGCAGGATCCAGGCAGAATCGCTTCCACACCGGGAGCGGAGGAAAGGACATTCATGGGAGCCCAGATCCGGGTCTACCGCCAGAAGATCGCTTCGACCACGTCGACGCGGAAGATCTTCAAGGCGATGGAGCTGATCGCGACGTCCCGCATCGGCAAGGCACGCTCGCGGGTTTCCGCGGCCCTGCCGTACGCCAATGCGATCACCCGCGCCGTCTCGGCCGTCTCGTCGCAGTCGGAAATCGATCATCCCCTGACCACGGAGCACGGCGAGGTCAGGCGTGCGGCCGTCCTCGTCCTGTCCTCCGACCGCGGTCTCGCGGGATCATATTCGGCAAGTGCGCTGAAGGAGGCCGAGGGACTGTTCGAGGTGCTCCGCTCGGAGGGCAAGGAAGTCCACTCCTACCTGATCGGACGCAAGGCGCAGCAGTACTTCGACTTCCGGCGCCGTGATTACGAGCGGGTCTGGACCGGCGGCACGGACGCTCCCGAGTTCGAGACCGCCCGCGAGGTGGGCGAGGCATTGCTGGCCACGTTCCTCGCGGACTTCGAGGAGGGCGGTGTGGACGAGATCCACATCGTCTACACGAAGTTCCGTTCCATGGTGGTCCAGGAGCCTTCCGTTCTGCGCCTGCTGCCCCTCGAGGTGGTGGAGGAGGAGATCCAGCAGTCGGGCGAGCTGCTGCCGCTCTACGAGTACGAGCCGGAACCGGAACAGGTTCTGGACGCACTCCTCCCGCGCTACATCGAGTCGAGGATCTTCGCGGCCATGCTGCAGTCCGCGGCGAGCGAGCTCGCGGCACGCCAGCGGGCGATGAAGTCCGCGGGCGACAATGCGACCGAGCTGATCAAGAAGTACACGCGTCTTCGCAACACCGCCCGCCAGGCGGAGATCACGCAGGAGCTTTCCGAGATCGTCGCCGGTGCAGACGCGCTGAACGCGTCCTGACCGCCCTCCCGGGGCCCTCGCGGACGCCGGGCGCAGCACTAGACTTATGTCCCAAGCCAGCTATACGAATGAAGTGAGTGAGATGACTGCCCAGACTGTTGAACGCGGTTCGGACTCCGTGACCCCCGGCGCCACCGGCCGTATTGCACGTGTCATCGGCCCGGTCGTCGATGTCGAGTTCCCGGCCGATGCGATCCCCGAGATGTACAACGCCCTCACCACCGAGGTGACCCTCAACGGTGAGACCCGCAAGATCACCTTCGAGACCTCACAGCACCTGGGTGACAACCTCGTCCGCGCGATCTCCCTGCAGGCGACCGACGGTCTGGTCCGCGGCTCCGAGGTCCAGGACACCGGATCCGCCATCTCCGTGCCCGTGGGCGACGGCGTGAAGGGCCACATCTTCAACGTTCTGGGTCAGCCCCTCGACGTCGAGGAGTCGGCACTCGAGATCACCGAGCGCTGGCCCATCCACCGCAAGGCCCCGAACTTCGCCTCCCTCGAGGGCTCCACGGAAATGCTCGAGACCGGCATCAAGGTCATCGATCTGCTCACCCCCTATATCAAGGGCGGCAAGATCGGGCTCTTCGGTGGTGCGGGTGTGGGCAAGACAGTCCTCATCCAGGAGATGATCACCCGTGTGGCGCGGAACTTCGGCGGTACCTCGGTGTTCGCCGGGGTGGGGGAGCGTACCCGTGAGGGCAACGACCTCTGGGTGGAGATGGAGGAGGCGGGCGTCCTGAAGGACACCGCGCTCGTCTTCGGCCAGATGGACGAGCCACCCGGAACGCGCCTCCGCGTGGCGCTGTCGGCACTGACCATGGCGGAGTACTTCCGCGATGTGCAGAACCAGGACGTCCTGCTGTTCATCGACAACATCTACCGCTTCACGCAGGCGGGCTCCGAGGTCTCCACACTCCTGGGCCGCATGCCGTCCGCCGTGGGCTACCAGCCCAACCTGGCCGACGAGATGGGTCTGCTGCAGGAGCGCATCACCTCGACCAAGGGTCACTCGATCACCTCGATGCAGGCGATCTACGTCCCGGCCGACGACTACACCGACCCGGCTCCCGCGACGACGTTCGCACACCTGGACGCCACGACCGAACTCTCCCGCGAGATCGCCTCGCGTGGGCTGTACCCGGCCGTCGATCCGCTCTCGTCGACCTCGCGCATCCTGGATCCGCAGTACATCGGACAGGACCACTACAACACGGCCGTCCGGGTCAAGCAGATCCTGCAGAAGAACAAGGAACTGCAGGACATCATCGCCATCCTCGGCATCGACGAGCTCAGCGAGGAGGACAAGGTGGTCGTGGCGCGGGCGCGCCGCATCCAGCAGTTCCTCTCCCAGAACACCTACACGGCGAAGCAGTTCACCGGCGTGGAAGGTTCGACCGTCTCCATCAAGGACACGATCGAGGGCTTCGCGGCGATCTGCAACGGTGATCTGGACCACATCGCGGAACAGGCCTTCTTCAACATCGGCGGACTCGACGACGTCGAGCGCCAGTGGGCCAAGATCCAGCAGCAGACCGGGAACTGACACCGATGGCATCCAACGGTGAACTGGAGGTCGAGATCGTCGCGGCCGACCACTTCGTGTGGTCGGGTGCGGCGCGTTCGGTCAGTGCGCGCACGGCCAATGGCGATATCGGGATCCTGCCCGGTCACACGCCGATCCTGGCGATCCTCGAAGCCGGGGAACTCGTGGTCGACCCGGTCAGCGGCGAGCGCCTGGTGGTCGGCGTGGACGGCGGGTTCTTCTCGGTCGACGCCAATCGCGTGGTGATCGTGGCGGACAACGCCAAGGTCGGTGGTTCGGTAACCTCGGAAGCCGTCTAGGGTTCCTGCGTGGAGCCCCTGGGTCTGACCTTCGGTGTGCTGGCAGGGCTCTTCGGCCTGCTCGTCGCGGTGATCGGCGCCTTCCTCCTCCGCCGCTACCAGCTGAATCGTGCCCTCGGCACCTTCGACGCCTCCATTCGCCTCCCGCCCCGCGGCTGGCGGGTGGGGGTGTGTCGCTATACGGACCTGCACCTGGAATGGCTCTCCCTGCTGTCGCTCAGCCCCCTTCCGAAGCACCGGTTCCTGCGTAGCTCACTCTCGGTGTCGGGCTGGCGCCCTCCCACGGAGGACGAACGCGTGCAGATCCAGCCTGGGGCGATCGTGGTGCAGCTGGTCCACGCGGGGGAGCCCTTCGAGCTTGCCATGAAGTACGACGTCTACGCGGGGCTGTCCTCGTGGATCGAGGCCGGTCCGGTCATCGGCATCGGTACCTGGCGCTGACGCCCCGACCTACGACGGGCCCCTCACGCAGCCAGGTCGAGCGGGCGTACCCAGTCCCCGTTGCGCAGAACACCCTTGACCTCGAGGTCGGGCGAGACCACCAGCGCATCCGCGCGGAGTCCATGGCGTAGGCAGCCGAGTTCGTCGGACAGGCCCAGGACCGCGGCCGGGACCACGGTGGCCGACCGCACGGCGTCGCAGAGCTCCACTCCCGCGTCGACCGTGCTCCGGACGACGTCGAGCAGGCTCCCCGCGCCTCCCGCCAGTGCCCCCGACGCCGTGAGGACCGCAGAGCCGTTCACCAGCGTGACCTCACTGCCGCCGAGCCGGTGCACGCCGGTGGTGGTGCCGGTCGCGGCGGTGGAGTCGCTGACCAGCAGGATGTTCTCCGACCCGGCGATGGTGAAGGCCATGCGTACCGTCTGGGGGTGCAGGTGGACGCCGTCGGCGATCAGTTCCACTGCGATCTCACCGGCGCGCGCACGCTGCAGAAGCAGGGGCACCGGTCCGGGTGAGCGGTGGTGGATCACGGGCATCGCATTGAAGAGATGGGTGGCCGTGGGCCTGCCGCTGAACCCGGCGAACCCGGTGGAGGCGAGCTCCTCGTTGATCAGGTCGAGTGCGGCCCCGCTCTCCTCCGAGGTGCCGTCCGTGTGCCCGATCGAGGGAATGACGCCGTGCATCACCAGTTCGTACACCAGGACGTCGCTGCCGGGAAGCTCCGGGGCATAGGTCATGGACGCGAGGTGTCCGCGGCCGGCCGTGACGAGGCGGGCGACGTCGGGCTGGGTCGGCAGGAGCAGATAGGCCGGGTCGTGCGCTCCGTTGCGCTTCTTCGACAGGAAGGGACCCTCGGCATGGATGCCCGCCACCAACCCTCGGTCCGCCGCGTCGGCCAGTCTGCCGAAGGCGTGCTCGAGCTCCTCGAGGGGTGCGGCGCACGTGCTGGCGAGCACCGTCGTGGAACCGCTGCGATGGAGATGGGCCGCGGCGGCCTCGATGTCGGAGGCGGATCCGGAGGTGAAGTCCCCGCCGCCCGCACCGTGGCAGTGCAGGTCGATCAGCCCGGGAAGAATCAGGTGATCCGCCGGGAGGCGGAGTGCCGCCGGGTCCACCGGATGCTCCGCTGCGGGCCCCGCCGCGGTGATACGGGTGCCGTCCCACGTGAGGACGCCGTCGTCGACGATGCCCGTCTCGGTCACCAGGCGTCCGAGCAGGGCAGTGGGTGTTCCGTTCGACAGGGCCATGCCCCGAGTCTAGGCCGTCCCCCCGCGTGGAGGCCGGACGCGGCGGTGCTAGAAGAGGCGCGAGGAGCTGTCGTCCACGCCGCGCATGGCGTCGTAGTCCAGGGTGAGGCAGTCGATTCCCCGGTCCGAGGCCAGGACGCGGGCCTGCGGCTTGATCTGCTGGGCTGCGAAGACACCGCGCACCGGTGCCAGGTGGGGATCCCTGCCCAGGAGCTCGAGGTAGCGCGTGAGTTGCTCGACGCCGTCGATGTCACCGCGGCGCTTGAGCTCGATGGCCACGGTGCGTCCCTGGGGATCGCGGGCCAGGATGTCGACCGGTCCGATCGCCGTCATGTACTCGCGGCGGATCAGTGTGGAGCCGGCCCCCAGAAGTTCGATCTGTTCGGCGAGGAGTCGCTGCAGGTCGGCCTCCACGCCGTCCTTGACGAGTCCCGGATCCACTCCGAGATCGTGGGAGGAGTCGTGGAGCTGCTCACGGATCGAGATGACCAGGCGGTCATCGCTCTTGGCGTGCTGCACGGTCCAGATCTCGGTGACGCCCTCGGCCCGCTCGACGTCGTCGGGCGCGCTCACGCGCAGCGTTGCCGGCGGACTCATCCAGTTGAGCGGCTTGTAGGAGCCGCCGTCCGAGTGGACGAGGACGGAGCCGTCCGCCTTCACCAGCAGCAGGCGGGTGGCCAGGGGCAGATGCGCCCGGAGCCGACCGATGTAATCGACGGAGCAGCGGGCAATGACGAGACGCACGACGACGACTCTACCGTCCGTGGCACGGACCGAGTGCCGGGGGAGGGTGACGGATGGCAAACTGGGGCGGTGCCCCGTTCCAATCGCCCGAATCGCCCCGGTTCACCCCGACCCAAGTGGACCGCGCCCGCGGAGATCGACCTGGAGCGGGCCCGTGCAGGGATACCGCTGCACGAATCGGCGCCCGACGGAGAGTGGTCCGTGCGGCGGATCACCGAGCGCAATGCCGCCAAGACGTACACCTGCCCCGGCTGCAACTCGTCGATCGTGCCCGGGCTGGCTCATCTGGTGGTCTGGCGCGAGGACTCCTTCTTCGGGCACGAGGCAGCCCTCGCGGACCGCAGGCACTGGCATGTGCGCTGCTGGCAGACCCGCAGCTTCCGGTACTGACCCTGCCCGGCCCGGGTGCCCGATCAGGAGCCGGCGAGCGCCCCTAGACTGGAGTCATGTCCAGTGTTGCTCCGGAATACACCTTCACCACCGACGCCGACGGCACCCAGATCCGGGCGTCCACGGTCCTGCCCGCAGATCGCCGCAGCATCGAGCTGCTCACCGAGGACGGTCTGACGCTCGTCGGTGAACTGGCCACTCCCGCGGACCGGGCGCCCGTGGCGACCCTGGTGATGCTGCACCCCCTGCCCACACACGGGGGCTTCATGGACTCCCACGTCTACCGGAAGGCCGCCTTCCGCCTACCCGCTCTGGCGGATCTGGCGGTCCTGCGGTTCAACACGCGCGGTACCTGCTCACCCCACGGCTGCAGCGAGGGAACATTCGACGGCGGCGAGGGGGAGCGGATGGATCTGCAGGCCGCGGTCGACCGCGCCCTGGCCGAGGACCTGCCCGACATCTGGTTGGTGGGCTGGTCCTTCGGGACCGAGCTCTGCCTGAAGTACGGGGCGCTCGAGCCGATGGCCGGGCACATCAGTGGAGCCGTCCTGCTCTCGCCGCCGCTGCACCGGGCGGACGATGCCGATCTCGACGTCTGGCGCGAGAGCGGTCTACCTCTGAAGGTCCTCGTCCCCGAGTTCGACGACTACCTCGTGCCGGAGGAGGCGGCCGACCGCTTCGCTCGGGTACCGCAGGCCGAGGTGCTCGGTGTGGACGGCGCCAAGCACCTCTGGGTCGGTGAGAAGTACGCCGCCCGGGCGCTGAACGAGATCGTCGGTGCCGTCCGTCCGGAGCTCACGCTGCCCCTCCCGACGCACTGGGACGGTCCGGCGGCCGTCGCTCCGGCCCCGCCCGCTGCCGGCTGACCACGCGGGACGGACTACAGATTGTCCTGCCGGGCGATGAAGACCTCCTTGAGCAGCAGCATCACGGCTGCGGCGGTGGGGATCGCGATCAGCGCGCCGAGCACCCCGAGGAGACTGCCGCCCGCGATCACGGCGATCACGGCGATCGCCCCGGGTACCGCGACGGCCCGCTGCATGATCCGTGGCGAAATGAAGTAGGCCTCGAACTGCAGGTAGGCGATGTAGGGGATGGCGAAGACCAGGACCGTCTCCCACCCAACGGTCAGCGCCACGAGGCTGACCACCACTGCCGCTATGGTTCCCCCGACGAGTGGGATGAACGCCAGCAGCGCGACGACGAAGGCGAGCAGGATGGAGAAGGGCACATCCGCGATCGTCATCATGATGAAGGCGAAGGTGCCGTTCAGCAGGGCCACGCACGCCTGTCCGATCACATAGAGGCCCACGCTGCGGGTGATCTCCTCCGCCAGGACCTCCACCCGGGGCCGCCGGGAGCGCGGGGCGAGCCGGTACGCCCAGTTCTTCATCCCCGGGAGGCTGGCGAGGAAGTAGAGCGTCAGCACCAGGACCACGAG
Source organism: Arthrobacter echini (assembly GCF_008107445.1). Classification (GTDB taxonomy): domain Bacteria; phylum Actinomycetota; class Actinomycetes; order Actinomycetales; family Micrococcaceae; genus Arthrobacter_D; species Arthrobacter_D echini_A. Next base: position 443,168 of record NZ_VSLD01000002.1, on the reverse strand, counting down.
CGTGCCGAAGAGGCTGTTCAGGATCACCGTGCCCACACCGAGCACTCCGCCGAAGATCCCGCCCAGGGCGTCGCTGTTCGCGAAGAACCGGTCGATCTCCGAGGTGACGCGATCACGCACCTGGAACTGCTCGTCGAGTGTGGTGAAGAACTCCGAGCGCAGGAAGTCATCGGCATAGCCCGGAGCGCCGGCGAGGATCTGGGAGGTCTGGTTGACGATCGTGGGGATGAGGAGCGCGAAGAACCCTGCCACGATCCCGACGAGGAGCGAGACCGCCAGCGCGATGCCGGCCGGGCGGGGAACGTGCTTGGTCTCGAGCCAGCGGACGATCGGATCGAGACCGAGGGCGATGAACAGCGCGGCCCCGATCCAGACGAGGAGTTCGCCCACATTCGTGATGATGAAGAAGGCGAGCAGGGCCAGGCCCACGCCAACGCTGACCATGAAGCCGAAATGGATGGGGTGGTTGCGCAGGCTCGGCTGTCCGGTGTCACCGAACTTCAGACGGTCATCGTCCAGCGAGACATCGTGATCCACCGGGACGACCTCCCGCTCGGGCGGGAACATGAAGCGCGGGCGCGGTTGGGCGGAGGGCAGTGTCCGGCGGGCCGCGGTCAGGAGGGAGCGCAGGGTGGAGGGCTGCGGGTCGGACCCGGTCGTCTGCCCGGCGCCGGGTCGCCGGTCGTGCTCATGCGCCGCCGGGCCGGGGCGTGGGAGCGGCCGGTCGCTCGGGACATCCTGATGATCGGTCAACGAAGGAGTCTGCTTTCGGGTGGGCGGGGGCCTCTGCCGCGGGTCTAGCGAAACCCTAACAGCCGGGACCCGCGCGGAACCGGCTCCTGCAACACCCCGGGGACGGCGCCGCCGGTGTGGCCCACCGCCCGGCCCCTGCTCTACGCACACCAGCGTAGGCACCGGCTGATCCCGCGGGATATCGGTACCATTGAGTGACCATCCCGGGTGGTCCCGGTGGGGTCGGGACCGACCTCCAGGACCGCCGGGCCAGGCGGTCCGGACGACGATAGGCGACGAGTGCGTGTGAAGGTGGCTGTACCGATCATCGTCGCGGGGCTCGTGCTGATGCTGCTCGGGATCGGTGTGCGCACGATCTGGAAGCCGGCCGAGATGCTCACGATCGGCACTGTCGGTGACACGCGGTCCGCGCCCGTGACGGTCATCATGCCGGCGGTCCGCGGGGAGCAGGGCGGAGATCTCGAGGTGACGGTCGAGGGTGACGGTCCCTTCACCCTCGCCGTCGGGCGGTCGTCCGATGTGGAGGCCTGGGTAGGCGATGCCGCCCGGGTCAGCATCATCGGCACCGTCGGGGACACCCTCGCCACGCACTACACCGAGGGTGAGCCGACCGTGCCAGATCCCGGGGGGAGCGATCTCTGGGTGAGCGAGACCTCCGCCGCCGGACGGGTGTCGTACCGCTGGAGCGAACCCGTCGAGGGTGACTGGTCGATCCTCCTCGCCACCGGCGGTGACGTTCCCGCGCCCACGGAGATCTCGGTGACCCGGCCCAACGACCAGTCCACCCCGCTCGCCCTGCCGCTGCTCGTCGGTGGCGCGCTCGTGGTGGTCCTCGGTCTGGCGGTGCTGTTCAGCGCGCCGCGTGGCCGCCCCGGGAGGGGTACCACCGGCCGCACGGCGTCGGCCGTCGGTGGGCAGGGCGGGGGGTCGGGCAGGTCGGGTGTCGTGTCCTCGACCATCGCTCGCCGGTCGAGCACACTGGTCATCGGCCTGGCCGGTGCGGGATCCCTCCTCGTGGCAGCACCTGGTCTTGCACTCGCGCCGGGTGTGGGGACGACTGCCTCCGCCTCTGACTCCGCCTCTGCCGTCGCCACGGACGAGCCGCCGCTGGCGACCGGGGCGCCGTCGCCGGGGAGCGTTGCGAGCGGTCCACCCGTGGTCCTCGACAGCCAGCTCGAGCGCATTCTCGCAGCGGTCGCAGTGACCGTCGCGGACGCCGACGCGGCTGCCGACCCGGCGCGCCTGGCACCCAGGGTGGACGCCGCGGCACGTGACCTCCGGGCGGGTGCCTATGCCGTGGGCGCGAAGGACGCCGCTGCTGCACCCCCGGTTCCGGTCGCCGCAGTGCCCGTGCTGCTGGAGATGATCCCCACCGGTGTCCAGTGGCCGAGGACGCTCGTCGTCCTCACCCAGGGTGCCGGGAATCCCGTCCCGCAGGCGCTGGTGCTCGAGCAGGAGTCGGCCCGCGAGAACTACCGGCTCATCTCGGCCGTCCAGATGCTCCCGGAGGTCACCTTCCCCACGCCACCGCCCCCGGGCGCCACAGGGCCCATCCCGCTGGACGAGCCCGGCGCACTGACGCTGGCGCCCCAGGAGGCGATCACCGCCCTCGCCGACGTCCTCTCCGACCCGTCCGTCAGGAGGGCGGGCGTCTTCGAGGAAGACCCGTTCACCGGTACGATCACCGGCGTGCAGGCCGAGATCAGCAATGCACCCGGCAGCAGCGGGGCCACGGTCTCCTTCTCGCATTCCGCCCAGGACCAGCAGACCCGGGCGCTGCCGACCGGAGACGGCGGAGCGATGGTGTTCGGGTATCTCACCCAGACCTATTCCAGTGTCCCGAGCTCCGCAGCAGGCAGGCTCGACCTCGACGGAACGGTGTACGAATCCCTGACCGGTGAGGCGACGAGCAGGACCGGGATCGACGTGATCCGGGGAGAAGCAGTGATGATGTACGTACCACCCGCAGGCAGCGGCGACGCGGTCCGCGTCGTCGGGGCGGTCCAGCAGTTGTTGTCCGCCGAGCTTCGCTGACCGCGGCGCCCCGGCCGGATGCATCCATACCAGCAGCAGTCCCAGAGAGAGGTAGAGCATTGTCTACACCAGCACAGCGGGGCGGTACCCCGCCGTCGAGCATGAATCTTCGTGGAGCCGTGGACCTGTCCGCCCTGAAGGCCCGGGCCGACGCCGCGTCCCGGCCGGACGCAGGGCGGCAGGGCCCGTCCGGGTCGAGTCCGTACATCGTGGAAGTGACGGAGCAGACGTTCCCGCAGCTGGTGCAGCTCTCGTCCCAGGTGCCCATCGTGGTCAATCTGCGCTCCACCCACAGCGACCAGTCCAACCAGGTGACGGCTGTGCTCGAGGCGGCCACGATCGAGTTCGACGGACGGATCCTCCTGGCGCAGGTGGACCTGCAGTCCCAGCCGCAGATCGCGCAGGCGCTCCAGGCACAGGGTGTGCCGACGGTGGTGGCCGTGGTGAAGGGGCAGCCCGTACCCCTGTTCGAGGGCTTGCTGCCGGCTCCCCAGATCCAGGCCTATCTCGATGAGCTCATGAAGGTCGCCGAGGCCAACGGGGTCACCGGCACGCTGAACGACGGGGCACAGCCCGACGCCGTCGCGGAGGAGCCTCCCCTGCCGCCACTGCATCAGGAGGCCTTCGACGCCATCGAGCAGGGCGACTTCCAGGCCGCAGCCGCCGCTTACCGGCGCGCGCTCGCCGAGCAGCCGGCCGACACGGACGCCAAGGCCGGGCTCGCGCAGGTGGAACTGATGGGCCGCGTCCAGGACCTCGACGCGGACGTGGCGCGACGACGTGCAGCCGACGAACCAGACTCCGTCGAGGCCCAGCTCACGGTCGCCGATCTCGATCTCACGGGCGGGCATGTCGAGGACGCGTTCAAGCGCATCGTCGACCTCATCGCCCGCAGTGTCGGCGAAGACAGGGAGAGCGCACGCAAGAGACTGCTGGAACTGTTCGACGTCGTCGGGACCGCTGATCCGCGGGTCACGAAGGCACGCAGTGCGCTGGCGCGGGCCCTCTTCTGATCCGGCGCGTGCTGCGCAGCGTCCCGCCCTCTCGACCCGGCGGAGGACGTCCATGACTGCTGCACCACCGGCCGGTACGCCAGCGAGCGCTTTCTGAGCGGCGATTTTCCGCCTTTGGGATGACGAACGGGTTCCGGGCCCGTTGCTAGCCTGTGCTCATGAGCTCTCCCGTGCCATCACCTTCTGACCAGGACAATCCGCAGCAACCCTCCGGAACGGCAGCACTGAGCATCCGCGGTCTGGCGAAGCGCTTCGGGGACAAGATCGCCGTGAACGGGGTGGACCTGGAGGTGCCGGCCGGCTCCTTCTTCGGGCTCGTCGGCCCCAACGGAGCAGGGAAGACCACCACACTGTCCATGGCGACGGGGTTGCTGCGGCCGGACCACGGGCAGGCTCTCGTCCACGGGGTCGACGTCTGGGAGAAGCCGCTCGAGGCCAAGAGGCTGATGGGGGTCCTGCCCGACGGCGTCAGGTTGTTCGACCGGCTGAGCGGTGAGCAACTCGTCACCTACGCGGGTCTGCTGCGCGGCATGGACCGGGAGACGGTCACCGAGCGGACGGGCGATCTGCTGCGGGCCCTCGATCTGACGAACGACGCCGGAACCCTGGTGGTCGACTACTCGGCGGGCATGACCAAGAAGATCGCCCTGGCGTCGGCACTCATCCATGCCCCGAAGCTGCTCGTCCTCGACGAGCCCTTCGAGTCGGTGGATCCCGTCTCGGCGGCGAACATCCGCGACATCCTCAGCAGCTACGTGCACTCGGGTGGTTCGGTCATCGTCTCGAGCCACGTGATGGACCTGGTGCAGCGCATGTGCGACCACGTGGCGGTCATCGCGGGGGGCACGGTCCTCGCCGCCGGAACGATCGACGAGGTGCGCGGCGATGCCACGCTGGAGGATCGCTTCGTCGAACTCGTCGGCGGAAGGAACACGTCGGAAGGGCTGTCGTGGTTGCGCACCTCCTGAGGCTCAAACTGACGCTCCTCCGCAATTCGTTGAAGCGGAGCACCGCGCAACTCGTCGGGGTGATCCTCGGGGGTCTGTACGGCCTGGGGATGCTCGCGTTCCTCGTCAGCGGTCTGGTGTTCCTGGGTTCGGCGGATCCCGAACTCATCCGCACCATCCTGGTGATCGGGGGCTCGGCGACGGTGCTGGGCTGGATCGTGATCCCCATCGCGGTGTCCGGTGTGGACATGACGCTCGATCCCGCACGCTTCGTCACCTACACGATCCCCATGCGCCAGCTGCTGGCGGGCCTGGTGCTCGGCGGACTGGTGGGCATACCGGGTCTGGTGACGCTCATAGCCGCCCTGACGCTGGTCATCACCTGGATCCGCTACCCCGCGGCCGCACTGACGGCACTGGTCTGCGGACTGCTCGCGGTGGTCCTGTGCGTCGTCGCCTCGCGGCTCGTCACGACGGCGGTCTCCGCCCTCACGGGATCGCGGCGGTTCAAGGACGTGAACGGCATCGTGGCCTTCCTCCCGCTCTTCTTCCTCGGTCCCATCATCGGTGGACTCGCGGCCGGCTTCCAGAGTTCGCCGGGCTTCGCCGGGAGGCTCGCGGACGTGCTGGCATGGACGCCTCTCGGGGCCCTGTGGGCCGCTCCGGCCGACGTCGCCGCGGGGAACCCCGGGCTCGCCGTCGTGCGCATACTCATCGGCGTCGCCACCCTCGCGGTGTTCGTTCTCCTGTGGAGCCGCAGTCTCAGCCACGCGCTGGTCACCCCGCCCTACAACGCCGTGACGAAGAAGGCGGGCGGGAACCTCGGCTGGTTCACCCGTTTCCCGGCAACCCCCTCGGGAGCAGTCGCTGCCCGGGCGCTGACGTACTGGGTACGGGATCCGCGGTACGCAGCCTCGCTCGTCCTCATCCCGTTGCTGGCCGTCCTCCTGTTCCTCTCGGGTGGTGGAGCCGGAGGGGCGTTCGCCTTCGTCGGACCCATCGCGGCGTTCCTGCTCGCCTGGGCCATCTCGGCGGATGTCTCCTACGACAACACGGCCTTCAGCCTGCATCTCTCCACAGGGGTCAGCGGGCGCGACGACCGCTGGGGGAGGGCGGCCGCCCTGCTCGTCTTCGCCCTGCCCGCGACGCTCGTCCTCACGGTGGTCCCGCTGCTCATCGCGGGGAGGATGGAGGATCTGCCGGTGATGCTCGGCCTCGCCCTGGGGTTCCTGTTCACCGGTACGGGTCTGTCGAGTTTCGTCTCGGCCCGGTACACCTACAACGTGCCGCTTCCGGGGGAGAGCGCCTTCAAGACGCCACCCGGGACGAACTTCCTGATGTTCGTAGTGCAGTTCGGTGGGTGGCTCGTGATGCTGCTGCTGGCACTGCCGGAGATCGTCCTGACGATCGTGTACTTCGTGAGCGGGGATCAGCTCTACGGCTGGCTGACACTCCTGGTCGGGGTGCTGCTCGGCGGTGCCGTGCTGCTGATCGGGATCCGTGCGGGTGGTCGGTGGTACGACCGCAGGGCTCCGGAACTCCTGCTCGCAGTGTCGAGGAACCGCTGACCCGAGGCTCTCCGAGGGACAGATTCGTACTGATCGGACCCCTCGGCCGGGTGCGAAGTCCGAGTGGTGCGAACCTGTGCATAACCTGTCGGGAAGGACTTCCGACGGGTTATGCTGATGCCCATTCCGGCTGAGCAGGCAAGTGCGATCGGGGAGTCACGTGTTTTCTGTGGGTGCAAATGGTCGTCGACAGGCCGGGCCGATCCTTACAGGCGCACTCATCTCCGTGATGGTGCTCAGCGGCTGCCAGGGGCCCACGGAACCATCGATCGACGGGACTCCTCCTGCCGTCGAGTCTCCTTCAGCTCCGGGATCGACGCCGTCCGAGTCGGCGCCGGCGACTCCGCAGCCCTCACCGGCATCATCGGCCGGGCCGGCGGTCAATATCCCCGTCCCTGTGAAGCCGGCCCTGGCGGACGAGAACTCGGCGGAGGGACTGGAGGCGTTCACGGAGTACTGGTTCGAGCTGTTTTCCTACGGCTACGAGACCAACGACTGGGAGCCGTTCGACGCTGTGACTGACCCGGGCTGTCGGACCTGCGAGAACCTGACAGGACAAGTGCGAGATTTATATGCCGACAAGGGGTGGATTGTCGGAGGTGCAGTTAACCTTTCCTCCTTTGATACTGAGTTCATAAAGAACACTGAAGGATCTATAAACTCATTTGTTGGTGTCGAACAAGCTGGTTTAACCTACTTCGACTCAACAGGCACTGAGATCAATAAATCAGAAGCACTTCCTTTGACGGTTAACGTGACCATTGCTCTGTGGGAAGAGAATCAATGGATAATGCTCGACTTTGGGTCTCCTGAGGGAACTTAAAATGTCGAACAGAATACACGCATGTTTGGCAACTGTTCTATTGTTGACTATGTTTCAGCTCTTCCAAGCTGGCGCTGCCAGTGCAGATTCTAGGGAAGTGGCAGCAGGATTCTCAGACGCAGGTCTTGTCAATGCGTCTAGCGTCACGAGAGCAGAGGTCGCAGGGCGCGGGTCGACGCCTCTGCATAATCAACCCTCCGATCTACCTGCTCAGCCAGCCGCTCTACCTCAGGACGACGGCATCGACTACACCTACGTCCGGGCCTGCACTGCCGGTGTGGGAAGTGATCTGGACCCTGCCCTCTGCCCACGGATGAATGCACAGTGCGATGCTCAGGACAGCGGGATCCTGGTCAACTGGATCGAAGTGGATCGGACCGTCCAACCGCCCACGCAGACTCCCACCGGGCGATCCTCCTGCATGTATCCCGGCGAACCACCTGTTGCACCTGTGGAGGGTGGAGCGGCGGTCGCCGAGGAGGAGGCGCCGATCGTGATCACACTCGAGGAGTTCCAGAAGCAGCCGGTCCTCGCCGCGACGATCATCTCGCAGCCATCGAATTTCGGGCTGAGGAACGCCCACTCGAACATTTTCGCCGAAGCGCAGGAGCAGGAATTCGCCTTCGACTTCCATGATGCCGCCATCGTGCTGAAGGCCAGGCCCGTCTCCTATCAGTGGAACTACGGCGACGGGACGAGCGCGACGACCCCTGTGCCCGGCGGTCCGGTGGGCGGCAGCGCCTTCGATACCCAGACGCCCACGAGTCATCAGTACGCCTCGACGGGCGATTTCGATCTGACGCTGACGACCTTCTTCGCTGGTGACTACTCGGTGGACGGGGGGCCGTTCCAGCCCGTTGCCGGCGAAGCAGCCGTGGTGTCCGAGCCCCATCTGATGAGCATCTGGCGGACGAAGGGCCACAGCGTGAGCGAGAACTGCATCGAGAATCCAACCGGCATCGGGTGTGAGCCACCCACGCGCTGACCGGGGGAGGCGGTGGGGACAGGTGGAGATGTAGCCGCGGACGACACCCGGATTCGCCCGGTGTCTGCGCAGCACATCAGCCTGCATCCCGCCGCGCAGATGAGCGTGGATCCCCTTGAGTGGTTCAGACGAGCAGCGGATCGACATCGCATTCATACACGGCACCTGCCGGCGAGGTCGCGGTCAGCACCCCGCCGTCCCGCTGCTCGTAGTGCCAGATCCCCTCGCTCTTGAGCATGTGGTGTTTGCGGCACAGGTGAGCGAGATTGTCGTGCGAGGTGGGCCCGTCCTGTGACCAGGGCCGGGTATGGTCCAGTTCGCATCGCGACGCGGGAACCGAACATCCCGGATGTCGACATGTTCTGTCCCGGACCCGTAGCCACTTCTTCAGGTCCGCAGGAACGGTGTACGAGGTGCGACCCACGCTGAGGACGGCTCCGGTCTCCGGGTGCGTGAGGAGCCGCGTGAATGATGGAGCGTGAGCAGCGAGGCGTCGGGCTATGTCGGCCGGGATGGGACCGTAGCCCTCGAGATCCGCCGGAGCATCATCCACGCCCAGCAGCGTCAGCACCGGGACGGTGACGTTGATGTGCGCCCGCACCGGCGCATGGTACGCCGCCTTTCCGGCCACGCGACCGGGACTCCCGGACCGGGCGGGGCCTGAAGACCCCGGCGGTTCGGACGTGCATTCCTCCTCGCGTACCAGCTCGTCGAGGAGGAGGTCGGTCAGGACATCTGTGCGCAATTGGGGAAGTGTGCGTCGCTCCACAGGATCCTCCAGGGTGCGGGCGAGTCGGGTCAATCGAGCGTCTATCGCTGCAGCATCGGAGGCACCCAGGAGTACATGGAGCCATGCCATGGCGTCGTCGGCCGGCTCGAAGTCCACCCGACGGCGTAGCGATGCGTCCCTGCGCCGTTCCTCGAGTGCCTCGGGATGCAGCTCGGTCCGGAGCTTCCTCGCGCGGTACGACAGGCGCGAGACGCTGGTGGAAACCGCAAGGGGCAGGAGCTTTTCCTCGACGAGTGCAGCAGTATGATGCGGCAGCCCCGAGTACTCGTGCACGAGCGTCGACGTGTGCTGCCAGGAGATTGCGCCGCTCCGCAACGCCTCGAGTGTCCGGGGATGATGATTGACCAGGAGCGCCGAGTGCTGCACGAGGCGGTGTGCCGACCGCTCCGAGATGCGCAACAGGCACGCAATTTCTGTCGCCGTGGTGAGATCGGCGATATTCGTCTTCCGTCGCGCGGACGGTCGTGTCCCCTCACTCGTCCTCGAGGAGGCGGAAAAGGTGTGATCCAGCAGGCGGTCCTCGAAGAGCTCCCGCAATTGTTCGGTCGTGGCGGCGATCTCCGCCTCGATCCGAGCTTTCCCAGCGCTCAGGGAGATCATCCGAGCGGAAAGTCGCTCGAGTTCCTCCGATTGCTCCGCGTTCGATCTCATGCCCCCATTGTGACATTCACCACTGACAATTCTGCCGCTGCAGGGCCGATCGGGAAGTCGGGATGAAAGACTCCGATAATTTCCTTCACCGGGGACGGGACGACGTGGAGAACGCACTTCTGCCACCCCGATGTGGACGATAGACTGCTCTCATGACTATGCCCGCTGACCCCTTCGAGAACGACCCCCTGGAGTCCGGTACCGGTGGCTCCACCGCGACGATCGAACGCGAGGAACTCCGGCAGGAGGTGGAGCCGGGCGACGCGGAGCGCTTTGCGCACTACGTCCGTAAGGAGAAGATCATGGAGTCCGCCTTCAGCGGTGAGCCCGTGATCGCCCTCTGCGGCAAGGTGTGGACCCCCGGTCGCGACCCGGAGAAGTTCCCGGTGTGCCCCGAGTGCAAGGAGATCTACAGTGGACTCCGGCCGGGCAAGGACGACCCGAAGAAGTAGCTCAGGCCTTACCCGCAGGTGATCGCCGGGGTACGACCGGAAGACCACACGACCAGAACCACGAGAACACCGGGTGTCATGAAGAAGGCCAGGAACGACGCCGCTAGAGCCATGTCGCCCGAACTGCGACCACTCACCATCGGCATCCTCGCCATCATCACCTGCGCCGCCTTCGAGGCGATGGCCGTGGTCACAGCCATGCCGGCCGTTGCCCGCGAGCTCTCGGGCGAGTCGAGCTACGGACTGGCGTTCTCCATGTACCTGACGGCTTCCCTGCTGGGGACCGTCGTCGCGGGCTCCTGGTGCGACCGCAAGGGGCCGGGACCGGCATTGGGTGTCGGGATGTCACTGATGATCCTCGGGCTCCTCGCCTCGGGTATCGCACCCGAGTTCTGGCTCGTGACCGCGGGCCGTGCGGTGTCCGGTCTCGGAGGAGGGTTCATGATCGTGGCGGTGTACGTCGTGATCGGACGCTCCTTCCCGCAGCAGGCCCAGCCTGTGGTCTTCGGCTGGCTCGCCGCCGCCTGGGTACTACCCGCGTTGATCGGACCACTCATCGCCGGCTTCGTGACCGAGCAGTTCGGCTGGCGCTGGGTCTTCCTCGGGGTGGCGCCGATCGTGCTGGCCGCCGTCCTCGTCGTCTGGCCCCGCACCCGGGGGATCGGTCAGTTGGAGACCGCGGACACGGGGTCCGCCCGGGCCAGGACCTATCGCGGATTCGCCCTCGCCGGGGGAGTGTTCGGCGCGCAGTGGGCCGTGGTCCGACTGGCGGACGTCGAGAGCCCGAGCGGCGCAACGGTGTGGGGGCTCACCGTCCTGGCGGCGGCGGGCATCGCCGTCGTCCTCCTCGTGCTGCCCGGCCTGCTGCCCCGGGGCACCATGACCCTGGCGCGTGGCCTGCCCAGCATCATCGCCACGCGCGGTCTGGTCAACGTGGCCTTCTTCGGCACCGAGGCGTTCATCCCGCTCATGCTCGTGTCGTCCCGCGGCATCGATCCGGGGACGGCAGGCCTCACCCTGAGCGCCGGTGCCGTCGGCTGGAGTGCGGGGTCGTTCGTCCAGGCACGAGTTCATTTCGACCGCAAGTGGCTGCTCGTCGCAGGGTCCTCCATCCTCTCGCTCTCCCTCGGCGGATTCGCCCTCGCCACGGCGGCCGAGGCATCCCTGGGTGTCCTCATCGTGGTGTGGGCCTGCTCCGGCTTCGCCATGGGCATGACGCTGTCGAGCACGTCGGTCCTCACGCTGAAACTCTCGCCGCAGAACGAGCAGGGCCGTAATTCCGCCGCCCTGCAGATCTCCGATCAGCTCGGTGGCGTGGTGGGTACGGCGGGCGCGGGAGCACTCTTCGCCCTCCTGCGCGACGCCGACAACCCGGGCCACGTGCCCACCTTCGTTGCGATCTGGCTGGCTCTGTGGGTGTTCACGGCAGCAGGTATAGTTTCGGGTCTGAGAGGGGCCGGGTCAGGTACTGACGGCTCCGGTCTCACCCCCAGCAAGTCGATGGAAGGTACTGTCCCGGCGTGAGTAGTGACACCCTGTTCGGTGCCGGCGCAGCCCTGCCGCCCGCCTATCCGGAGCGCGCGGCCTGGGGTACGGCACCCAAGCTCCGCCAGTGGCAGAGCGAGGCCCTGGAGAAGTACTTCCGCTCCTCGCCGAGCGATTTCCTCGCTGTTGCCACGCCGGGTGCGGGCAAGACGACCTTCGCCCTGCGCGTCGCGACCGAGCTCGTGGACCGCGGCGTCGTCAATCGCGTGACCATCGTGGCACCCACCGACCATCTCAAGCGCCAGTGGGCCGACGCCGCCGCGCGCGTGGGACTCGCGATCGACCCCAACTTCAAGAACGCCGACGGTCGCCACGGCGGAGCCTTCATCGGCGTCGCCGTGACCTACGCGCAGGTGGCCAGCAAGCCGATGCTGCACCGTGCCAAGACCGAGGCCGCCCGCACGCTCGTGATCCTCGACGAGATCCACCACGGTGGGGACGCGCTCTCCTGGGGTGACGGCATCCGCGAGGCGTTCGATCCCGCCGTTCGCCGCCTCGCCCTGACCGGCACGCCCTTCCGCTCCGACACCGCCGCCATCCCGTTCGTGGAATACGCCGAGGACCGGGACGGCATCCGCCGTTCGAAGGCCGACTTCACCTACGGCTACGGCCAGGCCCTCAAGGACCACGTGGTCAGGCCCGTCATGTTCATGGCCTACTCGGGCCAGATGCGCTGGCGCACCAGCAACGGCGAGGAGATGGCAGCCTCGCTGGGCGATGCCGCCGTGACGAAGGACATCACCGCTCAGGCCTGGCGGACTGCGCTGAATCCCGCGGGCGAGTGGATCCCCTCGGTCCTCGCCGCGGCGGACAAACGGCTGACGGAGGTCCGCCGCACCGTTCACGACGCCGGCGGGATGGTCATCGCCACCGACCACGACGACGCCCGCGCCTACGCAGGCCAGCTCAAACGCATCACCGGCGAGTCCCCCACGGTCATCCTCTCCGACGACGCCAAGGCCTCCTCGAAGATCGAGGAGTTCTCCTCCGGGGACAAGCGCTGGATGGTGGCGGTCCGCATGGTCTCCGAGGGTGTCGACGTGCCGCGCCTCGCCGTGGGGGTCTACGCCACCTCGACGGCGACGCCGCTGTTCTTCGCCCAGGCGGTGGGCCGCTACGTCCGTGCCCGACGCCGCGGCGAGACGGCATCGATCTTCCTTCCCTCGGTGCCCAATCTGATGGCACTCGCGAACCAGCTCGAGGTGGAGCGGGACCATGCCCTCGACCGGCCCGAGAAGGACGACGAGGGGTTCGGGCTCGAGGACGATCTGCTGGAGGCCGCGAACCGCGAGGACAAGGCCTCCGACTCACTGGCCAAGCAGAAGTTCGAGGCGCTCGAGTCGCAGGCGTCCTTCGACCGGGTGCTGTTCGACGGCGGCGAGTTCGGGACCGGCGGAGAGATGGGCGGCGAGGAGGAGCTCGACTTCCTCGGTATACCCGGGCTGCTCGACGCCGACCAGGTGGGCCAGCTGCTGCGCCAGCGCCAGCACGAACAGCAGTCCCGCCGGAAGAACGCTCCGGCGGTACCCGCCACCGAGCCGCTCGTGGTGGACCACCGGCAGCTCACCGATCTGCGCGGGCAACTGGCGAAGAATGTCTCCGCCTGGGCCGCACGCACCGGCATGCCCCACGGGCAGGTGCACACGGAGCTGCGCCGTCAGTGTGGGGGGCCGGCCGTGGCGCAGGCGAACGAGGACCAGCTCCAGCGCCGGCTGCAGAAGCTGCAGGACTGGTTCATCGGCAAGAAGTAGGAGCCGCGGTGGTACGGCGCCCGAGGACGCCGTACCACCACGGTCATCGCTCGAGGTCGGCGCCTGCCGACTCCAGTTCGTCCAGGGTCTGCTCGGAGCGGTTCTCGTTGACGCCACGCGTCAGCGCTGTGAGGACCGAGACCGAGTATCCCGCCTGCAGGGCATCGAGCGCGGTCGCTCGGACGCAGTGGTCGGTGGCCAGACCGACGACGACGACGTCGTCCACCTCGTGCTCGCGTAGCCAGTCGTCGAGCGTCAGGGGGCTCTCCGCCGGTTCCACGGAGCCGCCGCCGAGCTTCTGCTCACCGGTCGGTACCTCGTCGTCGGGCGCCTTGACCCCCTCGAAGCCGGAGTACGCCGCCTCGAACTGACCCTTGCGGAACACGGCGTCGATGCTCTCCACATCGAGATCCGGATGGAACTCGGCACCCCGGGTGCCGGCCACGCAGTGGACGGGCCAGGAGTCCACGTAGTCGGGGGTCTCGGAGAAGTGGGCCCCAGGATCGATGTGCCAGTCCTGGGTCGCGACGACGACGTCGTAGGTTCTGGCCTGCTCGTCGATGTGGTCGCTGATATCGGCCGCCACCCGGGCACCGCCGTCGACCGCGAGTGACCCGCCCTCGCAGAAGTCGTTCTGGACGTCCACGATGATCAGTGCTCGTGTCATGATGCTGCCTCCTCGTACTCGGTGGGAATGACGGGCTCACCGCGCTGCAGGCGCCGTGACGCTCCGGGCAGTTCGGCGACGGAGCGTGCGTGCCGGTCCGCGGCACGCACGACGGCGTCCGGCCCCGTCCATCCGTCGAGGACCACACCGTCCTTGACGAACTGCTCCACGAGCGGGCGGTCGTTTCCGTCGTTGGCGGGGCTGATCCCGATACCGACCACCTCAGCCTGTGCCACGCCCTTGGGGTCGAGGCGCCGCAGCGCGTGCTTGAGGCCGCCCACGGAGGCCTTGTTCTTCGCGGCCTTGGCCACGGGGACGAAGGTGCCGTCGTCGCCCTGTCGGCTCACGAGCTTGTAGACCATACCGGCCGTCGGTGCGCCGGAGCCGGTGACCAGCGAGGTACCGACGCCGTAGGAGTCCACCGGGGCTGAGGCCAGCAGTCCGATGGCGAACTCGTCGAGATCGGAGGTGACGACGATCCGGGTGCCGCTGTTCCCGAGCTCGTCCAGGAGGTGGCGCACCCAGCGCGCCTGTGCCACCAGATCGCCCGAGTCCAAACGGACGGCTCCGAGCTCGGCCCCGGCTACCTCGACGGCGGTGCGCACGCCCTGCTCGACGTCGTAGGTGTCCACGAGCAGTGACGTGCCGCGGCCGAACGAGGCCACCTGCGCCTCGAAGGCGGCCCGCTCGGAATCGTGCAGCAGGGTGAAGGAGTGGGCGGCGGTCCCGACCGTGGGGATGCCGTACCGGCGGCCCGCCTCCAGATTGGAGGAGCTGGTGAAGCCGCCGATCATGGCTGCCCGGGCCGCGGCGACCGCGGCCTCCTCGTGCGTACGGCGTGAGCCCATCTCGATGCAGGGCCGGCCGGCCGCCGCGCCGCTCATGCGTGAGGCGGCCGAGGCGATGGCGCTGTCGTGGTTGAGGATCGAGAGGATGAGGGTCTCGAGGATGCACGCCTCGGCGAAGGTGGACTCCACCGTGAGGATGGGGGAGTGCGGAAAGTAGGCCTCGCCCTCGGCGTAGCCGGAGATGGACCCGGTGAAGTGGAAGTCAGCGAGCCACGCGAGCGTCGAGTCGTCGACGATCCGCTGGTCGCTGAGGAAGCCGAGCTGCTCGTCCTCGAACCGGAAGGCCGCCAGTTCCTCCAGCAGGCGTCCCGTCCCCGCGACGACGCCGTAGCGGCGGCCGGCCGGCAGCCGGCGCGCGAAGGCCTCGAAGACCGAGCGCCGATGGGCCGCACCCGAGTGCAGGGCCGCCTGCAGCATGGTGAGTTCGTACTGATCGGTGAACAGTGCGCTGTTGGGCGCCTTCGCGATGCGCGGCGCCGTACTCGCGGCGTCGGGCAGGGCGGTGGTCGGGGCGTCGGTCACTCCTGACACGATAGCTGGGCCTTCGCTGTGTGCGTAGTCGGCCCGGGGCGGGGTCCATGCGACCTAGACTTGGGATCATGACAGTAGGCTTTGCGATCGGCACCGATACGAAGGAAGAGGTACGGACGGCCGAGAAGACCGATCTGGACCAGCCGTGGGTGGTGGTGGTCTGGAACGACCCCGTGAACCTGATGAGCTACGTGAGCTTCGTGTTCCAGACGTACTTCGGATACAGCGAGGCGAAGGCCCGCACCCTCATGCTCGAGGTCCACGAGGCGGGCCGCTCGGCGGTGTGCTCGGGCACACGCGAGAAGGTGGAGCAGGACACGGTGGCCCTGCACTCGTACGGACTCTGGGCCACCTTCGAAAAAGCCGGAAGCGAGTAGACCGACCCATGGCGAAACCGTTCAAGTCCACCCGACGCGGCATCACCGGGGCGCTGGAGCCGGGCGAGGCGCGCCTGCTCGGCGCCCTGCTCGACGACGTCATCTCCATGCTCGAGCCCGAGACCGGGCCCAGCGACGATCCCCTCGCCGCCCTCGTGGGCATGTCGGGCGCCGACGCCGACGCCACGGCCCCGGATGATTCCGCCGTGCGACGGCTCCTGCCCGACGCCATCCGTGGCGACGACGACGAGGCACTCGCCTTCCGCCGCCTGACCGAGCGTTCCCTGCGCGAGCAGAAGATCGGCGCCCTGCGCGGCAGCGCCCTGCTGATCGAGTCGAGTCCCATGACGCTCAACGGCGAGCAGGGACGGCTCCTGGCTCAGGCACTCAACGACGTCCGGCTCGTCCTCGCTGACCGCCTGAGCATCGAGACGGAGGAGGACGCCGAGCGCCTCCACGACGTCGCGGACTCCAAGGACGTGGACAACGTGGACTCCTATCTGGCCCTCGTCTACAACTTCATCACCTGGCTGCAGGAATCGCTCGTGCAGGCCATGCTGAAGGCCGCGAAGCTGCAGCGCTGACCCGGCGCGCGCCCTCGTCGCCGCATAAGGCCCACGAGGTGCTGTGACAAAAGCCACGGACCGATGAATAGTTTTC
Source organism: Arthrobacter echini (assembly GCF_008107445.1). Classification (GTDB taxonomy): domain Bacteria; phylum Actinomycetota; class Actinomycetes; order Actinomycetales; family Micrococcaceae; genus Arthrobacter_D; species Arthrobacter_D echini_A. The sequence goes on along the minus strand of NZ_VSLD01000002.1, from coordinate 426,773 downwards.
GTCGGCAGCACGCCCTAGTGTCAGAGGTCATGAGTTCCGAGCCAGCAACCGTGGACCGCAGTGAGGCGCCCATCGGGATCTTCGACTCCGGCGTCGGTGGCCTGACGGTGGCGCGCTCCGTCATCGACCAGCTACCCCACGAGTCCATCATGTACGTGGGTGACACCGCGAACGGCCCGTACGGACCCCTGCCGATCGCGCGGGTCCGCGCCAATGCGCTCGCCATCATGGACGAACTGGTCGACTCCGGGGTGAAGCTCCTCGTGATCGCCTGCAACTCGGCGTCGGCCGCCGTCCTGCGCGACGCGCGCGAACGCTATACGGCCAGCTACGGGATCCCCGTGATCGAGGTCATCCAGCCGGCGGTGCGCCGGGCCGTCGCCTCGACCCGCTCGGGCCGCGTGGGCGTCATCGGCACGACGGCCACCGTGGGCTCCCGCGCGTACGACGACACCTTTGCCGCCGCGACCCACCTCGACGTCACGTCCGTGGCCTGCCCCGCCTTCGTGGAGTTCGTGGAGGCCGGTATCACCGGTGGCCCGGAACTGCTGCGCACGGCCGAGGAGTACCTCGCCCCGCTGAAGGCCGCTGACGTGGACACCCTCGTGCTCGGCTGTACCCACTACCCGCTGCTCACCGGTGTCATCTCCTACGTCATGGGCGACGCCGTCACGCTCGTCTCGAGCGCCGAGGAGACGGCGAAGGACGTCTACCGTGCCCTCATCTCCCACGGACTCGAGCGCACCGGGACCGGACCGGGGACGCACCGCTTCGCCGCCACCGGGGATGCCGCGAACTTCGAGGTACTCGCCCGGCGCTTCCTGGGGCCGGAGGTCCTCAGCGTGCAGCACGTGGACCGCGTGGCCGAGCAGTACCCCACCGGCAGCCTCGCGCGCATCACGCCCGACATGATCACCGCCGCAGGATCGCGGCGCGCATGAAACTCACCATCGTCGGCTGCAGCGGGTCCTTCCCCGGACCCCAGTCGCCGGCCTCCTGCTATCTGCTGACCGCGGAGTGGGAGGGCCGCACCTGGCGGGTGCTCCTCGATCTCGGCAACGGCTCGCTGGGAGCCCTCCAGCGGTACACCGACCTGCGGGAGATCGACGCCATCTTCCTCTCGCATCTCCACCCCGACCACTGCATGGATCTGTGCGGGTTGCACGTGGCCGTGCGCTGGGACCCTGCCGGCTGGGAGCTGCCGCGCATCCCCGTGTGGGGCCCGGCGGCGACGGCCGACCGCATGGCCAGCGCCTACGGCCTCGATCCGGATCCCGGCATGCACGAGGACTTCGACTTCCGCTCCTGGTCCGACCGCACGGCGGTCTCGGTGGGGCCGTTCACCGTCACCCCGTTCCATGTCCTCCATACGGAGGAGGAGGCCTACGCCCTGCGCGTGGAGGCCCCGGGGACGGACGACCGCGGGGCCCGGGTACTCACGTACTCGGGGGACACCGACGCCTGCGACGGCGTGGTGGACGCCGCCCGCGACGCCGACATCTTCCTCTGCGAGGCAGCGTTCCACGAGGGCCGCGACGACGCGATCACCGGAGTACACCTGACCGGGCGGCGTGCGGGCGAGATCGCCACGCGGGCTGCCGTGAAACGACTGCTCCTGACGCATCTGCCGGTGTGGAACGATGCGAACGTCTCTGTGGGCGAGGCGCGGCAGAGCTACGACGGCCAGCTCGCCGTCGCCGTCGCCGGTGTGTCCTACCAGGTCTGAGCTCCCCGGCCCTGCGCGTCTAGACTGGAAATCATGACTTCCGCGAATTCCTCACCCGACGCCGCCGGCGCCACACCCTCGTCCCCAGCGCGCGCGGACGGCAGGACGCCGGACGAGCTGCGCAGCATCACCATCACGCGCGGCTGGTCCACGCAGGCCGAGGGATCGGCGCTGATCGAGTTCGGCAATACCCGCGTGCTCTGCACGGCGTCCTTCACGAGCGGCGTGCCGCGGTGGCTCAAGGGCCGGGGCACGGGCTGGGTGACCGCGGAGTACGCGATGCTTCCCCGGGCCACGAACACGCGCTCCGATCGCGAGTCGGTCAAGGGGAAGATAGGTGGGAGGACCCACGAGATCTCGCGGCTGATCGGCCGCTCGCTGCGCTCGATCATCGACACGAAAGCGCTCGGGGAGAACACCATCGTGCTCGACTGCGACGTGCTGCAGGCCGACGGCGGCACCAGGACGGCAGCGATCACCGGCGCCTATGTGGCCCTTGCGGACGCCATCAGCTATGCGAAGGACAAGAAGCTGATCCCCGCCTCGGCGTCGCCCCTGACAGATACCGTTTCTGCCGTCAGTGTGGGCATCATCGACGGCATCCCCATGCTCGATCTGCCGTACGTCGAGGACGTGCGCGCCGAGACGGACATGAACGTGGTGGTCACCGGCTCGGGGACCTTCGTCGAGGTCCAGGGCACAGCCGAGGGTGCACCCTTCGACCGCGCGGAGCTCGACGCGCTGCTCGACCTCGCGCTCCTGGGGACGGCGCGGCTCGCCGGGATCCAGCAGGACGCACTCCGGGACTCCCCGGGTGCCTGACATTCCGCAGCCCCGGCTCGTCCTGGCCACACGTAACGCAGGAAAGCTCCGGGAACTGCGTGACCTGCTGCGCGGGCAGGTGCCGGGGCTCGACGTCGACACGCAGGTCATCGATGCTGCGGCGGCCGGCGCCCCGGACGTGGTCGAGAGCGGAGTGACTTTCCGGGAGAACGCACTCCTGAAGGCCGAGCAGACGGCCCGCGCCACGGGACTCCTCGCCGTCGCGGACGATTCCGGGCTAGCGGTGGACGTCCTGGGAGGTGCCCCCGGGATCTTCTCGGCACGGTGGGCCGGTAGGCACGGCGACGACGCAGCGAATCTGGACCTCCTCCTGGCACAGCTCGCGGACATCCCGGAGGAACAGCGCGGCGCCGCCTTCGAATGTGCCGCGGCGCTGGCGCACCCGGACGGCGGCGGCACCATCGAGACCGGCCGGCTCCGCGGACACCTGCTCACTGCACCGCGGGGCACGGGGGGCTTCGGCTACGACCCGATCCTCGTTCCCCACGGACTCGACCGCAGTTGCGCGGAACTCTCGTCCGAGGAGAAGAACACGATCAGCCACCGGGGTATCGCCTTCAGGGCCCTGCTGCCGCACCTGGTCGACGCACTCGCCTGAGTACCACCCCACCACCGCAAACCGTCGGTCCTGCACGACCGACGAAGAGGAAGACACATCGTGAGCATCGCCCAGATCATCGACGCAGCCCCGCTCGCCACCGCGACGACGACGTCGGACAGTTCCTCCCTCGGCAGTGTCGCGGACTGGGCCGTCAACCTCATGGAGACCATCGGCGCGCCCGGTGCCGGACTGGCCATCGCGCTGGAGAATCTCTTCCCGCCGCTGCCCAGCGAGGTGATCCTTCCCCTGGCCGGCTTCACCGCGAGCCGGGGGAACTTCTCGCTCGCGGAGGCGATCATCTGGACCACCCTGGGCTCGGTCGTCGGAGCCCTCGTGCTCTACGCCATCGGCGCCTGGCTGGGGAGGGACCGCATGCGCCGGCTCGTCTCGAAGGTGCCCCTCGTGGACCTCGAGGACGTCGACAGGGTGGAGGCGTGGTTCGACCGGCACGGGTACCGCGCCGTCTTCTTCGGGAGGATGATCCCCATCTTCAGGAGCCTGATCTCGATCCCGGCCGGAATCGAGAGGATGGCTGTGGGCAAGTTCCTGCTGCTCACCACCGCCGGCAGTCTGATCTGGAACTCGATCTTCGTCCTGGCGGGCTTCTACCTGGGGGAGAACTGGAGCGTCGTCGAGGAGTACGCGGGAATCTTCCAGCGGATCGTGATTATCGCCGTCGCCCTGTTCGTGATCTACTTCGTGGTCTCGAAGATCCGTAAGCACCGGCAGAAGCGCGCCTGATGAGCGGTAAAGTGGAGGCGTGGGAATCGCGTTCACGGCCATCGACTTCGAGACAGCGAACGGTTTCCGCGGCTCGCCGTGCGCCGTCGGTCTCACGAAGGTCAGGGACGGGCGCATCGTGGAGGAAGCCTCCTGGTTGATGCGGCCACCCGCGGACCACGACCACTTCGATTCCCGGAACATCGCCATCCACGGCATCACCTCGCAGATGGTCCGGGATGCTCCGCGCTTCGGTGACCTCTTCCCGGAGATCGGCGGATTCATCGGAGCGGACGTCCTCGTGGCGCACAACGCCGCGTTCGATCTCGGCGTCATCCGGTCCGCGCTGGAGGTGTCCTCACTGCCCGGTCCGGCCTGGGAATACGCCTGCACCGTGGTCCTCTCCCGCCGGAGCTACACCCTCCCGTCCTACTCGCTGCCCTTCGTCGCGGAAGCGGCCGGAGTGCCCCTGCTCAAGCACCACGACGCGGTGGAGGATGCCCGCGCCTGCGCCGGCATCATGATCGACATCGCGGACCGGTGGGACGCAGCCTCCGTGGAGGAGGTCCTCGAGATCCACAGCCTGCCGCTCTCGCGGGCCGAGCAGTACGCGCCGGGGGTCGACGAGCTCTCGAAGGCCACACGGACGGCCCTGGGTCGCGGGTCCTTGGCGGCCGGCTGGGCGGGCTGGCCGGAGGAGGGCGTCAATCCCCTCCCCAACATGCAGGCCGATCCGCGGCACCCCCTCTACGGCCAGACGGTGGTCTTCACCGGGTCCCTCGGCATGCCGCGACCGCAGGCGAAGGAACGCGTTGCCGGCCTCGGCGCACAGCCGGCGAGTTCGGTGACGCGGCGGACCACCGTGCTGGTGGTGGGCGACGGCTTCGTCGCCTCCGACCTACGCCACGGGCGCGTGACCGGGAAGGTCCGCCGCGTGCTCGAACTCAACGAGCGTGGTCACGCGATCGACGTCCTGTCGGAGGAACAGTTCCTGCGCCTCACCGGGGGATCCTTCCCGCTGCACCGTCCCTAGCTGTTCCGACACCCACCCGGCAGCAGGATCAGAGGCGGAGCTCGACGCCGGTCAGAGCCGCGGACAGGTCGATCAGTCGGGAGGCTGCGGTACTGTCGCGGGCATGGCGCTTCACCGGAACCAGGGTGGGTTCTCCCGCGAGCTGGAACCAGCCGGCGGGCCCGCAGTACGCGCCATTGGGGATGGACCGGTCCGTCACGGCGCGCACGAGGGGCCAGGCGCCGTCGTCCTTGCCCTGGGCCACGGTGGCCATGACGCGCTGCCGCCAGCGGGGCGCCTCCTTGTGGGCCGCGACTCCGGGGCGCTCGGAAGTGAGCATCCCCAGTGAGAACCCGGGATGGGCGACGACGCTCGTGGCCCGGCTGTCCGTCAGCTCCAGGCGACGTGCCAGCTCGAAGCCGAAGGCCGTGACGGCCAGCTTCGACGTCGCGTAGGCGCGGGCGTTCCGGTACGACGACGGCTGCAGGGACGTCGGAGTGAGCCTGGCCCAGCGGTGGCTGATACTGCCCAGCTGGACGATCCTCGCCCCGGCGTCGGTGAGTGCGGGCAGGAGCCCGGCGATCAGCGCGTAGTGACCCAGGTGATTCGTGCCCAGCTGCAGCTCGAAGCCGTCCGCCGTCGTCCGCCGTTCCGCTGACCCCACCACCCCGGCGTTCGCGAGCAGTCCCGTCACGGCGTCGCCCGCTGCGAGGGCCTCGGTAGCGTTGCGCACGGAGGACAGATCGGCCAGGTCGAGGCGCTGGAACGTGACCTCGGCGTCGGGATGGCGGTCATGGATGGCGCGGATGGCGCGCAGCGCCTTCTCCTTGCCGCGCGATGCCATGATCACGCTCGCGCCGGCGCCGGCCAGTTGTTCACAGGCGAAGTAGCCCAGCCCGGCGTTGCCGCCCGTGACGAGAATGCGCTGGCCGGACAGTGCGGGGAGGGCACGGGGGTTCCACATGTCCTCCACCCTAGGTCCGGTGGCGGCCCGCCGCGGTGTCCCGGTGCGGTACGGCCTCACGCGCCCGAGGTCTGTCTGAAGAGTGTCTGCGCCACCGCCCGGACGATCTCCGGAGTGCCGGAGGAGGAGAGATAGGCGCCGGGCAGGGCGCTCGTCCCGTGGAGGGCTCCCATGATGCCTCCGGCCAGCGATGATGCGGCGATGGGCGAGGCGCCGGGCGCATCGGCCTTCACGGTGTGGGCCAGGGCGCGGACGAACTGCTCCCGCGATGAGGTGCTCGTTGCCGTGCCGGCGAGGACGCCCTGCACGGCGGCATACAGGGTTCCTGCTGCTGTCGGCTCTGCCGTTGCGCCGGCGGCGGGAGGACCGGTCTCCGCGGCGCTCCCGAGCGCCCCGGTGAGATCCTGCCCGTCGATCGCGAGCGCCCGGATGATGGCGCTGTAGGTGGCGGCGGGCGCCGTCGCCTCCTGCGCGCCGTGGGTCAGCGCCGCGGCGTCGAGGGTGAGCCTCTCCGCCATGCTCGCCGGGATCCGCGGGACGAGCCCGAAGGGCGCCGAGCGGATCAGGGCCCCGGGACCGGCCGAGCGGGAATCGAGGGGACGCGACCGTGTTCCCATCTCGCCCGAGAGGAGGGCCTGCAGCGTGTCCCGGTCGGGTTGCTGCTCGGTCAGCAGGCCAGTCTGCCGGTCCAGCCACCGATCCGGCGGGGCGGGAGCATGCGGCGGAAGATGCTCTCCCTGGCGCCGGAGCCAGCGCAGGTAGGCGAGCCAGAGGCATGCCGTCTCGTCCGCGGCGACGCCGTCGTTGGCCCACTCGAGCGCCTCCACCAGACCGTCGACGGTGTACAGGGTCAGGGAGGTCGCCGAGGAAACCGCGAGAAGGGAGGGATCACGGAGCGCCTCGACCGGATCACGACCGGCTGCATGGAGCATGCCGTACGCATCGCCGGCCGAACCCCCGAGGAGGCAGCCCAGCACCCTGTCCTCGTATTCGAGCGGCCCGGGCGTGGGATCGGCGGGTGCGGGGGAGGTGCTGGTGGAGAGGCTGTCATTCGTCACCCGACCAGTCTAGGGACCGGGCACGGGCAGGCGGCGCCGGTACCGGTAATGTCCCCCGGCGGCGGTAGCGTGCTCTGCATGAGGATCCTCCACACGTCCGACTGGCACCTGGGCCGTTCGTTCCACGGCACCGGCACCCTCGAGGCCCAGCGGATCTTCGTCGACAGCCTCGAGAAGACCGTGCGCGAGGAGCAGGTGGATGTTGTCCTGGTGGCAGGGGACGTCTACGACCGCGCCCTGCCCGCCGTCGACGTCGTGGCACTGTTCGACGAGGCCCTGGAACGCCTGACGATCGCCGGCGCGCAGGTGGTGGTCAGCAGCGGCAACCACGACTCCGCCACGAGGCTCGGCTTCGGTGGACGGATCCTCGCCCGCGGGGGAGTGCATCTGCGCACCCGGATCGAGGACATCGCCGTCCCCGTGATCCTTCCCCTCGGTCCCGGCGCCGAGCTGGCCGTCTACGGCGTGCCGTATCTGGAGCCCCGCGTGGTGGCCGGGCCCCTGGAGGCGGACAGTGCCACGCACACCGCGGTGACCGCTGCTGCGCTCCGTCGGATCCGTGCTGATCTGGAGGCGAGGTCCGCCGACGGGGCCGTGGTCTCGATCGTCATGGCGCACTGCTTCGCGGCCGGCGGCAGCGGATCGGACAGCGAGCGGGACCTGGCCATCGGGGGCCTGAGCTCCGTTCCGCCGGCTCTCTTCGAGGGCTTCGACTACAGCGCCCTGGGCCACCTGCACGGGCAGCAGACACTGACCGAGACCATCCGCTACTCCGGATCGCCGCTGGCCTACTCGTTCTCCGAGGTCCACCAGCAGAAGGGGGCGTGGCTCCTCGACGTCGGGCCCGGCGGTGTCTCCACCATCCACGCCGTCCACTGGCCCGCGCCCCGTGCACTCGCGGTGCTCAGCGGATCCCTGGCGGATCTGCTGGTCCGCGAGGACCTGGAGTGGGCCCGGGAAGCCTACTGCCACATCACACTGACCGATCCCGAACGGCCGGCGCGAGCCATGGAACGCCTCAGGGCGAGGTTCCCGGACACCCTGGTGCTCGCGTTCGCCCCGGAGGGCGGCGCCCCGGAGGACGCACGGAGCTACAGCCGGCGGATCGCTGATGCCCGGGACGACGCCGAAATCTGCTGTGGCTTCCTCGAGCACGTGCGCGGCAGGAAGGCCTCGGACGAGGAACAGGCCCTGGTCAGGTCGACGGTCGACACCGCGCTGAGTCTCGCGAACGAACGCTAGGGCGGACCCGTGAGACTGCACCGGCTCGAACTCCAGGCCTTCGGGCCCTTCGCCGACCGCCAGGGCGTCGATTTCGACGCACTCTCCAGCCAGGGCTTGTTCCTCCTCAACGGACCCACGGGGGCCGGGAAGTCGAGTGTGCTCGACGCCGTCTGCTTCGCCCTGTACGGCTCGGTCCCCGGAGTGCGGACCGCCAAGCGGCTCCGGAGCGACCACGCCGCCGAGTCGGTGGCGCCGGAGGTCTCCCTAGAGTTCTCCGCCGGCACCCGCCGCTTCCGTGTGGTCAGGTCCCCCGCCTGGCAGCGCCCGGCGCGGCGCGGGACCGGCACCACCACCGAGCAGGCACGCACGCTGCTGAGCGAACTCGTCGGCGCGGACTGGGTGCAGCGCTCCACGCGGAACGACGAGGCCGGGCTCGAACTGCACTCCGTGCTGGGTATGGACAAGGAGCAGTTCACCAAGGTGGTGATGCTCCCGCAGGGGGAGTTCGCGGCGTTCCTGCGGGCCGACGCCACCACCCGCCGGGAGCTCCTGCAGCGACTCTTCTCGACAACGCGGTTCGAGGTCCTGGAGCGATTGTTCGCCGAGCAGAGCCAGCGGCTCGGTGCCGACGTCGCCGGGCAGGAGGCCAGGCTGGGCCAGCTCTTCCAGCGCGCGGTCGACGAGGCGGAGCGCCACGGACCCGGAGCAGCCGCCGCGACCGCGGACCACGCCGCGGAGGAGCGGGTGGACATCATGCGCTCCCTCACCGCGGACCTCTCGGAACGGCGGAACGGCGTGGCCGAGGAGCACAGCGCACTCGATGAGCAGGGCAGGCTCGCCGACGGTGTCCTCACCTCGCTCCGCGGCAGACGCCGGGACCACGGCGTGCTCGCCGCGCTCCGCGAGCAGCAGAGCGACCACGAGGGCCGAGCGGCGGACGTCGCGGCAATGACGGACGCCGCCGCTCGGCACGATCGGGCGCAGTCGCTCGCCAAGGGGCTCCGCCTGGACGACGATGCGGCAGCGACCGTGCAGCTGGCCCTGGCAGGTCAGGCCGCAGCCCTCGACCGAGCGCGGAACAATCCGGTGGTCCCGGAGTATCTCGAGGCGGAACCGGACGTTCCCGGCGGAGCACCTGGAGCTGCCGACAGCATTCGTGCACCTGCCGACGCCGCACTCGGCCGGGCCTGTGCTGCCTCGTCCGCTGCGCTGGCCGTCCTCCGGGCAGCCCTACCCGACGAGCAGCGACTGCTCGGCATCCGCGCGGAGGCCCGCGCTCTGACCTCCACGATCAGCGGGCTCGACGACGCCATCCGCGATGCGACCGCGGCGTTGACGCAGATCCAGCACCAGCGCGCGGCCGGGATCGAGCGGCTCGAACCCCTCCGCCGTGCCGCCGACGGTCTGACACACCTGCGCACCGGTCTCGCAGCCGCCACCGCCGCCGAGCAGAGCGTCCAGGACCACCGGGCTGCCCAGGCGCGCAGGACCGAGGCCGACGACCGCTTCCGGGAAGCGTCGACACACTTCCTGGCGCTCAAGGAGCAGTGGCTGGCCGCCCTGCAGCTCAGGCTCGAGCAGGCGGCGGACGAACTCGCGGAACGGCTCGTGGACGGTGAGCCGTGCCCCGTCTGTGGAAGCCCCGATCACCCCGCACCCGTCGCGTCGTCGGGCGGTGATCGGGTGACCCTGGCCGAGGAACAGTCGGCGCGCCGCCGCCAGGACGAGGCGGAAGCAGCGCAGCACGGGGCCCGGGAGGTCCGCGACCGGGCACTGCTCGACATCGCGGAGCTCAGCGCGCTGGTCGGCGGGCTCTCGCCGGAGGACGCAGCGGAGGCAACCACAGTGGCCCGGCAGCGGCTGCAGGAAGCCGAGACCGCACACACGGAGTGTGCTGCGGTGGAGGACCAGATCGACCAGCTCACGCGCGAGGCCGACCAGCGGACTCTCGACCGCGAAGGCCTGCGCGAGGAGCGAGCGACGGCCGACACCCGCCGGGCATCCCTGACGGACCTCGCTGCTGAGCTGGAGCTTCGCGTCGTGGGCCTGCTCGGCGAGGCACCGACCCTGGCCCGGCGGATCGAGGACGTGCAGGGGGCGGCCGAGGATCTCGAGGCGCTTCGTCGTGCCGGTGAAGCCGTGACCCGGGCGCTGGCCGACAGGGCGGACACCACCGAGCACCTGGAGCAGGCGCTGCGCGAGAAGCGTTTCGACTCCGTCGCCGAGGCCCGCGCCGCACTGCTGACCGTGGACCGCCGCGAACGCCTGGGACAGTCCATCAGGGAGCACGAGATCCGCGGCCATCGCCTCGATGCAGCCTGGGACGACGAGGCGGTCCGCACCAGTCTGGGCGAGGAGCAGGACGGCTCGCGCGCGCCGACGGCGGAGGACGAGCGGGTCGCGGCGGAACAGGCCGACGATCTCCGGGTCCGCGCGCAGCGGGCAGGAATCGGAGCGGAGGTGCTGACCCACTCCGTGGCGCAGCTCCAGGCGTACACGCGGGAGTTCGAGGGGCTCGAGCGGATCGTCGAGCCCCTCCGGGAAGAGGCCGCGCTGGTTGCAGCTGTCGCCGAGACGGCACGGGGAGGCGGGGAGAACCTCTACAGGATGCCGCTGGCCACCTATGTGCTCGCCTCCCGCCTGGAACAGGTGGCGGCCGCGGCCACGGAGCGGCTCCTGGAGATGTCCGACGGGCGCTACCAGCTCGTCCACAGCGACGCCCGCGCGGGCAACCGCCGTTCAGGTCTGGGACTCGACGTGGTGGACGGCTGGACCGGCAACAGACGTGACACCTCCACCCTGTCCGGAGGGGAGTCCTTCATGGCCTCGCTCGCCCTGGCCCTCGGACTCGCCGATGTGGTGCAGCAGGAGGCGGGAGGGCTCGATATCGAGACGCTCTTCATCGACGAGGGTTTCGGCTCCCTCGACGAGCAGGCGCTGGAGCAGGTCATGGATGCCCTGGAAGGTCTCCGCAGCGGCGGCCGCGTGGTTGGCCTCGTGAGTCACGTGCCCGAGCTGAAGCAGCGGGTGTACGCCCAGCTCCAGGTGGTGAAGGGGCGGCAGGGATCACTGCTGCGCATCGTGGGGCAACCCGCCGTCGTGTAAACTCAGTCTGTTACGGGTCGGGCGCATCGGGAGGGGGGACGATGCGCACTTACTGCACCCGGAAAGACCATGTTCAAGAATCCCTCGCCGGCCACACCGGCCCCCTCCTCGTCCACCGACGGACACGCCGCTCAGACCACGGCCAGCCGGAGGTCGCCACTGGGCAAGTTCGGTGTCCTGCCCCGTCTCGCAGGCCCCTCCTTCCTGGTCATCGGGTTCTTCGCCCGACTACCCCTCGCCATGCTCACCGTCGGTGCTCTCACACTGGTGACGACCGCCAGCGGCTCCTACGCCGCCGGAGGGTTCGCCGCCGGTGCCGTGGGTCTCGGCTCGGCGCTCGGCGCCCCGCTCCTCGGCCTCCTCGCGGACAGGAGGGGCCAGCGCATCGTGCTGTTGATCTCGGCGGTCCTCAACGCCCTCGCCATCGCCACGCTGGTGACCGTGACCCTGACGACGAACGACTTCACCCCTGGTTCGCTCGCCGTCGTCCTGGCAGCATCCTTCGCGATGGGCTTCACCTGCCCGCAGATCGGCCCGCTCGCCCGGGTGCGCTGGATGGCGATGACCCGGCGCGGTCCACGCAACGACATGGACACGGCCCTGTCCTACGAGGGCACGGCCGATGAACTTACCTTCGTCCTCGGGCCGGCGCTCGTGGGCATCCTGGCGAGCCTGATCGCTCCCTGGCTACCGCTCGCCGTCGCGGCGGTCCTGACGATCACGCTCGTCAGCGCCTTCGCCGTCCACCCGACGGTGCTGCACAGCGATGCCCGCTCGATGCCGTCCGACGACGACCGCGGAGCGGCCGCCCGCGGTATCCGTCCCGTCCACGTCCTGCTGCCGGTCATCGGCATGGTCGCGATGGGCACGTTCTTCGGCTCGCTGCAGACCTTCCTCACGGCGTTCGCCGGCCAATTCGGTCTTGCGGAGTCCGCAGGCCTCATCTACGCCACCATGGCGCTCAGCTCGGCCTTCGCGGCCCTGTCCGTGGCGTACTGGTCCGAACGCTTCGAGCACACGCGCCGGTGGATCGCCTCCGCGGTCGGGATGACGGCAGCGGCGACGGTCCTGGCCCTTCCCGGCGGGATCCCCGGCATGCTGGTGGTCCTGTTCGTCCTCGGGATCTTCGTGGGCCCCACGATGGTCACGATCTTCTCGATCGGGTCGGTGGTCGCTCCCGGGAACAGGCTGGGGACGGTCATGACGATGCTCGCGAGCGGGATCGTCGCCGGAACTGCGCTCGGCTCCGCCCTCGCCGGGCTGCTGGCCGAGAGCGCCGGTGCGTCCGGAGCAGCGATCGTACCCGCAGCGGCAGCAGCAGCCCTGCTCGTCATGGGCGGCGCATCGGCGCTCGCACTCCGGAACGTCTCCCGGGACTGACCGCACCGGTGGACGGAGAACAGCTGTCCATCCCCAGGGTAGGAGCATAGGATCGGAGTCGATCCACGACGCAGGAGGACGCATGAGTACCGACAAGACACAGCCCCGCGAGGGCCATGATCCCGAGGACGACCGGGCCGATGGAGCGGGCCCCGAGGGCACCATCCCCGCAGGTGAGGACGGCGTCGCCGCCGGGTCGAGCGATGAGCCCAGCCACTTCGAACCGGAAGAGGACGAGGGCGACTCCCGGAAGTAGGCGTCGCAGCACGAATGGTGCCGACGGCGCGGTCCCCGTCGGGTAGGAAGCACGCGAGGGCTCAGGTGAGGAACCGGAGAGCTGCCTGCTTGAAGCTCCTCGAGGTGATCGCGTTCGTGTGGTTCCTGCCGGCCAGTATCGTGGTCCCGGCTGCCGGTGCGAGCTGCGCGAGATCCTCGATCCCCACGGCGTAGGTGTCGCGATCACCGGCCACCAGGAGCACTGGCATGCCCGGCACGGCGTCCCGCGGGTCGAAGGGTTCCAGCTTGATCGCGGAGATCATCGCCAGGAGCGAGGGTAGATCGTTGTCGGGGAGGAGCTGGGCCATCCGCAGCAGATCCGAGGTGACGGCGTCCTCGGGTGCGGGCCCCCCGGCCAGGAAGCGCTCGGCTGCCTCGAGGTCGAAGGCGGCCAGCGGATCCGTGGTCCCCGGACCACCCAGCACCATCCTCCGGACGAACTCCGGCTGGGTGGCGCCGAACTCCCACGCCAGGCGCGCTCCGAGTGAGTAGCCGATGACATCCACGCCGGAGGTCGCGACGCCGGCCTGCACGGGCTGCACGTGCTCGTCGGCCAGGACCTGCAGGATGTCCGCGCGCAGGCGGCTCGGGGCGTAGGCACTCGCAGCAGCAGGTGCCGCACTTCCGCCGTGCGCCGGGAGATCGATCATGATCACGTTCCGACCGGCCTCATTGAGGAACCGCACCCACCCCGTCTCCACCCAGTTCTGCCCCGACGACGAGCCGAAGCCGTGCAGGAGGAGAACCGGCGGAGCGATGCTGGGTGCACCCGCGTCGCTGCGGGTGATGGACAGCTGGGGGTCGTCCCCCTCGACGGAGTGCAGGGCATGATGATCCATGACTTCATCGTAGGGCGCGGAGCGCACCCGCGACGTTCGTACGCAGCCCCGGCACGCCGCCGGTCACACGGCGGACTGCAGGGCCGCGTAGTCGACGCCGGTCGCCTCGACGCTGCGATTCCAGAGCCGGACGGCCACATCGCGGTCGAGGACGCGCGCCACCGGAGCCACCAGGCGCGGCGCACCGCGGGTCTCCCCGGGTCCGGACGGTCCGTAGTAGTCTCCGCCGCGGACGTCATCGGAGGTGGCCGCGTACAGGCTCGGCAGGGCACCTGCGGCATCGGACTGCGTCACGAGCCGGAAGAAGACATTGAACACGTCGAGCGCGGCGGGGATGTTCATGCCGGCCGTGAGATTCGTGTTGGCCATGCCCGGGTGGGCGGCAACACTGGTCAGGTCCCATCCCGCGGCCCGTGCGCGCCGGTCGAGTTCCACCATGAAGTAGAGATTGGCGATCTTGCTCTGACCGTAGGCCTTCCAGCGCCGGTACCTGCGTTTCGACTGCAGGTCGTCGAAATTGATCCGCCCCCGCTTGTGGGCCAGGCTCGAGAGGGTCACCACGCGGGCTGCTCCGGCCTCCCGCAGGTGTTCGAGCAGCAGACCCGTCAGGGCGAAGTGGCCGAGATGGTTGGTGCCGAACTGGAGCTCGAAGCCGTCGGTGGTCGTGGCCCTGGGCGTCGCCATGACGCCGGCGTTGTTCACGAGGAGGTCGAGCGGACCGCTGAAGCCCGCGGCGAAGTCGCGGACCGAGGTGAGGTTCGCGAGGTCGAGGGTACGCATCTCGATACGGTCGCTCCCGGTCTCCGCGCGGACCCGCTTCTCGGCGTCGCGCCCGCGCTGCTCATCGCGGCAGGCGAGGATCACCTCTGCGCCGGCGCGCCCGAGTCCGATGGCGGTCTGCAGACCCAACCCGCTGTTGGCGCCGGTGATCACCACCCGCCTGCCCGTCAGATCGCCGATGGCATCCGCTGTGAAGTCGTTCATGATTCCCTTTCGTGCAGTCCGCCCTGCCCGGACGGGACGTCACCCGACCGACGTCGAGGAGCGCCACCCGTACCAGCATAGGGACCGGTACGGCAGTGTGCGGGCGCCTTCGCGGGCGCCGTTGCGGAAGATCCGGCGGCCGGGCTCACCGGCCCAGGCGTGCACTGATCCGGTCGGTGAGCGCTTTCAGCTCCTCCATTTCGGCAGGGTCCAGGAGGGGAGCCAGCACTTCCCGGATGCGGTGCACGTGGGCCGAACCGATCCTCCGCTGCAGGGCCCGTCCGGCATCGGTCAGGGTAAGCTCCACCCCGCGGTGGTCACTCTGCGCCGGCCGCTTGGTCAGCAGCTTCTTCGCCTCGAGCCGATCCACCATCCTGCTGAGGCTGGGCTGGCTGATCAGCAGGTGGTCGTTGAGCTCGTTGAGGCGGGTCCAGCCGCTGGGCCGGCGGCTCAGGTTGAACAGGACGTCGTACTCGGCGATCGGCAGTTCCGAGAAGGCGGGATCTTGCCGGATGCGGCGCATGAGCGAGACCTGCGCGCGGAAGAGCGACTCCCACGTCTCCGCCGACTGGCGCACGGTCGGTGTATCGTCCGTCATGCCCTCACCTCCCTGCTCTGCCGTCGGGTTCCCATTCTGCCGCGACGAGGTGCTGATCGCCGTCCCTCCGTCGCAGTGCGCGCGTCTCCCGCCGCCCCTCCACGAGGCGGTACAGCACCGGGACGAGGATGAGGGTGAGGGCCGTGGACGAGACGAGCCCTCCGATGACGACGACGGCCAGGGGGCGCGAGATGAAGCCGCCCTCGCCGGTCAGCCCGAGTGCCATCGGGATCAGCGCGAAGATGGTGGCGAGCGCCGTCATGAGGATGGGGCGCAGGCGCCGCCGGGCGCCCTCGCGAATGGCGTCGGCCACCCGCAGGCCCGGGACGCCCTCACGTGGCAGTCGGTACTGGTTGATGAGATCGATCAGCACGATGGCATTCGTCACGACGATACCCACGAGCATCAGCATGCCGATCAGCGAGGGCAGCCCGAGCGGGATCCCGGTGATGAGCAGCAGCGCAATGGCGCCGGTGGCGGCGAACGGGATGGACACCAGGAGGATCAGCGGCTGTACGAGGCTCTTGAAGGTAGCGACCATGATCACGTACACGATCGCGACGGCGGCCCACAGTGCCAGGAACAGCTGGTCGAAGGATTCCGCCTGCTGACTGGAGGCGCCACCGACGGTGGCGCTCGCCCCGGCCGGCAGGTCGATACCGGCAAGCCGCTCGTTCACCGCGGTCGTGAGGGTGCCGAGGTCGTCGCTCGCGGGAGTGATCGACACGCGGGCCGTCCGCTCACCGTTCGAGCTGGTGATGGACAGCGGCACCTGGAGCTCCTCGACCGAGGCGACATCCGTCAGCGGGATGGGACCGCGGGCCGTGGGGAGCTGGAGTGAGCGGAGCTGCTCCAGGCTCGTGATCTCGGTACCCTCACCGACCAGGACGGGGAAGTCGCTGGCATCGAAGCGGACCGAGCCGGCCGGGATGGGGCTGATGCTCCCGCCGAGGAGTCCGGCGATCTGCCCCTCGGTCAGTCCGGCCTCCACGGCGGACGCGCGGTCGACGTCGATCTGCACCTGCGGTTGGGCTGCCGAGAGATTGCTCGTCACATCGCCTGCACCGTCGAGGCCCTGCATGCCCTCGAGGACCGCGGCGTTCGCCGCGTCGAGATCGTCGCGCTCGGATGCGGTGATGTCGACGTCGATGGTGCTCGAGGTCCCCAGTCCGCCCTGCTGCCCTGACAGCGAGAACTCACCTGCACCCTCGAGGTCGTCGAGCTCCTGGCGGACCGACTGCTGCAGCAATTCCTGATCGGCGTCCTCGTCGGTGATGACGGTGAAGGACGCCACGGAGGACCCGCTCGAGAACTGGGCGGCGAAACCACCCTGGGCGTTCCCTACCGTCAGCTGGACGTCCTGGATCTCCGGCGTATCCGCCAGGATCTGCTCCGTCCGGCTCGCTGCGTCGGTCGTCGTCGTCAGGCTCGAACCTGCCGGCAAGGTCTGGGTGATGGAGAAGCTGTTCTGTCCCGACCCGCTGAGGAGGTTCGTCGGCAGGAACGGGACCATCGCCGCCGTCGCCCCGAGCACGATCAGCCCGCTGATGAGGGTGACCACGGGGTGGCGCTGCGTCACGGTCAGGATCGGCAGATAGCCCCGTTGGAGCAGGGACGGGCGCTCGGACGACGTCTCCGTGCGCGAGTCGTCCTCCTGCGCGCCTGCTGCATGGCGTGCCGTGTGGTGCGACGCCGGGACGACGGCCGTCGCAGCGGACGGAGCGTCCTTTCGGGCCGCTGCCTTCCACGGCAGGATCCAGAAGGCCAGCACCGGGATGATGGTCAGGGAGACAGCCAGTGAGGCCAGCAGCGCGATGCCCGTGGTGACAGCGAAGGGCCGGAACAGCTCGCCTGCCAGGCCGCCCACGAAACCGATCGGGGCGAAGACGGCCACCGTGGTCAGGGTCGACGCGGTGATGGCGCCGGCCACTTCCCGTACCGCCGTGAGGATCGCCTGCCGCTTCTCCTCCCCGTAGCCGAGATGGCGCTTGATGTTCTCGATCACCACGATCGAGTCGTCGACCACCCGCCCGATGGCAATGGTCAGCGCGCCGAGGGTCAGGAGGTTGAGCGAGTAGCCTGCGGCGTAGAGGCCGATGAAGGTGATGAGCAGAGACAGCGGGATCGAGATCGCGGTGACGAGCGTGGAGCGTACCGACAGCAGGAAGACGAGGATGATCAGGACGGCGAAGCCGAGGCCGAGGATGCCCTCGGTGGTGAGATCGTCGATGCTCTTCTCGATGAAGGGGGCCTGGTCGAAGACCACCGTGATGTCGGCCGCGTTGCCGAGCTCGGTCTCCAGCTCGGGCACGAGCTCGGTGATCTGCTGGGAGATCTCCACGGTGTCGCCGTCGGGTACCTTCGTGACCGTCAGGGCGAGCGTCTCCACACCGTTCGTGCGTGTCACCGAGGTGGGAGCATCATCCGTGAGCGAGACCTCCGCGATGGACCCGATGGTCACCACCGGACCCGCGGCTGGGGCCGGAGGATCGGACGGGAGGACGGATGGCGGGGGTGTCGTGGTGCCCGGGCTCCCGGGCAGGGACGGTGCGTCCGGGGCCTGCGATCCGCCGTCGCCGGAGGGCGTGTCGGTGGCGGCAGGGAGAACGGGCAGCGCCTCGATGTCCTCGAGCGAGCCGATCTGGCTGCCCGCCTGGATGGTCAGCGACCGGGGGTCGTCCTCGAGGGTGCCCACCGGGAACAGGGCCCCGTTGTCCTCGAGCGTGCTGGTGAGGTCGGCGACCGTGAGCCCTGCGTCCTCGAGCGCCCCGTCCCGCGGCAGGATTGCGACGTGCTGCGTGGTCCCGCCCGAGATGTCTGCGGTCCGCACGCCGTCGATCTTCTGCAGGCGCGGCACGGTCAGACGCCGCAGATCGCCGTTCAACTCGCTGAGGGACTCGTCGGAGGACACTGCCATGAAGACGATCGGCAGATCGCTCACACTGCCCGCGAGCGACTGGGGTTCGACGCCGTCAGGAAGGGCTGGTCGGACGGCGGAGATGGCCCGGTCCACCTGTGCGCGGGCGCGGTCCAGATCTGTCCCGTAGGTGAAGACCAGACTGATGGTGGAGACACTGGTGCGGGAGGTCGAGGACGAGGATTCGAGACCCTCCACGCCGCTCAGGGCCGCCTCCAGGGGCTCGCTGACCTGCCGGTCGAGGTACTCGGGAGACGCGCCGGTCACCGTGGAGAGCACGGTGATCTGCGGGAACTCCAGGGACGGAATAAGTTCCTGCTTGAGGGACCCGAGCGTGATGACGCCGAAGACGGACGCCAGGATGGTGATGAGCGCGATGAGGGCGCGATTGGCTAGGGAGAGCCGGGCCAGACGGAACAAGGGGAACCTGCCTTAGGTGCTGACGGTGGCCTGGCCGGCTCCGCTGCGGATTACTTGAGTTTCAGGACCGAATCGGTCAGTGACCGGACCTCGGAGGCGAGGCCCGGATTCTCGTTGAGCTCGACCCCGTAGCCCGGGAGCATCTCCTTGAGCTTTGGCTCCCACCCGGAGAAGTTGGCGGGGAAGCAGCGCTCGAGCAGTTCCACCATGATCGGGGCGGCCGTGGACGCTCCGGGAGAAGCGCCGAGGAGGGCTCCCACCGTGCCGTCGGAGGAGGTGATCACCTCGGTACCGAACTGAAGCACACCGCCCTTCTTCGGAGCCTTCTTGATGACCTGTACACGCTGGCCGGCAGAGATCAGTTCCCATTTATCGCCGTCCGCGGAGGGAAGGAATTCGTTGAGTGCCTCGTTCTTCGCCTCCCGGTTCTTCAGGACCTCGGTGATGAGGTACTTGGTCAGGGACATGTTGTCCTTGGCCACGGCGAGCATCGGGACAAGATTGGACGGACGGATCGACGCCGGGAGATCGAGGTAGGAGCCCTGCTTGAGGAACTTCGTGGAGAAGCCGGCGTAGGGCCCGAAGAGAAGTGAGCGCTCTCCCTTGACGAACCGCGTGTCCAGGTGCGGGACGGACATGGGGGGAGCGCCGACCGAGGCCTGTCCGTAGACCTTCGCGTCGTGCTGGTCGACGATCGCGGGATCGGTGCAGCGCAGGAACTGGCCCGAGACCGGGAATCCGGCGAATCCCCGGCCCTCCGGGATGCCGCTGCGCTGGAGCAGGTGCAGGGCGCCGCCCCCGGCGCCGATGAAGACGAACTTCGTTGTGACGGTGCTGACCTCGCCGGAGGCCCTGTCCTTGACCTTGACGTCCCAGCGGCCATCGGAGGCGCGCTCCACGTCGAGCACGTCGAAACCGAAGTGGAGGTTCACGCCCGTGCCCTCGAGATACCCGGTCAGCTGCCGCGTGAGCGAGCCGAAGTCGACGTCGGTGCCACCCTCGACGCGCGACGCGGCGACCGGCTGGGACGGGTTGCGTCCCTTCATCAGCAGCGGGGTCCAGCCGGCGATGGTGTCCTGGTCCTCGCTGAACTCCATCGTGTCGAAGAGCGGTTGCGGCTTCAGGGCCTCGTGGCGCCTGCGCAGGTAGTCCGCATTCGCCTGGCCCCAGACGAAGCTCATGTGGGGTACCTGATTGATGAACGTCCGCGGATCGCCCACGTGTCCCTCGGACACCATGTGGGTCCAGAACTGGCGCGAGACCTGGAACTGCTCGTTGATGGCGACGGCCTTGGCCGGGTCCACGGAACCGCCGGGCCCGGCGGGCGAGTAGTTCAGCTCACACAGAGCCGAGTGGCCCGTGCCGGCATTGTTCCAGGGGTCGGAGCTCTCGAGGCCGACGACGTCGAGCCGTTCGAACAGCGAGATGTCCCAGTCGGGCTGGAGCTGCCGGAGCAAGGATCCGAGCGTTGCGCTCATGATTCCGCCGCCGATCAGGACGACGTCGGTGGTCCTGGCGGGTGTTCCCTGCGTGTTCTTGATCAACGGAGTCTCCAGTCACGTGGTGCTAGCAGCCACAGCCTAACGTCTGCTGGTGACGATCTATAAATTCCTTCCGTGGTCGTCAGGGCCGCCACGCCGGGGTCAGCCCGAGCGCCTGCCGTCCGCCTCCACGTCGGCCAGATCGATCCGGTTGAAGACCTCGTTCATCACCGGGCTCACGGGATAGCTCACCACGCGGGGGCTCATGGCCAGGGCGGAGATGGGCAGCACCAGCGGCACGGCCGGAATCCGCTCCGAGAGCTGTGCGCTGATGTCCGCGTAGGCATCGGATCGCTCCTGCCCGGCAGGGAGGCTGCCTGCCCGGGTGATCTTGCTCTCCAATTGGGAGTCGTCGTAGGCGAACTCGGCGCTGGTGCTGCCGAAGAGGGCCCCGAGGAAATTGTCCGGGTCCTGGTAGGTGCCGCTCCAGCCCAGGAGGTGGAAGGCGCGGTCGCCGGGACGCTGGACGGCGTCGACGTACCCCTCGCTCCACTCGATCGGCACGGGCCTGATGTTGAAGCCCGCCTCCACGAGTTGGCGGCTCAGTTCGGCGTAGGCCTTCTCGGGCGCGGGCAAATACGGACGGGAGACGGAGCGCGGGTAGTAGAAGGGGAGCTCCTCGCCGTCGTAGCCGGCCTGCTCCAGGAGGTCCTTGGCGCGTGCAGGGTTGTATCCGTAGGTGGTGACGTCCTCCGTGCTGATCCCGAGCTTCTCGGGCAGGAAGGAGCGGGCCGGCTTCGTACCGTCCAGGAACCGGCCGTCGATCAGCGCCCTCTTGTCGATCGCGTGGGCCACGGCCCGCCGGAAGAGGACGTCGTCCACGCCGGGGAAATCCTGGTTCAGCCCGAGGTAGAGCACCGAGTAGGGATCACGCTGAAGGAACTGGACACCGTTGCGGGCGAGGTCCACCGCGCTGTCCACCGAGACGAAGTCGTACCCGTCGATGCGCCCCGAGGTGAGGGCCCGTGCGCGCGCTCCTGCGTCCGTGATGGTGGTGAAGACGACACGGTCCACGTCCCCGGCTTCGCCCCAGTAGTTCGCGAAGGACTTCAGCTCCACCTCGCCCGCCTCCCAGCGGACGAGTTCGAACGGGCCGGTGCCGACGGGCGCGGCCCCGAATCTGGAGATGAACGTGCCGCTCCTGCTGTGGCTGAGCTCGTTGGCCTGATCGGAGGTGAGCGCGGCCGGCGAGCCGAGGGCGAAGGCCGGTGCCGCCAGCGCGGGGATCAGCGAGGTGATCTGCCGTGCGAGCTGCAGCGTCAGGGTGTACTCCGACGTCACCGTGCACCCCTCGTACAGGCTCAGCTCCGGCTGGTCCGAGAAGGCCCTGAAGACGTCCTTGAACGGCAGCCGCGACCGGTCGAGGTGGTCGGAGGGCGGCATGGTGTACCAGCGCTCGAAGTTGGCACACACCGCGGCGGCGTTGAAGGGCTGCCCGTCGTGGAAGACGACGTCCTCCCTCAGGGTGAAGTGGTAGGCGCGGCCGCTGTCCTGTTCGGTCCAGGACTCCGCGAGGAGGGGAACCGGCTCGGAGGTGACGGGATCGATCCCCACCAGTCCCTGCATCAGCTGGCGGGTCACGCGGTAGGACTCGGTGTCGATGGCGAGTGCCGGATCGAGGGTCCGCGGGTCCGCGGCCGTGCCGAAGCGGAAGGTCCCCGGGTCGTCCTCCACCACCGTGCTGCTCTTGACCGGCTGCGGTGCCTCCTCCGGCGCGGTACAGGAGACCAGGGTGAGGCAGGCTGCCAGCGCGACGGCGAGGGAGCGGACTCCGGCGGGGCTCCGGCGACCGGGGCGGCGCGCGGCGGCAGTGTTCACAGGCGGGATCTCCGATGGGCCGGGTGGATGAAGCCCCAAGTGTAGGTGATCGTCCTGTCCGTTCCCCGACGGCGCGTCGCTCGCCGGACATGGAACAGGCCCCCTCCCCGCGAGGGTGAGGGGGCCTGTCCGGACGTCCTGGACCACATGGAGGGCCGGACCAGGACGGTCCGTGCTACGACTCGGCGGGAACCGAGAGCACCGTGTCGATCAGGTACACGACGGCATTGGCGGTCTGGACGCCGCCGCAGATGACATTGGCGTCGTTGACCATGAGCTCGTCGCCGGAGCCGCTGATCTCGAGCTCGCCGCCCTGGAGCGAGGTCTGGGTGGTGCCCTCGATGTCGGCGGGCTGCATCTTGCCCTCGACCACGTGGTACGTGAGGATGCTGGTGAGTCCCTCGGTATCCGTCTTGAGTCCCTCGACGGTCTCGGCGGGCAGTGCCTCGAACGCCTCGTCGACCGGGGCGAAGACGGTGTACTCGCCGCTGTTGAGCGTGTCGCCCAGATCGACATCGGGGTTGATCCCGCCGGAGACAGCTGCCGTGAGCTGCGTCAGGATGGGGTTGTTCGAGGCAGCGGTGGCCACCGGGTCCAGGGCCATTCCGGCAACCGAGCCTTCGCCGTCGGGCACCTCGGCTGCGTAGTCCTCGCATCCGGGGCCCACGAGGTTCGCCGCGGGATCCATCATCGCGTCACTGGAGGCCGACGGGGCCATGCTGGCCTCGGCGCTCTCGCTGGCCATGCTGCTCTCGCTGGCCATGCTGCTCTCGCTGGGCTCGGACGACGCCTCGTCGCCGCCGCCGCAGGCTGCGAGACCGAACATCGATACTGCTGCGATCCCGAGGATCGAAAGGTTCCTGCGCTGGATGACTGCCATGGGAATATCCTCCGTAGATGTGACCGGGCGGGTGCCTGCGGTCGGTGCCGTGGGGTGGAACACATCGTGTCGATGTCTCAGAGGTCATTCGGTCGAACCAGGGAGGCGGATGGGTAGGCAGGTGGGGAAATCGAAGAAAGCGTTCGCCCGGTCCCGGCGCCGGATCCACACGGGGACTCCGGCCGGCTGATCCTGTTGTGCGCAAGAGGGGACTTGAACCCCTACGTCCGAAGACACTGGAACCTAAATCCAGCGCGTCTACCAATTCCGCCACTCGCGCCTCGATGCCTGCAGAACAGGGGCATCTTCCTGGTGTCACTCTAGCGCCACCGCAGCGGCGGCACGACGGCTACCGGTCGATCCCGAGGTCCCGTCGGAGCTTCGCCACGTGACCGGTGGCCCGCACATTGTACTGGGCCAGCGAGATAGTTCCCTCGGCGTCGATCACCACGGTGGACCGGATGAGTCCCTCGTAGGTCTTCCCGTAGTTCTTCTTCTCCCCCCAGGCGCCGTAGGCCGCCGCTACCCCGTGGTCCTCGTCCGAGAGCAGGGGGAAGGTCAGCGCCTCCTGCTCCACGAAGTCGGCGAGCTTCTCCACCGGATCGGGCGAGATCCCGAGGACGGTGAAGCCGGCTGCGCCGAGCGAGGCGAGGTTGTCGCGGAAATCGCAGGCCTGCGTGGTGCACCCGGGTGTGGCAGCCGCGGGGTAGAAGTACACGATCACATCGCCGCCCCTGAAGGAGGACAGCGTCACAGGGTTGCCCTGCGCATCGGGGAGCGTGAAATCGGGCGCCGTGGCGCCCTGGTCCAGTTGCTGCGTCATGCCTGCTCCTGAGGATCGATGGTTCGCCGCCGCGGGACTCCTTCTCCGGTCGGAAAGGGATCGGAGAAGGAAGTGGTCGGCAATCAGAGGGTACAGCCTAGCTATCATTGATCTCAGCTCCGGTGCCTGAGCTGCAGCTCTGCGAGCGAGAGGAAGGTTGGCCATGCGCAATCTGGATCAGTGGACCACGGGCCGCCTGCTGACCACCGCGGCCCGCCTGGTGGAACATGCGTGGATGGAACGGCTGAACCACCTCGGGGTGACCCACGCCGGTGTGATCGCGCTGGGGGTGCTCGCGGAGCAGGGCGCCATGACCCAGGCCACGCTTGCGCATAGCGTCCGGGTGCAGGCCCAGACCATGGGCAAGACCCTCTCCCATCTGGAGTCCAGGGGATGCGTGCTGCGCGTGCCGAACGACCTCGACCGGCGCTCGCACTCGGTGTCCCTCTCCGCCACGGGGCGGCAGGTGCTCGACGCCGCCGACGACATCGAGCAGACCCTCGTGAGCGGAGGCGCCCTGGTGTCCGAGGAACTGCGGGGACATCTGCAGGCCATCATCGGTGAGCTCGGAGCATCCCGATGGAAGCGGGAAGTCCCCGGCCCGGCGTCCGACCCAGGCACGGCACCCGACGGGCCCACGGCCTCGGGCCCTGCCACCGTCCCCGGCTGAGACCCGGTCCGGGGACCGGGATGACGGGTGGCAGTCCGTTGCCATAGCGTGCTCGCAGCCCGAAGGGAAGCCCGTGGAGGAAAGCGGCTCCGTCCATGTTCACTGTTGCGGATCGATCAGTCTGCTGTTTTGTTGGGGAGCGTGAGTGTTCTTCCGGCGACGCAGCGTCGCACGCAGAGTTCCGCCGTACCCCAGGTGCGGGGCGAGATATCCGGCAGCGCCGCCGCTGACTGCTCCGGCTCTCACGGGGTCACCCCGGGGACAGCCGCTCGGCCGGGAGCGCGGCTGACAGCAGCGTTGCAGGACGACATCGCCCTGCGTCATATGGACATTGCCGAGTCCGTGGCGCGGTCCTTCGCGTCGTCGGGCCCGGAGGCCTCCGACATCCGCCAGGTGGCGTACCTGGGGCTCATCAAGGCCGTGCAGCGCTTCGATCCTGCGCGCGGTGTCCCGTTCGCGTCCTTCGCCGTTCCGACGATCAACGGCGAGATCAAGCGGTACCTGCGGGACTCGTGCTGGGTGATCCGTCCGCCGCGGGAGATCCAGGACCTGCGCACCGAGATAGCCAGGGCCGCACCGGCACTGGCACAGCGATTCGGTCGTGAAGCGACGACCCGGGAACTGGGCCTGGAACTGGGTCATGCGGAGGCCAGGATCCTCGAGGCGCAGGCGTCCCACTCCAGCCTCCGTCCGGAATCGCTCGACGCCGAGTCCGAGGGTCTGGGCTGGGCTGAGACGCTGGCCGTCGAAGCGAGCGGTACGGATCGCAGTGACGACATGATCTCGCTGCGGGGTGCCGTGAACGACCTCGGTCCGAGCGAGAAGGAACTGCTCTATCGCCGGTATTTCATGGAGCAGACGCAGCAGGTGATCGCGGACGCGCTGGGGATGTCGCAGATGCAGGTTTCCCGGGCCCTCTCACGGATCCTCGTCAGACTGCAGAAGACCCTGCTCAGCTCGCCCGCCCAGCCCCATCCGGCCGCAGGGTCGTCCCGGGCGCCGGGCCGGACGGGGTGAACCGCTCGGCGGTCGGGGCAGGCTCGGCTACGCGATGCCGTGGGCCGCGGCTGCAGCCAGTACCTGGTCCACCGTGACAGCCAGCAGGGCGGGATCGGGCGTCGGGGAGAAGGTGTCGCCGAGGCGTACCGAGGCATCGGTCAGGACGGTATGGGGGCCCGGTGGGGGGCCCCACTCGGTCACGGGCGCCGGCCCGAACAGCACGACCGACGGCCGGGCGTAGGCCGAGGCGAGATGAGCGGCACCCGTATCGGCCGAGACCACCAGCTCCGCGCCCGCGATGAGCGCGGCGAACCGGTCGAGTGGCAGCTTCCCGGCAGCGACGGTCTCCTCGGGCAGCCCGGCGGCATCGGCGACGGCGAGGGCCCGTGCGCGCTCGCCGTCGCTGCCGGTGAACACAACGCGGTGTCCGGAGGCGGCAAGACGCTGGGCGACTGCCGCGAACCGTTCGACGGGCCACAGCCTGCTGCCGTACGCGGCACCCACATGCACGACGACGGCCCCGGGCACCGGGCTCGTCACGGCGGGCAGCCCGAGTCGGCAGTCCAGCGGGTCCGCCGGCGCACCGTGCCAGGCCACCAGGGACGCCCAGCGCTCCCGCTCGTGGACGCCGGGGCGCCAGACCGGACCGTCCCAGCCGGGCGAGCGGTGGCCAAGGCGCCGGTGCGCACCGATCTCGCCGAGCCGTCCCCGACTCTGGGCGCCGTTGCCGTGCAGATTCACTGCGATGTCGATCCGCCCGTGCTCCACCGGGAGGGGGGCGTCCAGCCCGTGGGTGGGCAGGAGGTCGTCGATCGCGTCGATCAGGCCGACGACGGGTCGCAGCCACTCCTGGGCCGCGTACAGGATCCGGTGTTCCGGGAAGGCGCGGCGCAGGCCACGGAGGGCCGGGACGGCCACGAGGAGATCACCGAGCTTCAGGGCACGGAGGGCGAGGAGCTCCGGGCGGCCGTCGGGCGCAGGAGTCGAGGGCGGAACCGGACGGTCGCGTGCGGACCCGCTGGCCGGTGCGGACGACGGACGGTCGCGGGTGGTCGCGGCGGTGCCCTCGGAGGTCATGCGGTTCATCCTGCCAGAGGTCCGGGTGGGTGGCTGCGGGGTCTTCGCGCCGGGGGAACGGTGGTGGTCAGAAGAAGTTCACCGCGAAGTGTTTAGTACTGCTCCTTCCCGGGCACTAAGCCTGTATGGACTTCTCACCCGGACTTCCGCGGACCGCCCCGCGTGCCGTCCTGTTCGACCGGGACGGGACCATCGTCCGGGACGTCCCGTACAACGGGGATCCCTCGCTGGTGGAGCCCATGCCCGGTGCGCGGAACGTCCTCGACCGGTTGCGCGCGGACGGCGTGCGCCTCGGCGTCGTCACCAACCAGTCCGGGATCGCCCGCGGCCTCCTCACCCGGGAGCAGGTCGACGCCGTCAATGCGGAGGTCGAGGAGCTGCTCGGCCCGTTCGACCTCTGGGAGGTCTGCCCCCACGGACCGGAGGACGGCTGCCGGTGCCGCAAACCCGAGCCGGGCATGATCCTGTCCGCGAGCGAGCGACTGGGTCTGGCCCCGTCCGAGGTCGCCGTCATCGGCGACATCGGGGCCGATATGGGAGCCGCCGCCGCCGCCGGGGCGCGAGCAGTGCTCGTCCCGACCGTGGTGACCCTCGAGGAGGAGATCCGTGCGGCCCCCGCCGTCGCGGGGAGCCTCGCCGAGGCCGTGGCTCTGCTGTGGGAGGGGACCTCATGAGGCGCCGCGTGCTGGTCGCACGCCTGGACAGCGCCGGTGACGTGTTGCTCGCCGGACCGGCGGTGCGGGCCATCGCGGCGGGGGACCACGGGGACTCGCCCAACGACGTCGTCCTCCTGTGCGGACCGCAGGGCGCCGCCGCTGGCCGACTGCTGCCCGGTGTGGCCGACGTCGTGACCTGGTCCGCTCCCTGGATCGTGGACCCCGCGCCCGACGCGACGCCGGAGTTGATCGCCGAACTGCAGGACTCGGTGGAGGCGCTCGAAGTGGACGAGGCCGTGATCCTGACCTCCTTCCACCAGTCGCCGCTGCCGCTCGCCCTCCTGCTGCGCCTCTCGGGAGTCCGGCGTATCTCCGGCGCCTCCGTGGACTACGCCGGATCCCTCCTGGACGTGCGCATCAGGCCCGGGGAGGACTTCCCCGAGGACCAGCCGGAGGCGGAGCGGGCGCTGGGAATTGCCGAGGCCGCGGGGTATGCCCTGCCGGACGGCGACGACGGGAGACTGCAGGTCACCCCGCGGCCGGACCCCTCGGAGCTGCGGGACCTCGTGGGCGAGGGTCCCTACGTGGTGGTGCACCCCGGCGCCGCCGTTCCCGCCCGCGCCTGGCCGCCCCTGCACCACGCCGCCGCCGTGGAACTCCTCACCGCCGCGGGCTTCCGCGTGGTGGTCACGGGGGGCCCCGGCGAGACCGGCCTTACCTCGACCGTGGCGGGTCCGGAGGGCCGGGATCTCGGCGGCAGGACGGATCTGGACACCCTGGGAACCGTCCTGGCGGGCGCCACGGTGGTCATCACGGGCAACACCGGGCCGGCGCATCTGGCCGCTGCCGTGGGCACCCCCGTGGTGTGCCTGTTCTCGCCCGTGGTCCCGGCCGTCCGCTGGGCGCCGTACAAGGTCCCCGTGGAACTGCTCGGGGACCAGGACGCCGCCTGCGCGCTCACGCGGGCCCGGATCTGCCCCGTGCAGGGACACCCGTGCCTGTCGAACGTCTCGCCCGAGGACGTGGTCGACGCCGTCCTCCGGCTCGGTTCCGGCATCTCATCACTCGGCTCGCGCCGCAGTATCGGCCGCAGCGACGGCCGCAGACAGACGAGGGGAAAGCAATGAGGATCCTGCTCTGGCACGTCCACGGAGGGTGGACCGACGCCTTCGTCAGGGGTCGGCACACCTATGTGCTTCCCACCGGGCCCGACGGGGGTCCGTGGGGACTCGGACGGGCCGGTCGCGACTGGCCGGAGAGCGTCATCGAGGTCGCTCCCGGGGACCTCGCGGACGCCGACATCGACGTCGTGGTCCTCCAGCGCGTGGAGGAGATCGCGGAGTGCGAGCGGCTGCTCGGGCGTACGCCCGGGACGGACCTGCCGGCGGTGTTCGTGGAGCACAACACGCCGCGCCGCGACATCGTGGGCACCGTGCACCCGCTGGCGGACCGGACGGACATCCCCGTGGTCCACGTCACGCACTTCAATGACCTCTTCTGGGACAGCGGCCGTGCCCGGACCATCGTGATCGAGCACGGCATCGTGGATCCCGGCTATCTCTACTCCGGGGACCTGCAGCAGCTCGCGCTCGTGATCAACGAGCCGGTCCGGCGTGGCCGGATCACAGGGACCGACCTGTTGCCGCGCTTCGCCGGCGTCGCACCCCTCGAGGTCTTCGGTATGGGCACCGACACCCTCGCCGACGCCCTGGATCTCGGACCGGGCGAGCTGCGCATCGGCGGGGACCTCCCGACGAAGCAGCTCCACGCGAGGCTGGGACGCTCGCGGGCCTATGTCCATCCGCTGCGCTGGACCTCGCTGGGACTGTCCCTCCTGGAGGCCATGCACGTGGGGCTCCCGGTCCTGGTGCTCGCCACCACCGAGGCCGCCCGGGCCGTACCCCCAGGCGCAGGCGCCGTCTCGACCAGCGTCGCGGACCTCCTGCGTGCTGCGGCCCGACTGATCGAGGATCCGGACGAGGCACGCACGCGCGGCCTCGTGGCACGAGAGGCAGCCCTCTCCCGGTACGGACTCGCGCGGTTCCTGTCCGACTGGGACGGGGTCCTCGACGAGGAGGCGTCCCGGCTGCGAGGACTGCTCGTCACTGAAAGGAGAGCACCGTGAGGATATCCATGGTGTCCGAACACGCGAGCCCGCTCGCGGCCCTCGGAGGCGTCGACGCCGGTGGCCAGAACGTCCATGTCGCCGAGCTGTCCCTGGCACTCGCGCGCCGGGGACACGACGTCACCGTCTACACCCGCCGCGACGATCCGGACCTGCCCGCCCGGGTCCGCACGGATCCGGGGCTGGAGGTGGTCCATATCGATGCCGGCCCGGCCCGTGCGGTCGCCAAGGACCTCCTGCTGCCGTACATGGGGGCGCTCGCCGACGGCATCGTCGCCGACTGGGGCCAGGATGTGCCCGATATCGTCCACGGCCACTTCTGGATGTCCGGCCTCGCGGCGCTCGATGCCGCCCGCCGCGCCGGACACGCAGGCCGATCGGTGCGGGTGGTTCAGACCTTCCACGCGCTCGGGACGGTCAAGCGGCGTCATCAGGGCGTCGAGGACACCAGTCCGCCGGAGCGGATCTCCCTCGAGGCGATGGTGGGCCGCAGCGCGGACCACGTGGTGGCCACCTGCTCGGACGAGGTGTTCGAGCTCGCGGCGATGGGAGTGCCGGGCCGAAGGGTCTCCATCGCCCCCTGCGGCGTCGACCTGGACCTCTTCACCCCCCTCGGCCCCGTGGAGGAGCGGAACCGGACGCACCGGATCGTCAGCGTGGGCCGGCTCGTGCCGCGCAAGGGCATGGATCTGGTCATCCGCGCGCTGCGCGCACTCACCGAGCTCGGACGGAACGACGTCGAGCTCGTGATCGTGGGCGGCGCGGGTAATTCGGCCGGCCTGCAGGACGATCCCGAGGCACAGCGGCTGATGACCCTGGCCGCGGACCTCGATGTCGCCGACCGCGTGGTCCTGCGCGGCCAGGTG
Source organism: Arthrobacter echini (assembly GCF_008107445.1). GTDB lineage: Bacteria > Actinomycetota > Actinomycetes > Actinomycetales > Micrococcaceae > Arthrobacter_D > Arthrobacter_D echini_A. Next base: position 396,651 of record NZ_VSLD01000002.1, on the reverse strand, counting down.
TCCCGGGTGAAGCTGCCGGCGGTGCTCCGGAGTGCCGACGCCGTCGTGTGCGCGCCCTGGTACGAACCGTTCGGGATCGTCCCGCTCGAGGCCATGGCGTGCGGCGTACCCGTTGTCGCCGCGGCGGTGGGAGGCCTGGTGGACACCGTGGTCGACGGCACCACCGGACTCCACGCACCGCCGCAGGATGCTCCCGCCATCGCCGCGGCGATCGCCGCCCTCCTCGCCGATCCGGCCAGGGCCCGCGAGCTCGGCGAGAACGGCTACCAGCGGGTGCTGGCGCGCTACTCCTGGGACAGGATCGCCGCCGACACGGAGACGGCGTATCTTGCCGCACTCGGCACGACGGCGCCCCGTCCGAGCACGGCGCAGCAACGTACCGCGCGCCCACTCGAGAGCACGGGAGGCCGGGCACTGTGACCACGGAACTGTCGACCACGGAAATGTCGGACATCGAGGCACGCACGGGAAACGGCCTGCCGGACCCCGTCGAGACCTTCGACGCCTCGCTCGAGGACTCGGAGCGCCTCGTCCTGGAGCATCTGCGGGCGCTGACTCCGGCCCTGGATTCGCTGTCCCGGAACGCCGGGACGCTTGCTGGGTGGGGACTCGAGCTGGCCACCCGCCTCATGGCAGGTCAGCGACTGCTCGCCGCCGGCAACGGAGGCTCCGCGGCGGAGGCGCAGCACCTGACGGCCGAGCTGGTGGGCCGCTTCGACGGCGAGCGGGAGCCGTTCTCGGCCATCTCCCTGCACGCGGAGAGCTCCGCGGTCACCGCGATCGCCAACGACTACGGCTTCGAGCAGCTGTTCGCCCGCCAGGTGCGCGCACACGGCCGCGAGGGGGACATCCTCATGCTCTTCAGCACCAGTGGCAGGAGCCCCAATCTGCTGCGGGCGGCGGAAACGGCCCGGGCAGCGGGTATCACCACGTGGGCGCTGACGGGTGCGGGTCCCAATCCGCTCACCGAGTGCGTGGACTCCTCGGTGGCGATCGATGCCGTCTCGGCCAGCGCCCAGGAGGGGCACCTGATCGCCCTGCACGCGCTCTGCCGCGCCTTCGACGCGGCGGTGCTCCGCCGCCGGGAGGAGCAGCGATGAGGATCGTGGTGGTGGGGGACGTGCTGCTCGACACGGATCTCTCCGGAGGGGCCGGGCGGCTCTCGCCGGACGCGCCCGTGCCCGTGGTCGAGGTCGACGCGGTACGGCGTCGACCGGGCGGCGCGGGCCTCGTGGCGCGCATGATCCAGAGCGAGGGGCACGAGGCCGTCCTCGTGACGGTCCTCGGGGACGACGACGCCGCGGGGCTCCTGCGAGCCGAGCTCGATGGCATCGACGTCGTCGCGGGCCCCTCGGGAGCCCCGACACCCGTGAAGACGCGCATCCGTGCCTCGGGCCAGGCGGTGGTGCGCTTCGACGAGGGCTGCGCACCGCCCCCGGCGCCGGAGTGTACCGACGGGATGCTCGCAGCGCTGACCGGCGCGGACGCGATCATCGCGGCGGACTACGGTCGCGGTGTCCTGGCCAATGCCGAGCTGAGGGCCCGCCTGGCGGCGCTTGCCGGATCCACCCCTGTGATCTGGGACCCCCACCCGCTCGGCGCCCGGCCCGTGCCGGGCGTCGCCGCCGTGACGCCCAATCTCAGGGAGGCCCTGCGGTTCGCGGGCGTTCAGGGCTCCGGGACCTCGGCCGCTGCGGCAGCGGCCGAAGTCCTGCTGGAGACCTGGGGGAGCGGAGCCGTGATCGTCACGATGGGCGACCACGGCGCCCTCGTGGCCGCACCGGGACTGCTGCCGCAGGTCATTCCCGCACCGCGCGTGGACGCAGCGGATCCGTGCGGCGCCGGTGACCGTTTCGCCGTCGCGCTCGCCGTCGGGCTCGCCGAGGGGGCCGCGGTCGATGCCGCGGCACGGCAGGCAACCGAGGCTGCAGCCTTCTTCCTCGGCCTCGGCGGTCTCGCCGCGCTCGGCAGCGGGCAGGGAGCCGCGCCGCTGCAGCTGCCGGTGGAGGGTCTCGACGCCCTGGAAGTGGTACGACGGACGCGTGCGACGGGCGGCACCGTGGTCGCGACCGGCGGGTGCTTCGATCTCCTCCACGCCGGGCACGCCCGGACGCTCGCCGCGGCACGGCAGCTCGGCGACTGCCTCATCGTCTGCCTGAACTCCGACGACTCCGTGCGCGGGCTGAAGGGGGAGCACCGGCCCATCATCAAACAGGACGACCGCGCCGAGCTGCTGACCGCACTCGAGTGCGTCGACGCCGTGCTCCTGTTCGCCGAGTCGACGCCCGAGAGCGTGATCGCCCGGCTGCAGCCGGACATCTGGGTCAAGGGCGGCGACTACGCTGCGCAGGACCTTCCGGAGGCAGCGCTGATGAGCAGCTGGGGTGGCAGGACCGTCACCGTGCCCTATATCCCCGCACGCTCCACCACGAAACTCGCAGCTGCCCTCGCCCGCGTGGGCTGAGCCGGCCGCAGATCCTCGTCCGGTCCGTCCGGACACACTCAACGAAGGGAACACCATGACAGAGAACACCCCTGCCACCAGCTTCAACCCCGGGCGCGTCCTGGTGACCGGCGGAGGCTCCGGCCTCGGCGCCGCGATCGTCCAGGGCGTCATCGCGGCCGGCGGGACCGCCGTCGTGCTGGACCGCGACATCAGCCGGGTCAGCGGCGTGAAGGCCTTCGAGGTGGACGTCGCCGACCGCGGGGCGGTCGAGGCGGCGGTCACCGCAGCGGCCGAGATGCTCGACGGCCTCGACGCCGTGGTCACCGCGGCGGGGATAGACCGCTGCGGAGCCCTGGACACCGTTGCAGCCGATGAGTGGGAGAAGGTCATCGGGGTGAATCTGATGGGCACCGCCTCGACGGCGCGTGCGGCGCTGCCGTACCTGAAGCAGTCCCGCGGCCGTGTCATCACGATCGCCTCGACCCTCGGCATCAAGGCCGTGGGCGACGCGACGGCCTACTGCGCCTCCAAGTTCGGGGTCATGGGTTTCTCGCAGGCCCTCGCGGCGGAGACCGCCGGTCAGATGGGCGTGACGACCATCATCCCCGGCGGCATGAAGACCAGGTTCTTCGACGATCGGGACGAGCAGTACAAGCCGCAGGACGACTCGCGCCTCAACGATCCGGAGCGCGTCGCCGAGGCCATCCTGTTCGCCCTCTCGCAGCCGAAGAGCTGCGAGATCCGCGAGATGGTCATCGCCCACGCAGAAGAAGGCTCGTGGCCCTGAGTTCCGCCACGTCCGCGTAGACGGCGTCGGGCTGGACGGAGGCGACGAGCGGGTCATCGTGCTCGCAGCGCTCCGCCGTCCAGCCCACCTGGCGCAGATCGGCGCCGCACGTGGCACAGTGCGTCACCCAGGAGAAGTGCACGCGGTGCAGTGTGCGGCCCACTGGTCCGGCGTTGATCATGTTGCCGATCCAGAAGACGCCCACCGTCGGTGTGCCCAGGGCCTGCGCCAGGTGCCTGGGCCCGCTGTCGTTGCCGACCACGACGGCGCTGGCCTCCAGCACCCCCAGCAGTTCGCCGAGCTCCAGTCGGCCTGCCAGGGAGCGGACCGATGCTGCCGGTGCCGCCCCGAGGGCCCGCCGGACGATCTCCTCGGCCGCCGGCACATCCGAGGCATCACCGACCACCACCACCTCGCAGCCGTCGGTCGCGGCACGCACGGCCACCTCGGCGAACGACGACGACGGCCAGCGGCGCCTGGGATCCGTGGCCCCCGGGTGCAGCGCCACCACCGGCCCCGGTCCCACGAGCCGCCTCGCCCGTTCGGCGTCGCCCGGTGTGAGCTGCAGCCGTGCCTCGAGATCGACGGGCGCAGCGCCTGCCAGGCCCACGACCTCGAGGGCACGGAACACCTCGTGCTGGTAGTAGGCGTACGGAATGGTCCGCTCCAGCGCCGCAGCATCAGGAGTACGCGTACCGACGGTGTGGGGCGCGGCGAGGCGTAGGAGGAAGGGATTGGAGTTCCTCCCGCCCCCGTGCAGCTGCACCGCCAGATCGAAGGATCCACGGACCCCGGCGAAGAACCGGTCCACGGCGGCGGGGTCCGCCTCGCCGGGCCGCACACCCTCGTGGACCGGCAGCTCCAGCACCTCCGAGACGGGGCCGGGCCTGCCGTCCAGCAGGGCCGCATGGGCGGGCATCCCGAGCAGGGTGATCGATGCCTCCGGGTAGCGGGCGTGGAGCGCGGTGATGGCCGGAAGGGCGAACATGAGATCCCCCAGCCCCCCGCCGCGCAGCACCGCGATCCTGTGGACGTCCTCGAACGGGGCGAGCAGCGGGCCCACGGCCCTCGCGGTGTCCTGGCGCCCGCCGAACTCGGCCGTGGTCTCTGGGTGCTGCATGCCGTGCGTCCCCGTTCCTGGTGCTGGTGCTGGTAGCGGTGTGGGGACGCAGAGCCCCCGCCCCCATGCTAGGTGCGCGGGAGGCACCGGGACGCCCCGAGATATCGGGGGCACGACTGTGTGAACGGGCGGAAGCTGGGTACGAGACCAGTAGACGTGCAGGGCGACGCGGCCGCTGCAGGACGGATCGAATCCCGAGGAGCACAATGTCCATCGACGCCCAGGTGCACACGCCACGAGCCGAGCAGGACGAGCAGTCCATCGACATCCGGAACCCGGCAGACGGCAGCGAGGTCGGCAGTCTTCGCTGCGCGACGCAGGACGAGGTCACTGCGGCTCTGGGTTCGGCGCGCGCGGCGCAGCCCTCCTGGGCCGCCACCCCTCCGGCCGAACGAGGGGCCGCGTTGCGCCGTGCAGCGGACGCACTGCGTGGGGGCGCGCGGGAACTGGCCGAGCTGAACACCCGCGAGACCGGTAAGCCGCTCGGCGACTCGCTCGGCGGGATCGAGGCGGCGATCTCCACGCTCGAGCAGTACGCCGAGCTGGGCCCGGTGCACCGCGGGCTCAGCCTGCGCGGGGCAGTCACCGCCACCGACTACACCGTCGCCGAGGCGCGCGGGGTGGCCGTCCTCCTGACCCCGTGGAACGACCCGGTGGCCGTTGCCGTCGGGCTCATCGGAGCGGCCCTCGTCACGGGGAACACCGTGATCCACAAGCCCAGCGAACGCTGCCCGCACGTGGGTGAGCTCCTCGGGCGGCTCCTGCAGTCCTCCTTCCCCGACGGCGTACTGACCACCCTCACCGGAGCTGCAGCCGTGGGCCGCATGCTCACCGAGCAGACGGGGGCCGACGTCATCGCGCACGTGGGCTCGAGCGCTGCCGGTGCCAGTATCGCCCGCGCCGCCTCCGTCACCGGTTCACACGTGATCCGCGAGAACGGCGGCAACGATCCGCTCATCGTCGACGCCGACGTCGACCCCGCCTGGGCCGCGGCGCAGGCGGCACTCGGCGCCTTCGCCAACGCCGGCCAGATCTGCACCTCCGTGGAGCGCATCTACGTGCACAGGGACATCGCCGAACCCTTCCTCACCGCCCTGGCCGGCGAGGCGCAGACCCGCAGCGCCAGCGGTACCTTCCCGCCGCTCGTCGACGGCCGCATGCGCGACGCCGTCCAGGCGCACGTCAGCGACGCCATCCACCAGGGAGCGCAGTGCCTCGCCGGTGGTGCCACACCGACAGGCCCCGGCTCCCACTACCCGCCCACCGTCCTCACGGGGTGCACCGACGCCATGACCGTGATGAGCCAGGAGACCTTCGGCCCCGTGGCCCCGGTGACCGTCGTCGAGAGCTTCGAGGAGGGACTCCGACTCGCCGCAGCCGGCCCCTACGGTCTTGCGGCCTCCGTCCTGACGGGAAGCATCGCCCACGCCCAGCAGGCCATCGCCGCGCTCGCGGTCGGCACCGTCAAGGTGAACGCCGTGTTCGGCGGCGCTCCCGGCGGCTCCGCACAGCCGCGGGGGATCAGCGGCGCAGGCTTCGGCTACGGACCTGAGCTGCTCGACGAGTTCGCCCTCGTGAAGGTGGTCCACATCAGTTCCCCGCAGCAGGGCGCCTGATGTCAGGCGCGCAGGGCGGCACGGGCTCACCGGCGGGCACGCCGCCCGGGGACCTGTCCGGTGATCTTTCGGAGGTGCGCGGTCCGGCCGCCTGGGTCCCGGCGGCGATCGCCGCCGAGGCACCGCTCGTGACCGTGGTCGGCGATGCCATCCTCGACGGCTGGTGGAGCGGCACGATCGAGCGCCTGTGCCGGGAGGCACCGGCGCCCGTGGTCGACATCCGGCGGCGCGACTATGCCGCGGGCGGGGCCGCCAACACCGCCATGAATCTCGCTGCCCTCGGGGCGAGGGTGCGCATGTGCGGGGTGATCGGGGCGGACGATGCCGGGGACCGGCTCCGGGCGATCCTCGAGGAGGCCGGGGTGGGCACCGCGGACCTGCTGCAGGACGAGCGGGTCGCCACGACCACCAAGTACCGGATCGTCGGTGCCGGCCAGGTGATGCTCCGGATCGACGACACGCACGAGGAGCCTCCGACGGCGGCCGTCGACCTGCTGGCGGAACGGATCCCCGCAGCCGTGGCGGGCTGCGACGCCGTCGTCGTCTGCGACTACGGCACGGGACTCCTCGATGCCACGGTCCGCGAGGCGCTCAGCGGCGTGACGACGCGCGACCCGGATCTGCTGGTGGTCGTCGACGCGCACGACACCGCAGCCTGGTCCGCGCTCCGGCCGGACATCGTCACGCCCAACGCGCAGGAGGCGGCGGCCGTCCTCGACCTGCGCCTCGATCCCCGGTCCGACCGCGCAGGCCGCGTGGCGGCGCGGCGCGACGAGCTGTTGGCGGCCACCGGAGCGGGCGCCGTCGTCGTGACCCTCGATCGCGACGGCACCGTGCTGCTCGGCCGGGACGGCGAGGACCACCGGACCTGGGCCAGACCGGCCGACGAGAAGCAGGCGTCCGGCGCGGGGGACACGTTCGTCGCGAGTCTCACGGCTGCTCGCGCCGCCGGCCTGCCACTGTCCACGAGCCTCGATCTGGCGCAGGCCGCCGCCGACGTCGTCGTGCACCGGCCCGGCACCTCCGTGTGCACGACGGCGGATCTCACGCGGCATCTGCAGTCGTTCGCGGACACGGCGCTCACCACCGCGGAACTGGTGCGCAGGGTCGAGGAGGACCGCGCGGACGGCAAGCGGATCGTGCTCACCAACGGCTGCTTCGACGTGCTGCACCGCGGGCACACGCGCTATCTCAATCAGGCGAAGCAGCTCGGCGACGTCCTCGTGGTGGCGCTGAACGACGACGACGGCGTGCGCCGCCTCAAGGGTCCGGACCGGCCCATCAACCCCATCGCCGACCGCGCCGGGATCATCGCGTCCCTGAGCTGCGTGGACTACGTCAGCGTGTTCAGCACCGACACCCTCGTGCCGCTCATCGACCTCCTGAAGCCGGACGTCTACGCCAAGGGCGGCGACTACACGGCGCAGATGCTGGAGGAGACCCCCAGTGTGGAGGCCAATGGCGGTCGGGTCAGCATCCTCGACTATGTGCCCGAGCGCTCCACCGCGGCGGTCGTGCGCCGGATCCGGTCGCTGCCCGTGCCTCTGCCCACGATCGATGATGCCCAGTGACGCCCCGCTCGTCCGGCCAGTGGGCCTCCGGGGAGCCGGGGCGCGAACCGCTCGTCGACGTGCTGATCCCGTCCTACGGGCGGCCCGGGGAACTGGCCGTCACCCTGTCCGGGCTCGCGGCCCAGGAGGGTGTGCCCTTCCGCGTCGTCGTGAGCGACCAGAGCGAGGGCGATGACCTGCCCTTCGACCAGTCGGCGGTACGGGCCATGGTCCGGGTCCTGCGGGCCCAGGGCCGCACCGTGCAGCTCGAGAGGCATCTGCCCCGTCGCGGACTGGCCGAGCAGCGCAGTTTCCTCCTCTCCCTGGCGAGTGCGCCGTCCGTCCTCTTCCTCGACAACGACGTCTGGCTGGAGCCGGGGTCGCTGGAGCGGATGAGCCGGGCACTGCGCCGGGCGGGCTGCGGTTTCATCGGCTCCGCCGTCCAGGGACTGTCCTATCTCGACGACAGCCGGCCCGACGAACGGACCACGCTGAGTCTGTGGCCCGACGACGTGGTGACCCCGGAGCGGATCCGTGAGGGCACCGAGGGCTTCGAGCGCTGGCCGCTGCACAACGCCGCGAATCTTGCCCATGCCGCCTTGGAGCTCGCCATCCCTCCGGGCGAGTGGCGGCTCTACCGCGTGGCCTGGGTGGGCGGCTGCGTCCTGTTCGACCGGCAGGCTCTGCTCGACGTCGGCGGGTTCGACTTCTGGGACCGATTGCCGGCCGAGCATGCGGGGGAGGACGTCGCGGTGCAGTGGCGCGTCATGGAGCGCTTCGGTGGCGCCGGCATCATCCCGTCGGGTGCCGTGCATCTCGAGGCGCCCACCACGGTGACGGACCGTGGCACAGACGCTGCCCGGGTGATCCTGGGTCAGTGAAGAAGGTGCTCCGCCCGGGAGCACCTGCAGGAGATGGAACCGACACGAAGGAGCACCACATGGCAGATCCGAGCCCGATCGACCTGCAGAAGGCGCTGGGCGGCATGGAGTACCCGGCGTCCAGGGACGATCTCGTGAAGCACGCCAAGGACAACGGTGCGGACCCGTCGGTCATGGAGACCCTCCAGGGGCTTCCCGACCGCCAGTTCGACTCACCGGCGGACGTGAACAAGGACGCCTCGAACTAGGAGTTCTTCCCACTGACGGTGGTGGTCCGGCCGAGGACCGCCACCGTCGGCGAGCCTTTGTCGGGAGGACCCGACCGCGGACCGGCTAGTCACCTGGGACGAAGTCGCCGGCGACGACGCGCCGGAGCAGATCGGTGAACAGGTCGACGCCGGCGAGCATGTCCTCGTCGCTGGTGAGCTCCTTCTCGTTGTGGGAGATACCCTCCACGCTCGGGACGAAGAGCATGATCGTAGGGACGATGTCCTTCATGTTCGTCGAGTCGTGGCCCGCCAGGGTGCGGACGGTCCCGTGGGTCAGGCCCAGTTCCTCTGCCGCTGCGGCGGCCAGCACCATGCCGGAGGCGTCATAGGCCTTCGATGCCCAGATGTGCTCGGCGCCCCGCTCGATCGAGACGTCGGCGCGCTCCTCGATGGCCGCGACCCGCCGGTGGAGTTCGGCATCGGCCGCGGAGAGCACATCGGGGTCGGTGCTGCGTAGATCGACGAGCAGGTCCACGCGGCTGGCCACCACGACGGGCGAGTTCGGGAACACCGTGAACTCGCCACACGAGGTGATGACCGCGTGCTCGTCCGTGGAGAAATCGTCGGCGATGTCGCGGGCCGCGGCCACCAGCAGCGATGCGCCGAGCAGGGCATCGTGGCGATCGGCGATGACGGTGGCGCCGGTGTGCGCCTGCTCGCCGTGCACGACGAACTCGTACTTGTTCGCACCCCAGGTGGATTCGACCAGACCGATGGTGAGCCCGTGGTCCTCCAGCGAACGCCCCTGTTCGATGTGGATCTCCAGGTAGGCGGCGACGTCCAGGCTGAAGTCGCCCACGGTGCCGATCGACTCCAGCGCCTCACGCACCGTGGTGCCGTGCGGGTCGGTGGTGGCGAGGACCTGCTCGGCGGTGAGCTTGCCGGTGAACACGGCACTGCCCATCAGCGAGGGCTTGAACCGGCAGCCCTCCTCGTTGAACCAGTTGATGACAGCGATGTTGAAGACCGGTGGCAGTGCGGTGGCCGGCGTGCCCTGGAGGCGGATGGCCGCATGTGCCGCCGCGAGCACGCCGTAGGCGCCGTCGAAGCGCCCGCCCAGCGGCTGGGAATCGAGGTGGGAGCCCATTGCCACGTAGGGCGCCCCGGGAACGAGTTCGAGCAGCGCGAACTGATTGCCGACGGCGTCGTAGCGGACCTCGAAGCCGTGGCCCTCCACGAGGCCGCGGAACCAGTTCCGCGTCTGCCCATCGGCCGCCGTGCCGGCCTGGCGGTCCACCCCTCCACCCATGGTGGCTCCGAACGTGCTCATCGAGCGGAAATCGGCGAGGAAGGCGCGCGCAGCCGCGGCGGCGTCCTCGGAGTCGGTGGGCCGGGTCGTTGCAAGACTCATGCTGGGGTTCCCTTCGGGAGGTCGGGGATGAAGGTGGTATGGGTGAAGCGGCCGCCGACGATCGTGGCCAGGACGTCGAGGGCGGCGATGTCCGGCACGTCCAGCGGCGAACCGGAGAGGACGACGAGGTCGGCGAGCTTGCCGGTGCGCAGGGTGCCCTTGTCCTCCGCGGTGCCGGTGGCGGCGGCGGCCCAGCAGGTGTAGGCGCGCAGCGCCTCCTCGGGAGAGAGGCCCTCGAGGGGGGTGCCGTCGTCGTGCACTCCTCCCAGGACGCGGCCCGTGGAGGTGCGGCGGTCGACCCAGGCCTGCAGGCCACGGCGGACACTGTTGTCGGAGACCGGGAGATCGGAGGAGCCGGCGAGTATCCCGCCGGCGTCGACGATGGTGCGCCCGCGGTAGAGCCAGCCCTCGCGGTCGGGGCCCACGAGCTGGGCCATCTGGTCCCCGAGCGGGCCGATGAAGGCGGCTTGCGGGGTGACCGCGATGCTGTGATCTGCGGCGAGGACGACCTGATCCGGCCGCGCGATACCGAAGTGTTCGATCCGATTGGGCAGCGGATTGTGCCCGTATGCCTCCTGGCAGCCGATGACGATCTCCAGGGCGAGGTCGATCGCCGCGTCGCCGATGGCGTGCAGGGCGATCGGCCAGCCGGCGCGGTACGCGGCGGTGACCTTCTCGCGGTAGCTGGCGGCGTCATCGAGCAGATAGCCGTGATTGTGCGGGTGGCCGCAGAAGTCCTCGGTGACGGCTGCGGTGGCGCCGAGCAGCGAACCGTCCAGGAACACCTTCACCGGGCCGAGCGAGACCCAGTCGTCGCCGAACCCGGCACCGAGGCCTAGGTCCAGGCCGCGGCCGGTGGACCCGTGGAGGTCCTCGGTGTGGCCCGTGACCTCGTGCAGGGCGTCGAGGGTGGGCATCAGCTGGGCACGGGCGTGGAGGCGGCCGGTGCGGCGGGCGTGCTGATAGGCGTCGACCTCCAGCGGGCTGTGGCCGATCCACCCGGCCGCGATGCCGGCCTCGGTGAAGCTCGTGATGCCCTCCATCGCGTAGCGGGCGGTCGCCGCGTCGAGTGCGTCGACGATCACCTCACGGGAGTAGGGCAGCAGCAGCGACTGCACGAGTCCCTGGGCTGCCTCCTCGACGACGCCGGTGGGGCGGCCGTGCGCGTCGCGGACGACGGCACCGCCCACCGGGTCCTCGAACCCCGGCTCCAGCGCGCCGGCCAGGGCCAGCGTGGCAGTGTTCGTGATCGCCTGATGGCCGGAGACGTGGCGCAGATAGAGTGGCCGGTTCCCGGTGATCGCATCGAGGCGGGCGATGTCCGGGAAGGCTCCGCCGTGGTGTTCGTGGTTGAACCCGGTGCCGTGCAGCCACGCGTCCGCGCCCCCGAGATCCTCGAGCCGGGCGGTCTCGGCCTCCAGCAGGATGTAGAGCTCATCCAGGCCGCGGGCGTGCTGCAGGTCCACCGACTCCAGTCCGAGTCCCCACCAGGTGGTGTGGCAGTGGGCGTCGATGAACCCGGGCACGATCGTGGCGCCGGCCAGGTCGAGCTCGGCGGTGGCGGTGCAACCGGCGAGCTCGTCGTCGAAGCCTGCGATCCGCCCGTGCAGGATGCCGATGGCGTGGGCGCGGGGGCGCTCGTCCTCGAGGGTGATGATGTGGGCGCCGCGCAGGATCAGGTCCAGGTTCATGCGGGCGGCTCCTCGGGACGAGGTGCCGTCGAGGGTGGCATGGTCGTCGGGTCGACGCGCAGGTGCACGAGGGCCGGCACCCGTCGGACCGAGACGGCATCGAGCGCGCGGTCGAGGGCGCCGCCGACGTCGGCGGTGGTGCGCACGTCCTCACCGTGACCGCCGAAGCTGCGGACCAGTGCGGCGAACTCGGGATTGGCCATGGCCGTGCCCGACGGACGACCGGGGTAGTGCCTCTCCTGATGCTGAACGATCGTGGCGAACACCCCGTTGTCCACCACGACGATCAGCGGGGCAGAGCGATGGGCGAGCGCGACGGCGAGCTCCTGGCCGTTCATCAGGAAATCTCCGTCGCCGCAGACCGCCACGATCACCCGGTCCGGGTGGATCAACGAGGCGGCGACGGCCGCGGGGACCGAGACACCCATGGCGCCGTTGCGTGGGCCGACCAGGGTGCCCGGCCCGGCGTGCGTGAGAAACCGGTGGCCCCAGAGCGTGGTGTTGCCGGATCCGTACGTGACGATGCGGTCCGCGGGCAGCTTCTGCTCCAGCAGACCGAAGGCCACGGAGAGGTCGACGCCGGTGGCCGGTTCCTCGGGGACGGGTGTGGCGAAGCGGCGCTGGGCCGCTGCGAGCTTGTCCATCCAGCCGGGGCCGCGGGATCCACGGGCGGCTCCCGGATGAGGCAGAGCGGCGGTGAACGAGGCCGGCGTGGCCACGAGCTGTTGGTCGATCCGACCGGCATGGGTGGCCGCGTTCGGGTCGGGCAGGACGACGACGGTCTGCGCCTCGAGGCCGAGCGTGTACCCGTCGGAGGGGACGTCGGAGCGACCGCAGCCGGCGAAGACCAGCAGATCGGCCTGCGCCACGCTGTCGGCAAGCGCGTCGGAACGGTAGTAGCCCAGGTAGCCTGCCCAGGCGCCGGAGGTGTGCGGGACGGCGTCGTGCGCGCGCCAGTCGGCGGCCACCGGGACGTGTGCCGCCTCCGCCCATGCGGCCAGGGCTGTCCCGGCGTCCGTGCTCCCGACCGCGTCGATCCAGCCCTCGCCCCCCGCGATGACGAGGGGCCGTTCGGCGGCGGCCAGCCGGGCGGCGAGTTCGTCGACGGCCGCTGCGTCGGGGGACGGTGCAGGTACCGGACGCGGGGCCACGGGCCCGGATCCGGTTCTGCGCACCAGCACGTCCTCGGGCAGTCCCACGACCACGGGCCCGGGCCGGCCGGAGGAAGCCGCGTGCAGGGCCTCGGCCACCACCTCGGCAGCGCGGTGTTCGTCGTCGAGCACGATGACCCGCTTGGCGGTGGTGCCGAACCAGCCCTCCAGGCTGAACTCCTGGAAGGAGTCGCGTCCGCGGTCGGCCACCGGGATGAGACCGACGAAGAGCACCAGGGGCGTGGCGTCCTGCCAGGCAGTGTGCACGGCGATCATCGCGTTCGCAGCGCCCGGGCCACGGGTGACCATGACGATGCCGGGGACGCCGGTCAATCGGGCTTCGGCCAGTGCCATGAATCCTGCGCCGCCCTCGTGGCGGGCGACTATGGTGCTGATCGGTGAATCGTGCAACCCGTCGAGGACGTCCAGGAAGCTCTCCCCGGGCAGGGAGTAGACGCGGGCCACGCCCTGGGCCTCGAGCTGGCGGACGAGCAGGTGACCTGCGGAGATGCTCATGCGGGCCCCCTTAGTGCTTGAAGCCGGGCAGGTCGACGCTCATGCGCGGTGCGAGGTATCCGGCGACGGCGGTGAACAGCGACAGCACGATGAGGATGACGGCTGCGGGCCACCAGTGCTCGTCGGCAGCCGCGGTGACGCTGACCGCCAGCAGTGGGATGAACCCGGAGAGCATGCCAGCCACGTTCTGGGAGAACCCCACACCGGTGTAGCGGGTGGACGCAGGGAACAGCCCGGTCAGCACGGTGCCTGATGCGGCGTACGGAAGGGACAGCGTTGCCACGGCCACGACCACACCCAGGACCACCAGCACCTCGTTGCCGCTGGCGACCAGGAGGAATGCCGGCACGGCAACGACCGCGGAGAGCAGCCCTCCGTAGATGATGACCTTGCTGCCGCCGAAGCGTTCACCCAGTCGTCCGCCGATGAGCAGCACCGGGATCTCGACGACGGCGGCGATGATCGTTGACAGCAACATCAGCGACGCGCTGTATCCCAGGACGGTCGTGCCGTAGTAGACCATGAACGCGGTGACCAGGTAGAAGCCCCCCACGCCCAGCAGGGCGGCGGCCATACCGACGATGATGTGCTTCCAGCTCTGCGTGAGGACGGTGCGGATCGGGGCCTTCTCCGTGGCTCCGGCCTCCATCAACTCCGTGAAGACCGGGGATTCGTCCAGCCGTGAACGGATGTACAGGGCCAGCAGGAGCATCGGGAAGGCAGCCAGGAACGGGATACGCCAGCCGAAGGAGGTGAAGGACTCCTGCGAGAAGTACAGCGTTGCCAGGAAGAAACCGCCGGAGGAGAGGATGGTGCCGATCGGCGAGCCGATCTGCGGCAGGGCGGCGTAGCGGGCCCGCCGCTTCAGTGGGGCGTTCTCCACCACGATCGTCATGGCCCCGGACCATTCACCACCGACGAACAATCCCTGGAAGATGCGCAGCAGAACCAACAGGATGGGTGCAGCAACCCCGATTGCCGCGTAGTCGGGTAGCAGCCCGATCAGTCCGGTGATGACACCGATGCCCACGATCGTGATCATGAGGGTCTTGCGCCGACCGATCCTGTCGCCCATCGCGCCGAAGAACATGCCGCCGAGGGGCCGGGCCACCAGGCCCACACCGAAGGTCGCGAAAGAGGCCATCGCGGCAGCCGTGGCATTCTCGTTGGTGAAGTAGTGGACGTTGAAGATGAGCGCCGCGGCGGCACTGAAGAGGAAGAAGTCGTACCACTCCATAGCGGTACCGACGAGGGCGCCGATGGCGACCTTGGTGGCCTCCTTGTCGGTGACCTGGTGTGTCGCGCCCGCTTCGAGGTTCGTTGACTGGGTCATGTAGTGCCTCCACACTGGTGCTCGGGGCAGGACGGCAAGGGTGCCGTGCCCGTGATACCCATCAGTCTCCCAGTGTGAGGGGCGTCACCCCAAGGGGCGTTCCGTACGGGTTTAGCTGCGCGCCATGTGCAAAAGCACATAAACTGGCATCATGATCTCTGCACTGGGGCCGCGGATTGTGAGAAGCAATGTCGTGGCTGCGGAACCCGACTCCACGCGCTGGAACACCCTGCTCGACGGGCTCAGGGTGGAAGCGCTGACGGACGAATTCCTCTCGCGTGTCCTCCGCCTGCCCCACTACAGGGATGCCCAGCTGCCGGCCGCCGAGATCCGCCGTACGGGCGAGCAATCCTTCGAGGCCTTGATCCGTAGCCTCCGTTCCACCCATCCCTCGGGCGCTCCAGCGGATTCGGAGGAACTGCGCAGCATCAAGCTGGACATCGCCACGGACGTCGGGGTGTCCCGTGCGCGCGCCGACATCCCCGTCGATGCGCTGATGACGGCCATCCGCCTCGATTTCTCTGTCCTCTGGGACGCACTGATGGCCCTGTCCGGACCCGACGACGCCCCGCTGCTCGTCGCACGGGCAGACACCGTGTGGCAGGTGGTCGACGCGTACGCCAGCCAGACGCAGGGCGCCTATATCGCCGAACGTCAGCGGATGACCACCGAAGCCTCATCAGTGCGACAGGGACTGGTCGCATCCCTCTTCGGAGTGAGCGCTGCATCCGCGACCGTCGTCGAGCGGGCCGCCACCGCACTCGGCCTCGGGGCGGACCAACGCCTGTCGGTGGCCGTCGCCGCCGGGGAGAACGCCGGTGCCCTCCGGGTGAGCATCGCCCTCGCCGCACGCCGCGGCGCCGAGGTGTTCACCCACCCCTTCGCCGACGCGCTGCTGGCCTTCTGGCCCACCGACGCGCAGCCGGGAGCTGCGCTGCACGATCTCGGAGAACGGAGTGCCGCCCTGCGCTGCGGCCTCGTCGACGACGTCGTGGGCCTCACCGGCCTGCATGACGCCGGCGAACTGGCTCTCGAGCTCGCCCGCCTGGCGACCGAGGCCGATGACACAGCCCTGCGCCTGCAGACCGACTGGGCCCGGCTCGCCAGGTCCCGGCTGGGGGCCGACGGCATCAGGCTGGCGGCCGACGTCGATGCGGCGCTGGCCGGATGCGGGCAGGTGGAACGGGAGCGGCTGGTCGAGACCGCCCGCGCCTATGTGGCCACCGGTAGCATCGCAGCCTCTGCCGAGTCGTTGTTCTGCCACCGGAATACGCTGATGAACCGGATGCGGCGCTTCTCCGCGCTGACCGGCATCGACCTGGCGGTGCCGGTGCAGGCCGCACGGCTCGTCGTCGCCTGGGCGTGAACCTGGCCCGGAGCCCACTGCCGGCACCCGCACTGTTGTGCCATTGACGGAAGGGGTTGGACTGGAATGCTCGGCACCTTACGCACAGTGGTGCCGCACGACCTCCCGGTCACGTTGTGGTCCAGACGGAGGGCGATGATACTGAGAAGTGGCGGTTCGATCCTCGGACCGCACGAGGATGAGATGCTGCCGGGGCCGGCAAGCTCCGGGTCGAGACCCAGGGCTGTCGGGCAGCGCGAAATTCATCGCGGGACGTCGTCGACGCCTCCAAGCACCCTCAGCGGAACCGGGAGGAGCAACACATGAGCAACACACTTCCCGTCCCGTGCACAGGGGGCGCCGTCGCCGTGGAGGTCCAGCAGCCGGACGGCCTGAACAAACGTGGAACCCTGATTGCCACGATCCTGGGTTCCAGTTTGGCGTTCGTGGTCGGATCGATCATCAATGTGGCCCTGCCGCAGATCCAGCAGGAGTTCGACGCAGGAGTGACCGGGGCGCAGTGGGTCGTCAACGCCTATCTGTTGCCGCTGGGTGCGCTCGTGCTCATCGGTGGTGCTCTGGGCGACAAGTACGGGCGACGGCGGATCTTCCTGGCAGGGCTGGTGATCTTCGCCGTCGCGTGCATTCTCTGCGCGGTGGCATGGAGCTTCCCGGTGCTGCTGCTCGGACGGGTCCTCGAAGGCGTGGGCGCCGCGATGCTGGCTCCGACGTCCCTGGCGATCCTGGCCGACGCCTTCTCGGGACGCGCACGAGGTGCCGCGATCGGCACCTGGGCCGCCGCCGGTGCGGCAGCCGGCGCCGTGGCACCACTCCTCGGCGGAGTGATCGTCGACGTCGCCGGATGGCGGTGGGCGTTCGTGCTGATGGTGCCGCTCTCGCTGATCGCCCTGGGCGTCGCGTACCGGTCGGTGCGTGAGAGCCGGGCCGATGCCGGGGAGACCTCAGCCCTGGACTGGACGGGTGCCATCATGTCCGGCGTGGGTCTCTTTGCGCTGATCTGGGCGCTGATCGCACTCCCGGACCGCGGCATGACCGGCCTGGTCTGGTTCGCGCTGGGGTCGGGGCTTCTCCTCCTCGCCGGGTTCATCGTCGTCGAACATCGGCTCGGCGATGCGGCCATGACCCCGCTGGTGCTGTTCACCAACCCCACCTTCTCGGGCCTGTCGATCCTGACGTTCTTCCTCTATGCCGCCCTCGGCGGGCTCCTGGTGCTCCTGCCCTACGTACTGATCGAGGAGGTCGGCTACTCCGCCACGCAGGCCGGAGCGGCGATCCTTCCCTTCCCGCTCCTGATGTTCCTCCTCTCACGCTTCGCCGGTGGGACACTGTCGGAACGATTCGGCACGAG
The DNA here is from genome assembly GCF_008107445.1 of Arthrobacter echini. Lineage (GTDB taxonomy): Bacteria > Actinomycetota > Actinomycetes > Actinomycetales > Micrococcaceae > Arthrobacter_D > Arthrobacter_D echini_A. The sequence goes on along the minus strand of NZ_VSLD01000002.1, from coordinate 379,226 downwards.
GACACTGCTGTCGGTCGGATCCTGCCTGGTCGCCGGCGGTTTCCTGCTGTTCTCGGCTGTCCCGTCGACGGACGTCGACTATTGGCGGCACATCTTCCCGGGGCTCGTCGTCCTCGCCCTCGGGATGGCCACCTCCGTGGCTCCCTTGACCACGGCCGTGCTCAACAGTGTGGGGCAGCGCTACACCGGGGTTGCCTCGGGAGTGAACAATGCCATCTCGCGCATAGCGGGCCTCGTGGCCACCGCCTTCCTCGGACTCGTCCTCATCGGTTCCGCCGACGATCTCCTGGCCGGTTTCGCGGCCGCGGCCTGGGTCGGCGCAGGACTCGCGTTGCTCAGCGCCACGACAGCCTTCGTCCTCGTCCGCGACGCAGCGGATCCACCGGACTGACGCGGTATCTCCAGGTACCGCCGTCAGGCCGGCGATGACCCCCGCCGTGGGCCGATGGCCCCGGCAACGCTTTGCTCGAGGGAGTCGATCGTCGCCTCGGGAAGGACGATCAGTCCGTCCAGTTCGCGGCGCGCCCTGCGGTACGCGGACTGCCGCTCGGCTGCGGTGGCGGCGTCGTCGACGGCCACGGTGACGAGCTTGCGAGCAGTGTCCAGGCGGGCCCGCTCCTCCGCGGTGAAACCGCTGGCCCTGACGCGACGGGCCTCGGTCTCGGCGACCTGGAAGGCAACCCCGTAGGACGTGACCGCGGCGCGGTAGGCAACCAGATCCTCGGCATCCAGGTCTGCTGCGTCCTGTGGTCGGAGGGCATCGGCCTCGCGTTTGGCCCTCAGGAACGCGACGGTCAGCGGCTCCCGGACGTCGGTCATGGTGGGGTAGTCGATCAGCTTCGCGGCGTCGAGCTCATAGGAGAGCCACCTGCGGTCGACGTCGTCGTGCATCGCTTCGACAACCCGTACGGCCCGATCAGTCCCTGACCGGTCGGCCGTCTTCCTGCCGGATTTCTTCCCCGACGGCTCGCGTCGCTGCTCGATCGGTGCAGGGGCAGCGCCCGGATGCTTGAGTCGGTAGATCTCCACCTTCCGGCGATGACGGCGTTCGGTAGCCTCCGACCAGGAGGACCCGAAGGCGAACCACAGGCCCGACAGCGGGAAGACGAGCCACCAGAATTCTGTGGCGAAGGCGAAGAATGCGTTCACGGCACCATCGTAGGCTCCGGTGACGCGGGCGGGGAGAGTGCCGGACAAAACGAAACCCCGTCCGTCAGGCGGCGAGACCTGGCGAACGGGGAATCGAAGTGCACCCCTCGGGACTTGAACCCGAAACCCATTGATTAAGAGTCAATTGCTCTGCCAATTGAGCTAGAGGTGCGTAGCGTTTTCCCTCCCGATTTCACCCGGTCGGCAATCCGCAACAGCACTGAACATTACCAGCACCTGTGCTGAATCATGAAACTCGGTGAGAGGCTGCTCCCCGCGCACGCCCGGGACCGGCTCGCCGAAGCTGAACGCCGCAAGGAACGGACGCACTAGGCTGGCGGCATGACGCCTCCAGAGCCGGCAGCGGATCACCGACCAGTACGCACCCTCAGCGTTCCGACCACCGAGCTCATGGATGCACTGGCCGATGCCTCGCCGAACGTCGACGTGGTGTTCTGGGACTTCCAGGATGTGCCCGACGGCGTCGATCCCTCCGAACTCGACGCCGCCGTCCTGCCGTATGCGGGGGACGCCGTCGTCCTGCCTCCGACGCACCAGCCCGACCTGGCCGGAGCCTTCGCCGGGGCGACCGGGCTGAAGCTGGTCCACACGCAGTCGACGGGCTATGACGGGGTGGTCGATCTCGTGGGCCCGGATGTCGCGATCGCGACCGCCGCGGGAGTTCACGCCGCTGCCACAGCTGAGCTGGCCGTCGGGCTGGCCCTGGCCTCGCTGCGGGGGATCGACGACGCCGTGCGGCAGCAGTCCGACGGCGTCTGGCGCAGTGCCCGCTACCCGGGCCTGGCGGACCGGCGGGTGCTGCTCGTGGGAGTGGGGGGCATCGGTGCCGAGATCGGCAGGCGGCTCGAGACCTTCGACACCGTCCTCACGCGGGTGGGCGGCACTGCCCGCGACGATCACCAGGGGCATGTCCATGCAGGTACCGAACTGGTCGACCTCGCTCCGCACCACGACGTCGTGATCGTCATCACGCCGCTGACGGAGTCGACGCACGGACTCGTCGGCCGGGACGTCCTCGCCGCACTGCCCGACGGCGCCCTCGTGGTCAATGTGGCCCGCGGGGCAGTCGTCGACACCGAGGCCCTGACCCGCGAGGTGGTCTCGGGTCGCCTGCGGGCCGCCCTCGACGTCGTCGATCCGGAGCCCCTACCCGCGGGCCACCCGCTGTGGAGTGCTCCAGGGGCCATCATCACCCCACACAACGGTGGGAACACGGCGGCGTTCCCGCCCCGCATCCTCGCGCTGCTCCGCCGCCAGATCAGCGTGCTCGGGGAGGGCGGGGAACCGCTCAACCTGGTGCAGCAGGGCCCCTGGGGCCGGCGCTCGGCCGGTCGGACCCTCAAGCCCTCGCGATGAAGGCCTCCATGAAGGCCGAGAAGTCGACGACGTCGTCGGACTGCGCGAGCCGCAGGGGAGCGCCGGGTCCGACCGCGAGCACCGGTTCGGGCTCAAGGCTGAACCGGAAGATGCGTCCCACGTTCGTGCCCACCTCGTAGCTCCCGTCCTCCCACTGGAGCGCGTGGGCGAGATTGGTCATGTTCACTTCCGCGGGGACGCCGGCTCCGGTGATACCGGCGAGGTGTGTGGGCGCGATCATGAGTTCGGCGGGCTTCCAGCGGTAGCCCACCACGAAGGCAGTCCGGGGTCCCGACCCGTCGGCGCCGCCACCGCGGGAGGACGCGACCACGAGGTTGTAGTCGCCGTAATTGGGGATCTGTCCGTCGAACACGAGCCGGAAGGCGTCCTTCAGTTCCTGTCCGCCCTCGAGCGGTCGTGTCGGTTCATCGTGCTGTTCGGGAGTCATGTCACGCCGCTTCGCTAGGAGGCTGTCGGTCCGGTTCCGGCAGGGGAACCGATCGCGCTACGTCCGGCAGGCGGGTCGGGAAAGCCCGCGAGATCCACACTGTACCGGAGGGTGCACCGGCTGTAACAGGAGGGTCACAGAGCAAAAGGGGCCTGCGGCAACGGCCTAGACTCTCCCTCATGAGTGTGGAGACGACCCCGGATATCAAGCCCAGAAGCCGTACCGTCACGGACGGTATCCATGCGGCCCCCGCCCGAGGCATGTTCCGAGCGGTGGGGATGGGCGACGACGACTTCGCGAAGCCGCAGGTCGGTGTGGCGAGTTCCTGGAACGAGATCACGCCCTGCAATCTCTCGCTCAACCGACTGGCCCAGGGCGCCAAGGAGGGTGTGCATGCAGGGGGAGGCTTCCCCATGCAGTTCGGCACCATATCGGTCTCCGACGGCATCTCCATGGGTCACGAGGGCATGCACTTCTCCCTCGTCTCCCGGGAGGTCATCGCCGATTCTGTGGAGACCGTCATGGAGGCCGAGCGTATCGACGGCTCCGTGCTCCTCGCGGGATGCGACAAATCGCTGCCGGGCATGCTCATGGCCGCCGCGCGTCTCGATCTGGCCTCCGTGTTCCTCTATGCCGGGACCATCATGCCCGGCTTCGCCAAGCTCGAGGACGGCACGGAGAAGGAGGTCACGCTGATCGACGCCTTCGAGGCCGTCGGCGCGTGTGCTGCGGGCACCATGAGTCTGAAGGACCTCGACAGCATCGAGCGCGCCATCTGCCCCGGCGAGGGCGCGTGCGGCGGTATGTACACCGCGAACACCATGGCGTGCATCGGCGAGGCCCTCGGCATGTCGCTGCCCGGTTCGGCGGCTCCGCCCTCGGCCGATCGGCGTCGCGACCTGTTCGCCCGCAAGTCCGGCGAGGCGGTCGTCAATCTGCTGCGACTGGGGATCACCGCCCGCGACATCATGACCAAGAAGGCCTTCGAGAACGCCATCGCCGTCACCATGGCCTTCGGTGGCTCCACGAACGCCGTCCTGCACCTGCTCGCGATCGCCCGTGAGGCGGAGGTGGAGCTCACCCTCGACGACTTCACCCGTATCGGGGATCGCATCCCGCACCTCGGCGATCTGAAGCCCTTCGGCCGCTACGTGATGTTCGACGTCGACAAGGTGGGCGGCGTCCCGGTGATCATGAAGGCCCTGCTCGACGCCGGCCTGATCCATGGCGACTGCCTCACCGTCACCGGGAAGACGGTCGCGGAGAACCTCGCGGAGATCGACCCGCCGGATCTCGACGGCAAGATCCTGCGGGCCCTCGACAATCCGCTGCACAAGACCGGCGGGATCACCATCCTGCACGGCTCGCTCGCCCCGGAGGGCGCCGTGGTCAAGAGCGCAGGCTTCGACGCCGACGTCTTCGAGGGGACGGCCCGCGTCTTCGAGCGTGAGCAGGGCGCCCTCGACGCCCTCGACGCCGGCGGGATCCGCGCCGGCGACGTCGTCGTGATCCGCTACGAGGGGCCCAAGGGTGGACCGGGCATGCGCGAGATGCTCGCCATCACCGGGGCCATCAAGGGCGCCGGCCTCGGCAAGGATGTCCTCCTGCTCACCGACGGCCGCTTCTCGGGCGGCACCACGGGCCTGTGCATCGGGCACGTGGCACCGGAGGCGGTGGACGGCGGGCCCATCGCCTTCGTGCGCGACGGTGACCGCATCCGGGTCGACATCGCAGCGAAGAGCTTCGACCTCCTGGTCGACGAGTCCGAGCTCGCCCGGCGCAGGGAGGGCTGGGAGCCACTGCCCGCGCGCTATACCAAGGGAGTACTCGGCAAGTACGCCAAGCTGGTGCATTCGGCGTCGACCGGCGCCTATACGGGCTAGCGGGATGGTCCGGTTAGTGTCCACTAACCGGACTAATTCGTCCCACATCGTGAGACGACCAGGGGAGGCGGTTGACACTGTTTCCCTGGGGCGGGGACACTACAGATATGCAGCCCGTATCCGTAGTCGTCATTCTTACCCAGCGCGTGGTCTGAGCCCCGTCCGGTAGACGACTCGAGCCACGCGCAACCCCTCACCAAGCCCCACCGGGCCGAGGGGTTTTTTTGTTGACACGATCTGTCGACAAACCCCATCGCGTGGATGTACGTCCGCAGTCAGAGCAGTAGCAAGGCAGCACCTTTTTCCGAAGGAAGTTCCAGATGTCCAAGGGATCGCCCATCAGCCCAGCACTGCTGGCAGCACGGCCAGCACCTCCGGCAGCGCCCGAACGGGATGCGATTCCGGTGCGGGACACCGCAAAGGTCGTGCCGGCCGGCGCCGTCCGTGGCCCCAACGCCGTCGTCGCTCCCACCCCGATGCTCGGATCGGCGGCGATCGTGAGGTCCCTCGAGGAACTCGGTGTCGACGACGTCTTCGGCCTTCCGGGGGGAGCCATCCTTCCCACCTACGATCCGCTCCTGGCCTCCACCAAGCTGCGCCACATCCTCGTGCGGCACGAACAGGGCGCCGGTCACGCGGCCCAGGGTTATGCCATGGTCACAGGCCGTCCGGGCGTGTGTATCGTGACGTCCGGCCCGGGTGCCACGAACCTGGTCACGGCCCTGGCGGACGCCCACATGGATTCGGTGCCCATGGTCGCCATCACCGGCCAGGTCTCCAGCGCCTTCATCGGCTCCGACGCGTTCCAGGAGGCGGACATCGTCGGCATCACCATGCCGATCACCAAGCACTCCTATCTGGTGACCGACGCGCGTGACATCCCCCGGGTACTCGCCGAGGCCTTCCACATCGCCACCACGGGGCGTCCCGGACCCGTCCTCGTCGATATCGCCAAGGACGCCCAGCAGGCCCAGACGACGTTCTCCTGGCCGCCGAAGATCGAGCTCCCGGGCTACCGTCCGGTGCTCCGCGGTCATGCCAAGCAGGTCCGGGAGGCCGCCCGCCTCATCGCCGAGGCCCAGCGCCCCGTGCTCTACGTGGGTGGTGGCTGCCTCAAGGCACACGCCTCGGCAGAACTCCTGGAGCTCGCCGAACTCGTCGGCGCTCCGGTAGTGACCACGCTGATGGCGCGGGGCGTGTTCCCGGATTCGCACGAGCAGCACGTGGGGATGCCCGGCATGCACGGTTCGGTCTCCGCCGTCACGGCACTTCAGCAGTCGGATCTGCTGATCACCCTCGGTGCGCGCTTCGACGACCGCGTCACCGGGGTGCTCTCCAGCTTCGCCCCGAATGCGAAGGTGATCCACGCGGACATCGATCCTGCGGAGATCTCCAAGAACCGCCTCGCCGACGTGCCGATCGTCGGTTCCGTCAAGGAGATCATCCCCGAACTGACGGGGGCGGTGCGCAGTGCGTTCGAGACCCAGGGACGTCCGGACATCTCCGCGTGGTGGAAGACCATCTCCCGCCTGCAGGCCACCTACCCGGTCGGCTTCACGCAGCCCGACGACGGCCTGTCGGCACCGCAGCAGGTCATCAAGCGCATCGGCGAGCTCACCGGACCGGAGGGCGTCTTCGTCTCCGGAGTGGGCCAGCACCAGATGTGGGCCGCGCAGTTCATCCAGTACGAGCGCCCGCACTCCTGGCTCAACTCCGGGGGCCTGGGCACCATGGGGTACTCGGTCCCCGCGGCGATGGGCGCCAAGGTGGGCGACCCGGATCGCGTGGTCTGGGCCATCGACGGCGACGGCTGCTTCCAGATGACCAACCAGGAGCTCGCCACCTGCGTGATCAACAACATCCCCATCAAGGTGGCAGTGATCAACAACTCCTCCCTCGGGATGGTGCGGCAGTGGCAGACCCTCTTCTACGAGGGCCGCTACTCCAACACGGATCTGAACACCGGGCACGACACGAGGCGTGTTCCCGACTTCGTGAAGCTCGCGGACGCCTACGGGTGCGTGGGTCTGCGCTGTGAACGCGACGAGGACATCGACGCGACCATCCAGCAGGCGCTGGCCATCAACGACCGCCCGGTGGTGATCGACTTCGTGGTGAGCCGCGATTCGATGGTGTGGCCCATGGTCCCCTCGGGCGTCAGCAACGACCTCATCCAGATTGCCCGCGGTATGACACCCACCTGGGAAGAGGAGGACTGACCATGGCACGCCACACTCTCTCCGTGCTCGTCGAGGACGTTCCCGGCGTCCTGACCCGCGTGGCGAGCCTCTTTGCACGCCGCGCGTTCAACATCAACTCCCTCGCCGTCGGACCGACCGAGGTGGCGGGCATGTCCCGCATCACCGTGGTGGTCGAGGCCGAGGGCGACCTGCTCGAGCAGGTGACCAAGCAGCTGAACAAGCTCATCAACGTGCTCAAGATCGTCGAACTGACCACCGAGCAGTCGGTGCAGCGCGACCACGTGCTCATCAAGGTCAAGGCCGACGCCGCGACCCGGCTCCAGGTGACGCAGGCGGCCGATCTGTTCCGGGCATCCGTCGTCGACGTGGCCATCGATTCACTGATCATCGAGGCCACGGGAACCGCGGAGAAGCTCTCGGCACTCCTGTCCGTGCTCGAACCGTTCGGTGTCCGCGAGATCGTCCAGTCGGGCACCCTCGCGATCGGGCGTGGCGCAAAGTCGATGAGCGATCGCGCCCTGCGCAGCGCCTAGCACCCCACGTCTTCCAGACCACCCCCGTACCACCCGATAGAGGAGAAATACCCGTGACCGAGTTGTTCTATGACGACGATGCAGATCTTTCGATCATCCAGGCCCGCACCGTGGCCGTGATCGGCTACGGCAGCCAGGGCCACGCCCACGCGCTGAGCCTGCGTGATTCCGGCGTCGACGTGCGCGTGGGACTGAAGGAGGGCTCCGCGTCGCGGGCCAAGGCCGAGGCCGAGGGTCTCCGTGTACTCTCCGTCGCCGAGGCCACCGCCGAGGCGGACCTGATCATGGTCCTGACGCCGGACCAGGTGCAGCGCCACGTGTACAAGGAGGACATCGCCCCGAACCTGCAGGCCGGTGACGCCCTGTTCTTCGGCCACGGCTTCAACATCCGCTTCGGCTACATCAAGCCCCCGGCCGACGTCGACGTGGCGCTCGTGGCACCGAAGGGGCCCGGGCACATCGTCCGGCGCGAGTTCGAGGCCGGACGCGGGGTCCCCGACCTCATCGCCGTCGAGCAGAATCCCTCCGGGACGGCCCGCGAGCTCGCACTGTCCTACGCCAAGGCCATCGGTGGCACGCGCGCCGGCGTCATCGAGACCACGTTCACCGAGGAGACCGAGACGGATCTCTTCGGCGAGCAGGCGGTACTCTGCGGTGGAGCCTCGCAGCTCGTCCAGTACGGTTTCGAGACGCTCACCGAGGCGGGCTACAAGCCCGAGGTGGCCTACTTCGAGGTGCTCCACGAGCTCAAGCTGATCGTGGACCTCATGGTGGAGGGCGGCATCGCCAAGCAGCGCTGGAGCGTGTCCGACACCGCCGAGTACGGCGACTACGTGTCCGGCCCGCGGGTGATCACCCCGGACGTGAAGGAGAACATGGTCGCCGTCCTGAAAGACATCCAGAGCGGTGCCTTCGCCCAGCGGTTCATCGACGACCAGGACGCCGGCGCCCCGGAGTTCACCGAGCTGCGCAAGAAGGGCGAGGACCACCCGATCGAGGCCACGGGCCGCGAGCTGCGCAAGCTGTTCTCCTGGATCCGGACGAACGACGACTACACCGAGGGCTCCGTCGCCCGCTGACGGCTCCACCCCCTCCGGCAGGACACGTGCTCGACGTCGAGCGCGTGTCCTGCCGCACCTGTGTCCGGGCCCTGATCCCTGTCCTCCCGGCCCGTCCTCCCGCTCAGCCCGCTGATCCAGCCCGAAGGAACCCCCGTGACCTCCAGACCCGTCGTCCTGCTCGCCGAAGAACTCTCTCCCGCCACCGTCGACGCGTTGGGACCGGACTTCGAGATCCGCAGCACCGACGGAGCGGATCGCGAATTGCTGCTCGCAGCGCTGGCCGACGTCGACGCCGTCCTCATCCGCTCCGCCACGCAGCTCGACGCCGAGGCCATCGCCGCGGCCCCGAAGCTCAAGGTCATCGCCCGCGCCGGCGTGGGCCTGGACAACGTGGACATCAGGGCGGCCACGCAGGCCGGTGTCATGGTGGTCAACGCCCCGACGTCGAACATCATCTCCGCGGCCGAACTCACCGTGGGCCACATCCTCAGCCTCGCCCGGCACATCCCGCAGGCCAGCGCAGCGCTCAAGGCGGGCCAGTGGAAGCGCTCGCTGTACTCGGGCAGCGAACTCTACGAGAAGACCATCGGCATCATCGGGTTGGGGCGCATCGGGGCGCTCGTCGCGGAGCGCCTGCAGGGTTTCGGCACGCAGATCCTCGCCTACGACCCCTACGTCACCTCCGCGCGGGCGGCCCAGCTCGGGGTGCAGCTGGTGCCCCTCGACGAGCTGCTCCGCGAGTCCGATTTCGTCACCATCCACATGCCGAAGACCCCGGAGACCATCGGCATGCTCGGCGCCGAGGCCTTCGCCTCGATGAAGGACACCGCGTACGTGGTCAACGTGGCACGCGGTGGTCTCGTGGACGAGGAGGCGCTCCACGAAGCCCTCGAGCAGGGCAGGATCGCGGGCGCCGGCATCGACGTCTTCGTCCAGGAGCCCAGCACCGATCTGCCGTTCTTCGCCCACGAACGCGTGGTGGTGACCCCGCACCTCGGAGCCTCCACCGACGAGGCGCAGGAGAAGGCGGGCGTCTCGGTCGCCCGCTCCGTGCGGCTCGCCCTGGCCGGGGAGCTCGTGCCCGACGCCGTAAACGTGGCCGGCGGTGTGATCGACCCCGCCGTCCGCCCCGGGATCCCGCTCATGGAGAAACTCGGCCGCATCTTCACCGCACTCACGCACGACTCCCTGACGCAGATCGAGATCGAGGTGGCCGGGGAGATCGCATCCCTCGACGTGAAGGCACTCGAACTCGCGGCGCTCAAGGGTGTCTTCACCGACGTCGTCTCCGAACAGGTCTCCTACGTCAACGCCCCGGTGCTGGCGGAGCAGCGCGGTGTCGCCGTCAGGCTCATCACCACCGCCGAGTCCGAGGAGTACCGCAACGTGCTCGTGCTGAGGGGTGCGCTCTCGGACGGGTCGCAGATCTCGGTGGCCGGCACCCTCACGGGCCCCAAGCAGGTGGAGAAACTCGTGGGCGTGAACGGCTACGATCTGGAGATTCCCATCAGCGAGCACCTCGTGGTGCTGCTCTACGCGGACCGCCCCGGCGTGATCGGTACACTCGGCCGGCTGCTGGGGGAGCACGGCATCAACATCGCGGGGATGCAGGTGGCGCGGAGCCAGGAGGGCGGTCAGGCGCTTTCCCTGCTCACCGTGGACAGCTCCGTGCCGCAGGAGGTCCTGGACACCATCCGGACCGAGATCGGGGCGAGCGTGGCGCGCGAAGTGGATCTGCAGGACTGACGACCGTGAGGACACCCATGACCACGCACCACCTGCCGGCCACCGAGGCGACGGCGGTCCAGGTCCTCTCGCGGGACACGCCGGCCGTGCTCCGGGTGGAACCCGGCGACCGCATCGTGGTCGGATCGCTCGATGCGTGGGGCCATCTCGAACGGCAGGCGACGCCGGGAGCGCCGACGCCGTACCGTTTCCCAGATCGCCGGGGACACGCACTGACCGGACCGATCGACGTGACCGGGACAAAACCGGGAGACGTGCTGGCCGTCCGGTTCGAGACCCTCGAGCCGGACGCGTGGGGCTGGACCACGAGCCGGCGCGATGATGACGTGCTGCGCGCTCTGGGCGTCGACGGGCTTGATCCGGCCTGGCTGCTCTGGGACCTCGACAGGACCACCGGCACGGGAACGAACCAGTTCGGGCACACCGTCCTCCTGGCTCCGTTCCTGGGGGTGGTGGGTCTGCCGCCGGCGGAAGCGGGGGAGCACTCCACCACGCCGCCGCGCGCCGCAGGAGGCGGCAACATCGACTGCCGCGAGCTCACGGCCGGCTCCACCCTGTATCTTCCGGTCACGGTGCCCGGCGCGCTGCTGCACCTCGGTGACGGACACGCGGCCCAGGGTGACGGCGAGGTCGGTGGCACGGCGATCGAGTGCGGAATGACCACCACGGTGACGGTCGACGTCGTCCAGGATGCGCCGTTGGAGAGCATCCACGCGGTCACGCTGACCGATCGCATCACTTTCGGGTTCGACGCCGATCTGAATCGGGCCACGACGCAGGCCCTCGGTGCGATGCTGACCTGGATGCAGCAGCTGTACGGGCTGGAGCGGAGGACCGCATTGGCGCTGGCCAGCTCGGTGGTGGACCTGAGGGTCACACAGATCGCCAACCGGACGTGGGGCGTCCACGCCGTCCTGGGGATCGACGCCGTCGGGCTCAGCTGAGCGGCGAACTTGGGCGAATACGCACCGGGCGGGGTAATTTCGTAGGGTGACCTCCCCAGCTGAGACGAAGCCCTCGTACTACCTCACCACGTCCATTTCCTATCCCAATGGCGCCCCGCACATCGGGCACGCCTACGAAACGATCGCCGCCGACGCCCTGGCGCGCTTCAAGCGGCTCGACGGGTACGACGTGAGGTACCTGACGGGCACGGACGAGCACGGCCTGAAGATGCAGCAGACCGCGGACCGCGACGGGATTCCCGTGCGCGAGCTGGCCACCCGCAACGCCCGGGCGTTCCAAGGCATGAACGACACGCTCGGTACCTCCTACGATCGCTTCATCCGCACCACCGACGAGGACCACTACGCGGCTGTCACGGAGATCTGGAAGCGCATGGAGGCCAACGGCGACATCTACCTCGACATCTACGCCGGCTGGTATTCCGTGCGGGACGAGGCGTTCTGGAGCGAGGACGAGACCGAGGTCCGCGACGACGGCGTCCGCTACGCCACGGAGACCGACACGGAGGTCACCTGGACTCAGGAGGAGAGCTATTTCTTCCGCCTCTCGGCCTACCAGCAGAAGCTGCTGGACCTCTACGCCGCGCAGCCGGAGTTCGGAGCCCCGCAGTCCCGGTTCAACGAGGTCATCTCCTTCGTGCAGCGCGGCCTCGAGGATCTCTCCGTCAGTCGCACCACGTTCGACTGGGGCGTTCCCGTGCCGGGGAACGACCGGCACGTCATGTACGTCTGGGTGGACGCGCTCACCAACTATCTGACCGGCGTCGGATTCCCTCACACGGACTCGGAGCTGTTCCGCCGGTTCTGGCCGGCCGACGTGCACGTGATCGGCAAGGACATCTCCCGATTCCACGCCATCTACTGGCCCGCCTTTCTCATGTCGGCCGGGCTCGAGCTCCCCAGGCGCGTGATGATCCACGGACACCTGCACAATCGCGGCGTGAAGATGTCCAAATCGCTCGGCAACACCGTGGCTCCTGCCGACTGGGTGGAGCAGTACGGTCTGGACCAGGTGCGCTTCTTCCTGCTCCGCGAGATCCCCTTCGGGGCGGACGGTTCCTACAGTCACGAGACGGTGATCAGCCGGATGAATGCCGATCTCGCCAACAACTTCGGCAATCTCGCACAGCGCTCGCTGTCGATGGTGGCAAAGAACTGCGACGGCATCGTGCCCGTCCCCGGGAAGCTGACCCCGGCCGACACGGGAATTCTCGACCAGGCCCACGCCCTGCTGGACTCGAACCGCGCCGCCTACGAGCGGCAGGAGTTCTCCCGGGCGCTGGAGGCCGTGTGGCTCGTGCTGGGGGACACCAACGCCTACTTCGCCGAGCAGCAGCCCTGGGTGCTGCGCAAAACCGACCCCGAGCGCATGGCCACCGTTCTCTACGTGACACTGGAGGTCCTCAGGGTCGTGGCGATCCTCACGCAGCCGGTCATGCCCACCAGCTCCGGCCGGATCCTCACCGCGCTGGGCCAGGGGAGCCGCGACGACGACCCCCGCCGCAGCTTCCTCGCCCTGGATCAGCGCATCGAACCGGGGACGCCTCTTCCCGCGCCGAGCCCGGTGTTCCCGAAGTACGAGGAGCCCGCGGAGTCCTGAGGCCCCTCCTACGGACTCAGCGCTGCAGGAACCGAGCGGCGGCGGTGGCGGTCATGACGCGTGCCACAGACTCCTGCTGCGCCCTGGCGTCCGTCAACAGCTGCTCGAGCGCGGTCCGGTCGAGAGCCGGCCCACCGTCCGGCGTCGCGGTCCCCGGCGGCAGGGCCAGCAGGGTGGCCCACATGCACTCCTTGACCTTGAGCAGGGACAGCAGAGCCTCGAGCTCGAGCTGCGCTCCCGCGCTCGCCGTCCGTCGGCGGGGATTCAACGGATTGTGGGCCGAGAGAACCGACAGGCCGCGCGCCAGAGTCTGCTTGAGCAGGCTCGGCCGGTGCCCCAGTGTCCTGATCAGCCGCTTGAGGCCCGACCGTTCCTCGCGGATGCTCATCCGCAGCCGGGCGAAGTCCTCCTCGTACGGGGTTCCGGACCACGAGGTGTGCGCTGCGTCGAACAGGCGTACGCCGTTCGTGGCACCGACGAGGTGCAGTTCCAGGTACGGGTAGAGCGTCGAGGGGTCCAGCCGGCGCATCGGTGTCCTTGCCGTATCCGGCATCATGGGGTTCCTTCCGTTCGTGTCCGGTTCACCCTAGGACACCCCGAACCCTGGACGGAACCGTGCCTCCTCCTCCCGACCCGAGGATGTGTGGTGCGTCTCACTCAGCGGACCGCTCGGCCCGGGCCCTTGGGCTGTCCTCCACGTGCGGATTCGGTATCTTCTCTTACCGTTTCCGGCCAGATGCCGAGAGGGAGAAGGAACAGGAGCAGCGCCGCTGCAGATCCGCCGTTGAAGGACAGTGCGGGAAAAATGATGAATACGGTCGCGGATGCCGCACACGTGTCGGGCCCAACGCCTGCTGCCAAGTGGGCGGGCCACCGGTTGCCCCTCCGTCGAACACGGCTATGGCTGATGGGCACCATCGCCGGCCTGCTGGTCCTGTTCGTTCTCGCCCTGGTGGCGGGACCACAGGACGGGTCCGACGTGCGCACCACGAGCAGTATCGGCAACGCGTTGAACCTGTCACTGGCGGGACTGTGCTGGATCGTGGTGATCCGCGCGCGCGTGCACCGTGCGCCCCTGGTCCTCGGGGCGTCGGCGGTCAGTGCCTTTGCGCTCGCCGACCTGTACTTCGTTCTGGCGCTCGACGGCTCGGCCGCGATCGGCTTCAATGTGGTGTCCGATGTCGGATATTTGCTGTTCTACCCCCTGGTCATCTCGGCCCTCATGGTTTTGGTGGCACCGCAGATGCGTCGTTCACACTGGCCCGTGCTGCTGGACGGCGTCGTCGCCGTCTCCGGAGCGGCTGCGGTGATGGTGGTGGTGCTGGTACCACTGCTGGCGCCCATCGCGGATCGATCCTCCTTCGATGCGTTGATCGCCGGAGCGTACGTGGTCTTCGACGTCTCGGTCCTCGCCCTGTTGGCGGGCATGCTCGGCTGCCGCGGGGCCTACGTGGGGAAGCGATGGCCCTTCCTGGTGGCCGGACTCCTGCTCTTCTCCCTCACCGATGTGCTGTACGCCCTCGAGCTCACGGATTACGTGCTGGGCACGCCGATGGATGTCGGTTGGGCCCTTGGCATGGCCCTCGTGACGGTGTGGCTCGATGATGCCGCGACGGCCCGGACCCCTCCGGTGGACGGTGCGTCAGCACTGGTCGCACCGCTCGTGGCGACCGCCGCCGCGCTGGGCGTTCTCATTCTCGGTACCAGGAACGAGGTCCCGGTCCCGGCGGTGATGCTCGCCGCCTGCACGCTGGCGCTTTCCGCTATGCCACTCATCTTCCGTCACCGTCTGCTGCAGTCGTTGGCACGCACGGATGAACTGACCGGACTGCGCAACCGTCGGGCACTGCACACTGATGGGCCACGACTGGTACAGGGGAGTGTCTCCGGCGCGCTCCTGCTGATCGACCTGGACCAGTTCAAGCACGTCAACGACGGCCTGGGGCACGACGCCGGAGATCAGCTGCTGAAACAGGTCTCGGGCAGGATCGGCGCGGTACTGCACCGGACAGACCTGTTCGCTCGGCTCGGGGGTGACGAGTTCGCCGTCGTGCTCCCGGGCATCGACAGGGACGCAGCCCTGGGCACCGTTGCGCGCCTCAGGTCCGCGTTCGACACACCGTTCCTCATGGGCAATGCGTCCTTGGCGATCAGCGCGAGTTTCGGGGTGTCGTTGTTCCCATTGCACGGTACCGAGCTGGGGGTTCTGCTGCGTCGGGCCGACATCGCCATGTTCCGGGCAAAAGCGGAGCATTCGGGCTTCCACGTCTACGGGAGCGAGGATCATGACGACGGCGCGGCGCGGCTGCGTAGACTGGCCCAGTTTCGTACCGCGCTTTCGGGTAACGAGTTGGTGCTGCATTATCAGCCGAAGGTCGATCCGACCACCTCCGCGGTGACCGGCGTCGAGGCCCTAGTGCGCTGGAATCACCCGGTACATGGTCTGCTTCTCCCTGATGCGTTCCTCGGTCTGGCTGAGGAAGCCGGGCTCATGCCGCAACTCACCGAGGTGGTCCTGGCGCAGGCGATGGATCAGCTGGTCCGTTGGCGAGACACGGGCACTGCTCTGAGTGTGGCCGTGAATTTCTCCACCACCTGCATCGATGACGAGCTGCCGCAACGTATCGAGGGCATGCTCGCCGGTCGAGACCTGGAACCCTCGAGCCTGGTACTGGAGATCACCGAGCAGATGCTGATGAAGGATGGGGCGCGGACGGCCGAAGTCCTCCACCAACTCCGGGCCAAGGGCGTCAGGGTCTCGATCGACGATTTCGGATCGGGATACTCGTCGCTTGCCTATCTGCGGGATCTGCCGGTGGACGAACTCAAACTGGACCGGGCGTTCCTGATCCACGTGCACCAGGACCAGCGCGCCGCCAGCCTCGTGTCCTCCATCATCACCCTGGCGCACGGGCTGGGCCTGGAGGTCGTCGCCGAAGGGGTGAAAACGCCCGAGGACTACAGCGTGCTCGCCGGTCAGGGCTGTGACGTGGTGCAGGGGTACCACATCCTGCCTCCCGTCCCCGCCTCGGAGCTCGCCGCATGGCTGACCAGCAGGCGGGCCCTCCTGGCCGCCGGCTGAGGTGCGTCTCACCCAGCGGACCGATTATCGCGTTCCCCGGGCCTTTCATACGCTGGGTCCATGACTGCTCCCCCGTCCCACCTCGACATCGCCGTCATCCCGGGAGACGGGATCGGCCCCGAAGTCACCAGGGAGGCGGTGAAGGTGCTGCGCGCCGTCACGGGCGCCGACGTCGAGCTCCACCTGACCGACTACGAGTTGGGCGCCGATCACTGGCTGGCCACGGGGGAAACCCTGCCCGATACGACGCTCGAACAGCTGAGAAGTCACGATGCCATCCTCTTCGGTGCGGTGGGCGCAGCCCCGGGTGACACACGGGTGCCCTCCGGCCTCATCGAACGCGAGTTCCTCCTCAAACTCCGCTTCTCGCTCGACCACTTCGTCAATCTGCGGCCCTCCCGGCTCTACAGCGGGGTCCCGAGCCCGCTCGCAGCTCCAGGAGACATCGACTTCGTGGTGGTACGCGAGGGGACGGAGGGTCCGTACACCGGCAACGGTGGGACGCTGCGCGGCGGCACGCCGCACGAGGTGGCCACCGAGGTCTCGCTGAACACCGCACACGGTGTGGAGCGTGTGGTGCGGGACGCCTTCATGCGGGCGGCGGCCCGGCGCGGCAGGCTGACACTGGTCCACAAGCACAACGTCCTCGTGTACGCGGGGCACCTGTGGAGGCGCACGGTCGAGGCGGTCGCCGTCGAGTTCCCGGACGTGACGCACGACTACCTCCATGTGGACGCGGCCATGATCTTCCTCGTCACGGATCCCTCCCGCTTCGACGTGATCGTCACGGACAATCTGTTCGGCGACATCGTCACCGACCTCGCGGCGGCGGTCACAGGTGGTATCGGGCTCGCAGCCTCGGCGAATCTCAACATGGACCGTACGGCTCCGTCCATGTTCGAGCCCGTCCACGGCTCCGCACCCGACATTGCGGGCCAGCAGTTGGCCGACCCGACGGCCTCCATCCTCTCCGCGGCGCTCCTGCTGCGGCACCTCGGCCTGCAGGATCCCGCCACGCGCATCGAGCGCGCCGTCGAGGAGGACATCGCCGCGCGATCCGGCCGCCGCAGCACAGCGGCCGTAGGCGATGCGATCACCGCTATGGTGTCCTAAAGTGGTTACACATCATTAACGCAGTGCCACGGCACTGATCATCGACGGGCGACGGCGGCCCTGCCGCGAATCGTCCGTTCCAGCGGAGGAATCATGGCAGCCACCGATACCCACTTTGCCCAGCACCTGTCGACGAAGCGGGTCCCGGCGGCGGAGCGGGAGGCGATCCTGGCCGATCCGGGCTTCGGGAACCACTTCACCGACCACACCGCGATCGTCGACTTCAGCGCGGACACCTCCGGTGCCGGATCCTGGCACGATGCACGTGTGGAGCCCTACGGTCCCATCGCGCTCGATCCTGCGGCCGGCGTCCTGCACTACGGGCAGGAGATCTTCGAGGGAATGAAGGCCTACCGTCACGAGGACGGCTCTATCTGGACCTTCCGCCCCGATGCCAACGCCGCACGGCTGAACCGCTCCGCCCGGAGGCTCGCCCTTCCGGAGCTGCCGGAAGAGCTCTTCCTGGAGTCGCTGCGGCAATTGGTCGCGGCCGATCAGGACTGGGTGCCCACGCGGGAGGGCGACAGCCTGTATCTGCGTCCGTTCATGATCGCCACCGAGGCGTTCCTCGGCGTCCGTCCTGCCCGCGAGGTGTCCTTCCGCGTGATCGCCTCCCCGGCGGGCAACTACTTCGGCGGAGAGGTGAAGCCCGTCGACATCTGGGTCTCGCGCACCTACGCACGGGCCGGGCGTGGCGGTACGGGGGCGGCCAAGGCCGGCGGGAACTACGCCTCGTCGCTGATCGCCCAGCTGGAGGCGGAGGCGCACGGCTGCAAGCAGGTCCTGTTCCTCGACCAGTTCAATGACAATGCCGTCGAGGAACTCGGCGGCATGAACGTGTTCTTCGTGTTCCGCGACGGGTCACTCGTGACGCCGGCGCTCTCCGGTACCATCCTCGAGGGCATTACGCGCTCCTCCGTGATCCAGCTCGGACGCGACCGCGGTCTCGACGTCAGCGAGCGCACCATCACGCTGGACGAGTGGCGCGACGGCGTCGCCTCCGGAGACATCACCGAGGTCTTCGCCTGCGGAACGGCGGCGGTCATCACGCCGATCGGACGACTGCGCGACGGCGACGAGATGATCGGTACCGCCGATGCTCCGGCCGGTGAGGTGACCATGTCGATCCGCAGCCAGCTCCTCGGCATCCAGGCCGGGCTCCTCGAGGATCCCCACGGCTGGCTCACGCGCCTGGTGTGACCGACCACGCGGTCACGGTCTCCCGCTGAATCAGCGGGAGACCGTGATCTCCGGATCGTCGACGGCCTCGCCCAACCCGAGATATCGGGTGCCCGCGAGTAGCGCTGCCGTCTCGTCGGCGGCCATGGGGTGGCAGAAGAAGAACCCCTGACCGCTGTTGCATCCGAGTGCTCTCAGCTGATCGGCCTGTTCCTGCGTCTCGATTCCCTCGAAGACCGCTTCGAGGCCGGCGGCCCTGATCAGCTGCAGGATCGCCGCGACGAACTCGAGCTGACCGGGTCGTGTGTTGAGCTCGGAGAGCAGGGATCGATCCACCTTGACCATGCTGACCGGCAGCTCGCGGAGATAGCTGATCGACGAGTAGCCCGTCCCGAAATCGTCGATCTCGATCCCCACCCCGAGCTGCTGCAGGCTCAAGAGGGAGTACATCTCCACTTCGCCCCGTGTGACGATCGCCGTCTCGGTGATCTCGACGACAAGACTGCAGGCCGGCACCTCGAGCTCGCGCAGCAGGGCACGCACGTAGTCCACGAGGTCGAGCTGCTTGAGTTCGACGGCGGAGAGATTGACCCGGAGCTGGAAGTCGTCGTCGAGCTTGAGCTCCCGCCTCCACCGGGCGAGCTCGCGCAGGGAGGTGGACATCACCCACCGATCAAGATCATGGATGACCCCGATCTCCTCGGCGAGGGGGATGAACGTGTCGGGCGGGATCAGCCCGCGCACCGGGTGCTGCCAGCGGACGAGGACCTCCACACCGAGGATCCGGTTGGTCGCGAGCTCGACCACGGGCTGGTAATGCAGCACCAGTTCGTCGGACCTGATGGCATCGCGTAGCTCGGTGGCCATCTGGCTGCGGAGCTGGCGCGAGTAGAGCATGACCGGTTGGAAGACCTTGATGATGCTGCGGCCCTCGCGCTTCGCCGCGTACATGGCCGTGTCGGCGTCGAGGAGCAGCTCCTCCGCGCTCTGGTTCGGTGTGCCCAGGCGAACGCCGATACTGGCCCGGCAGTGGATGTCGACGGCGTCGAGCCGGATCTGCTGGCCGAGAGCCTCCACGGCGCGGCGGGCAACCTGCAGGGCGAGATCCATGGTCGCTCCCGGAAGGAGGATGGCGAATTCGTCCCCACCGAGCCGCGCCACGATGTCGCTTTCGCGCACCACGCCGGCCAGGCGCCGTGCCACTTCCTGCAGCACCCGATCACCAGCATCGTGACCGAAGCGGTCGTTGACGTTCTTGAAACTGTCGAGATCGAGGAGCAGGAGAGCCGGGGGCGGTGCTCCGTCCACCGCCTGCCCGAGAGCCTCCTCGATGCCGTCCATCAGGGCGACCCGGTTGGCGACGCCGGTGAGGGCGTCGGACATGGCCATCTTCATCATGTCCAGATGGGCTTGGCGGAGCATGGCCGTGCGGCTCTCCACCCGCTTCTCGAACTGCTCGTACACCTGCTGGAGTTCCTCGGCGAGCAGATTCACGCCGGCGATGACGGCGTCGACCTCGTCCCGGGCGCTGGAGGGCTCAAGGCGACTGCTGAGCTCTCCCTTGGAGAGCCGCACGATGCTGTCGACCAGCATCGCGAGTCGAGGATCCTTGTCTACACTCATCAGATTGAGCCTACCTCCAGGAAAACGCCGAGCGGCTGGATGAACATTCGCCGCGCAAAAACTGCGTGTTGGCGTTGGGCGGGCAAGAAGGGGAGCGCATGAGAAGACCCCGACCGGTGTGGGAGAAATGGGGGACATCGCCCAGACCGGTCAGGGTCCGACGACCACTCTAAGGCATCCGGGGCCGTGACGGGAGATGGACCCCGTTTCCTGTTACTCCCGACGCCGGAGGCTCTCGATCAGTTCCCGGGCAGCTGTTGCCCGGTCCTCGGCACCGGACTGGAGGAAGAGCTCCTCACTGAGTTCGAGATTCGCGGTCGCTCCTGCCTTGTTGCCGAGCCCGCTCAGCGCCTGTCCCAGGAGGAAGTGTGCCTGGGCGGCCGTATGCGACGCTACGAGATCCTTGTTGGCGACCACGGAGCGGAGGAGGTCGGCCGAGGCCTCGAACTGGCCCGTGAGGACGAGCCAGTGGGCGCGGGTGAGCTTCAGTTCCTCGTGATCGCGCTCCGTGCCTCCGACGATGGAGCTGGCGAGCTCTGCCCGCTCGATGCACTCGAGAGTTTCAGGCTCTACTACCCCGGCGGCGAGGCGTACTTGAGCGGAGCCATGGTTGAAGCGCGCCCAAAGATCTAAGTCATTCGTTGGCGACAGTGTTTTCGCTGCCCACCGATGGTAATCGATGCCATCGTCGGTCCTCTGCAGGAGGAAAGCAACGTTTCCGATTGCCCAGTAGGACTGTCCTGCGTAAGGGCTCTCAGGATTTGACGAAAGCAGCTCAGCAAGACTCCTACTCTGCTGCCAAGCAGCTTCCAATCGGCCACTCTCGGCAAGAGCGGCGATGAGCGCATTCTGTGCTTCTATACGGATAGATGGCTCGTTCGGTTCGGCCGTCGAATCCTGCACGGCCGACTTTGCAGCTTCGATAGCCAGATCCAGGTCCCCCCTGCCCTGCAGAGCGAAGGCGGCGAGCGTCGAGACCCGAGCACTGAGCGCGGTGGACTGGCTTGTCAGCGGGTGGACAGCAAGATCGTCGGCGAAGGCTTTGGACTCGTCCATACGGCCCTGTTTACGCAGGCACTCGGCAACTATGAAGGTGGCGTTCCAGTAGCCGATGCTGTCTTCCTCGATGGCCGCGCAGTCTGCCATCTCCATTGCGAATGCCTGCGCTTGCTCGTAGTTCCGCTCATTCCAGGCGGAACGAGTCTGCAGTTCAAGCATCAGTCTCTGCTCGGGGGGCTTCTGCTCAGTCATCTCTAAGTGACGCTTTCGATGGTGGGGGCTGCCGTCTCAAGTATCCCGTCGATGAGCTCGAAGAAGCTCATTTACAGAAATCCAAAGAAAAGCCGTGTCGGTGTTACCAAAGTGACTGGTGTGGCTTACGATGAATCTTGGATCCAACGTGTTATCACGCGCGATACCATCTAGGCGTTAAACCGACTACTAAAGGATTTCCTCATGAAGCGACTCACCTCCGCACTCGTTCTTGCAGCCCTGCTCGTCACCGGAAGCGCAGCAGCCGCGAGCGCTGCGCCAGCCAAGCCAGGTACTACTGCCCCCGTATCATCGGTCGATCGTGTGGGCGCTTGGCCGTTCTAAGCACTGTCGGCCGCAAGAGGCCACTTGTAAGGCATCAGGCCATTCGCACGGCCTGAGCAGACGTATACCGCGGGCACCCTCCACTGGGGAGGGAGTGTCCGCGGTATCTGTTTAAGCCCCCGGGCGTCTCGGAAGGATGCTCACCACCGCGGAACATGGAGTGCCAGAGCGGTCAGGCCGAGCGCTAGGCTTGGCGTCATGCGAATCGCGCGCTTTGTCGTACAGGATGACCCGATGTTCGGAGTGGTCGAGGGTGCCACCGGGAGTGAGGAGATCGCCGTCATCCAGGGCGACCCCTTCTACAACGGAGTGGAACTCACGGGTGCCCGCCACGCACTCGAGGATGTCAGGCTCCTCGCCCCGGTGATCCCACGGAGCAAGGTGGTGGGCGTGGGGCGGAACTATGCCGACCACATCCAGGAGATGGGGGGAAAGGCCCCTGCCGCGCCCCTCCTGTTCCTCAAGCCGAACACCTCGGTCGTCGGCCCCGGTGATCCCGTCATGCTTCCGTCTTTCTCGGACCAGATCTCCTACGAGGCCGAGCTCGCCATCGTCATAGGACGGATCTGCAAGGATGTTCCGCTGGAGCGCGTCGACGACGTCGTGTTCGGCTACACCTGCGCCAACGACTTCACGGCGCGGGACGTGCAGCGGACCGACGACCAGTGGGCGCGGGCCAAGGGCTTCGACACGTCCTGCCCCATCGGCCCCTGGATCGAGACGGATCTGGACCCGGACAACCTGAGGATCACAGGATCCCTCGACGGCGAGCTACGGCAGGAGGGATCCACCAGCGACATGATCTGGGGAGCCCGCGAGCTCGTGGCCTACGTCTCGCAGGCCTTCACACTGCTGCCGGGTGACCTCATCCTCACCGGGACACCCGCCGGAGTGGGTCTGATCACCGACGGCCAGCGGTACGACGTCGACATCGAGGGCATCGGACGCCTGTCCAACACCGCCAGGCGCTGAGTGCCCGGCCGCTCGCGACGACGGGCACCCGAGGGCGCTGCGGGTGATGGTGCTCCCCTTTAGACTGGGGCCATCATGACTATTGCCGCCGAAGTACCGACCGTCACCGATGTCACGCCCGTCAGGGTCCGATTCTGCCCGTCTCCCACGGGCACCCCGCACGTGGGACTGATCAGGACGGCGCTCTTCAACTGGGCCTATGCGCGCCACACCGGGGGGAAGCTGGTCTTCCGCATCGAGGACACCGATGCCGCCCGTGACAGCGAGGAGAGCTACCAGCAGTTGCTGGAAGCCATGACCTGGCTCGGTATCGACTGGGACGAAGGCGTCGAGGTGGGGGGTCCCCATGCCCCCTACCGCCAGTCGGAGCGCGGTGAGCTGTACCGGGACGTGATCGAGCGGCTGGTCGAGGCCGGTCACCTCTACGAGTCCTTCTCCACACCCGAGGAGGTCGAGACCCGTCATCGGGCTGCGGGACGAGACGTGAAGCTCGGCTATGACAACCATGACCGCACCCTCACCGAGGAGCGGAAGCAGGACTTGCGCGACGAGGGTCGCTCACCGGTGCTGCGACTGCGGATGCCGGACGAGGACATCACCTTCCACGATCTCGTCCGCGGGGAGATCACGTTCCGTGCCGGCAGCGTGCCCGACTTCGCCGTCGTGCGCGCCAACGGAGCGCCCCTCTACACCCTCGTCAACCCGGTCGACGACGCCCTCATGGGTATCACGCACATCCTCCGGGGCGAGGACCTGCTCTCGTCCACCCCGCGGCAGGTGGCCCTGTACCGGGCGCTGATCGACATCGGAGTGGCACCCTACATGCCGTTGTTCGGACACCTGCCCTACGTGATGGGGCAGGGTAACAAGAAGCTGTCCAAGCGCGATCCCGAGTCCAACCTGTTCCTGCACCGAGAGCGCGGCTTCATCCGCGAAGGGCTCCTGAACTATCTTTCCCTGCTCGGCTGGAGTCTCTCGGCCGACGAGGACATCTTCACCGTGGAGCAGCTCGTCGAGGCCTTCGACGTCCGCGACGTACTCGCCAATCCTGCGCGTTTCGATCTCAAGAAAGCCGAGGCGATCAACGGTACCCACGTGCGATTGCTGGATCCCGCCGAGTTCCGCAGCAGGCTCCTGCCCTATCTCGCGGCGGCCGGCATCATCGGGTCCGAGCCCAGCGAGGCCGAGTTGAGGACGATCGCGGAGGCGGCGCCGCTCATTCAGGAGCGCATCACCCTGCTCGGGGAGGCTCCCGAGATGCTCGGCTTCCTCTTCAAGGCCGATGACGCCGTCGATATCGCGGACGATGCCCGGAAGGCCCTGCCGGAGAACTCCGGCGAGGTGCTCGACGCCGCGCTGACAGCACTCGCGGGTGTAGAGACCTGGGACGCGGAGTCACTGCAGGCCGCACTCCGGAGCGCGCTCGTGGACGCGCTGGGGCTGAAGCCGAGGCTCGCCTTCGGCCCCGTCCGTACGGCCATCTCCGGTCGCAGGGTCTCGCCCCCGCTCTTCGAGTCGATGGTGATCCTCGGCCGGGAGTCCTCGCTCGCCCGGGTGCGGGCGCTGCGATCGACGGCGGCCTGACCGGTGCAGCACGCCGGATCCGCCTCATTGTCCGCCCTCGACGTGGAGGGGGTGCTCTTCGACATCGACGACACCCTCGTCGACCTGGAGCAGGCGATGGGGGACACGTTGCAGTCCATCCCCGACCGTGCCCTCGACCACCTCGACGACGATGGCTGGGCGCAGTACAAGGCGCTGTTCACCGCCGACCCCCAGCGGCACTATGAGCGCTTCCTCGCGGGCGAGGTCAGCTTCCGCGAGCAGCGGATCCACCGCGTCCGCCATGCGCGGGCCGGCCTGACGGCGGAGCCCTTCCTCGGTGTCGCCGTCGAGGCCTGGGAGCGCTCCTACGAGCAGACGCTCCCGCTGCATTTCCGTGCGTACGACGACGCGGACGCCCTGCTCGACGCCCTCGACGCCCGGGGTATCCCCTTCGGAGCCGTGAGCAACAACGTGCACGACTATCAGCGGGCGAAGCTGGATCGCTCGGGACTGTCACGGATCGAGGTGCTCGTGGGCATCGACACCGTCGGCGCTGCCAAGCCCGACCCCGCCATCTACCTCGAGGGCGCACGGCTGATCGGAACGAAGCCGGAGCGGACGCTGTATGTGGGGGACAATCTGCTCCTCGACGCCATCGGGGCCACGTCGGCGGGCCTGGTGGGCGTCTGGCTCGACCGCGCGGGCGTGGGTGAGACGACGCCACCTGCCTCTGCAGCGGCGGATGGCAAGACCATGCCGCGCATCAGCTCGCTCTCCGACGTTTTGCAGTTCCTGCCCCCGGTCCGGTAACGTTGTTTCTCGGCGCAGAGCGGAAACGCAGCGGTAGCCCGGTTCTCCCGGGGGTCCGGCAAACGCCTGTGGGGTATGGTGTAATTGGCAACACACTGGTTTCTGGTACCAACATTCTAGGTTCGAGTCCTGGTACCCCAGCGCACTCCGATCCGCAGGATCGGAAGGCACAAGCAGTTCAACAGCAGTAGTAGCATGGAAAAGTACTGGCCCCATCGTATAGCGGCCTAGTACGCTGCCCTCTCACGGCGGTAACGCGGGTTCGAATCCCGCTGGGGTCACAGCTGTCCGAACGGACACACAGGGAAAGTCCCGGACATCACGATGTCCGGGACTTCTCTCGTTCCGGGAGGAACACCGCTCCTCCGGGGTGGGTCGCATGCGCTCGGCCGGAGGTCCCGGCTGCCCGCCGGAGGGCTGGCATGATGGAGCGATGAGCACACCTCCGCCCGTGGGCGATGCCCGCGGGATCTCCCTCGCGCTGCGTGAGGTCGGTGCCGCGCTCGGGAATCTGGCCTTCCCCCTGGATCTGGCCAGCTCCACCACCGGCCGGGAGGCAGCGGCCGCCGCCCGATCGCAACTCGACGACTACATCCTGCCGCGACTTGCCAGTGTGGATGCGCCGCTGGTGGCCGTGGTGGGCGGGTCGACCGGAGCGGGAAAATCCACGCTGGTGAACGCCCTCGCCGGGCGCGCGGTCTCCGTCACCGGAGCGGTCCGCCCCACCACTCGACAACCCCTCCTGCTCCATCATCCCGACGACGCCGGCTGGTTCGAGGACGCACGCATCCTTCCGACCCTCAGCCGGGTGCGGCTCAGCGACGACGATGGGACCCGTGTGCCCCAGGCGCCGACGTCGTCCGGCGACACCCTGCTGCTGCGGCCGGAGCCGTCCCTCCCGCCGGGCCTGGCGCTCCTCGACGCTCCGGACGTCGACTCGATCGCCGACGAGAACCGAAGACTCGCCGCCCACCTGCTGGCGGCCGCCGATCTGTGGATCTTCGTCACGACCGCGAACCGCTACGCCGATGCCGTTCCCTGGAAGCTCCTGGCCGAGGCAGGACGACGCGACGTGCTGGTCGCCGTCGTCCTCGACCGGGTGCCGCCCGGCGTCGAGGAGGAGATCAGGAGCGACCTGTTGACCCTGCTCTCCGCCGAGAAGCTCGGACACGCCCCCATCTTCGTGGTGCCCGAGGTGGCCCTCGGAGCCGACCGGATGCTGCCGCACGAGCTCGTGGAGCCCATGACGCGCTGGCTGCGGGCGCTGGCAGCGGATGCCGACGGGCGCCGGGAGATAGCACGACGCACGGTACGCGGAGCGATGAACGCGCTGGCCACACGGATCGAGGGCATCGCGGACGCCGCCGAGCAGGAGCAGACCGTGGGTGATGCGCTGCGGGCCGCGGTCGACGGCGCCTACCGGGATGCACTGGCCGGTGTCGTCGCCGCGACGGAGGACGGCAGACTGCTGCGCGGCGAGGTGCTGGCCCGCTGGCAGGACTTCGTCGGAACAGGTGAGTTCATGCGTGCCCTCGAAACGAGGGTGGGACGTGTGCGCGAGCGGATCAGCGGCTTCTTCACGGGGCGCCCGGCCCCGGCGGCCACCGTTGCCGAGGCGATAGGCAGTGAACTGCAGAGCGTCATCGTGGAACAGGCCGCACGCGCCGACGAGACGGCGCGTCGCCGGTGGCGGGCGGAGCAGGCCGGGGCAGCCCTGCTGGCCGGGGTGCCACCCTGGCGCTCCGAGGCGTTCCCCGCCGAGGTGGCCCGTGAGATCCGGGCGTGGCAACAGGACCTCCTGGAGCTCGTGCAGGCCGAGGGTGCGGGCAAGCGCTTCACCGCCCGCATGCTCTCCTTCGGCGTCAACGGGATCGCGGTGTCCCTGATGGTGGTGGTCTTCGCGTCGACCGGAGGGCTGACCGGGGGCGAGATCGGTGTGGCCGGGGTGTCCGCCGTCGCCGGCCAGAAGCTCCTCGAAGCGATCTTCGGTGACGACGCCGTCCGCCGCCTCGCCGTCGTGGCCCGGCGCAATCTCTCCCGCCGTGTGGAGGGACTCCTCGAGCGCGAGCGCGCGGACTTCGACAGCGCCCTGGAGCCCCTTGCCCGCCAGACCCCCGCAGAGGCCCTCCGGGTCCTGGCGCGGCGGCTACGCACAATGCTGCCCGCGCAGGGCGGCGCGGTCGGGGCGGAGGCATGAGCCAGAAGATAGGCGGCCACGAGCTGACCCCGGCGACGCAGCTCACCGGTGTCCTCGGCGGACTGCACCGAGCCCAGGAGCTCGGCCAGGACCGCGTGCCGGAGGACGTCCTCGATCGACTGCGGGTTGTGCTGGACCACGCGGCGGGCCGCCGGTCCCTGTCCGCCGAGCACACGGTCGTGGGCCTGTTCGGACCAACCGGGAGCGGTAAATCCTCTCTCGTCAACGCCCTCGGTGGCACTGCCGCAGCGCGCGTCGCGGCCCGGCGTCCCACGACCTCCGAACCTCTCGCCCTCGTCTGGGGCCGGGAGGGCAGCGGGGAATTGCTGGACTGGCTCGGCGTCGGCTCGCGTGTCGAGTTGCCCGACGGCGCCCCGCTCGTCGCGGGAGCTGCCGGCGCCGCCCAGGACAGCACAGATGGGACTTCCTCCGATGCGCTCCGGTCGCATCCCGCGGCCGGGTCCCGCCCGCGGGAGGACACGCCGGCGGCGCCGCGGCGTGCGAAAGGCCTGCGCGACATTCTCGGCGTCAGGCGCTGGCGTCAGGCGCTGGCGTCGGGCGCGCCGTCGGGTGAGTCGACCACGCCGAGGGACACGCAGGACACCCAGGACACGCAGGGCACGGACGTCCGCGGCGCCGGTCTGATCCTCCTCGATCTCCCGGACTTCGACTCGACCACGCAGGCCCACCGGGACGTGGTGCTGCGGCTCGCGGGCCAGGTCGATGTGCTGGTCTGGGTGGTGGATCCGCAGAAGTACGCCGACGCCGCGCTGCACCACGGCTTCCTGCGGGACCTGGCGACGCACCAGGCTGTCACCGTGGTGGCCCTCAATCAGGCGGACCGGCTGGACCAGGCTGATCTCGGCGCCGTCCTGTCCTCCCTGACCGGGATCCTCGCGGACGAGGGACTGCAGGAGGCCCCAGTGGTCCCTGTCTCGGCGCAGACCGGACAGGGAATCGAGGCACTCGCCGGCATCATCCGGGACTTCGCGCAGGGCAGGACGGCAGCGACGCTGAGGATCAGGGCCGACGCCGCCCGCGCGGCAGCGGACCTGGTCCCGTTCGTCGCGCACGATGTGGTGGCCGCACCGTCGGGCGATGCGCGGGCGGTCCTTGCCGACGAACTCGCCCAGGCTGCAGGGGTGCCGTTGGTCGTGGACGCCGTACGGAGCAGTTACCGGCGCGATGCCCACGCAGCCATGGGATGGCCGGTCACCCGGTGGCTGGCCGGATTCCGCCCGGATCCCCTCCGGCGACTCAATCTACGGCGGCAGGAGGTGCTCCCGGAGGTCCGGCGGTCGTCGATCGCGCGGGCTCAGCCCGCGCAGCGTGCCACCGTGGACCACGCCCTGCGCATCTTCGGCACGGCGGCGAGCGGCGACGTCGTCGAGCCCTGGCGGACCTCCATCCGCGAGGCTGCGCGCAGCACCACGGGCGACCTCGCGGACGCCCTCGACTCGGCTGTCACCGGGGCCGAACTGGAGACGGGCAGGCGGCGGTGGTGGGGACTCTTCGGGGCCCTTCAGTGGGTCGCCCTCGCGGCGCTCGTAGGTGGTGTGGGGTGGCTCGGAGTCCTGGCGGTCCTCGCGTTCCTGCAGCTGCCTGCGCTCGAGGTGCCGCGCGTGGAGGGATTCCCCGTGCCCACGCTACTCATTCTCGGCGGCTTCGGTGCGGGGATCCTGCTCGGTGTCGCCGCTGCGGTACTGGCACGCTGGGGAGCACGACGCCGGGCGGCGCGCGTCCGCAGAAGGCTGCTCGAGGCTTGTGCCCGGGTGGCCGACGACGTCGTGCTACACCCTGTCCTGGACGAGGTGCGGCGCTGCAACGACTTCCGGGACGCCGTCCTGTCGGTGGCGGATCGCTGACCCGGAACGGCCGTGCTGGTGATGCGTCAGGAAGGGTGAGCTGTGGTCCTGCCGATAGCGTTGTGGCCCGAACACACCCACTCCACCGCGCCGGAGCCGATGCGCTCGGCGAGCAGGCGGACGGTGTTTTCCGCGACGGGGCGGTCGTTGATGACCAGAGCGTAGAAGTCGCTCACGCTGCCGTCGGGGGCCACCTTCGCGGCGTCGCCCGTGAAGAGGACACTGCGCCACTGGTACGCGTAGTGCCCGGGCGTGTGCCCCGGGGTGGGGAAGTAGGCGAGACCGGGGAAGATCTCGCCGGTGCCACTGAGTTCACGGGCGCCCTCGGGGAAGGGGACCCGGGCGATCCGCTGCAGGATCTTCCGGAAGAGGGTCTTCGGTGCGCGCTCGCCGCGCAGGATCTCCGCGTCGGCGGCACCGATCCAGACCGTGGCTCCCAGGGCCGTCCGGAGCTGCCGGGCCAGCTGGGCGTGATCGACGTCGTAGTGCGTGAGGACGATATCGGTGATGGGCCCGGTCTGCGCCTCGCTGCCGCGCAGCTCGGCCAGGACGCCGTCGAAGCCGGAGCTCATCCCGGGGTCGATGACGGCGGCCCGACCGGCACCGGCCACCACGAAGCCGTGCGAGCCCTTCTGCTGCTCGAGGAGGTAGCAGTCCTGGTCGATGAGGCGCATGGGCTTCTTTCTATCGGGTGATCGAACAGTAGTACCGTCGGGCCCGCGGGCGGCAGGCCCGACGGCGGACTTGTGTGGGTGTGCGCGTGCGGGCGTCGGGTCAGACGGAGGTCTTGGCCACGGCGAGGGTCAGCTGTCGTCCGGCGTCGGCGACGACCTCGGCGTGGATGCGTCCGGGCTGGCGGGTGAGCCGCTCCATGGGCCCGGAGATGGAGACTGCGGCGACGACCCGCCCGGACGGACCGCGGACCGGCGCGGACACGGAGGCGACGCCGGCCTCCCGCTCGCCGAGACTCTGGGCCCAGCCGCGCCGTCGCACGCCCGCGAGCACCGTGGGCGTGAAGCGCGCCTGCTGCAGCCCCTCCAGCAGGCGGTCGTGATCCTCCCAGGCGAGGAGGCACTGGGCGGCGGAACCCGCTCGCATGGAGAGCTGGGTCCCCACGGGGATGGTGTCCCGCAGCCCCACCGGCCGTTCGGCGGACGCCACGCAGACACGCCATTCGCCCTGCCGGCGGAACAGTTGTGCGCTCTCGCCCGTCGCGTCCCGCAGGCCGAGGAGTACGGGGCCTGCGGCGGCGATGAGGCGGTCCTCGCCAGCCGCCGATGCGAGCTCCACGAGACGACTTCCGAGGACGAAGCGGCCCTGGATGTCTCGCCCCACGAGACGATGATGGGCGAGGGCGAGGGCGAGTCGGTGGACCGTGGGACGTGCCAGGCCCGTCGAGGAGACGAGCTGCGCGAGCGTGGTGGGTCCGGCCTCGAGCGCGTCGAGGAGGAGTGAGGCCTTGTCGATCACGCCGACCCCGCTAGTATTGTCCATAGGATGATATTGCCGTCTCACCATCTGAGACGCAAGTAGTTCGGGTGGCTCCGGTGATCGCGCGCTGCTTGACTGGATCCCACTGAAACCACAGTGCTGGCCGCTCCTGATCCGGGTCGGTCCGCCGGAGCAGAACAGGACGATCGTCATGGGCAAGACACTGGCCGAGAAGGTCTGGGACGCACACGTGGTCCGCAAGGGCGAGGTCGTGGGAGCGGAGGCGCAGCCGGACCTCCTCTACATCGATCTGCACCTGGTCCACGAGGTCACCTCGCCGCAGGCCTTCGAAGGCCTCCGGCTCGCGGGTCGTCCGCTGCGCAGGCCGGATCTGACGATCGCCACCGAGGACCACAACACGCCCACGCTGGACATCGACAAGCCGATCGCCGATCTGACCAGTCGGACCCAGATCGAGACACTCCGCGCCAACTGCCGGGAGTTCGGGGTGCGTCTGCACTCCCTCGGCGACGCCGAGCAGGGGATCGTCCACATCATCGGCCCGCAGCTCGGCCTGACGCAACCAGGCTTGACGGTGGTCTGCGGTGACTCCCACACGTCCACCCACGGCGCATTCGGGGCCCTCGCGATGGGCATCGGTACGTCCGAGGTGGAACACGTCATGGCCACCCAGACCCTCTCGCTCAAGCCCTTCAAGACCATGGGAATCACGGTGGAGGGCACCCTCAAGCCGGGGGTCACGTCGAAGGACATCATCCTCGCGATCATCGCGAAGATCGGTACCGGCGGGGGCCAGGGCTATGTCCTGGAGTACCGCGGCTCGGCCATCCGCTCGCTGTCGATGGAAGCGCGCATGACCATCTGCAACATGTCCATCGAGGCCGGCGCGCGAGCAGGCATGGTGGCCCCGGACGAGATCACCTTCGAGTATCTCAGGGAGCGCCCGCACGCGCCCCAGGGTGCGGAATGGGATGCCGCCCTCGCCGACTGGCGTGAGCTGCGCACCGACGACGACGCCGTGTTCGACGCCGAGGTGTTCCTCGACGCCGACGAGCTGGAGCCGTTCGTGACGTGGGGGACCAACCCGGGCCAGGGCGTGTCCCTCTCCCAGGCCGTGCCGTCACCCGACGACTTCTCGGACGAGAACGACAAGGCTGCCTGCACGCGTGCGCTCGACTACATGGCCCTCGAGGCCGGGACGCCCATGAAGGACATCCGTGTGGACACGGTCTTCCTCGGCTCCTGCACCAACAGCCGGATCGAGGACCTGCGGATCGCTGCGGACATCATCCGCGGGCGGGAGAAGGATCCGCAGATCCGCATGATGGTGGTGCCGGGGTCGGCGCGGGTCCGGCTCGAGGCTGAAGCGGAGGGCCTGGACCGGGTGTTCAAGGACTTCGGTGCCGAATGGCGCTTCGCGGGCTGCTCCATGTGCCTCGGGATGAATCCCGACCAGCTGGCGCCGGGGGAGCGGTGCGCCTCGACGTCGAACCGGAACTTCGAGGGACGACAGGGCAAGGGCGGGCGCACGCACCTCGTCTCGCCGGTTGTCGCCGCCGCCACCGCCGTGCGCGGCACCCTCAGCTCACCGTCCGATCTTGCCCCCCGGCCCGGTTCGGGTGCGCACGCCGCCGCGACCACCGTCCCCGCAACGTAGGAGCCCGCCATGGAGAAGATCACCACCCACACCGGCATCGGTGTCCCGCTGCGCCAGAGCAACATCGACACCGACCAGATCATCCCCGCGGTGTACCTGAAGCGGATCACGCGGACGGGCTTCGAGGACGCGCTCTTCGCCGAGTGGCGGAAGGACGAGTCGTTCATCCTCAACCGCGAGCCCTACGCGCGCGGCTCCGTCCTCGTGGCCGGGCCGGACTTCGGCACCGGGTCCTCCCGTGAGCACGCCGTCTGGGCCCTGAAGGACTACGGCTTCCGGGCCGTGCTCTCCTCCCGCTTCGCCGATATCTTCCGGGGCAACTCGGGCAAGCAGGGCCTGGTGGCAGCACAGGTGGCCCAGGACGACATCGAGCTCATCTGGAAGGTCCTCGAGAACGAACCGGGCACGGCCGTTACTGTCGATCTCGTCTCCCGCAGCGTGCAGTGCGGGTCCGTGAGCGCCGCGTTCCAGCTCGACGACTACACGCGCTGGCGCCTCCTCGAGGGCCTCGACGACATCGGCCTGACGCTCCGGCAGGAGGCCCACATCACCGAGTTCGAGGCACGCCGCCCCGCCCACAAGCCCACCACGCTCCCGGTCCGCACCTAGGGTCACGGCCCGGCCGCTCAGACGGGTGGGCCCGGGACTGTGCTCGGGACTGCGCCCGGGCGGCACGGTCACGCAGTACCCTTGTATTTCTGTCTGCTCGCAGGTGCTCCTATGCTTGGAGCGAGCAATCTCGCGTGCGCGCGGACATCACATCCGAGGAAATCAGGTATTCATGGGTAGCGTTCTGACCATCCGCGGCGGCATCCCGCTGACGGGCAAGGTATCGGTCCGCGGAGCGAAGAACCTCGTCCCCAAGGCGATGGTGGCCTCTCTCCTCGGCAACACGCCATCCGTGCTCCGCAACGTCCCCGAGATCAAGGACGTCGACGTCGTCACGAGCCTGCTGCAGCTGCACGGCGTCGAGGTCACGAAGGACCCGGTCACCGGCGATCTGACCATGGACCCGCTCAACGCCAAGATGGCGCAGTCCAAGGACATCGACGCCCACGCGGGCGACTCGCGCATCCCCATCCTCTTCTGCGGCCCCCTCATGCACAGCATCGGCGAGGCCTTCATCCCCGACCTCGGTGGCTGCAAGATCGGTGACCGGCCCATCGACTACCACCTCGAGGTGCTGCGGAATTTCGGTGCTGTTGTCGAGAAGCGCACCGGAGGTATCTCCATCTCGGCCCCCAAGGGGCTCCATGGCGCGAAGGTCGCCCTTCCGTACCCGAGCGTGGGCGCCACGGAGCAGGTACTCCTGACCGCGATCCGCGCCGAGGGCATCACCGAGCTCTCCAATGCCGCCGTCGAGCCCGAGATCATGGATCTCATCGCCGTCCTGCAGAAGATGGGCGCGATCATCACGGTCCAGACGGACCGTGTCATCCGGATCGAGGGCGTCAAGGAGCTCACCGGGTACAACCACAAGGCCATCTCCGACCGCAACGAGACGGCGTCCTGGGCCTGCGCCGCCCTGGTCACCAAGGGCGACATCTACGTCGAGGGCGCCCGCCAGGTCGATCTCACGGCGTTCCTGAACACCCTCCGGAAGATCGGTGGGGCCTTCGACGTCGACGACGACGGCATCCGGTTCTACCACCCGGGGGGAGCCCTCTCGCCGCTGGTCCTCGAGACCGACGTCCACCCCGGCTTCATGACCGACTGGCAGCAGCCGCTCGTCGTCGCGCTGACGCAGGCCGCAGGCGTGTCGATCGTGCACGAGACCGTCTACGAGAACCGCTTCGGCTTCACCGACGCCCTGATGCGGATGGGGGCGAGCATCCAGGTGCATCGCGAGTGCCTCGGCAGCATCCCGTGCCGCTTCGGGCAGATGAACTTCCTGCACTCGGCCGTCATCTCGGGCCCCACCGAGCTGCGGGGCACGGACATCGACATCCCCGACCTGCGGGGTGGCTTCAGCCACCTCATCGCGGCGCTCGCCGCCGACGGCGTGTCCCGGGTGACGGGGATCGAACTGATCAATCGCGGCTACGAGCGCTTCCAGGACAAGCTCGAGGGCCTCGGCGCCGACTTCGATATCACGGAGGACGCCCCGGCTGTCGCCGTGACACTGCCCTAGGAGGTTCGGCACATGGGGGAGTCGCGGAGCTCGCGCGCCATGTTCACGTTCCTCGCCTGCTGGGTGAGGCCCACCATGAACGCGCTGCTGGGCAAGGAGTGGCGCGGTCAGGAGAGGCTGCCGCGTGGGACGGGCATGATCGTGTGTCCCAACCACGTCACCGAGATCGACCCGATCGTCGTCGGCCACTTCCTGTACAACCAGGGGATCATGCCGCACTTCCTCGCGAAGGCCTCGTTGTTCTCCGTGCCCGTCATAGGATCGATCCTGCGCACCATCAAGCAGATCCCGGTGGAGCGCAGCACTGCCGGGGCCAACCGCTCACTCGACGCGGCCCGGGACGCCCTGGCCGACAACGGGGGGATCGTCATCTATCCCGAGGGCACCCTGACGCGCGATCCGGACATGTGGCCCATGAAGGGACGGTCGGGGGCGGCCCGCCTGGCGCTGCAGACCGGCGCGCCCGTGGTACCGCTCGCGCAGTGGGGCGCACAGGACCTCTTTCCCCGCTATGCCACCCGGTTCCATCCCGTGCCCCGCAAACATGTGCGCCTGCTCGTCGGTGAGCCCGTGGACCTGAGCGATCTGCAGGATGCACCCCTCACGAGGGCAACGCTCGACACGGCGACGAACCGCATCCTGGACGCCGTCACCGCGCTGCTCGCCGAACTCCGGGGTGAGGAGGCGCCGGAAGAGCGCTGGGACCCGACCGCGAAGCAGCAGAAGTCCACCGGACGGCACTTCGAGGAGCACGGCGACGCCGAGACCCCGCCCGGCCCGGTGACCGGGGACCAGCTGTGACCGAGCAGTCGTCCGAGCGGGCAATACCGGGCAGGATCGCCGTCCTCGGCTCGGGGAGCTGGGGCACCACCTTCGCCAAGGTCCTGGCCGACGCCTCGCCCACCACGCGGGTGGCCCTCTGGTCGCGGCGCGCCGAGGTGGCCGCGGAGATCACCGAGCAGCACCGGAACTCGCGCTATCTCGGCAACACCCGTTTGCCGGCCAATGTCACGGCCTCCGACGACGTCGGTGCCGTCCTCGCGGGCAGTGAGCTCGTGGTCCTCGCCGTGCCCGCCCAGACCCTGCGCGCCCAGCTGCCGGCGTGGCGCGCGCTCATCCCGGACCACGCCGTCGTCGTCTCCCTCATGAAGGGCCTCGAGGTGGGCACCGACGCCCGCATGAGCGAGGTCATCGCCGAGGAACTGGCGATTCCACCCCACCGCATCGCCGTCCTCTCCGGCCCCAATCTGGCTCCGGAGATTGCCCGCGAGGAGCCGACCGCATCCGTCGTGGCCTGCCCGGACCACGCGACGGCCACGTGGATCGCCGCCGCCTGCACGGCGTCCTACTTCCGTCCCTACACCTCCACCGACGTGATCGGGGTGGAGATCGGCGGGATCGTGAAGAACGTGATCGCCCTCGCCGTCGGTATCTGCGAGGGCCGGAGCATGGGCGACAACACGAAGGCCTCGGTGATCACCCGGGGGCTGGCGGAGACGACGCGTTTGGCGGTGGCCCTCGGAGGCAGACCGGAGACGATGGCCGGCCTCGCAGGTATGGGAGACCTGATCGCAACGTGCTCGTCGGCGCTCTCCCGCAACCACACCGCCGGGCGCCTGCTGGGCCAGGGACTCACCCTCGACCAGGTGACGGTGCGGATGAACCAGACCGCCGAGGGCATCAAGTCGGCACAGGCCGTCCTCGACTCGGCCACGAAACTCGATGTGGACATGCCCATCACTGCGGCCGTCGTGGCCGTGCTCCAGGGGCGGCTGGCGGTCGACGACCTCGGCGCCCGCCTCCTGGCCCGTCATCTCAAGCCGGAAGGCGACCCCGCACCGTGACCACCGCAGTCCCCGCACGCTCCCGCAAGCCCCGCGTGCTCGTCCTCTTCGGCGGGCGCTCGAGCGAGCATTCCGTCAGCTGCGTCACTGCGGCCGGTGTCCTGGAGGCCATCGACCGCACCCGGTACGACGTCGTGCCCGTGGGGATCACGCGCTCGGGCCAGTGGTCCCTGGTCTCCGGGGACCCCTCCGCCTGGTCCCTGCGCTCCGACGTGCTGCCGGAAGTGACGGCGAACGGGCAGACGGTGGTCATGGGTGCTCCCGCGGACGGCAGCGAGGGCCAGGAGCTGCTCGTCGCCAGCCCCGGGTCCGTGCCCCAGAGCATCGGCGGGGTGGACGTGGTGCTGCCGCTCCTGCACGGCCCGTTCGGTGAGGACGGCACGCTGCAGGGGATGCTCGAGCTGGCGGACATGCGCTATGTCGGCTCCGGTGTCCTGGCGTCGGCCGTCGGCATGGACAAGCACTACATGAAGGTGGTCTTCGCGGCCGCCGGGCTCGAGGTGGGCCCGTACGAGGTGATCACCGATCGGCAGTGGCGCACGGACGCCGAGGCGTGCCTCGAGCGTGCAGCGGCGCTGGTCTTTCCGCTCTTCGTGAAGCCGGCCCGGGCGGGCTCCTCGCTGGGGATCACCCGCGTCCAGGACCCGGCCGGGCTGTGGGACGCCGTCGACGCCGCACGCGTCTTCGATCCGAAGGTGGTGGTCGAGGCGGGGATCGACGGCCGAGAGATCGAGGTGGCCGTGCTGCAGGGCCGCGGTCTGGACGGGCCGCGGACCTCCCTGCCGGGAGAGATCGCCGTGCAGCCCGGTGGCGCCGCGTGGTACGACTTCGAGGCCAAGTACGTGGACGGCGCCGCGGCCGAGCTCAGCTGCCCGGCGGATCTGCCGGCCCCGGTCATCGAGCTCGTGCGACGCCTGGCAGGGGAGGCCTTCGAGGCCGTCGGCGGCGAGGGACTGGCGCGCGTCGATTTCTTCTACACACCCGGCGGGCGCCTGGTCATCAACGAGATCAACACGATGCCGGGGTTCACGCCCATCAGCATGTACCCGCAGATGTGGTCGAAGTCCGGTCTGGGGTACACGGCCCTGATCGACGAACTGATCGAGCTCGCGCTGGAACGCGGCACCGGCCTGCGCTGAGGACCGCCGACGGCGGGATCCTCCTCCGATCGGGGAGCTCCGGCTACGCGAGCGCCAGCACGCCGAGTAGTGAGATACCTGCCAGGAGGGCCGTGGAGGCGGCGCCCACGGCCGCGAAGCGGCCCCCTGTGTGCAGGAGGCGCCGGATGTCGATGCCGGCGCCGAGCCCGAACATACCCGCCGCCAGGAGGATGGTGGTCAGGGTCCTGCCGACGTCGAGGACCACCTCCGGGAGGACGCCGGAGGACCGCAGGATCACGGCGGCGAGGAACCCGAGCACGAACAGCGGGACGAGGGGAGTGGTCCGCCGCACGTCCTGGGCCCCGTGCTGGGCGGCGTGCGGCGGGGCGTCGCGCAGGGACCGTGCTGCATGCCGGCGCTCGCCGATACTCGCCACGGCCGCGACCGGCGCCAGCATGAGCACACGGCCGAGCTTCACCACGGTCGCTGCGGCCAGCGCCGTCGTCCCGGCCGTGCTGGCGACGGCGACCACCTGGGCCACCTCGTGGACGGCGAGCCCGGACCAGATCCCGAAGTCCTCGGCGCCGAGGCCCACGAGCAGATTCAGCAGCGGCAGCGCAAGGATCATCAGCGAGCCGTAGAGCGTGACCATGGCGACGGCGGAGGCCACCTCGTCGTCGTCCGCGTCGACGATGCCCTGCATCCCGGCGATGGCCGAGGCGCCGCAGATGGAGAAGCCGGCCGCCATCAGCAGCGCGCCGGCGCGGCTCAGCCCGAACCGCCGACCGATCCACAGCGTCGCGGTGAAGCTGACGGCCACGCTGGCGACGATCAGGAGGATCACCTGCGCGCCGAGCGCCAGGATGTCCGGCAGGGCGAGCTGCAGTCCCAGCAGCACCACGCCGGCCCGCAGCAGACGCTTGGTGCCCCCGCTGATGCCGGGTCGGAGCGCCGCCGTGTACAGCCCGGAGTTGCCGAGGACGATACCCAGGATCAGCGCCAGGACCAGCGCCCCGAGGAGGGTCTGCACGGTGGAGAGGACCATGGCGAGGGCAACTCCGAGGGCCATGACGAGAAGACCCGGGATCCAGGGCAGGAGTCGGGGGCCGTGGGTTGTCGGGGCGGTGCTGCTGCTCATGCGTGCTGTCGATCCTTCCGGCCGCCGTGGGGCGGGCGGGCCAGCCTCCATCGTGCCCTATGCGTGCCGAGTGGGCAGAAATGACCGCCGCAGCGCGCCCTGCGCGGTCATTTCTGCCCGCTCGAGGGCTAGATGATGCCGTCCGTCAGGTGGTTCGGCGTCCCGAAGCGGTGCGCGGTGATGCTGATGGCCTGCTCCTGCAGGAACGGCAGCAGCTCCACCCGCCCCGACTCGGTGACCGGCTGGGCGTAGATCGCGAGATCGGGGCGGCCACCGGTCGCCTCGGTCAGCGGCCCGGTGCGCTGCCCGATCAGCCTGATGCGGCGCATGTCCAGGGTCGCGGCGCGCGCCAGCCAGGCCTCGTCGTCCTCGATGGTCACGTGCTCGGCCTGCGCTGCGATGGCCGGTACGAGACCGTCCGGGATGTCCATCCCGCTCGAGACGGCGACTGCAGCGCCGGTCGCTCCGGCGGCGAGCAGCACGCGCACCAGATCGGTGACGGATGCACCGGCCGTGAGCCGGACGGTCACCGGGTGCGGCAGGTAGCGGAAGAGATTCCGCTCGGCCGAGAGTGCCGAGGCATCCTTCACCTGCCCGAATTCACCCTTCCAGGCGGCGGCGTCGGACGCGGCGGAGCGCTCCAGGCGCGCGACGTCGGCGGCGGACAGACCTGCGGAGCGGGCGGCTTCCAGCAGGGGCGCGACGGCGGGGAGGGGAGCCTCCTGCGCCGTCGACTCCTTCGACGACCAGGTTCCGAGACCCACGAGGTAGTTGGGGCCGCCGGCCTTCGTCCCGGCGCCGACGGCGGACTTCTTCCAGCCCCCGAACGGCTGCCGCTGGACGATCGCCCCCGTGATGCCCCGGTTGACATACAGATTGCCCGCCTGCACGCCGTCGAGCCAGGTTGCGATCTCAGTGCTGTCGAGCGAGTGGATGCCGGAGGTGAGGCCGTAGGCGATGTCGTTCTGCAGGGCGATGGCCTCCTCCAGGGTCTGCGCGGTCATGACGCCCAGGATCGGCCCGAAGTACTCGGTGAGGTGATAGGTGGAGCCACGCTTCACGCCGTGGCGGACGCCCGGGCTCCACAGCCGGCCCGTGTCATCGAGCCGCTGCGGCTCGAGCACCCAGGACTCACCCTCGCCGAGCGTGGTGAGCCCGTCGAGGAGCTTCCCCGCGGCCGGCTCCACCACGGGACCCATCTGCGTGGTCGGATCCTCGGGGTAACCGACCTTCAAGGAGGACACCGCATCGACGAGCTGATTGCGGAAGCGCTGCGACGTGGAGACACTGCCCACGAGGATCACCAGTGACGCCGCGGAGCACTTCTGCCCCGCGTGCCCGAAGGCGGACTGCGCCACGTCCTTCGCCGCCAGGTCCAGATCTGCGCTCGGAGTGACGATCACGGCATTCTTGCCGGAGGTCTCCGCGAGCAGCGGCAGGTCGGTGCGGAACGAACGGAACAGTTCGGCGGTCTCGTAACCGCCGGTGAGGATCACGCGATCCACGCGTGGATCGGAGATGAGGCGGCGGCCCAGGTCGCGCTCCTCCAGATGGACGAGGCGCAGCACCTCCCGCGGAACCCCGGCCTCCCAGAGGGCATTCACCATGACGGACCCGCAGCGGCGCGCCTGGCCGGCGGGCTTGATGATGACGGCGGATCCGGCAGCCAGAGCGGAGAGGGTTGACCCGGCCGGGATGGCGACCGGGAAGTTCCACGGCGGCGTGACCACGGTCAGTTTCACCGGGGTGTACGAGGCGCCGTCGACGTCGTCGAGCTCGCGGGCGCGTTCGGCATAGTAGTGGGCGAAATCCACGGCCTCGGAGATCTCGGGATCAGCCTGGTCCAGGGTCTTGCCCGTCTCGGCGCCCATGATCTCCATGAGATCGGCCCGGTGCGCCTCGAGCGCCTCGCCGGCGCGATGCAGGACGGCGGCACGCTCGGCTCCGGTCATCGACCCCCAGGAGCCGGCAGCGGCGACCGCCCCGGCGATGGTCTCCTCGAGCTCGTCCGCACTGCGCAGGGTCGCGGCCGCCACGAGGTCCTCTCCCAGCCCGGAGGTGGGGAGTCGATCGAGGATGGCCCTGCCCCAGGACCGGTTCGCCGGGAGGGACGGATCCGTGTCGGGAGTGTTCTCGAAGTCGTCGGCCGGGCGGGACGGCGCGGCGCCCGAGCGGTCCTGCTGGCGGTTCCGCGGCGGGATCGTCGTGTCGAGCTCCGCGAGCGAGGCCAGGAAACGCTCCTTCTCGCGCTCGAAGAGGCTCTCGTTGTCAGAGAGTTCGAAGACCGCCGACATGAAGTTGTCCTGGCTCGCGCCCTCCTCGAGACGCCGGATCAGATAGGCGATGGCGACGTCGAACTCGCTCGGGTGGACCACCGGGGTGTACAGCAGGAGGGAGCCGACGTCGCGCCTGACCGCCTCCGCCTGGCCCTGCGCCATGCCCAGGAGCATCTCGAACTCGATCCGGTGGCGCACCCCGCGCTCGCCGGCCAGGAGCCAGGCGAAGGCGAGATCGAACAGATTGTGGCCGGCCACGCCGACGCGCACATTCTCGATGTGGGCGGGCTGCAGCGCGTAGTTGAGGACGCGCTTGTAGTGGGTGTCCGAGTCCTGCTTCGATCCCCAGGTGGCCAGTGGCCAGTCATGGAGGGATGCCTCCACCTGCTCCATCGGCAGATTGGCGCCCTTGACCACGCGGACCTTGATACTTGCCCCGCCCGCCGCTCGCCGGGCAGCGGCCCACTCCTGAAGGTGGATCAGGGCGGAGAGGGAATCGGGCAGGTAGGCCTGGAGGACGATGCCGGCTTCGAGGTGCAGGAACTCGGGCCGGTCGAGGATTGCCATGAAGACCGCGACCGTGAGATCGAGATCCTTGTACTCCTCCATGTCCAGGTTGATGAACTTGGCCTTCTCCGACCGTGCGGCAAGCGCGTAGAGCGGGGCGAGCTTCTCGGCCACGTGGCTCACGGCCTCGTCGAAGGCCCAGGCCGGGTGGGGGGCCACGGTGGAGGAGACCTTGATGGAGACGTAGTCGACGTCGGGCCGCTCGAGCAGGCGCAGGGTGCCCTCGAGCCGCCGGTCGGCCTCGTGCTCGCCCAGGACGGCCTCGCCGAGGAGGTTGATGTTCAGGCGGACGTCGTCGCGCTTGATCCTGCCGATGGAGCGGCCGAGGGTGGCGTCGGAGGCATCGATGATCAGGTGCCCCACCATCTCCCGCAGCACCCGCCGGGCGATGGGAATGACGATCCGTGGCAGAACCGGGGCGACGACGGCGCCCACCTTCACGGCGGAGCGCATGTACCAGGGGAGGAATCCGGGGACCTTCGGGGCGATGGCGCCGAGATTGCGGGCAGCGACCGACAGATCCTCGGGCCGGATGACGCCGTCGACGAAGCCGACCGTGAAGGCGAGCCCGTCCGGGTCCTTCAGGACGCCGGCGAGCTGCTTCGCGGACGTGTCCACGGGGATCTTCGAGGCCTCGGTGAGCCAGCGCCGGACGAGGGCGATGGAGTCCTCAGGCAGCGTCGCCGGGATCTCGGTGGTGCCCCCGGGGCCGGGGGTGAACCGGGCATCGGCGCCGCTGCCGGGGGTGTGGTCTGCGGAGGATGCCCAGGCGGGGGCAGAGCCCTGACGGGCGGGGAGCTGAGTTGTCATGGCAACGGCCTTCGGTCGGACGGCTTTCGCCGCGCACAGAATGAAGCAGCTACTTCCCTCCTATTGTGGGCCGAGTCGTACCATGGGGAAAAGCGACGAATACCGAACGGTATTGGTCGGTGAACCTGACGGATGGGGGTGGCCATGCTGGACCTGCGTCGCCTTCGGCTGCTGCGGGAACTGAAGCTGCGCGGCACGCTCGCCGATGTCGCCGCGGCCCTGAACTACAGTCCGTCGTCGGTGTCCCAGCAACTCGCCCTGCTGGAGAAGGAGGTCGGGGTGGAACTTCTGCGCAGGAGTGGCCGTCGCGTGGTCCTCACGCCCCAGGCCGAGGTGCTCGTGACGCACACGGAGGAGCTGCTCGAGACGCTCGAGCGCGCGGAAGCGACCCTCGCCGCGTCCTCGACCACGGTCACGGGTACGGTGCGGATGGCGGTCTTCCAGTCTGCCGCCCTCGCGCTCATGCCCGACGCCCTGACCGCGATCAGCCGAGAGTATCCCGAGGTGCGGGTGGAGATGGTGCAGCGCGAGCCGGAGACTGCGCTGCATGCGACCTTCGCCCGCGACTTCGACCTCGTGGTCGCCGAGCAGTATCCGGGGCACGCGGCCCCCCGCCATCCCGAGCTCGACCATGTACCGCTCACGGAGGACGCCATCCGGCTCGCGGTTCCAGCTGGCGGCGCACAGTACGCCGGGATCTCCTCGGTCGCCGGTGCCGCGGGGGCGGCCTGGGTCATGGAACCCCGGGGAGCGGCGTCACGCCACTGGGCCGAGCAGGCCTGCCGTCGCGCAGGCTTCGAGCCCGACGTACGCTACGAGACCGCGGACCTGCAGGCACAGATCAGGCTCATCGCCTCGGGCAACGCCGTGGCCCTCATGCCGGATCTCGTCTGGGCGGCACGCGACATCCCGGTCCGGCTCGTGGATCTCGACGGATCACCTCAGCGCACCGTCTTCACCTCCGCGCGGCGGGCAGGCGCCGCACGTCCCGCCATCCGGTCCGTCCGCGAGGTGCTGGGGGCGGTCGCCGCGGGTGTCCAGCGCCCGGTGGGCTGACCCGGACCTCGCACCCTGTCATCCGGTTTCTCCCCGATCCGGCCCGCTCCTAAGGTTGAGGTATGTCCGTCCACCCCACGCAGACCGAACCTCCCTCCGCGCCCGTCGGCGTCGAGCGGGTCGCGGAGACCGTGCTGCCCACCAAGTACGGGGTCTTCCGCATGCTCGGATACCGGGACAGCGGGGGGACCGAGCACGTGGCGCTCGTGCGCGGTGACGACGGCGGCGGAGCGCCCCTGGTCCGGGTGCACAGCGAATGCCTCACCGGTGATGCCTTCGGTTCGTGGCGGTGCGACTGCGGGGAACAGCTGGACGCCGCCCTAGCCGCGATCTCGGTGGAGGAGCGCGGCGTGGTGGTCTACGTGCGCGGACACGAGGGGCGGGGTATCGGTCTGCTCGCGAAGCTGAAG
Organism: Arthrobacter echini; assembly: GCF_008107445.1. Classification (GTDB taxonomy): domain Bacteria; phylum Actinomycetota; class Actinomycetes; order Actinomycetales; family Micrococcaceae; genus Arthrobacter_D; species Arthrobacter_D echini_A. The sequence goes on along the minus strand of NZ_VSLD01000002.1, from coordinate 335,840 downwards.
GCCTACGCGCTGCAGGACCAGGGTGTGGACACCGTGGACGCCAACACCGAACTCGGCCTGCCCGTGGATGCCCGGAGGTACGACCAAGCGGCGGGGATCCTCCGCGATCTGGGTATCGGGGCCATCCGCCTGCTGTCCGGGAACCCGGCCAAGGAGGAGGCGCTGGAAGCGCTCGGCATCGCCGTCGTCGAGCGGCGGGGTCTGGGGGTCTCCGAGCGCACGGAGAACGCGCGCTACCTCCGGACCAAGCGGGCTCGCATGCGCCACGATCCGGGCGGGCCCGACGTCTGGACGAGCCTGCTCGACGGCGTCGTCCCTGAGTTACCGGAGGACGACCTCGTGCGCCGCTACGGGTATCTTGCGGCAGCATCGGGGCCGATCGTGGTCGGCCATGCCCGCCAGAGCCTCGACGGCTTCGTCGCGCCGCGATCGCACTCACCGGCGCTCCCGCAGGAACCCAGCGACGAAGGACACGTGCAGCGCCTGCGCGCCCTTGTGGACGCGGTGCTGGTCGGTGTCTCTACCGTGCTCGCCGAGGACGACCCCCTGCTCGTCGACGAGGTACCCGGAGACACACCCGTACGGGTGGTGCTCGACGCCACCGGGATGCTCCCCCCGGACAGCCGCGTGCTGACCGACGACGCCGCTCCCACGCTGTGGCTCGTGGCGCAGGACGTGGACGTCCCCTCTACCCTGGCCGCCTCGGTGGAGGTGGTCAGACTCCCCGCCGGCGCACTGGACCCGACGAATGTGCTCGATCTCCTGCGGCAACGAGACCTGGACAGGGTGCTCGTGGAGGGAGGCGGCGCCACCGTGTCGGGCTTCCTCGAGGCCGGATTGCTGCACCGGCTCTACTGCACCACCGTGCCGGTCCTGATCGGGGATGGCATCCCGGGCCTGCGGTTCTCCGGCGCCCACGCGCCCGTGCAGATACGGACGGCGCCCGTCCGGCGGTTCGTGCTGGGGCACGACACGTGTTCGGAGTTCGATTTCACCGTATCGCAGTAGTTGCCGAGGTAACTTCCGGGCGGGTACTCGGTTCCGCCTGGTCGGGTGCGGGCGTTTGGTCCCACTGTTCAGGTGCTGCCGCTGGGATCGAGAGGTGACTTGTCGGCTTCAGGGCGCCGTTTCCCACTGTTCGGGTGCCGCCGCTGGGAACGACCGGTCATTCCCAGCGTGTAGGGGTGATGAGTGGGATGAAAGGTGGCTCTGCAGACGTCGGAGTGCTGGATCCCACTGTTCGCCTTCCGCCACTGCGATTGAGGGCTGGTCCGTCGGGCGTCGGAGCTTGGATCCCACTGTTCGCGTTCCGACACTGGGAATGAGCTGTCATTCCCAGTGTCTGGGGGGTGAGCAGTGGGATGAAAGAGTGCTCCGCCGGCGTCGAACTTTGGACCCCATTCATCGGGCTCCAGCGCGGAGATCGAGGGCTGCTCCATCAGCGTCGGGGCTGGATCCCATTGCCGGGGTGCCGCCGGTGGGAATCAGCAGTCATCCCCAGCGTCCGGGGGTGAGGAGTGGGATGGAGGGGTGCTCCGCCGGCATCGAACTCTGGATCCCACCCATCGGGTTCCAGCCCTGGGAACGAGGGGGTGCTCGGCGTCGGGGCTAAATCCCATTGCCGGGGTGCCGCCGATGGGAATGAGCGGTAATTCCCAGCGTCCGGGGGTGAGCAGTGGGATCGAGAGCTGCCCGCGACCGCCGAACGCAGAATCCCACTCTTCCCGCGGCGTCGATAGGAGCGATTGGTCGCTCCCACTCAGCCGGCAGGAAGAGTGGGACGGGAGTAGGCCCTCAGGGACGGATCAGGAGTCCCCGCCGACCCGCTTGCTCTTGCCCTGCAACCGATCGATGTGCTCCGATGCCTCGGCCTTGTTGATGTCCGCGGGGATCTCCTCGCCGGCCTCCCGCGCCAGGGTGTCGAGGTAGCTCCGCTGCGCGGCGGTCATGGGCTCGTCACCGGTGACCCAGTCCGAGGGATCCCGCTCGAAACCGCCCTCGGGCTCGGAGTTCGGACTTCCCAGTGTGTCTGCCATGTCGGTTCCTTCTGTCGTAGCCAGCCTGAGCCCTCAGTGTAGTGACTGCCACCCCCGGAAATGTCGGGCGGTTTCGGCCGGGATCAGCCCCCGAACAGGGGTAGGGGAGCCCCGCTCACCCCGGGCTCGACGGCGAACAGGGCACCGGCGCTGGGCTCGGAGCCCTGCGGGATGTTCTCCTGCGTGGTCGTGACGTACAGCGTGGACAGATCCTCGCCGCCGAACGCGCAGGCCGTGACATTGGTGGTCGGGAGCGGGATGTGCTCCGAGAGTCGGCCGGCGGCGTCGTACCGCGCGATGGCGCCCCCGCCGTACAGGGCCGTCCAGATGCCCCCTTCGGCGTCGATGGCCATGCCGTCGGGCATGCCGAGTGCCTGCTCGACGACGGCGAAGGTGCGGCGGTCCGTGAAGCGGCCGCTGCCGACGTCGTACGTGAGTGCATCGATCCGCCCCGTGGGGGTATCGCTGTAGAAGGCTGTGTCACCGGAGGGCGAGAAGTGCAGCCCGTTGGAGACCGTGACGCCCGTCAGGACCGTGGAGATCGTGTGGTCGGTGCCGAGGCTGTAGAGCGCGCCGGCGCCGAAGCCGCCCTCCCAGCCCATCGAGCCGCAGAGGAAGCGTCCGGCGATGTCACAGCCGCCGTCGTTCATCCGCACCGCGCTGTCGGTGAAGGCCTCCGGACCCTGCTCGAGGACCGTCAGGGTGTGGTCGGCGAACACGAAGCCGCGCTCCACGCCGATCACGTAGCCGCCCGACGCCCGACCGCGCACCACGCCTGCGAGCCGCGGGTGCACGTCGTGGCGGTCGATGCTCCCGTCCTCGTGCCTGACCAGGACGTCGCCCTCGGTCATGTCCACCAGCAGGAGCTCGCCACGGCGCGGGTCCCAGTAGGGGCCTTCTCCGTGGAAGGTGATGACGTCGGAGATCTGCTGGGCTCTCATGGTGCCTCCTGGGTATCGGTTCGGGTAGATCAGTCGGAGGGCGGCGGGATGGCCTCGGAGAGACCCACGCAGGCGCGGGTCTGCTCCACGCGGGAGACGGCGGCTCCGAGCTCCACGAGCACCGTGCTGGAGGCGACCTGCTCGGGATCGAAGAGCACCTCGACGGCGGGGTCCCGCCCGTAGGTGGTCGCGGTCCAGGCCGGATCGCCCTCCCGCACCACCCAGTCGACGTCGTTCACGGTGACGCACGGATCGGTGGTGGGTCCCGGCACGCCGACACCGCAGCGCAGCACCACCTGCGAGGGAGCGCCCCACGCGGATGTCGCCTGGCTGTCGGTGTTCCTCTGCTCGTGCTCCGCGACGACCGGGGGCAGGGAGATCATGACATCGGCGCAGCGCGGATTGGAGGCATCGGCGGCCGGGTCGACGCTCACGGCCCCGGCGCATCCGGATAGGGCCAGCACCAGCACGACGGCGGGAAGGCAGCGGCGGAGTGCTCGGGACGGGACAGGCATGGCTCAACCCTAGAGGAGTCGGCGTCGCCGTCGTCCCCGCCTACGCTGCACGCGCGCCGTTCCGGGGCTAACGGATCCGCAGCAGCGACCGATCGTACCGAGCAGTGAACCGGAGGCCTCCGGCACCGCCCCGTCCCCGCGGTCGTGGGCGCACCACCAAGTCCGTGGCCGTCGCCGAGCCCGAGTCCGAACGAGGATCCATGCCCACCCCCCACTCACGCCGTACCCGCCTCGCTGTCCACGTGGCCCTTGCGACAGGACTCCTCGCCGGATCAGCGGTCGCGACCCCGGCGTTCGCCGTACCCGTGCAGGCCGTTCCCGGCCAGCTCTCGCCCGCGCTGACCACCCAGCCCCGGCCCCAGGTGATCGAGCAACCGCAGCCCGGTGGGACGTTCGTCGAACCCGCGCCCCAGATCACCGATCCGACGGCGACGGCGGGCATCGATCCGGTGACCGGCTTCGCCATCAACGCGCGCACCGGTTTCCTCGTGCATCCGCCCACCGGCTATCTGATCGAGCCGGATACCGGCAACTTGGTCTACGCGGACACGCTCGTCTACACCAATCTCCGGTACGACGCGAAGACGGGGGAGGTCGTACAGATTCCGGGTGAGAATGCGCCACCGCGTCCGGAGGCGGAGCGCACGCCGACGCCCGCTGCGCCGAGCGAGCCTGCTCCGAGCGCTACCGCTGCGGCGGAGCCGACCGAGCCATCGAGTGCCGTCGAAACCTCGGTCACGATCGAGCCCACAACGCCTGCCACGGAGTCCGCGAGCACCCCGCCGGCCTCCGTTCCCGCGACAGCGGCTTCCGCGCCCCCGCAGAACTCCACGCCCAACTCGTCCGCCCGGACCAGTGATCCGGTGGCGATGGCCGGCGTGCGTGCCTCGTCCCTTGCCCCCGTGGCGTGGATCGGCGCCGGTGTCGTAGCGCTGGGCGTCGCGGTCGTCGTCGTCCTCGCCGTGCGCCGGCGCGGACAGCACCAGGCCTGACAAATCGCCGGACGGCTTCAGGGGTTGGACGGGCGGCGGCGTCCCGTCGGGCTTCGGCCACACCACCGGCTCACGGCGGTCCGGTCGATCCGACGGTAGAGTGCAGCACGTGAAGAATCTCCTGGTGACCGGCGGCGCCGGGTTCATCGGCTCCAACTTCGTGCACTACCTGATGGAGCGTACCGATGTCTCCGTCACGGTGCTCGACAAGCTGACCTATGCCGGCAACCGGGCGTCCCTCGAGGGCCTGGCGCCGGAGCGCGTGCAGTTGATCGTCGGGGACATCGCCGACGCAGCGGTTGTCGACCCCTTGGTCGAGCGCGCGGACGCGATCGTCCACTACGCGGCGGAGTCGCACAACGACAACTCCCTGCACGACCCGCGGCCGTTCCTCGACACGAACATCACCGGCACCTACACGCTGCTCGAAGCGGCCCGCCGGTACGGCACCCGTTTCCACCACATCAGCACCGACGAGGTCTACGGCGACCTCGAACTCGGCACCCCCGAGCGCTTCACCGAGAGCACGCCCTACAAGCCGTCGAGCCCCTACTCGTCGACCAAGGCCGCGTCCGATCTCCTCGTCCGCGCCTGGGTCCGCTCCTTCGGGGTCCGGGCCACCATCAGCAACTGCTCCAACAACTACGGCCCGTACCAGCACGTGGAGAAGTTCATCCCGCGCCAGATCACCAACGTGCTCGACGGCGTCCGCCCGAAGCTCTACGGCGAGGGACTCAACGTGCGTGACTGGATCCACGCCGACGATCATTCCTCGGCCGTCTGGACCATTCTGAACAGGGGCGAGCTCGGCCAGACGTATCTGATCGGGGCCGACGGCGAGCGGAACAACAGGGACGTCGTCGAGCTGATCCTCACCGAGATGGGCCAGGCCGCCGACGCCTACGACCACGTGGTGGACCGCGCCGGCCACGACCTGCGCTACGCGATCGATTCGAGCCGGCTCCGCACCGAGCTCGGCTGGGCCCCCGAGTTCGAGCGATTCGAGCAGGGGCTGCGCACCACGATCGCCTGGTATCACGACAACGAAGCGTGGTGGCGGCCGCAGAAGGCAGCGACCGAGTCCAGGTACGTCGAGCTGGGGCAGTAGCTCATGGCCCCCGAGTTCTCGAAGCCCCTCTCGACACGCCAGACCCCGATCCCCGGCGTCGTGCTGCTGGACCTGCCCGTGCACGGCGACAATCGGGGGTGGTTCAAGGAGAACTGGCAGCGGGAGAAGATGACCGCCGCCGGTCTTGCCGATTTCGGTCCGGTGCAGAACAACATCTCCTTCAACGAATCCATGGGCACCACGCGCGGCATCCACGCCGAGCCGTGGGACAAGTTCATCTCGGTGGCCACCGGGCGCGTCTTCGGCGCGTGGGTGGACCTGCGGGACGGCCCGTCCTTCGGCGCTGTCTTCACCGCCGAACTCGATCCTTCGACGGCGATCTTCGTGCCGAGAGGCGTCGGCAATGCGTTCCAGACGCTCGAGGACGGGACGGCCTACACCTATCTCGTGAACGACCACTGGTCCGCTGTCGTACAGGATCAGTACGTGTTCCTCAATCTCGCCGACGAGACGGCCGGGATCGAGTGGCCCATCCCGCTCGCGGACGCGGAACTCTCCGACAAGGACCGCTTGCACCCGCGGCTGGCGGAGGTCACACCTCTGTCCGCGCGGAAGACGCTCGTCGTCGGCGCTGACGGGCAGCTCGGGAGAGCCCTGCGCACTGCGCTCGCGGACCAGCCGTCGGTCGAGTTTGCCGGCCGCTCCGAGCTCGACCTGCTCGCTGAGGACCTTGAGCACGCCCGGGCGTGGGGCAATTACAGCACCATCATCAACGCCGCCGCCTACACGGCAGTGGACGCAGCGGAGACCCCGGAGGGACGCTCCGCCGCCTGGGCCGTCAACGTCACGGGCGTCGCAGCCCTCGCCCGGGTGGCGACGGCGCATCGGCTGACGCTGGTCCACGTCTCCAGCGATTACGTGTTCGACGGTACACAGGAGCTGCACGACGAGGGGGAGGGGCTCACCCCGCTGGGCGTGTACGGGCAGACGAAGGCGGCGGGCGACGCCGTCGTCGCTATGCTGCCCCGCCACTACATCCTGCGCACCAGCTGGGTGATCGGCGACGGCGACAACTTCGTGCGGACGATGGTAGAGCTCGCGCGAAGGGGGATCTCCCCGGCCGTGGTGGACGACCAGATCGGTCGCCTCACCTTCACCGAGGACCTCGCGGAGGCCATCCGACACCTGGTGGCCACCGGGGCTCCCTTCGGGACGTACAACATGTCCAACGACGGAGACCCCCAGAGCTGGGCCGGGATCGCAGCGGAGGTGTATGCATTGTGCGGGCGTGATTGTGACGACGTCAGGGGTGTCAGTACCGAGGAGTACTTTGCGGGCAAGGATGCCGCGCCGCGCCCGCGCCGGAGCACCCTCGATCTCGGGAAGCTGAGCGCGACCGGGTTCGCGCCTCCGCTCGCGGCGCAGCGGCTGGCCGACTATGTGCAGGCTCTGACCGCTCAGGCAGGGTGACTGTCGTGAAGGGGACCGTGGCTCACCGGGATGATTCGGCCGACCGACGCACAGCGCGATAATCTCCATCATGCGCGGAATCATTCTCGCCGGGGGGACCGGCTCACGACTGCACCCCATCACCCAGGGCATCAGTAAGCAGCTGGTTCCGGTCTACGACAAGCCGATGATCTACTATCCGCTGTCCACGCTCATCCTCGCGGGAATCCGCGACATTCTCATCATCACGACGCCGCACGACGCCGAGCAGTTCCACCGACTCCTCGGCGACGGCGGGAAGTTCGGTGTGAATCTTTCCTATGTCGTCCAGCCGGCACCGGAGGGCCTTGCCCAAGCGTTCGTCCTCGGTGCGGACCATATCGGCTCTGATCCCGTGGCGCTGATCCTCGGCGACAACATCTTCTACGGGCACGGTATGGGAAGCCAGCTGCGACGCTTCGAGGATGTCGACGGTGGCGCCATCTTCGGGTATCAGGTATCGGATCCTTCGGCGTACGGCGTCGTCGAGTTCGACGAGTCGGGCACGGTGATGTCGCTCGAGGAGAAACCGGTGATTCCCAGGAGCAGATATGCCGTTCCGGGTCTCTACTTCTATGACAATGACGTGGTCTCCATTGCGCGGAACCTGACACCATCCGCCCGGGGCGAATTGGAGATCACCGATGTCAATCGCGAATACCTGGACAGGGGCACGCTCCACGTGGAGATCCTGCCCAGGGGTACGGCATGGCTCGATACCGGGACCTTCGATTCACTGAACGATGCCTCGAACTTCGTCCGGACGGTCGAACACCGGCAGGGGCTCAAGATCGGCGCCCCCGAGGAGGTCGCCTGGCGGCAGGGCTTCCTGACCGATGCGGAGCTCGAAGCAGTCGCGACCCCGCTGATCAAGAGCGGGTACGGGACCTACCTGCTCTCGCTGCTCGAGAGCGGCGAGCACGCGCTCGACCATCCCGAACTGACCGCCCGCCACTAGGCGGATCGCCGGCGTCCCGAGAAGCGCCGCAACCTATACTTGGCTGACCGTGAACCGAGCTGGGGAGCCCCATGACCGAATACGACACCGACGCACGTCCGCCCCGGGAGCGTCAGCGTCATCCCGTCCGCACCACCCTCCTGATCGTCGGCGCCCTCGTCGTCGTCGCCGCCCTGGTGGCCGGCGGCTACCTCTTCTCGCTCGCGCGCTCGTTCGACGGCCAGTCGGACACGATCGAGACCGCCTTCCCAGCCGAGGAATCACGGCCCACCCTGGCGCCGGAAGCCAAAGCCAAAGCCGAAGCCGAGGGCCAGGACGCGGTGAACATCCTGCTGCTCGGCAGTGACTCCCGCGCTGCTGAGGCGGAGCTGGACGACGTCGAATCGGCAGGGCCGTCGGACAGCCGCTCGGACACGATGATGCTCATGCACATCCCGGCGGACCGGCAGGACATCCAGGTCATGTCGATCATGCGCGATACCTGGACGGAGATCCCGGGCCAGGGTGAGCACAAGATCAATGCGGCGATGGCGCTCGGCGGGGTTCCCCTCGTGGTCCAGACCGTCGAAGGTCTGTTCGGCACGCGGGTGGATCATGTGGCGAGCGTCGACTTCGAAGGCTTCAAAGGTCTGACCGATGCGCTGGGAGGCGTCGTGGTGAACAATCCGGCGGCCTTCCAGTCCAGCGGCGTCAACGGCGAATTCTTTGCCGCCGGACCCATCACGCTGCAGGGGGACTCCGCCCTGAAGTTCGTCCGCGAACGCTACGCCTTCAGCGACGGGGACTATCAGCGCGTCAGGAACCAGCAGCTGTTCGTCAAATCGGTGATCAGCGAGGTGCTGAACGCCGACACCCTGACCGACCCGAGGAAGGTCTACCGCGTCGTCGACCAGATGTCCCCGTTCATCGCCGTCGACTCGGGCCTGGACGCAGGGGCAGTCGGTTCCCTCGCGCTTTCGCTGCGCCAGGTACGAGGCGGTGACATCGACTTCTTCACCCTGCCCAATCTCGGAACGGGTACCTCGGCCGACGGCCAGTCGATCGTCGTCAAGGACGACGACGCGATCGCGGAGGTCGCCGATGCACTGCAGACGGACGATCTCGGGGACTACCTTGCCTCCTCCGGAACGGCGAGCTGAGCACCACGCCCCCCGCTGCGGGTGAAGATCGTCGCGTCGACCCGGTCGCGCTGTAGCGTAGCCATGTGTCCCGGATATCCATTGATGCCACTGAGTCCGCCTCCGGCCAGGAGCGTTACGTGGGAGAGCTGAATGAGGGTGAGCTCCTGGCGCGGATCTTCCCCCTCCTTCCCCTACCGGATGCCACCCTCCTCGGCCCTGGCGACGACGCCGCCATCATCACGGCCCCCGACGGCCGGACGGTGATCAGCATGGACACCCTAGTGGAGGACCACGACTTCCGCCTGCTCCGCCCCAACGGCCACCGCACCACGGGATACGACGTCGGCTGGAATTCGGCCGCACAGAATCTGAGCGACATCAACGCCATGGGGGGCACCGCGACGTCGCTGGTCGTCAGTCTGACCCTCCCGCCGCGGACACCGGTCGCCTGGGTGGAGGACTGCGCCCGGGGACTGGCCGCCGCCATCGAAGGACTGGGTGCCATCGGCTGCGGCGTGGTCGGCGGCGATCTCGGTGCCGGAGCGCAGCTCGTCGTCACCGCAGCGGTCACGGGAACCCTCGACGGGCGCGCGCCCGTGCTGCGCTCCGGCGCGAGAGCCGGCCACACGGTCGCCGTCGCGGGCACACTCGGCCGAGCCGCCGCCGGCCTGGCAATCCTCGAGGACGGCCGCCCCCTGACGGACTTCGGACCGGACGGGGAGCAGTTCATCGCGGCCCAGCTCCGCCCACAGCCACCCCTCGCCGCCGGACCGGTGGCCGCACTGGCCGGGGCGAGCGCGATGCTCGACATCTCCGACGGTCTCCTCCGCGACGCCGGGCGGATCGCGACGGCGAGCGGTGTGGGGCTCGATCTGGATCCGGGCGCGCTCCAGCAGTACGCCGACCCGCTGGAGGGGGCTGCCGCACTCCTCGGCGTCGATGCCCTGGACTGGGTGCTCGCAGGAGGAGAGGACCACGGGCTCCTGGCCACATTTCCACCGGATCGTCCGCTGCCGCCCGAGTTCACTGCGGTAGGCTCGGTGAAGCCCGGCCGACCGCTGGTGACACTGGCGTCACGGGCGACAGCTCTCCGGGGATGGGATCATTTTGCAGACTAAAGTCACGGCCAACGCTGTGGCGATGAGGCGCTGGCTCACCAGGGCCGAGGAGTCCCTCGGCAACCACAGCGACCGCCTGAACGCCATCAACATCTTCCCCGTGGCCGACGGCGACACCGGCACGAACCTCTATCTGACGGTCCGCGCGGCCGCCGCAGCAGCCAACGACGCCGGGACCTCGGACCTCGGAGTGCTGCTCACCATCGCCGGGCGTGCAGCACTCGAGGACGCCCGCGGCAATTCCGGCACCCTCTTCGCCGTCTTCCTCACCGCATTCGCAGAACCACTCGGCGGAGCCTCACGCCTGACCGGTGGACTCCTCGCCGCGGCGCTGCATCGCGCGCAGATCCGGAGCTGGTCGGCCCTGAGCGATCCGGTGCCGGGCACCATGCTCTCGGTCCTCGAGGCCTGCGCCGGCGGCGCAGGTGAAGCCGCCTCGGGCCATGCGGGGGACAACAGCAACCAGGTGCTCGCAGAGACCCTGACAGTGGCGGTGCAGCACGCCCTGCAGGCCGTGGTGCAGACGGAGAGCCAGCTCGGAGCCCTCACGGACGCACAGGTGGTCGACGCCGGGGGAGTGGGCTTCCTGCTGGTCCTCGACGCGCTCCGCGCAGCCGCGCTGGGCGAGGAGCTGGACAGCGAGCTCATCGACGGCCTCCACGGCTACGGCATCCAGTCCCCGCACATCCATGCGGGCAACGACACCGACGGCGTCGAGGTCATGTGCACCATCGAACTCAGTCCGCTGGATGCGGCGACGCTGCGTCTGCACCTCGACGAGCTCGGGGACTCGGTCATCATGAGCGCCGTCTCCGAGACCGAGGAGGGTTACCGCTGGCGGGTCCACGCCCACGTGCCGGATCCCGGACCCGCACTCGCCCTCATCCACGAGGCCGGCACGCCGGTGAACATCAGCGTGACCCAGCTCGCCACGGCAGCAGGAGCCGGGGCCGGTGACACCTGACACCACGCGGCCCGCCGTCTCGGACCTCGATGCGCCGCTCGACCGCCATCTCGGTCCGGTGGCCAAGCTGTTCGCCAAGCACTTCGAGATCCACACCGTGGGCCAGTTGCTGAACCACTTCCCCCGCACCTACCTGCGGCGCGGCGAGCTCACCCCGATCGACGAGGTCCCGGTCGACGAGGACGTCACCCTGATCGCGCGCGTCCAGTCCTCCAACTCCCGCAGGATGCACACGCGCAAGGGCATGCTGCTGGAAGTGGTCATCACCGACGACGCTGACGGGGGGCTCGGTGGCATGAATCTCACCTTCTTCAACGGCTACGGCGCCGAGCGCGAGTTGCGCCCCGGCGTGCGGGCCATGTTCTCCGGCAAGGTGAGCGTCTATCGCGGCAAGCTCTCGCTCACCAACCCCCGGTACGCCCTGCTCGACGACGACGACGATCCGGAGCGCGTGAACCGCCCCATCCCCGTCTACCCCGCGGTGGACAAACTGGGCACGGAGCGCATCGCCGTCGCCGTCGGTACCATCCTGGACACCCTGCGACTCTCCGGGCTCGACGATCCCGTGCCGGCCCAGGTGGCACGCCGCGACAAGCTGATGAGCCTCGCAAACGCCTATGAGCTCATCCACCGCCCCCACGAGGTCGAGGACGCCTACCGCGCCCAGCACCGCTTCCGCTACCAGGAGGCCCTCGTGCTGCAGTCGGCTCTGGCCAGACGTCGGGCACTCACCGCGCGCGAGGAGGCCACGGCACGCACCCCGCGCCCGGGGGGCCTGCTGGACCAGTTCGATGCCCGCCTGCCCTTCACTCTCACGCAGGGGCAGCGCGAGGTAGGGAAGCAACTCGGCGAGGACCTGGCACAGGATCACCCGATGAACCGGTTGCTGCAGGGCGAGGTGGGCTCGGGCAAGACCCTCGTGGCCCTGCGCGCCATGCTGCAGGTGATCGACGCCGGCGGCCAGGCGGCACTGCTCGCCCCCACCGAGGTGCTCGCCGCCCAGCACCTGCGGTCCATCACCACCACCCTCGGACCCCTCGCCGAGGCCGGCATGCTCGGTGGGTCCATGGACGGCACGCGGGTGGTCCTGCTCACCGGGTCCATGACCACCGCGCAGCGGAAGAAATCGCTCCTCGACGCGGCGTCGGGCGAGGCGGGGATCGTGATCGGCACGCATGCCCTGCTCTCCGACAACGTGCAGTTCTTCGACCTCGGACTGATCGTGGTGGACGAGCAGCACCGCTTCGGCGTGGAGCAGCGGGACTCGCTGCGGACCAAGGCGCGCACGTCGCCCCACGTGCTGGTCATGACGGCGACGCCGATCCCGCGCACCGTGGCCATGACCGTCTTCGGGGACCTCGAGACCTCCACGCTCTCCGAACTGCCCGCGGGCCGCGCGCCCATCACCACCCACGAGGTGGGCCTGACCGAGCACCCCGCGTGGATCGACCGCATCTGGTCCCGTGCCCGCGAGGAGATCGACGCCGGACGCCAGGTCTACGTGGTGTGCCCGAAGATCGGCGACGACGCGAAGAACGACGACGACGCCCCGGGAGTGCTGTACGGTGAGCCGCCGCCGGATGCGAAGGCCGAGGCACGGCAGGAACTCACCGGAGTGGTGGGGCTCCTCGGGTCCCTCGCCGGAGTGCCGCAGCTCCAGGGCGTGACGAGCGCGATGTTGCACGGACGGCTGGACCCGCAGGAGAAGGCGGACGTCATGACGCGGTTCGCCGAGGGCAGCGTGCAGCTCCTGGTGGCGACGACGGTGATCGAGGTGGGCGTCGATGTGCCGAACGCCACGCTCATGGTCATCATGGATGCTGATCGGTTCGGGATCTCCCAGCTCCATCAGCTGCGGGGCAGGATCGGCCGGGGCGGGCACGCCGGGACCTGCCTCCTGGTGACGAAGCTCGAGCCCGGGCATCCGAGCCGGGAGCGCCTGGCCGCCGTCGCCGCGACGACCGACGGCTTCGAACTGTCCCAGAAGGACCTGGAGCTCCGCCGCGAGGGAGACATCCTGGGAGCCTCGCAGTCCGGCGGTCGCTCGGCGCTGCGCTTCCTGAAAATCACCCAGCACGGCGCCGTCATCGAGAAGGCCCGAGCCGATGCCCAGGAGATCGTCCTCGCCGATCCGGAACTGCACGACTATCCCGGGCTGGCCCTGGCGATCGAGCTCTATCTCAATCCGGAGAAGGAAGCGTTCCTGGAACGCGGATAGTTCGATACACACTGTGTTCCGCGGATGAGGTTGTATCGTGTTTTCTATGACGCAAATACGGATTTCCGACGCGGCGCGTTACCTGAGCGTCAGTGATGACACCGTGCGCCGCTGGATCGACGCCGGAGTGCTCGCCAGCACCAAGGACACCTCCGGCAAGGCCACCGTGGACGCCCTCGAGCTCGCCGGTCTCGCCCGGAAGAACGCCGTCCTGCCCGGCGACCCCTCGCACATCGGCCGTTCCGCCCGCAACCGGTTCGTCGGGATCGTCACCGACATCGTGACCGACACCGTCATGGCGCAGGTCGAACTGCAGTCCGGCCCGCACCGCGTGGTGTCGCTGATGAGCAGCGAAGCGGTGCGTGAGCTCGGTCTGGTCCCGGGGTCCATCGCGATCGCCGTGGTGAAGGCGACCACCGTCATCATCGAGACTCCCGAGTGGAAGAACTGACCATGGGCCGGATGCGTTTCCGTACGCGGGGGCAGCGGCTCCTGCTCCTGCCCGCCGCGCTGATCGCCGCCCTGGGAATCTCCGCCTGCGGCGCGGACGAGACCGCAGGCTCCGCCGACACGACCGCCCACTCGGGTGGAGGAAGCATCACGGTCTTCGCCGCCGCGTCGCTCAAGGAACCCTTCACGGCGCTGGCAGATCAGTTCGAGGACGCCCACCCGGGTACGGACCTCACCCTGAACTTCGCCGGCTCCTCGGACCTCGCCACACAGCTCGTCGAGGGCGCCCCCGCCGATGTCTTGGCCTCCGCCGACGAGTCCACCATGGAGCGCGTGCGTGGCGCGGACCTGCTCGACGGCGAGCCGGTCACCTTCGCGACGAACATCCTGCAGCTCGCCGTCCCGCCGGACAACACGGCCGGCATCGCATCGCTCGCCGACGCCGCACGGCCCGGCGTCAAGACGGTGGTGTGCGCCGCGCAGGTGCCCTGCGGGGCCGCGGCGGCGCGCCTCCAGGAGGCCGCCGACGTCGACCTGGCACCGGTGAGCGAGGAGTCCTCCGTGACGGACGTCCTGGGGAAGATCTCCTCGGGCGAGGCCGACGCGGGGCTCGTCTACGTCACCGATGTGCGGGCCGCCGGGGAAACAGTGCTGGGGATCGCGGTGCCGGAGGCGGCCGACGTCGTGAACACGTATCCCGTCGCAGCGCTGGCCGGCTCACAGGACCCGGGGACCGCTCGCGACTTCGTCGACTTCGTGGTTGGCGATGACGGCCGTGCGGTGCTGGAGGCAGCAGGCTTCGGTGCGCCCTGAGCCCTGCCCGGGCCTCCTGAGCGGGTCTACGCGGTGGAGCTGACCCCGGCGCGGCTGCCCCGCTGGATCCTCGTGCTGGCCGCGGTGGGGGGTCTGTTCGTGGTGCTTCCGCTCGTTGCCATGGCCCTGCGGGTCGACTGGGTGCACTTCGTCCCCCTCGTGACCTCCGAGAGCGCCCGGGCAGCCCTGCTGCTCAGCCTGCGTACCTCGATCTCGGCAACGATGCTGTGCGTTGTCTTCGGCGTCCCGATGGCCCTGGTCCTCGCCCGCACGAGCTTCCGGGGCCAGCGCATCCTCCGTTCCCTGGTGCTCCTGCCCCTGGTCCTGCCGCCGGTGGTGGGCGGCATCGCCCTCCTCTACACCTTCGGGCGGCGCGGGCTGCTCGGCGGCACGCTGGAGGCGCTCGGGGTCGATATCGCATTCTCCACCACGGCCGTGGTGCTGTCCCAGGCGTTCGTGGCCCTGCCCTTCCTCGTGCTCAGCCTCGAGGGTGCACTGCGGACGGTCGGTACGCGGTACGAGGCCGTCGGGGCAACCCTCGGGGCAACCCGCTGGACGGTGCTGCGCCGCATCACCCTGCCGCTCGTCCTGCCGGCGCTGATCTCCGGAGCCGTCCTCTCCTTCGCCCGGGCGCTCGGGGAGTTCGGCGCCACGCTGACCTTCGCCGGGAGCCTCCAGGGGACCACCCGGACCCTCCCGCTCGAGATCTACCTGCAGCGCGAGACGGACCCCGACGCCGCCGTCGCCCTGTCCCTCATCCTCGTGGTGGTCGCCATCGCCGTGGTCGGCGCAGCCCACCGCGTCCGGCCGCTCGGGAGCCTCGCCCCGGCGCGCCCGGTAGCACCAGCGCTCCGACGAGCCGTGGACACCCACTGATGGGTCTGACCTTCGCCGCGCAGCTCGCGGAACGGGACGTGGACGTGCGTTTCGAGGTGGCCACGGGGGAGACCCTCGCGGTGCTCGGGCCGAACGGTGCGGGCAAGTCGACCGTGTTGTCCCTGCTCGCGGGTCTGCTCGCACCGACGTCGGGCCGCGCGGACCTCGAGGGCTCCGTCCTGTTCGACGTCGGCGCCAGCCGCCGCACGCTGACCGAGCCGCGGGAGCGGGGCATCTCCCTCCTGGCGCAGGAGGCCCTGCTGTTCCCGCACCTGTCGGCGCTCGAGAACGTGGCCTTCGGGCCCAGGAGCCGGGGAGTGCCTCGGACGGCGGCGCGGGCGACGGCCCTCGGCTGGCTCGAGCGCGTGGGGGTCGCGGAACTCGTCCACCGCCGTCCGCACCAGCTCTCCGGCGGGCAGGCGCAGCGCGTCGCCCTGGCACGCGCGCTCGCGGTGGAGCCGTCGCTGCTCCTGCTCGACGAACCCCTCGCGGCTCTCGATGTGAGCATTACCCCGACCATGCGGTTGCTCCTGCGGGAGGTGCTGCAGGGGCGCACCGCCGTGATCGTCACGCACGACCCGCTCGACGCCTTCCTCCTCGCGGATCGGGTCCTGGTGCTGGAGGGCGGCAGGATCGTGGAATCCGGCGCGACGGCCGAGGTGCTCACCCGGCCCGTGACCGCCTTCGGAGCGCGGCTGGCGGGTCTCAATCTGGTCCAGGGTCGGCGGACGCGCACGGGGTTCGCCGGAGGGAACGGGATCGAGGTACCACTCGCTGATCGCCTTCCGGAGGGAACCGCCCTGGTCCTCGCCGTGCGGCCGGCGGCGATCAGTGTCTCGCTCTCGAGCCATCCCGGCGCCGATGCGGCAGTCGTGCGCGCGGAGATCGACGACGTCGAGCACCGTGGGGACCTGGTACGGATCCACGCGGCAGGCCTGGCCGCGGACGTCGCCCCGGCCGACGCCGTGGCCCTCGGACTGGTTCCCGGAATCGCCGTCGACCTCCGCATCCGGCACGGCGACGCGACCGTCTACCCGACCCGTCGGGAGCAGCAGGACTCCGGTCGGAGCACCGCGGGGAGTGGACGCTAGAGTCGAAGCATGACGCGCATCATCGCCGGAGCCGCGGGAGGCTCCACCCTCGCCGGCGTGGAGGGGACCGCTACGCGCCCCACGACGGATCGCGTCAAGGAAGCACTGTTCTCCCGTCTCGAGTCCTACGGGATCCTGCACGGCGCCCATGTGCTCGATCTCTATGCCGGATCGGGCGCGCTCGGGATCGAGAGCGTGAGCCGCGGGGCTGCCACGGTGGACCTCGTGGAATCCGCGGACCGCGCGGCGGCCGTGGCGCAGCGCAACGCGGACCTGGTGAACCGGGTGCTGGGCTGGACGGCGGCCCGCGTGCACCGCTCGAAGGTGGAGACCTACCTGGCGCGGGTTGCGCCGGAGCTTTCCTGGGACCTCGTCCTCATGGACCCGCCGTACACCGTGGACGGGCACGAGGTGACGACCGTCCTCTCCGCGCTCCAGGGCAGACTCGCGGACGGAGCCGTCGTCGTCGTGGAGCGCTCCACGCGCTCGCCGGAGCCGCAGTGGCCGGACGGGCTGGAGCGCTTCTCCGACAGGAAGTACGGGGAGACCCGGCTCTGGTTCCTGGAGCCCTCGGGGCGCTGACGCTCCCCATGCTGTGGTGCCGGTTCGGCGTCGCCGTAGGTCACCCAGTGCTGTCCGTCGCTGATCACACGGAGGGAGCGGTGCCGGCTGACCGGCACCGCTCCCTCCGTTCTCGTGTGCTGTGGACCCGGGTTACGCGGTGCGGCGCGTGCGGATCAGGGCGACGACGCCCGCGGCGAGTCCGAGCAGACCGGCCACCAGGCCGATCCAGCCCACGGCCGACGCGGAGTCGTCGTCGCTGGTCGACGCGGCCTGCTCCGTGTCAGCAGCTTCTTCCGTTTCCGTGGCCTCGGCGGTCTCAGCCGCCTCCTTCGTCGCCTCGGGAGCTGCTCCGCCGTGGGCGTCCTCGCCCTCGACCGCGGCGGTGGTGATGAACGACGGCGCCGGCTTGTCGGGCTCCGCCTCGCCCTCGACGGTCTCGTCGTCCCACTCGACCACCTCGCCGTCCGTGTAGGACTGCGTGGCCGGCACCATCACGGTAGTACCTGCGTCGGGCAGCTTGCCCACGGAGATGGAGAACGTCTGGTACTGCTGCGGGGCGATCTCCGAGCCCTCCTCGGCCGTCCAGCGGACGGACAGGGGAGCTTCGGTGAGGGTTGCGCCGTCCGCCGTCGTGACCGGTTCCGGCAGCGCGCCGGTGACCACCTCGGCGTCCCAGCCCTCGATCGGCTTCACGCGGACCGAGGTGAAGGGCTGCTCGGTGGGAAGCTGCACCTCCAGGGTGGTGGTGCTGGCGGTATCGGACTCGTTGGGGACACTGAACGTGAGCTGCGCGTAGCCGTTCTCGGTGGTGGAGGTCGGTGCAACGCTCACGTGGGCGTTCGCCGCCCCGAGACCGAAGGCCATCAGGGTCGCAGTGGTGAGGATGACGGCGCCGGTGGTCCGGGCGCGCTGGGGTGTGGAGGGTGTCATGAGAATGCCTTTCAGGGTGCGCTCACGTCTGCATCGAGGCATGGCGTGGAGCGCCGGGGGAATGGGGTGGGTCATGCTGCGGTGGGAGCCCGCCTGCCCCGCTCTCCGGGATCAGGTCAGGCCAGGTGCTGGTGGCGCGGCGGGCCGCGCAGGGTCGGCACGGACGCGTGCACGGACAGCGGGGTGACGGGTGGCGCCGCGTTCCGGAGGAGCGGTTCGCGCCGGACCGGGGCGAACGGCACGTGGACGGGAAGTGTCAGGAGCGGTCGGATCCACGCGGCGAGCAGTGCCAGTGCCTCCTCGCTCCGCGCCATCGCGAGGGCCAGGATCACGGTGGCGACTCCGTGCAGCAGGAGCATCACGGGGCTGCACTCCGCGCCGCCGAGCGGGTTGGCAGCGGCCGGGGCGCAGGCGAGCTCGAACGCCGCATGATGGCCAGGTGCGGCGACCGAGCTCTGACAGGCGGACGGAAGGGCCGTCATCGAGAACAGGTGGTGCAGCAGGAACTGGCCGGCGCCCATGGTGAGGAGGGCGGAGCGGAACGAGACCGTGCGGCGGGTCAGCAGCATGATCGGCAGCAGGAGGAGCACACCGAACAGCAGGAGCACCGCGGGCGCAGGCAGGTGGCCGGACGCGAGAACATGGGAGGCGGAGGAGACGGAGAGGATCACGGCAACGAGAAGGAGAGAGCGAAGATAACGCTCACCTGCCACGGCCTGCTCCTGTTCTCTGTCGTCACCCGGGGTGACCGATACTTACCGCACCCACCCTCAAGCCTAGGGCCATCGCGTCATGTAGTTCGCCCGCCGGGACCGTGGCGCCGAGCAGAGGACTACCGTGTGGCAGTGCCCTCGAAGGCCGCACGCTCCGGGCCCACCAGCACCGCGGCCGGGTGCGGACCCGCGGCGAGCAGCGCCGTCGTCCAGGCCGCCGGCCACGCGCTCTGGCGCGCCGCGATGACCACATTCCCGGCCTGCCCGCCGTCCACCATCGCCGCCTCGGTCAGAACGACAGTGGTCGGCGTGAGGGACGAGAGCTGCCTGCTCTGGGCGCGGGCGAAGTCCAGGGGCGGGTCGTCGCCCACATTCACCAGGACCACACCGTCCTCCGTGCAGATCCGCAGGAGATGGGCGGCGAAGTCGGGGGACGTGAGATGGGCCGGCGCGTCGGCTCCGGCGAAGATGTCGAGCACGACGACGTCGAACGCTCCGTCCGCCTGCTCGAGGACGACGTCGGCCGCGTCGCCGATCATGACCTCGCACGCCGTCCCCTCGGCCAGCGGCATGGCATCGAGGACGAAGTCGAGTAGCTCGGCGTCGACGTCGACCGCCGTCTGCAGGGATCCGGGGCGTGTTGCCTGGACGTAGCGCACGAGGGTCAGTGCCCCCGCACCCAGATGCAACACCCGCAGGGGAGCTCCGACGGGTTCGATCAGGTCGATCACGTGGGCGATCCGCTGCAGGTACTCGTAGAAGACCCGTTCCGGGTGCGTCACATCGACGTGGGACTGCTGTGCGCCGCCGATGCTGAGGATCAGGGCGCCGTCGATGAACGCGTCCTCGTCGAGCTCCGCATACGCACCCGTCGCGGGGAGCCACCGGGTAGGGACCTCGAACGGTCCCTCGGTCCCGGGCCGGGGGACCGCACTCACAGGTGGGCGCGCAGGCCGGCGAGGCGGTGCGCTGCCTCCTCGATCACGTCGAACTTCTTGCAGAACGCGAACCGGAGCATCGAGCGGGTGCGTCGGGCGCCGTCGTCGTGGCAGAACGCCGCGACCGGGATGGCCGCGATGCCGATCAGGGCCGGGAGCCGCCGCGCGAGGTCGGTGGCGTCGTCGAGCCCCAGGGGCGCCGCATCGGCCAGGGCGAAGAACGTGCCCTTCGGGGTGAACACCTCGAAGCCGGCGGCGCGCAAGCCTTCACCGAGCAGATCGCGCTTCTTCTGCAGGGTCGCGGCGGCGGTGGTGAAGAAGTCGTCCGGCAGGCCCAGGCCGAGCGCGACGGCGCCCTGGAACGGTGTGCCGGAGGTGTAGGTGAGGAAGGTCTTGACGGTGCGGACCTGCGCCACGAGGTCCGCCGGGCCGCTGAGCCAGCCCACCTTCCAGCCCGTGATCGAGAACGTCTTGCCGGCCGACGAGATGCTCAGGGTCCGCGCTCTCGCGCCAGGGAGCGTGGCGATCGGGAGGTGCTTCGCCTCGAAGACCAGATGCTCGTACACCTCGTCCGTGACGATCAGGGCGTCGTACCGCTCCGCGAGACGGACGATCAGCTCCAGGGACTCCCGGGAAAAGACACTGCCCGTGGGATTGTGCGGATTGTTGACCACGATGATGCGCGTCCGCTCGGAGAACGCCGCCTCGAGGGTTGCGGGGTCCGGTTGGAAGTCCGGTGCGAGCAGGGGCGCGGTGGTGTGCGTGGCGCCCGAGAGGCCGATCACGGCGCCGTAGGAGTCGTAGAACGGCTCGAACGTGAGTACCTCGTCCCCGGGTCCGGCGAAGGCGAGAACGGACGCGGCGATCCCCTCGGTGGCTCCGGTGGTGACGATCACCTCGGTCTGCGGATCCACCTCGAGGCCGTGGAAGCGTGACTGGTGGGCGGCGACGGCGTTCCGCAGTACGGCGAGACCCTGACCGGGGGCGTACTGATTGGCGCCGGACGCGATGGCAGAGCGGGCGGCGTCGAGGATCTCCTGCGGCCCGTCCTCGTCGGGGAAGCCCTGGCCGAGGTTGATCGCCGAGTGCTGCTGCGCGAGCGCGGTGACCTCTTCGAAGATGGTGAGCCCCAGGCGGCCGTCGTCGCCCAACAGGTTCGCGCCGAGTGCCGTCCTCGCCCAGGGTGGCCTGGTACTCGAGCTCGTGGGGTGCGCATCAGTGGTCATGCCACCAGTATTGCCGCTGCTGCGGCAGGTGCGCTGACAGAGCGCACTCGTCGCGAGCGGCTGCGGCCCGAGGTGCCACTGCGACTCGGTACCGTAGGTGCATGAGCCGCGCCGTCTGCCCCGGATCCTTCGACCCCATCCACAACGGTCACATCGAGATCATCAGCCGGGCCTCCCGCTTGTTCGACGACGTGATCGTCGCGGTCTCGACCAACTACGCGAAGAAGTACCGGTTCGACGTCGAGGAGCGCATGGAGTTCTGTGCGCAGGGTCTCGCTCATCTACCGAACGTCAGGATGCTTCCCCTCGGAGGCGGACTCCTCGCCGATTTCTGCGCCGAGCACGGAGCGAACGCGCTGGTCAAGGGTCTGAGATCGGGGCTCGACTTCGACTACGAGCTGCCCATGTCCACCATGAACCGCCACCTGGCCGACGTCGACACCGTCTTCCTCCCCACCGCTACCGAGTTCGCGCACCTGTCCTCGAGCCTGCTCAAGGAGGTCGCCTCGTTGGGTGGCGACATCCGACCGTTCGTTCCCGACGTCGTCCGCGAGCGGTTGCTCCAGTAGGGCAAACACGCGGTCATCGCCGTCGTGATCGGTTCTGGTTTCAACGGCGTGCGGCGTCCCGAACGAGGTCGGCGACGAGCGCCGGCTGCTCGAGGCCGGGCAGGTGTGCCACCGCGGGGAGGACCTGTCCCCCTTCTTGGCCGATCCGGCGCGCGGTCTCCTCGTAGAACGAAATGTCGCAGGGCAGATCCAGCTCACCCCAGGTACACACCACGGGCAACCTCAGCTCGTTGAGCCGGGTCCAAGCGTCAGTGCCGGCATCCCCCGCAGAGCCGGGAGCGTCGACTGCGAGGATCGTCCGGTTCATCTCGACGAAGAGGTCACGGGCATCACCCGCGACGCGGCCTTCCCGGGCTACCGGCCCATCGAGCCACAGGTGGGCGAGCCCTCGGATCCTGTCATCAGCTGTCAGGTCACGGTCATCTGCACGGGCCATCAGCGGAGCAGAGGCGTCGTCAGCTTCCCAATCGAACGGCGTGTCCTCGTCGGTCATCCCGGAGACTGCAGCACCGATGAGTACCAGTCCGCTGACCCGATCGGGATGCAGCAGCGCTGCATCGATCGCGAGCGTCCCGCCCATCGAGTTACCGACGAGGAGAACCTGCTCGAGCGAGCTCGTCGAGAAGGCGAATCAGGTCGTCGACGTGCGTGAAGGATGACGACGGCGCAGCGGCCGGGGAGTCCCCGTAGCCTCGTCTGTCGTACGCGACACGATCGAGGCCGTCGCCCTGCATCTCCTGCGCGACCACATCTCCTGCGCGACCACGGTCCAGGACCGCCGATCGGCCACGCCGGCGTGCAGGAAGACGATTGCAGGTCCGGGCGCCGACCACCGGGTCAGGGCAAGCTGAGTCTTGTCCGAGCTTGTGACCGTGAGCTGCTGAGCGTCCATGAGCCCGAACCTACGTCAAACATCTCGCCGCCGACAGGAGTCCTTTCGCCCCGACTCTTTAGCCGCAGATGGATCGACTGCTTCTGTCAGCCAGGACGACGGGTCGCATCAGACCAGGGTATCGGCGGCTTCTCGACCGACGACCTGGTCCACGACGTCGTCCAGGGTTCCCCAGCATGTCTCCAGTTCAGGCAGGTAGTAGAACATGCTGGTGACAGCAGGATTGTTGATGGTCTCGGCCGGAGAGTACAGAATCGTCCTTTTATGCCGAGCGATTGCCAGACCGAGCTCCACATGGGTGCTCTTCCCGGCTGGAAGCAGGACGACGACGACGTCGGCACCCATCACCGCATCTCTCTCACGCTGGCCGATGCGGCACAGATCGTCGAGGGTGCTTGAGTTCATATCGATTGACACCGCATCGTCGGTCCAGTCGTACGTGTTCACGTAGCCCTTGCCCTCCAAGGTCAGCGACGTAGCGAACGTCGACGATGTTCCTGGCGCTCGATGCAACGGAGAACTTCTTCACGGCTGCTGCCTCCCGGTCGGTCCTGGTCTCGAAAATAGTGCGCCGTTGTACACGTCTGGCACCCTACGTGTGACGAACAACATGTGTCGGCATTCTGCAGAGGCGACTCAGCTGCCTCCGTCGGAGAGCGGGGTGGCCCGGCATCCACAGATCGGCGCAGAACCTATGTCTGGAGAGCACCATGAATCTTGCAAAGAATGCCTTGTCCGCGGTGGTCCTTGCTGCTGTTGTGATGGGATCCGTAGCCTGCACGCCGGAGGAGACGAACACCACCGATCCGCCCGACGGAGTGACGACGAGTTCGGCCCCGGCGGCGCCCATGACGTCGGACGCGGCCATGCCTACATCCGAAGCGTCAGCCGGAGGCGGAGCGTCCTCGACGGCTGAAGCCGCCCCGGCCGAGGAAGCGGTCATCACGATAGTCGATTTCGAGTACCAGATGCCTGAAACCATCGCCCCTGGCGCCGAGGTGACCGTCACCAACGAGGACGACGCCCCTCACACCGTCACGGCTGACGGCGATGGAGATTTCGACGTCGAGGTGGGCGCAGGTGAGACAGTGACCTTCACCGCGCCCGAGGAACCCGGCGACTACGCCGTCAAGTGCACCTACCACCCCCAGATGTCCGGGACGCTGGTCATCGGGTGAGCTCGACCAACGGGCCCTCGGACACCAGCAGGGGAACGAGTCGGATCGCCCTGCTGGTTCTGAGGATTCTCGTGGCGTCGGCTCTGATCGTCAGCGCCGTCATCCACCTGCAGCTCGCCTCGGGGTTCCAGCAGGCAGCACCGGATGGCATCGGCGGTGGAAATGTCTTCCGTATCCAGGCCGCGGTCGCCGTCCTGTCCGGACTCTATGTCCTCCTCAGAGGGACCGGCAGAGCCTTTCTTCTGGCGGCACTGGTGGCGCTGGCCTCCCTCGCGGCGGTCCTGCTCTACCGGTACGTGCAGGTCCCCACGATCGGGCCCATCCCGTCCATGTATGAGCCCATCTGGTACACCACGAAGACCATCACCGCTGTCGCCGAGGGACTCGCACTCGTCCTTGCCGTCGTCGGCCATAGGCTGCGGCACCGATCAGTCTGACCGCCGAGGCGCGAGATGAGGGGCATGTCCAGAGGCGGCGGAGATTCGGACGCGTGTCGGCTCTGGTGATGCTCAAGGTGCGGGGCTCCGCCCTACGTGGACCTCACACGGCCCGGGCGCAGGCCGGCCGGGCGTAGGCCACGCGCGGTGTTTTGGGGCTGCCGGTCCGGGCAGGCTAGAATGATTCGTCGGTCATATGTTCTACAGGAGTCACCATTAAAAGCGATCTCAGTTCGCCTTTGACATTCAGTGTCAAGGACCTCGGACGCAGTCCGGGAAGCATGCGGACAATTGAAGAACATGTACCGGCACCCAAGGACTTCGGCGTAGCCCTGGTCGGCGTGCAGGAGGGTTCCATCATGGACCTCGACCTGCGCTTCGAGTCGGTCCACGAAGGCATCCTGGTGTCGGGGACCGCGAGTGTGGAAGTGACCGGCGAGTGTGGGCGCTGCCTGGAGCCCCTGCGGTTCGAGCGCGATGTGGACATTCAGGAACTCTTCTTCTACAGCGACTCCGAGTCACTGTTGGGCGAGGATGAAGAGCAGTACCGGGTGGAGGGCGATGCAGTCGCCCTGGAACCCGTCCTACGGGATGCAGTGGTCACATCGCTGCCGTTCCAGCCGGTGTGCCGGGAGGATTGCAAGGGGTTGTGCTCCGAATGTGGGGCCCGCCTCAACGACGATCCCGACCATCACCACGAAGTTTTGGATCCTCGCTGGTCAGCCCTCGCAGGGTTGACGGGCACCGCCGCAGAGAGTGACGCGGCAACCAAGTCAGAGTCAGACGAGAGAGAAGAGAGTTAGCCGTGGCTGTCCCGAAGCGGAAGATGTCCCGCGCGAATACCCGCGCACGCCGGTCCCAGTGGAAGGCCACCGCGCCCAAGCTGGTCAAGACCCTCGAGAACGGCCGTGTCACCTACAGCCTCGCGCATCAGGCGAAGGTCGTCACGGACTCGGCAGGCACGCCGCTGTTCCTGGAGTACAAGGGCCGCAAGGTCGCCGACGTCTGATCCAGACCGCCGCCATCGTGCCCGATCGGGGTGCGTGCACCGGATGCCAGATCAACAGAAGCAATCGTGACGAATAGCGCAGAGCTCACGAAGCGTCTCGGGGTCGATATAGACCCCGGGACGCTTCGTCTTGCCCTGACGCACCGGTCCTACGCCTACGAGCGCGGCGGGATCCCCACCAACGAGCGGCTCGAGTTCCTGGGGGACTCGGTGCTGGGACTTGCGGTCACCGACGCGCTCTATCGCGACAATCCGACGCTGTCCGAGGGAGACCTCGCCAAGCGACGGAGTGCAGTGGTGAGCACGAAGGCCCTCGCCGGCGTCGCGCGCGGCCTGGATCTCGGAAGCCATGTGCTGCTCGGTCAGGGCGAGAAGCTCACGAACGGGCGTGACAAGGCCTCCATCCTCGCCGACACCATGGAGGCCGTGATCGGAGCCGCCTATCTCAGTCATGGGATCGAGACAGCCCGAGCCATGGTCATGCGACTCATCGGCCCGCTCCTGCAGGATTCGGCCGTCCTCGGCGAGGGCACCGACTGGAAGACGCGGATCCAGGAGACGGCCGCTGCGCGGCGCCTGGGGCTGATCGACTACCGTGTGGAGGGCACGGGTCCGGACCATGCCCGTACCTTCACCGCGCGCCTTCAGATCGGCACGGTTGAATACGGATCCGGCCGCGGTCCGTCCAAGAAGGACGCCGAGCAGGCCGCGGCTGCCCAGTCCTGGACGATGCTGGCTGCGGAGGCCGATCCCGCATCCTGCCGCCCGGTCAGAGAACGCTGAGTGCCCGAGCTCCCCGAGGTGGAGGTGGTGCGACGCGGCCTGGCCCGCTGGGTGACAGGTCGCACCATCGAGGACGTCCAGATCCTCGATGCACGTTCGCTGCGCCGTCACGTCGCAGGCCCGGAGGACTTCATCGGTACCGTTGCCGGCTCCCGGGTCCGGGACGTCGTACGGCGTGGCAAGTTCCTGTGGCTCATCCTCGAGGAGCCCGGCCGCGCCTCGGACAGTCCGCACGTGGCACTGATGGCCCATCTCGGAATGAGTGGTCAACTGCTCATCGAGGATCCCGAAGCACCCGCTGAGAAGCACCTCAAGGTCCGACTCGGGCTCTCCGCTGCGCACGGGGACGACGGCGCAGCACTCCCCACCGAGCTGCGCTTCGTGGACCAGCGCATCTTCGGCGGCATGTTCGTCACGGAGTTGGAGCCCACGCCGGATCATCTGCCCGGGGGCCTCGGAGACGGACTCCTGCCGCTGATCCCGCACCAGGCCGCCCACATTGCGCGTGACCCCCTGGACACCGTGTTCTCGATGGAGGCGTTCCATGACCGTCTCCGTGCACGGAGGACCGGCCTCAAGCGAGCCCTGCTCGACCAGGGCCTCATCTCCGGCATCGGGAACATCTACGCCGATGAGGCCCTGTGGGCCGCGAAGATGCACTATGCGCGCCCCACCGACACGATGCGGCGTCCCGACACGCACCGGATCGTCGACGCCGTCACATCGGTCATGACCCGCGCCCTGGACGCGGGCGGCACCAGCTTCGATGCGCTGTACGTCAACGTGAACGGCTCCTCCGGCTACTTCGCCCGCGAGCTCCGGGCCTACGGGCGGGCGGGTCTGCCGTGCAGCAGGTGCGCCGCTGAGGGGCGGGCGACGCTGATCCGGCGGGAAGCGTTCATGGGCAGGTCATCCTCCGTGTGCCCCCGGTGCCAGCCCAGACCCCGCAACGCCAGGACCTGATCCGTTGCGCTCACGGGAGGCCGGCTCGTTAGGCAAAACAGCGGAATCCACATGCTCGTGACCTTAACGTGACAATGTCGTTCCCACCCCGTACCGTAGATCTCGCGTTCGATCCACGATGGATGAGCGCCCATCCTCACACTGCCTAGCCCTGTCGATGAGGACGGACCGTTCGCTCAACACATTCGACAGGGGCGGGGGAACCAGTAGTGGATTCCTTCAGGAGTCCTAGGGGTAAAGACACCTATCACCAGCGTTGGGGCGCTTGCGTGATGAACAGAGTGTCCGGATGTCCCATCCGAACCCGACAGCTAACTTCGCAGGCATTGGGAAAGGCATCAACTTGTCCAAGAACACTTTTTCAGCGCGCCACCGCGCCGTCCCCGCACGCATCAACCCCTTCGTCACCGCATCGCGTGCTGTGACCATGAGCGCCTCGGTGGCCGGTAAGCCCGCCGCCGTCGTCGTTGCAGCCTCAGGCCTCATGCTCGGTGCAGCACTGCCCGCCAGCGCAGCCGGTGAGCTCAATGCAGCGCCTGTCACCACGCAGGCCGCCACCAGCGGCGTCTACACCGTCACCGAGTGGGACGCAAGCGGAACGCGCACCTACACCACCGACCAGTGGGGCGTTCCGGCAGCCGCCGGCGCCCAGTGGGCTGCTCCCGCAGCAACCACCTACGCTCCCGCAGCGACCACCTATGCACCCGCCGCAACGTACGCACCCGCCGCGGCCGCTCCGGTCGCCGCACCCGCTGCTGCTGCCAGCTCGGGCATCAGCCTGCAGTCCAACAAGCCCGTCGTCCGCCAGAGCTCGATGTCCGGCATCGCCGGAACGGCCATGCAGGGTGAAGGCCAGGGTTACGTCTACGGTGGAAGCGGCTTCGGCACCTGGGACTGCTCGAGCTTCGTCCAGTGGGCCTACGCCCAGAACGGCATCGACATGCCCCGCGTCAGCTGGGACCAGATCGCGTCGATGACCCCCACTTCGAACCCCCAGCCGGGCGACCTCGTGAGCCAGAACGGTGGCGGCCACGTCGGTATCTACCTCGGCAACGGCCAGATGATCAGTGCCCTCAACGCGAGCCAGGGCACGGTCGTACACTCGGTCAACGCCATGGCGCTGGACGGCTACTACACGCGCTAGGAGCCGAGTTGCCGGCATTGCGCCGGTGATGACGTGATCGAATGACGAAGGACGGGATGCAAAGCATCCCGTCCTTCGTCATTCCCGGATGGTCGTCCATCGGCAGCCGGACGCCTGGCCCCCATGGCCTGCGTCAGCGGCGGTAGTGCGAGGCCAGCCGGTCGAAGCCCTCGTCGAGGCCGACCGCGGGTGTCCAGTGGAGCACGCTCCGGGTATGGCGCTGGTCGAACCAGTGAGCGGTGGACAGCTGCTCTGCGAGGAACCGCGTCATGGGTGGTTCCCCGGTCCGACCGGCTCGCTGCCAGCTGCGCTCGATCACCGCTCCGGCGCTGCGCG
Source organism: Arthrobacter echini (assembly GCF_008107445.1). Lineage (GTDB taxonomy): Bacteria > Actinomycetota > Actinomycetes > Actinomycetales > Micrococcaceae > Arthrobacter_D > Arthrobacter_D echini_A. Next base: position 307,508 of record NZ_VSLD01000002.1, on the reverse strand, counting down.
CGAGAGATCCCGGAATCGACCAGCGTGGTGGTGCCACACCGCCGGAGCGACATATTGCGGCGATCAGCTCTGCGATGGGACGCGGTTCACCGTTCGTGACCACCAGTGCCTGCCCCTGGGCCTGGTCCATGCGGTCGAGGCACGCGACGATGGCGGTCGCGGCGTTGTCCACATAGGTGGTGTCGATGAGGGCGGCGCCGCCGTCGAGCAGTGGCAGGCGGCGGGCGCGGGCACGATCGATGACGCGCTGGACGAGCTGGGTGTCCCCGGGTCCCCAGACGATATGGGGTCGCACGGCGGCGACACGGAAGTCCGGGGCCGAGCCCGCGAGGGCCAGCAGCTCCGCAACGGCTTTCGTGCGGGCGTAATTGCCTCGGGCGTGCACAGGATCCGCGGGACCGGCCGGCACACCGATCAGCGAGGCGCCGCTGTGGGCGACCGACGGCGAGGAGACGTACACGACGTCGCGCACACCGGCCGCCCGGGCGGACTCGAGGACCAGTCGGGTGCCCTCGACGTTGATGCGGTCGAAGTCCGCGGCCGCTCCGGTGAACGAGACCTTCGCGGCGAGATGGATAACGCCCGAGCAGCCCTGCACGGCGGCGCGGACCGCTACGCCGTCGTCGACGGATCCGAGGTGGTCGTCTACCCCGGGCACACCCGAGGGTGTCCGCTGGAAGGTGCGGACGGGCGTGCCGTCGGCCAGCAGCTGTCGGGCGACGGCGCGCCCGAGCATGCCGCTCGCGCCGGTCACCAGGACCGTCACAGCGAGCCCACCCGCCCGCCCGCGAGGAAGCGGGCACTCCACCGTGCCACCCGTGTGCGGTCGATCTTCGCATTGTGGCGGATGTCCACGGGGAGCCGTGGCACGACGATGACCGCTGCCAGCTCCGTTCCCAGCTCGCGGGCGGCGATCCGAGCGTCCCGCGTCAGGGCCTCCTCCGCCAGACGCGGACGACGTCCTGCACGTTCCACCTCGAGGACGGCGACCACGGCCTGGTTGCCGGTCGGGCCGACGCCGACGACGGCTGCCAGCCGGACGCCGTCGAGCTGCTCCAGGGCCTGCTCCGGCCCGACCGGTGTGATGACGCCTGCGGGAGAGGAGATGACGTGTGCCAGTCTGCCCTCCACCCAGAGGCGCCCCTCGGCGTCCAGGTGCCCGACGTCGCCGGTCCGGTGCCAGGGCGCTGTGCCGGCGGACAGCTGCTGCGTCTTCCACAGGCGGAAGTAGCGGTCCTTGACGTGCGGGGCGCTGACGAGGATCTCGCCCGTCACCCCGGGCGTGGTGGACACGTCCGGACCGGGAGTGCCGGTCGCATCGAGCGGTGCGATGGCAATGCGCGCTCCATGGACCGGACGTCCCACGCACACACCGTTGCCGGAGCCCTCCGTACCGGCGCTGGTGGCAGCTGCGGCGGCGCGGATGCCCGCGAGATCCACATCGGCGACCAGGAGCGACTCCGTCATCCCGTACGGCGTGTGGAGGGTGGCCGCGGGCAGGAGGTCCTGGACGGCTTCGAGGAGAGGGACGGGAATCGGAGCACCGGCCGAGAGCAGGAGCCGGACACGGCCCAGGGCGGCTCTGCCCGACGCCGGGAGGTCGTCGCTCGTCCCGAGGACGTTCCGCAGGGCCGCCGGCGAGGCGAAGACGACGTCCGCAGCGATGGCTGCGGCAGCGTCCGCCAGAGCCCGGGCGGTGAGGGTCCGGGGAGCGGTGACATCCATGTCCGGGGTGACGGAGGTGGCGCCGAGTGCCGGTCCGAGCAGGGCGAACGGAGCGAAGCCCGCCACGAGTGCGGTGCCGGGCGCGAGGTGGAGGGTGCGCTCGACGGCGTCACGCATGGCGCTGAGCTGCCGGTGGGTGTATACGACGCCCTTGGCCGGTCCCGTGGAGCCGGAGGTGAAGAGGATCGCCGCATCTGCGTCGGGGTGAGCGTCCCCGGCAGGAGGGCCGAGGGAGGTGGTCGGAGTCCTCCGGAGCTCGTCGAGGGACGCGTCGACCTTCAGAGCGGACCGTCGGGCGGCGGACAGCGGCGCGGCGCTGATGCGGCGTCCGGGCCAGCCGAACACACGCGCAGCGAAAAGGGCCCGTTCGATGCCGATGACGACGTCGGGGGCTGCTCCCCGCACAGCGCGGCTCAACCCGCGGGCCCCGAGGCCTGCGTCCGCCACGACGATGACGGCCCCGATGCGCAGGCACGCGTAGATCAGCACGGTGAGATCCACGCCCGGAGGGACGAGCAGACTCACCCTGCTGCCGGGCCCCAGGCCGCGGGCCGTGAGTCCGGCGGCGACGGCGGCGATGTCGTCCTCGAGGGCGCGCCAGGACAGCGTCCGGGGTGCTGCGTCGGCAGTCATTTCGGCGACGGCCGTGGAGGTACCGTCCGGTCCGGCCGCGAGCTCGGTGATGCGCTGCCCCAGCGGGGTGTACCCGCCGCCCTCAGCGCGCCGGTGCGTCGGGGCGACGGGTGCGTCGAGACCCACGGAGCGCGCCTCGAGCCATTGGAAGGCGGTGGCGGCGGTATCCGCGTCCTCCTGCACCAGGTGGCCGGCGCCCTCGAAGCGGTGGATGTCCGCGTGCGGGAGACGCCGGGCGAGATCCTCGAGATAGGGATCGGAGAAGATCGGATCGCGGGGTCCCCACATCATCAGGACGGGGACCGTGATGCTCCGGATGCCCTCGGCCACGGCGGTGAGCGCCGGGTGACTGGGGTGTCCGGGCCCGACGGGGATGTCGGAGACGAAGTTGGCGATGCCGTGACGGGCAGCAATGCCATGATAGGGGTTCTTGTACGCGCGACGGACCTCTGCTTCCAGCCGCGGTCGGGCAAGGGCGAGCGTCACGTCGAGGAAGGTGCTCGTGGTGCGGGTCCCGGGACCGTGGACGCCCCTGGCCAGGGCGAGCCTGAGCAGCGCGGGGATGGGGCGGGCCGGGTCCTGATGGATGGCCGTGTTGGTGAGGATCATGCCCACCAGCGATTCGCGGTTCCGGTTCGCGTAGCCGAGGCTGACCACGCCACCCCAGTCGTGCCCCACGGTGACGAGCGGACCCTCGAGGCCCACGGCGGCGACGAAATCCTCGAGATCGGTGATGCGGTCCGCAAGCCGACGGAACACGCCGGTGCGCGCGGAGTAGCCCATGTCCAGCTGATCCACGGCCACGACCCGCCAGCCGGCGGCCAGTCCAGCGGCCAGGTAGTCCCGCCACAGATAGGAGAATGTGGGGTTGCCGTGGACGCAGAGCAGGGTGCCCCGCACCGGTTCGCCGTCGCGCCCGGCCCCGTTGTCGAGGTAGTGCCAGCGGTGGGCGGTCCCGGGGGTGTCTGCGCCGCTGGTCGAGGGCACGTCCGTGAACGTCGACCAGGAAGGATCGACGCCAGGGAGTGCTACCACGCAATCTCCATCATCGACGTGTTGAGCCCGGACCCCACGCCGAGGCAGAGCACCCGATCACCGGGGCTCAGCGACTGCGACTCCTGGGCGAGGGTCATGGGCAGCGACGCCGGGCCCACGTTGCCCCAGTGGGGGAAGGTGATGGGGACCCGTTCGCGCTCGAGATCCACGGCCTTGATGATGGCGTTGGTGTACGAGGTGGAGACCTGGTGCGTGACGTAGCGGTCCATCGCGTCCCACTTCCAGCCGTCCGCCTGCGCCTCGTGCCAGGCGGTGACCACGAGGTCCAGCCCGCCGTCGAGGAGACCCTTGGTGTCCGTGTACATGCCGTCGATCCCGCCGACACACAGCTCATGGTGTTCGGTCCCGGCGCGGGATACTCCGCCGAGGATCCGGTGCGAGCCCGGATGGAGGTCCGCCGGGCCGATCACGGCGGCGGCAGCACCCGAGCCGAGCGTCAGTGTGGCGAACTCGCTCAGGAAGTCCTCCCTGGTCGATTCCTCCCGATTCAGCCGGTTGAACGTGGCTTCCTGCGTCTGCTGGGCGTCCTCTCCGGCCACGATCAGCGCGTACTTGATCTGCCCGGAGTCGATCATGTTCGCCGCGAGGGTCATACCGTTGACGAAGCCCAGGCAGGCATTGGCGAGATCGAAGTTCATGGCCGACGACGGCAACCCGAGCGAGTGGTGGATCTTCACGGCGACCGACGGCTCGAGGTTCCGCCGGGTCACCGAGGTGTTGACCAGGAGACCGACATCACCCGGCTCGATCCCGGCCTCCGCCATCGCCTTCGCGCCGGCTTCGATCGCGGCATCGTCGAAATCGGATCCGGGGGACCACCAGCGGCGCTCGGTCACGCCGGCCACCCGCTCGAGGAGGCGCTTCGAGAGGCGGAGTCTCTTCAGGCTGGGGGCCAGGCGCTCGTCGAACTCGCTGGAACTGACGACTACCGGCGCCTCCACGCTCGTCACGGCGAGCAGCGCCGTATTGTCATGTCGGAACGTCGCGTTACCGGTCAAATTTCCTGCCTCGTCAAATAATCAACGCCCGCCGAGAGCCCCGCGAAGGGGTGGCCCGGACGCCTCTGGATACTGCTGAAACTTTGGTAAGCCTACTTCGTAGGTCAGGGTCGGGTCACGTGGGCCTCGAACGCGGCCGCTGCCGAGCGGCACCGGAACGGCACTTCGTGGATGCGGTCCAGTAGATTGGGCAGGTCCTACCCCACCTGGAGATCCTGACACCGTGCATCTGAAGAGTCTAACCGTGCGGGGGTTCAAGTCATTCGCATCAGCGACCAGCTTCGACTTCGAGCCCGGCATCACCGCCGTCGTCGGCCCCAACGGCTCCGGCAAGTCGAACGTGGTGGACGCGCTCGCGTGGGTCATGGGGGAGCAGGGTGCCAAGACCCTCCGCGGGGGCAGCATGGAGGACGTGATCTTCGCGGGCACCTCCGGCCGTGCGCCCCTGGGGCGTGCGCAGGTGGAGCTCACCATCGACAACACCGACGGCGCCCTGCCCATCGAGTACACCGAGGTCACCATCTCGCGGACCCTCTTCCGTACGGGCAGTTCCGAGTACGCGATCAACGGCCGGACCTGCCGCCTGCTCGACGTCCAGGAGCTCCTGTCGGACTCCGGCCTGGGCAGGGAGATGCACGTGATCGTGGGGCAGGGCCAGCTCGACCGGATCCTCCATGCCACGCCGGAGGAGCGCCGCGGCTTCATCGAGGAAGCTGCGGGTGTCCTGAAGCACCGGCGGCGTCGGGAGAAGACCGTGCGGAAGCTCGAGGCCATGGAAGCCAATCTTGCGCGACTCGCGGATCTGACGACCGAGCTCCGCCGGCAGCTGACACCCCTGGGCAGGCAGGCCGAGGTGGCCCGGCGTGCCCAGCAGGTGCAGTCGACCTTCCGCGACGCCCGTGCACGCCTCCTCGCCGACGACCTGGTGGGTCTGCGCGATGTCCTCGCTCATACCGTCGCCCTGGCCGATGCCGGCAGGGCACGTCGCACCGAGGTGGAGGGACTGCTCCTCGCGGAGCAGGAACGCCAGGGCGCCATCGAGCAGGCGGCCACTGCGGCGGTGCCGGCGCTCGATCGGGCGAGGGACTCCTGGTACGCCCTGTCGGAGGCGCGGCAGAAGCTCTCCGCGCTCGCCGCCCGGGCGGAGGACCGCGCGCACCTGCTCGAACAGGACGGCGCGCCGATGGAACCGGGCGCCGACCCCGATCGACTCGACCGGGACGCAGGGCAGGTCCGGGAGGAGGTCGGCGTCCTGCAGGACGAGGTCTCCGCCCGGGGCGGCGAACTCGAGCGGGCACTGGTGCGGCGCCGTGCCGCGGAGGAGGCGGCAACCGCGGAGGACACACGGCTCGTCCATGCCCTCCAGGTGGCCTCCGCGCGCCGCGAGGCGCACGCGAAACTCTCCGGGGCGGTCGGGGCTGCCCGCTCCAGGGCCGATGCGGCGATCGCCGAGACCGGACGGCTCCGGGTCTCCATCGCAGTAGCGGAGGAGGAGCGACGAACCGCCGAGCAGGCGTTCTCGACGCTGCAGGACCAGATCAGGGACGCCGAGTCCGGGGAGGAGGGGCTCGACGCCGCGTACGAGGAAGCCGCGGCCGTACACCGGTCGGTCGCGGCGGAACTCGAGGCCCTCACGGACGAGGAACGCCGCACCGATCGGGAACGCGGAGCCCTCTCGGCCCGGCTCGACGCGCAGCGTGAGGGCCTGCACCAGCGCGACGCAGCAGGCACACTCCTCGGCGCCGACCTGCGCGGCGTCCTCCAGCCCCTCTCGTACCTGCTGGAGATCAGGCACGGGTTCGAACGGGCAGTCGCCGTCGCACTCGCGGAGTTCGCCGACGCCGTGACCGTGGACAGCGTCGAGGCAGCGCTGGAGGCACTGCGCCTGATCAAGCACGACGACGCGGGCCGGATCTCGCTCGTCGTCGTTCCGGGCGGGACCGGTGCACTGCGGCAGGAGAATCCACGGACCACGGACGGGACAGGGGAGGCGGTGGCGGAGGGCGCGCTCGAGCGGGCCGTGCCGCTGCTGAGTGTCGTGTCCGCGCCGCCGGCGTTGCGGGCCGCGCTCGGGAGCATGCTGGACGGCATCGTCATCGTGGAGGGGATCGAGCAGGCTGCCGCCGCCGTGGAGGACGACCGGGTGCGTGCGGCGGTGACCCGGGAGGGCGACCTCCTCTCCCGGCACACCGCGCGTGGTGGATCCAGCGGAGCAGCGGGCCACCTCGAGCTGAGGGCAGCCGCCGCCCGCACCGAGGAGCGGCTGGCGCAGGCCGAGACCGCGGCTGAGGGACTGCGGATGCGACTGGCCGGCGTGCGGAGCAGGGACCACGCAGCGCGCCGGCGGGTCGATGCCGCTCTCGCCCGCCTCCATGAGTCGGACGCACGGATGGCCGCCGTGACGGAGCAGCTCGGCCACCTCAGCGCCACCCTGCGCTCGGCCTCCGGGGAGAGGGTGCGCCTGGAACGTCTCCTGGACGAAGCAGGCGAACGCCGCGACCGCGAGGAGGCGACATTGGCCGGGGCCCTGCAGGGCCTCGAGGAGCACGAGGACCAGCCCGTCGAGGCAGAACCTTCGACCGCACGGCAGGCGGACCTGCGCCGTGTCGCGGTGGACGCCCGGCAGAGTGAGCTCGATGCCCGACTGGCCCTGCGCAGCAGCGAGGAGCAGTTGTCGGCCCTGGGCGCCAGGGCGGCGTCGCTGGCGCACGCAGCCCTTGCCGAACGGCGGGCGCGCGAGCAGGCGGCACGGAGGGAGCACGGACGCAGGGCCAGGGCCCGTACGGCCGCGGCCGTGGCGGACGGTGCGCGGCGTGCGGAGGAGTTCGCCATTCGATCGATCACGGCGGCAGCCGACCGGCGGGACACCGCCGAGCAGCGGCGGCACGAGCAGGATGCACTGTGGCAGGAGGTTCGGCGACGGACCGCGGAGCTCGGCGAGGAGCTGGCACATCTCACCGCTGCGGCGCACCGGGACGAGCTGGCCCGGGCCGAGCAGGGAGCACGGATCGAGGCGCTGGAGAAGCGGGCGATCGACGACCTCGGCCTGACCCCGGATCATCTCGTCGACGAGTTCGGCCCCCACCTCCCGGTGCCGGACCACTCCGGCACGCAGGATCGCTGGGCGGAGCTGCGGGTGGCGGTCGACGACGACGGGAAGCCCGTGCCGGAGGGGCTGCCCTTCGTCCGGTCCGAGCAGGAGAAACGCCTGCGGCGTGCGGAGAAGGACCTCGCCGCGCTCGGCAGGGTCAATCCGCTGGCCCTCGAGGAGTTCGGGGCCCTTGAGGAGCGCCACCAGTTCCTCAGCACGCAGCTCGCCGACCTCAGGGCCAGCCGCAAGGACCTCCTCGAGATCATCCGGGAGGTCGACGAGCGGGTGGAACAGGTCTTCACCGCGGCCTACCGGGACACGGCCGAGCAGTTCGAGCAGGTCTTCGCGAGGCTCTTCCCCGGAGGCGCGGGGCGCCTCGTGCTCACCGATCCCACGGATCTGTTGTCCTCGGGCATCGAGGTGGAGGCGCGGCCCGCGGGCAAGAAGATCAAGCGACTCTCGCTCCTGTCGGGCGGAGAGCGATCGCTGACGGCGGTTGCCCTGCTGGTCGCCATCTTCCGTGCACGGCCCTCGCCCTTCTACGTCATGGACGAGGTCGAGGCGGCACTCGACGACACGAATCTGACCCGGCTCCTCGCGATCTTCCAGGACCTCAGCCGGAGCAGCCAGCTCATCGTCATCACCCACCAGAAGCGGACCATGGAGATAGCCCATGCCCTGTACGGGGTGACGATGCGCGGCGACGGCGTATCCACCGTCATCAGTCAGCGCCTGGCGGTGTCGCCGGAAGACTGAGCTGGCCCGCGCGGGATCCAGGACCTCAGCCCTGCTGCTCCGACGTTCCTTCCGTGTCCTCGCCCGCGGTGCCTGCCCCGCGATTGCGGACCAGGGTTTCCCGTGCGCCCAGCCAGACGGCGGCAGCGACCAGGGCGAGGGCTCCGGTGGCGACGAAGGCCAGATCGTAGGAGCCCACGAACAACCGGTCGATGATGACACCCGCGACGATGGGGCCGAAGATGGCACCGAGATCGGAGCTCATCTGGAACGTGGCCAGCACCTTGCCACCGCTTCGTTCGTGACCGATGACATCGGCGACCGCCGCCTGCTGGGCAGGGTTCAGCAGTCCGGTCCCGATCCCGCCCACCACGCAGATGGCGAGGAAGATGACGACATTCCCGGAGAATCCGAGCGCCACCATCGCCGCGCCGTTGATGATCAGCCCGGTGATCACGAGGGGTTTCCTGCCGGCGGTATCGGTGAGTCGGCCGGAGAAGGTCAGCGCCAGTGCGGTACCGGCAGCGAAGAAGGCCAGGGAGAGCCCGGCGATCTCCGGGCCGGCACCCAGCACGGCCGAGGCGAACAGGGGGACCAGGGCTATGCGGATACCGAAGGAGGACCAGCCGTTGGCGAAACTGGAGACGAGGGCCGCCCGGTAGGCGGAGTCACGGAGCGCCACCTTGACCGCCAGCGGTGCCTGTTTGCGGGCCGCCCGGCGATCGGCGAGCGAGGTGTCCTTGAGCTGGAAGAACACCACGGCGGAGGCGATGAGCAGGGCGACGGCGTAGACCAGGAAGGGCACGCGGAGCCCGAAGCCGGCGAGCAGGCCTCCGAGAACGGGACCTCCGATGTTGCCGAGGAGGAATGCCGTGGCGTAGGCACCGGAGACCCGTCCGCGGATGCTCGGGGGAGCGAGCCGGACGATCAGACCCATGGCCGACACCGTGAACATGGTCGACCCGATGCCGCCCAGTCCGCGGAAGATCAGCAGTTGCCAGTAGCTGGCGGCGAAGGCGCAGGCGGCGGTCGAGACCGCCACGATGAGCAGGCCGATGATGTAGACGGGTCGCTCGCCCATCCGCTCTATCAGCCATCCTCCCGCCGGCGCGAAGAGCAGGCGGGTCAGGGCGAAGGCGCTCACGATCACCGATGCCGCCGTCACCCCGACGTCGAAGCTCTGGGCGAAGGCCGGGAGGATGGGTGCGACGAGTCCGAAGCCGATCGCGATCACGAACGCCGCGGCGATCAGGACCTTGATCTCGCGCGGGATGACCTGCTTCTCCCCGGCGTCGTCCGTCGGAGGCCGCTTCCGTCCCGAAGGGTCGTCGGAGGAGGGGTGTCTGTGCGCGCGAGGGAAACCGGACATGGTCCTCGCATTCTGCCACTGCCGGGCGGTCCTCGGCCGCAGGCCCTGTGGCTGCCGGGCGTGGGAGGCGTTGTGAGAAGGTTGATCGGTGAATGAACTACTGCTGCCCGTCGTCTTCGTCATCCTCGCGATCGCCGTGATCGGCTCGCTGATCGTGGTGCTCGTCCGTGGTCGCCGGACACCGCCGGGGATCTACCCGTCCCCGCGGGATGCGGATGATCAGGGTGGTGCCGGTGTGCACGGAGCCACCTCCACGGAGGTGCTCGACCGGCCCGACGGCACGACCACGGACGTCCTCGTCCCCGACGATCTCAGCAGCCTGGACGAGGCACCGCCCGCACCGGGCCTCGATACCGTGGACCCCGTGCAGGGCCGGCTCGCCCGGCTGCGCGCGCGCCTGATCCGCTCCAACAACGCCCTAGGCAAGGGCCTGCTCGCCCTGCTCTCCCGGGACCGGATCGACGAGGATGTGTGGGACGAGGTGGAGGAAACCCTCCTGCTCGCGGATCTGGGCACCGAGCCCACCCTGGAGCTGGTCGACGCGTTGCGTGAGCGCGTGAAGGTGGCCGGCAGCCGCGACCCCGCCGAGGTCAGGAGCATGCTCCACGAGGAACTCGTCAAGCTGGTCGATCCCACGATGGACCGGTCGCTCGCGACCCAGCGCCATGCGGACCGCCCGGCTGTGGTCATGGTGGTGGGTGTGAACGGCGTGGGCAAGACCACCACCGTCGGCAAGCTGGCCCGCGTGCTGGTGGCGGACGACAAGGATGTGCTCCTCGGAGCGGCCGACACCTTCCGTGCCGCGGCCGCCGAGCAGCTCGCCACGTGGGGGGCACGGGTCGGTGTCCCGACCGTGAGGTCCGACGTCGACGGCGCGGATCCGGCGTCGGTGGCCTTCGATGCTGTGAAAGCGGGTATCGAGCAGGAGGTCGACGTCGTCCTCATCGACACCGCCGGTCGCCTGCAGAACAAGGTGGGCCTGATGGACGAGCTCGGCAAGGTCAAGCGCGTGGTCGAGAAGCACGGCGCCGTGGACGAGGTGCTGCTGGTGCTGGACGCGACGACCGGTCAGAACGGCCTCACCCAGGCGAAGGTCTTCGCCGAGGTGGTCAATATCACCGGCATCGTTCTCACGAAGCTGGACGGCACCGCGAAGGGCGGGATCGTCGTGGCCATCCAGCGCAGCCTCGGCGTGCCGGTCAAACTGATCGGACTCGGCGAGGGTGCCGACGATCTTGCGCCGTTCGACGCCGATGGATTCGTCGACGCACTGCTGAACTGACCAGTATCCGCCCGTCAGGCGTCGGTTGACTCCAGGAGTTCCTCGAGCCTCGCATAGCTCATCTCCATACCGGCCGTCATACCCGACGCCAGGACGGCATCGCGCTGTTCGGCATCCGCGTAGGTGATGACCAGGGACAGGAGCGTGCCGCCCTGGACCGGCGTCAGCGTCAGCTCGTTCAGCGTTGCCGGGTGGTCCGTGCCGATCATCGACTCGGTGGTGACCGAACGGTACGGCTCCGCGGACTCCACCAGTTCACCCGTGAAGCCGAAGCGCTCGCCGTCGGCAGCGTTCTCCCACTCGTAGCGGTAGGTGTCGCCGACGTGCGCCGCGATCTCGCACACGGGCATCGTCCAGCCGTCGGGTCCGAGCAGCCACCGCTTCACGAGGTCGGCATCGGTGTGGGCGCGCCAGACGCGCTCCACGGCACCTCGGACGACGCGGGCCACGCGCACCTGGGTGTCGCCGATGAGCTGTGCCTCGGCCACGTGGTCCGTGGCGAAGGCCGCCAGATCGGCCAGTACGGTGTCGATCTGCGACATCGCCTCGCGGGTTCCCTCGAGCATTCCCATCCCGATCAGCTGCTCGAGCTGGTCGAGGGCTTCGAAGCGCGTCGTGGAGACGAGGCGCGATCCTCCCTCGATCGCCTCGAAGGCGAAGGACATGTGCATGCTCGGCAGCTCCTGGTTCGGCTCCCCGTTCGCGTCCGCGAAGGCATCGGTCACCTCGAAGGCGTCGGGAGCATCCACGGAGAGCCATTCCCAGCACCCGTAGTGCTCGTCGCCCTCGGGGCCGGTCATCCGGTAGACGCTGCGGCCGCCCGGGAAGGCGTCGTGGCGGAGGAACGCCGCGGGGTACGTGGGCGGTCCCCAGAACCGTTCGATCTGCCGGGGATCGGTATAGGCGTCCCACAGGCGGCGCAGCGGCGCCGCGAACTCGGCGACGATCGTCAGGGTCAGCAGGTCGAGGTTCTTCTCGGTGGTGATGACGGGCATGATCAGCCTTTCTCGGGGGGTAGGGGCTCGCTCAGGAGGGCGTCGAGGCGGTCGATCCGCGCACGCCAGATCTGGTCGAAGTCGTCGAGGAGGCGCTTGGCCTGGCGGAGGCGCTCTGGCACTCCCCGCACCATCCGCTCACGTCCGCGGGGTTCCTTGGTCACGAGCCTCGCCTCCTCCAGCACCGCGACGTGCTTCTGGACCGCGGCGAACGACATGTCGTACGCGTGGGCCAGTGACGAGACCGACATGTCGGTCAGCAAGGTCCTGCGCACGATGTCGCGCCGGGTGGCATCGGCCAGCGCGCGGAAGATGCGGTTCACGTCCCCGTCGGTCAGCGCATCTACAACCATAAAGTTGTACGTTACTCGCGGCTCGACGCTCGTGCAATGCCTTCTCACGGCTTCCGCTCGTGAGCCGCTTAACCTGCTCGCAATACGACGCCCGAGCGACCGAAACACGGGCGTCCGATTCTTGAGGTGCGGGAAGTACCCGCCTCTTCCGGAAGGATCGTCCGTGATGGATCTGACACCGAGCCACGTCTGGGTGATGACCTCAGCTGCCCTCGTACTGCTGATGACGCCCGGCCTGGCCTTCTTCTACGGCGGCATGACGCGCGCCAAGGCCGCCCTGAACATGATGATGATGAGCTTCGTCGCCGTCGGCCTCGTCGGGATCGTCTGGGTGCTCTGGGGCTACTCGATGACCGCGGGTGAGGGAGTGGCCCAGGTCTTCGGCAATCCGTTCATGTCCTTCGGGATGAGTGGTCTGATCAACACCGAGGACCTCATCGGTGCAGGATACGGTGCAACATTCGCCATCATCGCGGTCGCCCTGATCAGCGGGGCAATAGCGGACAGGGCGAAATTCGGCGCATGGTCCCTCTTCGTGCCCCTGTGGGTCACGGCCGTGTACTGCCCGCTGGCGTTCATGGTCTGGGGAGGGGGCCTTCTCGGTGCCGACGGCCTCGTGGGACGTATGTTCGGAGAAGCGGTCGACTTCGCCGGAGGAACTGTGGTCCACATCAGTGCCGGGGTTGCTGCTCTCGTCCTCGCCCTGATTCTCGGCAAGCGACAGGGTTTCGGAGTGGATCCGGCCCATCGGCCCCACAACATGCCGTTCGTCATGCTGGGTGCGGCCCTGCTGTGGTTCGGGTGGTTCGGTTTCAATGGTGGGGCAGCAGGCAGCGCCGAGGAGGCGGGCCTGATCTGGATCAACACGATGGCCGCTCCTGCAGCCGCGATGGTCGGCTGGCTCGTGACCGAGCGGATCCGGGACGGGCGCCCCACCTCGCTCGGCGCCGCGTCCGGCATCGTGGCCGGGCTCGTGGCCATCACGCCGGCCTGTGCCGACGTCAGTCCTGTCGGAGCCCTGGGCCTCGGCCTCGTCGCGGGAGCCGCCTGCGCCCTCGCCGTCGGCCTCAAGTACCGGCTCGGATTCGACGACTCGCTCGACGTCGTCGCCGTCCACCTGGTAGCAGGCATCATCGGCACGCTCTCGCTCGGCTTCATCATGCTGCCCACCGAGGGCTCCGGCGGTGGACTCCTCTACGGCGCCGGTTCCGGTCAGTTCGTGGCACAGCTCGTTGCCGCAGCCGTCGCGATCACTCTCTCGGCGGTCATGACGGCGATCATCGGCCTGTCCATCCACCGGACCATCGGCTTCCGCATCACCCCGGACGACGAGGTGTCCGGCGTCGATCTCTCCGAGCACGCGGAGACGGCCTACGAGTTCGGCGGTCGGGTCTACGGGCCCTTCCACTCCTCCGTCGTAGAGTCGTCCGACCAGCAGGCGGCGCCCTCGCCGACCGCACGGGCTACGGGCGACGAAGCCGTCACGGAGGGCGTCCGCTCCTGACCCCGGTGCAGGGGGTGCTGCTCAGCCTCCGTGCGAGGAGGGCCAAGAATCGGGTCCGGCCGATCCGGCGGTGTACTCCTCGAGCGGCACCCGGCCCTCCTCCCACGCCTTGAGGACCGGCTCCACGATGCGCCAGCAGTCCTCCGCGGTGTCCCCGCGGACCGAAAGTGTCGGATCCCCGGCGAGGACGCCCTCGAGCACTTCGCCGTAGGGGAGCAGATCCGTGTCGTTGAGGTCGGTGCTCAGGGTGGTGCGGTCCAGCGAGAAGATGTCCCCGGGCCCGTTCACGTCGATCTCGAGCTGCAGCGTGTCGGGCCCGAAGCCGATGCGGAGTTTCGTCGGGGCATCCTCACCCTTGAAGCCGGTGGGCAGATGACTGACGGGCTTGAAGGTGATCACCGCTTCCTTGCGCGTGACCCCGAGCGCCTTGCCCGAGCGGAGGATGAACGGCACACCTGCCCAGCGTGCGTTGTTGATGGAGACGGTGACCTCGGCGAGTGTCTCTGTGCCCTTCTCGACGTCGACCCCGGGCTCCGCCGTATAGTCCGTGACCTGCCGGTCGCCTATCCTCCCTGCCGTGTAGCGTGCGCGCCGACTGCTACCGGGGGCGTCCAGGTCCACGGAGCTCGCACGCAGGACGGAGCCGATGTGATCACGCAGGTCACGTTCGTGCAGGCTCGACGGTGCCTCGAGGGCCAGGAGTGCCATCACCTGCAGCAAGTGGCTCTGGATCATGTCCCGCAGGGCGCCGGCGCCGTCGTAGTAGCGTGCCCTGTTTTCGAGCGCTAGCGCCTCGTCGAAGTAGACCTCGACCTTCTCGACGTGCAGATTGCTCCAGACCGGCTCCAGGATGCGATTGGCGAAGCGCAGCCCCAGAATGTTGAAGACCGTGGCCTTCCCGAGGAAGTGGTCCACGCGGTGGATGTTCTGCTCCGGGACCACCTTCGCGAGCTTCTCGTTGAGCAAGTGGGCGGAAGCCTGATCGGTGCCGAAGGGCTTCTCCATGACGAGTCTGGTTCCGGGAGGCAGCGACTCGGACCCGAGCGCGCTGCAAGCCTTCTGGCTGACCGACGGGGGAAGTGCGAAGTAGATGGCCACCGGGCCGTCGAGGGTGGCAACGAGATCGGCCAGACCCGGGTGGGTGACATCGAGCAGGTGGTAGGAGCTGTCGTCCCGCACCTGCTGCAGCGACGCCCGCCCGGCGTCGTCCGCTTTCTCCATGGCGGTGGCGAAGGAGCCGTCAATGCGCGTCCGCCACTGCTCGTCGCTCCAGTCGTCCGATCCGGCGCCTACCAGCTTGAGGCCGTCGGCACGTCCGAGGCGGATCAGCCGTGCCAGCCCCGGGAGCAGGAGACGGCCCGTCAGATCACCGGAGGCCCCCAGGATCAGCAGTGTTCTCACGCGGGTATCTGCGTCGGCCGGGATGGAATCGTGTTCTGCGAGTGAGTGAGTGTCCACTCCTTCACCCTGCCACGGAAAGCCGGGCGTGTCCCGTGTTGCCGCAGGGCTGACGGAGGAATCCCGGCAGCGGAGACGCCGTCGTCCGGTACAGGCCCTGTTGATACGCTAGGGAGCTGAAGTCCCCATCTTCTCCCGATGAAAGAAGTCCACGGCACGTGTTCAACTCACTCTCCGACCGCCTGACCGCGACCTTCAAGAACCTCCGGGGCAAGGGCCGCCTGAGCGAAGCCGACATCGACGCCACGGTCCGCGAGATCCGTCGCGCCCTGCTCGACGCCGACGTCGCCGTCTCCGTGGTCCGCGCCTTCACGGCCTCGGTCAAGGAACGGGCGCTGGGTCTTGAGGTGTCGCAGGCGCTGAACCCGGGCCAGCAGATCGTCAAGATCGTCAACGAGGAGCTCGTCGGTATCCTCGGCGGCGAGACGCGGCGCATACGTCTCGCCAAGAATCCGCCCACCGTCATCATGCTGGCCGGCCTGCAGGGAGCGGGTAAGACCACCCTCGCGGGCAAGCTCGCCACCTGGCTCAAGGGCCAGGGGCACAGCCCGTTGCTCGTGGCCTGTGACCTGCAGCGACCCAATGCCGTCCGCCAGCTCCAGGTCAACGGCGAGCGTGCCGGGGTGCCGGTCTTCGCTCCGCACCCCGGTGTGAGCTCGGAATTCGAGTCCGCCACGGGCGATCCCGTCGCCGTCGCCCGCCAGGGTGTCGCCGAGGCGCGGACCCGCCTGCACGACGTCGTCATCGTGGACACCGCCGGACGCCTCGGCGTGGACGCCGAGCTGATGCAGCAGGCCGCCGACATCCGCGCGGCGATCGATCCCGACGAGGTCCTCTTCGTCATCGATGCCATGATCGGCCAGGATGCCGTCACCACCGCTCTCGCCTTCAGCGAGGGTGTCGACTTCACCGGCGTCGTACTCACCAAGCTCGACGGCGATGCCCGTGGCGGCGCGGCCCTCTCGGTCGCATCGGTGACCGGCAAGCCCGTCATGTTCGCCTCCACGGGTGAGGGGCTCAAGGACTTCGAGCTCTTCCACCCCGACCGGATGGCCTCGCGTATTCTCGACATGGGCGACATCCTCACCCTGATCGAGCAGGCGGAGAAGTCCTGGGACAAGGACGAGGCAGCCCGGATGGCGAAGAAGTTCGCCGACCAGGAGGACTTCACCCTCGACGACTTCCTTGCCCAGATGCAGCAGATCCGCAACATGGGGTCCATGAAGAAGATGCTCATGATGATGCCCGGTGCGGCCAACATGAGGGAGGCTCTCGAGAACTTCGACGAGCGCGAGATAGACCGCGTCGAGGCGATCGTGCGCTCCATGACCCCGCACGAGCGTGTGGCCCCGAAAATCCTCAACGGCTCACGGCGTGCGAGGATCGCCCGCGGTTCGGGCGTCCACGTCTCCGAGGTCAACGGCCTGCTCGAGCGATTCGCGCAGGCACAGAAGATGATGAAGAAAATGGCCTCCGGAGGTGGTGTCCCGGGGATGCCGGGCATGGCGGGGCCCGGTGGGTTCGGGGGAGCCCGCAAGAGCAAGGCCGTCGCCGCCAAGGGGAAGAAGAAGCCGCGCTCAGGCAATCCCGCCAAGGCTGCGCAGGAGGCCAGGGAGGCCGAGGTGCGACGTGAGGCAGCCCGCAGTGCCGCGCCCACCGGAGCCGCGTTCGGGGGCCAGCAGGACCTCGATGCATCGGCGATGAATCTCCCCAAGGGCTTCGAGAAGTTCCTCGGGAAGTAGGTCGCTCGGGCACTGACGGGCGCGTGGTGCTGGGCGGAGTCGCCTAACGCGGCACCGTCTGGCACAATGAATCCGTACCCGATCCGTGCAGCCCTCTCTCTGCACGTGCGTCGTGTCCTGAAGAACCCTCATGAATGGCCCGCCCCACGGGAGCAGGATGACGGGTTCGCCCCTTTTCATTTACAAGGAGTGACCACACCAGTGGCCGTAAAGATTCGCCTCAAGCGCATGGGCAAGATCCGTGCACCGTTCTACCGTGTCGTCGTCATGGATGCGCGCTCCAAGCGTGATGGCCGTGCCCTCGAAGAGATCGGCAAGTACAACCCCACCGAGGAGCCCTCGTTCATCGAGATCAACTCGGACCGGGCCCAGTACTGGCTCGGCGTCGGCGCACAGCCCACCGAGCAGGTGTCCGTCCTGCTGAAGATCACCGGTGACTGGCAGAAGTTCAAGGGACTCAAGGGCCAGGAAGGCACCCTGAGGACCAAGGCGTCCAAGGAATCGTTCGTCGCCCCCGACAAGGGATCCGTGATCGTGCCCGAGGCCATCACCCCGAAGGCGAAGAAGAGCGACGACGCCGCTGCGGAAGCCGCCGAGGCAGAGTAACTTGCTGGCCGAAGCTCTGGGGCACCTCGTCCGCGGCATCGTGGACAACCCTGACGATGTCCGGGTCTCCTCGAAGAACGACCGCCGGGGAGAGACGCTCGAGGTAAGGGTGCACCAGGAGGACCTGGGTCGGGTGATCGGCCGTCAGGGCCGCACCGCCCGTGCGCTCCGCACCGTGATCGCAGCCCTCGCGGACGGGGAACCCGTCCGCGTGGACGTTGTCGACACGGACCGCCGCCGAGGCTGACCCCCGGAGCTCGAAAGCCTTGATCGGCCCCACCACCAGGACCTGGCGGTGGGGCCGATTTTCATGCAGAACCCCTCGACCCCAGCAGGAGCACCACCATGGACGTACTCGTCGCCAGGATCGGAAAGCCGCACGGCATCAAGGGCGAGGTGACCGTCCAACTCTTCACCGACGCACCCGAGGACCGCTTCGACGCCGGTGAGACCTTCCGTGTCGAAGGAGCCGCCGCGACGGAGCTGACCGTGGCGAAGGCCCGCTGGAACAAGGACATCCTGATCGTCGGCTTCGAGCAGATCGCCGACCGGAACCAGGCCGAGACCCTCCGCGGAGCTCAACTGTTCATCGACACCGCAGGGGTACAGGACGACGACGAGGACGCCTGGTACGAGCACGAACTCGTCGGCCTCGACGCCCGGGTGGACGGAGCCTCGATCGGGAAGGTGACCGCGCTGCGGACCATGGCGGTACAGGACCTCCTCGTCGTCGAGCTCGCCGATGGACACGAGGCCTTCATCCCGTTCGTCGGCAGCATCGTGCCCGAGGTGAACACGGAACAGGGGTTCATCGAGATCGTCCCGCCCGAGGGTCTGTTCGAGCTCAATACCCCCGGCTCGAACCAGGCTCCCGACGACGGCGACGACGCGGCGGGGGTCGACGCCGCGGGCTCCGAAGCGGGCGAGGCGCGCGGCTAGTGCGTATCGACGTCGTCTCCATTTTCCCGGAGTACCTCGCCGCACTCGATCTCTCCCTCATCGGCAAGGCGCGGCGGCAGGGTCTGCTCGACATCAGGATCCACGACCTGCGCGAGGCGACGACCGACCGTCACCGGACGGTCGACGACACCCCGTACGGCGGTGGGGCGGGAATGGTCATGAAGCCGGAGCCATGGGCGCAGGCTCTGGGAGCCGTGCTCGCTGCTGCTCCTGATCCTCGCCCCACGCTCATCGTGCCCTCGCCGGCCGGCGCCGTGTTCACCCAGGCGATGGCTCATGACCTGGCGGAGCTGGATCATCTCGTCTTCGCCTGCGGCAGGTACGAGGGCATCGACGAGCGCGCCATCGACTGGGCGCGGGAGCAGTTCGACGTCCGGGCGGTCTCGCTCGGCGACTACGTGCTCAACGGCGGGGAGGTCGCTGTCCTCGCCATGGTCGAGGCCGTGGGCCGGCTCATCCCCGGTGTGGTGGGCAATCCGGAATCCCTCGTCGAGGAGTCCCACTCCGACGGCCTCCTCGAGTACCCGGTCTACACCAAACCGTCCTCCTGGCGCGACCGGGACGTCCCGGAGGTACTCCTGAGCGGCGACCACGCGAGGATCGCGCAATGGCGGCGCCTCGAACAGTTCCGGCGCACCGCCGAGCGGCGGCCCGACCTGCTCGCGCTCCTCGATCCCGCGACCCTGACATCGGCCGAGCGGACCGCGATCAGCGAGAACGCGGCTGCGGTACACGGTGGTCACCGCCCGCGTCCGGCGCATTAGTGAATGCCCCGACCGCTGTGGAATAATCAACAGCTGTGTCCACTGGGCCGGGTCCTGCCACAGGGGGCCCCGGTCGACAGTCCCACACCGGGTCCCGAATCGTCGGGTCGCCCGGATCTTCCTTCATCGGCGACAGCGCCGGACCCCAGGGTCCACCCGCGCCCGCCGTGACCCACATGAATGACCTGTGGCGTTCATCAGGAGCACGAATATGCATATTCTCGATTCCGTTGATGCCGGAGCCTTCCGCGACAACATCCCTGACTTCCGCGCGGGCGACACCGTCAACGTGCACGTCAACATCATCGAAGGCAAGAACACCCGTGTTCAGATCTTCAAGGGCTTCGTCCTGGGTCGCCAGGGCGACGGCATCCGCGAGACCTTCACGGTTCGCAAGGTGAGCTTCGGCGTCGGCGTGGAGCGGACCTTCCCCGTCCACAGCCCGGTCCTCGATCGCATCGAGGTCGTCTCCCGCGGTGACGTGCGGCGCGCCAAGCTGTACTACATGCGTGATCTCCGCGGCAAGGCCGCGAAGATCAAGGAGAAGCGCGACCCCAAGACGCTCAAGTAGCTTCAGCTGGTGCACGAAAACCCCGCCGACCGGTCCACCACCGGAAAGCACCCGAAACGCCGGTCCCGATCCGTGGGCTGGCGTTTCGTGCTCTCCGCCGTCGTTGTGGCGGCTCTCCTCACAGGGCTCGTGCGCTCCCTCCTGGTGGACGTCTACTTCATTCCCTCCGGCTCCATGGAGCCCCTCCTCACCGAGGGGGACCGCGTCCTGGTCGACAAACTGGTGGATACGGCGGCCCAGCTGCAGCGCGGGGACGTGGTCGTCTTCGACGGCAGGGGTTCGTTCGACCCCATCACCGACCAGCGGTCCCTGCCCGAGCAGCTGCTCGCCGGGGCCGGTCAGTGGCTCGGGGTCAGCGGTAGCCACACGGTCTACATCAAGCGCGTGATCGGCCTCGGGGGGGACCACGTGGAGTGCTGCTCCGAGGACGGGCACCTGCTGGTCAACGGTGACGTCCTGGACGAGCCCTACCTCTACCCGGGTGACAACGCGAGCGACGGGGAGTTCGACGTCGTCGTTCCCGAGGGGCGGATCTGGCTCCTCGGGGACCATCGCTCGGCGTCGCAGGATTCGCGCTCGTTGCTCGGCGCTCCGGGTGGTGGGCTCATCGCGGAGGATCGGATCATCGGGCGGGCCTTTCAGCTAGTCTGGCCACTTGACCGGTTCGCGCCGATCGGGCGACCGGACGACTGACCGTTCAGCTCCGGGACAGGCCTCCGCGCCGGTACCATCCGCCCGGCGGATCTGACGCCGGGCACCACCACGACCACAGAGGGATCAGTACATGGCACGGAGCTTCCGCAGGAAGTCGAGCTCGGGGGACGACGCCTCCGAAGCGCACGGCGTCGACCCGGCCGGTGACGCCGAGGGGTCCGTCGAAAGCGGCTCGCGGGCTTCCCGGCGTAAACCCGAGAAAGCCCCGGAGCGTGGCCCCGGTGCCTGGCTGAAGGAGATTGCGACCATCGTCGTGATCGCCCTGGTTCTTTCCTTCCTCATCAAGACCTTCCTCTTCCGGGCCTTCTTCATCCCCTCGGGATCGATGGAGGAGACCCTCGAGATCGATGACCGCATCTTCGTCAATCAGCTCGTGCCCCAGCCTTTCGACCTCCAGCGCGGGGACATCGTCGTCTTCCAGGACGCGGCCGGATGGCTGCCTCCCCAGGAGGAGCTCCAGCTCAGCTGGCTGAAGGAAGCCCTGATCTTCATCGGCCTCGCACCGGACCAGTCCCAGCAGCACCTCGTGAAGAGGGTCATCGGGTTGCCCGGGGACGCCGTGACCTGCTGCGACGCCGAGGGCCGCATCACCGTCAACGGCGAACCGCTCGACGAGCCCTATCTGTTCCCCGGGGCCAACCCCTCGGATCTACCCTTCGATGTCGTCGTCCCCGAGGGCAGCGTCTGGGTCATGGGTGATCACCGGAACGCCTCGGCGGACTCGCGCGCCAACCAGGACAAGCCCGGAGAGGGTTTCGTGGACATCGACGACATCGAGGGCAGGGCCGCCGTCATCGCGTGGCCGCTGAATCGCATCGGCTTCCTCGGTAATCACCCCGACGTGTTCGACGGCGTGCCGGACGCCGCGGGATCGTGACGGCGCTGCGCCGCACGCGGTCCGCCGCGCCCACGCTCCGGCTGGAGAAGGCGTTCTCGGCGCAGGGCCACCGATTCGTCGCCGGGTGCGACGAAGTGGGCAGGGGAGCACTGGCCGGCCCGGTGTCGGTCGGCATCGTCGTGCTGGATCTCGAGGCGGTGCGCGGGTTGCGCGGGGTCCGCGACAGCAAGCTGCTGACTGCCGCGGAGCGTGAGACGCTGGTACCACTGATCCGACGCTGGTGCGTCGCCTCCGGGGTGGGGCACGCATCCGCCGCCGAGATCGATGCCCTCGGTCTCATGAGCGCCCTGCAGAGTGCCGGAAGCCGGGCAATGGCTACGGTCCGGGCGAGCGTCTCGCCCGACGTCGTCGTGCTCGACGGGAACCACGACTGGCTCTCACCACGTCCCTCGGGCCCAGCGGGGACCGGCGGCGACTGTGCCGTCGGACGCGACGCGGAGGACTTCATGGCTCCCGTGCATACCCTGGTCAAGGCCGATCTGACCTGCCTGAGCGTGGCCGCAGCGAGCGTGCTCGCGAAGGTGGAGCGCGACGGGCTGATGGTCTCGCTCGCCGCGAACCATCCGTCCTTCGGGTGGGACGTCAACAAGGGGTACGCCACCGCGGGGCACCGTGCAGCCATCGATGCCGCCGGACCCAATGAGTATCACCGGAGGACCTGGCGTCTGGGGAGCCGCGACAGGCCTGCCGGACCAATTCTGGAAAGAGGATGATGACCGAATGAGTGCCGAGGATCTCGAGAACTACGAAACGGACATGGAGTTGCAGCTCTATCGCGAGTACCGCGACGTCGTGGGCCTCTTCAGTTACGTCGTGGAGACGGAGCGCCGGTTCTACCTGGCGAACAACGTTGATCTGCAGGCCCGCTCGGCGGACGGGGAGGTCTACTTCGACCTGACACTGCAGGACGCCTGGGTCTGGGACGTGTACCGGTCCGCGCGCTTCGTCAAGAACGTCCGGGTCATCACGTTCAAGGACGTCAATGTCGAGGAGCTGACGAAGTCCGACGACATCACCCTGGCGAAGGACGGCACACTGGGCAACTGAGCGACTGCTCCGGTGTGATCGCGGCCTTGTCCACATAGCAGCTGCTCCGCTGCGGTCCTTCCTCCCTCTGCCCGAGGCTGGGGGAGGAGGTGATGACCATGTTGGCGAAGGATCGGCTGGGACGCCGTGGCGAGGAGACGGCCGCTGCGTTCCTCGAACGCGCGGGTCTGCGCATCGTGGACCGCAATTGGCGGTGTCCGGCGGGTGAGATCGACCTCGTCGCGGTAGAGGGCTCCACTCTCGTGATCGTCGAGGTCAAGACGCGGACCTCGGACGATTTCGGGCAGCCGCTGGAGGCGATCAGCGCGGGCAAGCTCGCGAGGCTGTATCTGCTGGCCTCGAAGTGGGCGCGGTCGCACGAGCAGCGGTTCAGCGGTTTCCGGATCGATGCGGTGGGCGTGCTCGACGACGGCTCCGGGTCCCCGCGGATCGAGCATGTCCGGGCGGTGCTCTGATGGCGCTCGGACGGACCTATGCCGTCTGCCTGGTGGGCATGAACGGTCACGTCGTGGAGGTGGAAGCGGACATCGGGCAGACCCTGCCGGCCTTCGTTCTCCTCGGCCTGCCCGACGCCTCCCTCAACGAGGCGAAGGACCGCATCCGGGCCGCGGCCCGGAACGCGGGCGTGCCGCTCAGCCGACGGAAGATCACCGTCAACCTCATCCCCGCCTCGCTCCCCAAGCGCGGATCGGCCTTCGACCTGGCGATCGTCATGTCGGCACTCGCTGCAGCGGGTGATGTCAGGGCGTGCGGAACCACGGTCTTCATCGCCGAACTCGGTCTGGACGGTCAGTTGAGACCTGTTCGCGGAGTACTACCGGCGGTGATGGCCGCGGTGGGGGCCGGCCATCACCGCATCGTCGTCGCCCTGGAGAACGAGGCGGAGGCGGCGCTCGTCCCCGCTGCCGATGTCACCTCCTTCCGGACGCTTGCGGAGGTGGCCCTGGCTTTCGGGGCGGACGCCGCGCAGGTGAAGCTGCCCGAGCCCGTGGTCCACCAGGACCCGTCGGTGGAGACCGTGTCGATCGCGCAGCCGAGGGACCTCTCTGACGTCGCGGGCCAGCAGGAGGCCCGCTTCGCGCTGGAGGTCGCCGCTGCAGGCGCCCACCACCTGCTGATGGTCGGGCCTCCCGGTGCGGGCAAGACCATGCTCGCCGAGCGTCTGCCGGGAATCCTCCCGGATCTCGAGGACGCCCACGCCATGGAGGTGACGGCCATCCACAGCCTGAGCGGCGATCGGCACTGTACGGAGCTGCAGCGCACCCCGCCCTTCGAGAGTCCGCACCACACGGCTACCCCGGCCTCCATCATCGGCGGAGGCAGCGGCATCCCGCGTCCCGGTGCGGCGTCACGTGCCCACCGGGGTGTCCTGTTCCTCGACGAGGCGCCGGAGTACGAGCGCCGGGTGCTGGAGGCACTGCGTGAGCCACTCGAGAGCGGGAGACTCGTGTTGCATCGGGCCTCCGGTACCGCGTCCTATCCCGCACGGTTCCAGCTCGTCCTGGCACTGAATCCCTGCCCGTGCGGACTCGCCACCGGCAAGGGGACCGACTGCGTGTGCACGGCCCAGCAGCGTCGGCGGTACTTCAACCGCCTGTCCGGTCCGCTGCTGGATCGCGTGGATCTGCAACTGGCCGTGCGACGGGTGGGTCTCGCGGACTACGCGGACACCCGGGTGGCCGAGTCCTCCGCCGTGGTCGCCGCGCGGGTCGCCGCTGCGCGCGGGGCGCAGCGCGAGCGGCTCCGCCCGTGGGACGTCGTGACGAACTCCGAGATCCAGGGCCGGATCCTCCGCAGCGAGCTCGCCCTGCCGCGCGGTGTCACAGCGGCACTGGACAGGGCCCTCGAGCTCGGCCTCGTCAGTGCCCGCGGCTGGGACAGGGTGACCCGCGTCGCCTGGACCATCGCCGATCTGGCAGGTCGCGCCCGGCCGGACGCGGACGACGTCGTGACCGCCCTCGGGTTCCGCCTCCAGGAACGTGCTGCCTGATGGGTACCGACAGCAGCGCCACACTGGCCAGGGCAGCGCTCTCGAGGCTCTTCGAACCCTCCGACACCGTAGGGCTGGGTCTCGTGGCAACCGTGGGTCCCGTTGACGCCCTGCGGATCGCCCGGAGCGAGCTCGCGGTGGGAGGTGAGATCCGGCGTTCCCTGCGGGAGCTGCTGGGCAGCGCGGACGGTCCACGCGATCCGCTCCAGGACTCCCTGGCGCGCTGGGCTCCACGCGTGCCCGAGCTAGCACCCGAGCGTGACCTGGCGACACTGCGACGCCTTGCCGGACGCCTGGTCACACCCGAGACCGACGAGTGGCCCGTGGCCCTCGACGATCTCCAGGGCGGAACCCCCATCTGTCTCTGGGTGCGGGGCACCCAGGCAATACCACCGCAGGCCCGTCTGGCGTCGGTGGTCGGCTCCCGGGACAGCACCCCGTACGGGTCCTCGGTGACGACGGAGCTGTCCGCCGGACTCGTGACGCGGGGCTACGGAGTGGTCTCGGGCGGCGCCTACGGTATCGATGCGCAGGCCCACCGGGCTGCTCTCGCCTCGGCGAGCGATCACGGCTCGCCGACCATCGCCGTCCTCGCCGGCGGGATCGACAGGTACTATCCGGCAGGGAACGAGGAGTTGCTGCGCACCATCGCCCAGCGGGGCCTGCTGCTCGCGGAGGTCCCACCCGGCAGCTCGCCCACCCGGTGGCGCTTCCTGCAGCGCAACCGCCTGATCGCAGCGCTCAGTGCGGTCACCGTCATCGTCGAGGCCCGCTGGCGCTCCGGCGCCCTGAACACCGCCCATCACGCGGCGGCCCTCGGTCGCCCCGTCGGAGCCGTCCCGGGATCGGTGTACTCCGCCAACTCGGCCGGATGCCACCGCCTCCTGAGAGATGGAACCGCCGTGTGCGTGGCCGACGCAGCCGACGTCGCGGAGCTCGCCGGCCCGCTGGGCGGGGAGCCGCTGGGGGACAGGGCGAGGGAGAATGCCGAACCCGTGAGGGACCAGGACGGTCTGTCGGTGCCGGACCTGCTCGTCCTCGATGGGCTCCCGGTGCGTGCGGCGACGACCGTGGACAAGCTCACCTCCGTTGCCGGTCTCTCCGTCCGCGAGGTGATCGGCGGACTGGCGCGCCTCGAACTTGCCGGCCTCGCGTGCCGCACCGGCGAGGGCTGGCGGCGTCGGCAGCGCTGACGCTTCGTATTCATCCGATGATCAGGAGGACACCATGAGCGGAACCAGCGGCCCCATCAGCGGGGGCGGACGGTGGCATCATGAGATCGATACTCCTGTGGGCGGTCTTCGGGTCGTGGCCGACGCCGCGGCGATCGTCGGCCTGTACCACTCGATCCACGACCCGGCTCCCGGTCCGGAATTGCTCGGTCAGCGCGTGCAGGGGCCGACGGCGGAGGAATCAGCACCAGGGTGTGCGCCAGGGGTGCCGGTGGCGGTCCCACCCGTGACAGCTGACCTGTTGACGCGAGCGGCCGAGGAGCTGGCGGAGTACTTCGCAGGGTCCCGCCAGGCGTTCGATCTGCCCGTCGAGCTGTACGGTACGGAGTTCCAGCTGCGGGTCTGGGCCGATCTGCTGACGATCCCGTACGGGGAGCGCCGCAGCTACCGCGACCTCGCTTCCCGGCAGGGAAACCCGTCGATGGGACGCGCGATCGGAGCAGCGGTCAGGGCCAATCCCGTGTCGATCCTCGTTCCAGGACACCGGGTGGTCAGCAGCACCGGGGGCGTCGCGGGTTATGCGTCCGGTGCCGGGACGAAGATCGCTCTGCTCGACCTCGAATCCGCCGTCCGGGCCACCCTGGGTACGCTGGGGGCGGGCAGCCGCATCCCGTAGTGGCTTCCGTCAGGATCGGAGGACGTCGTGGCTGGTGCCGGGGCAGCAGGTGGCGACGAGTTCGCCGGTGCTCTCGACCGCTTCTCCGCGTACCTGACGAGGGAACGCAACAGATCCGCCCACACCGGACGGGCCTACCGACTGGACATCGATCTGTTCCTCACGCACGCCTCCTCCGCCGGAGCCTCGCGTCTCGCAGAGCTGGAACTGCGCCACTTCCGAACCTGGCTCGGAGCTCTGGACGCCGCAGGGCTCTCACGCTCCACGATCGCGCGGCGGGCCGCCTCCGTGCGGACCTTCATGGACTGGGCAGTGCGCGAGGACCTGGTGCCCGCGAATCCGGCCCTGAGGTTGCGAGCCCCGAAACGCGCCGGCCACCTGCCCACGGTCCTGAGCCAGCCGCAGGCCACGGCCCTCTTCGAGACGCTCGGCGAGCGCGCGCAGGGGGGAGAACCGCGCGAGCTGCAACGCCGGGCCATGCTCGAACTGCTCTACGGGACAGGCATCCGCGTCGGTGAGCTCGTGGGCCTCGACATCGACGACCTCGCTCCGGAGCGCCGCACGCTCGTGGTGCTGGGCAAGGGCGGGAAGGAGCGCACCGTCCCCTACGGTGTGCCGGCCGCCCACGCCATCGACGACTGGCTCCGACGGGGACGAGCGACGCGGGTGACCGGGAAGAGTGGCCCCGCGCTCTTCCTGGGCGCCCGGGGCGGGCGGATCGACCAGCGGACCGTCCGGCTGCAGGTCCGTGAATCACTGGAGGCACTCGGTGATACCGCTGCACGCGGTCCGCACGCCCTTCGGCACAGCGCTGCGACGCATCTGCTCGACGGCGGTGCAGATCTCCGCTCCGTCCAGGAGCTTCTCGGTCATTCGAGTCTGGCGACCACGCAGCTGTACACGCACGTGTCCGTGGACCGTCTCCGGAGCAGCTATGAACAGGCCCATCCCAGAGCCTGAGGAAATGCGCAGGAATTCCCGCACCGGAACGGCCCTTCCGGCCCCCACGCGCCCGTGCGTGGTCCGTGCTGGCGGAATCGATGCTTCTCGGGCACAATGAGCGATAGTCGGCGTAGGTCAGCCGGCGCATAGCCGGTCAGCACACCTGTTCCACGCATCACTGAGGGTCGTTGGGGAAGACGTACCTACAGTTATGGAGGATGGAATGTCTGGTGTGATGGCCCGTGGCGTGTTGTACGTGCACTCAGCCCCTACCGCCCTGTGCCCTCATGTGGAGTGGGCCATCGGCTCGGTGCTAGACAAGCGCATAGATCTCGAGTGGACGGCGCAACCGGCTGCTCCCGCGATGCTGCGCGCCGAGCTGTCCTGGACAGGATCGCAGGGTTCGGGCTCGCGCCTTGCGTCCGCGCTGCGCGGCTGGGCCCACCTTCGCTTCGAGGTCACGGAGGAGCAGAGCGCCGGCGCCGATGGAGGACGCTGGTCCTACACCCCCGAGCTGGGAATCTTCCACGCCACGACAGATGTGCACGGCAACATCATGATCACCGAGGATCGCATCCGCTACGCCTACGAGGCAGGGGCGGGAGATCCAGCGGCGGTCTACCACGAGCTCTCCCTCGCGCTGGGGGAATCCTGGGACGAGGAGCTGGAATCGTTCCGCCACGCTGCTGAGGGCGCGCCCGTGCGCTGGCTCCACCAGGTGGGTTAGACCGCTCAATCCACATGGTGTGCCGTCAGTCGCACGGGGCCGTGCTCAGATGCTACGCAGCACGATCACGGCATTGTGCCCACCGAAGCCGAAGGAATTGCTCAGGGCCACCAGGTCTCCCGCGGGCAGATCGCGAGGAGCTGTGACCACGTCGAGGGGGATCTCCGGATCCTGATTGTCGAGGTTGATGGTCACGGGCATCGTGCGCTCGTGCAGTGCCAGTACGGTCATGATGGCTTCCACCGCCCCGGACGCTCCGAGGAGGTGACCGGTCTGCGACTTGGTCGCCGACACGGCCACCTGGTCGAGGTGGTGACCGAGGGCTGCCCTCAGGGCCGTGTACTCCGGCTTGTCGCCCACGGGCGTGGAAGTGGCATGGGCATTGACGTGCACCACGTCCTCCGCCTGTGCCCGGGCATCGAACAGCGCGGCCTTGAGCGCGCGGGTTGCACCGAGTCCCTGCGGGTCTGGGGCGGTGATGTGGTACGCGTCGGCCGTGACGGAGGTTCCGGCGAGCTCGGCATAGATTCGGGCGCCGCGCGCCAGGGCATGCTCCTCGGCCTCGATGACGAGGGCGCCAGCGCCCTCACCCATGACGAAGCCGTCGCGGCCGGTGTCGTACGGGCGGGAGGCGAGCTCCGGTTCGCTGTTGCGCCGCGACAGGGCCTGCATCGCCGCGAAGGCAGCGATCGGCATCGGATGAATGGCCGCTTCGGCTCCACCACACATGACGACGTCGGCCTTGCCGGACCGGATGAGCTCGAGGCCCTGATGGAGTGCCTCCGTGCCCGAGGCACACGCCGACACCGGCGTGTGCGCGCCGGCCCTCGCGCCGAGGTCCAGGCTGACGGCTGCAGCAGGCCCGTTCGGCATGAGCATCGGCACGGTCATCGGTAGGACGCGGCGCGGTCCCTTCTCACGCAGCGTGTCCCAGGCGTCGAGGAGGGTCCAGACACCGCCGATGCCGGTCGCGAAGGCCACGGCGAGGCGATCCTTGTCGACGTCCTCGATGCCGGAGTCACGCCAGGCCTCCCGAGCGGCGACCACCGCGAACTGGGTGGATGGGTCCATGCGCTTGGCCTCCACGCGGGAGAGCACCTCGGACGCCGGTGTGGTGATCTGGGCGGCGAATGTCACCGGCAGTTCGTACTTCTCCACCCAGTCGGCCTCGATGGCACGGGCGCCCGAGACTCCCTTGAGCGAGTTGGCCCACATGGTGGGGACATCCCCGCCGATCGGGGTGGTTGCACCGAGTCCGGTGATGACGACTTTCCGTGGCATGGTCACTCTTTCGACGCTGGGGTGCGCTCCGGTTGCACCGGGGCGGGAATACGACTGCGGCCGCCCACGGCGGTGATACCGGGAGCGGCCGCAGAGCCGGGACGGGAGGTGCTAGGCCTGTGCGCCCGAGATGAAATTCACGGCGTCGCCCACGGTCTTGAGGTTCTTGACTTCCTCGTCGGGGATGCGGACGCCGAACTTCTCCTCCGCATTGACGACGATGGTCATCATCGAGATGGAGTCGATATCGAGATCGTCGGTGAAGGACTTGTCCATCTCGACGGACTCAGGCGCGAGGCCGGTCTCCTCGTTGACGATCTCTGCCAGACCGGCCAGGATTTCTTCGTTGCTAGCCATGATGGCTCCTTTTCTGTTCTTGCCGGCGAACCGGCGGGGGATGGACAGATCGCGCGGGCGCGATCCGGGCTTGGGATCTAGGGCAGGACGACGACCTGCGCCCCGAAGACCAGTCCGGCACCGAAGCCGATCTGCAGAGCGAGCGTGCCGCTGAGGGAGGGCTGCTCCAGGAGGGTGCGGTGCATGGCCAACGGGATGGAGGCCGCAGAGGTGTTTCCGGCATCGACGATGTCGCGCGCCACGTGGACGTGCTCCGGAAGTTTCAGCTGCTTCACCATCTCATCGATGATACGGATATTGGCCTGATGCGGCAGGAAGACGGAGAGTTCGTCGGCGGAGATACCGGCAGCGTCCAGGGCCCGCTGCGCAACCTTCGCCATCTCCCATACGGCCCAGCGGAACACGGCAGGGCCGTCCTGGCGCATCGTGGGCCAGAGGCCTTCGCGCGCCGTGCCCTCGTCCTGGTCCCGTTCGACGTCGGAAGCGACCGCACCCAGAGCATAGTCCCGGACGTCCAGCAGGGAGCGGTCCATGCGGATCGCCTCGTGCTTGCTGCCGTCCGAACCCCACACGGTAGGGCCGATCCCGGCGGAGTCCGCAGGACCGATCACGACGGCGCCTGCACCGTCGCCGAGGAGGAAGGAGATGGTGCGGTCCGAGTTGTCGATGAAGTCGGAGAGCTTCTCGACGCCGACCACGAGGACGTACTCCGCGGTACCGGCGTGGACGAGGGCATCCCCCTGCGCGATCCCGTAGCAGTAGCCGGCGCAGGCGGCAGAGATGTCGTAGGCGGGCGCGGGGGAGGCGCCGAGGCGGTCCGTCAGCTGAGCCGCGGCCGAGGGTGTGGCGTAGGGGTGGGTCACGGTAGAGACGAGTACGGCGCCGAGCTGTGAGGCATCGACGCCTGCGGACGCGAGGGCCTCCCGTGCAGCTGCCTCGGCCATGTCGATGACGCTAACGTCGCGCGGTGCGCGGTGACGAGTAACGATCCCCGTCCGCTGTCGGATCCACTCATCGGAGGAATCGATCCACTGGCAGACGTCGTCGTTCGTCACGATGAGCTCAGGGCGATAGGCGCCGACTCCGAGGATGCGCGTGTGCTCGCGGAGGGGTGCCTGCTTGATTGCGGTGATGCTCACTGGGGTCCTTCGGCTGTGATGGACGGATCGGGGTCCGTGGTTCGCGAGTGTTCTTCGATGAAAGCACGGGCGGCTTCCAGGTCCCCGGGAGATTTTACGGCCAGCGCTGCTGTTCCGCGCATTCCGCGCTTCGCCAAGCCGGTCAGGGTGCCTGCCGGTGACAATTCGATCAGGCCGGTGATGCCCATGTGCTGCATCGACTCCATGCAGAGATCCCAGCGGACCGGCCGGGACACCTGTGCGATGAGGCTGTCCAGGTTGCCGTCGCCCCTGATCACGGGCTTGCCGTCGTGGTTGGAGATGAGGGTGGCGGTGGGGTCGGCCGGTGAGAGTGCGCTCCGGAGTTCTTCGAGGGCTGTGACCGCGGGCGACATGTGGTGGGTGTGGAATGCCCCGGCGACTTTCAGCGGAATGACGCGGGCTCTGGCCGGAGGGTCCTCCCCGAGCGCCCTCAGCTGCTCGAGCGTCCCTGCCGCGACGACCTGCCCACCGCCATTGGCGTTCGCCGCCGTGAGTCCGATGTGCGACAGCCGGTCCGCGACCTCGTCGGGATCGCCCCCGAGCACCGCACTCATCCCGGTCGGCGTCGCCGCGGCCGCCTCCGCCATGGCATTCGCCCGGACGCGCACGAAAGCGATGGCGTCCTCCTCGGTCAGCGCCCCGGCGACGGCCGAGGCCGTCAGCTCTCCCACGGAGTGTCCCGCGAGCACGGTGGACGCGGTGAGGACGTGATCCTCGAGGAGCAGACGCGCGGTGACGAGACCCGCGGCGACGATGAGCGGTTGGGCAACAGCTGTGTCCTTGATCGTCTCCTCGTCGGAAACAGTGCCATGGCGGACGAGGTCCAGGCCCGCACGGTCGCTGAGGTGTTCGAGCTGGTCACGAACTCCGGGAAGATCGAGCCAGGGGCTCAGGAAGCCCGGGGTCTGGGAGCCCTGTCCGGGGCAGGCGATTGCAAGCACTGTTCCAGCTTTCCAAACCGGGGAAGCATTCCCGGGTGTCCGGCAGAACCAAGCTGGTTCAACCCTTTTGTAGGAACTCTACAACGAGCGGGGACGGCCGGCTGTCGTCGGTCTCGTCTTCGCTCCCGGGGTCGCGCGCGGGGTGCGTCCCGGGGTCGCGCCCGCTCCGGGATGACCGGCGTCCGGCGGACGGGACTCCTGGGCGAGACGCCCCACCACGAGCGCGGTGTGGAGGACGTAGGCCTCGCGCGGAAGCAGCGGATCCCAGCCCGTCACATCGCACACGCGCCGCAGCCGGTAGCGCACGGTGTTCGCGTGGACGAAGAGCGATCTCGAGGTGGCTTCCAGGGAGTGGCCGAGCTCGAGGTAGGAGGACAGGGTCTGCTCCAGGCCGTTCGAAGCCGCGAGCAGTGGTCGGTAGATGGTGTGGACGAGCTCGCTGCGGGCTGTGGCATCGCCCGAGACGACCCGCTCCGGCCACAGGTCCTCGGATGAGACGGGCCGCGGCGCGTCGGGCCAGGCCCTCGCAGCGGTGAGACCTGCGAACGCCGCCTGCGCCGAACTGCTGGCGCTCACCAGGGAGGCGGCCTCCGGTCCGAAAACCACTGCTCCGGGACCGAAGAGCTCGCTGATGCGCGGGTACGCCTTCGCCGGATCGCGGACGCCGCCCAGGACCAGGATGAGGCGCTCGCCCTGGATCCCCACGAGCACGTCCTCGGCCAGGCGACCTGTGATGCGACGCAGTTCATGCAGCAGACTCGCGTTGGGGTCCTCCGGCGCGCTGCCGACCATCACCGTGATGGGCGCCTGGGAGGTCCAGCCGACGGCGGCGATGCGGGAGCGCAGTGCGTCCGAGCTCTCGCCCCGCAGGATGGCGTCCACGACCAGCGCCTCCAGCCGGGTGTCCCAGGAACCCCGGGTCTCGGCGGCCCGCGCGTAGACGTCGGCCGCCGCGAAGGCGACCTCCCGTGAGTAGCGCAGGACCGCTTCGCGCAGCGGCCCCTGGTCGGGCTCGGGGGCGAGGAACGGTACGTGGTCCTCGACGACCTGTACCACCACACGGATCAGCTGCAGTGCTTTCTGCAGGCTGATGGACCGCGTCAGTTCTGTCGGCGCGGTGCCGAAGACGTCGCTGAGGACCCACGCGGGCGAGACAGGCTTCTGGTACCAGTTGACGAACGACGCGATACCTTTCTGGGCCACCATGCCGAGGGCGGAGCGCTCGTCGGGACGCAGGCCGCGGTACCACGGAAGATCCGCGTCGAGCTGTCGGAGGGTCGCCGTGGACAGGGAGCCGATGGTGGCGCGGAGTTTCTCCACGGTCGCCGGATCCGGGGGAGTAGTTCCTGCGTTCGTCGCTCCGGGGCCACTGCGGGCACTCCCGGGGCCAGGTGCGGACTGCGGCATGTTCAGAGCATACGGCGTGCGATCCGCAGGACCCATTTGTGTGAAGGCTACAAAAAGGAACGACGGCGTGATCGGGCAGTCACCTGCCTGATCACGCCGTCGCGTCCGCTGTCCCTCCGGTCAGGCGTCTCCGCCGGTGGTGCCGGTGGTGCCCGCGTTGATGTCGTGCAGGCTGTACTTCTCGATGGCCTGCTGCGGGATGCCGGCGTCGAGGTCGCCGCTGCGCACGAGCATCTCCAGGGCCCGGACGACGATGGAGTGGGTGTCGATCTTGAAGTACCGACGTGCGGCCTGGCGGGTGTCCGAGAAGCCGAAGCCGTCGGCGCCGAGGGTCGCGAAGTCGTTGGGCAGGAACTGGCGGATCTGGTCGGGGACGGCCTTCATGAAGTCTGTGACCGCGACGATCGGCCCGGCGGCGTCCTTGAGCTGCTCGGTGACGAAGGGGGTGCGGGGTTCGGCGTCGGGGTGCAGGAACGCCTGCTCCTCGGCGTCGAGACCGTCGCGGCGCAGTTCGTTCCAGGACGTCACGGACCACACGTGGGCTGCCACACCCCATTCCTCGGCGAGGATTGCCTGGGCTTCGAGGGCCCAGGGCACGGCCACACCGGAAGCGAGCAGCTGCGCTACAGGTCCCTGCACGGTCGCGGACCGAAGGTGGTAGATGCCCCTGAGCAGGCCTTCTACGTCGAGGTCCTCGGGCTCGGCCGGCTGCAGGATGGGCTCGTTGTACACGGTGAGGTAGTACATGACGTTGCGGAAGGACTCGGGCTTGTCGCCGATGTCCCCGTACATCCGATTGAGTCCGTCCTGCATGATGCGCCCGATCTCGTACCCGAAGGCCGGATCGTAGGACACCACGGCAGGATTCGTGGATGCCAGCAGGGGCGAGTGGCCGTCGGCGTGCTGCAGCCCTTCTCCGGTGAGGGTGGTCCGCCCGGCTGTGGCTCCGATGATGAAGCCGCGCGTCATCTGGTCCGCCGCCGCCCAGATGCCGTCCCCGGTGCGCTGGAAACCGAACATCGAGTAGAAGACGTAGATGGGGATCAACGGCTCACCGTGAGTGGCATAGGCCGACCCGGCGGCGGTGAACGCCGCGACCGATCCGGCCTCGTTGATGCCCGCGTGCAGGATCTGACCCTCGATCGATTCCTTGTAGGCGAGGATCAGGTCCCGGTCCACGGACAGGTAGTTCTGGCCCTTGGGGTTGTAGATCTTCGCGGTCGGGAAGAACGAGTCCATGCCGAAGGTCCGGGCCTCGTCCGGGATGATCGGCACGATCCGCTCACCGAACTCCTTGTCCCGCATCATGTCCTTGAGGACCCGCACGAATGCCATGGTCGTGGCAGCCATCTGCTTCCCCGACCCGCGCTTGGCCCCCTCGTAGGCCTTGTCCCCGGGCAGGACGATGTCGGAGTGCTCGGTTCGCCGCTCGGGCACGAAACCGCCGAGCTCCCGACGCCGCTCGAGCAGGTACGCGATCTCCGGGGAGTCGGCATCCGGGCGGTAGTACGGGGCGTTGTAGAGGTCGTCGTCGATCTGCTCGTCGGTGACCGGGATCCGCAGGTGATCGCGGAATGCCTTCAGATCGGCGTTGGTGAGCTTCTTCATCTGGTGGGTCGCGTTGCGGCCCTCGAAGTGCGAACCCAGACCGTAGCCCTTGACCGTCTTGGCCAGGATCACCGTCGGCTTGCCCTTGAACTCGGTAGCCGCCTTGTACGCGGCGTAGACCTTGCGGTAGTCGTGCCCGCCGCGCTTGAGGTTCCAGATCTCCGCGTCGGACAGATCCTCGACCATGGCCTTGGTCTGCGGGGACTTGCCGAAGAAATGATCCCGGACGAATCCACCGGACTCGGCCTTGTACGTCTGGTAGTCCCCGTCCGGGGTCTGGTTCATGATGTCCACCAGCGCGCCGTCGTCGTCCTTGGCCAGCAGGCCGTCCCACTCCCGGCCCCACACGACCTTGATGACGTTCCAGCCGGCGCCGCGGAAGAAGGCCTCGAGTTCCTGCATGATCTTCCCGTTACCGCGTACCGGACCGTCCAGGCGCTGCAGGTTGCAGTTGATCACGAAATTCAGGTTGTCCAGATTCTCGTTCGCCGCCAACTGCAGCAGACCACGCGACTCCGGCTCGTCCATCTCGCCGTCACCGAGGAATGCCCATACCTGCTGCCCCGAGGTGTCCTTCACCCCGCGGTTGTGCAGATACCGGTTGGACTGCGCCTGGTAGATCGCGTTCATCGGCCCGATTCCCATGGACACGGTCGGGAACTCCCAGAACTCCGGCATCAGCCGCGGGTGCGGGTAGGAGGACAGGGCGTGGCCCTCCTTGGACTTCTCCTGGCGGAAGCCGTCCAGATCCTCCTCCGACAGCCGACCCTCGAGATACGCCCTGGCATACATGCCCGGGGAGGCGTGACCCTGGAAGAACACCTGATCGCCACCATCGGGGTGGTTCCGGCCCTTGAAGAAGTGGTTGAAGCCCACCTCGTACAGCGTCGCCGCCCCCGCATAGGTGGAGATGTGCCCGCCCACACCGATCTCCGGGCGCTGGGCGCGGTGCACCATCACCGCGGCGTTCCACCGCAACCACGCACGGTACTTCCGCTCGATCTCCTCGTCCCCGGGGAAGTCCGGCTCCTGGTCGGGCGGGATCGTGTTCACGTAGTCCGTGGTCGTGACCATCGGCACGCCCACCGACTGGGCGCCGGCCCGCTGCAGCAGCGACCGCATGATGTACTGCGCGCGTTCGGTCCCCTGGGAACGGATCAACTGATCGAGGGACTCGATCCATTCGGCGGTCTCCTCCGGATCCCCGTCCGACTTACCCACCGTCAGACCGCTCAGGATGTCCGCTGTACCTTGTTCTGCAGCCACGCGATATCTCTCCACTTCCACGGACCTGCGTCCGTGTCGCTTTATACCTGGACCCACCTCGTCGGCGGGTGCCGAAATGCATGCCGGGCCGCCGGGCGACAGCGCCGCGGCCATATAGTTCCTCACTCTATCGCCGCCGCCGGTGCGGTGCGTAGCGACGAGAGGGTCCCGGCCGGATTACGCCGAGGGCGTGTCCGTAGCTGACGGCCGCGCACCACACACTGCCGCGACGGCGAAAACCCCGTACTGGCTTGATGCCCGGCGTATAGATGCGTAGCGTGTGAAGCGATCGACTGGTAGCAACGAGCATGGACCCGAGGGCGCGTCACGCGACGGCCCGTCTTTTCAGGAGGAGCTAAGTGAGCGAGGCTGAAGCCGCCACTGCGGTCGACGTGGCAGGCAAGTTGGGTTTCAAGGACGGAGACCTCGTCCAGGAACTCGGCTACGACGACGACGTCGACTTCGACCTCCGCGAACAGCTGGAGGGCGGCCTCGGCGGTGAATTGCTGACGGAGGATGACCAGGAGGTCGTCGACGGGGTGATCCTGTGGTGGCGCAGCGGCGACGGCGATCTCGTGGATGCACTCGTCGACTCCCTCCTCTCGCTCGATGCGGGAGGCGTGATCTGGCTCCTGACGCCCAAGTCGGGCCGTCCGGGCTATGTGGCTCCGGCGGACATCCAGGAATCAGCCCCGACGGCAGGCCTGCACTCCACCTCCTCCGCAGGCGTGTCCGGCGAATGGGCAGCGACCCGACTCGTCAGCCGGAAGCAATAGTCCGTGGCCCTCGACATCGGCGCGCTTTCACCCGACTTCTCCCTCGCCAACCAGTTCGGCGAGACCGTGGACAGTACGTCCCTGAGCGGCGGCTCCGTGGTGGTCTTCTTCCCGTTCGCCTTCTCGCGCATCTGCACGGACGAACTCGGCGAGCTCCGGGACAATCTGGGTCTGTTCGATGCGGCGGGCGTCACACTGGTGGCGATCGCCGTCGACCACAAATACACGCTGCGGGCGTTCGCGGAGACGAATGACATCTCATTCGACCTGCTGGCCGACTTCTGGCCGCACGGGTCGGTGACACGGGCCTTCGACGCTTTCGACGAGACGCACGGCTACGCCGAGCGGATCAGCTATGTCCTCGACGGACGTGGCTCGGTGCGCTCCGTCATCACTTCCCCCCATGGGCAGGGCCGACCGATCGCCGAGTACTCGCAGGCCCTGAGTTCGGTCGAAGACGCCCTGTGACCACCCCGGGGGGCGGGGGTGACCCGCTGCCGGGGCCGGAGTCCCATCCACGCCTCGGTCTCACGGGATTCGTGAGCGAAGCCCCGGCGTCGATGCTGGCGGTGCTCGCACCGGAGGAGCGGGCGCGACTGGACGACGCCGTCGCGGTGCTCGGAGGACTACCACTGGCGGTTTTGACCGGCGCGGGTCTGAGCACGGACTCCGGGATCCCGGATTACCGAGGTCCGCAGTCCGTCAAGCGGAACCCCATGACCTATCAGCAGTTCGTCGGGGACGAGTCGCTGAGGCGACGCTACTGGGCGCGCAACCATGTGGGCTGGCGGCACCTGCGCCGGGCCGATCCCAACGCCGGCCACGCCGCGGTGGCCAGGATGGAGGAGCGTGGTCTGCTCACCGGGCTGATCACGCAGAATGTCGACAAACTTCATTCCTCGGCCGGTAGCTCGAACGTCATCGATCTGCATGGCACCTTCGATCGAGTGATCTGCCTCCAGTGCGCCTCGGTCTTCCCCAGGAGCCGGGTGGCGGAGATCCTCGAGGAACTCAATCCCGGTTATCTCGAACGGGAATCGGACGCCGGTGATGTTGCCCCGGACGCCGATGCCGACGTCGACGACACGGGTGACTTCTCCATGGCTCCGTGTCCGGTGTGCGGGGGCATGCTCAAGCCGGACTTCGTCTACTTCGGTGAGAACGTCCCGAAGGACCGGGTGGCAGCGGCCTACGCCCTGGTCGATACGGCGGGTGCGCTCCTGGTGGCAGGGTCATCACTGACGGTGATGAGCGGACTGCGCTTCGTCCGCGGCGCCTTCAAGCAGGGCAAACCGGTGGTGATCATCAATCGCGGGTGGACGCGTGGCGACGAGTTCGCCACGCTGAAGATCGAGGTCGGAGTCTCGGAGGCCCTGACCTATCTCGCGGAGCGGCTACCGGATGTGCAGCCCAGCAGGTAGCACTACAGAAAGAACGCAGGTAGTCCACCTCCCATGTCGGGTAACGGATACCGTGTCGCAGCCGATCGCGCGCGGCTTACAGTCATCCCCTGGGTCTCTCAACTGGGGTGGAATATGCGTCATACAACAAGGTCTCTGCTCGTGGGTGTCGGAACGGCCACCGTTCTCCTCGTCCCCCTGATGGTCGGCTCCGGAGGTCAGGAGCCCGCCGACGCCCCCTCGACGATGGGCGTCGCGCCGACACAGCTCCCACCGGGAGAGAATCTTCCCGGCGGTGCCGGCGCGGCAGGGAGCGAGCCAATCACGGCGGAGCCCTCCGAGGGGGTCGACGGTCCGCCCGGAAGCCCCGTACCCCCCGGGAGCGGCATGGGTGGTGATCTGCCCGTCGAATCGCTGCCAGCTCCCGGCTACCCCTCCTGCGCCGTCGATGGCGCCGGGACCTGGTGGACCGATCCTGCCGACCCCTACACCTGTCTGCCGCCGGTGTCGCGTCCGTTCCATGAGCCGACGCCTCCGGGGATGCCGCCGGAGCTGTCCCAGCCGATCTTCGGGGAACCGCCGGTGTCGCGTCCGTTCCATGAGCCGACCCCTCCGGGGATGCCGCCGGAGCTGTCCCAGCCGATCTTCGGGGAACCGCCGGTGTCGCGTCCGTTCCATGAGCCGACCCCTCCGGGGATGCCGCCGGAGCTGTCCCAGCCGATCTTCGGGGACCCGGCGGAGGCGCTGACTCCGGACGACTGCCGTGTCACCGGAGCGATGCAGTGCACCGTGACGATCATGGACCAGGTGTACGTGGTGGACTTCGTCGACGGGGAGCCGGTGGCCGTGGCCGCGGCTCGCTGATACCGCGGAGCCTATGCTGGGATCATGTCAGGCGAGCGACGGCGGGACCGCAGGGCCATCATGTTCGTGGTCGGCGCTTCGCTGATAGCCCTGTGTGTCGCGGCACGCCGGCTGGGACTCGGGACCGCGACGGACGCGGACGGACCGGCGTGGTGGCTGGCCTCCATGTTCCTGCTCGGCGTGTCACTGCTCGCGATCCTGCTCTTGGAGAAGCTCCTCGGAATCAGGCGGAACCGGTGACAGGCAACAGGCCGGCGCCGATGCAGCGAACCCCGCCGACCCGAATCGCTGACCCGGCAGGGCGGGGTTCTTCTGTGGTGGGTCCTACCGGGATCGAACCGATGACATCCACGGTGTAAACGTGGCGCTCTACCAGCTGAGCTAAAGACCCGCGTGGACGTCTCGGCCGGATACCACCGGCCTGTCCCACGAGCACCGACTATACCGGCTGGGTTCCTGCTCGTGCCACTCGGTGGGGTCTCACTCCTCCGCGGCGAGCTGGCCGCACGCGCCGTCGATCTCCTTGCCCCGCGTGTCGCGCAGCGTGGTCGGGATGCCGGCCGCGCGCAGCCGGTTGATGAACTCGGTGGAGACACTCTTCTCCGACGCCGTCCAGATGGAGCCAGGCGTCGGGTTCAGGGGAATCGGGTTGACGTGCACCCAGCCCCTGCCCCGCTGGTTGAGCTTCTTCGCCAGGAGATCTGCGCGCCAGCCGTGGTCGTTCATGTCCTTGATGAGGGCGTACTCGATGCTGACGCGACGCCCGGTGGTGCGGTAGTAGTTGTAGGCGGCGTCGAGCGCCTCGTCGACCTTCCACCGTGTGTTGACCGGGATCAACTCGTCGCGGAGCTCGTCGTCCGGCGCGTGGAGGGACAGGGCGAAGGTCACCGGCAGTGACTCGGCTGCGAGCTTGTCGATCGCCGGCACCAACCCGACCGTCGAGACGGTGATGTTGCGTGCTGACATCCCCAGGCCTTCGGGGGAGTCGTCGATGAAACGATGCAGGGCGGCCATCACCCGCTTGTAGTTCGCGAGAGGTTCCCCCATCCCCATGAACACGATGTTCGTCACGCGCGGGGCGTCGTGCCCGCCGTCCGTCCGCAGGCCGCCCAGAGCGTTCTCGGACAGCGCTCGATTGGCGGCGATGACCTGGTCCACGATCTCGGCGGTCGACATATTGCGGGTCAGCCCGGCCTGGCCTGTGGCGCAGAACGGACAGTTCATGCCGCAACCGCACTGCGACGAGACGCACAGGGTCACACGGCCCGGATAGCGCATCAGCACCGATTCGACGAGCGCACCGTCGAACAACCGCCATAGGAACTTGATGGTGTCCCCATTGTCTGTGGTCAGGCGCTTCACCTCGGTGAGTAGCTTCGGGAACATCGCTCCGACCAGATCCTCACGGCCCGTCCTGGGCAGATCGCTCATCTGCGCGGGGTCGGTGGTGGAGTGGGAGAAGTAGTGCGTTGACAACTGCTTCGCGCGGAAGCCCGGGTACCCGAGTTCCTTGAGTCGCTCCTGCCGCTCGGCGAGCGTGAGGTCGGCGAGGTGGACCGGAGGCTGGCTGACGCGGGGCGACTTGAACTGCAGCAGCGGACGGCCGTCGCTCGCGACGATCGGCTGTGCGCCCTCCACTTCGGGACGGACCTGTGGGCGGTCAGGGGCAGCGGGGGTAACGGTAACGTCGGTCATCAATACCATTGTTTCACGGATGACACCAGCGTCCCAGTCGGGCGTGATGCCCGCAGCCCGGCATCGGCCGGCGGTCCTCAGCGGGTCTCCCCCGCCTGCTGCATAGCGGTGGCGTGGGGCGGTGGTCCGTGTGGCAACGCCGTCAGGACGGTAATAGTCTGAGGACATCCGGACTTCCCGCGCAGTACCGCACGGGAGCTCCGGCGCACGCAGCGCGATGCACCCAGCTGACAAACGACGGAGAACACAGTGAGCGCACAGATCGGTGTCACAGGCCTGGCAGTCATGGGGGCGAATCTTGCCCGCAACCTCGCCCGCAACGGGTACACCGTGGCCCTGCACAACAGGTCCACCGAGAAGACGGATGCCCTGCTGGCCGACCACGGCGACGAGGGCGACTTCGTCCGGACCGAGACGCTCCAGGAGCTCGTGGATTCGCTCGAGAAGCCCCGCCGCGTCCTGATCATGGTCAAGGCCGGGGCGCCGGTGGATTCGGTGATCGATCAGCTGACGCCGCTGCTGGAACCGGGCGACATCGTGATCGACGGCGGTAACTC
The DNA here is from genome assembly GCF_008107445.1 of Arthrobacter echini. Lineage (GTDB taxonomy): Bacteria > Actinomycetota > Actinomycetes > Actinomycetales > Micrococcaceae > Arthrobacter_D > Arthrobacter_D echini_A. Next base: position 266,188 of record NZ_VSLD01000002.1, on the reverse strand, counting down.
GCACTTCGAGCACACCCGGCGCCGCGAGGCAGCACTGTCCCAGCAGGACCTCCACTTCGTGGGTGTTGGTGTCTCCGGTGGTGAGGAGGGAGCGCTGCTCGGCCCCTCCATCATGCCCGGCGGGTCACGTGAGTCCTACGACTCCGTCGGTCCGATGCTCGAGAAGATCTCCGCCAAGTACAACGGGGAGCCCTGCTGCCGCTGGATCGGTACCGACGGGGCCGGTCACTTCGTGAAGATGGTGCACAACGGCATCGAGTACGCCGACATGCAGGTCATCGGCGAGGCCTTCGACCTGTTGCGCTCCGGTGCCGGGATCGAGCCGGCCGACCAGGCGAAGATCTTCGCAAACTGGAACACCGGCACGCTGTCCTCCTACCTGATCGAGATCACCGCCGAAGTGCTCGGCCACACGGATGAGAAGACGGGCAAGCCGTTCGTGGACGTCGTCGTCGATGCCGCGGGCCAGAAGGGCACCGGGCGCTGGACGGTCGTCTCAGCGCTGGAGCTGGGCAGTCCGACGTCGGGCATCGCGGAGTCCGTGTTCGCCCGCGCCCTGTCCTCCCAGCAGGATCAGCGCCTGCTGGCGCAGGAGGCGTTGCCCGGCCACGAGGCGTCGGTGGAGCTCCCGGAGGACTTCGTGGAGGACGTGCGGCTGGCGCTGTACGCCTCGAAGCTGGTGAGCTACGCGCAGGGCATCGACATGCTGACCGCTGCGGCCGCCGAGTACGGGTGGGACCTCAAGCTCGACGAGATCGCCTCCCTGTGGCGTGCAGGCTGCATCATCCGTGCCGAACTGCTCGACGACATCATGAAGGCCTACGCGGGCCAGGACCGTCCGGCGAATCTCCTGCTCGCCCCTGCCTTCACCGAGGCGATCGCCGGCGCCGTGCCGGCATGGCGCCGGGTCGTCGCCACCGCCGTGCAGCTCGGCATCCCCGTCCCGGTCTTCTCCGCCTCGCTCGCGTACTACGACGGGTTGCGCCGCGAGCGTCTGCCCGCCGCGCTGACCCAGGGGCTGCGCGACCTCTTCGGCGCCCACACCTACAACCGAGTGGATACCGAGGGGACGTTCCACACGATGTGGGGAGCCGATCGCGCCGAGGTCGAGGGCGTCGACACGCACTGATGTCACACACGCTCGGGTCGGTGGACACCGAGCAGGCACGGACACGACGATGCCCCGACCGGACCCGGTCGGGGCATTGTCGTGCCGGGTGCGGAGTGCGTGCTCAGATGTAGATGGCGGGATCCACGTACTCCGCCGGATCCACCGCGGGCTGCGTCTCGCGCCGCGAGTCCCGGTGCCTGAACGTGGCAGGGATGCCCGTCACGATCGAGTCCGGCGGGGTGTCCTTCACGACGACGGCGTTGGCCCCCACGGCGCTTCCCGCGCCGATGGTGATGGGGCCGAGCACCTTGGCTCCCGCGCCGATGGTGACGCGATCGCCGATGGTGGGGTGGCGCTTCACGCGCTCGAGGGATCTTCCGCCGAGCGTCACGCCCTGGTACAGCATGACGTCGTCGCCGATCTCCGCGGTGCTGCCGATCACGATCCCCATGCCGTGGTCGATGAAGAAGCGCCGACCGATCGTTGCAGCGGGGTGGATCTCCACCCCCGTGAGCGTGCGCGCGAGCTGCGACAGGGCGCGCGCCGGGAAACGCAGACTCTCGCTGCGCCACATCCGATGCGTGAGCCGATGCACCCAGATGGCGTGCAGTCCCGAGTACACCGCGGTGGTCTCGACAGGTCCGCGGGAGGCCGGGTCGTGCGTGCGAGCGGTCGCGAGATCCTCGCGCAATCGGTCCAGAAAGCCCACGGGCCGTCCTCTCAGGGGGTCGTGATCAGTACTGCCGCCGGGGTTCCACCCGGTGGGTCAGCCTCGGATGTCGTCGAAGAGCACCGTGGAGATGTAGCGCTCGCCGAAGTCGCAGACGATGGCCACGATGAGCTTACCGGCGTTCTCCGGGCGCTTGGCGAGCTCGAGGGCAGCCCAGACGATGGCTCCCGAAGAGATCCCTCCCAGGATGCCCTCCTGGGTCCCCAGCGCGCGCGCTACGCGCACGGAGTCCTCCACTGTCGCGTCGAGGACCTCGTCGTAGGCCTCACGGTCCAGGTTGTCCGGGACGAAATTGGCCCCGAGGCCCTGGATCTTGTGCGGGCCGGGTGCGCCGCCGTTGAGGATGGGGGAGTCGGAGGGCTCCACGGCGACGATCTGCACAGCGGGCTTGCGCTCCTTCAGGACCTGGCCCACGCCGGTGATCGTTCCGCCGGTGCCGACACCGGCCACGAAGATGTCCACCTCGCCGTCGGTATCCTCCCAGACCTCTTCCGCCGTCGTGGTGCGGTGGATTGCGGGGTTGGCGGCATTGGCGAACTGCTCCGCCCAGATGGCGTTCTCGGTCGTCGCGACGATCTCCTTGGCCCGGTCGACGGCGCCGCGCATGCCCTCCGAGCCGGGTGTGAGGACGATCTCGGCACCGTATGCGCGCAACATGACCCGCCGTTCCGTCGACATGGTCTCCGGCATGGTGAGGATCACCCTGTAGCCCCGTGCCGCTCCGACCATGGCCAGGGCGATCCCCGTGTTGCCTGAGGTGCCCTCGACGATCGTCCCGCCGGGCTGCAGCGCGCCCGCCTTCTCGGCGGCATCGACGATGGCCACCCCGATGCGGTCCTTCACGCTGTTCGCCGGGTTGTAGAACTCGAGCTTCACGGCCACCTGGGCGTCCAGGCCCTCGGTCAGTCGATTCAGTCGGACGAGGGGCGTCCTGCCGACCAGCTGGGTGACGTCGTCGTAGATCTTTGCCATGGGTGTACCTGCCTGTTCGCAAGGGGAGGTGGACGAGGAGGTGGTGCGCGGCCCGTGCGGCTCGAGGACTCTCGACGCGGGCCCGATGGTGCTTCGGACTAGGCGGCGAGCCACTGCGCGTGCTGCTTGCGCGCCTTGGAGAGTTTGGGGTCGATGATGACCTGGCAGTACCCCTGTTCGGGATGCTTCGCGTAGAAGTTCTGGTGCACGTCCTCGGCCACGTGGAACTCCGGGAGACGGGTCACCTCGGTGACGATCGGGTTCTTCCAGTTGGCCTGGTTCCTGCGGATGGCTTCCTCGAATGCCTCCTGCTGGGCGGCGTCCTGGTAGTACATGACGCTGCGGTACTGGGTGCCGACGTCGTACCCCTGACGGTTCAGGGTGGTGGGGTCATGGGAGACGAAGTACAGGTCGAGGACCACGTCCTCGGGAATGACGGTCTCGTCGAAACTGACGGCCACCACTTCCGCGTGCCCCGTCATGCCGGAGCAGACGGAATCGTAGTCGGGGTGCCTGGTGTGCCCGCCGGTGTAGCCCGATACGACCTCGGTCACTCCGCGGGTCTTCTGGTAGAGAGCATCGAGGCACCAGAAGCAGCCTCCTCCAAGTACAAAAGTCTTCATATCCTTCTCAATGCGTCACCCGTCCCGATGATTCCCGGCTGGGCTCAGCCTGCGGTGAACAGATCGGGCTTGGTGGCATCCGCCCGCTGCGGGTATGACTGGGGCATGACACGGAATCAGGACGACGCCGGTACGGAGCCGGGAACCACCCCGACGGTCGCGGAGGTGCTCGCCGCCGTCGAGCAGCTGTGGCCGGAGAGCCTGGCGGAGGGCTGGGACGCCGTCGGCCCCGTCACCGGCCGCGGCGACAGTTCAGCGGAGAGGATCCTGTTCGCGGTGGATCCGACAGCAGCTGTGCTCGACGAGGCACTGGCGTGGGGGGCCTCGATGATCGTGTCGCATCATCCGCTCCTCCTGAAGCCCGTCTCGAGTGTCGCCGCAGCGGGTTTCAAGGGTGAGGCGATTCATCGGCTCATCGAGTCGGGATGCGCCCTCGTGACGGTCCACACGAACGGCGACAGCGCCGTGGGCGGGGTGTCCGACGCCTTCGCCGATGCGCTCGGGCTGCGCGACGTGGTACCCCTCGCCCGGGCCGAACGGGGGACACCGCAGGAGGGCCTCGGGCGTGTCGGGGACCTCGTGGAGCCTCTGCGCCTGGCGGATTTCGCCGCCGTGGTCTTCTCGGTCCTCCCGGCCGTCGCCGGAGGTGTTCGCGTGGCGGGCGACGGCGAGGCCCTCATCCGTCGGGTCGCCGTCTGTGGGGGAGCCGGCGACTCCCTCCTCGACGCGGTCCGCGCGAGTGGTGCCGACGTCTACGTCACGGCAGATCTGCGCCATCACCCGGCCTCCGAGGTCAGGGAAGCCGCGGGGGGAGGGGCCCCCTACCTGATCGACGTCTCCCACTTCGGCAGCGAGTGGCTCTGGCTCACTCCCGCGGCCGCCGCCTTGGGCGCCCTGCTCGGGGAGCAGGGTCTCAGTGCCGACATCCGGGTGAGCGGGATCACCACCGATCCCTGGGACTTCGTCCTCACACCCGGTCCCTGACGCTCCGGTGCGGGCAGACGCCGAGGCCGACGGATGACGTGGCCTAGGCTGGAAGCGGCGTCCATGCCCCATCATCGTCCCCATCCGTTCCGATCCGGGAGGTTCACCGTGGCCAAGGCTGCACCTGAGGAACAACTCCGCCTGCTCGATCTGCAGGCACTCGATTCCACCCTCAACCTGCTCCTGCGGCAGGCTGCGTCCGCGCGGAGCAATCCGGCCCTCGGCAGCGTCGCGGCCCGGGTTGCGGAGGTCGACGGCGAGCTCGTCCAGGTCGAGACCGAGCTGGGAGACCTCGAACGCGAACTGACGCGGGCGGAGGACGAGGTCCAGTCGGTCGTGAATCGCCTGGAGCGCGACGAGAAGCGGCTGGGCAGCGGTACCGGAACCTCGAAGGACCTCACGGCCCTGCAGCACGAGGTGGCCTCGCTGACCAGGCGGCGGTCCGATCTCGAGGACGTGGAGCTCGATGTCATGGAGCGGGTCGAGACGGCGCGTTCGAACCGGGCCCAGGTCCAGGAGCGCACCAATGCCGTGCGGACCGAGCTCCGCGGCCTGGAGGAGGCCCGCGACGCGGAGCTGGCCGACATCGAGGCACGACGCACCGGGGTACAGGCGCAGCGCGAGGAGCTCGCCTCGACCTTCGACGCCGGACTCCTCGGCCTCTACGAGCGCATCCTCGCCCGGCGCGGCGTCGGCGCGGCCCGGCTCTTCCACGGGAAATCGGAGGGCTCCGGCATGGAGCTGAGCCCCGGAGATCTCCGGGACATCTCGGGGGCTGCGCCCGACGACGTCGTCCTGTGCCCGGACTCCGGGTGCATCCTGGTCCGCTCCGCCGACTGGGGGAACCAGTAGCCGTGACCGACCAGCAGCTGTTCGACCCGGCCGAGCCGCATGACTCCGACGGGAAGCCCGGGTCCACCCGGCGCCTCACCGTCGAGGCCGACGGAGGCTCCCGCGGCAATCCCGGGCACGCGGGGTACGGCGCCCTGGTCCGCGACCCGGAGTCGGGCCGGATCCTGCTGGAGAAGGCGGCCTACATCGGCAAGGCCTCCAACAACGTCGCGGAGTACTCGGGACTCGTGGCCGGGCTGGAGCTGGCCCGCTCCATCGATCCGCATGCAACGATCCACGTGAAGATGGATTCGAAGCTCGTCGTGGAGCAGATGTCGGGCCGGTGGAAGATCAAGCACGCGGACATGCGCGTGCTCGCTGACCGGGCGCGCAGGGTCCTGAATCCCCGCCAGGTGAGCTACGAGTGGATTCCGCGCGAGCGCAACAAGGACGCGGACCGGCTGTCCAACGAGGCGATGGATGCGGGGATGGCGGGCGTCGACTGGACGCCGAGGACCACAGCGGTATCCGGGCCCGACGCCACCCTGGACCACGAACCGGGTGCCCGTGCCGCCGCACCGACCACCGCGTCCGGGCGGGCGGAAGCGGATCGAGTCACCGAGCCGGATCGGGCAGCCGAGCCGCCGCGGCCCGCGGGCATGCTCCATCACGTGGAGGTATGGACCGCGGATCCGACCGCTGCGCAGGCGAGCCTCGGGTGGCTGCTCGAACGCCTCGGTTTCCCGCTTCAGCGTTCCTGGACGGGCGGGTCGAGCTACGGCACCGCTGCATTCTACATCGTCCTCGAGAGCGGCCCGGACCTCGCCGGTGGGGGCCACGAGCGCCGCCGCCCGGGGGTGAACCACCTCGCTTTCCGCGCCGGCTCCCGCGACGACGTCGATCTGCTGGCTCGCCGCGCAGCCAGTCACGGCTGGTCCCTCCTGTTCGCGGACCGGCATCCCTTCGCCGGCGGTGCGGAGCACTATGCCGCATACCTGGAGAACGCGGAGGGCTTCGAGGTGGAACTGGTCGCGGACTGACCGTCGTCCTCCGGTCCCGAACGGAATCCGTGGGAGGTCGGTCGAGGAGGGAGGTCAGTCGAGCAGGAGGTTCAGCTGCGCCGGTTTCCGGGCGCCTGCCGGCACCAGCTCGGCGGTCCATTTCTCCTGAGCGGCCCGAAGCAGGGCTTCCGGGTCGGCCGGAGGAGTTCCGCGCCTCGTCAGCAGATGGCGCGCGAGTTCGCCGCGGGTGTGTTTGGCGAAGTGCGAGACGACGGTGCGCCTGCCCTCACGGAGCTGGAAGACGTTGACCGCGGCGCTCTGCTGCGGCGGTGGGGCCCACGCTGCGGCGTAGGTGCTGGAGCGGCAGTCGACGACGAGCCCGTGGCCGGCGAGCCGCGTGAGCGGGGCGGTGAGGTGCTGCTTCCAGTAGGTCGCTAGGCGCCCGGTGCCGGGAAGATCGACGGCCATGGACAGGCGGTACGCCGGGATCCGGTCACCGAAGCCGATGGCTCCCCACAAACCCGAGAAGACGACGCACTGCTCGCGGGCTCTGCGCTTCTGGACAGGCGTCATCCCCGCGTAATCGAGCGCCTCGTAGAGGACACCGGAATAGATGCCGTGGGCGGCTGCCGCGGGCGCAGCGTCGAGCAGGAGATTCTGTTGCACGTCCCGGGCGAGTGACGCTCCTACGCCGAGGATCGCATGGGCGTCGGAGGCGGCGCTGACCCGCTGCAGGCCGCTGAGGACGGCCCGCCGCGCCGGGTTCAGTTCGGGGAACAGGAGCTCCTCCCACTCGAACGGGTGGCCGGTACGGGCGGGGGACTTGCCTTCGGAGGGAGGAAGCAGGATCAGCACCGGTCAACCCTACCCAACCGGGCGGGCTTCCACGGGCTGGGTGGTCACGGCCCGTGAGCCCCCTAGAATGGACGATGGATGGGTCGACCAGGCGGCCGCGTTGGACGGGTGCGAGACGCACCGGATCCACCGAGGAACGTCCGGGCTCCGCAGGGCAGGGTGGTGGGTAACGCCCACTCGGGGTAACCCGCAGGCCAGTGCCACAGAGAAGAGACCGCCCGTCGGGGAGCCGAGGCGCCGTGACGGGTAAGGGTGAAACGGCGGTGTAAGAGACCACCAGCATGCCGGGTGACCGGCGTGGCTCGGTAAACCCCACCCGGAGCAAGGCCAGACAGTGCGCGATCGAGGGCTGCCCGCCCGAGTGCACGGGTAGGCCGCTGGAGGGCGTCGGCAACGGCGTCCGTAGATGGATGGCCGCTACTCGCACGACGGCAACGACGTGCGATGACAGAACCCGGCGTATCGGTCGGCCCATCCCACGTCTTTCAGGCCGCTCCACGGCGCGTCGTGCCGCCATCGGGGCCGAGCGGATGCCTACGCTGTGAGGACCGTCGTGGGTCTCATACGCAAGCGCGACGGTAGGAACGGGCCGGTCTGCTGCTGGGGCCACTGGGGCTGGCCCGTTCGCCACGGGCCGCGTTCGCCGCGTACACGGTCACGAGCCATCGGGGAGTGCCGAGACCCTTCGGCGACAGCACGAGTGCTCCGGCGGCCCGATTATCTGCGGGAGGAATCCGATCGTCAAGAGCCGTCGAAGTTGTCCCGCAGTTCTCCCGGATCCGCTCCGGTATCCACTGCTCCTTCCGTTAGGTTGATTCGATGATTGCTGGGGGCACCGAAAAGAAGACGCTGTTCAGGCGCAACAGTAATTTCCGGGCCCTGCTGGTCTCGAGCACATCCGGCGTGCTGGGCAACGCGATCGCTGCAGTGGCGCTGCCGGTGATCGCTGCAGTGGAACTCGAGGCAAGCAACTTCGCCGTCGCCGCCCTCGCCGGCATGACCTTCCTGCCCTGGCTGCTGTTCGGTCTGCTCATCGGGGTCTGGGTGGACCGACTGCCCCGCCGGCCGGTGATGCTCACGGCACTCACGGTGCGAGTACTCGTTCTCGCCCTCCTGCCGGTGGGCTACTGGCTGGGCTTCCTCAGTACGCCCCTGCTCTTCGCGGCAGCCTTCACCGCCGGGGTGGCCTCGGCCTTCTTCCAGCTGGCGGACGCAGCCCTGGTGCAGCAGGCGGTGACCCCGGACGAACTCATGGAGGGCAACGGCCTGATCACAGGCTCCGGCGCCGCGGCCGACGCTGCCGGCCGCTCCGCCGCGGGATGGCTGACCAGCCTGGCAGGGGCGTCCAACACGCTGATCCTGCAGTTGGCGACGTCGGTCGTCTCCCTCGCGGCCGTAGGGCGTCTGGACGTGAAGGAGGTGATCCGGCCACGCAGTGAGCAGCACATCTGGCGGGAGATGCTCGATGGTCTCCGCTATACGTTCAGCACGGCTCCTCTCCGCGCGCTCCTGTTCAACGCCGCACTGTGGAATTTCGGAGGCAACATCGCGGCCTCCCTGCTGGTCCTCCTGGTGCTCCGCACGCTCCACGAGTCGGAGATCTGGCTCGGGATGCTCCTGGCGGCAGCATCGGTCGGGGGCGCTGTCGGTGGCATCACCGCCCAGGCGATGGGCGAGAGATTCGGCTCCGGGCCGCTGTGGCGCTGGTCCATGGTGCCGGGTGTCTTGGGGTACGCATCGCTGCTGGTCCTGACACCGGGCTGGGGGATGCTCTGGGGCGTGGCCGGCCTGTTCGTCATGGGGGCCTCCGTGGCCTGGAACATCGTGGTTGGCACGAGTTTCCGCCAGCGCGTCTGCCCACCGGACATGATGGGCCGGCTGGGAGCTGCGTCGAGAATGGTGAGTTGGGGGATGCTTGCGCTGGCGAGCTTCCTCGCGGGCATCCTTGCCGAGACGATCGGTATCCGCGAGGCCATACTGGTCGGCGTCGTCATCGCCTGCCTGGCGCCCCTCGTTGCGCTCCTGGGCCCCCTGCGCGGTACCAGGAGACTCGAGGACCTCGTGGAGGCCCCGGAGGGCGCCGGTCTCGACAGCCCCGCGAGGACCTGACCCGCTCGGCCTAGTGGCCGAACGGGTCGGGGTCCACCCCGGGCATCCACGTCAGACCCGGGACTCCCCACGCGTTGTTCCTAATGCTCCTGCGGGCTTTGCGAAGGTACCGGTCGTTGAGCCGATCGACGAAGAGCTTGCCGTCCAGGTGGTCGTACTCGTGCTGCATGCAGCGCGCGAACCAGTCCGTGGCCTCGAAGTCCACCGGTGCGCCGTCGCCGTCGAAACCCGTGACCCTCGCCCACCCGGCGCGGGCGAGGGGAAAGGATTCTCCCGGCACCGACAGGCAGCCCTCCGCGTCGTCCTCGGGATCGGGGTCGGAACCGGGCACTTTCGTGGTCACGATGGTCGGGTTCACGAGGACTCCTCGCGGCGGGACGCCGTCGTCGTTCTCCATCCCGTACACGAAGAGACGCAGTCCCACCCCGATCTGGGGCGCAGCGAGACCGACGCCGTTGGCCACGTCCATCGTCTCGAACATGTCCGCGATGAGGGTACGCAGTGCGGCATCGAAGGCCTCGACGGGCTGGGCGCGCCTGTGGAGCACGGGCTCGCCGGTGATGGTGATGGGGTGGACTGTCACGTGCTCTACCTCTGCTGCGCGGAGCGGTCCGCGATCGACCGTCCGATGGACTCGCGCATGATCTCGCTCGTGCCGCCGAAGATGGTCAGCAGGCGCGCGGCGAGGAACGCCTGGGAGACCGGGTACTCCAGGATGTAGCCGTAACCGCCGTGCAACTGGAGACAGCGGTCCGTGATGGACTTCGCCCGCTCACTCGCCCAGAGTTTCGCCTGCGCCGCAGCCTCCGGGGTGAGGGAGCCCGCGTTGAACGCGAGCACCGATTGGTCCACGAAAGTCTCGGTGACCTCGATCTCCGTGAGGATGTCCGCCAGGACGTGCCGGGTGTTCTGGAAGTCCAGCACCCGCTCGCCGAAAGCGTTCCGGTCGGTGACATAGCGTACGGTCTGCGCGTACGTGGCCCTCGCGAGCGCTGCGGCGGCCACGGCGATGCCGAGCCTGCCCTGAGGGATCTGCTCGAGGCAGTAGCGCAGGCCCTGGCCCACCTCGCCCACCAGATCGGCACCGGGAACGCGGACACTGTCGAAGAACAGCTCGGCGGTGTCGGAGGCGCGCAGGCCCATCTTGTCCAGCTGCCGGCCGGGCATGTAGCCCTCACCCTTGGTGACCATGAACAGGGAGAAGGCGTCGCTGGACCCGCGCCCGGAACTTCCGTCGGTGCGCGCGAGCACGAGTGAGGCGTCGCCGCTGATCCCGTTGCCGATGAAGACCTTCTGACCCGTGATGAGCCAGTCGTCGCCGTCGCGCACCGCCTTGGTGCGGACTCCGCGCAGATCGCTGCCGGCCCCGGGCTCGGTCCAGGCGCAGGAGGTCACGATGTCCCCGGAGACCATGCCCGGAAGCCAGCGTTCCTTGAGGTCCTGCGAGCCGTGGGCCAGCAGGTGCGGCAGCACGAGATCGTCGTGCAGGTGGAAGGCCAGTCCCACGGCGAGATGATTGCTCCGTGCGAACTCCTCGTCGAGGACCGTGCGGAAGCGGTAGTCCGGCATCCCTGCCCCACCGAACTCCTCGGGGACGGCGAGACCGAGCAGGCCCTGCTCCCCGGCGGCGGTCCAGACGGACCGGTCCATCATGTGCCGGCGGTCCCAGTCCGCGTAGTGCGGGGCGACGGCACGCTCGTTGAACTCCCGGGCGACATCGCGGAAGAGTTCGTGATCCTCGTCGAACACTGTGCGTTCCATGGCAATGGTCCTTCGCTGCTGAGGGCGGGCGACGTACCGGCGTCGCCGTCGTGGTGACTGGGGACTGCTGGGGCCGGAAAGACGTATGCCGTCCCGGACGGATCCGGGACGGCATACGGCGTCAGGGGTTCTCCTGACCTCCGAGGGTGAGTAACGGGGCTTGAACCCGCGACCTCCTGGACCACAACCAGGCGCTCTGCCAACTGAGCTATACCCACCGCGTGTCTTCGCCGGTGTCCGGGTGGAGAGGTCTCCGGCCGGGCTGCCGGCGAAAGGCAGCGGACACAAGTTTACACACTTCGGCGCGTGCTCAGGACCTCCGCAGGCCCACCTCAGGGCGCGAGGGAGTCCGCGATGGCCTTGCTCGAGGCGGAATCCGGCCCCGGAGCGGGGACGAAGACGGCGGAGCGGTAGTAGCGCAGCTCCCTGATCGAATCCTCGATATCTCCGAGTGCGCGGTGCCCACCAGTCTTGGCGGGGGACTGGAAGTAGGCGCGGACGTACCAGCGGCGCGCGAGTTCCTTGATGGTCGACACGTCGATCACGCGGTAGTGGAGGTGGTCGATCACGAGCGGCATGTCGCGGGCGAGGAAGTTGCGGTCCGTCCCGATCGAGTTCCCGGCGAGCTGCGCCTTGCGGGGCTCGGGGACGAGGGCCTGGATGTGATCGAGCACCCGGTCCTGCGCCTCCTCCATGGTCATGCCGCCGTCGAGCTCCTCGAGCAGGCCCGAGGACGTGTGCATCTCGCGCACGAAGTCACCCATCTGTGCGAGCGCCTCCGCGGGCGGCTTGATCACGACGTCGAGGCCCTCTCCCACGACGGTGAGTTCGGCGTCGGTCACCACGACGGCGACCTCGATCAGCGCATCGTGGACGAGGTCCAGGCCCGTCATCTCGCAGTCGATCCAGACGATGCGTTCATTCGATATCGGCATTCGACCAATGTACCGCCCGGTGCTGCGGCGACGACCACGATCCACTCCCGGTCGCATGCGCCAGGTCGGGGCCGGACTCCGATGCTAATATTCCATCAGTTCACTCAGGCTGCGCGGAGATCCGGGTGCGCGATGCTGCCTTCGATACCGCGAGACGCCGGCGGTCGGAGGCTCTCCATGTCGGCCTTCACTGCCGGACATGGCCGCCCAGTGCCGCCCCGAGCCTGCCGACGATTGGATCCTCCCTATGCCCGCCCATGTCCCGCGCGTCGACGTCGAGGCCCCGGTGGGGCGGAATCGGCCGAACATCGCCATCGTGCAGGGATTCGTCGGCTCGCTGATGATGTGGATGGGCTCCCTCGGGGTCGGCTGGCTGTCGATGGCCTCCGCCGGGCTCAGGCGCAACCCGATCATCATCTGGCTCCGCTTCGAACCCCCCGGGGCGTTCCTGTCGGTCCTGCTCCTTGCTCTGGGAGGCATGCTCCTCATCAGGTCCTGGCTGCGGCTCGGGCAGCGACTCAACGGCTGGTCGGAGGACACGCGCCCCTATGTGCTGCGCGCGATCATCGCCTGGACCATTCCGCTCGCGGCGGCCCTCCCACTGTTCAGCCGGGACGTGTTCGCCTATATCGTGCAGGGCCAGGTCATGGTGGCGGGCCTGAACCCGTACGTTGACGGCTACTCCCAGATCTCCAACTACCTGCAGATCGGCGCCGATGACCTCTGGGCGCAGAGCCCCACCCCGTACGGTCCGGTGTTCCTGTGGATCGAGGAGGGGATCGTCCGCGTGACCGGCGGCGACCCGGACACCTCGATCATCCTCTTCCGGGTCATCGCGCTCATCGGCGTCGCTTTGTGCGTCTGGATGGTGCCGAAGCTCGCCGAACTCCACGCCGTCAATCCCACGCGTGCCCTGTGGCTGACGGCCGCGAACCCGCTACTGCTGATCAACTTCGTCGCCGCCATCCACAACGACTCGCTCATGATCGGGCTCGCGCTCGCAGGTCTGTATCTCGCGGCCACCGGGCGCCCCGTGCTCGGGATCCTCCTGATCACGCTGTCCGTGGGCATCAAACCGATCACTCTCATCTTCCTGCCGTTCGTCGGCCTACTGTGGGCAGGAAAGGGAGCGTCGTGGCCGCGGCGCTTCCTCTACTGGTTCCTGACCGCCGGACTGAGCCTGGGGCTCCTGTGGATCATGGGGCTGATCAACACGTTCGGATTCGGTTGGGTAGGGGCGCTCAGCACTCCGGGCAGCGTGTGGATCTGGTACGCGCCCGTCGGCTTCATCGGCCTGGTGATCGCGACGCTGGGAAACGCGGTGGGACTTCCCGGGTGGGACATGGCGAGCGTCTTCCACACCATCGCCCGGGTGGGTTCGCTGGTCATCATCGCGTACCAGGTGCTGCGCGGTGAGCACAGCCACCTGGTGCGCCGACTGGCGATCGCGTTCGCGGCGATCGTGCTGCTGGCTCCCATGATCCAGTCCTGGTACGTGGTCTGGCTCATACCGCTGTTCGCCGTCACCGGAATCCGCGACGACTGGCAGGTGAAGTCCCTGTATTTCACGGTGGCGTTCTTCATGGTCTACGCAATCACCGACCAGCTCGACATCTTCCCCTACTTCGAGTTCAGCCTGATGATGGCACGTCAGGTGGCCGCCGTCGTCGCCCTCGCGTTCGCGCTCTATCTCGTCTTCCTGGACCGCAGTACCAAGGTTCTGTTCCGTAAGCGCTACACGCCGCTGGCTCCAGGACAACTGCACTGAGAGCCCCTGACATCCGCCCCGTGCCGTCCCTCATGGACCCCCGCGCCGTGCGGGATGCGCGCAAACCGGCGATACTGGGGACATGACCGAACCAGGAACGATCACGTATCACGGTGAATTCGAGATCACGGAGTGGGACGCGGAGGCCTACTCGGAGGCCGGGAGCAACGGCGAGCTGTCCCGGGTCAGGGCCACCAAGTTCTTCGAGGGGGAGATCAGCGGGACCAGCACGGCCCAGCTGCTCATGGCGGGCAATGCGGTGGGGGCGGGCTATGTGGCGTCCGAGCAGTTCGTCGGCACCGTAGGAGAGCGCGAGGGGTCCATGACGGTGCAGCACTGGGGGGTGGCCGAGGGCGTCGACGCGGCGAGTTCGGGACACATCATCCCCGGCTCGGGCACCGAGGGGCTCAGCGGCATCGCGGGCCGGGCCATCTACACCCAGGACCCGGACGGCCAGCACCGACTCGAACTCCGCGTGACCTTCGCCGAGACCGCTACCGATTCCTACGCGTAGGGCTTCCCGCCGACCGCCCGACGCCTCCCACAGAGCGCCCATAGTAAACTGGGCGGACTGCCTCCGTAGCTCAGGGGATAGAGCAGGGGCCTTCTAATCCTCTGGTCGCAGGTTCGAATCCTGCCGGGGGCACAGCAGAAAGGTTCCCCGGATCGCGACTCCGCGGTCCGGGGGACCTTTCGCATATCCGTTGTCCACATAGGACGGAGCCCGGGTCCATGCCGGGGCGATCCGACCGACGCTTGGTACGGGCCGGCACGCGCCGTGCCCCTCGCCGAGGGAAGGGAAGATCATGACCGACATCATCACCGTACGGGGCTACGTGGCGACCGAGGTGCGCCTGACCCTCGCGCACAGCGGACTGCCCATCTCCGGCTTCCGCATGTGTTCCACCGAGCGCCGCTTCGACAAGGAGGCCAACGGGTGGGTGGACGGGACCACCAACTGGTACTCGGTATCCATGTTCCGGCAGCTCGCCACGAACGCGGGCGCCAGCATCAAGAAGGGCGATCGCGTGATCGTCACGGGCCGGCTGCGGATCCGGCCATGGAGCAGCCCCGACGGCCGCACCGGGACCTCTGTGGAGATCGACGCCGACACCGCGGGCCACGACCTCATGTGGGGGACCGCGAACTTCAGGAGGAATTCGTCCGACCGGTCGGAGCCGCAGGCCGGTCCTGCGGATGCCACCGCGACCGGCAGCCCGGAGCACGGTGCCGTGCCGGATGGCGTCGACCCGGCGACCGGGGAACTCTTCGAGGGGGTCTTCGATCCGGACAGCACGCCCGAGGACGGTCCCGACCGCCACGATCCCGACCACGAGGGCACGAGTGATCGTGAGGCCGACGAAAGGCAGCGCGGGGGCGAGGACCGCGCCGTCGCCGCGCAACCGGAGTCCGTCCCCTTCTGATCCCCTGGCGGGCCCGGGTCCGGGCCCGCGGTGAATGGGAGAACAGGGCCCTGAGCCACTAGCCTTGAGTGCATGGCGGAATTTATCTACACAATGACCAAGGCCCGCAAGGCCGTTGGCGACAAAGTCATCCTCGACGACGTCAGCATGTCGTTCTATCCCGGTGCGAAGATCGGCGTGGTCGGCCCGAACGGCGCAGGCAAGTCCACCATCCTGAAGATCATGGCGGGCATCGACACCCCGTCCAACGGAGAAGCCCGGCTGAGCCCCGGTTACACGGTGGGGATCCTGCTGCAGGAACCTCCGCTCAACGAGGACAAGACCGTCCTCGGCAATGTGCAGGAGGGCGTCGGCGAGATCTACGGCAAGATCCAGCGCTTCAACGAGATCTCCGAGGAGATGGCCAACCCCGACGCGGACTACGACACGCTGCTCGACGAGATGGGCAAGCTCCAGGAAGCCATCGACGCCGCCGACGCCTGGGACATCGACTCCCAGCTCGAACAGGCCATGGACGCGCTCCGCTGCCCGCCGCCGGACGCCGATGTGAGCATCCTCTCCGGTGGTGAGCGGCGCCGCGTGGCGCTGTGCAAGCTGCTGCTGCAGAAGCCCGATCTGCTCCTCCTCGACGAGCCCACCAACCACCTCGACGCCGAGAGCGTGCTGTGGCTGGAGCAGCATCTGAAGTCCTACGCGGGCGCCGTCCTCGCCGTCACCCACGACCGGTACTTCCTCGACCACGTGGCCGAGTGGATCGCGGAGGTGGACCGCGGCCACCTGTATCCCTACGAGGGCAACTACTCCACCTACCTGGAGAAGAAGCGCGCACGCCTCGAGGTCCAGGGCAAGAAGGACCAGAAGCTCTCACGCCGCCTCACCGAGGAACTCGAGTGGGTGCGCTCCAACGCCAAGGGACGCCAGACCAAGTCGAAGGCGCGCCTGAACCGCTACGAGGAGATGGCGGCGGAGGCCGATCGCACCCGCAAGCTCGACTTCGAGGAAATCCAGATCCCGCCGGGACCCCGTCTCGGGAGCCAGGTCATCGAGGCGCGCAACCTGCAGAAGGGCTACGACGACCGCGTCCTCATCGACGGGCTGTCCTTCTCCCTCCCGCGCAACGGCATCGTGGGCGTCATCGGACCGAACGGCGTGGGCAAGACCACGCTGTTCAAGACCATCGTGGGGCTCGAACCCCTCGACGGCGGGGAGCTGCGCATCGGCGATTCCGTGAAGATCTCCTACGTGGACCAGTCCCGTGGCGGCATCGACCCCGACAAGTCGCTGTGGGAGGTCGTGTCCGAAGGTCACGATTACATCCAGGTGGGCCAGGTCGAGATGCCCTCCAGGGCCTACGTCTCGGCCTTCGGCTTCAAGGGACCGGACCAGCAGAAGAAGGCGGGCGTGCTCTCCGGTGGCGAGCGCAATCGGCTCAATCTGGCCATGACCCTCAAGCAGGGCGGAAATCTGCTGCTGCTCGACGAACCGACCAACGACCTCGACGTGGAGACGCTGTCCAGCCTCGAGAACGCACTGCTCGAGTTCCCCGGCTGCGCCGTCGTCGTCTCGCACGACCGCTGGTTCCTGGACCGTGTTGCGACGCACATCCTGTCCTGGGAGGGCACCGACGAGAATCCGGCGAACTGGTACTGGTTCGAGGGGAACTTCGACGCCTATGAGCAGAACAAGGTGGAGCGGCTCGGCGCCGATGCGGCCAAGCCGCATCGTGTGACGCACCGCCGCCTCACGCGCGACTAGGACAGAAGCACAACTCCGGTCGGCGCAGCGACCAACAGCAGAGGACACGGCCCTGGGTCCGTGTCCTCTGCTGTTGGCCGGGTTTCCGGGACGTTCCGGCCCATCCGTGGGAGCGCACACTCAGGACCGCGGAACCCTGACCATGCCCTCCTGCGCCACGCTGGCCACGAGCTCCCCGTCCCGGGTGTAGATACGGCCCGCGGCCAGGCCCCGGGCCCCGGAGGCGCTGGGTGAGCTCTGGACGTAGAGGAGCCACTGGTCCACGCGGACCGGACGGTGCCACCACATGGCGTGGTCGAGGCTCGCGACGCTCATGCCCGGCTGGATCCAGCTCAACCCGTGGGGGCGCAGGATCGATTCGAGCAGCGTGTAGTCACTCGCGTAGGCGAGGGCTGCGCGGTGCAGCCGGGGATCGTCCGGCATGGGTCCGATGCTGCGCATCCACACGGCATTCCGCGGCTCACGAGAACCGGTGTTCGAGGTGTAGAGCGGACTGTCCACGTGCCGGATGTCGAACGGTCGCTCGAAGGCCCAGGCTCGTGCCACCGGGTGGTCGAAGGCGCCGAGGAGTTCCGCCGTCGTCGGGAGGCTCTCGGGATCGGGGACACCCTGCGGCATCGCGTCCTGGTGGGTGATGCCGTCGTCCGGCTCCTGGAAGGAGGCGATCATCGACAGGATGGGCACCCCGTTCTGATAGGCGTGCGTGCGCCGCGCGGAGAAGGAGCGCCCGTCGCGGAGCCGCTGCACCCCGAAGGTGATCGGCTTCTCGGCATCGCCCGCGCGCAGGAAGTATCCGTGCATGGAGTGGACGTCACGGGAGGGCTCGACCGTGCGCATGGCGGCGACGAGGGACTGCGCGAGGACCTGGCCGCCGAAGACGCGGCGGCCGGGCTGGCGGGAGGATGATCCGACGAAGATCTCCTCGTCGGTCTGTGCCCCGTCGGCGCTGGTCAGGTCGAGGAGGGCGAGGAGATCGGCGGTGGGGTCCTTCCGTGGCCTTCCGGCAGCGTCGTGGTCTGCTGCCGGCGCGTGGTCTGCCATGGGCGGGGTCTCCTCGGGAACGGTTGGACGGAACCGATGCTCCGTGGCCTCCACCGACACTAGACGTACCCCCGGCGACGCTCAACACGGAAGGGTGGAACGGCGGGCCGGGATGGTGCGCCGCGCTTCTGTGTCGGCCGGCAGGGCTGTTTGAGAGGATGGGACCATGTCTTTCGTACGCACCATTCCCATGCCCCTGCGTTTCGGCGACGAGGATTCCTACGGCCACGTCAACAACGTGCGCTTCCTGCAGTTCCTCGAGGACGCCCGCGTACTGCTGATGAGTGAGCCGCTCGAGAGCGGTTCCTTCATGGGGCTCGTCCATGCAGACCATTACACCCTCGTGGCGCGGCAGGAGATCGAGTATCTCGCGCCACTGAACTTCAGCGTTGTCCCGGCCGCCGTCGACGTATGGGTGACCGGCGTCGGGGCGTCCAGCTTCGAGATGGGTTACACGGTGCGGGACCGGATCGCCGGGGAAGGCAGCGTCACCAGCGCGATCGCGAGTACCAGTCTGGTGCTGGTCAGCCGCAGTTCGGGCCGCCCGGTGAGGATCTCCGCGGATCAGCGTGCAGTCCTCGAGTCCTGGCTGGGACCCGCCGTGCCCTTCCGTCGGGCCCGTGCCAGGCAGGATGCGTGAGTGCCGCCGAGATCCGTTTCGCCGATGTGGAGACGGTCAGTGATTTTCGTACCCTGACCGCGCGTGCTCGCGCGGGCGACGATGCCGGCGGCATGCGACTGGTGGCCGGAGGGCAGATCCTCGCCGCCTATGTCCGCGCTCTCGGCCCCACCATGCTCGGCGAGGCGGTGCCCACAGTGCTCGGTCTGCGGACGATGGCGCTCCAGGACGATGCGCGTGTCGACGTCACGGCCTCGCTCGGCTCGGTCCTCGACAGGCTCGCGCGCATGCCGGAGGACGACGTGGTCTTCCCGGTGCCCACTGTCACCGTGACGGAGCCGTGGGCCGGAGTGCTGCCACCACGTTCCGGCTGGCTGCGCGAGGGCGCGGTCTCCTGCGCTGCGCTGGTGGACGCGGCCAGGGCCGGCATCGCGGAGGTGGCCGGGTTGCTGCCCGATCGCGCCGGTGCCCCGCTGGTGAGCAGTGCTAGGACTGCCGTGTGGGGGCGCGAGCTATCGGGCGTTCCGGGCCGGGTTCCCGCCGGGGCTGCGTTCGGGGGCTTCACCCTCGGCTTCCTGGAAGCCGGGACGGAGGCGACCGTCCACAGCAACGGCCGCTGGTCACGGGTCAGTACTGTCCGCGGGCATGTCCTGGTCCGCTCCGCCGCGGTGTTCTGACGCCCGCGGGCTGAGCTGCAGTCGGAGGGGCCGAGCTGCGGGTGTCAGTCTGCGGTGTTCACCATCGAGTGCGCGGCACGTTCCAGGTAGTCCCACAGTGTCGTCTCGTGCAGCGGAGCGAGGTGGAGGCCGTCGACGGCGGCGCGCATGTGCTGCAGCCAGCGGTCCCTCGCCGTCGGGCCCACGCGGAACGGCATGTGCCGCATGCGCAGCCTCGGATGGCCGCGCTGCTCGCCGTAGGTCCTGGGACCACCCCAGTACTGCTCGAGGAACAGCAGCAGGCGTTCCTTCGCCGGGCCCAGGTCTTCCTCCGGGTACATGGGCCGGAGTACCTCGTCCTGGGCCACGCCGTCGTAGAAGGCATCCACGAGCGCCACGAAGACCTCGTGCCCGCCGACCGCGGCGTAGAAGTTGTCGGTGTACTGGGGCTGGACGAAGTCCCGACCGGCCGCCGTGAGGCCTTCGACGGGCAGCGCGGTCCTGGCCGCGGGCGGCTGGGCTCCTGCCGGATCCTGGGTGGTCATGCGTGGTCCTCCGTGGTGGCCGTGGATGGGTCGGTGAGGTCGGGCGAGGGTGCCAGATAGGTACCCTGCGATCGGTTCCCCACCTTAGTGATGTCGCCGTTGCGGACGTACCAGATGGCTCCGTCGGCATCCACCAGCCGCGTGATGCGCAGGCCGAGCGATTCGACGACGCCGACGGTGTCGCCGACCTCGATGGTGTCGCCGATGCCGTACTGGTCCTCGATGGTGATGAAGAAGCCGAGGAAGGCGTCGCGGATGACCTCCCGGGCGCCGAATCCGATCGCGATGCCCACGATGCCCACGCTCGCCAGGATTGGCCCGATCGAGAAGCCCAGGGTCTCGAGGGCCATGAGGACGGCCACGATCGCGATGGTCCCGGCAGCGATGCTCGAGAGCAGTCCGCCGATCGTCTGTGCCCGCTGCACGCGCGGGGCGCTGTCGAACGGTCGGAGGGCCGACTGGGCCCAGGCGAGGCGCGGTTTCTTGAACACGCTGTGCCCGTCGCGGACGCGCTTGACCGAGCGCGCAATCAGCGCGCGGACGATCAGCCACAGCAGCACGGCGCAGACCAGGATGATCAGCGCGCCGATGATCCGTCCGCCGTAGCCGAGAGAGGGGAGGAAGGTCATCAGCGTCACTTTCGGCCGGATACTCGGGTGGCTCCGCGCACCGTCGACCGGGCCGGAGGTGCGGGGGTGTCCCCCAAGGCTACAGCGGGGCCGGCTCCCGGCCGGGTCAGCGGATCCCGGTCGCGGCCGGCTCGTGGTCCACGGGGAAGTTCACCGATCGCGCGATGAAGCACAGGGCGTTGGCCTCCGCGTGCAGGGAGTTCGCCAGTGGGGCCTGTGCCGGATCCGCGAGCTCCACCTGCGGGCGCAGCACCACACCGGTGAACTCGCCACTGCCGTCCCTGTTCAGGCGCAGGGTACCGGTGGCCGTGTCCCGGTAGCCCGTGACCACCAGACCCGCCGTCACGGCGACGTGCAGGTAGGACAGCAAGTGGCACTGCGCGAGGGCGGCCAGCAGCAGCTGTTCCGGATTCCACCGGTCCCGCGAGCCGTGGAAGCTCGGATCGGCGGTACCCCGGAGCATTCCGGCGCCCTCCACCTCCACCTCGTGGTCCCGGCTGTAGGTCCGGTACCCGGACGTCCCGGACCCCAGATTCCCCGTCCACCTGAGCTGCGCCGCGTAGTGGTGTTCCGAGAGTCTCATGATGCGACCCTAGTACGCGCGGCGGGGGAGTAGGGGCCCTGGAGGGAGGACCGGGTTGTCCTCCCGCACCCTTCCTACCGGTCGGCGGCCTGCGCCCGCATGGCCCGTTCCACCCCGTCGCGGCTCTCCAGGACGAGGCGGCGCAGCGACGGGGAGTCCTCCCCGAGGCCGGCGATGAAGGAGTCCGTGCGATCCAGCGTCGCCTGCGTGGTCAGCAGGGACGGATAGAGGCCGACGACGATCTGCTGGGCGATCTCGTAGGTCCGTGACGACCACACGTCCTCGATGGACGAGAAGTACCGCTCAACGAACGGCTCGAGCAGGGAGCGGTCGTGCACCCGGGTGAAGCCGGAGATCATGGACCGCTGGACGGCGTTCGGGAGCTCCGCCGAGTCGACGAGGGCTGTCCAGGCAGCCTCCTTCGCCGCGGCCGTGGGCACGGCGGCCCGGGCCTCGGCCGCCGCGAGCTGTCCCGTCGCGGTGGCGTCCCGCTCCAGTTCGGCGGCGATCTCGTTCTCGCCGCAGCGACCACCGACGACGAGGCCGGTGAGCAGCTCCCAGCGCAGATCCTGGTCCACCTCCAGCCCCGGAGGAACATCCTGCCCGCTGAGTATCGCCTCGAGCGTCCCGAGTTGCGCGGGGGTGCGCGCATGGCCCGCGAAGGCCTTCATCAGCTGGAGCTGAGCGTCGGAGCCCGCGGGTGCGGCGAGGGCCAGTTCCAGGAGCCGGTCCGCCGCCTCGTCGCCGAGCCTGTCCCGGTCCTGCGGGGCCACGTAGAACGCCAGGGTCGAGGCGAGCTGGCGCAGCAGCACGAGCACCACCGAGGAGTCGGATTCCGCGCCGACGTTCTGCAGGACCAGCTCCAGGTACTCCCGCGCCGGTGACTCGCCGTCGCGGGTCGCATCCCAGGCGGAGGCGAGGACGAGCGTGCGGGGGAGCGAGTCCCGGAAGTCCTTCACGTGCTGCACGGAGGTGCGCAGACTGGCGGGGTCGAGCCGGATCTTGGCGTAGGCGAGGTCGTCGTCGTTGAGGAGCACCAGGGCCGGCCGTGGTCGGCCGATCAGCTGCGGCACCTCGGTGCGCTCGCCGTCGACGTCGAGCTCCACGCGGTGCACCCGGACCAGCGCGCCGTCGTCGTCGAGGTCGTAGAACCCGACGGCGAGGCGGTGCGGGCGCAGGGTCGGGAAGGCGTCGATGGCACTCTGCAGGATCGTGAACGAGGTGATCACTCCGTCCTCGTCGATCGCGAACTCGGGGCGCAGCGTGTTGACCCCGGCCGTCTCGAGCCAGAGCGCCGACCATGCCCTGAGGTCGCGCCCACTGGCTGCCTCCAGCTCGGTCAGCAGATCGACGAGCTCGGTGTTCTTCCCGGCGTGCTTCACGAAGTACTCGCGGACACCCGCCATGAACTCCCCCTGGCCCACCCAGGCGACCAGCTGCTTCAGCACCGACGCGCCCTTGGCGTAGGTGATGCCGTCGAAATTGACCTGGACGTCATCGAGGTCGTCGATGCGCGCCACGATGGGGTGGGTGGACGGGAGCTGGTCCTGCCGGTAGGCCCACCCCTTCTCGAGGATGGCGAAGGTGGTCCACGCCTGCCGGAACTCGGTCGCCTCTGCTGCGGCGAGGGTCGACATGTACTCCGCGAAGGACTCGTTCAGCCACAGATCGTTCCACCAGCGCATGGTGACGAGATCACCGAACCACATGTGGGCCAGCTCGTGGAGGACTGTGATGGCACGGCGTTCCACGGTCGCGTCCGGGACCCGCGAGCGGAAGACGTAGGTCTCCACGAAGGTGACCGCACCGGCATTCTCCATGGCGCCTGCGTTGAACTCGGGGACGAACAGCTGGTCGTACTTCTCGAAGGGGTACGGCGTGCCGAACTGTTCCTCGTAGAACGCGAAGCCCTGGCGGGTGAGGTCGAAGATGTTCTCGGCGTCCAGGTACTGCATGAGGGACTTGCGGGCGAAGACGCCGAGCGGGATGGTGCGGCCCGACGAACTCGTCAGTTCGCTGCGGACGCTCTGGTACGGCCCGGCGATGAGCGCCGTGACGTAGGAGGAGAGAACCGGCGTCGGCTCGAAGGACCACGTGGCACCGGCCACGCCGTCGGCGCCCTCACCGGCCGGGACCGGTTCGGGTGTGGGGCTGTTGGAGATCACGTCCCACGAGGCGGGGGCGGTCACGAGGAAGCGGAACGTGGCCTTGAGGTCGGGCTGTTCGAAGACCGCGAAGACCCGGCGGGAATCGGGAACCTCGAACTGCGTGTAGAGGTACACCTCCCCGTCCACGGGGTCGACGAACCGGTGCAGACCCTCGCCCGTATTCATGTACGGCATGTCCGCATCCACAACGAGGGTGTTGGTCGCGGCCAGCACCGGCAGCTGGATCCTGACGCCGTCACTGACCTCGCGGGGCTCGAGCGGTACCCCGTTCAGTTCGACCCGGTGCACCTTGTCCGTGACGGCGTCGATGAACGTCGAGGCGCCCTGCTCCGCGTCGAAGGTGACCACGGTGCGCGAACCGAACACGCGGTCGCCGCGTGTCAGATCGAGCGAGATGTCGTAGGACTGGACAGTGAGGAGAGCGGCGCGCGTGCGAGCTTCGTCGCGCGTCAGGTTCAAACCGGGCAAGGAGCGCCTCCAGGGTCGGCAGGGTGGGCCGCGCGTGTGATGGGGCTTACGCGGCGTCTCGTATTCTGCCACCGTGCATGCTGCGGTCGCACCTCGAACTCCCGACGCCTACGCTGGGAATGTCCGGTCCCACCGGCCGACCCACCGATCAGCCACCGCGGGCGATGCCGGCGAGACCCGAAGGAAGTCACCCAATGCGCGTCCACCTCGCCACCGACCACGCCGGCATGGAACTGAGCGCCCACCTGGTGTCGCATCTCAGCCGGGCCGGGTACGACGTCGTCGACCACGGTCCGGCGTCCTACGATCCGGAGGACGACTATCCCTCGTTCTGCATCCGCGCCGCGCAGGCGGTCGTCGCCGACCAGGACACGGGTGTCGAGGCCCTGGGTATCGTGCTGGGCGGATCGGGGAACGGGGAGCAGATCGCGGCGAACAAGGTACACGGTGTGCGGGCGGCACTGGCGTGGAACCTGGACACGGCGCGACTGGCACGCCAGCACAACGACGCCAATGTCGTAGCAGTCGGCGGACGTCAGCACTCGGTGGAGGAGGCCACGAGGATCATCGAGGTCTTCCTCGCCGAGGCATTCAGCGGCGCCGAGCGCCACAGCCGCCGCATCGCCCAGATCAAGCGCTTCGAGGAAACGGGAAGCGTTGCCTGAGGGTCATTCGGTCCACCGGCTCGCACGGCAGTTCTCCTCCGTCTTCGGAGGCGCACGCCTCCGCGCCTCCAGCCCGCAGGGTCGCTTCAGCGACGGTGCCGCGCGCATCGACGGCGCCACCATGCTCTCCGCGCTCGCCCACGGCAAGCAGATGTTCCTCCGGTTCGACAACGACCTGGTACTCCGGGTGCACCTCGGCCTCTACGGGGCGTGGAGCTTCGGCGGCGATACGACGTTCCGGGGGGCCTCCAGCATCGGGGCGCCGCGCAGGGTGGGGGAGTCGGAGCTCCGCGACGACGCGGCGACCGCCCGGCACAATACGTACGCGGGTCCGCCTGAGCCCGTCGGTGCCGTGCGGGTCCGGCTCGTCTCGGAGCACGGCTGGGCCGATCTCCGTGGCCCCACCGCCTGCGAGGTGATCACCCCGGACGAGGAGCGGGCAGCCCGTTCCAGGCTCGGTCCTGACCCGTTGCAGGCTGACTCGGACGGAACGGTCTTCGGGCGGAAACTCATGTCGAGCATCACGCCCGTGGGGATCCAGCTGATGAACCAGGCGGTCATTGCCGGGATCGGCAACATCTACCGCGCCGAGGTCCTCTTCCTCCAGGGCATCAATCCCTGGAGGCCGGGGAAGCAGATTCGAGAGGACGAGGCTGCCGGCATCTGGGCGGACACCGTCCGGCTCATGCGGGACGGCGTGCGGGAGGGGCGGATCGTGACCACGACGGCGGAAGCCCGCAACGGGCGTCCCAAGCGCGCAGCGCCGACCTGGGTGTACAAACGAACGGGCGCGCCGTGCCGGAGGTGCGGCACACCCATCCTCGTCTCGGAGATGGCGGCCCGCACGGTGTTCTGGTGCCCGCAGTGCCAGCCGGACTGACCGGGTGCGGGGGAGTGTCGAGAGGGGATGACGGGAATCGAACCCGCATCATCAGTTTGGAAGACTGAGGCTTTACCACTAAGCTACATCCCCGAGTGGGCAGAACACGGGGCCCAGGAACGCCTATAACTACACCACAGCTGTTCTGCTAACGCCAAATGTGCGTGGCGCCTGCAAAGATGCGTAGACTAACACTCGCACTGACGGGGTGTAGCTCAGCTTGGTAGAGCGCCTGCTTTGGGAGCAGGAAGTCGCAGGTTCAACTCCTGTCACCCCGACTCTGCCGCGCGACGAGGATCATGCCGTGCGCTGCAGAACCATTCCCAATCATTTCAGGAGTCCTACGCTGTGAAGAGCGCTGTTGAAACCCTTTCCCCCACCCGGGTGAAGCTGGCCGTCGAGGTTCCCCTCGAGGAACTGAAGCCGAACATCGACGAGGCCTACAAGACCATCGCGACCCAGGTCCAGGTTCCAGGATTCCGCAAGGGCAAGGTTCCGCAGCAGCTCATCGACCAGCGCGTCGGGCGCGGTTACGTCATCGAGACGGCCGTCAACGACGGCCTGAACGGTTTCTACCAGGCCGCGGTGCAGGAGATGGGCATCCGCCCGTTGAGCCGCCCCGAGGTGGAGATCACCGAGGTCCCGGACCCGGCGAAGAAGGAAGGGCAGCTCGCGTTCACCGTCGAGCTCGACATCCGCCCCGAGATCGATCTCCCGGAGTACAGGGGCATCGAGGTCACTGTTCAGCCCGTGGAGGCGTCCGACGAGGACATCGAGAAGGCCATGGACGAGCTGCGTGGCCGCTTCGGCACGCTCAGCCCCGTGGACCGCCCGGCCAAGGACGGCGATTTCCTCACGATCGACCTGACCGCGTCCGTGGAGGGCGAGGAGGTCGACTCTGCCCAGGACCTGTCCTATCAGATCGGCTCCGGCACGATGCTCGAAGGCATGGACGAGGCCGTCACCGGTCTCTCCGACGACGAGAGCGCCGTCTTCGAGACGAAGCTCGCCGGCGGCGAGTACGCCGGCGTCGATGCCCAGGTGAAGATCCTGGTGAAGGCCGTGAAGGAGCGCGAGCTCCCCGAGGTCGACGACGAGTTCGCCCAGCTGGCCTCCGAGTTCGACACGGCGGACGAGCTGCGTGCCGATCTGGCCAAGCAGGCCTCCGAGTCGAAGCTCATGGATCAGGGCGTCGAGGCCCGCGACCTGGTGCTCGACAAGCTGGTCGAGCTCATCCAGGTGCCGGTGCCCCAGAGCGTGGTGGAGGAGCAGCTCGAGCAGCACTTCAACGGCGAGAACGCCCACAGCGCCGGCGAGGACCACGACACCGAGGAGCACCGCGCGGAGATCCGCACCAACACGGAGCGTGCCTTCCAGAACGAGGTCATTCTCGACTCCGTCGCGGAGAAGGAAGAGGTCGGTGTCAGCCAGAGCGAGCTGATCGACTACATCGTCTCCACGGCCGGCCAGTACGGGATGGAGCCCAACCAGTTCGCGCAGATGCTCGACCAGAGCGGGCAGGTGCAGATGATCGTCGGCGAGGTGCGTCGCCGGAAGGCACTCGCCAAGGTCCTGGAGTACGCAACCGTCACGGACACCACCGGTGCCGCCGTCGACCTCAGCGAGTTCGTCCGCGGCGAGGACGACGAGGACGCGACGAGCATCGTGGACGCCGCCGACGCGTCGGACGAGGCCGACGACATGGAAGCAAGCGCCACGGATGCCGGCGACACGGCTACTGCTGACGCAACCGCTGCCGACACCGCGGAGTCCACGGAGCAGACCGAGGAGGCCACGGAGGAGTCCGCGGCAGCTGCCCAGGAGCCCGCCGCCACGGAGCAGACGGAAGAGGCCGCCGAGAAGCCTGCCGCCGAGAAGCCCAAGAAGAAGCCCGCCAAGAAGAAGGCCGCGGAGTAGCCTCCGTCCGCTTCATCATGATGGCGGCGCCGCAGCCTTCGGGCAGCGGCGCCGCCGTCTCGTTAAGGCCCCCTCTGGGCACGGCAGGGAGCTGAACGAGTACCGTGCCAGTGGCTGCGGCGGGGTGGTCCATGGACCGTGCGCCGTCAGCGAACAGCCCGTGACGCGGGAGTACTTCCGCGGCGTGGCGGGTTAGTGTCCAAGGAGAGACAAACGGACGGCTCCGCCGAGATGGTGTGATCCGCCAGAATGAAAGGTCAACGCCCATGGCAACCGAACCAAGCACCCCGAGCATGGCCGGCCCCGAAATGGCCGGACGTGACGATTACATCTACAACAGGCTCCTCAAGGAGCGCATCATCTGGCTCGGTTCCGAGGTCCGCGACGACAACGCGAACGCCATTTGCTCGCAACTGCTCCTGCTGTCCGCCGAGGACCCTGAGCGCGACATCTTCCTCTACATCAACTCCCCGGGTGGCTCGGTCACGGCCGGCATGGCGATCTACGACACCATGCAGTTCATCCCGAACGACGTCGTCACCGTAGCCACCGGACTGGCAGCCTCGATGGGACAGTTCCTGCTCTCGTCGGGCACGAAGGGCAAGCGCTACGCGACCCCCCACGCACGCATCCTCATGCACCAGCCCTCGGGCGGCATCGGCGGCACGGCCACCGATATCCGGATCCAGGCCGAACTGATTCTGCACATGAAGCGGGTCATGGCCGAACTGACGGCGGAGCAGACGGGTCAGACGGTGGAGAAGATCCTGAAGGACAACGACCGCGACAAGTGGTTCACAGCCCAGGAGGCGCTCGACTACGGCTTCTTCGACCACATCTCGGCACATTCGGGCTCGGTCTCGGGCGGCGGCGGAACCGACCAGACGGCGTAGTCAGCCACAGCCCCACGACCAGTCGGCCAACAGGAGACACCATGAACCACCAGTTCCAGGCAGCAGCGGGATCGAAGGCGCAGAACCTTCCGACCAGCCGCTACATCCTTCCCCAGTTCGAAGAGCGCACGCCCTACGGCTTCAAGCGCCAGGATCCCTACACCAAGCTGTTCGAGGACCGCATCATCTTCCTCGGCACGCAGGTCGACGACGCGTCCGCGGACGACGTCATGGCCCAGCTGCTGGTGCTCGAATCCACGGACCCCGAGCGGGACATCACGCTCTACATCAACTCGCCCGGCGGATCCTTCACGGCGATGACGGCCATCTACGACACCATGCAGTTCATCCGGCCCGAGGTGCAGACCGTCTGCCTCGGCCAGGCAGCGAGCGCCGCAGCGGTGCTGCTCGCCGCCGGAGCTCCGGGCAAACGACTCGCCCTGCCCAACGCCCGCGTCCTGATCCACCAGCCCGCTCTCTCCGGAGGACAGGGTGGACAGGCCTCCGACCTGGAGATCCAGGCCAACGAGGTCATGCGCATGAGGACCTGGCTGGAGGACACGCTGGCCCTGCACTCGGGCCGCACCTCCGAGCAGGTGAACATCGACATCGAGCGTGACAAGATCCTCACTGCGGCCGACGCCGTGGAGTACGGTCTGGTCGACGAGGTTCTGAACTCGCGCAAGATCACGCCGCCGAAGATCAACACCCCCTAGCGGCAAGGGGGCCCGGTGGTTCACCCGCCCCCGTCGGGCCTACGCCCGACCGTCCGCAAATGCCCGTGGTGCCGCAAGGCACCACGGGCATTTCGTTACCGGCTACCGCGCTGCCGTGGCCTAGAGTGGAACCAGCAAACGCGTCATACCTAAGGGGATCCAACATGGCTCGCATCGGTGAGAGCACAGATCTGCTCAAGTGCTCTTTCTGCGGAAAGAGCCAGAAGCAGGTCCGGAAGCTGATCGCCGGCCCAGGCGTGTACATCTGCGACGAGTGC
The DNA here is from genome assembly GCF_008107445.1 of Arthrobacter echini. Lineage (GTDB taxonomy): Bacteria > Actinomycetota > Actinomycetes > Actinomycetales > Micrococcaceae > Arthrobacter_D > Arthrobacter_D echini_A. The sequence continues at coordinate 237,271 of NZ_VSLD01000002.1, read as the reverse complement.
ATCGACCTGTGCAACGAGATCATCGAGGAGGAGCTCTCCGAGGTGGCCGATCTCGGCACCTTCGAGTTGCCCAAGCCCAGGGAGATCTTCGATTTCCTGCAGGAGTACGTGGTGGGCCAGGAGCCCGCGAAGCGCTCCCTCGCGGTGGCGGTGTACAACCACTACAAGCGCATCCAGTCCGGCAGTGGTCCCCGCGTCGCAGGGACGCTCGCTGACGCCCTCGACACCGAGGACGTGGAGATCGCCAAGTCCAACATCCTGCTCATCGGACCCACGGGCTGTGGCAAGACCTATCTCGCGCAGACCCTGGCCCGTCGGCTCAACGTCCCCTTCGCCGTCGCCGACGCCACGGCCCTCACCGAGGCGGGATATGTGGGCGAGGACGTGGAGAACATCCTCCTGAAGCTGATCCAGGCCGCCGACTACGACGTGAAGAAGGCCGAGCAGGGCATCATCTACATCGACGAGATCGACAAGATCTCCCGCAAGAGCGAGAATCCCTCCATCACGCGTGACGTCTCCGGTGAGGGCGTCCAGCAGGCCCTGCTGAAGATCCTCGAGGGGACGGTCGCTTCTGTGCCGCCGCAGGGTGGGCGCAAGCACCCCCACCAGGAATTCATCCAGATCGACACCACGAACGTGCTCTTCATCGTGGCCGGGGCCTTCGCAGGCCTGGAGGAGATCATCGGATCGCGAGCGGGCCGCAAGGGCATCGGTTTCGGGGCGCCGCTGAGCTCCCTCACCAACGAGGAGGTGAGCTACGGCGACGTCATGCCGGAGGACCTGCTGAAGTTCGGTCTGATCCCCGAGTTCATCGGGCGCCTGCCGGTGATCACCACGGTCACGCAGCTCGACCGGCCGGCGCTCATGCAGATCCTCACCGAGCCGAAGAACGCCCTCATCAAGCAGTACCAGAAGATGTTCCTGCTCGACGGCGTGGAACTCTCCTTCGAGCACAAGGCACTCGAGGCGATCGCGGATCTGGCACTCGAGCGCGGCACAGGGGCCCGCGGGCTCCGGGCCATCATGGAGGAGGTGCTCCTGCCGGTCATGTTCGACCTGCCGAGCCGGGAGGATGTCGCCACGGTCCTGATCACGGACGATGTCGTGGGCAAGCGCGCCGAGCCCACCCTCATCTCCCATGAAGTGGTGGCCAAGCGCCGCACCAAGTCCGCCTGATCGGGCACCGGGAACCGGGGAGCGTTCCCGCCTACACATCTTCGAACTGACCGAAGGGCCCGGCCGACAGGCCGGGCCCTTCTGCAGTGCTGCCCTGTGCACCCGAGTTCCACGCCGTCGGCGAGCCTCGGCCGGGGTGCTCGGGGCGGGGCGTCCTGACCGGCTGTCGGTTAACCGGCCGTCAGCGCACCGGCGAGACCGCGGCGTCCGTCGCGGTCAGCGGATAGGACGGTGGGTGGACCGCCGCCATCTCCTCGAGCACGCGGACCACCTGGCAGCTGTAGCCGAACTCGTTGTCGTACCAGACGTAGAGCACCAGGAAGCGGTCGTCGGCGATGGTTGCCAGACCGTCCACGATCCCGGCACGCCTCGACCCCACGAAGTCCGTGGAGACCACCTCCGGACTGTCGATGTAGTCCACCTGCTTGCGCATGGTGGAGTGGAGCGAGATCTCACGCAGATGGGTGTTCACCTCCTCCTTGGTGGTGCCCTCCTCGAGCGTGAGATTCAGGATGGCGATGGAGACATCAGGGGTGGGCACCCGGATGGAACTGCCCGTGAGCTTGCCGGCGAACTCGGGCAGCGCCTTGGCGACCGCCGTGGCCGCGCCGGTCTCCGTCAGGACCATGTTGAGGGCGGCCGAGCGCCCGCGGCGGTCCCCACGGTGGAAGTTGTCGATCAGATTCTGGTCGTTGGTGAACGAGTGCACCGTCTCGACGTGCCCGTGCACCACACCGAAGCGGTCGTTGACCGCCTTCAGCACGGGGGTGATCGCATTCGTGGTGCAGGAGGCAGCCGTGATGATGCGGTCCTCGGGGTCGATGGACCCGTGGTTGATGCCGTGCACGATGTTCTTCAGCGATCCCTTGCCGGGAGCCGTGAGGAGGACCTTGGCCACGCCGGTGCTCTTCAGGTGCTGGGACAGGCCCTCCTCGTCGCGCCAGCGACCCGTGTTGTCGACCACCACGGCGTCCTGGATGCCGTACGCGGTGTAGTCGATCGACGCGGGGTCGTCCGAGTAGATGACCTGGATCCTGACCCCATTGGCGGTGATGGTGTTCGAGGCCTCGTCCACCTGGATGGTCCCCTCGAAGGAGCCGTGCACGGAGTCCCGGCGGAGCAGGCTGGCCCTCTTCGCGAGGTCGTTGTCGGAGCCGCGGCGCACCACGACGGCTCGGAGGCGCAGGCCGTGGCCACCACCGGTCTTCTCGATGAGCAGTCGCGCGACGAGGCGGCCGATCCGCCCGAAGCCGTAGAGCACGACGTCGGTGCTGGTCCGCTCGTCGCGGCCGCCCTGCCCGACGATGTCCGCGAGTTCGGTGCGCAGGAAGTCCTCGAGGCTACGGCCGTCCCCGGAGCGGTCGAAGGCCATGCGCAGCCGACCGATGTCGATCGCGGCGGCGCCGAGATCCAGGTCGGTGAGGATGCGCAGCAGGGGAGCGGTGTCCTCGAGCCGGAGCTCTTCCGTGGTGATGCGGCGGGCGAAGCGGTGCGCCTTGAGGATGCTCATCGTGGACTTGTTGATGAGGCTGCGCCCGTGGATGCTCGTCACCACGTTGTTGGTCCGGTACAGGTGCCCGATGAGCGGGATCATGGCCTCAGCGAGTTCCTCGCGTTCGAGCCAGGTGTCGTGGTTCTCGGTGCGGTCATGCTGCGTCAACTGGGTCCCTCACTGCACCGGTCAGGCCGGTGCCGACTCACCCAACCGGATGACAACGCAGGGGTAGCGCCAAACATCGTCGATTGGTCGTATCCCTTCATTACACCGCCTCACCGGGCGCCGCACAAACCGACGTGGGGGGTCGGAGCGGAATACAGGACCGCGCGCACCGGTTGGACCGGAAAAGGCCATGGGCCTGCCCGTCATCGAAGGAGTACCGCATGAGTGAGTCCACGCCCGTCCAGCAGGCCGATTTCTGGTTCGACCCACGGTGCCCCTTCGCCTGGGTGACCTCGCGCTGGATCGGGGAGGTGGAACAGGTCCGTGACATCTCCGTCGACTGGCACGTGATGAGCCTGTCCATCCTCAACGAGGGCCGGGACTCCTCGGAGGAGCACCAGGCGAACATGCAACGCGGTCGTGGACCGGTCCGCGTGATCGTTGCGGCGGCCGATCTCCATGGCGACGAGTACATCAAGCGCCTGTACGACGCGATGGGCACCCGTATCCATGAGCGCCGGAACGACGACCTCGACGCGGTGATCCGCGAGTCCCTCGACGAGGTGGGCCTCCCGGCGGACCTGGCACGCTTCGCCCACACCGCGGACTACGACGAGCGCCTCGAGGCCTCCCACCAGGGAGCCATCGACCGCGTCGGCAACGAGGTGGGTACGCCCGTGGTCGCCTTCAACGGCACTGCCTTCTTCGGGCCCGTCCTGACGAGGATCCCGCGCGGCGAAGAGGCGGGGCGGATCTTCGACGGAGCGATCCTGCTCTCTGAGTTCCCCGAGTTCTTCGAGCTCAAGCGCTCACGGACCGAGAGCCCCACCTTCGACTGACCGCCGGACGGAGGAGGAGGGGGAGGGACCCGTGGGTCCCTCCCCCTTTCGCGTCAGGAGCGCTGGTCCACGGACTCCGCTGCGAGCTCGACGTCGCTGACGGTGAGCGGACCGCCCTCCTCGATCCTGAGGTCCTTCGCGTTGCCGGCGGCGAGCAGATCCGGCAGCCCGAGCCGCAGCTGGGCCACCTGGCCGGCGGGGGCGGTCACGACGGCGGTGTCCACCTGCGTCCGCTGCTTCACCTTCGCCTCCGACTTGGCCTTGCGGATGCCGCCGAGCGCCAGCGCGACCGACGTCAGGACACCGGCGTCGGCGCTGTCCGGCAGCCCGGCGAGCCCGGCTGCCTCCGGCCAGGGCGCGCGGTGGATCGAGCCTGCACGCCACCAGCTCCAGACCTCCTCGGTGGCGAACGGCAGGAACGGTGCGAAGAGGCGCAGCAGGGCATCGAGCGTGGTCGCCAGGGCGGTCTGCACCGACTGCGTCCCGGGATCGTCGGTGGCACCGTACGCGCGGTCCTTGACCAGCTCCACGTAGTCGTCCGTGAACGTCCAGAAGAACGATTCGGTAAGTTGCAGCGCCCGCGCGTAATCGTATTTCGCGAAGGCGGCCGTGGCCTCCTCCGTCACCGAGCGCAGCTGGGCCAGGAGCGACAGGTCCAGGGCGTTCGTCACCCGGTCGAGCGAACCAGCACCGATCGAGGCATCGGTGACCCCCAGGTTCAGCACGAACTTGGAGGCGTTGAGCAGCTTGATGGCGAGGCGGCGTCCGATCTTCATCTGGTTCACCTCGTACGCCGTGTCCGCACCGAGCTTCGCCGACGCCGCCCAGTAGCGCACGGCGTCCGCCCCGAACTGCTCGAGGACGTCGGTGGGGACCACCACGTTCCCCTTGGACTTCGACATCTTCTTCCGGTCCGGGTCGAGGATCCAGCCGGACAGCGCAGCATGCTTCCAGGGGATGGAGTCCTGCAGCGCGTCGGCCCGGACGGCCGTGGAGAAGAGCCAGGTCCGGATGATGTCGTGGCCCTGCGGGCGCAGATCGAAGGGGAACACCGTGGCGAACAGCTCCTCGTCGCGCGACCACCCGCCCACGATCTGCGGGGTGAGGGACGAGGTGGCCCACGTGTCGAGGACGTCGTTGTCGCCGATGAAGCCATGCGGCTGGTTCCGGGCCGACTCCTCGTAGCCTGGCGCCGGCTCGGCCACCGGGTCGACGGGCAGGGCCTCGAGTGCCGGACGGATCGGATCCTCGTAGTCCGGTTCGCCGTCGGCGCCGAGCCGGTACCAGACCGGCACGGGTACGCCGAAGAACCGCTGGCGGGAGACCAACCAGTCGCCGTTCAGGCCGTCGATCCAGTTCTCGTAGCGCGAGCGCATGAAGGCGGGGTGGAACTCGACCTCACGGCCGCGTTCGATCAGGGCGTCCCGCCTGGCGGCGTCGCGTCCTCCGTTGCGGATGTACCACTGGCGGCTGGTGACGATCTCGAGGGGCTTGTCGCCCTTCTCGTAGAAGTTGACGGGGTGCACCACCTTCGTCGGTTCACCCTCGAGGTCGCCGCTGTCGCGCAGCAGGGCGACCACAGCCTCCTTGGCGCTGAAGATGGTCTTGCCGGCGAGCTGGGCGTAGTGCGCGGCGCCCTCCGCCGTGGTGATCCACTCCGGGGTCTCGGAGCGCAGGCGCCCGTCCCGTCCGACGACGGCGCGGGTGGGCAGCTGCAGTTCACGCCACCAGGTGACATCCGTCAGGTCTCCGAAGGTGCAGACCATGGCGATCCCGCTGCCCTTGTCCGGCTTGGCGAGGGGATGGGCCTTGATCTCCACCTCCACTCCGAACAGCGGGGAGGTCACGGTGGTCCCGAAGAGGGGCTTGTAACGCTCGTCGTCCGGGTGGGCCACCAGGGCCACGCACGCGGGCAGCAGCTCCGGCCGCGTGGTCTCGATGCGGATGCGCGTCCCGTCCGCCGCGTGGAAGCCGATGCGGTGGTAGGCGCCGGGCTGCTCGCGGTCCTCGAGTTCGGCCTGGGCCACGGCGGTGCGGAAGCTCACGTCCCACAGGGTGGGTGCCTCGGCGAGATAGGCATCGCCGTCGACCAGGTTCTGCAGGAAGGCGCGCTGGGACACGGCGCGGGAGGTGTCGTCGATGGTCCGGTAGGTCAGCTGCCAGTCCACGGAGAGCCCGAGCGTGCTGAAGAGATTCTCGAAGACCAGTTCGTCCTCGATGGCGAGTTCCTCACAGAGGGCGATGAAGGTGCGGCGGGAGACGGCGTCGAAGTCGCGCTGGTTCTTCGCGGGTTCCGCCGGCGGTCGGTAGTCCGGGTCGTAGGGGACCGAGGGGTCGCAGCGTACGCCGTAGTAGTTCTGGACGCGCCGCTCCGTCGGAAGGCCGTTGTCGTCCCACCCCATGGGGTAGAAGACGTTGGCGCCGTTCATCCGCTTGAACCGCGCCATGACGTCGGTCTGGGTATAGGAGAACATGTGGCCCACGTGGAGAGACCCGGACGCCGTGGGTGGCGGCGTGTCGATCGAGTACACCGCCTCGCGCTTGGTATTGCGGTCGAAGGTGTAGGTGCCGTCCTCGCGCCACTGCCGGGACAGCCTGTCCTCCAGACCCTCCAGGGCGGGCTTGTCGGGGACGGAGACGGGGTGGGATGAGGGCGTGTCTGTGCCCTGTGCTGTATCGGCCATCCCACCATTGTGTCCTACCGCCCGCGCCCGGGGCGCCCGGCCGTCTCGGGGGACGGACCCCGGCGTCAGGTGAGGAGCTCCTCGACCTCGGTCACCACGGAGGCCAGGTGGCCGCGGATACTGCTGTCCAGCGAGGACTCCCTGATCGCCGTCGCCGACCGTCCGAGGTGGCGAACGAGCGCCGTGCGCAGCTGCGGGGAGCGATCAGGGCCCGAGGTGACCGTGATCTCACGGAGCATCGCCAGGGCGCGGTCCGCGGTGCGCGGGTCCGTGAACGCGTAGGTGATCACCTGGTCCATCACGAGATCGAGGAGTTGCACGGCGGTCGGGTACGTCAGGACCACGCGGGGCGTCCCGTCGTCGTCGGATACCGTCTCCGGCCCCGTGGCCCGGCGGGCGATCGAGGACAGGACGGCGGCCAGGTGGCCGATGGCGTGCACGGCGGTGGTCGGATCGTTGACCCCGGGGGAGAGCGCCTTGTTGGTGACGTCGAGCAGCTGCTGGAGTCCGAAGGCCGCATCCTGCGTCGAGGTCCGCTCGAACCCGATCCGCGCGGCCTCGTTCAGCTTCTCCTGGAGGTCCGAGAGGTCGTCCGCCGTGAGGGGACCGCCTGCGCCCCAGACCCGCGCGAACGGCATGCCGTGCACCAGCGAGGCGCCGGGATGGGCATCGATGACCACGAAGGCCCGGGCGTTCGCCGCGGCGCTCCTCGCCCTGCCGCGATTCACACTGAGGAGGAAGCCGGACGAGGTGATGTGCAGGGGCTGCCCCGGTGAGGAGGGGAGGTCTGTGGGTTCCTGGCGTCGTTCGGTGGGGAAGATCCGGTCCAGGGTGCGGTCGTTCTCGCGATGTACGTCCCGCAGCATCGTCTCCACCCGGATCTGCCGGGCGAGATGGGCGAGGAACAGGACGAGGCCGACGACGCTGGCGAGCGTGAGCGCGAAGGCCACCGTGACCGCGAGTTCCGGGACGAAGCCGCTACCGTCGCTGGATTCGATCCGGATGCTCCGCAGCACCGTCAGGGCGTAGGCGAAGGTGGCCAGGAACAGCGCGAGCGTGTTGTGCACGAAGCGGTCGCTGGTGAAGGTGCGGAGCAGCCGCGGCGAGAACTGGCTGCTCGCCAGCTGCAGGGTGACCACGGTGAGGGAGAACGTCAGCGAGGTCACGGTGACCATGGAGCCCGCGATGGTCTCCAGGAGGGACCGGGCGGCTCCCGGGCCTCCACCGAAGAGCAGACCGCTGACCGTCGGGGGCAGGGAGTCCTCGAGAATCCGGTCGAGGAACGGCAGGAACTGGCCCAGGGCCACGGCCAGCACGACGGCGATCAGGGGGACCGGCCAGAGCTGGGTCCGCAGCGAATCGCGCAGCGACTCACCCTCGAGGTTCTTCATCCGCATCCCGTCGTCCGTTCCAACGTGCCGTGCACTCCGCTCGTCAGCCTACTGTCGGACGCTCGTGCCGTCGGGCGCTGTGGTCCACGACCCGCCGGGGTGAGAGGGATCCGGCCTGCTACCGGTGCGTATCTGCAGGTGCCCGCCGCGGGCCGAGAAGTGCGCGACGTCGTCGCAGTCCTGCTCAACGCCGCGCCACGGATGGGCCGTGATGTCGGCGCCACCGAGCGTGCATGCGAGGCGGGCCAGCGGTGTCAGGGCGGCGAATCGCCCGGTGGGGTCCTGCATGTCCACGACCGAGAGCCTCCCGCCCGGGCGGGTGAGTCCGAGCATCCCCGACCAGGCCCGGCGCCACGGTGTCATGAGTGACAGCGCGTAGGTGGCGAGCGCGGCGTCCGAAAGCGCTCGGCTGCCGGCCGCTTCGAGTCTCCGGGCGATCTCCCGGGGGTCGAGGGTGGTTGCGTCCGCCTGCAGGAGGGTCACGTTGGCCCACCCCTGCCGGTCAGCCCGTCGCCGTGCCTGCGCAAGCATCTGCGCGCTGCGGTCGATCCCGATGATCGAGCCTCCCGGACCGACGGCGCGCTGCAGGAGGGGGAAGTTCAGGCCCGTTCCACAGCCCAGGTCCAGCACCTGCTCGCCCTCGCGCAGGCCGAGCGAATCCACGCCCAGTCTGCGTCCGGCGTGATAGACGGGGTACTCGGCCGACAGCAGATCGTAGAGCGGGGCGAAGAGGCTGTACTTCTCGGCGATGGTCGGCACGTCCAGTCCTCGGGATGGCGGCAGGGTCCGCCGGGGCTCTGACAAGGTACCACCGGGCACCGGGCGACGGCCGCCGCACCACGGACGCAGCGCCACGCGCCGACGGGCGGCGGCCCGGCTCAGAGACCGGCGGGCCGCCCGAGGGCCCGGTACCCGGCGATGATGCGGTGCACGGCGCTGAGCAGCACCAGGGCGCCCCAGACGGCAGCGATCTGCCAGGCGAGGAACGGGAACAGCAGCCAGAGGGAGTGGACGAGCACGGTCTCGGCTCCCTCCGCCAGTCCGCCCAGGAAGGACAGGGACCGGCCGTCGTCGATCCTTCGTCCGGTCCGCTCGGCGATGGAGGAGAACGCGAGGAAGACACTGCCGTTGAGGTAGTACGCGAAGAGGACCACCAGGAAGGGCAGCCACGGCGCTCCGTACCCGGCTGCCGCACCGATCGCCACGCCGATCACCGTGGCGCCGTACACCGCGAAGTCCGCCGAGATGTCCCAGAAGCCGCCCTGACCGGTATCTGCTCCGGATCGCGGCGAGGGCCCGCGTGTCGCGCGCCGCCGGGCGAGGGGGCCGTCCACGCCGTCCGCGAGGCGGCAGAGCAGCCACGCCCCCAGGGCCGGGAGCCATGATCCGGTGGCGGCGAGGACGGCGCTCGCGAGGCCGAGCACCAGATTGACACCGGTGAGCCGGTTCGGGGTGATCCAGTGAACATCTACGGCCGCGGCCGCCCGATCGAGCAGGGGTGCCAGGAGTGGTCTGAGCCTGGAGTCAAACATGGTGCCCCGGGGTGTGACGCGCACGGACGGCGACGATCACTCCGGCGAGGGTCAAGAGGCCCAGGACCGCGATTCCCATCTGGGCCGGCCAGCCGAGGTCGAAACCGAAGGCGCCGAGCGCGAGATAGCTCGCGGTGCCGGGCAGGATGCCCACCATGGTGCCGAGGAAGTAGGGCCACCAGCGCACGGAGGTCAGGCCGGCCGAATAGTTGATCACCGTGAAGGGCAGCACCGGGACGAGCCGCAGACCCACCACCGCGATGAAACCCCGGGAGCTCAGGACGGCGTCGACGCGCTCCACCCGTGCCCGCGTCAATCTTTCGACGGCGTCCCGGCCAAGTGCCCGCCCCAACCAGAAGCCTGCCGCGGCGCCGAGCAGGGCGGCCACGTAGACGAGCGCCAGTCCCGTCCAGAAACCGAACAGCACGCCGGCGGCGATGGACAGCACGCTCTTCGGGACGGGTGCGAGGGTCAGCGCCGCGTAGCCGAGGACGAACGCGACCGGCCCCCAAGGGCCCGCCTGCTCCACGAACCCCCGGAGCCGGTCGATGTCGGGCAGGGGGACGAGCAGGACGACAAGCGTCGCGGCGACGACGACCGCGCCCAGGAGGACCAGGCGGCGCACGGGAGAGCCCGGCTCGGACGGCGGCAGGGGGGAACGGCCCTCCTCGGATGCCGCTCCGTGCTGTTGCATGGTCCCTCGGTCAGTGGCCGGCGCCGAGCGTGCCGCCCAGGCGCTCGCGCATCATGGTCGAGGCGTCGTTGAGACCCACCACCTGCACCTCGGTGCTGGAGGACCGGTACTTCTCCTGGATGGCGTCCAGTGCCGCGATGGTCGAGGCGTCCCACAGGTGCGAGTCGTGCAGGTCGATGATCACCCGCTGCGGATCGGTCGCGTACTCGAACTGGGTGTAGAGGTCGTTCGAGGACGCGAAGAACAGTTCACCGTTCACCGTGTAGGTGGCGACGCGTTCGCCGTCGTGCTCCGCCTCGGTCCGCTCGACAGTGACGAAGTGGGCTACCCGCCGGGCGAAGGCGACCATGGCCACCAGGACCCCTGCTCCGACGCCGATCGCCAGATTCTCGGTCCAGACCGTGACGACCACCGTGGCGAGCATGACCGTGGTCTCGCTCCTGGGCATGCGCCGGAGGGTGGTGGGCCTGACACTGTGCCAGTCGAAGGTGCTGATGGCCACGAAGATCATGACCGCGACGAGGGCCGCCATGGGGATGAGCGCGACGATCCCGCCGAGGACGACGACGAGCAGGAGGACGAAGATGCCGGCGAGGAACGTCGAGATGCGGGTCCGGGCACCGGAGACCTTGACATTGATCATGGTCTGGCCGATCAGCGCGCATCCACCCATGCCGCCGAAGAAGCCCGTGATGATGTTCGCCGCGCCCTGGCCCCACGACTCCCGCGTCTTGTCCGAGCGGGTGTCGGTGATGTCGTCGACGAGCTTGGCGGTCATGAGGGATTCGAGCAGGCCCACGGCAGCAAGCGCCAGGGCGAACGGGGCGATGATCTGCAGGGTCTCGAGCGTCAGCGGGACGTCGGGGAACATCAGTGACGGCAGACTCTCGGGGAGCTCTCCCTTGTCGCCGACGGTGGGGACGACGGCGTTGGCGAGCACCGCGAAGACCGTGAGGACCACGATGGCGACCAGCGGCGCCGGGACCGCCCGCGTCAGCCGGGGCAGCCCGAAGACGATCAGCAGCCCGACGGCGGCCATCGGGTAGACGAGGAACGGCACCCCGATCAGTTCGGGGACCTGTGACAGGAAAATGAGGATGGCCAGCGCGTTGACGAAGCCCACCATCACGGAGCGTGGGATGAAGCGCATGAGGCGGGCCACGCCGGTGAGGCCGAGCACCACCTGGAACAGCCCGCCGAGGATCACCGCGGCGATGAAGTAGTCCACGCCGTGACTGTCCACGAGCGGGGCGATCACGAGGGCCACCGCACCCGTGGCGGCGGAGATCATCGCCGGTCGCCCACCGAGGAAGGCGATGGAGACGGCCATGGTGAACGAGGCGAACAGACCCAGCCGCGGATCGACCCCGGCGATGATGGAGAAGGCGATGGCTTCGGGGATCAGTGCGAGTGCGACCACGAGTCCGGCCAGCACCTCTGTCTTGAGCAGTCGTGGACTCCTGAGCGTGCGCAGGACGGACTGGCGCTCGGTGGGTGTGGGGCCCGCCGGGGCGGTGGTGGTCTGCATGGGCAGTGGTCCTTCGGTGCGGTCGGAGCGGGTCTGCTCGCGGGCGCCGGATACCTCGGTCACGCCGGTGTGCGGGGTCCTCGATGGCGGGGCGCGTGGCGCGCCCGCTACAACCCTAGCGCGGGCTGGCTAGCATGGGCCCATGGAGAACCCCAGCACCCAGGACACACGACCACTCGGCGCCCCGGCGGAGCCCGCTCCCCAGGCCCTGCGCGCAATCGTCACGGGCGCCAGCTCTGGCATCGGAGCAGCCACCGTCCGGGCCCTGCGACGCGACGGATGGGCCGTGGTCGCCGCCGCCCGGCGCACGGACCGGCTCGCCGCGCTCGCGGAGGAGACGGGTGCAGTTCCCGTGGCCCTGGACGTCACGGATCAGGCCTCCGTCGACGCCTTCGCCGCGGAGGTCGCGGCGGGCGGCGCCGTGCACGCGCTCGTCAACAATGCCGGCGGTGCCTTCGGAGCGGACCGGGTGGCCGACTCGGTCACCGCGGACTGGGAACGGATGTACGAGGTCAATGTGCTCGGCTCCATGCGCATGACCCGCGCCCTGCTCCCGGCGTTGCGCGACTCGGGCCAGGGGAGCGTGCTGTTCCTGACCTCCACCGCGGCGCTCGCGGCCTACGAGGGCGGAGCCGGGTACTGCGGGGTCAAGGCGGCCCAGGTGTCACTGGCACGTTCGCTGCGCCTCGAGGAGGCCGAGAACAACATCCGCGTCATCGAGGTCTCACCGGGCATGGTCCGAACCGACGAGTTCGCGCTCAATCGCCTGGGCGGGGACAGGGCAGCGGCGGACAAGGTCTACGAGGGGGTGGAGTACCCGCTCACGGCCGACGACGTCGCCCAGGCCGTCGCGTTCACACTCAACGCGCCGCACCACATGAACATCGACCAGCTGGTGCTCCGTCCGCTCGCGCAGGCGGCCAACCACAAGGTCCTCCGGGCCTAGCCTCTGCCGGAACGGGCGGTGGGCAGCCACCCGGACCGGCGGCGGGTGACCGGCGTCGTGGTTCGACGTCGGCGAGTGGGCTGGTGCGGCTCACGGCCGCTTCGAGACCTCCAGGGTCATGGAGTAGTGGTCGAGGGTGCCCGGAAGTGGAGTGTCCGAAGCGAGCTGCGGGCCCGAACCCGGAGCGAGCTCGTGGCCACCCACCACCGACGCCAGCGCCGCACTCGTCAGGAGCAGCACCAGGAGGCGGCCGGGACAGACCACCGGCCCGTCGCTGAAGGGCACGAGCGGCCAGGGGTCGTCCTCGTCCGTCAGCCAGCGCTCCGGGAAGACGTCGTGGGCACGGCGCAACGCGCGTTCGTCGCGATGGAAGTACGGGGCGAAGACCAGGACGCCGCAGCCCTCCGGCATGAGCCCGTGCTCCCACTGCACCGGCTGCGTGGTCTGGCGAAGGATCATGGGAGTCGTCGGCCAGAGGCGCAGCGACTCCAGGATGGTGGCACGGAGGTAGGGGAGAACCCGGCGGCCCGAGGTGTCGCCGTCGACCTCGCGCCGCGCCTCGGCCAGCGCTGCCGGGTGGGTCGCGAGGACCGTCAGTGCCCGGAAGGTCGCCATGCCGGCGGGATCGAAGGCGAACAGCCACTGCGGTACCTGGTCGGACGGTTCCGCGCCGTCACCCTTCGGCGCTGCTGCCATGACGGCCGCAAGACTTCCCGGATCGGCGATAGCCAGCTCGGCGCCGATCCGCTGCAGGAGCCGGGCCCTGGTCCGCCGGCGTACCGGTTTGAGGAAGGCCCAGTTCCCGTCCCGGCGCAGCCTGATGATCAGGTCCGTGAGCTCCGTGGCGTCCCGCGCGTGATCACCGAACACCACCCGACGGACCACGCGGTACCAGGCGTCGAGGAACTCCTCCCACGGGAGTGAGCCGGTGCGCAGCGCGCCGGCCAGCAGGTGCTGCATCTCCTCCTCCACCACCGGGACGAAGCGGTCGGCCAGATGGTGGACCGGGTGCTCGGAGTCGAGGACCTGCTCCTGCAGCGCGCGGCGTACCGTCCGGACGGGCCCACGCGAGATGAGGACGTTGTGGGGCTCGAAGTGGGCCAGCGCTGCCCGCTTCTCGCTGCTGGCGGGGGAGAAGGGCTCGGGAGACCGGCTCAGGACCGTGTCCACGTCACCGCCTGCCAGACCCGCACCGCGGCGCACGGCCCGCCACCCGGCGTGCCGTGCTTTCGACAACGGATTCCGCGCCGGGCTAGAATCGGGGCACAAGCACCGACCCGGCAATCACCGGCGAGCTTCCGGAAGAAGGCCGGCCACCACGGCGGCCCGTAGAACCGGACGGGACGGCCCGTCACAGCCCGAACGAGCGGCTTCCTCCCGCCCGCAGCGTCCGCGGTCAGCGGCGCCGGGGGCGACGGCGGCAAGTGAGGTGGTACCGCGGGTCCAGGACCCCGCACCCGGTCAGGCAGCCGGTCGCGGGCGAGACGGCACCCGTCCTCACGGCAGGACTCCTGCTCCACCCGCCGCCGCACACAGGATGAGAACCATGCCGCAGATCTATCCCAAAGCAGTCTCCCCAGCACTGGAATCCCAGGACGGCCCGCGCGCCTCCACCGGGTCCAGCGCTTCGCCGCGCCTCGCCGAGCTCGAGGAACGCGTACTCGACTACTGGCAGCAGGACGGCACCTTCCAGGCCTCGATCGACGCACGGGCTGCCGGCGTGGACGGGTCCAACGAGTTCGTGTTCTACGACGGTCCGCCCTTCGCCAACGGACTGCCGCACTACGGTCATCTGCTCACCGGCTACGCCAAGGACCTGGTGGCCCGCTACCAGACGCAGCGCGGGCACCGCGTGGAGCGGCGCTTCGGCTGGGACACCCACGGCTTGCCGGCCGAGCTCGAGGCCATGAAGCAACTGGGTATGACGGACAAGCAGCAGATCCTCGCCATGGGGATCGACAAGTTCAACGACGCCTCCCGTGCCTCGGTCATGAAGTACGCCGACCAGTGGCGTGACTACGTGACGCGCCAGGCCCGCTGGGTGGACTTCGACAACGACTACAAGACCCTCAACCCGGAGTACATGGAGTCCGTCCTCTGGGCCTTCAAGACGCTGCACCAGAAGGGCCTCACCTACAGCGGGTACCGGGTGCTGCCCTACTGCTGGAACGACGAGACGCCGCTGTCCAACCACGAGCTCCGCATGGACGAGGACGTCTACCAGGACCGCCAGGACCAGACCGTCACCGTCTCCTTCCCGCTCCGCGTGGGCACCACAGAGCTGTCCCAACAGCTCGCCGGGGTGGAGGCCCTCGCCTGGACCACCACGCCCTGGACCCTGCCCACCAACGCGGCGCTCGCCGTCGGACCGGGCATCACCTACGTGGTGGTCGACGCCGAGCGCGACCACGCTACCCGGCGCTATCTCATCGCCGAGGATCTCCTCGGCAACTACGCGAAGGATCTCGGCTTCGCCGACGCGGCCGCCGCACGTGAGGCGATCACCTCCCGCCACCTCGGCTCCGAGCTCGAGGGACTCACGTACGAACCGCTCTGGGACTACCTCGCCGATCCCGAGGAGGGCGGGTACCGGAACGCCTTCCGCATCCTCGTGGCGGACTACGTCACGACGACGGACGGTACCGGGCTGGTGCACCAGGCGCCGGCCTACGGCGAGGAGGACCAGGCGGTCTGCGAGCAGGCCGGCATCCAGGTGATCCTCTCCGTCGACGAGAAGGCCCGGTTCCTCCCACTGTTCTCCCGCGGCCCGCTGGCGGAGATCGCCGGGCTGCAGGTCTTCGAGGCGAACCGCGTCATCACGCGCGTCCTCAAGGCGGGTGAGCGCCTGATCCGCCAGTCCAGCTACGTCCACAGCTACCCGCACTGCTGGCGCTGCCGTAATCCCCTCATCTACCGCGCCGTGTCCTCCTGGTACGTGGAGGTCACCAAGATCCGCGACCGCATGGTCGAACTCAACCAGGACATCACGTGGATCCCGGGCAATGTGAAGGACGGCCAGTTCGGCACCTGGCTCTCGAACGCGCGCGACTGGTCCATCAGCAGGAACCGGTTCTGGGGCAGCCCCATCCCGGTGTGGCAGTCCGACGACCCCGAGTACCCACGGACCGATGTCTACGGCTCTCTTGCCGAGCTGCAGGCCGATTTCGGCCGACTTCCTGTCAACCATGAGGGCGAGGTGGACCTCCACCGCCCCTTCATCGACGAGCTGACGCGTCCCAATCCGGACGATCCCACCGGCCGGTCCACCATGCGCCGCGTCGAGGACGTGCTGGACGTCTGGTTCGATTCCGGCTCCATGCCGTACGCCCAGGTGCACTACCCGTTCGAGAACGAGCAGTGGTTCGAGACCCACCATCCTGCCGATTTCATCGTGGAGTACATCGGGCAGACGCGCGGCTGGTTCTACATGCTGCACATCCTCTCCACCGCCCTGTTCGACCGGCCGGCTTTCCGCAACGTCATCAGCCACGGGATCGTGCTTGGTTCCGACGGCCAGAAGATGTCCAAGAGCCTCAAGAACTACCCAGATGTCTCCGAGGTCTTCGATCGCGACGGCTCGGACGCGATGCGCTGGTTCCTCATGGCCTCGCCGATCCTGCGGGGCGGCAATCTGGTGGTCACGGAGCAGGGTATCCGCGACGGTGTCCGCCAGGTGATCCTGCCGCTGTGGAACGTCTGGCATTTCTTCGCCCTGTACACCAACGCGGCCTTCGACGGCGCGGGCTACGAGGCGAGGACCGTCACGCCCGAGGCCGCTGCGAGCCTGGCCGAACCGATCGACCGGTACATCCTCGCGAACACCGGCAATCTGGTCCGTGATCTCACGGAGGCGCTGGACGCCTTCACCATCAGCGAGGCCTGCGAGTCCCTGCGCCGGTACCTGGACACCCTGACCAACTGGTACGTGCGGCGGAGCCGCCAGCGGTTCTTCGACGAGGACACGGACGCCTTCGACGTGCTCTACACGTGCCTGGAGACCGTGTGCCGGGTCGCAGCGCCCCTGCTGCCGCTCGTCACCGAGGAGATCTGGCGCGGACTCACCGGGTGCCGCTCGGTCCACCTGACCGATTGGCCGGACACGACGTCGTTCCCCGCCGACCCCGAGCTCGTGGAGCAGATGGACCGCACCCGCCAGGTGTGCTCGGTCGGGTCGAGCCTGCGGAAGGCCGCGAACCTGCGCGTCCGGCTGCCCCTGCGGGAGCTGACCGTCGTGGCGCCCGGCGCCACGGACCTCGGAGGCCAGTACCGCTCCATCATCGCCGACGAGCTGAATCTCAAGGAGGTGCGGCTCGTCGATTCGGCCGACGCGGATCCGTCGGAGTTCGGTATCACCCAGCGCCTCGTGGTCGATGCACGCGCCGCCGGCCCACGCCTGGGCAGGAACGTGCAGACGGCCATCAAGGCCTCGAAGGCGGGGGAGTGGCACGTCGACGGCGACGGCGGGGTCGTCGTCGGCGGACTGGCCCTCGAACCGCACGAGTACACGCTCGACACCGTCGTGGTCGGCAATGAGGCCGAATCGAAGGCCGTCACGGTGCTTCCCGGTGGCGGGTTCCTCGTGCTCGACACCGAGGTCACCGACGAGCTCGCGGCCGAGGGTACGGCACGGGATGCGATCAGGGCCGTGCAGCAGGCGCGCCGCGACGCGGATCTGCGGATCAGCGATCGCATCAGCACCGTCATCGGAGTGGCACCCGCGCAGGTGGCCGCACTGGAGGCGAACGCGGAGCTGATCAGTGCCGAGACCCTGACCGTCCGGCTGCGCATCATCGCCGACGAGGACGCCGACGGCGACTTCGCCATCACCGTCGAGAAGGTCACCGTCGAGAAACAGGAGTCAGTGCATGGATGACACGAACGGCACCACCGACACCGGCAGCACCGAGGAGGATCGGCCGGATCACGACGCCTTCTCCGTGGAGAGCGTCTACGCCGATCTGCTCAGCCGTGCCCCCGAGGACAGGATGGAGCCCCGGATGGCTCCGCTGCACAGGGCCATGGAGATCCTCGGGGAGCCGAACCGGGCCTTCCCGATCATCCACATCACAGGGACCAACGGGAAGACCTCGACCGCCCGGATGATCGAGAGCATCCTGCTGGCGCACGATCTGCGCACTGGCCGCTACACCAGCCCCCACCTGTCCCGCGTGACCGAGCGCATCAGCATCGACGGGGAGCCGGTGCCGGACGAGACGTTCGTCCGCGTCTGGGACGAGATCAAGCCCTATCTGGACATCGTCGACGGCGAACTCCTCGTCGCCGGGGAAGCGCGCCTGACCTACTTCGAGTGCATCACCATCCTCGCGTTCGCCATCTTCGCCGACGAGCCGATCGATGTCGGCGTGATCGAGGTGGGGCTCGGCGGGGTCACCGACGCCACCAACGTGGGTGACGGCCAGGTGGCCGTCATCACGCCGATCTCCCTCGACCACACGGATCTCCTCGGGGACACGGTGGAGGACATCGCCCTGGAGAAGGCGGGCATCATCAAGCCCGGAGCCTTCCTCGTGAGCGCCATCCAGTCCCGCGACGCCGCGCAGGTCCTCCTGGAACGGGCGCAGGAGGTCGGCGCGGAGTTCCGCTTCGAGGGCATCGAGTTCGGCGTCGAGTCCCGGTCCGTCGCCGTCGGCGGGCAGGTGGTCTCGCTCAGTGGCCTCGCGGGTCGCTACGGCGAGCTGCTGGTCCCGCTGCACGGCGAGCACCAGGCGGAGAACGCCGCCCTGGCCGTCGCCGCGGTGGAGGCCTTTCTCGGCGGAGGAGAGCGGGAGCTGGACACCACGCTCGTGCGGAACGGCCTGCGTGCCGTCACCTCACCGGGCCGCCTCGAGGTGGTCCGCACCGCCCCGAGCATCATCGTCGACGCTGCGCACAACCCGGCCGGCGCCCGTGCCGCAGCGAAGGGCATCCGGGAGGCCTTCGACTTCTCGCGCCTGGTCCTGGTGATCGGGGCGCTGCAGGACAAGGACGCGGCCGGCATGCTCGCCGAACTGCACGAGGAGCTCGGCGGCATGCTCGAGGATCTCTGCCTCACGCAGTCCACGTCGCCGCGCTCCGTGCCGGCCGCGGATCTGCTGCAGGCCGCTCTCGCTGCCGGCTTCGCAGAGGAGAACATCACCATCCTCCCGGGTCTCGACGACGCCCTGGAATGGGCCGTGATGAAGGCCGAGGAGAACAACGATCTCGCCGGAGGGATCCTCGTGACCGGCTCCATCACCGTGGTCGGCGAAGCCCGAACATTGCTGGGGAAGTAGGCACGGCATGGCACGCATGACGAAGGCGCAGCGCGAGTGGCGGCCCGGAATGCCACGGAAGCGTCGGTCCACGAAGGTCCTTTTCGCTTCGACGGTCCTGGCGCTCGAGGCGTTCGTGGTGTTCTTCGCGACACTGGCCGTCCTCGGGCTCAGGCGCGACGAGATCAGCCCCGTGCTCATCCTGACCTCGGGGCTGGTCCTCAGCGTCGTCCTGATCCTGACCTGCGCCGTCGTGACGAAGCGATGGGGGATCGGCCTCGGCTGGTTCCTGCAGCTGGTCATCATCGCCGGCGGCTTCCTGGAACCCACCATGTTCCTGGTGGGTGCCGCGTTCGCCGTGACCTGGCTCTATGGCATCCGCCAGGGCACGCGCATCGACCGGGAGAACGTGGAGCGCGACAGGCTACAGGCCGAGTGGGAGAAGGCGAACCCCGAATGAGACCGTCGGTAGAATCTTTCCGAGCACCCAACCATCGCGGTATCGCCGATGCCGCAGACCCAGGAGATCACATGAGCACCGAGCGCACCCTCGTCCTCGTCAAGCCCGACGGCGTAGCCCGCGGACTGACCGGGACCATCCTGTCGCGGATCGAGGCCAAGGGCTACAGCATCGCCGACCTCAAGCAGGTGTACGCCACGCGCGACCTGCTCGAGCAGCACTACGCCGAGCATGCCGGCAAGCCCTTCTTCGAGCCGCTCGTCGAGTTCATGCTGAGCGGACCCATCGTGGCGGCGGTGTTCGAGGGGCAGCGCGTCATCGAGGGTTTCCGCTCCCTCGCCGGCGCCACGGAACCCACGACTGCGGCACCGGGTACCATCCGCGGTGACCTGGGGCGCGACTGGGGCGTCAAGGTCCAGCAGAACCTCGTGCACGGATCGGACTCGACGGAATCGGCCGAGCGCGAGATCGGCGTCTGGTTCGCCTGAACCCGGCGCGCCGGATCGTGTGCCCGGGGCAACGGTGTTGGTAGGTTGGAACCATGATGACCTATCGCAGACTGGGTTCCTCCGGACTCAGCGTTTCCACCGTCGGGCTCGGCTGCAATAACCTGGGCAGGACCGGCACCGCCTCCGAGTCGCAGGAGGGGACCGACGCCGTCGTACACGCCGCGATCGACGCCGGCATCACGCTCTTCGACGTGGCCGACATGTACGGCAGGGCGCCGGGAGTGAGCGAGATCCAACTCGGCAAGGCCCTGGGTTCCCGGCGCGACGACGTGGTCCTCGCCACGAAGTTCGGGCTCGACATGGACGGCGCCAACGGGCGGGACTGGAATGCGCGCGGATCACGCCGCTACATCGTCCGGGCGGTCGAAGCCTCGCTGCGCCGCCTCGGCACGGAGTGGATCGACCTGTACCAGTACCACACCCCGGACGTCCTCACGCCGATCGAGGAGACCCTGGCCGCGCTGGACGACCTCGTGACCAGCGGCAAGGTGCGCTACCTGGGGCACTCGAATTTCTCGGGCTGGCAGGTGGCCGAGGCCGAGTTCACAGCACGCAGCGGCGGGTACACACCCTTCATCTCCGCGCAGAACCCCTACAGCCTGCTGGACCGCCGGCTGGAGCGTGAGGTGGTGCCGGCCGCCGAGGCGTACGGACTCGGCGTCCTGCCGTACTTCCCGCTGGCGAACGGCCTCCTGACCGGTAAGTACCGCCGCGATGAGGTGCCGGCGGGAAGCCGCCTGACACACTCGCGGAAGAATCTGCTGGAGACCGCCGACTGGGACCAGCTCGAGGCGTACTCCCGGTTCGCAGCGGAGCGTGAGGTCAGCGAAGTTCAGGTCGCCTTCTCCTGGCTGGCCGCCCAGCCGTCCGTCGGCTCCGTGATCGCCGGAGCGACGTCGCCCGAGCAGGTGCTGCAGAATGCCGCAGCTGCGGACTGGTCGCCGTCGGCGGAGGATCTGCAGGAACTGGACCGTCTGTTCCCGGCGTAGCCGATCGGTAGCCATCCCCGGGGTTTCCCCGGGGGCCCGGGTGCGGGTGCACGACAAGAAGGAGGAGGGCCGGTAGCACCGGCCCTCCTCCTTCCATGGTCCAGGTCAGCTCTTGAGGCTGTCGACGAAGTCGGGGTTCTCCTCCAGCCACTGGTCCACGGCTTCGGCCTCCTTGCCCGAACCGTACTCGTTGACCACGAGGTCCTCGAGCTGGCCGTACTGCTCGTCGTCGAGCGTGAAGTTGGCCATCATGTCGGCCACCTCGGGGAAGTCCTCCGCGAAGCCGGTGCGGGCGAGGGTGTGCAGGCCCTCCACGGGACCGAGCGCACCCTCGGGGTCCTCCAGGTCCTTCAGCGGGAAGGCGCTGTTGGCCCAGAACGGCTTCCACAGGGTCACCACGATGTCTTCCTCGGCGTCGATGGCGCTCTGGAGTTCGGTCAGCATCGCGGTGGTGGAGGACTCCACCAGCTCGTAGTCGCCGTCCAGCCCGTAGGCCGGCATGACGCTGTCCTTGGTGACGGCGGTGAGGCCCGCACCCGGCTCGATGCCCACGATCCTGCCGTCGAACTGGTCGGCGTTACCCGTGAGGTCGGCGATCGATGCGATGTCGGTGTACTCCGGGACGGCGAAGGTGAGCTTCGCGTTGTCGTAGTAGGTCCCGAGATCCTCGATGTCGTCCCCGTACTCCTTCATGTACTCGGCGTGGGTCGCGTCCGGCCAGCCCGAGGGGTAGACGTCCACGTCGCCGTTGGACAGCCCGGTGTACAGCGGGGCCGCCTCGCTCAGCTCCTTGATCTCCACCTCGAAGCCCTCGTCCTCGAGGATGTCCTGCCACAGGTAGGCGGTGCTCAGCCCATCGGTCCAGGAGGGGATGATGCCCAGGGCGATGGTCTGGTTCTCATCGGCCGAACCGCTGTCGCCGGCGCTGTCGTCGGAGCTGTCGGATCCGCAGGCGGTGGCGCCGAGCGTGAGGCTCATCAGCGCGGCGAACAGGCCGAGATTACGTGCGTGCAACTTCTTCGTCATGGCTCTTCTTCCTTTTCTCATCGGAGGGAACCGCTGGTGGAGGGTTCCCGTGCAGTAGCTGGGGGATCAGGTGGGGCTGCCCGCGGGGACGGGGGCAGCGGTGGTGCGGGACCGGCCGAGCATGCGGCCGAAGCCGCCGGTGATGCGGCGGGCACGGGCTGCTGCCCCGCCGCCCACGGCCGCGGTGGTCCGGTCCAGGTAGATGGCCAGGACCACCACCGACAGTCCGGCCTCGAAGCCGAGGCCGATGTCGAGCTGGGAGATGGAGGAGGTCACGGCCCCACCGAGTCCTCCGGCGCCCACGAGTCCCGCGATCACCGCCATCGACAGTGCCAGCATGATCACCTGGTTGACGCCGGCCATGATGGTCGGTAGCGCCAGAGGGATCTGGATCCCGCGGAGGATCTGCCCCGGTGAGCTGCCGAAGGCGTGGCCGGCCTCGACCACCTCGGCGTCCACCTGCCGGATCCCGAGTTCGGTCAGGCGGACCCCGGGCGGCAGCGCGAAGATCACGGTGGCGACCACGCCGCCCGCCACACCGATGCTGAAGAGGGTCACCACGGGCACGAGCCAGACGAAGGCCGGCATGGTCTGCATGAGATCCATCACCGGCCGCACGGCGTTGCTGACCGAGGGTGAGCGGGCGGCCGCTATCCCGACAGGGATTGCGATGACGAGCGCGATGATCGTGGCTATGAGCACCAGTGACAGCGTGGTCATCGCGTTCTCCCACTGGTCCACGCTGATCACGAAGGCCAGGCCGATGAATGAGACGAGCGCGAACTTCCAGTCCTTGACCAGCCAGGCGAGGGCTGCGAACAGCACCACGAGCACGAGGGGTGCGGGTGCGTTCAGTCCATCGGCCAGCCCGTCGGTGGCGCCGAGGATGAGATCGCGGATGGAACGGAAGAACCCGCCGAGATTGTCGTCCACCCAGTCGAACACGACCTCGATGCCGTCGCCGACCGGTACGCGGGGAACACCCGTCTCACTGAACTGGCTGGTGGATACGCTCATGCCATCACCTTCTCGTCGGGTCCTACGTGCTCGACGACCGTATTGGGATCACCGAGGGCGTTCAGCAGGGTGACGCGCGGGACCACTCCGCGGAGCTTGCCGTGCTCGTCCACCACGGCCAGAGCCGCCGGACTCTCCGCTGCGGCGGTGATCAGATCGGCGAGTGCGGTGTCGACGCGCACGGTGGCGGCGCTGCGCAGGAGGCCGTCCAGATCATCCGAGCCCTTGCGGACCGCGTCGGCCACCTCGTGCTCGTGCACGATGCCCCGCAGGGTCTTGTCGCGGCCCACCACCATGATGCTGGAGAGCTGGTTCTCGCGCAGGAGCCGGTGGGCCGCGCGGGGGCCCTGTTCGCTTCCCAGCAGCGCCACGGGAGCCTCCATGATCGCCGAGGCGGTGAGGACCCGGGTACGGTCCACGTCCTGGACGAACTTGGCCACGTAGTCGTTCGCGGGGTCGTTGAGGATCTGCTCCGTCGTGCCGACCTGGACGATCCGTCCGTCGCGCATCATGGCGATCCTGTCGCCGAGGCGCATCGCCTCGTTGAGATCATGGGTGATGAACAGGATGGTCTTGCCGAGCTGGTGCTGCAGATCCACCAACTGGTCCTGCATCTCCCGGCGGATCAGGGGATCGAGGGCGCTGAACGCCTCGTCCATGAGCATGACGTCGGTTTTCGCAGCCAGCGCCCGGGCGAGGCCCACACGCTGACGCATGCCCCCTGAGAGTTCGCCCGGCAGGGAACCTCCCCAACCGTCGAGGCCGACCATCTGGAGGGCCACCTCGGCCTTCGCCTCGCGCTCGGAGCGGTTGAGGCCCTGGACCTTCAGCCCGTACGCCGCATTCTCCCCGACCGTGCGGTGGGGGAGGAGCGCGAAGTGCTGGAAGACCATGCTGACCTTCTCCCGCCTCACCCGGCGCAGGTCCTTGCCGCTCAGTCGCGTGATGTCCTCGCCCGTGATGCTCATGGATCCCGCGGTGGGCATGAGGAGTCCGTTCACCATCCTGATGAGCGTCGACTTCCCTGACCCGGACAAGCCCATGACCACGAAGATCTCGCCCTCGCCCACGTCGAAGGTGGCGTCGATGACGGCGGGGGTCAGGTCGTCCTTGCGGAGCTCCTCGCGGGTCGCTCCGGAGCGCAGCCTTTCGACAGCTCGCTCGGGCTTGGGGCCGAAGACCTTGAAGATCTCGTTGGCCTCGATGACTGGCACGAATACTCCGTTCCTCGAATTGAATCGTGCTCTCGGTGTTTCGCCTGCTGCATGAAAAGTCGGTCGGCTCGACAATTCCCCTCGGGATCTGGACAGGGCTGGACAGCGTCTGTCGAACCGAGGAGCCAATATACCCTTGCAGAATCCACCACATTCGGTCAGGCGAAGCTCGGCGGTGATGCCTTTTCACCGGCGGACAGGGAGCAGATAGGGCCCTGATCGCCGTCAGCTGGCCGAAGCCGGCCTGTTCCTCGCTCCTGTCGACCTGGTGACCGGCGCTCCCCGAGGGGGTCCAAATAGGTGCTCAGTCGTTACATGGGCTGGCGATATCCGCACCGTGCGCGTCGAATGTCCACGAGCTCACTCGTTGAGCTGCGCGACATATCGTTCGATCCCGCGCTCTGGGAGCAGCCACATGAGGGCCACGACCGCGTAGGCGCCCAGCCCGATCCACGGGTGGACGAGGGTCGCCGCCATCCCGGCGAGATAGAGCAGGGGACAGCTTCCCTTTCCGGTCGTCGCGCAGCGCACGGGCGAGGTGGCCGTCCGGCCCGTCCTGCCGGACGAGCGCGCCGCGGAGCATCAGGAAGGCCACGGCGGACAGCAGGAGGTCGATGCCGTAGGTGAGCACCGGCACCTGTGCGAAGTCGGTCTGCTGCATCCACCGGGTGCTGAACGGGATGAGCGAGAGCCAGAACAGGAGGTGCAGATTTGCCCACAGCACCGTCCCGTTGACCCTGCCCGCCAAATGCACCAGGTGATGGTGATGGCTAGCACTACCGTCGCGATGTCGGCGACCCGCCCCTTCCATCAGGTGCGCTCCAGCGGTAATACCTCCGACCACGCTACGCCGGCGCCGCCCGGGAGGTCGACATGCACCTAGCGGAAGGCCGATATGCCGGTGATGTGGTTGCCGAGGATCAGGGTGTGGATCTCGTCGGTTCCCTCATAGGTACGCACGCTCTCGAGGTTGTTCGCATGCCGTAGCGGCGAGTGGTCGAGCGTGATGCCGTTGCCGCCGAGCATCGCACGTGCTTCCCGGCAGATTGCGATGGCTTCCCGACAGTTGTTGAGTTTGCCCATGGAGATCTGGTGCGGTTGTACCGCACCGGCGTCCTTGAGGCGCCCCAGCTGCAACGCCAACAGGATTCCCTTGTTGATCTCCAGGGCCATGTCGACGAGTTTGAGCTGGGTGAGCTGGTAGCCGGCCAGCGGCTTGCCGAACTGCAGGCGCTCCTTCGAGTAGTCCAGCGCTGCCAGGTAGCTGTCGCGTGCAGCGCCCATGGCGCCCCAGATGATCCCGTAGCGCGCCTCATTGAGACACTCGAAGGGCCCGCGCAGCCCCTTCGCCCCGGGAAGGAGCGCTGTGCCGGGCAGCCGGAGATCGGTGAGCTCCACGTCGCACTGGATCGAGGCCCGCATGGAGAGTTTCTGGGCGATGGGGGTCGCCGTGAAACCTCGGGTGTCCGTGGGGACGAGGAAGCCGCGGACGCCGTCGTCGGTCATCGCCCAGATGATCGCCACCTGTGCAACCGACGCCAGACCGATCCAGCGCTTGCTGCCGTTGAGGATCCAGCCGTCGCCGTCCTTTTTCGCGAAGGTGAGCATGCTCCCGGGATCGGAGCCTCCCGCGGGCTCGGTGAGGCCGAAACAACCGAGCACGGATCCGGCTGCCATCGCAGGGAGCCACTCGTTCTTCTGCTCCTCCGTGCCGTGCTTCGCGATCGCGCTCATCGCGAGGGAGCCCTGGACACTGACGAACGTGCGCAGTCCCGAGTCCCCGGCTTCCAGTTCCAGGGCCGCCAACCCGTATTCCACGGAGCTCCGGCCCGGGCACCCGTACCCCTCGATGTGCATGCCCAGGAGGCCGAGTTCGGCCAGGCGCGGCACGAGCTCCAGCGGGAATTCCGCGCGGTCGTACCAACCGGCGATATTGGGTCTGATCTCGGTGTCCACGAACTCGCGCACACCATCGCGCACAGCGCGTTCACCGTCCGTGAGCAGGCCGTCGAGGTCGATGAGATCCGAAGGATCGATCATTCGAGCATCACTCCTGATGGAACTGCTTGCCGTTCACGCGCTCCGAAGCACCCACACGGTCGAGGTACGGAGTGATGCCGCCGAGGTGCATGGGCCATCCGGCACCCAGGATCATGCACAGATCGATGTCCTCGGGCGCAGCCACCACACCCTCGTCGAGCATGCGTCCGATCTCGTCGGCAAGGCCGTCCTGCGTGCGCCGGAGAACCTCCTCCGCGGTCGACGGGCTGCTGCCACGGTCCATGAGGGCCAGCGTCGCCTCGGGCACCGCGTGCGTCCCGTCCTCCTGCTTCTCCCACAGGCTTCTGACTCCGGCGTCGATCAGCTTCTGCTGGTTCTCCGAGACGTGGAACCGATCCCCGAAGGCAGTGTGCAGTGACTCCTGGACGTGTTGGCCCACGGGTAGGCCCACGAGCGCAAGGAGCTTGAAGGGGCTCATCGGCAGGCCCATCGGAGCGAGGGCCGTATCCGCTGTCTTTGCGTCGGTACCCTCATCGAAGGCCGCAGTGATCTCCCCGAACATCCGGCCGAGAATGCGGTTGACCACGAAGGCGGGGGCGTCCTGGACCAGGACGGCGTTCTTCTTCAGTCCCTTCGCGACGACGAAGGCCGTGGCCAGGACGGCGTCATCGGTCCTCGGCGCGCGGACCACCTCGAGCAGCGGCATGGCGGCTACCGGGTTGAAGAAGTGGAAACCCACCACACGCTCGGGGTGCTGGAGGTCTGCCGCCATCTCGGCGACGGAGAGCGAGGACGTATTGGTCGCGAGGATGCACTCGGGGGAGACGACGGCCTCCACCTCGGCGAAGACCTGCTTCTTGACGGACATCTCCTCGAAGACCGCTTCGATGACGAAGTCGGCGTCCGCGAAGGCGTCCTTCGACACCGAGCCCGTGACGAGGGCACGGGTGCGGTTCGCCGCGTCCTGGGACAGGCGCTTCCGGCCGAGCATCTTCTCGATCTCCGCATGAACGTACGCGACACCCTTGTCCACGCGTGCCTGGTCGATATCGGTGAGAACCACCGGGACCTTCAGCTGGCGCGCGAACAGGAGGGCGAGCTGACTCGCCATGAGGCCGGCACCCACGACACCGACCTTCGACACCGGGCGAGCGAGCTTCCTGTCCGGTGCTCCTGCGGGACGTTTGCCACGCTTCTGCACGAGGTCGAGGAACGCGTACACCGTCGACTGGAACTCCGGTGTCTGCATCAGCTCGGCCAGGGCGTTGCACTCCGCCGCCGCCGATTCCTTCTGTGACAGCTGGAGTCCCGCCTCCAGGAGGTCCAGCACACGCGACGGCGCGGGAGCGGCGTTGCCCGTCTTCGCCTCGACGAACGCCCGGCCGGCGGCGACGGCCGACACCCAGGCGTCGTCGTCGTAATCGGCGAGTTCGCGGCGGCGCTGCTCCACGGACTCCTCCGCGCTGCCACCGCGGAGCACTCGTGCCGCCCAGAGCAGGGACTGCTCGAGATAGTCCGCAGGTTCGAAGAGCGCGTCGGCGATGCCGAGCTCGTACGCCTCTGCGCCGCTGAGGCTTCGATTGTTGCTCAGGGGGTTCTCGATCATGACCTTGACCGCGTTCGCGGGACCGATCAGGCGAGGCAGGCGGTACACACCGCCCCAACCCGGGACGAGCCCGATGAAAGCCTCGGGAAGACCGATGCCCTTGGCACCGGCGGACACCGTGCGGTAGGTGGCTGCCAACGCTACCTCCAGACCCCCGCCGAGCGCGACGCCGTTGATGAAGGCGAAGCTCGGCACACCCATGTCGGCGAGGAGATCGTACGCCTCGTGTCCGAGTTCAGCCATGAGCCTGCCCAGATGCTCGGACTTCACGCTCTTCACAGTGCTGAGATCTGCTCCGGCAACCAGGAAGTAGGGCTTGCCGGTGACGGCGACCCCCACGATCTCGCCGGACGCAGCCCGCTCCTTCAGGGTCTCGAGGGTACGGCCGAACTCGATCAGAGTGGTGGGACCGAGCGTGGTCGGCTTCGTCTGGTCCAGATCGTTGTCCAGTGTGACCAGCGCGAGGACACCGGCGTCCTCGGGCAGATCGATGTCCTCGACGTAGGAGTGGGTGACGATCTCAGCCGGGAAGAGCCCGGCCAGTTCGTCGTAGCGTTCGAAGCTCATGCTGCATCCTGTCCGTAGTGCTCGTGGTGGGGGTTCTCCCAGATGACGGTGGCACCCATGCCGAGACCGATGCACATCGTGGTCATGCCGTACCGCACGTCAGGGTCTTCCTCGAACTGGCGGGCGAGCTGGTTCATCAGCCGGACGCCGGAGGACGCCAACGGGTGGCCGACGGCGATCGCGCCGCCGTATCGGTTGACGCGGGGGTCCTCGTCGTCGATGCCGAAGTGGTCGAGGAAACTCAGGACCTGGACGGCGAAGGCTTCGTTGATCTCGAAGAGACCGATGTCGTCGATTTTCAAGCCGGTCTGGCGCAGGGCCTTCTCCGTCGCGGGGACCGGCCCGATCCCCATTACCTCGGGCTCCACCCCGGCGAACGCATAACCGACCAGGCGCATCCGGACGGGTAGCCCGAGCTCTTCCGCGGCGTCGCCCGAGGCGAGCAGGGCTGCTGTGGCGCCGTCGTTCAGCCCGGCCGCGTTGCCCGCGGTCACCCGGCCATGGGCGCGGAAGGGCGTGCGCAGGCTCGCAAGGTCCTCCAGCGTGGTGCCCGGGCGGGGTGGCTCGTCCGCGGTGTTCAGTGTCCACCCGGATCCGGCCTTCTTGCCGGCCACCGGTACGAGGTCGGGCTGGATCTGACCGGCGTCGTAGGCCCTGGCGAGCTTCTGCTGGCTCTGCACCGCATAAGCGTCGGTCCGGTCCTTGGTGATGCCCGGGAAGCGGTCGTGCAGATTCTCGGCGGTGTTGCCCATGTTGAGCGCAGCGGGATCGACGATCCGCTCCGACGCGAAGCGCGGGTTGGGATCTGCTCCGGACCCCATGGGATGGTTCCCCATGTGCTCCACCCCTCCTGCAATCACCACGTCGTAGGCTCCGAAGGCAATCCCCGACGCCGTGGTGGTGACGGCAGTCATGGCGCCCGCGCACATGCGGTCGATCGCGAAGCCCGGCACCGAGCGGGGCAGTCCCGCGAGGAGGGCCGCGGTACGGCCGATGGTGAGACCCTGGTCGCCGGTCTGTGTGGTGGCCGCGATGGCCACCTCGTCCACGCGCGCGGCCGGCAACGAGGGATTGCGCCTCATCAGGTCCCGGATGCACTTGACCACGAGGTCGTCGGCGCGCATTCCTGCGTAGATCCCCTTCTCGCCCGCTCGTCCGAACGGGGTCCGTACTCCGTCGACGAAGACGACGTCGCGCACCGATCTCGTTGCGCTCCGTGTGGACGCGGTGCCGGGTTCTGGGCTCACGTGTGCTCCTCCTTGAGATGTTGATCCGCGCCAATGTTACTGGTGGGTAACATGGCGTGCAACCAATGCTCCGCGTCCGGAATCAGGATCCGGGAGCGACGCGGACGTCCTGCTGATTCTTGTCGATCAGAGGTTCGGGGTCGAGGAAGGCCACGGTGATGATCGCTGCGACCTGCTCGATCTGCCAGCGGCGGGCCCCCAGATCGGTCAGTGCCGCCGAAACGCTCTCCAGCGAGATCTCGGCGGGGGGACGCCAGGCGACGCGGCGGAGGTGATCCGGGGTGATCAGATTCTCCACGGGCATGCCGAGGTCCTCCGCCCGACGCGCCACACGGGGGCGGGCAGTCTGCAGCCGGGCGGCGGCCTCGGGATCCCGCTCGGGCCAGGTGCGCGGGGGCGGGGGCGCGTTCGTCGGGATGTGCAGCGGAGGCAGCTCGGTGAGGTTCCGGGCCTCGCTGATGCTCCGCAGCCACCGCGGAGCCTCCTTCTGCGCCGCCCGCCCATGGAAGCCCTTCGTGGCGAGTAGCTGAGGAACGGTGCCCGGCATGGCCTTTGCAGCGGCGATGATCGCGGAATCGGGGATGAGGCGTCCGGGGGCGACGTCGCGGCGCTGTGCGAGCTCCTCGCGTTCGAGCCAGATCTGCCGTACCGCGGCGATCTGTCGTCTGTCGCGCAACTGGTGGAGTCCTGATGTCCGGCGCCATGGATCCACCCGTGGTTCCGCCGCCGGAGTGCGCCGGATGTGCTCGAACTCCTCCTCCGCGAGGGACAGTTTGCCGCCCTCGTCGAGCAGGGCGGCGAGCTTGTCGCGCAGCTCTGCGAGGACCTCGACGTCGAGTGCTGCGTAGCGGAGCCAGGGTTCGGGCAGGGGTCGCTTGGACCAGTCCGCGGCGGAGTGCTCCTTCGCCAGGGTGAAGCCGAGCTGGGACTCGATGACCGCGGCGAGTCCCACCCGGGGAAGACCGGCGAGCCGGGCGGCGAGTTCCGTGTCGAAGAGCCTGCTGGGGTGCATGCCGAGGTCTGCCAGCCCGGGCAGGTCCTGGTTCGCGGCGTGGAGGATCCACTCGACGCCCGCGAGCGCGTCGTCGATGAGGCGGAGGTCGTCGAACGGTTCGGGATCGATGAGCCAGGTGCCGGAGCCCTGGCGGCGGATCTGCACCAGGAACGCCCGCTGTCCGTAGCGGAATCCGGAGGCCCGCTCCGCGTCCACGCCCGCCGGCCCGGTTCCTGCAGCCAGGGCGGCTGCGGCCCGTTCGAGGCCGGCCCGTGTGTCGATGACGAGGGGAACGCCGTCCTGCGGTTCGTTCAGGAGTGGGAGAGCGGGGGCTTCGGGTTCGACGGCGGATGCAGCGGAGGTGGTGCTGTCCGTCTGTTCGGAGGTATGGGCACTCATGGTCCTCGCAGTCTAACCCCGTTGGTTCCCGACACTTCAGGACCGGCGGTGGGGCAGGTGGGTCACGCCTTCCGGGAGCGGGGGCAGACCGGCGAACATGCAGACCAGCTCCGCCCACGCCTCGAGGTGGCGGCGGATACCCGCGACCTCCGGCGTCCAGGACGCCCTCAGCTCGATATCGATGGTGTCGGCGCGATCCTCGAGGGTGCCGAAACTCTCGGAGTGGATCCGGGTTGCTGTGCCCGCAATGCTGTGGTGGCGGGCCCCGTGATTCTCGAGCGCCTCGCAGAGCCAGGTCCAGGCGACCGAGCTGAGGAGCGCGTCCTCTCCCATGGCTGATTCGAGTTGCGCGCGGATGTACGTGACGATCCGGAACTTCCCGTTCCACACGGAGGAGCCCTGCGGGTCGTAGAGCAGGATGAAACGGCCGGTGGCGAGCTCCTCCGGTCCCGGTGCGGGGGTGAACGGGCGCTGCGGGGAGAACGGTCCCGTGGACGGGAGGTCCACGATGTCGGCCCCGAGGGCAACGGCGAAGGGGGCGAGACGAGAGGGTGCGGGGATCTCCTCCAGGCGGAGGGGGCTGCGACGCACTGCTGCCCGGAGTGCGGTCAGGGCATCGACGAACTCCGCGGGAAGCTGCGACACGCCACCGGTTGCACTCACCACCGCAGATTATGCGCTGGGTCGGCCGGACGGAGGGCGGCGCGCCGAGGAGGCCTTCCCTGCCCTACCTGCCGGCCGCGGCCGGATCGCCGAGCAGCAGGCGTGCGGCTCGGGTCAGGCCCCCGCTTCCCGGCGGATCGCCTCGACGAAGGCGTCGACGTCGTCCTCCGTGGTGTCGAACGAACACATCCAGCGCACCTCGCCTGCTGCGAGGTCCCAGTCGTAGAACCGGAAGCTCTCGCGGACGCGATCGGCGGCGCCGGGAGGGAGGATGGCGAAGACCGCGTTGGCCGTGGTCTCCTGAGTCAGGGTCACACCTTCGATGCCGCGGACACCCTCCGTCAGGCGGGCGGCCATGGCATTGGCGTGGGAGGCCGACCGGAGCCACAGGTCACCCTCGAGCAAGGCGATCAGTTGCGCCGAGACGAAGCGCATCTTCGAGGCGAGCTGCATGTTCAGCTTGCGCAAGTAGTCCAGACCGGTGGATGCTTCCTGGTTCAGCACGACGATGCACTCGCCGAACATGAGGCCGTTCTTCGTGCCGCCGAAGGAGAGGATGTCCACTCCGGCGTCGCGCGTGAAGGCGCGCAGGGGCTGGCCGAGTGCAGCCGCTGCGTTCGCGAGGCGCGCCCCGTCCATGTGAAGGCGCATGCCCTTGGCGTGGCAGTGGTCGGCGATGGCCCTGATCTCGGCCACGGAGTAGAGCGTGCCCAGTTCGGTGGTCTGGGTGATGGACACGGCCAGAGGCTGCGCCCGGTGCTGGTCCCCCCAGCCCCAGGCCTCCCGGTCGATGAGCGCCGGGGTCAGCTTGCCGTCGGGAGTGGGGACGGTGAGGAGCTTGATCCCGCCCACGCGCTCCGGAGCGGCGTTCTCGTCCACGTTGATGTGGGCGGTCTGCGGGCAGATCACGGCACCCCAGCGCGGGAGGATCGACTGCAGCGAGAGCACATTCGCCCCCGTGCCGTTGAAGACGGGGAAGATGGAGATGCCGTCGCCGAAGTGGTGCTCCATCACCTCGAGGAGCCGGGCGGTGTACTGGTCCTCGCCGTACGCCACCTGGTGCCCCTCGTTCGCGGCGGCCAGCGCCGTGAGGACCTCGGGATGCACTCCCGAGTAGTTGTCGGAGGCGAAGCTGCGCAGGGTGCGATCGTGCAGGCTCGTGGGCGCGTGGTTCACAGCGGGAACATCCATGGTGTCGGTCACTGGACCATTATCCCCGACCGGCGTCGATGCGGGCTCCGTTGATTTCGGCGGCCGGGGTGTCCAGGAGGGACACGAGAATCGTCGCGAGATCGTCGACGTGCGTGAAGCCCGGGAAGGATCGCTCGGGCTGCTCGGCGCGCATGGCATCGTCCACGAGGGCCTTGACCACGATGGCGGTGGACGCCGCCTCCACCCCGTCCTTCGTGAAGCCGTTCGCCACGGCTTGCAGCCAGGCATCCACCGAGGCCTTCACGGCTGCGTAGGAGGCATTGGCGGCGGTCGGCCTGGCGACCGCCGTCGCGGAGACCGCGGCAATCCGGCCGCCCCGGTCCGCGAGCTGGTCGTAGAAGGCCCTGCTCGTGTTGAAGAGCGTGAGGAACACCGAGGTGTGGAGGAAGGCGTAGTCGTCCGTGCGCTGGGTGGTGATGCCCTTGCCGCCGCGCCAACCGCCCACGAGATGGAAGAGGGCGTCGGCTCCACCGTGGTCCTGCCGGACCCGGCCCGCGAGGTCGGCGACGGCGGCCTCATCCGTCAGGTCGCACACCTGCCGGCCCACGCCGTCGAGGCCCGCGTAGGCCGCGGCAAGACGTCCGGCGTCGGAGCCGACGGCCACCACGTCAGCGCCCTTCTCCAGGAGCCTGTGGGTCAGGGCGATTCCCGAAGCACTCGTGGCCCCGGCCACGACGGCGGTGCGCTGTGCGCCGGGCGCGCTCATGCGGAGTCCGCCGTGATGCCCGCTGTGGACTCGATGACCGGCTTCATCTTGCGGTCGAGCGCCTCGAAGAACATGGAGAGCGGGAACTCGTCGTCGAGCACGGCGTCGGTGAGCGCCCGGGGCGGACCGGTGAGCTCGAGCGCGTCCGGGCCCTTCGCCCACACCGAGGCGGGGTGCGGGGTGACCGTCGCGGAGACGAGCTCGTAGGCGGCGAGCCAGTGGGCGATCTTGGGCCGGTCGATGGAGCGCCAGTACAGCTGCTCGATCTGCTCACCGAGGGCGACGACGACGTCGGCCGCTTCCTCCCAGTCGATCGTCAGCTTGGTGTCGGTCCAGTGCAGCACATGGTGCTGATGCATCCAGGCGAACAGGAGCTGTCCTCCCAGGCCGTCGTAGTTGCGGACGCGGCTGCCCGTGATGCTGAAGCGGAAGATGCGATCGAAGATCACGGCGTACTGGACGAGCTTCGCGTGCCTGCGCGCCTCGGGGGAGGCGTCCTCGTCCTTCTCGATCCGCACCGATTCGCGGAACGCGGTGAGGTCACAGCGCAGCTCCTCGAGGGAGTAGAGGAAGAAGGGCATGCGCTGCTTGATCATGAACGGATCGAACGGCAGATCGCCACGCATGTGGGTGCGGTCGTGGATGAGGTCCCACATGACGAAGGTCTCCTCGGTGAGCTGCTGGTCGTCGAGGAGCTCGAGGGCGTCGGCGGGCAGATCCAGGCGTGTGATGTCGGCTGCGGCCCTGACCACGCGGCGAAAGCGTGCGGCTTCGCGGTCGGCGAAGATGGCACCCCAGGTGAATGTCGGCGTGGAGCTCACGGCGACGGTCTCCGGGAACAGGACCGCCGAATTGGTGTCGTAGCCCTCGGTGAAATCGAGGAACCGAATCGGGACGAACAGGGCGTTGGAGTAGTCGCCGGCCTCGAGCTCGGCGATGAACTCCGGCCACAGCACCTCGATGAGCACGGCTTCGACGAACCGGTTGGTGCTGCCGTTCTGGGTGTACATCGGGAAGACGACGAGGTGCTGGAGCCCGTCGAGGCGGTCCTGTTGCGGCTGGAAGGCCAGGAGCGGCTCGAGGAAGTCCGGGATGGCGAAGGCGCTGCCCTGCCACGCCTCGAATGCCGCGACCGTCCGCTGCAGGTACTCGGCGTCGTGAGGAAAGCGGGGCGCCAGATCCTGCACCGCCGCCGTGATGGCTGCCACCAGCCGGCACGCTTCGTCGTGGTCCCCGGTCTCGGGGATGGACCCGTCCTTGACCTGCAGGAGGCGCAGCCCGTGCACCGCTTCCTTGAGCGCCTGCCACGCCGGGGTGGCCTGTGGGCTGCTGTCTACCGGTGCCAGTG
This sequence comes from Arthrobacter echini, assembly GCF_008107445.1. Taxonomy (GTDB): domain Bacteria; phylum Actinomycetota; class Actinomycetes; order Actinomycetales; family Micrococcaceae; genus Arthrobacter_D; species Arthrobacter_D echini_A. The sequence continues at coordinate 202,609 of NZ_VSLD01000002.1, read as the reverse complement.
TGCTGATGGTCATGGCTCCTGCTTCCTCTTCGTCGTCGCTGATCCTTGCAAGAAGCCTAGCGTTGAAGACAGCGCTACTTATACTCAGGAAGCTCATTGTGAAGTAACTCTTACGCTGACTGATCGCAGGACCGTCTCGTGGACCAGCGTCGCTTGACCAGTACGAGGAAGGCCGGCCCGAGGGCCGGCCTTCCGAAGGAGCGACGAGCAGGACTTGCTACTGCGCCTCGACGAGCTTCATGGAGATGGAATTGATGCAGAAGCGCTGATCGGTCGGGGTGTCGAAGCCTTCGCCCTTGAACAGATGCCCGAGGTGGGAGTCGCAGCGCGAGCAGCGCACCTCGATGCGCTCCATACCCATGGAGCGGTCGTGCAGATAGCGCACCTTGTCCTCGGCGAGCGGCGCCCAGAAGGAGGGCCAGCCGCAGTGCGAGTCGAACTTCTCATTACTCGTGAACAGTTCGGCGCCGCAGGCGCGGCACGCATACGTCCCCGCGGTCTTCTCGTCGTAGTACTCGCCCGCATAGGCGCGCTCCGTGCCCGCCTTGCGCAGTACCGCGTACTCCTGGGGGGAGAGTTCCTGGCGCCACTGCTCGTCGGACTTCTCGATTTCCGGGCGGTAGATTTCTGATTCAGTAGTCATACTCTTCATAACGCCTAGGAGTCGCCGATAAATCCCGTTCCCGCATAGACATGGAGCACCGCGATGCCCAGCTTGTCCTGGGCCTGATTGGCCCAGTCCGTGTGGAAGGTGTCCGCCAACGCATGGGGCCGCGTGATGACCATGGCCTGCACCGCAGCCCTCGTGCCGGCCTCCTCGACGAGGGCGTCGACCGGATCGCCCGTCGTCGTATGGCCCGACGCGGAAAAACCCTCCCGGGAGAGCAGTTGAAGGGACTGCTCGAGGGCGGTACGGGCCTCCACCTCGTCCTGCCGGCGATCGTCCGCCGAGAACGACCGGAACGCTTCACCGACCTCCAGCAGCCCGAGATGGCGGAAGAACTGACCCAGGACGGACTCGTTGCGCTCCTCCGGAATCAGGATCACCACCTCGGCCGGCTCGTCTCCCTGCAGGGTCTGCAGATTGAGGAGATCGGGGTGCGTCAGGGCTTCCTCGGCGAGCACAAGGATTGTTTGCGTCATTGCGCCACTGTACTGCGGCACCGTGGCGTGGATCGACGACGCTGGGTGGGCAGGGTAGAAAGGAAGCTATGGCATCGAAGAGGTCTGCGACGGTGGTCCGGAGCGGCACTGCTCCCTGGCTGAGGTGGACGGCGTTGGGGGTGGGGGCGGGTGCGGCCCTTGCGTCCTCGATGGCCGGCGTGGTCTCGGGACTCGCCGTCTTCTTCGCCCGGCAGATCGTGACGCCTGCACGTACGAGGGACGAGAATCTCGACATCCTCGCCGTCGTCGGCTCGGGGGGCAGCCGGACCGTGATTCTGCCGGCCAATGAGGACACGACGGTCGACGGGACCTACAGCCTGTACTTCCAGCAGGGTGCCGGTCATGCCCGGATCGGAGCGATCCGCTCCTACGTTCCCCGTGAGGGCACCGTCGAGCGGGACGTGGAGACCGTCTACACGGGTGATCTGGAAACAGCCACACGTGGTTGGTGGGGCGGAGCCGTGTACCCCTCGCCGGCCGCGATGGGTTTTGCCGAGGAGGAGGTGCTCGTCCCCGTGGAGGGGGGCGTGGCGCCCGCCTGGCTGGTACGGGCCGAGGCGCCCGCCCGTACCTGGGCCATCATGGTCCACGGTCGCGGAGCATCGCGTGCCGAGGCGCTGCGCGCGCTCACCCCCGCGCGGTCCCTGGGGCTGACCAGCCTGGTCGTGTCCTACCGGAATGACGGCGAGGCGCCGTCTGCGCCGGACGGCCGCTACGGACTCGGGATGACCGAGTGGCACGACGTCGACGCCGCGATCGACTTCGCGGTCTCGCACGGGGCGCGAGACGTGGTCCTCTTCGGGTGGTCGATGGGTGGCGCGATCGTCCTCCAGACCGCGGATCTCTCGCGGCACCGTCGCCGTATCACCGCGGTGGTGCTCGACGGACCGGTGATCAACTGGATCGAGGTCCTGGCGCACCATGCCGCGCTGAACCGCATTCCGGCGCCCGTCGGGCGGCTGGGTCAGTATCTGCTCGCGAGCCGCCGTGCGCGCAGGATCACGGGTCTCGCGGCGCCCCTGGACCTGCGGAGCATGGACTGGATAGCCCGGGCGGAACAGCTCACTCTGCCTACCCTCATCCTGCACAGTGAGGACGACGAGTTCGTGCCGATCGGGCCATCCGCGGCCCTGGCCGCGAAGAACCCGGCGTTCGTCACGCTCGAACGCTTCCAGCGGGCACGCCACACCAAGGAGTGGAACGTGGACCCGCAGCGCTGGGAGGCCGCCGTCGAACGCTGGCTCCACGCGCATCTGTACGGCCGCGTCCTCCCTGGTGGCGGACGGCCGTGGGGAAGCGTTACTGCGCTTCCCTGATCTTCCGCTTGATCCGGCCCAGCATGGCGCTCATGCCCCGCATCCGCAGCGGCGTGATGGCACGGGTGAGACCGAGCCGGTCCGGCACGTCGTCGGGTACCGCGAGCAGCTCCGCTGCGGGGAGTCCGTCGAGCCCCTCGAGCAGCACGCCGGCGAACCCGCGTGTGGTGGGAGCCTCAGGCGGTGCTGAGAAGAACAGGTGCACGGCCCGCTCGGGTGCGTCACCGATCTCCATGGTCAGGAACAGCGGGCTCTGGCACTCCACTACCCGCTCCAGCAGTTCGGGATGCTCCCCGTAGCGCTCGGGCAACTCGGGGAGCTCGCGCGAGAAGTCCAGCAGCAACTGCAGGCGATCCGGCTCCGTCAGATCCTGGAAGTCGTCGATGATCTCCGCGAGTTTCGACGGGATGGCCTCAGTGGTCATCGCGACGACCGCGACGGGAGCACCGGGGCTTCGCCGGGCTCGGAGCCCTTCACGATCGGCACGCGGACGGCGTTGCCCCATTCGGTCCATGAGCCGTCGTAATTGCGGACGTTCTGGAAGCCGAGCAGATACGTGAGCACGAACCAGGTGTGGCTGGAGCGCTCGCCGATGCGGCAGTAAGCCACCACGTCGTCCCCGTCCTTCAGGCCGGCTTCGTCGCGGTAGATCGCATCGAGTTCGGCGCGGGTGCGGAAGCTGCCGTCCTCGGCTGCGGCGCGGGCCCAGGGGACAGACTGTGCGGTGGGGATGTGCCCACCGCGCAGGGCGCCCTCCTCCGGGTAGGCGGGCATGGTGGTGCGGGCGCCCGTGTATTCGTCGCCGGAGCGGACGTCGATCAGCGGCTTTCCGAAGTGCTCGAGCACGTCGTCGAGGTAGGCGCGAATGACGGAGTCGTTGCGCTCCACGACCGGGTATTCGGTGGCGGTGATCTCAGGGCGGTCCGTGGTGATCGGCCGGCCCTCCGCGATCCATTTGTCGCGGCCGCCGTCGAGCAGTCGGACGTCCTCGTGACCGAAGAGCGTGAAGACCCAGAGTGCGTAGGCCGCCCACCAATTGCTCTTGTCACCGTAGATGACCACGGTGGTGTCCCGGGAGATGCCCTTGGAGGCCATGAGTCGCGAGAATCCCTCGCCGTCGATGTAGTCGCGGGTCACCTCGTCGTTGAGCTCGGTGTGCCAGTCGATCTTGACGGCACCCGCCAGGTGCCCTGTCTCGTACAGGAGGACATCCTCGTCGGATTCGACGACCACGAGGCCATCGGTGTCGAGGTTGGCGGCGAGCCAGTCGGTGGAGACGAGCCGTTCCGGATGGGCGTACTCGGCGAACTTGTCCTGCGTATCTGGAGCCAGGGTCATGGGGGCCTCTCGCGTAGCTGTGGGGACACTGCTTCTGTCTTGCTACCCAGCCTAACGAGGTCGTCGGGACATTGCTTCCGGCGTCCTTCCGTTCCGGGGAGCGCCGACCTCAGATAGCCCTGCGCTTCCGCATCGAGGAGGAACCCGTCCGCTCACTGTCGGAGGCGGAATTCACCGAGACGAACCTGAGCGATCTTCCGTCCGCGCCCGCCAGCGGCTTACTGGTCACTGCTGGCGCCTGATCAATGGCACAGAAGCGCTTTTGTTGGAAACTACACAGCAATAAGGAATGCTGCTTTATTCCCTCGTGGGGATTCTTTACGAGATTGGACGCGTCGATCTTCGAAGAATCGACAGTGGACTTGTCGTCGGCATATGGTGAAGAGATGACGACGTATTCATTGACCAATCCTGCCACGGGCAAAACCGAGCAGGAATTCACGACACTGGCGGACACCGAGGTTGCCGGGATCATCGAGCGGTCGGATCGTGCCGCCGCATCATGGCGCGACGTTCCGGTTGAGGAACGCGCACAGCTACTGTCGAAGGTCGCCGATGCCTACGATGCCCGGAAGGACGAACTGGCCGAGCTGATCGCACGCGAGATGGGGAAGCCACTCGCGGAGGCGGTAGGAGAAGCCGAGCTGTCCGGGGCGATCTATCGCTGGTACGCCGAGAACGGACCGAAATTGCTCGAGCCGGAACTACTCGACCCTCAGGGCGCGGACGAGTCCATGACGCAGACCGAGGCGGTCGGTCCGCTGATCGGAGTGATGCCGTGGAACTTCCCCTATTACCAGGTAGCGCGATTCGCGGGTCCTAATCTCATGGCGGGAAATACTGTCATGCTGAAGCACGCGCCCATCTGTGCGGCGTCCTCCGAATTGATGGCCGAGATCATGCATACTGCCGGAATCCCGGAAGACGCATACATCAATATTTTCGCCAGCAATGAGCAGATTGCCGAGATGATCGCCGATCCTCGGGTACGCGGGATCTCCCTCACCGGCAGCGAGCGGGCCGGCGCGGCAGTCGCGGAGACGGCGGGGAAGAACCTCAAGAAGGTGGTGCTCGAACTCGGCGGATCGGACGCGCTGATCGTGCTCGACGACGGCGAAGTGCAGAAGACGGCTGAGATCGCAGCCGAAGCGCGGCTCTCCAACGCGGGACAGGCGTGCAATTCTCCCAAGCGGATGATCGTCCCCAACTCGGAGTTCGACGCATTCCTCTCCACGGTCGTCTCGGTGTTCGAGAACGTGCAGGTCGGTGATCCGACGAAGTCGGACACCCAGATGGGTCCGCTGTCCTCAGTGGAGGCTCGGGACCGCGTCGTGGCGCAGGTGCAGCGTGCGGTGGAGCAGGGTGCCACCCTCCATGTGGGCGGTCAGGCCGCCGAGGGTGATGGAGCCTTCATGCAGCCTGCAGTACTCTCCGGAGTCACCAAGGACATGGACGCGTACTCGGAGGAGATCTTCGGCCCCGTCGCCGTCGTCTACGGCGTGGATTCACCTGAGGAAGCCGTGGCTCTCGCCAACGACGTCGATTTCGGTCTGAGTGGTTCGGTGTGGAGCACCGATATCGCCCGGGCCCAGGAGGTCGCCGATCAGCTCGACGTCGGCATGGCCTACGTCAACGAACACGGCACCACGCTGCCCGGCCTGCCCTTCGGCGGAGTGAAGCGCTCCGGCTTCGGTCGGGAGCTCGGTCGCTGGGGTATGGGCGAATTCGTCAACACGCGGCTACGCCGGACCTCGCACCTGAAGAGGTAGGGTCGCGGCCTCGGAGCTCCGAGGCGAGCGCGAACACGATTGCCCGGGGCGCCGAGGCGTCCGGTTCCACGGAACCGGACTCCTCGGCGCTCGTGCTTGGTCGACGAGACGGTCGACCGTCCGGCGGGCGGCAGGGTCACGCGAGTCGGGTGGCCCTGACGACGACGTCCTGAAGCGTGGTGCCGTGACCGTCGTGGTCGGACACCGTGCGGCGTGACTCCTCGGAGGTCAGGATCCGCCACTGCGCGGGCTCGAGGCGGGCGGCGATCTCGGCCGCCGTCGCTGAGGCCGAGGCCGGTGGGGAGCCGGCATCATGCCCGCCGCCGTCGCTCCCGGACCGATCGTGCCCTTGATCGTGCCCGTGCCCATTCGTGCCTTCGGTGACCGACGATGAGGAGGATTCCCGAGGGGCGTACCCACCCGGCGATGCGGTCCTAGAAGTCCAGTTGGGGCATCGCGGGATGAGCGTAGTGCGTGGTGACCAGGTCGTAGGACTCGTCCGGTTCCCAGGTCGAGAGGTCCACCTGGAGCCAGCGGGTCCGCTCGGTGACCCCGGCAGCGGCAGCCCGCTCCGCCGCGCGGTCGAGTGCTGCGGCGGCGATGTCCGCTCCGGTGACCGTCCAGCCTCGCTCGGCGAGCCATCTCGCCTCGGCACCTGAGCCGCAGCCTGCATCGAGGGCGCTGCGCGGCGGCAGGTGCGCGACCTCGCGGACGAGGTGGGGACTGGGTCGAGCGCCGCCCATTGCCGCTGCGCGGTCCCCTGCCCAGATCTGGTCCCAGTACCCCTGGTCGAAGGCGTGCTCTGTCGCATCCCTACCTCCGCTCGGCGGTCCGGCTTCCGCCGTGATCCCGACGGTGCGCGCTGCAGGTCCACGTGTCATTTCTGTTCTCCCGGGCCGGTTGCAGGTGACGTATTCACCTCCGTCCCGATGATGCTCCGCGAGACATCCTCTGGCAATCTGTAGTGCCGAAGGGAAATGCGGACGCATGGATTTCCCGCCCGTCCCGTCGAGTTCCTCAATCTCGTCGGCAAGCAGGGCGAACGCGCACACATTTCCTCCACCTCTTGGCGGACCCGACCGGGCCGGAAGGGGGGATCATGCCGCGAGCTCTGCATCCGGTCGCGCCGAATGCACTGGTCCGAGGAACGAGGAGGGGCACCATGCTCATCAGCAACGTCAGGCCGTGGGCCGCAGAAGCGAGCGACGTCGTGATCGACCAGGGGCGGATCGCGTCGGTCTCTCCCCATGATCCGCAGCGCCGGCCGGGCGCAGGAGAAGTACCGGGCCGGGGCCGTATCCTGCTGCCGTCCTTCACCGACGTCCATGTCCATCTCGATTCCACCCGCATCGGGTTGCCCTTCCGCGAGCACACCGGCCGGCCGGGTGTGTGGGGCATGATGAGCAACGACCGCGAGCACTGGCGTGACGCCGAGATCGGCCTGGAGGAGCGTGTGGCAGGCACCCTGGAACGCATGATCGCCAGGGGTACCACCCGAGTGCGCTCCTTCGCGCAGGTGGACGTGGACTGCAAGCTGGAGAAATACGAGGCCGTCGTGTCCGCGAAGGAGAAGTTCGCGGCCGAGGCCGAGGTCCAGATCATCGTGTTCCCCCAGGCCGGCATCCTGCTGGAGGACGGTACGGAGAAGTACCTGGAGGATGCGCTGAGGGCCGGTGCCGACGTCATGGGCGGCATCGACCCGTGCGCACTGGACCGCGATCCCGTGCGTCACCTCGACGTCGTCTTCGGCCTCGCGGAGAAGTACCAGGTGGATGTGGACATCCACCTCCACGAACCGGGCACCATGGGGGTCTTCTCGGCGGATCTTATCGCCGAACGCACCCGGGTTCTGGGGATGCAGGGACGAGTAAATCTCTCGCACGCCTACGAGCTGGGGAGCGTGGACGAGTCCACCAGCCGACGCCTGATCGACACGTTCGCCGAGCTGGACATCTCCATGACGTCCGTGGCCCCGAGCACCTCGAACCACCTTCCCCTGGATCAGCTGACCGACGCCGGTGTGCGCTTCGGGCTCGGCGAGGACGGGCAGCGCGACTACTGGAGCCCCTACGGCACCTGCGATCTGCTCGACCGCACCTGGCAGCTGGCCTTCGTCAACGGCTTCCGCAGGGACGAGCTCATCGGACACGCGCTAGCCGTCGCCACGATCGGTGGTGCCTCGATCATGGATCGCGACGTGCCGAGACTGGCCTCCGTCGGAGACCGGCCCGGCCTGTCCGTGGGCGATCGCGCCGATCTGGTGCTGGTGGACGGTGAGACCATCACGTCCGCCGTCATGGACCGCGGCACCGACCGCACGGTCCTGCACGACGGCGTCGTCGTGGCCGACGGGCTGACCGTCCTCTCCGCCGGCTCCCCCTACTAGGATCCGCCGGGGACGGGTCGGACGATCTTGCGGGCTCGCGCCTGGAGGGCCTTCATCACACCCTCGTACTCGGGGAACGGACCAGAGATCTCCACGTCCGGAGCGACCTCGGCGATGGGCAGGGGTGCGAAGGCGGGCAGCTCCTGGTCCCATTCCCGGAGCCAGGAGAACAGCTGCTCGGTGCTCGACGCGTACACGATCGGTCCGAGACCTACCAGGGCGTGCGCTGCACTGCACATGGGGCAGTGCTCCCCGGAGGTGTAGACGCTCGCGGCGGCGCGCTGCTCGGCCGTCAGTTCCGCCACGGCCCACTGTGTGATGGCGAATTCGGGATGGAGGGTCGCGTTCCCTCCGCTGACCCTGTTGCGGGATTCGTGGAGGACCCCACCATCAGCGCCTACGAGGACCGATCCGAACGGCTCGTCGCCGGCGTCGAGCGCCTCCGAGGCGAGCTCCACGCAGCGCCGAAGTAGTGAGTGGTGGATCTGCACGAAATGCTCCTGACGTCGAGGACCTCAATCTAGTCCACGGGGCGGACCGCGGACCGGCCCATCCTCTGCCCGGGTGCGGTTGACTGTAACCATGCCTACCGTCACCGGAATCAATCATCTTGCCCTGACCGTCAACGATCTGGAGATCAGCACGGCGTTCTACGAGCGAGTGCTGGGTTTCCCGCCCTCGGGCGAGCTGTCCGGGGACAATCTGGAGCGGCGGCTCTTCACCCTTCCTGATGGGACCAATCTCGGCCTGACCCAGCACGCCCGTCCCACCGGCGAGATCTTCACGCCATTCAGGCCCGGAATGGACCACCTGGGGCTGGGGGTCGACACGCGGCAGGAGCTGCAGGCATGGGCCGATCACCTCAGTACCCTCGGGGTGGAACACAGCGGTCTCGTGGACGCCTCCTACGGGACCGCCGTCAATTTCCGCGATCCCGATGGAACAGCACTGGAGATCTTCCTCAGCGCCTAGTCCCGAGGACTGCGACGGCCACCGGTACCACGGTAGGTCCACGGGTAAATCCGCAGTTTCCAGCAGGTCCGGGTGCCGTAGTCTTGCTGTGCGCAGCGACCGCTCCGGGCGCGCGCCCTCCTCCTGCAGGCGACAGAAAGCAGCAAGATCCGTGCCAACCATCGAACACCTGACCGAGCGCGCACCGAAGGTCTCCGTCGATGAGCTGTTGGGAGGGTTCTACCCCTCGCCGCGCTTCGGGGACGTGTCCTTCGACAGCTATCGCCCCGACCCGCAACAGCCGTCGCAGTCCGCGGCCGTCGCCAAGCTCCGCGAGTTCGCCGCGTCGGTCGACGAGTCCAAGCCGTCGGGCCTGCGCAAGCTGTTCGGCGGAGGAAAGAAGGAGACCACGAGGGCCGGCATCTACCTCGACGGCGGCTTCGGTGTCGGCAAGACCCACCTGCTCGCCTCGCTCTGGCATGCATCCTCGGGCCGGAAGGCCTTCGGGACCTTCGTGGAGTACACCAATCTGGTGGGCGCCCTGACCTTCCGGAAGACCGTCGACGCGCTCAGCACCTACAGCCTGGTCTGCATCGACGAGTTCGAGCTCGACGATCCCGGCGACACGGTGCTGATGTCGCGGCTGATGCGCGAACTCGCCGACGCCGGCGTCAAACTCGCCGCCACGTCCAACACGCTGCCAGGGTCGCTGGGGGACGGCCGGTTCGCGGCGGAGGACTTCCAGCGCGAGATCCAGGTCCTCGCCGACCAGTTCGAGGTGGCCAGGATCGATGGCGAGGACTACCGGCACCGCGGACTGCCCGAGGCCCCGGAGGCACTGGACGAGGAGTCGCTCCGGGAACGCATCGCGACGTACCCGGCAGGAGTCGTCGCGGAGGACGACTTCACCGAACTGGTGCGACACCTCGCCGATGTGCATCCCAGCCGGTACCGCCAACTGCTCGATGGCGTCGACGCCGTTGCCTGGCACGACGTCGGGACCATCACCGAGCAGTCCGTCGCCCTGCGCTTCGTGGTCCTGGCCGACCGCCTGTATGACCGCGACGTGCCGATCATGGCCAGCGGGACCACCTTCGACCATCTGTTCACGGACGAGATGATGAGCGGTGGCTACCTCAAGAAGTACTACCGGGCGGTCTCCCGCCTCACAGCGCTCGCCCGTCAGGGCAGTGAGGTGCCCGGCTAGATCCTCGACGGACGCAAGAAGCGCCGGTGCCGCCTCTCGGCGGTACCGGCGCTTCTGTATTGCCAGGCTGGGATTCACACGGCCGGCGGGGGAGGGCTGACGTCGTCGTTGCCGTCCTTCTTGTCGAATCTGTCGACCATCTCCGAAGCCTTGTCCTGCGCCCCGTCGATGTGGTTCGAGTACTTGCCACCGGTCTTGCTGTCGACGAAGTCGCCAGCCTTACCGAGACCGTCCTTGACCTTGTCGGCATTGTCGCCAACGAGTTCGCCTGCCTTACCCGCGAGGGTGCCGGCCTTGCCCTTGAGCCCGTCCAATAAACCCACGGACACCTCCTTTCGGTCATGGAGACGTGGTCCGTCTCCGTGCAGTCATCCTAGGCCAGGTGGGAGGGATGTCCTGTGGCGTCGTCACCACGCGGCCGCAGCGGATCCCGGGGACACAAAAAATGCCCGGTCCTCGCCAGGACCGGGCAATGGCCGACGTTCGGCCCGAGAGCGGACGACGGGATTCGAACCCGCGACATCCACCTTGGCAAGGTGGTGCTCTAGCCAGCTGAGCTACGTCCGCAAAGAAAAGCGTCCCCGAAGGGACGCTGTGGTGGGCGATACTGGGATCGAACCAGTGACCTCTTCCGTGTCAGGGAAGCGCGCTACCGCTGCGCCAATCGCCCATTTCCATGGTGCTCGTACCGTAGTGAGGTGGGGACGGGATTCGAACCCGCGTATACGGCTTTGCAGGCCGCTGCCTCGCCTCTCGGCCACCCCACCATGACCGAATCGCTTCGGCGGCCGGTGAGTTCCGACCCTACGGTGACTTGCGAGCGGACGACGGGATTCGAACCCGCGACATCCACCTTGGCAAGGTGGTGCTCTAGCCAGCTGAGCTACGTCCGCAGAAGAAAAAGTCTTTCGGAACCATCGCACGATGCCGTGCATCCAACGGTGATTCCTCGTTTTCCAACGAGAGGAAACACTATAGGACGTCCGGGGGTTCGTCCAATCCAGCGGCAGGCATGACGGGGCCGGATCCTGCCGCCGGCGCGCCATCGCGGGACCGGTCTGTCAGAGGGATCTGGGAGAGTGGAACCATGACCGCACCCCTCCTCGCGCACGCGACACCGCACGGCAGGATGTACGCCCGATCCACCTCCGAGCAGCCCACGGTGCCGTCGATCACCACCGTCATCTCGCAGCTGCCCAGTTCGCTGGGCGGGTGGTTCGGTCACATGGCAGCCAGCGCGCTCTCCCGGGACCCGCGCCTGCCGGGGGCGCTCGGCAAGCCCTCGGAACTGAGGACGGCAGTGCGGGAGGCGGCGACGGCAGCCGAGCGGTACCGCGACGACGCCGCACTGCGCGGCACCCGCGTTCACCACTACTGCGAGCAGGTGGCGCTGCGGGCGCTCGGGCGGCCCGACGAGGTCGACGCCGCCCGGCTCGCACTAGAGGAGCACGAGGAGGGTGGCTTCGCCCAGCGCTTCGACGAATGGTGGGAGCTGTACGACGTCCGCCCGATCGAGGCGGAGCTGACCGTCTGGAACGCGACGCTGGGCTACGCGGGCACCCTGGACCTCGTCGCCACGATCGGCGGACGTACTTGCCTGATCGACTACAAGACCAAGAAGACCGATCGAGACGGGTTCGTGAAGGCACTCGACGACAAGGTGGTCATGCAGCTCGTCGCAGGGATGAAGGCCGAGGAGTCCCTCGTGGATCCCGAGCAGGGCCGGTGGGGCCCATGGGCGCACGGGGACCAACCCCTCCTGCTCGGCGTCGCCGTCGGCCAGACCGAGGTACGTGCCATGCGGGCCAACCCGGCGGTCCTGAAGCAGCACTGGCTGCGGTTCTGCGCCCTGCGCCGCGCCTGGGAGGCGGGGCTGGAGGCTGAGGAGGCCGGCCGGGCGCTCCTGCCCATCGGACCTCCGCCGGCCAGGACCCCGGCGGACGAATCAGCCCACTCGACGCACTCCGCCTGAGCAACTCCTCGACGTCGCCCCCCTGTCACGTCACCGGACGTCGCTTCCGTCGCCTCCTCCGGATGTCGGCGGCGGCCGCACCCGGGGACCCGGATCCTCTCACGGAGTAGCCCGAGCGAGCGGTCGGTGACCCGGCACTAGGATTGACGGGAACCTCGTGGCCCCGGCCACGCCGACCGAACCGTGCTGCCCGCGTCCTCCGCCGGGCGGCGCGACCGACGTGAGGAACGAAGCACCGATGTCCGTCCTGAGTATTCGCATGATCGGCGATCCGATCCTCCGCACGCCGGCCGCCCCGGTCTCGGATTTCGGGCCCGAGCTGGCGCGGCTGATCGAGGACATGACCGAGACCATGATCGATGTCCAGGGGGCCGGTCTCGCCGCTCCCCAGATCGGCGTGGGCCTGCAGGTCTTCACGTATCGCGTGGACGGCGTCGAGGGGCACGTGGTCAACCCCGTGCTGGAGACCGCCGGACCGTCCCAGGGGGAGTCCGACGTCGAGGGCTGCCTGTCCGTCCCCGGCGTCGGCAGCTACATCGACAGGACGGACTGGGCCCGGGTCTCCGGAGTGGATGTCTCGGGGCACGAGATCGTGGTCGAGGGAACCGGCATGCTGGCCCGCGCCCTGCAGCACGAGACGGACCACCTCGGTGGCACGCTCTACATCGACCGGCTCGTGGGCGAGGATCGCAAGAACGCGCTCCGGGCCATCCGGCGCGCCGACTACAACCGGGTGACCTCCCGCACGGCGGCTGAGCGGTCGCGCACCCTCGGCTCGAGCTTCGTGCAGGGCGCATCGTCGGCACCACCGGCGCGCTCCGCGGATCCCACCGGCACCCGGGCCAGCCGGTGAGGATCCTCTTCGCGGGGACGCCCGAGGTCGCGGTCCCGTCACTCCGCGCTCTCGTCGACGCCGGCTTCGACATCGCGGCCGTCCTCACGCGCGTCGACGCGCCGGTCGGGCGGCGGAGGATCCTCACGCCCAGCGCCGTCGCCGCCGTCGCCGTCGAGCTGGGACTGCCGGTCCTGAAGGCCAACCGCTTCACACCCGAACTCGTCGCCGAACTCGCGGGCCTCGAACTCGACGCCGCGGCCATCGTCGCGTACGGCGGCATCGTCCCGCCGGCCGCACTGATGGTTCCCCGGCACGGCTGGGTCAATTTGCACTTCTCCGTCCTCCCGGCGTGGCGGGGTGCGGCTCCCGTGCAGCACGCGGTCCTGGCCGGGGACGACGTGGCGGGCGCGACCACATTCCTCCTCGAGGAAGGCCTCGACACGGGGCCGGTCCTCGGGGTGATGACCCAGACGCTCGAGCCCTCGGCCACGAGCGGTGAGATGCTCGGGAGCCTCTCGCACAGCGGCGCCGTCCTGCTCGTCCAGACGCTCTCCGGGATCGATGCCGGGCAACTCACGCCCACACCGCAGACCGGCGAGCCGAGCGCCGCGCCCAAGCTCACGATCGACGACGCGCGGATCGACTGGTCCCAGCCGGCCGTCGCCGTACGACGCCGCATCAACGCCGTCACGCCGGAGCCGGGAGCGTGGACCACCCTCGACGGCCAGCGCGTGAAGCTCGGGCCGGTCACGGACGCGGCGTCCGCAGTGGCCACCGGCGAATCCACTCCACCGCAGGAGGCCCTGGGCCCCGGAGTGCTCCGCGTGGACGGCAGGAACGTCCTCGTGGGCACGGGCTCGCAGCCCGTCAGGCTGGGGCGCCTCCAGCCGGCGGGCAAGAAGATGATGGATGCCCTCGACTGGGCACGAGGCGCGGCAGCGCGCGGAGAGCTGGTGTTCGTATGACGGGAAGCGCAGGATCCGGCAGCGGGTCACGGGACGGAAATCGTCCGCGACGAGCGGGGGAGGCGGGTGGAACCGGAGGCCCCGCGCAGGGAGCCCATCGCCGGCGCGACGACCAGGGTCGCGAACGCAATCGTGGTGGGCAGCGGCAGTTCTCCGACGCGGCGCCGTCGCAGCGCACACGCCGTGCCGATCCCGCACGCCTCGTGGCGTTCGAGGTCCTGCGGGCCGTCGCTGCGGACGATGCCTATGCCAACCTCGTCCTGCCCGCGAGCATCCGCAAGCACCGCCTCGACCGCCGCGACGCCGGCTTCGCCACGGAGCTCACTTACGGGGCACTGCGCGGTCAGGGGACCTACGACGCCGTCCTCGCCAGGTGCGTGGACCGGCCCCTCGGTAAACTGGACCCCGCGGTGCTGGACGCCCTGCGGATCGGGGTGCACCAGCTACTTGCCATGCGCGTGCCGGCGCACGCCGCACTCGACCAGACCGTCGGCCTGGTCCGGGCGGTCATCGGGGCCGGCCCTTCGTCGCTCGTGAACGCCGTGCTCCGGAAGGTGAGTGCGCGCGATCTCCAGGGCTGGGTCGACGACCTGGTCACCGGACTGACGGACCCCGTCACGATCGCCTCCCTCACCCACAGCCACCCGGAGTGGATCGTCCGCGCCTTCCGCCAGGCACTCGTGGCCCATGGGCGCGACGTCGCGGAGCTGGACAGCCTGCTCGCCGCCGACAACGCGGCGCCCCTCGTGCATCTCGTGGCGCTGCCGGGGCTCGGCACGCTCGAGGAGGTGCTCGACGACGGTGCCGAACCCGGACGCCTGGCTCCCGACTCCGCCTACTACGCAGGCGGTGACATCAGCCGGCTCCCCGGCATCGGCACGGGCACGCTCCGCGTTCAGGATTCCGGCTCCCAGTTGGTGGCGCGCGCGCTCGCCGCCGTCGAGGTGGACAGCACCGAACCCGAGCGCTGGCTCGATCTCTGTGCGGGACCGGGCGGCAAGACCGCACTGCTCTCGGCGCTCGGGCAGGACACCGGCGTCCACGTGGTCGCGAACGAGCCGATCGAGCACCGCGCGCAGCTGGTGCGGCAGGCCCTGCGCCCCCTGCCGGAGGAGTCGTGGACGGTCCGGGTGGGGGACGGCCGGGACGTGGGCGCCGAGGAGCCGGGCAGCTACGACCGCGTACTCGTCGATGCACCGTGTACCGGGCTCGGCGCACTCCGTCGTCGACCGGAGTCGCGCTGGCGCCGGCGACCGGCAGATCTCGTGGACCTGGCACCTCTCCAGCGCGAGTTGCTGACCTCCGCGCTCGACGCCGTCGCGCCCGGCGGTGTGGTCGCGTACGTGACCTGTTCCCCACACCACGCGGAGACCGACGCCGTGGTGGACGACTGCCTGCGCAAGCGGCCCGAGTTCGAGCGCCTGGACGCCGGGGCCGCGCTCGATGCCGTGAGCATCGGCGGCCCGCTGCAGGCCGGCCACGGGATGAGCGCACAGCTCTGGCCCCATGTCCACGGCACGGATGCCATGTATCTCGCCCTGCTCCGCAGGACCCGCTGAGGCCTCGCGGCAGCTCTTCCGCAGGCACGTGAAAGGAACCACAGTGATCCGTATCAACCCGAGCATCCTCTCAGCGGACTTCGCCAATCTGGAGTCGGAACTGCAGCGCATCGGCACCGCCGATGCCGTGCACGTGGATGTCATGGACAACCACTTCGTGCCGAATCTGACCCTCGGGCTCCCGGTGGTGCAGCGGATCCACGAGGTGAGCCCGCTGCCACTGGACGTGCACCTCATGATCGAGGACCCCGACCGCTGGGCGCCGCAGTACGCCGAGGCGGGGGCGGCGTCGGTGACCTTCCACGCGGAGGCGGCTGCCGCACCGGTGAGACTGGCGCGCGGGCTGCGCGACGCCGGTGCCCGGGCGGGTATGGCCTTGCGGCCGGCCACTCCTGTGGAGCCGTATCTGGACATGCTGGCGGAACTCGACATGCTCCTGGTGATGACGGTGGAGCCCGGCTTCGGCGGGCAGAGCTTCCTGGATCTCACGCTGCCGAAGATCCGCAGGGCCGCCGAGGCCATCCGGGGCGCGGGTCTTCCCCTGGTCGTCCAGGTGGACGGCGGTATCACGACCGAAACCATCCAACGGGCTGCGGACGCCGGAGCCACGGTGTTCGTGGCCGGCTCCTCGGTGTATGGAGCGGACGACGCCGCCGTCGCCATCGAGTCCCTGCGGACGGCAGCCGCCGCGAGCCGATGATCAAGCGCGATGGTCAGCGGCGTCCGTCACGGTCGCTGATCACCCGCATCGAGGGATCCCCTCGCTCAATCGCTGGTGGCCTCCGGAGTCAGCTGGCGACCGGCGGATCAGTCACGGTGATGCGGATCGAGAGTGCCGAACGCGCGGCTTCCTCGAGCACGGTGTACCGGGGATCCTGCACCGTCAGGAAGGGCGTCTGCGGCAGACCCGCCCATGCTCTGAGGATCGGCTCCGCCAGGACCTGGCCGGCGAGGGTCCTGTCCCCGCCGAGCTGCAGGGACGACGGCGGGTGCGCCGCGAGGAGTGCAGCAGCGCGCCCCGCGGTCTCCTCCACGAGGCCCGCCGCCTGGTTCGCCCGCCGGCGGGCGAACCGCTGCTGCGACCAGCCGCCGGCCGCCGTCCTGCCCTGGACGTAGCGCGTGCCGGTCTTGGAGGCGAGGATCCGCCCCTGGCGGGCCACGCCCACCGAGTAGCCTCCGCGGCGGATCAGGAGCAGGCCCACGGGAAGGGAGAGATCGAGACGGCCCAGCAGCGCCGCGACCAGGTCGGCTCCGTGGTCGCGGGTCAGGGAGGGGGACCCAGAGCCGACGCCGTGACCACCCGACAACGGCGCCGACAGGCTGCTCCGGGGACCGGCCGGCAACGGGGGCGTCAGCACTGCGGCGCACCCGTTGGCGGCGATGATGCGCACCGAGGCCTCCGAGCCTGGATCGGGTTCCATGGTGTAGGGGCCGTTGCGCGCGAGGAACCGGGTGAGCCAGCCCTCGAGGCGGTGTGCTTCGAGGAGGACCGATCTGGTCTGGGCCATGGCGTGTCCTTCGTGGTCGGCTGCCGGGCACGATGGCGCGGGCGTCGTCAGGAGCCCACAGTAACGTGGAGCGCGTGAATGATCTCTTCAGCGCAGCAGCCGAGGACGACGGCCCCGCCTCGCCGGGACGCGCCTCCGGTGGACCGCGCAGCCCCCTGGCCGTGAGGATGCGGCCGCGTTCCCTGGACGAGGTGGTGGGCCAGCAGCATCTGCTGGGCCGTGGCTCGCCGCTGCGTACCCTCGCCGGCGAACAGGATCCCGGAGCGCATGCGGCTCCCTCGTCGGTGATCCTCTGGGGGCCACCCGGCACCGGCAAGACGACGCTCGCCCACGTCATCGCGCGCGGCCAGGGACGCACGTTCGTGGAGCTCTCCGCGATCACCGCCGGGGTCAAGGACGTGCGCCGGGTCATGGACGAGGCCCTGACCACCCGCGATCTGTACCGCCAGACCACGGTCCTGTTCCTCGACGAGATCCACCGCTTCAACAAGGCCCAGCAGGACGCCCTGCTGCCCGGCGTGGAGAACGGATGGGTGGTGCTGATCGCCGCAACCACCGAGAATCCATCCTTCTCCGTCGTCTCGCCCCTGCTGTCCCGCTCGCTGCTGCAGACGCTCCGGCCGCTCGACGAGGAGGACATCCGCGGCCTGCTGCAGCGAGCCGTCGACGACGAGCGCGGGCTGGCGGGATCGGTCGAGGTCTCCGACGAGGCGCTCGAGCACCTCGTCCGGCTGGCGGCCGGTGACGCCCGGCGAGGGCTGACGGCGCTCGAGGCCGCGGCCGGCGTCGCCCGCTCGGAACGGAGCTCCGGTCCCGCGGCCGATCCTGCCGGAGCCGGGGAGCACCCGGCCGGGCCCCCGGAGGATGAGGATGGCGGCGACGAGGAATCCCTTCCCGCCCTCGTCACGCTCGAGCACGCGGAGAAGGCCGTGGATGTGGCCGCCCTGCGCTACGACAGGGCGGGGGACCAGCACTACGACGTCGCCAGCGCGTTCATCAAGTCGCTCCGCGGATCAGACGTCGACGCCGCACTGCACTACGTGGCCAAGATGCTCGAGGCAGGGGAAGACCCCCGGTTCATCGCCCGCCGGCTCATGATCTCCGCCGCCGAGGACGTGGGGATGGCAGATCCCACGGCGCTGCAGACCGCCGTCGCCGCCGCCCAGGCGGTGCAGCTCGTGGGGATGCCCGAGGCCCGCATCATCCTCGCGGAGGCGGTGGTGCACATCGCCACCGCCCCGAAATCGAACGCCGCCTACAACGGCATCAATGCTGCCATCGCGGACGTGCGGGCAGGCCGCGGGCAGGGCATCCCCGCGCACCTGCGTGACGCCCACTATCCCGGGGCCTCGCAGCTCGGCCACGGGAAGGGCTACACGTACTCCCACGATGCGCCCCACGGGATCGCCACGCAGCAGTACGCACCGGACGATCTCGCCGAGCGAAACTACTACGAGCCGACGGACCGCGGACTGGAACGGGACATCGCCGCGCGGCTGTCCCGCCTGCGCCGCATCATCCGCGGGAGGTAGAGAGCCAGGCCGGAAACCCATGAGCGATTCGATGACCCCTCCGCGTGACTGCTAGCATTGGACGCTGACTGGCAAGTCGTCGTGTACCAGCCGTCTCCCCGATACCGCCGCAGGATCTGTCCTGCGGTTTCGGCGGCGGCCAGGGTCGCAACGGACTGTAGTACCGGGAAGCGGCCAATCCCGGCTCTCCGCAAGTGGAGGCCAGCGACACCAGGAAGTACTGATGCCCTCGCGGCTGACGTCTCTTCGCCGCGAAAACATCGAAAGGTAGACGTGGCCAACAACACACGTGCCCGTCGGAAGGTTCGCATCTCGCGAGCCCTCGGCATCGCTTTGACCCCCAAGGCAGAGAAGTACCTCGAGCGCCGGCCCTACGCGCCGGGCCAGCATGGCCGCGCGCGTCGCAAGCAGGACAGCGACTACGCCGTACGTCTGCGCGAAAAGCAGCGGCTGCGCGCCCAGTACAACATCCGCGAAGCCCAGATGGCCCGCATCTTCGAGGAAGCCCGCCGCACGGCAGGACTGACCGGTGAGAACCTGATCGAGCTGCTCGAGATGCGCCTCGACGCGCTCGTGCTCCGCTCCGGATTCGCCCGGACCAGCGCCCAGGCCCGCCAGCTGATCGTGCACCGTCACATCATGGTCGACGGCGCACGCGTGGACCGTCCGTCCTTCCGCGTCGCCGAGGGTCAGCTCATCCACGTGCACAGCCGCAGCGAGACCATGGTCCCGCTGCAGGTTGCCGCAGCCGGTGCGCATCGCGACGTCCTTCCCGCCGTCCCCGGCTACCTGGACGTCCAGCTCGACAAGCTCCAGGCCCGCCTCGTGCGCCGCCCCAAGCGCTCCGAGGTCCCCGTGACCTGCGAAGAGCAGCTCGTCGTCGAGTACTACGCTCGCTGATCGACCGCATCCCCTCCCACGCCTGATGGGCAGCCGGAGCGGTATGTAAGGGAAGAGCCCGCGGCACTGCCGCGGGCTCTTCCTTCTGTAAGGTACTAAGAGCAAGAAATCCCCATGCCCGGCCTCGCCACGAGGCCACCCCTGCGTAAAGGAGACCGCCCATGTCAGGTGGAGATATTGCGGGCCTCATAGCTGCTGGCGTGTTCGCCGTCCTGGTCCTGCTGCTCGCCGTGCCGATCTGGAAGCTCGGCCGTGTGTTCGACGAGCTCCGCAAGGCCATCAGGACGGTGACGGAAGAGACGACGCCGCTGATCGAGGAGGTCACGAGCACCGTCAGCACCACGCACCAGCAGCTCAAGACCGTCGACGGCATCACCTCGAACGTCTCCGACGCATCGGCCAACATCTCCGCCCTGTCATCCCTGGTCGCGGCCACGATCGGCGCCCCGCTCATCAAGGTGTCGGCGTTCTCCTACGGCGTCCGCTCGGCCTTCGCCGGACGGACCTCCCCCGCGCGCCGCCGCCGTAGCCGCTAGCCCCACTGAAACGGAGAGAACGATGATCAGAAGAGTCTTCTGGCTTGCAGCCGGGATCACCATCGGCGTCGTCGCGGTGCGCAAGGTCTCGCAGGCGAAGTCCACCCTCGGCCCCGAGGGCCTGAACCGCGCCGTGGGCCAGGTCGGCGACAGCATCGCCGACTTCGCCGACGCCGTCCGCTCGGCGATGTCCGAGCGTGAGAACGATCTGCGCTCGGCCCTGGGCGTGGAGGTGCCCGCCGCCCCGGCGGCACCCGGCCCGGTCGGGGATGCCTCCGTCACACCCGACGTCGCCGTCCAACCCACCCGGCGCTCCCTGCGCTGATCCCACCGGCGGCACCTGCCTCGTCCGGGTGCGTGCCCGCTCCGCCGGCAGTCGCCGGGGCCCGGGCCCGCAGGGCCCCGTGATGCCCGCGGTTCCTCCCGCGCCCTGATCACCCCACCGAAGGATCCACCCATGAAGTCCCATGAGATCGCCACCCGCTGGCTGAGCTACTTCGAGAAGAACGGGCACACCGTGGTGCCCTCCGCATCCCTCGTGTCCTCCGACCCCTCCCTCCTGTTCACGGTCGCCGGAATGGTGCCGTTCATCCCCTACCTCACGGCTCGCGAGGAAGCTCCCTACGACCGGGCGGTCAGCGTCCAGAAGTGCATCCGGACCGGGGACATCGAGGAAGTGGGCAAGACGGCCCGCCACGGGACGTTCTTCCAGATGTGCGGAAACTTCTCCTTCGGTGACTACTTCAAGGCGGAAGCGATCCGCATGGCCTGGGAGCTGCTGACCAGCAGCGTCGCCGACGGCGGCTTCGGGCTGCCCGCGGAGAAGCTCTGGATCACGGTCTACCACGAGGACGAGGAAGCCCTGACCATCTGGCGCGACACCATCGGTGTCCCGGCCGGGCGGATCCAGAAGATGGGCAAGAAGGACAACTACTGGTCCACCGGTCAGCCCGGTCCGGCCGGACCCTGCTCCGAGATCTTCTACGACCGCGGCCCGGCCTATGGCGTGGACGGCGGCCCGGAGGCCGACGATGCCCGCTACGTCGAGATCTGGAATCTGGTCTTCATGCAGTACCAGCGCGGCGAGGGGATCGGCAAGGACGACTTCGAGATCCTGGGTGAACTACCGAAGAAGAACATCGACACGGGCCTGGGCCTCGAGCGCCTCGCGATGATCCTGCAGGGCGTGGAGAACATGTACGAGACGGACCAGGTACGCCCCGTCCTCGATCGTGCTGCCGAGCTCAGCGGGAAGGCCTACACCAGCGCCGAGTCCGCCGAGGATCCGCACCACACCGACGACGTCCGCATGCGGGTGGTCGCCGATCACATCCGGTCGTCCCTGCTCCTCATCGCCGACGGCGTGAGCCCCTCCAACGAGGGTCGCGGATACGTACTGCGCCGCCTCATCCGGCGTGCGGTGCGCGCCATGCGCCTGCTGGGAGTGGAGAAGGCCTGCCTCCCCGAACTGCTGCCTGCGTCCCGCGACGCGATGAAGGGGTCCTACCCGGAGGTCGAGGCGGACTTCGAGCGCATCAGCCGCATCGCCTACGCCGAGGAGAAGGCGTTCCTGCGGACCATCGCCTCGGGTACTGCGCGACTCGAGGAGGCCGTCAAGGAGTCCCTCGCCGAGCAACGACCCCTGTCCGGCCAGGACGCCTTCAGCCTGCACGACACCTACGGGTTCCCCATCGACCTGACGCTGGAGATGGCCGAGGAAGCCGGTCTCTCCGTCGACGCCGAGGGCTTCCGGTCCCTCATGCTCGAGCAGCGCCAGCGTGCCCAGGCCGACGCGCGTGGGAAGAAGACCGGCCATGCCGATCTCTCGGTCTTCACCGAACTCCTCGGACGCGGGCAGACCGTCTTCACCGGCTACGACGAGCTCACGTCGGAGGCCGTGATCATCGGTCTCCTCGAGAAGGGGCAGTCCGTGCCGAGCGCACGGCAGGGTGACGAGATCGAGGTGGTCCTCGACCAGACCCCGTTCTACGCCGAGGCCGGTGGTCAGGCGGCCGACGTCGGACTCATCTCCGGCAACGGCTTCGTCCTCGAGGTGCTCGATGTCCAGCGTCCGCTCAAGGGCCTGAGCGTGCACCGCGCGATCGTCCGCGAGGGGGAGGCGGCGCAGGGCGCCACCGTGACCGCCGCCGTCGACCGCCAGCGGAGGCACGCCGGGGAGCAGGCCCACTCCGGCACGCACATCGTCCATGCAGCTCTGCACGAGATCCTCGGCCCCGAGGCGCTGCAGCGCGGTTCGTTCAACAAGGCCGGGTACCTGCGCTTCGACTTCTCCTGGGGTGAGGGCATCAGCGCCGCGGCCCGCTCGGAGATCGAGGAGGTCTCCAACATCGCGATCCGCAACAATTACGAGGTGGAGACGAAGATCATGTCCCTCACCGAGGCGAAGGAGCTCGGCGCCACCGCGCTCTTCGGCGAGGCCTACGGCGACACCGTGCGCGTCGTCGAGATGAACGCGGACTTCTCCCGCGAGCTGTGCGGCGGCACGCACGTGGCGTCGACGTCGCTCATCGGCAGTCTCACGCTGCTCGGCGAGCAGTCGGTGGGCTCGGGCAACCGGCGTGTGGAGGCTCTCGTAGGGCTCGACGCCTTCCGCCACCTCGCCGCTGAGCGCGCCCTCGTCTCGGAATTGTCCGACATGCTCAAGGTGCCCTCGGTGCAGCTCCCGGAGCGCCTCGCGGCCACACTGACCCGGCTCAAGGGTGCGGAGAAGGAACTCGACCGGCTGCGGAAGGAACAGCTCGTGGCCGCGGCGGGAGCCCTCGTGGACACCGCCGTCGACGTCGACGGCGTCCGCGTGATCGCGCACGACGCCGGCGAGATCGGCGGCGCCGACGAACTCCGCACGCTCGTGCTCGACCTGCGTGGCCGACTGGGCTCGGAGCCCGCCGTCGTGGCCGCAGCCGGCGTTGCCCAGGACAGGCCGCTGGTGCTCATCGCCACGAACGAGGGCGCCCGCGGCACCGGGATCAAGGCCGGGGCGCTCGTTCGCACGGCCGCGACGATCCTCGGCGGCGGCGGAGGCGGCAAGGATGACGTCGCCCAGGGCGGCGGCGCAGACCCCGCACGCATCCCCGACGCGCTGTCGGCGGTCCGCGCGGCGGTCGCGGATCGCTGAGGGCGCCGTGACTGGCCCGAATCCCGGCGGGCAGGATGCCGGGCCGTCGTACCCGGTGGGCCCGAAACTGGGCGTGGACGTCGGCCAGGTGCGGGTGGGCCTGGCCGCCTGCGACAGGGACTCCCTGCTCGCCACGCCCGTGAGGACGCTGAAACGTGACGCCCGCCGGAACCACGACGTGCGGCTCGTGGCCCGCGAGGCGATCGAGCGCGACGCCGTGCAGATCGTCATCGGCCTGCCGAAGAACCTCAGCGGGCGCGAGGGGGCATCGGCGGAGATGGCGAGGGAGTACGCCGGGCTGGTGGTCGAGGAACTCGTCCGGCAGGCGCACCCCATCCCGGTGCGACTCGTCGACGAGCGGCTCAGCACTGTCTCCGCCCATCGGTCGCTGCACTCGGCTGGCCTCAGCAGCCGCGAGCATCGTAAAGTGGTGGACCAGGTGGCTGCCGTCGAAATTCTCCAGCATGCCATCGACATGCAACGTTCGCGCGGACGGGATGTGGGGGATCCGGTTCCCACACGTGACGCAGCGGGTGTTCCACGCCCGCTGCCCACCCCTACGGAGGAGCCATCCATGAAGAACATGTCGTCGAGCAGGAGGGAAGAGGAAGCGTGAGTCGCGAATCCCGTTCCGCCCCCTCCACCGAAGGAACCGACGGCGCCCACGGCGCCCACCCGGAGACCGTCGAGGACTTCTTCGTGGCCCAGGACGAGGGTGGGCCGGACACGCAGAACCCCCCGCCCCGCACCAAGGCCAAGCAGCGACGCCGCCGCCGTCGTACCGTGATCGTCCTCGTCGTCCTTCTCGTCTTCGCAGGCACGGTCTTCGGCGTCGCCCTGATGCTCCGAGACCTGCTCGGCTTCAACGAGGTGACTGATTACGCGGGCCCGGGCGGTGAGGAGACGGTGTTCACGGTGGAGCAGGGAGCCGGCGCCCTCGCCGTCGGCACCGGACTGGAGAATGCCGACATCGTGGCCGACGCCGGTGTCTTCGTGACGGCGCTCGGCGAGATCTCGGACGGCCGCGAGGTGCAGCCCGGCGAGTACGAGCTGCGACGCCAGATGACCGCCGAGGGAGCAGCCGAGGCGCTCCTGGGCGAGGACCCCACGCTCGTCTCCTATGCTGCCGTCGCGCGTGACCTGCGCCAGGGCGAGGTGTTCGACATCCTCGCCGAGTCCACGGGGATACCCGTTGCGGAGTTCACGGCCCTGGCCGAGGACCCGACCCAGTTCGGGCTGCCCTCGCAGGCTCTCTCGCTCGAGGGATACCTGCACCCGGGGGAGTACCGCTTCGACATCGACGCGACCGCCACGGACATCGTCACCGAGATGATCACCGCCACCACGGACCGGCTCACCGATGATGGCGTCACCGACCCGGACGAGCAGTACCGGACGCTGACGATCGCCAGCATCGTGCAGGCCGAGGCGCAGGAAGGGGACTACGCCACGGTTGCGGGGTCGATCGAGAATCGCCTGACACCGGGGAACACGGAGACCAACGGCTTCCTGCAGTCGGACGCCACGGTCGCCTACGGCCTGGGGGAGCGGACCTATCAGCTCACCCCGGAGGAGAAGGCTGACAAGTCCAACCCGTACAACACGTTCGCCAACACCGGCCTGCCCAAGGGCCCCATCGGCTCACCCAGCGACGAAGCCATCGACGCCGCGGTTAATCCTGCCGATGTGCCGTTCTACTTCTGGGTCACTGTCGATCTGAAGACCGGGGAGACCAAGTTCTCCGAGACCTACGCCGAGCACCTGGGCTACGTCCAGGAGTACGAGCAGTGGTGCGCGGACAACGAGGGGCAGTGCGAGTAGGTCGTGCCGAGTGAGCCCACGGCCGCTCCGGGACTCCGGGCGGCCGTGATCGGCTCGCCGATCGGCCACTCGAAATCCCCGCGGCTCCATGCGGCGGCCTATCGGGCTCTCGGGATCTCGTGCACCTACACCGCGGAGGATGTCACCGAGTCACAACTGGTCGGATTCGTCGATGCGGTGCGCGGCGATCCCGGGTGGCGTGGGCTTTCCGTCACCATGCCGCTCAAGGCCGGCACGGCCCGGCTGATGGACACGGTGACCGAGCCCGCGGGCGCGCTCGGCGTGGTCAACACCGTCGTCGCGACCGCGAACCCCGCCGATGCCCGCCGCAGCATCCTCACCGGACACAACACCGACGTCGCCGGTGTGCTGCACGCCCTCGTCGCTGCCGGTGCCGGGGCGCCCGCACGGGCCGTGGTCCTCGGCGGAGGGGCCACCGCCGCGGCGGCGATCGCCGCCCTGGCGCAGCTCGGAGCAGGGGATTGCCGTGTGATCGTGCGCCGCCCGGAGGCGGCCGCCGATCTCCACCGCGTCGGTGAGCAGCTCGGGATCGGCATCGTCATGGTCCCGTGGGACGACGGCGCGGTAGAAGTGGCCGCCGCCGACGTCATCGTCTCCACCCTCCCGCCCCACGGCGCCGATGCGCTGGCGGGCTTCCTCGCGGACGATACGGGTTTCACGACTGACGGGACGCTCCTCGACGTCGCGTACGACCCGTGGCCCAGCGATCTCGCAGCGGTGTGGCAGGAGCGCGGCGGCGTGATCGTGCCCGGCCTCGACATGCTCATCCAGCAGGCGGTGGAGCAGGTGCGCCTGTTCTTCCCCGACGTCCAGCAGCACAGGGACACCATCCTGGCCGCGATGTGTGACGCAGTGGACGTGCCCCGGCGCTGACCCGCGCGCTGCCGCATGGCAGGATGGAAACCATGGTGCGTTGGCTGACAGCAGGAGAATCGCACGGCCCCGCCGTGGTCGGGATCATCGAGGGGATCCCCGCGGGGGTCGAGATCACCAGCGGCGACATCCAGGCAGCCCTGGCGCGCAGGCGGCTCGGATACGGGCGCGGCGCCCGCATGAAGTTCGAACTCGACCAGGTCCGCATCACCGGCGGCGTGCGCCACGGGCTCACGCAGGGCGGCCCGGTGGCCATCGAAGTGGCCAACACCGAGTGGCCCAAGTGGGACAAGATCATGTCCGCGGACCCGCTCGGCGACGATGACGCCGCCGAGCTCGCCGCCTCCGCGCGCAACGCCCCGCTCACCCGACCCCGGCCCGGTCATGCCGATTTCACCGGCATGCAGAAGTACGGCTTCGACGAGGCCCGGCCCGTGCTCGAGCGTGCCAGCGCCCGCGAGACCGCCACCCGCGTGGCTCTCGGCACCGTCGCCGCCCGGTTCCTCGCAGGGCTCGGCATCAGGCTCGTCAGCCACACAGTGTCCATCGCCACCGTCTCCGTCCCCGACGACGCGCTGCTGCCGGCTCCCGAGGACGTCATCGCGCTCGATGCCGATCCGCTGCGCTGCTTCCACCGTGACACCTCGGACGCCATGGTGGTGGAGGTCGACGCCGCCCACAAGGAGGGTGAGACCCTCGGCGGCGTCGTGGAGGTGGTGGTCTACGGACTGCCGCCAGGATTGGGCAGCTACGTCCACTGGGACCGGCGCCTCGACGCGCGGCTTGCAGCCGCACTCATGGGCATCCAGGCTATCAAGGGCGTGGAGGTGGGGGACGGCTTCGCGACGGCCGCACGTCGGGGAACCGCCGCCCACGACGAGATCGTCCACGACGACGAGGGCGGGATCGTCCGCGCCAGCAACCGGGCCGGCGGGATCGAGGGCGGCATGAGCATCGGGGACGTCCTGCGCGTGCGTGCCGCCATGAAGCCGATCGCCACCGTGCCCCGCGCCCTGCGCACGGTCGACGTCAGCACGGGACAAGCGGCGCGTGCCCACCACCAGCGCTCCGACGTCTGTGCGGTCCCGGCAGCGGGCGTGGTCGCCGAGGCGATGACGGCCCTGGTCATCGCGGATGCCGTCGCCGAGAAGTTCGGTGGCGACAGCCTGGCGGAGACCGCCCGCAATCTGCGCACCTACCTCGAGAGCATCCCGCAGTTCCTCGACTCCGCCCGGTCCTGAGCTCACCGATGGCCCCCTCGGACACCGTGGTGCTGATCGGCCCGATGGCTGTGGGGAAGACGGCTGTCGGCAGGATGCTCGCCCGCCGCACCGGGCGGACGTTCGTGGACACGGACCGCGTGCTCGTGGAGCGGTACGGTCCCATCAGGGGCCTCTTCGACCAGCACGGTGAGGAGGGCTTCCGCCTGCTCGAGGCCGACGTCGTGCAGGGCGCCGTGACCGACGCGGGCATCGTCTCCCTGGGCGGGGGAGCGGTGCTGGACGCCGGGACGCAGGCGGTTCTGCAGGACGCCGCCGTGGTCTTCCTCGACACGGATGCAAGGACCGTCCTCCCGCGCATCAGTCGCGATTCCAAGCGCCCGCTGCTGGCAGGGAATCCGCTGGAGCGGTGGCAGGAACTCTACGACCAGCGCCGGCCGATCTACGCACGCCTCGCGTCCGTGGTCATCGACACGCGCGGGCTGAGCGTGCGCGGAACGGCCGACGCCGTCGTCCGGGCCCTGCCCCACCTCCTTCCCGACCGGCACACCGCTTCCCCGCCCCGCACCGCGGGCGCGAATCACGAGAGCAGGACAGACACCCATGGCGACTGACGCACCGACCATCATCCCCGTCACGGGGACCACGAGCGAGAGCACGTACGACGTCGTGATCGGGCGTGGTCTCCTCGAGCGGCTCCCGGAGATCCTGGGCGAGCGCGTGCGCCGCGTGCTCGTGATCCACCCCCGCGCGCTCCGTGCCACCGGAGACACGGTGCGCGCCGAGCTCGCGGATGCCGGCTTCACGGCGGTGACCGCGGAGATCCCCGACGCCGAGGAGGCCAAGCACCTCCAGGTGGCGGGTTTCTGCTGGCAGGTCCTGGGACAGAACGACTTCACGCGCTCGGATGCCGTGGTCACGGTGGGCGGTGGCGCGGTCACCGATCTGGGCGGATTCGTCGCGGCGACGTGGCTGCGCGGCGTGCGCGTGGTGCACCTGCCCACGAGCCTGCTCGGCATGGTGGACGCCGCCGTGGGCGGCAAGACCGGCATCAACACCTCCGAGGGCAAGAATCTCGTGGGCGCGTTCCATCCGCCCGCTGCCGTCCTCGTGGATCTGGACGCGCTCGCCACGCTGCCGAAGAACGAACTGGTCACGGGACTGGCGGAGGTGGTCAAGTGTGGCTTCATCGCCGACCCTGTGATCCTCGATCTGATCGAGCAGGACACCGATGCTGCGACAGATGCCTCCTCGCCGGTGGTGCGGGAGCTCGTGGAACGCTCCATCGCCGTGAAGGCCGCTATCGTGTCCGACGATCTGCGCGAAGCCGGACGCCGCGAGTACCTGAACTACGGTCACACGCTGGCGCACGCCATCGAGCTCGCGGAACGGTACTCCTGGCGGCACGGCGCCGCGGTCTCCGTGGGGCTCGTCTTCGCCGCGGAGCTCTCCCGCATGGTCGGTCGCCTCGGTGACGCCGAGGCGGACCGCCACCGGAGCATCCTCGAATTGCTCGGACTGCCCGTGACCTACC
Organism: Arthrobacter echini; assembly: GCF_008107445.1. GTDB lineage: Bacteria > Actinomycetota > Actinomycetes > Actinomycetales > Micrococcaceae > Arthrobacter_D > Arthrobacter_D echini_A. The sequence continues at coordinate 174,066 of NZ_VSLD01000002.1, read as the reverse complement.
GGCGTGACCGCTGGGCCTCACTGCTCGACGGCATGCGCCGCGACAAGAAGTCCCGGGGTGACCTGCTGCGTTTCGTGGTGCTGGACGGGATCGGCAGGCCCGGCATGCTCGAGGTCCCGGACACCTCGCTGCTGTTCGCCGCGTACCAGGAGATCGCCTCCTGACCGCTCCGGCGGGGAGGCGGTCCGACGGCGCCGCGGGCAGCGCGGGGTAGACTGATCCACGGACTTCTGGCGCGCCTCCGCGTGCCCGCCGTGCCTCGGCCGGCCCATCCTCCCGCGAAACCGACGAAAGCGAAGCTGTGGCGACCACGAACGACATCAAGAACGGCACCGTGCTCAAGCTCGAGGGCAACCTCTGGAACGTCCTGGAGTTCCAGCATGTGAAGCCGGGCAAGGGCGGTGCCTTCGTGCGCACCAAGCTGCGCAACATCCGCTCGGGCAAGGTGGTCGACAAGACCTTCAACGCCGGGCTGAAGATCGAGACCGCCACGGTGGATCGCCGCGACTACCAGTACCTGTACAAGGACGGCGAGGACTTCGTGTTCATGGACACGACGGACTACGACCAGATCACCGTGCCGGGCAAGATCGTAGGCAACGCGGCCAACTTCATGCTCGAGAGCCAGATGGCCACCATCGCGATGCACGAGGGCTCGGCGCTGTACGTGGAGCTGCCGGCATCGGTGGTCCTCGAGATCACCTACACCGAGCCCGGCCTGCAGGGCGATCGCTCCACGGGCGGCACCAAGCCCGCCACGGTGGAGACCGGCCACGAGATCCAGGTTCCGCTGTTCCTGGGCACCGGCACCAAGGTCAAGATCGACACCCGGACCGGTGAGTACCTGGGACGCGTCAACGAGTGAGTGCACGTAGCAAGGCGCGACGCCGGGCGCTGGACATCCTCTTCGAGTCCACACAGCGTGACGTGCCCGTCCTCGAGGTCATCCGCGCACGCCGCGAGAAGACGGACATGATCATCGCCGACTACACGGTCGACGTGGTCGAGGGCGTGCTCGAGCGCCAGGAGGAGATCGACGAGTTCCTCAGCACCTACTCCCAGGGCTGGACCCTGGAGCGGATGCCGTCCGTGGATCTGATGATCCTGCGGATCGGGAGCTGGGAACTGCTCTACAACGACGACGTGCCCGACGGCGTCGCCGTGAGCGAGGCCGTCGAGCTCGCGAAGATGCTGTCCACCGACGAGTCACCGAAGTTCGTCAACGGACTCCTCGGCAGACTGCAGCAGCTCAAGCCGACCCTGCTCGCATAGGGCGCATCCCGGCGTCACACAGCGTCTGCTTCCAGGGTCACCGAGCAGGATCCCGGGCCCGTCACCGCACACCGGGTCAGAGCATCTTCTCCCACGCTCCGTCGTAGCCCGCCGCGCGGTATCCGAGTGCTTCGTTGATGGACAGCATCGGGCGGTTCTCCTCGGCGTTGAAAGTGTAGATCTGCGGTGCCCGTGCGTCGGCCTGCCGCAGATTGGCGGCTTTGGCCAGCATCCCCAGTCGGTGACCGCGATGGCCGGGCAGGACGAGTGTGTCCTCCTGCGCGGCCACGCCGCCTGTGGGTCCGGGGAGTGAGATTTCGGTGACAGCGATCAGCCGCCCCGTGCGGCAGTCCTCGATGGCGGTCGTCATGAGCAGTCGGCCACTCGCCTCCTGGTCGTCGTCCCGTCTGCGGACCCGCTGCTCGTCCCACGGGTCCTCGGTCGTGTGCAGGCCGGCGGAAGGCTCCTCGGTGCTCATCCTGGTTTTGAGCACGGCGAGGTCGGCCACCCAGTGCTCCGGGGTGGAGCCGTGCCACTGTACAACGTTGTACGCGGAGCCGGCCTGGGCCCTGGCATCCTCCAGCAATGCAGTGAGTTCCCGATCGGGGAGTGGCAGGTCGAGGAAGCTGATGCGCTTGATCTGTTCGAGGGCGTAGCCGTGCCGGGTGAGGAAGCGGACGCCCGGGTCGGAGGCCGATAGGGACCCGTACCCGCTCAGAGGTTCGACCCGATCCTTGTCGGCGAGGGCTGGATGGGTGACGTAGCTCTGAACGGTCGTGAGGTTCAAATCCCGGGCCAGGGCTTCCATGCGCTCGAGCAGGGCTGTCCCGATGCCCTGGCCGCGTGCGTCGCTCCGTACCTCCACGTTGACCGTCGCGACAGGGGACCCTGTCACCGTCCGCCAGGAGAGGATGGCGCGGGCAACCGTGTGGCCGCCTGACCGTGCGACGAACAGTCGTCTCGGTTTGTAGGGGTTCCGGAAACCGGGCAGTAGCTCGGCGGCAGAGTGGGACAGCGCCGGAGTGCCGAGAATCTCCGTCTCGACCCTGTTCCGGACCTCCACCATCGCCTCGAAGGCCTCGGCTCCCGGGTGCATCAGATCGTCGGGGATGGCCAGTTCGCTGATGTCGACTGCATCCGCGGAATTCATGGACCCACCCTATCCAGTCAGCGCCGTCGACCCATGCCTGGGCAGGTGAGTCTGCGCTTGACCGTTCGCACCCGGATGCTCGGCCGCCCACCCCTGCTGGGATAGTCAGCGACGATCGAGCGACCTCGCTGGGCCGCTTCATACGGAAGGAGCCGGGAGATCACTCCCGGCTCCTCCTAGGTGTTCTGACGCCGATGCCCTATCGAACGTGCAGGGTCAGCATGCCGGTGGAGTTCGACTGCTTGACTTCGATCCTCGTTCCGGTGCCGGCGACGACGACGGATCCCTGGGGATTCGCCGTGTCGTAGTAGGCGTTGGGATCGGTGTCGTCGAAGACTGCGACACCCGGCTGCGATCGTGCCGTGAGGGTGGTGAGGCCGGCGGCTGTCTCGCGGGTAAGGCTGAGCGCGTCGGTGGCCTGCTTGCCGAAGGTGGCGTCGAAGCTCTGGATCCTATTGCGGACCACGGTGCCGTCGGACCAGGTCATGGCCTTCGGATGTGCATCGACGGGGAGCGCGAGGCCTGCTCCGGGGTGCTGGCGCGTATTGTTGTTGCGCTGCGCCGTGTTCCAGTACGTGATGCTCAGGCCGTCCTGGTAGGCGTAGTGCTCAACGGTGTCGGGAGCTGTGAGACCCCGCCCGAAGTTGTACGGTCCAACGGCAAGCGTGGCGTCGTAGCCCGCGTACACGCGGTTCTCCGCGATGTAGAAGCGGTTGTTGCCGGCCGCGTCCTTGGGAAGATTCACGACAACGGCCTGCGGCGCCTTCGTGGCGTGGTACGACGGGCCGAGCTTGTGGGTCGACTTCGCTCCTGCTGTGGCTGTCTCGTAGTCCAGCCAGCCGAGCTGCAGCTTCTCCCAGGCGCCCATGTGGTTCGGGGTGGTACCGATCGCGCCGTCACCGTGGCCGAGCCAGGAGCCGGAGCTCATGAGGGTCCAGAAGCCCGTGCCGTTCTCTCCACCACTCGTGTCGTAGAGATCGGGCAGGCCGAGGTCGTGGCCGAACTCGTGGGCGAACACCCCGAGGCCGCCGTTCTCCGGCTCGGTGGTGTAGTCACGGATCCACACCTTCGAGTTACCGATCTTGATGCCGCCGTACGGATTGGCGGCGGGACCGGAGGTACCGCGGCCGGCCTGGCCAACGGACCAGCGGTGCGACCAGATGGCCGATTCTGCCGCGCCCGCTTCCTCACCCTCCCCGGCGTGGATCGCCTGGAAGTGATCGATATACCCGTCGGGCTCGTCGAAGTCGCCGTCCTTGTCGAAGTCGTAGCGGTCCCACTGATCGAATGTCGCAAGGTAGGCGTCGATCGCGGCAGGCGTCTTGCCGGCGGCGATCTGCGCGTCGTACCAGGCGTTGGCGGTGTCCTGCACGAAGCGGGTCATGTCCGCCTGGCTCTCGGTCTGCCCGTAGCTGGCCGAGTTGTAGGGAACGGTCACCCATTCACTGACGTCACCGTCGACGGTGTACCGGCCACTGGACATCTCCTCGTAGACACCCTTGAGGGACTCGTCCTCCTCATAGAAGAACATGTCGAGATAGTGCTCGCGGTCGAAACTGTCGGACCAGTTGGTGGAGTTGTCCACCGCACGGTTCGGCTCAGGGATGGAGTCATGGGCGGGGCCAAGTGCCGATGAGGGGAAGCGCGGGTCCACCTGGTCCCCGAAATCGACGAGGAAGGAGAGAATCTGGTCACTGTCCTGCAGCCCGTACTGTGCCCACTGGCCCGGAGCGATCTTGACCGCCTTGGACCCGTTACGGTTCTCCACCTTCGCCTCGCCGGAGATGACCTTCTCCACGGCCTGCCGGTTCAGGTCACGGCGTTGCTCGGCGGCGGGATCGGCGCGGTCGTCGAGTTTCTTCGCCGTGCCGTCGGCGCTGGGGGAGGACGAGAACGAGGTGCTCGCTGTCGATGAGGCCGCGGTCGTGTCGGTGGTGGCCTGCGCGCTCACGGGAGCAAGCACGACGGCAGTGGTCACGGCGAGCGCCATCGCGCACCGCAGCCTCCGGGTATGAGTGGTGAGATTCAAGGTTCTCCTTTGTGAAATGTCCCAGTCGGAGCAAGTGCCTCCTCGGGTCGAGAGCCCTGGGAGGCGAATATGTTGCCTAGGTCACATATTCCGGAGGAGACGATAGCACCCGTCGCGGACACAGGAGGGAGGTGGCGAGGCGGCGATTCTTCTTCTTGACAGCTTCCCTGCGATGTCCGTGAATGACACGCTCGATCTGGACATGAAGTCGATCGGGCTCCTTCGGTCCTGGCAGCCCTCATGGAAGTCGTGCGGGGCGTAGCGATTCGCCGTGGAGTGGTGACTCACGGCACTGCGTGCCGTCTACTGGAGGACAGCAGCACTTCCGTCGGACAGGAGCACTCCCATGCGTCGAGTCACAGCAGGCCTCTTCGCCTCCGTCGACGGAGTGGTCGAATCTCCCCATCTATGGCAGCTCGACAGCTTCGATGCCGAGCTCGGTGCCGGGATGGGCGCCATGATCAGCAGGGTGGACACTGTGCTGCTCGGACGTCGCGGCTACGAGGAATGGGCCGAGCACTGGCCGACGGCCGAAGCGACGGACCCCTTCGGCTCCTTCATCAATCCTGTCGAGAAGTTCGTGGCGTCCCGCACCCTCTCGGGGCAGCTCGACTGGACGAACGCGTCCCTCATGGACCGGCCACTCGAGGATTTCGTTCGCGCACTCAAGCAGACGGAGGGCGGCGAGATCGCGGTTTGTGCCAGTATCTCGCTGGTCCGCCAGCTCCTGTTTGCGGGGCTGCTCGACTCCCTGACCCTGATGACCCACCCGGTGGTCGCGGGCGCGGGCCGCCACCTGTTCGAACCCGCGGATCCCGTCACGAGACTCGCGCTACAGGAGGTCACGACGACGAGCAGAGGCAATGTCCTGGCCTCCTACGGTCCGCACTCCACGACGGTGGGGGTGTAGCCAGCTCCTTCGAGGCAACGACGCGAAGTCGAACGTCCGGTGCTTCGACCGCCGAAATCAGGAGGGAACGGGTGCGCCCAGGGTGTCGGCCATCTCCCACCAGAGGCGGTTCACCTCGACGTACCGGTCGGTGGGGTCGAGGGGCTTGGCCCACGGCTTGTCGATGATGTAGTGGATGTTCTTCACCGCTGCCGGGTCCCAGACCTGTGGGTGCTGGTGCGGCAGGGTCTTCAGCGCGTTGTACACATAAGGCAGCGGCTGCCAGCGGTCGCGGTAGAACTCGTTGAGGAAGTCCTGCTCGGCGAACGGGTAACGCGACAGATCGTCCACGGACGCCAGCCGCCCCACCATCTCGGCGAGGACCGCCTCGTCAGGCGACAGCACGAGGAAGCCGCCGTTGAGGTAGTTGTCGGTCGCACCCGGTTCGGTGACATGATCCCCGCCCCGGCAGTAGGTGTAGAAGCAGGTCTCGGGCGTCCAGCTCGGAGGATAGCTCGCGATCCGGTTCGGGTTGCAGCGGCATGCGTGGCAGGCGGCAATGGCCCCGTCGGCCAGGTCCAGCGAGAACAGCTCATCCATGGTCCGAATCACCAGCATGTCGGCGTCCAGGAAGACGACACGCTCGAACTCCGTGAGTCCCCACACGGCCAGCTTGGTCCACACCTCCGCGAACCGGGAGTTGGCGTAGCTGTCGGTCGACCCTCCGGCCGGACGCAGCGGCGCCACCTCGTGCAGGAGGCACCCGTCGTCCTGCAGGAGGCGCCGGGCCTCCTCGTCGATTCCCTGGGTCACCATGACGACGAGCGGGGTGGTGCTGCCGGAGGCCTCGAGCGAGGCCCGCAGCGTCCGGACCCCGACCACGTAGTCGGGTTGCGTCAGCAACGTCACCCAGGCGTTCATCGATGGTGCTCCTGTCATGGTGGCCGGGTCCAATCAGTCGAGCAGGGCCGCGGTGAACACATTTGCGAAGCGGTGCTGCGGGTCGAGTGCCTCGCGGACCCGCCGGAAGGCTTCCCACTGCGGGTAGATCGCAGGCCAGTCGTACAGGGACTCGTCGAAGTACTTGCCCCAGTGGGGGCGGCCGCCCTCCTCGGCCAGGGCCCGCTCCACTGCCCGGAGGAAGCTGTCGCCCTCTTCGGACAGCGAGCCATCGGCCGAGTAGTAGACCACGAAGCCGAAGTAGCAGGTGTCCTGGCCGTGGGACGGGCTCAGCCACCCCTCGGACGCGCCGGTGCAGCGCAGGATCACCGGGTAGTGCATCCGGGGACGCGTCTGTGCGTGCCAGTCCTTGATCTTCTTGATCACCGCTCCGGCTCTGGCCAGCGGAATGCCGATCTCGACGTTGATCTGCGGGGTCGCGATGCCCCGGCAGAACACCTGGTAGATATCACCCGTGACGTCGGTGAAGTCCCGGAAGCGGCTTACGGTACGGAGCGATTTGCCGTCGTCGGCAAGTCCTCTGGAATCATCGCGCAACTGCCGCAACGTCGATTCCACCGTGTCGTTCATGGTCGCGTTGGTGGTCGCATGCTCCAGCAACTCGCTGTCTTCGGCTCGATACCGCACCACGTCGTCGTCCGACGCCTCGTTGGCGGTCCACACCTGGACCTGGTTCTCCTGAGGGAACCACCACGCCTTGACCATGAGGTTGTCGCGGTTCCAGGTCTCCAGGTCCGTTTCCAGGGTATCGGCGTCGACGGCCTTCTTGAGGCAGGTGTAGATCATCGACTCCCGTGCACGCAGAGTCACGGCGGTGATGACGCCCAGGGAGCCGAGGCCGAGCTGGACGGCGGGGAAGTCCGGGTGGTCCTGCGCGTACTCCGCGACCGTGCCGTCGGCCAGCACCACGCGGATCGACAGCGCGGAGCCCGCGATCGAGCTCTGCTGCAGCCCCTGACCGTGCGTCCCGGTGGACAGGGCGCCTGCCAGAGTCTGCTCCGCGATCACCCCGGGCGAAGCGTCCAGCATCTGCCCCCGCGCGGTGAGGAACGCGTACACATCGGCCAGCGGGGTGGAACCGGCGAACGTCACGGTGTTGTCGGTGCTCGAGATCAGGCCACTGAGCCGGCTCAGGTCGAGCAGCGTGCCGCTCCCGTTCGCCACTTGCATCATCCTGCCGGGCGACATTCGGCTCCCGATCATCCGGACCGCGCCGTCACTGGTGGACAGGAAGTCGCACAGCTCCGACTCCGTGGCCGGAGCGAACACCGAACCGGCTGGACCCAGGCGAGAGTTCTTGGCCCAGTTGCGGAGCCGGGTGTCCTCACCGGCGAGGTCCTGCTCCTGGCGTGGGTAGGCGAGCTGCGTGGTATCCATGGCACATCTCCTGTAGGAGTTCGATTCTGCCTTCAAAGCCGCATTGATCTGCACAACTGATGAGCCGGCACTGGTAGTTCCCATGCCGGGAAAAAATTTCGTACTTCTGTAGAAGTCCCCAAAAACACACTAGCTGAGGCGCGGTCAGGGTGGTGACTACACTTAAGCGGTGACTATCGTATGCGTCCCCGATTCGAACGCCCGAGACCTCCTCGGAACCCTTCCCGACGGAGTGGAGGTGATCGTCTGGGACGGCGAGGGCGACAAGCCCGAGCGTCTGGAGGAGACCGTCTTCTGGGTGCCGCAGGTAGAGGACTCCACGAACCTCGACTACAAGTTCGCCGCCATGCCGAAGCTCGAGGTCACCCAGCTGACGAGCGCCGGCGTGGAGGACATCATTGACCACGTCCCGCACGGCGTCTCCCTGTGCACCGCGCGCGGTGTGCACGGCTCTGCGGTTGCCGAGCTGGTCCTCACCGTCGTCCTGGCCACGCTGCGCCAGCTGCCCCACTTCATCGAGGAGCAGCGACAGGGCCGGTGGGACCCGATCGAGGCCGACGACCTGCGTGACAAGCGGGTTCTGATCATCGGCGCCGGCGACCTCGGAGAGCAGACCGCCCGCCGGCTGCGGAGCTTCGACGCTGTCCCGGTGCTCGTGGCGCACACTGCACGGGACGGCATCCACGCCACCTCGGAGCTGCCGAGCCTGTTGCCGGAAGCTGACGTGGTGGTGCTGACCGTTCCGCTCACCCCGGACACGACCGGACTCGTGGATGCCGAGTTCCTGTCCCGGATGCCCGACGGCGCCCTACTGGTCAACGTAGCCCGCGGCAAGATCGTCGACACGTCAGCGCTGCTCGCCGAGCTGACGTCCGGCCGGCTGCGGGCGGCCCTGGATGTGATGGAGCCGGAGCCGCTGCCCGCAGACCACCCGCTGTGGACGGCGCCGAATCTGATCATCACCCCGCATGCGGCCGGTTTCATCGCGCAGTCCGGTCCGCGGGCCTTCGCGCTGGTCAATGAGCAGGTGCGCCGGTACGTGGCCGGCGAGGACCTCATCAACGTGGCGAAGGGCGCCGACTGAGCCCTCAGGCGTACGCCGTGAAGTGCGGACCGAGGGTGTCGAGCCAGGCAGCCGGATGGACGGCCACGGCGTCGCTTCCGGGCCGGACCCGCGCTGCCGCGACCGCCTCTTCCAGCGCTGCGCCGGTCCGGGCGAACGTGTAGCGGTCCAGCACCCAGAGGCGGTTCGCGGCGCGCACCGCTGACAGGGCTTCGATGTTCTGGACCAGGTCCACTACCTGGTCACGGAGGAGCAGTGGTCGCTGGTCCGGGACCCTCCAGGCACCGGGTGCCTCGAACAGTTCGTGCCCGCCGCCGCCGTCGTAGCCGACCACGAGACTCCCCGAGGCCAGCGCTTCGGCGACCGGCAGACCGAAGCTCTCGGTGTGCCCGAGGGCGACGAAGATCGCTGAGGCGGCTAGGGTGGCGGCCACCTCGGCGCGCGGGGTGTGGATCAGCTCCACCAGATCGACCCCGGCGAGCCGAGAGTCGCCGGCCAGCAGGCGCTTGAGCAGGGAAGCCTCCCGGGGCCGCTTCCTGGGGAACCAGCTCACTCGGACCTGCTCGGTCGTGACGGGCGCGAACAGCTCGCCGTCGACCGGGTTGGGCACCACGCTCACCGGCAGTCCGGGCAGCACGGCGGCCAGCACGTCCCGGCTCTCGGTGGACACGACCCACATCGCCGGTGCCGGCGCCCACCCAGGAAAATCATCGCCGGGAGCGCCTGCGGCGAAGGTGTAGAAGTGGTTCTGGTTGAAGATGACCTTGCGGCCGCCGGGTGCCGGATCGCGTCCGTGGACGGTCGGTGTCTCCGGCACCACCAGAAGGTCGTCGGCGCCGATCGGAGTGGTGGCACCGAATACCATCGGTACGTCATCCGCGATCCAGTCGGTACGGTCAGCAGGATCAGGCAGCCACAACCAGGCCTCGTGGCCACGCTCACGCAGCAGCCGGACGTGCTGGGTCATGACGTGCACCCCTCCGCTGTGGTGGGCGGTGGCGAAGCCCGCGTAGATGATCCGCCCCGGGCACGCCCTGGGACGGCTCACCATACCGGAGGGCTCAGGTACCACGACGCGCCGCTGCCGACGTTGTGGGCTGGGAACGAGTCCGGTCCGAGCCCCACGTTCGCCCGCCAGGTGTCGCCCCACTTGGCATTCAGCCCGTCCAAAATCTCCGCCCGGTTGCCCTCGGAGCTCTGACCGGTCCGGTTCATCGTCTGCCGCCGCAGGTGCGAGACGTAGGCGCCCTCCGTGACCACGCACCGTAGCCTGGCCGCCCGCACCCGGATCGCCAGGTCGATGTCCGCACCGTAGCCATGGCGTTGGAAGGTCACCTCATCGAGACCCCCCAGCTCGACGACGGCAGGCACTGCGAACGCGATGGCGGTGCCGTCACAGAAGTCGACGTCACGCAGCACATCGCGTGGGACATACTCCGCGGCGGTGGACGGGATGGTGTGGGCCCGCTGGTGGAGCCAGAAATCGTCGTAGCAGGCAGCGGCCAGCGCGATGTCGTCCGTCGTCGAGAACGGCGCGAGCAGTCCATCGAGGAACCCGGGAGAGAGCCGGATGTCATTGTTCAGCACCACGCAGACCGCATGTCCCTCGCGCGACGACGTCTCCAGGGCCCAGTTGGCGGCGCCGATCCACCGCAGGTTCCGCCCTGGGCGATGGACCGAGATGCGCCCCTGCGGGAGGACGTAGTCCCCGGCGTTGTCGACCACCACGATGCGCACGTCCGGGTCCAGATCGTTCCCGTCGCGGCACAGATCATGCACCACCGCATCGGTCAGCTCGGGCGAACCGAACGCGGGAATGACCACCAGCGTCGACGCTGTTGTGCTCGAGGAGGTCACTGCTCGGCATGGGACGCACGGCGCCCACGATCGCCGTACGAACTGGTCACGAACATCAGGTCCCGTCAGGTCAGGTGGAGAGGTGCAACGACAGTGAAGAATACCGTTCCGGTGCGGTGCCGGCTGCCACGGCGCTCTCCTGCAGCGGTTCGTCCCTGGGGTGACAGGACGGGGGTCCGCTGGTCCCCGTAGGAGATCGCCATGATGGCCACCGACGGGTCCACCTCGAGCCGGGCTGCGGCGTCGAGCATGATCGGGGCCTGCACCGCGAACTGTCCACCGTCGGAGGGGACGAAGAAGTTCACGAGGCCGTCGGAGAACAGTGCGAGGACGCCGAACGTCGAGGGGCTGGCAATGCTCACGATGCCGTCGGACACGAGGCCGATCGATCTGCAGGTCGATGATCCGCTCGCCGGCCTTCGGTGCCACCAGCGCCAGGGCACCGGCAACCAGGACCACCGTGGCGATGGTGGCGGTGATGCTCCATCAGGAAAACGTCGTCTTCGCAACAGGGAGGGTGCGGTCGAGTTGTTCGGCGCTGAACGAGCCCTCCGTGGCGGCAGTCAGTGGGCCCGAGCCGGAGTAGCCCATGTGCCAGACCACGAAGCCGGAGACCCTACCGCGACCAGCATGGGACAGTGCAGGGGCATCCTTTTGGCCCGGGTCTGTGCAGCGACCTCCTTCGCGAGCAGTCCGCCGATGACCAGGCCGAGGCCCCAGGTGATGAGGACCGGGCATCGCCGTGATGGTTTACTGCTGCGGCCAATCTGTTCTGCGAGGCGGGACAGAGGTTGAGCCATAAGGAGAGGTGTGTAGAAAGGATCGGGGTGATGTCTCAGGACATCACATGCACCCCGCGCTCACACCTTGGATCTGCGCTCGCTGGAAGTGACCTTGGCGTCGGATTTTCACCTCTTTCACAAGCCGCCCCTGGTAGTTCCAGTAGGATGATGTGAGGGTCTTGGCGCCGTTGCGGGACCGTCCGGCAACCGTATGGAGGCTCGAGTGTCCAGGAACGAAGACCATACTCGTCACAACCCGTCCGATGTCGATGTGCCCATTCCGGGTGCATCGTCGGTCGAGGCTCCCTCCCTCGTGGAGCCGATCGAGCCCCGTGAGCCGCTTCCTCCGAAGCCTGACCAGGATTCGCCGGAGACGGTGTCGCCGACCGGTGTTCCCACGGGTGCTGCGAAGACAGCAGTGTCGCAGAGTGGGCGTTTCCTGACGATGGCGCAGGGCACGCGGGTGCGTGAGACGGACCATTCCCTGAAGGCAGGTCCGCGCGGTCCGATCCTGTTGCAGGATCATCACCTGCGGGAGAAGATCACCCACTTCGATCACGAGCGCATTCCCGAGCGCGTGGTTCACGCGCGAGGCGCTGCAGCGCACGGCGTTTTCGTCGCCAATGGGGCCGGCGTCGGGGTCAGCAAGGCCGGCTTCCTCGGCGCGGGAACCGAAACGCCGGTCTTCGTCCGTTTCTCCACGGTCCTTGGTTCACGTGGTTCCGCGGACACGGTTCGGGACACTCGCGGGTTTGCGACGAAGTTCTACAGCGACGAGGGTACCTATGACCTCGTGGGTAACAACATTCCGGTGTTCTTCATCCAGGACGGCATCAAATTCCCCGACGTCGTCCACGCCGCCAAGCCACACCCGGACCGGGAGATCCCGCAGGCCCAAAGCGCGCACGACACGTTCTGGGACTTCGTGTCCCTCCATACGGAGGCGCAGGCCCACACGATGTGGAACATGTCAGACCGGGGCATCCCACGGTCCTTCCGGACCATGGAGGGATTCGGTGTGCATACTTTCCGGCTTGTCAACGAGGCCGGTGAGACCACATTGGTGAAGTTCCACTGGAAGCCACGGCAGGGCGTGCACTCCCTGGTATGGGAAGAGGCTCAGATCATCAACGGCATGGATCCGGACTTCCACCGTCGCGACCTCGCCGACACCATCGAGGCCGGCGCTTACCCTCAATGGGATCTCGGAATCCAGACTTTTCCGGACACCCCTGAGGAGATGTTCGAGGGAATCGACCTTCTCGACCCCACGAAATTCGTGCCCGAGGAACTCGCGCCGGTACAGATCATCGGCACCATGACACTCAACGCGAACCCAACCAACTATTTCGCGGAGACCGAGCAGGTCGCCTTCCACCCGGGACACCTCGTTCCCGGCATCGATGTCACGAATGACCCGTTGCTGCAGGCACGTCTGTTCTCCTACATCGATACCCAGATCTCGAGGCTCGGCGGGCCGAACTTCAGCCAGCTCCCCATCAACCGGCCGCTCACACCAGTGAACGACATGCTTCGTGACGGAATGCATCAGACAGCTGTCCACGGTGGTGTGGCACCCTACAAGCCCAACTCGCTCGACGGCGGGTGCCCTTTCCTGGCCGGGGAGGACATGAACGCCTACATCGAGGTGCCGCAGGAGCTTCCCGCCTCCCGGAAGGTCCGTGAATCCCCGGCCACCTTCGATGATCACTTCAGCCAGGTCGGGATGTTCTTCCGGTCCTTGACCCAAGTGGAGCAGGACCACGTCATCCAGGCGTATACCTTCGAACTGGGCAAATGCTATGAGGAGAACATCCGGATTCGGCAACTGCAGAGCCTGGCCAACATCGACGAGCGGCTCTGCGCTGAAGTTGCCCAGGGCCTAGGACTGCCCACCCCTGCTTCAACGGTGACGATGGAGGAATCCGCAGCGAGTCCCGCTCTCTCCCAGATCGGTAAGACGTGGCCGATCGATGGGCGGATCATCGGCATCATCGCCGACGAGTCCAGCGACCTGGAATCGATCGATAGTGTCCGGCAGGACATTCATGCTGCGGGGATGGTGCCCTTGGTGATTGCGCCGAAGGGGGGGAAGCTCGGCACATCGATCGTGGTGCAGCGCACCTGGCTCACCGCGCGTTCCACCGAGTTCGACGCGATCCTCGTTGCCGGTTCCAGCGCCCCCGGCAGCGACGCGACGGACAGCCGTGATGCCAAGGCAGGAGATCCCACTGGGTACGCGTCGGTAGACCCCCGAGCCAGCCTTATGCTCGCTGAAGCATACCGCCACGCCAAAGCATTGGGCGGGTGGGGTAATGCCGCGAACGCTCTTGCAGCGGCGGGAGTGCCCTCGACCGCTCCCGGAGTAGTTGTCGGCGACGACACGTCAGCAGTCGTGGAGCAGCTGAAGGTATTACTTGCTCAGCACCGTGTCTGGGAACGATTCCCTGCCGCTTGACCGGCAGCGGTACCGATGAGTTGGGACGGATTCCTGCCTGCAGGAGTCCGTCCCAAAGTGGAGTGAGCACCAACTCACCCGTCATCCAGTCCTTGGGGCTGACAGCTCGAGAGCAATGGTGTTCGGGTCGCGGAGTTCGAGGATGCAGCCCACGCCGAGGTCCTTGACCTCGCCGTGTTTGATGGAGAGTTTGGTGTGTCCCCGATTCGGCGGGTATTTTTGCTGCGACTCTCACCGCGGAGGATGGGTACAGGTTCGTCCAGGCAACCTGGTTCGTCGTCCCCGCGCTCTACTCGCTGAGCCAGCCAAGGCTGCCCTGGCGCGGCTGCCTGCTCATCGGATGTCCGCTCCGTTGGAGAGAGTGTCACGTATGTGCGGTGGGCCAAGGCCCCGCGGCCGTCATACCCAATCCCGCCCAGCCAGCAACCGTCCCTGTGCTAGCTTTGATCCCGCAACCAGCCTTTAAATTCCGTCCTGTGAGGCGGGGAAGGAGGAAGCGTGTCATGACCATGCCTGCCCCCGAATCCGGCATCACCAAGCGCGTTGTTCTCGCAGCAGCAGATATGGACCGCGCCCTCACGCGCATCGCCCACGAGATCCTCGAGGCGAACAAGGGCAGCGCCGATCTGATCCTCCTCGGCATCCCCCGCAGGGGCTTCCCGCTGGCCCAGCGCCTCGCCCGGAAGATCGCCGCCGTCGACGACGCCGTGGATCCTGATCTGATCACCGGCCAGCTCGACGTCACCATGTACCGGGACGATCTCCGCCGCAACCCCACCCGCTCACCGCAGGCCACCCAACTACCGCCGTCGGGCATCGACGACAAGGTCGTGGTGCTCGTGGACGACGTCCTCTACTCCGGCCGCACCATCCGCGCCGCACTCGACGCCCTCGCTGACCTCGGCAGGCCCCGCATCGTGCGTCTGGCCGTCCTCGTGGACCGCGGACACCGCGAACTGCCTATCCGCGCCGATCACGTGGGCAAGAACCTCCCCACGTCCTCCCGCGAACGCGTCCGCGTGCACCTGGGCGAGATCGACGGGCTCGACGGCGTTGCAGCCGACGAGGTCGTCATCGAGGACCGCGCATGAAGCACCTCCTGAGCACCCGCGATCTCTCAGCGGCGAGCGCCCTGCGCCTGCTGGACGTGGCCGAGGAGATGTCCGCCGTGGGGGAGCGCGAGATCAAGAAGCTCCCGGCCCTGCGTGGACGCACCGTGGTCAATCTCTTCTTCGAGGACTCCACCCGCACCAGGATCTCCTTCGAGGCCGCAGCGAAACGGCTCTCCGCCGACGTCATCAACTTCGCCGTCAAGGGCTCCTCGGTGTCCAAGGGCGAGTCGCTGAAGGACACGGCGCAGACCCTCGAGGCCATGAGCGCCGACGCCGTGGTGATCCGCCACCCGGCCTCGGGCGCCCCCGCACGGCTCGCGGCCTCCGACTGGATCGACGCGGCAGTGATCAACGCCGGCGACGGCACCCATGAGCACCCCACCCAGGCGCTGCTCGACGCGTTCACGCTGCGCCGGCACTGGGCACGCATCGGCGGCACCCCGTCGGCGGGGACCACGCTCGCCGGGATGAAGGTCCTGATCGTCGGGGACGTGCTCCACTCCCGCGTGGCGCGCTCCAACGTGTGGCTCCTGACCACGCTCGGCGCCGAGGTGCTGCTCGCTGGCCCGCCCACGCTGCTGCCCGTGGGCATCGGCTCCTGGCCCTGCACGGTGTTCTACGATCTCGACGAAGCCATAGCCCAGCGTCCCGACGCCGTCATGATGCTGCGCCTCCAGGCCGAACGCATGAACGCCGCGTTCTTCCCCTCCACGCGGGAGTACTCCAGGCGCTGGGGGTTCGACGACGGCCGGCTCGCCCTGCTGGACATCATGGGCCTCGACGACACCGTGATCATGCACCCGGGCCCCATGAACCGCGGGCTAGAGATCTCCGCCGCCGCCGACTCGCCCCGCTCCACCATCCTCGCCCAGGTCCGCAACGGCGTCTCGGTGCGCATGGCCGCGCTCTACCTGCTGCTGTCCGGCGACCCGCACGACGACGAGCCGCGCGACGACGAGACCCACTCGCTGCCCCATGACCTGCCCATCCCGGAAGGCCGCACCACGCGATGACCGACACCACACAGCACGCCACCAGCACCGAATACCTCATCCGGCACGCCTCGATCCTGGGGAAGACCAGCGCGGATCTCCTGCTCCGGGACGGCCGCATCGCCGCCGTCGGCGACACCGCCGCGGCCCAGGCTTCGCCGTCGGCGGTGACCATCGACGCCACCGGGCTCGTGGCGCTCCCCGGCATGGTGGATCTGCACACGCATCTGCGCGAACCGGGCCGGGAGGACGCCGAGACGGTGGAGACCGGATCGCGCGCGGCTGCGCTCGGCGGGTTCACCGCGATCCACGCCATGGCGAACAGCTCACCCGTGGCCGACACCGCCGGCGTGGTGGAGCAGGTTCACAGCCTCGGCCTGGCCTCCGGCTGGGTGGACGTGCGGCCCGTGGGCGCCGTGACCGTGGGGCTCGGGGGAGAGCGGCTCGCAGAGCTCGGAGCCATGGCCGAATCGCGCGCGACCGTCCGCGTCTTCTCCGACGACGGCGTCTGCGTCCACGACCCGGTGCTGATGCGCCGCGCTCTGGAGTACGTCAAGGCGTTCGACGGCGTCATTGCCCAGCACGCCCAGGAACCCCGCCTGACCGAGGGCGCCCAGATGAACGAGGGCGACGTCTCGGCCGTCCTCGGCCTCACCGGGTGGCCCGCCGTCGCCGAGGAGAGCATCGTTGCCCGCGACGTGCTTCTGGCCCAGCACGTGGGCTCCCGCCTGCACGTCTGCCACGTGTCCACGGCCGGCTCGGTGGAGATCATCCGCTGGGCCAAGGCGCGCGGCGTGGACGTCACGGCCGAGGTCACCCCGCACCACCTGCTCCTCACCGACGAACTCGTCCGCAGCTACGACCCCGTGTACAAGGTGAATCCGCCGCTGCGCACCGCGGACGACGTCCAGGCGCTGCGGGAGGCCCTCGCCGACGGGACCATCGACGTGGTCGGCACCGATCACGCCCCGCACCCGTCCGAGCACAAGGACTGCGAGTGGGCGCAGGCCGCCATGGGCATGACGGGACTGGAGACCGCCCTGTCCGTGGTGCAGCACGCCATGGTGGAAACGGGCCTGCTGGACTGGGAGGGTTTCGCCCGCGTCACCTCGGTGATCCCGGCGCGCATCGGACGGCTCCACGACCAGGGTCGGGAGCTCGTGGCGGGTGAACCTGCGCATCTGATCCTCGTCGATCCCGCCGCGCGCTGGACGGTCGACCCGGCCGCGATGGCCACGAAGGGCCGCAACAGTCCGTTCCGCGGCCTGGAACTGCCCGGCAGTGTCCGCGCCACGTTCTATGCCGGGCACGCCACGGTCCTCGACGGAGCGCTCGCGACGCCGC
The DNA here is from genome assembly GCF_008107445.1 of Arthrobacter echini. Lineage (GTDB taxonomy): Bacteria > Actinomycetota > Actinomycetes > Actinomycetales > Micrococcaceae > Arthrobacter_D > Arthrobacter_D echini_A. The sequence continues at coordinate 156,781 of NZ_VSLD01000002.1, read as the reverse complement.
GGCAGGTCGCCCCGGCACGGGAGGCCGCCGCATGGACCAGGTAGGTTGGGCCCTCCTGCCGCTGGGCATCATCGTGGTGATCGTCGCGCTCATGGCCCTGGGCTGGCGCAATCGCCTCCGCCGCCAGTCCGACGTCCCCACGCCACCCGAGGTACCCGCCGAGCCGGGCCGGGTCCTCTACGAGGCGGACGGCCAGTACGTCTCCACGACGACGGCGGGGGACTGGCTGGACCGCATCGCCGTCCACGGGCTGGGTCTCCGCGGCAACGCCGTGGCCTCCGTGCAACCGGACGGCGTCCTGATCGCCCGGACCGGCGCCCCGTCCGTCTTCATGCCGCGCGGGGACCTGGTCTCCGTGCAGCTGACGAGCGGCATGACGGGCAAGTTCGTCGAGAAGGAGGGCCTCGTCGTCGTGACCTGGCGCCTCGGACCCGCCGGCACGGACCGTGAGTACCGCGTGGACACCGGCTTCCGCACACGCCACGCCGCCCACAAATCCCAGCTCGTCGCGGCCATCGCCGCGCTCCTCCCCACAGACGCACCACCCACCGCCGACGACAGGAATCACCCGTGAGCACAGTTCCACCGAAAGTACCCGCGGTGCTCGTCCTCGAGGACGGGCGGATCTTCCGCGGCAGCTCCTACGGCGCCGAGGGCACCGCGCTCGGCGAGGCCGTCTTCGCAACCGGCATGACCGGGTACCAGGAGACCATCACCGACCCCTCCTACGCACGCCAGCTCGTGGTGCAGACCGCACCGCACATCGGCAACACGGGTGTGAATGCCGCCGACGCCGAGTCCCGGCGCATCTGGGTGGCCGGGTACATCGTCCGCGACGCCGCCCGCCGCCCGTCGAACTGGCGCTCCGAGAAGAGCCTCGACGAGGAACTGCGCACCCAGGGTGTCGTGGGCATCGAGGGCGTGGACACGCGCGCCATCACCCGGCACCTGCGCGAGCGCGGCGCCATGCGCGCCGGGATCTTCTCCGGCGCCGACGTCCTGTCCGACGACGCCCGGCTCGTCGAGCAGGTTCTCGAGCAGCCCTCCATGGCGGGCTTGCGCCTCGCAGAGGAGGTCAGCATCGACCGGGCGTACGTCGTCGAGCCCGCCGACCACGGCTGGGCCGCGGAGCCGGTGGCCACCGTCGCCGCCCTGGACCTGGGCATCAAGGCCATGACGCCCACGCACTTCGCCCAGCGCGGGGTGCGCTGCGTGGTCCTGCCCGCCACGGCCACGTTCGACGACGTCGTCGCAACCGGCGCCGACGGCGTGTTCATGTCCAACGGACCGGGCGACCCGGAAACCGCTGAGCCCCAGGTGGAGCTCCTGCGCCGCGTCCTCGACGAGCGGATCCCGTTCTTCGGCATCTGCTTCGGTAACCAGATCCTCGGGCGGGCCCTGGGCTTCGGCACCTACAAGCTCCCCTACGGCCACCGCGGCATCAACCAGCCCGTGCTGGACCGCCGCACGGGCAAGGTGGAGATCACCTCGCAGAATCACGGGTTCGCCGTCGACGCGCCGCTCGACGGACCCGTGCAGGCGCCTGCCGGGTCCTACGGCCGGGTGGAGGTCAGCCACGTGAGCCTGAACGACGACGTCGTGGAGGGCCTGGCCTGCCTGGATCTGCCGGCCTTCTCCGTGCAGTACCACCCGGAGGCAGCCGCCGGTCCGCACGACTCCGCCTACCTCTTCGACCGCTTCATCGAGCTCATACTGACCGAGAAGCAGACCGGGACGAACGCCCCCGGCTCCCCAGTGCAGGAAGTGAACTGATGCCCCGCAGAACCGATCTCACGAGTGTCATGGTCATCGGCTCCGGCCCGATCGTCATCGGGCAGGCCGCCGAGTTCGACTACTCCGGTACCCAGGCGCTGCGCGTGCTGCGCGAGGAGGGCCTGCGGGTCATCCTCGTGAACTCCAATCCGGCCACCATCATGACGGACCCCGAATTCGCCGACGCCACCTACGTGGAGCCGATCACCCCCGAGGTCGTGGCGAAGATCATCGAGAAGGAGCGCCCCGACGCGCTCCTGCCGACCCTCGGCGGCCAGACCGCGCTCAACACGGCGATCGCCCTCGACAAGAACGGCGTGCTGGAGAAATACGGCGTCGAGCTGATCGGCGCCAACATAGCCGCGATCGAGCTCGGGGAGGACCGCGAGAAGTTCAAGGGCGTGGTGGCCCGCTGCGGTGCCGAATCCGCGCGCTCGTCCATCATCCACTCGCTCGACGAGGCCCTCGCCGCGGCGGACGATCTCGGCTACCCCATGGTGGTCCGCCCCTCCTTCACCATGGGAGGCCTGGGCTCCGGCCTTGCCTACACCGAGCAGGATCTGCGCCGCATCGTGGGCCAGGGCCTGCAGTACAGCCCCACGAGCGAGGTGCTGCTCGAGGAGAGCATCCTCGGGTGGAAGGAGTACGAGCTCGAGATGATGCGGGACAAGAACGACAACGTGGTGGTGGTCTGCTCCATCGAGAACGTGGACCCCGTGGGCGTCCACACCGGCGACTCGATCACCGTGGCACCCGCCCTGACCCTCACCGACCGCGAGTACCAGCGCCTCCGAGACATCTCGATCGCCGTCATCCGCGAAGTCGGCGTGGACACCGGTGGGTGCAACATCCAGTTCGCCATCGAGCCCGACACCGGCCGCGTCGTGGTCATCGAGATGAACCCACGGGTCTCGCGGTCCTCGGCGCTCGCGTCGAAGGCCACGGGCTTCGCGATCGCCAAGATCGCCACGAAACTCTCGCTCGGCTACACGCTCGACGAGATCCCCAACGACATCACCCTGAAGACCCCGGCCTCCTTCGAGCCCACCCTCGACTACGTGGTGGTCAAGGTGCCGCGCTTCGCGTTCGAGAAGTTCCCGGCCGCCGATCCCACCCTCACCACCACCATGAAGTCCGTGGGGGAGGCCATGGCGATGGGCCGCAACTTCACCGAGGCGCTCCAGAAGGCGCTCCGCTCGCTCGAACAACGCGGCTCCCAGCTGTCCTTCGCCCCTGTGGCGCCGGACGAGGTGGACGCCCTCGTTGAGGCCTCGAAGCGGCCCACGACCGAGCGCCTCTCGCAGGTGCAGCGCGCCCTGCTCGGCGGGGCGAGTCTGGAGCGCCTGTACGAGGCCACGGGGATCGACCCGTGGTTCCTCGACCAGCTCCAGCTGCTGAACGAGATCGCCGGTCAGGTGGGCTCGGCCACCGACCTCACCGAGGACATCCTGCGCCTGGCCAAGCGCCACGGCTTCTCGGACGAGCAGATCGGGGCCCTCACCTCCATGCCCGACGCCGTGGTCCGGGGTGTGCGGCACGCCCTCGGGATCCGCCCGGTGTTCAAGACGGTGGACACGTGCGCGGCCGAGTTCGCGGCGTACACGCCGTACCACTACTCCTCCTACGACGAGGAGGACGAGGTGGCCCGTCACGAGAAGCCCTCGATCATCATCCTCGGCTCCGGTCCCAACCGGATCGGGCAGGGCATCGAGTTCGACTACTCGTGCGTCCACGCGACCATGGCGCTGCGCGAGGCCGGCCACGAGACCGTGATGATCAACTGCAACCCCGAGACCGTGTCCACGGACTACGACATCTCCACGCGCCTCTACTTCGAGCCGCTGACCCTCGAGGACGTCCTGGAGGTCATCGCGGCCGAGCAGCGCACCGGCGGGGTGCTCGGGGTCTTCGTGCAGCTCGGCGGGCAGACCCCGCTCAAGCTCGCCCAGGAACTGGCCGACGCCGGGATCCCCATTCTAGGCACCTCGCCCGAGGCGATCGACCTCGCCGAGCACCGCGGCGCGTTCAGCCGCGTGCTCGACGCCGGAGGGCTCATCGCCCCGAAGAACGGAACGGCGGTGTCCTTCGAGGACGCCCGGAGGATCGCCGACGACATCGGCTACCCCGTCCTGGTGCGCCCCTCCTACGTGCTGGGCGGCCGCGGGATGGAGATCGTCTACGACGAGCCGAATCTGGCCCGCTACATCGTCAATGCCACCGAGATCACCGAGGCGCACCCGGTCCTGATCGACAGATTCCTCGAGGACGCCATCGAGATCGACGTCGACGCCCTCTACGACGGCACGGACATGTACCTCGGGGGCATCATGGAGCACATCGAGGAGGCCGGCATCCACTCCGGCGACTCCGCCTGCGTGCTGCCGCCCATCTCGCTCGGCGCCGACATCCAGCAGCGGGTCCGCGTGGCCACCCTGGCGATCGCCGAGGGTGTCGGGGTGCGCGGACTCGTCAACATCCAGTTCGCGCTCGCCTCCGACGTGCTCTACGTCCTCGAGGCGAACCCGCGGGCCTCCCGCACCGTCCCGTTCGTCTCGAAGGCCACCGGCGTCCAGCTCGCCAAGGGTGCCGCACTCATCGGCACGGGCGTGAGCATCGCGGAGCTCCGCGGGCGGGGTCTGCTGCCGGCGGCGGGCGACGGCGGCACCCTCCCGCTGGACGCCCCGGTCTCGGTCAAGGAAGCCGTGCTGCCGTTCAATCGCTTCCGCACGCCGGAGGGGAGGGTGGTCGATTCGCTCCTGGGTCCCGAGATGCGCTCCACGGGCGAGGTCATGGGGATCGACAAGTACTTCGACACGGCCTTCGCCAAGAGCCAGGCCGCGGCCAATGCGGCGTTGCCGGTGCAGGGCACGGTCTTCGTGTCGGTGGCGAACCGGGACAAGCGCGCGATCATCATGCCGGTCAAGCGGCTCGTGGACCTGGGCTTCGAGATCGTCTCCACGGGCGGCACCGCCGACGTCCTGCGGCGCAACGGCATCCCCGCGACGACCGTCCGCAAGGTCGCCGAGGGCATCGGTGCAGACGGGGAGGGCACCATCGTGGACCGCATCACCGAGGGCGGGATCGACATGATCATCAACACCCCCTCCGGTGGGCAGGCGCGCGGGGACGGCTACGAGATCCGCGCGGCCGCCACCTCCTACGGGCTGCCGGTCATCACCACCATCCCGGAGGTGGGTGCCGCGGTCCAGGCGATCGAGGCCATGCGCTCGTACGAGTGGTCGGTCACGAGCCTGCAGGAGCATGCGGCGAATCTGCAGGCGGCAACCCTGAACGCTGCCACCCAGCACGCCGCAGCCCAGTACGCCGCGACCCAGCACGCCGCCAGCGGGGCTGCTCGTGGATCCTGAGGCATCCACGGCTCCCCGGGCATCCTTCGGGGAGCGGCTCGCCGCGGCCCGCAGCGCCCGGGGGAGCCTGTGCGTGGGCATCGATCCGCACCCCGCGCTGCTGGCCGCCTGGGGGCTCGAGGACACACCAGCGGGACTGGAGCACTTCGCGCTCGCGGTGCTGGACGCCGTCGGACCCGTGGCCGCCGCACTGAAACCGCAGGTGGCCCTCTTCGAGCGGCACGGGGCGCGCGGGCTCGCCGTCCTGGAGCTGTTGCTCGCCCGCGCCGCCGACGCCGGGGTGCTCACCATCGCGGACGCCAAGCGCGGGGACATCGGCTCCACCATGCAGGCCTACGCCGAGGCGTGGCTGGGGGAGGGCAGACCGCTCGCCGCCGACGCCGTCACCCTCAACCCCTATCTCGGCTTCGAGTCCCTGCGCCCGGCCCTGGAGCTCGCAGCAGCCACGGGCCGCGGGGTGTTCGTGCTGGCGCTGACCTCCAATCCGGAGGGGCTGTCGGTGCAGCACGCCGGCGGGGCCGAATCGGTCGCCCGTTCCATCGCCGCCGCTGCGACCGCGGAGAACATCGGACCGGCACCGGGACACGTGGGTCTGGTGGTCGGGGCCACCATCGGGGACGCCGCCCAGCGGCTCGGACTGGACCTGCCGGCGCTGAACGGACCCATCCTCGCCCCCGGTATCGGAGCCCAGGGTGCGGGCCGGGAGGCACTGGCCGGCGCGTTCGGCGACGCCCTGCCACTCGTGCTGCCGACGGCGAGCCGCTCCGTCCTCGCCGCCGGACCCGACGCCGGCCGCCTGCGCACCGCCGCCGAGCGGACCCGGGACCACCTCGCGTGAGCCGCCTGGTGCGCCCGGGTCGTGCATTGATTTACCCCTCGCGACCCCGGTAGGTTCGACAGCACAGCGACGCCCGTCGTCGACGAACCCGTCCCCGAACCATCCAGACCTGTTCCATCCAGACCTGTTCCATCCAGACAACGAGCGGACGCCCTCCGGTGCTGTCCGGCCCCGGGAGGGCCTGTGAACCTGAAGCCCTTGACGGAGGCCGAACGGGCCGCTGCCCGCGAGAAGGCCGGGGCGGCGCGGCTGGCCCGGGCGGACATCAAGTCGCGGCTGAAGGCGGGTAGTCTTTCGGTGGCGGAAGTGATCGAGAATCCCGGCGGCGACGACGCCGTGGGGCGCCTGAAGGTCCTGGACCTGCTGAAGGCGCTGCCCCGCGTGGGCGACGTCCGCGCCGCAACCATCATGGCCGAGGTGGGGATCGCCGCCACACGCCGTGTGCGCGGCCTCGGCATCCATCAGCGCAAAGCCCTGGTCGAGTACCTCGACCAGCAGAATGCCGGCCCCGCCGGTAAGTGAGGAAGCATTCGTGTCACTATCCCGGCTGACAGTCCTGGCAGGCCCGACGGCGGTGGGCAAGGGGACGGTGTCGACCTACATCCGTGACAACTACCCGGATGTCTGGCTCTCCGTCTCGGCCACCACCCGGCCACCGCGGCCCGGCGAGGAGGACGGCGTGCACTACTTCTTCGTCTCTCCCGAGGAGTTCGATCAGCTGACGACGGACGGTGAACTCCTGGAGTGGGCCGTGGTCCACGGGAGGAACCGGTACGGCACCCTGCGGCGCACCGTCCAGGAGGCCATCGACCAGGGGCGCCGGGTGCTGTTGGAGATCGATCTGCAGGGAGCACGCAAGGTCAGGGAGACCATGCCGGAGGCCAATTTCGTGTTCCTGGCCCCGCCCAGCTGGGACGAGATGGTGCGCCGGCTCGTGGGTCGGGGCACCGAAACAGCCCAGGAGCAGCAGCAACGGCTGGAAACCGCTAAACTGGAGCTTGCCGCCGAGCCGGAATTCAACCACACCGTCATCAACGACTCCGTGGAGCATGCGGCAGACGAGCTCGTTTCACTGATGGGACTGCACCCGCTGCAGCGCTGAGAAGGCCTGCGCGCGCCGTTCCGACCACCCCTTGGAGATTTTGTGTCAACTCAGCCCGAAGGCATCATCAACCCGTCCATCGACTCCCTGCTGGAGACCTCGGACTCGAAGTACGCCCTGGTGATCTTCGGCGCCAAGCGCGCCCGCCAGATCAATGCGTATTACTCGCAGCTGCACGAGGGCCTCTTCGAGTACGTCGGCCCGCTGGTCGACACGAAGCTCAACGAGAAGCCCCTCTCGATCGCGCTGCGCGAGATCGACGAGGGCATGCTCGTCTCCTCGCCCATGGACACGTCCGAGTAATCGGGCCCGCCGAGGAGGCAGCAGACCGGTGCGCATAGTACTTGGTGTCGGAGGAGGGATCGCAGCCTACAAGGCAGCATCCCTCCTCCGTCTTTTCACGGAGGCGGGGCATGACGTCACGGTGATCCCCACCGAGGCCGCCACCCGCTTCGTCGGCACCGCCACGTGGGAAGCTCTCTCCGGCAATCCCGTGACCAACAGCGTCTGGGACGCCGTCGACAGGGTCAGCCACGTGCGGCTCGGCCACGAGGCCGACCTCATCGTGGTGGCGCCCGCCACTGCCGACGTCCTGGCCCGCGCCGCCGCAGGGCTGGCCGACGACCTCCTCACCGGCACGCTGCTCATGGCCCACGGGCCCGTGGTCATGGCTCCCGCCATGCACACCGAGATGTGGCAGCACGCCGCTACGCGCGCCAATGTGGAGACCCTCCGAGGGCGCGGCATCACCGTTGTCGAGCCGGCCTCCGGGCGTCTGACGGGCGCCGATTCCGGGCCGGGCAGGCTGCCGGAGCCGGCGGACATCTTCGCCGCGGCCATGCGTGCCGCCGCGCGCCGCGCGGGTACCGGTGCGCTGCACGGGAAGCGCGTCACCATCTCGGTCGGAGGCACCCGCGAGGCGCTCGATCCGGTTCGGTTCCTCGGTAACCGGTCCTCCGGAAAGCAGGGCATGGCCCTGGCCGAGGCAGCCCTCGCCCAGGGGGCGCACGTCTCGCTCGTCCTCGCCCATGCGGAGGTTCCGCCGCCCGCTGGCTGCGACGTCGTCCGGGTCGAGTCGGCCCTGGACCTGCGGGAGGCCGTGCTCGCGGCACTGCCCACCACCGATGTGCTCGTGATGGCCGCGGCCGTCGCGGACTACCGCCCGGCCGAGGTCATGGACGCGAAGATCAAGAAGGGCGACGGCGAGGATCCCGTGATCACGCTCGTGCGCAATCCCGACGTCCTGCGCGATGCCGTCCTGGCGCGCGCCGGACGTACCGGGCCGCTGGTGATCGCCGGCTTCGCAGCGGAGACCGGCGACGCCACCGCTGATCCGGTCTCGCACGCCCGGGCCAAGCTCGCCCGCAAGGGCTGTGACTTCCTGGTCCTCAACGTGGTGGGCTCCCACCTGGTCTTCGGCCAGGACACGAACGAGATCACCATCCTCGACGCGCGGGGCACCGAGTCCGCCGCGATCCGGGGGAGCAAGCGCACCATCGCCGATGCCGTGATCGCCCACGCGGCCGGGCTGCTCCAGGACTGACCTGCCGGTCGTCCTGCCGGTCGTCCTGCCGGTCGGGATGGCAGTCACGATGGCGGTCGATCGCGAGCGGATGGAGCATCCGGCCTCCGGGCGGGAGCGTCACGGCGAAGCCAGTAGAGTGGGCAGGTGAATTCACCCAGTACTGCTCCTGCGCTGCGCCTGTTCACCTCGGAATCGGTGACGGAGGGCCATCCGGACAAAATCTGCGACCAGATCAGCGACGCGATCCTCGACGGTCTGCTCGCCCAGGACGCCGAGTCCCGGGTGGCCGTGGAGACGCTTGTGACCACCGGCCTGGTGCACGTGGCCGGCGAGGTCACCACCGAGGCCTACGTGGAGATCCCCGACATCGTCCGCAAGACCATCCTGGGGATCGGCTACGACTCCTCGGCCAACGGCTTCGACGGCGCCCGCTGCGGTGTCTCGGTCTCGATCGGACAGCAGAGCCCGGAGATCGCCTCCGGGGTGTTCACCTCCCTGGAGACACGCGAGGGCACCGGGCTGGACCCCTACGACGCGCAGGGCGCCGGCGACCAAGGCATCATGTTCGGGTACGCGAGCGACGAGACCGCGGTGCTCATGCCCACACCGGTCTGGCTGGCCCACCGACTCTCCGAACGGCTCACCACCGTCCGCAAGGACGGCACCCTGCCCTACCTGCGGCCCGACGGCAAGACCCAGGTGACCATCGGGTACGACGGCCACACGCCGGTCTCCATCGACTCCGTGGTGATCTCCTCCCAGCACGCAGCGGAGGTCTCCCTCGACGAGCTCCGCGAAGCCCTGGTGGAGCACGTCATCACGCCGGTGCTGAGTGCGTCAGAGCTGGATACCTCCGCCGTGCGCCACATCCTCAACCCGGGGGGTGCATTCGTGATCGGCGGTCCCGTGGGCGACGCGGGGCTGACCGGACGCAAGATCATCGTGGACACCTACGGCGGCATGGCCCGTCACGGAGGTGGGGCCTTCAGCGGCAAGGATCCCTCGAAGGTGGACCGTTCGGCCGCCTACGCCATGCGCTGGGTGGCCAAGAACGTGGTGGCCGCCGGGCTGGCGCGCCGTGCCGAGATCCAGATCGCCTACGCGATCGGCATGGCGCAGCCCGTGGGTGTCTACGTGGAAACCTTCGGGACGGAGACGGTGGACCCCCTGGCGATCGGTGACGCTATCCGGGAGATCTTCGACCTGCGGCCGCTCGGCATCATCAACGCGCTCGATCTGAAGCGTCCCATCTACCAGCGTACGGCAGCCCACGGCCACTTCGGCCGCGAGGAGGACGGCTTCACCTGGGAGCGGACCGACAGGGTGGACAAGCTGCGCAGTTACTTCAACGCCTGATCCGGGGGGAGGGAGCGTCCGGCAGCCCACAGACCGGCTGTTGGACACCAGCATCATGACGGACCGCACAGACCATGGCGGGGACGACGGGCAGCTCACCCTCCTGCACGGCTTCGGTCCTGCCAGGCTGCCCTCGGCGGACCCCGTCCGGGCCGCGGCGCTGCCGATTGCACGTGTGCTGCTCGACGGGCAGTTGCCGCACCTCGACCGCTACTTCGACTACAGCGTGCCCGCGGAACTCGACGCCGACGCACAGCCCGGCGTGCGGGTGAAAGTCCGCTTCGCTGGGCGGGAGCATGCGGGGTTCCTCGCGGAACGGGTCGCCGAGGCCAGCACGACGGCCACCCTGCTGCCCCTGGCGAAGATCGTCTCCCCGCTGCAGGTCCTCACACCGGAGATCCTCGATCTCGCGACCAGTGTGGCGGAGCGCGCTGCGGGGATGGTGAGCGATGTGCTCCGCTCGGCCGTGCCTCCCCGGATGGCGCGCGTCGAGGCCGAGTTCCTGGAGCCGCGGCACCACACGGCCGACGGTGCTGCTCCGGGAGACCCCGGCCCTTCGGGGGGCTTCCTCCGCTATCCCACGGGACCCGCCTACCTGCAGCACCTCGCGGCCGGGGAGTCGCCGCGCGCCGCGCTGACGAGCCTCGGCGGCTACGGTAGCGCCGCCTGGACGGCGGAGCTCGCCGACGCCGTCGTCGCAACTGCGGCATCGGGTCGCGGGGCGGTCGTCGTCGTGCCGGATCAGCGTGATCTCGCCCGCGTGGAGGCCGCCCTCGTGGCCCGCCTCGGCGCAGCCGCGGTGGCCCGCCTGACCGCGGAGGACGGCGCCACGCCCCGCTACCGGAACTTCCTGCGGCTGCTCACGGGGGCCGCGACCGTGGCGGTGGGAACCCGCTCGGCCGCCTACGCACCGGTGCGGAACCTCGGCCTCGTGTGCCTCTGGGACGACGGCGACGATCAGCACGTGGAGCAGCGGGCCCCCTATCAGCACGTGCGCGACGTGCTGCTGCTGCGCGCCGAGCAGAAGGGTGCGGCAGTGCTCCTGGCGTCCTTCACGCGGTCCACCCAGGCCCAGCGGCTCGTGGACACCGGGTGGGCGAGGACAATCGAGGCGGATCGCCCCGAGGTGCGCCGGTCCACGCCGCGCGTGATGCACGCGACCGACGCTTATCAGCTCGAACGCGATCCGCTGGCAGCACAGGCGCGTATCCCGCATGTGGCGTGGTCCGCGGCGCAGGTGGGGCTGCGTCACGGACCCGTCCTGCTGCAGGTGGCACGCACGGGGTTCTCCCCGGCCCTGGCGTGCGAACGGTGCCGGCATCCTGCGCGCTGCCGGGTCTGCGCCGGACCCCTGGCGCAGACCGGGCGGAACGCTCTCCCGGCGTGCCGCTGGTGCGGACGGCCCGAAGCCCAGTGGTCCTGCTCCGAATGCGGCGGCACCCGGCTCCGGGCAACGGTCTCCGGGTCCACGCGGACCGCCGAGGAACTCGGCAGGGCCTTCCCGGGAATTCCGGTCGTCTCCTCCGCGGGCGAGCACATCGTGGACGACGTCGGGGAGGCACCCGCCGTCGTCGTCGCGACGCCCGGCGCCGAGCCCGTCGCCGCCACCGGGTACGCCGCCGTCATCCTGCTCGACGGCAACGCCCTCCTGGGCCGCGAGTCCCTGCGTGCCGGGGAGGAGGCCCGGCGGCGCTGGTTCTCCGCCGCCGTCCTCGCTCGGCCGGCCGCGCTGGGCGGCACGGTGGTGATCACGGGCGACGACGACGTCGCCGCCGGGCACCTGGTGCGCTGGGATCCTGCCGGTGCCGCAGCGCGCGAGCTGGCCGAACGCCAGGAGCTCGGACTGCCCCCGGCGGTCCGCTTCGCGGTGCTGACCGGCTCGCGGGAGGCCGTGCTGCACTTCCTCGAGGGCATGGACCTGGACGGCGTGGCGCGCGTGGTCGGTCCCTCACCCGTTCCCCCCGATGTGCGCCGGGACGCCCAGGCCGCAGCCCGGGCCGCGGCCGGCACTCCGATCCGGGGCGGCGCATCCACCGAAGCGCTGGCCGGCCAGGGCAGCCACCGCGCCCTCGTGTTCTTCCCTTACCGTGCGGCCGCAGGTGTCACTCGGCAGCTGCGCTCACGTCGGGCGGCGCTGTCCGCGCGTCGGGCGGAGCCGGTGCACCTCCGCCTCGACGCGCTGGATGTGCTGTAGCGTCCGTGGTCGTCGACGCCGCGTGCATGAACTGCGGTTCCGACCCGGGTCAGGGCGCCGCGACGCGCCAGCCGTCCGCGTCGACCTCGATCGCCACCGGAGGATCCTCCCGGATCCGGTGCAGCCGCAGGGCCCGAACCAGGGAGGGGCCGGGCGCGGCAACCACGAAGGCCTCCCCGCGGAACTCGTCCGCCGTCGCCCCGACGAACGCGTCGACGTCCTCACCCGTCCGCAGCTCGAAGCGGGCCGCGATCCGCCGCCGGTCCGTCGACGTCTCCTCGGTGGCGCCGGTCTCCACGAGAACGGCCGTGGCGGGGCACTGCAGATCACTCATGGGAGGGCCCCTGCCGCCCGCCCGGCTCGCCGTCGGTCGAATTCCGCAACAGCCCGGCGGCATGCCTGCCGGAGCTGGTGGGCCGAGGTCGCCCACGAGTACGTGGCGGCGCGCTCCACTCCGGCGCGGGAGGCAGCGGTCCAGGTCCCGGCGTCATCCAGTGAACGAACGGCGGCAGCGACGGCCGCGGGGTCGTCGGGATCCACGTAGGCCGCGGCACGGCCCCCCACCTCGCGGAAGATGGGGATGTCGCTCGCGATCACGGGTGTCCCGGTGGCCATCGCCTCGATGACGGGCAGTCCGTACCCCTCCGCCCGGGAGAGTGTCACGAGGGCCGTGGAGTCGTGGAGCAGGTCCTGGTACGCGGCGTCCGTGACGCCGTCGTGGAACACCACGCGGTCCTCCGGAGCCAGGGCCGAGAGCTCCGCGCGGCGCGTGGGCGTGATGCGGCTCAGCAGATGCAGTGTATGTCCGGGGAGCAGTTGCATGGCCCGGACAAGCGTCTCCACGTTCTTGTACGGCATGAAGGAGCCCATGTAGAGCAGCGAGGGCGAGCGCGGGGCGGCCGGGTCCCGGTGGGACTGCGCCGGCTGGGGTGCGTTCCCCACGAGCAGCACGGGCCGGCGGGTGAGCCGGTGCGCCCCGATCAGCCTGGCCGTGGTCTCGGAGATGGTGGCGACGACGTCTGCGCGGTCCAGCAGCATGCGCTGCGGCCAGTACGCCAGGTGGTACAGCCGCCAGAGCAGGCGCACCGGCAGGGGGAGGAAGCCCGGCGGTGTGGGGTTCTGGTAGTAGATGAGGTCGTGCAGCGTGAGCACGAGCGGGTAGCGGCGCCCCCAGGACCCCATGGTCTGCATGGGGCAGACGACGACGTCGGGTCGGAGCCGGTTGATCCGCAGGGCGATGAACAGCTCGGCGGGGGAGAGCGGGCTGGTGACGCGCACGTGGGGCACGTCCGGGAGCAGTGCCAGCTGCCGTGGATCGCTGATGAGCATCACGACGTCGTCCGTCGTGGCGAGCGCGGCGATGAGTCCCGCCCCGTAGCGGCTGATGCCGTCGTGCTGGTCGGTGCGGGTGAAGCGGGCGTCGACGAGGATCCTCATCCGGGCAGGGCCTCCAGGTACTCCTCGATGAGCCGGGCAGCCTCCCGCGGCTTCTCGTAGTGCACCAGGTGCCCCACCCCGGGGATCACCCGGAGCGTAGCGTCCGGGATGAGCGCCGCGAGCTCGCGCTGGCTCTCCTGGGAGCCGAGGGGATCCTGCTCCGCGACCACGAGCAGGACCGGCACCGCGAGCTCCGGGGCCCGGTCCCGCACGGTGCCGGAGATGGAGGCGCGGAAGGCCTCGAGCACCACGCGGCGGCTGGTGAAGGAGCTGAAGTACGCGCGGTGCTGGCCGTGGATCCAGCGGCGCAGCGAGCGGTCCTTCGTCGTCGCCATGAACACGCTCATGAGCCGGACGATCACCCGATTCGCCAGCAGGGCCCGGCCCGCGCGCTCCGGCAGGCGGTCCGCCGCCACGTAGTAGGCCTCGGCCGCCCGGGACGCGAGACGGCTGGGTCCCTCGAGGGCCGGCGTGCTGATCGGGTTGATGAGTACCAGCGCCGCCACGGCCTCCGGCCGCGCCGCCGCCGCCGCCACGGCGACGATGGAGCCGAAGGAGTGTCCCAGCAGCACGGGGCGATGGTCCGCGAGGTCGAGGACGCATTCACCGATGAAGCGGGCGTAGGCGGCGACGTCGTGGGTTCCGGGCAGTTCCTGGCCCTGGCCGAAGCCGGGCAGATCCGGGAGGAGGACGCGATGCTCCGGTAGCTCCTCGGCGAGGCGCTGCAGTCCGTGGTGGTCGCCGCGGAAGCCGTGCACCATCACGATCGTCGTTGCACCTGCGGCCCTCCCCGTCGCGGCGATGTCCCACACCCGCTGCATCGTGCCCTCCCACGGGACGGTGTGGGCGACCGTTCGGCGCATCACCCCACCCGGTCGGGATGCGAGCCGGAGCGCTGGTCCCGGTCCAGGCCGTCCAGGGCCGCCATCTGCCGGTCGTCGAGCACGAAGCCGAAGATGTCCAGGTTCGAGCTGATGCGCTCCGGCGTGCTGGACTTCGGGATGGTGAGGATCCCGTGCTGCAGGTGCCAGCGGAGCACCACCTGGGCGGACGTGCGTCCGAGCTGCTCCGCGAGCTCGCCGATCACGGGATCGTCGAGCACACTGCCGCGCCCGAGTGGGCTCCAGGCCTGGGTGAGGATCCCGTGCTGCTCGTGGAACGCGCGCAGCTCGCGCTGCTGGAGATAGGGGTGCAGCTCCACCTGGTTCAGGACCGGGACAACGCCCGTCTCGTCGAGCAGCCGCTGCAGGTGGTCCTGCTGGAAGTTCGAGACGCCCACTGAGCGCACGCGGTCCTCCGCACGGAGCTGGATCAGGGCGCGCCACGACTCGACGTACAGGTCCTGCGCCGGGCACGGCCAGTGGATCAGGTACAGGTCGAGCCGGTCGAGTCCGAGCAGGTCCATGCTGGTGTCGAAGGCGCGCAGCGTGGCGTCGTACCCGTGGGCGTCGTTCCACACCTTCGAGGTGACGAACAGGTCGTCGCGATCGCCGGTCCAGGACCGCACGGCAGCGCCGACGCCGGCCTCGTTGCCGTACAGCGCGGCCGTGTCGATGAGCCGGTAGCCGCTCCCGAGCGCCGTCGAACTCAGCCGCTCGGTGTCCTCGGGCGGCACCTTGTAGACGCCGTAACCGATCACGTCCATGGAGTGTCCGTCGGCGAGCTGGGCGTGGGGCAGGGAGTGCGTCATGAGGGCACTCTACCGAGGCCCGCACCGGGTGGGGTGATCGACTCAGGCTCCGATCAGGCGCCGCGCGGAGCCTTCGTCGAGGATGAGGTCCGTGGCCAGGCCTGCGGCGAGCGCCCCGCGGAGGCCGTGGATCTTCGACTCGCCGGACACGACGCAGATGCGCCGGTCGACCCGCCGGAGATCACCCAGATCAGGTCCGGTGCTGCGCTCGTTCAGCAGGATGTTCCGGTGGCTGCCGTCGGCCCGGAAGAACATCGTGGCCACGTCGCCCACCACGCCGTCCGCCTCCAGGGTCTCCAGGTCCTCCGGATCGAGGTACCCGCCGCTGTAGACGTGGCTGGGGATGCCAGCCCCGATGGAGCCGACGCCGAAGATGGCCATGGTCATGCGGTCCTGCAGATCAAGGATGCGCCGCACGCTGCGTTCGTTCCACATGGCCTGCTTCGTAGCAGCGTGGTCGAAGAACGCAGGCACGGGGAACTGCTCCACACGCGCCCCGTAGGCCTGCCCGAACCGGCGCAGGATCTCACTGGCGTAGGAAATGCCTGTGGTCTCGGTATTGCCCGCACCGTTGAGCTGCACGATCGTGCTGTCGTGGGTCTGCTTGCGGGTGAGGCAGTGGCTCACGGCGCTGAGGGTGGAGCCCCAGGCCACGCCGATGATCGCGTTGGAGTCCACGAGCGGACCGATGGTGCGCGCCGCCTGCAGCGCCACGCGGTTGAGCACCTCCGAGTCGTTGACGGTGTCCGCGATCGGCACCACGTGCGCGTCGATGTCGAAGCGGCGACTGATCTGCTGCTCCAGCGCGGGCGTGCGCTCCGTCGGGTTGTTCACCTGGATCTGCACGAGACCCGTCTCGCGCGCCATCGACAGCAGCCGCGACACCGTGGAGCGCGAGGTCCGCAGTTCCCGCGCGATGGCGTCCATGGTCAGGTCCTGCAGGTAGTACATCTGCGCGGCACGCAGGGCCTCGCGCGACCGGTTGCCGGAGGCGTGCCCGGGGAGTGGGGGTTCGGCCTCATTCGTCGCCGTCATGACACCAGTGTCGGCCACCAGTGCACGTTCGTGCAATGCGGTTGACTGTTATTTGCAGTCCTCGGACACTTGAGGGGCAGCAACCATTCCAGACATTGACGTTACGGAGTAGTACCTTGAGCATCCCAGCCGGCCGGACCAGTCACGAAGGCGCAGCAGAATCGACCCGCACGGTGGTGCAGGAGCTCAGGGACAACCCCCGAGCCTCCGTGCTCATCATCGGCGGCGGGATCAACGGGGTGGGCACCTTCCGGGATCTGGCGCTCCAGGGAGTGGACGTGGCTCTCGTGGAACGCGGCGACTACTGCCAGGGTGCCTCCGGTGCTTCCTCGCACATGATCCACGGCGGTATCCGCTATCTCGAGAACGGCGAGTTCCGTCTTGTCCGCGAATCGGTGATCGAGCGTAACGCCCTCATGAAGATCGCTCCCCACTACGTCAAGCCCCTGCAGACCACGATCCCCATCTACTCCACGTTCTCGGGTATCCTCTCCGCACCGCTGCGCTTCCTGACGCACAAGCAGGGCAAGCAGGTGGAGCGCGGCGCCGTGCTCATCAAGGCCGGCCTGACCATGTACGACTTCTTCTCCCGCGACGGCGGCAACGTACCCCGGCACTCCTTCGTGGGCCGCAAGAAGGCCCTCGCCTCCATGCCCGACCTGCGCAAGGACGTCAAGTACGCCGCCACCTACTTCGACGCCTCCGTCCACAACCCCGAGCGGCTCACGCTCGATGTGCTCCGCGACGGCCAGCTCGCCAACCCCGCGGTCCGGGCGGCCAACTACGTCAGCGCGATCGGTGCGGGTGAGGACGGTGTGGAACTGCGCGACGAGCTCACGGGTGAGACCTTCACCTTCCGGGCCGACGTCGTCGTCAACGCCTCGGGTGCCTGGACGGACGAGACCAATGCCGCACTGGGCACCGAGAGCCGCTTCATGGGCGGGACCAAGGGTTCGCACATCGTGCTCGACCACCCGGAGCTGCTGAAGGCCTGCAACGGGACCGAGATCTTCTTCGAGCACGTGGACGGCAGGATCGTGCTCATCTACCCGATGGGTGACAGGGTTCTCGTGGGGACCACCGACATCGACGTCGACGTCACCGAGCAGGCGGTGTGCACCGACGAGGAGATCGACTACTTCTTCGAACTCATCGGCCACGTCTTCCCGGACATCACGGTTGCCAAGGAAGACATCGTGTACAGCTTCTCCGGCGTCCGTCCGCTGCCGCGGCACGACGAGACCCAGCCCGGGTTCGTGTCACGCGACTACCGGATCGAGAAGCGCGAGGAGAAGACCGACGGCCGTACGGTGACCACGCTGAGTCTCGTGGGCGGCAAGTGGACCACGTTCCGTGCGCTGTCCGAGCATCTCGCCGACGACACGCTCGCCGCACTGGGCCGCCCGCGCCGCACCTCCACGGCGGGCCTGGCCATCGGCGGCGGGAAGGACTTCCCCACGGACGAGGCGGCCGAACGCGCCTGGGTCAGGGGCATGGTGCGCCCCGGGTTCGACGAGGCGCGCGTGAGGGTCCTGCTGACCCGCTACGGGACCAGGGCGAGCGATGTCATCGACTACCTCACCGAAGGACCCGACCGCGTGTTCACCTCGACCGCCGAACTGAGCACCCGCGAACTGGCCTACATGGTGGAGCACGAGCAGATCGGTCACCTGATCGACGTGCTGATCCGCCGTACCTCGCTGGCCTTCCGTGGACTGGTCACCGAGGAGCTGCTCGCGGAGCTGTCCGAGGCCCTCGCCCCATTGCTCGGCTGGGACGCAGCGCAGTCGGCTGCGGAGATCGAGCTGGCCGGCAAGGTCCTCGCCGAGGCCCACAGGGTGCACGTCACAAGCCTGACCTCGTAGCGGCACCCGCCGCGACGACGTCGAACCGCTGTCACTCGCAGCGGTGCATGGCCAACGGCAGCGGTTGCCGGGGGGAACCAACGGGTGCCGTCGAGGCGGCGGCACCCGTCGACAAGTGAATAGACAAAGGAGTCAAGGATGTCTCTGGAAGTATTCGTCGCCGAAACCTTCGGCACAATGCTGCTGCTGCTGCTCGGTACGGGTGTGGTCGCGAACGTTGCGCTCGCCAAGACCAAGGGCAACAACGGCGGCTTTCTCATGGTCAACTTCGGGTGGGGGCTCGCGGTCTTCGCGGGTGTCTACGTGGCGGCCCTCTCGGGAGCGCACCTGAACTTCGCCGTCACCATCGGACTGCTCTTCAGCGACGCCGCTGAATACGCACCCGGTGTCGACAAGACCTTCGCCACCACACTCGGATATCTCGCAGCTCAGATGCTCGGATCGATCGTCGGCGCCGTCCTGTGCTGGCTGTCCTACAAGAACCACTTCGACGAGGAGCCGGATCCGGCCAACAAGCTCGGTGTGTTCGCCACCGGTCCGGCCATCCGTTCCTACGGCTGGAACCTGGTCACCGAGGTCATCGCGACCTTCGTCCTGGTCCTGGTCATCCTCTCGTTCGCCGGGACCCCCACCCAGATCGGCCCCCTGGCCGTCGCACTCCTCGTGGTCGGCATCGGCGCATCCCTCGGTGGGCCCACGGGATACGCCATCAACCCGAACCGTGACCTCGGCCCGCGCATCGCCCACGCCTTCCTGCCCATCAAGGGGAAGGGCTCCAGCGACTGGGCCTACGCCTGGGTCCCGTTCTTCGGACCGATCGTCGGTGGTGCGCTCGCCGGCATCGTCGTGCAGTTCATCTCGTTCCCCGTCATCGCCGCCTGAGAGCAGGCTCCTGCGACTCTCCGCAGCCGCTGATCACCCCCTCATGAACTGAAGGAGTACGACATGTCACAGCAGTACGTCATCGCCATCGACCAGGGCACCACCTCCAGCAGGGCCATCGTCTTCGACCACAAGGGCGAGATCGTCTCGTCCGGGCAGAAGGAACACGAGCAGATCTTCCCGAAAGCCGGCTGGGTGGAGCACGACCCGGCCGAGATCTGGAACAACACCCGCGAGGTCATCGGATCGGCCCTCTCCAAGGCCAATCTCACGCGGCACGACATCGCAGCCGTCGGTATCACCAACCAGCGCGAGACCGCCGTCGTGTGGGACAAGACCACGGGCCAGGCCGTCTACAACGCCATCGTCTGGCAGGACACCCGGACACAGTCCATCGTCGACGAACTCGCGAAGGACGGCGGGGTGGAGCGCTACAAGGCCACGGTGGGCCTGCCGCTGGCCACCTATTTCTCCGGCACGAAGATCAAGTGGATCCTCGACAACGTCGAGGGTGCACGCGAGAAGGCGGAGGCCGGCGACCTCATCTTCGGCAACACCGACTCCTGGGTCACCTGGAATCTCACCGGCGGCACCGACGGAGGCGTGCACATCACCGATGTGACCAACGCGTCCCGCACGCTGTTCATGGATCTGGAGACCCTCAGCTGGGACGAGTCGATCCTGGCCGACTTCGGTGTCCCTCTGTCGATGATGCCCGAGATCAAGTCCTCGTCCGAGGTCTACGGCACGGTGCACACCTCGCAGCTGCTGCGGGAGACCCCCGTGGCCGGGATCCTCGGCGACCAGCAGGCGGCGACCTTCGGGCAGGCGGCCTTCGACAAGGGCGGCGCGAAGAACACCTACGGCACGGGCAACTTCATGATCGTCAACACCGGCGAGGAGATCGTCCAATCCAAGAACGGCCTGCTCACCACGGTCTGCTACAAGCTCGGAGACGCCAAGCCGGTGTACGCGCTCGAGGGATCCATCGCCGTCACGGGCTCGCTCATCCAGTGGCTCCGGGACAACCTGGGCCTGATCAAGAGCGCGCCCGAGGTGGAGCAGCTCGCCACGACCGTGGAGGACAACGGCGGCGTCTACATCGTGCCCGCGTTCTCCGGCCTCTTCGCACCGTACTGGCGGTCGGACGCCCGCGGCGCGATCGTGGGGCTGACCCGGTTCGTGAACAAGGGCCACATTGCCCGTGCAGCGCTGGAGGCGACGGCCTTCCAGACCCGTGAGGTACTCGATGCCGCCAATGCCGACTCCGGTGTCGACATGGAGGACCTGAGGGTCGACGGCGGTATGGTGGCCAACGATGCCCTCATGCAGTTCCAGGCGGACATCCTCGGGATCCCGGTCATCCGCCCGAAGGTCACGGAGACCACCGCGCTGGGCGCAGCCTACGCCGCGGGACTCGCCGTCGACTTCTGGAAGGACACCGACGAGCTCGCGGCCAACTGGTCGGAGGACAAGCGCTGGAACCCGACCATGGACGCGGCCGAGCGCGACCGTCAGCTGCGCCTGTGGAAGAAGGCCGTCACGAAGACCTTCGACTGGGTCGACGAGGACGTCGAGTAGCACAGCAGTCACCGAGCGCCCGGTCCGACCGACGGACCGGGCGCGCGGTGCCCGCCGCCGGGGTCGCAGGAGCACACTGCTAAAGTGGTGCCATGCTGCGGATCCTCCTCCTTCCCTAGCCGCTCGGTCACGACCCTGCGGCGGCCCCTCCTGTGTGAGGGGCTTTTGTGTGTTCGGCGCCGACCGGCCACACCCAGCAGCGCGTCGCCCGCCGGCCGGAAGGGCATGCCCGGCACCACGTTCCACCGACAAGGACAGGCCATACAGTGAGCACCAACCAAGGGGACGTCCAGCCGGACGAGAACACCTACGATGTCGCGGCCATCGAGGCGAGATGGCCCGCCGTATGGGACAGGCTCCAGCCCTTCGCCCCGTCCGACGACGGCGAGCGCGAGCGCCGCTACGTGCTCGACATGTTCCCCTACCCCTCGGGCGATCTGCACATGGGCCACGCCGAGGCCTTCGCCATGGGGGACGTGGTGGCGCGCTACTACCGGCAGCAGGGCTTCGACGTCCTCCATCCCATCGGCTGGGACTCCTTCGGGCTGCCCGCCGAGAACGCGGCGATCAAGCGCAACGCGCATCCGGCGGAGTGGACCTACGCGAACATCGAGACCCAGGCCACGTCCTTCAAGCGCTATGCGATCAGCGCCGACTGGAGCAGGCGGGTCCACACCTCCGACCCCGAGTACTACCGCTGGACCCAGTGGCTGTTCGTGCGGTTCTTCCAGCGGGGCCTGGCCTACCGCAAGAACTCCCCGGTGAACTGGTGCCCGAAGGACCAGACGGTGCTCGCCAACGAGCAGGTCGTCAACGGGGCATGCGAGCGCTGCGGCACCCTGGTGACCAAGAAGAACCTGAACCAGTGGTACTTCAGGATCACCGACTACGCCGATCGACTGCTGGACGACATGGAGCAGCTCAAGGGGCGCTGGCCAGAGCGTGTCCTGGCCATGCAGCGCAACTGGATCGGGCGCTCCGAGGGGGCGCACGTGCGCTTCGCCATCGAGGCCGACGGCGAGAGGCCGGCCGTGGACGTGCCGGTCTTCACCACACGCCCCGACACCCTGTACGGGGCCACCTTCTTCGTCGTCGCAGCGGACGCCCCGCTGGCGCTGGACCTCGTCACCGCGGACCGCCGGGCGGAGCTGGAGGCCTACCGGGACCAGGTCAAGGGCCTGTCCGAGATCGAGCGGCAGGCCACGGAGCGGGAGAAGACAGGCGTCTTCACCGGCCGCCATGCGATCAATCCACTCACCGGGGAGAAGCTGCCCGTCTGGGCTGCCGACTACGTGCTGGCCGACTACGGCACGGGTGCCATCATGGCCGTCCCTGCCCACGACCAGCGGGACCTCGACTTCGCCCGTACCTTCGACCTCCCCGTGCGCACCGTCGTGGACACCGGCGCCGAGGACGCTGCGGAGACCGGCGTCGCCACCGTCGGCGAGGGCACCCTCGTCAATTCGGGCGAGCTCAGCGGACTGGACCGCGACGCCGCCATCCGTCGTGCCATCGAGCTCATCGAGGGACAGGGGACCGGCGAGCACACCGTCAACTACCGCCTGCGGGACTGGCTGCTGTCGCGGCAACGCTTCTGGGGTACTCCCATCCCGATCATCCACTGCCCGTCCTGCGGCGAGGTCCCGGTGCCGGACGACCAGCTCCCGGTGACACTGCCGGAGGGTCTGCGCGGCGAGGCACTGGCGCCGAAGGGAACCTCGCCGCTGGCCGCGGTCGAGGAGTGGGTGAACGTCCCGTGCCCGGCCTGCGGTGGCGCTGCCGAGCGCGATACCGACACCATGGACACCTTCGTGGATTCGTCCTGGTACTACCTGCGCTTCGTCGACCCGCAGCTCGATACCGCTCCTTTCGAGTCCGAGGCGGTGAACCGGTGGCTGCCGGTGGGCCAGTACGTGGGCGGCGTGGAGCACGCCATCCTGCATCTGCTCTACAGCCGCTTCTTCACCAAGGTCCTGTTCGATCTCGGCATGGTGGACTTCACCGAGCCGTTCGGCGCGCTGCTGAACCAGGGTCAGGTGCTCAACGGTGGCAGGGCCATGAGTAAATCCCTCGGCAACGGGGTTGACCTGGGCGAGCAGCTGGACCGTTACGGGGTGGACGCCGTCCGCCTCACCATGGTGTTCGCGTCGCCGCCGGAGGACGACGTCGACTGGGCCGATGTCTCGCCGTCGGGCTCCGCGAAGTTCCTGGCGCGCGCGTGGCGATTGGGGACGGATGTTACGAGCGACGTGGGGACCGACCCCTCGACGGGGGATCGGGCCCTGCGCTCGATGACGCACCGCACCGTCTCCGAGGCGGCCGCGCTGATGGAGGCCAACAAGTTCAACGTGGCGATCGCGAAGCTCATGGAGCTGGTCAACGCCACACGCAAGGCTGTGGACTCCGGCGTGGGCGGCGCGGATCCGGCTGTGCGCGAGGCCACCGAGGCCGTGGCGATCCTCCTGAGCCTCTTCGCGCCCTACACGGCGGAGGACCTCTGGAACCGCCTGGGCCACGAGGCGACCGTCGCGACCGCCGGCTGGCCCGCCGTCGACCAGGAGCTGGTGCGGCAGGAGAGCGTGGTCGCGGTGGTCCAGGTCCAGGGCAAGGTGCGGGAGCGCCTGACGGTCTCGCCCGACATCGGGGAGGACGAGCTGCGCGAGCTCGCGCTGGCCAGCGAACAAGTGCAGCGGGTACTGGACGGGCGCGGCATCCGCACCGTCATCGTGCGGGCCCCCAAGCTGGTCAACATCGTCCCGGCCTGATGCACCCCGAAGCCGCCCCCGGCCGTACGGAGGTACCGGCGCGCATCGCCGTCGTCACCGATTCGGCGGCCGGCTTCCCGCCCGAGTGGCTGGAGGTCGGCGGTGCGGCGCACGGGATCCGCACCGTCGCCCTGCCGGTGCTCGTCGGGAACGACATCCTCACCGGCGAGCACGACGACGTCACAGCACCCCTGATGGTGGCCCTGGCGGCAGGGGCGGACGTGCGCACCTCGCGTCCGTCGCCGGGCCAGTTCGACCGCGCCTACGGGCAGCTCGCCGACGAGGGGTTCGACGGCGTCGTCTCCGTCCATCTCTCCGGCCTGCTCTCCGGCACGGTGGACGCGGCACGCATGGCCGCCGCCCGCGCGGCGCTGCCCGTGGAAGTCATCGACACGCGTACCGCGGGAATGGCACAGGGCCGAGCGGCCCTCGCGGCGCTGGACGCGGTGCGGGCAGGTGCGGAGCTGCACGCGGCGGCGGCGACGGCGGCGATGATCGCGCGGGCGTCCTCCCTCTACTTCTACGTCCCGAGTGTCGAGCAGCTGCGGCGCGGTGGGCGCATCACGGCGGCCGCCGGGTGGCTGGGTAGCCTCCTGTCGGTCCGGGTCATCCTGCATGTCCGCGGTGGCGCACTGGTGCCGCTGGAGCGCATGCGCTCGGCGGCACGCGGGCTGCAGCGGCTCGAGGAACTCACCACGGACGACGTCGCCGCGCGGAGCGGCAGCGTCCACCTGACCGTGCACCATTTCGGCAACGAGGAGGACGCCCTCGCTCTCGCGGAGCGCCTGGAGACCGTCGCCGGCGCTGCGTCCGTCGCGACGGCACCGTGCCCCGCCGTCCTCGCCGCGCACGCGGGGCTCGGTGTGGTAGCGGTCACCGTCAGTTCCGCGGCATCCGGGGAGCGCTGAGCCGGATCCTTCACGCGTCGGGGGATGTCCACATAGGCGCGACCCGATCCGATGGAGCCGACCTGACCTCCTAGCGTGGGGCCATGGGAACGCATCGATGGCCGACTACGGGGGATCCCCGCCGACCGGACCCCGTACCGGAGGCGGATCCGCCGGCGTCACTACTGCACGCCCGGGCCCGCGCCGCTCCGGGCTCTGTTGATCGGGACTCTCCGGACCACGCCGCTGCCGATCGGGACCCTGCTGACGACGCCACTGTGGACACCAGGACTGCCGACGGCATCACCGGGGGGAGGACCTTCGACCGCGCCGGCCTCCGGTGGCGGGTCGGCCGGTCGGCCGCCCTCGTATTCCTCGGCGTGGCCCTGGCCGTGGGAGCCGCACTGTTCCTCGTCCGCAGCTCCGAGCCGTCCGCCGCTGCCATCTCCGTGGAACTCGACGCCGCCCGCCCCACTGCATCAGGTTCGTCCGCGGCGTCAGCACCGCCGGTCGGGACCCCGCCCCCGGCGGAAGATCCTGTCGGTCCGGGTGCGGGTGGAGGACCGGGGAGCGGCACGGCGGGTGGACCACTGGAGCAGGACGGCGCCGGCACGATCATCGTGTACGTCACCGGGGCGGTCGCCACTCCTGGCGTCGTGACCGTGCGGAACGGGACACGGCTGGGAGAGATCCTCGAGGAGGTGGGGGGAGCACTCCCGGACGCCGACCTGGAGATCGTCAATCTTGCGGCTCCGCCCGTCGACGGCCAGCACATTCACGTCCTCGCAGTCGGGGAGGAACCGAGGATCGGTCCGGGGGAGCACCCGGCGGTACTCGCGTCACCGGGCTCCGGGGCGGGCCCTACGGCGGGCGGTCCTGCCGGCTCCGGTAACGGTCAGGGAGGGGGCCCCGGCGGAGCGATCGACCTCAACACGGCCACGCTCGCGGAGCTCGAAACACTGCCCCGCGTGGGCCCGGTCCTCGGCCAGCGGATCATCGACTGGCGCGAGGACAACGGGCCCTTCCTGCAGGCGGAGGACATCGACGCCGTTCCGGGTATCGGCCCGGCGATGCTCGAGGGTATCCTGCCGCTCGTCTCCGTGCGGTGAGAACCCACCCGTCGCGTCCCCATCCCACGCGACCCGCGGGAGTGCCGCCGGAGGAGGGTGCGGTGCCAGCGGCCGGACGTCCTCCGCGATGGCGCTGGGCGGGAGACGTCCGTCTCGTCCCGGCGGTCGCCGCGGCCTGGCTCGGCGCCATCCTGGCCCTGCGTGGAGAGGCGATCCACGCGACGGCTGCCGGGCTGATCACCGCGGGAGCCGCCGCAGCGCTCGTGGCTCTGGCTCTGCCGGCCCCGGGGGAGGATCGCCGTCCATGGGCCGTCGTGCCGGTGCAGGGCATCGTCCCACTGGCCGCCCTGGCGCTGGTCCTGCTGTCCGCCGGCGGAAGTCTCGCCCGTGCGGAGCACGGGCCGGTGGCCGAAGCCGTCGAGGGGAAGATCCCGCTCGTCGCCCAGCTCCGTGTTTCCGGAGAGCCCGTGGCCGTGGGTCCCGGCTCGTTCGGCGGTGGCGAGCGCTTCATGGTCGAGGCGGAGGTGACCGGGGGGATACTGCGAGGCAGGGCCTTCGCCGCCCGGACGCCGGTCGTGGTCTTCGGCCCGGAACTGTGGGGCACCCTGGGGACGGGGGACACCGTCCGGGCATATGGGACAGTGGCTCCGCCGGACCGGATCGGCCGAGCGGTGGCTGTCTTCGTCCCCGCGGGCGCACCGACGATCGGGAAGGCAGGCGGCTGGCTCGCCTACACCGCGGAACTCAGGCGCGACTTCCGTGACCTCTCGCTGCGCGACCAGCGGGACGGGGGCCTGCTGCCGGGAATGGCTCTCGGCGATCGCACGGGTATGGACCGGACACTCGCCGACGCCATGAGGACCACCGGCCTGACGCATCTCACCGCCGTGAGCGGGGCGAACTGCTCCTACGTGGTGGGGTTCGCCTACCTGGGCCTACGAGGCCTGCGACTACCCCGATTCCTCGCGGCAGCGGGCGCGGTCGTCGCCCTCCTCTGCTTCGTCCTGCTGGTCCGGCCCGAACCGAGCGTGCTCCGTGCCGCGCTCATGGGCACCATCGGCATCATCGCCGTCCTGTCGGGTCGGGGCAGGGTGTCCCTGACCCTCCTGCTGGTCTCGATCATCGTGCTCCTGGCCGCGGATCCCTGGCTCTGCGTGTCCTTCGCCTTCATCCTGTCCGTGCTGGCGACCCTCGGGCTCATCACGGCCGGGCCGATGGTCGTCGCGGTCCTCACGCGGATCATGCCCCGGCTCGTGGCTCAGGTGCTGGCGATACCGCCGACCGCCCAGCTGTTCTGCCTGCCCGTCATCGTCCTGCTCCAGCCCGCCCTGCCGCTGTACTCGCTCCCGGCGAACGTCCTGGCCTCACCCGCTGTGCCGGGCATCACCCTCCTCGGCATGCTCGCGGTCCTGGCGCTCGTCTCCGCGCCGGCGCTCGCCCACCCGCTGATCCTCGCGGCGCAGTGGGGCACGCGGTGGGTGGCAGGCATCGCCGACACGTTCGCCGCGGCACCGGTGGCCTCACTGCCCTGGATGCCGGGCATCGGAGGCACCGCAGTCACTGCCGTCGGCTCCGCCATCGTGGTGCTGGTCATCGCGCGGTCATCGCACCCGCGAGGACACCGCCGCGGGGCGCGGGAGGAGACGACCGACCAGAGTCGGAACGCGGATCAGGGCTCGATGCAGGATCAGATCCCGACGGCGGATCAGAGCTCGAACGTGGACCGGTGCCGGACGCACAAGCCCAGCGCGCGGGGGCTCCCTCCGCCGGACGGGCGATGGCCTCGGTGGCTCGGAGGGAGACCGTCGCGTGCCGTCATCGTGGCGCTTCTGGTCCCGGTGCTCGCTGGGGGAACCTTGCTCGTCGTGTGGGCACCGGCGCCGGCCGAGGATCGGTGGATCATGGCTCTGTGCGACGTCGGGCAGGGCGATGGGATCGTCGTCAGGACCACAGCGGACCACGCTCTGGTTGTCGACGTCGGGCCCGACCCCGACGCGATGGACCACTGCCTGGACCGCCTGGGCATCGGGGTGATCGACGCACTGGTGATCTCTCATCTGCACGAGGACCACTACGGGGGTATCGAGGGTGCGGTCCGCGGACGGACCGTGACTGCGTTGTACTACTCCACGGGGGAGGACGGCCTGCCCCGGGCGGTGACCGAGGCTGCTGCGGACGCGGGCGTGGATGCCACGAGGCTGACCGAGGCCTCGGACCTCGATCTGCCGCCGCTGAGCATCGACGTCCTCCACGCCGGCGGACACGAGGCCGGAGCGGAGGAGAACGATTCGAGTGCGGTGCTCGGGATCCTCGCCCCCGCCCCGGGGCGTCCCCTGAGTGTGCTGCTGATGGGCGATCTCGAGGAAGGAGCCACCGATGTCCTGCTGCGGGAGCACCCCGCGCTGGAGGAGGGCTCCGTGGACGTGCTGAAGATTGCCCACCACGGCGCGCGGAACGGGGGAACCGCGGTCATCGACGCCGTCCGGCCGAGCCTCGCCCTGATCTCCGTGGGACGCGACAACGACTACGGCCACCCGCACCCGGCAACCCTCGAGGCGCTGGGTGCCGACGGAATCGCCGTCGCCCGGACGGACGACCTCGGCTCCTTCAGAGTCGACATCGTGGGCACGAAACTCGAGGTGCGCGCCACAGGTCGAGCCTCCGGCCGCCGCCTGGCAGTCGGAGGCAGAGGCGTCGCGGAGCCATCCCCTGCCGGCCCGACGCACCAGCCCCGGGGCACGGCTTTGAGGCGCGGTGGTGCCGTGCGACAGTAGGTGTTGATCCAACAGAAGGGAGCCGCCTCGTGGCCACACCACCGAAGGGTGCGCGCAGCAGCGGCGGCAGCCGGCAGCCGATCTCCTGGCGCGAGGCGAAGCCGTCAGCCGTCGTCCTCCTGATCGGCCCCGAGGAGTATCTCGCCTCCAGGGCCGCGGAGTCCATCCGCCACCAGGTCCGGGCGGTCCAGCCCGACGCCGAGCTCGTCCGCTTCGACGCCGGAGCCTACGAGGCCGGAGCCCTCGCCCTGCAGACCAGCCCGTCGCTGTTCGGCGACTGGAAGATCATCGAGGCCTCCGGCCTGGCCCAGATGAGCGACGACTTCCTCGTCGACGCGCTCGCCTACCTCACCGATCCGGCGCCCGACGTCGTGTTCGTGCTGAGCCATGCGGGCGGCAACCGCGGCAAGAAGCTGCTCGACGCGGTGAAGGCCATGGGCAGCGCCACGATCGTCGAGTGTTCACCCCTGAAGAAGGACGCCGAGAGAGCGGAGTTCGTCACCACGGAGTTCCGTCTCGCTCGGCGTCGCATCGAACCGGACGCCGTACGGGCCCTCGTCGCTTCCGTCGGATCCAGGCTGGCCGAGCTCGCTGCGGCCTGCCAGCAGCTGATCGCCGACACCTCCGACGAGGTGACCGTGGAACTGATCGAGAAGTACTACGGCGGCAGGATCGAGGCCACCGGCTTCAAGGTGGCCGACGCCGCCCTGGCCGGGCGTACCGCCCAGGCGCTGTCGATGCTCCGCCACGCGCTCGCGACGGGCGCCGACCCGGTGCCGATCGTGGCCGCGCTCGCCATGAAGGTGCGCGCCGTGGCGAAGGTCCACGGTGCCCGGGGGTCCTCGGGTCAGCTGGCCGGGGAACTGGGCATGGCGCCGTGGCAGGTGGACCAGGCGCGCAGGGAAGCCCGGCGCTTCAGCTCGGCAGCGCTCGCACGCAGTATCCGGGCCCTGGCGGACGCGGATGCCCAGGTCAAGGGTGAGGCGCGGGATCCGGTGTATGCGGTGGAGCGGGCTGTCACCGTCATGGCACTCGGCGACGACTGACCGGATCGGGTCTCAGGCAAGTCGATCGATATGTCTCGAATGACTCGGCCCAAACGACGGAGGGCCCCACTCCCTCAGGAGTGGGGCCCTCCGTCCGAGGGTCCGCAGCTCAGAGCGCGTTGACCTTCTTGGAGATGGCAGACTTGCGGTTCGCCGCGTTGTTGCGGTGCAGTACGCCCTTGCTGACGGCCTTGTCCAGCTTGCGGCTGGCGTTCTGCAGGGCCGTGGTGGCGGCGTCCTTGTCCGACCCGGCGATCGCCGTGTTCACGGAGCGGATGGCGGTCTTCAGCTCGGAGTTGATGGAGCTGTTGCGCTGCCTCGCCTTCTCGTTGGTGAGGATGCGCTTCTTCTGGGACTTGATATTTGCCACGTATGAGAACTTTCTTTGTATTGCGGACTGGTCGTGAGGGTAGTTCGGCCGACCGACGACTGAGCGGCGTGGGGATACCGTGTGGAGATCGGCTGAAGTGCCCGAAGACCTGCGCGGACACACAGCTGTACAGACTAGCAGAAATGGGCATCGGGCAGGGTCGGGTGCCGGCCCGGTCCGCCGGAGCGCCCGGTCGGCAGCGGGTCAGCCGAGCAGGTGCTCGGGCACGGAGGCGATGACCCGGCGGAAGCGGTCGACGTCGAGCACGGCACCCTCCCGCCTGATCTCCTCGGAGCCGATGCGCAGCAACCTGTCCACCTTCACCTCGCTGGGCCGTCCCTGCCGGTCCCAGGCACCGATACCGATGTCGACATAGCGGTCGTCATGCTCCAGGGTGTTGTTGCGATCCCGGCTCGTGAGCATCAGCCCGAGCAGGGTCCCGCCGTCGCGGCCCACGAGCAGCACCGGTCGATCCTTGCCCTGGCTCGGGTCGTCCTCGTACGCCACCCAGGTCCAGACGATCTCTCCGGGATCCGGTTCTCCGTCGTGGGAGGGCGAGTACGAGAGCAGCGCCCGCTGCCGTGGGCCGTCCTCGGTCCCGCGCGCCGGGCGGTGACCCGGACGGGGCACGGGTGCGCTCGGCCCGCGGGCTCCGGCGGAGCGCTTCCGCCGGCCGCTGCGGCGCCTGTCGGCATCCGTGGTGCCCGACGCGCTGTCGACCACGCGGATGATGCGGCGTGCCAGGGACAGGAGGGATCCGACGCTTACCATGGCACGGATCGTACCGACCGGCACGGGCCCGACGCCACCCCCCGCCGCATCGTCCGGTACCGGGGCGTTTGCCGCCGCGTGGGACACTGAGGGAAGAGAACTGGTGCGAACCATTGTCGGCCGTCCGAGAGGCAGCGCCGGCACGGCGTCCGCCCTCCCCGTCCCACGAACGTGAGGAACCCACGTGTCACCCATGGCCCGCACCGCCCCGGTGCCCGCCGCCACCGACCCGGCGATCATCAGGAACTTCTGCATCATCGCTCACATCGATCACGGCAAATCCACGTTGGCGGACCGTATGCTCCAGCTCACGGGCGCCGTCGAACAGCGTGACATGAAGGCGCAGTACCTGGACCGCATGGATATCGAGCGGGAACGGGGCATCACCATCAAGTCGCAGGCCGTGCGGCTGCCGTGGGAGGTCGACGGTATCTCCTACGCCCTGAACATGATCGACACACCGGGCCACGTGGACTTCACCTACGAGGTCTCCCGCTCCCTCGCGGCGTGCGAGGGAGCCCTCCTGCTCGTCGACGCGGCGCAGGGCATCGAGGCGCAGACGCTGGCGAACCTGTACCTGGCGATGGAGAACAATCTGACCATCATCCCGGTGCTGAACAAGATCGATCTGCCCGCCGCCCAGCCCGAGAAGTACGCCGCGGAGCTCGCGGGCCTCATCGGCGGGGATCCCGAGGACGTCCTGCAGGTCTCCGGCAAGACCGGCGTGGGCGTCGAGGCCCTGCTGGACAAGATCGTGCGGGAGCTACCCGCCCCCACGGGGGATCCCGACGCACCGGCACGCGCCATGATCTTCGACTCCGTCTATGACACCTACCGCGGTGTTGTCACCTACGTCCGCGTCGTCGACGGGAACCTGCGTCCGCGCGAGCGCATCCAGATGATGTCCACGCGAGCGAGCCACGAACTACTCGAGATCGGGGTCAGCTCACCCGAGCCCAAGCCCTCCAAGGGCCTCGGCGTCGGGGAGGTGGGATACCTGATCACCGGTGTCAAGGACGTCCGGCAGTCGAAGGTCGGTGACACCGTCACCACCCTGGTGAAGCCGGCCGCGGAGTCCCTGGGCGGCTACGAGGATCCCAAGCCCATGGTCTTCTCGGGTCTCTACCCGCTCGACGGCACGGACTATCCGGTGCTGCGCGACGCGCTCGCCAAGTTCACCCTCAACGATGCCGCGCTGGTCTACGAACCGGAGACCAGCGCGGCACTGGGCTTCGGCTTCCGCGTGGGCTTCCTTGGTCTGCTGCATCTGGAGATCACCCGTGAGCGGCTCGAGCGTGAGTACAACCTCGACCTGATCTCGACGGCGCCGAACGTCGAGTACCAGGTGACCCTCGAGGACAAGACCGTGCTGCTGGTGACCAATCCGAGCGAATACCCGGTGGGCAAGATCGCCGAGGTCCGCGAACCCATGGTGTCCGCCACCATCCTCGCCCCCTCCGAGTTCGTGGGTGCCATCATGGAGCTCTGCCAGCAGCGGCGCGGCGTGCTCGGCGGCATGGACTACCTGTCGGAGGACCGGGTGGAGATCAGGTACCGGTTGCCGCTGGCGGAGATCGTCTTCGATTTCTTCGACCTCCTGAAGTCCAAGACGCGCGGCTACGGTTCCCTGGATTGGAAGGCCGACGGCGACCAGGTGTCCGATCTGGTCAAGGTGGACATCCTGCTGCAGGGCGATCAGGTGGACGCCTTCAGCGCCATCACCCACCGGGACAAGGCCTACGCCTACGGCGTCATGATGACCGGCAAGCTGCGCGAGCTCATTCCACGGCAGCAGTTCGAAGTGCCCATCCAGGCCGCGATCGGCGCCCGCATCATCGCCCGTGAGAGCATCAGGGCCATCCGCAAGGACGTGCTCGCCAAGTGCTACGGCGGCGACATCACCCGCAAGCGCAAACTGCTCGAGAAGCAGAAGGAGGGCAAGAAGCGCATGAAGATGGTCGGACGCGTGGAAGTGCCCCAGGAAGCCTTCATCGCCGCTTTGTCCTCCGACGAGTCGAAGGACAAAGCCAGGAAGTGAGAGTACGGTCCGGCTCGCCGGGAGGTCCCGGTGCCTAGCACGCTGCCTCTCGGTCTTCCGGCGCCCGACGACGGCGCCCTGCCGACAGCCGCCGTCGACGGGGCGTCCGCGAGGAACTTCGGTCTCTACGTGCACATCCCGTTCTGCGCGGTTCGCTGCGGCTACTGCGACTTCAACACCTATACGGCCACGGAGCTCGGGGGAGGGGCGTCGCAGGATGCCTACGCCGACTCCGTGCTCGGAGAGCTGGCCCTCGGCGCACGTGTGCTGGCCTCCTCCGGGCTGCCGGAGAGGGCCCTGTCCACCGTGTTCTTCGGCGGGGGCACACCCACGCTGCTCCCGGCGTCGGACCTCGGGACCATCCTGCGCACCGCCACGTCGCTGTGGGGGCTCGCACCCGACGCCGAGGTGACCACGGAGGCGAACCCGGACTCGGTCACGCCGGAGTCCCTGCGGACGTTGCGTGAGGCCGGCTTCACCCGCGTCTCCTTCGGGATGCAATCGGCCGTTCCCCACGTGCTCGCGGTCCTGGACCGCACCCACGCACCCTCCCGCGTACCGCAGGCGGTGGCCTGGGCGAGGGACGCGGGGCTGTCCGTGAGCCTCGATCTCATCTACGGCACGCCGGGGGAGTCCCTCGAGGACTGGCGGACCACTCTGTCCACCGCCCTGTCCTACGAGCCGGACCACATCTCCGCCTATGCCCTGATCATCGAGGAAGGCACCCGCCTGGCCGCACAGATCCGGCGGGGCCAGGTGGCTCCCATCGACGACGACGACCATGCCGACAAGTACGCGCTCGCCGAACAGCTGCTCACCGCAGGTGGCTTCACGTGGTACGAGGTGAGCAACTGGGCCCGGACAGCCGATGACCGGTGCAGGCACAATCTCGCGTACTGGCGCGGTGACGACTGGTGGGGCGCCGGGCCCGGCGCACACTCCCATGTCGGTGGGACCCGCTGGTGGAACGTCAAGCATCCGCGTGCGTACGCGCAGGCGCTGGAGGCGGGCCGTTCGCCGGGCGCCGGTCGCGAGGTCCTGTCGGACGCCGACCGGTCGGTCGAGGACGTCATGCTGCGTGCCCGGCTCCGGGACGGCCTGCCCACCGACCGGCTCACCCCGGGAGGACGGACCGCCGTCGCCGGGCTCATCGCCGACGGACTGATCGAGCCGGCGGCGGCCTTCGACGGCGCCGTGGTGCTCACCTTCAGGGGGCGCCTGCTGGCCGACGCCGTCGTGCGACGTCTCCTTCCCGACTGAGGGGGCACAGCCTTCCCGGCTGAGGCGGCCCAGCCTTTCCGAGAAAGGCGGCGCGGCCGGATGTCAGGGATGCAGAGAGTCGGGAGCTGCAGAGAGTCAGGCGATGAGGCGCAGGTTCAGGGCGTAGCGATAGGGCTTGCCCCGATTGACCTGGATACCCGCGTGGACGGAGAGCAGGGTGATGGTGAGCCAGATCAGTGCATTGAGGACCGCGAACACCGCGCCGATCAGAGGGATGAGTGAGAGCAGCCAGGCGAGGAGCGCGAGGACGGTCGGGGGCAGCGTGAAGTTCAGCGCTTCCTTCGACTCCTGTGCGGTGAAGGGGCCCCGGTTCCTGAAGATCAGGTAGATCAGCAGGGACGGGATGAAGCCGAGGATGCCACCGAAGTGTGCGAGGGTGGCGAACTGCCGGTCCTCCGACGCCGTCAGCGGAGGGGCGTGGGCCGGCGTCCCCTCGAACGCGGGCTCCGAGGTGCCCTGCCCGTGCTGCGGGTTCTCGGCGGTGTTGGACAACGTGCTTCCTTTGCTGGCGGGCGGACCAGGGACTCCGCCTTCTGGGTCAAGGATACGTGCTGGTCGGTTCGTGGCGGCTCAGGCCTGGTCCGGGGTGGCGGTGAGGAAGTCGATGACTTCCTCGATGCGACCGAGCAGTGAGGGTTCAAGGTCCGCATAGCTGGTGACCGAGCCGAGGATGCGCTTCCACCCGTGCGCGACGGCGGCCTGGTCGTGGTGGGCCCAGCCGAGACCCGCGAGGATGCCGGTCTTCCAGTCCTGCCCACGCGGCACCACGGGCCAGGCCGTGAGGCCGAGCACGCCTGGTTTCACCGCCTGCCAGACGTCCACATACGGATGCCCCACGATCAGGACGTTTTCCCGGGCCCCGGATACGGTCATGGCCTGCCGGGCGATCCGCGACTCCTTGGTGCCCGGGAGCAGGTGGTCGACGACGATGCCGAGTCTGCGCCCCGGCCCGGGTGCGAAGGACCGGATGGCACCCTCGAGGTCGTCCACACCGTGCAGCGGCTCGACGACGATCCCCTCCAGCCGCAGGTCGTCGCCCCAGACCTTCTCGACGAGTTCGGCGTCGTGCTGCCCCTCCACCCAGATCCTGCTGGCCAGGGCGGTCCGCGCCCTCGAGTTCTCCACCCGCACCGAGCCGGAGGCCGTCCGGGTGGACGCAGGCTTCGTCGCGGCGGCGGGCGCGACGACGTGCACCGGGACACCCTCGAGCAGGAATCCGTGGCCCAGGCGGAAGGTCCGCTGCTTGCCGCGCCGGTCCTCGAGGACCATGACGTGCAGGCCGCCCGACTTCTCCACCCGCAGCACCGCCCCGACGAAGCCGCTCTGGACGTCCTCGAGGACCATCCGGCGCTCGACGGGCACGTCGCGGAGCTGCACCCGTGCCGGTGCGGAGAGGTCCTGTGCGCCCCAGCCGTAGTCCATCCCTGACCTGTCCTCCAGACAACGGTCCGGGCGGATGCCGGCACCGGTGTCCAATGCTAACAATCGGCCGGATCGTATTAGACTTGGCACTTGGGCGTGTCGAGTGCTAACCGCTCGGGCCGCCCGCGTCGCGAGCCCACGACAGAGGAACAGACCCGGAGGTGACCAGAGGATGAGTGAACCACGCCGCCTGGAGGTTCTCCGGGCGATCGTCGAGGACTATGTCCATTCGCGCGAGCCGGTCGGGTCCAAGGCACTTGTGGACCGGCACCAGCTCGGCGTCTCCTCGGCCACGATCCGCAACGACATGGCGGTCCTGGAGGAGGAGGGGCTCATCGCGGCCCCCCACACCAGCTCGGGCCGCATCCCCACGGACAAGGGGTACCGGCTCTTCGTGGACCGGATCTCCGAGGTGAAGCCTTTGTCGGCGGCGGAGAAGAATGCCATCCAGTCGCTCCTCGACGGAGCCGAGGACCTCGACGACGTCATGGCCAGGACGGTCCGGCTGCTCGCGCAACTGACCAATCAGGTGGCCGTGGTCCAGTTCCCCCGCGCCCAGGGCGCATCGGTCCGTCACGTCGAGTGCGTGCTGGTGGCACCGCAGCAGGTCCTGATGGTCCTGATCGCCACCAACGGCAGCGTGCAGCAGCGCGTGGTGTGGATGCCGATGGAGATCCGTGAAGCGGAGCTCTCAGAGCTCAAACAGCGCCTGCAGTCCGCGGTGTCCGGCCTGAAACTCTCAGCCCTGCCCGCGGCCCTCGACGCTGTCCTCCCGCAGCTCCCTCCGGCACTGAGGGCCCACGGGGGTACCATGGCCGGAGCGCTGGGGCAGCTCGCCGATCTCGGGCGGGACGATCGCATCGTGCTCGCCGGCACCGCCAATCTTGCCCGGTTCACGGGGGATTTCCCGCTCAGCATCGGTCCGGTCCTGGAGGCACTCGAGGAGCAGGTGGTGATGCTGCGCCTCCTGTCCGAGATGGAGTTCGACGCGCGCGGCATCTCGGTACGGATCGGCAGCGAGAATCCCTACGGCGGGCTCTCGGAGGCCTCGGTGGTGGCCACGGGATACGGTCCCGACGCCGGCGCACGGCTCGGGGTGCTCGGGCCCACCAGGATGGACTACCCCACGACGATGGCGGCGGTGCGCGCCGTCGCGCGTTACGTCTCGCGGGTACTCGAGGAGTAGGCCGTATCAGGGCGGTCCTCCGGAAGACGGTACGACCGCGTTCAGCAGACAACAGTTCTCAACAGGAAGTGATGTGCACGAGTGAGTAATCACTATGAGGTCCTCGGTGTGGCGCA
The DNA here is from genome assembly GCF_008107445.1 of Arthrobacter echini. Lineage (GTDB taxonomy): Bacteria > Actinomycetota > Actinomycetes > Actinomycetales > Micrococcaceae > Arthrobacter_D > Arthrobacter_D echini_A. The sequence continues at coordinate 120,409 of NZ_VSLD01000002.1, read as the reverse complement.
GGGTGCGACCGGGGAAGAGATCAAGAAGGCGTACCGCAAACTGGCCAGGAAGCTCCACCCGGATGTGAACACCGGGGACGACGCCGCCGAGGAGTTCAAGCTCGTGACCCGCGCCTACGAGGTCCTGTCGGACCCGCAGAAACGGCGCGTGTACGACACGACCGGCAACGAGAACGGCACCGACACCGGGTACGGCGCCGGCTACTCCGGCTCCGGCTTCGCCTTCCAGGACATCTTCGAGACGTTCTTCGGGGGTAATGGTGGGCAGCAGGCCGGCACCCCGTCAAGGACCCGGCGCGGCCAGGACGCACTGATCAACGTGCGGATCGACCTGAAGGACGCCGTCTTCGGCTCGAACAAGAAGATCGAGGTGGACACGGCAGAGGTGTGTCCCACCTGCGACGGCACCTGCTGCCAGCCGGGCACCACAGTGCGCACGTGCGACATCTGCGGCGGCTCGGGTCAGGTCCAGCGTGCCGTACGTTCCATCCTCGGCCAGGTCATGACCAGCGCACCCTGCGGCACCTGCCAGGGATACGGCACCGTCATCCCCCACCCGTGCCACGAGTGCAGCGGGGAGGGCCGCGTCCGTGCTCGCCGGACCCTGACCATCAAGGTTCCCGCCGGTGTCGGAACGGGCACGCGCATCCAGCTCGCCGGACAGGGTGAGGCCGGGGTGGCCGGGGGTCCGCAGGGCGATCTGTACGTGGAGATCCGCGTCAACACGGACTCCACCTATCTGCGCGACGGCGACGATCTCCACGTCACCCTGAGTGTCCCCATGACGGCCGCCGCCCTCGGCACGACCGTCCGCCTGGACACCTTCGACGGCGATCAGGAGCTGTCGATCAAACCGGGCACGCAGTCCGGGGAGATCCTGACCCTCAGGAACCTCGGCGTCACGCACCTGAGGAACCAGGGCAGGGGAGATCTCCGGGTCCACCTGAACGTGGAGACGCCCCGCAATGTCGATCCGCAGCAGGAGGAGCTCCTGCGCCAGCTCGCCGAACTGCGCAGCGAGGAGTACACCGACGGGCAGCTGGCCAGCAACGGTTCGGGCGTCTTCGCCCGCCTGCGGGAGCGACTCGGGAACCGCTGACCGTGACGCGGCCCCTCTTCTTCGCCCCGCGGGACGCCGTCCGGGCTGTTGTGCCCGGTGAGCTCTTCGTCCTCGACGGCGAGGAGGGCCGCCATGCGGCCACGGTGCGCCGACTCGGGCCGGGGGAGCGGGTCGACATCTCCGACGGCACCGGCTACCGCATCAGCGGCAGTGTCACTGCCGTCGGAGCAGGAACACTCGAGATCGGGATCGACTGTGCCGGGCAGGATCCGGAGCCCGGGCAGCGCCTCGTCCTGGTCCAGGCCCTCGCGAAGGGCGGGCGCGACGAGCAGGCCGTCGAGGCAGCGACCGAGCTCGGTGTGGACGCGGTGGTCCCGTGGCACGCCGAGCGCAGCATTGTCCGCTGGCGCGGCGAGAAGACGGAGAAGGGGCGCCTGAAGTGGCAGTCGCTCGTCGCGGCGGCGGCCAAGCAGTCCCGCCGGTCCTTCGTCCCGGAGGTCCATGCACTCGTCGACACCCCGGGGCTCGTACGCTGGGCCTCCGGGCTCGACCACGTAATCGTCCTCCACGAGGACGCCACCTCCTCGCTCGCGAAGAGCATCTCCGTCCTGCGGGATACCGGCATGTTCGAGAACCCGTCCGCCACCGCCGTGGTGGTGGGGCCCGAGGGCGGGATCAGCGCGGCGGAGCTGCACTCCCTGCAGGCCGCGGGGGCCACAGCAGCCAGGCTCGGTCCACATGTCCTGCGGTCCTCGTCGGCGGGCCCCGCGGCCCTCGTCCTCCTGAACCACATGCTCGGACGCTGGTAGGTCGGCTCGCGTCCGCCCAACCGCGACGGTGCGGCTCTACCGCCGACTATCCGACGACGACGGTGGACGAATCCGCCGCAGCCCGGCCCTCGAAGGGAACAGAGACCGTGATCTGGTAGCGGCCTGGGGGAAGCTCGACGGAGAAGGAATAGGTGCCCGCCGCGCCGTCCCCGCCGATGCCCACCACTCCCTCGCCGACGGGGTGTCCGGGGTCCGGGCGGCCCTTCTTCAGGGGGAGGATGCTCCAGGTCGCCGTCGTCCGTGGTGCCGAGGCGACCCCGTGGACCGTCAGGACGCCGGCGTCGAGCCCCACACCCTCCTGCGGGTCGATGATCCACACCGGCGCGAGGACGGAGGCGTCGCGCGACCACTCGCCCCCGAGATCGACGGAGCCGAAGGCCCGGTAGTCGGCGGTGGCGTCCACGAGGACGATCACCGAGCTCGACTCGCCTCCCCGGATCAGTCCGGCATCCGAGGCCGCCGCCGTCGCGGTGTAGATCAGCTGCTGCACGGCGAGAAGCGCGTCCTCCTCGCCGAGCTGCCCGTCGAAGGCGTCCGAGGAGATATCGAGGGTGATGACATTGTCCGTGGAGATCGAGGAGCTCACCTCAGAAGCAGGGCTCCACGGAGAGCGGTAGTCCGGGTCGAGGGGATCCTCCGAGGTCATGAGGTGCACGGCGTCCGAGATGGCGTCGCCGGAGGCACCGGCGGGTGATCTGCGGAACTCCCTGAACAGGCGGTCGACGCCACCGGTCTCGCCCACCCAGTAGACCGGGACCAGCGAACCCGCCTGCCCTACGGGGGAGGGAGCAGGGTCCACGCTCCGGGCCGCGCCGGCCGACGACGTCGTTCCGGCACCGGACGTCGGGTCCGGCGTGGGTGCCGTGGTCAGATCCGTGGTCATCGCCGTACCGTCGACCGGGCCGATGGTGGGAGCAACGAAGACCGTACCGGCGACGAGGACCGCGCCCGTGATGAGCAGGATGCCCCCGAGACCGAGTCTCTTCGTCCGGAGGGGATCGGGCTCACTCATACCTGCCCCTTTCCTTCGGGCGCAACGCGGTTCGGTCGACGGGACGCGGCAGGTGCCGGTGTCCCTGCTGAGGACAGGGTGACCCGGAGAGCTGAGCGGCTGCTGGAGGCGCATCACGCAGGAGCGGTTTCGCCCGATCCCCAGGGTCCGTCTCAGCTTGGCACAGGCGGAACCGCCCCCGGACGCCGATTGCCGCGATGTCGGCGATGTGCAACCTGATCGATACGAATTCGTCACCGCTTCGCGATGCGCCCTGTCCGTCATCGCCCGCCGTCCGGGCCGGGCGGCGGTCCACCGGATCCCCTGCTGCCGCCGCAGGCCCATGCCGTAACATTGTGCTGTGCGCGCTGTACGACTGTCCTGGTGATCTCGGGCCCATCGACGCGGAGCGGACGCAGCACCATCCACCAGTGCAACTACTCGTACGAGGGGCGATCAGAGGCCGGACGGCCGAACTATGAGCGAATCTTCATCAGGCATCAACACCGCAGGGCTGGACACGAGGACGTTCGTCTTCGACTCCACGGAGCAGATGGTACAGGCGCTCGGATCCAACGACGAGGCTCTCCGCCTGATCGAGGACTCCTTCCCCGGCGTCGGGCTCCAGGCCCGCGGCAATGAGCTGACCATCACCGGCCCGTCGGCGGATGTGCTGCGGACGGAGCGCCTGATCGGGGAGATTCAAACCATGGCCAGCAACAACGCCACGGTGACCCCCCAGGTCCTAGGGCAGCTCGTCACCATGCTCAAGACCCAGAGCGCCGTCCGGCCGGCGGACGTCCTGTCGGTGAACATCCTGTCCTCGCGGGGGCGGACCATCCGCCCGAAGACGCAGAACCAGGGCTCCTACGTCGATGCGATCGACAGCAACACCATCGTCTTCGGGATCGGCCCGGCCGGCACCGGTAAGACGTACCTCGCGATGGCCAAGGCCGTCCAGGCGCTGCAGCACAAGGAGGTCAACCGGATCATCCTCACGCGTCCGGCCGTCGAGGCGGGGGAGCGCCTGGGCTTCCTGCCGGGGTCGCTCAACGACAAGATCGACCCGTACCTCCGTCCGCTCTACGACGCGCTCCACGACATGATGGATCCGGACAGCATTCCTCGTCTCATGGCAGCGGGGACCATCGAGGTGGCGCCCCTGGCGTACATGCGCGGCCGGACCCTCAACGATGCGTTCATCATCCTCGACGAGGCACAGAACACGACGCCGGAGCAGATGAAGATGTTCCTGACGCGCCTCGGCTTCGGGTCGAAGATGGTTGTCACGGGCGATGTCACCCAGGTGGACCTGCCCAGCGGAACGAGCTCCGGTCTGCGGATCGTGCGGGACATCCTCCACGACATCGACGACGTCCACTTCAGTGAACTCGATGCCTCCGATGTCGTGCGTCACCGGCTGGTCGGCGACATCGTCGCGGCCTACGGGGTGTGGGACGAGGAGCAGCGGGCCGGGCACCACCGGATCATGCGGACGGCGGCCGGGCGATGAGCGTCGAGGTCAACAACGAGACGGACCACGACGTCGACGCCGAGTCCCTCGTCCGCCTCTCCACGTTCCTGTTCGAGTCCCTCTTCCTCCACCCCGAGGCCGAGCTGTCGATCATCCTGGTGGACACCGCCGCCATGGAGAAACTGCACGTGGAGTGGATGGACGAGCCGGGGCCCACCGATGTCCTCTCCTTCCCGATGGACGAGTTGCGCCCGGGAGCGCCCGGACAGGTGACACCGGCCGGGCTGCTGGGCGATATCGTCCTGTGCCCCGAGGTCGCCGCGGCCCAGGGTGCCGCTGCAGGCCACGGGACCGACGATGAGCTCCTCCTGCTCACCACCCACGGCGTCCTCCACCTGCTGGGCTACGACCACGCCGAGCCCGCGGAGGAGAAGGAGATGTTCGATCTCCAGCGTCAGCTGCTGTCCGAGTTCCTCGGCGGCCGGGCGCCGAAGGAGACCCGCGCTTGACCATCTGGCTCCTCGCACTCCTGGGCCTGCTCTTCACCCTGACGGCTGCGCTGGTCACGGCTGCCGAGGCGGCCTTCGTCTATCTCCCGCGCCAGGAAGGTGTTGCCCTCGTCGAGGAGTCGGGCAGGTCCTCCCTGCGACGGATCCTCGACGCCCCGATCGCCCACATGCACGCGCTGCGATTCTGGCGCGTGTGGTTCGAGATGGCCGGCGCCGTCGCCGTCGCGATCCTGTTCCACGACCTGCTGGACAACATCTGGCTCGCAGGGCTCCTGGCCACCGCTGTGATGGCGCTGGTCGGCTTCGCGATCGTGGGCATCTCACCGCGTCAGCTCGGCCGGGTGCACGCGGCCACGGTGGTCCGCCTGACCGGCGGTCCCGTCGCCGTGCTCGCCGCCGTCCTCGGCCCCATCCCGCGGTGGCTGGTGCGCGTCGGCAGTTCCGTCACACCCGGTGCGGCACGGGACGAGGCGGCTTTCTTCACGCAGGAGGAGTTCCGGGAGCTGCTCTCACGGGCCTCGGACGCGGAGATGATCGAGGACAACGAGGCGGAGTTGATCCACTCCGTGTTCGAACTCGGCGACACCAAGGTCCGCTCCGTCATGGTCCCGCGCACCGACATGCTCACCATCGACTCCGGATCGACGCTCAGCGAGGCCATGCCCCTGTTCCTCCGCTCCGGCTATTCCCGGATCCCCGTGATCGGGGAGAGTTCCGACGACATCAAGGGCCTGCTGTACCTCAAGGACGTCGTCGCCGATCTCCACGGGCGCCCGGCGTCGAACCTCTCCCGATCGGTCGACGTCGTGGCCCGGCCGGCGCGGTTCGTGCCGGAGTCCAAGGCCGTCGGTGACCTCCTGCGAGAACTGCAGCGCGAGTCCACGCACGTCGCGATCGTCATCGACGAGTACGGCGGCACAGCCGGACTCGTGACACTCGAGGATCTCATCGAGGAGATCGTGGGGGAGATCGTCGACGAGTACGATTCGGAGGTCCCTGAGCAGGAGCCGCTCGACGACGCGGGTTTCCGGGTCAGCGCACGCATGGGGATCGACGACCTCGGAGAACTGTTCGGCCTCGATCTCGACGACGAGGAGGTGGACACGGTGGGCGGACTGCTCGCCAAGACCCTCGGCAGGGTGCCGATCGTGGGATCAGAGGTCACAATTGACGGTATCGGGCTGCGGGCGGAGCGCGTGGAAGGCCGACGGAACCGGGTCTCCCACGTCGTCGCCTACCGCCTCCCTCCGGAAGAATCCGAGCACGCCGAGCGAGAAGAAGCAGAGGCAGACCATGAGCGACGCTGAGTACCGGGCCGGATTCGTCTCGCTCGTCGGACGGCCCAACGCGGGCAAGTCCACCCTGACCAACGCACTGGTGGGGCAGAAGGTCGCCATCACGTCGGCGAAGCCCCAGACCACGCGCCACACCATCCGAGGCATCGTCAATCGCGAGGACTGCCAGCTGATCCTCGTCGACACACCGGGCCTGCACCGCCCGCGCACCCTGCTGGGGCAGCGGCTCAACGATCTCGTCGCTGACACCCTCGCCGAGGTCGACGCCGTCGGGTTCTGCCTGCCGGCCAACGAGAAGATCGGGCCGGGTGACCGCTTCATCGCGGAGCAGCTCGCCCGGCTTCACCGGAAGCCGGTGATCGCCGTGGTGACGAAGACCGATCTCGTGGACCGCCAGGCGCTGACGGAACAGCTCCTCGCCGTCGCGAAGCTCGGAACGGATGTGGCAGGACCCGACGGCTGGGCCGACATCGTGCCGGTCTCCGCCACGGGTGGGGTCCAGGTGGACACCGTGGCAGAGGTGTTCAGCACGTTCATGCCCGTTTCACCCATGCTCTATCCGGACGGCGAGCTGACCGACGAGCCCGAGGCCGTCATGGTGGCCGAGCTCGTCCGCGAGGCGGCCCTCGAGGGCGTGCGCGACGAGCTGCCCCACTCGCTCGCCGTGGTCGTCGAGGAGATGATCCAGCGGGAGGGGCGCAGCGAGGACAACCCGATGCTCGACGTGCACGTCAATCTCTACGTGGAGCGGCCGTCGCAGAAGGCGATCATCATCGGCAAGGGCGGAGCGAGGCTCCGGGACGTGGGGATCGTCGCGCGCCGTGGGATCGAGGCCCTGCTCGGAACCAGGATCTACCTCGATCTGCACGTGAAGGTCGCGAAGGATTGGCAGCGGGACCCCAAGCAGCTCGTGAAGCTCGGATTCTGACGCCCTCGCGGGCACACCGTGCGCTCCTCTCGATAACGGGAACCGGAGCGCACCCGTGTCCTTGCATCCGCCCGGGCATGACGGCGGTAACGTTCACACGATCCACCACCCTCCAGTGAAGGAGCACGGGCATGACCGGCCAATCGCCCCCCGACGGCGCGGACGCCCTCGGCGACCCCGCAGTCGGAGCAGGGGCGTCGGGCGGAGCACCTTCCGTCGGTCGGCACCTGCGGCACGAGGGGACTCACGGGGGTCTGCGCCTGACCGCGATCGTGCTGGCCGCCGTGCTGCTCGCAGCCATGGCCTTCGTCGCCATCCAGGTCATCCGGCTGCAGTCCAACGTCCTGACCTCGCCCCTGAATCTTGGCGAGGGGCAGGAATCGGCCCTCCCGGTCGACTCCAGTAAGGATCCGCTCCAGATCCTCGTCCTCGGCACCGACACCCGCACGGGCAACGGCGGCGACTTCATCGGCGGCGAGGACCTCTCCTCGGGCGAGGGCAACTCCGACGTCATGATGCTGGTGGCGCTCTCCGCCGACCGCGAGGACGTCACGGTCGTGTCCTTCCCCCGCGATCTGCTCGTGCCTCTGCCTCGGTGCATCAGCCCGGACACGGACGAGGTGTCGCAGGCCGTTCAGCTGGGACAACTCAACGGGGCGCTCAAGGAGGGCGGCCCGGGATGCACCGTCGCCGCCATCAACGACCTCACGGGCCTGTCGATCGATCACTTCATGATGGCCGACTTCAATGCGGTGAAGGAGCTCTCCTCGACCCTCGGTGGTGTGGAGGTCTGCGTGGAGGAACCGGTCGACGACGAGTACTCCGGGCTGAGCCTGCCCGCCGGGACGAGCGAGGTGGAGGGAGACCAGGCCCTGGCATTCCTGCGCACCCGGTACAGTTTCGGCGACGGGGGAGATGCAGGACGGATCGCAGCCCAGCAGTCGTTCCTGGCGTCCATGGCCCGCAAGGTACAGGCCGAGGGAACCCTGACGAACCTGCCGAAGCTCTACTCCATCGCCGAGGTCGTCACGCGGAACCTGACCGTCAACGAGGAACTCTCCAAACCCGCCGAGCTGCTGAAGATCGCCGACCGACTGAAGGACGTGGATCTGGGGAAGATCGCATTCGTGACGGTGCCCACGGAGCCATGGGTCGAGGACCCCAACCGGCTGGTCCTCGACGAAGTGCGGGCGGAGCCGCTCTTCCAGGCACTCCGGCAGGACCGCGGGCTGTCCGAGAAGGAGCCCGTCACCGAGCCGTCGGAGACCGCCCCCACCGGAGGAACTCCGGCACCATCGGGGCAGGCGCCGACCACCGAGGCGGCGGAGGTCCCGGCGATCGATCCCGCGAGCATCCCCGTGCTCGTCCTCAACGCCACGAACGACCCTGATCGCGGTGGCGAGGTGCAGGAGCTGCTCCTCGACACCGGGTACACGCAGGCCGTCCCGCTGGACGCCGAGCAGGCAGAAAAGACACAGATCCTCTTCGGCACCGGGTACGACGCCGCCGCAGCCGATCTCGCCGAGCGCTTCGGGGTCCCGGCAGTCCGGGTCCTGTTCAGCGGGACAGCCACCGGACTGCAGCTGGTCGTCGGCGTCGATCTCGCCACGGGTACCAGGATCGCCCGGCCGCCGCTCTCCAGCGAACTCGACGGCCAGACGGCCGAACAGAAGACCTGCCAGGCGTCGTCCGGCCTGTAGGACGAACCGGCAGGACGGACCACCGCACACCCGAGCGTCCCCTCAGAGCCGCCCGGGAGCAGCAGGAGCGCGGGGCGTCACCAGATGCGGACGCGGTCCTCGGGGTCCAGCCACAGCTCGTCGCCGGCCGCGACGTCGAAGGCCTCGTGGTACTCGTCGAGGTTGCGCACCACCTGATTGCAGCGGAACTCGTTCGGGGAGTGGGGATCGACGGTGAGTCGCCGTCCGGCCTCCTCGGGCCGGATCTTCTGCTGCCAGCATGTGGCCCAGGACAGGAAGAACCGCTGGGTCCCGGTCAGGCCGTCGACAACCGGAGGCTCCGCGCCCTCGAGGCTGAGGAGATACGCCCGGTAGCTGATGCCCAGTCCGCCGAGATCGCCGATGTTCTCCCCGAGGGTCAGTTCACCGTTCACCGTCCGGTCCGGCACCTCGGTCGGGGCCAGCGCTGCGTACTGGTCCACAAGACGGCCCGTCAGGGCGTCAAAGGCCTCCCGGTCGGCCTCGTTCCACCAGTTCAGCAGCCGTCCGGTCCCGTCGAACTGCGAGCCCTTGTCATCGAAGCCGTGCCCGATCTCATGGCCGATGACCGCCCCGATGGCGCCGTAGTTCACAGCGGCGTCGGCGGCGATGTCGAAGAACGGCGGCTGGAGAATGGCTGCGGGGAAGACGATCTCGTTCATGGTGGGCATGTAGTAGGCGTTGACGGTCTGCGGCGTCATGAGCCACGCACCGCGATCGATGGGTCCACCCAGCTTGTCCAGTTGCCTGCGGTGCTCGAACTCGGCGGCGCGCAGCACATTACCGTACAGATCGGACGGCCTGACCTCGAGGGGCGTGTAGTCGATCCACTCCTCCGGGTAGCCGATCTTGGTGCTGAACAGGGAGAGTTTCTCCAGGGCCCGCTCGCGCGTCGCGTCGGTCATCCAGGTCAGCGCCGCGATGGACGACTCGTAGGCCCCGATCAGATTGGCCACGAGGTCGAGCATCGCCGCCTTGTGGGTCGCGGGGAAGTGCCGCTGGACATAACGCTGTCCGATCTCCTCTCCCATGGCTCCCTCGACGAGGGCGACGCCGCGCTTCCAGCGTTCCCGCAGGCGCGGCGTGCCGGCCAGGTGGGTGCCGTAGAAGGCGAAAGCGGCCTCGACGAAGCGCTCGTCGAGGTAGTCGCAGGCGTGCAGGAGCACGCGGCTGGCCAGCCACTGCTTCCAGTCGGAGAGACTCTCCTCGGCGAGGGCCGTATCGAGACCCCGCACGAAGTCGGGCTGGTTCAGCACCACCTCCGCGGTTTGTCCGGGCGTGTCGGCGACGATTCGTAGCCAGGGCTCGAGCACCGCCGACATGCCGGTCAGCTCGTCGTGCTCCAGCAGGTTGTACGTCTTCTGCGGGTCCCTGCGCTCCACACTCCCCATGGACGAGGCGGCGAGGCGGGTCTCGAGCGCCAGGACGCGATCCGCGGTGGCCCCGGCGTCGTCCGTACCGACGAGCCCGAACAGCGCCGCAAGCAGGTCCCTGTACCTGGTGCGTGTCTCGGCGAAGCCTTCCTCGCGGTAGTACGACTCGTCCGGGAGCCCCAGGCCCGACTGGTGCAGGTGGAGCAGATAGCGCTCCGGGTCACCGGCGTCGTTGCTGACGTAGGGAGCGAGCACACCCTGGACACCCGAGCGGGTGAGACCCGCGCTCAAGGACACCAGTTCCGCGATCGACGTCGTCGCCCCGATCCGCTCGAGCAGGGGTTCGACCGGAGTCGATCGCTCCGCCTCGATCCGATCGGTGTCCATGAACCCGGCGTACAGCAACCCGAGCTTCACTCCCGCGTCTCCTGCTGCCGGCGCCGATCCGTCCGGGGTCGCTGCAGCAGCTTCCTCGATGATGGTGCGGACCGCGAGCTCGGAGGCATCACGCAGTGCCGTGAACGACCCGGCCAGGGGCCGGTCGTCCGGAATCACCGCGTCGCGCAGCCATACGCCGTTGGCGTGCCTGAACAGGTCGTCCTGCGGGCGGACGTCCGTGTCGAGCTGGTCCGGGTCGAGTGTGCTGATCGTCATGGGCGCTTCCTGTTTCCTCCGCGGCGCCGGCATCCGTGGGCCCGCGCTCCTGAGAAGCCATCCTATGGCCCGTGCTAGGGTGACGGCATGCGTGCACGGATGACTCTTCTTCGGTGCCGCGGCGGGGCCAGCTAGACGTTCGAGCTACCGGCCGACCCTCGCCGCGGCGTCTGACATGCCCGGCCACCGGCACCCCAGCTCAGCGAGAAGAGAAGGCCCCCCATGCTCAAGGCACAGCAGACATCCGGAATGCCGTTCGGCAAGTACCGCCCGTTCCAGGACCTGATCACCGTGGACCTACCGGACCGGACGTGGCCCGATCGGGTCATCACCAAGGCTCCGCGCTGGTGCGCGGTCGATCTCCGGGATGGTAACCAGGCCCTGATCGACCCGATGGATCCCCAGCGCAAGCACAAGATGTTCGACCTCCTGGTGGGGATGGGCTACAAGGAGATCGAGGTCGGCTTCCCCTCGGCATCGCAGCCGGACTTCGACTTCGTCCGCCAGCTCGTCGAGGGCGACCGCATCCCTGACGACGTCACCATCCAGGTCCTCACGCAGTCCCGCGAGCACCTGATCGAGCGGACCTACGCCTCCCTCGAGGGGGCGGACCGGGCCATCGTCCACCTGTACAACTCCACGTCGGTCCTGCAGCGGCGCGTCGTGTTCAACCAGGACCAGGACGGCATCATCGACATCGCGCTCCAGGGGGCCCGGCTGTGCCGCAAGTTCGAGGAGAACATGGGCAACACCGAGATCACCTACGAGTACTCGCCGGAGTCCTTCACGGGAACGGAACTGGAGTTCGCCGCCCGGATCAGCAACGAGGTCTCGGCAGTCTTCGAGGCCTCGTCCGACCGCCAGCTGATCCTCAACCTGCCCGCCACCGTCGAGATGGCCACCCCGAACGTCTACGCCGACTCGATCGAGTGGATGAGCCGTAATCTCGCGGACCGCGACAGCATCATCCTCTCGCTGCATCCCCACAACGACCGCGGAACGGGAGTCGCAGCGGCGGAACTGGGCTATCTCGCCGGCGCCGACCGGATCGAGGGCTGCCTGTTCGGCAACGGCGAGCGGACGGGCAACGTGGACCTCGTGACCCTCGGTATGAATCTCTTCAGCCAGGGCATCGACCCGGAGATCGACTTCTCGGACATGGACGCGATCCGCCGGACCGCCGAATACTGCAACCAGCTCACCGTGCCGGAGCGTTCACCCTACGGTGGGGATCTGGTCTTCACCGCGTTCTCCGGGTCCCACCAGGACGCGATCAAGAAGGGTTTCGACCGGATGGAACGCGACGCCGCTGAGGCGGGCGTCGGAACCGAGGACCTGCCCTGGGCGGTTCCCTACCTGCCCATCGACCCGCAGGACATCGGGCGCTCCTACGAGGCGGTGATCCGCGTCAACTCGCAGTCCGGCAAGGGCGGAGTTGCCTACCTGCTCAAGAACGAGCACAGCCTGGACCTGCCGCGCCGGGCCCAGATCGAGTTCTCCGGGGTCATCCAGCGGCGCACGGAGTCGCAGGGGGGCGAGGTCAGTGGCGCGCAGTTGTGGTCCGTGTTCCAGGACGAGTACCTGCCGGTCCGCGCCGAGGGCGGAGCCGGAGCCTGGGGTCACTACGCGTTGACCTCGGTCAACACCGACACGGCGGAGGACGGGTCCTTCAAACTCGCCACCACCCTCATGGTCGACGGCGTCCAGCAGCGCCGCTCGGCACAGGGCAACGGCCCGATCGATGCGCTGCTGGAGATCCTGCGCCAGGACGGCGTGGACCTGCGGGTCCTCGACTACACCGAGCACGCCCTGTCCTCCGGCGGCAATGCCCGCGCCGCAGCCTACGTGGAATGCGCCATCGGGGACCGCGTGCTGTGGGGAGCGGGGATCGACGCGAACACCACGATGGCGGCATTGAAGGCTGTTGTCTCCGCAGCCAACCGGGCCGTCCGCGACGCCTCCTGAGCCACGGATGCCGCCCATCCGTGCGGCGGGCGGCTTCCGTGGGGGCGACAGATGGGACAATAATCTCGTGCCCTCGTCCTCCGCGTCACGTACCTACCGCACCCACGGTGTCGTCCTGCGCACCTACAAGCTCGGCGAAGCCGACCGCATCATCGTGCTCCTGACCCGGGACCATGGCCAGGTGCGTGCGGTCGCCAAGGGCGTACGGAGGACGAGCAGCAGATTCGGCTCGCGCCTGGAACCGTTCATGGCCGTGGACCTGCTCCTGGCACACGGTCGGAATCTGGATATCGTCACCCAGGCCGAGACCAGGGGGTCCCACGGCTACGGCATCGCCTCGGACTACGGGCGCTACACGGCCGCGACGGCCATCGCCGAGACCGCGGAGCGCCTCACCGACATCTCGGAGGCGGGCAGCGCCCAGTATGCCCTCGTCGCCGGGGCCTTCTCCGCCCTGAGCCGGGATCTGCACCCGGCCGAGCTCATCCTCGACTCGTATCTGCTCCGGGCCCTGGCGACGGCGGGGTGGGCCCCCAGCTTCACGGACTGCGCGCGCTGCGGTGCGCCCGGACCCCACAGTGCCTTCTCGGCCCCGCTCGGCGGGGCCGTGTGTCCCGCGTGCCGACCACCCGGGTCCGCCTCACCCTCCGCCGCCGCGATGGAGTTGCTCGCGGCGCTGCTCACGGGGGACTGGGCCACCGCCGACTCGTCCGGGAACGGTGCGCGCCGCGAGAGCGCGGGCCTCGTCGCGGCCTACCTGCAGTGGCACCTGGAGCGCTCCGTCCCTTCCCTCAAGCACGTGGAGCGGGTATGAGGAAGTCCGACCGCCGTCCCGACGCGCCATGGCCCCACCCGAGCGGCGAGCAGGCGCCCGCCATCCCGCAGGCCTTCGTGCCCGCTCATGTCGCGATCATCATGGACGGCAACGGACGCTGGGCGAATGAGCGCGGTCTACCGCGGACCGAGGGCCACCGGGCCGGAGAGGCGGCCCTGCTCGACGTCGTCGCGGGCGCCATCGAGATCGGTGTCCGGCACGTGTCGGTCTATGCCTTCAGCACCGAGAACTGGAAACGGTCTCCCGAGGAGGTGCGGTTCCTCATGGGCTTCAACAAGGAGGTGCTCCGGCGTCAGCGGAACCAGCTCGACGCCTGGGGGGTGCGGATCCGCTGGTCGGGGCGACGCCCCAAGCTGTGGCAGTCCGTCATCCGGGAGCTCGAGGACGCCGAGCAGCACACGCGCCACAACACCACCTGCACCCTGACCATGTGCGTCAACTACGGCGGGCGGGCGGAGATCGCCGATGCGGCGCGCGCCATCGCCGAAGATGTCGCTGCAGGCACCCTCAAGGCGTCGTCCGTGAGCGAGAAGACCATCCAGCGCTACCTGGACGAGCCGGACCTGCCGGACGTCGATCTGTTCCTTCGCACCTCGGGGGAGCAGCGGCTGTCCAACTTCATGCTGTGGCAGTCAGCCTATGCGGAGATGGTCTTCATGGACACGCTGTGGCCCGACGTCGACCGCCGGACCCTGTGGCGGGCCATCGAGGAGTACGCAGCACGCGATCGTCGCTACGGGGGAGCGGTGGACCGGGCCGCCTCGGGCGCCTGACCTGCATCCCGGTCACGGAACCCGGTGCTCCAGCCACCCCAGCACCGCCGCAGTGCCCTCGCGCCGCACCGCCGGCTCGGAGAGGAACACGTCGTGGAGGGCGCCGGGCAGGCGGCGGAGCGTGACGTCGTCGCCGAGCTCGGCGGCCCGGTGCACCATCGGGGTGACATCGAGGATGCTGTCCGTGTAGCGCATCGCCTCGCTCCACGTGGCACTGATGGTGGAGGCCCGGGAACAGACCACGAGGACCGGCACCGCGATGGAGACGCCGTCGGCGAGGACTGCATGCCCGGCGAGGACGGCTCGGAGCCAGCCGACGCGGACCGGGAACCCGGCCTCCGGGCGCCACGCCGGATCGATGGGCCACTCGCCGTCGCGGGAGTCGCTGATGTTCCGGAAGTAGAACCCGAGTTCGGGCAACGGGATCCTTGCCTTGGGTCGACGGCGGGAGACGGTGTCGAGGATTCCCTGGGCGGCCGTGCGCAGCAGTGCACTTCCCTGCAGGTCGAGCCAGGGACTATTGAGCACCAGGGCAGCAATTCGACCCGGGTTGCGGTGGGCCCACAGTGTGGCGATCAACCCTCCCATGGAGTGCGCCATCAGGACGAGGTCGACGGTAACCGGCACCGCTGCACGCTCGTCCAGCCGCTGCCGGATCGCTCGGAGTGCGGCCTCGAGATCGGCGTCGTAGTCCTCCAGCGACGTGGCGAAGCCCGGGGTCTGGCCCGGGCGCAGGCTGCGTCCGTACTTGTGCAGGTCGAGCGCGAAGAAGGCCCAGCCCTGCTCGTGCAGGGCCCGGGCGAGCTCGGCATGCAGGAAGTAGTCGCTGAAGCCGTGCAGATAAAGCACCGCCCGGACCCGCCCGGTGCCTTCCGCGACCGGCGCGGGTACCGGACCGTCGGGTTCGTAGGCGACGAGGGTCGCGGCGCGCGGCCCTTCGTCGTCGGATTCGAGGGGAAGGGTCTTCGAACGGAACGAGGCGCCGAGGACGTCCTCGGACCAGGGCTCTGGCATGCCCTGACCCTACCCCGCCCGTCCTGACACAACTTGGAGGTGCGCAGTGCGCGTGGGATTCTGGAGTCATGCGTATCTACCCGACGTTCTTCCGGATCGCCTTCTCCGGAATGGATGCGGAGAAGGCCCACACGATCGGCTCCACCCTCATCCGGATGGTGGACCGCACACCCGTCGGCTGGGTGCTGCGCCGCCGGTGCGCACCCCACGAGTCCCTCGCCACAACCGCGTTCGGGGTGGATTTCCCCTCGCCCTTCGGACTCGCCGCCGGCTTCGACAAGGCCGGCACAGGTGTCCTGGCCCTCACGGCGCTGGGCTTCGGCCACGTCGAGATCGGGACGATCACGGGCCGGGCCCAACCAGGCAACCCCAGGCCACGGCTCTTCCGCCTGGTCGAGGATCGGGCGGTGATCAATCGCATGGGCTTCAACAACGACGGCGCCGCGCAGGTGGCGCCGCGCCTCCGCTCGGCCCGGCGTACGCTGGAGCGCCGCTACGGCCCGGGCAGGCGTCCGATCGTCGGCGCCAACATCGGCAAGACCAAGGCGGTCGACATCGCGGACGCCGTCGAGGACTACCTCGAGAGCGCCCGCGAGCTGGCCCCCGTGGCCGACTACCTCGTGGTCAACGTGTCGTCGCCGAACACTCCCGGCCTGCGGCTCCTGCAGGGCGTGGACCAGCTCCGGCCCCTGCTGGAGGCAGTGCGTCGTACAGCCGACGAGGCCGCGGACCGGCACGTGCCCCTCCTGGTCAAGATCGCGCCGGATCTGCTGGACAAGGACATCGACGACATCGGTGCGCTGGCGCTGGAACTCGGCCTCGACGGCGTGGTGGCCACCAACACGACGATCACGCGCGGGAACCTCCGCACCGATCCGGACACGGTCATCGCGCGGGGGGTCGGCGGCCTCAGCGGTGCCCCCCTCAGAGCGCGATCCCTCGAGGTCCTCGTCCGCCTCCGAGCGGCCGTGGGCCCCGAGCTGGCGATCATCGGTGTGGGCGGCGTAGAGAGCGCCGAGGACGTCGTGGAACGACTCGAGGCCGGCGCCACCCTCGTCCAGGGCTACACCGGATTCCTCTACGAGGGCCCCCTCTGGGCGCATCGGATCAATCGCGCGCTGGCTGCACGGGCGCGATCGACCGCCTGAGGCTCGCGTGACCGGAACGACAGACGGCAGCCGCACGCCCGGGCACACCCGGGGAGCGGTACCGGGAAGCGGTTAGGAAGGGTAATCGCCCCGGCGCACCTGCGGCTTGGGCAGCCTGAGTCGACGCAGTTGCAGCGCGCGGGTGGTCGCGTACCAGAGATCGCCCTGGTTCGGTTCCCCGAACTTCTCCGTGAGCCTCTTCTTCACCTTCCGCCGCATCACGATCGTGTCGAGGATGACGGCGACGATCAGCACCCAGAACGCCATGAGGACGGCGCTCTGGACCGTGAGCGACCGGAAGAAGCTGAGCACCACGAAGAAGAGGGCGGCGATCATGAGGAATTCACCGAGATTCACGCGCGCATCGACGAACTGGCGGATGTAGCGGCGCTGTGGCCCCTTGTCGCGCAACGGCAGATAGCGCTCGTCGTCGGTATCGAGGGCCTGACGCGTCCGCGCCCGGTCGTCCCGCGCAACGGAACGGCTCTGGTCCCGCGCAGCCTTGCGATCGTTCGGTACGAGTGGCCGCCTGCGGGCGGCCTCCTGCACGCTGCGCTTGGGCGTCGGTGCGCCCTTGCCGGGCGAGCGGCGGTCCTCGGGCAGCTTCGAAGCGTTGTCGACCGCTTCCTGGGCAGTGGGGGCTTCTCTGTTTCGTCCGAACACCTCTTCAGGATACCGGGTGCTCGCAGGCCCGTACCTACCGCCGGGGCGCGGCAGGCGTGGGCAGCGAGGTCCGCGCGGGATTCGACGCTCCGCGGAGGGAACCGGGAACGTCTGTGTAGTGTGCTGGCATGACAGATACCTCCAGCACGCCATCGAACGACGCGACGCACCGTTCCCACCTCTTGCGGGCCAGCGTCGACGCCGCCTTCCCGCGTATCGTCGAGCAACTCTCGGACCTCGTCGCCATCCAGGGCATCGCCTGGGACGCCTTCGACGCCGGCGAGCTCGACCGCAGCGCGGACGCCGTCGTCGGCCTGATCAGGGGCGTGGGGATCGACGACGTCCGGATCCTGCGGGTCGACAACGACGGCGTTCCGGGCGGTCCGGCCGTCGTCGCGCGCCGCCCGGCCGCCGAGGGTCGGCCGACCGTGCTGCTGTACGCCCACCACGACGTCCAGCCGCCGGGGGACGAGGCGCTGTGGGAGACACCGCCGTTCGTCGCGACCGAACGCGACGGCAGGCTGTTTGGCCGCGGGGCAGCCGATGACAAGGCAGGCGTCATGGCGCACATCGGTGCCTTCGGCGCGCTCAGCGAGGTCCTCGGGAATTCCTTCGGCGTCGGCGTCACCCTGTTCATCGAGGGGGAGGAGGAGGCTGGCTCGCCGACCTTCCGCACCTTCCTCGAGACCTACCGCGACGATCTCGAGGCGGATGTCATCGTCGTGGCCGACTCGAGCAACTGGAAGGTCGGCGTGCCCGCACTGACCACGAGCCTGCGCGGACTCGTGGACGGCACCATCGAGGTGCGGGTGCTGGAGCACGCGGTGCACTCGGGCATGTTCGGCGGCCCGGTGCTCGACGCCCCGACCCTCCTGGCACGACTCATCGCCACCCTGCACGACGACGCCGGTGACGTGGCCATCTCCGGGCTCGCCAGCGGCGACCACGCATCCGTGGACTATCGGGAGGAGGACTACCGTTCCGATGCATCGGTGCTCGACGGCGTGGAACTCGCCGGCACCGGCTCGATCGCCTCGCGCCTGTGGCACAAGCCGGCACTGTCCATCATCGGGATGGACATCCCGAGCGTGGCACTGTCCTCCAACACCCTGCTGCCGCAGGCCCGCGCGAAGTTCAGCCTCCGGCTGGCACCGGGGCAGGAACCGGGAGCGGCCATGGACGCCGTCCGGGCGCACGTCGAAGCGCATGCTCCGTTCGGGGCTCAGGTCACCTTCACTCCGGGGGAGACGGGAAGTCCCTTCCAGACGGATACCTCCGAGCCGGCGTCGAAGGTGGCCCTGGAATCCCTCCGGGAAGCGTGGGGCGTCGACGCCGTCGAGGCAGGCATGGGCGGTTCCATCCCCTTCATCGCCGACCTCACCGAAGTGTTCCCCTCGGCGCAGATCCTCATCACCGGCGTCGAGGACCCGGACTCCCGCGCCCACAGCGCGAACGAATCCCTCCATCTCGAGGAGTTCAAGAAGGCGATCCTCGCCGAGGCGATCCTCCTCGCGCGGATCGACGACGGGGCGCTGACCCGGATATAGGGCCCACGGCGGACATCCGGGAGGAATCTTCGGTTCCTCCCGGACGTTCCCCCAAGTAACAGACCCGGCGTAGAATTGACCCAGGCCGCTCCAGACCGCGGCATTCAGAGCGGACGCACGAAGGTCCGAGCTAGGAGAAACACCATGAGCACGCCCACCGAGACCGCACCCACCATGGATTCAGCAGAACTCACCGCCCACGAGGTGGACCTCTCCGAGGTGGCGGCCGGGAAGGTTCGCAGCCTGCTCGAGCAGGAGGGCCGCACCGATCTGCGGTTGCGCGTCGCCGTCCAGCCCGGAGGCTGTTCGGGCCTTATCTACCAGCTGTACTTCGACGAGCGCGTCCTCGAGGGCGACGCGGTGCGCGAGTTCGACGGTGTCGAGGTCATCGTGGACAAGATGAGCGTCCCGTATCTGTCGGGAGCCTCCATCGACTTCGAGGACACCATCTCGAAGCAAGGCTTCACGATCGACAATCCCAACGCCGGCGGATCCTGTGCCTGCGGGGATTCCTTCCACTAGCACGTCACGACGGGGCCCGGAATTCGCTGAAACGGCGGGTTCCGGGCCCTTCTCATGTCACCGAATCGCGGGTCGTACAGGTAAGCTCTACAGTGAGTAGTAAAACTGGAGGTGCACCCCGGACAGCTTCCTGGGCGGGTGGCAACGCACGTAGAAAAGGAAGGTCCGTCTGTGAGATCGCAGGACCGAGCCGGTAGCAAGAACGTCAGGATCGCGAAGATCTCCAGCATCTCGCTGGCCGGCGCTCTCCTACTGAGTGGTTGCTCGGCAGAGGCCCAGAAGGGCTGGCTGCCGGCAGACCGCGACAACACCAACCACACCGGTCTCGTGACCGATCTCTGGGTCAATTCCTGGATCGCGGCGACGATCGTAGGACTTATCACCTGGGGTCTGATCATCTGGTGCATGGTCGCGTACCGTCGCCGGAAGAACGACACGGGATACCCGCGCCAGATCAGCTACAACCTGCCCCTCGAGGTCTTCTACCTGACGATCCCGATCTTCATGGTGATGGTCTTCTTCTACTTCACGGAACGTGACATCGCCACGATCGATGCCCGCGTGGACAACCCCGATGTGGTCGTCGATGTGCGTGGCAAGCAGTGGTCGTGGGACTTCAACTACGTGAAGGAGGACAAGTACTCCACCGGGGTGCAGGCCAACCTGAACGGTGAAGAAGGAGTCCCGGAGAATCTCCCCACCCTCTATCTTCCGGTGAACCGGTCAGTGGAGCTGCAGCTCAACGCCCGCGATGTCCAGCATTCATTCTTCGTGCCGGCATTCCTGCAGAAGCGCGACCTCTATCCGGGCCGCACCAACTACATCAACCTGACGCCCACGAAGGAAGGCACCTTCGCAGGGAAGTGCGCCGAACTGTGCGGCCAGTACCACTCGGAGATGCTGTTCAACGTCGAAGTGGTCTCCCAGGCCGAGTTCGACGCACAGATGGCGCAACTCGAGGACGGCCAGCTCGGAGACGAGTACGACCGCGACTCCTATCCGGATGATGATCCCGACACCGACCCAGCCAGGAGCAGCAGCTGATGTCCACCTTCGAATACACCCTTGAGGAAGCCGGGACCGTCGCGGCTCCGCGTGTCGTTCCGAGGTCCAAAGGACGCATCGTCGTCAACTGGATCACGTCGACCGACCACAAGACCATCGGGTACATGTACCTGATCGCGTCCTTCGTCTTCTTCTGCTTCGCCGGCGTCATGGCACTGATCATCCGGGCCGAGCTGTTCGAGCCCGGCATGCAGATCCTCCAGACCAAGGAGCAGTACAACCAGCTCTTCACGATGCACGGCACCGTGATGCTCCTGATGTTCGCCACACCGCTGTTCGCCGGATTCGCGAACGTCATCATGCCCCTGCAGATCGGCGCGCCCGACGTCGCCTTCCCGCGGCTCAATGCACTGGCCTTCTGGTTCTTCCTCTTCGGCAGCACCATCGCGGTGTCCGGCTTCATCACACCGCAGGGTGCCGCCTCATTCGGCTGGTTCGCCTATGCACCGCTGTCCAGCACCACTTTCTCACCGGGAGTGGGCGGAGATCTCTGGGTCTTCGGTCTGGCCCTCTCCGGCTTCGGGACCATCCTCGGTTCGGTCAACTTCATCACGACCATCATCTGCCTTCGTGCTCCCGGCATGACCATGTGGCGCATGCCGATCTTCACCTGGAACACGCTCATCACAGGCATCCTCGTACTGATGGCCTTCCCGCCCCTCGCAGCGGCCCTGTTCGCGCTCGGTGCCGATCGTCGTTTCGGTGCCCACATCTTCGATCCGGAAGCCGGCGGAGCGATCCTCTGGCAGCACCTCTTCTGGTTCTTCGGGCACCCCGAGGTGTACATCATCGCCCTGCCCTTCTTCGGTATCGTCTCCGAGATCTTCCCAGTCTTCAGCCGGAAGCCGATCTTCGGGTACAAGGGCATCGTCTTCGCGACCATCGCGATCGCCGCGCTCTCGGTGACCGTCTGGGCCCACCACATGTATGTCACAGGAGCGGTCTTACTGCCGTTCTTCGCTTTCATGACCATGCTGATCGCGGTGCCCACCGGGGTTAAGTTCTTCAACTGGATCGGCACCATGTGGCGGGGGTCCATCACCTTCGAGACGCCCATGCTCTGGAGCATCGGCTTCCTGGTGACCTTCCTCTTCGGCGGGCTGACCGGCATCATACTGGCGTCGCCCCCTCTCGACTTCCACGTCTCGGACACCTACTTCGTGGTCGCCCACTTCCACTACGTGGTCTTCGGCACCGTGGTCTTCGCGATGTTCGCCGGATTCTACTTCTGGTGGCCCAAGTTCACGGGCAAGATGCTGAACGAGCGGCTCGGGAAGATCCACTTCTGGATGCTTTTCCTCGGCTTCCACGCCACTTTCCTGATCCAGCACTGGCTCGGCGTCGTGGGTATGCCCCGCCGCTACGCGGACTATCTGCCGGAGGACGGCTTCACGGCTATGAACCAATTCTCCACCGTGGGATCCTTCGTCCTCGGAGCCTCGATGATCCCGTTCTTCTGGAACGTGTACATCACCTGGCGCACAGGCAAGAAGGTGGACGTGGATGATCCATGGGGCTTCGGTGCCTCCCTCGAGTGGGCTACCTCCTGCCCGCCGCCGCGGCACAACTTCACCTCACTGCCGCGCATCCGCTCGGAGCGCCCGGCACTCGACCTGCATCACCCGGAGCTGCAGCAGACCCACACTCCCGATGAGAGTGCTGCGGGCTTCATGGGGGCGGCCGACCGACAGGACACCAACGCGTGAAAATCGAGACGAAGCTCTTCACCTACCTCACCCCGTTCTTCTTCCTGGTAGGAACCGTGTACGGCGTACTCGTCGAGTGGCAGGAGCCGGTAGGCTTCCTGGCGCTGTATCTGTCCGGCGGGCTGTCGGGCATGATCGGGTTCTACCTCGGCTTCACGGGTAACCGGGTAGGACTGCGTCCGGAGGACCGTCTCGACGCCGAGATCCACGAGGGCTCCGGTGAACAGGGGCACTTCAGCCCGTGGAGCTGGTGGCCCCTGGCCCTGGCCCTCGCGGCTGCCACGGGGTTCCTCGGCCTCGCCGTCGGATTCTGGATCCTCTACATCGGGATGGGTTTCGCGGTGATCGCCCTCGTCGGTTGGGTGTTCGAGTACAGCCGTGGGGACCACGCCCACTGACACCATGATCAGTCACTATCCAGGAAGCCTGCCATCGGCAGGCTTCCTGTCGTTTAAGCCCGTGACCACCGTGGACCGATGGGAGCGGCAATTGACCTTCCGGGGGAGCAGACCATGATCCTGCCTCGTCCCTTCGATGCGGAGCGCCTTGATCCGACGTCCGTGGAGGCCAAACATGTGCAGCTGCGGGAGAGCCTCAGGGCCTACGTCGGAGGGCACGGAGAGCCCGGGGCAGCCATACCGTCGGAGCGCCGGCTGAGCGAGTACTACGACGTGGCCCGGATGACGGTCCGCCAGGCGATCGACGCTCTCGTCGCCGAGGAGGTCCTGGAGCGCATCGTGGGGCTGGGCACCTTCGTCTCGCGGAGCAAGCTCGACCTGCAGATGAAGCTGACGTCCTATACGGAGGAGATGATCCGCCGAGGGATGGTACCCGATGCCAGGGTCCTCAGCTTCGAACAGCAGGCGGCCACGCCCCTCGTGGCTCGGGAACTCCAGATCGAGATCGGGCAACCGGTCATCAGGTTCAGGCGACAGCTGCTCGCGGACGGAGAGCCGATGAGCGTGGACGAGAACTTCATCCCGGCCCATCGTGTGCAGGGAATTCTGAACGATCCTCCGCCCACCTCGCTGTACAACGTGCTGAGCGAGAAGTACGGGCTCGTCATGGAGTGGGGCGAGGACACCATCGAGGCCACAGCAGCATCACCCTCCATCGCCCGTCTGCTCAATGTGGAGCTGAGTGCCCCTCTCCTGAAGATCCAACGGCATGCCTATGTAGCGCGGGCCATGATCGACTACTCGGTGTCCTACTATCGTGCCGACCGGTACAAGCTCTGGGTGCCGCTGCAGCGCCCCGGCGTACGCACCCCGCGCGCCTACAGCTCCAAGCGTCTCGGCTAGGCGCTGGGGGTCGCAGGAGCCTTCCAGCCAATACCGCTGACCCTCCTCCGACCAGCACGGACGAAGCAGCTCCGCGACAGGGACAGATGAAGGGCCCGAGCGGTGAACGCTCGGGCCCTTCGTCAGTGCTCTATGTCGTGGCTACCGGCTCGAGATGGCCTCACGGTCCTTGGCACCAGCGACCTCTTCGTGGTGGTCACCGTGCGATGCCGCGAGTTCCCTTGGGGTGACCGGAGCCACCCTGTCCTCGAAGAAGAATCGGGAGACCCGTCCGTGGACCTTGTCGAGACGGCTCACCTTGCCATCCTTGTCCGGCGTCGGCAACTCAGCCTGGGGCGACTCGAAGCTGGTCAGCGTGTACAGCTTGTAGTCGTCCACCGGCTCGTGCACCTCGATGAATTCACCGTGGGGAAGCCGTACGATCCGACCGGTCTCCCGGCCGTGCAGCGCGATCTCACGATCCTTGCGCTGGAGGGCGAGCGAGATGCGCCGAGACACCATGAACGCCAGGATGGGACCGAGGATCACGAGGACCCTGAGCCAGTAGGTCACATCATTCAGCGAGACCATGAAGTGGGTCGCGATGAGGTCCGAGCTGGCGGCGGCCCACATGATGCAGTAGAACGTCACGCCGGCAACACCGATGGCGGTGCGGGTGGGAGCATTACGCGGACGGTCCAGCAGATGATGCTCACGCGTGTCCTTCGTGACCCACGCTTCGATCCAGGGCCAGGCGAACATCAGGGTGAACAGGATGATCGCCGGCACCAGTGCGGGGATGAGCACGTTCAGCGGCAGGGCATTGGTGCCCCACGGGAACGGGATCATGAACTCGAAGTCGAAGTTCCCGATGGTCCCGGGCATCAGCCGGAGGGCACCGTCCACCCACCCGATGTACCAGTCCGGCTGCGTGCCGGCCGAGACGGGGGAGGGGTCGTACGGCCCGTAGTTCCAGATCGGATTGATGGTGAATGCTGCGGCGATGGCGGCGAGGATACCGAAGACGATGAAGAAGAATCCACCGGCCTTCGCTGCGTATACCGGGCCTACCGGGTATCCGACCACATTGGTGTTCGTGCGGCCCGGGCCGGGGAACTGCGAGTGCTTGTGCAGGACGACCAGGAAGAGGTGCAGACCGATCATGAGCAGGATGACTGCCGGCACCAACAGGATGTGGAGCACGTACAGACGGCCGATGATGGCCGTTCCCGGGAACTCCCCGCCGAACAGGAAGAAGCTGAGATATGTTCCGACCACTGGGATGGACTTCATGACGCCGTCGATGATGCGCAGACCGTTACCCGACAGCAGATCATCAGGCAGCGAGTACCCGGTGAAACCGGCCGCGAGGCTCAGGATGAGGAGCGTGCAACCAATGATCCAATTGAACTCACGGGGCTTGCGGAACGCTCCGGTGAAGAAGACGCGCAGCATGTGGACCGCCACCGCGGCGACGAACAGCAGCGCGGACCAGTGGTGTACCTGGCGCATGAAAAGCCCACCACGGATGTCGAACGAGATGTCGAGCGAGGAGGCGTAGGCCACCGACATCTCCACGCCACGCAGCGGCAAATAGCTGCCCTCGTAGGTGGTCTCGGCCATGGAGGGATCGTAGAAGAAGGTGAGGAACGTGCCCGAGAGGAGCAGGATGACGAAGGTGTAGAGGGCCACCTCCCCGAACATGAATGTCCAGTGATCGGGGAAGATCTTCCGACCGAACTCCTTGACGATCGCGGAGCCGCCGACGCGCGAGTCGACGTAATCGGTCACCTTGCCGACGCGGGTCTTCGGTACATAGGTTTGCGTCGCAGTTGAGCTGCTCATGTCAGCCTCGCTCCCAGAAACTAGGTCCTACTGGTTCTTGAAAATCGCTCGACGCGACGAGATAGCCCTCGTCATCGACCTCGATGGGTAGCTGCGGCAGCGGGCGAGCCGCTGGTCCGAAGATCACCTTTGCCTCGTGCTCCACATCGAACGTCGACTGGTGGCAGGGACACAGAAGGTGGTGCGTCTGCTGTTCGTACAGTGCTACGGGGCAGCCGACGTGCGTGCAGATCTTGGAGTAGGCGACGATCCCGTCATATGCCCAGTCCTCCTTGCCGGGGGAGGGGTTGAGTTCATTGGGGTCGAGGCGCATGAGGAGGACGACGGCCTTGGCCTTCTCCTCCAGCTTGTGCTCGGCCTCATTGAGTCCCTCCGGGATGACGTGGAAGGCCGAGCCGATAGTGACATCGGCGGCCCGGATGGGGGTCCCACTCGGGTCCCGCGTAAGGCGGACACCCGCGTCCCACATGGTCTCCTTGAGCGCATTACCCGGCAGTGGACCCAGGTCGCGGAAGATCGCGATCGCCGGGAGAGGTGCCAGCAGGGCCGCTCCGAGGAGCGTGTTGCGGATCAGTGGGCGACGCTTGATACCCGATTCGTCGAGGATGTCGTTGACGATCTTCTCGGCGTCCTGACGATCACTCTCCGGACGGATGTCGTGGCGATCCTCGGTGACCTCGTGGTCGGGCATGAGCGTCTTGGCCCAGTGCACGATCCCGACGCCGATACCGAGCATCGCGAAGGCGGTGCCCAGGCCGAGCATCAGATTCTGCAGCCGGAGCCGCTCGATCGTCTGGTCGAGTGGGATGAAGAAGTACCCGACGAAGAACAGGAGGGTCCCGACCACCGAGATCGCGAAGAGCAGGGCGACCTGGCGCTCGGCACGCTTCTCTGCGCGGGGGTCCCGGTCCGCCAGGCGTGGCCTGTGCGGTGGCAGACCCGGATTGTCGAACTCGTCCAGCTGCCGGCCCGTCGAACCGACGGCGACCGTCGTTCCCGGGGTGCCGTGACTAGAGTCGGCCATGATCCCTCGCATCCTTCTTCAGGTGTGGCAGTGTTCGTAGATCTACAGGTGATTCGTCGACGGAGGACCCTCGGATGGTCATGAGGACCTTGACGTGAGCCACACCGTGAAGGCGATGATGACGCCGAGCCCGGCAACCCAGATGAACAGTCCCTCCGACACCGGTCCGAGCGAGCCCAGGTCCGCCCCACCGGGGGAGCCCTGCTCCTCGATGGTCTTGAGGAACGCGATGATGTCCTGCTTGTCCTCGGGCGTGATGTTCGCGTCGCTGAAGACCGGCATGTTCTGCGGGCCGGTGACCATGGCCTCGTAGATGTGCTTTTCGCTCGTCCCTTCGAGGGAGGGAGCGTACTTACCCCGGGTCAGTGCACCGCCGGCCGCGGCCGCGTTGTGGCACATGGCGCAGTTCACGCGGAACAGCTCGCCCCCGGCCGAACTGTCACCCTCGGCGGGATCGAGGATCTCGTCGGAGGGAATGGCAGGCCCGGCTCCCAGGGAGGCGACGTATGCCGCCATCTGGCGGATCTGTTCGTCGTCGAACTGAACCGGCTTGACCTGGGCCTGCGGTCCGTCCATCTGCATGGGCATGCGTCCCGAGCCGACCTGGAAGTCCACGGAGGCCGCCCCTACGCCCACGAGGGACGGCGCCGCGTCGGAACCGGTAGCACCCATGCCGTGGCAGGAGGCGCAGTTGGCGGCGAAGAGCTTGCTTCCCTCGTCGACGTCATTGGCCGTGAAGGTGGTGGTCTGTGCCTGTGCTTCGTTGGCGGTACTGGCCGCGGCGTAGATCCCGCCGGTGGCGAGGAGCGCCATCAGGAGCAGCGCTACAGCTGCTAGGGGGTGACGCCGCCTCTGCGAGAGTGCCTTCACGGGTTGCTTCCTGCCTTTTGTGATACCGGAGCTGCCGGACTTCTTCATTGAATTCTACCTCTAGTAGAAGAGCGAGCGGGTGCCAATTACTGGAGGAAGTAGATGATCAGGAACAGCCCGATCCAGACCACGTCCACGAAGTGCCAGTAGTAGGACGTCACGATCGCGGAGGTGGCCTCGAAGTGACCGAACTGCCGCGCGATGAAGGCGCGGCCGATGATCAGCAGGAAGGCGATGAGTCCGCCGATCACGTGGATCCCGTGGAAGCCGGTGGTGATGTAGAAGGCCGAACCGAACGGGTTCGAGGACAGGGAGACGCCCTCGGAGACGAGCTCCGCGTACTCGTAGGCCTGGACCGAGACGAAGATGGCGCCCATGAAGAAGGTGAGGAGGAACCACTCGACCATGCCCCAGCGGGCGATGGCGAAGGGCCCGCCCGTGCGGCGGGGCTGCAGGCGCTCTGCGGCGAAGACCCCGAACTGGCAGCTGAAGGAGCTCGAGACCAGGATGATGGTGTTGACGAGCGCGAACGGCACGTTCAGCTTCTCGGTCTCCATGGCCCATAGCTCACCGGAGGTGGAGCGCAGGGTGAAGTACATGGCAAAGAGGCCTGCGAAGAACATCAGCTCGCTGGACAGCCAGACGACGGTCCCGACGGAGACCATGTTGGGGCGGTTCAGCGCGGGATGCGGCGCGGCACTGGGGGCTTGGGTCGCGGAGGTCACGAGATCATTATGGCCCCAAGCGCGGCGCGATCACCAACGCGAAACGGCCTGCGGAGTGGTTCGGTGCAGGGCGGTCCACAACGACGCCCGTCTTGACGCGGAAGTTCCGCGGCATGACTTTCTACAATTCGTAGATAATCTGGGACGGTGAGCCTGCCGACAACCCCCTCAGCGCTGCCGTCCACCTGGCCCTCGATCTTCTCGGCCCTCCTGGCAGGAAGCGATCTGGGGACGGAGCAGAGCCGCTGGGCGATGCATTCGATCATGTCGGGCGAGGCGAGTCACGCCCAGATCGCGGGGTTCCTCGTGGCGCTGCGGGCGAAGGGGGAATCCGTCGACGAACTTGCCGGACTCGTCCAGGCGATGCTCGACAGGGCGCACCGAATCGAGGTCACCGGGCCCACGCTCGACATCGTCGGCACCGGCGGAGACGGTCTGAACACGCTCAACATCTCGACGATGAGCTCCCTCGTGGCGGTCGGCGCGGGAGCGAAGGTGGTCAAGCACGGCAACAGGGGGGCGTCGTCGGCCTCGGGAGCGGCGGACGTGATAGAGGAGCTCGGTGTCCGGCTCGATCTGGCGCCTGCCGACGTCGCGCGGACGGCGGAGCGGGCGGGCATCACCTTCTGTTTCGCGCAGGTGTTCCATCCGTCGATGAAACACGTGGCGGTTCCACGGCGCGAACTCGGGGTGCCGACGGCCTTCAACTTCCTCGGCCCCCTGAGCAACCCGGCCGGGGTGAGCGCTCAGGCGCTCGGCTGCGCCGACGCCCGCATGGCCCCCCTCATGGCCGGTGTGCTCGCCGCCCGGGGCATCCGTGCGCTGGTCTTCCGGGGCGACGACGGCAGGGACAAATTGACGACGAGCGGGACCTCCACGATCTGGGAGGTCCGTGACGGAGCGGTCCGCGCGCACGGTGTCCATCCGGCGGATTTCGGTCTCGACGTCGTACCGGTCGATGCGCTGCGTGGGACCGATGCCAGGGGCAATGCCGCGGTGGTGCGTACCGTCCTCCGCGGCGAGTCCGGACCCGTGCGGGACGCCGTCGTCCTGAACGCCGCGGCCGGTCTCGTGGCTCTCGAGGAGCGGGCGGACGGCGGTCTCGTCGACCGGATCATCTCGGCCATGGCCCGTGCCCGCGCGTCGATCGACTCAGGCGCCGCCGCAGGCGTCCTGGAGCGGTGGGTCGAGGTCAGCAGATCCTACTGAGCGCACCGGCGGGCTCGTACAGCGCGGCCGGGTGCAGCATCAGGCAACTGCAGGAAGCGGCAGCTCTCGACGACGTCAGCTGTCGAAGCCGAGCGAGAAGGCGGCGTCCAGATCGTGCTGGGAGTACGAGCGGAAGGCGATCTGCGTCGTCGTCGAACGGATGCCCTCGATCTTCGACAGGCGGTCGGCGATGACGTCCGCCAGGTCCTCGTGCCTGCTGACGCGGGCGATCGCGATGAGATCCCATTCGCCGGTGACCGAGTACACCTCGCTGATGCCCTCGATCTCGGAGATGGACTGGGCGCTCTCGGGGATACGTGAGGCATCGGTCTGAATGAGGACGAACGCGGTGATCATGGCATGCCTTTCGCGGAACCGGGGAGTCGTCGTCCTACGCTACCGGTACGCGTGACCGACGCCGTGCGAGGGCGCGACCGACGAGCCGGGGAAGCAGGAGCAGACCGCCGAGCACGAGCAGGGTGACCAGCTGGAAGCTGAGCGCCACCGAAGCGCCGGCAAGAGCCCTGAGGAGAAGACCGCCCGCAACGGTCCCCAGCCAGAGGACGACGCCGGTGGGCCAGGCGCTGCGGGCGGACCTCCAGGAACGGACGGCCGTGGCGGCGATGGCATAGGCGGAAAGGAACGGCCAGGCCGTCTGCAGAATCCCGGCGGGTGTGATGCCGTGTTCGTGTGTCCGCCGCCCCAGGGTGGCGAAGACGAGGATCAGGGCGACGTCGGCCGCGGTCCAGGCGGCTGCACCGCCCGGTCCGCTGCGCCTGCCCGGTCGCCGGGCGGCGGGGGAGTCCGGTAGGCGGGCCATGGTGCAAGCGTAGCCCCGGGATGTGCCGAAGGCCCCTGCGTATCCTCGCGGCCCTCCACGGAGTCGGCGGGGGAACTGCGCCGGGGGAGCGACGCACCCGGCAGGAGAGGTCAGGGCAGACGGCTGGGGAGGCGGACCGAGGCGATGTGCGCCCTGGCGGCGTCGAGCGGGACCGGACTGACGAGCACGGCGGGTCCCCGGTGGAGGAGCCCGCTGCTCAGGGGGCGGCACCGGATTCCACCCCGTCCGCGCATCGCCTTATGAGCTCCCGGTGCCAGGACCCGATCCATCCAGACGCAGGGGTGCGCGGGCCGACCACCGTGGAACGAGACACTGCTGCCGTCGGATTCGAGGACGAAGTCCTCGCTGACGAGTGGAGCGAGCTCCGCCCCCCGCAGGACGACATTCCGACGCGGGAGCAGGGGATCGAAAGAGGGTGATCCGAGCTGCTGTGCGATGTCCTCTAGCGATTCGACGGCAAAGAGGGTCATCGCGGCGTCCATGTGGGCTGCCTTGCCGAAGAAACGATCACCCACGATGCCCTTGCCGGCGACGACGTCGACCCTGTCGGCGTCGGTCGTGGCGACGTCCGCCACGCCGTCCCGGGAGCGTCCGAAGTAGGCATGGTCCTTCGAGACCAGCAGGTGCAGTATTTCGACGTCGTAGCGGTACTCGTGGTCCATGCTGCAACGCTAGCCGGTCTGCAGCCGTGCCACTCGGGCTTCCGTCGGCAGCCGCGAAGAACAGCGGGAGGGCGCCCAGGAGCTAGTACGGGAAAGAATGTCGTGAAGATGGGTCGCTCTTGCCGCTAGTGCTGGACCTGCGTGTTGGTGACCGGCGTATTTGAGCTGTCAGCTGCGGTGGTTGATGTAGTCGATGAAGGTGGCGCCTGAGTTCCGGCGGTGCTTGTCGGTGATCTGGTAGCTGTATCCGAGCGTGTTCGCGACGATCGCTGCGGGAATGTCGAGGACGAGGGCGCGCAGAGCCGCGTTGTGAGCGGCGCGGATTTCGATGCCCGCGTCTCGCAGTCGCGTCATGAGGGTGTTGTGATTTATGGGCTGTCCGGGGCGGGCGCCGGGGAAGAGCCAGCGCGGGTCGCCGCGATGCGCGGTCGTGTTCTGGTGAGGAAGCCGTTCGAGGTGTTGTGTCAGAACGTTGTCGAAGGGCGATGGTACGAGGATCTCGTCGTCGGTGACGCGCAGGATCGTGGCGTTGTGGCGGCGTTCGATCTGGTCGCGCGTCATGCGTGAGATGCGGGTGAGCGGTTGTCCGAAGACGAGGAAGAGCACCGCGGCGGCGCGGTCCGCGTCAGTGAGGTCGGTATGTTCGTCAAGGGCGAGCTGGATCGACGCGAGGCGCTGCGGCTGGCTGAGGATGGGTTCGGTCTTCGCTACCCGATAGGGGAAGTCGACGTGCGGTGCGTGATGGTGCTCGATGGCCCAGCGGACGAACCCGCGGGACAAGCTGTGGGTGGTGGGGCCGTCGGCGAGCCACTGATCGATGTCGGTCTGTGTGCATTGTGCGAGGGTGCTGTCGCGGCCCGCGAGGAAGGCGAGGAAGCCGAGCGCGACGGTGGTTGACTGCCGTGCGGAGAGGATCGTCCCTTTGGTCAGCATGCCGGTTTCGGCGAGGCGGTGCATCCGGTTGAGGTGGACCCAGCGTGCGTATTGCGTGATGATTCGCGCGTCCGTTTCGGGGGCGAAGGAGAGCTTGGCGGTAAGCCAGGTCTGGAACCGTTCGATGTCGAGGTTCATTGGGCCCAGCAGCTGATGCTCAATGAACAGCTCATGCAGGAAGGCGACTTTCCTCGGGTGTGGGTGGCTGGTGAAGGTGCTGTGCTCCAGCGGTTGAGTTCCTCTCGCGAGGTCGCCCAGGAGCGCGGTGGCGTCCGGGTTGGTGATGAGCCAGATAGTTGCGCTGCGAGCA
The DNA here is from genome assembly GCF_008107445.1 of Arthrobacter echini. GTDB lineage: Bacteria > Actinomycetota > Actinomycetes > Actinomycetales > Micrococcaceae > Arthrobacter_D > Arthrobacter_D echini_A. The sequence continues at coordinate 88,640 of NZ_VSLD01000002.1, read as the reverse complement.
TGCCTCTGCTCGGTGAGCGCGGTGTGGAGGGGGAGCAGCGCCGGAGCGATCTGGCCGGTGCCGTCGTCGAGGAGAACGGTGAGGTCGTCGTTTAGAGCGCAGTGGGCGCAAAGTCCGATGCGGACGGGTTCGTCTTCGCGTCCGCATCGACTGCAGTGAAAGTCTTTCGGGATGCCGGCGCAATCCGTGCAGACGTTCGCGTCGCCGATGCGACCGGGTAGCAGTCGTTGGGTGAGACAGGCCGGGCAGATACCGTGGCGTCGGGTGGCCTGCTGGTAGCAGCGTCGGCAAATACTCCCTTCTGGCCAGGTTGTCGCGAACTTAACCCCTGTCGCCGCGCAGCGAACGCAGCAGCGCCGACCTGGTGTTCGCGGACCGGTCATTCCGGTCGGCGGATCCGGGCGCGCGCCGGTCGAATCGAGCCGTCCGGGGAGGGTCCGTCTCCAACGGCCTTCTTCGTGGTCCTCGAGCTCTCCGCCTCAATAGTGGTTGGGCAGAGTTCTTCGAAGCTGCAGTCGAGGGTGTCCAGGAGCGCGCCCAGCAGGGTCAGGTTCATTCGTTCCGGTTTGGAGCCGACGAGACGATAGATCTGCGAGGCGGAGAGTTCGATGCCCCGGTCTGCGAGGTGGGGGAGCAGGTCCGAGATGGTGTTCATTCCGCGCGCAGCCATCAGCTCGCGTAGTCGCCAGGTGTATTCGATTCGACGTCTCATGTCAGTCCTTCGCTGCGGTGGGAATCATCGTCGTGGCCATTCGAGCGATCGCATCGCTGACGACGCGGGCGCGATAGTCGGGGGAGACGCCGGTGTAGATCGACGTCGTGGATGCGTGCTCGTGGCCTACCTGTTGCTGGATGAAGAACGCGTCGTAACCGTCCTCGAGCAGGTGCGTGACATAGGAGCGTCGCAGCGAGTGGAAATCGAGCTCGTCATCCAGACCGGCCTCTCGCTTGACCTCATTGAATGCCCGGCTGACCGCATCGGCGGTGATCATGCCGCCGCGCTCCGAGGGCCAAAGACAACTCGCCCTCGGGCGGGCGATTAACGGGCGGACCTCCTCAACCCACTGCCGCATGATCTCGGTCGACCAGTCCATCTCGGGCAAGCTCAACACACTGCGTCGTTTCGGCGGGGATCCGCGCATTGCCTTCCCGAAGCGGACGTAGATGATCCCGAAATCGCCGAACTGCCGTGCCGCCGGGTTCGAAGCGCAGTCGACGAGATCAAGGGAGCGGACCTCGTTGCGGCGCAGGCCCCAGGCGTAGGCAGCCTTCATCATCGTCGCGGTTCGGAACGCGGTAACCCAGCCTTTGCTACCCTTCTGGCGGATCCGGACGACACGCTCGTCGGCGCAGTCGAACAGGTCCTGCAGCTCATCGCGGGTGTAGGGGCGCTTGCCTGGCTGCGCTATCCCGTTCTGCGCGTGACGAGCGGTATTCCACTCGTGGAACACCTGCGCCGGATGATCCCCGAAACGCTGCCAGCACTGCTCGACCCAGCCGTAGCGCGGATCACAGACGTACTCGAGGAACATCCGCAGCGCGCCCTGATAACCCAGAATCGTGGACTGCGCGGCGCCCCCGACCGCGCGCAACTCGAGGAAGAACTCGTCCACCGCGCCGACCGTCCACGACCACGGATAAGCGTCAGCGCAGACGCGAAACCGCGTCACCAACTCCCGTCGGCGATCAACCGTCGACGGCGCCAAATTCCGGGCGAACTGCTGCGCCCGCCACCCGCTGAGCATCGCCTCCCAGACCGTTTCCTCCTCATTGAGCACCGCGACGGCACCCTGCAAGTGAACGGGCACCGACCCCGGACCCACCTCAATGACACTTCGCATGATGCGCGAAATATTCGCATTAACCGCGAACACCGTCAAGCACGCCGTAAACGCCCCAGTCACAAGCCATTCCCGCTGGTCTAATGCATTACCCACGCGTCAAGGCAGCGCCGACTGGCCGGCAACCCGGCCCTCCGAAACCCGCGGCAGCGCGGAGGTCGAGGGAACCGGCCAATACGCACCTGATGCGAACATGCCAGGCTCTACCTGACATAATGTAGATTATCGGCGATCAACCCAGAAGCGCGAAAGGGGATGACCATCGGCTCTCTGGTCCAGTCACACATCGATCACCGGCCGGCTCAGGCGCCGACGTACCCCGCCAGATGCCGACCGGTCAGCGTCGCCCGCGTCGCTACGAGATCGGCCGGTGATCCTTCGAACACGATCCTGCCGCCGTCGTGCCCGGCGCCCGGTCCGAGGTCTATGATCCAGTCCGCGTGTGCCATGACGGCCTGGTGGTGCTCGACGACGATCACCGAGGTGCCGGTGTCGACCAGTCGGTCCAGCAGACCGAGCAGATTCTCGACATCGGCCAGGTGCAGGCCGGCGGTCGGCTCGTCGAGCACGAGGACACCTCCCTCGTCGCCCATGCGGGTGGCGAGCTTCAGGCGCTGGCGTTCGCCGCCGGACAGGGTTGTCAGGGGCTGCCCGAGACTCAGGTATCCGAGCCCGACGTCGGCCAGCCGGCCCAGGATCGCGGCTGCGGCGGACACCCTCGACTGCCCTTCCGCGAAGAAGATCGCGGCGTCGCTGACGGGCAGGGCCAGGACCTCGCTGATGTCGAGACCGCCGAGGGTGTACTCGAGCACCTCCGCCATGAAGCGTCGGCCGCCGCAGACCTCGCACGTGGTCGCGACACCGGCCATCATCGCCAGGTCGGTGAAGATCACGCCGGCACCGTTGCACGTGGGGCACGCACCCGCGGAGTTCGCGCTGAACAGCGCGGGCTTGACCCCGTTGGCCTTCGCGAAGGCTTTCCGGATCGGCTCCAGCATGCCGGTGTAGGTCGCCGGATTGCTCCGCCGCGAGCCCTTGATGGCCGTCTGGTCGACCGCGACGACGCCGTCCCTGCCGGAGACCGAGCCGTGGATCAGCGAACTCTTGCCGGAGCCGGCCACGCCGGTCACGACGCACAGCACGCCCAGCGGGATGTCGACGTCGACATCCCGCACATTGTGCGCGGTGGCCCCCCGGATCTCCAGGACGCCGCGTGGTGTCCGTAGCGATTCCTTGAGCGCGGCGCGGTCGTCGAGATGCCTGCCCGTGAGTGTTCCACTGCGACGCAACTCCTCGACCGAACCCTCGAAGCACACCGAGCCGCCCGCGCCGCCTGCACCCGGGCCGAGATCGACCACGTGGTCGGCCATCGCGATCAGCTCCGGCTTGTGCTCGACCACAAGGACGGTGTTGCCCTTGTCCCGCAGCCTGAGCAGCAGCGAGTTCATGCGTTCGATGTCGTGCGGGTGTAGGCCGATGGTGGGTTCGTCGAAGACATAGGTGACGTCCGTCAGGGACGAGCCGAGATGCCGGATCATCTTGGTGCGCTGGGACTCCCCACCGGACAGGCTGCCGGAGGGTCGGTCCAGACTGAGATACCCGAGGCCGATGTCCACGAAGGACCCGAGTGTCTCCCCCAGCGCTGCGAGCACCGGCGCCATGGTCGGCTCGTCGAGCCCGCGTACCCAGCCGGCGAGATCGCTGATCTGCATCCTGCAGGCATCGGCGATGCTCACGCCGTCGATTCTGGAGGACCGGGCCGCCTCGCTCAGCCGGGTACCGTCGCAGTCCGGGCAGGGTGTGAAGGTGATGGCGCGGTCCACGAAAGCACGGATGTGCGGCTGCATCGCCTCGCGGTCCTTGGTGAGCATCGACTTCTGCAGCTTCGGGATGAGCCCCTCGTAGGTGATGTTGATGCCATCCACCTTGATCCTGGTCGGCTCCCGGTGGAGCAGGTCGTGCAGCTGGCCCTCCGAGAACTGCTCGATGGGCGTGTCGGCATCGAAGAAGCCGCAGCCACCGAAGATGCGCCCGTACCAGCCGTCCATGCTGTATCCGGGGATGGTGAGCGCTGCCCCGTTGAGCGATTTCGTGGCGTCGTAGAGTTGCGTCAGATCGATGTCCGTCACGGATCCCGTGCCCTCGCAGCGCGGACACATGCCGCCGGTGATCGTGAAGCTGCGACGTTCCTTGACGGTCGTGTCACCGCGCTCGAAGGTCACCGAACCGGCGCCGCTGATCGAGGCGACATTGAACGAGTACGCCTGCGGGGACCCGACGTGGGGCTGCCCGAGACGGGAGAAGACGATCCTCAGCATCGCGTTCACGTCGGTCGCCGTGCCGACGGTGGAACGAGGATTGGCGCCCATGCGCTCCTGGTCCACGATGATCGCCGTCGTGAGTCCCTCGAGGAGATCGACCTCCGGCCGGGCCAGCGTGGGCATGAAGCCCTGCTGGAAAGCGCTGTAGGTCTCGTTGATCATGCGCTGCGATTCGGCGGCGATGGTGTCGAAGACCAGAGAGCTCTTCCCCGACCCCGAGACGCCCGTGAAGACCGAGAGCCGACGCTTCGGGATGTCGATGGTGACATCCTTGAGGTTGTTCTCCCGCGCGCCCCGAACCCGGATCAGGTCGTGCGTGTCCGCTGCGTGTCCCGCCTGAGCCGCGGTTCCGGTCATTGTCATGTGCGTTCAGCCTCCAACAGCCAGGTGAGTGTCGCCGTCCCGCTCGTCCGATTCTCCGCCGCCGGACCCCGCCCGGCAATGGGCGTGCCTGACCTGTCCTGCCCCGTGATTGGCTGGAGCAATGAGAACCGCCTCCGAGAATCTGCCGGACACCACCACGCGTGAGGAGCTCGCGGCTCTCGTGGCGGCCGTCCTCGCGGTGGACCTGCCACCTATTGTCCGGGCAGGCCATCCCGTCCTGCGACGCAGGGCGCAGAACGTCGCCGGCCGGCTCGACGACGCCACCCTCGCCCGGCTCGTCACCACCCTGCGGGCCGCGATGCATGCGGCCCCGGGGGTGGGGCTGGCGGCGCCGCAGCTCGGCATACCCCTCCGGCTCGCCGTGCTCGAGGACAGCGGCGTGCGGGACGTGGACATCGCCACGGCCCGCTCACGGACTCCCCTGCCGTTCACGGTCGTCGTCGATCCGAGCTACGAGCCCACGGACGACAGGCTCGAGGCGTTCTACGAGGGCTGCCTGTCGGTTCCCGGCTACCAGGCCGTCGTCGAACGTCACCGGAGCATCACCGCCACCTACACGGCTCCTGATGGCACCATGGTCAGGACGGTGCTCGAGGGGTGGCCGGCCCGCATCTTCCAGCACGAGACCGACCACCTCGACGGGCGGCTCTACCTGGACCGGGCCATTCTCAGATCCCTCACCGCCGACGGGGAACGGGACCGGTGGAATCAACCCTCGATCGACGCCGCCCGGCGCGGACTGGGTTTCTGACCCCGCCGGGCGGCTCGCAGGCCCTATCGTGCGTCGGAGCGATCCTTGTCCGCGGGGTTGGCATCCGTCGGAAGATACGTGGACCACCAGCGCAGGATGTGCTCGAACCGCTGCCGGCGGTGCCAGGGTGAGCCGGACCGTGAGAGTTCGTGGGTCTCTCCCGGGAAGACGAGCAGTTGCGTCTCCACACCCTGCTTCTTCAGGGCGGTGTAGTACCGCTGTGCCTGCTCGATCGGGCAGCGCAGATCCTCCTCGGAGTGCACCACGAAGGCCGGTGTGCGGACCTCCCCGATCTTCGCGAAGGGGTTCTGCTCCTCCACGCGTGCCGGATCGGTTCCGGTATACCCCTCGGAGAAGAACCACCCGATGTCGGACGAGCCGACGAACGACGGTGGGTCGAGGTAGCCGCGTTCCACGATCGCGGCGCGGAACCGATGATCGTTGGCGATCGTCCACGCCGTCAGATACCCGCCGTAGGACCCGCCCATGACCCCGAGCCGTTCGTGGTCCATGGACCCGAACTCGGCGAGCGCGCCCTCGAGATAGGCGAGGACGTCGTCGAGGTCCACCGTGCCCATCGCCTCCTTGATCACCCGGCCGTGTGCCTGGCCGTACCCTGCCGCCCCGCGGGGATTGCAGAGCAGCACGGCGTACCCGGCAGCCGCGTAGACCTGTGCCTCGTCGAAGTATCCCCATCCGTACTGAGCGAAAGGCCCGCCGTGGATGACGAGGAGGACAGGGTGCGGGCCCTGTCCCTCGGGCAGCACCACCCATCCGTGGACCGGCGTCCCGTCCGGCGCGGGGTACGAGCGTTCCTGCGGCTCGCCCACGCGGGTGTGCCGACGCAGCGGCGCGGAGAAGTCGGTGAGCACATGGAGGGAGCCGTGCTCGACGACAGCGGCATCGCCCGCGGTCGACGGGTCGGTGAAGGACACGACCACGGTCCCCTCCGACGTCGCGGCCCCCGTGACCACGGTGGGGCCCTCAACGAGGGTCTCCGACTTCCCCGTGGCCCCCACACGCAGCAGCTCGCCAGAGCCGCGCGCGCGGTTGACCACGAGGACCGTGTCCGGGCCGTCCGGGACGATCTCCTGGACATCGCCGATGTCGACGGTCTCGGGGTCGCTGAGACGCGTGACCGAAGCGGGATCGTCGGTGCGCATGACGTACAGGGCGGTGTTCCGGGCGACGAAGTCGAGGCCCGTGGGCGAGAGATCGGAGGCGAGGAAGAACAGCCATGCGCCGTCCCTGCTGGGCTGAGCCGCACCGCACCCCAGCAGGGTGTCCCCCGCCAGATTCGTGAGCTGTCGGGGAGCACCGCCGTCGAGCGCCATCGAGTGGAGGTCGGAGACGAGCGTGGTGTCTGCGTCGGGCCCCAGGGAGGCGGTGAAGACGATGCGCTGCCCGTCCGCGGCGAAGACCGGCTCCAGGTGGTCCGCGTCCGCCGAGGTCAGCCGGCGAGCCCTTTGCACGCCGTCGTGCTCCCCGTTGTCGGCGGCGCCCTGCTGCCTGTCCTGCGCGGCGCGGCCCACGGCCTCGATGAACGGTTCGGCGTCGAGATCGGGAACGTCCACGCAGAACAGCTGCGAGCGCTTGTCCGTGGTGTACCCGAGGCCGTTCATCCGGTACTTGTTCTGCGTGATGAGCCGGGCGTCCTCCAGCCCCGGAGTGACACCGTCCACCGTTCCGTAGCGGCCGGGTTCGGGCACGCGGGCGGCGAAGACGATCAGCGTCGAGTCCGGGGAGATGGCGAACTGTCCGACGCCGAGCGGCTGGTCCGTCACCTGTACCGGTTCGCCCCCGCTCGCCCGAGCGGCGAACAGCTGCGGCTTCCCCCCGGCGGCGGCGCGGAGGAAGAGCAGCACCGAACCATCGGGCGAGTACCGGGGGTCCGTGTCCCGGAAACCACGCGTGAGGCGGCGCCGCCCGCCGTCGAGCGTGATCTCCCAGAGCTGGCCCACGTAGGAGTCGGCGCGGAAGTCGGGGCGCGTCGCGGCCACGACAAGACGGGATCCGTCGGGGTGGAGGGCTGGTGCGCCGAGCGTTGTCAGAAGATCGATCTGGTCTGGTTTCACTCTCCTGATCAGACCGGAAACAGTAGCCTGAGTCAACGGTACGGCGGATGTTTCTCTAGGCTGGGGTCATGTCCGCCCTGCCTGACTCCCTGCTGATCTGCCCTGTCTGCGGTGAGTCCCTGACCGATGGTGACCGCATGCTCGCGTGTCGGCGGGGCCACCGCTATGACATGGCCCGCCAGGGCTATGTCAATCTGCTCACCGGCAAGGGGTCTCCTTTCGCGGGCGACACCGCCGGGATGGTCGACGCACGGGAGTCCTTCCTCCGTGCGGGCCACTACGAGCCACTGCGCTCCGCCCTCGTCGCGGCCGCACGAACACACGTGCCCTCCCCCAGCGTCATCCTCGACGCCGGGGCGGGGACCGGGTACTACCTCGAGGGCGTCGTCGAAGCCTGGCCCACGGCGTTCCCGGTGGCGCTCGACATCTCGAAGACAGCCCTCCGCCGGGCCGCCCGCGCGCTTCCCGGCGGGATCAGCGTCGTGTGGGACCTCTGGCGGTCACTGCCGCTGTCCGACGCCTCCGTGGACCTCCTCCTGAATGTCTTCGCGCCGCGGAACCCCGCAGAGTTCTCCCGGGTACTCGCTCCGGGCGGCTGCGCGGTGGTCGTCACGCCGCGTCCGGGCCATCTCGCGGGGCTGGAGCTCGTGGGCCCGCTCCTCGCGGTCCCGGACCAGAAGGCCGACGACGTCGTGGCGGCGTTCGAGGGCCTCCTGACCGAGGTCCACCGGGAGGACCTCGACTACGTGATGATCCTGCCGCGGGATCTGGCCCGCTCGGCGCTGGCGATGGGTCCCGCGGCCCACCACGCGCCGGCCACTGCAGCGGACGGACCCGACACCGCGCTCCGGGTGTGGGCGCGCTTCACCGTCCAGGTCCTGGCCCGGGAGCACGTGCGTCACTCGTCGTGGACTCCGGCGGAGCAGGGCACGGAACAGTAACGAGGACCCCGCAGCGATGCGGTGCCCTAGGTAATGTCGGAGGCCTTTGCGATGATGGTCACAGGGCCGCGCTCCACGCGGTGCCGGATCAAGGGGTGTGCACCATGGAATGGTTGCTCGACAACGGATGGATCATCTGGCTGATCCTGTTCCTGGGGCTCGCCGCGGTGGAAACCATCACGCTGGATCTGTTCTTCATCATGCTCTCGGTCGGAGCTCTGGGCGGTCTCGTCGCGGCTCTGACGGGAGTCGGAGCCGTCCTCCAGATCGTCGTCTTCGCCGTGGTGTCCCTGCTGATGATCCTGCTTGTACGTCCCGTGGCGGTACGACACCTGAGGAAGGGCCCGGCGGACCAGCTCGACAACATGGACCGGCTGATCGGGGCCACAGCGCTCGCCCTCGAGCCGGTGACGAGCCTCTCCGGAACGGTCAAGATCGGCGGAGACACCTGGACGGCGCGCTCGGCCGACGGTGTCCCGCTTCCCGCCGGGGCGCGGGTGTCGGTGGCACGGATCGACGGCGCCACGGCCGTCGTCGAACCGGCCCTGTCCGGACCGGACGGCCCACCGCCGATCGTGCACGACTAGATCAGCACCACCACCTCCGAGCCATCCTGCGTCCCGCCGGGGTGCATCACCACAACCAAGGGGATCTATGAACGGCACACCCGGAACGATCGGACTCACACTGGTCCTGGTCGTCCTCATCATTTTTGTTCTCGTCGTCCTGGTGAAGTCGGTCCGGATCATCCCGCAGGCACGCGCCGGCGTGGTCGAGCGGCTCGGCAAGTACCAGCGCACCCTCAACCCGGGTCTGACCATCCTGATCCCGTTCGTCGACCGGCTCCTGCCCATCCTCGATCTCCGTGAGCAGGTGGTCTCCTTCCCTCCGCAGCCGGTGATCACCGAGGACAACCTCGTGGTCTCGATCGACACCGTCGTGTACTTCCAGGTCACCGATGCCAGGGCAGCGACCTACGAGATCGCCAACTACATCCAGGCGGTCGAGCAACTGACCACGACCACCCTGAGGAACGTGGTCGGCGGGCTGAACCTCGAGCAGGCCCTGACCTCCCGTGATCAGATCAACGGTCAATTGCGCGGCGTGCTCGATGAGGCGACCGGCCGCTGGGGTATCCGCGTGGGTCGGGTGGAGCTCAAGGCCATCGATCCACCGCTGTCCATCCAGGACTCCATGGAGAAGCAGATGCGTGCCGAGCGTGACCGCCGTGCGGCCATCCTCACCGCCGAGGGCACCAAGCAGTCGCAGATCCTGACCGCCGAGGGCCAGCGCCAGGCGGCCATCCTGGCGGCGGAGGGAGACGCGAAAGCCGCGATCCTCCGGGCCGACGGTGAGGCCCAGGCCATCCACAAGGTCTTCGACGCCATCCACAAGGGCAATCCGACGCAGAAGCTGCTTGCCTACCAGTACCTCCAGACCCTCCCGAAGCTCGCCGACGGTTCCTCCAACAAGCTCTGGATCATCCCGAGTGAGGTCGGCGACGCGCTGAAGGGCATCGGCAACATGCTGGGCACCACGACTCCGGACTCGCCTGCCGACGGACCGGAGTTCACCAGCCAAAACTGATCGGTTCCCGACAGGCGTGGCCGTCATCGCTCGGAGGTGGCGGCCACGCCTGTATACTTAGGTGTTTATCCGTGCACCGGCCCCCAGTCGGAACATCGTCCGCCCGCCCGGTGTTATGCAGACACAGCGCTGCAGAGACAGTTACGCAGGCATACCCCTGGACGGTGCCGTGCCCAGTAGGCGCAGTCCTGGTGATTGCGAGCGGTGAAGGACAGCAAAGACGGCCGGCCGAAACCCGGGCGGCCACAGTGAGTAGGAGAAGACCATGAGCGATCGCAGCCTGCGCGGCATGCGCCTCGGAGCGCAGTCGATGGAAACGGAGTCCGGCGTCGAGCCTGCTCCCCGCCAGCGGGTGGAGTACCGCTGCGCCGATGGGGAGCGTGTGTTCGTCACTTTCTCCTCGGAGGCCGATATCCCCGCGACGTGGGTGTCGAAGACCGGCAAGGAAGCACTCCTGGTCGACGGGGAGAAGCCGGACACCTCGAACGACAAGCCGGTCCGCACCCACTGGGACATGCTGCTGGAGCGCCGATCCATGGACGAACTCGAGCAGATTCTCCAGGATCGGCTGACCATCCTGCGCGAACGCCGCGGAGAGCGCCGTTCGGCCTGACACCCCCTGACAGAGATTCGTGAGGCACCCGTCGTGGCGGGTGCCTCACGTCGTTCCACCCCGGTGCCTACCGCAGCGGGCGGCTTCCTTGACTACCCGGCCGAACCGGTGAGCTTCTTCCAGCGGGCATCCAGGCCCCAGCGCGTCACATTGAGGATGGCCTCGAGCACGATGTTCCCGCTCATCTTGGAGGCCCCGAGCTCGCGTTCCACGAAGGTGATGGGCACCTCGACGATCCGCAGGCCCAACCGTGCCACCCGGAACGTCATGTCCACCTGGAAGCCGTAGCCCACGGATTCCACCGCCGAAAGATCCAGGGCCTCGAGCGTGGTGCGCCGGAAGACGCGGAAACCTGCGGTGATGTCGCGGACAGGCAGACCGAGCATGGTGCGCGAGTAGAAACTCCCGGCACGGGAGAGCAGCGTACGCCGTAGCGGCCAGTTCTCCACGCTGCCGCCCCTGACCCAGCGGCTTCCGATCACCAGGTCGGCGCCGTCGACGACGTCGAGCAGGCTCTGCAACTGTTCGGGACGATGCGACCCGTCGGCGTCCATCTCCACGAGCAGGTCGTACTCCCGCTCCATCCCCCAGCGGAAGCCCGCGATGTACGCGGCGCCCAGACCTTCCTTACCGGTCCGATGCAGCACGTGTACCTGGTCGTCGCCTGCGGCTGCGCGGTCGGCGAGGTCGCCCGTGCCGTCCGGACTGTTGTCATCCACGATCAGCACGTCGGAGGAGGGAACCGCTGCGCGAAGACGCCCGAGGGTGAGCGGTAGCGACTCGATCTCGTTGTAGGTGGGAATGATCGTGACGACTCGCACGCAGGTGGACCTTCCGTCGGTGCGCGCTCAGCGCAGGAATCGCTCCGGAGGCGGAGCCAGTGTGCCAGTATAGGCGACCGCGGGGAGGCCGCAGGCGCGCCGGGTGGGGCACCGGACAGATCCACTCATCTTCGTACCGGCGGCCGCACGCGTGCGGACACTGTTCTCTGCTGATGGGTGGACCTGCCCTGTGCATACCGACTCCACCGGTCAGGGCACCACGCGCCACCCGAGGGGGCCGATGCAGTGTGCCTGTGAAGTCCGGTCAGGTTCCCTCCGTCAGAAGGTCTTTGAACCCGTAGGGAAAAAGTTTACGTGCTGTGGAGGAGGTGTCAACGAGACCCTGACCTGCGGCGATGTGCTTCGATGCAGGTCAGAGGCACGTTGACGGGCCCTGGCGTACGGCGCCGCCGTCCGTGCTGGTCTAGGCGGCGGAGAACCCGTCGAGGTGGTAGAGACGACGCCCTTCGTGCACTGTCTCCAGGCACAGCGGAGCGTTCTCGGTGTCGAGGGCAGGCAGGAGCGGAGTGCCCGCGCGGGGGTCGGTGCTCCAGGACTGGACCCGGGTGTCGGGCGCCTGCACCATCAGTTCGTCCACTTTCCACACGGCGAACGACGCCGGTGTGCCCGGAGCCAGCTGGCCCAGCATGGGGCTGCGACCCGAGAGCCGCCAACCGGCCCGCGTGTGGGCGATGAAGGCTGCGCGACCCGAGATCCTCTCCGCCGCGGTGTTGTGGTGCAGGCAGGCCCGGACCGACGCCCATGGATCGAGCGGGGTCACGGGGCTGTCCGAGCCGAGTGCCACGAGGCCCCCCCGGGCGAGGAGCGAGGCGAAGCGATTCATCCCGGACCTCCGGACACCCAGCCGCTGGTCGTAGAGTCCGTGCGCCGTACCCCAGAGGGCGTCGAAGACCGGCTGTCCGCTGACAGCCACACCGAAGTGCACGAGCGCCGCGATGGCGTCGTCGTCCGCGAGCTCGACGTGCTCCAGCCGGTGGCGGGCGCGGCGCACCGCCTCCACGCCCGTCGCCTGCGCGGTCCGCTCGAGCGCACGGAGCACGACGTCGAGCCCGGCGTCGCCGATCACGTGGAAGCCCGCCTGGACGGTCTCGGTCGTCGCGGCGAGGAGGTGGGCTGCGACGTCCTCCTCCCCCAGATAGAGCGTGCCCCGGTTCCCGGCGTCGTCGCTGTAGTCCTCGCGCAGAGCGGCGGTCCGCGAACCGATGGATCCGTCCACGTTGAGGTCACCGGCGAGCCCGGCCAGCCTGCCGTCGAACCCCTGCATCAGCTCCCTGACCTCCGCTGCCGTCGAGGTCAGCTGCGCCCAGTACGGGATCACCTCGGGCAACGGCAGGTCCCGGTGCGGGCCGTCGAGGGAGAGCAGCACCTCCAGGTCCTCGCGGGGGGCGATGTGCGGCGCGGCCATCTCGGTGAGCGCCACGTAGCCTCGCGAGGCGGCGTGCAGCAGAGCTGCCTGCTGGTACGTACGGCGCTGGTCGGGGCTCAGGAGCCGGGTGGCCTTCCGGACGGCTTCGTGCGCCGCGCGCACCACGAAGCCGTCGTCCCAACCGTCCGTGCCGGCCAGTCCGAGCCCCGCCGCCAGTGTGCCGGAGACGACCCCCGAGTGGATATCGGCTCGGACCAGGTAGACGAGCGCGCCACCGCCGGCGCGGTCCAGCTCGGCGGCGGTGGGCACACGCTTCTCCGGCCACCTTGATTCGTCCCAGCCGTAACCGAGGATCGTCGAGGCGCCGGAGGCAGCTGCGCCGGACACGGCCGTGAGCAGCTCCTGGAGCGAGCGGCAGGCCGTGAGATCGATGGATCCGAGGGCGATGCCTGTCTCCGTGGTATGCATGTGGGCGTCGACGAAGCCCGGCGTGATCAGCGCGCCGTCCAGATCGACGGTGACCACGTCGGGACCCACAAGATTGGCGGCCGCGTGTTCGGACCCCACCCAGGCAACGGTCCCGCCGTCGACGAGCATTGCGGTGGCGAAAGGATCGGACGGGCTGTACACCGAACCATTGCGGTAGAGGATCGGCTTCGGGCGCTCAACGAGTGGCATCAGAGACTGTGCTGACTTCCTGTGGGGGGCGTGGACTGGAGATCATGCAGTGACATTCGAGTATGCCACCACCCCGCGACGGACCAGCCGGATGGCCCGCACGCAGCTCTGGTGCAGATTCCCGGGCAGATCGGGCACCTTGGCCAGTTGGTCGAGGAGGTCGATCACCTGCTTGGACCAGCGCACGAAGTCCCCGGCCGCGAGGTCCGTCCCGCTCAGGGCGGATTGCAGGGACCGGCCCTGCGCCCACTTGAACATCGGCCAGACGAGCGAGAGCTCGGGTTCTCCCGTGACCGGGAGGCGATGCTGCTCCTCGACGTCGTTCAGGCGGGACCACTGACGGATCATCGTCTCGACGGATACCTCCAGTGCGGCGCTCGGCATGACCGGGCGCATACCGCGTTCCTCCCGTTTGGCCTGGTACACGAGCACGGTGGTGACCGCGGCCAGTTCGGCGGCACTGAGCCCGCCGAACGCCCCCTCCTCGATGCTGAGTGCGATCAGGAGATCCTTCTCGCCGTAGATGCGGCGGAGCTTCTGTCCGGAGGCGCTGACCACCACGCCGTCCTCGCCGGTCTCCAGGTACCCGTAGTGCCCGAGGACCTCGGAGACGCGGTCGAAGGTCTTGGCGATTGTATTCGTGCGTCCCTTGATCTGTCCGGCGAGCTTGTCCGTCTCGCGCCGCAGCTTCCACCAGCGCTCGGCCCAGCGGGCATGCTGCTCGCGGTCGCTGCAACCGTGACACGGATGGGCGCGGAGTCGGCGGCGCAGGTCGGTGATCGCACGCTCCTCCGCGGCAGCGGAGGCGGAGTACGCGGCCGCGATACGGTCCGCGCCGGGGCGGGGCGGGCGCCTGTCGTGGAGTGCGTTGCGCAGGGAGGACGTCAGGTCGCGGCGGTCCTTGGGGCTCCGGGCGCTGAAGTTCTTCGGGATCCGGATGCGTGAGAGCACCTCGACCGGGCCGTCGAGATCCTGGGCGCCGACACGCCGTATCTGGGTCTCGAGCGTCAGGACCGTGGGTCGCGGTTCCCGGGCGGAGTCACTGTCCAGGACGACGGCGAAGCCCTGACTGCGCCCGCCCGGCACATCGATGACATCGCCCGGGCGCAGGGACTCCAGTGAGGACTCCGCGGCCGAGCGCAGCGTGCGGGACCTGTCGCGGGACGCCCTCGACTCGAGATCGGACAGTTCACGCCGCAGCTTCGAATACTCCCCGAAGTCGCCCAGATGGCAGGTCATCGACTTCTCGTACCCTCTGAGGGATTCCTCGCGGCTGCGGACCTGCTTGGCCAGGCCCACCACCGAGCGGTCCGCCTGGAACTGGGCGAAGGAGGTCTCGAGGATCTCGCGCGAGCGGGCGCGACCGAACTGGGCCACGAGGTTGATGCTCATGTTGTAGGTGGGCCGGAAGCTGGAGTTCAGCGGGTAGGTGCGCCGCGAGGCGAGACCGGCGACAGCGCCCGGGTCGGTGCCCGGTTGCCAGAGGACCACGGCATGGCCCTCGACGTCGATGCCGCGTCGTCCGGCCCGCCCCGTGAGCTGGGTGTACTCCCCTGCCGTCACGTCGACGTGTGCTTCGCCGTTGAACTTGTCCAGCTTCTCCAGCACCACGGTGCGTGCCGGCATGTTGACGCCGAGCGCCAGGGTCTCCGTAGCGAAGACCGCCTTGACCAGTCCGCCCGCGAAGAGCCGCTCCACGATCTCCTTGAAGGTAGGGAGCATGCCCGCGTGGTGGGCGGTGAACCCTCGGATCAGTCCCTCGCGCCAGGTCCAGAAACCGAGGATCTCGAGATCGTCCCGCGGGATGTCCATCGTCGCGGCGTCCACCGTCGCGCTGATGCGGTCCTGCTCCTCCTCGGTCGTCAGCCACAGTCCGGCGTGCAGGCACTGGGTGACGGCCGCCTCGCAGCCGGCCCTGGAGAAGATGAAGGTGATGGCGGGCAGCAGATCCGCCCGGTCGAGGGCACTGATCACCTGGGGTCTTGTGGCACGCCGCACCATGGTCGTGGGCGGCGGTCCGCCCCGGCCGCTGCGTGACTTCCCACGCCGTCCGTTCCCGCCCCCTGCCGAGCGCTGGTTCAGCCGGACCTCGTTGCTCGCGAGATCCAGCAGTTCCGGATTGACCTCGTACTGGTCCCGGGCTCCGGACACGGCGCCGCCCGGGGCTGCTTCGTCGAACGCGATGTCACCGGCGAACAGATCGATGAGATCGTTCCCCACCATCACGTGCTGCCACAGGGGTACCGGCCGGTGCTCGGAGACCACCACGTCCGTGTCTCCGCGGACGGTGTCCAGCCAGGCGCCGAACTCCTCCGCGTTGGAGACCGTGGCGCTGAGGGAGACCACCTTGACGTCGGTGGGCAGGTGGATGATGACCTCCTCCCATACCGCCCCGCGGAAACGATCGGCAAGATAGTGCACCTCGTCCATCACCACGTAGCCCAGCTGGTCCAATGCAGCCGAGTTGGCGTAGAGCATGTTGCGCAGGACCTCGGTGGTCATGACGATCACCTCGGCGTCGGCGTTGATGCTCGTATCACCCGTGAGCAGGCCCACGCGGTCGCCACCGTGCACGGCGGCGAGCTCGGTGTACTTCTGGTTGCTGAGTGCCTTGATCGGCGTGGTGTAGAACGCCTTGAGCCCGTGACGCAATGCCAGGAAGACGGCGAACTCCCCCACCACGGTCTTGCCGGCTCCGGTGGGAGCGGCGACGAGGACGCCGCGTCCCTCCTCGAGCGCGGTGCAGGCCTCCCGCTGGAAGGGGTCCAGGTCGAAGTCGAGCGTCTGCTCGAACTGCGAGAGCTGGGTGCGGGAGTGTTCCATGCGGGCCCTGGCTGCTGCGTATCTCTCCGCTGGGGTACTCATCTTTCCAGCCTAAGCGTTCGACGGCGGCCGGACGTGCCCGCTTCCGGCCCGTGCGCCTAGAGGGCTTCCAGTGACGACGCCGTATCGGCACCGGCTTCGACGGCAGCCTCGCGGGCGTGGGCCCGGCGTGCGCGGCGCCGGTCGTTGAGCAGGCACAGTCCGATCGCGACGAAGAACAGCAGCAGCAGCGGAACGGCGAGGTAGAACATGCTCAGGGCGTCTCCGCCCGGTGCAGCCATCGCGGCGAAGAGTGACACCAGGAAGACCGTGATGCGCCAGGCCTTGAGGATCTGCTTGCCCGAGACGAGACCCACCATGTTCAGCCCCACGAGCAGCACTGGGAGCAGGAAGGCGATCCCGAAGGCCAGCATGAGTCGCAGGACGAAGGTGAAGTACACGGAGACGTCGATGAGGTTCGAGAAGTCCTCCGGCGTGAATTCCGTCAGCACGCGGACGGCGTTCGGCAGGATCAGCCACGCCAACCCGATCCCGGCCAGGAACAGCGGCACGGCGACCGCTATGAACGCGAGGGCCGTACGACGCTCCTTGGACTTCAGCCCGGGGGTGATGAAGGCCCAGATCTGGTACAGCCACACGGGCGAGGAGATGATCACGCCGAGGAACACCGAGACCTGGATGAGCAGATCGAAGGGGGACGCCGCGGTGGCGAAGTTCAGCGACGCCGTCCGACCTTCTTTCTCGTCGATCGCGATGATCGGCGAGGCCAGGGCTCGCTGCACGGGGTTGTAGAGGAAGAAGCCGCCCACAGTACCGAGGATCACGGCGATCGCGGAGATGAAGAGGCGGTTGCGGGCTTCGCGCAGGTGCTCCTTGAGGGCCATGCGCCCCTCCGGATTGGCCTTCCTACCGCGCGTTCGCGTTTTCGCAGGTGACACGGTCGTCCTCGCCGGTTACCGGTTGGTGTGGGACGAGCCGCTCTGCTGCGCCGGACCAGGGTCGTCGCCCGCCCGATGGGGCGGCTGCCCCGTTGCTTCGTGCCCGGTGGATCCATAGCCGGTGGATCCGTGTCCCGGGTCCCGCTGGGTGGAAGCGTAGGTATCCCGGGACTGCCCGACCACGCGGCCCTCCACGGGATCCGTTCCGGTCTCGTCCGTGCCGTTCTCGTCCTTCATCTGCTTCACCTCGGACTTGAAGATCCGCAGGGACTGACCCACGCTCCGGGCGAGGCCGGGCAGTTTGGGGGCGCCGAACAGGACGATCGCCAGGACGACGATGATCACGATGTGCCAGCCTTCGAGCCTCATGCCCAGTTCCTCTCGTTGGTCACCCCAGTCTAGGTCACAGGTGGGGCATGTCCCGCAGCAGTTGCGGCTGACGGCGGCTCGCGCGCAGTTCCACACGCCTGCTGCGGCGGTCGTCGAGGCGCCGTACGGTGGCCCGCTGCCGCGCAGCGCGCACGTCCTCGGGTGCCGAGAACACGGCCGGAACACGGATGTCGGGAACTTCCGGCCTGCGCGCGGACGCGTCGTCAGCCGAGGACGCATCCACCTGCAGCCGGTCCATGGCGTCCCCGAATTCGGCGAACGTCCTCACTCCACGCCGGAAGACTCGATACCCGACCACCCCGAGGAAGATCATCCCGACGAGCACGAGGGCCACCCACAGCACGATCCACATCCACCAGAGCATGGGTCCAGTCTAGGTCAGCGCGTGGTGCGCGCGGGCCGCCTCGAGCCACCGCAGGGTCTCCTCGCGGACGGCGTTCGGGGCGCTGACCGCCGCCGATCCCCCGAGACCAGCCACGAGGCCGGGGATCCACGCACTCGAGGCCACGCGGAGGCGGGCGGCGAGGCGGTCCTCGCCCAGTTCCTGCACGGCCTCCGCGTTGTACTGCGCTGCGATCCAGCGGGCGCTCGGTTCGAGCACGAGCGTCACGGTCTGGTCCGCCTCCGCCGCGCGGTAGGGCGAGGACGTACGCCTGGTCCTGGCCAGGGACACCTCGTCGCGGCCGGCCGTGGCGGGTTCCTCGGTCAGGCGCGCACTCTGGATGCGATCGAGCCGGAAATTGCGCAGCCCGTTCGCCTCGGTGCTCCACGCCTCGAGATACCAGGTGTCCTGATGGAGGAAGATCCTGATCGGTTCGAGTAGGCGGTGCGTGATCTCGTCCCGGGTGGGAACGAAATAGTCCACAGCGATCCGGACCCCGCCCTGCAGCGCCGCCTGGAGGACCTCGAGCGTAGGGTCGAGATCGTCTTCCGTGAGCTTGGTGGCGACGGCGTTGCCGATGCGGGCCGCATCGCCGGCGGCGATCGACAGTTTCGTCTGCGCACTGACGATCGCCTCGTTGTCCCGCATCCCGGTCAGTTCCTGCAGCGCCTGCAGCCCCACGATCAGGGAGCACGCCTCGTCCATGCTCAGCTTCACCGGTTCTGCGAGATCGCGGGCGTTGCTCAGGTAGATCCGGCCGTCCTCGATATTCACGTCCATGAGAGCGTCAGGATAATGCCGGGGACCACTGACGAACAGGAGATCGAGATCCTTCGTGAGCTGGCTCTCGCTGATTTCGAATCTCCGGGCCGTCTCCCCGATCTCCGCGCCGGGGTGCGCCAGGAGATAGGGGACGAGGTCGAGCAGGCGCAGCAGATGATCCTGGGACGAGGCCTTCCGCCGCGGTGCCGGACGCACACCGTCGGTGATCTCCAGATCGCGCGGCGCTTTCCCGGCGGCCTCGTACGCGCCGTCGAGCAGGCGCGCCACCTCGGTGACCAGCTCCTGCGGCTCCTCCACCCGCGCGTTGACGCCCAGCCCGGCGATAGTGGCTGCCATCGGGCTGGAGGCGGCGTACGGGACGCGCAGCAGATCCCACTCCTGTCCGGTCCGGGTCACCTCGGTGTCCTTGCGGACGCGCAGGACCTGGCAGGAGCCGGGACGAACGGCGACGACGGCGGTCCGGTCCGGTTCGGTACGCGAGAGCGAGGAGAGCGTCCTGTTCATGTCGAAGGAGGCGGGGACCTCGAAAGTGCCTCCGAGCACCACCGGCTCACCGGTCATACGGGAGAGCCTGAAGAAGCGCTCGGCCTCCCGGGTGGTGTCATACCCCACGACGTACCAGTGGCCGAACCGTGCCCCCATGCCCCACGGGTGGATGGTGCGGACCTCCTCGCGCCCTGTACTGGCGGCCCGGTAGGGGAAGCGCAGCGGGCTCCGCGACGTGAGCGCCTGCCAGACGATGTCCCAGTACGGGGCGTCGGTGGTGATCCGCGGCTGGATGAGCGGAGTGAGCTCGACGTCGCCGTCGGTACTGCGCGAACTGAGCTTCCTCAGCGCCCGCGACGCGGCCGAGTCGAGTGATCCCTGGTCCCAGACACCGGCGGCCAGATTGAGGACGGCGTATTCCTCGGGCAGGAAGCTCACACCTCCCAGCCGGTAGTCCTCGGCGTTGATCCGGTAGCGCTGCACGGTGTTGTCGTTGTCGAACATGGCGTCCTCGCTGAACGACTCCAGCGGGATGCCCTGCTCACGCAGGGCGGCCTTGTCCCGGTCGAAGAGCTTCTCACGCGCGGCGCTCGACGTCGCCTCGCGGTACAGGTCGATCTCGGAGAACAGGTCCTCCTTGGTGAACCCGCGGCGGCTCGACAGGAGCATGATCACGAGCGTGAGGAGACGCTCGGTACGTTTTGCGGACACGGTGAAACCCTACCTTCGTGGCACTGGCGCAGGGGACGCCCGCCGGCGCCGGCCGGCCTGCGTCCCCTGCGGACAAAGCTGCGGCGCCCGGATCTGCGGGCCCCGGAGGATGCTGCTAGCGGACACCCAGCAGATCGACGACGAAGATCAGCGCCTCGTCGGGTCCGATGGCCGAGCCTGCACCGCCGGAGCCGTAGGCCAGGCGGGACGGGATCTCGAGTCGTCGCCGCCCGCCCACCTTCATGCCGAGCAGACCCTGGTCCCAGCCCTCGATGACCTGCCCTGCCCCGACCTTGAAGTCGAGCGGTGCACCGCGGTTCCAGGAGGCGTCGAACTCCTCTCCGGTGGAGAATGCCACTCCCACGTAGTGTGCGGAGACGGTGTTGCCGGCCTTCGCCTCTTCACCGGTGCCGGGAATGAGGTCCTCGACGAGGAGCTCGGTGGGCGCTCCGTGGTCGGGGAAGTCGATCTCCGGCTTCTCGCGGTCGAGCTTGCGCTGTCCGAAGGACATGATGGTTTCTCCTAGCGTTCGATGGGTGCGTGGCTGCTGCGGACTATTCCGCGGAGTCCTTGCCGACGAGCTCGACGAAGAACACGAGAGTCCCTTCAGGACTCCCCTGCCCCGCCTCGGGATAGGCCCAGGGCTCGGGGATGACCAGCATGACCTTCGAGCCGACCTTCTGGCCGGCCAGACCCTTCGTCCAGCCCTGGATCACGTTGCTGAGGGGGAAGGTGGCGGGCTCGCCGCGGTCGAAGCTCGAGTCGAACTTCTCGCCGTCGCTGTAGGTCCAGCCGGTGTAGTTGGCGGTGATCGTGTCCGCCTCAGTGACGGTCTCGCCGTCGCCCTCCTCGAGAACCTTGACCACGAGGTCGTCGGAGGGCTCGTTGTCGGGGATGCTGACCGCGGGCGCGCCGTCGTCGTCGAAGGTGAACGTGGGCAGTTGTCCGTCGTCGTCGAGCTTCTGCACGCCCTCGGGCGAAAGGATCTCCGGCTCGGGCGGGGGCGGCGGAAGCTCTTCGGAGGAGATGATCCGGAACACGATCAGCTGCTGTGGTGTTGCGGGTTGCCCCTCCGCGGCTGCGTCGACCGGTCTGGTGTAGGCCACCTGCGCGCCGACCTTCGTACCGACGAGGACGTCGTACAGTTCGGCGTCCTGTTCCTTGAGGGTGTCGTCGACCGGCAGGGGCTGCGGCTCGCCGCGGCTGTAGGTGTCGCCGAGCACTTCGCCGTCCTCGGCGTTGAGCGAGATCAGCTGGTAGGTCACACGCTCACCGGCCTGCACCTCGTCGCCGTCGCCCTCGACGACCGTCTTCGCCGCCACGCCCGTGATGTCGAGCGGCGGGTCGAACTCCACCGTCGGGGGTTCCTCGTCCGATCCCCCGCTCACGGTCACCGAGTCGAGGATCTCGGTGGCACCCGCGGCGTTCCCGGCGGATCCCCCCATCACGTCGTCCGTCGTCATTCCGCCGCACGCGGTCAGCGTGAGCAGCAGCGGAAGCAGGATTGCAAGTACTTTTCGCACAGAACCACTTTCGAGTCGATGTCCGCTCAGTGAGGTCAGCGGACGGGGAAGCTCCGACAAGCCTAACGGCTGATGGGCGCCGACCGGTTCCGGGCCGGTGCTCCGGAGGGTGCCGGGGACGCCCCGCCGCCGCCTGCTACAGCTGCTGCAGAAGCAGGTCCACGCGCTCGTCCACCGAGGCGAAAGGATCCTTGCAGAGGATCGTCTGCTGGGCGCGGTCGTTCAGTTTGAGGTGCACCCAGTCCACCGTGTAGTCGCGGTTCGCCTCTTTCGCGCGTCGGACGAACTCCCCGCGCAGCTTGGCGCGCGTGGTCTGGGGAGGGGTGTCCACGGCTTCCTTGATCACCGTGTCCTCGATGACGCGCGCCGCTTCCCCCCGTGCCTGCAGCAGGAAGAAGAGCCCGCGTTGCCGGGAGATGTCGTGGTAGGTGAGATCCAGCTGGGCCGCCCTCGCGGAGTCGAGGTCCTCCCCCGACCGGGCGAGATAGCGGTCGATCAGCTTCTTCTTGATCGCCCAGTCCACCTCCGTGTCGATGCCGGTGGTGTCACCGGTCTCGACGGCGTCGAGGACCCGCGCCCACAGGTCGAGGATCGCGGGCACGTGGTCGTTGTGCGCGCCGTGCCGCTCCACGAAGGCGCTCGCACGCCCGAGGTACTCCCGCTGCATCTCGATGGCGGTCAGCTGCCTGCCGTTCGCCAGTTTCAGCAGCTGGCGTCCACTCAGATCGTGGGAGATCTCCCGGATGCTCCGGATCGGGTTCTCCAGGCGGAAGTCACGCATCTGCTCCCCGGCCTCCACCATGCGCAGGAGGAGATCGACGGATCCGATCTTGAGGAGCGTGGTGGTCTCCGACATGTTGGAGTCCCCGGCGATCACGTGCAGGCGGCGGTAGTGCTCGGCGTCGGCGTGGGGTTCGTCGCGGGTGTTGATGATCGGCCGCGACCGGGTGGTCGCCGAGGAGATGCCCTCCCACAGGTGGTCGGCGCGCTGCGAGAACGCGTAGAGGGAACCGGTCTGCGTGGCGAGGACCTTGCCCGCTCCGACCAGCAGTTGCCGCGTGACGAGGAAGGGGATGAGGATGTCGGCGAGGCGGGCGAACTCGATCCTGCGGGGGATCAGGTAGTTCTCGTGGCTGCCGTAGGAGTTGCCGGCCGAGTCCGTGTTGTTCTTGAAGAGGTAGATCCTGCCGTCGTAGCCCTCCTGCGCTAGCTTCCGCTGGGCCTCCTGGACGAGGTCCTCGAGGATCAGCTCGCCGGCCCGATCGTGGGCGATGAGCTGCGCGAGGTCGTCGCACTCGGCGGTGGCGTACTCAGGGTGCGACCCCACATCGAGATACAGCCGGGAGCCGTTCGTGAGGAAGACGTTCGAGGACCTGCCCCAGCTCACCACTTTGCGGAAAAGGTACCTGGCCACCTCCTCGGGAGACAGCTGACGGGAGTTGGGCCCGGAGTAGGAGATCCCGAACTCGGTCTCCACGCCGAAGATGCGTCGTTCCATCAGGCGTCCTGTCCGTGCTGCAGCAGTGTGCCGAGTTCGGGTTCCCCGATGCGGCGGAAGGCACGGCGACTGCCCCGGAGCGTGTCCGGATCGCGCTCGAGGAAGGCCACCTCGAGGACCGACGCATCGGGTGTCCGATCGCCGGACGAGTCGTCGGTCCTCTCGCCCGAGGCCCTCCGCAGGGAGCGGGCGGAGGCGTACACGGCCTCACCGAGGCCGAGCTCCGGGGACCAGGAGGCCCGCAGTGCGTCGACCACGGCGTCCGCAGCCCCACCCATGACCACGAAGCCCGCCTCGTCCGCGATGGAGCCGTCGAACATCAGCCGGTACAGGTGGTCCGCCTCCTGGGTGCGGCCCACCTCGGCCACCACGAGTTCCACCTCGAACGGCTTGCTCTCCGCCGTGAAGACCGCACCCAGGCTCTGCGCGTAGACGCTGGCGAGCCCGCGGGCCGTGACGTCCTCACGCGCGTAGGAGTAGCCGCGGATGTCCGCATACCGCACGCCGGCCTGCCGGAGGCTCTCGAACTCGTTGTACTTGCCCACCGCCGCGAAGGCGATCCGGTCGTAGATCTCCCCGAGCTTGTGCAGGGAGGGCGAGGGATTCTCGGCGACGAGCGCGATGCCGTCACGGCAACTCATGACCACCACCGACCGCCCTCGGCCGATGCCCTTCCGCGCGAAGTCGGCGCGGTCCTTCATCAACTGCTCGGGGGACACGTAGAACGGCTGGGTCATGCCTAGGCCTCCCGTCCGGCGGAGGAACGGGCCTCGATGAGCTCGCGGGCGACGGCCTCGAGCTCCCGATCGGGGACCCGCCGCGATCCGGCCGCGTCCACCACGTAGACCACGGGCCACAGTCCGCGGACCACGTCCGGGCCCCCGGTGGCGGAGTCGTCGTCGGCGGCGTCGTAGAGCGCCTCCACGCCCACGCGTACCGCCGCCGCCTCGTCCAGGTCGGAGTTCCAGAGCTTCTTCAGCGCGCCCCGGGCGAAGACCGAGCCGGAGCCTACCGAGTGGTGTTCGCGCTCCTCGTAGCGGCCGCCCGTGGCATCGAAGGAGAAGAGCCGGCCCACCCGGCGCTCGGTGTCGAAGCCGGCGAACAGGGGCACGACGGCGAGGCCCTGCATCGCGAGGGGAAGATTCTGGCGCACCATCGCGGCGAGCCGGTTGGCCTTGCCGTCGAGGCTCATCCTGGTGGCCTCGATCTTCTCGTAGTGCTCGAGCTCCACCTGGAACAGGCGCGCCAGGTCCACCCCTATACCGGCGCTGCCGGCGATCCCGAGGACGGAGTAGTCATCGGCGGGGAAGACCTTCTCGATGTGGCGGCTCGCGATGACGTTGCCCATGGTGGCGCGCCGGTCCCCCGCCATGAGGACGCCTCCCGGGAAGGTCATGGCGACGATCGTCGTCGCGTGCGGTGCCAGCTGGCCTGCGCCGGACGGGGTGCCGGTCACGCCCGGTGTCGAGGGCGGAGGCATCCCGGGCGAGGGCAGGAGGGAGGGGTGATGGACGGACAGGTAGCCGGCGAACGAACCGGCCGCGGCCCCGGGTATCGCTGATGCCAGATCCTCCGGGAGCATCCGCTACTGGCCGCCCTTCTGCACGAAGCCGCGAACGAACTCCTCCGCGTTGGACTCCAGGACGCCGTCGATCTCGTCCAGCAGGTCGTCGACGCCCTGGGTCTGCGCGGAGCCCTGGGCTGCGGGGGCAGCGTCGGCGGGTTCCGGGATCTCCTCCTCCGCCGCAGCCGACGAGGAGGTGGTGCTGCGGTCCTGTGTTGCCATGATGGTCACCCTTTCCGTACCCGCGATCACCGAGGTGATCAGGTTGCTCAGGCTCCTATGGTGCCACGCGCCGATCCGGTCCGCTCAACAGCCGGGCGAGAAAATCCTCGGCATCGCCGGCCTGGTCGAAGAGCTCCGCGGTGAGCCCTGCAGTGCCACGCAGCGGTTCCCGGGTCTCGACCCGCTGGAGGCGCCGTTCCCCTGCGAGCTCGAAGATCAGCGAGTCCCAGCTGGCCCCGACCACTTCCGCCGGATACTCGGAGATGCAGCGCCCACGGAAGTAGGCCCGGGTGTCCCGCGGGGGCTCGACGGCGGCCCGGGCCACCTCGGCAGGTTCCACGAGGAGCTCGACGTCGCCGCGCCGGGCCAGTCTGGCGTAGATCCCCCGGTCGGGTCGGAGGTCCGCGTACTGCAGGTCCACCAGCGCCAGCCGGGCGTCGGTCCAGGCCAGGCCGTCGCGGGCGCGGTAGGCCTCGAGCACCTTGAGCTTGGCGATCCAGTCGACCTGGCGCGAGGCATCCGCCGGGTCCCGCCGCAGCGTCGCCAGGAGGGCCTGCCAGCGCTCCACGACGTCGCGCGTCTGCTCGTCGGCGTCCTCCGGGAGCGCCTGCAGGACCGCGTCGCAGTACACCTCCTGCAGGTCGAGGCCTGTCATGGTCCTGCCATCGGTGAGGCGGACGCGGGCCCGCAGCGTTGGGTCGTGGCTGATGGCCCTCAGGGCGTCCACCGGGTCCTCGAGTGCGGGCACTGGCGCCAGGCCCTGTTCGATGAGGGCGAGGACGAGCGCCGTCGTCCCCGTCTTGAGGTAGTTGGAGACCTCGTTCAGATTCGCGTCGCCGATGATGACGTGGAGCCGCCGGTACTTCTCCGCGACGGCGTGCGGTTCGTCCCTCGTGTTGATGATGGGCCGCCGCACGGTGGTCTCCAGCCCGATCTCGTTCTCGAAGAAATCGGCGCGCTGGCTGAGCTGGAAGCCGGCCTCCTGGTTCAGCGGCCCGCGTCCCACGCGACCGGCCCCGCAGATGACCTGGCGTGAGACGAAGAACGGGATGAGCGCTTCGGCGAGCCGGGAGAACGGGACGCTGCGCGGTACGAGGTAGTTCTCGTGCGAGCCGTAGGAGACGCTCTTGCTGTCCGTGTTGTTCTTGTACAGGATCACCGGGGAGAAGCCGGGCGTGGCGTTGATCCTGTCCATCGCCGCTGCGGCCACGTGGTCCCCGGCCCGGTCCCAGAGGACCGCGTCGAGGGGATTGGTCACCTCGGGCGAGGAGTACTCGGGATGGGCATGGTCGACGTACAGCCGCGCGCCATTGTTCAGCACGAGGTTCATGAGGACGGGGATCTCCTCGGATCCGCCCCGCTCGAGGGCGATCTGCTCGGCACTGAGCTCGGGGGGTTCATCGGTGAGCTGGCTCGGGTGGGCGCTGGCGCGGTCCATCCGGAACCCGCGCGCATCTGTCAGCGGCGTCTCGTCCGTGTAGTCCCATCGGGTTCCCGCCAGGTTGCCGAGGCCCTGGCGCAGGGTGGCCGCGTACGCGTTGACCACCTGCGAGGACAGGAGGGTCGCGTTGGCGGACGGGAGATCCGGCGCGATGATGCCGTACTCCGTCTCGGTGCCCATGACCCGGTGGACGGAGATCCCCTCCCCGACCGGTGGGAGTCCCACCGGTCGGGTCGTCGACCGCCCTGGCGAACGGATCACAGATACTGACCGGTGTTGGCCGTGGTCTCGAGCGACTTTCCGGGTTCCTGACCAGCCTTGCCCTGCACGATGGTGCGGATGTACGTGATGCGCTCACCCTTCTTACCGGAGATGCGCGCCCAGTCGTCGGGATTGGTCGTGTTCGGCATGTCCTCGTGCTCGCGGAACTCGTCCACCACGGCGCGCATGAGGTGCTCTATGCGCAGGCCCTTGCTGCCGTCCAGGAGCAGGTCCTTGATGGCGTACTTCTTGGCCCGGTCCACGACGTTCTGGATCACGGCTCCGGAGTTGAAGTCCTTGAAGTACAGCATCTCCGTGTCCCCGTTGGCGTAGGTCACCTCGAGGTACTCGTTGGACTTGTCGGTCGAGTACATCTGCTCGACCGTCCGGCGGATCATCTCGGAGATGGTGGTCTGCGCGTCGTTGCCGTTCTCCGCGAGATCGTCCGCGTGCAGCGGCAGGTCCGCCGTGACGTACTTCGCGAAGATCTCGGCGGCACCCTCGGCGTCGGGCCGCTGGATCTTGATCTTCACATCGAGGCGCCCAGGGCGGAGGATGGCCGGGTCGATCATGTCCTCGCGGTTCGACGCCCCGATCACGATCACGTTCTCGAGCTTCTCGACGCCGTCGATCTCGCTGAGCAGCTGGGGGACGATGGTGGTCTCGACGTCGGAGGAGACCCCGGTGCCCCGCGTGCGGAACAGCGAGTCCATCTCGTCGAAGAATACGACCACGGGGCTGCCGTCCGAGGCCTTCTCCCGGGCCCGCGCGAAGATCAGCCTGATATGCCGCTCGGTCTCCCCGACGTACTTGTCGAGCAGTTCCGGGCCCTTGATGTTGAGGAAGTAGCTCCTGATCTGCTCGACGCCGGCGCGCTCCGCCGCCCGGGCGGCGAGGGAGTTCGCCACGGCCTTGGCGATCAGCGTCTTGCCGCAGCCCGGGGGCCCGTAGAGGAGGATTCCCTTGGGCGGCTTGAGGCCGTGCTCACGGTAGAGATCGGGGTGCAGGAACGGGAGCTCGACGGCGTCCCTGATCTGCTCGATCTGCGGGCCCAGGCCTCCGATGTCGCCGTAGGCGATATCGGGGACGTCCTCGAGGACGAGATTCTCCACCTCGCTGCGGGGTACCTTCTCCAGCCCGTACCCTGATCTCGCGTCCATCGCCAGGGCGTCGCCCACGCGGACCTTCTCGGCCTGCAGCGGCCCGGAGAGCTTGATCAGGCGTTCGTCGTCGGTCCGGCCCACCACGAGGGCGCGGTCCGTGCCGACCACTTCCTTGACGGTGACGAGTTCCCCGGCACGTTCGAAGCCCAGGGCCGCAACGATCGTGAGGGACTCGTTCAGGAGCACCTCCTGCCCCGGTGCCAGCCGCCGGACACTGATGAGGGGGCTGACCGTGACGCGCAGCTTGCGTCCGGACTGCAGGATGTCAGCGGTGTCCTGCACCGTCGCGTCGGTGGTGATGCCCGGTTCGGACGCCCGCTTCGGGTTGACCTGCATGACCGTCGCGAAGCTGAAGGGCGCCGCGCCCTCCTTCTCGAGGGCGGCCTTCAGCCGCACGATCTCCGTGCGGGCGGCTTCCAGTGCACTCACGAGCTTGCCGTTGTTTTGCGTGGCCGCCGCCAACTGCCGGTCGATGCCCCGCAGCTTGTCGCGGACCACACCGAGTTGGCGCTGCGCCACCGAAGGGTCGGCGGCGGGCGAGCCGGCGCGCCGCTGCTCGTCCGCGGGAGGATTGACGTCGGATTCCGACATGTTGTTCGCCACCTTGGGTTGGTCCTTCGGCTGTCTTCCGACTGTAGCGCAGACACCTGACGGTCCTGCGTGGGTGCCGGGATCCGGCCCGGGTGACCCCGACCGGGCCGGGACGGGCTACTCGACTCCCCCGCCGTCGGCGATGGCGTCGCGCCGCGCCTGCGCCTCGTCCGGAGGGAGCGCACCGCGCTGGATGGTCGACGCCGCGTCGCGCGCCACCCTCCGCAGCCGCTTGTCGGACACCTCCCGCTCACCGACTGCCCGCGGTGTCCAGGCGTTGAGGTCCTCCTCGCTGAACCCGGTCTTCGACGGGCGACGCTTGGGGGTGAAGCCCACGGCGCCGTCGGCGAGTCTGCGCGCCGTGAGCAGGAAACCTGTGTGCGCCACCATACGGTGGTCGGGCCGCACCGCCAGTCCCTCCAGGTGCCAGCCGCGCACCATCGACTCCCATCCCTCGGGTTCCGTGAAGCGGCCGTCCGCCCTGATCGCCTCGGCCGTGCGGGAGAGCTGCGTGACCGTGGCGACGTAGCTGATCCACACTCCTCCGGGAGCCAGGACGGTCGCGACGGCGTCGAGGCATTCCCAGGGTGCCAGCATGTCGAGCACCACCCGGTCCACGGACCCGGGCTCCTCGTGCTCCACCACCTGCTCCTGGAAGTCCCCGAGCGTGATCCGCCAGGCGGGGTGGACTCCGCCGAAGATGGTCTCCACGTTCCCCCGGGCGATGTCGGCGAACTCGGAGCGCCGCTCGAAGGAGTGGAGGTAGCCGGCGTCGCCCACGGCCCGCAGGAGCGAGATGGACAGTGCGCCGGAGCCTACGCCCGCCTCGACCACGCGTGCACCCGGATAGATGTCGGCCATCGTGACGATCTGCGCGGCATCCTTCGGGTAGACCACCGCCGCGCCGCGCGGCATGGACAGGACGAAGTCCGACAGGAGCGGCCGGAGCGCCTGGTAGAGCTGCCCGCTGGTGTTCTCGAGGATGGTGCCCTCGTCGGAACCGATGATCGCATCGTGCTGGAGGAAGCCTTTGTGGGTGTGGAACGCGCCGTCGGGTGTGAGCGTGATGGTGTTCATCCGGCCCTTCTCGTCGGTCAGCTGCACGCGCTCGCCGGGACGGAACGGGCCGCGGCGGGCTGCCGCGCCGTGAGGTGCCTTC
Source organism: Arthrobacter echini (assembly GCF_008107445.1). Lineage (GTDB taxonomy): Bacteria > Actinomycetota > Actinomycetes > Actinomycetales > Micrococcaceae > Arthrobacter_D > Arthrobacter_D echini_A. The sequence continues at coordinate 59,306 of NZ_VSLD01000002.1, read as the reverse complement.
TCCGAGGAGGGCGTGGTCGGTGTGGGGGGCTCGATCGGGCTGGAAGTCATGCGTGGTCCTTCGGCGTGCGCCGGCGTGGCCGGCAGGAGGATGGGAACAGTCTGGAAGGTGATGCGGGTCGGGTGCAGGCGCCTGCTGTCGGCTCGTCGTAATGCCCGCGGCGGCGCGCACTCCGACTGCCTCAGGGGCCGGGAGCGCTCTTGCCGGTGATGGCCTGCACCACGGTCCGCTGGTGGAGTACACCGGTGACGGCACCGCGGCGGTCGATCACGGCGTACTCACTCCCCTCGAGCCGTGCCAGGAACTGCACGAGCTCCTGGCCCTCGGCGTTCTCGGGGACGTACGCGCCGGCTCCGAGGCGGCGCGCGGCGGCCGAGACCGGGGTCGTGTCGGCGACGTCGTCCGGTACGGCCAGGAGCGCGGTCTCGTCGACCACGGCTTCCGGGATCCCTGCTGCTCCGGTCAGGACCACGACGGTGCCCGGGTTCTCGCGCAGGAGGCGGCGGGCGGCGAGGACGCTCGTCCCCGACGGAAGGCCTACGGCCCGGTGCTGGAGGCGCCCGGCGCTGATCTCCGGCAGGCGGAGACGCATGCGCGCGTTCTCGATCACGGCCGAGGCCCCCATCCACAGGAAGGCACCCATGACGACGGCGATGACGATGATCGTCAGATCGGGCGACCGGCCCTGCAGCAGGGGCGGGCCGACAACGGCCAGGAGCAGGAGAACCACGATCACCCGGCCGGCCCAGCCTGCCGCGATCGTTCCCCGCTCCTGGCTGCCGGTCGCCTTCCAGACCGCGCTCTCGACCAGGCGTCCGCCATCGAGGGGCAGTCCGGGCAGCACGTTGAACACGGCGAGCAGCAGATTGGCCCAGACGAGGATGGTCGCCAGGAGGTAGGCGACGGAGCCCGACTCCATGAGCTGCAGGACACCCCAGCCGAGCGCTGCGAGGAGGAAGTTCGCGGCCGGTCCGGCGAGTGCCACGAGGAGGGATCGTCCGGGTGAGGCGTTGTAGGTGGCGAACTGGGTATGGCCGCCCCACAGGTTCAGCACGATGCGCGTGGTGGGCCAGCCGAAGGCCCGTGCCGTCAGGGCATGGGCCAGTTCGTGGAGGAGCACGGAGACGGCGAGCAGCAGGGCGTAGCCCAGGGCGACGAGGTACGATCCGGCGCCGATACCGGGGAACGCCGCAGCGACCCGCGGCCCGAAGACCAGCGCGATGATCACGGTGATCACGAACCACGACCAGGCCAGCACCACGGGGATCCCGAGGATGCGCCCGAGCGAGAGACCCGGTGCGGGCTGGGCCCGGACCGGCTTCGGGGTGGTGCTCACCGGTGCCGGGCGACGGCGTCGGGACGCACGCCCGCGGGGAGCAGGCCGGCGAGGTGGGCGGGGGTCCTGCCCACCAGGGTGTCCCAGTCCGTGCGGCGGGCATCCGGTGGGAGCGTGCCGATGTGCGGGACGGCCAGGGTCACGACGCCGGCGGCGAGCGCCGAGGTCACCCCCGGCAGTGAATCCTCGATCGCGAGCACGCGGTCCTTGCTGAGCCCCGGATGATCCATGGACAGGAGGTCGAAGCCCAGCTGGTAGGCCTCCGGGTCGGGCTTGCCGTGGCGCACGCGGTCACCGGTGACGAGATGGGAGAACGTGCCTTCCGGGAGCTGGTCGGCGACGGCTCCCGCGAGGAGAGGTTCTGACATGGTGACCAGGGCACACGGTATCCCTTCCTCGTTCAGTGCCGCGAGCAGTTCCCGTGCACCGGGCCGCCAGGGTGCACCGGTTCGGACCTGGGCCGCGACCTGCTCGGTGAGCTGGTCGATGATGTCCTGGACCCCGAGGCGGACGCCGGCGCGCTGGAGCTGGGTGGCGGAGTACTGGAGTGCCTGCCCCACGAGTTCGAGGGCCTGCTCGGGCGTCCACGTTCCCCCGTGGGCTTCCACGAGCTCCTTCTCGGCACGGATCCAGAAGGGCTCCGTGTCGACGATCGTCCCGTCCATGTCCCAGAGCACGGCCTGGAGCCTGTGGGCCTCCGAACGGGTGGAGTCACCGTCGCGTGGATCGTCATGGAGTGGGGTCTGGACGCTGTCGGTGGAGGGGGATGCCATGATCCCAAGTCTACGGTGGGCTCCTCCCGGCCCAGGTGCCTATGCTGTGCGCGAAGCCGTACGGGCACGCCTGACACGCCCGGGCGGCGGGGCTAGGGTGAGAAGCGTGGACAGCTTCGACGAGAACCGGCAGGGCGGGGTACAGGGACTTTTCCAGGATGCCGATGAGCCCGAGCGGCGCATCACCATCATGCTCGCGGCCTTCGAGGGGTGGAACGACGCCGGCGAGGCGGCCAGTGACGCGCTGAAGTACCTGGGCCGATTCTTCGGGAGCGAGCGGATCTCCACGATCGACGCCGACGAGTTCTACGACTTCCAGTTCACCCGGCCGATGGTGTCGCGGAACTCCTCCGGCCAGCGCCGTATCACCTGGCCCACCACACGCATCAGCAAGACCGAGGTGCCCGAGTCGAATGTGGATCTCATCCTCGTCAACGGCGTCGAGCCCTCCTACAAGTGGCGTGCGTACACGGCCGAACTGGTGGCCCTCGCGAAGGAGCTCGAAGTGGACTGCATCGTTCTGGTCGGGGCGTTGCTCGCCGATGTGCCCCACTCCCGGCCCATCCCCGTGACCGTCACCTCCGACGACGCGATGGTGCGCGAGAGCCTGGACGTCGAACCATCCACCTACGAGGGTCCGATCGGGATCGTCGGGGTACTGGCCGAGATGGGTCTGCTCGCGGACATCCCCACCATGTCGCTCTGGGCCGCCGTCCCGCACTACGTGGGGCAGTCCCCCTCTCCCAAGGCCCAGCTCGCGCTGCTGAACAAGCTGGAGGAGGTGCTGCAGATCACGGTCGACTCGCACATCCTGACCGAGGAGGCCGAGGCCTGGGAGCGCGGGGTCGACGAGCTCGCCGTCGAGGACCCCGAGGTCGCCGCTTACGTACGCCAGCTGGAGGAGGCCAAGGACACGGTGGACCTGCCGGAGGCCAGTGGCGAGTCCATTGCGCGCGAGTTCGAGCGGTATCTCAGGAAACGCCGCGGGGAGTAGCCTCCCCGACGCATCCGACGTACGCGCGGTGTCGAGCGGGTGGCCTCGGAACCGGAGTGCTGCTCAGGCGCGGTCGAGGCGCACGCCGAGCAGGGCGTCCACCACATCGACCAGCCGCCGGCGCACCGACGCCGGGGGCCGGCCGGTCACCGGGTCCGTCGACGACGTCCTGTCGGTCGTGGAGACCGCCCACGCATCGACAGCCTCGAGGGCCGAGGGTGCATCGAGGTCGTTCGCGAGGTGCCCGCGCACCCTGTCACTGACGAGGACGACGTCGTCCTCGGTCGCCAGATCGGCAGCGGTCCGCCATGCGGCGAGCCGCGCCTCGGCCGTCGGCAGGACGGAGCCGGTCCAGGACCAGTCGGAACGGTAATGGTGGGCGAGGATGGCGAGGCGGATCGCCGCCGGGTCCGTCCCAGAACGGCGCAGTTGCGACACGAGGACCAGGTTGCCGAGGGACTTGCTCATCTTCGCCCCGTCGTAGCCCACCATGCCTGCGTGCGCGTAGTGCTCGGCGAGGGGTTCCCCCCCGGCCGCCCAGGCGTGGGAGGCGCTCATCTCGTGGTGCGGGAAGATCAGATCGGAGCCGCCACCCTGCACGGTGAACGGTGCCGGCAGGAAGCGCCTGGCGATCACGGCGCACTCGATGTGCCAGCCCGGTCGCCCCTGGCCCAGACGTCCGCCCTGCCAGGAGGGTTCACCGGGGCGTGCGGCGCGCCAGAGCAGCGGGTCCAGCGCGTTGCGCTTGTGCGGCCGTGCCGGGTCCCCGCCGCGCTCGGCGGACAGCTCGAGCATCGTCTCCGCATCCAGGTGCGAGACCTGGCCCAGGAACCAGCGTGCGGTATCGCCCTCCCCGAGCGAGGAGACGGCGTCGAGGGAGAAGTAGATGTCACCGTCGGGCTCGCCGTCCCCACCCGGGACGGCGTAGGCGAGACCTCGGTCCACCAGATCCTCCACCACCGGCACGATCCACTCGATGGATTCGACAGCACCGATGTAGTGGTCCGGAGGCAGGACGTTGAGCGCTTCCATGTCCTCACGGAACAGCTCGGTCTGCTCGGCTGCGAGATCCTGCCACGCGACGCCCGTCGCTGTGGCGCGGGTGAGCAACGGATCGTCGACGTCGGTCACGTTCTGCACGTAGGAGACTCTCGACCCGGTGTCGCGCCACGTGCGGTTCAGGAGGTCGAAGGCGACGTAGGTGGACGCATGGCCCAGGTGGGTCGCGTCATAGGGGGTGATCCCGCAGACGTAGAGGCTTCGCTCGTTTCGCACCGGCAGGGGGACGAGCTCCTGGCGAGCCGTGTCGAACAGCTTCAGGTCCGACTGGGTGCCGTCGAGGTCGGGGACAGGGGTCGAGTTCCACGCAATCACACGTTCCAGCTTACGGCCCGCCGTCAGGCGGTGATGACCCCGGCGCCCAGGAGCACGTAGAGGGCCACGCCGAGCAGGATGCGGTACCAGACGAAGAGGCCGTAACCGCGCGTACTGACGAACTTCAGGAACCACCCGATGATGGCGAAGCCGACCCCGAAAGCGACCAGGGTGGCCAGGGCCGTCTCGGGCAGGGCGTACGGGCCCGGCTCGTCCCAGCTCTTGACGAGCTGGAAGACGCCGCTGCCGAAGACTGCGGGGATGGCCAGCAGGAAGGAGTAGCGGGCGGCGGCCTCGCGGGTGTAGCCCATGAGCAGACCGGCGGTGATGGTGCCGCCGGAACGGGAGACCCCCGGGACCAGGGCCAGCGCCTGCGCGAAGCCGTACAGGATGCCGTGACGATAGGTGAGCTGCGTGAGCTCACGGGTCTGGCGTCCCACCCGGTCGGCGACAGCCAGGATCATGCCGAAGACGATCAGCATCGTGGCAACGATCCACATGCTGCGGAACGTGCTCTCGATCTGGTCCTGGAACAGGAGGCCGAGCACCACGATGGGAAGACTGCCGATGATCACGAGCCAGCCCATCCGGGCGTCGGGATCATCACGGGGCACCGTGCCCCTCAGGGCACCGAACCACGCCCTGACGATCCGCACGATGTCGCGCCAGAAGAAGACGACGACGGCCGTCTCCGTACCCAGCTGCGTGATGGCGGTGAACGCCGCTCCCGGATCCTGTGCGTTGGGCAGCAGTTCTCCGATGATGCGCAGGTGGGCGCTCGATGAAATGGGTAGGAATTCGGTAAGGCCCTGGACGAACCCCAGGATGATCGCTTCTATCCAATTCACGCTTCCGACCCTAAGCCATCGGCGCCCCGGGAGCCTCTAGGCTGGGCCTATGCAACGGCGAAACGTGGGAGCGAGCGGCCTGTCCGTGTCGACTCTGGGACTGGGCACCATGAACTGGGGCAGCGAGGTGGCGGAGGATGCCGCCCGCGAACAGCTGCGGCTCTTCACCGAGGCCGGGGGCACGCTCGTCGAGACCGCAGCCCGCTACGGAGAAGGCCAGGCGGAGGCCATGCTCGGCGGCTTCATCGGTGACACGGTGGCCCGCTCCGAGGTGGTCCTCGCGGTGCAGGGCGGCACCACCCGTTCCGGCAACCGGCGCCTCGACAGCTCGAGGCGGGGGCTCCTGGATTCGCTGGACAGTTCACTGTCCCTGCTCGGTACCGACCACGTGGATCTCTGGCTCGCGCCGTCCCCCGACCCCGCCGTGCCACTGGAAGAGACCCTCAGCGCCCTCGGGACCGCCTACAGCAGCGGCAGGGCCCGCTACATCGGTCTGTCCAACTACACGGGCTGGGAGTTCGCACGTGCCGCCGCCACGGCGCCGTTCCCGATCGTCGTGGACGACGTCGAGTACTCCCTGGTGAATCGCACGGCCGAACGCGATGTACTGCCATCGGTGGAAGCCTTCGGAGCGGCCATCCTGGCGTGGGCACCATTGGGGCGCGGCGTCCTGACGGGCAAGTACCGCGGGCGGACACCTGCCGAGTCACGGGGCGGGTCCGATGTCTGGGCGCCCTACGTGGAGCCGTATCTGTCGGGCAGACCCCAGCGGGTCACGGAGGCACTGTGCACTGCCGCGCGGGGCCTCGATCTGCGGCCGCACGAACTCGCCCTGCGCTGGCTGCTGCACCGCGAACGCGTCGCCTCCGCGATCGTCGGGGCCAGGACCCCGCAGCAGCTGGAGGAGATCCTCGCCACGGCTGGCGCTCCGGTGGCGGAACCGATCGCAGAGGTCCTGGACGAGGTCTCCGCGCTGCTCGACTGAGAACCACCCGCGGCGGGGCGACGGTACTCGATGAATCGAGCGATCCTAGGACTCGGGGACCGGCTCGACCTCCTCGTCGATCAGCTCGGCCACGTAGCCGGACTCCTCGTCCTCCCGGTCCTCGTCGTCGTCCTCGTCGTCCTCGTCGTCCTCGTCCGTCTCCTCGTAGATCTCGAGCGGGGTGACCTCCCCGAAGGCGTCGTACAGGGCCTCCTCGTAGACCTCGAACGCCGCCGCGATGCTGCGGTACGCTGCATCCACCGCGGGGTCGTCCTCCTGTCGCCGGGATGCCGACGACGCGAGATGCTCCTCGAGCGCCGACACCAGGGACTCGAGCGCCACACGCGGATCTATGCTCATGGCCTAGACGTTAGCGGTAAAGACAGCACAATTGGAGGCATATGCGAGAACAAATCCAGAATGCGACGGCCGTTCGGAAGCGCGATTACGGCAGGCAGTACGAATACCTGGTCCTGACGGTCTCGGCGAGCGAGTCCCTGCCCGCAGCCCGGAGCCTGGTCACCGAGCACGCGGAGTACGGCAAGTGGGAACTGGAGCGCAGCTGCATCTACATCGGCGGTGCCCGCCGGTACTGGCTGCGGCGCAAGGTACTGCGGGTGGAACGCACGGCGTAGCTGGGCGGGGGCCGGCGACTACTCCGACGGCGGCCCGAGGAGACTCGTCGCGACGGTGGACCGTGCCGACTCCTCGGTGGAGGGGTGGAACTGTCCGGCGAGTGCATCGCGGTGCAGGCGGACGATCTCCGACGTCGCCGAGAAACCGGATCCCCCGCCCACGTGCAACGCCACGCCGGTCGCCGCCACGGCCGCGTCCACCGCGTGCGTCTTCAGCGTAACGAGACGTGCGAACCACCGGGAACGGTCGTCCACGCCCGCGTCGAGATCCGCCGTCACGGCGCGCAGCTCCGCAGCGGCCCCCGTCCTGGCCATGGCCGCTCCTGCCAGGAGCTGGCGCAGGACCGGGTCGTCCGACAACGGCCGTCCCGCCACATGGCTCCGGCGGCGCGTGAGCGCGTCGGCCGCCAGGTCGAGGGCGCGATCGGCGATCCCGAGATAGACCGAGGCGATGAGCGTCTCGAACGCGGCGAAGATCCCGAAGACCAGCAGATCCGCGTTCGGTCCCACAGGGGTGCGTCGGAAGACCGCGTCGGTGGGTACCCGGACGTCCGCGAGGCGCGTCGTGTTGGACCTGGTAGCCCTCATGCCGAGAGGGTTCCAGTCGTCCAGGATCTCCACACCGCAAGCACCCCGGGGCACGAAGGCATGGAGGATGGCGTCACCGTCGCCCTCCGCGCCCGGGAGCTTCCCGAAGACACCCAGCCGGGTCCAGACCGGTGACAGACTCGTGAAGACCTTGGTGCCTGTGTAGGTGTAGCCGCCCTCCACCGGTTCAACTCGGGTCAGCGAGTCGAAGAGCACGGCGTCGTTCCCGGGTTCGGAGACGCCGAACGCGAAGATCTCGCCGCGCTGGACCTCGTCCAGGACGAACAGGAGCGAGTCGTCGCCGCGATCGGCGAGGAGCCCTGCAACGGCCGTCCAGATCAGGTGCATGTTGACCCCGAGGGCGGTGGCGGGAGCGGCTGCGGCCAGCCGGCGCTGGGCCCGGGCGGCCTGCTGCATGCCGCCGGCAGCGCCGGGCCTGGTGTGCACGAGCAGCTGCAGGTACCCGTTCTCCTGCAGCTCCGCGAAGTCCTCCGTGAAGAACGAGTTACCGGCGTCGTAGCCTGCCGCCCGCCTCCTGAAGCGCTCGATCAGATCGTCGGGCAGCAGCTGCTCGATCGTCGCGGCAGCGTCGGCGATCGGATCGGAAGTCTTCGTGTCGGTCATGGGATGTCCTGTCGAATGGTGTCCTGCCCGGTGGAGGGTCAGCGGGCGGGGCTCAGTAGGTGGTGAGCAGCCGGGCGAGCACCTTCGCCCCGAACCGTAGGGAGTCCGTGGGAACCCGCTCGTCGACCCCGTGGAACATGCCCGTGAAGTCGAGCTCGTCGGGCAGCTGTAGTGGCGCGAAGCCGTAGCCCGTGATCCCGAGGCGGCTCAGCGACTTGTTGTCGGTCCCGCCCGAGAGCGTGTACGGCAGCACCCTGGCGCCGGGGTCCTCGGCGTGCAGGGCGTCGATCATGGAGTCGACGAGATTGCCGGCGAACGGCACCTCGAGCGAGGTGTCCTTGTGCTCGTAGCTCACGTCCACACCCTCGCCGGCAAGGCCTCGGATGATCTCGAGGACCTGGTCCTGCTGCCCCGGCAGGGTCCGCACGTCGATCAGGGCCTCGGCGGTGCCCGGGATGACGTTGTGCTTGTACCCGCTCTTGAGGACGGTGGGGTTCGCGGTGTTCTGCAACGTCGCACCCACGAAGCGCGCCACCGTGCCGAGCTCGCGCAGCAGGATCTCGGGATTGTCGGCGTCGAACTCCACACCCGTGAGCTCCGTGACGCCGTCCAGGAACTGGCGTGTGGTGGGGGTGAGTTCGATGGGCCAGGAGTACTCGCCGATACGGGTGACGGCACGCGCAAGGGCCGTGACGGCGTTGTCGGTGTTGATCTGCGAGCCGTGGCCGGCGCGGCCGTGGGCCACGAGGCGGAGCCACGAGATGCCCTTCTCGGCCGTCTGGAGCAGATAGGTGCGCTGACCGCCGATGGTCGCGGAGAAGCCGCCGACCTCCGAGATGGCCTCTGCGGCGCCCTCGAAGACCTCGGGCTTGTTGTCCACGAGCCAGGAGGCACCGTAGGCACCGCCGGCTTCCTCGTCGGCGAAGAACCCGAAGATCAGGTCACGCTTGGGCTTGATGGCGTCGCGCTGCATGGACCGCAGGACGGACAGGATCATGGCGTCCATGTCCTTCATGTCCACGGCGCCGCGGCCCCAGATCAGACCGTCCTTCTCCTCACCGCTGAAGGGGTCCACACTCCAGTCCTCCTTCTGCGCCGGCACGACGTCGAGGTGTCCGTGCACCACGAGGGCCGGTAGGGAGGGATCCGTGCCTTCCATGCGGGCGAGGACCGAGGCGCGTCCGGGTGCGGCTTCGAAGAGCTGCGTGGACAGGCCCACCTCCTCGATGAGCCCTGCCGTGTACTCGGCGGCCGCGCGCTCCCCCGGACCCTCGTTGTCCCCGAAGTTCGAGGTATCGAAGCGGATCAGTTCCTGGCAGATCCTGACGACTTCATCTTCGGGTGTGATGCCCACGTGGTCCTCCTGGGTAGCGGTGTCCACCCAGCCTACCGAGCGCCGGAGGGCAGGCGTGGCACTCTTGCTGGTGTCCGAGTACTGGAGGACCGAGGTGTCACTTCTCGCTGGTCCGGGTGATGCCGTCCGGACGGCCAGAGAATTCGGACGAGGGCGCAGCAGGGGGTTCGTCCTTGTGGGCTGCCGCTTCGGCCAGTGGCGACCGAGGGCCACGCTCGGAGCGCGGGCCGAGTGCACGGAGCGCGCCGAGGATCGCCACGAGATCAACTACTTCCTGCAGCCATGCCCCCAGCAGCGCGGGCAGGAAGCCGAAGGCTGCGATGAGCATGAGCCCGACGCTGATGATGATCCCGAGCCAGATGCTCTGCAACGCGATCCGCACGGTGTCCTGCCCGATCCTGACCGCGCGCGGCAACGAGGCGAGGGTGTCGAAGCGGTTCACGATGTCGGCCGATTCGCTCGCCGCTGTTGCACCGCGTGCTCCCATTGCGAAGCCGATGTCGGCCGCAGCGAGCACGGGGGCGTCGTTGAGGCCGTCGCCGACCATGATGAGCGGTCGCGGCTGCACCTCACTGACGATGCGCACCTTGTCACCGGGGCGGCACTCCGCATGTACCTCACTGATCCCGAGACCACGTGCTATCGGTTCTGCGGTGGTGGCGATGTCTCCGGTAACCATGAGCGTGCGCTCGATGCCGAGTTGCCGTAGCTCCTGCAGAGCCCTCCCTGCTTCGGGACGCACCCGATCACGCATGACCACAGCTCCGGCGAAGCGGTGACCCGCTGCGACGTAGATCGCGAGCTCGCCCGGTGCGAGGTCGGCGATCGTGAGGTCGGAAGCGTACTCGCGTAGCCAGGAAGATTTACCCACCCGCACGATCACGGCATCCGGCCCATGTGATGTGTTGAGGGTCGCCGCCACACCGTTCGTGGCGATCTCTTCAGCATGCTCGACTTCGAGGAGCGCCAGATTGCGCTGCCTCGCTGCACCGACGACTGAATCGGCGAGGACATGCGAGGAGTACACCTCCGCTGAGGCCGCGAGGCGCAGCAGTTCGTCGTCGCCGAAGCCGTGGGCGGGCAGAACACGCTCCAGGATGGGCTTGCCGATGGTGAGGGTGCCGGTCTTGTCGAAGGCGGCCGAGCGCGCCCGCGAAAGCTGTTCAAGGGTGCCACCACCCTTCACGATCAGTCCGAACCTCGCAGCGCGGCTCATGCCGCCGAGGAATGCCACCGGTGCTGCGATCAGTAACGGGCAGGGCGTCGCCACGACCAGCACCTCGGCGAATCTGACGGCTTCGCCGCTGACTGCCCACGCGATCCCGGCGATCCCGAGTGCGAGGACGGTGAACGGCACCGCGTACCGATCGGCGAGCCGGACGACCTTCGCCCTGCTGCCCGCGGCCTGCTCGACCAGGCGCACAATCTGCTGGTACTCGCTGTCCGCGGCACGTGCAGCAGCACGCATGACGAGTGCGACCCGGCCATTGACCGCACCACTCGATACTCGCTCACCGGCGGCACGTTCCACGGGCAGGCTCTCTCCGGTGAGGGAGGACTCGTCGAACACGGCATGCTCGGACACGAGGATCGCGTTCACTGGCACGAGCGCGCCAGGTCGTACCAGCAGCAGGTCGCCGACCTCGACGTCGTCGACGGGCACCTCCTCGGTGAGCGCCTCGGCGGGACGGTCCGCCGCGACACCGTCGAGGATACGATTGGCACGTTGCGGGGCCTTGCGCAGCAGTGCGGTGAGTTCCCGCTTCGACCGATTCTCGGCGTAGTCCTCGAGCGCCGCGCCACCGGTGAGCATCAGAACCACCACGAGCGCTGCCCATGGCTCCCCCACGAGCACCGCAGCAGTGATCGCGGTGACGGCAAGAATGTCGAGCCCCGCATGCCCCCTGAGAAGCTGCCGGATCATCCCGGCTGCTTCCCACGCCGCGATCACAAGCGCATACGCACCCACGATCCACCGCGCCGCATCGCTCGCGGGAGTGGCCAGAAGGATCAAGCCCATCGCGGCGACCAGGAGCGTCGCGAGCACGAGTGGATATGTCCTGACCAGGGGGAATGAACGGTTCATACGTCAATCGTCCCGGATTAACGGCTTCCGCGCAGCGCAGGCCAGCCTGCCCTACAACCGAAGCAGGCGTGGGACTCGCGGCCCGGCCCGGAAAGGCTCACCGAATGGCTTGCCACACGCATGGAAATGACCCCCACCCTGGTGATGTGAAACCAGTGTGGGGGTCATTTCCATTCGTGCGCGGAGGGGGACTTGAACCCCCACCCTCAATAAGAGGACTAGCACCTCAAGCTAGCGCGTCTGCCATTCCGCCACCCGCGCGGGTGGATTTCCGCGGCCTGAACCGCTGAAAGCAACGAGAAGGACTCTACACGAGAATGGCTCCGATGGTGAATCAGCGCGTGTCCACCGCGCTATACCTCGGCACCGAGTCGGGCGGCAATAGCCTCGACGGCGAGCGCAGTCTCCTCGAACGACGTCGACAGGGGTGAGAGACCCAATCTGATGCCGTTGGGGTTGCGGTAGTCGGGGATGACGCCCTCCTTCCACAGCTCGGGCACCATCGTGGCGAACGCGGGGTGGTCGATGGTGATGTGGCCACCGCGTCGGGCGGCATCGCGCGGTGACGCCAGGACCACGCCGTGGGGCGCGAGCAGCGTGTCGACGGCGTCGACGGCGAACGCCGTCAGCACCTCGGACTTCGCACGGACGGCGTCCAGGCCGACGCCGTCGACCACGGAGAGCATGTCCTGGACGGGGAGCATGCCCATGATCGGCGGCGTGCCGGAGACCAGGCGTCTGATGCCATTGGCCGGCTCGTAGGCGGAGCCCATCCTGAAGGGATCGGCGCTGCCCAGCCACCCCAGGATCGGCTGGTCCAGGGTCGGCAGGTGCCGCTCGGCCACGTAGGCCCAGGCGGGAGCCCCCGGCCCACCGTTGAGGTACTTGTAGCTGCAACCCGTGGCGAAGTCGACGTCCCAGGCGTCCAGTTCCGCGGGGACGGAGCCCACGGAGTGGCTCAGGTCCCACAGGACGAGGGCGCCGGCGTCGTGGGCGATGCGCGTGATGGCCGGGACGTCGGCGATGAAGCCGGAGCGGTACGCCACGTGGCTCAGCAGCACCAGGGCGGTCTGCGCGCCGACGACGGCGGAGACGTCGTCGGGCGTGGCCCCGCCGTCGTAGGCGACGTCCAGCCAGCGCACCGTGAGACCGCGCTCGCGGGCGATGCCCTCGACGATGAACCTGTCGCTCGGGAAGTTGTCCCGGTCCACCACGATCTCGGTCCGCCCGGGGCGGGCGGCGACGGCGGCCCGCGCCAGCTTGTACAGCAGCACACTGGTGGAGTCGGCCACCACGCACTGACCCTGCGCGGCCCCGAGCGCCACCCGGCCGAGCTGGTCGCCGATCTCCTGCGGCAGGGACAGCCAGCCCTCGTCCCACCCGCGGATCAGACGCCCTCCCCACTGGTCCTGGACGAACGAGGTGAGAGTGTCGACGGTCGCAGCGAGCGGACGTCCCAGCGAGTTCCCGTCCAGGTACGCCCGCACGGAGTCGTCGGCCGCATCGAGGAAGAGCTTGCGGTGGGCGGCCAGCGGGTCGGCGGCATCGAGCTCGGCGGCGCGATCGAGGAGAGCGGTACGAGTCATGCGCCCAGTCTAGGTCTCGGTGCGCCCGTGCGGTCCGGAGTGTTCAGGCAGTCGTCGGTCCGTCAGGATCGTTCCGATCCGGGTGCACCCACCCGGTGAAGTGTGGTCTCCGCAGCTCGGTCGACCACCCGACGACGTCGATCCTTCCGCCGTCCTCGTCCGAGCGGCGGAAGGAGGTGGTCACGGTGCCGGGGAGCGGGACCGGTGTGTGGAAGTCGATGCGCCAGTCGATGGCGCCCGACGGCGCCGGGACGGCCCGGTCCACCATCCGTGCCGCGAGATACATGCCGTGGGCGATGGCGCCCTTCATGCCGAGCAGCTTAGCCGTTGGCCGGCTCAGGTGGATGGGGTTCCAGTCCCCGGACACCGCCGCATACCGGCGCCCGGTCCCGGCGTCCAGGCGCCACACACCGGTCGGCACGGGTGGCGAGAACGCCGGGCGCACCGGTGCGTCCGGCGTACCGGTACCGGAGGCGATCCGCACGCCGCGCGCCAGGTAGACCGAGCGTCCCGTCCAGACGCGCTCGCCGTCCACGCTGATCTCCGTCACCAGGTCAACCTGGGTGCCGGCGGGGTGTGCGCGCAGGTCCTCGGCGCGGGCCGTGATCTCGAGGTGCTCGGAGGCGCCGACCTGGCGGCTCTGGTGCACCTCGTTGCTCAGATGCACCATGCCGAGCAGGGGCAGCGGGAAGTCGGGACGAGCCAGGACGCTCATTGCGACCGGGAACGCGAGGGTGTGCAGGTAGGCCGATGGGAGCTGGTCCCGCACCGCAGACCGCAGCAGGTGCTGGAAGCGCGTCAGCTCGGCGCGATCGGCCGTGACACCCTGGACGACGTGCTGCACGTCAGGGAGGTACGACGGCGCGTCCTCCCGGCCCATCCGGCGTCGCGCAGCCAGTGCGAGCGCCTGGCGGTAGAGACCGGGCAGACCGGGCACCTGGTCCAGCTCCGTCGTGTTGTCCGACTCTGCCTCCCCCGACTCTGTCCCACCTGCGATCGGCCCGCTCACGCTCCGACCAGATTCTGCCCGCAGACGCGCACCACCTGACCGTTCACCCCCGCGGCGGCGTCCGAGGCGAGGAACGCGATCGTCTCGGCGACATCCACGGGGAGGCCGCCCTGCTGCAGACTGCTCAGGCGCCGCGCCACCTGCCGTGTGAGAGGCGGGATCTTCGCCGTCATGTCCGTCTCGATGAAGCCGGGGGCTACGGCGTTGATGGTGCGGGCCCCGCCGTGGAACGCTGCGGCCTGCGCCCGGACCATGCCCATCACGCCGGCCTTGGAGGCGGCGTAGTTGCTCTGGCCGCGGTTGCCCGCGATGCCGCTCGTGGAGGCGAGGCTGATGATGCGCCCCGTCGGCGAGAAGACCGGTGAGGCGAGGAGCTGCTCGTTCATGACGAGCTGCGAGGAGATGTTCACCGCGATCACGGAGTCCCAGCGGGCAGCGTCCATGTTGGCCAGCAGCTTGTCGCGCGTGATGCCGGCGTTGTGCACCACGATGTCCAGGGTGCCGTGACGCTGCCCCACGTGCTCGAGGATCCGCGTCCCGGCATCGGGTGCGGTGATGTCCAGCTGCAGCGCCGTGCCACCCACCCGATTGGCCACCTGCGCCAGCTGTTCGCCTGCCGCCGGAACATCGACGGCGATCACGTGGGCGCCGTCGCGGGCAAGGATCTCGGCGATCTTCGCGCCGATACCGCGGGCCGCTCCGGTGACCACCGCCGTCCTGCCGTCGAGGGGCCGGTCGGGGACGCCCTCCCCCTCGGCAGCGGTGGCCGCCGCGACGTCGGACACGCTGTCCTCGGGTACCGCCTGCACCTCGATGAGCTGGCCGTCCACATAGGCGCTCTTGCCCGAGAGGAAGAAGCGAAGCGCGCCGATCGTGGAGGGGTCCGTCGTCGTCGTCTGCCCCCGCAGGACGATGCCGTTGGCCGTGGCACCTCCCCGCAGCTCGTGGGCCACCGAGCGCAGTGCGCCGTCGATGCCCTGGCGGGCGGCGGCCCGCGCCGGATCGGACGTGTCCTCTGCCGCACGGGAGATCCCCACCACGCGTCCGCCGGGAACGAGTAGTTTCACCGCCTGGCCCAGTTCCAGGAGCGGCGCGGAAAGATCCGCGGGTGAGTCCGCGGCGTCGAGCACCACGACGGCGGCGCTGAGCTTCTCGCCGGGCAGCACGTGGCGCCGGACCTCGACGTCCCAGCCCAGGATGACCTCGGCGAGCGCATCCGCCCCGGCGCCGGACCCGGCCACCAGGACCGGCTTCGTGGCCAAAGCCTCGCCCGGGGTGTAGCGCCGCAGGACGGACGGCCGTGGGAGTCCGAGGGCCTTGGCGAGCCTTGCCGCGAGCGGCGTGTTGACGAGATCCACGTACCGGTCTGTCATCAGTTCCTCGCCTCGAGGATCGCGACGACGCCCTGTCCGCCGGCCGCGCAGACGGAGATAAGACCGCGACCGCCCTGCTCCGACAGCGTCTTGGCCAGTGAGGCGACGATGCGCCCACCGGTCGCCGCGAACGGGTGGCCGACGGCCAGGGACGAGCCGTTCACATTGAGCTTCGACCGGTCGATGCTCCCGAGCGCCCCGTCGAGCCCGAGGACGCGCTTGCAGTAGTCCTCGTCCTCCCAGGCTGCCAGCGATCCCAGGACGGTCCCCGCGAAGGCCTCATGGATCTCGAAGAAGTCGAAGTCGTCGAAGGTGAGACCGTTGCGCGCGAGCAGGCGCGGCATGGCGTGGACCGGCGCCATGAGCAGCCCCTCCTCGCCGTTGACGAAGTCCACGGCGGCTGCCTCGGCGTCGACGATGTTCGCGAGCATGGGCAGATTGTGCGCTGTGGCGTACTCCTCGCTGCCGAGCAGCACGACGGCGGCACCGTCGGTCAAGGGTGTCGAGTTACCCGCGGTCATGGTCGCCGGGGTCTCCAGTTCCTTGCCGAACACGGGCTTGAGGGTCGCGAGCTTCTCCACCGACGTGTCGGGGCGGAGATTCGCGTCCTTCACGAGGCCCCGGTAGGGGGTCATCAGATCGGTGAAGAACCCGCGCTCGTAGGCGGCGGCGAGATTGTGATGGCTCCGGTAGGCCAGTTCGTCCTGGGCCTCCCGCGTGATCTGCCAGGCCGCCGTCGTGATGGCCTGGTGCTCCCCCATCGACAGTCCGGTCCGCGGTTCTCCCGTTCCCGGCGCGTTCGGCGAGAGGTCCTTGGGTCGCAGGGTGCCGAGGATGCGGATCTTCTGCTGGGTGGTCTTCGCACGGGACAGGTCCAGCAGCACACGGCGCAGGCCCTCGCTCACGGCGATCGGGGCGTCGGACGCGGAGTCGACGCCTCCTGCGATGCCGGAGTCGATCTGTCCGAGCTTGATCTTGTTGGAGAGTCCCACGACCGTCTCCAGGCCGGTGGCACATGCCTGCTGCAGATCGTAGGCCGGTGTCTCGGGCGAGAGTGCGGAGCCGAGGACCGCCTCGCGCGTCAGGTTGAAGTCGCGGGAGTGCTTGAGGACCGCACCCGCTGCCACTTCCCCGATGCGCTCACCCTGCAGTCCGAAGCGGGCCACGAGCCCGTCCAGCGCTGCGATGAGCATGTCCTGGTTGGAGGAGTACGCGTAGGCCCCACCGGAACGGGCGAACGGGATGCGGTTGCCGCCGATGACGACAGCCGTGCGGGGTGAGCGGGCGGTGGTCTGAGCGTGGGCCTGGTCTGCCATGGAAGTACTCCTGGTGGGAGAGGTGAGTTATCGATACCTATCGTAGCTGATACGCTTGGTATCATGAAGTTGGCCCCCGCTCCGACGAAGGCATCCGTGGCGCCGGATGAACGCTCCGAACTCGTCCCCGACGGGCGCTCCAGCCGCTGGGCGGAGCACCGCACCGAGCGACGCAGGGAGCTCATCAAGACTGCACGGCGGGCCATCGACGCCCTCGGTCCGGGAGCATCGATGGAGGACATTGCAGCTACCGCCGACACCTCCAAATCGGTGTACTACCGCTATTTCGGCGACAAGACCGGGCTGCAGCGGGCCGTGGCGGAAGTGGTGATCGCCCAGATGCAGCAGAGGGTGCTCGACGCCGCGAAGGCCGCGACCGGTCCGCGGGAGGGCTTCCACTCGATGGTGCTGGCCTACCTGCAGATGGCCAGGACGTCACCGAACGTCTACGCCTTCGTCACGCGGGTGGGGATCGCCGAGTCGAGCGCAGCGGGCGGGGACGGCGACGACACCCTCGCGCATTTCCTCGCGGCTGTGACCGCGATGATCTCGCGCCCCATGCGCGCCTACCTCCTCGCGCCCGAACGCTCCGCGGGCCCCGAGGACGCGGCTCCCGAGTACTGGCCCACGGCGGCGATCGGCATGGTGCGGGCCGTCGGCGAACAGTGGCTCTCCACGCCACCCGGGCCGCGCCGACCCACCGAGGAGCAGCTCGCCCGGTACATCACGGGCTGGCTCTTCGACGGCATCAGCCGTGACGAGGCCCTGATGCATCCCCTTTCCCCCCTCAGCCGTCCCCAAGCGAAGGACACGCCATGACACAGACCCTCTCCGCGCCGCAGCAGATCCCTGCCACCGTCGAGATCACCGACAACGACCAGGCCGTCGTCGACACCGCCGCGCTCGGCGAACTCCTCCTGGGACGGTGGGCCGACGTCCGCCGCACCGCGCGTGAGCTGGCAGGACGGCCCGAGGTGCACAAGATCGAAGGCCTCACGCACCACGACCACCGCGCACGCTGCTTCGACCAGCTGCACTACCTGGTCGAGCAGCAGGCGGTGCACCGGGCCTTCCCGGCCGCCTTCGGTGGGGAGGACAATCACGGCGGCAATGTGGCCGGTTTCGAGGAACTGGTGATCGCGGATCCGTCGCTGCAGATCAAGGCCGGCGTGCAGTGGGGCCTCTTCGGCTCCGCCGTGCTGCACCTCGGCACGGCGCAGCACCACGAGGCCTGGCTCCCGGGCATCATGTCCATGGAGATCCCCGGCTGCTTCGCCATGACCGAGACGGGCCACGGCAGCGACGTGGCGAGCATCGCCACCACCGCCACCTTCGATCCGGCGACGGACGAGTTCGTCATCGACACACCCTTCCGCGCGGCGTGGAAGGACTACATCGGCAACGGGGCCATCGACGGGCGGGCGGCCGTCGTGTTCGCCCAGCTCATCACCAACGGCGTCAACCACGGTGTCCATGGTCTCTATGTCGAGCTCCGCAACGAGGACGGGTCCTTCAGGCCCGGCGTCGGCGGGGAGGACGACGGCATCAAGGGCGGGCTGAACGGCATCGACAACGGTCGCCTGCACTTCGACGGTGTACGCGTGCCGCGGACCAATCTGCTCAACCGCTACGGCGACGTGGCGCCGGACGGCAGCTACACCTCGCCCATCGCCTCCCCGGGCCGGCGTTTCTTCACGATGCTCGGCACCCTCGTGCAGGGTCGCGTGTCGCTCGACGGCGCAGCGGTCGCGGCGAGCAAGCTCGCGTTGACCGCCGCCATCACCTACTCGACGCAGCGTCGCCAGTTCAACGGTTCCTCCGATCTCGTCGAGGAGGTCCTGATGGACTACCAGCGTCACCAGCGGCGCCTCCTGCCGCGGCTCGCGGCGACCTACGCGGCATCGTTCGCCCACGAGGAGCTGCTCGAGAAGTTCGACGACGTCTTCTCCGGGCAGCACGACACCGACGAGGACCGCCAGGACCTCGAGACCCTCGCGGCGGCCCTGAAGCCCCTGAGCACCTGGCTGGCACTGGACACACTTCAGGAGTGCCGGGAGGCCACCGGCGGCCAGGGCTTCCTGATCGAGAACCGGTTCGCCTCGCTGCGCGCCGACCTCGACGTGTACGTGACGTTCGAGGGCGACAACACGATCCTCCTCCAGCTCGTGGCCAAGCGACTGCTGACCGACTACGCCAAGGAATTCAAGGGCGTGGACTTCGGCGTGCTGGCGCGCTACGCCGTGTCCCAGGCCGCGGAGAAGACCCTGCACCGCTCCGGTCTGCGCCGGGTGGCGCAGACCGTGGCGGATTCGGGCTCCGAGAGGAAGTCGGCGATCGCGCTGCGCGACGAGGACACCCAGCGTGAGCTCCTCTCTGACCGTGTGCAGTCCCGCGTCGCCGATCTCGCCGTTGTCCTGCGCGGGGCGAAGGGGATGACCCAGGAGAAGTCCGCGGCACTGTTCAACGAGCACCAGAACGAACTCATCGAGGTGGCCCACGCACACGCCGAGCTCCTTCAGTGGGAGGCGTTCTCGCGGGGCCTGCAGAAGATCGAGGACCCGGGGACCAAGGAGGTCCTGACGCGCCTGCGCGATCTGTTCGGGCTGTGCCTGATCGAGAAGGACCTGGCGTGGTTCCTCATGAACGGCCGGCTCTCCTCCCAGCGGGCCCGTACCCTCGACGGCTACATCAACCGCCTGCTGACGAAGATCCGCCCACACGCGCTCGATCTGGTGGAGGCCTTCGGCTACGGACAGGAGCACCTGCGCTCGGCCGTGGCCAGCGGGGCCGAACGGGAGCGGCAGGAGGAGGCGGCCGCCTACATCCGGCGGCGCCGCGCCAGTGGTGACGCGCCGATCGACGAGAAGACCCTCCTCGCTCGCGCGGCCCGGGAGAAGAAGGCGAAGAAGGCGAGGAAGTCCGGGGCTGTCGCTGCCGCGAAGTAGGGCGCTGCGCCCGGCCGGTGCAATCCGTCGGAGGGTGGGCAGTCCATCCCATGTATCCGGGCCTCCCGGGAGGTGCGCCGTCCCACGGGAGGTGAGCCGTCGATCCCACCCTTCCGGGATCTCCGGTGGGAACGACCGGTCGTTCCCACGTGTCAGGTCTCAGCGGTGGGATCGACGGCGGGGTTTGGCACGGATGACTCCCCCGATCCCACCGTCCACGCCCGAATGGTGGGATCGGCCGGAGCTTGCGCTGTCCACGGCGTCCCACGTTCGAGGACTCGGACGAAGTTCTCCTGCTGCCGGGGGCTTCCTCTGGGTCGAGTGCGGTGGCCTGCAGATCTCCTCGCCCGAGCGGATGCCGGCCGTCCGCGGACCGGAGCTACAGGACGCCGCGGTAGACCTCCAGCGTCGCGTCGCCGATGGAACCCCAGTCGAACTGCTGCTCCGCGCGGGCGCGACCGGCGGCGCCCATCGCTGCCGCCCTCTCCGGATCCTGCACCACGGCGGTGAGGGCCGCGGCGAAGTCGGTCACGAAACCCTCCGGGTCAAGTGGCGTCCCCGTGCCGTCCTGGACCTGCTCGAGCGGCACCAGGATACCGGTGACGCCGTCGTCGACGACCTCGGGGATGCCGCCGGTGGCGGAGGCGACGACGGCGGCTCCGCAGGCCATCGCCTCGAGATTGACGATCCCGAGCGGCTCGTAGATCGAGGGGCACGCGAAGACGGTCGCGTGGCTGAGGATCTGGACCACCTCCCGCCGGGGAAGCATCTTCTCGATGAGCACCACCGAGCCGCGCCGCGCACGGAGGTCGTCGATCAGGCCCTGCGTCTCGGCGGCCAGCTCGGGTGTATCGGCGGCGCCGAGACACAGGACTAGCTGAACCTCGGCGGGTAGATATGCCGCCGCCCTCAGCAGATAGGGCACACCTTTCTGCCGGGTATTGCGCCCCACGAAGACCACGCTCGGCCGATCCGGATCGATGCCGTGGGTGCGCAGCACATCGTCGTCCTCGTCGCGCGACCACTGGGAGACATCGATACCGTTGTGGACCACGTGCACCTTGCCCGGATCGACGTCGGGGTAGCTGCGGAGGATGTCGGCGCGCATGCCCGCGGAGACAGCGATGACGGCGGCCGCCGCCTCGTAGGAGGTCTTCTCGGCCCAGGACGAGAGCGCATAGCCGCCGCCGAGCTGCTCGGCCTTCCACGGGCGCAGCGGCTCGAGGCTGTGGGCGCTCAGGACGTGCGGTATACCGTGCAGCAGCGCTGCGAGATGACCTGCCATGTTGGCGTACCAGGTGTGGGAGTGGACCAGATCGGCCCCGCTGATGCCCTCGAGCATCTGGAGGTCCGTCCCGAGTGTCTGCACCGCGGCGTTCGCCCCGACGAGACCCTCCGGCACACCGTAGGAGGACACCGAGGCGCCGTGGTACTCACCGGGTCGGGGCGCTCCGAAGGCGTGGACCCGCAACTCCACCTCGGCGGCGAGGACCCGGCTGAGCTCGGCGACGTGCACTCCCGCCCCACCGTAGATCTCGGGCGGGAACTCCTTGGTCACAATGTCTATACGCACTCCCTCAACGTAGTGCAGTAGGTCCGAGTCCTCTAGTGTGAGATGACCGGAGCGGTTCCGGGACGAAGACCTGCACCCGTCCGGGCAGCGGTCGACCGGGCAGGGCAATCAGGAGCGGGAGGTCGACGTGGCACCGAAGAAAGTACTCGCCGTCGTACTGGCAGGCGGGGAGGGCAAGCGGCTCATGCCGTTGACGGCCGACCGGGCGAAACCCGCTGTCCCCTTCGCGGGAAGCTACCGGCTGATCGACTTCGCCCTGTCGAACCTCGTCAACTCCCGGTACCTGCAGATCGTGGTGCTCACGCAGTACAAGTCCCACAGTCTCGACCGGCACGTCTCGGAGACGTGGCGCATGTCGACCCTCCTGCAGAACTACGTCGCGTCGGTGCCGGCGCAGCAGCGCCGGGGCAAGAGCTGGTTCCTCGGCAGCGCCAATGCGATCTACCAGTCGCTGAACCTGATCCACGACGCCCAGCCCGACATCGTGGTGGTGATCGGCGCGGACCACGTCTACCGCATGGACTTCGAACAGATGGTCGACGCCCACGTGAAGAGCGGCGCCTCGGTCAGCGTGGCCGCCGTGCGCCAACCGATGAATCTCGTCGACCAGTTCGGGGTCATCGAAGTGGATCCGGAGGACACCGGACGAATCAAGGCCTTCGTCGAGAAGCCCTCCAGCACCCCCGGCCTGCCCGACGACCCCGACAGCTTCCTCGCGTCCATGGGCAACTACGTCTTCACCACCGATGCCCTGCTGAAGGCACTCGAGGAGGACGCCGGGCGCCTCGACACGAAGCACGACATGGGCGGGGACATCATCCCCTACTTCGTGGAGCGCAATGACGCCGCCGTGTACGACTTCACCATGAACGAGATCCCCGGCTCCACCGATCGCGACCGCCAGTACTGGCGCGATGTCGGGACCATGGACTCGTACTACGACGCCAACATGGATCTGATCTCCCCGCTGCCGCTGTTCAACCTGTACAACCTGAAGTGGCCCATCTACACGCGGCAGAGCATCTCCCCGCCCGCCAAGTTCGTGCGTAGCTCCTCGGGCCGCTCGGGCGGGGCCCATGACTCGATCGTCTCGGCCGGCGTCGTGGTCTCCGGCGGGGCCGTCCAGTCCTCCATCCTCGCCACCGACGTCTTCGTCGACGATGCTGCGGAGGTGACCGGCTGTGTGCTGCTCGACAAGGTCCAGGTCGGCTCCGGAGCCGTGGTGCGGCGGGCGATCATCGACAAGAACGTGCGGATCCCCGCCGGCGCGAGGATCGGGGTGGATGCCGACGCGGATCGCCGTCGCGGCTTCGCCGTCACGGACTCCGGCCTGACCATCATCAGCAAGGGCCAGGCCGTTCCCCCGGAGTGAGTGCGCAGCCGGTGCTGCGTGGTTGAATATCCGGATGGAGAACGAGAACCTGGGCCGGGACGAAGCCGCTGCACGCTCGGCACTGCTGGAGACCGAGAGCTACGCCGTCGAACTCGACCTTTCAGGGGCCCGCTCGGCCGGGGAGACCACCTATCCGAGCACCACGACGATTGTCTTCGGCTGCCGTGAGCCGGGCAGCAGCACCTTCCTGGACTTCATCGGCGAAGTCGTAGGGCTGGAACTGAACGGCACGGTACTCGATCCCGCCGCCGCGAGCGACGGCGCCCGGGTGGTGCTCCACGACCTGGCGGAGCACAATACCGTGACCGTGACCGGACGCGCACGCTACAGCTCCAGCGGCGAGGGCCTCCATCGCTTCGTGGACCCGGCCGACGGCGAGACGTATCTCTACACGCAGTACGAGCCCGCGGACGCACGGCGCGTCTTCGCCGACTTCGAGCAACCCGATCTGAAGGCCTCCTTCTCCTTCAGCGTCATCGCACCCGCGGACTGGACGGTCGCCTCCAACGGTGCCGAGGCGGACGTGGTCGCGTCCGAGCACTTCCCCATACCGGTCTCGCGCTGGACGTTCGCCCCGACCCGGCGCATCTCCACCTACATCACCACCGTGCTCGCCGGCCCCTACCACCGCGAGACCGATGTCTGGACGGGCAGGCCCGGCACGGCCGGAGAGGGCCTCGAGATTCCGCTCGCCCTCTACTGCAGGCGGTCCCTCGCGCCCTCGCTGGACGCACCGGAGATCTTCGACACGACCAGGCGCGGACTCGACCTCTTCCACGATCTCTTCGACTACCCCTATCCGTTCGGCAAGTACGACCAGGCGTTCGTCCCGGAGTACAACCTCGGGGCCATGGAGAACCCCGGTCTCGTGACCTTCACGGAGGACTACGTCTTCCAGTCCGCCGCCACCGAGGCGCAGCGGGAGGCCCGGGCGAACACGATCATGCACGAGATGGCCCACATGTGGTTCGGCGATCTGGTGACCATGTCGTGGTGGGACGACCTGTGGCTCAAGGAATCCTTCGCCGACTACATGGGCGCGCTGGCCGTGGCGGAGGCGACGCGGTGGAGTTCCTCCTGGGTCAGCTTCGCGAACCGCCGGAAGGCGTGGGCCTACGTCCAGGACCAGCTCCCGACGACACACCCGATCGTCGCGGACATCCCGGACCTGGAGGCCGCGAAGCAGAACTTCGACGGGATCACCTATGCCAAGGGCGCCTCCGTGCTGAAGCAGCTCGTGGCCTTCGTGGGCCGGGACGCCTTCTTCGACGCTGCACGGACGTACTTCCGGAAGCACGAGTACGGGAACACCACGCTGGCCGACCTCCTCGACGTCCTCGCCGACGCCACCGGGGAGGACCTGGGCGCCTGGTCACGATCCTGGCTGCTGACCTCTGGAGTTCCTGCACTGCAGGCGGAGGTCACGGTCGAGGCCGGCCGCTTCACGGACGTCACCATCGTGCAGGACGCACCGGATCCCGTCACCGGTCGCCAGCAGCCGCGCCCGCACCGCATCAGGGTGGGCCTGTACGACGTGGACGACGACGGCTGGCTGGTCCGCACGTCATCCGAGTCCGTGACCGTCGAGGGAGGACGCACACCCGTCCCTGCGCTCGCGGGCACAACCCAGCCGGAGCTGCTTCTGGTCAACGACGACGATCTGACCTACGCGGCCATTTCCTTCGACGAACGCTCACTCTCGACGCTCCTGACCTCGATCCACCGGCTGCGCGATCCGCTGGCGCGAGCAACGTGCCTCGGCGCCCTCTGGACCAGCACGAGGAATGCACTCCTGCCGGTCCCCTCCTACCTCGGAGCGGTGCTGCTCGCTGCCCCGGCCGAGACGAATGTGGGTGTCCTCCAGGTCATGCTGGCCAACGCCCGTGCGGCGATCGAGACGCTCGCACCGGCAGCGCTGCGTCCGGGACTGCACGACCGGCTGGCGGCATGCCTCCGCGACGGGCTGCACGAGGCGCACGCCGGTTCCGATCTGCAACTCGTCTGGGCACGTGCGCTCGCCCTCACCTCACGCAGCGCCAGGAACTCGGCGGACCTGATCCGCGCGGTCCTGGACGGGGACGAGCGGATCCCCGGACTGCGCGTCGACGCGGAACTGCGCTGGTTGTTCCTGCAGGCTCTCGCTGCCCAGGGGCGGATCCTCCCGGGCGAATTGGAGACCGAGCGCGAGGCGGACAGGACGGCGTCGGGGCAGGTCGGCTTCACGCTCGCCTCCTCGGCGATTCCGGACGCCACCATCAAGAGGGCCACCTGGGACGAGACCGTGCACAACGACCGGCTGTCCAATGAGCTCCTCAGCGCGGCGATCGAGGGATTCGTGCTCGGTTCCCGCGAGCTCCGGGTGCAGTACGAGGAGCCGTACTTCGAGGTGCTCCGCACTGTCTGGGCGACGCGCGGCATCGAGATGGCCAGCAGGATCGTCCGGGGTCTCTATCCGGGGCGGCAGGATCTGGCGTCCACCCCCGAGGACCACGCCGTCGTCGTGCGCACGGATGGCTGGCTGACGGCGAATCCGGACGCCCCGGCCGCCCTGCGCCGCATCATCGTGGAGGAGCGCGACCACCTGCTGCGCTCACTGCGAGCCCAGGCTCAGGGGACGCGGTAGAGCCACTCCTCCGTGCCGAACTTCTGCCCCACGAGCTCCTCGGCGCGACGGAGATCGTCGGCGGTCAGGGTGGCGTCGACGGCGCCGTAGCGTCGACGGAAGGTCGCCGTCATGACATCGATGATCTCCTCGCGCGAGATCCCCGTCTGGCGGCGCAGCGGGTCCACCCGCTTCTTTGCGCTCCCGGTGCCCTTGTCGGAGAGCTTCTCCTTGCCGATCCGCAGCACCTCGAGCATCTTGTCGGCGTCGATGTCGTAGCTCATGGTCACATGGTGCAGCATCCCGCCGCCCGCGAGGCGCTTCTGCGCGGCCCCTCCGATCTTCCCCATGCTCGTCGCGATGTCGTTCAACGGCTGGTACCAGGCCTCGATGCCGAGAGCCCCCAGTGCCTCCATGACCCACGCGTCGAGGAACGGGTAGGAGTCCGCGAAGCTGAGGCCGTCCACGAGCGACTGCGGCAGGTAGAGAGAGTAGGTGATCGCGTTGCCGTGCTCCATGAACATCGCCCCACCGCCGCTGATACGGCGCACCACGGTGACTCCGTGCAGTTCGGCGCCCTCGGGATCGATCTCGTTGCGGACGGACTGGAAACTGCCGATCACCACCGACGGCGATTCCCACTCCCAGAACCGCAGTGTCGGATTCCGCAGGCCGGCGCCGACGTCTCGGGACAGGATCTCGTCCATGGCGACGTGCATGGCCGTCGGGAGCGGTGTGGGAGGAATGATCTCCCACTGGTGGTCCGAGAAACCGGATGCCTTGCCCAGGGCACGGCGCACTGCCGTGGCGATGGCGGTCGGCGAGAAACCGAACAGCACCACCGACGGGTCCAGGGCTGCCGTGATCGCCGCTGCGAGTTCGCCCGGCCCCGTCTCGGCAGGCAGCCCCTCGAGAGCCGCGTTGATGTCGAGCAGCGCCTCGTCGGGTTCGAGGAAGAAATCGCCGTTCACGGACACGCCGCTGAGGCGACCGTCCGCCACCGAGAGGTCGACCGCGGTGAGCTTCCCGCCCGGGGTCTTGTACTCGCCGTGCAGTCGCTCGGTGTCCGCTGGGTGGGCCATGGTGCTGCTCTCCTCGGTACGGGGTGGACCCGTGCTCGGTGCTCGATGACGGTGATCTGCTGGGTGATCGGTTAAACGGGAGAAGCCACACCGGGCGGGTATGGCTTCTCCTTGCGGTCGGGGTGCTCGACACCCGGCGTCCTGCGTGATGCTGGGCTACTTCTTGCCGCCGAAATTCTTGAAGCGGGCGTTGAAGCGCTCCACGCGACCGGCGGAGTCCATGATCCGCTGCTTGCCCGTGTAGAACGGGTGCGATTCCGAGGAGATCTCGACCTCGATGAGCGGGTACGTGTTGCCGTCCTCCCACTCGATGGTCTTGGACGATCCGGCAGTCGACCTGGTCAGGAACGCCTTGTCGGAGGCCAGGTCGCGGAACACGATCGACTGGTACTTGGGGTGAGTGTCAGACTTCACGGGACTACCTTCTCTGGTTGCCTGGATTTTGCCAGGCACGGGTGGTGGAAAGAGTGGCAACGGGGCCAGCTGTCCATACTAGCGCAGCAGGGGGTCCACCGCGAGAAGGGCGCGGTCAGGCACGGCACTGCCAGAAGGCGACGGCGGCCGCGGCTGCCACGTTCAGGGAGTCCACCCCGGCGTGCATGGGGATGGTGAGCGTGATGTCGGCACGGTCGAGGGCGCCGGCGCTCAGACCGTCGCCCTCCGTCCCCAGCAGCAGGGCCAGGCGCTCGTGCGCGCGGGCGTCGAACGCATCCAGCGGCGTGGCATCGGCACCCAGCCCGAGCGCGGCGACGGTGAATCCTGCAGCGCTGAGGCGACCGAGATCCTCCGGCCAGGTGCCCAGCCTGAGCCAGGGCACCTGCAGCACGCTCCCCATGCTCACCCGGACCGCGCGGCGGTAGAGCGGATCGGCGCTGCGCGGGCTGAGCAGCACGGCATCGATCCCGAGGGCGGCGGCGGACCGGAAGACCGCGCCGAGATTGGTGTGGTCGATCATGTCCTCGATCACGGCGATGCGCCGGGCGGAGGCCAGCACGTCGGGCAGGTCCAGGGGCTCCGGCCGGTGCAGAGCAGCCAGCGCGCCGCGGTGGAGATGGAAGCCCGTGATCGCCTGCAGCGTGGCCTCGGAGGCGATGAAGGCCGGGATCTCGGGGAATCGTGCGAGCACGTCCCCGAGCCCCGGCAACCAGGCAGGGGTGAGCAGGAACGATCGCGGGGCGTGCCCGGCGTCGATCGCCCGGCGCAGCACCTTCGGTCCCTCCGCGATGTAGAGCCCCTCGACTGGTTCCTTCAGCAGCCGGAGCTGGACATCCGTGAGCCCCAGGTAGTCGGAGATCCGCGGGTCGTCGGCAGCGGCGATCTCGACGATCGGCATCAGGAGTGACCCGGACGACCCGGACGACCCGCGGTCCGTCCGGTCACGCCCGGGCGACGGCGCTGTAGCGGCCGTTCTCCTCGCTGACCCGGAGCTCGACGTCGAACGCCGCACCGAGATTCTCCTCGGTCAGCACCTCCCCGATGACCCCGGACGAGACCACCGCTCCGTCGCGCAGCAGCATGGCGTGCGTGAAGCCGGGAGGGACTTCCTCGAGGTGGTGCGTGACGAGCACCATGGCGGGTGCGTCCTCGTCCCGGGCCAGCTCGCTCAACCGGCGCACGAGATCCTCCCGTCCGGCGAGATCGAGACCGGCGGCCGGTTCGTCCAGGAGCAGCAGCTCCGGGTCGGCCATGAGCGCCCGGGCGATCTGCACGCGCTTGCGCTCACCCTCGCTCAGCGAGCCGAAGGGCCGGCTCATGAAGCGTGACACCCCCCAGGCGTCGAGCAACCGGAACGCGCGGCGCTCGTCGAGGCGTTCGTACTCCTCGCGCCAGCGGCCCGTGACACCGTAGGAGGCCGTCACGACGACATTCAGGACGGTCTCCTGCTCCGGCACCTGCGCGGCGAGGGCAGCCGAGGCGAGCCCGATACGGGGGCGCAGCTCGAAGACGTCGACGGCGCCCATCACCTCGTCGAGGATCCCGACCACGCCGCTGGTGGGATGGAGGCGCGCTCCGGCGAGCTGCAGCAGGGTGGTCTTGCCCGCTCCGTTGGGGCCCATGACCACCCACCGCTCCCCCTCGCCGACCTGCCAGTCGATGCCGTCGAGCAGCGTCTTGCCACCCCTGACCAGGCTCACTCCTGCCAGTTCCAGAACGTCACTCATGGTCCTAGACACTAGGCTAAGGAGCAGCTCCGTGGCGACATCGGAGGTCCCTCCGGGCAGGCCGCGGGCGCGGACGCGTGACGCCGGTAGGGCGGGAACAGGAACGCATCATGACGCAGAACCTCCGGGTGGTGGCCTATGCCGAACGGCTCGACGACGGTCACCGCACCTCCCTGCTCGCGGTCCTGCGCGAGCTCGGACGGGTGGTCGACGAAGCAGGGGCGCGGACGCCGAGGTTCGAGGTCCTCACCCTGGAGCTCGTACCCTCCGCTCCGACGTCGAGGATCCGGGTGGCCCTGCGCACCTGGAGCCCGACGACGGGCGCCGGTGCCGCCGTCGTCCCGGCACCCGTGTACCTGCCCGGACCGAAGCTGCTCATCCTGGACGTCGATTCGACCCTCATCAGGCAGGAGGTCATCGAACTGCTCGCGGCCCACGCGGGCCGGGAGGCGGAGGTGGCCGCAGTGACCGATGCCGCCATGCGCGGCGAGCTCGACTTCGCGCAGTCGCTGCACCAGCGGGTCCTCGCCCTGCGGGGACTCCCGGTCTCGGTCATCGACGACGTCGTCGACCGGATCGAGCTCAGCGTCGGCGCCGAACGGCTCGTCAGCGCCTACCACCGCGCGGGGCACCCCGTGGGTGTCGTCTCCGGCGGCTTCTCCCAGGTGCTGGATCCTCTGGCGGCACGACTCCGCCTCACCTTCGCGGTGGCGAACGAGCTCGAGATCGCGGACGGCCGCCTGACCGGCCGCGTCTCGGGCGCCGTCGTCGACCGCCGCACGAAGGAGCGGGTGCTGCGGGAGTCCGCCGCACGCGCAGCCGTCCCCCTGGCCGCGACGGTCGCGGTGGGCGACGGCGCCAACGACCTCGACATGCTGGCCGCCGCCGGTCTCGGCGTCGCGTTCAACGCCAAACCCGCCGTGCGTGCCGCGGCGGGGGCGGCCCTCGATCTGCCGGACCTCGACGTGGTCCGGCACCTGTCGGACGTCTAGCCCGACTGCCGGGGGCGGGTCAGCTCTTGGCCAGGAAATCCTCGGCGCCGCCCACGTACTCGGTGTGCCCGGTGGGTACCTCGCTCGTGGCCATCCTGACGATCTCGGTGGCGAATTCGGCCACGGAGTAGAGTCGCCCGGCCTCCTGCCGCCGCGCCTCGATGGCACCGGGCGTGGCGCGGTCCAGCAGGGTGGCCGTGACCGTTCCCTCGATCATGTCCCCGGAGACGACCACGAACGAGATCCCCTTCGCCTCCAACTCCGGGATCATGGCCCGCAGGGCGTCCTCACCGGCCCGCTTGCTGCGGGCCACCGGCTCGTAGGCCTCCATGGTCTCGACCTTCTCCACGAAGTGCGCCTGGTGGCTCGTGATGAACACCACGCGCGAGCCCGGCGGCATCACCTCGACGGCCGCGGTCAGCATGGCCACCTGGGCATCGCGATTGAGCCGCAGGGCGTAGTCCTCCCCCATCGTGGACTCCATGCCTCCGGAGGCGTTGAGCACCAGCAGGTCCAGCCCGCCGAACGAGGTCACGGCGGCGTCGACGAGCGCCGCAGGACCGTCGGGGGCGGTCAGGTCGGCCCCCACGGCGACCGCCCGCCCGCCCGCGGCTTCGATGCCGGCGACCACCTTGGTGGCGCGCGGCGCCTTCTGCCGGTAGTTGACGACGACGGCGGCACCCTGCGCCGCGAGTTGCGTCGCGACGTCGGCTCCGATGCCGCGTGAGGATCCGGTGACTATTGCTGTGGTGCCCTCGAGGGTGGCCATGATGCTCCTTCTGGTCGGGGTGGAAGCTGTGCCGGGGACGGCCGGGGACGAAGGGTCCGGGGGGGTCAGTGGCCCATGCCCAGACCGCCGTCGACGGGGATGACGGCGCCGGAGATGTAGCCCGCCGAGTCCCCCGCGAGCCAGGTCACGACGCCGGCCACCTCCTCGGGCGAGGCGAAGCGGCCTGCGGGAATGGTGGCGAGATAGCTCGTCCGCGTGGCGTCGGGCAGTTCGGCCGTCATATCGGTGTCGATGAAGCCGGGAGCGACCACATTGGCGGTGATCCCGCGGGACCCAAGCTCGCGCGTGATGGACCGGGCCATGCCCACGAGTCCGGCCTTGGAGGCCGAATAGTTGATCTGGCCGGGAGCGCCGTAGAGACCGGTGACGCTCGAGATGAGGATGATGCGTCCTCGCTTGAGGCGGATCATGCCGCGTGAGGCACGCTTGACCACCCGGAAGGCCCCCGAGAGATTGGTGTCGACGACGTCGGTGAAGTCGTCCTCGCTCATGCGCAGGAGCAATGTGTCGCGAGTGATTCCGGCGTTCGCCACGAGCACCTCGACCGGGCCGTGCTCGGCCTCGACCTGGGAGAAGGCGGCGTCGATCTGCTCCCCGCTGGTGACGTCGGCCCGGACTCCGAGCATTCCGGCGGGAATCTCACCTTTCCGGTACGTGATGGCAACCTTGTCGCCGTTGGCTACGAATGACTTTGCGATAGCAAGTCCGATACCGCGGTTGCCACCGGTGACCAGGACACTCCGACCGGTCGTCTTGCTCTCTGCACCAGGTGCCAAGGGGAAACTCCTCTGTCTGCGGACCCGGAAGGGTCCGTGGTGTTCTTCGGTTCATGGAAGAACCACTGTCGAACTGTCCCGACGATCCTAACGGCGCTTTCCTCGACTTCGGGAACGGGACCCGAAGTGAGATAATGGGGGGAGTCTTCTTGGAGTGTGATGAGCAAGCAAACCAAGCACAACCCAGACATCCACAGCATCTCCGATGCGCGTGAGTCCCACACGGACGAAATGCGAAGCCGCATGATCCGGTACTCCGTGTCCATGAGTATCCGCCTCGTCTGTTTCATCCTCGTGTTCGTGGTCCCCTACCCCTGGCTCCAGTGGGTCATGATCGCCGGAGCAGTGTTCCTGCCGTACTTCGCCGTGATCCTCGCCAACGGGGGGAGCGACACCAGCAGCATCCGCCACAGCGACGCCCTGATCGATCGTGCTCCGGTGCGGGAGATCGAAGCGAAGGTCAGCGATGCGGGAGCAGACGACGGTTCGGTCCTCAGCGGTGAAATCCTCGATGACCCCGCGAGTCCGCACGGCTCCCACACCCCCGGGAGGACGGGTGCCGATGCCTGACCCATCAGCGCAGCCACGCCCTCCTGCCGCGGAAGCGGGTCTCGGTCTGTTCGCGGTACCGCAGCGCGGCGACGGCCGGCGGGTCTGCTCGCGCAAGAATTGCAGCGCGCCTGCCCTCTGGCAGGTGCTGTGGAACAATCCTCGTCTCCATACGCCCGAGCGGCGGAAGGCCTGGGGGGCGTGCGCCGACCACAGGACGTGGTTCGAGGAGTACCTGGGAGAGCGCGGCCTGTGGAAGGAGACGCTCCCCCTCGCCGCCGACCAGCCCATGGAGACCCGCTAGGTGTACCGCTTCCTGTTCTCCGCACGCTGGCTGGGCTGGCTGGCCCTTGTGGTGCTGATCGCCGCCGGGTGCGTGGGTCTCGGACGATGGCAGTTCGAGCGGCGGGAGGCGGTCGTCGCCGACATCGAGCGCATCGAGGCCAACTACGATGCAGAGCCCGTGGACTACGTCCCGGGCGAGAGGCTCCTCGACAGCTATGATCCCGCCCGGGAATGGACGCCGGTCACCTTCGTGGGAACCTATGACATCGATCAGCAGGTGGTCGTGCGGAACCGGCCCCTCAACGGCCAACCCGGGTACGAGATCCTCACCCCGCTGAAGCTCGGGGACGGCTCGGCCGTGGTGATAGATCGTGGCTGGCTGCCGATCGGCAATGCGGAGGCCGGGCGCCCGGACGAGATCCCCGCCCCTCCCCGCGGCGAGGTGGCGGTCACGGCCCGGATCAAACCGGCCGAGCCCGCCGTCAATCGCGGCGCCCCCGAGGGCCAGGTGGCGTCCATCGACCTCGCGTCGCTGGCCGAGGGACTCGAGTATCCGTTGCAGGACGCGGCCTACGGATTGCTGGCCCTCGAGCGGCCCTCCGCAGCACAGACTCCGATCGCCCCGCCGAAACCCTCCATCGACGAGGGACCCCACCTGTCGTACGCCCTCCAGTGGTTCGCCTTCGGCGTTCTCGCGTTCGTGGGCCTCGGCTACGCCGCCCGGCAGCAGCGCCGCAGCGACGGGGAACGGGAGGGTACACGAGCAAAGTCCACCACTCGCCGTCGGCGTCCGTCGGCCGAGGAGGAGGAGGATGCAATCCTCGATTCCCAGACCTTGCGCGACGAGGCCCGCAAGTGACCGGGCGAGCCACTAGGCGAGAGTGACGAGCTCCAGGTAGTCCTGGTTCCACAGGTCCTCCACGCCGTCGGGCAGCATGACCACGCGCTCCGGGTCGAGCGCGTCGACCGCCCCCTCGTCGTGGCTGACCATGACCACCGCACCGCTGTAGTTCTTCAGGGCGCCGAGGATCTCGGCACGGCTGGCGGGGTCGAGGTTGTTCGTGGGCTCGTCCAGCAGCAGCACGTTGGCGGAGGAGGCCACGATGGTCGCGAGGGCCAGACGGGTCTTCTCGCCGCCGGAGAGCACGCCGGCCGGCTTGTCGACGTCGTCGCCCGAGAAGAGGAACGAGCCGAGGATGCCGCGCACCTCGGCGTCCTGCATGTCGGGCGCGGAGGACTTCATGTTCTCCAGGACACTGCGCTCGGTGTCCAGGGTCTCGTGCTCCTGCGCGTAGTAGCCCACCTTCAACCCGTGGCCCGCGATGACGCGTCCGGTATCGGGTGTGTCGACGCCGGCCAGCATGCGCAGCAGCGTGGTCTTCCCGGCGCCGTTGAGGCCCAGGATCACCACCTTCGACCCCCGGTCGATCGCCAGGTCCACATCCGTGAAGATCTCCAGCGATCCGTAGGCCTTGCTGAGTCCCTCCGCCGTCATGGGGGTCTTGCCGCACGGCGACGGCTCCGGGAAGCGCAGTGCTGCCACGCGGTCGGTGGCGCGCACCGCATCGAGGCCGCCGAGCAGGCGCTCGGCGCGTTTGGCCATGTTCTGCGCGGCGACCGCCTTCGAGGCCTTGGCGCGCATCCTGTTGGCCTGGTCCATGAGGACCTGGGCCTTCTTCTCGGCATTGGCCCGTTCGCGCTTGCGGGCGCGCTCGTCCGTCTCGCGCTGGAGCTGGTAGCGCTTCCACCCCATGTTGTAGATGTCGATGGTGGCACGGTTCGCGTCGAGCTGGAACACCTTGTTCACGGTGGCCTCGAGCAGTTCCACGTCGTGGCTGATCACGATCAGCCCGCCCTGGTGGTTCTTGAGAAAGTCGCGCAGCCAGGTGATCGAGTCCGCATCGAGGTGGTTGGTGGGTTCGTCGAGCAGCATGGTCTCCGCGCCGGAGAACAGGATGCGCGCGAGCTCCACCCGACGGCGCTGACCGCCGGAGAGGGTCTTCAGGGGCTGGTTCAAGATGCGCTCGGGCAGCGCCAGATTGGAGGAGATCGCAGCGGCCTCGGCCTCTGCGGCGTAGCCTCCGCCCGAGAGGAAGGCGGCCTCGATCCGGTCGTAGCGCGCCATCGCCTTGTTGCGCACCGAGGTCTTCTCGCTGGCCATGTCCTCCTGTGCCTGGCGCAGGTCATTGACGACGGCGTCGAGGTTGCGTGCGGAGAGGATGCGGTCGCGGGCCAACTGATCCATGTCCGGCGTGCGCGGATCCTGGGGCAGATAGCCGATCTCGCCCGAGCGCGTCACCGTGCCGCCGGCAGGCAGTGCTTCCCCGGCCAGCACACGGGTCATGGTCGTCTTGCCGGCGCCGTTGCGCCCGACGAGACCGATCTTGTCCCCCCGGTCGATCCGGAAGGACACCCCCTCCATCAGCAAGCGGGCACCGGCCCGCAACTCAAGGTTGGAAACGCTAATCACGATTGGGCCTTTCGATGGGACAGGGAGGATCTGTGTTGTAGGAATCCCACAAAGGATCCCGGGGTGACCGGCGCTAGTCTCGGTACAGAAGCAGGAGCGGCCGCGCTCCCGGCACATCAGCCGACCGACCGGTGAGACCGCGGGTCCGGAGAAGGAGCAAAAGCCATGCAGCCAGCCAGGACGACCGTGACGGGAACGGCCGGTACCGGTCGTCGATCGACCCGGCGCCGGTGGGACGCCACCGATCTCTCGCTGGTCGCCGTCTTCGCCGCCCTCATCGCCGCCCTGGCAATCCTACCCGGTATACCGGTGGGTCCGCTCGGGGTCCCCATCACGCTGCAGACCCTCGGGGTCCTGCTCGCGGGACTCGTGCTCGGACCGGCACGCGGGACCGCGGCCGTTCTGCTCTATCTCGTGGCCGGCCTGATCGGCCTCCCGGTGTTCAGCGGGTTCAGCGGAGGCTTCGGGGTCCTGGCAGGACCGACCGCGGGCTACCTCCTGGCCTTCCCCCTGGCTGCGCTCGTGGCCGGACTCCTCACCCTCGGTGTGCTGCGCCGTACGCACAAATTCCGCGTCGTACTGCTGTTCCTGGCCGCTCTCACAGCGAGTCTGCTCACCATCCACCCGCTCGGGATCACAGGACTCATGATCAATGCCGGGCTCCCCCTGCGGGATGCGATCCTGGTCGATGTGGTGTATCTGCCGGGCGACGTCGTCAAGGACGTCCTCGCCGCGCTGCTGGCCGTCTCGGTCCACCGAGCCTTCCCGCGACTGCTGGCAGCGAAGCCACCCCTTCGTGCCTGAATCCATCGAGTTCCGAGCCGCAGGGGTGCGCACGCATCCCGAGGGCCGGACCCTGCTCGAGCCGCTGGATCTCTTGCTGGCCGAGCGGCGCATCTCCGTGATAGGCGCCAACGGTTCGGGCAAGTCGACCCTGCTACGGCTCATCAACGGGCTGCTCCTGCCGACGGAGGGAACCGTGGCGGTGCACGGCAACGACACGCGGACCATGGGCAGGACGGTGCGCCGAAGCGTCGGCTTCGTCTTCACCGATCCCCTCTCGCAGCTCGTGATGCCCACAGGCCGTGAGGACGTGGAACTCTCGCTCCGTACCCTGCGGCTCTCGTCCGGCGATCGCCGCTCGCGCGCCGGAGAAGTCCTCCGGCGCTTCGGTATCGACCACCTGGCCGATCGCAGCAGCTACGACCTCTCGGGCGGTGAGCGGCAGATCCTGGCCCTCGCCGTGGTCCTCGCGACCGAGCCCCGCATCCTCGTGGCCGACGAGCCCACCACGCTGCTGGATCTGCGCAACGACGCCCGGGTGCGCTCACTGATCGCCGGGCTGGACCAGCAGGTGGTGTTCACCACGCACAATCTCGATTTCGCCCTCGAGAGCGACCGGACCCTCGTGCTCGACGCGGGCAGGATCGTATTCGACGGGCCGGCCGACGACGCCGTCGCGCACTATCGGCAACTGTGCAGCTGCGCTCCGCTCGGAGGACCGTGAGGGGTTTCGGAGCAACCCTGGGGCTGTACGAACCGGGGCGCGGTTTCCTGTACAGGACGGCGCCGGCCCCCAAGGCCGTCGCGTCGCTGGCCTGCGCCGTCGCCGTCATCGCGTGGCGTTCCCCGACGACCACCGCCGTCGCCCTTCTTCTGACCTTCGGGGTCCTCATCGTGGGTGCCCGTCTGTCTCCCGTACGTGTTCTGCGGATGCTCCTGCCCGCGGCGCCCGTGCTGGGGATCCTCGCGCTGTACCAGGGATTGGCTCAGGACTGGCTCCGCGCGTTCGTCGTGGTGGGCGGGATCACCGCGTGCCTGCTCGCCGCGCGCGCCCTGACCCTGACCACCGCTACCCAGGACCTGCTCGACGGGGTCGTCCGACTGGTCCGTCCGTTCCGGCGTCTCGGCGCCGATCCGGAGCGCTTCGCGCTGGCGCTGTCCATCATGCTGCGCAGCATCCCCTATCTGGCGGGTCTGTTCGTCGACGTGCGACAGGCCGCACGTGCACGCGGGCTGGAGCGCAACCCCCGCGTGGTCGTGACACCCCTCGTGCTCGGGGCGGTCGCCTATGCGCATCGGACGGGTGAGGCCCTGGCCGCACGGGGACTCGGAGAGGGGGACCTCGACGAGGACCCGCCCGATGACCGCACCGGGCCGTGACGACGGTGGCCAGGATGACCGGGGCCGTGACCACTCCGGGTCGTGACCACGGTGGTGCAGGACGGTGGGGCGGCCCCGGCTACCGCCGTGACCGCCCCACCGCAGGACCCAGATCCCTGTGCTGCTCAGATGTCGAAGCTCAGATGTTGAAGCCGAGGGCACGCATCTGGTCGCGGCCGTCCTCGGTGATCTTCTCGGGACCCCACGGCGGCATCCACACCCAGTTGAGGCGCCACTCGTCGACCACGCCGTCGAGGACCTGGCCCACCTGCTCCTCGAGCACATCCGTCAGCGGGCAGGCCGCCGTGGTGAGGGTCATGTCGATCAGGAGGGCGCCGTCGTCGGCGTAGGTCAGGCCGTAGAGCAGGCCAAGATCCACGATATTGACGCCCAGCTCCGGATCGATCACGTCCCGCAACGCCTCCTCGACGTCGTCCAACGCCGTTGGTGCCTGTTGCACATCACTCATCGAAGATCTCCTTTCGAGCGGTCCGGCACGTAGGGCACCGGACGGGATGGTCGGTCAGGCCTCGACCGTTGTGAATCGATCGTAGCCCTCTTCCTCGAGGCGATCGGCGAGTTCCGGCCCGCCCTGCTCGGCGATACGGCCGGCAATGAAGACGTGCACGAAGTCGGGCTTGATGTAGCGCAGGATCCGCGTGTAGTGGGTGATGAGCAGCGTACCCATCTCACCCTTGGAGTGCTCGCGGTTCACACCCTCCGAGACGACCTTCAGGGCGTCGACGTCCAGACCCGAGTCGGTCTCGTCGAGGATCGCGAACTTCGGACGGAAGAGCTCGAGCTGCAGGATCTCGACCCGCTTCTTCTCGCCACCCGAGAAGCCCTCGTTGACGTTGCGCTGGGCGAAGTCCGCGTCGATGCGCAGCTTGCTCATGGCCGTCTTGACGTCCTTGGTCCAGTGCCGCAGGCTCGGGGCCTCGCCGTCGAGCGCGGTCTTCGCGGTGCGCAGGAAGTTGGTCATGGTCACACCTGGGACCTCGACGGGGTACTGCATGGCCAGGAAGAGGCCGGCACGGGCACGCTCGTCGACGCTCATCGACAGCACGTCCTCGCCGTCGAGCGTGATCGAGCCGCTGTCGACCTTATAGCGCGGATGCCCGGCGATCGTCGACGCGAGGGTCGATTTCCCGGAGCCGTTGGGGCCCATGATGGCGTGGGTCTCCCCGGTGTTGATCGTCAGCGTGACGCCGCGCAGGATCGGGATGTTTCCCTGATCCGTGTCGATGCTGACGTGCAGGTCCTTGATTTCGAGCGTGGACATCGTGTTCTCTCTCCTTCGCCTGCGGTGCAGGTGGTGTACAGGAAGTCGGTGGGCGTCGGCCGTCACCCCAGCTGGGGTGCGGGCGCTCCGTTGGTGACCGTGGTGATGTCGACGTAGACATCGTTGTTGTGGATCTCGAGTGCGAACACCGGGACCGGCTCGTACGCGGGGAGCTGCAGCGGGGCACCGCTGCGCAGGTCGAACTGGGACCCATGGCCCCAGCACTCGATGGCGCACCCCTCGACCTCGCCCTCGGACAGGGAGATGTCGGCATGGGAGCAGGTATCGCCGAGCGCGTGGATCTCGCCGTCCGAGTCACGCACCACGACCACCGGGTAGTCGTCGATCAGCACGCGCAGCGCCTGCTTGACCTGGATGTCGTCGACACTGCAGATCAGTTCACCGTTGGGCTCGGACATCAGAGGTTCCCCGCCGCCAGTTCGCGTTCGACCGACTCCGAGAGCCGCTCCTCGAGCGCGGGGACCCTGATCTGCTGGATGACCTCGGTGAGGAAGCCGCGGACCACCAGGCGGCGGGCGGCCTTCTCCGGGATGCCACGGGCCATCAGGTAGAACAGGTGCTCGTCGTCGAAGCGGCCGGTGGCGCTCGCGTGGCCCGCGCCCTCGATCAATCCGGTCTCGATCTCGAGGTTCGGCACCGAGTCCGAGCGCGCGCCGTCCG
Source organism: Arthrobacter echini (assembly GCF_008107445.1). Lineage (GTDB taxonomy): Bacteria > Actinomycetota > Actinomycetes > Actinomycetales > Micrococcaceae > Arthrobacter_D > Arthrobacter_D echini_A. The sequence goes on along the minus strand of NZ_VSLD01000002.1, from coordinate 20,680 downwards.
TGAGGAGCAGGTTGCGGTTCGTCTCGTAGGTGTCGGTGCCCTCGGCGGCCTTGCGGATCAGCACGTCACCCACCCAGACGGTGTGCGCGTCCTGACCCTGCAGGGCACCCTTGTAGGTGACCCGGGACGTGCAGTTCGGTGTGGCGTGATCCACCAGGAGGCGTTGCTCCAGGTGCTGTCCCGCGTCGGCGAAGTACAGTCCGTACATCTCCACCTCGGCGCCGGGGGCGGAGAAGATCGACGACGGCGTCAGGCGCACCAGATCGCCGCCGAGACTCACGACCACGTGCTTGTAGCGTGCGTCCCGGCCGATCTTCGCCTGCTGCGAGGAGACGTGGACGGCGTCGTCGTCCCATTCCTGCACGCTGACGACCGTCAGCTCTGCTCCGTCCTCCACCACGATCTCCACGTTCTGCGCCAGCGCCACGGAGCCACCGTGATCGAGCACGACGACCGCCCTGGAGAACTGCTCCGCCCGGATCAGGATGTACTGGGCGGCTGGTTCCGCGCTGCGTCCGGTGATGCTCACCATGACCTCGCCCTCGGCCACCGTCTCCCGCGGGATGGTGATGACCGTCGCCTCGGAGAAGGCGTTCCACGCAGCGGCGGACACACGATCCTCCGGGGTTGCGCCCTTGCCCAGGCGCGCGTCCCCGCGGCCCACGGTCTCGACCGTCACGTTGCCGGCACCGGTGACCTCGATGGCCGGCGCCGGACCGGTCAGGTCATCGGTATGGAGGCCGCGCAGGCGCTTCAGCGGGGTGAATCGCCAGTCCTCCTCCTGACCCGTCAGCGGCGGGAAGTCCGCCAGGTCGAAGGAGCGGCGGCGTTCTCCACGCGACGCCTCGGGGATCACCGGGGCATTGCCGTGGCTGTGCTTCTTGAAACCGAGCTGCTCCGTGCCGTCATCTCCTCCGGGAAGGCGTTCGCCCTCCTCGGTGAAGCCGTCGATGGAGGCCCGTCCGACGGTGGCGGAGCCGAGACGTGCCTTCTCGTCGAGGGCACTGATCCCGCCGTCGAGCGGGGTGTCCGGTGTGATGTCCGTATGGGTTGTCTCAGCCATTCCTAGCCCACGGCCCCTTCCATCTGCAGTTCGATCAGCCGGTTCAGCTCGAGCGCGTACTCCATGGGCAGCTCACGGGCGATCGGCTCGATGAAGCCACGCACGATCATGGCCATGGCCTCGTCCTCCGGCATGCCCCGGGACATCAGGTAGAACAGCTGCTCCTCGCTGACGCGCGAGACGGTGGCCTCGTGGCCCATGGTGACGTCGTCCTCGCGGATGTCCACGTACGGGTACGTGTCCGAGCGGGAGATCGTGTCCACCAGGAGAGCATCGCAGCGCACTGTGTTCGCGGAGTGCGTGGCGCCGTCGCGTACCTGGACCAAGCCGCGATAAGCCGCCCTGCCGCCGCCGCGCGCCACGGACTTGGAGATGATCGAGGACTTGGTGTTCGGGGCGATGTGCACCATCTTCGACCCCGTGTCCTGGTGCTGTCCCTCGCCGGCGAAGGCGATGGAGAGCGTCTCCCCCTTGGCGTGCTCCCCGACCAGGTAGACGGCGGGGTACTTCATGGTGACCTTCGACCCGATGTTGCCGTCGATCCACTCCATGGTGGCGCCCTCGTGCGCGATGGCCCGCTTCGTGACGAGGTTGTAGACGTTGTTCGACCAGTTCTGGATGGTGGTGTAGCGGACGCGCGCGCCCTTCTTCACCACGATCTCCACGACGGCCGAGTGGAGGGAGTCCGAGGTGTAGATCGGGGCGGTGCAGCCCTCGATGTAATGCACGTACGAGTCCTCGTCCGCGATGATCAGCGTGCGCTCGAACTGGCCCATGTTCTCCGTGTTGATCCGGAAGTACGCCTGCAGCGGGATCTCGACGTGGACGCCCTTCGGGACGTACACGAACGAACCGCCCGACCACACCGCCGTGTTCAGGGATGCGAACTTGTTGTCACCGACCGGGATGATGGTGCCGAAGTACTCCTTGAAGATCTCGGGGTGCTCGCGCAGCGCTGTGTCCGTGTCCAGGAAGAGCACACCCTGGCGCTCGAGGTCCTCGCGCAGCTGGTGGTACACCACCTCGGACTCGTACTGTGCGGCGACGCCGGAGACCAGCCGGGAACGCTCCGCCTCCGGGATGCCGAGCTTCTCGTACGTGTTGCGGATGTCCTCGGGAAGGTCCTCCCAGGTGTTCGCCTGCTTCTCGGTGGAGCGGACGAAGTACTTGATGTTGTCGAAGTCGATGCCGGAGAGGTCCGCACCCCAGGCGGGCATGGGCTTGCGGTCGAAGTACTTCAGTCCCTTGAGCCGGAGATCGAGCATCCATTCAGGCTCGTTCTTCTTCGCGGAGATGTCGCGGACGACCTCCTCGCTCAGCCCACGGCGTGCGTTGTCGCTGGCCTCGTTCTTGTCGGCCCAGCCGTACTGGTACGTACCGATTCCTTCGAGCTCCGGGTTGCGTTCCAGGATGTCGCTGATCGTCGACTCCGGCACTGCCGATGCGATGGGCTTGCGGTCTACTTGATCCGTCATCACGGCCTTCCTTGCTGATGGGTGGATAACGTTGCTGGGGCGGACAGGGTCGCAGAGTCCTGGCTGAGCGGATCAGCCGGGGCCGCGGTGGGGCGTCCCAGGGGAATATGGGTCGTGCAGACGTGCCCGCCACTGGCGAGCGTGGACAATCGCCGGACGTCGACGCCCAGCAGACGGGCGAAGACCGCGGTCTCCTGCTCGCAGAACGTGGGGAACTCGGCGGCAAGGCCCTGGATGGGGCAGTGTCCCTGGCACAGTTGCACCCCGAGCATCGTGGAGCGCGGTACCTCACGCGTGGGTGGGCGGCGTACCGGTGATCCGACTGTCCGGGTGGAGCCCACGAAGCCGTCCGCGCTCAGTGCCTGGGCCAGGGCGTCGGCCCTCGCCTCGAGCTCGGGCCCGGCGGCGTCGACGATCGGGCGGTAGCGCTCCTCCATGTCGGCGAACCGCTCACGGGCGAAGTCCTCGATGCCCGCCGCGCCCACCGTTTCTCCGAGTCGCGTCAGAGCTGCCCTGGCGATTGCCAGGTAGTCCTCTCCGATGGCACTCTGCCCGCGCTGGCTGACGACATAGCGTCGGGCGGGCCGCCCCGCACCGCCGCCCTGTCCGCGCCCGCGCTTGATCTCGATCAGCCCGTCCAGCGACAGCGCGTCGAGGTGGCGGCGCACGGCCGCGGGCGTGAAGCCAAGGCGTACGCCGAGCTCCGCAGCGCTCACGGGTGCGTGCTCGAGAACCGACGAGAGCACCCGGTCCCTGGTCCGTTCGTCGAGCGGCTGGGGCAGGGCGGCAGAAGTGTGGGTGGTCACTGCGTCCGATGCACTCACTCCAGCTCCTCCTTTCGCCGACACAATACAGAACACGATCATGACCTAATCTATTCCACTCCACCACTTAGGCGAGGCTATCCATGGCGCCCGCGTTCCGACTACTACCTGTCGTAGAATAGGGCTGTGCCGACAACTGCCCCTGCCCTCCTGATCGAGGGCCTGATGAAGGACTTCGGTCCCGTCGGTTCCCTCGACGGCCGCATGGTGCGCGTGCTCGACGGCGTCAGTCTCTCGGCGGCCCGCGGCGCCGTCACCGTCCTCCTCGGCGCCAATGGTGCGGGGAAGACCACTACCCTGGAATGTGCGCAGGGGCTCCAGCGGGCCGATGCCGGTCGGGTGCGGCTCCTCGGTGAGGATCCTCACCGAGCCTCGCCCCAGTTACGCGCCCGCGTCGGTGTGATGCTGCAGGAGGGGGGCCTGCCGCCGTCCGTGCGGCCGATGGCCCTGCTCCGGCATGTCGCCTCCATGTACCGCGCACCCCTGCCCGTCGATCTGCTGGCGGAGCGCCTGGGTCTCGGCGCATTCGGAGCGGTGTCCATCCGTCGGCTCTCCGGAGGACAGAGACAGCGCCTTGCACTGGCGTGTGCGCTCGTGGGCCGGCCCGAGGTGGTGTTCCTCGACGAGCCGAGCGCAGGGCTCGATCCGCAGTCCCGCACGATCGTCTTCGACCTGATCAACGAGCTCCGGGCGGACGGGCTCGCCGTCATCCTCACCACCCATCTGCTGGACGACGCCCAGCGACTCGCCGACTATGTCTACATCCTGGAGAGCGGCAGGACGGTCGCGGAGGGCACGGTCGCAGATCTGACGGCCGACCAGGACGCCGACGGGCTGCGCGAGCTGGAGTTCGAGACGGTACCCGGGCTGGCACTTCCCGCCGAGCTCCTCCCCCATCTGCAGCAGAGCGAGCCCTACCCGGGCCGCTACGTGATACGGGGAGCACTGACACCCCGGGACGTCGAGCTCCTGGCCGGGTGGTGGGGAGCGCACGGTGTCATGCCCACCGCCATCACCATGGCACCGCGCTCGCTCGAGGACGTCTTCCTCGACATCTCCGGACGGAGCATCCGATGAGCACCCGCCCGACGCCCGGTACGGAATCTCCTGCCGTGGAGCCACGGAGCCCCGGGGCAGCGGCCGCCCTCGGCACGCGCGTCGTGCGGCACGGCTCCTACGAGGCGCTGGCAATGCTGCGGAACGGCGAACAGCTGGTCCTCGCCATCGTGCTGCCCCTCCTGGCGCTGGTGGCACTCGTCATCACCCCGCTCCTCGACGGCTACGGCGCAAGCCGCATCGACATCGCTGCTCCCGGCGTCCTCGCGCTGTGCACCATGTCCACGGCATTCACCGGCCAGGGCATCGCCACCGGCTTCGACCGTCGCTACGGCGTGCTCAGGTTCCTGTCGACGACGCCGCTTGGACGATCAGGACTGATCTTCGGGAAAGCCGTCGCCGTCGCCGTGGTTTTGGCCGTGCAGTTGGTCGTGATCGGCGGTACCGCCCTCCTGATGGGGTGGTCGCCGCTGCCCGCCGGGATCCTGCCCGCGGCCGTGCTCCTGCTGGTCGGCTCGGCGGCCTTCACGGCGCTGGGACTGCTCGTGGCAGGCACGCTCAGGCCGGAAGCGACCCTGGCCGTCACGAACCTCGTCTGGATCCTCCTCGCCGCAGCCGGCGGCGTCATCATCCCGGCGCGGAGCCTTCCCGAGATCGTCCAGGGCTTCGTGGCCGTCCTGCCGTCCGCTGCCCTGGGCGACGGCCTCCGCACCGCCTTCCTCGACGGCGCCCTCGACCCCCTCGCGTGCTTGGTACTGCTGGCCTGGGCCGCCCTCGCCAGCCTCGCGGCCATCCGCTGGTTCAAATGGAGCTGAATCCCATGACTCTTTCCCCGCTCTCCCGGTTCACCGGCGTTCTCCCCACCACCACCACCCCCGTGGTCCGCAGACTCGCGGTCGCCTCGCTGGTCGCGCAGATCGGCATCGTGGTCACGGGTGGCGCCGTGCGCCTGACAGCCTCCGGCCTGGGCTGTCCGGAGTGGCCGCGCTGCACGGCGGACAGCATCGTGACCACGCCCGAGATGGGCCTGAACGGAGTGATCGAGTTCGGCAACCGGCTCCTGACCTTCGTTCTCGTGGTCATTGCGGTGGCCATGATCGTCGCTGTGCTCGGCATGCGACGGGACCGCAGGGACCTGTTCCGGCTCTCGATCGGCATTGCCCTCGGCATTCCCGTCCAGGCCGTCATCGGCGGCGTCAGCGTCTGGATGGACCTGAACCCCTGGGTGGTGGGTCTCCACTTCATCGTGTCCATGGTGCTGATCGCACTCGCGACCGTGCTGGTCAACCGGTCGCGGCTGACCACCGAGCAGTACCGGGACGAGCAGCACACTCCTGCTGCCCCTGTGCTCCTGCGCCAGCTCCTCATCACCTCCACGGCGCTGACGTCGGTCGCCGTCGTCCTCGGTGTGATGGTCACCGGGTCAGGTCCTCACGCCGGCGACCACGGCGCTGCGCGGAACGGGCTCGACCCTGATTTCATCACGCGCCTGCACGCCCTCCCGGTATATCTGCTCGTCGCCACCGTGGTGCTCGCAGCGATAGTGGCCCACCGGTCGCGCGTCACGGGCACGCTCCGGAAGGCCGTGGTCCTGCTCACCGCCGCCGTCCTGGTGCAGGGCGCCATCGGCTACGTCCAGCACTTCCTGCACCTGCCGATCGTCCTCGTTGCCCTGCACATGCTGGGGGCGTCGCTGCTCGTGGCCGCCGCCGTCCATGCGCAGTACACCGGGACCACGCGCAGGACCCTTCCCGGCAGCCGGGCACGGGCCAGGGAACCGCAGACCGTCTCCTGAGCACTGCCTGGTGGGCCCTGACGAGGCTCAGTCGGCGTCGAGGGCCGCCTCGAGGAGATCGAGCAGGCGCCCCAGCTCGCGCAGCTCCGATCCCGGGCTGGGCAGCAGGGGTGCGCGCGGGTCTCCCGCGGCGATGCCGCAGGCGCGGGCCAGGAGATGGAGGCCACTGATCTTCCTGAGTCCGGCGACGTGCTCCACGAGGGGTGAGAGGACCTGGCGGATCCGTTCCACCTCCTGCTGGTCCCCGGCGAGGACAGCCGACCGGAGCCGGCCGTAGTACCCCGGCAGGAGTGCTGCGGGGCCGCTGTGCCAGGCGTCGGAGCGCACCTCCCCGCTCATCATGAGGAGGTCCCCGCTGACGCCGTGGCTCAGGGGTGCATCCACGAGGTCCGCGAGGCGCGCCTGGCGCTCGTTGAAGGTATCAGCGTCGGCGGCAGTGTCCTTGAAGGCCACGACCTGCTCCATCGCGGCGAGTTCGGCGACCACTGGTAGGGAGTAGTCGAACTGGGTGGTGCCCGGGTTGTTGTAGAGGCACACCGGCAGGTCGGTCTCGGCGCAGACGGTCCTCACCTGCACCATCACCTCGTCGTCGGTCAGGGGGACGTAGGAGACCGGTGACAGGACGAGGCCGGCCGCTCCTGCCGCCTGCGCATCGGCTGCAGCCTCCAGTACGCCGCGAGTGCCGACGGAGCTGATGCCCACCGCGACCGGGACGCGGCCGTCCGCGGCTTCGATGGCCGTCCGCGCCACCCGTGCACGCTCCGCGCGGTCGAGGTAGGCGAAACTTCCCGAGGATCCGAGAACGGTCAGCGCATCGACGCCGGAGCGGATCACTCCGACGACGAGGGCGCCCAGCTCGGCGTGGGAGACCTCGCCGTCGGGCAGGAACGGGGTGATGGGGTAGGCGATCAGTCCGGTGAAGTTCATGCCTGCAAGCCTAGGTGCTTCATGCCCTCTGCCCGGAGGAGTCGCTCGTCCTGAGGACCAGCCGCAAGGTCCCTCGACCTAGCCCAGGACGGCCGAGCCGACGAAGGGATCGATGGCCAGGGCCAGGAAGAGGACCGTGAGATAGCTGATGGAGCCGTGGAAGACCTTCATCGCGGCCCTGTTGCTCAGCTCGCCCTGGCGCGCCAGCGAGTACAGCCGGTGGGATTCCCGGATGAACCAGGCGCCTCCCGCGAGAGCGGCCACCGAGTAGACCCATCCCGCTCCGGCGGGGATCAACAGGAGCGAGCAGGCCACCATCGCCCAGGCGTACAGCACCACCTGGACCGAGACCACGCGGGCCCCGGCGATCGCACCGAGCATCGGCACGCTGGCCGCCACGTAGTCCTCGCTGTATTTCATGGAGAGCGGCCAGTAATGGGGTGGCGTCCACAGGAAGATGACGAGGAAGAGGACGACGGCAGGCCATTCGACGGAGTTCGTCACGGCTGCCCAGGCGATGAGCACGGGCATACAGCCCGCAGCGCCGCCCCAGACGATGTTCTGCGAGGTGCGGCGCTTCAGGACCAGTGTGTACAGGACCACGTAGAGGAAGATCGCGGCGACGCCGAGGAGACCCGTCAGCGGGTTCGCTCCGAACCAGAGGATGGCAATGGCGCCGATCCCGAGGACCCAGGAGAAGATCAGCGCCTCCCTCGGGGTCAGTTCACCCGTGACGAGCGGACGGTTCTCCGTGCGATGCATGACCTTGTCGATGTCGCGGTCGAAATAGCAGTTGAAGGCGCCCGCACTGCCCGCAGCGAAGGCACCCCCGATCATGGTGGCGAGGATCAGCCCGAACGGAGGGAAGCCGCCCTGCGCGAAGATCATCGTCGGGAGGGTCGTCACGAGGAGCAGCTCGATCACGCGCGGCTTCGTCAGCGCGAAATAGGCCTTGGCTTTTCGGCCGAAGCCCGGTCGGGTCTGCGGAGAACGCACCGGAGCAGTAACCTGCTGGGTCTTCACAAGGCAACACTTTCGATTCTTCCGGAGGAAAAGACACCACCAGCATACCCTTTTACGCTGTGTAGAACTCGAGGCAGGAGCTCCTCCTCCCCGTCCGCCGGGGAGGAGGAGCCGCGGGTGCCCCGGCGTGATGAAGGACATCCGCCGTCCGGAAAGTTCCCCCGGACGGCGAAAAGGATAGGGTGGAGTCCTAAGCCCACTTCGCATCGGTACGCGGATGACGCGCGGTGCCGGAGTGGGACTTCGCAGGATTCAATGGTGAACGGCCGGCCCGACCGCGTGCCTGTAGGCACTCACCGGTGATTCGGCTGTTCCGGACAGAGAGGGGCCCGGAAACGTGCCACAGACGCAACAGCAGGACCTGAGCTGGACCGAACTCGACCAGCGGGCAGTGGACACGATCCGTGTCCTGGCAGCCGACGCCGTGGAGAAGGTGGGCAACGGGCACCCGGGTACGGCGATGAGCCTTGCACCGGCCGCCTATCTCCTGTTCCACAAACTGATGCGGCACGATCCTGCGGATGCCGAGTGGACCGGGCGTGACCGCTTCGTCCTCTCCCCGGGCCACACCTCGCTGACCCTCTACATCCAGCTCTATCTGTCGGGGTACGGACTCGAGCTCGAGGATCTGCAGTCCCTGCGCACGTGGGGCTCATTGACACCGGGTCACCCGGAGTACCGCCACACGACCGGCGTCGAGGTCACCACCGGGCCGCTGGGCCAGGGCCTGGCCACGTCGGTCGGCTTCGCCTACGGCCAGCGACGCCAGCGCGGCATGTTCGACCCCGAGGCCGCCGAAGGGACGAGTCCCTTCGACCACACCATCTGGGTGATCGCCTCCGACGGCGACCTCCAGGAGGGTGTCACGTCCGAGGCCTCCTCCCTGGCCGGGCACCAGGAACTGGGCAATCTCGTGGTGCTCTACGACGAGAACCACATCTCCATCGAGGACGACACCGACGTGGCGTTCACCGAGGACGTCCTGGCCCGTTACGAGGCCTACGGCTGGCACACCCAGCGCGTGGACTGGATGAAGACCGGCGAGTACGTCGAGGACGTCGCTGAACTGTATTCCGCTCTTGTTGCGGCGAAGAACGAGACGTCGAAGCCTTCGATCGTCTCGTTGCGCACCATCATCGGGTACCCGGCGCCCACCAAGCAGGACACCGGCAAGATCCACGGTTCGGCGCTCGGTGCCGACGAGGTGGCCGCCGTGAAGGAAGCGCTCGGCTTCGACCCCGAGAAGCATTTCGAGGTCGACCCCGAGGTGCTCGAGCACGCCCGCAGCGTCGTGAAGCGCGGGGCCGAGGCCCACAGCGCGTGGCAGGAGGACTTCGCCACGTGGCAGGAGGGCCATGCCGAGGAGGCTGCCCTGCTCGAGCGCATCCAGGCACGTACCCTGCCCGAGGGCTGGACGTCGGAGCTCCCCACCTTCGAGGCGGGCAAGGACATGTCCACCCGCGCCGCGTCCGGCAAGGTCCTCACAGCCATCGGCCCCGTGCTCCCCGAGCTGTGGGGCGGCAGCGCGGATCTCGCGGAGTCCAACAACACGACCATCGAGGGCTCGCCGTCGTTCATCCCGAAGAGCCGCCAGACCGACATGTGGTCGGGCGACAAGTACGGCCGGGTGCTGCACTTCGGTATCCGTGAGCACGCCGCGGCCGCGATCGTCAACGGCATCGTCATGCACAGCAGTACGCGTGCCTTCTCGGGGACGTTCCTCATCTTCAGCGACTACCAGCGCCCTGCGGTCCGGCTCGGCGCCCTCATGGGGGTGCCGGCGATCTACGTCTGGACCCACGATTCGATCGGTCTCGGTGAGGACGGACCCACGCACCAGCCGGTCGAGCAGCTCTCCTCGCTGCGCACCATCCCCGGTCTCGACGTCGTCCGCCCCGGCGACGCCAACGAGGTGGCGGTGGCGTGGAGGACCATCCTGGAGAACACCGACAACCCGGCCGGTCTCGTCCTGACCCGCCAGAACATCCCGACCTACGAGCGCGGCAGCGGCGCGGCCGAGGGTGACACCTTCGCCGCGGCCGACGGCGTCGCCAGGGGCGGGTACGTCCTCGCGGAGGCGAAGAACGGCTCCCCCGACGTCATCCTCATCGGCACGGGGTCCGAGGTGCAGCTCGCCGTCGAGGCACGCGAGGCCCTCGAGGCGGACGGCATCTCCGCCCGCGTCGTGTCCATGCCCTGCCTCGAATGGTTCAACGCGCAGGACGCCTCCTACCGCGAGAGTGTGCTCCCGCGGTCGGTCCGGGCGCGCGTCTCGGTCGAGGCCGGTGTCTCGCAGAGCTGGCACGGCATCGTCGGCGACGCCGGCCGCCACGTCTCGCTCGAGCACTACGGTGCCTCCGCCGACTACAAGACGCTCTTCCGCGAGTTCGGTATCACCTCCGAGGCCGTCGCCGCCGCGGCAAGGGACTCGATCGAAGCCGCCGGCTCCGATCCGCTGGCCCCGAACGGCACCGCGGCCATGCCCTCCGGCCCGCGCTCCACCGAGACCGGCGACCAGCAGTAGCAGTCCCCTCCCGTCCCTCTTCCAGCACTAGTTCCGCTGACGCGGAAAAGGAGCACATCATGACAACACCCACTGCCGCGCTCTCCGCCGCCGGAGTCTCCATCTGGCTCGACGACCTCTCCCGGGAGCGCATCAACTCGGGCGCCTTCAAGCACCTCATCGAGGATCTGAACGTCGTCGGCGTCACGACGAACCCGAGCATCTTCGCTGCGGCGCTCAAGCAGGGCGAGTCCTATGCCTCCCAGGTCGGAGCACTCGCCGCGGCAGGGGCCGATGTGGACCAGGCCGTCTTCGACATCACCACGCACGACGTCTCCCAGGCCTGCGATCTCTTCGCCGAGGAGGCCGAGCGCTCCGGGGGCGTGGACGGCCGCGTCTCCATCGAGGTGGATCCCCGCCTCTCGCGCGACACCGCTGGAACCATCGCCGAGGCCAAGCGCCTGCACGCGAAGGTCCAGCGGACCAACGTGCTGATCAAGATCCCCGCCACGGTCGAGGGACTCGAGGCCATCTCGTCGACGCTTGCAGCGGGCATCAGCGTCAATGTGACGCTGATCTTCTCCCTCGAGCGGTACCGCGCCGTCATCAACGCCTTCATGCTCGGCCTGGAGCAGGCGAAGGAGAACGGGCACGATCTTTCCAGCCTCCACTCCGTGGCCTCCTTCTTCGTCTCCCGCGTCGACTCCGAGATCGACGCACGACTCGACACCATCGGCTCGGACGAGGCGAAGGCGCTCAAGGGCAAGGCAGGCCTGGCGAACGCCCGTCTGGCCTACCAGATCTTCCAGGAACAGTTCTCCTCCGAGCGCTGGCAGGTCCTCGAAGCAGCAGGGGCGAGTGCCCAGCGGCCGCTCTGGGCCTCGACGGGCGTGAAGGACCCTGATCTTCCGGACACGCTGTACGTCGTCGGCCTGGTGGCCCCCGATGTCGTCAACACCATGCCGGAGAAGACCCTCGATGCGATGGCAGACCACGGCGTCGTCGAGGGTGACACCGTCACCGGGACGTACGAGGAATCGACCGGGGTCCTGGACAGCCTCGACGCCGTCGGCGTGTCCTACAGGGACGTCGTGGAGCAACTCGAGACCGAGGGTCTCGACAAGTTCGTGGCCAGCTGGTCCGAATTGCTCGAGACCGTCCAGTCCGCACTAGACGCAGCGAAGGAGTAGGGCTCATGGGTTCATTCGCACTCATCGCGACCGGAGCGGCCCTGGCCGCCGTCGATGCGGTCGTACCCGGCCTCGTCGACGAGCAGGTGGCATCCAGGCTCATGGCCAAGGACGCCACACTGTGGGGCCACGATGCAGAGACCGAAGCGTCGGTCCGGCTCGGCTGGATCGACCTGTTCGAGGGTTCACGGGCCCTCCTCCCGGAGATTGCCGGTCTGCGCGCCGACCTCCGGGCCGAAGGCGTGGACCGCGTGGTCCTCTGCGGCATGGGGGGATCCTCGCTGGCTCCGGAGGTCATCACGAAGGAAGCGGGAGTCGATCTCGTCGTCCTCGACGCGACGGACCCTGAGCAGGTGCGGGCTGCCCTCGACGAGGACCTGCAACGCACGATGATCGTCGTGTCGTCGAAGTCCGGCTCCACGGTGGAGACCGACTCCCAGCGCCGCCTCTTCGAGCGGGCGTTCACCGACGCCGGTATCGACGCGGCCTCGCGCATCGTCGTCGTGACCGATCCGGGATCGCCCCTCGAGGAAGCCTCGCGGAAGGCCGGCTATCGCAGGGTGTTCACCGCGAACCCCGAGGTGGGTGGCCGCTATTCGGCGCTGACGGCCTTCGGGCTCGTACCGTCCGGGCTGGCCGGGGCCGACATCGAGACCCTCCTTGACGACGCGGAGGACAGTGCCGAGTTCCTCGGCGACGATGCCGAGGACAACGTGGGGCTGCAGCTCGGCGCGGTCCTGGGCGGCACCACACCGCTGCGCGACAAGATCGTCTTCGCCGACGCCGGGTCGGGCCTGCCCGGGTTCGCGGACTGGGCGGAGCAGTTGATCGCCGAATCGACGGGAAAGCTGGGGACGGGTCTGCTGCCCGTCGTCTCATCGATCGACGCACCCGAGGTCCACGCGGTGGCTCCCGATGTCCTGCCCGTCCTCCTAGCACCGCTCGACGGCGACGCGGCGGACGGGGTGTCGGACAGCGGAACCCCCGATGCCACCCGCGTCCTGGTCAGGGGGAGCCTGGGCAGCCAGCTCTTCGTCTGGGAGTACGCCGTCGCCGTCGCGGGCCGGATCCTCGGTATCAACCCGTTCGATCAGCCCGACGTCGAGGCCGCCAAGAAGGCAGCGCGGGGCCTGCTCGACGATCGGCCGGAGTCCGCTCCTCCCGCTTTCGTGGACGGCGTCGTGGAGGTCCGTGGGGACCCCGACCTGCTCGGTTCCGCGACGACGGTGGGTGAAGCCCTGCAAGCCCTCCTGGGACGCCTGCCGGACCACGGATATCTGTCCGTGCAGGCGTACCTGGACCGCCATGGGCAGTCGGAGCTCGAGCAGGTCCGCGCGCCCCTCGCGAACGTCACGGGGCGCCCTGTGACCTTCGGCTGGGGACCGCGCTTCCTGCACTCGACAGGTCAGTACCACAAGGGGGGCTCCCCCGTGGGTGTGTTCCTGCAGCTCACCGCGGCAAGCGGCGAGGACGTGGCGATACCCGATCAGCCCTTCGGTTTCGGCGAGCTCATCGCTGCCCAGGCCGCCGGTGATGCGCAGGTGCTCGCGGAGCACGGACGGCCCGTGCTCCGGCTCCACCTCACGGACCGCGACGCCGGCGTGGCCCAGGTGCGTGCGGCTGTCGACGCGCTCGTCGGTGCCGGGGAGAACGGGTGAGTCCGTCCGGCAGGAGGTCCACCACGTCTAATCCGCTCCGTGATCCCCGCGACCGGCGGCTCAGCCGGATCGCCGGGCCGTCGTCGCTCGTCCTCTTCGGCGTGACGGGTGATCTCGCCCGGAAGAAGCTGATGCCCGCGATCTACGATCTGGCCAACCGGGGGCTCCTGCCCCCGAGTTTCGGGCTCGTCGGCTTCGGCCGCCGTGAGTGGCGTCATGAGGACTTCGTGGCGGAGGTCAGGGAATCCGTCACGAAGTACGCGCGGACGCCGTTCAACGACACCGTGTGGGAGCAGCTCGCGGCGGGCATCCGCTTCGTCCAGGGCACCTTCGACGACGACGACGCCTTCCGGAATCTGCAGGAGTGTCTCGACGAGCTGGACCGGAACCGCGGAACACGCGGTAACCACGCGTTCTACCTGTCGATCCCACCCAATGCTTTCGAGGCCGTCTGCCAGAAACTCTCCGAACACGGCCTGGCCCGGCCCGAGGACGACCAGTGGCGCCGCGTGGTCATCGAGAAGCCCTTCGGGCACGACCTGGAGTCCGCCCGTGAGCTGAACCGGATCGTGGAGGAGGTCTTCCCTCCCGACGCCGTGTTCAGGATCGACCACTACCTGGGCAAGGAGACGGTCCAGAACATCCTGGCCCTGCGCTTCGCCAACCAGCTCTTCGAGCCACTGTGGAATGCCAACTACGTGGACCATGTGCAGATCACCATGGCCGAGGACATCGGGATCGGCAGTCGGGCAGGGTACTACGACGGCGTCGGAGCAGCGCGCGACGTCATCCAGAACCACCTCCTGCAGCTGCTCGCCCTCACGGCGATGGAGGAACCCATCTCGTTCGACGCGGACCACCTCCGCGCCGAGAAGGAGAAGGTGCTCGCCGCCGTCGAGCTACCCGAGGACCTCTCGGGCCGCTCGGCCCGCGGACAGTACGAGTCCGGGTGGCAGGGCGGCGAACAGGTGAACGGCTTCCTCGAGGAGGACGGCATTCCTGCCGATTCGACCACGGAGAGTTTCGCGGCGCTCCGCCTGGACATCCACACCCGTCGGTGGGCGGGCGTGCCCTTCTACCTCAGGGCAGGCAAGCGCCTGGGACGCAGGGTGACCGAGATCGCCGTCGTCTTCAAGCGTGCACCGAATCTCCTGTTCAGGGATCACAGCGAGGAGGACTTCGGCCAGAACGCCGTCGTCATCCGCGTGCAGCCGGACGAGGGGGTCACCATCCGCTTCGGGTCGAAGGTGCCGGGCACCCAGACCGAGGTCCGCGATGTCACGATGGATTTCGGCTACGGCCACTCCTTCACGGAGTCCAGTCCGGAGGCCTACGAACGCCTCATCCTTGACGTGCTGCTCGGAGAGCCACCCCTCTTCCCCCGCCAGCAGGAGGTGGAGCTCTCGTGGCAGATCCTCGATCCGTTCGAGAAGTACTGGCAGTCGCTCGACGGCCAGCCGGAGACCTATGAGCCGGGAAGCTGGGGCCCCGACTCGGCGGACGAGCTGCTCACAGCCGACGGACGAACCTGGAGAAGGCCATGATCGTGGAGCTACCCGACACCACCACGTCGAAGGTGTCGAAGGAACTGATGTCGCTGCGCGACCGTGGCGGCGTCGTGGCACTGGGGCGGGTCCTGACGCTGGTGGTGATGACGCGCTCCGGTGACGAGGAGGATGCGATCGACGCCGCGAACCAGGCCAGCCGCGAGCATCCCTGCCGGATCATCGTCCTCGCCGAGGGTTCCGCCGACGAGCCGACGAGACTCGACGGCCAGATCCGCGTCGGCGGGGACGCCGGCGCCTCGGAGGTGATCGTGCTCCGCGGGTACGGGGCCCTGGCCGAGGAGAACGAGTCGCTGGTCTCCGCCCTGCTGCTGCCGGACGCACCGATCGTCGCCTGGTGGCCGCACGGCGCCCCGGCGGCCACCGGACGGACCTCGATCGGCAGCATCGCCCACCGCAGGATCACCGACGCGGCCCAGGAACCCGAGCCCACGGAGGCACTGTTCACCATCGGTGCCACCTACACGGCCGGGGACACAGATCTCGCCTGGACGCGCCTGACCAACTGGCGTGTCCAGCTCGCCGCCGTCATGGATCAGGTCAGGGGCGACGCTCCGGTCACCGCCGTGAGTGTCGAGGGAGCCTCCGACTCCCCCAGCACCGTCCTGCTCGCCGCGTGGCTCGGTCAGGCACTCGACGTGCCTGTGACCATCGTGGCCGGGGACCCAGGCACCGGGCTCAGACGCGTCCGCCTGGTGCGCGACGGCGGGGACATCGAGCTGTACCGACCCGATCTCGACGTCGCCGAACTCCACCAGCCCGGTCAGCCCGTCCAGCACATCTCCCTGCCCCGTCGGAGCCTGCGCGACTGCCTGGCGGAGGAGCTGCGGCGGTTGGACCCCGACGAAGTGTTCGGGGAAGTCATCACCCAGGGCCTTGCCCGGACCAAGCTGAGGAGCGTACCGGACCATGAGCGCTGAACCGAGAGTAGGCATCCACCCGTCCCAGGCCTCCCTGGCGGCGGCCGTCGCCGCCAGGCTCATCACGCGCCTGGTGGATGTGCAGAGCGAGCTGGGGACCGCGACGGTGGTCCTCACGGGTGGTTCGATCGGCACGGCAGCCCTGCAGGCGGTAGCCGAGTCACCGGCCCATCGGGCCGTGGACTGGTCCAGGGTGCACTTCTGGTGGGGTGACGAGCGCTTCCTCCCGGCCGATGATCCGGACCGCAACGCCGTCCAGGCCCGCTCGGCCCTCCTGGAGCACATCCCGGTGGATCCCCGGAAGGTGCACGAGTTCGGCTCGACGGACGACTTCCCCGACCAGGACGCCGCCGCGGAGGACTACGCGAGGCAATTGGCGGAAGTCGCCTCGGCGGAAGGCACGGAGGGGGTCGGTGCCGGGGAGCAGGATCCACGGCTCCCCCGCTTCGACGTCCTCCTGCTCGGCGTGGGACCCGATGCCCACATCGCCTCCCTTTTCCCCGAGCTCGGGGGCATCCGCACCAGGGGTTCGACGACGGTGGGCGTCGCCGATGCACCGAAGCCTCCGCCGCAGCGCGTGAGCCTCACCCTCGAGGCGATCAACAGTGCTCAGGAGGTGTGGCTGACCGTCAGCGGCAGCGACAAGGCAGGTGCCGTAGGTCTCGCCCTCGCCGGAGCGGGCCACGTCCAGGTCCCGGCTGCCGGTGCGCGGGGACGACTCCGTACCCTGTGGCTCGTCGACCAGGACGCCGCGGAGCAACTTCCGGGGCGACTCATCACCTCCGACGACGACGCGGACGACTGAGCCACCCTCCTCCGGACGCAGAACGCCCCGCAGCCTGCTTCGGCTGCGGGGCGTTCTGCATCGATGCTCGTGGTGCTCATCGCCCGTAGTGCTCGTCGTACTCGGTCAGGGCCGAAGAGCTCGATGAAGCTGGGCCTTCTCGACGATCTATGCGTCGACCGCGAAACGCTGGATGAGACCGAGCGCCACGATCACCACGCCCCAGGACAGTCCCAGGGCAACCGTGAAGCGGTTCAGGTTGCGTTCGGCGACGCCCGAGGACCCCATGCTGGACGTCATACCGCCGCCGAACATGTCGGACATGCCGCCTCCGCGACCCTTGTGGAGCAGGATCAGCAGAGTGAGCAGGAGGCTCGTGACGCCGAGCAGGACGAGCAGGATGATACGGAGGATTTCCACGGGGCCCTTTCAAGGCTCGGATGACCGCTTCACGGAAGCGGCCGACGCTCGGAACTAGTCTGTCACCAGATGCTGTTCGAACCTGACAATACTAGCAAACTCGGCCACATCGAGGCTCGCGCCGCCCACGAGGACGCCGTCCACATCACGCTCCCGGAGGATGCTGGCCGCGTTCGCGGCCTTCACCGAGCCTCCGTAGAGGAGGCGTGTCCTCGCGGCCGCCTCCGCGCCGGACAGCGTCTCGAGTTCGGACCGGATTGCGGCGCACATCTCCTGCGCGTCCTCAGGGCCGGCGACCTCCCCCGTCCCGATCGCCCAGACCGGTTCGTAGGCGACCACGAGGGAGGAAACCTGCTCGGCGGACAGATCGGCCACTCCCCGGCGCAGCTGCTCCAGGGTGTGCTCCACGTGTGTCCCGGCCTGCCGGACCTCCAGTCCCTCTCCCACGCAGAGCACGGGGACGAGACCGTGGCGATAGGCCGCGTGCACCTTCCGGTTGAGCAGTTCGTCCGATTCGGCGTGGATCGTGCGCCGCTCCGAGTGCCCCACCAGCACGTAGGTGCAGTCGAGCTTCTGGAGGAACTGTCCGGAGATGTCCCCGGTGTAGGCGCCGGAGTCCTCGGGCGAGAGATCCTGACCCCCGTAGACCACGTCGAGGGTGTCACCCTTCACGAGGGTCTGCACGCCGCGCAGGTCTGTGAACGGCGGGAAGACGGACACTTCCACGCGCGAGAAGTCGTGACCGGCGTCGTCGAGGGTCCAGGCCAGCTTCTGCAGGAACGTGATTCCCTGCATGTGGTCCAGGTTCATCTTCCAGTTGCCGGCGATGAGGGGTCGGCGATCGAAGGCGCCGTTGGTCGAGGTGGTCATCTGCTGCTCCATCCGTTGCGTTCATGACGGCGGGATCCGCTCGGGTTCCCCCCGCGCGGATCCCGCCGTTGTCCTAGCAGGGGGTCCGGGCCCGGTCAGTCGCGGGCGAGGGCCGTGAGTCCGGGGAGTTCCTTCCCCTCCAGATACTCGAGGCTGGCACCCCCGCCCGTGGAGATGTGCCCGAACTGCCCGTCGGCGAAACCGAGGCCCCGGACGGCCGCGGCGGAGTCGCCTCCACCCACCACGGTCAGCGCCCCGGCCGCCTGTGCGTCCACGAGGGCCTGGGCCACCGCGCGCGTCCCGGTGGCGAAGGCGTCGAACTCGAAGACCCCCATGGGTCCGTTCCAGAAGACGGTCCTCGCCTCGGCGATGTTCGCGGCGAAGTCGGTTCCGGTGGCCGGACCGATGTCCAGTCCGATCCCGGCGTTGCCGAACGGCCCGGACTCCATCGCATCCGCCGCGACCACGCCGTGCTCGGCGTCGGCCGCGAACGTTTCCGCGACGACGATGTCCGTGGGCAGTACGAACTGCGTGCCGTCCCGTGATCCGCGCTCCAGGTAGCCACGCACCGTGTCGATGCGATCCTCCTCGAGCAGACTGGATCCGACGTCGTGCCCCTGGGCCGCGAGGAAGGTGAAGACCATTCCCCCGCCCACGAGGATCCGATCGGCGGTGCCGATCAGGTTCTCGATCACGGCCAGCTTGTCGGAGACCTTCGACCCTCCCAGGACGACGACGAAGGGCCGCTGCGGCTCGGGCGTCAGACGTTCCAGGACGGTGAGTTCCGCCGTCACCAGGTCCCCCAGATAGGCGGGCAGCAGGGCTGCGACGTCGTAGACGCTCGCGTGCCGGCGATGCACGGCCCCGAAGGCGTCGTCGACGTAGGCGCCGTCGTCACCCACCAGATCGGCCAGTTCCCGGGCGAACGCGGAGCGCTCGGCGTCGTCCTTGCTGGTCTCCCGCGCATCGAACCGCACGTTCTCCAGGACGAGCACCTCGCCCTCCGCCAGTCCGGCTGCGGCGGCGCGCGCACCGTCATCGCTCGTGTCAGGAGCCAGCGTGACCGGGAAGCGCGCCAGATCGCGCAGGACGTCCACGGCCGGCTTGAGGGAGTACTTCTCCTCGGGAACACCCTTGGGTCGCCCGAGGTGCGCCATCACCACGACGGCGGCTCCGGCCTCCGTCAGACGCTCCAGGACGGGCAGGGAGGCCCGTACGCGTCCGTCGTCGGTGACCCGGACAGCGGGGACCTCCCCGCTGAGGGGGACATTGAGATCGGACCGCACGAGGATGCGCCGCCCGCGCACGCCCTCGGCGAGCAGATCGTCCAGAGATGCGTAAGCCACGATGGATCCCGCCTAGGAAAGTTTGGCAGCGACGAGTTCGGTGAGATCGACGAGGCGGTTCGAGTAGCCCCACTCGTTGTCGTACCACGCGACCACCTTGACCTGGTTGCCCATGACCTTCGTGAGACCCGAGTCGAAGATGGAGGAGTGCGGATCCGAGACGATGTCGGAGGACACGAGCGGAGCGTCCGTGTAGGAGAGGTAGCCCTTCAGTGAACCGTCCGCTGCAGCAGCCCGGTACGCCTCGTTGACCTCCTCTGCTGTGACCTCGCGGCTCACCGTGGCGGTCAGGTCGGTCACGGAGCCGGTCGGGACGGGAACGCGGAGGGCGTAGCCGTCCAGCTTCCCCTTCAGCTCGGGAAGCACGAGACCGATCGCCTTCGCGGCGCCCGTGGAGGTCGGCACGATGTTGATCGCCGCGGCGCGCGCCCGCCGGAGGTCCCGGTGCGGGCCGTCCTGCAGATTCTGGTCGGCGGTGTACGCGTGGACCGTGGTCATGAGGCCGCGCTCGATGCCGAAGCTGTCGTTGAGCACCTTCGCCAGGGGGCCGAGGCAGTTGGTGGTGCAGGAGGCGTTGGAGATGATGTGGTGGTTCTCGGGATCGTAGTCGCCGTCGTTGACCCCCAGGACCACTGTGAAGTCCTCGTCGGTCGCAGGCGCGGACACCAGTACCTTGCGGGCTCCGGCCTCGATGTGCTTGCGGGCGGCCGACGCCTTCGTGAACAGGCCGGTGGATTCGATCACGATGTCCACGCCCAGATCCGCCCAGGGCAGATTCGCGGGATCCCGCTCGGAGTACACCCTGACGTGCTTGCCGTCGACGATCAGGTCGTCGCCGTCCACCTCGACCGATTCCGCGAGCCGCCCGGTGACCGAGTCGTACTTGAGCAGGTGGGCGAGGGTCGCGGTGTCCGTCAGATCATTGACGGCGACGATCTCGAGATCCGCGTTCTGGGCGAGTGCAGCGCGGAAGTAGTTGCGACCGATTCGGCCGAAGCCGTTGATGCCAATACGGGTAGTCACTGGTTTCCATCTCCTTCATAGGTGGTGCCACCGATCAACCCATCACGGGTGCCGGCGACTGGTAGAGCTCAGGCCGGGCACACCGTCGTGCCGTTCTCGTGCGGGAGTGTCAGGGGGTGATGAGGGTGGAGGCCCCGGTGGTGGCCGCCTGGTGGCGTGCCTGGACGTCGGTCCAGTTCACCAGGTTCCACCAGGCCTTGACGTAGTCGGGCTTCACGTTCACGTAGTCCAGGTAGAA
>NZ_VSLD01000029.1 GCF_008107445.1 Arthrobacter echini | reverse complement strand
GGGGTGAGGGTTGCTGTTTGGTTGGGCATGGCGAAGTTCCGTGCTGCTGCGGGGATGGTGGTGGCTGACCAGTATTCGGTGGTCTTGATGCGTGGTTTCCATCCGCCGGTCCCGTTTCCGGGATAGATGTAGGCGGTGCCTTGGGGGGTGATGGCCAGGAGATCGGCTTTCTTGTCACCGTTGATGTCGTGCGCGGGGGCGATGGTGGTGAAGGTGTTCCAGCCGTGTCCGATGGAGCTGGCTTTCATGAATTTCCCGGTTCCTGTTCCTGGGTAGAGCAGGAGCTTGCCGTCCTTGGTGCGGGCGATGAGGTCGGGGTGGGAGTCGCCGTTGAAGTCGCCGGGGGTGATGATGTCGGTGAAGCTTCCCCAGCCGGTGCCGATAGTGCGTTTGCCGGTGAATCTGGCTTTACCGTCGGTGGTGTAGAGGACGAGGTCTCCGGTCTTGGTGCGGGCGATGAGGTCTGGTTTCCCGTTGCCGTCGAAGTCCCGTCCGTTCATGACCTCGGTGAAGTCCTGCCAACCATTTCCGATCTGTCGTGGTGCTGCGGTGCTGCCGGCTCCGGTACCGGAGTGGAGCGCCAGGGCGCCTGCGGGGTTGATGGTGAGGATGTCGGCCGAGCCGTTGGAATCGAAATCGGTGCCGTCGATGGTTTCGGTGAAGTTCCACTGTCCTGCGGCGATGGTTTCCCTGAGGTAGCTGCCGAAGCCGTTTCCGAGATAGGCGGTCAGACGTCCGTCGGAAGAACGCGCCACAGTGTCGGCGCGTCCGTCGCGGTTCACGTCCTGTCCAGCCAGGACGTCGGTGAAGCCGCCCCACCCGGATCCGACGGACTTCGCTGCGGCGAACTGACCGTTGCGGAGGCTACGGAACATCACGAGGTTACCGGCGGTGGTGCGGGCGATGATGTCGGGGGCGTCGTCGCCGCTGTAGTCACCGATACCGCTGGCGAACCGCAGTCCCTGCCAGGACGTGCCGGACGTGATGCGCGGTTTGAAGCCACCTGTTCCCGAGCCGGGGTAGATCGACAGGGTGCCCGCTTTCCGGGCGGCGATGTCTGCCCGGCCGTCTCCGGTGACGTCTCCGACGCCGATCACGGAGTCGAAGCCCTGCCAACCGGTACCGATCCGGGAGCTCTTCAGGAAACCTCCCACACCATTGCCTGGGTAGAGCAACAGTTCTCCGTTGAGCTTCCTCGCTACCAGGTCAGCGCGCCGATCACCGTTGAAGTCAGCAACAGCGAAGACCTGGTTGAAAGCCTCCCACCCGGTCCCGATCTTGCGGGGAGTGCCGTAGGTGTTACTTTTCGTTCCCGGGCTGATCCACAACGTGCCATCAGCGCGCCGGTGGAACAGATCCGTGACCCCGTCGCCAGTGAAATCGGGGCCACTGAACCGCAACTCCGCCCTATCGATCACAGCCACGGGAGCAACAGGCGCAGGCTTAGGAGCGATCGGTACAGGCTTCGGAGCAACCGGCAC
>NZ_VSLD01000028.1 GCF_008107445.1 Arthrobacter echini | reverse complement strand
GGCCCTTCGCATTTAGGCGTGGTTGGTTCGTTTCGTGCGGTAGGGGCGGTGACCGCCGGCGGCGAGGAGGCAGCGGAGTCTGTAGTTGGTGAAGTTGCGGAATCCTCTGGCGATGCGGCGGGTGGTTTCGATAACACCGTTGACGGCTTCGGTGGGCCCGTTGGACGCGCCGTCGGTGTCGAAGTACGCCAGGATCGCGGACTTCCACTGCCGTAGTGTCCGGCCGAGCCGGGCGATCTCGGGGATCGGGCAGGAGGGGAACGAGGCGAGGATGGCGGCGACCAGGGCCCGGCCCTTCTCCGGTTTGACGTGATAGATCGAGCGGAGCTGTTGATAGCACTGCCAGGCGAGGGTGACTTCGTGGTCGGGGTCCCCGAGGTCGAGCTTGGTGTTCAGGCGGGCAACTTGTTTGTCGGTGAGGTGCTCGGCCCCGCATTGCAGGGTCCGTCTGATTCCGTAGAGCGGATCCCCGCTGCGTCCGCGGTGTCCGAGGGTGTCCTGCTGGACACGGCGGCGGACCTCGTCGACCATGGCCGAGCCGAGCTTCACGACATGGAACGCATCGAGCACGGTGATCGCTTCGGGGAGTTCGTCGCGGATCGCGTTCGCGTAACCACGGAACGGATCCAGGGCCGCAGTCTTGATGCCGGTCGTGAAGTTCGGGCCTTGGTCGGTGAGCCAAGTGGCGTAGGCCTTACCCGACCTGCCCGGAACGAGATCCAGCAACCGTGCATGAACCACGCCGTTCGCGTCGCGGGTGTGGTCCACGATGCCGGTGACCATGCCCGTACCAGGTGGTCCGGTGTGAGCCCAGACGTGCTCATCGACACCGAGAGCGTCGACTCCGGCCAGGCGGTCGGGGGTAGTGGTGCGGCGGATCGCCTCGGGTGTGATCGCGTCCCAGAGCGTGTGCCAGGACACCCCGAGTTGATAGGCCAGGGCGGAGACTGAGGTGTCGTAACGAGACAGGGCATCGACCGCCCACCCGATGGCCCGGCCGGTGAGCTTCGACCGTGGACCGGCCAGCGGGTGCTCTTCGGTGAACGTGGTCTTCGGGCATCCCGGTTCGGGGCACCGCCAGATGCGTTTGGACCAGACCAGGCGCACTGGCCGGCCGAAACACGGGATGTCATGCAGCCGGACCGGTCGGCGTCCGTGGCCGACCGCGATGACTCCGCAGGCCGGGCAGCCAGCGATCGTGTCGCCGGTCTCCACGCCGAGAACCAGGGCCGTCGGCGTTGTCGTGACGGTAGTGAGGTGGATGTTGGCGACGCCGAGCATCATGTCAGCGCGTGCGCACCAGCGGTCGCCGGAGCACGACATAGAGTTATTCACGTCAGGGTCTCTTCTGAATCTCGGTTGCTTGGTCGCTACCCATTCAAAGAGGCCCTGACCTCATTCCCACCACACCACGCCGCACCAGCACCAGCGAACCCCTGCCGCGTTAGTCCCCGACCGCCCTACCCACGCTCAACTGCGAAGGGCC
>NZ_VSLD01000027.1 GCF_008107445.1 Arthrobacter echini | reverse complement strand
GGCTCTTCATACTTGCGGTGGGAGCGCTGAGCGACACGCCGTGAGCACCTGACTCCGAAATGAGGCCGAGACCTTCCAAGATCGGCAGTGACTAAGCCGCTCAATCCGGAAGGCCTCGACAATGTCCGAGCCTACGTCGTGCGTCCGCGCGCGCCCACGTTCCCAGCCCTCGTGTTACTGCTCTCGGTGCGATCTGCTGGTGGGTTTGGAAGGATTCCACGTCATCGACGTCAGCGAACACGCCGGCGTTGTCCGTGCGGTCATCGAATCACCCGCCGGGCCGGCAGGCTGCTCCTCATGCGGCGTCCTTGCCCGCAGTCACGGGCGCCGGGATGTGAAGCTCATCGATGTGCCCTGCTTCGGGCGGCCCGTCCGGCTGATCTGGCGGAAACGGACGTGGCGTTGCGCCGAGGAGCAGTGCCCGACACGCTCATTCACCGAGCAAGACCTCAACGTTGCTGGCCCGCGGGCGTTGCTCACGACGCGGGCCTGTTGGTGGGCGATCAGCCAGTTGCGCCGCGAGCACGCCAGCGTGGCTGGCCTGGCACGTCAGCTCGGGACGACGTGGCGCACCATCTGGCGATCCATCCGACCATTGCTGGAGGTCATGGCCGCCGATCCGGCACGGTTCGAGAATGTCGCGTCTTTGGGTGTCGATGAGCACATCTGGCACCACGTCTCGACCAAACCGATCAGTGAGGGCGGGCGCGGCCCCAAAGAGCTCACCGGCATGGTCGATCTGACCCGCGACCGGCACGGACACGTCCGCGCACGGCTGCTGGACCTCGTCCCGGGCCGCTCGGGAAAGGCGTACGCCGACTGGCTCACCGAACGCGGCGAGGACTTCCGCGCCGGTGTGAAAGTGGCCGCCCTCGACCCATTTCAGGGCTACAAGAGCGCGATCGATGACAACCTTGAGGACGCCGTCGCTGTCCTCGACGCTTTCCATGTCGTCAAGCTCGGCACCCACGCCGTCGATGAGTGCCGACGCCGGATCCAGCAGGAAACCCTCGGCCACCGCGGACGCAAGGGCGACCCGCTCTACGGGATCCAGAACCTCCTACGCGCCGGCGCCGAGAAACTCACCGACAAACAATGGGAACGCTTCGACACTGCGATCGCATCCAACGAGGACGCACACCTGCCCGTCTACATCGCCTGGTCCTGCGCTCAACAACTCCGCTCCGCTACCGGCACCCCAACCCGGCCGAGGGCCGGAGAATCGCCGAGCAGATCCTCGTAGCGTTCCCCACATGCCCGATCCCCGAGATCGCCCGCCTCGGCCGTACCCTCAAACGCTGGCGGGACGCGTTCCTGGCGTACTTCACGACCGACCGCTCGAACAACGGCGGCACCGAAGCCGTGAACGGACTCATCGAACTCCACCGCCGCGTCGCCCGAGGATTCCGCAACCGAGACAACTACCGCCTACGCATGCTCCTCATCGGCGGCGGACTCAGCCACTCCCACCTCAAGTAAGAAGAGCC
>NZ_VSLD01000026.1 GCF_008107445.1 Arthrobacter echini | reverse complement strand
GGGCTCTTCAAGAAGCAGAGTGTAGGTCCGTCGGCGATGTCTTGAGACTTCAGGTGGAAGGGTCCGTGAGGGTGCGAGCTGGCTAGGTGCTGTGGCAACAGCGGGATGAGGGGGTCGAGGTCTCCGAGCAGAATGGAAGTTCTCACACTGACCGTTCAGCCCGAAAGACCTCGACGTGCCCCACCTTACTTTCACGAGCCCTGACCTGACTACGTTCTGCCGCCTCGACGAACTCGGCCTCGAAGCCACCGGTCAATACCTGACCTTGAAGCAGGCGGTGATCGAATGCCGTGTCGTTGAACCAGATCGGTGGTGCGGGTCCTGCGGTGCTGAGGGTGTTCCACGAGACACCGTCGTCCGCAGGCTCGCCCATGAACCGTTCGGGCATCGGCCGACCGTCTTGATGGTGAGGGTGCGCCGTTACCGGTGCCCGGACTGCTCGCGTGTCTGGCGGCAGGACACCTCGAAAGCAGCCCAGCGGCGGGCGAAGATCTCCCGCCGAGGACTTCGCTGGGCCCTGACCGGGATCGTGGTCGATCACCTCACTATCTCCCGGGTCGCGGCCGGCCTCGGAGTGTCATGGAACGCAGCGAACGACGCGGTCCTCGCCGAAGGACGACGCGTGCTGATCGATGACCCTCATCGGTTCGACGGTGTCACTGCGATCGGCGTGGACGAGCACGTCTGGCGCCACACCCGCAAAGGGGACAAGTTCGTGACGGTCATCATCGATCTCACCCCGATCCGCGCAAAGACAGGCCCGGCACGCCTGCTGGACATGGTCGAAGGACGCTCCAAAGCCGTCTTCAAGTCCTGGCTCGCAAACCGTCCCCAGGAGTGGCGGAACAAAGTCGAAGTGGTCGCGATGGATGGGTTCACCGGCTTCAAGACCGCCGCATCCGAGGAGCTCCCCGACGCGGTCCCGGTCATGGACCCCTTCCACGTCGTCCGTCTCGTCGGGGATGGGTTGGATCGGTGCCGGCAACGTGTCCAACAAGCCACGACCGGGCACCGGGGTCGTGCTGGTGACCCGCTCTACCGGGCGAGGCGGACCCTGCACACCGGTGCGGACCTGCTCACCGACAAGCAGCAGACCCGCCTGGACGCAGTGTTCGCGGCTGAGGAGCACCTCGAGGTCGAAGCGACCTGGGGTATCTACCAGCGCATCGTCGCGGCCTACCGACACCCCGACAAAAAGAAGGGCAAGGAGATGATGCAAGCGGTCATCGACGCGGTCACGACCGGCGTCCCGACTGCGTTGGTCGAGATCCGTAGGCTCGGCCGAACCCTCAAGCAGCGTGCCGCTGACGTGCTCGCGTTCTTCGACCGACCCGGCACCAGCAACGGACCCACGGAGGCGATCAATGGGCGGCTTGAGCACCTCCGCGGATCAGCCCTCGGCTTCCGGAACCTCGCCAACTACATCGCCCGATCCCTGCTCGAATCAGGCGGATTCAGACCCGTCCTACACCCTGGTTCGTGAAGAGCCGC
>NZ_VSLD01000025.1 GCF_008107445.1 Arthrobacter echini | reverse complement strand
GATCCGTGACCCCGTCGCCAGTGAAATCGGGGCCACTGAACCGCAACTCCGCCCTATCGATCACAGCCACGGGAGCAACAGGCGCAGGCTTAGGAGCGATCGGTACAGGCTTCGGAGCAACCGGCACAGGCTTAGGAGCAACCGGCACGCTACTGGAATTACGAGCAAAGGCTTCCAATGATGCGTAGGAGCCCGGCCACTGGTTCGAGTCCCCCGCGAACGGACCGGACTCGCTGTACTGCCAAACGGAGTACTTCGTCCAGCCCGCGGGCAAGGCGCCCGCTCCCACGTTGTTGAAGGCGGCGAGGTGCAGCGGATGATCCCCGAATGCCGTTGTGCTTGCGAAGCAGTAGTTCCACCAGTTGGCCGTCGTGTAGATCATCGGCAGGCGTCCGGTTCGCGCTTTGATCGTGTTAGAGAAATCTCGAACCCAGGAGATCAATTGGGAAGGCGTCATGCCGTAGCAGGTATCACCACTCCCGCTGGGCATCACGTCGGCCCCGTACGGGTTGTACTCGATGTCGAGGAGAGGGGGGAGGCTTTGACCGTCAGCGGACCATCCGCCACCGTTGTCGAGAAAGTAGTTGGCTTGCTCGCGACCTGAGGTCAGGTTCGGCAAAGCAAAATGATAGGCCCCTCGCAACATCCCAACTGCGGAGCTACCACTGTATTGGGGCGAGAACTCCGGATTCTTGTAGAAGGTGCCTTCCGTTCCCTTGATGTAGGTGAAGCGCGCACCGAGCGACCACTGGGACGTCCAGTCGACATTCCCCTGCCAGGCGCTGACATCCATGCCCTGGACGCCGCTGGGACGCCACGTCGAGCCGCTCATGGCGGACGACCCTGTTGAACCACTCTTCATCGATTCAGCATCTGCTTCGCGATCGAGGAGCTCCTGCCGGGACAAGGCCGTCGCAAGGCCGGCCGCCGCTCGCTTCACTCCCTGCCCCATCTCGGCGCCGAACTTGCCCACCTGGGGGTCCGCCTCATCCTCTTCAGATTGTTCGGCTTCTCCTTGACCAGGAGATGCTTCGGTAGCAGGAATGACAGGAGGAGTAGGGCCAGACTCGATGTCCGCGTCCGTCAGGTTCATCTCCGCTGAGGAGGAAACTTGCGCTTGCGGTGCCTGGACCGCAGGCGATGTGGAAAGGGACGATGCCGTGGCTGGTAGCGACGTGCTCACCGCAGCAGCAGAGATGAGAGCTGCGACGCTGATGCTGAAGACGGCCCGGAACCTTGCGGAGGAACACGCCCTCCGGTTCGTAGTAGACGAGACCATGATGTTCCTTAGAGTTTTCCGGTGTTGAGGGTGATGATGTTGAGCTCTCCGGTGGGTTTGAGGTTGCGGAGGGTGAGGGAACCGTTTCGGCCGGGGGTGAGGGTTGCTGTTTGGTTGGGCATGGCGAAGTTCCGTGCTGCTGCGGGGATGGTGGTGGCTGACCAGTATTCGGTGGTCTTGATGCGTGGTTTCCATCCGCCGGTCCCGTTTCCGGGATAGA
>NZ_VSLD01000024.1 GCF_008107445.1 Arthrobacter echini | reverse complement strand
TCGGAGACCTCGACCCCCTCATCCCGCTGTTGCCACAGCACCTAGCCAGCTCGCACCCTCACGGACCCTTCCACCTGAAGTCTCAAGACATCGCCGACGGACCTACACTCTGCTTCTTGAAGAGCCCGTAATGCAAGCAATCACAAGTGACAGCCTTCCTCTTGATCTTTCTAACCGCATGTCTATTTTGATTGGGGACGAACAATTTCTTACACACACCGGCCGCGCTACAGCAGATAAGGATGCTGTAGACACCAGACTTGAACGAGCAATGACAATACTGACCTCATGACATCGACCTACAGGGCATCCCTACGACACCGGCTACTGGACCTAAGAGAAACTCAAGACTGCCTGCGGACTCTCGATATCAGTACCTCAGATGTCGTCAGCCGCGCCCTCGCCCGCTACCTAACTGTTCGAGCGGTCGGGTACGTGGAAGCGGTGCGCGACGACCTTGCGGATTTATTTGCAGCAGAGACGGGAAATCCACGATTACATCGACGGGTTGCTCACCACCTTCGTACTGGACTAGGCGCGACGCCTGAGCAGCTGCTGACTTTCGTCGGCTCCTTCGACCCGTCCTGGCGAAATTCTCTAGAAGAGCTGCTTGATAAAAACGATCAGGAACTAAGAAGCCACTTAGGGGCGATGGTGGCTGCTAGGAAGAAGATTTCACACGGCGACGGCGAGCAGGTTACAACCGGGCGCGCACTAACATGGGCGGACTCGGCACAGGTGATAGGTAAGCATATGAGCTCATTATTTGACCCGGACTGACGAAGAAGCCCATAATTGGTAATTTTGAGTACCTCTTTGTTTATAGTGTCTTGCAGTATACAAATCCATCCGCGGCTCCCGGCGCAGTCAACTTAAGGATTTGCCAGCAGCATCGCAGCTGGATGGAGCAGGTAGCCTTACCTCAAGCAGCTCGGCGTGTGGCCGGCATGTGTCTCAGCCAGCCATTGATAAGGGGTGCATCATGTCGAATCTGACCTTGGCGGCGTCTGCCTCGTTCGGCGACGAATCGCTGACAGCTGACACCAGGGCCATTCTGGCCTCGGTTCCCCGCTGGTGGGCGGACAAGGCCTCCCTTGTTGGATTGAGCGGGCGCTGGCTCGACGTGCGCGTCAGCCTCGCAGCCCAACCCCCCACAGATCTTTCGCCCTCGGAGTCTTCTCCTGCAATCAGCGCTTCGACTACCCCCGAAGAGCTTGGGCTGCTGTATGTTTCATCGTTGCCAGGTGAAGAGCGGTCAAAGGAAGGCAAGCACTACACGCCTTCGCTTCTCGCTAGCCGCCTCTGGGACATGGCGCGTCACGGCCTCGGCTTCACTCGCGGGCGTGATCAAAGGCTTACCGGGCTGGTAAGAGATCCTGCCTGCGGAGCTGGGGCTCTCCTTGTCCCTCCCTTGCGTGAGCATCTCCGCGCATCAGTCCATGATGACCCCACGCTTCTGCTGCGCAGTCTTCCCTCACTCATTCAGGGAATCGATACCGACCCCTGGTCAGTGTGGCTGACCAACGTCGTTCTAGGTGCCGAGACTCTTCACGTCCTCGCACAGATCCCTGAGACACGTAGGGAACCTATCCCGGTCCTCTCGCAGTGCGGAGATGGTTTGGTCTTGAGGGAGGACAAAGCCCTCGCGACGATAATGAATCCCCCGTATGGCCGTCTTCAACTCACTTCCCAAGTGCGGGAAGATTTCGCGCACGTCCTGTACGGGCACGCGAACATTTACGGCATGTTCATTGCTGCTGGAGCAGAGAACACGCAGTTCGGTGGGGTCATGGCCTGCCTTGTACCAACGTCTTTCACCGCTGGGCGTTACTTCCACAAGCTCCGCGGCCACCTCGGCACGACAATGCCTCTTCATGCGATGAGCTTCTGGTTGGGTCCCCGTTTGCAGTCCAGTGGCTATGCGATAGCTAGTTGGTTGTCTGCGGTCCAGCGTTTCCAGTAGGTCGAGGGTGTCATTCCGTCGAGGGATCCGTGGGGCCGTTCATGATTGTAGATGTCCTTCCATTCCTGGGCGAGGTACCGGGCTTCGGCCATGGTGTCCAGGATTTCCCCGGTGAGTTGTTCCCTTCTGAATTGGGCGTTGAAGG
>NZ_VSLD01000023.1 GCF_008107445.1 Arthrobacter echini | reverse complement strand
GGTTACGGCGGTCATAGCGTGGAGGAAACGCCCGGTCCCATTCCGAACCCGGAAGCTAAGACCCACAGCGCCGATGGTACTGCACCCGAGAGAGTGTGGGAGAGTAGGACACCGCCGGACAACCACATGACGAGGGCCCCCCACCACCAGGTGAGGGGCCCTCGCCCATTAACCCCCACACCCCACCAGTAAAATCGGTCCTCGCTGTGCACGCCTAAGCCGGCACTCCCGGCGCACACCTAGCCTCGTACGGAATGCACTGGTGCCTGGTTGATCCGATGGAGCCCCCATCGGTAGCTCACCACCGTTCGCCCAGTTTTAGTGTCAGCGGTAGATATGTCGTCAGCCTCGACACGAAGGCGAGAGGTCAAAGGCGCTCCAGGGACCGGAACAGGCATTTCTAAATCCAGTGTGCGGGAATGGCGTCGCCAGCGGATTTTTTCTTGGCCACGCCGGCAAGCTCGCGGGGCATGTTGAACAAATTCGACAGGTGCTGGGTGCGTTGTCATGCGCGAGGGTCGCGATGGGATGGCCTCGAGATCGGTCGCGCGGGCAACGATGGTCCGGCCGTCCTTGCCCGAGGTTCGGACCCGGCTATTGTCGCGGGCCCGGTCGTTACACCGCGTGGAGCACGGTGTTCTCGAGCCCCGCCTGTGCAGCGGCGTCCGTGCAGCGATGGTTCCAAGTTTCGGTCACCGACGCAGCCCAGGCATTCGGTTGCAGCCCAGTCATTCGGTGGGCA
Organism: Arthrobacter echini; assembly: GCF_008107445.1. Classification (GTDB taxonomy): domain Bacteria; phylum Actinomycetota; class Actinomycetes; order Actinomycetales; family Micrococcaceae; genus Arthrobacter_D; species Arthrobacter_D echini_A. The sequence goes on along the minus strand of NZ_VSLD01000023.1, from coordinate 1,673 downwards.
ACTGCGCATGAACTACGAAGAGCCCCTAACTTGAGTCTCCGATAATGGTGTAGCGCGGTTGTCTGGTGAAGTCTCAAGACATCACCTAGCGCGGTTGCCTGGTTCATCCTGGTGATGGACATAGGGGCGGACATAGCGTGGTCCTTCGAGGAATCTCTCACAATGCTCTCGAACGGAATCGACACGATGAGCGCACCACATATTCTCGACCCTGCCCGCCTCCTGAGCGAAGCCCTCGGCGAGGCATCCCCTGATCTAATGCGTGATCTGCTGCAGACCATGATCAACGCCCTGTTCTCAGCGGACGCCGATGCCGTGGCCGCCGCCGAGGAGGCCCGTCCCGCACTCACCGCCTAACCCTGAGGGGTCACGCAGCGCTACACCACTCCAGGGGCTCGACCGCCCCTTACGGGGGCAGGCGTGGACGCCGCATGATGGCACGGATCCCCATCGGGCGCGCGAGGCCGAAGGGCGCCGACCGTACTGATGACGTGCTCTGAGTGGTTCCACAGACTCCTAAGGGCCGTTGTCCTCTACGGCTTACGTTCTGCTGCGCGGACCAGCTCGCCGGCGCAGCGCACGTAGGCGCGAGTGACCTGCAGATGCACGACTACGGCGACCTGCAGGAGATCGATCTTGGGCGTCCACGTAGGACGCAGGAGAATCAAGCCCTGGACGGCCGTGAGGCGACTGTGGGAATCTCTCCAATCAGTACACGATGACGAACACGGGTCGCATGGATGCGTTTCGTGGAGCAGCGCGAACCATGGTCGGGAGGACAAGGGATACCTCCCGAGGTAGCGGGTGGTCCAGCGATAGTCCTCGGCAGTGGCGGCCGGCACCAGAAGTCACCGGCCGCGGCCAGGAGACGGCTACGTGTCCCCCTGCCGTCCACTGCACCAGTCAGCACTATCTCGACGGCTGCGCAGGAAACGACCGGCTTGGTGCACAGCAGAAGAAGCTTGTGGGGACGCTGCTCTTGTGCTCGACGCCGACAGCTCACCACCCCACCGGAGAGCCATAGCGCACGAACGGGTGTCCTCGCGGCGTTGGTTGAGGCGGTCGACCAAATCAGCTCCAGCGGCCGGAGCACCCTCCAGTGGGGAGTGGACGCTCGCGCCCTGTGTAGCGAGGAGACGGCGCACCTGCGCTGTGCCCGACCTCGACGTGCCGCAGGCGCCAGCCATCCAGGTGGGCCGGCGCGCATTGCAGCATTGCGCCGACCGATCCCTGTCGAAGCCATCGGTGGCACGTGATGCAGGTGACTCCTCACGGGTTTGCCCGTCGGGGATCACGCGTGTAATGTTTCATGAGTTGCCCCGGTGAGGGCAGCCACCCCCTTCAAAATGACGATCAGTTCGCATGCCTCGATACGAGGGCGAATTAGGTCGCTAATTGCTGCGGGTTGTTTCTTTGGACAATTGTTCACCGGCGTTCAGCCGGACCGGACGATTTGACAGAAGAAAAAGAATTGAAATACAGTATGAACATAGCGGCGGAGGAAAGCGGCCACGAGAAGCGCGAAAGCGCGGGGCCCGCAAGTAATCGTTTGCTCCTGTTGTTTGAGAACTCAATAGTGTGCCAAGTTTTTTGATACCGATTGTTTGTTGATTGGTTGAATTTGCTGGTCGCCGTCGTTGTGGTGGTGGCTGGTTTTTTTGGCTGGTTTCGAA
>NZ_VSLD01000022.1 GCF_008107445.1 Arthrobacter echini | reverse complement strand
CACGTCGAGGTCTTTCGGGTGGGCAGTGTAGGAACTTCCATCATCGGAAGGCCTCGACGCCTATCCCGTGACCGACGCGCCCACACCGGCCACCCCGCCCGCACTCTCAATTACGAAGAGCCGCATAAGCCCCTATGCAGCCAGCCGATGGGCAAACATCGCGGGCTGCAACCTGGGGCGTCTACCCGGAACTATGGCGTCGAATCCGTGGCTAGTTCCCTTGACGCTCTTGCCACTTCCTGATCATGTGACGAGAAAAGCTGTCGTCAGGATCAGCGAAATTACACCTGTAGATGCGCGCTGCAGCTGATGTTCCTGTAGGAGTTGGCTCAGTATTCGCGTTATACGAGAAGGCTGCGTCGAATATTCGATCTCTCTCGATGTCTAGACGCTTTGACGACACCCTTGCAATTCCACCCTGAACCGCTCCTAGCTCTCCCTTATTAAAGGGGTCCGTACTAGGTCCAGCCTTACAGTCCATGGTAAGTAGCGGCGATGCAAAGCCTGAAGCCATTAGGCGGGCGCTCAAAGGCGCATCATCAGTACGCCGCTCCGCAAACGACGCTTTCACGTGCACCACGCCAAAGGGATGCTCATTTCCGTGAGCGTCGGTCCCAAGCGCTATGACGTCAGATTTTTCGACCACGCCACTCCCGTGCAAGCCCATCTCGCCAAGAAGCCGCCCCTTCTCATCGGGAGCAGTAGGCATAGCCAAGCGAACACCATGCTGGTTCAGCTGTGGGTTGTAGTGCTCGACGAAGATCGCCTCGAGAGACCATCCGCCGGCCCGCTTCCAAGACTGCGCCCAATCCTTCCCCGCACTCTCAGCGGGATGATTGAAATCATCTTGATAAGCATGCGCAACGAGAAAGTACCACAAGTCGGAGGGATTGACGTGCGGCCAGGTTCGAACGGCTTCAAGGAAACACTCAACGATCGCTCTACGTGCATCCCGAACGGCTAACACGTTCCGAAGGACCAGAAGCACCGAGTTGAATTCGTCCAGCGTAGCGTCGGGGATTGTTACGTTGGCGCTATGAGGCCCCATCGGAAAATGTAGAACAAGATCCGCTCCCTCTTCTGTCGCACTGAGGTGACGATCGACGATCACGTCAGTTTCACCAAACTGGAAGTCAGCGAAAAAACCATGAAGGTCGTCCCCGTACAGCGCCAGGATCGCCGCCAAGGTGCCAAGAGATGGTTCGGTCAACCCCTCTTCAATCAGCTTGATCCACCCTGGCCCCATTACGAGCTTCTCTTCGACCTCGTCACGCGTTAGGCCAGCAGCTTCACGACTAGCTTCGAGCCTTTGAAACAGGATTTTTAGGTCTGGGTGCACAATCGGATACTAGTCGATAGCTAGCGGTGCAGCCGCTCCTGACAGCGAGACAAGCCGATACTCTGGGCGTCCCTTGCCTCGCCTCTCCACGACACCGGCTTCCTCAAGCCAACGGAGTCGGTATCGGAGTTGGGAATCCGTAGTCCATCCGTGCCCCTCCTTAGCCATCTCCTCAAGCAATCGCCCTATACGAAGGGGGCGCTTGCGCAGGATGGCTAATAGCTCCTCGCAACCTTGGATGTTCTGACGAAGTGCTGCCTGCAGAGCTGTGCTCGAAGGCTTCTTTAGATAAGCAGCCCCTGCCTTCGTGAGGTAGACGCTGCTTGCTGTGACTTCGATCAATCCCAGAGCATCCCCAACTCTCAAGTAGGACTTCGCAGCTTTCGCGCTAGTGAGCACGAAGTGGTTCATCATGGCGGCGACGACCTCGCCGACGCTGTCCGTAGCCTGCACCTTGGCCAAGATCCACAGAAGCGCAGACATGTAGTTACCTGACCCGCCCGGCAGAGGCCACAAGGTCCGACTCAGTTTGGTTTCACCATTCACGTGCCATATAGTACCGGTAAAGGCTACCGGTACATAATACCGGTGCTTATGATCGTCGGAGAGAAATATGGCTGAGTCAAACACTGTGGGCCCCTTTACACGGAACGTCGTTGCGCAGGGCGACTCCTGGAAACTAGTCGAGCAACTACCGGATGAGTCGATCGACGTACTTGTTACGTCGCCCCCGTACTGGGGTCAGCGCGCCTCAAAGGGTTCCGGGGTAGAAGAAGACCCGCGTCAGTACGTGGCGGACCTCCGTAAGCTCTTCGAACTGATCAAACCGAAAATGAAACAGCGTGGAATCTGTTGGATCAACATTGGAGATGCGTATAACACGCCGGTGAACTGGAGAGCTGACGACCATGCGTACAGCAGCCTCGGCCCGGATGCGACAGGTCTTGCTCCTGAAAATTCTGCGTACTCAAAGCCCCGCCACAAGCGCAAAGCGTTCACAGATAAGGACGTGCCCTGGCTCACCTACGGAAACCTTCTCAGCCTGCCCTACCGACTTGTTATCGGCATGTCTGACGACGGGTGGTTGTCTCGCGGAGAGGTGATCTGGAAGAAGAAGAATCCAATGCCGGAGGGTCGCTGCCGACGACCACACAGGCAGCATGAGAGCATCCACCTCCTCGCCAAAGACGAACGACATAACTTCCAGCTGAGACCGCCTGTTGGCAGTGTCTGGGAGTTTGGCAGTGAGAAGATCCCGGGCCTGCCTCACTACAGCCGTTTCCCTCTCGAATTACCTAAGCGATGCATCGATTCATATGGCATTAAGGGAGAAGATGTTGTGGTCTTCGACCCTTTCAGCGGTTCTGGAACAACTGGGGTAGCAGCAGCGCAAGCTGGATGCTCCTTCATTGGGTTCGAGATCGATGACGAACAAGTGCTGGCGTCGAATGAACGCATCCTTGCTACCTACGAGGCCCAGTCGTCTCAGCAGAAGAGCAGTTCACAACACGTCTCACCCACTAACCACACAAGCGAGACAGCCGACTCGAGCGCCAAGATTTTCCGCGCCAGCAGGATGAGCAACGCTCGATAGTCAATGAAGCGCTCTGGATTCGATGGAGACTCCCGTTATGTGTCTCCTATCAGTTGGTCGCGGTCGGTGCTGCCAACATCGGACGCCTGCTCGAACTCTGTAAGCGGGACACCACCGAGATAGCCGAAGTAAGCGTGAACGCATTCGGCGTTTTGCCAATGGACGTAGCCAGGCAGCGAGTAGTAGCCGGTCATTCTTAGGTGCTGCATGGCGCACACCGCATATGCGGCTCATCGTAAATAAGAGTGCAGGTGGGGTCTGAAGCCGCCTGATTCGAGGAGTGATCTGGCGATGTAGTTGGTGAGGTTCCTGAAGCCGAGGGCTGAGCCGCGAAGGTGTTCGAGGCGCCCAT
>NZ_VSLD01000021.1 GCF_008107445.1 Arthrobacter echini | reverse complement strand
GCCTCACCCTCGTCACCGATACCGACACCACCACCAGAACGGAGGCGACCACCGACACCACGCTCGAACTCAGCGCCTAACAATCAAAAGGATCACCAACCGATACACCACCACAAGGGACTTGACCATGTGGTCCTCCATGGTGCTAGATAGGTCGTAGGCCGCCCGGCGTATTTCTTCGCTCTCGGTCTCACCAGCGGGGACAACAAAGTCCACCCCGAACCTCAGTTCGCCCTCAGGCTTGTTTCCCCGCCAGCGGACTTCAGCCATGAAGTAGCCGTTGGTGTCCTCGCCGCGGATGGCTTGCCATGACTGGACCAGCGGCAGCCCTCCGCCGCTAGTAACGCCAGCGTGACTGGCCGGCCGTCGCGTGCGGAGGTCCATCGCGATTCGGCGACTGACCACCCTCGCTAGAAATTTCTGAGACAGGACGTTCAAGGCTAGGGTGCCTTCTTCGCCGGGCAACTCAAAGACACCAGCGATCTGCTCATCCCATTTCCGAAGAACGAGCACAACCTCAGTAGCCAAGGTACGGGCGGCCTCATCTTCCACTTCTGTCCAGGCATCGAAAATCCGGACGAGGCCAAGGAAGCTCCAGCGGGTCGTCGGGTCCAACTCCAGACGCTGCTTGTCCAAGCTGAGCGCCGCAAGAATGAGTCGGGTATCCGCCGAGAGCCCCTCATATCTCTCCTGTTGATCCGTGCTGAGGCTGTGGGCGAGCTTCACCTCTATAGCGACCCGTTCGCCGTCCATAGATGTCAGCAGGAGATCCGAGTTGTTCGCTTGAAGGACCTCCCGCTCCACCTTCTCCGGGATGAAGCCAACCAAGCCCTCCCAAGGCCTGCCGTCTTGGTCACTGAGAAACTGAAGTAGATCCGAGATGTTCGTTTCTTGGGCCAGGAGCCGGTCGATGCCACGTCCACGAATCCACGGTGATGATGTCGTCATTCACCGAGCATCGCAGTTGTGGACCTTACGGCCCAGCTACTTAGAATTGCGCGTGCCCGTGTCTTGTTCTCATCACGCCGCTGAGCTGAAGCAGCCGCTCTGGCAAGTAAGAAGCAGACGCTGAGATTTCGCCCGGCGTTTCAACCTCGGGACACGCGTATCGGTCCGAGACACGCCGTACTATAGGAGTTTATAGGATTTTCCCTATAAACCCCTATAACTTCCTATACATTGCCTCCCGACGCTGCCCAGAAAGCCGGCCCAGTTAGGTTGAGAAGCTCGCCACGTAGCTCGTGATTCAGCCCACCTGATCTGGTGATCTCGCGAGGCGAAATCGCCAGATCAGCACCTTAGTCCTACCCGAGCCAATGATTCAGGTCCTGTGGCGGGTCGGCGTCGTGCCGGAGGACTCCGACCAGCAGATTTCCTCACCGTTGCAGCAGCTACGGATCGTTGGAGTTGATGGCTGGCGGTATCTTCATCGCGGCCAAACGCTTCACCGTCAACGACGTCTCGCGGCCCAGCCGCTGGTCGAGAATGACCTTAACCTCGGCGGCGAAGATCTCATCGCGCAACGTCTCGAGCAGTTGTTCCTTCCGCGTCTGATGAACGCTACCCTGCTCTGGCGCACTAGGAAGATGCCTGTGTGACCTCGCCCGCGGCGGCAGCTTCACTGCGGCCAGTTTCTTGACGGTGGGAGATGTCTCGCGGCCCAGCCGCTGGTCGAGAATGACCTTAACCTCGGCCGCGAAGATCTCTCCACGCAACGTCTCAAGCAGCTCGTTAGTGCTATCCATGTCTCACCCTCGGTTTTTCGATCACTGCACCCTCGCGGCCGTACTCGCTGACCAGCAGCGGCAGCTTGATGCGCGCCAGGCTTCTCACCGCCGACGAGGTCTCCCGACCCAGCTCCCGGTCCAGGGTGACCTTCAGGCGGGCAGCGAGGATCTCGCGGTGTAGCTGCCTCAACAGCTGCTCCTTACGTGTCGCGCCCATCTCGGCGGCGGCGGGCATTACTGTCCTCCTCACTGCTGGTTGATTCCATGATCATCCAGAACTGGCGACTCGTCTACGGCCTCGGAACCTTGAGCGCCGAAACTGGGTGCCCTGTAGACGCGATGACCTGGGTTTACGGATGTCAGAAGCTTCTTCCGCTATCCACGCTGGTAGCTTCACATGACTCACTATCCCCTCAACACCTGGCTATTAACCGGTGGACCATCGCGGGCGACGTGGGCTTCGATGAGGGACCGCTTGAGTAAACGTTCCCACGCCGCGTCTGGCCAGCTCGATATAAAGGATGAGACAGGCGCGGGAGGTGCCATGATGGTCGCTACGCCCCCTGTGCCCTGCTGATGGGGTTCCGCTGGTATGCCACAACGGAGTGATCAAGGGCGCGGTATGACCGAACAGACGGTGGTGCCACGATTGTGTTGTAAGGAGCCATATCGGCCCGGCGAGCAACCCAAACACGACTCCATTCGTTAGACTCTTCCGTGATCGCCCTCACCTGTTCGCCAAGCAATCCTTTGTTACGGGGGCGCACGCCGTTGGCCTGCTGCGCGTTAAGCCATTCCTCGTAGCGGTCGAAAATGAACCCAAAGGTCACAAAAGGCCCAAAGTCCTGCGCATTGGTCAACCAGAACCGTCGAATGTCCTCGTCGATGGGTCGCCGACGTCTCCATTGGTTCCGAAGCGCATTGGCGGGATCAAGAGGTGCCGGCTGAGTCGTGTCCAGATGCGAGCCTTTCTCCACGTCCTGGTCGTCCTGGCAGCACGGGACTAGCTTGATCGCATCGGGCTCACGGACGTACCGAAACGTCGTTACTGGGACCGAATAAGCCTCCTCCCGCAACTCCAAAATGCTGTAAGCGGTTTGCGGATGAATAGATTTTGCAACGATCACAAGGACCTGAAATTCATTTACGGTCTCTGGTAGCGGGTAGCCGAAGTGCAGTCGAAAGGACTCCACCAAGTCGATCTCCAGCTTACCGTTAGCAACAATGCGAATGATCTTCTCTCTGTTCAGCCGCTTTACCGCACGTCGATAGCTCAAAACCTGACCGATCGAGGAGGGGCGGGCTTGGTTCAGCTTCACCTCTATGATGTAAATGGTACCGGTCGAGTCAATTGCGAGTAGATCGACGAGCCCCCGAAAAATCTTCACCTGTCGGCCTATGAGCAACAAGTCCTGCCCGGGAAGCGCTAGGTGGGCCGCAAGCTCCTTCTCCAGGTCCTTCTCGAGCCAACGCCTAAGTCGCCAGGCGGAAGCGGCTACCACAAGTTCTCTGAACGCCCGACGAATGCTCGGCCAGACGTGGGCGTGGAAGAATTTACAACGATCGGCACTGCAGGTATCCCGCATGTGCTCTCTCTGAGTCCAGTCATTGTCGCTCCCTCGCTAAATGGGCTCTTCAAGAAGCAGAGTGTAGGTCCGTCGGCGATGTCTTGAGACTTCAGGTGGAAGGGTCCGTGAGGGTGCGAGCTGGCTAGGTGCTGTGGCAACAGCGGGATGAGGGGGTCGAGGTCTCCGA
>NZ_VSLD01000020.1 GCF_008107445.1 Arthrobacter echini | reverse complement strand
CCGTGAACGGACTCATCGAACTCCACCGCCGCGTCGCCCGAGGATTCCGCAACCGAGACAACTACCGCCTACGCATGCTCCTCATCGGCGGCGGACTCAGCCACTCCCACCTCAAGTAAGAAGAGCCGGGATACCCGTACCCCAGGTCTTCGCGCCCGCGAAAATCACCGCCCAGAATCGCACCCCGTTCCTCTCGCCGCCACGAGACTTGTTGACGAGGGTGGGCCGCTGACCGACGTACACGCTTAGAAAGTTCGAGTCCCTAATTACCGAGTACGCCATGAAGGACACTACGACGGCGAAGGCCGAGTTGGCCTGATAGGGGAGCGGGTGGTGGTATGAAACGTACACTGCACAGTATTCTTGCCGCCCTCGGCCGCTGCTGCTCATCAGCAAGTAGAAGAGCCTCCACCGCCCGGTACGCGCCTGTCGCGCTCGACTATCAGTCCAGGCACGTCCTACTCAAGGAAACTCTTGATCGCGTTGCAGCGCGTACGCCCTGGAGCGGCTCAGCTACAGCGCACCCGCCGCTCCCATGAGGTGGAGCCTGAGAATTTCCTCTGTTATGAGTGAAGATCTGAGGCGGAACTGTGTAATCCGATTTCGCCTCCACCTTCTGAGCGCAATGACAACTGCTGTCTTGACTGGAATGCTGGGTAAGATGCTGGCATCATCTAAGGAGAGGAACTTCAATGCCGACTGCTCGGCGACACCACACGGTACCAAATTTCTATCTCAAAGGGTTCGCGACTACCGGGGCTGAACCAACGATCGGGACTGTCGGCTTAAAGGATGGTCGACGATTTCGATCAGCCACAAGTAATGCAACGGTGTGGAGGAACTTCTACTCGATAGTGGGGCATCCAGCAGGGGAAGACGTCTTCGAGCAGGCTTTGTCTGAGATTGAAGGCAAGGCTGCCGGGGTCATTAGACAGGTAGCCGAGGGAGTATGGCCACTCCCTACGGAAGAACGAGAAATTCTAGCCACTTTTATTGCGTTCCAGTTTCTTCGAGGACCAGATACTCGCGCTTCCCTGAGCCAGATGGAGTCAGGCTTGGCCCGGGTGATGTTTACAGCAATGGGGAAAGAGGGTCTGACCCGAGAGTTCGAGCGGATGGGGAAGGAAGTCGACGAAGAGACTCTGGACAAGCTTCTCGTACAGGCTGCCGATCCCGATGGGCTGAAGATGCAGACTACGCCGCTTGGACACATCGTGCAGATCCTCGAACTCGTTCCGTCCATTCTGCCTTTTATCATCGGTCGGCCGTGGCTCTTGTACAGATTTGAACGTAAGACGCTTCTCACCTGCGATACTCCTGTGTCGCTCATCCGAAACCCCAATTTTGCAGAGATAGAGATGGGCGTGGGCGTTTTCACCGCGTGGGGTATCACTGTCCCGTTGACTCGAAACATCGGACTACTCCTAAGCGACCCAACTCCTACCTTCGAGGGAATAACGGACGAAGCAGAAAAGAGGGCAGTGGCTGAGTCCAACGCTACCGGCGTCTCCGACGCTGAGATTCCCCCCACAACCGCAATGGCGAAGCTCTTCAACTCGCACACCATAGCAAATACGAGGCAATGGCTTTTCCATCATCCCGATGATGTTGGATTGGTGCCAGATGAGTTACCTGAACCTCGGGAGCAAGAAGTTAACTTTAGCGGGCAGCCCTGGTGATCAAAGATGCGGCCGCAGGCGTTACTGCGCCAGCGAGGTAATCAGTGAGTAAGCGGTCGACATACTTTCGAGATCTCAAACCCGGCGACTCGAACCTTGCGTGGAAGGGTATGAGACGTGATCTTCAGCAGATCGATGAATGGCACAAAGTAGGGGAAAAAGCCCATAATAATGCGCCAGGTTCACTCCTTGATGTTATCGACGGGCTGACCGAGCCCTTACAGGCGTCACATCTCTTGGGGTATCTCCTTCACACTGCTGTGGATCATCTTCACGCACTCAAGGCACAGCTCGTAGAGGCCAAGTCGCAGCACACCTTTGCCCCCTACACCCTGATTAGAGGAGCGATCGAAGCGTCGTCGACGGCGCTGTGGATCTTGCAGGATGGTGTGCCGCTTGCTGTTGCCACGCGTTCTTTGAGGCTTGAACACGTCAACCTAAGCGGCTCTTCACGGTTCGTGGGGAATGGCGTTGCTGAGGTTGAGTGTCATGCCGCCGTTCGGGTGGCACTGGTGAGCAGGATACGGGATCGGTAGTTGTCCGGGTTGCGGTAGCCGCGTGCGGTGCGTTTGATGTGCTTGATCGCGGTGTTGTTCGCTTCGACTTTCGCGGTCGTGGCGCCGGTGGTGATGAGGACTTCGATCTCGGGCCACCACCTGCAGATGGTGCGGTAGAGCCGGCGGGTCTCGGGCAGGTCAGCGAGGTCCACGAGCCGTGCGAGTTCTGCTTTGGCGTGTTCTGCGTCGTGGAGGGAGCCGGTGCGTAGGAGGGCGCGGAGGTGTTCCTTGACCTTCCAGACGGCTTCGAGGCGCCCGGTGGGGTCATCGACGGCGAAAACCACGTCGAGCCGGTTCCTGGCCCGGTCGGAGAGCTTCTCTGTACCCTTGAGGAGCAGGCGCCGGTTCGCCCATGACGGGTCCACGGACCGGCCCCGCCGGCCCCGGGTTTCCTGGGTTACCCGTTGGCGGACTTCGGTGACCATATTGTTGGCGAGCATGCTCAGATGGAACGCGTCCACGGACACCGCGGTGCGCGGCAACCACATCCGTAGCGCTTTGCGGAAAGCCGCCGACGGGTCGATCGCGACAACCTGCACCCCGAGCCGCCACGCCAAGGGGCGGGCTTTGAGCCAGTCGCCGACGCCGGTGCTGTCACGGCCGTCGACGATCCCCAGGATCTGTCCGGTGTCCAGGTCCACGATCGTCGACATCCAAGGCTCATACCTCCGCCAGGCCTTCGTGGTCGGGTTCTGGAAGAACCGCACGGATCGGTACCGGTGCTCATCAATGCCCAGCATTCGCGGCGCCAGAGAATCAACGTCCGGCAGCGCCAACGCCGCCCGGTTCACGGCGTTCTGGACCAGCCACCAGGACACCTTGAACGACGCTGCGGTCTCGGACACGGCCCTGCCCGAGCCGATCACCGCGGACACCACCTGGTCGGTGAGCCGGCGGGTGGACCGGGCGAACCTGGGCACCTGGACGGTGGCTTCCGAGAAGGACTTCCGGGCGCAGAGAGCTTCGTCGCAGAACCAGCGCCGCTTCGCCCACACCAGTTCCACCAGCCCTCCGACCGGGATGTCCCGGACCCGCTGCAGGCGGCGTTCCTTCAGCCGGGACGCGACCGCCCCGCAGCCCGGGCAGCCTGGCGGGTCCACGGACTCCACCGTGACCCGTCGCCGACCGGAAGCCATGGACGCGGCGTCCAGGACCCGGTATCCGGGCAGATTGAAAATGGTGGTGGCAGCGTCAATTGCTGCCAAAGTAGGCTTACTCAAGGCTCGTGGTTCCTGTTCAAGATGGATGCTTAGACACACTCGTCTCAGCAGGACCACGAGCTCCTAGCTAACTACGACACGAGCCCCGCTCCCCACGAACCACGAAGAGCCACCTAAGCGATCAAAAGAGGGCAGCTCAGACCATTGACCCCCGTGCAGGATATGACCAGGATTTGTTGGAAGTACTGCATGGCGTACTCAGGCGTAATGGGCTGAAGATCCAGGACGTCAATAGTAACTTGACGATCACCACGATTATCAAGGACACGGCAAAGACCTTTTCACTGCCCCGCTCGTACCTTACGTGGCAGATGTGTTCAGCGGCCGCTCACGGGCGGCCCTGGGCCCGACAGCACCTCACTCTGTTCGATGTTCATGACGACGACGGATCCTCGAAAACGCTCGGTGGGCAGCTGTCGTCCAATGAGCTGGCAATGGCCACCTCGCTGCGGACAGCGTGTGAGGTATTTGAGAAAGCGTTGATGCTCCGCCAAACCTACTCAAAGAATCCGGAGCGCCCTGGGAACAGCTTTATGAAGCCGCCTCGGGGACTGCACATCGTGAAGCCGCGCCTCATCGTTCCATGGGACTAGGGTTTGATCAGCAGCTAACCCTTACGCGGGACATGTGCCAGGACGTTGGCGGCTTCGTCTTCATCGAGGATCCACGGCTGGTGCGCCGGATGATTGGGGTGTTTCACCCGGAGGTAAGCCCGCACCACGCTGCCAGGACGTGACTCGTCCGTGTATCCCAGTTTGCGGGCGAGTTCAACGGGTCGGTAAGTGGTCGCAGCAAGAGTGTAGGTCAGGCGACCTGTGGTGCTGTGGCAGTCCTACTGCTGCTGCAGGGGATCCTGTTGAGGCCGTTTGAGAGTGACGACGTTGTTTGGGACGACGGACTTGATGGTGTCCCATGCCAGCTCGCGGTCCGGTTCGTCGAGGTAGCAGGCGTATGTGCCGACTGCGAGGTCCATCAGGTGTTTTTTCGCTGCCGGGTCGTTGCGGGACAGGAAGGCGTTGAGGAATCGGAGTTGGTCGGGTTTGATGCGTTGAGTGATGGCCCACTGCCTGAAATTTTCCCGTCGGCGCTCATCCACCGGACCGCCCGTAGCGACAGCTTCAACGATCCAGAATTCCGGCGGGTTCGCTGCCATATCAACGATCAGTGCGTCGGGTAAGAGGTCAGAAACGTTAATCGAGATATTTGCGGCAGCTAGGCGGCGCTCATCTACAAAGGCTTTTTTATCGCCTGGTTCGCTGATGGTGAGGATGGCTGGGGCGTGTAGTCGTTGGATCGCCCATATCTCGATGACTCCCTTAAGAATCAGTGATGAGTCGCCAGGAGATAGCTGTCGTGTGTCACCGCCTGGTAAGTCCACGGAGATGCTTTCAGAGGTGGTACGCCGTTCGCGGGCAACGAACGCCCGGAGTCGCTGTACTGGATCCATTGCAGTGTCGGTCCAGGCGCTGATGGCGGCTGTCAATTCGGGGCCTCGAAGTGATGGGTCAAAGAGTTCGGCGAAGCTTCGACGCATGATCCATCGCGCACCACCGGCGTTGGTTTTCACGCCGGCTCCTTGACTCATCGCGCCGTACTGTTCACCCAGAATGTAGATGCCTTTACGGACCGATTCCCGACTGTTCGTTGCGTACCAGGGGGTGGTGCTGATTCCCCAGTCGGTTTGTAGGGCGGTGGTGGTTGCTTGGCTTCTCAAATGACCGGCGTACCACGCTTCGCGTATGTCGGTGTTGTTTAGAGCGATGAGTTCTTCATTCATCCACAGCGCAGTGGTTGGTCTGGCATAGGACAGCGAATCGTCTAGGTCTGCCTCGTCCGAGGGCATGACGCATCCGGCCCAGATCAGCCCGGCCACGACAGTGGTTGGGTCCCCGGGTAGGAGTCCAGTGGTTGTGTGAGTTTCGCATCCGATAATGGGTGCAGGAGGAATTTCACAGACATGGCACGTAGACATACCCCGGAGCAGGTCATCGCGAAGGTCCGGCAGGGCCAGAGGATGCTCAATGACGGGCGCCCGATGATCGAGGTCGTCAAGGAACTCCAGGTCACCGAAGCGACCTGGTACCGGTGGGTGAACCAGTACGGGTCCGAGAAGAACGCCGAGACCTCGAAGCGGACCAGGGAGCTGGAGAAGGAGAACGCCCGGCTGAAGAAGTTGTTGGCTGATCAGGTCCTCGCTAACGACATCCTGAGCGAGGTGGCGCGGGGAAAATTCTGAGCCCTGAACCGAGGCGGCG
>NZ_VSLD01000001.1 GCF_008107445.1 Arthrobacter echini | reverse complement strand
TTCTACCTGGACTACGTGAACGTGAAGCCCGACTACGTCAAGGCCTGGTGGAACCTGGTGAACTGGACCGACGTCCAGGCACGCCACCAGGCGGCCACCACCGGGGCCTCCACCCTCATCACCCCCTAGCACCAAGCCACTTCCGAACGAGAACGCGGAAGGCCGCCCTCCTCGAGAGGGCGGCCTTCTTGCCATTCGAAGCTACCCCGCCAGGATCGACGGACGCGGGTTGCCCACCTGATCAGGTCCTGCCGACCGGCGCCGCAGTGCCATCAGGGCACCAGCACGAGCCGGATCGGATTGCCTTCCTTGCTCTCCAGCCGCTCGACGGCGGCAGCGGCGTCCCGGAGCGGGAGGGTGTCGCTGATGGAGCGGACGAAATCGAGCCGCCCCAGCTCGGCGAGGGCCACGAGCTCCGGGACGTGGTGCGCCTCCGAGCCGTAGTGCCCACGGAGCTGCTTGCGCCCGTAGGAGAAGGACGTGCTGTCGGAGATGGTGATCGGGTTGCCGCTCAGACCCACGATCACCAGCCGGCCCTTCAGCCCCAGGCTGTCCACCGCCTGCGCGCGCACGGCGTCGACCCCGGCAAAATCGAAGGCGGCGTCGAGGCCCCGCCCGCTCGTCGCCTCCGCGATCGAGGCAGCGAAATCGTCCGCCAGAGGGTCGAGGGCCAGGTCCGCGCCGAAGGCCAGCGCCCGCTCACGGGCCTCGGGCAACGGGTCGACGGCGATGATCGGTGCCGCGCCGATCATGCGGAGCAACTGCACGCCGTGGGCGCCGAGTCCTCCGACGCCCCAGACGCCCACGGCCTCGGCAGGCCGGACGCCCCCGGTGGAGACGATGGAGGCCCACGGCGTCGAGACGGCGTCGGGGATGATCGCAGCCTGCTCGAAGGAGAAGTCCGCGCTGAGCGGGACGAGCACACCGGCCGGCACCACCACGTACTCGGCCCAGCCGCCGTCGTAGTCAACGCCCATGGTCAGCGTGACACCGTTGTATTCGTAGCCTGCCTGGATCACCACGCGGTCGCCAGGGTTCCACGCGTCGACGCCGTCACCGGCCACGTCCACGCTGCCCGCCGTCTCGTGGCCGAGCGTGACCTCGTCACCCACCAGGTGCCGGGGCGTCAGCAGTCCCTGGATCAGGTGGACATCGGAGAGGCAGACACCGGCCGCCTGGACCTTGACCCGCACGAATCCCGGTCCCGGAACGGGGACGGGGACCTCCCTGACCTCGAACGACCTGGTCCTGATGTTCAGCCGTCCCGCGAGCATGGTCTCGTTCATGACGTCCTCCTGGTAGAAAACCTCATGCTAACCGAGGTCGATCGCGCCCTACTCCCGCGCGTCGTGGCGTGATCGGCGCATCAATACACGCTGCCAGGGACAATTGGTTGCCTGGACGACCAGAGGAATAGACTGCGGTGTCGACAACGAAGGAGCCGATCCGTGCGGGGTGTGCTGAGGAGGCTCGGATCCTTCACCGCCGTCGGAACCGTGGCCTTCGTGGTGGACATCATGCTGTTCAACATCCTGTCCTCGGGATTCGGGGTGGCGCCCATTCTGTCGAAGATCATCTCGGTCGCTGCCGCGACAGGGGTCTCGTGGCTCGGCAGCAGATACTTCACGTTCCGCGAGCTGGGCGGGCGTTCCAAGCGCCAGGAAGCCGTCCTCTTCGGGCTGACGAATCTCGTGGGGCTCGGGATCGCCGCGGGGTGCCTCTTCGTCTCGCACTACGTCCTCGGGCTGACCAGCGCGTTCGCGGACAACCTCTCAGGCAACGTGGTGGGGGTCCTCCTGGGCAATCTCTTCCGGTACTTCGCCTACCGCTTCGTGGTCTTCCAGCCCCCCGCACGGTCGTCCGGGCAGACGAGCGGTGACCGGACCACGGTCGGCAGCGAGTAGGCCCGACACAGCCGCCCGGCGGGTGGGCTTCGGCCCGGGAGCCGCGTACCATGAACGGTGTGGCCGACAGCGTTCCGCGCAGTCGCGTGCCCGTCGTCCCGCCTCGTCCCACCCGAACAACTTGCCTCGTCCCACCCGAAAAGACCCCGCCATGCGTGCCTCTCTCGTCCTCACCACACTGGCGATCAGCTCCGGCCTGATGCTGTCGGCACCAGCGGCCGCCGTCGCCACGACACTCACCCCGGTGCCACCGACCGTCGTCGAGCAACCGCCCACCGACCAGTCCGTGGTCCCTGCGGTTACCACTCCCCCGGTCGTGCCTCCCGTCGAGACCGTCGACCCTCCCCTCGAGAGCGCAGACCCTCCTACCGGGACCGTCGAGTCCCCGCCGGTCGAGACGACCCCGGAAACGGACCCGGAACCAGGCCCGGAGACCTCAGCCCCGGTGCAGACCACCCCGGAGGCGACCACGCCGCCCTCCGGACCGAGCGCCCCGACCGGTGAGGTTCCCGGTACGGTGCCCACGGCGGACGGGAGTGCCAGGACCCCTGCCCGCGGCGTGGTGCCCGCGGAAGCACTGGAGGCAGGTATGGGCATTCCCGCGCAACGCGCCCTGCCGCGCAAAGCCAACCCTGCTCCGGCTGCCGGTGGACGCTCCGTCGTCCGGGCCCCGGACACCTCGGCGTCGGCTACCGGCACGAAAACATCGTCGGAGGCTGCCGTCGTCCAGGCGGACGAACCCGCACAGGCGGACGAGGCGGCAGGCGCGCTGCAGGCCGGCGTCGCGTCCTCCTTCCGGAACACGGCCGCCGGGATCCTGAGCGTCGTCGCTCTCCTGCTGGCCGTGGCTGTCGCCGTCGTCGCCCAACCCCGGCGCAGGCGCACGCACTGATCGGATCGTCCAGGGTGTCGTCCGCGCGTACGGTGGAGGGATGAGCGTGCCTATCCGGTCCAGAGTCACCGTCGACAACCGCTTCGCCAGGGACCTGCCCGAGATGGCCGTCGCCTGGCAGGCGGATGCGGCCCCGAAGCCACGCCTCCTGGCCCTCAACGAGCCCCTCGTCGCCGAGCTCGGCCTGGACGCCGAAGGGCTGCGCTCCCCCGAGGGCCTGGCCCTGCTGCTCGGGACGTCCCCGCCCGACGGCGCCACCCCCGTGGCGCAGGCCTACTCCGGACATCAGTTCGGCAGCTTCAACCCGGGCCTCGGCGATGGCAGGGCCCTCCTCCTCGGTGAGCTCACCGACACGGCCGGTCGGCTCCGCGACCTCCACCTCAAGGGGTCGGGGCGTACGCCGTTCGCGCGCGGCGGCGACGGCCTCGCCGTCGTGGGGCCCATGCTTCGCGAGTACATCGTGAGCGAGGCGATGCATGCCCTCAACGTTCCGACTACCCGCTCACTCGCCGTCACCGCGACCGGACGCGAGGTGCGCCGCGAGAGACTGCTGCCCGGCGCCGTCCTCACCCGCGTGGCCGGTAGCCATCTGCGCGTGGGGAGCTTCCAGTACGCGGCAGCCAGCGGTGACCGGGGCCTCCTGACGCGCCTGGCGGACCATGCCATCGGCCGCCACTACCCGGAATCGGCATCCGCTGAGCGGCCGTACCTGGCGTTCTTCGAGTCCGTGGTGAGCGCGCAGGCGGCCCTCGTGGCGCAGTGGATGCTCGTGGGCTTCGTCCACGGCGTGATGAACACCGACAACATGACCATCTCGGGCGAGACCATCGACTACGGGCCGTGCGCCTTCATGGACGTCTTCGACCACGGTGCCCGCTACAGCTCCATCGATCGCGACGGCCGCTACGCCTACGCCAATCAGCCGCCGATCGCCGAGTGGAATCTCGCGCGCCTCGCCGAGACCCTGCTCCCGCTCATCGCCGAGGACCAGGAGGAGGCCGTCCGGCTCGCGGTCGCGGCGCTCGAGGCCTTCCGTCCGCAGTACACCGCGGTGTGGCTGGCCGGCATGAGCGCCAAGCTGGGACTGCCGGACGACGTCGACGGTGCCGTCGCGGCGTCGCTGGCACAGGACGTGCTCTCGCTGCTGCAGGAGAACCACGTGGACTACACCGCGTTCTTCCGCGGTCTCGCCTCGGCCGCCCGCGGCGACGCGCGCCCGGCACGGGACAGGGTGCTCGACGTCGCCGCCTTCGATGCCTGGGCCGCCCGCTGGCTCGCCCTGGGCCCTGATGCGGACGCGATGGACCGGGTCAATCCGCTCTACATCCCGCGCAACCATCTGGTCGAGGAAGCGCTCGAATCGGCAACCCGGGGCGACCTGGACCTTCTGGATCGGTTGGTCGATACCATCACCCGGCCCTTCGAGGAACGCCCCGGCCTGGAGCGCTACGCTTCCGGGCCGCCGGGGGACTTCGGCGCGTACACGACGTACTGCGGGACCTGAGGCGCAAAGCCCCCGTCAGGCGAACTCCTCGGCGGCCCGGGCCCGGGAAGGCCTCAGCGCACCCCGGCCCGACGTCGGCGGTCGTTGCCCGAACGAAGATCCCGGTTCAGGCGGCGGTCACCGTGGTAGAGGATCGACTCCCAGTCCGCCTCGGCCGCGGTCTTCGGCACCACCTTCGACTCCTCGACCTTCCGGACGCGCGGCGATACGTACAGCCAGTTCAGGACGCCGAGCCACATGTCCACCACGGAGTTGTTGATACCGATGTAGGCGCGGATGGCGCCGGCGGCCAGCATGGCGTTCAGACCGGCGAAGACCGCGTTGCCCCAGTTCTGCTCCAGGGCGTCCCGCACCAGGGTGAGCAGGGAGAAGGCCACGATGGCATAGGGGATCACCACGTAGAAGCCGGGAGCGGCCGTGCGGTCCTTCACCTTCGGGGTGCGGACGAACGGGATCTTCTCCCCTGTGAACGCCTGCTGGATGGATTTCAGCACACCGGCCAGATTCACCGGCAGCAGGACGAGGTTGAACCCGTAGATCCGGAAGATGTCCGAGAACCGGTGCCCACAGTCCCGCAGGTCACTGCCCATCGCGAGGAAGTACGGTGCGGCGGCGAGGAACACCACGGGGCTCAGCAGCCTGCTGTCGTAGGGGTAGGCGAGCAGGAAGAGCAGCCCGAAACTCGCCCAGGCGATCGACGCCATGTAGTTGACCCGCAGCAGGAGCTCCCTGGCCAGGATCTGCTCGCGCAGGTGGCGGCGGTGGCGTACCTGGTTCCACAGCTTCGGCAGGATCAGCAGCCCGCCGTTGGCCCAGCGCCGGCGCTGCACCACGAGGGAGCCGAAGTCGGGGGGCGTGGCACTGTAGCTCAGGCGCTCGGGGTAGTTCATGAGGGTCCAGCCATGGGTGCCGAGGTCCACGCTCGATTCGGTGTCCTCGATGACCGTGCGGTCCTGGATGTAGGTCTTGATCTCGAACCCGCCCACGTTCTCGACCTCGACGATGTCCTCCACGGCCCGCTTGCGGATCACGGCGTTCGCGCCCACCCAGAACGTGGCGCCGTAGTAGGACATGCCCTGGTGCAGGATGTGCTGGATGTCCGTGGTGGCCCCCGCCACCCGCTCGATGCGCGTCGGCGCTCCGCGGAATGAGGAGTACGGCGTCTGCGTGACGGCGATCCGCTCGTTCCCGGGCGATTCGAGCAGGTAGACCAGGCGCACGCAGTAATCGCGCAGGAGGAGGGAATCGGCGTCGAGCGTGAGCAGGTAGGTGGAATCCTGGACGTCCAGGACCTCGTGACCGTCCGCGGCCTCCCCGTCGGCCAGGGGTCGCAGCACCGTCCCGGTGGCCACGTGCTCCTTCCGCCAGCGCCGGCCCATGAGCGAGATGTAGGCGTTCAGGTTCATCGCCTTGTTCGCCTCGTGCGAGAGCGATGCGTAGGCCTTGCGCTCGAAGGTCTCGAGCCTCGTCGAGAAGATCCGCAGCAGCCGGACGTACAGCTCCCGCACGCGCTCCGGTTCGGGGCACTGCTCCTGCACCAGCGCGGCGTCGAGCGCGTACATGGTGAGGCGGAGCTCGCGGGCCAGGCCCATGACCACCAGGTCCACGAAGAACTCGTCCACATGGTCCTCCACCGTCTCGGCCTCGGCCATGTCCTCGAGCCAGATAGCGGCGGCCTCGTACGCGGCGATGAGCGGCGGCAGGTCGACGCACGACGGCGGGGCGTCTGCGCCCCGGGCGGCCACGTCCGCCTCGAAGGCGGCGAGGGCCGCCGCGGCGCTGGTGGAGGGTTCCAGCAGGCTGGACTCGATCTCGAAGGTCAGTGCCCGGGTGGCGTCCAGCCGCTCGCGCGTCACCGGGTCCTTCGGGTGCGGGGGGTCGTCGAGCAGGAGGACCACCCGGATGTTCGGGAACTCCTGCAGCGCGGCGGACCACAGGGTGGCGCGCACGACGGCGGGTTCCTCCGCGTAGGAGGGCACCAGCACGGTGATGCCCTCGCGGTGATCGGCGAAGTGGCGGTCCAGCTCGCCGCGTGGCACCCGCCGGTGGTCCCTGAACCTGTACATGGCCCCCTGGCGTGCCACCAGGTACATGAGTGCCGAGAACGTGAGGAACGTGACGACGACCAGGTACGACACCGCCTCGAGCTGGAATCGGAAGCCCGCGTTCGGGTTGTTCGCGAATTGGCGCAGGACCGTGGTGACGATGTACGTCATCCATGC
Organism: Arthrobacter echini; assembly: GCF_008107445.1. Classification (GTDB taxonomy): domain Bacteria; phylum Actinomycetota; class Actinomycetes; order Actinomycetales; family Micrococcaceae; genus Arthrobacter_D; species Arthrobacter_D echini_A. The sequence goes on along the minus strand of NZ_VSLD01000001.1, from coordinate 957,143 downwards.
CAGCACCGTCGTGACGATCGCCAGCCGTCCCAGGGCGAGCTTCCGCGCGGATGGCATCGGATGCACGATCGACAGGGGCTCCGAGCGTCGCTCGGCACCCCACTGGCGACGGCGGACCGGCGCGGAGGTGCGCTCGGCGGTGGTGACGTGTTTTGACATGGCTACCCGGCAGTCGAGGGACGATTCCTGGCCGGGCGGCGTTCCCCAGAGGCCCGGTTCCGTGCCGTACTCTCGGCATTTCCCGGGTGATCGTTAGCGGGTTGCGCAGATGATCCTGGTCGGTACCATGGGCCTTTCACGCAGCATTCGCGGTCTCACGCTCGTCCTTCCTCCTGCTGCCGTCATGATCTGGGGTTCATCGTGTCTGCACGTTTCCCGGGCCGGAAACTTTCCCTGGCCCGCCTCTGCCTGCTCTCCGGCGCCGTCGCGGCCGTCACCGTGGGCGGACTCACCGGCTTCAATCGCTGGGAGGACGCCCGCACCGCGGAGAGCGCCGGATCGTTCTTCGCCGGTTACGTCGACGTCACAGCCACCCCTTCCTACGCCTTCGAGGACCCGGCGAAGGACATCGGTGGGGGCGCGGTGCTGTCCTTCATCGTGGCCTCGAAGACCGAGCCGTGCGCGCCGTCGTGGGGAACCTATTATTCGCTCGACGACGCCGAGACGGGCCTGGACCTGGACCGTCGCGTGGCCCGCATGACGCAGGACAACGGGGAGGTGATCGTGTCCTTCGGCGGGCTGCTGAACGACGAGCTCGCCACGGCCTGCACCGACCCCGACAACCTCGCGGACGCATACGCGGAGGTGATCGACCGGTACGAACTCTCGACCGTCGACCTCGACATCGAGGGCGAGAACCTGAAAGACACCGCTGCCGGGGAGCGGCGGGCGGAGGCCATGGCCACGCTGCAGAAGGAACGCGCCGGCACAGCGCGGCCGCTCAACGTGTGGCTGACCCTGCCCGTGGCCCCCACGGGGCTGACTGCCGAGGGTACGGCAGCCGTCGCACAGTTCCTCGAGGCGGGCGTGGACCTCGGCGGGGTGAACGTCATGACCATGGACTACGGCGGTAGCCGGCCGGAGGGGACCGACATGCTGACGGCGTCGAAGAACGCTGCGGACGCCACGCACCGCCAGGTCCAGGTGCTGTACGAGCGGGCGGGCATGGCGCTCGGGCCGCAGGCGGCGTGGCGGAAGATCGGGCTGACACCCATGATCGGGCAGAACGACGTCAAGGGTGAGGTGTTCACGCTCGAGGACGCAGAGGCCTTCAACGCCTTCGCCGCCGAACGCGGCGCAGGGCGCATGTCCATGTGGTCGCTCAATCGGGACGCCACGTGCAGCGAGAACTACGGCGACACCACCCTGGTGTCGGACTCCTGCAGCGGCATCGACCAGAAGGGGTTCGCCTTCGCCCCGGTGCTCGGCGCCGATTTCGAGGGCCGCGCCGCGACGCTCGCGGAGGAGCCCGTCACCGAGGAATCGCCCGAGGCGCTGGTCGAGGACGACCCGGAGACCAGCCCCTACCCCATCTGGTCCGACGTGGGCACGTACCGGGAGGACGACCGCGTGGTGTGGCACGGCTACGTGTATACCGCGAAGTACTGGACGCAGGGCGACGTGCCGGATAATCCCGTGCTGCAGGCGGAGGAGACCCCGTGGACGCTGCTGGGGCCGGTACTGCCGGACGAGCGCCCCGTCCCCGTCGCCACCGCTCCGGCCGGGCTGTACCCGGAGTGGGAACCGAAGGCGGTGTACGAGCGGGGTGATCGCATCCTCGTGGACGGCCGCGTGTACGAGGCCAAGTGGTGGAGCCAGAGCGACAGCCCCGAGGCGGCCGTTCAGGGCTCCGACGCCTCGCCCTGGCAGAAGCTCGACGACGCCGCGCTGGTGAAGGCGATCGAGGAGGAGAAGGACAAGTCCTAGCGGTGGCCGTGGCGGGCCGGTCGCGGGCGGCGCCCACGGCCGGTGCGTGCCGCCTTCGCGCACATGGCTACGCTGGGTGGATGGCCACAGTGATTCTCGTGCGGCACGGCCGCACCACAGCGAATGCGTCCGGACTGCTGGCCGGACGGACCCCCGGCGTCCACCTGGACGAGGTGGGGCGTGACCAGGCGGCCGTGACCGGGGATCGGCTCGCCGCCGTGCCCCTCGTCGGAGTGGTGTCGAGCCCCCTCGAGCGGTGTCGGCAGACGGCCGGGTTCATCCTCGACCGCCAGCAGGCCACCCCGCACGCGCCGGTCGACGCCGATCTCACCGAGTGCGACTACGGGCAGTGGCAGGGGCGTACGCTGACCGAGCTCGCGATCGAGGAATTGTGGCCCGTGGTGCAGTCGCAGCCGTCCGCCGTGACCTTCCCCGGCGGGGAATCCATGGCGGGGATGCAGGCCCGCGCCGTGGCGGCGATCCGACGCCGCGATGCAGCTTTCCAGGGCGAGCACGGGCCGGGAGCCGTGTGGGTCGCGGTGAGTCACGGGGACATCATCAAGTCGGTCCTTGCGGATGCGTTCGGCATGCACCTCGATCTGTTCCAACGCATCAGCGTGGGCCCTGCCTCGGTCTCGATCGTCCATTACGGTACGGGCCGGCCCACCGTCCATGCGACCAACACCGACGCGGGCAACCTGGCCTGGCTCGCCACGAGCATGCATTCCGGCGACGCACCGGTCGGTGGCGGCGCAGGTCAGCAAGCGCCACCGCCCTGAAGCGCCTAAAATACTTGTATGCCTACACAAGTTCACGAGTTCGCCTGGCCTGATCGGGTCGTCGTCGGCACCATAGGCCTCCCTGGGGAGCGCACCTTCTACCTGCAGGTCCGCGCAGGAACCCAGATCGTCAGTATCGCCCTGGAAAAACAACAGTCCGCCCTCCTCGCCGAGAAGATCGACGAGATCCTCGACCAGCTCATCAACCTGGACGGCAATCCCTTCAGCGTTCCCGTGGGCACTCCCACGGAGCTCGTCGACAACGAGCAGCTCGAGTCCGTCGAGGAGCAGTTCCGCACAGGCGCCATGAGCCTGGGGTGGGATCCGGCCACGTTGCAGGTTGTCATCGAGGCGTACCCGCTCGTCGAGGTGGACGCGGACGACGACGCCGAGGTCACCGAAGCCCTACTGAGTGAGGACGACGTCGACGTGCCGGAGATGCTCCGTGTCCGCATGCCGGTCGGCACCGCGCGGGCCTTCGCCATGCGCACGCGCGACGTGGTCGGTGCCGGGCGTCCCACGTGCTCCGACTGCGGTCATCCCATCGACGCCGACGGGCACTCCTGCACCCCTCCCGAGGACTGATGCCTGCTCCGGACCTCGTGGCCGCCGAGCTCACGCTCACCGGCCGCATCACGACGGCGTCGAACGCCACCTTCCTGGGCAGCATCGGGGACGCCGCGGTGGTCTACAAGCCCATGACGGGCGAGCACCCGCTGTGGGACTTCCCCGACGGAGCGCTGGCCCACCGCGAGGTGGCGGCCTACCTGGTCTCGGAGGTGCTGGGCTGGAACATCGTGCCGCACACCTGGCTGCGTGACGGTCCGCTCGGCGAAGGCATGGTGCAGCTGTGGCAGGAGCAGGATCCCGACCAGAGCGCCGTGGACCTGCTCCCCGCTGACGAGGTACCGGAGGCGGGCTGGAAACAGGTGCTCGAGGGGCAGGACGAGAACGGACGGGTGGTCGCCCTCGTGCACGAGGACTCGCTCGCGCTACGACGCATGGCGGTGTTCGATGCGGTCGTCAACAACGCTGACCGCAAGGGCGACCACGTCCTGGCCATGAGTGACGGCCACCGGTACGGCGTGGACCACGGTCTCACCTTCCATAGCGACCACAAGTTACGAACCGTCCTGTGGGGCTGGCTGGGGGATGCCCTGACGGCCGAGGAACTCGAGGGCATCGACCGCGTCAGCGACGGACTACAGGGTGAACTGGGTCGACACCTGACGGATCTTCTCACCCCCGAGGAGATCGTGGCTCTCGACACGCGCTGCGGCCGATTGCGGTCGGTCGGACGATTCCCGGCTCCAGGTGGTCGCATGTCAGCGGTGCCCTGGCCGCTGTTCTGAGACCCTCGGCCTCGCCTAATGGTGGGTGACGGCATCGTCGGCCCTGGATCTGAGCAGACTCGCCGCTGTGGCGACGGTGATGGTGGCACCGATGAAGAGGAGTGAGAACCAGATGGGGATCTCGGGTACCCAGAGCAGCGGCTCACCGCCGTTGATGAAGGGAAGCTCGTTGACGTGCAGGGCGTGGAAGATGAGTTTGATGCCGATGAACCCGAGGATGACGGCGAGTCCCTGTGCCAGGTAGACCAAGCGTTCGAGCAGTCCGCCGATCAGGAAGTACAGCTGGCGCAGCCCCATCAGGGCGAAGGCATTGGCGGTGAAGACGATGTACGCCTCGTTGGTCAGGCCGTAGATCGCGGGAATGGAGTCGACGGCGAAGATCAGGTCCACGAAGCCGATCGCGATGATGGTCAGCAGCATCGGCGTGACATAGCGTGTGCCGTCCTTCTGCACGGTGAGTCTGTCCTCGTGGTACTCGTCGGTGACGGGTAGGGCGCGGCGGACGAGTTGCATGAACCTGCCGTCGGCCGGGTTGGAGTCGTGGCCGCCGAAGGCTTGCCTGTAGGCAAGGACGAGCAGTAGTGCGCCGAAGATGTAGAAGATCCAGGAGAAGTTCTCGATCAGACCGGCGCCGATGGCGATGAAACCGCCGCGGAGTACCAGAGCGATGATGATGCCGATCATCAGCACTTTCTGCTGGTACTTCTTCGGGACCGCGAAGCCTGTCATCACGATGAGGAAGACGAACAGATTGTCGATGGAGAGGGCCTTCTCGGTCAGGTATCCGGCGAAGTACTCACCGCCGAACCTCCAGCCGGAGACGACGCCGATCCCGACGCCGAAGACCAGCGCGAGCCCGATGTAGAAGGCGGACCAGCGGGCGGATTCACCGATCGTCGGCTCGTGGGGTGTGCGCACGTGTGCGAAGAACTCATAGACGAAGAAGAGGATCGTCACGGCGATGGTGATCAACCAGATCGTGGGGGTGACCTGCATGAAGTACTCCAGAGGATAGGCGTCGGACATAGGCGCCAAGGTCTCCTCCGCCCGGACCGAACCGGAACCGATGACCCGGGATGCTTCACTGCATCCGTACTGACGGGTCGATCGCAAACGGGAGTACTCCCCTTGATCCCTCGATGCTAGCGCACGGGGTGGGCTTCTGTCCGGGACTCCACTCGGCTACGATCGGTTTCCTCGGGAAAGGATCTGTGTGGAGCGCCGCACATTCATGAGTGCACTCATCGCCGGCGGCCTGGGCTTCGGAGTTGCGGCCTGCACACAGCCCACCACTCCGTCGGCGGGACCGACCGGATCAGGTGCGCGGCCCTTCGCACCTTCACCCTCATCTCCTATCCCATCGCCGACCGCGCCCACGGGCGTCGCCGGCACCCCACCGGCAGTGACCCGGGTACCACTGCCTCCAGGGGTGATCACCGGCCTTCCGTCGCCTGGCCCGATGCTGGCGTGGACGGTCGACGACGGTTCCGACAGCGACGTCATCCGCCGATACGTCGACTTCGCCCGCACGAGCGGCACACGCCTGACCTTCTTCCTCAACGGCTCCTACCCCGGATGGTCGGAACACGCCGCACTCCTGCAACCGCTGGTGACGTCCGGCCAGATCCAGCTCGGCAACCACACCTGGTCCCACGCGGACCTCACCAGCCTCAGCGACACGGGCATCGTCTCCGAGTTGCAACGGAATCACGACTTCATCGTCAGCACCTTCGGCGTGGATCCCCGCCCCTACTACCGGCCCCCGTTCGGATACCGCGACGCACGAACCGATGCGGCTGCCGCCTCGATCGGCTACACCTCACCGGTCATGTGGTACGGCTCCCTGGCAGATTCCAGTCCGCGCTCCGAACAACAGATCATCGACCTCGCCACCGAATGGTTCCTGCCGGCCCACATCATCATCGGTCACCTGAATTTTCCTGCCGTGACGCAGGTCTTCGGACAACTAAGACAACTCATCACCGATCGAGGGCTCATCACCGTCACACTCGACGACATCTTCGCTCGCTGAACATTATTCCCGGCGACGCCCGCATCAACCCCACCTGCCGCCGCTCCGGCAGGTCACCTGCGCCCCGGCTGGTCACCCACAGCCCCGGCTGGACGTGACGAGTTGGTCCTAGAGCGCGACCGGTCCCAGATACGCCGGGACTTCGGTGGATGCAGGGGCAGTCTCCTTCAGCTCGACGAAGAAGGTGTGGGTGTCGGTCGTCCCGGTGTTCTCGCCGCAGTGGTCCTGCGCCGGCAACCAGCGGGCCACCCCAGCCGGGAGGTCGACGTCGATGCTGGTCCCCTGCGCATGGAGGCGGCGGCGGAACGCACTGGCAGTGATCATGACGCTGTCGGGGTGATGATGCTCGATGCTCGTATACCCCGGCCGGTCCGTGTACTCGAGGACCCGCACACGGTCGTTCTCGAAGGCGACACGGTAATTTTCCGGGTTCGTCTGGACTGGGTCCTGTGCCATAGCCGAATTTTACGCTCATCGCATCCCGCATACCAGAGCCAGCCGCGACGGACAACCCGTGTCTCGATCCCGACGGCAACGAGTTCTGCGTGCTGTCCTCGCGGGAGTACTAGCGACCTCGGACGAAAAGAGGCGCCCGCACCGGCGGACGCCCCTTCGTGAAACGCGATCGGTCAGCTATTGTCGGTCCGGACCGGGCTGTTGCCGTCCTCCTCGAGAGGTGAGGGTGCGTCACCGTCCTCGGAGAGGGCCTCGTGGCCCTCGAGGGACTCGGACAGCTCTTCGTCGGCCGACTCGTCGTGCTGGGGCTGCTCGTCATGGGTACTCATGGGGCGTCCTTCCGCTGGATTCTGCCTGGTGGGTCCGACGCCGACCATGGTGACGGTCAGCGCCATGATGGTTCGTCGTGATGTCACCCTACGCGCATCATCAGCAGGCTTGGTATCGGGCGACGGCGTATCAGACGACGGCGAGCGCCTCGATGTCGTCGTCGGGCTCCGGAGCGATCAGCTCCACCGCGATCTCCGGGCTCATCGGAGGCCGGGCCGTGATCCAGTCCGCCAGGAGGTCGGGCGCCAGCGGCCGGCTGTAGTGGAAGCCCTGCGCCAGATCGCAGCCCATGGTGAGCAGCGTGGAGCGCTGATAGTCCGTCTCGACGCCCTCGGCGACAGCCCTGATACCCACGGCATGCGCCAGTTGGATGCAGCTCGAAACGATCGCGTAGTCCCCGTTGCCGGCGCCGAGTCCGCTGACGAACGACCGGTCGATCTTGAGCTCGTCGATGGGGAAGTGCTTGAGGTACGTGAGGCTGGCGTAGCCCGTACCGAAGTCGTCGATGGCCAGTCCTACGCCGAGTGCCTTGAGCGCGGTGAGTACCTTCAGCGCCATCTCGGGATTCTCCATGAGCGCCGTCTCGGTGATCTCCAGGATCAGCAGGCTCGGATCGAAGCTGTGCCGGGCGAGTGCGGCCTGGACGATACCGGTGAGCTGCGGGTCCACGAGCTGCCGGGGGGAAAGATTGACGGCCATGCCCACCGGCGCCTGCCCCGAGCTCGCGCGGTTCCACTGCGCACCCTGCTGGACGGCCTCGTCCAGGACCCAGGCGCCGAGCCCGCGGATCAGGCCGGACTCCTCCGCCAGGTCGATGAAGTCGCCGGGCTGCAGGAGACCGCGCGTGGGGTGTTCCCAGCGCACCAGGGCTTCCACGCCGATGGCGATGTTCGTGGCGATGTTCATCCGGGGCTGGTAGTGGACGCGCAGCTGTCCGTCCTCGATGCCGTGCCGGAGCTCCCCGAGCAGGCGCATGCGGTTCACCGCCGGATCCGCCTCGGAGGGATCATGGACCTCCCAGGTGTTGCGGCCGCGTGCCTTCGCACGGTACATGGCGATATCGGCCCAGCGCAGCAGGCGCTCCGGATCGGCGGTCTCGTCGTCGGCGAGCGCGATCCCGATGCTGGCGGAACACACTACCTCCAGCCCCTCGATCACCATGGACCTGTTCACCATTTCGAGCAGCCGCTCCGCCAGCACCGTCGCATCGGTCGCGGAACGCACGTGCTCGACGACGATGAATTCGTCACCGGCCAGCCGCGCCACGGTGCCGGTGCCGCGCACGCTCGAGGAGAGCCGCTGCGCCACGATGGTGAGGAGCTCGTCCCCGGCATTGTGACCGAGGCTGTCGTTGACGGACTTGAAGTGGTCGAGGTCCACGAAGAGGAGGGCGATCGTGACGTCGGGCTGTCGGTCCGCGAGTTCCCGCTCGAGGATCGCTGCGAGTCCCGGCCGGTTCGGCAGGCTCGTGAGCGAATCGTGCAGGGCGAGGTACTGGAGTCCGGCCTCGGCGCGGATGCTTCGTGCCTCGGACTCCTCGGCGCTCCTGCGGGCCGCGACGAGGTCCAGTTCGTACTGGTGGCGTTCGTGTGCGCTGAAGATGATCACGCGGAACTCCGTGCTGCCGTCCTCCTGGACCGAGCGGACGGCCGTGAGCAGCGCGGCCCTGCGCTGCCCGTGCGCGTCGACGATCTCGACCGACACCTCTGACACGGCTCCGGTGAGCTGCATCCGAGGGACGTCGCGCGACGCATGCACGAGGCGGTCGTCCGCCGACATCAGGCGGGGAAGCGGGACCCCGACGACGTCGTCGCAGGTATATCCCGTCCATTCCAGGAAGGTGCCGTTGACGGCCGTGACGATCCAACTCTCATCCGTGACGAGATAGCTGCATGGCGCCCGCTCGAAGAGCTGCTCGTAGTCGGCGGTCAGCGTCATGATGATCCTGAGGCGATCGATATGAAGGGATGCAGCGCGGATTCAGCGGCAGGACCGCCGATGTTGAGGTCGTGCCCTCCGCGGGTCGCTGGCGTACTGTCCACTGGTACATCCGTTTCCTGCCGAAGGGAACGGGCCGGCACGATCCGCGGCCCCACTGGATCCTGTCGGTCGGGAAAGGCGCACCGTAAGGCAACGGCGACGGAAATCGAGGTTGGGGTGGGCGCTGCCGGCACACGGCGCCGACAGCGCCCACCCCTGCTGTGGACCTCGGGGCGCGGCTACCTCACCTTGCCATTGGGCGTCTTGGTGATGGACAGCTCGGCGACCACGGGCAGATGGTCGGATGCCGTCGTCTGCACGACCTTCGCCGACGTGGCCCTGGCTCCCCGCGCGGTCAGGATGTAGTCGATGCGCAGATTGGGGTTCTCCACCGATCCGCTCCCGGGAAGTCCTTCGGCATCGGCGCCGAAGGTGTAGTCCTCGTTCTGGCCCAGGGCTGCGAAGGTATCGGTGAACACCGAGAAGAGGGGCTGCAGCTCCGGAGCGTCCGGCGCAGCATTGAGATCTCCGACGATCACCGCCGGGCGCTTGCTGGTTGCTGTGATCTCGAGGATCTCCTGGACCTGCGAGGCGCGCTGCTCCTCACGCTGGAAGTCCAGGTGCGTGCTGTAGAAGGCGATGTGGTTACCGCGCACATTCACCACCGCCTCGAGCAGGCCGCGCTGCTCGGTGGGCCGCTCCGCGTACTCGATGTTCTCCAGGAGGTGGTTCTCCGAGGAGAGGATCGGGTACTCGCTGAGGATCGCTGTGCCGTACTGACGGTTGTCCGTGTCACCGGGCAGGGGCGGCTCGTCCAGATTGGCGCCGTACACCACATGCATGTCCAGCCGGTCCGCGAGTACCGCGGCCTCGTCGAGGAAGTCGCTGCGGGCACCCCAGTGGTTGTCCACCTCCTGCAGGCCGATGATCTCGGCTCCCGAATCCTCGATCACCGATGCGGTGCGCTCGAGATCGAAGACATTGTCGTCGTCGGCTCCGTAATGGATATTGAAGGACATCACGGTCACCTCCGTGGTCTTGTCCTTGCCCTTGTCATTACCCGCGAGCGCGGGTCCTGCTCCGACGACGGCGCTCGCGGCGATGAGTGCGGCTACGGATCCTGAGGCGATGAATCTTCTGAACATTACTGTTTCTCCTTCGATGGGGTGATACCTGCGGGTCAGTGGCTGGAGGTGATGGCGGGGAAGAGCGCCCGGCCGGCGAGCAGCTCCGTGAGCGGGACCGGGCTCGCGATCTCGCCCACGAATCTGCCGTCCACGCTGTTCTGGAAGCCGAAGACCACCCACTCGCCGTCGCGCTTGCGGAACAGCTGTGCGGCGTAGATACCTGGCACGAAGAAGCTGGTGCTGCCGGTCAGGTCCCAGGGGCCCACCAGGCTCCGGCCGCGGGCTATCCAGGTGCCGGTGCTCGAGGTGTGGAAGTCGATGCCCGGCGCTCGGTCGGGGAGGCAGGAGAACAGGAGGACCGCCTCGTCGTCCACGTCCCGCGACTGGATCACCTCCATCTCGCCGAAGCCGGCCGGCTCGGACAGCGGTGGTCGGACGGACCAGTGCGTGAGGTCTGCGCTGACGGCGTGTCCGACGACGGCGCGCTGATCGGGGTCGCCCTCGCAGCCGCGTGCGGAGATCACCATCTGCCAGAGTTGCGAGTCCTCGTCGAAGAACACGAAGGGATCCCGCCATGCCTCGTCCGCCCAGGTACCCTCGCCCAGCTTCTCGTACCAGCGCGGGTCGGCCTCGAGGACGGGCATCTCGGACCGTGTCCAGGTGATCAGGTCCTTCGAGACGGCGGAACCGATGCGCTGCTGCAGTCCGTTCTCGGCACGGCTGACGCCCGTATAGAACAGGTGCCAGGTGCCATCCGGTCCGCGGACGGTGCACCCGGTCCAGGTGGCCAGATCGTCCCACGCAGGTGCATCGGCGGCGACGAGCGCATCGGGTAGGAGGGTCCACTCCTCAAGGTCATCGGAGACCGCATGGCCGATCGAAGCGCGGAAGTGGCGGCGGTGCGGATCGATCAGTGCCCTGCTCGCGCGCAGGAAGAACAGGTGGTACTGCGCGCCGTCGTCGGCCAGCCAGCTGTCCCACACCCAGTGGTCGGGGAGGCGGAACGTCACGACGCGTCCGGGCCGAGCAGCGGGATGGCCGCTGCGACGGACCGGTAGTAGTCGGTCAGGCTCAGCCGTGAGGCAGCGGCCTCGTCCAGCACGACGGTGACGCGCTGGTGGAACTGGAGCACCGAGGCCGGGCACATGCTCGCGACGGGACCCTCGATCGCCGCCGCGACTGCCTCGGCCTTCGCCTCCCCCTGCGCCACGAGGACGATCTCGCGCGCCTCCATGATGGTGCCGAGCCCCTGCGTGATGCAGTGCGTGGGCACACTGACGCCGTCGTCGAAGAATCTGGCGTTGTCCTGTCGGGTCCGCTCGGACAGTGCCTTGATGCGTGTGCGGGAGGCGAGGGACGACGTCGGCTCGTTGAAGCCGATGTGCCCGTTGGATCCGATCCCGAGGAGTTGGAGATCCACCCCTCCGGCTTCGGCCAGCGCCTGCTCGTAGGCCGGGCCGGCCTCCAGGATGTGTGCGGCGTCCCCGTCCGGGGTGTGCACGTGGTCGGGATCGAGCCCCAGGGGACCGGTCACCTCCTCGGCGACGACGACGGCGTAGCTCGCCGGGTGCCCCGGCGGCAGGCCGACGTACTCGTCGAGCGCGAAGCAGCGCACGTGGTCGAATCTGGTCGGTGACTCCTCGCGCAGGCTGGCGAGCTCACGGTAGGTCTCCCGGGGTGAGGAACCGGTGGCGACCCCGAGGACCAGACCGGGGGTCGCCTCGGCGCGCGCGGCGATCAGTGCCGCGGCGTGGGCACCGACGGCGGCGGGGTCGGGCAGGATGACGACCTCCACGGTCTGTCCTTTCTCATCAGGGGCGGGCAGGACATGACGACATCAGCCCTTGACGGCAGAACTCGCCACCCCTTCGATGAACCAGCGCTGGAAGATCAGGAAGACGACGATCACCGGCAGGACGAGCAGGACGCCGAACGCCATGACCTGCCCCCAGGCCGGTGGTAGCTGCCCGGCGAAGACGCTGATCTGCAGGGGCAGCGGCCTGAGATTGGGATCGGAGATCATCAACACGGGCCACAGGAAGGAGCCCCACTGCGTGAGGAAGGTCAGGATGGCCACCGAAGCGTAGGCCGGCTTGCTCATGGGGACGATGATGCGCCAGAAGATGCGCCACGGGCCGGCGCCGTCCATCCGCGCCGCCTCGTCGATGCTGTGCGGGATCCCGGAGAAGAAGGAGTAGAAGAGGAAGATGGACAGCGCGTTGCCGATGAAGGGCACGATCTGGATCCACAGGGTGTTCCGCGCGTCGTTGTACAGGTAGAACATGGGGACTGCGACGGCCTCGAAGGGGACGATCAGCAGCAGCAGGATGGCGAAGAGCGCCAGCCCGCGCCCGCGCCACGCCAGGCGCGAGAGGGCGTAGGCGGCCATCGAGTTCACCACCAGTCCCAGCCCGACGACGGCGACCGTCACCGTGAACGAAACTGCGAAGAAGCGCCATAGGTGACCGGTGCTGTCCGAGGAGAGGCTGGCCGCCACACCCGAGTAGTTGTGCAGCCCCCACTGCCTCACATCGAAGACCGCGAAGCCGGCAAGGGTGTCCCTGGCCGGAGCGAGGGAGGCCGCGACCATGTAGGCCACGGGTGCGAGGAACAGCAGTCCGGTGATCAGGAGCGTCGCGTAGTGCGGGACCCTCGAGGCGAGCTCCCGCCGGCTGATCCTCTGTGACGGCGCGCTGACGTGAGCCATCTCAGCTCTCCTTCTCGCGGGTTGCACGGCGCTGGATGATGGACAGGATGACGACGATGACGAAGAAGACCACGGAGATGGCGCTGGCCCGTCCGATGTTGTTCTCATCGAAGGCCGCGGTGACCGCCTCGTACATGACGGTTCGCGTGGCCCCCTCGTTCAGGCCACCACCCGATTTGGCCAGCACGTAGATCTGGTCGAAGACCCGCAGGGAGAGAATCATCGTGTACAGCGCCACGAAGACCAGGGTGGTCTGGATCCCGGGCACGGTCACATGGATGAAGCGCTGCCAGGCACTGGCGCGATCGAGCTCCGCCGCCTCGTAGAGTTCAGCCGGCACCTGCTGCAGCGCCGCGAGCAGGATCACCATCTGGAAGCCGCAGCCCTGCCAGATGGACAGGACGATCACTGAGGCCAGGGCGGTGAGTTCTGATCCCAGCCAGTCCTGCGAGGCGAAGGCCCCACCCGAGAAGAACCCGAGCGCAGAGTTGAGCAGGCCGTCGTCGCCCCGCGCCAGGATCAGGCGCCAGATGATCGCCACCAGCGCGATCGGGAAGACGACGGGGAGGAAGAACAGGGACCGGAAGATCCCGACCCCGGGAATGGTCTTCTTGACCAGGAGTGCCAGGGAGAGTGCGAGAGCCGTCTGCACCGGCACCACGACCGCCGCGAAGACCAGATTGTGCAGCAGCGCCTGGAGGAACTGCCGGGAGATGTCGGGATCCGTGAGGATCCGCGCGTACTGCGTGAACCCCATGAAGGTCGGCGCCCGCGGATCTCCCAACCGGACGTTGTAGAGCGAGAATCCGATCGCGGCGAGGAAGGGTACGGCGACGAAGAGCAGCAGGAGCAGCAGCGCCGGTGAGGCCATGAGCGGTCCGGCCAGCCCGCCGGTCCTGGACCGCCTGGTCTTGCTGGACCGCGGAACCGGGGCGGGCACCTGGGCGGGTGTGAGGCCTGTTGTGGTAGCGATGGCGAGCTCCTCCGACCGGGCAGCGGGGCCCGGTGGGGCCCCGCCTTCCGAGCTTCTAATCGTCCTGGTAACCGTTGTTGTCCGAGAAGTCGGAGTCGATGGCGCGCGCCGCGGAGTCCAGTTCGTCCTTCACCTCGGCACCTCCCCAGATGGCCAGGAGGGCGCTGCCGAACGAGCTCGTCACCGTCGGGTAGCCGGGTGTCACGGGACGGGCCACGGCGATGCACTCCTCGGTGACGCCGTCGGAACCGCACGCTGACTCGAGATTCGTGGCGAAGAGTTCCAGCGGCTTGCCCGCTCCGTACAGTTCGCTCTGCTCGAGGGACGAGGTGCTCCCCGGCACTGCCGCGTTGGCCTCCACCATCGCACTGATGCTCTCATCCGTGAGGAGGAAGTCCAGGAAGGATCCGGCGGCCTCGGGGGCATCCTCCGCGACGGGCGTGACGCCCCACTGCCAGGAACCATGACCGGCCTTGGTGCCGTTGCCGAAATCGGGCAGCGGCATGAGCGCTAGGTCCTCGCCCAGCGCCTCGCTGAAGGTGGGGTACATCCAGTTGCCGGTCCAGGTCAGCGCGGTCTGCCCGTCAGGGAAGGCACTGCCACTGGTGTTGGGGTCGGCGAACTCGCGCCAGGACGCCCATTCCTCGAGGGCTTTCACATTGTCGTCGCTGTTGAGGACGCCGTCGGCCTTGCCGTCCTTCATGAGCGTTCCACCGGCTGACCAGAGATCGGGCGTGGTGGTGAACGTCCCCCACTCGCCCGCGAATCCGTTCGCTTCTCCGAGGTCGATTGCCTTGCCGGAGGGTGAGACCTCCGCGAGCTTCTCGAGGTTGGCCGTGAACTCCTCGGTGGTCCAGGCCTCCTCGGCGGTGGTGGGGGCTTCGATGCCGGCTTCGGCGAGCAACGCCCTGTTGCCCCACAGACCCAGGCCGACATCGAACATGCCCACCGCATAGGTGGCGTCGTTGTACGTGCCGCTCTCCGTGACGCCGCTGATCCGGTTGTCGAGCGTCTCGGAGGAGACGACGTCGTCGAGTGGGATGAGCTTGCGGTCGTAGGCGAACGCCGCCATGGTGGGGGCGTCCATCTCCATGACGTCGGGCAGTTCCTCGGCCGACGTCGCCTGGATGGTGCTGGTGTAGTCGGCTTCCGGGATGAGCGTGAGGTTCGCGGTCACGTCCTCCTGGGAGGAGTTGAACTTCTCCACGAGCAGCTGGAGGGCCTCGGTCTCCGAGGCCTGGCCCGTGTGGGCCCAGACGTCGATCGTGCCGTCGGAGGATCCGCCCCCGGAGTCACCCCCGGAATCTCCCGAGCAGGCGGACAGCATCAGGGCGACCGAGAGAGCGGCGCCGACGGTAGCTGCAGTGCGCCGGGACCTCCTGGGTGAGAGCATCGCCATCGTTCCTTTCGTCGTGAGTACCGCGGACCGGTCAGTTTGATCAGCTTGGCCTAGACCAATTCTGAAGTCAATAGATTGGCTTAGACCAATTCCATGGGAACGGCGGTACTATCGACGGATGATCGACCGGGGGTTCGTGGGACCGAAGTACTACGGCGTGAAGGAGGACCTCCGCCGGCTGGCCCTCGAGGCCGGCCCGGAGGCTTCCCTGCCCACCGAACGTGCCCTTGCCGTCCGCTACGGGACCTCGCGCACCACGATCCGTCAGGCCATCGCCGAACTCGTGGCCGAGGGCATCCTGAACAGGACCCAGGGCAAGGGGACCTTCGTGGCCCGGGAGCACCGGGCCTATGTGCGCCAGCGGACGTCGTTCACCGACGATGCGAGGGAGCAGGGCCTACGGATCTCGTCGATCGTCCTCGGGATCGACTACCCGGTGGCCGATGAACACAGCGCCGGGCAGCTGCGCGTGGCCCCCGGCACCGGCCTCACACGGGTGGAACGGGTGCGCCTGATCGACGAGGAACCTCTTGCCCACGAGGTGGCCCATCTCCCGGGAACATTGACGGATCTGGAGCAGATCCTGGAGCAGGACGGATCCCTCTACGCCGTGCTCGCCGCACGGTACGGCAGGAGGGTCGCCGAGGTCGAGGACACCGTGGAGACCAGCATCGCCGGTCCTGTCGATGCAGGGCTTCTCGCCATCGAGACCGGCTCTCCGCTGCTCCTGATCCACCGGCTCGGGCTCGACGCCGCGGGCACACCGGTGGAGTGGACGCGATCGGTGTTCCGCGGTGACCGTTTCAGGTTCTTCGCCCGTACGCACCGCTGACTCCCCGTTCGGCGTCAGACCAGCGCGTAGTCCGGCTCGAGCGCGACGCGCAGCTTCTTGAGACCGTCACGGATGCGGGTCTTCGCGGTCGGCACGGGTACGCCGAGCCGCTCGGCCACCTCGGTATAGGTCAGGTGCGAGAAGTAGGCCAGGGAGATGGCCTCGCGCTGCACCGGCGACAGCACGGCCAGGCTGGCATGCACGCGCTCGGCCTCGTCCCGCCCGGTGACCTGCTCAGCCACCTCGTCGAAACCCGTCGACCAGTGCCGCCTCCCCCACGTCTCATCACGTCCGGCGCGGGCGACTTCCGAGCGGAGGCGATCGACGGCGCGCCGGTGGGTCAGGGTCATGATCCAGGAGATGGGGTGCCCGAGTCCGGGTTTGTACCGATCGCCCTGCTCCCAGAGGAGGAGGAAGACCTCCTGTGTCACCTCGGCGCTGACCTCAGGATCACCGAGGATCCTGCGCGCCAGGCCGAACACCCGCCGCGAGCATGCCGAGTAGAGCCCTTGGAACGCCTGGGCGTCCTTCAGTCCCGTGGCCACCAGGAGTGCTGTCAGATCCGGTGGGGCTGCACCAAACTCGTCGTTCATGGGGGCGGGAATCTGGCGTGCGACGTCGTCGACGACGTGCACAGGAGTGGAGGAGGTGATGGTGGGACTTTCTGGCTGAGACCGGAAAGGGGCAATGCCCTTTGCCTGAATGTAACCCCCTGCGCACCCGCGGTCGACCACGAGTTCGGATCGTGACCGAACCGCGTCCCAATCTTTCGTCTTGGCGGTCCTCGTCACCGGCGAATCAGGCGCCGGCCGACGCCGGTGCCCGGGTCACGACGAGCGTGGGGCAGGGCGGCTCGAGCAGGAGCCTGTGGGTCACGGAGCCGAGCGACATCCCCGATCGAGCACCGCTCCCGTGCCTGCCGATCACCAGGAGCTCCGCCCCCGAGGCCCGTGAGGACAGCGCCTGCACCGGCCCGTGAACGTCGTCCACGACCCACTGGACCGTCAGCGCGCGGAAGCGTGCCCGCAGCTCGCGCAGCATCTCCGGCTCCTGGGGCTCCTGGGGCTCCGTCGGCCCGGCAGCATCGCCGAGGGTGGTGACCACCGTCAGGCGACCCGCCAGTGCATGCGCCTCCTCGGCAGCCCTGAGCAGGGCGGTCCTCGACATCGCCGAACCGTCCACGCCCACCACCACACCTCCGCCTGGTGCTGGCGGCGGTGTAGGAGGTACGACGACAACGGGCGCGCTGGAGTTCAGCGCCACCCGTAGCGCGACAGATCCCTTGAACTCGCCGCTGGACGGATCCTGCCGGTCCGCGCCCACCACGAGCATGGGAGCGGTCGCGGCGAGCCCAAGGAGCGCCTCGACGATCCCGCCGCAGTGCAGATAGGTGCTGATCCGGAGCCCTGGGTAGGCCTGCCCCACACGGGACGCCTCCCGGACGATCAGCTCCCGGCCACCCTTCACCTCGTCGCTGAAGGAAGTCCCCGGCGGAAGCAGGGCGGGATCCGCGACGGCGTGAAGGAGGGTGAGGGGTGTGGCGAGCGAGGCGGCCCGTGCCGCTGCCCACTCGACGACGGCGCGGTCACTCGCGGGATCACGCACCGCGGCGAGCATCGGCTCCTCGGACGCCGATGCTGTGTGCGTAGGGCTCGGTCGGGTAAGAGGTGTCATGGACACTGTGATTCCTTCCGGGGAGCGCTGATGCCCCGCTGCGGGTCGCGGCGGATCGCCACCCCCAGCCTCGCAGACCACCGACGGCGGGAGCAGGGCCTTTCGACCCTGACCCTCAGCGAACCGGGGCTACGACTCCACCGTCTCCGTCTCGATGACTTCCTTGCGCACCTGGGCGTTGACCACCTCGTCGCGGGTCCGGGCCTCGCGGCTGATCCGTACGCGCTCGATCGGGACCACCTCCATCTCGACGCGGGGCTTCTCCTCGTACAGGACCACCTCGACCACGTCGCCGTCGAACGCGGACTCGACGGCGGAGTACAGCTGCTCCCGCTCAGCGTTCGTGTAGGGGGTCTCGCCGTCGTCGTAATAGGCGGCGCCGTTCGCGATGGGCTCGCGCTCCACCACGAGTTCCTCACGCCGGATCTGGACGGTCATGGTCACATCCTCGGTGACCACGCGCTTGACCAGGCGTACGCGCTCGGTCTCGCGGAGTTCGGTACCCACCCGGAGCTGCTCCTCGGAGCGCGTCATGGAGTACTCGCCCTCGGGACGGGAGGACTGCGCCCGCTCCTCACCGGTCCCGGTGACCTGATCGGGTGCAGCGCCGTCGTCCTCCGCCGCCATCAGTCCGTAGTACCGGAGCAGCTGCTGCTCCTCCTCGGGGCTCAGATGGCCGTCCTGCGACATCTTCGGCGACTCGTACACCGTGGCGTGGCTGAACGGGAGGCGGACATTGCGTCCGTCGAGCTCCGCCCCCTGCAGCGGCGCGAAGGATTCCGGGTTGCCCATGGCGTGTGTGACCACGGTGACCCAGCTCGGCTCGCCGGTGGCGTCGTCCACGTAGAGCTGACCCATGGGCCCGAGGGCGGCTCCGTCCTCGCTCAGCACGGTGGCGCCGGCGTTCATGGAATCCTTCATCTGGTCAAGCGTGATCATGACGGCCCTTTCGAAGAGGTGTTCTCCTCACCGTAGGTTCTGGCCGGAGCCATAGCAAGCATGCTTAGTACCGCGCCCCACCCGGCTCATGCGGTGAAGCGGGCGAGCACGAGGAACACTGCCGGCAGGTAGAGCACGCCGGCCACGGTCTGCAGCGTGATGGTGGAGGCCATGAGCCGCGCGTCCCCGCCGAGGGCGCGGGCCATCACGAAGGCCGACGACGCCGTGGGCAGCGCCAGGAACAGGACCACGGTGGCCGCCGGTTCTCCCGTGAGGCCCACCAGCAGGCAGCCGGCGAGGCCCAGGCCCGGCATGACACCGAATTTCAGAGCGCCGGCAAGACCCACGGCCCAGAGATTGCGCGTCATGCTGCGCAGTTCCAGGGCAGCTCCCACGCACAGGAGGCCCAGGGGCAGCGACGCACTTCCGAGCGTCCGCACGAACTCCGCAATGCCGGGCGGCAGTCCGATGCCCGTCAGATTGAGTGAGATCCCGATGACGCAGCCCAGGATCAGCGGATTGGTGACGATACTACGGACGGTGCCACCCGCGGTGAGCGTCTCCGCCCCGTACCGGGCGAACGCGAGCGTGCAGATCACATTCACGAGCGGGACCAGGATGGCGTTGGCGATCGCTGCGAGCGCCACGCCGTCGGGTCCGAAGAGGGCCAGAGCGATCGAGAGTCCGAGGTAGTTGTTGAACCGGATACTGCCCTGGAGCACGGAGGTGAAGGCCGGTCCGTCGAACTGCATCCACCGCTGGGCCACCACGAGCCCGAGAGCGGTGAGGACCACCGGACCGGCGAGCACTGGCGCCATGAGGGAGATGGGCAGTCCCGCCAGGTCGGCCGTCGCCAGGCCGTGGATGAACAGCGCCGGCAGCAGGACGAAATAGCAAAGCCGCTCCGCCGGGGCCCAGAACACCGATGAGACGAAGCTGCGCACCCTCAGGACGTACCCGAGGCCGAGCAGGCCGAGCACGGGCCCGAGTGCCACCAGCGTCTGGGCGATCACCGCCCGACGTCGGGCCCGGGACGGGCGGGAAGTCCCGGCGGCATCCCGCCAGGACCAACTGCCGAGCGGCGGGTCACCAGCCCTGGGCCTGCAGCCAGCGGGCCGCCAGGGAGCTCCACTGCTCGGCGGCCCCGCTGCCTTCGGCGAGTCCGAGTCCGTGCTCCCCGTCGGCGAAGACGTGGAGCGCGTGCGGGACGGCGTGTGCTGCGAGCGCCTGCCCCAGCAGATAGGCGTGCTCCACCGGGACGGAGGCGTCGGCGGCGGTGTGCCAGATGAAGAACGGTGGAGCGTCCGGCGTGACCAGCCGGTCGAGCGAGGTTGCCGCGCGGCTGCGTCCGTCGGCCTGGGGTCCGATCAGCTGGTCCTGGGATCCGCGGTGCGTGGCCAACTGCATCGACACCACGGGATAGCAGAGCACGGCCGCGTCGACGCGCTCCTCGTCCGCTGCCGAGGGTGCGAGTGCCGCATGACCGGCGACGTGGCCGCCCGCGGAGAATCCGAGCAGCGCCACCCGGTCGGCGCCGCCGGCTCTGACCCGGCGGATCTCGGCGCGGACGGCGTCGAGCGGTCCGGGGTGCCGCGTCAGCACGGGGTAGCGGAAGACCCCGGCCGAGAGACCAAGGGTGCGCAGCCGCTCGGCCACGACCTCTCCCTCGTTGTCGGACAGCTCGGAGTACCCGCCGCCGGGCAGGACGATCACATGGGAAGGCGTCATGCGCTTACCGTACTGGGCGGGAGCCGCCGTTTCACGACAGGAGCCCCCGGTCCGTGGACCGGGGGCTCCTGGAGGTCAGGAGGCGGTGCTCAGCCCTCGCACTCGGTGCAGAACTTGTCGCCGTTCTTCTCACGGGCGAGCTGGCTGCGGTGGTGCACCAGGAAGCAGGACATGCAGGTGAATTCGTCCTCCTGCTCCGGGATGACCTGGATCAGAAGTTCCTCGTGCGAAAGATCGGCGCCGGGCAGGTCGATGCCCTCAGCGGTCTCGCCGTCCTCGACATCGATCAGCGCGGTCTGCGTGGTGGCGCTGCGCTGTGCCTGGATTGCCTCGAGCGACTCGTTGGCCGGCTGGTCCTCCGGGCGAACGCGCGGTTCGTCGTAGTCGGTTGCCATTGCGGTAGATCTCCTTCTGTGGGCGGGAAAGATGCCCAGATGCCATTTCCAACTTCGGCAGGGGTGGAAGTATTCCACATAACGGGAGCAATATACATGCTACGGAGCAGTTTTTTCTTCCCCGTCAGCTTGTACGTCGATCTGCACCTCATTGTGACGAAATACTCCGGGCGTGATGGGTGGATCGAATCGTGCGTACCGAGCCTCACCCACCGGCGTGAAGGCCGCCTTCGCCAGCGCCGCGTCGAGCTCCCGGAGCTGCTCCTGGTAAGCCTCGCGTCCGCCACGCCCACGGAAGGAGGCGACGGCGGTGGTCGCCGCCGGTTTCCCGATCACCCGGACGCGGGGATCGTCCGGCACGGGAGCGGTGGCGAGGGATACCTCGGCGGGCAGGACGAAGGCCACGGTGTAGCCCTGCCCGGCGTGCTGCTGCGTGACGGGGGCCGTCATCGCTAGCTGCTCCCCCGTGGAGCCCCGGCCGCCGGCCGCCTCCTGGGTCACGGGCGCCGTCATGGCGAGCTTCTGCTGCGAGGTATTGGCCCCGAAGATGTAGGACGCCAGGGTCCGGAAGGCCGCATTGCCCGCGGCGTCGAACTCCGTGTCCACGTCGGTCTCCGCCACGACATGCGCGGGATACGCACGGAGCTCGAACCCGGGATAGGTGTCCAGCACGGTGTACGGCTGCTGCTCTGTCATGCTGCGGATGGTACTCCCTGCCCCTGGGCGGCACCGTAATGTTGCACCGGATCCCGCACCAGAATGCTCCAGGAGGTTCCCATGATCCCGGCAACGGCATCCGGCACGGCCGCCTCATCCGCCGTGGCCCGCAGCGCGGTCCTCGCGCCGAACGGGGCGCTCGACGCCGGTCCCATGGCCGCGATCCTCGCGAACCACGCCATCCCGGGGTGCGAGATCACCGACCGGCCGGGCCGCTCACACGCGCGCCTGCTGCCGGGGCCCCGCGGACCACGGCGGGTCACCGTGACCATCCGGTCCGACGCCGTCGAGCTCACCGCTGACGCCGAGGACGCCGCCGAGTTCGACCAGCTCGTCCGCATCACCCGGTCGTGGCTCGACCTCGACACCGAGGTGGACGCCGTGGCCCGCGCCTTCGGGGACGATCCGCTTCTCGGGCCGCTGGTCCGGCAGCGTCCGGGCCTGCGCGCCGTCGGTTATCCGGAACCGTTCGAAGCCGCCGTCATGACGGTCCTCGGGCAGCAGGTGTCCGTCGCGGCCGGGGGCACGTTCGGCGGCAGGCTCGCAGCAGCGTACGGCACGCCGTCGCCGTCAGGACTCACGATCTTCCCCACGCCGGAGGTCATCGCGGCTGCGCCGCACGAGGAACTGCGGTCGGCCATCGGCGTGACCCGCACACGCGCTGCGACCGTGCAGAACGTGGCCCGCGCCGTCGTCGACGGCCTGGAGCTCCACCCCGCCGCCGATCATGCGGCCCTGCGGAGACAGCTGCTCGCCCTCCCGGGCATCGGCCCGTGGTCCGCGGACTACCTGGCGGTCCGCGTGCTCCGGGACTCCGACGCCTTCACCCCCGGGGACCTCGTGGCGCGGCGCGCCATGGGTGGTCCGAGCATCCGGGACGCGGCGCGGCTCTCCGAGGCCTGGCGGCCGTACCGCGCGTACGCCCTGTTCCACCTGTGGACCTCGGCCACGTACACCGGGGACTGAGCACGGCTACGCCGAGCGGGCCGGGACCTTCCGCCGGCTGCGCAGCGCTATCTCCAGCTCGAAGCGCGCCTTTGGGTCCTTCAGCTCGTCCCCGAACAGTTCGCGCAGCTGCAGCACGCGGTAGCCAACGGTCTGCGCGTGGATGCCGAGTTCCTCGGCGATCGGCGCCCGCTGTCCCCAGTTCCGCAGCCACGTGAGGAGTGTCTCCTCGAGCCGGTCACGTTGATTGTCCGGCAGGGCCGCGAGGGGCGCGAGCCGTCGTCGTGCCAGCTCTCCCACCGCCGACGGCTCGGCCGCCAGGACCACCTCGATCAGGTGCTCGCCCGCCCAGACGGGGGGCTCGGCGTCGCCGTCACGCGGCGGCAGCATGGAGGCGGCGAGGACCGCCAGGCGCAGCGACTGAGCCACCTGACCCAGTCCGCCGGCAGGACCGACGGCGGCCCTCCGCCCGGCGAGCACGCGCTCCAGCTCCGCGCGGGAGACCGGACCGCGCTCGGGGACGAGGGCAACGGCGTCGGTCTCCCGCTCGATCACGATGGCGCCCGGACCAAGCTGCTGGCGGAGTCCGCCGGCCCGCTCCAGCGGGAGCGTCACCACGGCCACCTCGGCCGGCACGGACCAGTCCGCGAGCGACGCCGCCTGCCGCAGTGCCGTCGGGTCCGCCTGCCCCAGCAGGAGGAGCTCGAGGAGTTCCGCGCGGCGGCGGTCGACGGCGCCGGCCCGCTCCGACTGCTCGAAGGCGTAGGCCTCGGCGCTCACGGCGGAGAGCTCATCGATGTACGCCATGATGGATTCGCCCAGATCCACGACCACGGACGAGCCGAGGCCCTGCTCCATGGAGCGCCGCGACATCTCCCTGAAGGTGACGCGCGCGCCCATCCGGTACGCACCGAGCAGCGAGTCCATACTGCGGCCCTGACGGAACTCCCCGCGTCCCAGGCCCGCCACCAACTGACGGCTCTCGTCGGACAGAGCGGGCAGCTTCGTTCCCGGCAGGTCGAGGAACCGATCCAGCGCAGCTGTGACACCCTTGCGCAGCACATGACCGAAGCTGCCCTCCATCGGGCGGGCATAGGCCGGGACCAGCTGGGGCACGGCCTTGATGATCGCCTCCACCAGCTCCGGGGTCAGGGACCGCAGACGGTTGCCGACGTCGGGCGGCAGGGCGAGCCACGGAGGCTCCGGAGGCGTCGGCGGAAGCTCACTCCTGGACATCTGATCACTCCTGATCTATTGCAACGCGATGATTCTGCACCCACAACTGTATGCCGGGAGAGGAGATTCTTAGCGGGAGAGACTATAAAGTTGATGAAATGATCCGGTTCAAGGCATTGGCGCGGGCCGCCTCCGCGCTCACCACCCCGCTTGCGCCTGAGGACTTCCTCTCCCTCTTCAACCCCGTGTACTCGGCCCGCCAGCTCCGCGGCGTCGTGACCCGCGTGGAGCACGAGACCGAGCAGTCGGCCACCATCTACTTCCGCCCGGGCCACGGCTGGCATGCCCACCAGGCGGGCCAGTGGGCGCGCATCGGCGTCGAGCTGGACGGGGTGCGCCAGTGGCGCTCCTACTCCCTCAGCAACGCGGCCGGGCAGGATCCCGCGATCACCGTGACGGACGCCGGATCGGTGTCGCACGTGCTCGTCCGGGACACGAAGCCCGGCGACGTCCTCTTCCTCGCCCCGCCGCAGGGCGACTTCGTCCTCCCCGAGCACCCGCGTCCCCTGCTGATGCTCACGGCGGGCAGCGGCATCACGCCGGTCATGTCGATGATCCGCACGCTGATACCGCGCAGGCCGGATGCCGACGTCGTGCTCATCACCTCCAACAGCACGCCCGAGAAGAGCCTGTTCCGCGAGGAGCTCGACGAACTCGCCGACCAGTTCCCCAATCTGACCGTGCGGCACTGGTTCTCGAGCATCCGGGGCAGGCTCGAGTTCACCACCAGGACCATCGCCGATCTCTGCCCGGACTGGCGCTCGCGCTCGGCCTACGCGTGTGGCCCCGAGGGCTTCCTGAACGACGCCGAGGAGCTGTGGCAGCGTGAGGCCGCCCTCGCTGAAGCCAGCACCGTCCCCCAGGTCCGCGAGGGTGTGGGGCAGGAAACGGCGAGCGTGGGCACGCTGACGATCGAGCGCTTCAGCACCGATCTCACCGCGGGCGCCGGGCACGACGGCGGCCTGGTCACGTTCGAGCAGTCGGACCGCGAGATCCAGGCCGACGGCGACACCCCCCTGCTCGACATCGGCGAGGACGCCGGGGTCCTGATGCCCAGCGGGTGCCGCATGGGCATCTGCCACAGCTGCCTGATCCCGCTGCGCGCCGGGCAGGTGCGTGATCTCCGCACCGGGGAGCTGCACAACGCCCCCGGTCACCTCATCCAGACCTGCGTCTCGGCAGCCGCCGGGCCCGTGAACCTCGACCTGTAACCCCACGGAGGAAATCCCTTGACCACTACCCTGACCCGCCCGGGCGCCCTCGCGGCCTCCGGCCATCCCCTGGTCCGCCCCGACGCCGCGAAGCACCTCTCCGACGAGCAGATCGCCGAACTGGGCCGTGAGCTCGACGCCGTACGCGACGAGATCCTCGCCAAGCGGGGGGCCTCCGACGCCGCCTACATCCGTAGGATCATCAGGATCCAGCGGTCGCTGGAGTTCGCCGGCCGAGGCACCCTGCTGTTCAGCAAGTACCGGCCCGCCTGGTTCGCCGGCACGGCCATGCTGAGTTTCGCCAAGATCCTCGAGAACATGGAGATCGGCCACAACGTCCTCCACGGGCAGTGGGACTGGATGCGCGATCCCGACATCCACTCCACCACCTGGGAGTGGGACTTCGTCACGCCCGCGCGGTCCTGGCAGCACACGCACAACGACCTGCACCACCGGTGGACCAACGTCATCGGCAAGGACAAGGACATCGGCTACAACCTGCTCCGCATGGACGCCGATCAGCCCTGGCGGCCCTTCAACCTCGGCAACCCGCTGTACAACGCCATCCTGGCGCCGGTCTTCGAGTGGGGCATCGCCCTCTACGACCTCGAGCTGCCGGAGTACAAGGAGGGCCTGAAGTCCAAGGAGGCCATGAACCGCGACCTCAAGGCCGTGGGCGTCAAGGTCGTCAAGCAGTTCTCCAAGGACTACGCGGCCACACCTGCCGTCGCCATGCTCACCGGCTCCGGCAAGCAGGCCCTCTACGGCACCCTCGCCGCCAACGCCATCCGCAACTTCTGGGCCCACGCCGTGATCTTCTGCGGCCACTTCCCCGACGGGACGGACACCTTCACGGAGGAGGAGGTGGACGGCGAGACCCGCGGCGACTGGTACGTCCGGCAGATGATCGGCTCGGCGAACATCTCCGGCTCGAAGTTCATGCACCTCATGACAGGCAATCTCTCGCACCAGATCGAGCACCACTGCTTCCCGGACCTGCCGTCCAACCGGTACGCCGAGGTAGCGGTGAAGGTCCGCGAGATCTGCACGCGCTACCGCCTGCCGTACACCACGGGCCCCCTGCCCAAGCAGGTCGGTTCCACCTGGGCGAAGATCTTCAAGCTCGCCCTGCCCAATCGCACACCGAAGGCCGCCGGGGCCTAGAGCGTCCCGGGGGCGCCGTCGTCCCGGGTTCTCCCGTGGCGGCGGCGCTTCTGCGTGCGCTCACTCCCCGTCTTCCACTCACGCTTGCGCCGAGATGGCAGACGTTGCCGCTCATCGAGGGATCGGCGGTCGTTCCTGCCGTCTCGACACGCGGGAGGACCGTGCGCGACGGAACCGAAATAGCGGGTGTCGGAAGACCCTGCGACACTGGGCTCATGACCCGCGGAATCTATGTGAGCGCCATGACGAGCGGCTCCGGCAAGTCCCTGATCTCGCTCGGGCTGGCCGACATGCTGCACCGGCATGCGGACCGTGTGGGCTTCTTCCGGCCCATCGTCGAGGGGGACGACCCGACGGCGGACCCGATGGTGCGCCTCATGCAGCGCTCCTTCGACCTGCCCGCGAGCCGGGCCCGGGGCGGCCTGACCCGTGCGGAGGCCCGTGCCCTGCTCGTGAGGGGGGACCGGGCCGAGATCGACGCACGCTGCGTCGCGATCTACGGCGAGATCGCGGCCGAGTGCGACGTCGTGATCGTCGAGGGCACGGATCTCTCCGGAAACGACTCGGCCGTCGAGTTCGACCTCAACGCGCGTCTTGCCAACAATCTCGGGGCCATGGTGCTGGCGGTCGTCAGCGCCAAGGACATGGGGGTCGGTGAGGCCGCGGATGCCGTGGACGTGGCCCGTCGCGAACTCGACGCCGCGAAGGTCTCCCTCCTCGCGATGATGGTCAACCGGGCGGCCGACGACGCCGTCGCCTCCATCAGCGAGCAGATCCGCCCCGGACGCTCGGGCAGGCCCGTCTACGTGATCCCGGAACTGACGGAGATCTCCCAGCCCACTGTCTCGGAGGTCGCCGCCGAACTCGGGGCACGGCAGATCGCCGGTGATCCGAATCTCGAACGCGACGTCGCCGGCGTGCGGGTCGCGGCGATGAACGTGGGCAACTTCCTGCACCTGCTCACCGACGGTGCCCTCGTGATCGTGCCCGGCGATCGCGCGGACGTCCTCGTGGCCACCCTCGCATCATCGTTCTCGCCCGAGTTCCCCGTGCCCTCGGCGCTGGTCCTGACCGGCGGTCTCGCGCCCGATCCGAACATCCTCGCACTCCTGGCGCAGGCGCCGTTCCCCGTCTTCGCGCTCGACGACGACACCTACACCGTGGCGCGCCAGGTGAGCGAGGTGCGCGGCGAGATCGCGAGCGGACTGCGCCGCAAGGCGGCGGCCGCACTCGGCGCCTGGTCCCGCCACGTCGACGAGAACGAGTTGCTCGAGCGTCTCGAGCTGCCGCGACCGGCCACCGTGACGCCGCTGCGCTTCCTGCACGAGTTGATCCAGCGCGCCCGGGCCGAACGCCGCAGGATCGTGCTCCCCGAAGGCGAGGACATCAGGATCCTGAAGGCCGCGGAGATCCTGCACCGCCGTGACGTCTGCGATCTGACCGTCCTCGGCCCCGAGGCGCGGGTGCGCGAGCTGGCCGCGACCCAGGGCATCGATCTCACCGGCATCACCCTTCTGGACCCCGCGACGTCCGAGCTCCGCGACGAGTTCGCCGAGGAGTACGCGCGCCTCCGGGCCCACAAGAACGTCTCGTTCGAGCAGGCGAGGGAACGCATGCTCGAGGGGGCATACTTCGGCACCATGATGGTGCAGCTCGGCAGGGTGGACGGCATGGTGTCCGGTGCTGCCCATACGACGGCGAACACCATCCGCCCGGCCCTCGAATTCGTGAAGACGAAGGAGGGCGTGAAGATCGTCTCCTCGGTGTTCCTCATGCTGCTGCAGGACCGCGTACTCGTCTACGGTGACTGCGCCGTGAATCCCGACCCGAACGATGAACAGCTGGCGGACATCGCCGTGGCCTCGGCGGAGACAGCGCAGCAGTTCGGCGTCGAACCCCGCGTAGCCATGCTCTCCTACTCCACGGGCGCCTCCGGTGCGGGTGGGGCGGTCGACGAGGTGCGGCGGGCCACCGAGCTCGTGCGGCAGCTGCGGCCCGATCTCGCCGTCGAGGGACCCATCCAGTACGACGCCGCCGTCGACGCCTCGGTGGCGGCCTCCAAGCTGCCCGGATCCGAGGTCGCCGGGCAGGCGACGGTGTTCATCTTCCCTGACCTGAACACCGGCAACAACACGTACAAGGCCGTGCAGCAGTCGGCCGGCGCCGTGGCCGTGGGGCCCGTTCTGCAGGGCCTCCGCAAACCGGTCAACGATCTCTCGCGCGGCTGTACGGTCGAGGACATCGTCAACACGGTGGCCATCACCGCCGTCCAGGCCCAGCAGTCCGCCTCTTCCTAGCCTTCACCGCCCTCCAGGACAGGACCCCATGATCATCCTCGTCATCAACTCCGGCTCGTCCTCGCTCAAGTACCAGGTGCGGGACGGCGAGGACATCCTCGCCGAGGGCCTGGTGGAGCGCATCGGTGAGGCCGAGGTGCCCGATCATGCTGCCGCCCTCGACCGCGTGGACCGCGAGGTCGCCGAGGCGCTCGGTGACCGCGCCATCGACGCCGTCGGACACCGCGTGGTGCACGGCGGTGAGCGGTTCAGCGAACCGGTGCTGATCGACAACGAGATCACCCGCGCCATCGAGCGGCTCAATCCGCTGGCGCCGCTGCACAACCCGGCGGCCGTCACCGGCATCCGGGCGATCACGAGGAAATGGCCGGACCTGCCGCAGGTCGCCGTCTTCGACACGGCGTTCCACCGGACCCTGCCCGAGTACGCATGGCGGTACGCGCTGCCCGACGAGCTGTACCGCAGGCACGGCATCCGTCGGTACGGCTTCCACGGCACGTCCCACGCCTACGTGGCGCGGGGTGCTGCCGGACTGCTCGGCGTCGAGGCGTTCACCGGCGTCATCGCCCACCTCGGGAACGGGGCCTCGGTGACCGCGGTGCGCGACGGGATGAGCGTCGACACCTCCATGGGCTTCACCCCACTCGAGGGACTCGTGATGGGGTCCCGCTCCGGGGACGTGGACCCGTCCATCCTGCTGTTCCTGCTCCGCGAGGGGTACTCGGAGCAGGAGCTGAACGAGTTGCTCAACCGCAACAGCGGGCTGAAGGGCCTCACGGGAACCAACGACATGCGTTCCGTCACCGAGGCCGCTGAATCCGGGGACGCCACCGCGAGGACAGCGATCGACGTGGCCTCCTACCGGCTCGCGAAGTACGTCGGCGGATACCACGTGGCCGTGGAGGGAGCGCAGGCGCTGGTCTTCACCGCCGGCATCGGCGAGAACGCAGGCGCCTTCCGCAGCGCGGTCGTCGCCAGGCTCGGCGCGCTCGGCCTCGAACTGGACGAGAAGCGCAACGCCGAACGCTCCCGGGATGCCAGGGTGATCAGCTCGACGGCCTCGGCCTTCCCCGTCCTGGTGGTGCCCACCGACGAGGAGGCCGCGATCGCGGAGGCGACGGCCGCCGTCGTGAACGGTCCGTGATCACCCGGTCCCGCGCTGATGTCCGACGGGCCCCTGCCCGGACCGCACCGGGGGCGCGAGCATCGTGACGGTGCTGCGCATCACGGTCCTGTTCGTCCTGGCCGCAGGCGCCGAGATCGGTGGGGCGTGGCTGATCTGGCAGGCCGTCCGGGAGGGTAGACCGTGGTGGTGGGCCGGGCTCGGCATCATGATGCTCGGCGCCTACGGCTTCGTCGCGACCCTGCAACCTGATCCGCACTTCGGGCGGATTCTCGCTGCGTACGGTGGCGTCTTCGTGGCGGGTTCGCTGGCATGGGGAGTGCTCGTGGACGGCTTCCGACCTGACCGCTGGGATGTCATCGGCTCGGTGGTCTGCCTCGTCGGGGTCGCGCTCATCATGGCAGCCCCACGCTCCGCCGCCTAGCACGGCGTACCCCAGGCGCGAGGTGCACCGCTGCCGCGGCGTCCTATCCCACTGAACCGGGTCGGACACGGGGAACGAGCGCTCAGTCCCACCGAAGGAGCACCGACAGTGGGAGCGACCGCGGAAGCCGAAGGGTCCTACGCCGCCCCGAGCAGCCGTGCCAGCCCGGCCGCGAGCGCTCCCACCAGCACCACCACGAGGAACGGCGCCCTCAGCCACAGTGCGACGGCGGCCGCGACGAGCGCAGCAACCCGGGCGTCCACGACGAGCGACTGCCCCGACGCGAAGGCATTCGTCACGGTCAGCGCCGCCAGCAGCCCGATCGTCAGGGACCCGGCGACGCGCAGCATCCTCGGATTGTCGAGGAGCCTCGCCGGAACCAGGAAGCCGAGGAACTTCGTGGCGATCGATACCGCACACGCGATCAGGATCCATCCCCAGAGACTCATGACCCACCCCTCGGGGCACCCGGAGGATACGGTTCGACGTCGGGCTCCAGACCCTCGGTCGGCGGGCCGAACCCCGACAGGCCGAGCACCGCGGCTACCACGGCGGCGATGAGAATGGGCACGCCCGAGGGCACGAACGGCACGGCGATCAGGGTGACCACCGCGCAGACGACGGCGATCGCGGCCGGTTCCCTTGCCTGGATCCGTGGCCAGAGAAGGCCGAGGAAGGCGGCGACGGCGGCTCCGTCGAGCCCCCAGCGGGCAGGATCACCCATCGCATTGCCCACCACCGCGCCGACGAGGGTGAACAGGTTCCAGAGGACGAAGACGCCGATGCCGGCGGCCCAGAAGCCGCGGCGCTGCTCGTCCGGGTCCCGCTGACCTGAGGCGGTCGCCGCCGACTCGTCGGTGGTCAGGTGCGCCATGACCAGCTTCCGCCGGCGCGAGGGACGCAACAGGACATTGAGCTGCATGCCGTAGACGCCATTGCGGATCCCCAGCAGGGCTGCCGCGGACATGGCTGAGATACCACTGCCCCCTCCAGCGACGACACCGATGAACGCGAACTGGGATCCGCCGCTGAACAGCAGCAGGCTGAGCGCCATGGTCTGGAGGACGTCCAGGCCGGCGGCCACCGACAGTGCCCCGAAGGACAATCCGTACAGTCCCGTGGCGAGGGCGACGGACAGGCCGACCCGGACGGCGGGAGATCTCAGAAGCAGCACCTCTCAAGGCTAGGCGACGGGCGGTCCGGCTTCCCATTCGTGGGCAATGGGTGAATAGTGGATGAAGGAAAGCCTACTTAGTATTCGGAGGAACACACATGAAGGCAGTGACCTGGCAGGGTAAGCGCAACGTCAGCGTGGAGAACGTCCCGGATCCCACCATTCAGGAGCCCACGGACGCCATTGTTCGCATCACCTCCACCGCCATCTGCGGATCCGACCTCCATCTGTACGAGGTCCTCGGCCCGTACATGGCGAAGGGTGACATCCTGGGTCACGAGCCCATGGGGATCGTCGAGGAGGTCGGCTCGGCGGTCACGAAGCTGAAGGTGGGAGACCGCGTGGTGATCCCCTTCAACATCTCCTGCGGCCACTGCTACATGTGCACGCGGGGGCTCCAGTCCCAGTGCGAGACCACCCAGGTGCACGAGCAGGGCTCGGGTGCCGCGCTCCTCGGCTTCTCGGCCCTCTACGGCTCGGTGCCCGGTGGCCAGGCCGAGTACCTGCGGGTGCCCTTCGCGGACTACGGCCCGGTCAAGGTCGGCTCGGACCTGCCGGACGAGCGGTACCTCTACCTGTCCGACATCCTGCCCACCGCCTGGCAGGGCGTCCAGTACGCAGACGTACCGAAGGACGGTGTGCTCACGGTCTACGGCCTGGGTCCCGTGGGACAATTCGCGGCCCGGATCGGCAGGTATCTCGGGCATCGCGTGATCGGCGTCGAGCCCGTCCCCGAGCGCCGTGAGATGGCGGCGCGCCATGGGATCGAGACCATCGACTTCTCGGAGGAGACCGCGGAGGAACTGCGCAGCATGACCGGTGGCCGCGGACCGGACGCCATCGTGGATGCCGTGGGAATGGAAGCCCACGGCTCCCCCGTAGGCGCCTTCGCCCAGAACGCCGTCGGCATCCTGCCGGACAAGCTGGCGCAGAAGGTGATGGAGACCGGCGGCAGCGACCGCATGACGGTCCTCCACTCGGCCATCGACGCCGTCCGCCGCGGCGGCACGCTCTCCCTCAGCGGCGTCTATGGAGGAGCCGCGAGCCCCATGCCGCTGCTGACCATGTTCGACAAGCAGATCCAGTTCCGCATGGGTCAGTGCAATGTGCGTCGCTGGACGGACGAGCTCCTGCCGATCGTCGAGGAGGCCTCCGATCCCCTGGGCGTCACCGACCTCATGACGCACGAGGTCTCGATCGACGAGGCGCCTGCCGCGTACAAGAACTTCCAGAAGAAGACCGACGGCGCCATCAAGGTGGTCCTCAAGCCACAGGGCGTCTCCGCCTAGCAGGCTGTGGGGCGGGGAGGGGCGGTTCCTGCGGGGACCGCCCCTCCCCGCCCTACTCCCGCGCCATCAGCTCGTGGACGCCGGCCTCGCCGCGGGCGATCTGCAGGGCGTCGGCCGCACGGACCAGGCCCAGGTGCGAGAAGGCCTGCGGGAAGTTTCCGACCATCCGGTGGTTGACGGCGTCGTATTCCTCCGACAACAATCCGAGCTCGTTCGAATAACCCACGAGCTGCTGCATGAGCCGCCCGGCCTCCTCACCGCGACCGCTCATCGCGTACTGCTCCACGAGCCAGAAGGAGCAGGCGAGGAACGGGTGCTCCCCGGGATCCAGGCCGTCGTCGGCGCCGTGCGTGCGATACCGCAGCAGCAGTCCCTCGCTGTCGAGCAGGTCCTTCTCGATCCGCTCCACCGTGCCGAGCATCCTCGGGTCGTCGTAGTCGAGGAACCCGACCTGGGGAAGCTGGAGCAGGGAGGCGTCCACCTCCGTCCCGCCGTACACCTGGGTGAAGGAGTTCAGCTCGCGATCGAACCCGCGCTCCATGATCTCCGCATGCATCCGGTCACGGATGTCGGCCCACTCCTCCACCGGCCCATCGAGCCCGTGATCGCGGACCGCGCGCACGGCGCAGTCGAAGGTGGCCCACACCATGACGCGCGAGTGCGTGAAGAACTGCTTCTTCCCCCGCATCTCCCAGATCCCGTGATCGGGATCATGCAGGTGATTCCTGGTGAAGTTGATCAGGGCCCGCTGGAGCGGCCAGGAGAAATCGTCCTCCCTCACCCCGTGACAGCGCAGCTTCTCCAGCGCGACCAGAACCTCACCGACCACGTCGGCCTGGTACTGGTCCACCGCCCCATTGCCCACCCGGACCGGCACGGAGTCCGCGTAGCCCGGCAGGTGATCGAGTTCGCGCTCGGGCAGCCTGCGCTCCCCCGCCACCCCATACATGATCTGGAGGTCCTCGGGGTCGCCGGCGACGGCGCGCAGCAGCCAGTTGCGCCAGCCCAGTGCCTCCTCGGCGAAACCGTGCGTCATCATGGCTTCGAGGGTCAGTGCCGCGTCGCGGAGCCAGCAGAAGCGGTAGTCCCAGTTCCGGGCCCCGCCGAACTGCTCGGGCAGCGAGGTGGTGGGTGCGGCGACGATCCCGCCGGTGTCCTCGTGCGTGAGGGCGCGCAGGACGAGCAGCGAGCGTCGGACAGCGGCGGAATAGTGGCCGTTGCCCTCCGAGCTCGCCTCCCAGGCCCGCCAGTAGCTGATCGTGGCGTCCAGGGCCTCCTCGACGTCGAGTGCGCCGGGGGTCTCGCGGTGCGAGGGATACCAGATCATCTCGAGGTCCACGACGGCGCCCTCCAACACCTCGAAGGTGCCCTGGTGCGAGTTGTTCTCCGCGTGCAGCCGTGGTCCGCGGAGCAGGAGTGCGTCCGGACCGGCGATCGCCAGGAGTGCCGGTCCGTCGTCGCCGGAATGCTGGGTCACCCACGGGACGATCTCGCCGTAGCCGAATCGGATCTGCAGTTCCTGCCGGAACGTCACGCTTCCGCTCAGCCCCTGGACGCGCCTGATCACATTGGCCCGCCGGTCGGCGACAGGCATGAAGTCCGTGACGAGGGCCTCGCCCTCGGGGGTGCGCCAGTGGGTCTGGAGCACGAAGGTCGAATCGATGTAGCTCCTGCTCACCACCTCCGCCCGGGGTGAATCCGGCGTGACGAGCCAGCGACCGTGCTCCGGGGTCCCGAGGAGGGCTGCGAACACGGAATCCGAGTCGAAACGGGGGAAGCACAGCCAGTCGAGGCTCCCGGTCCGGGAGATCAGTGCACCCGTGTGGAGATCGGACAGGAGCGCATAATCCTCGATGGGTGTTTGCATCGTCCTACTCAACCACAGCGCACCGGTGGGACGCCCAAATTATCCGCGCCGCTGTGCCATGGACTGCAGGATGAGCGCGGGCACGTCCGAGGTGAGCTCCTGAACACCGAGACCGGCGAGGAATCGTGCGTCCTCCACGGTGTTGACGGTCCACACCCGCACCCGGGTCCCGTCCGTGATCCACTGCCGCACCCGGTCGGGGTGGTCGCGCACGTACTGGACGCCGGGTCCGGCCAGCCCCACGACCTGCTGGTCGATCAGCTCCTCACTGTCCCGCTGGGCCCCCTCCAGCACGTCGATCAGGGCGCCCTCCGCCACTGATCCGAGACGCAGGGCCTCCCTGACCTCGCCGGGGTCGATATCCGCCACCAACTGGCACACCTGATGGTGCGGCGCGGACTCCAGCAGCTGACGCACCGAGTCCGGATTGAAGCTCATGAAGCTCACCTCCACCCCGCCGATCATGGACGACTCCGGATCCCAGCCCTCGTCCATGAGGAAGGCCATCAGCGCCTCCTCGAGCCGGAGGCCGAACGGGCTCGGATGCTTCAGCTCGATGGCCAGCCCGACCGGCCGGCCGGCACGGCGCAGCAGGAGCAGCAGGTCCCCCAGGGAAAGGAGCTGCTCCCCCTGACCGCCGTACGTCGGAGGGATGCTCACGCCCTTCCAGGAGGAGACGTCGAGCTCGCGCAGTTCGGCCAGCGTGTGATCCGCCACATCCCCGGTACCGTCCGTGGTGCGATCCAGCGTGGTGTCGTGGATGCAGACGAGGTGGCCGTCGCGGGTCAGGTGCACATCGCATTCCACTCCGTCGGCGCCGTCGGCCAGCGCTTGCAGGTAGGCCGCTCGGGTGTGCTCGGCGAAGAGGCCACTGCTGCCGCGGTGGGCGAGGATGACAGGGGGCACGGGGCAGGGTCCTTCACGTGGTCGACGGCGTCGGTCCACCGTACGGGACGCCGCGAGCTACGCGCCATCGTCCGGCCGTGGGAACTGCGTCGACGGCGCGTCGATACACTCGGGAGGGTGGATGCTCAGATGACCGGGACCGACGTGGAGCGGGCGGTCGCCCTCCGCCGTATGAAGACTTTGGCCACAGGGCTCCTCGGTGTGCTGGCACTCGTCTTCGTGGTGGCCTTCGCCCTGCAGGACTCCTACCCGTGGCTCCAGTACGTCCGTGCTGCGGCGGAGGGAGGCATGGTCGGAGCCCTCGCGGACTGGTTCGCGGTCACCGCACTGTTCAAGCACCCCATGGGCCTGAGGATCCCGCACACGGCGATCATCCCGCGCAAGAAGGACCAGATCGGCGAGTCGCTCGGCCAGTTCGTCGAGGAGAACTTCCTGTCCGAGGACGTGGTGGTCGCCAAACTCGAGTCCGCACGTATCGCGCAGAAGGCCGGGATGTGGCTGGAGAAGCCCGAGAGTGCGGACCGCCTCGCGGTGGAGGGGGCAGTGCTCATCCGCGGCCTGTTCACCGTGCTCGACGACGACGCCGTCCAGGGCGTCATCGAAGGGTTGGTCCGCAGGCATTTCCTCGAGCCGCCCTGGGGCCCCCCCATCGGCAGCATCGCCGAGCGGATCTTCGCCGAGGGTCACCACCACTCACTCGTCGATCTGCTGGTGGACCGCGCCGCTGACTGGGTGGACGGGAATTACGCCGTGGTGACGAGGGTCGTGGCGCAGCGCTCGCCCACCTGGGTGCCACGCCTCGTGGACGGCGTCGTCGGAGATCGCGTGCACGCGGAGCTCTCGAAGTTCATCCGGGCCGTCCAGGACGATCCCCGGCACGACGTGCGCGTGTCCATCGACAAGTACCTCCGCGATCTCGCGCAGGATCTGCAGCACCGCCCGGAGACCATCGCCAGGGCGGAGGAGATCAAGGCCCAGCTCCTGGACGATCCCCGCGTCCGGGACCTCACGGCGCGTACCTGGGCCACCATCAAGACCGCCCTGCTCGAGGCCGTCAACGATCCCGCGAGCGAACTGACCACCAACTTCAAGGCGCTGGTCCGCGACTTCGGCTCGCGGCTCACCAGCGATACCGGTCTCTCGGACAAGGTGAACCGCTGGATCGCCGACGGCGCCTCGTACTTCGTGCGGACCTATCGCAGCGAGATCGCAGGAGTCATCTCGGAAACCGTGGGCCGCTGGGATGCGGAGGAGACCTCCCGCAAGATCGAACTGCAGGTCGGGAAGGACCTGCAGTTCATCCGGATCAACGGGACGGTGGTCGGCTCCCTGGCGGGGCTGCTGATCTTCAGCATCGCCCACGCGGTCTTCGGCTAGGAGTTCTTCGGGCTACCGTCCTGCTGCGTCAGTTCCAGGGCCTCGGCCAGTTCGCCGGGAACGGTCTGGGGCAGGGGACCGAAGGCCTCGCGGGTGGTGCTGATGACCGCTTTGCCCATGAGGTGGTTGCCTGCACCCCCGATCACGGCCCCTGCTCCGAACGGCAGCGCCCTGCCCAGCATGAAGCCGCCCTGCCGGGCGAGGAACTTCTTCAGGAAGCGACGCTGGATGGTTCCCGTCAGCGTCTTCACGAGCGAGGCCGGCGCGGCCTTGTTCACCATCTGCCCCCAG
Organism: Arthrobacter echini; assembly: GCF_008107445.1. GTDB lineage: Bacteria > Actinomycetota > Actinomycetes > Actinomycetales > Micrococcaceae > Arthrobacter_D > Arthrobacter_D echini_A. The sequence goes on along the minus strand of NZ_VSLD01000001.1, from coordinate 920,493 downwards.
TACTGGGGAGCGCCCTGACCGGCCGAGGCCCCGAGGATGGAGCGGATCAGCGCCGTGCCCTCCTCGCCCATGAGGATGGCCATGACCATGGCACGCGAACGCTCGGGGTCGTCGGTGTGGATCCCGTGCAGTTCTGCGATCGATTCCGCATACAGCGCGGTGGCCTCGAGAAAGCCGATGGTCGCCGCGGCCGAGAGTCCCAGTGAGGCGACCGTGCCGACAGCCGGTACGGCGGCCGTGGCACCGACGGCAGCTCCGGCGGCCGTCGTGGCCCTCAGGTAGTCGCGTTCGAGCCGCCTGGCGAGTTCCGCCGGCGAAGCGTCCGGATGCCGACGGCGGAGGCGGGCCAGATTGGAGATGATCAGGGGCCGCTGCACATTCAGGGCACGCTCGATGCCGCGGAGAATGGCGGGCTTCGGGTGGCCGTCCTTGTCGAACAGCGCGCCGTTGGCGGCCTTGACCGCCGGGTTCTCCTTGTTCCTGCCGAACATCGTGGTCCTTCCGCACCTGCCTGGTGCTGTCGTCGTCGGGGTGGGCGTACGGAACGATGAAGGGACGCCACCAGAATCTGGTGACGTCCCTTCGGCAGCTGATCCCCGCAGTTCAGCTGACTGCTGCGTGAATCAGACGCGTGAGCCCTTGCGTCCGGTGACCGCACCGTAGATGACGAGGACGATCAGCGCACCGCCGATGGCCAGGAGCCACGTGGAGATGCTGAAGAACTCGTTGATGCCGACGCCGAAGATGGCCCCGCCGATGAAACCGCCGAGCAGCGCGCCGACGACGCCCAGGATCAGCGTGATGATCCAGCCACCGGCCTGCTTGCCGGGGAGGATGAGCTTGGCGATAGCGCCAGCGAGAAGGCCCAGGATGAGCCAGCCGAAGATTCCCATAAGATGCTCCTTGAGTGATAGCGACGAAGAACCTGTTGGTCCTGCCGTCGTCCAATAGGGTGATGCAAGCGATCTGCAACTTGGTACGACTCTACTTCATCAGCATGCTTAGGGTGCAATTCTAGCACCGCGCCCGGCCGACAGGCCCCTGGCATCCACCATTTCCGATCGCCCCTCCCCGGTCGTCCCTGCCTCGGAAATGTGACGGAACACACTTGACCCCTGCCCAAAAGCAAAGATAAAGTCACCCAAACAAAGACAGAACAACATCCTGCGGCGTGACGTTCCGCAGCCCGACCGCAATGGAGTCCCATGTTCGCCGAGGAGCGCTACCGGCAGATCAGCAACCTCGTCTCCGCTGATGGCCGGGTCACCGTGGCCGGGCTGTCCACGCACTTCGGTATCACCAGGGAGACGGTGCGCAGGGACCTTGCCCTGCTCGAGAACGACGGAGTCCTCCGCCGGGTCCACGGGGGAGCGATCGCCGGTGGCAGCCCCACGACCAACGAGCCGAGCCTCACCAGCCGGTCCTCCCGGCACGAGGCCGAGAAGCAGCGCATCGCGCTGGCTGCGCTCGCGCTGGTGCCGGAGCGGGGCGCCGTGGTACTCGACGCGGGTACCACCACCGGCGCACTCGCCGCGCTGCTCGCGGAGGAATCCCGCCCCGAACTGGCCGTGGTCACCCACTGCCTCCCGATCGCCGCCATCCTGTCGGGGGCCGGCCTCGGAGTGGAGCTCCTCGGCGGTCGCGTGCGGGCCCTGACCAGTGCTGCGGTCGGAAGCGGCACCCTCGCCCACCTGGATCGGCTGCGGGCGGACATCGCCTTCATCGGAGCCAACGGGCTGGCTGCCGGCTTCGGGCTCAGCACCCCCGACGGGGACGAGGCAGCCGTCAAGACGGCCATCATCCGCTCGGCCCGCCGCGTGGTGCTGCTGACCGATTCGTCCAAGTTCGACGAGGAGACCCTCGTCGGCTTCGCCCACCTGGAGGACATCGATGTACTCATCACCGACCGCGCACCCCGGGAGCCCCTCTCGGCCGCCCTCGCCGACGCCGATGTGGAGGTGATCGTCGCGTGATCCTCACCCTGACCACCAATCCGAGCGTCGATCGGACGGTCGAGCTCGACGCACCGCTGGAACGCGGCGCCGTCCAGCGCGCCGTCCGCGTGAGCCGGGAAGCGGGCGGGAAAGGCGTCAACGTCAGCCGGGCGCTGGCGATGTCCGGCGTCCGCACGCTGGCGGTCCTGCCGGGAGACGACGACGACCCCGTCCTCGCCGGCCTGCGTACCGTGGCGGTGCCCTTCAGGAACCTGCCCATCGGCGCGGACCTGCGAACCAACACCGCCATCACGGAGGCGGACGGCACGACCACGAAGATCAACGAGCCCGGCCCCGTGCTCTCGAGTGCACAGCTCGACGAGCTCCTCGCCGTCGTCGTCGCCGAGAGCGGAGGGGCACATTGGCTGGTACTGGCAGGTTCCCTGCCCCCCGGTGTCCCTCCGACCTTCTACACCCGCGTGATCGGCGCTGTCCGGGAGGCCCACGGGCCATCGGCTCCGCTCGTCGCCATCGATTCCTCGGGCGCACCCCTCAGCGAGGGCGCCACGGGATTCCACGCTCCTGATCTGCTCAAGCCCAACGCCGAGGAACTCGCGGAACTGACGGGCATCGGCACCGGGCACGATCTCGAAGAGGACCACGAGCTGGCCGCGAGCGCCTGCGCGGTGCTCGTCTCCTCGGGTGTCGGAGCGGTCCTGGCCACCCTGGGCTCCCGGGGTGCCCTGCTCGTCACGAGTGCGGGGGCCTGGCACGGGACGCACTCGCCCGTCACGGCCCGTTCGACGGTCGGCGCGGGAGACTCCGCCCTGGCCGGCTACCTGCTGGCGCACAGCGCGGGCGAACTCCCGGAGAACTGCCTGCGCCAGGCGATCGCCCACGGATCGGCAGCGGCGGCCCTGCCCGGGTCCACGGTTCCATCTCTCGAACAGACAACACCGGCGGAAGTCTCCATCACCGCCCTCACGATCACCCTCCCCGTGATCGAAGCCCATACAGGTCCCGGCTCGGGGCCCACAGCACAGGAGGAACGCTGATGTCCGATCTCATCACGGCAGAGCTCGTGGCTCTGGACAGGGATCTGGGGGCGGAACGGTCCTCGGTGATCCGCTACCTGGCGGAACAGGTGGCCGCCCAGGGCCGCTCCACGGAAGTGGACGGCCTGTATGCCGATGCCCTCGCCCGGGAGGAGAAGACCTCCACCGGGGTACCGGGGGGCATCGCCATCCCGCACTGTCGCTCGAAAGCTGTCTCGACACCCACCCTGGCCATGGCCCGCCTGGCCCCGCCGGTCGACTTCGGGGCCAAGGACGGACCGGCGGATCTCGTGTTCTTCATCGCGGCACCGGACGGCGCCGACCAGGAACACCTGAAACTGTTGTCGAAGCTGGCCCGATCACTGATCAGGAAGGACTTCACGGCGGCCCTGCGCGCCGCGCGGACTCCGGCCGACGTCGTCGCACTCGTCAACGGGGCCCTCGGCCTCGGGGACGCGCCGACGGACGGCGCAGGAGCGCACGCTGCAGGGTCGGAGGGGGCGACGAGCCGCGCCGGCGCCGATGCGAGCGAGGCTGCTGCCACGCTCGGCACCTCGCGCACCGGCTTCGACGCCACGGGTCCTGCGCTCGACAGGGCTCACGGAACGCAGACCGGCACCAGGCGCCTGGTCGCGGTGACCGCCTGCCCCACCGGCATCGCCCACACCTACATGGCCGCCGACTCCCTCGTCGCAGCGGCCGAGGAGCGCGGCATCGACCTGCAGGTGGAGACCCAGGGGTCCTCCGGGGCGACTCCGCTGGATCCCGCGGTGATCGCGGCCGCCGACGCCGTGATCTTCGCCGTCGACGTCGATGTCCGTGACAAGCAGCGCTTCGCCGGGCTCCCGGTCATCTCCGCACCGGTCAAGCGCGGCATCGACGAGCCGGGCGAGATGATCGACGAAGCGATTGCTGCCGCGCAGGATCCCACGGCCCGCACGGTCTCCGGAACCGCGGCCACCGAGCAGCCCGACGGCGACGGCGGGAGGGACGGTATCGGCAGCACGCTCAAGCGTGCCCTGCTCACCGGCGTGAGCTACATGATCCCGTTCGTCGCGGGAGGCGGACTCCTCATTGCCATCGGATTCCTCCTTGGCGGGTATCTCATCACCGAGACCGCGGACACGATCGTGCTCGAGAACAGTCTGGGCAATCTGCCCGACGGCGGCCTGGGCACCTACCTGGGAGCGGTCGCATTCAAGATCGGGCAACTCTCGCTCGGGTTCCTCGTCCCTGCCCTAGCCGGGTACATCGCCTACGCCCTCGCCGATCGGCCCGGCATCGCCCCCGGCTTCGTGGCCGGTTCCGTAGCGGGCTTCATGGGTGCAGGCTTCCTCGGTGGCATCGTGGGCGGCCTGCTGGCCGGCTACATCGCGATGATGATCGGGCGGCTCGCTGTCCCCCGCTGGCTGCGCAGCCTCATGCCCGTCGTCATCATCCCGCTCCTGGCCTCCGTCGTGGCCTCGGGGCTCATGTTCCTGCTGCTCGGTGGCCCGATCGCGGCACTCACCGCGGGTCTGAACGACTGGCTCTCCGGCCTGACCGGCACCGCCGCCGTGGGCCTGGGCATCATCCTCGGGCTCATGATGGCGCTCGATCTCGGCGGCCCCGTGAACAAGGTGGCCTACTCCTTCGCCGTGGCCGGACTCGGTGCCGGGTCCATCGACAACCAGGCCCCGTGGCAGATCATGGCCGCCGTCATGGCCGCGGGCATGGTCCCGCCGCTGGCCATGGCCCTGGCCACACTGCTCGACCGGCGGCGGTTCAGCCTTGCCGAGCGGGAGAACGGCAAGGCCGCCTGGCTCCTGGGAGCTGCCTTCATCTCCGAGGGCGCCATCCCGTTCGCCGCGGCCGATCCCCTGCGCGTCATCCCCGCCTCCCTCCTCGGGTCCGCGGTGACCGGGGCGATCGTGATGGGGACCGGCGTCACCTCGCAGGCACCGCACGGCGGGATCTTCGTCTTCTTCGCCATCGGGAATTTCGCCATGTTCGTCGTCGCGATCCTCGTCGGCACGGTGGTCTCCGCCCTCGCGGTCCTCGCGCTCAAGCGCTTCGCCACGAGCAGGAAGACCACCGTCGTCGCAGAACCGGTTGCGGCCTGACCTCCGTTCGGCTTGGCTGTACTGAAGAATCCCCCGATGAGAAGGAACTCCCATGGCAGAACGCAAAGCAACCGTAGCCAGCCGCGTGGGGCTCCACGCCCGACCGGCCTCCATCTTCGCCGAGGCCGCGGGGGAGATCCCCCTCGAGGTCACCATCGCCATGGAGGGAGAGCCCGCGGACGAGGCCATGGACGCCTCGAGCATCCTCTCCCTGATGAGCCTCGGCGCCTCCCACGGGGATGTCGTGGTCCTGCGGGCCGAGGGTGACGGCGCGGATAGTGCGCTCGAGAGCCTTGCCCGCATCATCGAGACGGACCACGACGCCGAATAGCACCGGCAACCACGAAGGGCACCATCCGAGTCGCCTCGGCTGGTGCCCTTCTCAGTGTCTTCAGCACTGAAGCACAGGACGGTGGGTCCACCCGTTCTAATGGACACACCCCGCATGCAGTCGTAACGATCCGCTGACCCCCCACGGTCTGCGGCAGTTACATAATCATAATTTTTGCACACCATCATGAAAACGTGAACGTCGACAGGACACGATTCGGTCTCCATCTGCGCGCTGGTCCCAGCAGATCCATCAGAATGAGCGCCGCCCGTGGCGGCGGTCGGGGAACCGGCACCGCTCAGGAGAGCCCGTTGTCCTGCACCGAATGCCTTCTCGCGATCATGTGGCTCAGCCAGATGAGGCCCAGGCCCAGCACCAGGAGCACGATGGCAGAGAACGGCAGGATGACGTTCCAGTCGAGGAGCTCGAGGGGAGTGAGCCGCAGTACCACGAACACCACCACGAGCAGGAAGCTGCTGGAGAGCAGAGCACCCGCCACCCGGTGGATCGGCCTCGATCGTCGATCGAAGACGGACAGGCCCGTCGGCAGCACCATGCACGCCGCCACGTACCCCGGGTAGAGCCGTCCGACGGCGGCGTACTCCCTGACGGTGGCCTGGTCCTCGAAGGCACCCAGACCCACGGAGCTGAAGGGCAGTTCGCTCGCCACGAAGAAGTACAGGGTCGCTGCGACGGTCAGACCGAGGATGGCCAGGCCGAAGGGTCCGACCACCAGTCGGCGTGCCAGGGACGACGCGAAAGCGGCCGCGACCCGAACTCCGAGCAGGACGAAGACTGCGTACAGCGTCAGGCGCAGCAGCAGATTGGCCCCGTTGAACCTACCCAGAAGGGCATCCACGGGATTGTAGACGGGCGCGATCGACAGCCCGACGGCGAGGGTCAGGAGCAGGAGAGCCGCGCACATGGTCCGCCCGTGTCCCCGCAGAGCACCCGGAATGCGCACGGCTGCGGCCATTGCGCAGAGGGCCAGCGCCGCCCACTGGATCGTCATGCCGGTCATCCGAGGTTCTCCCAGATCGCACGGTCCCTACCGTCGTCGAGCTCTGTCCGCCTCAGCTGCCGACCCAGGACATCGAGCCGGTCGCGGGCGAGGAGCACGAGGTCGAGATCGGGGACGGCGCGCAACGCGCGGGCCCGACCGTCCTCGGGCCAGCCGCCCTCCTCAGGGGTGATGAGCCCCGTGACCACCAGGCCGCTGGCCAGCGAGACTCCGGCGATCCGACCGGCCTGGACGGCGATCCAGGGGGCAAGTCGCCCGGCCGTGAGCTGCGCCGAGAGATTCTGCCGTGCCACGCCGGTACTGCCGGCCAGCTGCTGGCGCAGATCGCCAGGATCGATGGCCTCGATCCAGGCCCGCACCGAAGCCCGGTGCGGGAAGGGAGCGAGATCGAGAGGGCTCTCGCTCCCGCTCTCCTGCGCCTCGCTCCGGGCCACGAGGAGGCGCAGGATGTCGATATGCGACACCTGGCTGAGCAGCTCTGCGTCGGTCGGCTCCGTGAGCCCCGCCGGGAGGTCCTCGAAGCCGTTGAACTCCGACAGCGCATCCACGACCGACACCCCGTACCCGCGGGCGATGGAGATGATGGTCGGGACCGAGACCTTGCCGCGGACGAGCTGCTGGGCGAGGGTGGACCGCTTGACGTCAGCGATCCTGCAGACGTCGGAGACACTGTCGTGTGGGGCGATCCGCATACGCCACAGCTGGAATGCCCTGGCTGTGACGGCCATCAACGCCTTTCGATTGGACTTTTCGGTCTCGTGTAGAAGTATACTTGGATCGCTGGCTCCGATTTCTGCGATTCCCCCATACGCAGAACGCGGAGCCAGCTCCATTTCACAGCCGTCCTATTCTACGGACGCTCTGTCCCAGGCTGGTTTCACGGCAGCCCGGGCACACATGGCGGGATGGAGATCACCACCGCACCTTCCTCTCCTGCTTCCCCTGCTTGGCACTCTGCTGCGCCGCTTTCACGTGTCCGGCCCCCGTGGCCGCCGTGGGATTGGCAGCATGATTCTTCCTGGCGAGTGCGAGCCGGGCGCGCGGGTCGTCCTGCACACTGCTCGCGGGTGTCTCCCCCGCGGCCGTCGTGGATTCGTCGGTACCACCGGTTGCTGCGGATCGGTCGTCGTTCCTGGTCATGGTGTTCCTTTCGGTGGCCCATGGAAGGGCCCGCGACCGACGCAGGACTGAGGTTCTTCCGCGAGAGTGGTCGGACGACTTCTGTGGGCGCGCTTGGATGGATGTGATCGACAAGTGGCGCTGATCGTGGCGTGGGCCGCGATTACTGGAACAGAAGTGTCCTCATGCCGAACGACGCTACACCCACCCGCCGAGGGCGACAAGGGCAGCCCGGCCCCCGGCAGCACCCATAGGCGTGGTCATCGCGGCCGGGCGTCCCGCGGCACCACATCCGCGTAGACGAGGCGGTGCTCGCTCGCGGGGAAGGGAAGGATACCCGTCAGCTCGGATCCCGGGAGGCCGGCCCGTGGCCAGAAGACGCCGGAGGAGGAGACGCGGAGCGTCCTCGACGGCAGCACGTAGTCGGCGCGCAGATTACCCGCTCCCTGGTCCTCGAGGTCCACGGTGTCGAACCGGGGGTCCGCTCGGTGGGTCGCGTTCGCCCCGCCCTGCAGTGCCGCGGCCTCGACCGCCCCCTCCGAGGACGGCAGGGGGTCCTGCACCAGGCTGCTGTCCAGGAGCTGGTTGATCGAGGTCGCCGCCGCGCCGCCGTCGAGCGGATCGATGTTCTGGTCCCCCAGGACGACGAATCGTTCGCCCTGCTTCAGGCCGCCCGGTGCGCCGTCGTCGTCGTAACCGTAGGAGGCCCCGCGGACGTAGTCGGACCAGAAGCGGATCTCGTCGCCGGTGCGCGCGCGCTGGATTGCTGATCCGCCGGCGACCGGGGCGCCCGGGTGGCTCGCGAGCACGTGCACCGTCCGGCCCGCCACCACGACCGGGACGTCCCAGTGGGAGGTGCTCGACAGAGGCAGCACCGCCAGTTCGTCGGCCGAGTACCAGTCCCCGTCCTGTGTGGTGGCCGAGTCGTGGCGCGCCCCGGGCATGTCCTTCCACAGGAAGTTCCGGAAGGTACGGACGGCGTCCGTCTGGATGGGGTACCTCGAGAACAGGACCATGGCGTCCTGACCCCGGAACGCACCGGGCCCGAGGGCGTCACCGGGCCCGTCGATGCCGGCGTCGTTGTCCAGATCGAACCCGCTCGGCACTCCCGCATTGGAGGAGGGCGAATAGACGTAGGGGTAGTCGAGCGGATCCTTGCCGTTCTGACCGACGCGCAGATAGTTCTGGTAGAACAGTTCCACCGCGGCCGAGCCGGGTTCGTTGTCGAAGCCGCCGAGCAGGACCACGTCCGGTCTGACGGTCTGCAGGATCTCCGCGCTCACCCTCGCACGCGCATTGTCGGAGCCGCTGAGCTCCTGCACCAGTTCACCTGCGCCGGGGCGGGTCAGTCCGGTGGTGAACGTCGCGAATCTGGCGCTCTGGCTGCTCGCCTGGGCCCTGGAGGCGATCAGTGCACGTTTTTCGTCCCCGTGGTCCGCGAGGGCAGCCGGTGCGACGCCGAGGAGGAGCGAGACCACCAGCAGGCCGGCCGTGCATGAGGCGAGGACTCGCATCGGATCCTTCCAGGCCTCGATGTGCGCTCGGCGGCCTCGGATCGGAGGATACCAATGGTTCGCTTTGGAAACTTAAATTCTACCGGTGAGGTGGCACCTTCCGGAGGGATCCACCGGTAACGATTCAGGCTCGACCCGGACCGTCCCTGTGCCGGGGCACACGAGTGGTCCGAAGGACACCGACCTCCCGTTCCGACTCCGCGAAGGCGTGCTCCACCCGAAGCACGGCCTCGGTGTAGCCGGTGAGGTTGCCCGGCCACCCCGTCGGTGATCCGGACCCGGCATCACGTTCCGTCTCCGCGTCCCGCAGTGCGTGGACCACGCGCCGCGCTGCCGGATGGGAGGGGTCGTGCATCTCGGGGTGATCGATCGCTTTCGCCGGATCGAGGTCGTAGTCGGCCCAGTGCCGGGCCACGGCGTCGTGGCGGCTGAGCAACTGGGACCATGCAGTGGTCCGCGCCGCGACGTCGGCCTTCACGCGCCGTGCCCGCTCGCGGCGCCAGACCCATCCGGTGACCGCTGCGACAGCCACGGCTGCGGTGGCCGCTGCCGACCAGAGGCCGCCGAGAGCTGCTGCGACGGCGCCGGCCCCGGCGACGACGACGACCCCGCCGAAGGCGACCCAGAAGTAGTCGTCGGTGCCGCCGCCGCTTCGCGCAAGGACATCGACACGCCATGCGGTGACCGCGGTGCCTGCCGCGACGACCAGGCAGGCGGAGATGATCCCGAGCAGGGCGACGACATCCATGGCTTCCTCCTTGCCCGGCCGGCACGGCCGGGGCTCTCCTACCAGTGCAAACGAGTGGGCCCGGCGAGTCAATCCCCGATCCGGCAACGAATTCACCCACCCACATGTACGTGCCTGAGTCGGGCGCTCGTCCATTCCGTCGGTCGAGGTCCGGCGGAGGGGCGGCGAGGGAAAACCGGCGAGTCGTCCCGAGGAGAACCGGGCGCCGGACGGGAAGAGGACCCCGACACCCGCCGGGGTCCTCCCGCTGTCTCGGTGGGCCCTGTGGGGATCGAACCCACGACCCACGGATTAAAAGTCCGTTGCTCTAACCAACTGAGCTAAGGGCCCCTGCAGCTGCCGCCCCGGGAAGCACCCGCCGGGCGCGGCTCCGCGGCGACAACCCCATCACTTTAGCGCAATCACCACACCACCCGGGCCAGCGCCGGCTCCCCACCGGCCGCCCCGTCTATCGGCCCCGGAAAGGCCAGGAGTATCGTTCATCCCATGGACGGCGACTACACGAGCAAGAGCCCACGGCCCCACAAACCGAAGCCATTCGCCCCGGCGGACTTCGAGGTCTTCGCGGGGGGAGTCGATCCATCACGTGTCTCCGAGGCAGCGCACATGGCAGCGCACGCCCTGGTGCACCATGGACGCGACGCCGACGACCCGGAGATCACACGCCGCCTGGTCGAGCTCGCCGACCGGCAGGGCCTCGAGGCCATCGCGGAGATGTGGGCCGAGAGCCCGGCCCGCTCCCTTCCCGGTGCGCTGTGGCGCCTCTATGCCCTGCGCGCAGCCACGCAGCAGAATCCGGAGCGCATCGCGGCGTTCTTCGCCTCCGGCAAGGAGATCGCCCAGGTCTCCAACGTCGTCGCCGGTGCGGCCGAGCCGCCCGGCGCGGCGGAGATGACCTCCATGGCCGACACCATCCTCTCGGGCGCGTTCGACGGCGAGTTCGACGTGGCGCTGGAACGCTTCGCCGCCTTCTGCCGGGTGGTGGCCCTCGGCCAGGCGAATCACGCGGACGGCGCCGACTCCGGCAACGGCTCGCACGCCTCGAAACTGACGCGGAGCTCCAGCCAGCTGGTCAGGACGGCCGAGGACCTCGAGCACGCGGCGGCATCCTGGCGGCGTGGGGAGCTCGACTGAACCACCGCGCGTGTGGCGGTTGACAGTTGCGGCGGGGACGGCAAGACTTAACCCGGCGTCGAGCCGTGGAACCCCCGGGCTTCAAAACCCAGCCGCTTCGAGCGGCCTTCCGCCGAGAGGCGCTCCCGGTTCGGCGCCACTATTATGCCCTCCGCATTCCGGTGTGATGGACATCGGTGCGCCCGCACCCTCGAGGAAGAATCCGTGAGACTACGCCTCTTCCCCCAGGAGAACGCCGGACCCGAGCTGCTCTCGCGCATGGCCCGTCAGCTGGTACTCGGCGTGGGGACCATGTCCGCCCTTCTCGGAGCCACCACCGAGGAGTACGACCGCCTCTCCGAGGAACTCCACGAGCACGAGTCCGCCTCGACGGATCTCCACTTCGCGCTCCTGACCTCCATGCGCACCTCCTTCATCAACTCGCTGCCGCGCGAGGACCTGTACTCCCTCTCGCGCCTGTTGAACGAGGCGATCGAGAAGCTCGACGGGGCCGGCGAACTCATCGCCCTGTACCGGCTGAGCACGCTGAGCCAGCGGGCCACCGACCAGCTCGAGGTCATCAACCGGCAGGCGGAACTGACGATGGTGGCGATGCAGCAGCTGAACTCCATGGAGGACCTCGAGGAGTACTGGATCGAGATCCTCCGGCTGGCCAAGCGGGCCGAACGCACGCATCGCAGCTGGTGCGCCGAGCTGCTCCACGATCACAAGCCCCCCGTCTACCTCCGCCACCGGGACGTGGCCGATCAGCTGGTCGACGTCACCCGGGACATCCGGCGGGTCGCCACCCAGGTGGGCAGCATCCTCGTCAAGGAATCGTAGGTGGAGCCCCTCCTCCTCGGCGCGGTGATCGTCGCCGCAGGCGGTTTCGCCTTCCTGAACGGCTTCCATGACGTCTCGAACTCGGTGGCGGCAGCCGTCCGCACGCGGGCGCTGGCGCCGACCGTCGCCGTCCTGCTCGCAGCTCTGTTCGCCCTCCTGGGCGCCCTGCTGGGTACCTCGCTGGCCGTGTTCTTCGTCGGCGCCGCCCGAGGCCTGCCCCCGGGCACCAACGGACTGGCGATCCTGCTGACCGCGGTGGTCGCGGCATCCGGCTGGAATGTCCTCACGTGGTACCGGGGCACGCCGTCGTCGTCGACCCATGCCCTGCTCGGTGGGATCGTCGGCGCGGGAATCGCCTCCCGCCTCACGAGTGGGCCGGCGATGGAAGGCGCTCCGGAGGGTTTCCTCCTGAGGCTCATCCTGCCACTCCTGCTGGCCCCGGTCATCGCCTACCTGCTGGCCTACCTCGCGGTGTTCCCTGCCACGTGGCTGCTTCGCCATGCCTCCCCCGCACGGGTCAATCGTGGCAACAGGATGGCGCAGGCCGTCCTGACCGGTGTATTCGCGCTCGGCCAGGGCCTGCAGGACGGCCAGCGGACCACGGCGGTGATCCTCCTGGCGCTCATCGGGACGGGCTCTGCCGACGGCGTGGGCATCCCGATGTGGGTCCAGGTGTTCGCCGCCCTCCTGCTGGCCGCCGGCTCCCTCTTCGGCGGCTGGCGGATCACCCATACGCTCGGGCATCGCCTGGTGCACATCGACCCCATGCGGGGCTCCACCGCGCAGGGCGTGGGCTCGGCGATGCTCCTGGTGAGTGGGATCGTCCTGCACCTGCCGCTGTCCGGCACGCAGGTGATGGCCTCGGCGATCGTCGGGGCCGGCGCCAACCAGCCGTTCGCCTCCGTCCGCCGCCCCCGCGTGGTCCGGGTCCTGCTGGTCTGGCTCGGGACGGTCCCCGCGACCGCACTGCTGGGTGCCGTCCTCTTCCTCGCCCTGAGCCCCCTGCTCCAGTCCTAGCCGAAGCGGCCCGAGACGTAGTCCTCCGTCGACTTCTGGACCGGCTTGTTGAAGATGGTGGTGGTGTCCGCGTACTCGATCAGCTTTCCGGGCTTGCCGGTACCGGCGATGTTGAAGAACGCAGTCTTGTCCGACACGCGCGCCGCCTGCTGCATGTTGTGGGTCACGATCACCACCGTGTAGTCCGCCTTGAGCTCGTTGATGAGATCCTCGATGGCGAGCGTGGAGATGGGATCCAGGGCCGAGCACGGCTCGTCCATCAGGATCACCTGGGGCGACACCGCGATGGCGCGCGCGATGCACAGTCGCTGCTGCTGACCTCCCGACAGTCCCGAGCCCGGGCGCCCCAGCCGGTCCTTGACCTCGTTCCACAGATTCGCGCCGCGCAGTGACTTCTCCACGAGGGCGTCCGCATCGGACCTGCTGATCCGCTTGTTGTTGAGCTTCACCCCGGCGAGGACGTTGTCACGGATGGACATGGTGGGGAACGGGTTGGGGCGCTGGAAGACCATACCGACCTGCCCGCGGACGGTCACGGGGTCGACGGCGGGATCGTAGAGGTCATCGCCGTCCAGCAGCACCTCTCCCTCCACCCGCGCGCCGGGAATGACCTCGTGCATCCGGTTCAGGGTGCGCAGGAAGGTCGACTTACCGCAGCCCGAGGGGCCGATGAACGCCGTCACCGACCGGGCTTCGATGGAGATGTTCACATCCTCCACAGCGAGGAACTTGCTGTAGTAGACGTTGAGGTCCTTGACGTCGATTCGCTTGGACATTGCTTCCTTGTCAGCTCGGGAGTGGTGTGCGCGCAGGTCAGCGGCTGGTGCGGGGGGCGAAGATCTTCGCCACCAGGCGTGCCACGACATTGAGCAGCATGACCATGATGATCAGGATCAGCGCCGCCGCCCAGGCACGCTGCGTACTCGCATCGATATTCGTCGGGGAGGTCGGGGTCAGAATCTGGTAGTAGATGAACGTCGGGAGCGTGCTCATCCATCCCCCGAAGACATTCAGGTTGATCGAGCTCGCGAATCCCGCGGTGACAAGGATGGGTGCGGTCTCCCCGACCACCCGCGCGATCGCCAGGGTGACGCCCGAGGCGATGCCGGAGATCGCCGTCGGCACCACCACCTTCACGATGGTGCGCCATTTCCTCACACCGAGCGCGTAGGAGGCCTCCCGGAGTTCGTTCGGGACGATCTTGAGCATCTCCTCGGTGGAACGGACGACCACGGGGATCATGAGCACGGACAGGGCGACGGACGCGACGAACCCCGTCCGCGTGCCGGGGCCGAACAGGAGCGCGAACAGCGCGGCCGCGAAGAGGCCCGCGACAATCGAGGGTATCCCCGTCATGACGTCCACGAAGAAGGTGATGGCGCGGTCGAGTGCACCGCCCCTGCCGTACTCCACCAGGTACACGGCGGCCAGGAGGCCTATCGGCACGGAGACGAGCGAGGCCCACAGGGTGATCTGCAGGGTGCCGACGATCGCGTGGTAGGCGCCGCCGAGGACCGGCGTCCCGTTCTCGGCGGACGCGTTGTCCGTGGCACCGGTCACCCCGTTCATCGAGGTGAAGAAGAAGTCGTAGGACAGTCCCGGCAGGCCCCGCTCCAGGACCGTCCAGATGACGGAGAGGAGCGGGAGCAGTGCGATCACGAAGGAGCCGTACACCAGGTACGTCATCAGTGAATCGGCGGCCTTCCGGCTGCCCTCGGCGGCCGCGGTGACCAGTGTGGCGCCGACGACGAAGAAGACGGCAGCGATGAGGGCCCAGACGACCACGTCGAAGCCGATGAGGGCCGAGACGGCGGCGGCGAGCACGACGGCCGCACCGAGGACCACCCAAATCGCATAGCCGGGCAGTCGGCCCTTGGTCAGCTGCGAGCGCCGTGTCTTCAGCAGTGCACTGCTCATGTCAGTTCGCTCCCGAGAAATCCCTGTGGCGGCTGACGATCCAGCGCGCAATGATGTTCACGACCAGCGTGATGACGAAGAGCACCAGGCCCGCCGCGATGAGTTCGCTGAGGCGCAGTCCGTACGCCTCGGGGAAGTTCAGGGCGATCTCCGCGGCGATCGTCTGGTTCCCGGACTGGATCAGGCTCGCGGTGAGGGCGCCGCCGGAGAGCACCAGGGCCACCGCCATGGTCTCGCCCAGGGCCCTGCCGAGTCCGAGCATGGCTGCGCTGACGATGCCGGTCCGCGCGAAAGGGAGCACGGCCATCCAGATCATCTCCAGCCGGGTGGCGCCCATGGCGAGGGCGGCCTCCTCGTGCAGCGTGGGGGTCTGCAGGAAGATCTCCCGGCTCAGTGAGGTGATGATCGGCAGCACCATGACGGCGAGGACGATCCCCGCGGTGAGGATGGTCTTGCCCGTCTGGCTCGCCGGTCCGGCGAAGATCGGGATCCAACCGAGATTTTCGGCCAGCCAGCCGTACGCGACGGCCAGTTGCGGCGCGAGGACCGCATAGCCCCACGCGCCGTAGACCACCGACGGGATGGCGGCCAGCAGGTCCACCAGGTAGCCGAAGGTCATGGCCAGGCGCCGAGGGGCGTAGTGGGAGATGAACAGAGCCACACCGATGCCGAGCGGGGTCGCGAGCAGGAGCGCGATGGCGGCGGCGATGACGGTGCCGACGACGATCGGGAAGATGTAGGCCCCGAAGCCGTCACCACCGGTGATGTCCGCCGGATCGGCGCCCAGGACCGGCAGCGCCTGGATGATCAGGAAGACCGCCACGCCGAACAGGACCACCAGGATCAGGATGCCCGCTCCCAGCGCGGCTCCGGAGAAGACCCGGTCTCCGGACTTGCCTGCCGCATCACGGCTGGTCAGGGTGCTGGTCGACACGGGGAAACCCTTCGGATCGGAGGTTCGGCGCTGCGCGCCGGGGACAGATGTCACGGTACGGGATTCTCCTGCACGGCCCGGAACCGCCGACGGTCCTCCCCGGTCACCATCGGTGAGGTGACGGCGTCTACGACGAACCTACAGTGATCGATCCGATAGCCGTCATGGCGTCCGCCCGGATGTCCTCCGGGAGCGGCGCGCTGCCCGCGGAGGCCGCGGCGGCGTCCTGCCCCTCCGCGCTGACCACATAGGTCTCGAAGGCCTTGACGAGATCCACGGTCTCCTGGTCCGCGTAGCTGCTGCAGACCACGTGGTAGGAGACGAGGACCACGGGGTAGGCGCCGGACTCGGTGGTGTCACGCTCGAGCTCGAGGGACATGTCGACGTCGGACCGGCCCGCGACCCGCGTCGCCGCCTCGACGGCGCGGCCGGCGGCGTCGGCACTGAGGGGCACGTACTCCTCCCCGACCAGCACGCTGACCCGACCGAGATCGCCGACGGCGGAGGCATCCGCGTAGGTGATGGCGCCGTCGGTTCCGGTGGTCGTCGAGACGACGCCGTTGGTACCCTGGGCGTTCTCGGCGACGAGGGCCTCGGGCCAGGCGCCGTCGGCCTCGTCGGTCCAGGCCTCCGGTGCTGCGGCGGCCAGGTACTCGGTGAAGTTCTCGGTGGTCCCGGAGTCGTCCGCACGGTGGACCACGGTGATGGGCGTCGTGGGAAGTTCCACGCCCTCGTTCTGCGCGGCGATCGCCTCGTCGTCCCAGCTCTCCACCTCGCCACGGAAGACGGACGCGATGGTCGCGGCGTCCAGATCCAGCGTGTCGATGCCCGGGAGATTGAAGGCGATCGCGATGGGCGAGACGTACACCGGGATGTCGATGGCACCGTCGGGGCCGCAGATCTCCTTCGAGGCGTCGTACTCCTCGTCGTCGAGGGCTGCATCCGATCCCGCGAACTGCACTCCCTCCGCCAGGAACGCATCGCGGCCGGCCCCCGAACCGTCGGGCGAGTACTGGACGTCGGCGCCGCTCGACGCGGCGAACCCGGACTGCCACGCCGTCATGGCGGCATTCTGGGCCGACGATCCGGCGCCGGTCAGCGTACCGCTGAGCGTGGAGGACCCGGAGGCGGCGTCGGCCGGCGCACCTCCGGTGACGTCGTCGGAACCGCACGCGGTCAGCGCCAGCGCGGCGAGGGAGATGACGGCCATGGTGCGACCGCTACGAAGAGCCTTCACGGGATACTGCCCCTTCCAGGGAGATGGTCACCGGGCACACGCGGCACCGGTGGGAACGCGGAGGACGGAAGTACAGGCTCGACGCTAGGCGGAGCAGATGACGGGACTGATGGTCGGACCTTAACGGGAGGTGAACATCGCCGGCCCGGGCCCGGACATCCCTTCCTCCCGGGTCGGAAGGGGCCAGGGACCCCACCTCATAGACTGGGGCCATGCCGGCACGCCAGGGAGTATCAGCGACGTTCGCCTTCCTGCGCAAACGCTCGCGCATCGGCCTGAGGCGCAGCTCAGGATCGGTCGTCACAGCGCTCCAGATGACCGTCTGCGCGGTAGGGGCCTACGCCTTCGCCGAGGAGGTACTGGGCCACGAGGGGCCGCTCTTCGCAGCGACGTCGTCCATGATCGCCCTCGGCTTCTCCCGCGATCCGCGCCTGCGCCGCGTCCTGGAGGTGGCCCTCGGGTGCACGCTCGGCATCGCGGTGGGCGATGTGCTCCTGACGTTCTTCGGCACCGGTCTGTGGCAGGCGGCCCTCGTCCTGTTCGCGTCCATCCTCCTGGCGCGCTTCCTGGACAGCGGCACCATCTTCACCATGCAGCTCGGCCTGCAGTCCCTGCTCGTGGTGCTGCTCCCAGCCCCCGACGGCGGTCCGTTCACCCGCAGCCTCGACGCGATCGTGGGGGGTCTCTTCGCTCTCCTCATCACCATGCTGCTGCCCCGTGACCCCCGCCACGAACCCAAGACGGACGTCCGCGGTCTCCTGGGCGAACTCTCGGACGTGCTCCGCGAGAGTGCCGCCGCCCTGCGGAACAGCGACTCCACCCGCGCCTGGCACGCCCTCGTGAGAGCGCGCGCCTCCCAGTCCCGGCTCGACAGCCTGACGACCAGCATGCGCTCGGCCGAGGAGGTGGCGCGCATCTCCCCCGCCTACCGGAGGCACCGCGACGAACTCGGGTCCCTTCGGAGGGCCGTCGGCTTCATCGATCTCGCCATCCGGAACAGTCGTGTGTTCTCCCGCCGGCTGACCTCGGTGATCAATCACGCCGCCATGTCCGACGAGGCGGTGTCGGCCCTCAGCCAGGCGCTCGACGACGCCGCCGACGGCGTCGATGTCCTCAGCCGTGCCCTGTCCGGTCAGGACTCGACCGAGCGGGGCCTCAATCTCCGCCAGGCGCGCATAGAACTCGCCGACGTCGCGATCCAGCTCCACCCCGGGCCGCTGCACATCAAGCGCCTCGAGGGCGAGGGCCTCGTGCTGCTCCTGCGCCCCCTCGTGGTGGATTTGCTGGAGGCCACGGGCCTCTCCCACGAGGATGCCTCCGGCTACCTGCCGCGGCTCTGAGCCCGTCCTGTCCGTGGCCGCCGGTAGCCTGAGGCCATGGCCACCAAGACCTCCCCCGCGGCCCGCGCGGGCCGTAGCAACGCCCCGAACTACCGCTGCGCCGAGTGCGGCTGGACCACCGCCAAGTGGGTGGGCCGCTGCGGCGAGTGCCAGGCCTGGGGAACCGTCGAGGAGACCGGCCAGGTGGCGGCCCGCACCACGGCGGCCACGGCCGTCACCACACCCGCACGGAGGATCGCCGACGTCGATGCCACCCTGTCCGGCTTCCAGCCGACGAGGATCGACGAACTCGACCGCGTCCTCGGCGGAGGGCTCGTGCCCGGGGCCGTGATCCTGCTCGCCGGGGAGCCCGGCGTCGGGAAGTCCACCCTCCTGCTCGACGTGGCCGCGCGCGTGGCACGGCTGGGCAAGGACGTCCTCTACGTCACGGGCGAGGAGTCCGCAGCACAGGTGAAACTCCGGGCGGACAGGATCGACGCCGTCGCCGACTCCCTGTACCTCAGCGCGGACACGGATCTGGGCCAGGCCCTCGGCCAGGTCGAGAAGATCGACCCCGCCCTGTTGATCGTCGACTCCGTCCAGACGCTCAGCAGCGCCGCCGTGGACGGCAGTGCCGGCGGGGTCACCCAGGTCCGCGAGGTCGCCGCCTCACTCATCGGGGCGGCGAAGGCCCGCGGCATGACCACGCTGCTCGTGGGGCACGTCACGAAGGACGGTTCGATCGCCGGGCCGAGGCTCCTGGAACACCTGGTCGACGTCGTCTGCCAGTTCGAGGGCGAGCGGCACTCGCGCCTGCGCCTGCTGCGCGCGGTGAAGAACCGCTACGGCCCCACGGACGAGGTGGGCTGTTTCGATCTGACCGACGGCGGGATCGAGGGGCTCGCCGATCCGAGTGGGCTGTTCGTCTCCCGGACCAAGGATCCGGTCTCGGGCACCTGCATCACCGTGACGCTGGAGGGCCGGCGTCCGTTGCTCGCGGAGGTCCAGGCGCTGCTCGCGGAATCCTCCACCTCGCAGCCCCGCCGGGCCACGAGCGGGCTGGACAGTTCCCGCGTGGCGATGCTACTGGCCGTGCTGCAGAGCCGCGCCTCGGTCTCCCTCCACAAGGACGACAGCTACGTGGCCACGGTGGGCGGGGTCAGGCTGACGGAACCGGCCACGGATCTGGCCGTCGCCCTGGCCATCGCCTCGGCCAAGACGGATCACCCGCTCCCGGCCCGGCTCATCGCCTTCGGCGAGGTGGGCCTGGCGGGTGAGGTGCGTCCGGTCCCCGGCATCAACCGGCGCATCCTCGAGGCGGAGCGGCTCGGCTTCACGCACGCGATCGTCCCGGCGTCGCCCGGAGGTACGGGTCCCGTCCCCACCGGTTTCTCGGTGCGGGAGGTGTCCACCCTCGCTGAGGCGCTGGCCCTGCTGTTCTAGGGTGCGGGGCAGGCTGCGGTCGCCGACGACGTACGTCCGCGCCGGTGGGCGCGGCGGCGCCAGTAGTATTGACCTCGGCTGCGCGACACCCCTCAGCCATCGACCGCCGGGCCGCGCCCGGCGCCTGCCCGACTGCGCCGGGCTCTCCACAGCGCGGCAGGCGAAAGGAAGTGCCCATGGTCCGCAGTCCTGAGGACGCGCTGAAGGCCACCCTCGCCAGAGTAGCCCCCGGAACCCAGTTGCGCGACGGTCTTGAGCGAATCCTGCGGGGACGGACCGGAGCGCTGATCGTGCTCGGATTCGACAGGACCGTGGACTCCATCTCCTCGGGCGGATTCGACATCGGCATCGACTTCTCGCCCACGCGCCTGCGGGAGCTGGCGAAGATGGACGGGGCGATCGTCTGCGACCGCGATGCGAGCCGGATCCTCCGTGCGGCGGTGCAGCTCGTTCCCGACCACACCATCGAGACGCAGGAGTCCGGGACGCGGCACCGGACGGCGGAGCGCGTGGCGAAGCAGACCGGACTGCCCGTGATCAGCGTGAGCCAGTCCATGCAGATCATCGCCCTCTACATCGCCGGGATCCGCTTCGTCCTGGAGGGCTCCGAGCCCGTCCTCGCCCGCGCCAACCAGGCCCTGGCCACGCTGGAGCGGTACCGGGCGCGCCTGGACCAGGTGACCAATTCGCTCTCCGCCCTCGAGATCGAGGCGATGGTCACGGTGCGCGACGTGGCCGCCACGCTCCAGCGCCAGGAGATGGTGCGCCGGATCTCGGAGGAGATCTCCCAGTACGTGCTGGAGCTCGGCGTGGACGGCCGCCTCCTCTCGCTCCAGGTCGAGGAGCTGACCACCGGGTTGGGCCCGGGCAGTGAGATGGTCCTGCGCGACTACCTGGAGGTCGGCTCCAGTACCGCCTCGCTCGAGGACCGCGTGAGCACCCTGCAGGGCCTCAGCTCCACCGAGCTGATCGATCTCGGCACCATCGCCGGCGTGCTCGGGTTCACCTCCTCCGGCGATTCGCTGGACACCCCCGTCCACCCGAAGGGCTATCGGCTGCTCTCGGGCATCAAGGCGGTACCCCCGGCCATCGCCAACCGCCTCGTGGACCGCCTGGACGGGCTGCAGAATCTCATGGCGGCGAACATCGAGGATCTGATGGCGGTGGACGGTATCGGCGAGCAGCGCGCGAGGACCGTCCGCGAGGGTCTGTCGAGGATCGCGGAGACGAGCCTTCTCGATCGCTTCCTGTAACGGTGGACCTCTCTACCCAGGAGTACTCATGACCACCCCCTCCGGTGTCCGGGACCCGGCGCGGCTGTCCGGCCGGGCCACCCCACCCACGCTGCTGCACCATCGTGTGACGGCATGGTTCTCGGAGGAAGCCCGTGAGCTGCCCTGGCGGGACCCCGCGTGCTCGCCATGGGGCATCCTGGTCAGCGAGGTGATGCTCCAGCAGACCCCCGTGGTGCGCGTCCTGCCGGTCTGGAGCGAGTGGCTGGAGCGCTGGCCCACCCCGGGCGAGCTCGCGTCGGAGCCCGCAGGTGCCGCCGTACGCCACTGGGGCCGGCTCGGCTATCCGCGCCGGGCGCTGCGCCTGCACGCCGCCGCGAGCGCCATCGTGCTGCAGCACGGCGGCGTCGTCCCGTCCACGCGCGAGGACCTCCTGGCCCTGCCCGGCGTCGGTGCCTACACGGCCGCCGCCGTCGCGGCCTTCGCCTACGGCCGGCGCGAGACGGTGGTGGACACCAATATCAGACGGGTGCACGCGCGCCTGTTCGCGGGCAGCGCCCTGCCCGCCCCGGCACTCACCGCAGCGGAGATGAGGCGGGCCGAGGAGCTGCTGCCCGAGGACGACGCACTCTCGGTGCGGTGGAACGCCGCCGTCATGGAGCTCGGGGCCGTGATCTGCACCGCCCGCGCACCGGCCTGTGGGAGCTGTCCGGTCCAGGACGCCTGCGCCTGGGTCGCCGCGGGCCGTCCCGCCCCGGACCACGTGCCGAAGGGACAGGCGTGGGCCGGCACGGACCGGCAGGTGCGCGGGGCGATGGTGGCCGTACTGCGTGCCGCCGAGAGTCCCCTCCCACGGGCCCTGCTGATCCGGGGCCCGCTGGATCTCGGGTCGGGACCCCCGCCCGGCATCACGTCCGCGGGACCCGACCAGCTGCCGGGCGCGCTCGGTGCGCTGCACGGACTGCAGGCGCCCGCCGAGCAGCACGAGCGGGCACTCGCCGGACTGCTGTCGGACGGCCTGGCCGAGGAGACGGACGGGAGTATCCATCTGCCCTCCTGACCCGAATCAGGACGGCGAGGCTCAGGAGGGCGGGGCTCAGGACGGCTCCCCGAACCCCGATTCGACGGACTCCCGGACGACGTCGAGAGCACGCTGCGCATCGGGACCGCTCGCCTCGACCGATGCCCTCTCCCCCTGACCGAGGCCGAGACTCATGAGCAGCATCACCGAGGTGGCGTCCACACCGTTGAGCGTCACCTCCGCATCGAGTTCCAGGAGGGCCGCGGCCAGCACGGCAGCCGGACGGGCGTGGAGGCCCATCCTGTTCGGGAGCGTGAACGAGCCACTGACCTGCGACCCGGCCGGGGAGGCGGTCCCGCCGGGCGCGCCGCCCTCCCCGTGCCCAGTGGCCGCCCCGCTGACGAACGGCTGGAGCTCCTGGGGGCTGAGGGACACCACGGCGCCCTCTGCCGCACGGAGGACCTCCTCCAGCGGGGCTCCGCCCTGGGACTGGACTGCAGCGGCAACGGCACCCTCCACGATGGCCGCCTCGGCCAGGCGCACCGCGGCGCGGACCTCCGGCTCGAGGAACTCGAGCACGGTCTCGGCGGTCATGACGGCGGAACCGAGATCGGTCAGGACCACGACGCCGTCGTCGCCCATGGCCTCCTCGATGCCGGCCCGGACGCGCTCGAAGCTCGTGCCGATCCGGACGCCGTCGCCGTCGTCCGTCCCGCCTGCCGCGACGATCACCACATCGGGCGCCATCTGCGCCGCCAGCTCGACCACGCCGACGGCGATCTTCTCGCTGTGGGAGACGATCACCAGGCCCACACTCATGGGGCGCCGTCTCCTGCAGCATCGACCGCGGCCTCGAGGATCAGGGCGCTCGAGACCGCACCGGGATCCTGGTGCCCGATGCTGCGCTCCCCCAGGTAACTGGCCCTGCCCTTGCGGGCGATCAGCGGCTCCGTGGCCACGGCTCCCGCCCGGGCTGCCTCAGCCGCGGCTGCCAGCACCTCGGCGCCGGTGGAGCCCTCCCGGGCTGCGGTCGTGGCTGCATCGGCGGCCGGGGTCCATGCGTCCACCATGGTCTTGTCGCCCGGTTCGGCCTTGCCCCGCGCCACGATCCCGTCGCGGGCGGCGGCGATCATGGTCGCCAGCTGCGCCGCCTCGATCTCCTCCGCATCCCCGAGGGAGGTCGCGGCCCGCAGGAAAGCGGTCCCGTAGAGGGGTCCGGCCGCACCGCCGACGGTGGACATGAGGGTCATGGCGACCAGTTTCAGGACCGCGGCTGGCGTGGCGGGTGCATCCTCCGTGTCGAGCTTGCCGAGCACAGCCGTGAAGCCGCGATCCAGGTTCTCGCCGTGGTCGGCGTCGCCGATGGCGCGGTCCAGGTCTATCAGTGCCGCGCGCTCGACGGCGATCACGCGGGCCGTCTCCCGCATCCAGCGCAGGGCCCAGGCGGTGTCGAGGCTGCCGGCCATGTCACGCCCCCCAGCGGAGGGCTGCGGTGTGCACGGGGCTGTCCCACAACTCGAGCATCTCGTCGTCCACGCGCAGGACGGTCACGGACGCGCCCTGCATCTCGAGGGCCGTGATGTAGTTGCCCACGAGCGAGCGTTCGATCCTCACGCCGAGGCCCTCGAGCAGCTGCGCCACCCGGCGGAACACGATGTACAGCTCGCTCGCCGGGGTACCTCCCATCCCGTTGACCATCACGATGGCGCGGTCCCCCGAGGTCAGCTGCAGATCGGCCGTGATGGGGTCGAGGAGCCGCTGCGTGATGCCGTCGGCGTCCTCCATGGCGATGCGGTGCCGGCCGGGCTCCCCGTGGATGCCGATGCCGATCTCGATCTCGTCGTCCGCGAGCTCGAAGCTGGGCACTCCCGCGTGCGGGACGGTGCAGGCGGCCAGAGCCACGCCCATCGACCGGACGCCGTCGATCACACGTTGCGCCACGGCGGCGACGCCGTCCAGATCGTCCCCCCGCTCGGCGGCGGCGCCGGCGATGCGCTCCACGAGGACCGTGCCCCCGACCCCGCGGCGTCCCGCGGTGTACAGCGAGTCCTCGACGGCGACGTCGTCGTTCACGAGCACCGAGCGCACGCGCACGCCGTCGGCCTCGGCCATTTCGGCTGCGGTCTCGAAGTTCAGGACATCACCGGTGTAGTTCTTGACGATGTGCAGCACGCCCGCCCCGCCGTCCACGGCCGTGGTGGCCGGGATGATCGCGTCGGGTGTGGGCGAGGTGAAGACCGGACCGGGGACGGCCGCGTCGAGCATGCCGCGCCCCACGTAGCCGGCGTGCAGCGGTTCGTGTCCGCTTCCGCCTCCGGAGACCAGGCCCACCTTGCCCTGCACCGGCGCGTCCCTGCGGACCACGAAGAGCGGATCGGTGTGGACGGTCACGAGATCCGCGTGTGCGACCCCGAATCCTTCGACCGACTCGTCGACCACTGCTCGGGGATCGTTGATGAGCTTCTTCATGGCGGCTGCTCCTTGCTGTGGACGGACAGGGGACCTCACGGCCCGCCCCAGGGGCCGTACGGGCCACTGGCCACGTTACCGGCCCCCGCTGCCCGAGCCTAGCGTCCGGCCGGAGGAGCCGTGCCGGGTACGACGAAGGGAGGGCCCCCGCGACGGGGACCCTCCCTCGGTCCTGCCGGGCTGCCCACGAGGGGCGACCCGATCCGGATCAGTCGCCCTGCTTGAACGCGTCCTTGACGTTCTCGCCGGCGTCCTTGACGCTGGAGCTGGCCTGGTCCTTGTGGCCCTCGGCCTCCATGCTCTCGTTCCCGGTCGCCTTGCCGAAGCCTTCCTTCGCCTTGCCGGCCAGGTCCTCGCCCTTGTTCCCGATCTTGTCTCCCAGTCCCATGATGCGGACCTCCTTCGGTTCGGTGTACACCCACCGGATCCGGTGCGCGCCGGCATTTCCGTGGGAAATGCTCAGTAGTCTGACCTTATCCCCGGCTCCGGACGGAACGCCAGCCTCTCGTGGGCACTGCGGTCACAACCGGCGGATCATGCGGGTATTGCCGAGCGTGTTCGGTTTGACCCGCGCGAGATCCAGGAATTCCGCAACCCCTTCGTCGTGCGAGCGCAGCAGCTCGGAGTAGATCTCCGGGTCCACCACGGACTGGTCCTCCATGACCGCGAACCCGTGGCGGCGGAAGAAGTCCACCTCGAACGTCAGGCAGAAGACGCGGCTGACCCCGAAGTCGCGGGCCCCGGCCAGGAGCTCCTCCACCAGCGCGTGGCCCACGCCCAGCCCCCGCGCGACCGAGGACGTCGCCAGGGTACGCACCTCGGCCAGGTCCTCCCACATGATGTGCAGCGCCCCGCAACCGAGCATCACGCCGTCGGGGCTCTCGGCGATCCGGAACTCGGGCAGCGCCTCGTAGTAGGCCACCGTCTCCTTGGCGATCAGGATGCGCTCCTGCGCGAGCGGGGCGATGATCGACCTGATCGCAGGGACGTCCGCGGTGCGCGCGGTACGGATGGTGAAGGGCTGGCTCATCGGACCACTCTACAAATCATCACCGTCCCCGGATCACTACAGGCCGAGCTCCGGTGGCAGCTCACGCTCCTCCCCGAGGAGGTGCGTGGCGAGGAAGGCCTCGATGACCGAGTACCAGATCCTCGCGTGCTGGGGTTTGAGGATCCAGTGGTTCTCGTCGGGGAAGTACAGGAAACGATGCGCCGTGACGCCGTCGTCGTCAGCGGGGAGCTGCGAGGCGGAGAGCAGTTCGTACCACAGGCGCAGGCCCTCGCCGATCGGCACCCTGTAGTCCTTGTCGCCGTGGATGACCAGCATCGGCGTGCTGATGTTTCCCACGTGCGTGTGCGGGGAGTTCTCCCGCATCGCCTCGGGGGTCATCTCGCGTTTCCAGTAGTAGGCCGCGTCGGTCGTCGGACCGAACTGGTCGAGAGCCCACAGGCTCGCGTGCGTGACGATCGCGGCGAATCTGTCGGTGTGCCCGGCGATCCAGTTGGCCATGTAGCCGCCGAAGCTGCCTCCAAGTGCCGCGATGCGCGTGGCGTCGATGTCCGCGCGCGCCACGAGGTGATCGGTCGCCCTCATGAGATCCGTGTACGGCGCTCTGCCCCACTGGCCCCAGCCGCGATCCACCATGTGCTGGCCGTACCCCGTGGACAGGGCCGGGTCCGGCAGCAGCACGGCGTAGCCCCTGGCCGCCATGATCCAGGGGGACCAGCGCCAGCTCCAGGCGTTCCAGGAGCCGATGGGCCCGCCGTGGACCCACAGCAGGGCCGGGGCCGGGGACTCTGCGGAGGCGCCGTCCGGCAGCACCAGCCAGGACGCCACCCGCTGACCGTCCTCCCCGCTCGACTCCATCCGCTCGAGCGTGCCGGGCAGCTCCGGGCGTTCCGCGGGGTTGGGGAGGCGTTCGGTGGCGCCCGAGGCGAGATCCACGCGGACCACCTCGGGCGGGAACAGATAGGAACTGCGGAGCGCGTAGGCCGTGAGACCGTCCGGGGCCGGCCGGACGTCGGAGTAGGCTGCGGCGTCCTGCGTGACCCGGCGGACAGAACCGGTGGCGGTCTCGATCAGGAACACCGGGGCGGAGCCGTCGTCGTCGGCCGTGACCACGAGGGCCGAGCCGTCCGGCAGCCACGCGTGGGGTTCGGGCCAGCGGTCCCACTCGGCCGCCAGCGGGACCGGCTCACCGCCGTCGAGCGGCAGCAGCAGCAGGCTGCTGTGGGGTGCGAGCTCGGCCGTGGTCCGCCGTTCCCGCACCACTACGAGGTGCCCACCGTCCGGGCTCACAGGACCGGGAGAGTAGTCGTTCTCGCGGTCGTCGAGCAGCACGTCCAGTCTCCCGGTGGCCAGCTCGACGCGCGCCAGGACGGTGCGCTGGGAACCTCGCTCCTCCGGGAGCGTGAGCGAGGTGAAGAGGGCGGAGCCGTCCGGTGTGAGGACCGGGTCGGCGTTCCGGAGCCCGTCCCGGACGGACGGGACGAGGTCCGCGAGTGTGTCCACCTCGCTCCGGGTGCCCTGCACAGCGAAGTACCGGGGTTCCTCGGGACCGAGATCGGCGTCCCAGTACCGCACGGGGTAGCCGGTGTGGAGGATGGCCGCGACCCCGCCGTCCTTGCGCAGGGTGCGGCGCTCGACGTCGTCCTGCTCGGTCGTGGACCCGGCGAGCACGCTTCCGGTGACGATGGCCACCTCGGCGTCGTCCGCCGTGGCCACCCCCGAGACCCCGCCCTCGCGGGACAGGAACAGTGACGCCTCACCGCCCGCGGCGGGGAGGCGCCAGAGTGCCGGACGCTTCTCGGCGTCGGCGTCGGCGTCGTCCGGATCGGGGCGGGCGGAGGTGAACAGGAGATCTCCGCCGGAGAGGAACGCCGCCCCCGATTCACCGGCCCCGCTGCGCGTGAGCCGACGTGCGGGCTGCCTGCCCTCAGGGTCGATCTCCCACAGCGCGCTCTGATACGCGGTCTTCTTCTGGTCGAGGGTGGCGACAGTCGCCACCAGGCGCGTGCCCCGCCGGTCGAGGGCGAGTCCGCTCAGGCGCGGCAGGGCGACGAAGTCGTCGAGATCGGAGAAAGGGGTGCTCATGGGTCATCTCTACCACCGGATGTGGGCGGGGTCACAGGAGTTCACTCTGGGAGGAATCCAGTTGCCGAGGGCACCGAACCGTCCGGCTCCGCTCCCCATCAGACGACGGAACCCGCCCTGGTGGCCAGGGCGGGTTCCGTCGCGCGCAGAGGGTGGTCCTACTCGGGGACCGTGGCCTCCAGTGCGGCGGGGGCGTCCTCGATCTCCTTGGGCGCTCCGACTCCGACGAAGGTGAACTTCGCGTCCGCTCCTTCGCCCTCGACGTCGATATGGATGCGCTCTCCCGAGGTGATCTCACCGAAGAGGATCTTCTCCGAGAGCTGATCCTCGATCTCGCGCTGGATGGTGCGCCGCAGCGGCCGCGCACCCATCGCCGGATCGTAGCCCCGCGTGGCCAGCAGCACCTTGGCGGCCGGTGTGAGCTCCATGGTCATCCCCTGGTCGCCCATGCGCTTCCCGAGCCGGTCGAGGAACAGGTCCACGATCTCGATGATCTCGTCCTGTGTGAGCTGCGGGAACACCACGGTGTCGTCCACACGGTTCAGGAATTCGGGACGGAAGTGCTGCTTGAGCTCCTCCTGGACCTTGGCCTTCATCCGGTTGTAGCTCGTGGTGGTGTCGGTGCCGGACTGGAAGCCCGTCATCACACCCTTCGAGATGTCCCGCGTACCGAGGTTCGTGGTCATGATGATCACGGTGTTCTTGAAGTCCACCATGCGTCCCTGGCTGTCGGTCAAGCGACCGTCCTCCAGGATCTGCAGGAGCGAGTTGAACAGGTCCGAGTGGGCCTTCTCCACCTCGTCGAACAGGACCACGGAGAACGGCTTGCGGCGGACCTTCTCGGTCAGCTGTCCGCCCTCCTCGTAGCCCACATAGCCCGGAGGAGCACCGAAGAGCCGCGACACGGTGTGCTTCTCGGAGTACTCGGACATGTCGAGGGTGATCAGCGCGTCCTCGTCCCCGAACAGGAACTCCGCGAGTGCCTTGGCGAGCTCGGTCTTGCCCACACCGGTGGGGCCGGCGAAGATGAACGAGCCGCCCGGACGCTTCGGATCCTTCAGGCCGGCCCGCGTGCGCCGGATGGCCTGGGAGATCGACTTGATGGCCTCGTTCTGGCCGACCACGCGCTTGTGGAGCTCGGCCTCCATGTTCAGCAGTCGCGAGGACTCGGCCTCGGTCAGCTTGAAGACGGGGATGCCGGTCGAATTGGCCAGCACCTCGGCGATGAGCTCCTCGTCGACCTCGGCGACATCGTCGAGTCCGCCGGACTTCCAGCGGCGCTCCTTGTCGCTGCGCTCGTCGTGGAGCTTCTGCTCCTTGTCGCGCAGCGAGGCGGCACCCTCGAAGTCCTGGGAGTCGATGGCCGACTCCTTCTCGCGCCGCACCTCGGCGATGCGCTCGTCCATCTCCTTGAGCTCCGGCGGCGCCGTCATCCGGCGGATGCGCAGGCGTGCCCCGGCCTCGTCGATCAGGTCGATCGCCTTGTCCGGGAGGAACCGGTCCGAGATGTAGCGCTCGGCCAGCGTCGCGGCACTGGTCAGCGCGCCGTCGGTGATGGACACGCGGTGGTGGGCCTCGTAGCGGTCACGCAGGCCCTTGAGGATCTCGATGGCGTGCGCCACGGACGGCTCGGCCACCTGGATCGGCTGGAACCGGCGCTCGAGCGCCGCGTCCTTCTCGATGTGCTTGCGGTACTCGTCGAGCGTGGTGGCGCCGATCGTCTGGAGCTCACCGCGTGCCAGCATGGGCTTGAGGATCGACGCGGCGTCGATGGCGCCCTCGGCTGCTCCGGCTCCCACGAGGGTGTGGATCTCGTCGATGAAGAGGATGATGTCGCCGCGGGTGCGGATCTCCTTGAGCACCTTCTTCAGGCGCTCCTCGAAGTCACCGCGGTAGCGCGAGCCCGCCACGAGGGAACCGAGGTCAAGCGTGTAGAGCTGCTTGTCCTTGATGGTCTCCGGGACGTCACCGCGGATGATCGCCTGGGCGAGGCCCTCGACGACGGCGGTCTTGCCGACGCCGGGCTCACCGATGAGGACGGGGTTGTTCTTGGTGCGGCGGGAGAGCACCTGCATGACGCGTTCCATCTCCTGCTCGCGCCCGATCACCGGGTCGAGCTTGGATTCGCGCGCCGCCTGCGTGAGGTTCCGCCCGAACTGGTCGAGGACCACGGACCCCGCTGGAGTACCCTCCTGCGCCGGGCCGCCGGCAGCCGCCGGCTCCTTGCCCTGGTAGCCCGACAGGAGCTGGATGACCTGCTGGCGGACGCGGTTCAGATCCGCTCCGAGCTTCACCAGGACCTGCGCGGCGACACCCTCGCCCTCGCGGATGAGACCGAGCAGGATGTGCTCGGTACCGATGTAGTTGTGGCCGAGCTGGAGGGCCTCCCGGAGGGACAGTTCCAGCACCTTCTTGGCCCGGGGGGTGAAGGGGATATGACCGGACGGGGCCTGCTGGCCCTGCCCGATGATCTCCTGGACCTGTTCCCTGACGGCACCCAGCGAGATGCTCAGTGACTCCAGCGCCTTGGCGGCAACGCCCTCACCCTCGTGGATCAGGCCAAGCAGAATGTGCTCGGTGCCGATGTAATTGTGGTTGAGCATGCGGGCCTCTTCCTGGGCCAGCACAACAACTCGACGGGCACGATCCGTAAATCTTTCGAACATCAGACACACACTCCTAGCTAACGTGTAATTCGATGCTACGGGCACGGAGTGTGCCGTGGGTGCGTGTTCGCCACAGGCGAGAAATCGCCGGAGTCCCCAAAGCCCCGGCGCCGGACGTCAGCGCTGTGCCGCGCGGTACGCCTCGACGATCTCGCTGTTGACACGGCCGCGGGAGGAGACCGTGTAGCCGTTGTCCTTGGCCCATTCCCGGATCTGCGCCGCTTCCTGGTTGCGCGAGGGGGAGGACGTACCGGAGCGCTGCTGCTTGCCCTGGCTGCTGCGCCGCGCGGCACCGACGTAATCCGAGAGCGCATTCCTCAGCTCGGAAGCATGCTTCTCCGAGAGATCTATCTCGTACTGCACACCGTCGAGACCGAACCGCACGGTTTCGTCGGCGTCGCCCTGGTCCATGTCATCGATGAGAATGATCTTCGTCTTCTGCGCCATTGTGCTCTCCTATTGATTCCCGAATAACAGTACCCCCGTAAAAGAGTATGAAGTACTTATTCAGCCAGGTCAAAGACGGGCATTCTAATGCGGGTTCATTTCGTCATCGTCATTGTCCCGCCTAGCAGCACGGTCGTGGGCGTCCTGTTCGTCCTGCATCCGCTCGGCCTGCGCCATGGCCTCTCGCTCGGACCGATCCACATTGAAGATCGCCTTAATGACGAAATAGAAGATCACTCCCAGGACGAGCGACGGGAGGAGGACGGCGAGATATTCCATGTCTACTGACCCGCTTCGGGCCGGAGAATGGGGAAGAGAATGGATTCCCGAATTCCGACGTCCGTGAAAAGCATCACCAGGCGGTCTATCCCGAGACCGATACCGCCCATGGGCGGCGCGCCGTATTCGAGTGCGCGGAGGAAATCCTCGTCCAGTTGCATTGCCTCGTCGTCGCCCGCCGCGGACCGGCGGGATTGCAGCGTGAGCCGCTCCCGCTGGATCACGGGGTCGATGAGTTCGGAGAACGCCGTACCGCGCTCCATGCCCCCGATGATGAGGTCCCAGGCCTCGATGAGCCGCGGATCGTCACGGTGCGGCCGGGCGAGCGGCTGCGCCGAGGGCGGGTAGTCGTACACGAAGGTGGGCTGGATGAGGGTCGGTTCGACGAGCTCCGAGAACAGTTCGAGCACGATCTTCGCTGCATCCCAGGACGGATCGAGCGCGACGCCGTGGCGTTCGGCGATCGGGCGGAGCTCCTCCGCATCGGTCTCCGGGGTGACCTGGAGATCCACCACTGCCGACAGGCCGGGGTAGACCCCGAGCCAGGCCCACTCGCCGTCGAGCTCGATGGTGCCCTGCGCGGTCTCGAGGGTGCGTGAGCCCAGCAGGTCCGCGCAGGCGAGGATCATCTCCTGCATCCGCTCCGCCATGACGAACTGGTCCGCGTAGGCCTCGTAGCTCTCGAGCATGGTGAACTCGGGGCTGTGCGTGGAATCGACGCCCTCGTTGCGGAAGATGCGGCCGATCTCGTAGACGCGGTCTATCCCGCCCACGACGGCACGCTTGAGATACAGCTCGAGGGCGATGCGCAGTGTCATCTTCTGGTCGAACGCGTTGAGGTGCGTCTCGAAGGGCCGGGCGGTCGCGCCGCCGTGGACGAGCTGGAGCACCGGGGTCTCCACCTCGATGTAGTCGCGCTGGTGGAGTGTCTCGCGCAGTGTCCGCGTGATCGCCGCACGCGTGCGCACCATCTGCCGGGCCTCCTCCCGCACCATGAGGTCCACGTAGCGCTGGCGCACGCGGGTCTCCTCGTTGACTCCGGCGTGGAGGGTGGGCAGGGGGCGCAGGGCCTTCGATGCCATGGCCCAGGTGTGGGCCATGACGGAGAGCTCGCCCCGGCGGGAACTGATGACCTCACCGTGGACCGAGACATGATCCCCGAGATCGACGAGGGACTTCCAGTCCGCCAGGCTGTCGGTGCCGATCTCGGCGAGGCTGAGCATCACCTGCAACCTCGTGCCGTCCCCCTCCTGGAGCGTCGCGAAGCACAGCTTGCCCGAATTGCGGATGAAGACCACCCGTCCGACGACGGCCGCCTGCTGCCCGCTCGATTCACCCGGTTCCAGGGGTGCGAACTGCTCGCGCACCTGGGCGAGGGAGTGCGTCCGTGCCGGCTTCACCGGATAGGGCTCCACCCCGGAGTGGAGCAGGGACTCGCGCTTCTGCCGCCGGAAGCGCATCTGTTCGTTGAGGTCGTCCACGGGGAGGGTCTCGTCACTGGTCACGGAAGACAAGTTTACGACCCCGCCCGCGCCGGGCGGCCCGCACCGCACGTCATGCCGGTCCGGACAGCGCGATGTTGTCGATGAGCCGGACCGCCCCCACCCGTGCCGCGGCGACGGCGAGCGCCGGGGCGGTGGCGTCTGCTGCGTGCACGACGGCGTCGAAGGAGAGCGGATCGACGACGTCGAGGTAGTCCAGCTCCACGCCGTCCGCGGCGCCGATGCGGGCACGCCCGGCCGCGAGGTCCAGCGGGAGCCCGTCCAGGCTCCTCTCGCGCAGCTCCTGCAGCACCCGGGGCAGCACGAGGGCGGCCCTGCGTTCGGCGACGGAGAGGAACCGGTTGCGACTGGACAGGGCCAGACCATCGGTGTCACGCACGATCGGAACACCCTCAATACCTGCGGGGATGTTCAGGTCGAGCACCATGCGCCGGATCAGGGCCAGCTGCTGGGCGTCCTTCTGCCCGAAGTAGGCCCGGTAGTCCGCGGTCGTGGGCCGCGCGAGATTGAGGAGCTTGGCCACCACGGTGAGCATGCCGTCGAAATGGCCGGGCCGGGCGGCCCCCTCGAGCACCTCCCCCACCGTCCCGGCGCTCACGCGGACCAGGGGTTCACCTCCGGGATACATCTCCTCCAGGGTCGGGGCGAAGACGACGTCCACGCCGCTCTCCCCGAGCAGTCGGAGATCGGCATCGAGCGTGCGTGGGTAGCGTTCCAGATCCGCGCGGTCGCCGAACTGCAGCGGGTTCACGAAGATCGAGGCGACCACGACGTCGTCGGTCCGCCGGGCCGTGCCGGCCAGGGCCGCGTGGCCCGCGTGCAGACCGCCCATCGTGGGGACCAGGCCGAGGGAGGCCCTCCTGTCCCCCGTGCCCACGTCCTCCAGAAGGGCGGAGGTGGCCTCGCGGAGCTCGCCGGCGGTGGAGACGAGGAGTGGGGTGGCCTGGGTGGGGATGCCGGTCTCGGTCACGGGAGGGTCCTTCGGAGCGTTCGATGGGCACGGACGACGCCTCGGGGGCGCGGCCGCAGGAAAGGTGGGGGCCGGGGCTCAGGAGGGCGGACCGGGGCGCGTGCCCCGGGGATGACGGGGCCCGCCGGTACCGGGGGGGTCGGCCAGTGCCGCCAGGATCGATGCGCCCTGGGCCGGGGAGAGGACGCCCCGCTCGAGCGCCCGCTCGGCGGTGGCCCGCGCCATACCGAGGTACGCCTGCCGCGTATCGGGGGCGTCGTGTCCGTCGAGGGCCTCACGGTGGGCAACGACGGTACCGGCGTCGCCCCGCGCCACCGGACCGGTCAGGGCGCCCTCGCCGGAGGCGAGCGCGTTCTCGAGGGAGGCCTTCATGAGCGGCCCCAGCATGCGGTCCGGGTGTTCCACGCCGAGATCGGCGAGCAGTTGCGCCGACTGGGCCGCGATGGTGACGAGGTGGTTCGAGGCGTGGGCCAGGGCCGCGTGGTACAGGGGCCTGGACTCCTCCTCGATCACCACCGGCTCGGCTCCCATCTCGACCACCAGCGCCTGGGCGATCGGCAGCACGGCGGACGGCGCGGTGACCCCGAACATGCTGTCGGGGAGACGACCGAGATCCAGACTCATCCCGGTGAAGGTCATGACGGGGTGGATGGCCAGCGGGATGGCACCGGCGGCGCGGGCCGGTCCGAGCACCCCGATGCCGTAGCGCCCGGAGGTGTGCACCACGAGTTGCCCCGCCTGCCAGGACCCCAGCCGCGCCAGCCCCTCCACCAGCTCCGGCAGGGCGTCGTCGGGGACGGTCAGGAGCACTAGTTCGGCGCGTTCGATGATGTCCGGGAGCTCGAGCACCGGCACCCCGGGCAGGAGGTTCTCGGCGCGCTCGAGACTCGCCGCGGAGACCGCGGAGACACCGATGACGGCGTGGCCCGCGGCTCTGAGGGCGGCACCCAGGACCGCGCCCACCCTGCCCGCCCCGATGATGCCCACGCCGAGCCGTCCGGGACGCCGGGTCGCATCACCGGGGGGCATCGGCGGGCCCTCCGACCGGCGGGGCCGGGACGTAGCTCGGCACCTCCGGCATGATCTCGCGCACGCCCGGCTGCGCCGGCCGCTCACCCGTGGCCGGCAGAGCGTCCGTGGTCGGCAGGGTGTCCGTTGCCGACAAGGTGCCCGTGGTCGGCACGGCGTCCGCCGGGAGTCCGGCTGGCATTGGAGCGGTTCCGGGCGCTGCCGGCTGCCGCACGACGAGGGGTTTCATCCACTGCTCGGGTGCACTGCGGCGTCGTGCCTCCGCAGCGCGGGCAGCCTGGCCGTGGAAGAGATCCCAGGCGGCGTCGGAGTCCGTCTGGTGCACCCGTGGGCTGACGGGCCCCGGTGTGGTCTGGAACTGCAGGGTGGAGACCCGGAAGCGCCGGTCCAGCGGCCCCTGCTCGATCGACAGGGACTGCGTGCGTTCGTGCGGTACGACGACGAGCTGGCGCCACAGCACCCCGGAGCGCATCAGGAGGGCCGTGGAGGTCACCGCGAAGCCGTTGCGCCGCCAGGCCAGGGGTGCGAGCCAGCGAGCCCTGCGCGGGGTGGTGACGAAACCCTCGTAGCCGTCCCGACCCGTCATCCCGGCGGAGAACAGCTCGACCGGGCGCTCCGTCCCGGGATCGGGCAGGACCAGGGCGAGGATCTGCAGCACCTCCTCGCGCGTGCCGACGGGTAGCAGGGTGGCACGGGCCTGGCCCTCGCTCGACGCCGCAGCACCGTAGCCGGCCACATTGACGCTCACGCGGTACCAGCCCTTGAGCCGCCATAGCGGCGACTGCACGATCGACAGCGCCTGCACCCGCCCGGGCGGCACGGTCTGCGCGCGCGTGTCGAGCAGGCCGTAGCGCATCCGGATGCCGTCGGGCGAGGTCGCGGCGCGGAAGTTGTAGCCCGTGCCCAGGGCCGACCAGTAGGCGCCGCCCACCCCGATGAGGATGGGGATGAAGGACGTGGCCACGATCGCCGTCCCGAGGACGACGCCGAGCACGAACACGGCGATGGCGGCCACGAGGAGCACCACCGTGGCGCCGGAGAGGACGGCCGCCCCGATGACGCGACCGGGCCGGAGTGCCACGACCTCGCGCTCGGGTGCCTCCACGATGTCCTCCGGGTGCTCCGGGTCGGTCTCAACGCCCGCCGCCCTGGCCAGGATGGTGGCGCGCAGCCTCGTGGCGTCGTCGAGCTTGAGGAACGCGAGCCGCACGGCCGACTCCCCGGCGTCCGCCACCTCGAACTTCAGCTCCGCGAGCCCGAAGATCCGGGCCAGGAGCGGCTGGACGATGTCGATCGCCTGGACCCTGTCCAGCCTCGCCTGCCGTTGCTGGCGGAAGATCACACCGGAGTGCACGCGTACGTGCTCGGCGGTGACCTGGTAGCGGGTGAAGTACCAGGCGACGAAGAAACCCGCGGCGATGAGCAGGACGACGCCGAGGACCACGCCGCCGGCGAGGAGCAGCCCGACGCCCTCGGGCAGCGGGCCGCGCGCCCTGGACCCGGCGTCGAAGAGACCCTCGAACCAGTCGCGGCCGACGAAGTAGAGGATGGCGACGAGGGCTATCCAGCCGCGAACCAGCGGGGAGATGAAGTGCACGCGCTGCCAGGGGACGCCGGCGTCCGGGTCCTTCGCCTCGACCGCACCGTGCAGCGGGAGACCCGGGTCCTCGCCGCCGGTTCCTGGGGCTGTCGTCACAGCCCGGCCAGCCTGGATTCTCCCCGCGCCGACAGCTGCTCACGCAACCTCGTACCCTCCTCGGTGGGGAGGCCCGGGATCAGGGCGTTCGTGGCCGGCGACGCGGTGTGGAGCTTGAGCGTGCAGATGCCGAAGGCCCGCTGGAGGGGCCCCACGGCGATGTCCACGTACTGCATGCGGCCGTACGGCACCACCATGGTGCGCTGGAAGAAGACGCCCTGGCGTACCAGGAGGTCGTCGTCGCGCTCGGCATAGCCGATGGCCGCGACCTGGCGCGGGAGCAGCAGTCCCCGCCAGACGGCGCTCACGAGGACGAGCGCGGGCAGTGCCCAGGCGACCCACTCCGGCGGGAAGGACTCCCAGACGCCGGTCAGGCGCAGGACCAGGGGTACGCTCGCGACGACGAGCCAGACCAGCGATCCCAGCAGCCAGCCGAGCAGCCTGACCCGCAGGTACTTGGGCGACACCCTGGACCACTCGAGCCCGGAGGGGTCGATCGGTTCGCTACGCATACTCCCCCTCCTCACGCTCCGCGGTTCCTGTGGCGTCGTGGTCGGGCGGGAGCCTGCAGAAGTTCTCGACGACCAGTCCCACCACAATCATGACCATGCCGCCCACCATCAGCGCAACCGAGCCCCAGAGCGGCGCGGTGCTGGAGCGCACGGCAAGGAGGGTCACCTGGTCCACGAAGATGCCCGCGTGCCAGCCCAGGCTCACTGCCCCGGCATAGGCGCAGGCCTGCGCCAGGACGAGCGTTCGGGTAGCCAGGATCGGATCGAGCGGGCGGTCCCGGCGGCCGTTCGTCCACCGCAGCACACGGCGGCCGAACACCAGGGTGATGCCGATGATCACAGCGGTGGTGACGAGGGAGGTCAGGGGCAGGGTGGGCGTGCCGTAGCCGTTGCGGGTGGTCAGCCAGTTGGCCAGCCAGCCCAGGAGCCCGGATACCAGTCCCACGATGGCAAGCCAGCGGAAGCGAAGGGAACTCACCGCGTCCTAGTCCTCCTCGAAGGGCACCAGGCCCAGAAGATCGGGGGCCTCGGCGGCCAGTTCACTGACCAGGCGCCCGTCGAGGCGTGCCCCGGGATCCATCCACGCCCAGGGCTGCAGGACGAAGGCCCGGGAGGCGGCCCGCGGGTGGGGAAGGGTGAGCGTCGGGTCGTCCGAGGTCAGGGAACCGTAGGTGATGATGTCGACGTCGAGCGTCCTCGGCCCCCAGCGGACGGACCGCGTGCGCTGGTACTTCTCCTCGACACCCTGGCAGTGCGCCAGCAGCTCGAGCGGGGCCAGGGACGTCTCCACCTCGAGAACCATGTTCAGGTAGTCGGGCTGCTCGGGTCCGCCCACCGGCCGGGTCCGCACAACGGGTGAGAGGGCGTGGAGGCGCACCTCGTGGTGGTCCGCGAGCTCCGCGACGGCACCGACCAGGGTGTCCCTGCTGGCCCCGAGGTTGCTGCCCAGGGCCAGCACGGACCGCACGGTCCCGCTCATGGCCGGCTCCTGCGCAGGGTCACGGCCACGTCGTCGAACGGGACCGCGATGGGCGCCTGGGGCTTGTGCACGGTGACGTCGACGGCGGCAACGGGGTACGTGCCGAGGACGGCGGTGGCGATGGTCTCCGCGAGGGCCTCGATCAGCTCGAACGGCTCCCCGCCGATGATGGCATGGACGTGGTCGGCCACCTCGCCGTAGTGGGCGGTCCGCGCGAGGTCGTCGCTGGTGCCGGCGGGCTGCAGGTCGAGGTGGAGCACGAGATCAACCACGAAAGGCTGGCCGTCGCGGCGCTCGTGGGCGAACACGCCGTGATGGCCCGTGGCCGTGATGCCCCGCAGGCTCACCGAGTCGAGCCTGCCCGACGGCGAGCCGGGCGTGCCGGTGGCTGCCCGGTCGCTCACCGCGGTCCCATGGCGGCCGCGACCTTCACGGCGTCGAGTGTGGCGGCGGGATCGTGGACCCGAACACCCCATGCGCCGGCGGTCGCGGCGAGGGTGGCGACGGCGAGGGAGGCGTGGTCGCGCTCCGCCGGGGCCGCCGTCTTCCCTGCACTGGTCAGCAGGGTGCCGAGGAAGCGTTTGCGGGAGGCACCGACGAGGAGTCGGTGCCCCAGACCCAGGAAGACGTCGAGGTTCCTGAGGATGGCCCAGTTGTGCTCGTCGGTCTTCGCGAAGCCGATCCCCGGATCGAGGATGATCCGGTCGGGATCGACCCCGGCCGCGACGAACCGGTCACGCAACGCGGTGAGCTCCGCGGCGACCTCCGCCACCACGTCCCCGTACCGGGCCAGGCCGTCCATGGTCGCTGCAGTGCCCCTGCGGTGCGTCAGCACGTACGGCACCCCGCGCTCGGCCACGAGTGCGGGCATGTCCGGGTCGTACTCCGCGCCGGAGACGTCGTTGACGATCCCGGCGCCGGCGTCGAGGGCCTGGCGCGCCGTCTCCGCATGCCGGGTGTCGATGCTGACGAGCGCACCGGCCTTCACGAGGGCCCGGACCACGGGCAGCACACGCGCCAGCTCCTCCTCGACCGGCACCTCCCGGGCCTGGGGGCGCGTCGATTCGCCGCCGACGTCGATGATGTCGGCCCCACCGTAGAACAGGCGCAGGCCGTGGGCGACGGCGTCGTCGGTGGTGGCGTAGCTGCCGCCGTCGCTGAAGGAGTCCGGCGTGACGTTGAGGATCCCGAGTACCAGGGCGCGGTCCGTGGGCAGATCCGCGGCTGTCTTGGCGGCACGGACAGCCCGGATGACCGGCAGCGGCGAGGTCGCCGGCCCGGTACCGGGTGCTGCGGCGAGAGAATCCATGTGCGGTGTGTCCTATCTTCCGAGGATGAGGCTCATGGCCTCGGCGCGGGTCGCGGTGTCGCGGATCTGGCCGCGGACGGCGGAGGTGACGGTCTTCGCGCCGGGCTTGCGGACCCCGCGCATGGACATGCACAGGTGTTCACACTCCACGACGACGATCGCTCCCTTGGGCGTGAGATGTTCCATCATCGCATCGACGATCTGCGTGGTGAGCCGTTCCTGGACCTGCGGGCGCCGGGCGAACACCTCGACGAGCCGCGCGAGCTTGCTCAGCCCCGTGACGCGACCCTCCTCCGACGGGATGTAGCCGAGATGTGCCGTGCCGTGGAAGGGCACGAGATGGTGCTCGCAGGTGGAGTAGAACGGGATGTCCTTGACCAGGACGAGCTCCTGGTGGTTCAGATCGAACGAGGTCGCCAGGACCTCGCCGGCGTCCTGGTGGAGGCCGGCGAAGATCTCGGCGTAGGCCTTCGCCACGCGTGTGGGGGTCTCGAGCAGCCCGTCGCGGTCGGGATCCTCGCCGATGGCAACGAGGATCTCCCTGACCGCCCGGCGGATGCGCGCCTGGTCCACCGGCTGGGCGACGGCCTGCAGATCTGCATCCATCGTGTCGTCGTCGAACGCTGTCACGGGTGTCCTTCCTTCATGGAACGCTGCCGGGCACCCACCCTGGGGTCGAGCGCTAGCTGTCCGGGCGCTGGGCGCTGTTGTCCGATCCGGTGGACGGCAGGTCCGAGTCGTGCACGTCGAAGTCGCCGGGGATGTTGGCGGCGGCGAGCTGGTCCTGTGGCGCCACTGTACCCGGTGCGGGCTGGCCGCTCTCGAGCGCCTCGGCCCGCTCCTTGCGGGAGGTGACCGGCGGGAGGGAGTGCACGGGGCGGGTCCCCTTGGACAGCCACACCTCGCGCAGGCTCCGCTTGCGCACGTCGGAGAAGACCTCGGCGATCTCCGCCTGGTTGAGGGTCTCGCGTTCCAGCAGCTCGAGCGCGAGGCGGTCGAGGACGTCGCGGTTCTCCGTGAGGATCTGGTACGCCTCGTCGTGCGCGTTGTCGATCAGGCGACGCACTTCCTCGTCCACCACGAGGGCTATCTGGTCCGAGTAGTCGCGGTCGCTGCCCATGTCGCGGCCGAGGAAGGGCTCGCCCGCTCCCTGCCCCAGCTTCACCGCGCCGATGCGCTCGCTCATGCCGTACTGCGTGACCATCTTGCGCGCGGTGCCCGTGGCCTTCTCGATGTCGTTCGAGGCACCCGTGGAGGGGTCGTGGAACACGATCTCCTCCGCCACCCGACCGCCCATGGCGTAGGCGAGCTGGTCGAGCAGTTCGTTCCTGCTCACGGAGTACCTGTCGTCGCTGGGCATGACCATGGTGTAGCCGAGGGCACGTCCGCGCGGCAGGATGGTCACCTTGGTCACCGGGTCGGTGTTGCGCAGCGCCGCCGCCACCAGCGCGTGGCCGCCCTCGTGGTAGGCGGTGATCTTGCGCTCGAGTTCCTTCATCACGCGGGATCGCTTCTGCGGCCCGGCGATCACGCGGTCGATCGCCTCGTCGAGGGCGCGGTCGTCGATCAGCTGTGCGTTGGAACGCGCCGTGAGCAGGGCGCCCTCGTTCAGGACGTTCGCGAGATCGGCTCCGGTGAAGCCCGGCGTCTTCTTGGCCACGGCCTTCAGGTCCACACCGGACGCCATCGGCTTGCCCTTGGCATGCACCGAGAGGATCTGGGCGCGGCCCCTCATGTCGGGGGCCTCGACGCCGATCTGGCGGTCGAACCGCCCGGGGCGCAGCAACGCCGGGTCGAGCACATCCGGGCGGTTGGTCGCCGCGATGAGGATCACGTTGGTGGTGGCGTCGAAGCCGTCCATCTCCACCAGGAGCTGGTTCAGTGTCTGCTCGCGCTCGTCGTTGCCACCGCCCACCCCCGCGCCGCGGTGGCGTCCGACGGCGTCGATCTCATCCACGAAGATGATGGCCGGTGAGTTGTTCTTGGCCTGCTCGAAAAGATCCCTGACGCGGGAGGCGCCCACGCCGACGAACATCTCCACGAAGTCGGAGCCGGAGATGGAGTAGAAGGGAACTCCGGCCTCCCCGGCCACGGCACGGGCGAGAAGTGTCTTGCCCGTACCGGGCGGGCCGTACAGAAGCACACCCTTGGGGATCTTGGCGCCGAGGGCCTGGAACTTGGCGGGCTCCTGCAGGAACTCCTTGATCTCGAGGAGTTCCTCGACCGCCTCGTCCGATCCGGCCACATCGCTGAAGGTCACCTGTGGCATATCCTTCGAGATCAGCTTCGCCTTGGACTTGCCGAACTGCATGACCTTCGAGCCGCCGCCCTGCATGCGGCTGAGCAGGAACCAGAAGATGACACCGAGGATCAGGATGGGAAAGATCAGGCCGGCGAGGCTCAGGAACCAGTTGCTCTCCGCGGGCTGGTCGGTGAAGCCGTCCGCCCCGGAGGTGTTGATGGCGTCCACGACGCCCTCGGCGCGAGCGGTGCTGTAGAAGAACTGGACGCTCTTGCCCAGATCCTCGTAGTCCTCGCGCAGCGTCAGATCCACGCGCTGTTCGCCGTCGTAGATCTTCGCCTGCGCCACCTGACCATCTTCGAGGAGACGGAGCCCCACATTGGTGTCCACGCGGGAGCTACCCGATCCGAAGAGTGTCGGCAGGACCAGCAGCAGAGCCACGACCGCGAGGACGATCCAGAAGATCGGCCCCTTGAAGATGTTCTTGAATTTCATTCGTCTCAGGGCAGCAAGCCCTGTCCCTCCTGCTGGTGCAAGTAAAAATGTGCGGGCGCGCAGCCGGAGCCGCCCGGTCGGCTTTCCAAGATATACACCGTCCGTGCTGCACCACGCATGGCTGACGCCAATAGTTCCCTCTGGGCGTACTGCCGGCGGGCGGTGAGGACCTACTCGTAGATGTGCGGGGCCAGCGTGCCGATGAAATCGAGATTGCGGTACTTCTCGGCGAAATCGAGTCCGTAGCCCACCACGAATTCGCTCGGGATCTCGTAGCCGACGTACTTGACGTCGATCTCCACCTTCGCGGCGTCGGGCTTGCGCAGCAGTGTGCAGATCTCCACGGAGGCCGGCCCGCGCGAGAGGAGATTGGCCTTCAGCCAGGAGAGCGTGAGCCCGGAGTCGATGATGTCCTCGGCGATCAGGACGTGCTTGCCCATGAGGTCGGTCTCCAGATCCTTCAGGATCCTGACCACGCCGGAGGACTGTGTCCCGGATCCGTAGGACGAGACCGCCATCCAGTCCATGGTGACATGCGAGTGCAGTGCGCGGGCCAGATCGGCCATCACCATCACCGCGCCCTTGAGCACACCCACCAGGAGGATGTCCCGGCCCTGGTAATCGGCGTCGATCTGCGCCGCGAGTTCGGTGATCCGCTGCTGGATCTCTTCCCTGGTGTAGAGGACGTGCTTGAGATCTGACCGGACGTCGTTGGAATCCACCGATTACTCCTGGGTTGGACGGCGCGACTTCTTCACGCCGGCACCGTTGTTGCCAAGGACAAGATTGCCATAGCCTGGTTCTCCGCGGAGAACCGACCGCCCCCGGACCTGGCGGTTGACGCTCACCCCGCCCCCGAGCTGCACGGGCCCGGCGGACCCCTTCCGCTCCAGCAGCGACTCCGCCGCACGGAGCCGTTCGGCGCTCGGCTGGAAGGCGCCGAGCTCGAGGGCCGCCAGGGCCAGCACCCGCTGACGCAATGCCGCCGGGAGGGCGCGCAGACCGTCCTCCGGGAGCAGCACCTCGCCGTCGTCGCCCTCGATCCGCATCCCGGTGTACGCCCGGTGGCTGAGCTCGGAGAGGTGATCGGCGTCCTGCCCGAGGATCCGCGCCGAGCGTGCCAGCGCCTGCGCTATGCCGGGACCGAGCCGGTC
The DNA here is from genome assembly GCF_008107445.1 of Arthrobacter echini. GTDB lineage: Bacteria > Actinomycetota > Actinomycetes > Actinomycetales > Micrococcaceae > Arthrobacter_D > Arthrobacter_D echini_A. The sequence continues at coordinate 877,750 of NZ_VSLD01000001.1, read as the reverse complement.
CTCGAGGAACGGCAGTACTTCGGCGCGGACCCGTGACCGGGCGAACGCCGGATCGAGATTGGTGGGGTCGTGCCAGGGCTCGAGGCCGTAGAAGCCGCAGATGGCCTCGGTGTCGGCACGCCGCAGCTCGAGGAAGGGACGGACGTAGAGACCGCGGCGTGCCGGCATGCCCGCGAGGGACCGCGTGCCCGAACCCCTGGCAAGGCCCAGCAGCACCTGCTCCGCCTGGTCGTCGAGCGTGTGGCCGAGCAGGACCGCCGAGGCCCCCAGCGTGACCGCGGCGTCGTCGAGCGCTGCGTAGCGCGCACTGCGGGCGGCGGCCTCCGGCCCCATGCCCTCGCGCCGGACCTCGACCCGGTACACGTGCACGGGATCCAGGCCCAGCGTCCGTGCTGCGCCGGCGGCACGTTCGGCGATCGCGTGGCTGTCGGGCTGCAACCCGTGGTCGACGACGACGGCCCCGACCCGGGCGCGCCCGGTGTGGACAAGATGAGCGGCGACGGCGGCGAGCGCCAGCGAGTCTGTTCCGCCGCTGCAGGCGACGAGTACGAGCGGCAGCCCGGCGGAGCCGTCCGCGACCGACCCGGTGAGGATTCCCTCGAGACTCGCACCGAGCAGATTGCGCGCGGTCCCCACCGCGGGCAGCAGCCGGGGGCGTCTAGCCATGGCGCCGCAGGCTCATCCTGTCGATCCACTCGTCGGGGGCATGGATCTCCTGCTCGGTGGGCAGGTACGCGGCCGATTCCCAGACGGCGTTGAAGCCGTCCATGCCGGTCTGGCTGACCACGCGGCGGACGAATCTGGAGCCGTCGCTGTACTGGCGCATCTTGGCGTCCAGTCCCATGAGCTGCCGGATGAGCTTCTCGAGGGGCCCGCGGGAGGTGCCGCGGGCGTTGAAGCGCCGGCGGATGGTCTTGACGGAGGGGACGATGCTCCCGTCCACGCCGTCCATCACCACGTTCGCGTGGCCCTCGAGCAGACTCATGACGGCGGTCAAATGCGAGAGCCTGGCCTTGTCCTCGGGCCCCTGGAGCATCGACAGCACACCGCCGTCGCGGGGCCCCTCCCGGGTCTCGACCGCTGCGTCACGGGAGCGCGGAGCCGCCGACGCCAGATTCTTGACCGCGGCTCCGAGGCGCTCGGAGAGCGAGTCGGCCTTGTCCATCAGACCGGAGGTCAGCTCTCCGATGTGACTCGTCATGTGATCCCGCAGCCAGGGCGCGGCGGCGAACTGCACGCGGTGGGTCTGTTCGTGGAGGCACACCCAGAGCCGGAAGTCCGAGGGGTCCACGTTCAGTTCGCGCTCCACGGCGATCATGTTGGGGGCGACGAGCATGAGCCTGCCGCCCTGGCCGTGCCGAGAGGGGACGAACGGATCGTACTGTCCCAGCACCTTGCTGGAGAGGAAGGCGAGGATGGTGCCGAGCTGCACACCGGTGAGGGTTCCGCCCAGGGCCAGCGACGCGGAGCGCATCACCTCGGGCCGCGAGGCAGCGAGCTGGTCCAGAGCGGGCTCGAGGAGCGTCCGGAAGCTGTGGGCGTTGGCCCTCGACCAGGAGGCGCGGTCGATGACCAGGAGCTCGGAGTCGCGGAGGTCCCGCGCGGCGTCGAGCCGCGAGATGGCGTGGACGTGGGCCACGGAGTCGTCGGCCAGCCGGCGGATGTTCTCCACGGCCCGGGCTATCTCGGCCGGCTTCATCGTCGGTCCGGCCGGGGTCAGGGACGCCGCCGTGGAGGCAGCGATCTCCCAGTTGACCAGCTGCGGGCGGGGTGGTGCTGACTCGTTCCGGGACATGCGCCTATTCGATCACATCCCGCGGACACACTGCTTCCACCGGGAGCCTCCGGCCGGTGGGAGCCGCTACCGGGAGCGTTCGGCCGGTGGGAGGCGCTACCGGCAGCCGCACGAGGCCAGGATCGCCGCGGCGCCGTCGGCCGCGGCCCGTGCCTGGGCCGTGTTGCCGTCGAGCCCCGCGGCGAGGAAGGAGAACACGAGCAGCCGGCCGTCGACCGTCACCACGTGCCCCGAGAGCGCCGTGACGGCGTTGAGCGTGCCGGTCTTGGCCCGTACCACTCCGGCACCCGCTGCGGAGCGGCCGTCCTCGGGGGCGAACCGCCCGGACAGGGTTCCTGTGGCCCCGGCGACGGGCAGCGAGCGGGCCACGGCCACGAGGCCGGGCACATCCGATGTGGTCGTGGCGCGGAGCAGCACGGCCAGCTGGATGGGGGAGACGGCGTTGCGGACCGACAGTCCCGCCGCGTCCCCGAGGACCAGTCCCTCGCCCGGTACGCCGAGGCGCTCGGCGGCGGCGGCGAGGGTCCGGGTGGCGCCGTCGGACGACGCGGGCCGGCCGCTCCCGAGCGCGGCGCTGCGCGCCAGGGCCTCGGCCAGGTAGTTGTCGGAGACCTCCAGCATGCGGTGCACCTGGTCCTCCAGCGGTGCCGACTCCACCGCGGCGACGGACCGGGCGTCACCGGGCACACTCGCCCGTTCCACGCCGGCACCGACGGTGATGCCGCGTTCGGCCGCCGCTGTGGAGAGTGCCGCGGCGAACGTGCGTGCGGCGTCGAGGGCCGCGTCCTGCGAGCGCGGCCCGCTGGTCCGCCCCTCCCCCAGCCATGCGGAGTTGACGGCGAGGGCATGCACCGGCGCGATCTGCCCCGCGTCGATGTCTCCCCGGGCCCAGGTGGGGTTCAGTGCGGGGCCGGTGAACAGGCTGTCGTCGAGGTACACGGTGTACGGCCCGGCTCCGGGGTCGAGGGTGGCCGCCGTCTCGGCCGCGAGGGTACCCAGCCCGGCATGCCCCACGACGGCGTCGGGGTCGGAGAGCCCGGCACCGAGGAGGACGTCGCCGCCGCCGTGCAGATAGAGGGCTCCGGGCCGGGCGGCGGAGGACCGGACCGACGTCGTGAGGCGCTCCCCGGGCCCGGCGTAGGTCATGGCGGCGACGGCCGTGAACAGTTTGATGTTCGAGGCGGGCGCCTGCAGGCGGGCCTCGTCCCGGGTGAAGAGGACGGTGCCGTCGCTCGAATCGACGACGGTCCCGGCGAAGCTCCCCGGGCCCTGGAACCGGAGGGCGGCTTCCAGCAAGGGGCCGAGCACCGCCGGGTCGGGAGCGGGCGCGGACGGGGACAGCGTCGCCAGGACGTCCGGCAGCGGGACCGTGGACGGCAGGACCTGCTGCGTCGGAGTCACGGCCGACGGCTCCGCCGGCCCGCGCGACGACGGCTCGAGGACCGCCCGGACTCCGACCACCAGGACCAGGACCGCCAGGAGACCCGTCAGCAGGCGGAGCAGGCGCGTCATCTGTGTCCTTCCACGTCGCGAGGCCGATCAGGGCCGGCTCGGCGGCCGGATGCCCCGGTAGGGGCGGGCGACCGATATGTTGGGAACCGACGAGTACACAGTAGACCGGCAGGGCGCGGCCGCGGCCCAGCACCGACCCATTCCCAGGAGTTGCCATGAAGCTCGACGTCACCATCGAGATCCCCAAGGGTTCGCGCGTGAAGTACGAGATCGACCACGAGACACACCGACTGCGCCTCGACCGTGTCCTGTTCACCTCCATGCAGTACCCCACGCACTACGGCTACTTCGAGAACACGCTCGGCGAGGACGGCGATCCGCTGGATGCGCTCGTCATGCTGCAGGACTTCGATCTGATCCCGGGGGTCCTGGTGGAGTCCCGGCCCATCGGTGTCTTCAACATGACCGACGACGGCGGCGGGGACGCGAAGATCCTCTGCGTTCCGGTCGATCCCCGGTTCGAGCACATCCAGGAGCTCTCCGACGTCCCCGATTTCCTGCTCGACGAGATCAAGCACTTCTTCGAGCGGTACAAGGACCTCGAGCCCGGCAAGTGGGTGGAGGCCGCCGACTGGGCCGGCCGCGCGGAGGCCGAGGCGGAGGTCGAGGCCTCGCTCGAGCGCTTCCGGGCGCTCGGTGAGGGCAGCGCGGAGGACCAGCCGCAGGGCCGCGACATCGACGTCGAGGCGAAGAACGCCACCGACTCCCCCGAGGGCCACTGACCCGGAGACCGGGCCGTTCCTGCACCCGGACGTCCTGATGCCATGCACTTCGTCCTGACCATCAACCAGCGCGACTCCCGCGAGGTGGGGGATCTCGTCGACGAGCTCCTGGCAACGCTGCGGTACCTCCCCACGCTGGTCCCGTTCCAGCGGTCGGTTGGCGACGAGGTGCAGGGGGTGGTGGACACCGCGACGACGGCGGTGGACGCGGCGCTACGTGCCCTGCGGTTCCGCCGGTGGTACGTGGGGATCGGCGTCGGGGGGCTCACCCCGCCGGTACCCGAACGGATCGCGCACGCACAGGGGTACGGGCTCGTCCTCGCCCGGAGAGCCGTGGACCGCGCACGGAGGACCGGGGAACGGATTCCGCTCGCCGTCGAGGGCCCCGACGCGGAGATCGCGGCGGAGGCCGAGGCCGTACTGCGCCTCCTCGGGCGGATCGTCCACACCCGCACGGATGCGGAGTGGGCCGTCCTGGATCTGCTGACCCCGGGGGCCCGGGGTCAGCAGAAGTACGTGGCCGAGGAGCTCGGGGTCACCGCCCAGGCCGTGAGCCGCGCCGTCGTCCGCTCCCACTGGACCGAGGAGTGGGCCACGCGCCCGGCCGCGGCCCGCCTGCTGGATCTCGCCCACGGACCCGCGACGCTCCCGGTCGACGCCTAGATGACGCCCAGTGCGAGCATGGCGTCGGCCACCTTCAGGAAGCCGGCGATGTTCGCGCCGATCACGTAGTTCCCGGGCGCCCCGTACTCCTCGGCCGTCGCCGCACAGCGCTCGTGGATGCCCACCATGATTTCCTCGAGGCGCCGTTCCGTGTGGTCGAAGGTCCACGCGTCGCGGCTGGCGTTCTGCTGCATCTCCAGCGCGGAGGTCGCCACGCCCCCCGCGTTGGCCGCCTTGCCCGGGCCGAAGAGGATCCCGGCCTCGTGGAAGAGCGACACCGCGGCGCGCGTCGTCGGCATGTTCGCCCCCTCGGCGACGGCCACCACCCCGGACTCGACCAACCGCTTGGCCGCCGCTTCGTCCAGTTCGTTCTGCGTGGCGCACGGCAGCGCGACCGTGGCGGGCACGTCCCAGACGGAGCCGCTGTCCACGAAGACGGCGCCGCGCCGCTCGGCGTACTCGCTGACCCTGCCGCGTTCGGTCTCCTTGATCTGCTTCAGCAGCTCGGTGTCGATGCCGCGCTCGTCCACCACGTACCCGGACGAGTCCGAGCAGGTGAGCACCGTGGCTCCGAGTGCCTGTGCCTTCTCGATCGCGTACATGGCCACGTTGCCGGAGCCCGAGACGAGGACGCGCTGCCCGTCGAGGCTCTGGTTCCGCGTGGCGAGCATCTCGTTCGCGAAGAGGACGGTGCCGAAGCCGGTGGCCTCGGGGCGGACCAGGGAGCCGCCCCAGCCCATGCCCTTGCCGGTGAGGACGCCGGACTCGTACCGGTTGGTGATGCGCTTGTACTGGCCGAAGAGATAACCGATCTCGCGCGTACCGACGCCCATGTCACCGGCCGGAACATCCGTGTACTCGCCCAGGTGCCGGTACAGCTCCGTCATGAAGGACTGGCAGAAGCGCATCACCTCGCCCTCGCTGCGCCCGCGAGGATCGAAGTCAGAGCCACCCTTGCCGCCCCCGATCGGCATGCCGGTCAGCGCGTTCTTGAAGATCTGCTCGAAGCCGAGAAACTTGACGATCCCCAGATTCACCGACGGGTGGAACCGGAGACCGCCCTTGAAAGGGCCGAGCGCGGAGTTGAACTCGACGCGGAAGCCCCTGTTGATGCGCACCTGCCCGGTGTCGTCCACCCATGGCACGCGGAAGATGATCTGCCGCTCCGGCTCGCAGAGCCGCTCCAGGATCGCCGCCGCCTCGAACTTCGCGTGCTTCTTCAGGACGGGGGCGAGCGACGCGAAGACCTCGTCGACAGCCTGGTGGAATTCTGCCTCACCGGGGTTCCGGCGGAGGACTTCCGCTTTGATGGAGTCGAGCTCGACTGTCATGGCGCCTTTCGGGTATCTGCTGCTCGGACGGTACCGCCCTGGGAAGAGTACGTCCCTGGGTGGCCGGATCATAAAGAGATGAAGCGGCCATGACATCTACGCCGGCGGGTCGGGCGCCAGCTGCTCCCCGGCCTGTTCCAGCAGGACGGCGGCGTCGGTCATGCACCGCCGGAGGTCGGGTTCGAGCTCCGTGAGGGCGAGCACGCGGGAGAACCCGGCCCCGCGCTGCTCGGCGGGCGTGAGCTCGTTCCTGCCGCACACCGCCACGACGGGGCAGCCGTGGGCGGCGGCGAGCCGGGCCACGCCGACGGGCGTCTTGCCGGACAGGCTCTGCGCGTCGAGGCTCCCCTCACCCGTGATGACGAGCTCGGCGCCGTCGAGCCGGCCTGCGAGACCGACGAACTCCAGGACCACGTCCACCCCGGGGCGGCGGGCGGCGCCGAGGACCGCCAGCGCCGCGTACCCGGTGCCCCCGGCAGCACCGGCGCCCGGGGCGCGGGAGAGGTCGGCGGCACGCGGACCGAGTGCGGCGCCGAGGACGGAGACGAACTGCGCGAGGCCCGCGTCCAGGGCCAGGACGTCCTCCGGCGTCGCGCCTTTCTGCGGGCCGAAGACCGCCGCCGCTCCGGCCGGGCCGAGGAGGGCGTTGTCCACATCGCTGGCGAGGATCATCGTCGTGTGGCCCAGCCGGGCGTCGAGGCCGGTCAGGTCGATCCGGGTCAGATCTTGCAGGGCGGCTCCTCCCGGGGCGAGCTCCTCGCCGTCGTCGTCGAGCAGGCGCGCCCCCAGTCCCCGCAGCAGCCCCGCCCCGCCGTCCGTGCAGGCGCTGCCACCGACGCCCAGCACGATCCGGGTGCACCCGGCGTCGAGCGCGTGGCCGAGCAGCGCTCCGGTGCCCTCGCTGGTCGCATCGAGTGGGCGGGGCGTACCACCGGGGAGGAGGGCGAGGCCGGACGCGGCGGCCAGTTCGACGACGGCGTGCGTCCCCCGGATCCCGAGCGCCGCCCGCACCGGCTCGCCCGTCGGTCCTGGGACCTCGAACCAGCGCTGCCCGTAACCGGCGGCGAACGCAGCCTCCAGGGTGCCCTCGCCGCCGTCGGCCATCGGGACCTCGACCACGTGGAGCTCCGGAATCCGCCTCCGCAGTCCGTTCGCCACGTGACGGGCCACCTCGGGCGCGGACAGGGAACCCCTGAACTTGTCGGGGGCGACGACGACACGCCTCGGCCTAGGCGAGTTGACCGCAGGCACCGGCGCCGGAGCGTGCTCCGGATCGGGCACCGGATCGTGCGCCGCGGCGATCATCAGACCAGCGAGCGCAGCACCTTGGCGGCGCCGTCGTCGTACACGCTGCCCGTCACCTCGGACGCCATCGCGCGCACCTCCTCCGGTGCCTGGCCCATGGCCACACCGCGCCCTGCCCACTGGAGCATCTCGACGTCGTTGCGCCCGTCGCCCACGGCGACGGTGTTGTCGGGGTGCGTCCCGAGGCGCTGCCGGAGCACCTCGAGGGCGCTGGCCTTCGTGACACCGGAGGCCGCGATGTCCAGCCACGCCGTCCAGCCGACGGAGTAGGTGACGCCGTGCAGTCCGATCGAGGCGACGGCGTCACCGAAGTCCTCGGCCGATGAATCGGTGCTGAAGACCACCACGCGCACAGCCCGGCTCGTGAGCATTTCCTCGAAACCGACGCTCTGGGTCTCCGCGCCGAAGCTGGCGTCCTGGAAACTCTCGGTGGCGAGGAATCTGCCGCGGTCGTCCTCGAGGGCGTACTTGGCCGTGGGCAGCCTCTCGCGTAGCGCCGTCAGTGCGGGCTTCGGGTCGAAGGTGATGCGTTCGAGAACCTCGAAACCGCCTGGGAGGCCGGCGTCGAGACGCAGCGTGACTCCGCCGTTCGAGCACACGGCGAATCCCCGTGTGATGCCGAGCAGACGGATTACCGGAAGGGTGGCTCCGAGGGAGCGTCCGGTGGCGATGATGACGTCGTGTCCCGCCTCGACGACGGCCCGGGCGGCGGCGCGCACCTCGTCCGTCATCGACCCGTCGTGGTCCACGAGCGTGCCGTCGACATCCAGGGCGACGAGGTGCCTACGGGTGGTCTCCTGCTGGTCGTCGTTGCCAGCACTGGTCAAAGTGGTCATACTCCAGTGAACCAGACACCACCGACGCCCGGGGCGGGCGGCCTAGAGGACAGGGAGGATTTCCAGTCCGTTCAGGTACGGACGCAGCGCGGCGGGCACCGTGATCGATCCGTCGGCGTTCTGGTGATGCTCCAGGATCGCCACGATCCAGCGTGTCGTCGCGAGCGTGCCGTTGAGCGTGGCGACGGCCCGTGTGCTCTTCCGGCCTTCGCCGTCCTGCCGTTCACGGATGTTCAGGCGCCGGGCCTGGAACGTGGTGCAGTTCGAGGTGGACGTGAGCTCGCGGTAGTCGCCCTGGGTGGGGACCCACGCCTCGCAGTCGAACTTGCGGGCCGCGGACATCCCGAGGTCACCGGCGGCCGTGTCGATGACACGGTAGGGAAGCTCCACCTTCGCGAGCATCTCCTCCTCCCAGGCGAGCATGCGCTCGTGCTCCGCGGCCGCGTCCTCCACCGTGGTGTAGGTGAACATCTCCACCTTGTTGAACTGGTGGACCCTGATGATCCCGCGGGTGTCCTTCCCGTGGGATCCGGCCTCCCGGCGATAGCAGGAGGACCAGCCCGCGTACCGGACGGGGCCGGCGGTGAGATCGATGATCTCGTCGGAGTGATACCCGGCCAGCGCCACCTCCGAGGTTCCCACGAGATACAGGTCGTCCTCGGCGAGCCGATAGATCTCGGCGTCGTGCGCCACGTCGAAACCGGTGCCCTGCATGATCTCAGGGCGTACGAGCGTGGGGGTGATCATGGGTGTGAAGCCGGCCTCGATCGCCTGGTCGAGCGCCATGCGGAGCAGCGCCAGCTCGAGCCGTGCTCCGACACCCTTCAAGAAGTAGAAGCGCGAGCCCGAGACCTTCGCCCCGCGTTCCATGTCGATGGCACCGATGAGCTCGCCGAGCTCCAGGTGATCACGCGGCTCGAACCCCTCGGCGGCGAAATCGCGCGGAGCACCGACGGTCTTGACCACCACGAAGTCCTTTTCCAGCCCCTCGGGAGTGCCGTCCTGGATCAGGTTCGGCAGCGCGCGCAGCAGGGCGTCCTGCTCCGCCGAGGCCTCATCCGCGTCCGCGGCCGCCGTCCTCACCGCGGCGGCCAGGTCCCTGACCTCGGCCAGGAGGGCCTGCTTCTCCTCCCCTGACGCCTGGGCCACGCGCTTGCCGAAGGCGTTCTGCTCGGCCCGGAGGTTCTCGGAGGACGTGACGGCCTCGCGGCGGCGGGTGTCCGCGGCCAGCACGGCGTCGACGATCGACTCGTCCGCCCGGCGGGCGCGCTGCGAGGCTCGGTACTGCTCGGGATGCTGGCGGAGGTCGTTGACGTCGATCACACCATGAAGCCTACCGAATGCGCCGGGACCGGCGGCCGCGGCGGTACTGCCGCTAGGGTGGAAGACCATGGGCCGTAAACTGCTTGCCGGAACGGCCGCCGCCTCCGCGGCCGCAGCATCCCTCCGGTCGTACTGGTCCGTGAGACGACTCCGGCAGACCCGCGAAGCCACAGCGTCCGTGAACCGGCCGATGCCGGTCGCGGAGGGCCCCACCCGCGTGGCCCTGATCGTGAATCCGTCCAAGCTGCAGGCCGACACCACGCGCCGACTCGTGGTGGACGCCTGCGCCGCGGCGGGCTGGGAGCCTCCGCTGATCCTCGAGACCACGATCGGGGATCCCGGCACAGGCCAGGCCGAGCACGCGCTGGACGCGGGGGCCGACGTCGTGCTCGCTGCGGGCGGCGACGGGACGGTGCGGGCCGTGGCGCGGGCCCTGGCGCACAGCCCCGCCGCCCTCGGCCTGCTCCCGCTGGGTACGGGCAATCTGCTGGTACGGAATCTGGGACTGCCGTACAACGACATAGCCGGCTGCCTCGAACTGGCGCTCCACGGCTACGAGCGGCGCATCGACCTGGGTCTGACCACGATCCGCAACGACCGTACGCAGTCCAGCTCCGAGCATCTCTTCCTCGTCATGGGCGGCGCCGGATTCGATGCGACAGTTGTCACCGAGGCGAGGCAGGACCTCAAGGAGAAATTCGGGTGGCTCGCCTACAGTGAGGCCGGTGTGCGGCACCTGCCGGGCCGACGTCGACGCATCTCGATCAGCCTCGACGGCCGGCCCCCACAGACCCGCAAGGTGCGGAGCCTGCTCGTGGCCAACTGCGGCAAGCTCCCGGCGGGAGTGGACTTCGTGCCCGACGCCGTGATCGACGACGGCTACCTGGACGTGGTGGTGCTCAGCCCCCGCAGCCTGCTCGGCTGGACGTGGATGGCCGCGAAGATCCTCCTGCGTCATCGCGGCGGCATCCCGGTGATCAGCTACTACCGCGTGCGGGAGATCACCGTGTGGTCGGCGGAGCCGATCGCCACGCAGCTCGACGGCGATCCGTCCGGATTCGCCACCTCGCTGACGTCCCGGGTCGATCCGGACGCACTGATGGTCCGGGTGCCGTCACCGGCTCCCGGACCATCGGGGTCCACCGCCGTGCAGGCGCGACGCGTGTCGCGGCAGGACCGGCGAGGATTGCTGCGCCGGTCCTAGCCCTCGCTGTCCGTGTACTCGCCCTGTCCCTCGGGCTCGTCGACGAGCGGCGCGTCCTTGTCGGTGTACGCGCCCTCCTCGGCGGGGTCCTGGGCGGAGGTGTAGCCACCGGAGCGGCCCTGGGGTTCGGCGCTGGTGTAGTCGCCCTGGTCGTCCACCGGATCGGCCTGCTCGCTGATGAGCTGCTGCTCCTCCGCGAAGCGCAGGTCGTTGCCCTGGTCGCCGGCGTCGCCTGGACGGTTGGGGTCCGACGTGGAGGCGCGGCCCGCGTCGGGGTTCACAATGTGTCCGTCATGACTGTTCTCGGTCATCATGCTGCCTTTCATCGGAGGATGCGCTGCGTGAGCGCCCATGCCAAGCGTACTGACGATCGGGGCGGCGACAAAGGCGGGCGCCGGTCCATCGCTCAGTCACGCAGGAGTTCCTGCACCGCTTTCTCCGAGGCCGAGTACGTGGCGATCGGGATGACCTCCCCGCTCATGAAGCGGTCCACGAGGCGTGGGTCCACATAGGAGCTCCTGGCCACGGTGGGCGTGTTCCCGAGATGGTCGGCGACGGCCCGCATGGTGCTGGACACGGCCTTCTGGCGCGCGGTGCGGCTGGTGGCCTTCAGATCCTCCTTGGCGAGGGCCATGGCGGCGACGACCGTGGCCTGCCAGGTCCGGAAATCCTTCGCCGTGAAGGGTCCGCCCGTGACCTGGCGCAGGAACTCGTTGAGCTGTGAGCCGTCCACATGGTGCCAGGACCCGTCCTCCGACTGCCACGCGAGCACGGTGTCGGCGCCCTCGCGCTCGAGCATGGGGCGCAACGCCGTCGCCAGATCGTCGTCCTCCAGGCGCGTGTCCCAGTGCTGGCCGCTCTTGCCCGGGAAGTCGAAGGTGATTACGTCCGCCTCGACCGTGCAGTGCTCCACGAGCAGTGTGGTCACGCCGAAGGAGCCGTTGGTCTCCGCATACTGCGCCGAACCGATCCTCAGGGCACCGGAGTCGACGATTCTCAGGGCCGCCGCGAAGGCCCGCTCACGGCCCACGCCGTCGCTGCGCAGGTGCTGCGTGATGACGCGGCGGGCGCTGGTCAGTTTGGCTCCGAAATCGAGGGCGCGGTCGAACTTCTCGCGGTCCTTCTGCTCACGCCAGGACGGGTGGTACAGATACTGCCGCCGGCCCGCCTCGTCCTTGCCGATCGCCTGGACGTGCCCGTTCGGGTACGGGGCTATCCAGACCTCCCGCCACGCAGGTGGGATCACGAGGTCCTTGATGCGCTCGATCTCGTCCTTGTCCTGGAGGAGACTTCCGTCCGGAGCGCGATAGCTGAAGCCCTTGCCGTGGCGGCGACGGGTGACCCCGGGCCTACGCGTGTTGCTCCGGCGCAATCGAGCCATCGGGGAACCGGCCTTCCGGGTCGGGGTGGTGGTCGATCGTAAGCCTACTGTGCTTGCGTGCCCTCCGACCGGCCGGTTCCGGCGCCCCGGAGGATCCCGCCGAGCCAGGCTCCGGCCGCGTCGAAAGCGGCGTCGGAGGTATGGCGCCCGATCGGGGACGAGCGGCGGTCGGCGCGGGCGTAGGACCCGAGGAAGCGCAGGCCCGGACTGATCCGGTGCAGCCCCTTGAGGGCGTCCGCCACCCTCGCGTCCTCGATGTGGCCGTCGGCGTCCACGCTGAAGAAGTAGTCGCCGAGGAACTGCCCGGTGGGCCGGGATTCGATCCGGCTGAGATTCACCCCGCGGGCCGCGAACTGATCGAGGATCTGCATGAGGGCACCCGGGTGGTCCACCGGCAGGGGGATCACGAGGGTGGTCTTGTCGGCTCCCGTGCGCGGTGTCAGGGCATCCGGTCCGCCCACGAGGACGAAGCGGGTGACGGCGTCGGAGACGTCGCCGATGTCCTCCGCCAGGACGGTCAGACCCAGCCGGTCGGCCAGCAGCGGCGAGCAGATGGCGGCGTCGAAGGAGTCCTCCCCGTCGGCGAGGCCTGCGGCCGCGGCGGCGGTCGACGTCGACGGAATGTATTCCGCGTCGCGTACATGCTTGTCCGCCCAGGCCCGGCACTGGGCCCAGGCATGGCCATGGGTCGCGATGCGGCGGACATCCGCCAGGGCGGTACCCGCCCTGGCCACCAGGACGAAGGTGATCGGCACGAGTTCCTCACGGACGATCCGCAGCGGATCACCGACGGCGATGGCATCGAGGGTGGCACTCACACCGCCCTCCACCGAGTTCTCGATGGGCACCATGGCGGCATCGACGGCTCCGGACCGGACGGCGTCGAGCGCGGAACCCACGGTCGATGCCGGGACGCGGCGCGCGGCGTCGGCCCCGGGCACCTGGAGCAGGGCCGTCTCGGTGAAGGTGCCCTCGGGGCCCAGGTAGGCGTAGGAGGTGCTGCCGGTCACAGGACGGTCGGCTCGTTGTCCCCCTCGGACACCATCGGCTTGCCCTCCTCGAGCCACGAACCCATGCCGCCCGTAACATTGATGGCGGTGTAGCCGTTGCCCTCGAGCCACTCCGCTGCCCGCTGCGAGCGCCCGCCCGAACGGCAGATCACATGGAGGTCCTCGTCAGGATCGAGTTCATCCACTCGCGCGGGGAGGTCGTCCAGCGGGATGTGCAGGGCGCCGTCGATGTGCCCGGCCTCCCACTCGTAGTCCTCTCGGACGTCGAGGATGCGGGCATCCTTCGGAACAGCGGTCACCGGTACATTCTGGAGTTCACTCATGGACCCACCTTTTCACGACCCGCCGGGGTGCCGCCAGACGCGCCGTGGTGCCCCGACCCCGCCCGGCGCCTCCCCTGACCCGCTGGCTCCTATAGTGGTGCTTGTCTCCCGCAGGGCCCGTGGCACGGCGGGTCCCGTGACTGCCCGCCTCCCACTGGAGCCCCATGAGCGATCCGCACGAACTCTCCGCACTGTCCCTCCAGGACGCCCTGGCCCGTGGGGCGCTCAGCGCCCGCGAGGTGACGGAGCACTTCCTGCGCCGCATCGACGCCCTGAACCCGGAGCTGGGCTCGTTCATCACCATCACGCACGACGACGCCCTGCGCGCTGCCGACCACGCGGATCGGCTGCGCTCGTCCGGGGTGGAGCTGGGTCCACTGCACGGCATGCCCCTGGCGCACAAGGATCTCACCGACGTCGCCGGTGTGCGGACCACCCTCGGGACCGCGGCGCTCGATCCGACCATCGCACCGAAGGATGCCCCGCTCGCCGCTGTGCTGCGCCGCGCCGGGGCCATCAGTCTCGGCAAGACGCAGGTACCCGAGTTCGGTCTGAGCTCCTACAGCGAGAACCGCCTGGCGCCGCCGGCCCGCAATCCGCTCGACCGTCGCCGGAGCCCCGGCGGCTCCTCGGGAGGCAGCGCCGCCGCGGTGGCCGCCGGGATGCTCCCGTTCGCACCCGGGACCGACGGCGGCGGCTCGGTCCGCATTCCCGCGGCCGCGACCGGGCTGGTGGGGCTCAAACCGAATCGCGGCCGTGTGCCCTCGGGGTCGGGACAGGCCGATCTGGGCCAGTTCGTCGTCGCCGGGCCCCTCGCCCACTCCGCGGTGGACGCGGGCCTGCTGCTCGACGCCCTGGTGCGTGAGCCGAACTACCGGCCGACGAGCGCGGCCTCACGGCATCCGGGTTCCTTCACCGATGCCGCCCTGCGTGCCGAGGGACGCTTCCGGATCGGCGTCAGCACCGCGTCCCCGTTCTCCGCAGCGATGGACATCGACCTGGACAGCGCCGCGGTGGACGCCCTGCGCTCCGGGATCCAGCTGCTGCAGAATGCGGGCCACGACGTCGTCGACACCGATCTGACCTACGACTCCCGGTACCACGAGGCGTTCCAGCTCGTCTGGACCGCAGGACTGGCCACACTGCCGATCCCCTCCGATCGGGAGCACCGACTGACGGACCTCACACGGGTTCTCCGCCATCGCGCCCTCGGCCGGAGCGCGGCCGAGCTGGCAGGTGCGATCGACGTCCTGCGCGCCTTCGAGCACGACACCATCCGCCAGTACTCGGCGTACGACATGATCCTGACGCCGGCGCTCGCCATGACGCCGCGCTCCATCGGCTGGTACACGGATGCCGACGGCGACACGGACTATGTGCGCCAGTGCCAGTACTCCCCATTCACCTCGATGGTCAACGTCTGCGGGCTCCCGGCCGTGACGGTACCCATCCTGACCCTCCCCGACGGGCTCTCGATGAGCGTGCAGCTCATCGGCCGCCCGGGCGAGGAGGCGGAGCTGCTCGCCCTGACCGCCCAGCTCGAGGCGGTGCGCGGGTAGCCGGCACGCTTGCTTCGCCCGGTGACGGGCGGCACCATGGAACGAATGAGCACCTCCCAGCGGACCACCGCTCCCGACGGCAAGACCTTCTTCGGCCATCCGCGGATGCTGGCGAACCTGTTCAGCGTGGAACTCTGGGAGCGCTTCTCCTTCTACGGCATGCAGGCCCTGCTGCTGTACTACATGACCTACTCCCTCGCCGAGGGAGGGCTCGGCTTCGCCTCCGGCACCGCGGCCGGACTGGTCGGGGCCTATGGTGGCGGGGTCTACCTGTCCACCATCCTCGGCGCCTGGGTCGCGGACCGCATCCTGGGATCCGAGCGTGTGCTCTTCTTCTCGGCGATCATCATCATGTTCGGCCATATCGCGCTCGCCCTGCTGCCCGGGGTGGTGGGCCTGTCGATCGGCCTCGTCCTCGTCGGCGTGGGATCGGGCGGGCTGAAGGCCAATGCGTCGTCCCTCGTGGGTGCGCTCTACGAACCCGGCGACACCCGCCGGGACGCGGGCTTCTCCATCTTCTACATGGGCATCAACATCGGCGCCCTGGTGGGACCGCTCCTGACCAATCTGGCGTGGGCCACGTACGGCTTCCACGTGGGGTTCGGACTCGCCGCGGTCGGCATGGCTGCCGGGCTCATCCAGTACTCCCTGGCCCGGCGGAAGCTGCCGGCCGCCGCGCACGAGGTGGAGGATCCCCTTCCCCGCGCGGCCTACGCGCGGTGGACCGGCATCGCCGTCGGGGTCCTGGTGCTCCTGGGCGTGGTCCTGGCCACCGGGCTCCTGAACGCCGGGAATCTCGCCGAGATCATGGCGTACACGGCGATCGCGGCGACGATCGCCTACTTCGCGGTGATCCTCTCGAGCCGCAAGGTCAGCGCCGTGGAACGACGCCGGGTGTACTCCTTCATGCCGCTCTTCCTGGCCAGCGCCGCATTCTGGTCGCTGTTCCAGCAGCAGTTCACCGTGGTGGCGCTGTACTCGGAGAGCCGCCTCGACCGGACCATCCTCGGCTGGGAAATGCCCCCTGGCATGGTGCAGTCCATCAACCCCATCTTCATCATCGTCTTCGCCGGGGTCTTCGCGGCAGTCTGGACGCGACTGGGTGAGCGCCAGCCGTCGTCGCCGGTGAAGTTCTCCCTGGGCCTGATGGTCATGGGCCTGGCGTTCCTCGCGTTCATCCCGTTCGCGGGGGGCGGGCCGAACAGCACACCGCTGATAGCGCTCGCCGCCATCCTGCTGCTGTTCACATGGGCCGAACTCTTCATCTCCCCGATCGGCCTGTCCATCACCACCAAGCTGGCGCCCGAGGCGTTCCGCACCCAGATGCTGGCGCTGTTCTTCCTCTCCATCTCGCTCGGCACCACCGTCTCCGGTCTGCTGGCCGGCTTCTACTCGGCGGAGACAGAGGTCCCCTACTTCGCGTTCAGCGGCATCACCGCCATCGTGCTCGGAGGAGCCCTCCTCGCGAGCGCGCCCGTGATCCGCAAGGCGATGAGCGGTGTCCGCTGACCTGGCTTCCCTCGAAGACCCCGGATCTGCACCGACGTCGCCCTGTCCCGCCGCCCACCAGGACCGGAACGGCTCCCCTATCCACTGAGCAGGCCAGGCCAATGTGCCCTGTTGCGTGACCGCCCGTGATCCCACAGACTTCTACCCACCGGTAACATCGTGACCGGCCGCTGCCGCGCTACGCATGATCGAAGGAGATCGAGTGACGAACCTCGCCAACAACCTGGTGTCCACCGCAACGAGGAGCCCCTCCGCGGTGGCCATCAAGCTCGACGACGTCGAGGTCACCTTCGGCGCGCTGGAGCAGCTCAGCCAGAAGGTCGCGACGATCCTCGGCGAGTACGGTGTCCAGCGGGGCGATCGCGTAGCGCTGATGATGCCGAACATCCCGCAGATGGCCTTCGTCTACTACGGCGTGCTGCGGACCGGGGCCGTGGTCGTTCCCCTGAATCCCCTGCTGAAGGGCCGCGAGGTGGCCTACCACCTGACGAACTCGGGCGCGAAGCTCGTCTTCGCCTGGGAGGGCGTCATCGCCGAGGCGACCGCCGGCGCCGAGGCCTCCGCCGAGGAGAGCGATTCCGGAGTGGACGTGGTGACCGTGGACAGCGGCGCCTTCATGCAGCGCGTCTCGGCGGCCGAGCCGGCACCGGAGGTCGTGGACCTCGACGGCGACGACACCGCCGTGGTGCTGTTCACCTCCGGGACCACCGGTCGGCCGAAGGGTGCCACTCTCTCCCACACCAATCTTTCGCGGAATGCCGAGATCTCCCGGGACCTGATGGGGATCAAGGAGGGCGAAGTGCTCTTCGGGGGCCTGCCCTTCTTCCACATCTTCGGTCAGACGTGCGCCCTGAACGCCTCCGTCCTCACCGGCGCCACCGTGACCCTCCTGCCGCGGTTCGAGCCGGGCAAGGCACTGGAGATCATCGCGCGCGATCACGTGACCATCTTCGAGGGCGTGCCCACCATGTACGTGGCGATGCTGCGCACCCCCAGCGTCTCCTCCACCGATCTCTCCTCCGTCCGGGTGGCCGTCTCCGGCGGTTCCGCACTACCCGTCGAGGTACTGCACGAGTTCGAGCGGGTGTTCAAGGCCGATCTGCTCGAGGGCTACGGCCTGTCCGAGACCTCCCCGATCGTGAGCTTCAACCGCGTGGGGGAGCTGCGCAAGCCCGGCTCCATCGGAACCCCCGTGGAGGGCGTGGAGGTCCGCATGCTCGACGGCGAGGGCAACGACGTACCCCAGGGCGACGTCGGCGAGCTCTCCGTACGCGGCCACTGCGTGATGAAGGGCTACTGGGAGAACGAGGAGGCCACGAAGACCGCGATCCCCGACGGCTGGTTCCGCACGGGCGATCTGGCGCGCTTCGACGAGGACGGTCTGATCTTCATCGTCGACCGCAAGAAGGAAGTGATCCTGCGCGGCGGGTACAACGTCTACCCGCGGGAGGTGGAGGAAGTGCTCTACGAGCACCCGGCCGTGGCCGAGGCCGCCGTCATCGGTGTGCCGGACGAGCTGCACGGCGAGGAGATCGTGGCAGTCATCGGCCTCAGGGCTGAGCATGCCCCCGCCGACGATACCGCGGCCGAGGCCCTCTCGAACGAGATCATCGCGTTCGCCAAGGACCGGGTGGCCGCGTACAAGTACCCGCGCCGCGTCGTGATCGTCGACGCCTTGCCCAAGGGCCCCACGGGCAAGATCCTCAAGCGCGAGATCGCGGTCTAGTCGAGACGCTCTTCCCGGCAGGGTTCCTGCCGGGAGGAGCGAGGCCGGGGAGGGGGCGACTCCCCGGCCTCAGCGCGGCGGGTACCGCGGCGGGGATCACCTGCCCGGCGGCCGGGTCGTGAAGCGGTGGATCAGGCTTCGGAACCCTTGTTGTCCGCCTCGAAGCCGGGGGCCACCTCTTCCTCGGGGTCCGGTCCGCCGTAGCCGCCCTCGGTCTGCTCATCGAGCCCGCCGGCCTGCTCCGCGCCCTGCTCGCCGGGATCGTTGTCGGGGGTCTCGCTCTGGTTCTCGCTCATCTCGGTACCTTCCGTGCGGCGTCCGCTCCCTGGTCGGGGGCTGATCCTCAGCTTACTGACGATCATTGCCCCGGCAAGCCGGAGCGGTCGGGGCGCTCGGGGGAAGACGCAGCGGGCCTACGGGTGTAATCGGACCTGTTCTTTGACATGCTGGGGCCATGGCCAACCGAGCGGGCACCGTAGCCCTTCCCAGCGACCTCGTCGACATCACCAGCTTGCTCGACGCGTACTTCGACGTCGAACCCGACCTGACGGATCCCGCCCAGCGCGTGGCGTTCGGGACCTCCGGTCACCGCGGGTCGTCGCTGAAGTCCTCCTTCAACGAAGGGCACATCCTGGCGATCACGCAGGCGATCGTGGAGTACCGGGCGGGCCAGGGCATCACCGGGCCGCTCTTCATGGGCAAGGACACGCACGCCCTGTCCGAACCGGCGCAGAACACGGCCCTCGAGGTCCTCGCGGCCCATGGGGTCACGGTGCTGATCGACGCGCGGGGCGCCTACACCCCCACCCCCGCGGTCAGCCACGCCATCCTCGGCTACAACGCGAAGCACACGGAGCAGTCCGACGGCATCGTCATCACCCCCTCGCACAACCCGCCCGGTGACGGCGGTTTCAAGTACAACCCGCCGCACGGCGGGCCGGCCGACTCCGCCGCCACCACGTGGATCGCGAACCGCGCCAACACGCTCCTGGAGGGCGGGCTGCGCGACGTCAAGCGCATGCCGCTCGCGCAGGCACGTACGGCGGAGGGTATCGACAGCTACGACTTCCTGCAGCATTACGTCGAGGACCTCCCCTCCGTGCTGGATCTCGACGCCATCCGCTCCGCGGGCGTCCGCATCGGAGCCGATCCCATGGGCGGTGCCTCCGTGGACTACTGGGGGGCCATCGGCGAGCGCCACGATCTCGATCTCACGGTGGTCAATCCCACGGTGGACCCGCAGTGGGCCTTCATGACCCTGGACTGGGACGAGAAGATCCGCATGGACTGCTCGTCGCCCTACGCCATGGCCTCCCTGATCGGGCAGGCGGACCGGTTCGACATCTCCACGGGCAACGACGCCGACGCCGACCGCCACGGGATCGTCACCCCCGACGCCGGTCTGATGAATCCCAACCACTATCTGGCCGTCGCCATCCAGTACCTCTACGCGAACCGCCCCGACTGGCGGCAGGACGCGGCGATCGGCAAGACCCTCGTGTCGTCGTCGATCATCGACCGCGTCGCCGCCGATCTCGGCCGCGTGCTGCAGGAGGTCCCCGTGGGCTTCAAGTGGTTCGTCCCCGGCCTGCTCAGCGGCGAGCTCGCCTTCGGTGGTGAGGAGTCCGCCGGCGCCTCGTTCCTGCGGCTCGACGGGACGGCCTGGTCCACGGACAAGGACGGCATCCTCCTGGCCCTGCTGGCGTCGGAGATCACAGCCGTGACGGGCAGGACGCCGTCGCAGCACTACGCCGGTCTGACCGACCGGTTCGGGGCGCCCGTGTACGCGCGGATCGACGCCGCCGCCACGCGTGAGCAGAAGGCCGCCCTCGGCAAGCTCTCGCCGTCGGACGTCTCCGCCACCACGCTCGCCGGGGAGGAGATCACGGCGCGTCTCACGGAGGCACCGGGGAACGGCGCGCCCGTGGGCGGGTTGAAGGTCACCACGGAGAACGCCTGGTTCGCCGCGCGCCCCTCGGGCACCGAGGACGTCTACAAGATCTACGCGGAATCCTTCAAGGGCGAGGAGCACCTGGCCCAGGTCCAGGCCGAGGCGAAGGCCCTGGTGGACGGCGTCATCGGCTGACGCGCGACGTCGCCCGCTCCTCAGAGGAGCTTGCGCAGCAGCTTCCGCTTGATCGGACCGAAGGGCGGGTACGCGAGGCGGAGCGTGTCCATCCTGGTGGGCTTGGAGAACACGGACTGCCGGTGGCTGAACGTCCGGAAGGACTCGTACCCGTGGTAGCTGCCCATCCCGCTCGTGCCGACGCCGCCGAACGGCAGACCCGGGACCGCGAGCTGGATGGTGCTCACGTTGTGGGCCAGTCCGCCGGCCTGGACCCGCTGCGTGAATTCGGTCAGGTGCTCCCCGCTGTCACTGAACAGGTACGCCGCCAGAGGGTGCGGGCGCGCGGCGATGAACTCGATGGCCGCGTCGAGATCCACCACCTCGAGGATGGGCAGGAGCGGCCCGAAGATCTCCTCCTGCATGAGCGCCGACCCCGGGTCCACCTCGCGCAGGATGGTCGGCTCGAGGTACCGCTCGGCGCGCTCGTGCCTGCCGCCGGAGACGATCCTGCCGTCGGGCAGCAGCTTCACGAGCCGGTCGAAGTGGTCGTCCGTGATGATCCGCCCGTAGTCGCCCGACTCCCGGGGATCGCTGCCGTAGAACTCCCGCACCGCCTCGGCCAGCGCCTCGGCGAGCGCGGGCGCCCGGTCCGGCGTCGTCAGGACGTAGTCGGGAGCCACACAGGTCTGCGCGGCGTTCATGAACTTGCCGTGCGCGAGGCGCCTGGCCATGGTGCGCAGATCGCCGTCCAGGACGACGGCGGGAGACTTGCCGCCGAGTTCGAGGGTGACGGGCGTCAGGTGCTCGGCCGCGGCCTTCATCACGATCTTCCCCACACGCTCGCCCCCCGTGTAGAAGATGTGGTCCCAGGCCTGCGCCAGCAGGTCGGTGCTCACCTCGACCCCGCCCTCGACGACGGACACCGCCGAACGGTCGAGGTAGAGCGGCACCAGGCGCGCGAGCGCCGTCGACGTGGCCGGAGCCAGCTCGCTGGGCTTGATCACCGCGGCGTTGCCCGCGGCAAGGGCGCCGACGAGCGGGGCCAGGACCAGCTGCATGGGGTAGTTCCAGGGTCCGATGATCAGCACGACGCCGAGCGGCCTCGCCTGGGTCCAGGCCCGCGCAGGGCGCAGCCCGCCCGGGACGGAGACCTTCTCGGGTTCCATCCAGGAGTCCAGGTGCTTGAGGGCGAAGTCCAGTTCGGCCCGCACCACGGCCACCTCGGAGAGGAAGCCCTCCGTGCGGCTCTTGCCGAGATCCTCCTCGAGGGCGCCGGTCAGCTCGTCCTCTTTTTCGGAGAGCAGGCGCAGGAAGGCCTCGAGCTGCCCCCGGCGCCACTCGACGGGACGAGTGGCGCCGGTGTCGAAGAACCGGCGGTGGTCGGCGAGGAGTGTTGCGGCGTTCATCGGTCTGCCTTCTGATCGGTGCTGGTGCTCACCGGGCGCCCGGTGAACTTCTCCATGGAGCTGTAGACCCGGAAGACGCGGCCGGCAACGACGTCCCACACCGGCTGCGGCAGGAGATTGCGCAGGGTGCCGGCGAGCTGGACGGTCCAGGGCAGCTGTACGCGGGCCCTGCCCTCGAGGGCTCCGCGCCAGGCCTTGTCCACCACGTACTCGGGTTCCATGAGCGGCGTCATGAGCGGGCCGCGCGCCCCCTCGAACATCCCGGTCTTGATGTAGCTGGGGATCAGGGTGGTGACGGCGATGGGGTGACCGGCCTCGACCAGCTCCAGGCGCAGCGAGTCGCTCCACCCGATCATGGCCCACTTGGTGGCCGCGTACACGCTCATCCGCGGGACGGCCAGGGTTCCCGAGGCCGACGCGATGTTCAGGATGCTGCCCGGGGTGCCGCGTTCGATCATGGCCGGGAGGAAGGCCCGCGTCACGTGCATCGGTCCACCGAGATTGATGTCCAGGGTGGCGTCGATGTCGGTGGTGTGATCGTGCTCCCAGAAGTACTTGCCACGGACTATCCCCGCGTTGTTGACGAGCATGTCGGGCACCCCGACGTCGTTCAGGACCGACTGCGCCGCTGCCTGGATCGACTCGAGGGACGCGACGTCCACCACGTAGCTGTGCAGCGCGGTCGCCGTCGAGGTCAGGGAGGTCACCACGTCCTCCAGGGCGTTCCCGTCCACGTCCCACAGGACGACGGCGGCAGCTCCCTCCTGGATGGCGCGTTCCACGTAGAGCCTGCCCATACCGCGGCCCGCTCCGGTGACCAGGACGGTCCGTGCCGTGATGCTGAATGTCATCATCTGCCCTTTCTCTGGCTGTTCTGCAACGTAGCATCGAAGCCCGCGCGCTGCCGGTAGGATTTCCCGGGACCCCCGCGATCGCCTTCGGAAGGCAGACCCATGAGCATACGAGGTATCGGCTGGACTCTCCACGGGGACGGCCGGAACGTGCGGGCAGGCGGGTTCGTGGCTCCCGACGAGCGCCTGAGCTGGCCCCGGACCATCGGTATCGGCGCGCAGCACGTGGTGGCGATGTTCGGGGCCACCTTCCTCGTCCCGCTGATCACCGGCTTCCCGCCCTCCACCACGCTCCTGTTCTCCGGCATCGGCACGCTCCTGTTCCTCGTCATCACGGCAGGGCGGATCCCCAGCTATCTCGGCTCGAGCTTCGCCTTCATCGCCCCGATCGCCGCAGCCCAGTCCCAGCACGGGGCCGCGGGCGCCCTGGGCGGCATCATCATGGCCGGCGCCGCCCTGGCCGTGATCGGGTTCATCGTGCACACCGCCGGCGCCCGATGGATCCAGGTGGCCATGCCCCCCATCGTGACGGGCTCCATCGTGGCCCTGATCGGCCTCAACCTGGCGCCCACGGCCAAGGCCAGCTTCGACCAGGCACCCCTCACCGCACTGGTCACGGTGCTCGCGATCCTGCTCGTGACCGTCCTGTTCAAGGGCATTCTCGGGCGGCTGTCGATCCTCGTCGGCGTGCTCGCCGGGTACGCCGTCGCCCTGCTCCGCGGGGAGGTGGATCTCGCCGCGATCGGCGCCGCGGCCTGGATCGGCCTGCCGGACTTCGCTGCTCCCGAGTTCCATCTCTCCGTCGTCGGGCTGTTCATCCCCGTGGTCCTCGTCCTCGTGGCGGAGAACATCGGTCATGTGAAGTCGGTGGCCGCGATGACCGGCCGCGACCTGGATCCCCTGACCGGCCGGGCCCTCATGGCGGACGGGCTGGCCACCATGATCGCCGGCGCCGGTGGAGGCTCCGGCACCACCACCTACGCCGAGAACATCGGCGTCATGGCGGCTTCGCGCGTGTATTCCACCGCCGCGTACTGGGTGGCCGGCATCGTCGCGATCCTGCTGAGCCTGTTCCCCAAGTTCGGTGCGCTGATCGCCACCGTCCCTCCCGGGGTGCTGGGCGGTGCGGGCGTGGTCCTCTACGGGATGATCGGGATCCTCGGGGTGCGCATATGGGTGCAGAACCAGGTGGACTTCTCGAATCCGATCAATCTGTCCACGGCCGGCGTGGCGCTGGTGATCGGCATCGCGGACTTCACGTGGGTGATCGGCGAGCTGACGTTCGCCGGGATCGCCCTCGGGACGGCGGCTGCGCTGCTGATCTTCCACGGCATGACGGCGATCGCCCGGATCCGCGGCAGCGAGCACGTCGCCGGTCCCGAGGAGCTCGAATCGAGCGACCACGGCAGCAGACCCTCGAAGCTCGGCTGACCGGCTGCGTGGAACAATGAGCCGCATGCTGTGCCTTCCCGCCCTGCCCGGTGTTTCATGAGCAGCGCCCATGACCAGTGAACTCTGGGCCTCCTCCGCCTGGCGTCGGGAGGCCGAGCAGTGGATCGACACCGCGCTCGGGGCCCTCGAGGTGCGGCGCACCGGGCCCGCCGAGCAGCCGCGCATCAGATTCTGGTCCACCCAGCTCGCGGTGCCCACGGATCACGGCACGCTGTGGTTCAAGGAGAACAACCCCGGACAGCTCGCCGAGGCCTCTATCCTGTCGGTCCTCGGCGACCTCGCACCGGACCGCGTGGCTGCCCCGCTGGTCATCGAGGCCTCCCGAGGGTGGATGCTCACCGCGGACTACGGGGTCACCGTGGACAGTCTCGGTCCGTCCGATCCTGCCCTCTGGGCGCGGATCGCGGTGGACTTCGCCGAGCTGCAGCGGATCGTCGCACCCCACGGGGACCAGCTCGCCGGGGCAGGGCTGGTCATCATGAACCCCGAGGTGGCCGTGGACTTCGTCCAGAACCAGCTGCAGCTCCACACGAGCATTCCGGCCGGGCACCCGATGCACCTGTCCGTGGAGGAGGCGGCCGACGTCGTCGCGCGCCTCCCGGCGATCGCCGCGGCCGTGGACGTGCTGCGCTCCGTGCCCGTGCCGCTCTCGCTCGACCACAACGACCTGCACGGTGGCAACTGCTTCCTCCCGGGAACCGGCGAGGAGCCGCTGCGCTTCCTGGACTTCGCGGACTCCTACTGGGCGCATCCGTTCAGCGCGCTGCTCGTGCCGATCATGCAGATGCGCGAGCAGTGGGGGACGACGCCGGACGATCCGCGGATCGACGCGGTCGTCACGTCGTACCTCGAGCGGTGGACGGACCATGCACCGCTGCCGCAGCTGCGCGCCGCCGTCGAGCCCGCCCTTGCGCTGGCCGGGGTGCATCGGTATGCCTCGTGGCTGCGCCTGCTCGTGCACGCCGACGAGGAATCCCTGCGTGAATACGCACCGACGGCACTGCGGCATCTGCGGACGCTGGGTGACCCGGTGCTCTAGGTCCTGCGCGGTTCTACGCTGTTGTCGGCAGGACGGAGGTGGGGTGCTCCTGTGCGGCGCACGCAGGAGTCCTTCAGACCGGCCAGGTCTCCTGCCGGTAGGCAGCATCCCAGAACATCCACTCGTACTGGGTGGCCCGGTGGAATGCCGCATGCATGCGCGTCACCGTGCTGGGGTCGGCCAGGCCGGCGAGGTGATCCACGATGGTGCGGGCGGTGTCGGTGGCGGCGGTGAAGTCCGGATCGTCGTAGGCGCCGATCCAGTCTCCGTAAGGATGCGTACCGAGGTCACCGGCAACGGCTCTGAGCCGGCTGCCGATGTCGTCGTAGATCCAGAAGCACGGCAGGAGGCCGGCCGCGAGGACCGGGTAGCTCCCCGATGCCGCGAGGCTCAGCAGGTAGGAGGTGTAGGCGACCGTGGTCGGTGAAGGCTCGACGACGGCAAGATCGCCGATGTGGTTGGCGTGCAGCTGCCGTTCGACGTCGATCACTTCCCGCGTGGATCGGGCCCAAAAGACCATCTCCTGCGACGACTGGGCCTGAGCGGCTGCCGCGGCCAACACCCGGCCGTACTCGGCCAGGTACAGCGCATCCTGGGCGAGGTAGTGGCTGAAGATTTCTTCCGGCAGGGTGGCGTCGGCCAGCTGACGCAGGAACGGCAGCGCGTCGATCGCCTCGCGGACCCCTGCGGTGCGATGCCATGCCACGGCGCTGAACACGGCGGGGTCCTCGCCGGCGCGGATGATGGTCTCGGCCATGGTGTGCAGGCTGCTCATCGGACGATGTCCTTCCTGTGGTGCTGGTTCCTCCAGATGTCGTGGCAGTGGTGCACAGGGCCGGGGCCGTGTCCGATGCGGAGCGCGTCCGCGGCCTGCAGGGTGCCGGTGAGCCAGATCTTAGCTTGGCGTGTGGCCTCCAGGAGGGAATCGGTGGACGGTGCCAGTGCGGCGATCGCGGAGGAGAGGGCGCACCCAGTGCCGTGGCTGTTGGCTGTAGGGATCCGTGGGGCTGTCAACATTTGCTCGCCCTCGTCGTCGAGCCAGACGTCGGTGGCGTGGGTGTCGCTACCGAGGTGACCGCCCTTGACCAGCACCCGGGAAGCGCCCATTCCCTGGAGCGTTGCAGCCTGGGCCCGCATGGTGTCGAGGTCCTCGGCGGGGTCGGTATCGAGCAGGACGGCGGCTTCGGGGAGATTGGGGGTGATCAGGGAGACGTGCGGTATCAGTCGACGCATCGGTCCGATGGCGTCCTCTGCCAGTAACCGGGAACCGGCGGTGGAGACCATGACGGGGTCGAGGACGAGGACCGGCACGGTGTCGGCGCGCTCCTCGAGAAAGTCCAGGATGGTTCTGATGGTGGCCGCGGAGGCGAGCATGCCGATCTTGGCGGCGTCGAGCGCGATGTCGTCGACGAGAGTGTCCAGTTGAGCGCGGACGAAGTCGGCGGGGACTGTATGGACACCGGTGACTCCCCGGGTGGACTGGGCAGTCAGCGACGTGAGGACCGCGGTGCCGTAGGCGCCGAGTGCGGAGAAGGTCTTCAGATCGCCCTGGACGCCGGCCCCGCCGGAGGGGTCCGAGCCGGCAATCGTCAGGACGACAGGTGGGCGGAAGTTCATGGCCGGCCGTCCCAGGCCGACCGGATGTCCGATGCGGCACCCGCTGGGTCCTGAGCGGAGCACACCGCTGACACCACTGCCACGCCGGCCATCCCACTCCGGCGCAACGCACCGGCATCTCTCGCGGTGAGACCGCCGATCGCGACGACCGGCCACGGGCTCGCGGCAGCCACCGCGGCGGCTCCGCCGAGACCGGTCACAGGGCCGTGGTCGGGCTTGGTACGTGTCGGCCGGACCGGTCCGACGCCGAGGTAGTCAACAACGCCGTCGTCGAACTCCCGGGCGGCGCCGACGTGCTCGATCGTGCTGACCGACAACCCCACGATGGCGTCAGGGCCCAGCAGATGCCGGGCCCGGTCGGGCGGCAGGTCGCGCTGACCGACATGGACACCGTCGGCGCCGATGGCCCGGACGAGGTGGACCCGGTCATCGATGATCAGCGGCACCCCTGTCCCCGCCAACACCTGACGCACTGCCAGGCCGAGTGCGACGAAGTCCGCGTCGGTGGCGCCCGGATCACGCAGCTGCACCAACGTGACCCCGCCGGCGACCGCGGCCTCCACCGTCGCAGGCACCCCCCGCGGGCCACACAAACCAGTGTCGGTGACGAGGTAGAGGCTGAGATCCAGCGGCCGGGCGGTCATCGGAGCACCACCCTGTCGACCAGCTCCTGCGGGTCAAGAGAGGCGAGGGAATCCAGCAAGGCCACGGCGAAGCTCCCCGGTCCAGCCACACGTTCGGCCGCGATATCGGCGGCCACCGTGTACGTCGCGGTCGCGGCCGTGGCAGCCAACAGTGGGTCGTCGGCAGTGGCGGCGAAAGCAGCCATGAGCGCACCCAATGCGCACCCGCCACCAGTGACTTTGGTGAGCCACGGATGTCCGTTGGCCACGCGCACCAGGCGAGTACCGTCGGTGAGGTGATCCACCGCTCCGGAGACCGCGACCACAGTGCCGTGCTGCTGTGCGAGCGACATCGCGACATCGACGGCGTCCTCGGCGGTGTCGACGCTCTCCGGGCCTCGCCCGCCGCCGCCCACACCGGACAGCGCGAGAATTTCTGAGGGATTGCCGCGGATGAGAGCCGGAGCGGCGAGCGCAAGGAGGTCGGAGGCGATCCGTGTACGCCAGAGGAGTCCGCCGACCCCGACAGGGTCGAGCACCCAGGGGGTGCCGGCCACTGCGGCCGCTCGCACCACGCCGTGCATGGCAGCCACCGTCTCCTCCTGGGGCGTGCCGAGATTGACGAGGACCGCATCGGCGACAGCGGCGAACGGTCCGGATTCCTCCGGGTTGTCCACCATCGCCGGGCTCGCTCCCGCAGCGAGCAGGACATTCGCCGTCCACTGAGCGACGACGATGTTCGTCAGACACTGCACCAGCGGAGCATGCCCGCGCATCGCGGTCAGTTGCTCCCCCACAGCGGCAGCGGAGAACCGGACAGCATGGACAGAACGAGGTGCCGACATGGGCGACGTTCCCTTCGCTAGTACGACCTAGATCAGGTTCAACGGGTTTGATCTCAGTCGTGCAGCACGACACCCCGCGTCACTCGGCAGCGTAGCAATGAGACCACTTCCGACACAATGGCCTGCACACACGACACTTCGGAGAGCGGTCGTCGTCGGGCAACGGCCCGCAGGCTGACGGGGAGTGGGCCTGCACTCGCGTACCCGACCCGCCCTCATCCGGCGGTGGATTGCAGCTCGCCCTGTCCCGTCTTGGTGCTCACGAGCTGCATCCTGAAATCACGGCGGGCCCCGAGGGCCAGGTGTAGGACCCCGGTCTACGGGCCTCCTCGGCCAACCAGGCCACGGTCATCCGGCAGACCTGCCCCTTGGTCCAGCCCCCGGCTCGGTCGCTCAACGACCAGCGGACGCTGGGTGACCCGGTGCTCTAGATCCTGCGCGGTTCTAGGCTATCGTCGGCAGGACGGGCAGCCCGGAGCTCCTGGCGGAGGCGCTTCGGTCGAACCAGTTCATCACCCAGGCCCGCAGCGCGACGGCGATCGGGATCAGGGCGAGGGAGGCGAGCAGCCCGAAAAGCATTGCGGGTCCTCCGATATTCGCGACGAAACCCATGTATGCACACACTCCGGCGCCGAGTACGGCCATGCCAGTGAGCGACGCCGCAATGACGTCGGCCCAGCGCCGCGCCTCGCCGGTCAACGCCTTGCTGGCCACAGCGATCGAGACGAGGTACCAGGCTGCCACGATCGCCAGTTCGAACCCGATCACTGCGATTATGAGGACCGCGATGGTCGGGGGTGCCAGGTGTGCGACTTCCGGGTAGGCGCCGGCCACACTGGAGCCGGCCCGTGGAATGACCACAACCTGAACCAGCAGGGCTGCGACGGTCCATAGCCCGAGGAAGAAACGGAGGGGAAGTGCTTCCTGCCTGGTCATGTCGCGATCCTCGTCCTCCGGCTGACGTCGGTCAACAGGGTGCCTACTTTCCCGACCGCCGTGCTCTCCCGAATGAGACCGTGCCCCTGGGACCAGTAGCCTCGTCTCGTGAGCGCCCATGCGAAGACGACCAACCCCGACTCCGACGACTCCCCGGGGACAGCTGCCCGCTTCGCCGGCGCCGTTGCACCGGCGGCGGCGTGGGCGTTCGTCTTCCTGCTCCTGCGAATCCTGGCCGTCTCCGGCTACGACTGGAACACCGCATTCGCGGTGAGCACCACCATCAGCTTCAGCGATGGGCTCGCCCTTCTGGTCGGGACGCTCATGGCCGGATACCTGCTGGTGGCGATTCTCCTGATCGGGGTCCTCCCGCTGCTGGTCGCCACCCTCGTGTGGTCGTCCCGCGGGCGTCAGGCCGTCGTCGTGCTCTCCACCGTCCTGGCCGCGGTGACCATGATCGCCCTGACCGTGAGCTTCCAGATCGTGTGGCTGCCCATTTCGGCAGCGGCCGTGTTCGGGATGTTCGCCCTCATCCGCATCCTTCCGGAGGAAAGCAGTATGCGACGCATCTTCTCCAGCGCAATGACCAGCGTCGGCTGGGTCACCGGCGTCGCCGTCCTCTTCGTCGCGGCCCTCGTCCAGACGCCCTGGGTACCCGAGGAACAGATCGGCACCACCGACGGCACCATCACCGGCTACGTCCTGAGCGTCGATTCGGGCTTCGTCAATATTCTCACCGAGGACCACACCTTCATGATCCTCATCAGCGGCGACATCACCTCACGCGACTGAAACCAGAGGTCGGCACCCTGGACGGCCACCGGCAAAAATGGCTCGTTTTCGGACGCCGGTGGCACGAGTGCGTCGGGCTGCATCTTCGCGTCCCAGGACGATGCACTCACGCGGGTGTAGCCCGTGTGCCCCATCTCAGCGATCCGTCCCACAAAGTCCTAGCGACAGGAGCGCTGAGACACTTCACGGTGAGGCGACTTTCTGAGACAGTCGACGCCCCTATACCTAGCGGAAGCTCTTCGGCTTCGACGGAGATGAATGCCTGTCTCGGAAACCTGTAGGTTATGAGGCACTCGAAGTGGGCGCCGGTTCGTTTCCATGTTTCACATCTGGACGTGCACCGGGCATTAAATCGAACGGACTTACGGAAATTGAGGCGCGTGCCGTGAGTAGGTCGACGTGGCCAGCTCACGGCAGGCTGTCGGTATATCGGAGGCGCACTGGCTTACTGGCATTTTTGCCTCTGTCTCCGCCACACTCCGGGCGGTTCAAGTCCCGGGTCGGCAGCACTTAAGCGATGACTGGCGGTAGGAGCTGTTACCGTTCGGGCATCATCACTGAAATCTGGGGGAATTATGTCCA
This sequence comes from Arthrobacter echini, assembly GCF_008107445.1. Lineage (GTDB taxonomy): Bacteria > Actinomycetota > Actinomycetes > Actinomycetales > Micrococcaceae > Arthrobacter_D > Arthrobacter_D echini_A. The sequence continues at coordinate 847,340 of NZ_VSLD01000001.1, read as the reverse complement.
ACTTCTCATCCGGTGCGTCGCCCGAACCCGCTCAGCCAAAAAAGCGACCCGCGGGATTCACTCGCCATGTCTGGGTGGCTTGCGCGTTACTTCTTCTCATCGCGCTCCTACCCACGAAAGGGTTCCTTTTCAGTCTGTTGCTTGCCGCAGGCGTGATCTGGATCCTTTTGAACGTCGTTAAGCAGTACCGGCAAGCCTTTGGTGTATCCGCCGAATCAACCAGTGTGAGCGCTGAGAAGACTTATCGGACAAACATGGGCGCACCTCCTGTTCCGGCGAAGGGACTGAAGCAGTACGCCGATGAGGTGTACCGCGCCAATGCCCAGATGCTTGCCGACCTCAATCGGTACGGCGTCATGGACAGCTTGGCCAAAGAACGCCACGACGCGGAACTGACCGCTAGTATCGCCAAAGCTAAGCGAGACTTAGCCGCCGCGGAAGCCCAGCTCGCTGTCGTGCGCAACGACGTACTAGACGTTCGCCAGGTAGCAAAGCGGCACAACGTCGGTTTCTACGATTATGAACACCCGGCCGAGACGTCCGTGAAGCTTGCCGACGAACTAGCTACCGTCCGTGCTCACATCAAGAACAAGCTGCGTGAGAAGACCGCCGTGACCACGGTCTCCGGGTTCACGTTCAACGGATCAGCCCGGGAGGGCGATAAGTTTGTGCGCGACCTTTCTGCGCTGCTGCTAAGGGCCTACAACGCTGAGGCCGAGAACTGCGTCAAAACCGTCAAAGCAGGGAACCTCGACACTGCTCGCGCCCGACTCGAGAAGTCACGTGAGCAGATAGCAAAGCGAGGAACCATGATCGGGTTGCAGATCACCAGCGCCTTTCATCGACTTCGAGAGCAGGAAGTAGAGCTGGCCGCCCGGCATCTCGAGGCATTGGCTATTCAGAAGCAGGTTGAAGCCGAAGCACGCGCTGAAGCACGCGAGACAGCGAAGGCTCAGCGTGAATGGGAGGCACTCAAGGCAAAGCAAAAGAAGGAAGTAGATCACTACTCCAACGTCCTCGCCCAGCTTCAAGCCACCGGCGATCTTGAAGGCGTCCATCGTGTCCAGGAACAGCTCGAAGAAGCAGAAGCAAAACTCGCCGATGCCGAGGACAACGCCCTCAACACACGAGCAGGCTATGTGTACGTCATCTCAAATCTCGGTGCATTCGGTGACGGCGTCGTGAAGATCGGCATGACACGACGGCTGAACCCCATGGAGCGCGTGCGCGAACTAGGCGATGCATCTGTCCCCTTCCTGTTCGACGTTCACGCGCTTTTCTTCTCAAAGGACGCTGTCGGAATCGAGACGATGCTTCACCAGCACTTCGCGACGCAACGCGTCAATCTCGTGAACTTACGCCGTGAGTACTTCTACGCAACACCCGCATCCGTTCGAGAGGCCCTCGTCGAGCACCAAGTCGAACTCGTCGAATACCAAGAAGCCGCACCGGCAGACGAGTTCAGTACTTCTAACGAACTACGGAAGGCGCTTCAGCTCACTACAGCTTGACGAAGCAGGTGGGAGGGCATGGGCCTAGCGTCAAGCCCTCCCATGTCTGCTATCCCGTAATCGTGGCGATACGAGACGTCTCGTCCTAGGACTCCGCGTCCTGTCGCTGGAGCCGGATGCTCCAGGACCCGTCATTCTCATGTTCATGCCTTCAATTCACTAAAAGGCCTACCCAGCGTTTGGCGAAGAACATCGTAGGAAGCGCTGCGCAGCTACTCGGCGAGGTTATCCGCGCATCCGACGCTCGTGCACTCCACCCGCATAGCGACCGAGTTGCACGAGGGAGCTTCCCCTAGCTGGCAGGTAGCAGGAATCGCTCGCATAGGATGCCCCTCATGAGTCAAGCGTCGTGGGAGGCCCGGGCCGAATGGCCCTTGGCCGGAGCAGCCATCCTCTTTCTGGTTGTCTACTCCATGCAGGTGATCGGGCAACCCAACGGCACCTGGGCGGTGATCCTCCTAACTGTCATCTGGATCATCTGGGTCGTATTCCTCGTTGACTATGCTGTCCGCCTGTACCTGGCTGAGCATCGTCGCCGCTGGTTCATCCGTAACATCCACGAACTGCTCATCGTTGCATTGCCGATGCTTCGTCCACTGCGTCTACTGCGTCTGATCACACTCCTACGCACCCTTCACAAGGTTGGCGGGCACGCCTTACGCGGACGATTGGTCACCTATGTCATCGGATCCGTCGCGATCCTGTCTTATGTCGCGGCTCTGACAGTGCTGGACATCGAACGCATGGAGCCGGGCGCTAACATCACCTCGATGGGAGACGCACTGTGGTGGGCGATGGCGACAATCACTACCGTCGGATACGGGGACTTCTATCCGGTCACCATCGTCGGCCGATTGATCGCAACAGCTTTGATGATCGGAGGTATCGCGGTGCTCGGCGTCGTCACCGCTACTCTCGCATCCTGGCTCGTCGAATCTGTCGCCGCGGAGACAACAGCTGAAGTGGAATCCGGCGACCAGGCTCTGCAAAACGAACTCGCCGAGGTGAAGGAACAACTCCGACTCCTACTTGAGAGCAACAGGACCACGACCAGCGAGAAAACACCGAGCTGACAGCCTCCACAACCGCAAGCCTGCACCATCCCGAATAACGAGTTACCCGCGAGACATCCCTTTAGCGTCCGCGCATCGACGTGACGTTGCACGATGCCTAGACCACCGCACAACTCCGTTGCGAAAGCCCCAAAAGAACCCCACAACAACGCGATTCGAGCCCTTCTGCACAGTCGCAGTGGGGTGTACCCAGTGCAATAAGTGTCCTAAACCGCACGAGTGTAACTGTTCCGCGGTCCGTCGCTCGAAACCTGTGGGATTCAAGACACCAGAATTGTAAGACACTCCCAAAATATGGCTATAGGAAAAAATCCAGCTCGCCCTATGTGATATTACGCGAAACGACCATTCGGCTTTGCGTCAAGGATTTGGTGAATGAACTGGCCTCGGGACTGATTAATAGCCGTGAACTGTTCCCAAACTTCCGGCGGGCAAGCCGCATACCACCACTGAACACCTCCCTTCGGGAATTCCACGTAAATAGTCTCTGCTTCCGAGTCATACGCTTCCGCAACGATCCGACTTGAATTCACGGGCTGCCAGTCTAGGGTCACTTTGTCTCCTGCTCGTAGATGCCTCGCCATTTGGCAAGTGCTGGTCGTACATCTCTTGTGCCACAAAGGGATCGCCACGCATCAAGGGACGGGTCTTCAGCAAGTGGAAGTGGATCCGGTCTATTGAGGAGAGCTCGCGTCGGCAGCACTAGTGCTTCCCCGCTGATGATGGCCTCTCCTGTCCTCAAAGATGGAAGCGTTTCTGCCAGCCCTGCAACAGTGTCTGGAAGAGCAGTGCGAATCTTACTCTGATCAGCGCTATTGCTTAAGCGCAGGGCAATGATTGTGCCGCATTGCGCCATGGCTGTGTCGGGAAGATCGGAGGGGCGTTGGGTAACGAGCATGAGCCCAACACCATACTTTCGTCCTTCGCGAGCTATTCGATTGACTGCGTCACGCGCAATTGGGGCCGCTTTATCTCCGAGGTATCGGTGAGCCTCCTCCAACACAACGAGAATGGGACTGGGCCGGCCGATTCCTTCGGTTCCGTTCGGCGTCCTTATGGCCACATCAAAGAGGAGTTTTAAGATTACTCCGATTGCAAGTTCGGCAGCCGTATCTGGAACACCATTGAAATCAAGGACTGAAACCGGACGTATTCCTCCAATCCAAGCATCCACAGCCGCAACAAGCGGATCGGGTCCGTCGATAGTCCCTGATGGCTCTCGCAGAAAAGCTAGACGAGGGTCAAGTAATCCGAGTCGAAGTAGCTCCGGAGTATTGCCATGCAGGCCGAAACACGGACCCTGCATCGGCGGGCTTCCCGCCGGCCCGTGAGGGGTATACCTAGCAGGAGTTAGTGTCGCGGCATCTCCGGTGGTCTCGATGCACGCTGATAGGGCATCCCCCTTGGCTCGTCGAGTCTCCCTATTTTCTGAGTCCAGACGAAGCCAAACTTCGTAGATGTCGAAGGGCACAGGGGTGTCCGCGGTAATTGCGTCAGGATCGAGATGGAGCCATGAAGCCGCGAAACTGAACTGCCGTCTTGCCTCAGCAACCAAAGTTGACCACGTTTTTTGAGTCGTAGGACCGCCTGTGGAACCAGCGAAGGCTCGTAAAATATCCTCGGCAGGAAGGGCCCAGTAAGGTACGTTGAGCCGCTCATTCTCTCCCCCAAGTACGGACTTCACCGATGCATGATTGGCGAGTGCATGGGAGTACTCTCCGTGACTGTCGATGACTACGATGTTGGCCGCAGGCCAGTGCCCTTGTGCGAAATTCTGTAGTAGTGAAGCCACTGCACTGGTCTTACCTGATCCTGTTGAACCAACTACCGCCGAATGACGAACAACTAGTTTGTTTACGTCGAGAGCAACTGGAACTGCTTCGGAAGCGGACAACCGGCCCACGCGAATGTGTGATGTCGAGGGGTGAGGGTAGACCGCCTGCAGTTCTTCAGTGCGAGCGAAATGCACTGGATCATCCAAACCAGGATATGAGCCGACACCTCGCCTAAATTGCTTTGTACCCTTGTCTACCTCACCGAGAAGTTGAACTTGCAACCATCTTTCGCCCGCTGGCGACAAATCTTGAGGGCCGGGACCGGGCGTCAGTTCAGATATACCAACTAAAGTGACGGTGGCGATCAGGTCAACCATCCCCTGAGGCAACCGAACCAGAGAGCCAATTTGCCCGATTTGTTGGAGTTGTCCTCGATAAATTGGGGCAATCCCAGCAAGGCCAGGATCAAGTTCCACGGTTATTTGAGAGCCAAGCACATGCTTGACCCGCCCGACAAACGTTTCTTGTCTAGTTGACATTTAGACCGCTGAGTCCTGCTTGTTCCTCGACGCTCCAGGCAGGAGAACTGCGCGCTAAAAAGCCTGCTAATTGCCTAAAATCGCCTAGTTGACAAGTAGTGCCATCCCAAATGTCGGGGGGCAGCGCTATGCCCTCTGTCGGCTCTGCCCAGGGCGCCTGGAGACCTCCGATGATGGCCTCGGTTTGCGTGACGACCTGAAGATTCGGCGTCTTTCGGGCCTTTTCTGCAAGTTCTGCAGGAATTTCCGAATAGCAGAAGGCTATGAACTCTGAGCGTGGGCGTCGCGCGGCTGCGTCGAAGAACAGCTCGTTGAGATGTTCATCTGCCCAAGAGTAGCCCGACACGAGGAACAGAGTTTCCGGCTCATTAAGTGCACGTCGCAACCGATCTTGAAGTACAACGAAAGGCATTCGTCGCGACTCCTCATATTTTGCGTCGGAAGGAAAAATGGCGGCAATTTGATTGGTAGGAACGGGGTTCCCTAATCTCAAAACCTGGCCGGCTGGGTGGGTTTGATCCCAAGCCCAGTTCACGGAGCCGTGCAGCTTCCAAAGTCTTGCGTAAAACGATGGCAGTAAGACGTCAGAGTCAAGTTGCGTGGCTTCGACCATGTCCGTGCGAAATCGAGCTCTCAGAGACCCTACGAATCCATCGAAATATGGAACTCCGCGCGCTTCCAGTGCTGTTTCTATAAGACAATCGTAATTGACGGTAAAAAGCTCGACCGGCCGTGCGTAGTCAGCGCGCTCGACCCAAGCTACCAACTTGTCGACTGGACCCAAGTGAGCCTTAGCCGACGACAGCTCCTGAATGATGAGCTTACAAATCGCTACATCCAGCGCCTTAGCCTGAGCGCCAGTGAGGCCGTCGATAACATCCGCCCCCTCGACAACAGCTTGAACCCTCCTGAGCCGACTCAGCGCCTGCTCAAGATTGCGGGACGAGGTGATGCGCTTGAAAGCCTCGAGTTGTTCACCTTCCAGGCCAGCCAAGATCTTGGTGGTGAGGAGCGCAACATCTGGTAGGCCGCATGCTTTAGAAGTTCCGGCACCAAAGAAGGTGCAGACATGCCGCGACCTTGTAGCCAATTTAGCGCTGAGACCACCGGCAAAATACGCGACGTCGTGAGAGAGCATAAAACAGACCGTAGCTTATTTCCGAAGACAGGGACTGGCGTATCGCAACCGTAGGTACGCGATACACCTAGTCGAGACACCGCAACTCCCCCACCGTTTCAGCTTGGTCCCTGTCTTGCTACCATGCTCCATAAGTGGAAGCCCAGAAAGTTGATGTCACGGTTGGTTGCAAGACAGATATGGGCTCATTAATCTCACCCGAGCGTTTCGGTTACTTTCGGCAACCACTTCTGGGGTTGTCGTGCATTAATAGGTGAAGGAGTACGTGTGGGTAGGTTAATCGGATACGCCAGAGTATCGACCCGAGTGCAGGACACGGACCGGCAGGTCAAGGACCTCATCGCAGCAGGGGTCCGCCGCGATGACGTGTATGTCGACCACGGGATCAGCGGCGGGCTCTCCCGACGTCCGCAGTTCGACCGGGCCCTCGAAGCCCTCCACGAGGCTGACACTCTGGTCGTGACGACCCTGGACCGGTTGGGCAGGTCGACGGCGAACATGCTCACCCTCGCCGACACCTTCCGCGGACAAGACATCAACCTGCGGGTGCTGAATCTAGGGGGCGGGAACGTCGACACCGGAACCCCGATGGGGTCCATGGTCTTCACCGTCATGGCCGCCCTGGCCCAGATGGAACTCGAGATCAAACGAGAACGCGTCAACGACTCCAACACCAAACGCCGCGCCGCCGGCATGGATTTGGGAGGACGCCGGGAAACGTTCTCCGATAGTCAGATCAGCAACGCCCGCCGGCTTATCGAACAAGGCCAACCCGCCTCCCACGTGGCCCGGGATCTCGGCATGTCCAGGGCCACCCTCTACCGGCGTATCAACAACCTGGAAGCCCGAGACTGGCTAGCTACCCACCCCGTACCGATTCCTTCACCTCTTCAGGACGTCGCCGATCCTGGACCATCAGAACCAGTCAGTGTCTCACCTGCTGACCAGTGACACACCATGGACACCACCCTGCAAATTTTCTACCACCACAGTCTTTCTTATAGGAGGCCGTCCGAGGTGGACCGGATCACGACGTAATCTATGTGGTAGCAGGACAACCACACTTTCTAAGGACGGCGGGCCCAACCGCGGTTATGCTCGGCCAATGACACCCACAGCCTCAAAGGGGCTTTGATGCGCCCGGTGGATCCGGCATCATCCGGTGATGATGGCGGCTTCGTCATGCAAAACCATAATCACCTGATCGAAGCCCACCTGGACGACGGCCTCTACGTCGATGAAGCAGGTTTGGTGAGCTTCCGCACCGCCCTACGGGCGATCAACGGGTGGGAGAAAAAGCCGGTCCTCATCCATATGGGAGCCATTACCGGTGTCAGTCTCACCGTCCGGGAAAAGCTGAGCCTCTACACCCACCCCACACCCGTAGCGGTCATTGGCTCAACCCTCATGGACAAAGTCCTTGCTGCTTTTTTCCTCCGCTCCCCCACCCACGCCAAGTACTTCTCCTCCTACGACGACGCACTGCACTGGCTCATAAGCACACCCCCCTTCACCGCCCTGAAGAGCGGGGTCTGTCCGATAAACGGTGTGTGGGTCCGGCGTTTCATTAGTGGTTGGTTCGTTCGAACCGGTTCGCGAAGGTGATCGCGAAGGCGTTTAGCGCCAGCTTCCACCTGATGACCCAGCGTGCTCTGCCGCCGCCGGTCGGGTCAAGAGACCGGGTCACGAGATACAAACACTTCAGCGCTGCCTGCTCGTTCGGGAAGTGGCCCCTGGCTCTGACGGCCCGCCGGTAGCGGGCGTTGATCGACTCGATCGCGTTCGTCGTGCAGATCACCTAAGCGAATCTCCACGTCGTATTCGAGGAACGGCACGAATTCCGCCCACGCGGATTCCCAGAGCTTCACGATCGCCGGATACTTGGCACCCCACTCCGCGGCAAACTCCTCGAACCGGTCCTTCGCCGCAGCCTCGGACGGAGCCGTGTAAACAGGCTTAAGGGCTTTCACGATGCCGTCGCGGTGCTGGCGACCGGCGTAACGGAAGCTGTTGCGGATCAGGTGCACGACGCATTGCTGCACGACCGTTCGCTGCCACGTCGTCGTGATCGCCTCCGGCAGGCCCTTGAGTCCGTCGCAGACGGCGCTGAGGACGTCTTCGACGCCGCGGTTCTTCAGCTCGGAGAAGACCTGCAACCAGAACCTCGCACCTTCGCCTCCGTCGCCGGCCCAGATCCCGAGGATGTCCCGTTCCCCATTCGTGGTGACGCCCATGACCACGTAGAACGGAGTGTTCCGTACCTGCCCGTCGCGGACTTTCACCACAATCGCGTCCACGAACAGGACCGGGTAGAGCGGGTCCAGCGGCCGGGCGGACCACTCGGCCAGCTCACCGGCGACCTTCTCCGTGATCCTCGAGATCGTGTCCTTCGAGACCCTCGCCCCATAGACCTCTTCGAAGTGCGCCGCGATCTCACCCGTGGTCAGCCCGCGGGCGGACAGGGAGAGGACGATCTCATCGATGCCGTCCAGGCGCCGCTTCCGTTTGGGCACGATGACCGGTTCGAACGATCCGTCACGGTCCCGCGGGACTTCAATCTCGACCGGACCGATCTCGGTCAACACGGTTTTCGGCCGCGTCCCGTTGCGCATGTTTGCCGCGATCGGCGTCCCGCCGTGCTCGTGTCCGAGGTGCTCGGTCAGCTCCGCCTCGAGCGCTGTCTCGAGGACGTTCTTCGTGAGCTGGTTCAACAGCCCGCCGGGCCCGATTAAGCTCACACCCTGTGCCTTAGCTTGGGCGAGTAGCTGCTCGGCGATTTCCTTCCGGTCGATGATTTCTCCTGTCACAGGATCGATCATCGTCTCTGTTGCTTCGGTCGTGAAGTCGTTCACGGCCATCTCCTTTCGGATCAGGCCGGACCCTCACACACCGTTTTTCTTACAGTCCCTCTTTGAACAGCAAGGTGCAAACGAGCTCCGACCGATGCTTCATTCTGTAGCCAGCGGGCGGGCGGTGAGGCCGTTGACCTGGCCGGCGGGTTGGTAGGAGTAGCGGAACTCGGTGGGAGTGTAACCGAATGCGCTTTTGAAGGTGCGGGTGAAGTTCGCCGCGTCACCGAAACCCCAGTGAGCGGCGACGGCCGAGACCGTTCGTCCGCGGAGCAGGGGGTTGGCCAGTTCTCGGCGGCATTGGTGCAGGCGCTGGTGGCGAATCCATCCGCTGACTGTTTCGTCATGGTCTGCGAACAGTCTCTGTAGGAACCGGACCGAAACGTTATTATCCTCGGCTATCGATTCGACGGTGAGGGAGGGGTCGGTGAGGTGATTCAGAATGAATTGCTTGACGTGCTCGAAGAGCACCTCGCGGTTTGCTGTCGGCGAAGTAGTGGGTTCAATGGTGTGAGCGATGGTTGCTGAGATGAGACCTAGAAGTGCTTCAGACGCCGCGAAATTATAGGGAGCTCCGCCGGTATTGAGCTCCTGGTCCATGGAGGTCAACAGAGCCGATGTCATCGCGCCGAGGCCTTTGCGTCCGGAAATGCGGGCGGCGGTGACTTTCTGGAGGGCGTCGCGGCTCAGGTCAAGACTGGAAGCCGGAAACATGAGAACTAGCATTCGGAAGGAATCATCGAAGTAGAGGTCGTAGGGTCTGCTGGTGTCATACACGGCGAAGTCGCCGGGCGTTAGTGCGGCTTCACGGCCGTCTTGGGCGACGAGGCAGTAACCGCGCAGTTGCAACCCGAGTTTGATCATATTCGGGTCACTTTGGGCGATCATCCTGGTCGTGCGGCTGACCTGCAGGGGGGAACCGGCAACTTCACAGAGCTGAATGTCCCCCAGATTCTGGCTGATGAGATGACCATCGAAGGCGGCGGTGTGCACGGTCGATGCCTCAAGAGGAACGAAGGCGGTGTTCACCGCATCTCTCCACGCGTCGAACTTCTCACTGCAGGTAAGACCCGCCCCGTCGTGGATGTCGGGCAGCGCGAGAACGTTTCCTCCAGCCACGGCTCACCTCCCTGTGAAACTCCGGTGCTAGTCAACCACGCCTAGCTGGGGATCAGTGACGCAGGACACAACTGTGCGCGTAATGACAACGGGTGTGCATGTGAAGCCAAGGGATAGTTCCGGTTGAGCGAGAACACTGGTGAGGACAGAAGTCAGCTGTTTTCGAGGAGGGAAGCTTGGGCGGGTCACGAGTGGGTCGACCAGACCACATATGTGGTCCCGGACTTCTTCCTGATTACCCCGCGATGCTGGGCTCTGCCCTGGTGCTAAGCAAATCAGCAGCGACCAGGATTCATCCCTGTCTAGTGGTCAGGGAATTGTGCAACGGGGCTCTTAGCTCCACGTCCTGCTGTGCAGTGCCAACCGCCTCATTCAGCTCCACATTTCATTGACGAACATGGAGAACGCCATGACCACCGAAACCACGCGAAGTGCCATCACAACCGTAGAGGACCTACTCGCCGCCGTCCGACCGCTGGAGGGTGGTAGGGAGATCGAGGATCCGGCTACAGGGGAGGTCGTTGGCAGGGCCCCCGAGCACACTGCCGCGGACCTCGACGCAGCGGTGGCCGCTGCGCGAGCGGTTCAGCCCGGATGGGGGGCACTGACTCACTCCCAGCGCTCTCACTACCTGAACCTTGCCGCTGATGCCGTCGAAGCTCATGCCGAGCCATTGGCGGTGCTCCTGTCCCGCGAGCAGGGCAAGCCCTTGAATGGGCCGAACGCCCGTTTCGAAGTCGGCGCCTGCGCCGCGTGGTTGCGCGCCACCGCCTCGTTCGAATTGGAACCTGAGGTGCTCGTCGACGACGAGGGCGGGCTCGCCGAGCTTCATTACCGCCCGCTCGGCGTAGTAGGCGCGATCGGTCCATGGAACTGGCCGATGATGATCAGCGTCTGGCAGTTGGCTCCTGCCCTGCGCATGGGCAACACGGTGGTGATGAAGCCTTCCGAATACACCCCGTTATCTGTTCTCGCTCTTGCCCACGTCCTGAATACGGCGATGCCGGCAGATGTGCTCCACGTCGTATCCGGTGGCCGGGAAGTCGGCGAAGCCCTCGCTTCCCATCCTCATGTCGACAAGATCATGTTCACCGGCTCCACCGCTACCGGAAAGGCCATCATCCGCTCCAGCGCAGACACGGTGAAGCGCCTGACGCTTGAATTGGGCGGCAATGATGCGGGGATCGTACTACCTGATGCCGACCCGAAAGCGATCGCCGAGGACCTCTTTTGGGGGGCGTTCATCAATACTGGGCAAACATGCGCGGCACTGAAGCGGCTCTACGTCCACGAGAACATCTACGAGGATGTTGTTGTAGCCCTGGCCGGCGTCGCCGAAGCAATGCCCATGGGGGTGGGCCTGGATGAAAACAATGTCCTGGGACCCCTGCAGAACAAAGCTCAATATGACATCGTCGCCAACCTCGTGCGGGCTGCCACGGACGCAGGAGCCCGGGTCGTCGTCGGGGCCAACCCGCGAGCGGATCAACCAGGTTACTTCTACCCGACCACCCTCATCGCGGACATCGACAATAACAACCCGTTGGTGACCGAGGAGCAATTCGGGCCGGCGCTTCCCATCATCAAGTACTCCAATGTCGATGAGGCCATCGCTATGGCAAACGCACTCGATGTCGGCCTGGGCGCGTCTGTCTGGTCCGCGGATCCGGCGCAGGCACGAGAAGTGGCAGCGCGCATTGAGGCGGGAACCGTGTGGATCAACAAGCATGGGGCCGTCGATCCCCGCATGCCCTTCGGTGGCGCCAAGCAGTCCGGCTACGGCCTGGAATTCGGCATTGAAGGCCTTAAAGGCCTTGGGTCCCCGCAGGTCATCAGCGGCTGACTCCGTCCTCCGTCCTCCCGCAAAAGCAGCGCCAATCAAACCGAAAGCCAGCCATGACACCTCAGACACATCAGGATTTCGACTACATCGTCGTCGGCGCCGGATCTTCCGGCAACGTCATCGCCCGCCGGCTCGTGGACGCCGGCAAGCGGGTTGCCGTCCTCGAAGCAGGCGATCAGGACATCAACCCGAACATCGAGCACCTCTACAACCTTGGGGCCCTCTGGCACAGCCCACAGGACTGGGACTACTTCACCACCGAACAATCCGGATGTGCCGGCCGGCGGATCCACCTGCCCCGTGGCAAGGTCATGGGCGGGTCCCACGCGCTGAACGCCACCATCTGGGTCCGAGGCGACCGGTCGGACTACGACGGCTGGGCCGAAGCCGGATGCCCCGGCTGGGGGTGGAAAGATGTCCTTCCCGTGTTCAAAGCGATCGAGAACTATGACGGCGGCGCCTCGGACACGCGTGGGGAGGCGGGGTTGCTGGACGTGGTCCAGAACTTCAGCCGCAACCCCCTCCAGGAGGCGATGCTCGAAGGAGCCGTGGAAGTCGGCGTCAAACTCAACGAGGACTACAACTCGGGCGACGTCGAGGGTGTCTCTCGCATGCAACTCAACGTCCGTGACGGTAAGCGATTCAACACCTGGCACGCCTACCTGCGACCTGTCGTCGACAACTCGAACCTGACTCTGCTCACGGGGGCCCACGTACGTCGGCTGATCGTCGAGGACGGAACAGTGGCAGGCATCGAGTTCGAGCAGGACGGTGAAACCAGGACAGTGCGCGCCGGTGAAACGATCCTCTGCGCTGGAGCACTTAATTCAGCCGAGCTTCTGCTGCGCTCCGGGATCGGCCCCGCTGCGGAGCTAAGGCAGGCAGGCATCGAGCCAGTGCATGATCTGCCAGGAGTCGGCAAGAACCTACAGGACCACCTGCTGTCACCAGTCATCTTCTCAACAACGGAACCAGTGCCGGTCGGTGACGTAGCCCCCGCCGAGGTGCACTTGTTCTGGAAAAGCCACCCCGAACTGCCTGTGGCCGACACCCAGCCGATCTTCTTCTCCGTACCCATGTACTCGGAAGGCTATGCGCAAGGCCCGATGAGCGGGGCTGACGGCGGTTTCTCGATGCTCGGCGGACTCGTGCGGCCGCAAAGCCGCGGAGAAGTCACGCTCAGTGGCCCGAACCCCGAGGACCCCATCCGCATCGATCTCGGCGCCCTGACTGAGCAGGCCGACATCGACGCACTTGTCGCTTCGGTGAAGCAGTGCAGGGAGATCGGCCGGACCGCGGCACTCACCCCCTGGGGTGTTGAAGAGGTTTACCCCGGTCCGTCGATCGCGGATGAGGACCTGGAAACATACGTGCGCGAGTCTGTCGTGACCTACCACCACCAGGTTGGTACGTGCAGAATGGGCCAGGATGAACTGGCCGTCGTCGACCCCCAGAATTTTCGGGTACACGGCCTCGACGGAGTGCGGATCGCCGACGCGTCCATCATGCCGCTCGTGCCCACGGGCAACACCAACGCGCCGACCATCATGATCGCCGAACGCGCCGCCGCAGTTCTCGTCAACTCCACACCGGGCGCCCAAGGGGAAGCTACCGGAACTACAACCGCTTCGGTGACAACTTGACCTAGCGAGCAGGTGTCAGCTGCACACTGGCAGGCGAACGCTGACCGGCAGCAGAAGCAGGTAGTACCCCCTTTTGGCCTCGCTCCTCAGATTTCCCTTAGTGGCAAGGCCAAAAGGGGGCGGTATTGATGCTGGTCAGTGTCGCAGAAAACTGTCGGCATACTGGGCAAACTGGATTCAGCAAACCAACTAGCTAGGGTCTGTAACGTTTTCGGTGTTTCCGGCATTTTTGGTTAGTAGGTTTCGGCTGCTGGCTAGCGGTCGGCGAAGGTGATCGCGAACGCGTTCAAGGCCGGCTTCCACCGCACTGTCCAGCGTGTCCTGCCCGCACCTGTCGGGTCAAGGGACCGGGTCACCAGGTAGAGGCACTTGAGCGCGGCGGCCTCGGTTGGAAAGTGTCCCCTGGCTCTCACGGCCCGCCGGTAGCGCGCGTTGAGGGACTCGATCGCGTTCGTGGAGCAGATCACGGTACGGATCTCAACGTCGTAGGAGAGGAAGGGTGCGAACTCTTCCCACGCGTTCTCCCACAACCGGATGATCGCCCCGTACTGCCGGCCCCATTTCTCCTTGAGCTCCTCCAGTGCCATTTTTGCTGCGGCCGCGTTCGGGGCCGTGTCGATCGGGCGGACGTCTTTCTTGAGGGCGTCCCAGTCCTTCTTCGACGCGAGCCGGAACGTGTTGCGGATCAAATGGATGATGCAGGTTTGAACGGCGGTGAGGGGCCACACGTTCGACACGACGTCCGGCAGACCTTTGAGGCCATCGCAGACGAGGAAGAACGTGTCCTGAACACCGCGGTTTTTGATGTCAGTCAGGACGCCCATCCAGAACTTCACCCCCTCACCACCGGTCCCAGCCCACAAGCCCAGCACGTCCTTCTCGCCCTCCAGGGAGACCCCGATCGCGGCATAGATGGGTCGGTTCGCGATATTGACCGTCGCGGATCTTGACCACGATCGATGGGGGCACCTCCCACGAAGTGGGGGACGATGAAGATCGCTGCGTAGACGCTATCGAGAGGACGATTCGCCCAGCTCGCCATCTCCTCGGATACCTTGTCGGTGATCCTCGAGATCGTCTCCTTTGAGACCTGCGCTCCATAGATCTGCGCGAAGTGCGCACTGATCTCCCCGGTCGTCAGCTCGTGGGCATAGAGGGACAGGACCATCTCATCGACGCCGGTGAGGCGGCTCGGTCAGGACCGTTTTCGACCGGGACCCGTTCCGGACGTTCGAGGTCCCACGATCGGGTTCAGCATGGTGTTTGTCATGACCGACATGCTCGGTCATTTCCTCGTTCAGCGCCGTCTCGAGGACCGTTTTCGTGAACTGCTTTAACAGCCCATCGGGACCGGTCAGGGACAGGCCCCGCTCGGCCGCCATCCGGACCAGTTCCTTAGCAGCTAGCTCCTCCGCAGAGGACTCCGGCTTGTTTCTCTTCACAGCATCCAGTGTCGTCATCACGGCACCTTCCCCGCCAGACTCACGCCCGACGTGTCAGGCCAGAAACACCGAATTCAGGACAGTTCCTCAATCAGCGAAAAAGGGTCACTTTTCAGTCGGCATTGACACACTCCGCAGCGAACACCTGAAACCGGTCCTTCGCGGCGGCTTCGGACGGGGCCGTATAGACCGGTTTGAGGGCCCTGACGATCCCGTCGCGGTGCCGCCGGCCGGCGTAGCGGAAGCTGTTGCGGATCAGATGCACGACGCACTGCTGCACCACCGTGCGCTCCCACGTCGTGTTGATCGCCTCCGGCAGCCCTTTGAGCCAGTCGCAGACAGCGATGAGCACGTCCTCGACGCCGCGGTTCTTTAGCTCGGAGAAGACCTCAACCAGAACCGGGCACCTTCACCCCCGTCGCCGGCCCAGATCCCCAGAATGTCACGCTCCCCATTCACGGTGACGCCCATGACGACGTAGAACGGTGTGTTCCGTACCTGCCCGTCCCGGACTTTCACGACGATCGCGTCCACGAAGAGCACAGGGTAGAGCGGGTCCAGCGGACGAGAAGACCACTCGGCCAGCTCACCTGCGACCTTCTGAGGTGATCCTCGAGATGGTGTCCTTGGAGACCCTGGCGCCGTAGACCTCCTCGAAATGCGCCGCTACTTCTCCCGTGGTCAGTCCGCGGGCGGACAGCGAGAGCACGATCTCATCAATGCCATCCAGACGACGCTTCCGTTTGGGCACGATGACCGGCTCTAAGGATCCGTCGCGGTCCCTGGGCACTTCGATCTCGACCGGGCCGATCTCCGTCAACACCGTTTTCGATCTCGTCCCGTTGCGCATGTTCGCCGCAATGGGCGTCTGCCCGTGGTCGTGCCCGAGATGCTCGGTCAGCTCCGCCTCCAGCGCGGTCTCCAGCACGCTCTTCGTCAGCTGACTCAGCAAGCCACCCGGACCGACAAGGCTCACGCCCTGTGCCTTGGCCTGGGCCAGCAGCCGTTCGGCAGGGTCCTTCTGATTAATGATCTCTTCCGTCACAGGATCGATCATCGCCTCTGATACTTCGGTCGTGAAGTCGTTCACGGCCATCTCCTCTCGGATCAGGCCAGACTCTCACACACCGTTTTTCTGACAGTCCCAAGCCGTGAACGGACTCATCGAGCTCCACCGCCCCCTCGCTAGAGGCTTCAGAAACCGGAACAACTACCGGCTGCGCATGCTCCTCATCGGCGGCGGACTCAGCCACTCCCACCTCAAGTAAGAAGAGCCGGCAAACCAGAGACACAGAATCTCTCGTCGAAGCTGACAACGCGTTGACCGGATAGGAGCTCGCCTATTCTTCCTGTTGAAGGATCGTCCACGGACATTCCTTATAAAGGCCGCACTGGGCATCTCCTCAAGCGGGCAACCGGGAATCGTGCAGACTAAGCACAAGTACGAGGAAGGAATTCATCCGACGTCGGCAGCAAGCGCGTCAGCGGAGGACCGGCTTTTAGCGGATCGATATCTCGCCACGGCATCATTGCCCCACGAAAGGTACCGCAGTACCAAGTAACATGATCCCAATTAGCCAACAACGAGAGGATCTTATTCAATGCCGCACTACGTCGATTTACAGGTGATCCTCAAAGAAAAGTTGCTGGGAACTGGTTCGGGCAACCTGACCTCCCAGGAGAAAGCTATTAACGATCAAGCCGCGAAGGGCTACCGGCTCCACACCATCACCACCTCGAGCAGCGGGAGCAAAGGAATCGGTGGCGGCAACCGCATCCAGGCGACCATGGTGTTCGAGAGCCTTGCCTAGAGCACTGTAGCCGTTCCCTAAACGGGACGGCCCGCTCAGAGAACGTTCCTTGGAAACTTAGCTAGCCCGTCAGTGGCTCGACAGCGCTAGCCAGGGAACTGTGATGCAGGTCGAGGACGGCGCCCCCAGGAGGACGCAGATGCCCAAAAGTAGTCAGCACGATAAACATCGTGAGCCGGTCAGCAACTACGTTGACGCTCTACGCCGTGACGTACCGTTCCGTGACGAGGCGGGCGTGCTTCATCATCCGACGATGCGCAGCCGTCCGCAGCCGGCATTCGTCCTTGACCCGCTGCATCAATTCCTGCGCATCGGCAGCCTCGCCGCCTCCATCGGTTACACCATCTGGATTGCCGCCCGTATCCCGTCGATGCCGGCGCAGGTTCCGATGCAGTTTCCGCCGATGGCTCAGTCAGTCGTTACGGTCCCTCTTGGGAGCTACTGATCCCTGCTTCCATAGTCCTGGCGACCATCATCGGACTCGCGATCCTGACCAGCTACCCCAGGATCTACAACTATGGCGTTGGGAAGTCACCGAGAAGAACATCCAGGCCACTATAAGAACGGCGTTCAGATGATGATCTGGACTACCTTCAGCGTGACAGTGCTGCAGATCATTGGCTTCGGCGGCATCGCAGGGGATTGGCTAATTTTTCCGGCGACCTGGTTCGGACTGGCACTACTTCTGAGCTCGACTACGTTTTTCACCCTGCAGATGTTCCGGCTCTAAGTCAGCATGCCCATGCCCTACCCTGAGGAATTCCGACTCGCCACGTGCTGCACGTGGCGAGGAACCGGAGTTCGACGTCGCCGATAAGTTGGCCAGGCAAGCGGTCCGGGGGCATCCGACAACGCTGGGGCTCCTACGCGACCAATGGCAACGGTAGCAACGGCGAGCTGCGCAATCTCGACCCGGCGAGGTTTCGCTTCTCGTTCCTGGGAGTCTTCGACCCGCAATCCCCACGCGCGTGATCGATGGAGCGGGGGAAACACGGGCTAAACAGGAACTGGCGCCCAGCGCGCAACCCAATAGCTTCAGCAGAGGTGGCCTCTCGCCCCGCAGGGAGGTGGCGCCCTCCTGATCGCGGGGTCGACCACGCGAGGAGTCCCCTCGCTGTTCCAGGCGAAAAGGGTTAGGTGCCAAAGATGAGGCTGCTTGCGGGAGGGGTCGATCAGGCCGTGGGCGCCCAGATCCTCAAGGGCTTCTCGTACTCGCCAGGGACGAGGCCGTTCACCTCGTGCGAGAGGTTCCTGCCAGTCCGCTGCGGCATCCGCCGGGTCGATACCGATGGACCTCAAGGCCTGCTGCGAGCGAAGGTCGACGATGCGATCGGCTCCTACCTCGAACTGCAGCACTTCGAGGTCAGGAGTGCGATCGTCGGTATGAGCGATCATCGCGGCTGCCACCCCTTCACGCGAGGAGCTGAGGTACAGCGTCGGTACGCCCTCTGGGGAATACCGGCCGGCAGACCGCGACCCGGTCAGCGCGTCGGCGCGATACGAGGGATCTATTGCGCGGAAAAATGATCCTCGTACTGATCGCATCAGCGGATCGTCGCCGCTGACGATCGGTTGGCTCTGCTGCACCACACCGCCTTGTCTCTGAAGTCCGATTGTTCAAGCACACCTTGCCAGGTGAGGTACTCCCCGAACAGCATTGCCGCTGTCTCCTGGCTCTGCGGTCAGAAGGTTCAGGAGGAATCGGGTTCTCCTCGACGGATCCAATCGTCGACACCATCCAACCTCGGGCGGCCATCGATGGCTATCCGACGGCGCTGAGATACGGGAGGATCGCCGTCGATCCATAAGCTCGCGCTGGAGCTCGAGATCGGTTCGCATGCCCGTCCAGATTCACATCGGCCCGGCCGCCGGGCGCCGACGAAAGACCATTAATGAGTGCCATGTCAGGCAGACTAGCTGGCGTGAGCATCACCGGATCTTCTTCACCCGTTCTGCGCGACGGCCTCATCGAGCTACGGCCCTACACAAGAGCAGACGAAGAATTCTTCGTCGCCTTGTTCCAGGACCCGGAGGTCGTCCGCTATGTCGGTGACGGGTTGGAGACCGAGGCAGCCGATCGCGAGCTTTTCCACCGCGTCTTCACCCGGGTCTACCCGACGAACAAGTTCGCAGTCTGGGCTGTCGTCGCTGGCGGCTTGCTCATCGGACACGCCGAACTCAAGCCCTCGCCCCGCGATGACATCGAGGGCTGGGAACTCGTGTACGCCATCCAGCGCTCTCACTGGCGCCGAGGGTACGGCCGCGCAGTGGCCGCACTGGTCACCCGCTACGGCTTCGACACTCTCCGGCTTCGGGCAGTGTTCGCGACCGTGGACACCGAGAACACACCCTCGCTGGCTCTCCTGGAAAGCCTCGGGTTCGTTCGGATCGAGGAGACGGTGGACGGCGGCCGGAGAACCGGGATTTTGGTAGCTCACGCGTCGGACCGACTCCGTCCGCGAGCACCTATGCTCGAACAAGAAACCTAGGGCATGCTGCAGCGCCCCAAGGGTGCGGGACCGAACAGGATGCAGCCCCTGAACACGTTGCACCGATTTCAATCACCGCGAAGCCGTCCAATCACCTTGGAGCTGGACCCTGGAACTACACACCGAACGACTGGTGCTTCGTGAGTATGTCCTCGAGGACTTTGGCGCCGTCCATTCCTTCGCCTCTGACCCGAGAATTGCCCGGTTCGTGGACTGGGGGCCCAACACCGAGGACGACACCCGCGCCTATCTCGAAGGATGCATCGCCGCTCAGGAAGCCTCTCCCCGCACAGTGTTCGCCCTGGCAATCGCGCTACCCGGTGGTAGGCCCGTGGGCTCCGTCGGGCTGACCCTCGACGAGCAGCAGCGTGGTCATCTTGGCTACGTCGTCGGGGTCGACCACTGGGGAAGGGGCTATGCCACAGAAGCGGCGACCTGCCTCTTGGCCCACGCCCACAACACCTTGGAGTTGGATCTGATCGAAGCCACGTGCCGGCCGGCCAATATGGCATCGGCGAGGGTCCTCGAGAAGATCGGCATGACCTTCACGGGAGTGCGCCCGAGGGACAGGTTCGTAGGAGGACAGTGGAGCGATTCCCTCGTCTTCGCTGCAGGAAGCTCAAGCTCTGAACCGCCCTCAGTAGACCTCTTCTGATGCAGGCTCCTCCCGCCTCCTCGGCTCCCGCTCAGACCGGTTGCCTCCGGACAATACGCGTTCCGGTCTTCACGAGCATGAGCACCAGCAGCAGAATGCCCACATAGCCGTTGATCACGTACACGATGTTGACCATCTGGGAGAACGGCAGGAGCAGGCCGATCACCGTCCCGACCACCGCGAGGACGATCGTCAGCACCTTGAAGCGGAGCGTCCTGTCCAGGAAGAACCGCGAGGACACGGTCCACAGCAGCGGCACGGCTGTCGTGTAGATCCCGGTGAGGATCATGACCGAGATACCCGCGGCAAGCACAGGGCTGACATCTCTGGCCAGCACGAGCATCGGGATCTCGGCCCCTCCGACCTTGGCCACATTCGCGAGCAGGCCCAGGCCGACGATGATGCATGCGACGGAGAAAGCGATGGCTCCGATCGAGCCGCCGGCGGCGGCTTCCTTGCGGCTGTGCGCCGTCTTGCCGAGCGCCGTCAGGAAGGCCGCCAGCCACAGCATGCAGAAGCCCACGTAGGACAGCCCGGCCAGGAACCAGTTCGTGGACGCCTGGGTCAGATCGAGGGTGGGAAGAATCGCATTGCCGGCAGAAATTCCGCCCGGATTGCGGAAGATTCCCAGCAGCCCGAGCGCTATGGCGACCACCACGATGATCGGGCCGATCTTGCCGATGACGTCGACCAGGCTCTTCAGACCGAACCACACACTGATGCCGACCGCGACGGCCAGGCCGACGCCGCCGATGTACCGCGAGATACCGTGATGCTCTTCGAACACGGCGCCGGCACCGGCCACCATCACGGTGAAGCTCAGGAACACGAAGAGGATGGAGAAGAAGTCGAAGAACGTCCCCAGGTACTTGCCGCAGTAGTAATGGAAGATCCGCGAGGGACGATCGAACTTCTTCGCCTCCCCGACCACGAAGAACTCCATGGCCACGTAGGTCATGAGGACCAGAACCAGCGCTCCGGTCCCGAACACACCCCAGTAACCGTACGAGGTGAAGTACTGCAGGATTTCCTGGCCGGTCGCGAATCCGGATCCGATGAGGAAGGCCATGATCGCGCCCGCATAGGTGAGGACTCGGAGGACGCTCACCTTCTCGGTCGTGTGCAGGTGCGCCCGCGTGGGTGCGTTTTGAGCCAAAGGGTGCCTTCTTCCACAGAATGTCAGTTGTCATCGTCGACGATTGATATATCAGTCTCCGAAGGAAGCTACGGGAGAAGTGTGACCCAGTCAACAATCGTCACCGTGCGCCGAGGCAACTTCTCGGGACGAGGCCGGAACGCTGCACCCTCGGGGCCACCCAAACCCAGGAGACCGGAGCCATGTCCTGCTGGACCCGATCACCACGAGGGCGGCGTAGCGGCGTCAGTCCAGGGGCGGCGTCGAGCGCCCCGCAAGACACTCCGCAAGAACATCTCCCGCGTCCGAGACCAGACCGTCGACGCCCAGATCCAGCAGCCGGTCCATGTCCTCGCGTCGATTGATGGTCCACACGTGCACCTGCAGACCGGCGGCGTGGCAGGCGGCCACGAAGCGGGGCGTCACCACCCGGATCCCCCGGTAGGTCTCGGGCACCTGCAGGGCCTGGACGCCTGCACGCCGAGCGACGATCCCCGCCAGACCCAGGGGTCCCGCCACTTTCACCCCGGCATTGACCCGCATCCCGGCCGACGACGCCGTCGGCCTCTCGAGCAGGCGCAGCACCTGACGGCGGCGGCGATCCGAGAACGACGCCACGAGCACCCGGTCGTGGGCCCGCAGGCGATTGATCAGCTCCGCGAACGGCCGCACGGCGTCGTCCGTTTTGATGTCGATGTTCAGGCGCAGCTCCGGCCAGCGCAGCAACACCGCCTCGAGCGTCGGGATGCCGCCGTGACCCTCCACGGAGACGGCGCCGAGCTCCGCAGCGGAGCGCTCCACGAGGGGCCCACGGGCATCCGTCACGCGATCCAGGTGCTCGTCGTGGAAGACCATCACCACGCCGTCGGACGAGGCCCTGACGTCGATCTCCACGTACCGGAAGCCGAGTCTGACGGCGCGCTCGATCGCGTCCATGGTGTTCTCGCCGCCGTCAGGCGCAAAGCCCCGGTGGGCGAGGGCGAGGGGCGCGCGCCCTGCAAGCACCCCGCTCCCGGCGCCGGCCCCGGTTGCGGCGTCGAGATAGGGGAACCGCTGCGGATCAGGCCGTGCGGAGCGCCGCAAGGCGTTCCTCCAGGATCTGCGCCACGCCGTCCTCCTCGAACGGAGGTGCCACCAGATTCGCTGCCGCGAGCGCATCCGGGTGGCCGGAAGCCATCGCATACCCGTGGCCGGCCCAGCCGAGCATCTGCACGTCGTTGGGCATGTCGCCGAAGGCCACGACGTCGGCCCTGTCCACCCCCAGCTCGGCGGCGTACTGCGCGAGCGTCACGGACTTGTCGATGTTCGGCCGCGCCATCTCGAGGAGCGCCACGCTCGGAGCCGAGTGAGTCGTGGAGACGAGATGCGCGACGGCGGGCCTGACGGTCGCGAGGAACTCGTCCGGGGAGATGTCCGTCAGCCGGGCGAGGAACTTCACGATCTCCTCCCCTGGCAGGGTCTCCTCGAACGGCTGGGCGGTGATGTCGCCCAGGAGCTCCGAGGCCGCGGCGTCCCCGAAGCCCGGCTCGATCGTGAAACCCGCGATCGTCTCCGCCGCGAAGGTTGCCGCGGGGAAGAGGCCGCGGATGATGTCGCGTGCCGCATACACATCGACCGGTTCGAGGAGCTTCGAGCTGAGCACGGTCTCGGTGGCGAGATCATAGGTGAGCGCGCCGTTGGAGCAGATGACGGTTCCCCGGTGCCCGAGCTGGTCGCGCAGGGGGTGGAGCCAGCGGGGCGGACGCCCGGTGACGAAGACCACGTGGATCCCCGCCTCGATGCACGCCTCGAAGGCCCTGACCGTGCGTCCGCTCATCTTCCCGTCATGGCCCACGACGGTCCCGTCCATGTCGCTCGCCACGAGGCGCATCGCTGTCTCCTTCGGTCCTTGATCCTTCAGATTACCGGCGCAGCGGTCTCACTCCCCGGGTACCTCGAAGGTCCCGATCAGCCGTGCGCGGCCCAGAGTGTGGGAGAACAGATTGAAGCCCAGATACGCCGGTGAGGCGTCGGCGGGGATACCGAGTGACTCGACGTCGACGGCGTGGACCACCACGTGGTACTCGTGCGGGCCGTGGCCGGGAGGCGGCGCGGCACCCACGAAGCCGGCAAAGCCGCCGTCGTTCCGCAGCTGGAAGGCACCCCTGGGCAGCAGGTCCGAGTCCTCGCTCCCCGCACCCGCGGGAAGCGAGGTGGTGGCGAGGTCCACGTCCACCAGCGCCCAGTGCCAGAAACCGCTGGCGGTCGGGGCGTCGGGATCGTACACGGTGACGGCGAAGCTCTTGGTCCCCTCGGGGAAGCCGCTCCACGAGAGCTGCGGTGATTCGTCGTCGCCGCCCGGCCCCATCCGTCCCGAGACCTGCGCGGTGGCGAGGGGTTCGTGGTGGGTGATGCTCTCGCTGGTGAGCTCGAACTCGGGGACCTGGGGCAGGTCGGCGTACGGGTCGCGGGACATGGGAGTGCTCCTTCTGGTAGTCGGCAGGACGGGTCAGAGACCGTGGATCATCTCGGCACGCGAGGGCGGATCCGCGCCGGGGCGGGAGACGGTGATGGCTGCTGCCCGGGCTGCGTACTGCAGCATCCCGGTCAGCTGGTCGAGCGTGACGGCGCGCAGGTCCTCCCGACGCTGCGCGCCGTCCAGTCCCAGATCCACGAGCGAGCCGATGAGCGCTGCCATGAAGGAGTCCCCGGCACCCACCGAGTCCACCACGCTGATGGACAGCGCAGGCACGGCGCTCTCGCCGGCGCGGCACACCGCCCACGGCCCCCTGGAACCACGGGTCACGACGACGACGGCGGGCCCGGCCTCGAGCCAGGCACGTGCGGTCTCCTCCGGGCTCCGGTCCGGGTAGAGCCAGCGCAGATCCTCGTCGGAGGCCTTCACGAGATCCGCGAGCGCCACGAACGCCTCGGCCTGGTCGCGGGCGAGATCCCGGTCCCGGATGATGGTCGGCCTGCAGTTGGGGTCGTAGGTGATGGTGCTGCCCGGATGCGCCGCCCGCACCAGGGCCAGGACGTCGTCGGCGCCGGGCATGAGCATCGTGGCGATGGACCCGGTGTGCAGGAGCGTGGTGCCGTCGAGCAGCTCCTCGCGGCGCTCGGCCAGGCCCGGCAGGTCCCAGACCAGCTGGAAATCGTAGGCCGCCCCGCCCGCCGGATCGAGTCGCGCGGTGGCCACACTCGTCGGGGAGTCGTCGGGGCCGATGGGGAACGGGACGGAATTGTCGCGGAGGTGCTGCTGGATCAGGCGCCCGTAGTCGTCGTCGCCGTACCGGCCCACGAACTGCGCGGGATGCCCCAGCCGAGCGATCCCCACGGCCACGTTCATGGGGCTGCCACCCACGTGGGCGCGCATGGGGGCGATGTCGCTGACGACTTCGTCGATGAGGGTTTCCCCGATCACGGTGAGCACGCCTTCAAGGTATCAGTCGTACCTGCGACGGGGCCGTGCCGGTCCGGTACCGCTAGAGGGCGTTCTTGCGGAACAGCGGCACCCTGGGCGGCAACGGGTGGCCGCGGAAGCGGTGCACGCTGTACGCGATCAGGGCGAGGGCGATCAGCGACGAGGCAATGAGGCTGATCCCCGTCCCCACACCTCCGGGGAGCCATAGTCCCTCGCCGAGGAACCACCAGCCCGGCACCCGGGGCTGGAGCACCCAGACCACGCCGAGGCCCATGATCACCAGGGCGCTGGCGCAGCTCAGGGCGATCCGGGGCACGGTCTGCACCCCGAGCGCTGCCGCGTGGAAGGCGTTGCCCTTGAGCGGTTTGAGGAAGCGGCGGGCCCAGTGGTACTGCTGCGAGAGGACCGCGAGACCGGCGGCGAGCATCAGCAGTCCCGGGCCGGGAAGCACCAGGGCCGCGAGCCCCAGCACCACCAGGGTCCAGCCGAGCACCTCGATGCCGGTGCGGCGGATCCACCCTGAGACCCGCCCTCTTGCTGCCATGCACACAGGATGTCACAGGATGCAGGGCGGAGCCGGTCGACCGGACGGCCTGCCCGCCCAGCGAAGGTCGCCAGCACGGGAATGAATGGAAAACTTCATGCGTTTGCATTGATATGCTGGTCGAAAGACGCCAGCCCTATGAAGTCGAGAGACGCCAGCCCAATGAAGGAGGACGGCATGACCATCCAGACAGAAGGTCTTCACCACGTCACCGCGATCGCCGGGGACCCGCAGAAGAACATCGACTTCTACATCAAGGGCCTGGGTCTGCGCCTGGTCAAGAAGACGGTGAACTTCGACGATCCCGGCACCTACCACTTGTACTACGGCGACGAGTCCGGCAATCCCGGGTCCCTCCTGACCTTCTTCCCCTGGCAGGGCATCCGCAGCGGCCGGGTGGGCAGCGGCCAGTCCACCACCACGGCCTTCTCCGTCCCGCAGGGCACACTCGGCTGGTGGCAGGAGCACTTCAAGGCGATCGGCGTCGAGTCCAGCATCTCGCGTGCGTCGTCCGAGGAGGAGCGCCTCTCGCTGCGCGATCCCGACGGCCTGCAGATCGACCTCGTGGCCTCCTCCATCTCCGATCCGCGCAACCCGTGGGACTCCGCCTCCGTCCCCGCCGAGTACGCCGTGCGCGGTCAGCACTCGTCGGTGCTGACGGTGCAGGATCCCACCCACACCCTCGAGACCTTCACGCGTGACCTCGGCATGAACATCCTCAGCGAGAAGGACGGCCGCTACCGCCTGAGCACGCACGACGGCGCCCCCGGCACAGTGGTGGACGTGGTCACCGACCCGCGCGGCCAGCGCGGACTCGTGGCCGGCGGCACCGTGCACCACATCGCGTTCCGCGTCCCCGACCAGGAGACCCAGGAGCTGTGGCGCCGCGAGCTGGCAGAGCGCGGTTACGGGGTGACGGCGATCCTCGACCGCCAGTACTTCACCTCGATCTACTTCCGTGAGCCCGGTGGAACACTGCTCGAGATCGCCACGGACACACCGGGCTTCGACGTCGACGAGCCCCTGCTGGAACTGGGCCGCTCGCTGAAGCTGCCGCCGTGGCTCGAGCCCAACCGCGAGGCCATCGCCCACGCCGTCGCGAAGATCGACGTGCCGGGCGAGAACAACCCCGCCGTCCAGTCCTTCCTGAAGTAGGAGCGCACCATGACCATCACGCATGACTGGCCCCACCTGTTCCACGCCGGCGCGGCGGACGCCCCGGTGCTGCTGCTGCTGCACGGCACTGGAGGGACCGAGCACGATCTCCTGCCGCTCGTGAAGGAGCTCGCACCGGAGGCAGGGTATCTCGCACCCCGCGGGCCCGTACAGGAACACGGCATGAACCGCTGGTTCCGCCGGTTCGGGGAGGGCAACTTCGACGTCGACGACGTAATCCGCCGCTCCGGTGAGCTGGCCGACTTCATTGCGTGGGCCAGGGACCACTACGGGATCGGGGAGCGCAGGCTCGTGGCCGTGGGCTTCTCGAACGGCGCGAACATCGCGCTCGCCACGGCCCTGCTGCACCCGGGTTCGGTGGCAGACGCCGTCGCGTTCTCGGGGATGTACCCGCTGGACGGACGGCCGGTCGAGGCGGACCTGTCCGGATCCTCGATCGCCCTGTTCAATGGGAAGGCGGATGCCATGGCACCGATCGACAGCGTGGTCCGCCTCGGGTCGATCCTCGAGAGCCGCGGCGCCGAAGTACACCGGGCCGTCCGCGAGGGCGGGCACGGTATCCATCCCAGCGAGATCGACGGCGCAGCAGCGTGGATCGCCTCGCTCACCCGGAAGGTTTCACATGACTGACGCACACACGGAGCACGGCGGCCTCGCCGCCAGGGCGACCGCATTCGCCGAGCTGCACTCCGCCCCCGAGATCCTGCAGGTGGTCAACGTCTGGGACGTCATCAGCGCGACGACCGTCGCCGATGTACCCGGCACGAAGGCCCTCGCCACGGCGAGCCACTCGATCGCCGCGTCCCTCGGCTACGAGGACGGCGAGAACATCCCCCTGGAGGAGATGATCGCGGCGATCGGGCGGATTGCCGCGGCCACGGACCTGCCGGTCTCCGCCGATCTAGAGTCGGGCTACGGCGACCCGGAGGACACCGTGCGCCGGGCGATCGGCGTCGGGATCGTGGGCGCCAACATCGAGGACCAGATGCGCCCGCTCGCCGACGCCGTGGCGCAGATGGAAGCGGCCATGAAGGCCGGCCAGGGCGAGGGCATCGACTTCGTCCTCAATGCCCGCACCGACGCGTTCGTGAGGGCCGGTGACCGTGATCCGGCGGAGGTCCTCAGCGACGCCGTGGAGCGCGGCAAGGCCTTCCTCGCGATCGGCGCCACGAACGTCTTCGTTCCCGGCCTGCTCGACGAGCACGCCGTGAGCACCCTCGTGGAGGCCTTCGGCCCGCAGCGCCTGAGCGTCATCAACGTGCCGGGCAGTCTCGCTCCGGCCCGGCTGCAGGAGCTCGGCGTGGCCCGGATCTCCTACGGACCGTGGACGCAGCGTGTGGCCCTGACCGCGCTGGCGGACTCGGCCGCCGAGCTGTACGCGGGAGGCGCCCTGCCCGGGGGCACCCGTCCCCTGAACTAGGGGACTGCCCCACGAACCCCGGTCAGCCCGTCACGGGCGGGACGGGGTTCGCCGTGTCCGCGGCCCGTCCCAGCGCCTCCACCACGGACTCCCATGCCTTCGATCCGGGGGTGATGACGGCGAAGTGGTCCCCCGGCACGATCGTGAGCTCAGCAGTCGCGCCCCGTGCCGTCGCGGCGGCCACATAGCTCTCGGACTGCGAGAGCGGCACCGCGGTGTCCTTCGTCCCGTGCACAACGTAAACCGGAACACCGAGTGGGACGGCGCTCATCGGATCCGCGAGACGATAGCGCTCGGGATCGCCGGGTGCCCGGAGAAAGTTCTCGACGGCGTCGTCGCCGAGCCGCAGCTCGCGTGCCTGCCGCAGATCCAGGACGCCTGCCTGGCTGACCACCGCCGGGAGCGGCACCACCGGCACACCGGCGCCGGGGGTTCCGGACGGGAGGGTGCTGCGGCCCGCCGCCCACACCGCGAGGTGACCTCCCGCCGAGTGCCCGAGCGCCGTCGTCGAACGCAGCTCCAGTCCGTGCTCGGCGGCCGCCACCGCGAGGTGGTCGATCCCGGTGGCGACGTCGTCGAAGGTGGCAGGCCAGCCGCCGCCGTTCCCTGCCCGGCGGTACTCCAGGTTCCAGCAGGCGTACCCGCGCCGCACCAGATCCTGCGCGAGGGGCTCACCGAGTTCCGCGCCGTAGGTGGAGCGCCAGTAGCCACCGTGGATGATCACGACGACGCCCCGGACGGCGGCCCCCGTGGCCGGGAGGTAGAGCTCCGCGAACTGGCTCGGATCATCGCCGTAGGCGTAGCGCTGCGGCGTCACCGCTGTGGGCTTCGCGGCGGCCCTGATACCACCGATCAGGAGCGCGGCGCCGGCTGCGGCGGCGAGGGCGAGGAGGGGGCGTCGTCGTACGGGATCCACCCGTGCAGCCTAACCGTCGGGAGCGTTGGCTACGATGGGACTTCTCCTCGGAAAGGCAGTGTGCATGGGCGCGTGGGACGATCTCGACGACCGGCTGCGCCCTGCCGTCGAGGCCCATACGCGCGAGTTCGAGCGTGTCCGCCCTGCCCTGGACCGCGTCACCAGTGCTATGCGGGAGAGCATCGCGGCCATCTTCGACGGCACCGATCTGAGCCCCCTGTTCGTCACGGCGCGCACCAAGACCGTCGAGTCCTTCCGCGACAAGGCCTCGCGCACCCTCCCCTCGTCCGAGCCCGGTGCGCTTCCCACCCTCGTCTTCCCCGACCCGATGCGTAATCTGATCGACCTGGTGGGCGTGCGCATCATCACCACCCTCCCGCACGAGGTGGATCTCGCGGCGAACATGCTCAAGCGCCAGCGCCGGGAGTTCGACTGCCGCGGCGACCGCGAGAAGGACATCGGCTCGATCGAGTCCGGCACGTACGGCTATTCGAGCCGTCATCTGATCATGCGGACCATCCACAGCGACGTGGTCCGTGCCTTCCAGCAGGTCGTCGACCCGGAGACGAAGGCCGCGGGCAGCTATCTGTTCGAGGTGCAGGTACGCACGGTCCTGGCCCATGCGTGGTCGGAGATCGAGCACGACCTGCGTTTCAAGGCGTCCAACCCGAAGGCGTGGAGCCCCTACTTCGACCGGCAGTTCACCGCCACCGCGGCCATGCTGGAGACCGTGGAGTCCACCTTCGCCGAACTGCACGAGCGGTACGAGACCATCACCGGTTTCTGGGACGAGGACGGCGAGGGCAGCGCTCCGCTGACGCCCAACCGGATCCGCCACATCTGGCAGACCCTCCTGCCCCACGTGGACCGCAAGTCCGGGGACGACTGGGCGTGGGCCGCCGAGCTGCTGGCCGCCCACGGCCTGAGGACCACGCTCGATCTGGTGCCGCTGCTGCAGGCCGGGGCCATCACCTCGGTCCGGAAAGCCCTGGACCACCGCTACTCACCGGGCCCGGACCGTCTCCTCGACGACATGTTGCTGTGGCACTACGGCCATCCGCACATCGAGCTCACCGCCGAACCCGAGAGTGCCGAGAGCACTCCCCGGCGGGACAGCCTGCAGCGCAGGCACCGGCAGATGGAGATCTACCGTCAGCAGCATCCCTGACGCGGCTCGTCGCCGGCGGCCGCGCGGTACTTCCCCGCACGCCGCACCAGCCGGTCCGCTGACGGCATGGCCCTGACCCGCGACAGCTCGTACTCGATCGCCAGGGCCATCCGCTCGCAGAACGCGCGCCCCTCCCGGGCGGCGTCGGGGCGTTCGTCCACCACGTGGTCGACCACGCCGCGCTCCACGAGGGCGGCGATCTTCACGCCCTGCGCCTCGGCCATCTCGGGCGCCCGCTCCACGGTCCGGTGGACGATGGCACTCGCTCCCTCCGGCGGCAGGGGTGAGAGCCACGCGTGCTCGGCGGCGATGGTGCTGTCGGCCGGCAGGAGTGCGAGCGCACCGCCGCCCGCGCCCTGTCCGAGCAACACGGAGACCGACGACGACGCGAGCCCGATGAGGTCGTACAGGGATCGGGCGATCTCCCCGGCCAGTCCGCCCTCCTCCGCCTCCTTCGACAGATCGGCGCCCGCGGTGTCGATGACCGTCAGCAGCGGCAGCCCCAGTTCCTCGGCGAGCTTCATGCCGCGGCGCGCCTCCCGGAGGGAGGCCGGGCCCATGACGGCGTCCCCGGGCTCCCGTGGTCGCTGGTGCCCCAGCACGATGCAGGGCTGCGCCCCGAAGCGGGCCAGTGCGAGCAGGAGGCCAGGGTCCTTCTCCCCCTGACCGGTGCCGTTGAGCGGCAGGACGTCCCGGGCGCCGTGGGCGAGCAGCCGGCGGAGATCCGGTCGGCGTCGATCGCGTGAGACGAGGATGGACTCCCAGGCGCTCCCGGTGCCGGGTGGTACGGAGGCTGTGGCGGGCACGGGCGGGCCGACGGTCGCGTCGGCGAGCAGTACACGGAGGGCCGTGTCGACGATCCTCGCCAGCTGTTCCGGTGCGACGACGGCGTCGATGAGTCCTTTGTCGAAGAGATTCTCCGCGGTCTGGACCCCCGGAGGGAAGGGCCTGTCGTAGAGCGCCTCATAGACGCGCGGCCCGAGGAAGCCGAGCAGTGCCCCCGGTTCGGCGACGGTGAGATGCCCCAGAGAGCCCCAGGAGGCCATCACCCCACCCGTGGTGGGATGACGCAGATAGACGAGATAGGGCAGACCGGCCTGCCGGTGGGCGCGCACGGCACCGGTGATGTCCACCATGGACAGGAACGCCGGGGTGCCCTCCTGCATGCGCGTCCCGCCCGACGCCGGCCCGGCCAGGAGGGGCAGCCGCTCGCGGGTGGCCCTCTGGATGGCGGCGGTGATGCGGTGCGCGGCCGCGCTGCCGATCGAGCCGGCGAGGAACGCGAACTCCGAGACGATGACGGCCACCCGTCGTCCGTGGATGAGGCCCTCCCCCGTCAGGACGGACTCGTCCGCGCCACTCCTCTGCCGAGCGCGCAGCAGCTCGTCCTCGTAGGACGGGCTCGCGCCCGGATACGGGACGGGGACGGGACTGTCCCAGGACGCGAAGGAACCGTCGTCGAGCACCTCGTCGATGAGGTCCCGCGCCGTGAGGTGCCGCGCTCCGGCGGTCATGCGCCCGGCGCCGGCTCCGCGAGCCAGGCGCGGATGGCCTCGCCGTCGCCGTCGAGCAGTGGGGGCGCGGCATGCGTGGTGGGCGTGGTCTCGGCGGCGCCGTCGAAGAACCGCAGCGGGGGTCCCGGGAGGGCGATGGTCCCGAGCAGCGCGTGCTCGACGTCGAGGAGCAGACCCTGCGACCGCACCTGGTCCCAGGCGTACACCTCGTCGAGCGTGCGCACCTTGCCGGCCGGGATGCCGGCCTCCTCGAGCTTCCTCAAGAGGGGTTCGGCCTGGTACGCGGAGAAGGCGTCCTCGACCACCCCGATCAGCTGCTCCCGGTTCCGCACGCGGTCCGCGTTGGTGGCGAACCGGGGCTCGTCCGCCGCGAGGCCGAAGGTCTCCGCGAACGTGGCCCACAGCTTCTCGCTGCCCACGCTGATCTGCACCCTGCCTCCGCGGCAGGTGAAGAGACCGTAGGGGGCGATCGACGGGTGATGGTTCCCCTGCGCCTGCGGCACCTCGCCGGCCACCGTGGCCCGGGTGCCCTGGAACGCATGCACACCGATGATCGAGGCGAGCAGGGACGTCCGCACCACCTGGCCCTTGCCCGTCCGCTCGCGCTCGAGCAGTGCCGCGACGGCCCCGTACGCCCCGTACATGCCCGAGAGCAGATCGGCGATCGGCACGCCGACGCGCTGGGGATGGTCGGGATCGGGGCCCGTGAGGGACATGAGGCCCGCCTCGCCCTGGACGATCTGGTCGTAGCCGCTGCGCCTGGCCTCCGGCCCGTCGTGCCCGAACCCGGTGATGGAGAGGATCACCAGGCCGGCGTTCAGCTCCAGCATGGCCTCGGTGGAGAACCCGAGGCGGTCGAGGACGCCGGGGCGGAAGTTCTCCACGACGACGTCGGCGCGGCGCAGCAGCTCGGTGAGCGTGTCCCTGCCGTCGTCGCTCTTGAGGTCGAGGGCGATGGACTCCTTGTTGCGGTTGCAGGACAGGAAGTAGGTGGACTGCCGGTCCTCCTCCGGCCCCACGAACGGCGGCCCCCAGCCGCGCGTGTCGTCGCCGGTCCCGGGGGTCTCCACCTTGATCACGCGGGCGCCGAGATCGCCGAGCATCATGCCCGCGTGCGGTCCGGCGAGCGCCCGGCTGAGATCGACGACCAGGCGGCCGGCGAGGGGGCCGCCGCGGTCTCCGCTCGTAGGGGACGGTGTCTCGGCGCTCATGGTTCCTCCGGAGGTTCGGGCGCGATCAGTCGCGTGGGGTCGGTCGGGACGGGCAGCCGGGTAGGGCAGCCTGGTCGAGGTGCGGCTCAGAGCCAGCCGGGGACCACCAGGACGAGCCAGGCGATCACCGGTCCGGCCACCACGACGATGGCACCGTATCCCAGGATCTGCTTGTAGAAGCGGTCCTTGTCGGTGCCCTCGGGAGCGTTCGCCAGGACGAGGGCACCGTTGGTGGAGAACGGCGAGACATCGACGATGGTGGAGGACACCGCGAGTGCGGCCACCACACCGACGGCGCCCACGGCCCCGGTCTCCAGGAACGGGATGGCGAGGGGGATCAGGGCGGCGAGGATGGCGGTCGAGGAGGCGAAGGCCGAGACCACGGCACCGATGTAGCAGATGAGGAGCGCGGCCAGCAGGGGCATGCCGAGACTGGCGACGCCGTCGGACACGTACTCGATGGTGCCTGCCGCCTGCAGCACGCCGACGAAGGTGAGCATGCCGCAGATGAGCAGCACCGTGGACCACGCGATCTTGTTGACCGCACCGCTCTGGGCCTTCGGTGAGAGCAGTGCGAGCACGACGGCGATGGTGATGGCGACGAAGCCGACGTCCACACTGAATCCGAGCGCGATCACCGCGAGGGCCACCAGACCGAGCATGGTGGCGATCTGCGAGACGCGGTCCTCGCGGGACCGCGGGGCAACTGCGTCGTCGCCGGCGGGATCCCGCGGTCCGTAGGTGCCGCTGCCGGTGCCCTTGTAGGCGACATCGGCCCTGCGAGCGCCCGGGCTGGCGTTCAGGCGCACCTCGGCGGCCTCCTCGACGACGTGGGAGAACCGCGTGGACATGAGGGCGCGGCCGCCCAGGACCACGAAGAGGACGACGGCGATGAGCAGATTGAAGATGAAGCTGGCCAGGAACAGTGCGAGGGGGCTCGACTCGAACCCGGTCTGCCCCACGATGTCGTTGACGATCACGCCGTACACGGCGATGGGCGAGAAGCCGCCGGCCTGGGCACCGTGGACCACCATCATGCCCATCAGCAGCGGCGAGATCTTGTGGCGCGCCGCGAATCCGAGCGCCACCGGCGCCATGATGGCGACCGCGGCCGGGCCCAGGGCACCGACGGCGGTGATGACGGCGGTGATCGCGAACATCACCCAGGGGATGAGGGCCACGCGGTTCCGGACGAGCTTCACGGCCCCCTGCACGAGCAGGTCGATGGTGCCGTTGTTCTGGGCGATCGCGAACAGATACGTGACACCCACCAGGGTGAGGAACAGTCCGCCCGGGAACTCGGCGATGATGTCGTCCGTCTCCATGCCCAGGAAGACGGCGCCGAGCAGGAACGCGCCCACGAAGGCCAGGGCGCCCATGTTGATCGGCAGCACGGTGGCTATGAGGAACATCGCCGCGAGGATGATGATCGAAAGGAGTGGGGCGGACATCATGATCCTCCAGCGGGACATGGACGGGTAGGAGATGTGACCCGCAGCACAGGTTCACTGGCCTAGCCTGTAGGAGAGTGGGTCTCCCTGTCAACCATTCGCGGTTACCATGGGCGGACCACGACACGGGGAGAGCCAGGATGACCGACGCCCAGATCCCGCCGGCGCTGGGTCGGCTCGCTCGCCCACGCCTGTACGAGCAGCTGGTGGAACAGCTGCTGGGGTACATCGAGTCCGCGGGCCTCCGGCCGGGCGATCTGCTCCCGGCGGAGCGTGATCTCGCCGAGCGGCTCGGGGTGTCCCGTGCCACCCTCGCGCAGGCCCTGGTGGCCCTCGAGGTGCTCGGCGTGATCGATGTGCAGCACGGTACCGGGGCCGTCCTGCGGCACCGCGCGAGTGTCGCGAGCGTCATCCGCGGGCTGCGCGAGCATCGGAGTCGCCTCCCGGACATCGTCGAGGCCCGGAGCACCCTGGAGGTCAAGCTCGCGTTCCTCGCCGCCGAACGCCGGACGGCCGACGATCTCGCGGCGATCGACAGCGCCCTGGGGACCATGCAGTCGGAGATCGACGACGGCGACCGCGGTGCGCACGGTGACGAGCTCTTCCACCAGGCGGTGACGGCGGCCGCACACTCACCCGTGCTGGCCCAGCTGATGGCGTTCATCGGTGAGATGGTGCTCGAGACCCGCCTGGAGTCCCTGGCGCAGCCGGGCCGACCCGAGCAGTCGCTCGCCTCGCACCATAGGATCGCCGACGCCGTCCGCTCCGCCGATCCCGCTGCCGCCGCTGCCGCCATGCAGCAGCACATCGACCTCGTCTCGGATGTCGCGCTGCTCAGGTAGTGCCTACGTAGCCCGTCGATGCCGACATACGCCTGGCGCGGGCCGCTATGCCACCCCGGTCGTTCCCAGCAGCAGTCCCACCGCGTAGGTGAACGCCATGGCCAGGGCCCCGCCGATCATGAGGCGGGTCACGGCGCGGGCCACCGAACTCTCGCCCACGCGGGCGCTGATCGCTCCCGTGATGGCCAGGGCCACCAGGACGGCGACGAAGGTCAGCGGCACCCGGATGTCGGCGGGTGCGAGGAGGATGGTGAGCAGGGGCAGGACGGCGCCCACGGCGAAGGCCGCCGCCGAGGCGAACGCGGCGTGCCACGGATTGGCCACCTCGAGTTCGTCGATGTTGAGTTCGATGGAGAGATGGGCGGCCAGGGCATCGTGCTCGGTCAGCTCCGCCGCCACCCGGTGTGCGGTGTCCGGGGCGAGACCCTTCTTCTCGTAGAGCCCGGCGAGTTCGAGGAGCTCGCCCTCGGGATCCTCGCGGAGCTCCTGGCGTTCCTTCTCGATCAGGGCCTCCTGGCTGTCCCGCTGGCTGCTGACCGAGACATATTCTCCGAGCGCCATGGACACCGATCCGCCCACCACGGCTGCTGTTCCGGCCACCAGGATCGGGGTGACGGAATTGGTCACACCCGCCACGCCGATCACGGTGGCGGCCGTCGAGACGATTCCGTCGTTCGCGCCCAGGACGGCGGCGCGGAGCCAGTTCAGGCGCGATGCTATGCCGTTGTCGTGGGGCTCGGGGCGACCCGCGGGGATGTGTGCCATCCCTGCAGTAAACACCGGGCGGCGCCATCCGGCCACACAGGTTCGGCTTGCCTCACGCGGCCCGCGCGCTGCGGGAGCCGACGGTGCACGCTCACTGCTCCGGTTGCCGGCGCTGCTGGGCGTAGTGGTGGCCGAGGGAGTCCTCATGGATCTCGATGGACCCCAGGGTCTCCTCCGAGAAGTCCTCTGCCTCGTCGTGCCGATGGACCACGGGCAGATCCCCCTCGGACCGGTCGGCCGGTCCGAGGAACAGCCGGACGGTGGAGTCGATCCTGTCGAAGATCGAGCCATGACCCCTGCCCGGCTTCTTCGGGACGGTCCCCTGATCGATCCCGGGATCGGTTCCGGGATCGGTTCCGGACTCCGGCGGCATCGGAAGGTCCTCGGCCCTGTGCCGGGCGGCCGGATCGGGCTGCGGCGTGGGATCGGGCGGCACTGTCGAGTCCTGCTGCGCGTCCGAGTCCTGCTGCGCCATGGGATCCTGCTGCTGCGACTGTCGGCTTCGATGGGTATCCATCACACACCTGCTTCATCGGGGCATCCAGTGTACTCCGGACCACGGCGAAGGGCTACGGCGAAGGGCTACGGCGAAGGGCCATCGTCGGTCGGGGGGCTCGCCCCGGGCAGCGGAACGGCCGGCCCCCTCGACGGTGACCGGCCGTTCCCGTCCTGACCGGGCCCGCGGAACGGGCCCGGAGCATCAGGCCTCGGAGACCTGCGCTGCGAGATTCCCGAGCGTGGTGTCCAGGGCGTCCTGGGGCACGGCGGGGAAGCTGACCTTCTTGAGGAGCTCCTTGTCGGTCACGGCCGACCAGTCGTACGTCACCGAGACCTGCGTGGAATCGGGGCCGTCGGGCTGGAGCTCCCAGACCCACTCCCATCCCGGGGGAACCTCGCCGGCCGGAGCGGTCTTCCAGGCCAGCAGCTTGTTCGGGTCGTAGCCCACCACGTGGTTGTCGGTCTGGTAGTCCCCGCCCATCTTGTCCCAGTGCTGGTTCATGGTGAACACCTGGCCGACGGCGGTGATGCGATCCGACTTGCTGTCGGACTGCACCATCCCCGAACCGTCCAGGGCGGCATGATGCTCCGGGTTCGAGAGGATCTCGAAGATCGCGGCGGCGGGTGCATCGATGGTGCGAGTTGCGGAAATGCTTGTTTCTGCCATGGAACGTTCTCCTTCTGGTTGGGGACGACGCCGTCTACTGCGCGTCGTCCGGTGAGGACTCGTCGAGCGTCCAGCCGGTGATGGCTTCCAGGTCCTTGCCGGCATCGCGCGTGTACTGCCATGCACGCTGCCGCTGGTCCTGCAGGTCCTGCCGGAACCGGCCCTGCGAGGCGCCCAGGGTCGGCACGCGATCGATGACGTCCATGGCCAGCTGGAACCGGTCGATCTGGTTCAGCATCGCCATGTCGAACGGCGTCGTCGTCGTGCCTTCCTCCTTGTAGCCCCGAACGTGCAGATTACCGTGGTTGTTCCTCCGGTAGGTGAGGCGGTGGATGAGCGCCGGGTAGCCGTGGAACGCGAAGATCACGGGCTTCGACGTGGTGAAGAGCGTATCGAAGTCGCGCGACGAGAGCCCGTGCGGATGCTCGGTGTCGTCCTGCAGGCGCATCAGGTCCACGACGTTCACCACGCGGATCTTCAGACCGGGAACAGCGGCCTTGAGGAGACCTGCTGCCGCGACGGCCTCGAGCGTGGGCACGTCACCGGCACAGCCGAGGACCACGTCGGGCTCCATGCCCGGCTCCTCGCTGCCGGCGAAATCGAGGATGCCGATGCCCCGCTCGGTGTGCAGCTGCGCCTCCTCCGGCCCGAACCACGTGGGGGTGGGCTGCTTGCCCGTGACGATCACGTTGACGGTGTCACGCGTGCGCATGCAGTGCTCGGTCACCGCGAGCATGGTGTTCGCATCCGGTGGCAGGTACACGCGGGTGATGTCGGCCGTCTTGTTCACCACGTGGTCCATGAAGCCGGGGTCCTGGTGGGAGAACCCGTTGTGGTCCTGCTGCCAGACATGGCTGGAGAGCATGTAGTTGAAGGAGGCGATGGGCCTGCGCCAGGACAGCATGCGGTGGACCTTCAGCCACTTGGCGAACTGGTTGAACATCGAGTCGACGATGTGCACGAATGCCTCGTAGCAGTTGAAGACACCGTGCCGCCCCGTGAGCAGATACCCCTCGAGCCAGCCCTGGCACAGGTGCTCGCTGAGCACCTCCATCACGCGCCCTGATCGCGCGAGGTGCTCGTCCACCTCCTCGATGCGCGGCTGCCAGGCCTTGTCCGTCACCTCGTAGACGGCCGACAACCGGTTCGAGGCCGTCTCGTCCGGCCCGAAGAGGCGGAACGTGTGCGGATTGAGCTCGATGACGTCGCGCAGGTAGCCACCCACCGTGATCATGGGACTCACCTTCTCCGTCCCGGGACGGGAGACCGCCACGGCGTGCTCGGCGTAGGAGGGCAGGACGAGATCCTTCAGGAGCCAGCCGCCGTTGGCATAGGGTGTCGCGCTCATCCGGAGACCGCCCTCGGGCGCGAGGGCGGCGATCTCCGGTCGCAGTTCCCCGTTGCCGGTGAAGAGGGACTCCGGGTCGTAGGACCTCATCCACTCCTCGAGCTGCTGCAGGTGCCGCTCGTCGGTGTGGACCCCGGACAGCGGTACCTGGTGGGACCGCCAGGTACCCTCCACCGGTGCGCCGTCCACCTCCGCGGGGCCGGTCCAGCCCTTCGGTGAGCGCAGCACGATCATGGGCCAGCGCACGGCGGGGTCCCCGGGTCCGGAGGGGGAGGTCCGCGCCCGGTCCTGGATGGCGTGGATGTCGTCGATGCACGCGTCGAGGACGTCCGCGAAGTCCTGGTGCGCGGCCTCCGTGGCGGCGGGATCGGTCACCGTGACGAAGCGGGGATCGTAGCCGTAGCCGTACATGAGCTGCCGCAGCTGTTCCTCGGGCATGCGGGCCAGCACCGTGGGATTGGCGATCTTGTAGCCGTTGAGGTGCAGGATCGGCAGCACCGCGCCGTCGACGGCGGGGTCCACGAAGCTGCTCGAGTGCCAGCTCGCGGCGAGGGGACCGGTCTCGGCCTCGCCGTCGCCCACCACCGTGGCGGCGATGAGCGTGGGGTTGTCGAAGACGGCGCCGTACGCGTGGGCCAGGGAGTACCCGAGCTCCCCGCCCTCGTGGATGGAGCCCGGGGTCTCCGGTGCTGCGTGGGACGGGATGCCGCCGGGATAGCTGAACTGCTTGAACAGGGCGTTCATCCCGGCGTCGTCGGACCCGATCTTCCCGTAGATCTCCGAGTAGGTCCCCTCCAGCCACGCGTTGGCCACGTTCGCCGGGCCGCCGTGCCCCGGACCGGTGACGAAGAGGATCTCCTGCTGCCGCTGCGCGATCACCCGGTTCAGGTGTGCGTACACGAAGTTCAGGCCCGGGGTGGTCCCCCAGTGTCCGAGCAGGCGCTCCTTCACGTCCTCGCTCCTGAGGGATCGCGTCAGCAGGGCGTTGTCCCGCAGGTAGATCTGCCCGACGGACAGATAGTTGGCGGCGCGCCACCACGCATGCAGACCCTGGATGTCGATACTCATCTATGCCTCCGTGTTCATGGAACTGGTTCGGTCGTCGATGGGACGTCCGTGACGTCGTCGGCGATGTCGTCGGTGATGTCGTCCGGTGTCTTGTCCGGGCGCCAGCCGCGCCACACGGGATGGCGGAGACGTCCGCCTCCCGTCCGGCCGCTGTAGCGGACCTCGGCCACGAGCGAGGGGCTCACCCAGTGGGCGTCGGAGGCCTCCGCCGGCGGGACGTCGTCGAGCGGCGCCGTGGAGCGGGCCAGCCCGTCCACGCGTTCCCGGGCGGCGCGGAGATCGCGCTCCCCGAGACCGGAGCCCACCCGGCCCACATAGCGGAGCGTGTCGCCGTCAGGCACGGCGACCAGGAGGGAGCCGAGCGTCGCGGCCCTGCCGCCGTTGCCCGGACGCCATCCCACCACCACCACCTCCTGCGTCCGCAGGTGCCTGATCTTGACCCACGACGGCGAGCGCGTTCCCGGTCGGTAGTCGCCGGAGAGCCGCTTGGCCACGATGCCCTCGAGGCCCAGCTGCCTGCTCGCCACGACCGCCTCCTCGAACGTCGCGTCCAGGGCCGCGGGCACCTGCACGTGATGGTCCCCGGCCTCGTCGACGGCCCGCTCGAGCAGTTCGCGCCGCTGGCGGTACTCGAATCCGGTGAGGTCGTTCCCCTCGAGGGCCGGCAGATCGAAGAGCACCAGGCGCACCGGCGTGATGCCACGGGCCTCCTCGATCTCCTGCTCGCCGGTCAGCGTCATGCGCTGCTGGAGCAGCCCGAAGTCCGGCCGGCCCCTCGGGTCGAGCGCCACGATCTCGCCGTCGAGCACGGCACTGTCGGCCCGGACGTGCTCGGCCAGGTCACCGAGTTCCGGGTAGACCGCCGTGATGTCCACGCCGTTCCGGCTCCACAGCGTGAGCCCTCCCTCCGAGACGGTGGCTATGCAGCGCACCCCGTCCCACTTGAGCTCGTACGCCCAGTCGTCGGGGTCCGGAAGGGTCTGCGCCGCGCTCGGGGTCGCGAGCATGGGAGGGACGAACCCGCCGGACGTCCTCTCCTCCGGGTGCTCCCCGTCGGGGGGCACCGTGCGGACCGTCGGCGCGTCCTCCTGCTGCACGGGCTGGTCCTTCATGAGGTGGATGAGCCAGTTGTTCTTCCCCTTCACGCCTCCCGTGCTGATGAGCGCGTACCGGCGGACGGCCGCTCCCGCGCGCGCCAGGCCGCCGTCGGGCCGGCCGTGGAGCGTGCAGATGACCTCCTTGCCGTCCCTCCACTTCTCCAGCTCGTAGGTTCCGGCATCCCAGATGGAGACGTGGCCGCCACCATATTCCCCGGCCGGAATGTCTCCTTCGAAGGTCCCGTACTCGAGGGGGTGGTCCTCGGTCTGGACGGCCAGGTGGTTCCTGTCCGGTGTCAGGGGAGGCCCCTTGGGGAGGGCCCAGGACACCAGCACACCCTCGCGCTCGAGGCGGAAGTCCCAGTGGAGGCGGCGTGCATGGTGCTCCTGGATCACGAACCCGGTCCCACCGGCCGGGCCGGTCGCCGCGGGCACGGGCTCGGGTGTCCTCGACGCATCGCGCATGCTCCGGTAGGTGGAGAGCCGGTCGGCGGGAGCTTCACCGGCGGACGCGCCGGCGGAGGCGCCGCCGGCGTCGGCCGGGACGGGAACCGCGACGGGAACCGTGGCGGGGGCGAGGAGATCCCCGGACGCTGCGATCCGGGCCATGACCGCCGCGGGATCCAGCTGGTCCAGCCCGCCCGCCTCGAGCTCCTCCCACGAGCGCGGCGCCGCGACGGTGGGTTCGAACCCGCCGCGGAGGGAGTACGGGGCCACGGTGGTCTTGGTGGCGCTGTTCTGGCTCCAGTCCACCAGGACCCTGCCGGAGCGGAGCGTCTTCTTCATGTCGCTGACCGCGAGTCCGGGGTGGTCCGCCTCGAGCGCCCGCGCGAGCTCGTGGGCGACGGCGGACACCTGTGCCGAGCTCTGGCCCCCGGTCAGGGCACAGTAGAGGTGGAGGCCCTTCGCTCCGCTCGTCACGGGGAAGGGCTCGAGACCCATGCCCTGCAGGATGGGCCGGGCCAGGAGCGCCACCTCGGCGCACTCGGCCAGGCCGGCCCCCTCCCCCGGATCGAGATCGAGCACGAGGCGGTCGGGGGCGGCCGCGGCGCCGTCGGCGTCGAAGCGCCACTGCGGCACATGGATCTCCAGGGCCGCGATCTGTCCCAGCCAGGTCAGGGTCGCGAGGTCGTCGACCCGCGGATAGCTGTTCGTGTGGTCCCTGTGCCGGACGTCGGTGCGGGGCACCCAGTCCGGGGCGTTGTCGTCGATGTTCTTCTGGAAGAACACCTCACCCGGCGCGGCAGGGGTCCCCACGCCGTGGACCCAGCGCTTCCGCGTGGCCGGCCGCCCGGCCGCGTGGTGGATCAGGGGCCCGGCCACGGCGGCGTAGTAGGAGAGCACATCGGCCTTGGTGGTCCCGGTGGCCGGGTAGAGCACCTTGTCCAGGTTGGACAGGCGGAGGGTGCGCCCGTCCACGGTGACGCTCTGGGAGCGGGTGGGGACCATACCCCCAGTCTCGACTGGATGGGCCGCGGATGCCAGTGGTGCGGTCCGTCGATGCCGGTGGCGGTCTCAGTCGGCGAACTGCTCGCGGTACCGGTCCACGTAGACCTCCCAGAGCGCGGGATCCTGCCCGAGATTGCGCTTGTTCAGGAAGTCGTCGAGGCCCGCGATGGTCAGGTGCCAGCCCGCAGCCATGGTGGCCGCGTGGCGCGGGCTCCCGGGGGTGAGCAGCAGCACGAGGCGCGTACCGTTGTCCGGTGTCCGCTCCAGTTCCCAGCGCAGGGTGTCCCGCTCCCACGTGTACGCCAGCACCGAGGGCCGCTCGGCCTCCAGCACCACACCGCGCAGGGGCTTCTGGTCGGCGTACCGGAACAGGATCTCCGCGTCCTTCCGCGGCTCGAACTCCATCTCGCACGGGAACCAGTACTTGAGCTTCTCGGCGTCGGTGAGGTGCTTCCACAGCACGGTGGGCGGGAAGGCGAACTCGAAGGCGAGGCGCAGCACCGTGGCGCCGTCGTCGCTGGTGGTCCTGCTGACCGTGGGTTCTGCGGTTTCGGAAGTCACCCCCCAAGTCTAGGCGCGGTTGTCCCGCGTGCTCTGGCCCGCCCGGCGCGCGTGGTGTCTACTGGAGCCATGAGAGCCATCTGGAAGGGTGCGGTCGCGTTCGGCCTGGTCAATGTCCCCGTGAAGGTCTACAGCGCCACGGAGGACCACGACATCTCGCTCCACCAGGTCCACGACAGGGACGGCGGCCGGATCCGCTACCAGCGGCGCTGCGAGGTCTGCGGGGAGATCGTGGACTTCAAGGACATCGACAAGGCCTACGACGACGGCGAGCACACCGTGGTGCTGACCGACGACGATCTCTCCGCGCTGCCGGTGGAGCGCAGCCGGGAGATCGAGGTGGTGGAGTTCGTCCCGAGCGATCAGCTCGACCCGATCATGCTGGACCGCGCCTACTACCTCGAACCGGACAGCACCTCGATCAAGGCGTACGTCCTGCTGCGCCGCACGCTCCAGGAGACGGATCGCACGGCGATCGTGCAGTTCGCCCTCCGCCAGAAGAGCCGCCTCGCCGCGCTGCGCGTACG
Source organism: Arthrobacter echini (assembly GCF_008107445.1). Lineage (GTDB taxonomy): Bacteria > Actinomycetota > Actinomycetes > Actinomycetales > Micrococcaceae > Arthrobacter_D > Arthrobacter_D echini_A. The sequence continues at coordinate 804,693 of NZ_VSLD01000001.1, read as the reverse complement.
CGGTGACGTCCTGATGCTCCAGACCCTCCTCTGGGACGACGAGATCCGCGAGGCCGCCTTCCCCGCCCTCGAGGAGAAGGTGCGCATCTCCGCGAAGGAGAAGCAGATGTCGGCCGAGCTCGTCGACTCCTTCTCCACGGACTTCGATCCGGAGAACTTCACCGACGACTACCAGTCCCAGCTGCGCACCCTCATCGAGGCGAAGATCGACAAGGGCGACACCCTCGACACGGAGGAGACCTTCGGCCCGGCGGACGAGGACGACGACGACAACGTCCTGGATCTCATGGAGGCGCTGCGCCGCAGCGTCGAGAAGAACCGGGAGAAGGCCGGCGCCAAGAAGGCCACCGGCTCCACGAAGCAGAAGGGCGCGTGATGGGATTCTTCACCGACGAGTTCGGACGGCAGACGGTGATGCAGCGACCCAACGCGCCCATCCTCGGCTGGGCCGGGTTCGGAGCGGCCTCCTTCATGGCGCTCGGGGCGGAGAACCGCGAGCGCCTACGCCGGGCGAGCTCCGCCTGCCTGCTGGTCTGGGCGCTGCTCGAGACCACCACGGGTCGGAGCGGGTTCCGTCGCAGCGCGGGGATCCTCACCCTCTCCTGGCTGTGGCGGAGGTACGGACCCCGCGCGGACTGAGCGCCTACTGCTGCTCGAAGACGTCCGGTATGCCGTCGTCGTCGGCGTCGATCCTCTCCTGCTCCTCGATCTCCCGGTAGCGCTTGCTGCGCCGGAGCAGCAGGACCGCTGCCACGAGCGCGGCGATCAGGGACCCGGCGAGGATGGCCACCTTGGCGTGATCGTCCTCCACGGTGCCCTGCCCGAAGCCGAGTTCGCTGATGAGCAGCGAGACCGTGAAGCCGACGCCCGCCAGGATCGCGACGCCGATGATGTCGATCCACGCCAGGTCCGGGGCGAGGGCCGCCTTCGTGGTCTTCGTGACGACGACGGTGGCGAGCAGGATCCCGATGGGCTTGCCGATGACGAGGGCCACCATGATGCCGATCGCGATCGGGTCGGTGATCGCATTCACCAGGCCGTCGATCCCGCCCACGGCCACGCCGGCGGAGAAGAATGCGAAGACGGGCACGGCGAACCCGGCGGACAGCGGACGGATGCGGTGTTCGAGGGTGTCCGCGAGGCCGTCCGGCTGGGCGGCGGGCACCTCGTCCGCCGACGCCTCCGCGGCGTCGACGGCGTCGGCCGACTTCACGGCGTCCGCGCGGGTGACACCGCGGGGCAGCACCGGGATGGCGAAGGCGAGCAGCACGCCCGCCACCGTGGCGTGGACGCCCGACTCGTGCACCAGCGCCCACACGATGATCCCGAGGGGGAGCAGGATCACCCACGGCGACCACGGATGGCGCTGGAAGAAGGCGGGGAAGCGCTGCGCCGCGAAGGCGTAGACCGCGAGCGGGACGATCGCCAGCAGCAGGGGCGGGAACGCGATGTCCTCGGAGTAGAAGAAGGCGATGATGCTGATCGCCAGGAGGTCGTCCACCACGGCGAGGGTCAGGAGGAAGATGCGCAGCGCGCTGGGTAGATGGGACCCGACGACGGCGAGTACGGCCACCGCGAACGCGATGTCGGTGGCGGTGGGGATGGCCCAGCCGCGCAGGGCCTCCGGTCCGGCGCTGAAGGTGATGGCTACATAGATGAGCGCGGGCACGACCACGCCGCCCACGGCCGCGGCGACCGGGACGATCGCGCGGTCGAACTTGCGGAGGTCCCCGGCCACGAACTCCCGCTTCAGTTCCAGGCCGGCGAGGAAGAAGAAGATGGCGAGCAGCCCGTCGGCGGACCAGGTTCCCACACTCAGTTCGAGGTGCCACGGCTCGTAGCCGAACCGGAAGTCCCGGACGGCGAAGTAGGCGTCCGCTGCGGCCGTATTGGCGAGGACCAGTGCGATGACCGTGGCCAGCAGCAGCAGGCCTCCGCCCACGGTCTCCTTGCGCAGGATGCTCGTGATGCGCAGGTGTTCGGGGTAGCTGCTGCGGGAGAAGATCCTGCTGCCGGGCGGGGAGTCCGGGACGGGATCGGTGGGGCCTGCAAGATGGGCCATGGCATTCCTTCGGTTGGGCACGCTCGACGTCACGCCGACCAGACTTCCCGGCTCACCAGTTCGTCCACACTAGCCCCGCTCGGGCGCGGGCGCGACATCGATGACGTGGCGCGCTACAGGAGGGAGCTGAAGAGTTCCGCCTTGGCCGTGGGCCCCGCGACGATGATCTCGTCGTCGTCGTAGAGGGTGGTCTGGGCCGTGGTGTAGTCCCACGTCCCGCCCTTGCGCCGGACGGCGACGACCGTCACGCCGTACTTGCCGCGCAGCCCGGTGGTGCCCAGCTCCCGGTCCCAGTACTCGCGGGGCGGGCGGGTCTTGACCATCGCGAAGTTGTCCTCGAACTCCACGTAGTCGAGCATGGTGCCGCGGACCAGGTGCGCCACGCGCCGGCCCATGTCGTGCTCGGGCCGGATGACGTGCTCCACCCCGAGCTGGGACAGGATCTGCGCGTGCGGCTCGCTGATGGCTTTCGCCCAGACGGTGGAGCGATCGAACCGCAGGAGGATCGACGTCGTCAGGATGCTCGCCTCGAGGTCGCTGCCGATCCCCACCACCACACGGTCGAAATCCGGCAGGGAGAGCTGGCGCAGCGCCTCCTCCTTGGTGGCGTCGGCGCGCACCACGTGCGTCAGGCGACCGTTGAAGGACTGGACCACTTCCTCGTCGAGGTCTATCCCGAGGACCTCGGTTCCGGCCCCCTCGAGTTCGAGGGCGAGCGCGCCGCCGAAGCGCCCGAGGCCGATGACGGCGACGGAATCGGCCGCCGCGATGGCCTCGATGGGTTTGGAGGAGAAGAAGCGTTGCCTAGCCAATGAGGGGCCTTTCCTTGGGGTATTCGTACTGGAGGGGCCTGGACCGCAGCGCCAGGGCCGAGGCGAGGGTCACCGGGCCCAGCCTCCCGGCGAACATCACCAGGATGAGGATCACCTGGCCCACGGACGGGATGCCCGCGGTGATGCCGGTGGACAGTCCCACGGTGCCGAAGGCGGAGACCACCTCGAACAGGATCCGGTCCAGCCCGAAGTCGGTGATCAGCATCAGGACCATCGTGGCCGTGATGACCAGGCCTCCGGCGAGCAGCACGATCGAGATGGCCTGCCGGTGCACGGAGCGCGGGAGTCGCTTGCCGAAGACGTTGACGGCGTTGCCTCCGCTGATCTCCGTGTAGAGGATGAAGAACAGCACACCGAAGGTGGTGATCTTCAGCCCCCCTGCGGTGCCGGCGGGACCACCCCCGATGAACATCAGCACGTCCATGGCCAGCAGGGTGACCGGGTGGAGCTGCCCGATGTCGACGCTGTTGAAGCCCGCGGTGCGCGTCATGGTGGACTGGAAGAATCCGGCGAGGACCCGCTCGCCGGGCGGCAGCGGTCCGAGGGTCGCCGGACTGGACCACTCCACCGCGGTGATGAAGACGGTGCCGAGGACCAGGAGCACGAGGGTCCCGCTCAGCACGAGCTTGGTGGTCATCAGCCACTTGCGCGGGTACCGGAAGTGGCGCCGCAGTTCGAACAGTACGGGGAAGCCGAGTCCTCCGAGGATGACGGCGCCGGCCACGGGCAGGCAGATCCACGGGTCGCCCACGAATCCCGTCAGATTGTCGCTGAAGAGGGCGAAGCCGGCGTTGTTGAACGCCGAGACGGCATGGAAGACGCCGAGCCACACGGACTCGGCCGGTGGACGGCCGTACCCGAGGTGGAAGCGGCCGGCGAGGATTACCGCGGTCACGCCCTCCACCAGCAGGGTGGTCCTCAGGATCCCGACCAGGATGCTGCGCACGTCACCGATGCCCGTGCTCTTCGTCTCCGCCGCCGTCGAGATCCGCGAGCGCAGGCCCATCCGACGGGCCAGCAGGACTCCGAGCAGCGAGGCGAAGGACATGATGCCGAAGCCGCCGATCTGGATCAGCGCCAGGATGGTCACCTGGCCCACGCCGGTCCAGTACGCCGGGGTGTCGACGACGGTCAGGCCGGTGACGCAGACCGCGGACGTGGCGGTGAAGAGGGCCTCGAGGAAGCCCGCGCCTCCCGGGCCCACCCTGGAGGTGGGCAGCGTGAGCAGGAGGGTGCCCGCGAGGATGGCCGCTGCGAAACCGAGCACGATCACCTGGGCCGGATGGCGCGGACTCAGGTGCGCCGCCCAGGCACGGAGGATACGGGCCAGGGCCTGGACCCTCGACGTCGCCGGCGTCCGGGCCGCCCGCGGGGTCTGACTGGTGAACCTCACGGGGACGCGGAACCTCCGGTAGCGGGATGCGGCGAGCTGATCCTACGCCGCATCCCGCTCCCGTGGAAGGCGCTGCGGACCGGACTGCACGGTCCGGGAACGCACCCCGCCGAGCGGGCCCGCCACGGCTCCCGGACGGCGTCAGGCGCGCAGGGCGCCCCGGGCGTCGGTGAGCGCGTGGATCTCCTGGTCCGGTGCGGTCATGGCGGGCGGGTAGGGCGCGCCGTCGCGGTTCAGCCAGAGGGTCCTCAGGCCGGCCCGCGCCGCGCCGTCGATGTCCCACGGGTGGACGGCGAGGAGCACGACGTCGCCCGGATCCCGGCCGAGCGATTCCAGTGCGTAGGCGTAGGACTCCGGCGCCGGTTTCCACCGCGGCGCATCCTGGACGGACAGGACGGTGCCCATCAGGTCACGGACTCCGGCGCGGTCGAGCAGGGCCTCCGCGGTCGCGGCCGCGCCGTTGGTCAGGGCGGCCATGTCGACGCCCCCTGCGGCCAGGTCACGGATGCCGTCGGCGACGTCGGCGTGGACGGGAAGGCCCTGCAGACCCGAGAAGACGTGCTCCACGGCCTCCTCGAGGTCCCGGTTGAGGGGCTGACCGGCCAGGACCGCCCGTAGTGTCCCTTCGGCCACATCGCGGAAGGGGATATTCTGTCCGACGGCGGTCAGGGCGAAGCCGTCCCGGAGCACCGCGGCGAACCACAGCCCGGCCAGCTGCGGAGGTGCGCCGAGTTCCTCGAAGTGCTGGGACATCACGCTCATGTCCGAGAGCGTCTCGTTGACGTCGAAGAGCACCAGGGGCGGCGCCATCACTGGCGGTACCCCTCCACCTGGCTGATGGGGCGCGCATCGGCGTCCGCCGGGTTCTCCCCGGCATCGGCCTTGGCGCGGCGCTGGCGCAGCAGATCCCAGCACTGGTCGAGGTCCTCCTCCACCCGCTTCAGCCGAGCCGTGTGGTCCTGGCTCTCGGCGTCGGCCGCAGCACCCTGGGGCTGGTCCCTGAGATCGTGCTCCTCCTGAACGAGCGCCTGGATACGCTGCAGGATGTCCTCGTTGTTCATGGTGCCGTCCCTTCGTCGCCATGCCCGACCGATCGGTCCGCTCCGGCGTCCGATCCGTTTCCCTCAGGCTACTGAGGTGTCGGGACGATGACCAGCGGCCCGTTCGGCCGTCGTCGGCGATGCTGATCCCCGCGAATTTGGCGCATCGCCCGGATGGCCTAAGCTGGTCAGGAGTCACAGGCCTGTGTAGCTCAGTCTGGTAGAGCATCCGCCTCACACGCGGAAGGCCCGGGGATCAAGGCCCCGCGCAGGCACATGGGAACGCCGGTGACGGCAGTACAGTGACGGTGATACAGGAGGGGCCCGCACCGGGACGACGGTGCGGGCCCCTCCTGCGTCCGCATCCCGCCGAGGGCCACCTTGCACAGCGGCGCCCCGCACGCGAAGGATGGGGGCATGGACTTCACACCGAGCACAGCAATCGTCACCGGCTCCGACTCCGGCATCGGCCGGGCAACAGCACTCGCCCTCGCAGCGGCCGGCTGCGCGGTCGGTGTCACCTGGCACTCCGACCAGGAGGGCGCGGAGGAGACCGCGCGCCTCGTCCGCGAGAAGGGCGTCAAGGCGGCGGTGGCGCACCTGGACACCACGGACGCGCCGGCCTGCGGAGATGTGATCGACCAGCTCGCGGAGGAACTCGGCGGGGTGGACGTCTTCGTCAACAATGCCGGCATCAACGGCGGCACCATGTTCATGGAGACGGACTGGGATCTCTGGCGCGCCACGGTCGGCGCGAACCTCGACGGCGCGTTCGTCTGCATCCAGCGCGCGGCCCGGCACATGCTCGACGCCGGCAGGGGCGGGCGCATCATCGCGGTCACCAGTGTCCACCAGGCGCAGCCGCGTGTGGGATCGGCCGCCTATGACGCGTCCAAGCACGGCCTCGGCGGCCTCGTCAAGACCATCGCCCTGGAGCTCGGTGATCGCGGCATCACGGCGAACGCCGTGCTCCCGGGCGAGATCAACACTCCGATGAACGATTCCGAGGACCAGGATCCGCACAGCATCGACCGCCCCGGGGTGCCGGTGGGCCGGCCGGGATCGGCTGAGGAGGTGGCCGACGTCGTCGCCTTCCTCGCCTCCGGCGCCTCCAGCTACGTCAACGGCGCCTCGTTCGTCGTCGACGGCGGCATGCTCCTCATGGGGCCGCAGGCCGGCTCGCACCTCACGAGCGGCGACTGGCGCACGGTCTAGCTGCCGATTCCGCAGCAATGGCGGGTCCCGGGGTCCGGGATCAGTCATTTCTGCAGTGTCGCCGAGCCGGAGCGCTACCGGACCACCGCTGAGCGCAGCAGGAGAAGGGTCATGACCGCGCTGACGGCGATGATCACGACGGCGGCGACCGCCAGCCACCACAGCCGGAAGCCGTCGAGCACCGACCCGGTGATCGACGGCAGGACCAGGGCGAGCAGGCCGAGGAGGCCGATCGCCAGACCTGCTCCGAGGAAGACCGGTCCGCGATTCCCGAAGCGTGCCCAGGACGCCCCGAACAGGGCTCCGATAGTGAGGGCGCTGAGGCTGCCGAGGAACACCGTGGGCAGCAGGATCAGCAGGTCACCGGTCCCGAGGTAGTAGACGTCGAAGATGTAGACGCTTGCGAACCAGTGATCGGTGGCCAGCTCCACCAGCAGGAGCACGGCGTAGATGACCGCGAGATACGCGGAGGTGACGGCGGCCCAGACCAGGGTCCCGCCCACGAAGGCCTTCCGCGTGGAGCCGAGGGTCAGGGCGAAGGGGAACGTGGTGGCGATCGACTGGACCCCCAGGTAGACCAGAAATCCCAGCAGCCCGAAGGCCATACCGCCATTGCTCCGCGCCCCGGTGATCCATTCCGCCGACCCCGGAGTTCCCCCGGCACGCCAGATGATGAGGGCGATCAGGGCTGATATCACGGCGACGAGTCCCACGATCTGCACGGGAACGCCGAACGTCATGTTCTTCTTGGTCAGATGCAGCCGGGTGGCCGCCTGGATGCCGTTCATGCGCTGATTCCTTCTTTGCTGGAGTCCTGCAGGGAGTCCCCGGAGCCGTAGGCCACCGCGAGATCCTGCAGCGATGCGCCCTTGAGCTGGACGCCGAGGGTCGCCGCACGCGACCGTGCGTCGTCGTCGAGCCGGCCGGTGACGGTGGACGTGCGCAGACCGCCGATGGAGTGGCTGCGGAGCACGGGGTAGTCCGCGCAGAACGCCTGGACGGCGTCCGCGACGCCGCTGACGCACATCGCGACACGGCGCGCCTCCTCGGCCTCCGCACGGAGGACCACGCGGCCGCGGTCCATGAGCACGACATGGTCGAAGAGGGAGTCCGATTCGTCGATGAGGTGCGTGGAGAGCAGGAGCGTGCGTGGGTGTCGCCCGAGATCGCGGAGCAGGAGATCGTGGAACAGCCCGCGGGCCGTCGCGTCGAGACCGAGATACGGTTCGTCGAGCAGGGTGACCGGCGCCCGGGAGGCGAGTCCGAGCACGATGGCGACGGCGGAGAGCTGGCCCCTGGAGAACTTCCTGATGGCCGGTTTCCGCGGCAGCCGGAAGCCCTCGACCAGTTCGGCGGCGAGTTCGCCGTCCCAGTGCGGCGCGAAGGCGGGGGCGATGCTCAGGACGTGGTGCAGGAAGTAGTCGTCGGGATACCGCTGGTTGTCGCGCACGAAGCTGATGCTCGAGAGAACCGCCTCGTTCTCGAACGGATCGTCCCCGTCCACGAGTACCCGGCCGGTGGTCGGGCGGTCCTGCCCCGAGATCAGCGACATCACGGTGGTCTTGCCCGCACCGTTCCTGCCGAGCAGGCCGCAGATGGCGCCGTCCGGCACGGCCAGGGTGACATCCTCCAACGCGTTGTCATTGCGGAAGCGCCGGGTGACGGACTGTAGTTCTATCGCCTGTGTCATGGGATGTATTCCTCCTTGATCATCTGTGCCAGCTCCGGGGGCTCGATACCGACGGCCCTGGCCTCCCTGATGAGCGGGTGGACGAACTGCTGCGGGAAGTCCGCCCTCCGCTGCTTGAGGAGCTGGCTCCGGGCGCCGGGCGCCACGAACATGCCCACGCCCCGCTTCTTGTAGAGCACGCCCTGCTCGACGAGCACATTGAGCGCTTTCCCGGCCGTGGCCGGATTCATGTGCAGGAAGGTCGCGAAGTCGTTCGACGACGGTACAGCGGCATCCTCGGCGTAGGTCCCGGCCACGATGTCGTCCGCGATCCGGGCAGCGAGCTGCTGATAGATGGGGTTGTCTCCGGTGAACATCGCACTCCCTTGGTTCATTACTACACTAGTTAACCTATGAGGTGCGTGCTGTCCCGTCAAGGCCTCATCGGGCGCCGGGCGCCCGTCCGCGGGGTCGGCTCCTCTCCCCTGTAACGTGGCTCCGGTGAGAAACCGAGCCCCCGCCGTATCCCTCGCCCTCGCCGCCGCGCTCGCCCTGACGGCCTGCGGCTCCGACTACCCCCTCGGAGCCGAGCAGGAGGCGGCAGCGGAGAACGGTGACACGAGCCTGAAGGGCGCGATCACCGGTGCTGGGTCCTCGGCGCAGGGACCGGCCATGGACGCGTGGCGGGCCGGCTTCAGTACGCTGTACCCGCGCGCGCAGGTCCAGTACTCACCCGACGGCTCGGGGGCGGGCCGGGGCGCGCTGCTCGCCGGCGCGGTCTCCTTCGCCGGATCCGACGCCTATCTCAGCGACGAGGAACTCGTGGAGTCGCGGGAGGCCTGCGGTCCCGGCGGGGCCTTCAACATCCCTGCCTACGTCTCCCCCATCAGCGTTGCCTTCAACCTCCCCGGCATCACGGAGCTGAACCTCGATGCTGGCACGATCGCGCAGATCTTCCGCGGGGAGATCACGCGGTGGGACGATCCGGCGATCGCGGCGCAGAACGAGGTGGACCTCCCCGATCTGGCGATCTCCGCGGTGAGCCGCTCCGACGACTCCGGGACCACCGAGAACTTCACCGACTACCTGCACGCCGTGGTGCCCGAGATCTGGACCGAGGAGGCCGATGGGACCTGGCCCTCCGGTCTCGACAACGAGAACGCCAAGGGCAATGCGGGGGTGGTCAGCACGGTGGCCGGTACGGAGGGGGCCATCACCTATGCCGACGACTCGGCCGTCGGGGATCCCCTCGGGCGGGCCGCCCTGCGGGTCGGGGACGCGTACGTGCCGGTCAGCGCCGACGCCGCCGCAGCCGCCGTCGATCTCGCGGGCCGCGTCCCGGGCCGGGCGGACTACGACATAGCGCTGGACCTCGACCGGTCCACGCGCGAACCCGGCGTCTATCCGCTGGTCCTGGTGTCCTACCACGTCTACTGCGCACGCTACGAGAACGAGTCGACCGCCGACGTCGTCCGCACCTTCGGGACCTACGCGGTCAGCGCGGAGGGTCAGGCCGAAGCGGCGGAGGCGGCGAAGAGCTCCCCCATCTCCGCGGAGCTGTCCCGCCAGGCGACCGACGCCATCGCGACGATCGAGGTCGGCGACATCCCGTAGGCCGGGAGGACGAAGGACAGGAGGCGGACCCCACGGGGATCCGCCTCCTGTCCTTCGTCTGCGCGTCAGTCGGCGCGCGGTCCACCCGAGTCCGGGTCGTTCGTCGAGGTGTCCGGCACCGCATCGTTCGCCGGCACCGCATCCCCCGTCTCCCCCGTGGGGGGCGCGTCGACCTCCCCGCGCCAGGCGCCGGTCTCTCCACCACTCTTCTCGATGAAGGACTTGAACCGCTTGAGGTCGCCCTTGACCTGGATCGCGTCCGCATTCACCACGGCACCGACCTTCTCGGTGAACGTCTCCGGGTGCCAGTCGATCTGCACCATGAGCCGCGTGCTGCTCTCGTCGAGCCGGTGGAACGTCACCACGCCGGCGTGCGATTCCCCGTCGGTGCTCTTCCAGGCGATCCGCTGGTCGGGATGCTGCTCGGTGATCTCCGCGTCGAACTCGCGCTTCACCCCACCGATGCTCGTCACCCAGTGCGTCATGGTCTCGGAGGACTGCGTGATGGAGTCGACACCCCCCATGAACCGGGGGAAACTCTCGAACTGGGTCCACTGGTTGTAGGCCGTGGTGACCGGTACTGCCACGTCGATGGATTCCTGCACTGAAGCCACGAGGGTTCCTCCTTTTTCAAGACTCCGGCGCCGCCCATACCCCTCGTGCGGGGTTTCGGCACGACTGGACCGTAAGTCCCCTTAGCGTATTGATTCCGGTTGGATTTGGCCAACACCCGGGACTACGCTGAAAACGGTCCCCCGGCGTTTCCCGGCGTGAACACCACGCCGCCGGAGGAGGTCATTTCTCTAGCACTGGAGGATTCATGAAGGCTTCAAGCACCCTCACCGACAACATGCAGGCGGTCCTCGTGGACCTGGTCGAACTGCACCTGCAGGGCAAGCAGGCGCACTGGAACGTGGTCGGCAAGAACTTCCGCGATCTCCACCTGCAGCTCGACGAGATCATCGACGACGCCCGCACCTTCGCCGACGACATGGCGGAGCGCATGCGTGCGCTGCACGCCGTACCGGACGGCCGCAGCATCGCCGTGGCCGAGGGCACCAAGATCGAACCCTTCCCGGCCGGTCTCGTCTCCACCAAGGACACCGTGGGTCTCGTGGTCAGGATGCTGAACGCAGCGGTGAAGACCATGCGCGACGTCCACGACCAGATCGACGAGGAGGATCCCACCACGGCCGACCTGCTCCACGGCTTCATCGGGAAGCTCGAGCAGTACGCCTGGATGGTCGACGCCGAGAACATGGAACCGACCGCAGAGGTCGTCACGCCGGTCGGCACCGAAGAGGCCACCGTCTGAGCCACTGCATCATCTGCACTGACGCGTGACAGTCACGTAAGGAGGGGAGGTGCCCGTGGGCACCTCCCCTCCCCCTTTCTCGCTGCCTTCACCCCGGGTCCGCATCGCGCGCCGATGATGCTAGGTTTACCCGACATCGTGATCCTCGCTGTGGGGTAAGGGAGTCAGAATGGATGCACAACCGCGCCACGTGGTGGTCATGGGAATCTCGGGTTCCGGCAAGACCACCATCGCCACCCACCTGGCGGAGACACTCGGGTGGACGTTCGCCGAGGCGGACGAGTTCCACTCCGCGGAGAACATCGAGAAGATGACGTCCGGGACACCACTGACCGACGAGGACCGCTGGCCCTGGCTGGAGTCGATCCGCGCCTGGCTCACCGAGCAGGCGGAGGCCGGTACCAGTACCGTCATCACGTGTTCGGCCCTGCGGCGCGCCTACCGCGACGTCCTCGCGCAGGCGGCGGGCGAGGTCCGGTTCGTGCACCTGCTCGGCGACACGGATCTCATCCTCGACCGCATGAAGACCCGCAGCGGCCACTTCATGCCGCAGTCGCTCCTGCCGTCCCAGCTCAGCACGCTCGAACCGCTGGAGTCCGACGAGCAGGGCATCAGGATCATGAACACCGGGACTCCCGACGAGGTGACCGCCGGCGTGATCGACCAGCTCGGCCTCGAGCACTCCGACCCCCTGCAGGAGGAGACGCCATGACCGTCGAAGGATGGACCCAGACCCTGACCGCCGGTCCGCTCCTGCTGATCGCCGCAGCGGCGATCCTCGTCCTGCTGTTCCTGATCATCACGCTCCGCCTCCACGCGTTCGTGGCCCTGATCCTCATCAGCCTCGCGACGGCCTTCGCCACGGGTATCCCGACGTCGCAGATCGTGACCGTCCTGGTGGGGAGCTTCGGTTCCACGCTGGGCGCCGTGGCACTCCTCGTGGGGCTCGGCGCCATGCTCGGCCGGCTCGTCGAGACCAGTGGCGGCGCCAAGGTCCTCGCCGACTACCTCATCAGGGTCTTCGGTGAGCGGAGGGCACCCCTGGCCCTGGGAGTCGCCTCGCTGGTCTTCGGGTTCCCCATCTTCTTCGACGCCGGACTCGTGGTGATGCTGCCGATCGTCTTCTCGATCGCCCGTCGCCTCGGTGGTGGCGTGCTGCGGTACGGTCTGCCGGCCGCGGGGGCCTTCTCGGTCATGCACATCTTCGTCCCCCCGCATCCGGGACCGGTCGCCGCCTCCGAGTTCTTCGGGGCGAACGTGGGGATCGTCATCATGGTCGGCCTCGTCGCCGCCATCCCCACCTGGTACGTGACCTCCTACCTGTACGGCCTCTGGGTCGGCAAGAAGTACGTCCTGCCCGTCCCGGCACTCCTCGGGACGGCGGACGAGCATGCGGAGGCCAATCCTCCGAAATTCGGCACCGTGGTGGCCATCCTCCTGCTCCCCCTCGTGCTGATCTTCCTCAACACGGGGCTGAACACCGTGGCACGATCGGGCTCGGCCGACGAGGGTCTCGCCGACCAGACCTGGTTCCAGGTACTCAGGACCCTCGGTGAGACACCCGTGGCCCTGCTGATCTCCCTGCTCGTGGCCGCCTATGTCCTCGGCCGCCGACGCGGAATGGACAAGACCGTCCTCGAGAGCACCCTGGAATCCGCCCTCGGGCCGATCGCCTCCGTGGTCCTCATCACCGGGGCGGGCGGCATGTTCGGCGGCGTGCTGCGCACCAGCGGAATCGGTGACGCCCTCGCGGATGTCCTCGGCGACCTCGGCATCCCACTGATCCTCGCGGGCTTCCTCATCGCCGCGATCCTGCGCATCGCCCAGGGCTCGGCGACCGTGGCACTGACCACCGCGGCCGGCCTCATCTCCCCCGCCATCCTCGCGGGCGACTACAACGCGTTCCAGCTCGCGGCCCTCGTGGTCGCCGTCGCCGGCGGCTCGGTGGTGGCCAGCCACGTGAACGACTCCGGCTTCTGGCTCGTGGGGCGGTTCTTCGGCATGGACGTCAAGACCACGCTGAAGACGTGGACCGTCATGGAGACGACGATCGGCGTCATGGGCTTCGCCATCGCGGCGGCGGTCTTCGCCCTCGCCTCGGCGGGCTGACGGCCGCGGCTACAGCAGCGCGGCCAGGGAGCGGCCCACGGTCCGTCCGGAGAAGATGCACCCGCCCAGGAAGGTGCCCTCGAGGGCGTTGTACCCGTGGGCGCCTCCGCCCCCGAACCCCGCGGCCTCGCCCGCCGCGTACAGGCCCTGGATCGGCGTTCCCGCCGTATCGAAGGCCCTGCCGGTCAGATCGGTCTGGATGCCGCCCAGGCTCTTCCGGGTGATGATGTGCAGCTTCACCGCGATCAGCGGCCCCGCCGCCGGATCGAGGATCCTGTGGGGCTTCGCCGTCCTCGTGAGCCGATCGCCGAGGAACCTCCGCGAATTGTGGATGCTCATGACCTGGACGTCCTTGGAATAGGGGTTGTCCAGCTCGGCATCACGCTGGACGATCTGACGCTCGATCACGCCGTGGTCGAGCAGCGCCGTGTCGGTGAGCCGGTTCATGCCCGCCACGAGTCCGCGAAGGGTGCTCGCGACCACGAAGTCCTCGCCTCGATCCTTGAACGCCTCGACGGGTGGTGGCGCACCGCGACCCAGCCTGCTGCGCAGCAGCAGCCTCAGGTCCCGGCCCGTGAGATCGGGATTCTGCTCCGAGCCCGAGAGCGCGAACTCCTTCTCGATCATCCTCTGCGTCAGGATGAACCAGGAGTGGTCGTACTCGACCAGGTCCGGGGTGGTGCGGAGGAGCTTCAGGGTCCCGATCGTGTCGTGCCCGGGCAGGCCGGGCGCGGGTAGCCTCCGCCCCAGGGCGTCGAACCACATCGACGACGGACCCGGCAGGATCCGGATGCCGTGCTGCGGCCAGACAGGGTCCCAGTTCCGCACGCCCTCGGTGTAGTGCCACATGCGATCCCGATTGACCAGGCGGACACCGGCGTCGGCGACGATGTCGAGCATGCGTCCGTCCACGTGCTGCGGCACCCCGGTGATCATGGTCGACGGCGGCGTGCCCAGATGTGGGGGCCACCACTTGCGGATCTGCTCGTGGTCCCCGCCGATCCCTCCGCTGGCGATCACCACGGCCTGGGCCCGCAGCTCGAACGCACCGACGGCGTCGCGGGTCGAGCTGACGCCCCGGGCGGCGTCGTCCGGAGCCAGGACCGTCCCGTGGACCCCGGTGACCGTGGAGCCGTCCAGGACGAGGCCGTCCACGCGGTGACGGAAACAAAAGCCCAGTGAGCCCTCCTCCGCGGCCGCGCGGGCCCTGTCGGCGAACGGCTCGGAGATCCCGGTCCCGGTGCCCCACGGGACATGGAACCTGGGCACGGAGTTGCCGTGTCCCGCCGCCGAACCGCTGCCCCGCTCGGCCCAGCCCACCAGCGGCGTGAACTTCACGCCCTGCTCCTCGAGCCAGGGGCGTTTGTCGCCGGCCGCGAACTCGACGTACGCGCGTCCCCACCGCTGCGCCCACTCGTCCTCGGGAAGCTCGCCCTCGAGGCGGTCCCAGCCCGCCGAGCCCTGCCAGTCCTGCCAGGCGAGGTCGAACGAGTCCTTCACGCCGAGCCGGCGCTGCATCGGGGTGTCGACCAGGAAGAGACCCCCGAAGGACCAGAATGCCTGGCCTCCGAGATTGCGGGCGTTCTCCTGCTCCACGACGAGGACCGTCCTGCCCGCCCGGATCAGCTCGTTGGCGGCGACGAGGCCGGCGAGCCCTGCTCCGACGATGATGACGTCAGCGTCCACGCCGTCTGCCGCCCTTCTGCCCGCTGCCCTGCTGTTTGTGGCTCTGCTGTCCACTGCCCTGCTGTCCACTGCCCTGCTGTCCCCCGCCCCGGCCGGTGGCGGCCTTCTTCGCCGCGGCCTTCTGCGCAGCGGTCCTCTTCGGGGCCTCCTGCCGGGAGGGTTGCCGTGAGCTCTGCGCCGTCCGTCCGCGGACGATGCCGATGAACTCCTCGACGTCGTCCGACTCGTCCTCCACCCGCCACGCGATGCCGATGGTGGTCACCGGCAGGCCCGGTACCGGGCGGTGCACCGCATCCTTGCGCGCATGCAGCCGGGCGAGGGACATCGGCAGGACCACAACCCCCGCGCCGGAGGCAGCCACCTCCACGGCGTTCCCCGGTCCGCCGCACGCGCCGACGTCGAGCAGGGTCTGCGCCCCGAGTTCCTCGGGCGGCACCTCGTCGAGGAGCGAGAGCTCGTTCTCCCGCGACATCACCACCACGGGCTGTTCCTCGTAGAGGGGGATCAGGTGCAACCCGGCGCGCTCCACCGGCAGGCGGACGAACACGACGTCGTCGGATCCGTTCCGCAGGCCCTCCAGGGCGGCGTCGGCGTCGTGCTCGTGGAGCTCCAGGGGCACGCCGGGGTGCCGCTCACGCCACCTCGACGCCCACTTGCCCGGCGTCACGCCCGGCACGAAGCCGACGGAGAGGACGCGGGGCTGGTCGGCGGGCACCTGATCACAGTAGCGCCTGGGCTCGACCGTTAAGCTGGGTCCATGACTCCCGCGAAAGCCACCCAGACCCTCAAACCCGCCACGGCGGCCAAGAAGCTGGGGATCTACCTGCCCGCCGCCCCCCAGGCCTTCCAGGAGAGTGGACCGACGCGCGCGGAGTTCGACGAACTCCAGCAGAGCCCGCCGGAATGGCTCGCGGAGCTGCGCCGCACGGGCCCGCACCCGCGCCCCGTGGTGGCGCAGAAGCTCGGTATCTCCATCAGCGGCCTGGCCCGCGGTGGACTGACGGATCCCCTGACGACCGAGCAGATCACCGCCCTCCTGCAGGATCCGCCGGCCTGGCTGGTCAGCGAGCGCGCCACGCAGGCGGCCGTCCGCAGCGAGGCGGCGAGGGTCAAGGAGCGCGATGCCGCGCGCAGGGCTGCCGACACCTGAGAAGCACCGTGGACGCGGTTCGTCCGGACCGGACACACCGATTGACTTAATAGAACACGTCTTCGAATATTAGGGGGTGACGCCTCCAGCTGCCGGTCCCGAGTGGGACGATCCCCCCACCGAGGGCGCGCCACGACCCGCGGCGTCCGGGACGGCCCGCGAGCTCCAGGCCCGGATCAACAGCATGCAGGCCAGCACGCTGGCCTCGCGGTGCATGCCCACGGTTCCCGCACTCGCCCGGATCCTGCCCGGCGGCGGCCTCCAGTCCGGGAGCTCGTACGCGGTGCGGGACTCCGCCACCCTGGCCATGGCGCTGCTCGCGGGCCCGTCGGCGACGGGCGCCTGGTGCTGCGTCATCGGCGTACCGGACTTCAGCGCCGAAGCGGCACAGGGCTTCGGCATCAACCTCGAGCGGCTCATCCTGATCCCCGACCCCGGAAGCCAGTGGCTCTCCGTCACGGCAGCCCTCGTGGACGTGGTCTCGATCGTGCTGGTCCGCACCCCGGAACACCTCGCACCCACCGAGTGGGCCCGTCTGAAGGCGCGCCTGCGCCAGCGCGGCGCGGCGCTGATCACCCTCGGCTCCTGGAAGCAGAGCGATTCGACGCTCGGTGTGGCCGAGAGCGCCTGGGAGGGCCTCGGGGCCGGCTCCGGCCACCTCCGGAAACGCCGCATGAAGATCACCGCCACGCAACCCTCCGGACGGCTCCGCCACGCCTATGTGGGACTGGCCGAGCTGCAGGGCACCGCGGACGGAACCGTGCTCCCCGGAGCCCCCTCCCTCGGCGACGGCGATCCCGCCGGTTCCCTGTTCGAACCCCGGCTGATGAAGTCCTCGTGAGATCCACCCTGCCCGCAGCGCCCACCGCCACCCGGACCCTGATGTTCTGGTGCCCGGACTGGCCCGTGACGGCAGCACTGCGCGAACACGCGCTGCCCGCGGACACCGCACTCGTCCTCGTGGAGCGGGGGGAGGTCTTCGCGTGCTCCCCCGCCGCGCGCCAGGACGGCGTGCGGCGGGGACTGCGGATCAGGGAGGCCCAGGCCCGCAGCACCGGACTCGTGTCCCTCGCGTACGATGCCTCCCTCGACGAACGCGCCTTCGAACCCGTGACCGCGGCGGTCGAGACCATCATGCCCGGCGTGCAGGTGATCCGTCCCGGGCTGTGCGCCATCAGGGTCAAGGGACCCGCGCGGTACTACGGCAGCGAGGAGAAGACCGCCGGCGTCGTCGTCGACACCCTTGCCGCCATCGGCCTCACCGATGTGCGGATCGGCGTCGCCGACGGGCCGTTCGCCGCCGAGCAGGCAGCCCGGGCCACCGACCAGCTCGACGACGACGCCGCGCCGGTCGTCGTCATCCCGCCCGGTGGCTCGCCCTGGTTCCTCAGCAGCTACCCCCTGGAGGTCCTGGAGCAGCCGAAGCTCACGGTGCTGCTCAAACGGCTCGGCATCCGGTCCCTCGGCGACTTCGCCGCCCTCAGGGCCTCCGACGTCCGGAACCGCTTCGGCCTCGAGGGCGCCGTGGCCCACCGTCAGGCCGGCGGGCTAGACCACCACGACGTCGTGGCCCGCACGCCCCCGCCCCAGCTCGACGCCGTCGCCGATTTCGAGCCGCCGCTGGCCCGTATCGACCAGCTCGCATTCACCATGCGCACCAGGGCTGCTGCCTTCATCGACACCCTGCGCGGGGCCGGCCTGGTCTGCACGGCCCTGCACGTGTCCCTGCACACGGAGTCGGGCGAGGTCTCCGCGCGCCGCTGGCAGCACCCGCGCTGGTTCGACGCCGACGACGTCGTGGACCGTGTGCGCTGGCAACTGCAGGGGGCCAATGCGTCCGACCACGGCCTGACCTCCGGCATCACCCGGGTGCACCTGGTGCCCGACGTCGTCGAGGACCTCGGCGATCACGCCGACGGCCTGTGGGGCACGGGACCGGACGAGAGCATCCACCACGGCCTGGCCCGGGTGCAGAGCATGCTGGGCCACGGCGCCGTGCTCACCGCCGTCATCGCCGGGGGCCGGCTCCTGGCGGATCGCCGCGTCCTCATCCCCTGGGGGGACGTGCCGGCGGGATCGCAGTCCCCGGGACCACCCGCCAGGGAGCGGGACCAGCCCTGGCCGGGCAGGCTGCCGGGCCCGGCTCCGGCCACCGTGTTCGCCGACCCCAGGCCCGCCGTCGTCGTCGATGCGCGCGGCAATCCGGTGGACGTGGATCCCCGCGGTCTCCTGAGCGCCGATCCCGCCTTCTTCAGCGCCGGGTCCGACGGCGGACAGCGGCCTGTGCACTCCTGGGCCGGGCCGTGGCCCATCAGTGAACGGTGGTGGGATCCGAAGGGACGGGCGCTCCACCGCTTCCAGCTGGTGGATCAGTCGGGATCCGCCTGGCTGCTGCTGCTCGAGGACCACGCCTGGTGGGTGGAGGCGAGCTACGACTGACCGGGGTGCCGGCAGCAGGGACAGTGACGGGAACGACGACGGGACGGAGGACCATGGGCTGGAACAACCCACCCATCCCGTGGTCGGAGTTCGAGCGGAATCTCTCCGCGACCCGGCCCGGCGCACCGCCCGTGGGCGCCGACGGCGGTGACAGTCCCGCGTGGTCGCGGAAGCGCCTGCCCTACACGGCCCCTGCGGCTCTCCCCGCTCCGGAGGGCCCGGTGGTTCCGTACGCCGAACTGCACGTCCACTCCAACTTCAGCTTCCTCGACGGCGCCTCCAGCCCCGAGCACCTCGCCGAGGAGGCCCACCGGCTCGGGCTGACCGGCCTGGCCCTGACCGATCACGACGGCCTGTACGGCGCCGTCCGCTTCGCCGAGGCGACCGAGAAGTACGCCAATTTCTCGACCATGTACGGCACCGAGCTCTCGCTGGGACTGTCCCGACCCCAGAATGGGGAGGCGGATCCACAGGGCAAGCACCTGCTGGTCCTGGCCCGCGGGGCCGGCGGCTACCACCGCCTGTCCACGGCCATCACGGAGGCGCAGCTCCACACCGAGGCTGAGAAGGGCAAGCCCTGCTACGACCTCGAGCGTCTCGCCGGACATGCCGGTGGCCAGTGGATGATCCTCACTGGCTGCCGCAAGGGGTCGGTCCGCTCGGCGCTCACCGCCGGAATCACCGAGGCCGAGACCGAGCTCCGGAGGCTCGTGGACCTGTTCGGCCAGGATTCCGTCACCGTCGAACTGATCGACCAGGGCAACCCGCTGGACACTGCACACAACGCTGCCCTGGCCACCCTCGCCACCCGCCTGCAGCTGCCCACCGTCGCCACGAACAACGTGCACTACGCCACTCCGGACCAGCACCGGCTCGCCTCCGCCCTGGCCGCGGTCAGGGCGCGCCGGAGCCTGGACCAGATGGACGGCTGGCTTCCCGCTGCCGGTTCCGCCCACCTGCGCAGCGGGGCGGAGATGCTGCGACGGTTCAGGGACTACCCCGGAGCCGTGGAACGGACCGTGGACCTCGCAGCGGAGCTGTCCTTCACCCTGCGCAGTGTCACCCCCGGCCTGCCGAACATCGAGCTGCCCGAGGGGCACACCCAGATGAGCTATCTCCGGCAGCTCGTCTGGCAGGGAGCCGACAGGCTCTACGGGGGCCGGGCCGACGTCCGGGAACGCATCGAGCGCGAGCTGGAGGTCATCGAGGACAAGAACTTCCCGGGCTACTTCCTGATCGTCCACGATCTCGTGCAGTACGCCCGCCGACACGGCATCCTGTGCCAGGGGCGCGGATCGGCCGCGAACTCGGCGGTCTGCTATCTGCTGGAGATCACCGCCGTCGACTCCATCAAGTACCGGCTCCCCTTCGAACGCTTCCTGTCGAGTCTGCGCGACGAGGAACCGGACATCGACGTGGACTTCGACTCGGACCGGCGCGAGGAGGTCATCCAGTACGTCTACCGCAAGTACGGACGCTTCAATGCCGCCCAGGTGGCCAACGTGATCACCTATCGGCCGAAATTCGCCGTCCGGGACATGGCGAAGGCACTCGGTCACAGTCCCGGGCAGCAGGACGCCTGGTCGCGGCAGATCGAGCGCTGGGGGGGCCTGGTCTCCAGCAGCGATCACGACATCCCGGAGTCTGTGGTCACACTGGCGCAGGAGGTGCTGAAGTTCCCCCGCCACCTGGGGATCCACTCGGGCGGGATGGTGCTGACGGACCGGCCGGTGGGCGAAGTATGCCCCATCGAGCATGGACGGATGGAGGGTCGAACCGTCCTGCAGTGGGACAAGGACGACTGCGCCTGGATGGGACTCGTGAAGTTCGACCTCCTGGGGCTCGGCATCCTCGCCGCCATCCAGTACAACTTCGACCTCGTGGAACGGCACTTCGGTGAGACATGGGAGCTGCACACCATTCCGAAGGAGGAGCAGGGCGTCTACGACATGCTGTGCTTCGCGGACTCCATAGGGGTGTTCCAGGTGGAGAGCCGCGCCCAGATGGGAATGCTCCCCCGCCTGCAGCCACGCCAGTTCTACGATCTCGTGATCGAGGTGGCCCTGGTCAGGCCCGGTCCCATCCAGGGCGGTGCCGTTCACCCCTACGTCAAGCGGAAGATGGGCGAGGAGGAGGTCCGGTACATCCACCCCGAGCTGAAACCGGTCCTGGAGCGGACCCTGGGTGTTCCCCTCTTCCAGGAACAGCTCATGCAGATGGCCATGGTGGTGGGCGGCTGCACCGGCGCGGACGCCGACCTCCTGCGCCGCGCGATGGGATCGAAGCGGGGTGAGGAGCGGATCGACTCCCTCAGGGCCACGCTGTACGAGGGCATGGCGTCCAAGGGGATCACCGGAGAGACGGCGGACGCGATCTACAGCAAGATCTACGCGTTCGCGAACTTCGGTTTCGCCGAGAGCCACTCGATCAGTTTCGCGCTGCTGGTCTACGTGAGTGCCTGGTTGCGCCTGCACTATCCGGGGGCGTTCCTCGCCTCGCTGCTGCGTGCGCAGCCCATGGGGTTCTACTCGCCGCAGACGCTCGTGGCGGACGCCCGGCGGCATGGCGCCGTCGTGCTGCGCCCCGACATCCTGCTCTCCGGGGTGCACGCCGACCTCGAACCGCTGGAGGGGTACCACCCTCCCTCCGATCCTTCCCGGCGTACCACCGGCATGGACTGCTGCATTCAGAACGAGCAGGCGCCGGTAGGTCCCTTCGATCCGGATACACCCTTCGACTCCACCCTGCACCGGCGTGACGGCAACCATGCGGTGCGGCTCGGACTCGCCAGCGTGGAATCCCTCGGCATGAAGCTGGCCGAGAGAATCGTCGCGGAGCGGGAACGGGAGGGCCCCTACGAGGATCTTCCCGATCTGGGACGGCGAACCGGGGTCAATGCGGGCCAGCTCGAGGCCCTGGCGGCAGCGGGCGCGTTCGACTCTATGGGCCTGACCCGCCGGGAGGCGCTGTGGCATGCCGGCCCGGCGTCCACCGAGCGGGCCGACCAGATCAAGGGCACCGCCGTCTACATCCAGCCCCCGCTCATGCCCGAGCTCTCGGACATCGACAAGGTCGGGTCCGATCTCTGGTCCACCGGGATCACTCCGGACGACCACCCCATGCGCCACGCCAGGAGCAGACTGGTTCGTCGCGGCGCCCTGACGGCACTGGAGCTGAAGACGACGGAGTCCGGTCGGAGGATCGAGGTGGCGGGAGTCGTCACGCACCGGCAGAGGCCGGCGACCGCGAGCGGCATAACCTTCATGAACCTCGAGGACGAAACGGGACTGGTGAACATCATCTGCTCGGTGGGCGTCTGGCAGCGCCACCGCCGGGTGGCGCGCGAGGCCGGCAGCGTGATCGTCCGCGGCATCCTCGAACGCTCCGACGAGGGGATCGTGAACGTGGTGGCGGACCGCATCGAGGTCCTGCAGCTCAGGGCCACCAGCAAGTCACGCGACTTCCGCTGACCCGCGCCCGACGACGAAGGGCCCCCGCCAAGCGGAGGCCCTTCCCAGTTGTTGCACTGTGCGCGAGGGGGGATTTGAACCCCCACACCCTTTCGGATACTGGCACCTGAAGCCAGCGCGTCTGCCGTTCCGCCACTCGCGCAGTCTGAGTTTCCAACTCCTGCACGCAGGGGCGCAGATGTTGTGAACAGCAGAAACGAGCATAGCGGAGAGCCGCAGCAATCACCTAAACACCCACGGACATCGCCGGCCGTACCATGGATCCACGCACCGGGAGCTGCGTGGCTCGGTGATCGTTAGGACAAAGTGATCCTCGGGGAGCCCTCCTGAAGCCCTTTCAGGAGGGCTCCCAGTAGTATCGGATGGAACACGCCCGGCTGGACCCTGCCATCAGGCAGCACCGGGCACGATACCGCGGCACCCCGCCGTCGGACCGGCGCAGCGACAGGAGAAGGAGGCACGCGATGGGCATTCTCGACAACGTGGAACGTGGAATCGAAAAGTTCGTCCGCGGCGCCTTCGCGAGTGGCTCCCACTCCCAGGTACAGCCCCTGGAGATCGCCAGTGCCCTTCGGAAGGAGCTCGACAACCGCTCCCTGGTTCTCTCGCAGGGTCGCACCCTCGCGCCGAACGTCTTCGCCGCGCGCCTGTCCGACTCCGACTTCGACCTCGCCCAGCAATGGGGTTCCCCTCTCGCCGAGGAACTCTGTGATGTGGTCATCGCCCACGTGAACAGTCAGCAGTACAGCCTGCAGGGGCCCGTGCGTGTCTCCTTCGAGCACGACCCCGACCTTCGGGCGGGTGTCTTCGAGATCGATTCGTCCATCGAGAAAGCGGGCGCGGAGCGTCGCCCTGCGGGGCCCGCTGCTCCAGCGACGCCCCGGCACGAGCCCGTGCGGTACCAGCCGGTCCTCGAGCTCGACGGGCGGCGGCACTCCATCACCTCCGGTTCGGTGGTGCTGGGTCGCTCGTCCGAGGCGGACATCCTCGTCGACGACACCGGGGTGTCGCGTCGGCACCTGGAGATCCGCTCGGAGAACGGGCGCGTCTACGCCGTCGACCTCGGGTCCACCAACGGCAGCTACGTCAACGGCCAGCGCGTGGCGGGCCGCACGGAGCTCACCGACGGCTCGGCCATCTCCCTGGGGCGGTCACGCCTGATGTTCCGCATCCTTCCCGAGCAGGGCGGCGGACACCGATGACCGATGCCGGTGAACTCACCGTCACCCTGCTGCGCTTCGGATTCCTGCTCCTGCTCTGGGTCCTCGTCCTCAGCACCGTCGGTGCCCTGCGCCGCGACCTCGTCGTGGGCCGACGGAACAAGGTGGGTACGCCCACGGCACGGGAGATCCGCAGGAACCCGGACCTCGTGGAACAGGCGCCGCCGGCGCGCACGACGGCGCGGCAACTGGTCGTCACTGAAGGCCCCCTCACAGGGACGGTCCTCGAACTCGCCGCCAGCCCCATCCTGCTCGGCCGGGCACAGGAGTCGTCCATCGTCCTCGAGGACGACTACGCCTCCGGTCGGCACGCGCGCCTGTTCCCGCAGGGCAGCCGCTGGTTCGTCGAGGACCTCGGCTCCACGAACGGCACGTATCTGGCCGGTCAGCAATTGACGCGAGCCCTGCCCGTCGAGCCGGGAGTCCCGATCCGGATCGGCAAGACGGTCATCGAATTGAGGCCATGAGCATGAGGCTCGCCCTGCGGTTCGCCGCCCGCTCCGACGTGGGCATGGTGCGTGCGAAGAACGACGACTCCGCCTACGCCGGCCGCTATCTCGCTGTCGTGGCCGACGGCATGGGCGGCCATGCCGGCGGCAACGTCGCCTCGGCGTCGACGGTGCTGGACCTGATCCATCTCGACCACGACGGACACGGTGGCGAGGCGGGAACGCATCTCGCGGACGAGATCCAGACCGCCAACTCGCTGCTCTCCGAACTGGTCAGCACCAGTCCGCAACTCGCGGGGATGGGCACCACCGTCACGGCCCTGCTCCTCGAGGATTCCACGCTCCAGCTGGCCCACATCGGAGATTCACGCGCCTACCGCCTCAAGGACGGCGTCTTCGAGCAGATCACCACGGATCACACCTTTGTGCAGCGGCTCATCGACGAGGGCCGCATCACCCCCGAGGACGCGGAGGTCCACCCGCACAAGAACGTCCTCATGCGCGTCCTGGGCGACGTCGATGCCAGTCCCGAGCTCGATCTGGACCACTTCGACGCAGCGCTGGGGGAACGTTGGCTGCTGTGCTCCGACGGGCTCAACGCCGTCCTCCCCGATCGCGTCGTCGAGCAGACCATGCGCGACGCCCCGGATATCCGCGAGGCCGTCAACTCCCTCGTGGACATGACGCTCGCGGGCGGCTCGCCCGACAACATCACCGTCGCCGTGATCGAGGTCGTCGACGCGGACGACGACGGCGTACTGCCCGCCGCCCTGCCTCCGGCACGGGAGGCTGCGGGCGAACGCGACGGCGCAGTCGAAGGCTCCGGTGAGACAGGGGACCCCGCGGAGACGGACACGGCGGAGACCGCCTCCACGGATATCGAGCACAAGGGGGATCTGCCCGGTACGGCCATCCGCGCCGATGTGATCCGCGAGGATCTGCTGACCAGACCCCATGTCCTCGTGGGCTCGGCCGCCCTGGCCACCGAGACGGGCCAGATCCCCATCGTGACGCAGCGGACCACGGAGCGGCGCGCCGCGAAGATGCTGATGCGCCAATCGGACGAGGATCTGGCCGAGAACCTCGAGGACGAGCCTCCTGTCCGGAAGCGGCGCTGGCTCGTGCCGGCATTCCTCTCCCTGCTCACCCTGATCCTGGTGGCCGTCCTGGGCTTCGGTTACACCTGGACACAGACGCGCTACTACATCGCCGATGCCGATAATCGCGTCGCGATCTTCACGGGGGTACCCCAGAGGGTGGGACCCATCGATCTGAGCGACCTGTACCGGACCACCGACATCCCGGTCTCCAATCTGCCCGAGTACCAGCGCTCCCAGGTGAGGAACACCCTGCCCGCAGCGAGCCTGCAGGAGGCCGAACGGATCGTGGGCGATCTGCGCAGTGAGCTACGCGCCGTCTCCTGCGATCCGGTCACGCCGGGCACCGCCTCCGCGAACCCGAGTGCCGGCGGCGGGGGCCCGACCGCCGGCAGCACGGCGCGTCCTGGTCCCTCCGGATCGGCCGATCCATCGGCGTCCGCGTCCGGATCGACCGGCCCATCGGCGTCCGCGTCGCCGGGTCGGTCGGCGTCCGCGCAGGCCGGCGCCGCCTCCGGGACCGGTTCGCCGTCCGTGGACTGTGGAGGTACCGGAGATGAGTGATGTCCTGACCGCTCCCCGCTCACGGCGCAACATCGAGCTCGTCCTGCTCCTGCTCGCCCTCGTCGTCGCCATCGGGGCAAACTTCCTGGCCAACCTCGGGCGCAACGAACCGCTCGGCGACTACTTCTGGTCCCAGGCGCTGACACTCGGGCTCATGAGCCTGTTCCTCCACATCGTGCTCCGATTCCGGGCGAAGTATGCCGATCCGGTGATCCTTCCCATCGTGACTGCCCTGAACGGGATCGGCCTGGCCATGATCCACCGCCTCGATCTCTCGGCGGTCTCGGTGAATCCCGATTTCACCCCCGTGGCGCCGCAGCAGGTGATGTGGACCGCGGTGGCGATCGGGGCGGCAGCGATCCTGCTGCTCGTGTTCAGGGATCACCGGATCCTCCGGCGGTTCACCTATACCTCGCTGATCGTCAGCGCCGTGCTGCTCCTGCTGCCCCTCATGCCACCACCGCTCGGCCTGGAGATCAACGGGGCGCGGATCTGGATCTCGGTCGGTTTCGGCACGTTCCAGCCGGGTGAGATCGCGAAGATCACCCTCGCCATCTTCTTCGCCGGCTATCTGTCCACCAACCGCGATCTGATCCTGCTGGCCGGCAAGAAGATCGGCCCGCTCCAGCTACCGCGCTTCCGTGACCTGGCCCCGA
Source organism: Arthrobacter echini (assembly GCF_008107445.1). Classification (GTDB taxonomy): domain Bacteria; phylum Actinomycetota; class Actinomycetes; order Actinomycetales; family Micrococcaceae; genus Arthrobacter_D; species Arthrobacter_D echini_A. Next base: position 778,712 of record NZ_VSLD01000001.1, on the reverse strand, counting down.
TGGCCGCGGCCTGGGTGGTCAGCATCGGCGTGCTGATCTTCCAGCGCGATCTGGGGTCGTCGATCCTCTTTTTCGGTCTCTTCATGGTCATGATCTACGTGGCGACGAGCAGGGTCAGCTGGGTCCTCATCGGCCTGGCGATGATCGCCGGCGGGGTGTTCGTCGCACTCGAGCTGTTCAGCCATGTGGCCCTCCGCTTCGACTCGTGGATCAACGCCTTCGACCCCGACGTCTACAACCGGTCTCCCGGCGGAAGCGGTCAGGTGGTGCAGGGCCTCTTCGGACTCGCCGACGGCGGCCTCCTCGGCACGGGTCTCGGCGGGGGCAGGCCCGACCTCGTGACATATGCGAACAGCGACATGATCATCGCCGCACTCGGTGAGGAGCTCGGGCTCATCGGCGTCGTTGCGATCGTGATGCTCTACGTCATCCTCGTCTCCCGTGGCATCAGGGCAGCTCTCGGGACCAAGGACGGCTTCGGCAAGCTGCTGGCGTGCGGTCTCTCCTTCACCATCGCGCTCCAGTGCTTCGTGGTGATCGGCGGCATCACCCGGCTCATCCCGCTGACGGGGCTCACCACGCCGTTCATGTCCGCCGGAGGGTCGTCACTGCTCGCCAACTGGCTGATCGTGGCACTGCTGCTACTCATCTCGGAGACCGCGCGACGCCCGGTCACCAGCACGCCCATGAAGAATTCGTTCCCCGAGCCGGTCGGCGTCACGGGGAAGATCAGCAGAACCAGGGAAGCCAGGGAGGGGAACCGATGAATCAGGCCATTCGCGGGGCCTGGGTGGTCGCCGTCACCATGTTCGCCCTCGTCCTGGGTTCCCTGACCTACGTACAGTTCTTCCAGGCGGCGGAACTGACGGCCAACCCCTGGAACAACCGCCAGCTCTATCAGGACTTCGGCCGTCAGCGAGGTGCGATCCTCGTCGACGGTCGGGCCGTGGCGCAGTCCGTGCCGTCCAACGACCAGTTCAACTACCAGCGTGTCTACGGGGAACCCGAGCGGTACGCACATCTGACGGGTTTCTATTCCCTCTCGATCGGGTCCACGCAGCTCGAGGACGCGGAATCGGAGATCCTCGCCGGTACCAGCAGCTCACTCTTCTACGACCGTGTGGTGAGCCTGTTCTCAGGTGCCGAACCGGGCGGCGCATCCGTGGAACTGACGATCGACCCCCAACTCCAGCAGCTCGCGTCGGACCTGATCCCGGAGGGCCAGCGGGGCTCCATCGTGGTGATGGAACCCTCCACCGGCAAGATCCTCGCGATGGTGTCCAAGCCGACCTACGACCCGAATCTGCTGTCGGGGCACGACACCTCGATCGTCGCCGAGAATCTTGCCGCACTCACGGAGCAGCCGGGCCTGTCCGTCTACACCAATCCGGCCACGGAGTCGCTCATCGCACCGGGGTCCGTCTTCAAGCTCATCGATGCTGCGGCGGCGCTCGAGTCCGGTGAGTACGACGCCGAGTCCGAGATCCCCAACCCGCCGGCACTGGAGTTCCCCGGCATCGAGTACACTCTCCCGAACTTCGTCTCGGGCGGGTGTGCGAGCCGGGCGACGGCGGATCTCGAGTTCGCCCTGGAGCAGTCCTGCAATACGGCATTCGCGCAGATCGCCCTGGACCTGGGTGAGGAGGCCCTCCGCAAGCAGGCGGAGCGGTTCGGCTTCGGCGAGGAGCTGTCCATTCCCACCCGGGTGCTGGCCAGTATCTTCCCGACGGACCTGACGGATCCCGAACTGGCCCAGTCGGCGGTCGGCCAGTTCGATACGCGCGTGACGCCCCTGCAGATGGCCATGGTCGCCGCTGCCATCGCCAACGATGGTGAGCAGATGAAACCGCAGCTCGTCTCCTCCATCAGGGCTGCCGACCTCGAACTGATCGACTCCCCGCAGCCGGAGACGCTGCGGCAGTCGGTGAGCCGTGAGACGGCGGACCAGTTGACTCAGTGGATGGTCAACGTGGTGGACAACGGAACCGCGGCAGGAGCCCAGGTCGCGGGCGTGAAGGTCGCCGGCAAGACAGGGACCGCCGAGGTCACCGACAGTGGAGACAATGCCTGGTTCACCGGCTTCGCCCCTGCGGACGACCCGCAGGTGGCCATATCGATCGTGATGGAGAACGTGGACATCCCCACCGGTCAGCAATTGACCTCACCCAGTGCCAAGAGACTCATAGAGGCGGTGTTGAACAGATGAGGCCAACGTCAGGAATCACCCTGGGCGGCAGATTCGAACTGACCGACCGCATTGCCATCGGTGGCATGGGGGAGGTCTGGAAGGCCCGGGACCGGATCCTCGGCCGCGTCGTCGCGATCAAGATCCTCAAGGAGGAGTACTCGGGCGACCCGGCATTCCTGAACCGCTTCAGGGCGGAGGCACGCCACACCGCCCTGCTCAACCATGAGGGAATCGCGAATGTCTTCGACTACGGCGAGGAGGGCGGGTCCGCCTACCTCGTCATGGAACTCGTCCCGGGGCAGCCGCTCTCCGCCGTGATCGAGAAGGAGCAGGTCCTCTCACCGGACCGGACCCTGTCCATCGTGGGTCAGACCGCCACGGCCCTCGCCGTCGCCCACCGCCAGGGACTCGTCCACCGCGACGTCAAGCCCGGTAATATCCTCGTGATGCCGGACGGTCGTGTGAAGATCACCGACTTCGGGATCGCGCGGCTCGCCGATCAGGTGCCGTTGACCGCCACCGGTCAGGTCATGGGCACAGCCCAGTATCTTGCTCCGGAGCAGGCCACGGGCCAGCCCGCAACGGGCTCCTCCGACATCTACGCACTCGGTGTGATCGGCTACGAACTGCTGGCCGGACGGCGCCCCTTCTCCGGCGAATCACAGATCGCCATCGCACTCGCCCAGGTCAACGACGCGCCACCTCCCCTGCCGGAATCGATCCCGCACCCGGTGCGGGCACTCATCGGCTCGATGCTGGCCAAGAACCCGGCCGATCGGCCCGCTGATTCGGAGGCCCTGGCGCGGGCAGTCGATGCCATCCGTTCCGGCGATATCCGGGCGGCGGAGGCCGCCGTCCCCGGAATGCTCGCCTTCTCCCGCGGCGCCGACATCCCTACGGCGGCGGTACGGCGCCAGGACACGCAGGCGACGACGGCCATCTCTTCCCCGTCGACGTCGGCCCTGCCGACCGTGGCCGCTCCCACCACCGCCGGGATCGCGGCGTCGCGGGACTGGTCGGAGGACGACGTCGACGGCCCTGACGGCGCGCAGGCGTACGACCAGGAGGTCAACCGGCGTAGCCCGTGGCTGATACCGCTGATCGTCCTGCTCCTGCTCGCACTCGGCGCGATCGCGTTCCTGATGCTCCAGCCCCTGCTCGTGGGGGACGACGCGGCGGACGTACCTCCGGTGGAAACCACCTCCGCGGCACCCACGACGCCGTCACCGGAACCCAGCGAGACGCCGAGCGAGTCCGCGGAGATCGTCATCACCACGAGCGACTATCTGGGGAGGCCGGTCGCCGACGTGACGGACGAGCTCGCCGAGCTCGGCTTCAGGGTGACGACGGACACGGATCCACCCTCCGACACCCGGGAGGGCCTCGTGACAGGCATCGATCCGGTCGGGAGCCTCAGCCGGGGCGACACCATCACCCTCAATGTCTCCAGCGGCCCCGAGAATGTCACGGTTCCGGCGGGCCTGCAGGGAAGAACCGCCGCCGAGGTGGACCGGATCCTCGTGGATCTCGGACTGGTGCCGGTGAACGAGGGGACCGAGGAGTCCCAGCAGCCCGAAGGCACGGTGGTCAGAACCGCACCCGGAGCCGGAGCGGTCGTCGCCACGGGAACCAACGTCAACTATGTCGTCTCCTCCGGTCCTCCCGCACCTGCGCCACCCGTCGAGCCCGCACCGAGCGAGGAACCCCCGCCCGCGGAGGATCCGCCATCGAGCCCGGACCCGGCGGCAACGCCGAGTCCGGAGCCCACCACGAGTCCGGCCGCAGCAGCCGACCCGACACCCGCTCCCACCTCGACGCCCTGAATCGGCAGCTCCGGAGGCCGCCGTCTGAACCCTCCTGAGGTCGGAGGGCGCCATGTTCCTACGTCAGCGTGCGATGAGTGGGCTGAGGCCCGCAGCGGTGGCAGCGGCCCCCCGGAGACCCAGGGACTCCAGCCAGTTACCCAGTAACTGGTAGCCGCCCTCGGTGAGCACGGACTCCGGGTGGAACTGGACGCCGTGCAGGGGCGCTGTGGTGTGGTCAAGTCCCATGATGATCCCGCTCGCCGTGCGCGCCGTGACGGTCAGCTCGGCCGGCACGTCATCGCTGACAGCCGCCAGCGAGTGGTACCGGGTTGCCGTCATGGGCGACGGCAGATCCGCGAAGACCCCGGTGGAATCATGCTCCACGAGGGAGGTCTTGCCGTGCATGAGCTCCGGCGCGTGCGTGACGGTTCCGCCGTACGCCTCGGCGAGCGCCTGGTGCCCGAGGCAGACCCCGAGCATGGGCTTCGCGTGGTTGCCGCACCAGGTGATGAGATCCACGCAGATCCCGGCCTCGGCAGGCGTCCCGGGGCCGGGAGAGATCAGGACGCCGTCGCGGGACGCCGCCATTTCCTGCGCCTCGGCGAGCGTGAGATCGTCATTGCGGACCACTGTCGTCTCGGCCCCGAGCTCCTGCAGGTATCCGACGAGGGTGTAGACGAAGCTGTCGTAGTTGTCCACGACGAGGATGCGGGTTGTAGCAGCCATGAGCTATGGGGAACCAATCGTTGAAGCGGTGGGCGGACAGGCCCGATGGGGCCCGGACCGACAGCACCTCGGAGGAGACCTGTGCCGGTGCATCGGGTCGTACGTCGTCGTCCATCAGATTATCCCCGTCCTCCTGCCCGGACCACCCGGCTCCACCTCCACGGCACCGACCCGACCCGCCAGGACGCGCGGCTTCTCGGGCAGGACCTCCCGCCACCCGGGTCTTGGCTAGAATCTTCAGGAGAACCGGGCCGCCGCCTGTCGATGGGCCCGTCGGCCCGGACAGAGCGTCCCGGCCGGAAAGCCGTCACACCACCGGCGCCGTCGATCCGCGACCGCGCCCCGTCGAGGAGTACCCGTGCCAGAGTCGAAGCCCCGCAAGAGAGCCACGTCCACAACGGCCCACGTGAAATCCTCGCAGCCCACACCGAATCCTGCCTGGTACAAACCCGTGATGTTCGGCCTGATGATCATCGGGCTGCTCTGGATCATCACCTTCTACATCTCCGAATCGCGCTTCCCCGTGGAGGCCTGGGGGTCGTGGAACATCATGGTCGGCTTCGGCATCGCGATCGTCGGCTTCCTCATGACCACCCGCTGGCGATGAGTGCCCGGCGAGTGGAGCTGTACACAGCATGTGCATGACGTTTTCCACAACTGTGCAGAAGATCGAGGATTTCGCCTGAATTTCCGGTCGATCCCCCGCAGCGCTTATCCACAGCTGTGGAATTACATGTGTGTAAGTTATCCCCGCTGTGGATAAAGGCTGTGGATAACGCACTGAGGGGCCGGTACGAACAGTACCGGCCCCTCAGTGCATCCCATGTGGTCAGCCGGGCAGACGTACGACCCCGACGAGGGTGAGCACGGCGAGCAGCGCCACGACACCGGCCAGACCCAGCCACTGGATGGTGGACTGCCGTTCGCCACGCGGCGCATAGGCGATGATCGCCGCGCAGGCAGCCCCCGTCAGGAGTCCACCGAGGTGCGCCTCCCAGGCGATGCCCGGGACCACGAAGCCCAACACGGCATTGATGCCGACGAGCACCACGATCTGCTTGACATCGTTACCGCGCTTCCGCTGGATGATGAACAGTGCGCCGAACAGTCCGAAGACGGCGCCGGAAGCCCCCACCACACCCTGGAGCGGATTCGGGCTGAGCAGGAGCACTCCGATCGACCCACCTACGGCGGCGATCAGGTACAGCGCTGCGAACCGGGCCCATCCCATGGCCGGCTCGAGGACCTTCCCGAGGATGTACAGCGCGTACATGTTGAAGGCGATGTGCAGGAAGGAACTCTGGGAGTGCAGGAACGCTGCCGTCAGCATGCGCCACGGCTGCGCGGGAATCACGCCCTCGAGCCCCGCCGTGAAGACGGGAGCGTAGAGCAGGGCGCGGGTCAGGTCCGGAACGACGAGTTGCAGGAGGAAGACCACCACACAGAGCCCGATGAAGGTGTACGTGGCAACGGGTCTGGTGCCGCGGGCAATACCGCCGAAGGCGTTCCTGCGCACCGGGGCGTTGGCGGCCTGCTCCCGCACGCAATCCACGCACTGGAAGCCCACGGCGGCGGGTCGCTGGCACTGCCCGCAGGCCGGGCGGCCGCACCGCTGGCAGCTCACATAGCTGACGCGATCGGGGTGCCGCGGACATACCGGAGCCTCCTGGCCGCCGGTATCAGGCGCAGGAACACCGAAGGACACTGGGTCAGAGCTGCTCGACGGTGATGCTCTCGATCACGACGTCATCGAGGGGCTTGTCCCTCATATCGGTGGCGATCGAATTGAGCTTGTCGACCACCGCGCGAGAATCCTCATCGGTCACATCGCCGAAGATGGTGTGCTTGCCCTGCAGCCAGGTGGTGGGCACCGAGGTGATGAAGAACTGCGATCCGTTGGTCCCGCGTCCGCCCTGGAGCCCTGCATTGGCCATGGCGAGCTTGTACGGTTCCCCGAACGTGAGGTCGGGATTGATCTCGTCGTCGAACTGGTAACCGGGGCCGCCTACTCCCTGTCCCAGGGGATCGCCTCCCTGGATCATGAAATCCTTGATGATGCGGTGGAAGATGGTCCCGTCGTAGAGCGGGGTGTTGCTCTTCTCGCCGGTCTTCGGGTGGGTCCAGGTGATCTCGCCGGTGGCGAGCCCGGTGAAGTTCTTGACGGTCTTCGGCGCGTGGTTGCCGAAGAGGTTCACGAGGATCTCGCCCTGGTTCGTACGGATGGTCGCTTTTGCTGTTGGAATGGCAGTCATCCCTCTATTCTTTCACGCTGCCCTGGCGAAAAAGCTGGAGCAGTGCCATTCCGCGCACAGTGAAATCACAGTGAAATGCCGAACCCGATGGATATCTGCGCACGGCCGGATAGCACCCCCTGCCCATGCAACGTAGGCTGATGTCAACGAGTAGGCACCCTTTTGGAGGTTTTTGTGAAGAAGAACGATCGTGTTGCCCATGAGCTCGAAGACGTCGTTGCCGGAGTGACCGCAGTGCGTGAATGGGCAGCGCCCCGCGTGGATGCAGCCTACGGGTGGGCGAAGCCGCGTCTCGACAAGGGCATCGAGACCGCCGGCCCTGCGCTCCAGGACACCTACCGCCGTGCGGCCGACGGCATCTCCGGGGGAATCTCCGCCGTGACGCCCAAGATCCAGGACGGGATCGACAAGGTGGGCCCGCGGCTCTCCCAGCTGATCGACGACACCACCCCCAAGCTCCAGGGCACCCTGGACAAGGCAGGGCCCGCGATCACATCGGCCAAGGGCAAAGTGGTGGACGACTACCTCCCCGCGCTGTCCACCAGGCTCGGAGAAGCCGCCGACACGGCGTCGCGGTCCCTGGCCGGTGTCACAGTACCTCCGGCTGTGGAGAAGACCGTGACGAAGGTGACCGGCAACAAGAAGACCGTGAAGAACGCGCAGAAGCGCCTCGCTGCCGCTGCCAAGCAGACGTCGAAGGACCTGAAGAAGAACCAGGCGCGCAAGTCCGGCAAGGGCTGGCTGGTCTTCGGCATCGTCATGGCAGCGCTCGTTGCCGGCGTTGCCGCATGGCGGGCCTCCAAGCCGGTCGAAGACCCCTGGAAGACACCGGCGCCGATCAAGGCGACCCCCGCTCCGGTGACCAGCGTCAAGTCCGAGGAGGCGAAGGAGGTCATCGCCACCATCAAGGAAGCCGCTGATCGCGCGGCCGCCACCGAGGGACAGACTGCGGACGCCAAGACCCAGGCGGACGTGCCGGCTCCGATCAACGCGACCAAGAACGCACCGGAGACCACCAAGAACACCGGCACGGACGAGCACCGCGCCTGATCCGGTAGTCGCCGCACCATCGACATGGAAGGACCCCCGGATCTTCCGGGGGTCCTTCCATGTCCGGGCGGAGATCCCCAAGCACGTGGAGGGCGTGAGTTATTCTCCGCCGAGAGCGGGCGGCGGGCTGGGGTTCTCGGATCCCAGCGGTCGACGTCGGCCCCTGGTCCGTTGCTGTCCGCGCACCACCACTGCCAGACCGACGAGGATCAGCAGGAGCCCTCCGTAGGTCCCGATCGGCAGCTTCTCGTCCAGGAAGACCGCCGCGAGGATCGCCGCACCCGGAATCTCCAGCAGGATGATCATCGATACGACCAGCGGGCTCATCACCGCGAGCAGATGGTTGAACACGGAGTGGCCCATGAGCTGCGCCAGGACGGTGACCGCGAGGATCCCTGCCCAGGCGGCTGGGCTGAAACCCACGAGCGGCTGCCCTGTGAGTACACACAGGACCGCGAGGATCGCCGCGCAGGCCCCGTAGCACAGCGTGGTGTAGGTGCCGGTGGACATGGTTCTCCTCGCGGCGGCGCCGGCCATCTGGTAGATCGCAGCCATGGCTCCTCCCGCCAGGGCCAGCACGTCGCCGAGCAGTGCTTCGCGGGAGAGCGATAGATCGAAACCGGTGATGATGACGACGCCGAGCAGGGCCACTCCGAGGCCGGCCACCACGGCACCCTCCGGCCGGCGGCCCAGCAGGGAATTGAACAGTGCTATCCAGGCCACCTGCAGGCACACCAGGGCTGTCGCTGCGGCGACCGACGTGAGTTTGAGTGCGGAGATGAAGCAGACGAAGTGGAGGGCGAGGGCCACGGCAGCGATTGTGAGCCGCTTGTAGTCGGGGGCGGTCAGCGCGGCGAATTCCGCGCGCTTCGCCACGACCGTCGGTACCGCCATCAGACCGGCACCGAGCAGATTCCGCCAGAAGGCGATCGCCAGGATCGGAGCGGCGGTGGCAGCCATGATGGGGCCGGATGCCGAGACTCCGATGACACCGAGGATCGACAGGAAGATGATCACCGGGCCACCCTAGTGCACTTCATTTCCCTGGCATCCCCTTAACGGGGTAGGTCCCGACCTTTCGGTCGGGACCTACCGTTCGGTGGAGGCACGGGGACTCGAACCCCGAACCCCCTGCTTGCAAAGCAGGTGCGCTACCAATTGCGCCATGCCCCCGAGAAGTATCCACCGGAACGGGTGGACCTATCGTGCTACGCGACGGAATCCGTCGCGTTGCTCCATACCTTTTTTCCTTCACCGCACCCTGCCACCGCGTGTAGACGAAGACACCTGCTGCGGCCGCTGCTGCAACGAGCAACTTCTTCACAACTGCCTCCTGACGAGTGCCTGCGAGTGGCGGATCCGTGGGCGTACCAGGACTTGAACCTGGGACCTCTTCGTTATCAGCGAAGCGCTCTAACCGCCTGAGCTATACGCCCCCATACCGCTACGGGCCAAGAAATGACTTTACCGTAGTGATTCTCGATTACTCAAATCAGGCCGCTGAGCGTGATCGGCCCTAGTCGTCGGTGAGCGTGACGCCGATACCACCCACGAGGCTCGAGGCGATGTTGTACAGCACGGCCGAGAGCATGGCCAGCGCTGTCAGGAGCACCACGTTCACCACCGCGATGATGGTGGCGAACGAGAGGACCTGGGCCAGGGATGCGAACTCCCGAAGATCGAAGCCACCGCTCTCGGATCCTGCGATCTCGCTCAGGAGCTGGTTCACCCCGTCGAAGATGCCCGTCAGATCCAGCACGGTCCAGATCACGAACGAGGCGACCACCGTGACGATGCCCAGGGCGACCGAGAGCAGGAACGACATCTTCAGGACCGACCACGGATCCACCTTGCTCACGAGCAGGCGCGCCTTGCGTGCCTTCGCCTTCGGGGCCGGCTTCACGAGCCCGGGTTTGCCCTGGTTTCCCGTGGACGCCGGCCGCTGCGCCGGGCGTGGGGGGCCCACTCGCGGCGTCGACCCCGGTGTCCGTACTTGACCGCCCGACGATCGCGGATTGGTGCTGCCCGAGCTCACTCGCTACCTCCGTGTTCCGGCGACCCAGCATCTGACTCAGCCACGTCCTCTGTCGACAACGGTACTTCATCCCCCGAGAACCCCACGGAATCCCCGGCCGGTTCCACGGTCCCGATGACGTCGACGTCCGGGCTGGCCTGCGCCGGATCGTCGATCAGACCCTCCTCGACGGCAACGCTGCGTTCGCTGTTGCGGGCCACGGCGATGATGCGGTCGGCCTTGTCCGGCTTGGCGAAGATGACGCCCATGGTGTCGCGCCCCTTGGCAGGAACACCGGCCACCGCGGAACGGACCACCTTGCCGCCGCCCATCACCACGAGCACCTCGTCCTCCTCCTGGACCACGAGTGCTCCCACGAGGTCCCCCCGCTCCTCCGCGAGTTTGGCCACCTTGATACCGAGGCCCCCGCGCCCCTGCACGCGGTAGTCATCGACCCTGGTCCGCTTGGCGAACCCACCCTCGGTGACGATGAAGACGAACGAGTTGTCCGTGACCACCTTCGCGGCGAGAAGTTCGTCGTCGTTGCGGAACTTCATCCCGGTCACACCCGACGTCGCGCGCCCCATGGGACGCAGCGCGTCGTCGTCGGCCGTGAAGCGGATGGACTGGCCCTTCCGCGAGACGAGCATGATGTCGTCCGTGCTGGAGACCAGCTGCGCAGAGACGAGTTCGTCGTTGTCGCGCAGGTTGATGGCGATCACGCCCGCCGTCCGGTTGGTGTCGTAGTCCTCGAGGCGGGTCTTCTTGACCAGTCCCCGCCTGGTCGCCAGGACGAGATAGGGCGACTGCTGGTAGTCGCGCAGATCCAGCACCTGCGCAATGGTCTCGTCGGGCTGGAAGGCGAGCAGATTGGCCACGTGCTGACCCTTCGCGTCGCGGCCGGCCTCCATGAGTTCGTAGGCCTTGGCACGGTAGACCCGACCGAGATTCGTGAAGAACAGCAGCCAGTGATGCGTGGTGGTGACGAAGAAATGCTCGACGACGTCGTCGCCCCGGAGCTGCGCTCCCTTGATGCCCTTGCCCCCACGCGCCTGCTGGCGGTAGTTGTCACTGCGCGTGCGCTTCACGTAGCCACCGCGCGTGATCGTGACGACCATCTCCTCCTCGGGGATCAGGTCCTCCATGCTCATGTCGCCGTCGTAGCCCTGGAGGATCTCTGTCCGTCGGTCGTCGCCGAACTTGGCGACGATCTCGGCGAGCTCCGTGCTGACGATGCCGCGCTGAACGTCCTCGGAGGCGAGGATGCGGTGGAACTCGACGATCATCGACTCCAGCTCGGCGTGGCGGTCCTGGATCTTCTGCCGCTCCAGCGCAGCCAGTCGACGCAGCTGCATGTTCAGGATGGCCGTGGCCTGGAGCTCGTCGATGGACAGCAGGGTGATCAGCCCGTCGCGTGCCTCCTCCGTGGTGGAGGACGCGCGGATCAGGGCGATGACCTCGTCGAGGGCATCGAGTGCCTTGAGCAGGCCACGGAGGATATGGGCCTCCTCCTCGGCCTTGCGCAGCCTGTACCGCGTGCGCCGCACGATGACCTCGAGCTGGTGGGTCACCCAGTGTCGGATGAACGCGTCCAGGCTGAGGGTGCGGGGCACGTCGTCCACGATGGCGAGCATGTTGGCACTGAAGTTGTCCTGCAGTTGCGTGTGCTTGTAGAGGTTGTTCAGGACCACCTTGGCGATGGCGTCGCGCTTGAGGACGATCACCAGGCGCTGGCCGGTCCGGCCCGAGGTCTCGTCGCGCAGATCGGCGATACCGCTGATCTTGCCGTCCTTGACCAGCTCGGCGATCTTGATCGCGAGATTGTCCGGGTTGGCCTGGTAGGGAAGCTCGGTCACCACGAGACACGTGCGGTTCTGGATCTCCTCGACGTTCACCACCGCTCGCATGGTGATGGACCCCCGCCCGGTCCGGTACGCGTCCTCGATACCCCGGTGGCCGAGGATCTGCGCGCCGGTGGGGAAGTCGGGTCCCTTGATCCGCAGGATCAGTGCCTCGAGCAGTTCCTCCCGGGAGGCCATCGGATTCTCCAGGTACCACTGGACACCCTCGGCGACCTCCCGCAGGTTGTGCGGGGGGATGTTCGTGGCCATGCCGACGGCGATACCGGAGGATCCGTTCACGAGCAGATTCGGGAAGCGTGACGGCAGGATCGTCGGTTCCTGGTTCTTGCCGTCGTAATTGTCCTGGAAGTCGACGGTCTCCTCGTCGATGTCCCTCACCATCTCCATGGCAAGGGGCGCCATCTTCGTCTCCGTGTACCGGGGGGCAGCCGCGCCATCATTACCCGGTGAGCCGAAGTTGCCCTGCCCCAGAGCGAGGGGGTAGCGCATGGTCCAGTCCTGGATCAGCCGGACCAGCGCATCGTAGATCGCCGAGTCGCCGTGCGGGTGGTACTGGCCCATGACCTCGCCCACCACGCGGGCACACTTGTTGAACGACCGGTCCGGCCGGTACCCGCCGTCGAACATGGCATACAGGACGCGGCGGTGCACGGGCTTGAGACCATCGCGGACGTCCGGCAGCGCGCGTCCCACGATGACCGCCATGGCGTAGTCCAGATAGGACCGCTGCATCTCGGTCTGCAGGTCCACCTGCTCGATGCGGTCGGTCAGGACCTCGCCCTCGATGGGCTCGTCCGGGCCGTTGCCGATGGTCTCATCAGTCATGATTCAGTTCCGTTCGTGAAGAAGTTCTCCGCCGCAGAGTGGACGCGGCCGGCTGCCTGTGCCCGGCGTCTTGTGTAGGCGCTTTAATATTCGCGAGGAACGAGCGAATTTCGTTGCGCCGGCAAGATGCCGGGTACCGGCACTCAGATATCCAGGAAACGCACGTCCTTGGCGTTCTGCTGGATGAAGTTGCGGCGGGACTCGACGTCCTCGCCCATCAGCACCGAGAACACCTGGTCCGCCGCAGCGGCGTCGTCCATGGTCACCTGGAGCAGCGTGCGATGGTCCGGGTCCATGGTGGTCTCCCACAGCTCCGTGTAGTCCATCTCGCCCAGGCCCTTGTACCGCTGGATGCCGTTCTCCTTCGGTAGCCGCTGGTTCCTGGCAAGACCCATCTTGATGACCTCGTCACGCTCCCGATCGCTGAAGACGTAGTCATGCTTCGCGTTGGACCATTTGATCCGGTACAGCGGGGGCTGGGCCAGATAGACGAACCCGTTCTCGATCAGCGGTCGCATGTAGCGGAACAGGAGGGTCAGCAGGAGGGTGGTGATGTGCTGTCCGTCGACGTCCGCATCCGCCATCAGCACGATCTTGTGATACCTGGCCTTCGCGACGTCGAAGTCCTCGCCGATACCTGCACCGAATGCCGTGATCATCGCCTGCACCTCGGCGTTGCCGAGCGCACGGTCCAATCTGGCCCGTTCCACGTTGAGGATCTTCCCGCGCAGCGGAAGGATGGCCTGGGTCTCGGGATTGCGTCCGCGGACTGCTGAGCCGCCCGCCGAGTCGCCCTCGACGATGTAGATCTCCGAGCGAGCAGGGTCCTTGGACTGGCAGTCCTTCAGCTTGCCCGGCATCCCCCCGGATTCGAGCAGGCCCTTGCGGCGTGTGGACTCCCGCGCCTTGCGTGCGGCCAGACGCGCCTGGGAGGCCTGGATGGATTTCCGGATGATGTCCCTGGCCGGGCCGGGATTCCGTTCCAGCCAGTCCCCGAGCCGATCCGTCACCACACGCTGCACGAAGCCCTTGACCTCGGAATTGCCGAGTTTGGTCTTCGTCTGGCCCTCGAACTGCGGTTCGGAGTGCTTGACCGAGATGACCGCCGTCAGACCCTCGCGGATGTCGTCACCCGTGAGGTTGTCGTCCTTCTCCTTGATGATGTTCTTCTCGCGCGCATACCTGTTGATCAGCGTTGTCATGGCCGCACGGAAGCCTTCCTCGTGCGTTCCACCCTCGTGCGTGTTGATCATGTTCGCGTAGGTGTGGACACTCTCGGAATAGGCCGTGGTCCACTGCAGGGCGATCTCCACCGACATGGTGCGGTCGGGTGTCTCGGTCTCGAAGACGATGACATCAGGGTGCACCACCTCCACCCGCTTCGACGAATTCAGGTGATGGACGTAGTCCACCAACCCGTTCTCATAGAGGTACTCCACCTCGCGGTGCTTCGGCGTCGGGTCGTCACCGGTCTCGACGGCCACCTCGTCCCCGACCTCATCCACGTGTTCATCGATGAAGGTGATCCGTAGGCCCTTGTTCAGGAAGGCGGTCTGCTGGAAGCGGGCGCGGAGTGTCTCGAAATCGAAGTCCGTGCTCTCGAAGATCGTATCGTCGGGATAGAACGTCTGCGTCGTCCCTGTCTCCGAGGTCTCCTCACCCTTCCTGAGCTCACCGAAGGGCTTGCCGCCGTCCGAGAACGACTGGCGCCACACATGACCCTGACGCCTGACCTCCGTCTCGACGCGTTTCGACAGCGCATTGACAACCGAGATACCCACACCGTGCAGTCCGCCCGACACGGCGTACCCGCCGCCCCCGAACTTCCCTCCGGCGTGGAGGATGGTCATGACCACCTCCACCGTGGGTCGCCCCTCGGTGGGATGCATGTCCACCGGTATGCCACGACCGTTGTCGATGACCTGCACTCCACCATCAGCCTGCAGGGTGATCTGGATGTGGTCGCAGTGACCGGCGAGGGCCTCGTCGACCGAGTTGTCCACCACCTCGTACACGAGGTGGTGCAGACCCCGCGGCCCGGTGGATCCGATGTACATGCTGGGACGCTTGCGAACCGCCTCCAGACCCTCCAGCACGGTGATCTCGCTGGCGCCGTAGGCATGCTCGGTCGTGGCCTCGAGGATCGGGGACTCGTCCTCGCCGATCAGTACATCGCTTGCGTTCAACTCGTTCTCGTGTGGCACGGGCGTAGTCGGCTCCTCAACTGGGTAAAGCAGAAATAAGCTCGTCCCATTCTACCCCGTGGAGGGCTACAATCGCGCACGAAGCAGCCCTCACTGGGCAGTAAAGCCGGTCCAGAGTGCTTGTCGGCCCCACCTACGAGCCCCGATACGACCACGGCACCCCCACGAGGGCTGCGGGCCGCCCACGGATCGTGGGCGGATCACGCTGTCACTACCCGTAGGTGTCCCGCGGACCCCTTCCGGGGACGGATCGACCACCCTTGCGCCAACTCGGGCCCGCGGGGCCGATCACTGACAGCTTCTTCACCACTCCCGCACCCAGTTCGGTCTCGAAACGCTGGAGCACCTGAGGCGTGATCAGCCGTACCTGGGTGGCCCATGCCGTCGAGTCGCATCGCACCAGGACGGTGTCCGCGTCGAAACTCTCGGGCACGCAGTGGGCTGCGATGTCACGACCCACGATCTCGTGCCAGCGACTCAGTACCGCACCGATCGCCACGGGGGACTTCCATCCGCGTTCTGCGAGCATGCGCGAGAAGACATTCCCGACACCCTCGGGATCGCGGCCAGCATATGTCGAAGTAGGTATATACCCGCGCCGTGATGCCTCTCCGCGCGCTCTGTTCCCGGTGTCTCGCGGTGTTCCCCTGGCGCGCGATGCATCCCGCAACCTGTTCAGCAGGGCCTGGGGCGCGTCCTGATTCTCCTGCTCCGGCTGTTCCCCGACCGGCGGGATGTCAGTCATCCGTACCCTCCCCGTGGGGGAGTGCCGGTCCTCGATCGCCGTCGAAACCGTCCTGGAGATCGATCCCCCCGGGAACGACACTGATTCGACGCCCCATGAGAGTCTCGGGGATGTCCTCCACCACGGCCGCGGTGATGAGTACCTGCTCCGCCGAGCCGACGATCGCGGCGAGGCGTGACCGTCGCTGGACATCCAGCTCCGCGAATACGTCGTCCAGGATGAGGACCGGTTCCGCCCCGGCAGTCCGACCGTCCTCCAACAGCAGATAGTAGGATGCCAGCCGAAGAGCGATTGCCATCGACCAGGTTTCACCATGGGAGGCATAGCCCTTCACCGGCGCACTCCCCAGTGTCAGACCGAGCTCATCGCGGTGCGGCCCCACGAGGGAGATACCCCGATCCAGTTCCTTGCGGCGGTGACGGAGCAGATCCGCGGCGAACAGTTCCCTGAGCTCGGAGTCCGTGAGGTGTGTCAGGCCCTCGTCGCGGACAGGGAGCGCGGCCCCGACGTCGTCGTCCGACATGAGTAGCTCACCGGACGACGAGACACTCGAGGAGTAGCGGATGTCCACGCCTTTGGATCCATCGGTCAGCTGCCCGTACGCACGCACCACCAGGGGGCGGAGCTGCTCCACCAGGCGAAGGCGTGCTGACAGCAGAAGCACCCCGGCCTCCACGAGATGCTGGTCCCAGACGTCGAGGGTCGCCTCGTGGGCGGTGGAGAACCGACCCGCTGCCCGTGCGGACTTCAGCAGTGCATTGCGTTGTTTGAGGACGCGTTCGTAGTCGGTACGGAGGGATGCGTGATGAGGGACCAGTGCTACCAGGACCTCGTCGAGATAGCGACGACGGACGGATGGTTCGGCCTTGACGAGGGAGAGATCTTCGGGTGCGAACAGGACGGACCGTAGAATCCCTGCGGCGTCCCTCGCTCGTACCGGATTCGCCCGGTTGATCCGTGCCCTGTTCGCGGTATCGACGTTGATCTCCACCTCGACGCTGGTGCGCTGCGTTCCGCGAACGAGCTTTCCGCGGATGATTGCACGCTCGTGGCCGAAGGCCACCAACGGTCGATCCATTGCGGTGCGGTGCGAACTCAGGGTGGCCAGGTACCCGATGGCCTCCACGATATTGGTCTTCCCCACACCGTTCGCGCCGACAAAGACGGTGACACCGGGCTCGATCGCGACATCGAGCTGCTCATAGCTCCGGAATCCGCTGAGCGAGAGGTGCTCGACGTACACCGGTCACCCCTTACCCAGGGGGCTGCCGTGAGGGCTTGACCGCATGCCCTCCGAACTGCTGGCGAAGCGCAGCCACCATCTTCATCGCCGGAGCGTCCTCCTGCCGCGAGGAGAACCGTGCGAAGAGGGCGGCGGTGATGGCGGGAGCGGGAACGCTGTTCGCGATGGCTTCCTCGACTGTCCAGCGGCCTTCCCCGGAATCCTCGACGTACCCTGCGATCCGGGAGAGGTTCGGGTCTTCCTCGAGCGCCTTGACGAGGAGATCCAGCAACCAGGATCGTACGACAGTTCCCTTCTGCCATGCCGCGAACGTCCCGTGGACGTCCCTGACGATGCCCTTCGCTTCCAGCAGTTCATAACCTTCGGCGTAGGACTGCATGAGGCCGTACTCGATACCGTTGTGCACCATCTTCGCGTAGTGGCCGGCGCCGATGTCCCCCACGTGGACGAAGCTCTCCGCGCGGTCACCCTCCGGTCGCAGCGCATCGAAGATCGGCATGGCGAGCTCGATGTCCTCCGTGCTACCGCCGGCCATCAGACCGTACCCGTTCGCCAGACCCCAGACGCCGCCCGATACACCGCAGTCCACGAATCTGATACCCCGCTGGGCCAGCAGCGTCGCATGGATCTGGTCATCGCTGAATTTGGAGTTTCCGCCGTCGATGACCAGATCGCCCTCGGAGAGGGCTTCCGACAGCTCGTGGACTACTCCGTCGGTGATCTGTCCAGCCGGCACCATCACCCAGATGATCCTCGGGGAAGGCAACGCGGACACGAGGCCATCCAGGGTAGTGACATCGGTGAGCTCGGGATCACGATCGAACCCTGTGACCTCGATACCCTGCTCGCGCAGGCGGTCCCTCATGTTGAAGCCCATTTTGCCGAGTCCGATGAGGCCGATGTGCATGAGCTTCTCCTTCTGGGGGCGACGGGTGGCGGGGTCTGTCGGTCTGATTACTGGTTGGGTAACCGCACGGGCATCAGGAGGTACCTGTAGTCCTCCTGATCACTCCCGGTCGCTTCCTCCTGCGCGGAGATCACGGCGGGTTTCGGCGGCGAGGTGAAGGAGAACCGGACGTACGGACTGCTGAAGGCACCCAGGCCTTCACTGAGGTACTGCGGGTTGAACGCGACGGTGATGTCCTCCCCTTCGAGGGTGGCCTCGATGACTTCCGACGCCTGGGCATCCTCACCGGTACCGGCGTCGAGTGTCACCTGTCCCTCCGTGAAGGCGAGCCGGACCGGGGTGTTGCGCTCCGCGACGAGTGATACGCGACGTACCGCTTCCACCAGGAGGGAGGTCTGGACCATCGCATGGATGGGTGTGGTCTCGGGGAACAGCGAGCGGATTTTCGGATAATCCCCGTCCACGAGCAATGACGTGGTTCGGCGCCCTCCAGACTCGAACCCGATCAGCTCGGAATCGTCAGAGAAGGCGATGTTGAGGTCCCCCGCTCCGCCCAGGGTCTTGGCCACCTCGCTGAGGGTCTTCGCTTTCACCAGGGCGGTGGTGGAGATACCGGGAGAGGTCGGCTTCCAGGACACCTCCCGCAGGGCCAGGCGATATCGATCGGTGGCCAGGAGGGTGATGAGATCTTCCTCGATCTCCAGGCGGACCCCGGTGAGGATCGGCAGGGTGTCGTCCCGGCTGGCGGCGATGATCACCTGGGACACGGCCTGGGCGAAGGCTTCACCATCCACCACGCCGCTGACTTCGGGCAGCCGTGGAAGCTCCGGATATTCGGCTTCGGGCATCGTGGCGAGATTGAACCGGCTGTTACGGCAGGTGAGGGTGACTTTCGAGCCATCGGTCATGACCTCCACCGGTGCGGAAGGAAGACTCCGGCAGATGTCGGCGAGCAGGCGCCCGGATACCAGGACGGTCCCTTCTTCGATGACATCCGCAGCGATCTCGAGACGCGCCGAGATCTCGTAGTCGAAGCTGGCGAGGCTGAGGGTTCCTCCTTCGGCCTTGATCAGCAGACCGGCCAGGACGGGTACCGGTGGTCTCGGTGAAAGGGAACGAGCGGTCCAGGAGACAGCCTCTGCCAATACGTCCCGCTCAACTCTGAACTTCACGGAGCAGTGCCACCTTTCGTCGGATCAGGGACCGCCGGGGAGAAATCAGCGGGGGTCTACTGCGCACGGACGGACCCCGACGCAACGAAGTACCACCCTACTGCGTGCGGACGTCGGCGGATAGCGGGGCTCTGAGCAGGGCCAGAGGCGCTTCAGAGCCCTGGTCCCAAGGTGCCGAGGGGTACGCGAAGTGTTATCTGAAGAACTTTTGAAGTTTAAGGTTCGTAGTGTTAATAACTGCTGTGGATTCTGTGGATAACACGATCCGAACGCGTATTGGTGCGGATTTTGCCTGTGGATAAGCTGTGAAGTGAATCAGTGCCGCGCAGTACCACGCTGTGGACGAAGATCAGGTCTGCTGCGACGTCCACAGGATGAGGGAAGTTGTCCTCATCCTGTACAGCTCTGGGGCACTAGTTATCCACAGGTTGATCCACAGCTGTTAATTACGGCCGCCTGCCGTCAGCCCTCGCGTTGTTTGTGCTTGATCCGGTTGGTGAGCTCCGTGACCTGATTGAAGATGGCCCGCCGCTCGGCCATGAGCTCGCGGATCTTGCGGTCTGCGTGGATCACCGTGGTGTGGTCGCGTCCACCCAACTCGAGGCCGATCTTGGGCAGTGACATGTCGGTCAGTTCGCGGCAGAGATACATTGCGATCTGCCGGGCGGTCACGAGCGTCCGTGTGCGGGACTTGCTGCACAGCTCTTCGAGGCTGATCTGGAAGTAGTCTGCGGTCTGGGCCATGATCACGGTGGAGGTGATCTCCCTGGCGCCGTCGTCGGAGATCAGGTCCTTCAGGACGATCTCCGCCAGATTCACGTCCACCTGCTGGCGGTTCAGACTGGCGAAGGCGGTCACCCGGATCAGCGCACCCTCGAGTTCGCGGATGTTGGTGGCGATCTTCGAGGCGATGTATTCGAGGACGTCGTCGGGTGCGCTCAGGCTGTCGCTGATCGCTTTCTTCCTGAGAATCGCGATACGGGTCTCCAACTCCGGTGGCTGAATGTCCGTGAGCAGTCCCCATTCGAAGCGTGACCGCATGCGCTCCTCGAAGCCGATGAGCTGCTTCGGGGGCAGATCCGAGGTGATCACCACCTGCTTGCTGTGGTTATGCAGCGCGTTGAAGGTATGGAAGAACTCCTCCATGGTCCGGTCCTTGCCGGAGAGGAACTGGATGTCATCGATCAGGAGGATGTCCACATTGCGGTAGGTCTGCTTGAAGCTCGAACCCTCGTCGTCCCGGATCGAGTTGATGAAGTCGTTGGTGAACTCCTCGGAATTCACGTAGCGCACGCGGATGCCGGTATAGAGATGACGCGCGTAGTGGCCGATCGCGTGCAGCAGGTGGGTCTTGCCGAGCCCGGAGTCCCCGTAGATGAACAGTGGGTTGTAGGCCTTGGCCGGCGCCTCGGCCACAGCGACGGCCGCGGCGTGTGCGAAGCGGTTGGAGGATCCGATGACGAAGGTGTCGAAGATGTACTTGGGATTGAGGCGACCGAACTCGTGGGAGTTGCTCGGAGGCGTCGGGGACGGCTTCGCTTCCCCCTTGGGTTCCGGAGCAGCTGCTTCGGGTGCCTCGTGCTCGATTTCCTCCTCCACGGGCGTCAACTCGGGATCGATCACGAACGCGCACTGCACCTCCTCGTGGAAGACCTCCCGCAGCGCTTCGTCGAGGGAACCCTTGAGCTGGGTCTGGAGGACCTCGCGCGTCAGCTCGTTCGGGACGGCGATGAGCATGGTCGTCCCGATGAGCCCCTGGGCCTGGGTGAGGACCATGAAGCCGCGCTGGCGGGGCGTGACGCGATCGTCCTGTTCGAGGGTTCGGATGACTTTCCGCCAGGAGCTCCCGACGTCGTTTATCTCATCTGTTCCCACGGAAGACCCCTCTTGGCTGCGTTGCTCGCGCTCGAAAAGGTCCGTCATCCACAGACTTGTGCACAGGTCATGGGCGGACGGACCATGGCCAAGACTAGAGGATGGAAAGTGGAGAAGATAGCGGAGTTCCGCGCCGCAGAGCTCCTCAGACGAAAGAGATGACCGACTGCGGGACAACAGTCGACCGACGCTTGACGTCCAGTTGTCCACAGGTTGTCGAGCTGATCACCCACAGGCCCGGCGAGCCCGGTTTGACGCCTCGTGACCGGTTCCCCTAACGTTATGAAGTCCACCACGTCTGCATTCTGCGTGCCATCACAGCTGTTCCGGAGTACAAGAAACCCCGGGAGGTGATGGCAGCCACGCGAGTGTCGGATGACCACCTTCATCGCGTCAGTCTGTTCTCCCCTCTTGTTGCAATGGGCCGGGCGCATCTCAAGATCGTTCTGGAGTAACTACAGTGAGCAAGCGGACTTTTCAGCCGAATAACCGCCGTCGTGCCAAGAAGCACGGTTTCCGCCTTCGCATGCGTACCCGCGCAGGCCGCGCGATCCTGTCGGCCCGACGCGGCAAGGGTCGTACCGAACTCTCGGCATAGACGGCTCCTGTCGGTGATGCATCCCTCGGATGACGGCACCGCACCAGGACCCGATGCTGCGACAACGGGAAGACCCCGACGATGCTTCCGGTGATCAACCGGGTACGAGCAGCCGGCGATTTCAGCCATACCGTACGTTCCGGTGCCCGCGCAGGGCGCCGGAACGTACTGCTATATGGTGTGCTGACCTCCGGCGGATCTCCGTCCCGGGTCGGATTCATCGTGGGCAAGAACGTGGGGAACGCCGTGGCCCGCAACCTCGTTAAAAGAAGGCTCCGTTATGCGGCGCTTGAGCAGCTACGCGCGCACCCCTATGGGTACGACCTCGTGGTTCGGGCCCTACCGGCGGCCGGTACATCCGACTGGCAGTCGCTGCGACACGAGTTCGCAGGTTGCCTCGGCACCGTGGTCCGGAAGCTGGAGCGGACGGATCGAGCCGATCGGGAAGGCGGAGTATCGTGAGGGACATCACCACCGGGGTGATCGGCGTTCTTGCCGGGATACCTCGTATGGCAGTGATCTGGATGCTCATCGCCTACCGGAAGGTGGTCTCCCCGCTGTACGGTCCGGTGTGCCGGTTCTATCCGAGCTGCTCGGCCTATTCGCTGGAAGCGGTTACGGTCCATGGACTTCCTCGCGGCAGTTGGCTCACGATACGGCGGGTGGGGCGATGCCATCCGTGGAACGACGGCGGCGTCGATCACGTCCCGCCAGGCGGCAGGAGTTTTCCGGACGGGAAAGTGCCAGCGATAGTTGTGTTGAACCACCCGGTGATCCCGGACGATGACGAAAGCCGCCCTGCGGCCCGAGGAGCAGACTGACTATGAATTTCCTAGGGACCATTCTCTTCCCCTTCGAGTGGCTCGTCTCGTGGATCATGTTCCTGTTCCATGAGGCTTTCTCCTACCTGGGCATGGATCCGGCGTCGGGCTGGACCTGGACGCTGTCCATCATCGGGCTCGTGGTGATCATCCGGACGGCGCTGATCCCGGTCTTCGTCAAGCAGATCAAGGCACAGCGCGGAATGCAGGCGCTCCAGCCGGATCTGCGGAAGCTCCAGCAGAAGTACAAGGGCAAGACCGACCAGCTCTCGCGCCAGGCCATGACCCAGGAGCAGATGGCCCTGTACAAGAAGCACGGGACCAATCCGTTCGCGGCCTGCCTGCCGATCATCATCCAGATGCCGTTCTTCTTCTCCCTCTTCCGCGTGCTGAACGGGGTCTCCCGCGCCAGTGCCGAGGGTACGAGCATCGGCGCACTCCAACCCGACTCGGTCCGGCAGTTCGACGACGCGACCATTCTCGGTGCTCCGCTGTCCTCCACCTTCCTCGGGAGTTTCGGCGCGGACGGCAATATCAGCGTCATCATCCTCTCGGTGCTCATGATCATCGCGATGTCAGCCTCGCAGTTCATCACGCAGAAGCAGATCATGGCGAAGAACATGTCCGAAGAGGCCATGCAGAGCCCATTCATGCGTCAGCAGAAGATCATGCTGTACATCCTTCCTCTGGTCTTCGGTATCGGCGGCATCAACTTCCCGATCGGCGTTCTCGTCTACTGGACCACCACGAACGTCTGGACGATGGCGCAGCAGTTCTACGTGATCCGCCGGATGCCGACCCCAGGTTCACCCGCGGCCAAGGCCCTTGCCGACCGTCGTGAGAAGAAGGGCCTGCCGATGGTTCCCCTGCTCGGGGAGCGGAAGTCGGAGCCGGCGATCGAGACGGTTCCCGAGCCCCGGGCACAGCGTGTGCAGCCCCAGCGCAAGAAGAGGAAGAAGCGATGACGGTGGAGAACGAAGATCACGCATCCGTACCGCAGGACGTAGTCCGCGATGAGGAGATACGGTCCGGGGACGACACGAGGTCGTCCCGTCTCGACGAAGAGGGAGACGTGGCAGCCGACTACCTCGAGGAACTGCTCGATATCGCGGATATCGACGGGGACATCGACATCGAGGTCCGAGAGGGCCGCTCGTACATCTCCATCGTTTCGGAGGACCCCGCGGACGACGCCCTGTCCTCGCTGGTCGGTCCGGACGGAGAAGTCCTCGAGGCACTGCAGGAGCTGACACGGCTGAGTGTGCTCACCGCGGCGGACGCACGGAGCCGACTGGTCCTCGATATCGATGGGTATCGCGATCGACGTGAAGGCGAACTGACGAAGATCGCCCAGCACGCGGCCCAGAAGGCCAGGGACTCGGGCGACGACATCGCACTCGCCCCGATGACCGCCTACGAGCGGAAGATCGTGCACGACGCGATCGCCGAATTGGGGCTCTCGAGTGAGTCCGAGGGCGAGGGTCACGCCCGGCACATCGTCATCTCCGTGAGCGATGACTGAGGACCTACCCGAGCCCGTCCACGCGGATCCTGAGCCGACGACGGAGGAGCGGGCCGCTGCGTCGGCGATCTTCGGTGATCGAGTGGACCTGGCCCGACGATTCGTGCATCACCTTGCGACCTCGGGAATGGAACGGGGCCTGCTCGGCCCGCGGGAGGTCCCCCGTCTCTGGGGACGTCATATTCTCAACTGCGCCGTGGTCGCCGAGTTGATGGATCGCGATTCCACTGTGGTCGATGTGGGTAGTGGTGCAGGTCTTCCCGGGGTGGTGATCGCCATCGCGCGGCCGGATCTGCGACTCCAGCTCGTGGAACCGCTCGAGCGCCGCACCCTGTGGCTGCACGAGGTGGTCGAGGATCTCGAGCTGGACAATGTGGAAGTGCTCCGTGGTCGGGCCGAGCAGATGATCGGGACGATCGTCGCCGACTACTCGACCGCTCGAGCGGTGTCCGCACTCTCCACCCTGGCGGGCTGGACAATGCCCCTCACCAGGGTCGGTGGAGAAGTACTGGCGATCAAGGGGCGCAGTGCCGGCGAGGAGATCGCGAAGGCGAGAAAGACGATTCGCACCCTGGGCGGTGGCCAGGTCGACATCGTGTCAACCGGGGTGGATCGGCTCTCCACGCCCACCACGGTGGTACGCATCCCGGTGGTGTCGCGGTAGGCACCCGTCCGGAGGGGATCGTCCTCGTCCTCCGTGGGTGCTCCTCCGGCTACCCTTGTAGATAACGAAGTCTGGCCTGTGAGAGTTGGTTTGTGCGTGTCCATTGATGGCAGCCCCCTGCAGAATAACGATGCAACCGCCGCGTCCGCCGACGCCGTCCCGTTGTCGGCACGCACCTCGGAAAAAGTTGCGAAGAGCGTGATGGAGACCATGGACGACTCCTCGCCGCTCGGACGTGAACTCGCCCGGGAAGCGAAGCGCCGGGAGAAGTTGGCGGGCAAGACGCTTCCCAGACCCACGAGCACCCGCATCATGACCGTCAGCAATCAGAAGGGGGGCGTGGGCAAGACGACGACGACGGTCAATATCGCGGCGGCGCTCGCGACCGCTGGTCTTCAGGTGCTGGTGATCGACATCGACCCCCAGGGCAACGCCTCGACCGCCCTGAATATCGACCATCACGCCGAGATCGACTCGATCTACGACGTCCTCATCGACGATGTTCCCCTGAAGGATGTCGTGGCACCCTGCCCCGATGTCCCGAACCTGATCTGCGCACCCGCAACGATCCACCTGGCCGGGGCCGAGATCGAGCTCGTCTCCCTCGTAGCGCGTGAGCAGCGGTTGCAGCGCGCCATAGATACCTACGCGAAGGACAGGGAGTCGCTCGGTCAGCCCCGGCTCGACTTCGTCCTGGTCGACTGCCCGCCGAGTCTGGGCCTGCTCACCGTCAATGCGTTCGTGGCGGCCAGGGAGGTGCTGATCCCGATCCAGTGCGAGTACTACGCGCTGGAAGGACTGAGCCAACTGCTCAAGAACATCGAGATGATCCAGAAGCATCTCAATGCTGATCTCGTGGTCTCCACGATCCTGCTCACCATGTACGACGGGCGGACCAATCTTGCAGCCCAGGTGGCCGCCGAGGTCCGCGAGCACTTTCCCGATCAGGTGCTCAAGTCGGTCATTCCCCGTTCGGTGAGGATCTCGGAGGCTCCGAGTTACCAGCAGACAGTGATGACCTACGATCCTTCGTCGAGTGGTGCGCTTTCCTACCAGGAAGCCGCGGCGGAGATCACTGCTCGCCCCTGAACGAAGCTCGTCCCTGCTCGCTGACGTAGAACGAACTCTTATCGGGCTCAAGCCCAGGATCCGGAAGGAACGACATGGTGGAGAAGCGGCGCGGTCTCGGTCGGGGTCTTGGTGCCCTCATTCCCAGTGCCCCACTGGAGGAGACGAAGGAGCACACCGAGAACCCGGGGTCGGCCGGCGGATCCGACCTCGATGACATCGAGCCCGGTGCGCGCCACCCCCAGGGTGGAAGACCTGTGGACCTGTTCTTCGAACGCGTTACGGCGGAGGACGTTGTCGAGACGCCACGCTCCTATTCGACGGCGCTGAGATCCGGCATCGACCGCAACGTGCGCGAGGCGCAATCAAAAAGAGGTGCGAAGTCGAGCGAAAAGATCTCAGGAACGGCGCCCGGCAGTAGGAGCAAGCCGCAAGGGGCGAGGAGCGAGAAGCCTTCTTCTTCAGGCGGGATAGGTACTGCGGACAAGGAGACTCGGGCTTCGGCTGGTGCGGACACAGGCAACGACGCAGGTGGACCTACTGGCAAGCAGGAGGGGAAGCAGATGACCGACGGCTATGAGATCGCGAAGGTTTCACGTGAAACATCGCCGCGGCCTGGCGCCCAGATAGACCCTGTGCCCGCCGCTCCGACAGAGCCAGTCACTTCGTCGGTGCCGACCGTACCGTCCGAGCCGACGGAACGTATCGAGGAATCAGACGAACCGACGAGCGGTCTTCTACATGTTCCCGGAGCAAGCTTCGCAGAACTCGGCCTCGACACAATCCGTCCGAACAGCAAGCAACCCAGGGTCGAGTTCGATTCGGACGAGTTGGCGGAATTAGTGCATTCGATCCGGGAGGTCGGAGTGCTGCAGCCGGTTGTGGTGCGACCATCGCAGAACGATGGTTCGACCGGCTACGAGCTGGTGATGGGTGAGCGCCGCTGGCGGGCCTCGAAGGAAGCCGGTCTATCGACCATCCCGGCCATCATCAGGTCGACGCTCGACGATGATCTGCTCAGGGATGCACTCCTGGAGAATCTCCATCGAAGTGCCTTGAATCCTCTCGAAGAGGCAGCAGCGTACCAGCAGCTGCTCGACGACTTCGGATGCTCCCATGACGAGCTGGCCGGTCGTCTCGGGCGTTCGCGCCCCCAGATCTCGAACACGCTGCGATTGCTGAGGCTGCCACCACTCGTGCAGAGACGAGTTGCCTCCGGCGTCCTATCAGCTGGCCACTCACGGGCCCTCCTCGGCCTGAATGATCCGGCCGCAATGGAGCAGCTCGCCCAGAGGATCGTGGCCGAGGGATTGTCTGTGCGTACCACGGAGGAGATCGTTGCTCTCGAGTCCGGGCTACGTCAGGTGTCCAAGCCTGCGCGACCGTCGACGGGTGCACGTCACGAACGCCTGGACTATCTGGCGACGTCACTCTCGGATCGACTCGACACAAACGTGAAGATCTCGCTCGGTGCGAAGAAGGGCCGCGTGAGCATCGAGTTCGCATCGGTCGATGATCTGAACCGCATCATCGGAGTCATCTCCCCCGATTCCGCGTAGGGCACGTCGCCTGGGGCTGGACTCGTACGTTGCTGAGCGGGCGGGACGATCGAATCTCGTTCTACGGGAAACGTGATGGTCGTTGATTGGGTGACGGCCCGTGTAATTGCTGGCAATCTGGGCGATGGGTTTGCTTTTCGTAATCGCCTCACCCGAAACGCCAGACCAAGCTGCGGTGGTACATGGGTTCGGTTCTCAGGCAGGTATGCCGCACACGACGGGGGAACCGTCTTGTGGAGCCGCGGCGGCCGGGTACACGAGCATCGGTGACGCAGAGCCGCCCGCGGGACGATCCCCGCTCGAGTTGCATCGGGAGCGGCCGAGTACGAGGCTCAGCCCGACCTGCCGTGACGATCTGGATTGAGAGAACCGCCATAGCCAACTGACGACAGCTGCCTGAAGAGCTGGCGCATACATTCCCGACCGAACGGTGCGCTTGCTGTTTCACGTGAAACGGTCACTGCTGACTGCTGCATACTGACTGCGGACCGTTAGTCATTACTCCTGGTCCACGAACCGCCGACTGTCTGCCGCAACGGCGGAGAACTAGCTGCGAACCGCCGACCGCCGACTGCCGAATCTCCACTGCTATTCGGCGGCTTCTCACTGCAGGCCAGGCCGAGGACGAACAGAGCTGGTAGTTCGACCAATCGTTCATAGACCTCTGAGCGGAGGATCATGCTTGAGCTGTGTCACGATGTTGCTGATGCCTCCGGTTACTCACCGACTGTATTCGGTTACTTACTACTCCTCCTCGGACGGAGGCGCACAAAATCGCTCTCCGGCCTCGAGATTCAAGCGGCTGAGCAGAGCCTGCTGGCCAGGGTTTGGCGCTGTGAGCACAACGCGTGCCCCCCGGTCCGTGATGTGATGACCGCTTGAGGCCGCGCTGTGGGCCGAATCGACCTTCGACGTTGCTCCTGGAACGATTCGACTCGAGGCGTTGCATCAAGGATCGACCTGACCCCAGACCTTGTCGTTAGCGAAGAACAGACTTTGTGTCGTAACGAGTTCCCGGTAGAGGCCTTGGTACCACGTGCAAGCCGAGTGGCCGATCGGTTCACTAATCGACTATCTGAAGACGGACATGGTTTCACGTGGAACGCACTGCAGCACGAGCTAGCTCGACCACGTGTCTGTTTTTTGGTTTCACGTGAAACGGCGCGGGCTCGGCACCCAGCCAAAATCGAATGCGCTCGAGGGAGGTCGGTTCAGCATCCCCTCGCCAGCCGCTACGGGGGTGACGGGCCCATCAGCGACGGGCTGCGCCTGAACTATTTAGCGCCTATGAGACGAATAGGGTTCAAGTTCGCACGCGAGACTTAGGGCGCGCTGGATTATCGATGTCAGGGCGACGCATTTCAGCGGTCGAATCAGTGGGACGTTTCACGTGAAACGGCGGCACCTATCGCTTCACTTGCGATTTCGACCTCCCGCATTCGGAGATCTACATACATATCAGCGGCCGCTTCATGGATACGGCTGAGGCTGGTGTCGATGTGCTGAAGCACGTTGCAGCACTGACCTGTTCTTTGTCGATCACGAACTGTCGATTAGTTCGCCAAGTACGTGGTGTCGACATCGAGCTGACAAGAGGACGAAAGGGCGCTGACCGGACCGCGTGGTTAATGACTTTGGGTTCGCTCTTCCATGCAACCGGGGCTGATGGACTCACGCCATGGGCTCTCGGATCCGCTCCGGACAAGTGACCGGGACAGCCGGCTTCTCGAGGCCGGGATGCAGCCGGCGCGGCGTGCCTGCTGGAGAGGGACGGGACGAAAAAGGACCCACCCGAGAGGGTGGGTCCTTTCCAGGGCACCGGCCTGAGTTAGCCGAGGAACGCAGCGAACTCCTGCTCGAGAACCTGCTTAGGCTTTGCACCGATCGACTTGGCGGCAACTTCGCCGCCCTGGAAGACGTACACGGCCGGGATGGACGTGATGCCGTACTTGGCGGAGATCGACGGATTGTCATCGACGTTCACCTTCACCACGTTGACCTTGTCCGCGTGATCGGCCGCAATGTCGTCGAGGATCGGGGACAGCATGCGGCAGGGGCCACACCATTCGGCCCAGAAGTCGACGATCACGGGCTTGTCGGACTGCAGGACGTCGGCTTCGAAGGACGAGTCAGTGACATCTTTTGCGTTGCTCATGGGTATTCTCCTTGTGCTCGATCAATCAGAATGATGCGGATTCCGAGACAGCCTCGGCCGGCGGCGTTGGAACGCGAGCGGCGGTCTGGGCGGCGCTGACGGTGTCGGCGAGGTAGTGCTCTACATCGAGGGCGGCCACACATCCGCTCCCGGCAGCAGTGATGGCCTGGCGGTAGGTCGGGTCGATGACGTCACCTGCTGCGAAGACTCCCTGGAGTGATGTCTTCGAGGTACGACCGTTGACGGCGATCGTACCCTCGCTCGTCAGTTGCAGCTGATCGCGGACGAGATCCACTCGAGGATCGTTGCCAATAGCAACGAACACTCCGCTGACCTCGATCTCGCTCGTAGTGTCGTCGACCGTACTGGCGACGGACAGCCCGGTGACCTTGGCCCCTCCGTGGATCGCAGTGACCTCGGAGTTCCAGAGGAACTTGATCTTGTCGTGAGCGAACGCCCTGTCCTGCATGATCTTCGATGCCCGGAGCGTGTCCCGACGGTGGATGATCGTCACGGAGCGAGCGAACTTCGTGAGGAAAAGCGCCTCCTCCATGGCTGAGTCGCCACCTCCTACCACCGCGATGTCCTGGTCACGGAAGAAGAAGCCGTCGCAGGTTGCACACCAGCTGACGCCGTGACCGGACAGTCGCTTTTCGTCGTCAAGGCCGATCTCGCGGTACTCGGATCCTGTGGAGATGATGACCGCCCGGGCGAGGTACTCCTCACCGGTGGCCAGGGTGAGCTTCTTGATCTCACCATCGAGCTCCGCCGACACCACGTCCTCGAACAGGATTTCTGTGCCGAACCGGCGCGCCTGCTGCTCGAACTGGTCCATGAGGTCGGGCCCCATGACACCCTCAGGGAAACCGGGAAAGTTCTCGACGTCGGTCGTGTTCATGAGCTCTCCGCCGGCTTTGACGGAACTGGCGATCAGCACGGGCTTCAGATTGGCGCGAGCCGTGTAGACCGCTGCTGTATAGCCCGAAGGTCCCGACCCCACGATGATCACGTCGTGGATCTTGGGCTCGGTGCTGGACGTGTCGGTGCTGGGCTTCTCCAGCTTGACGTCGGTATGAGTAGTCACGTTCTCGAAAGACCTTTCTGTCTTCTCCATCAGCTGAGCCGGCCGAGCCGGCCATCTCCGGGGACACTTGCAAGAACCCATCCACGGATGGGGTTATTCCATGGCGCAGACGGCCCCTGCGGTGCTGGGGCCGGATGGGCTCACCTGACGTCTATCTCGGCGATCCGCAGGCCGTAGGGATACTGTGCCTGGATGTCGGAGAGCCTGGGAAGCTGGGTGACATCGACGATCACGTAGCGGCCCGTGGGCTGCCCGGCGTCGCCCGCCTCGATCGGGACCTCCACAGTGGGTGCACTGAAGCTCCCCTGAGCGATCTCCTCCGCGCCGTCGAGTGTCGGTTCGTCATTGACCAGAACGGAGAAGCTGCCGCCGGAACCGTTGAGCTGTTCTATGGTGACGTCGGAGATGGTGGACGATTCCTCGAGTTCGACCACGAGGGCGAGGCTTCCCGCCAGGCCCCCGAACGTGTCACTCGCATAGACCTGGTTCCCCCAGAATGTGTCCGGATCGCCGTCGATGATCCGGGGGAGATCGGCATCGTTGCCGGCGTCGAGGCTGGGGTTGTCCGGGACCACGCGGGTGATGCCCGCGATGACCGGATCCACCGTCGCTGCCTCCGGTGCAGCGGATGCCGTCTCGGGCGCGCTGGTGGGGGTCTGCGCCGCCGTGGCTCCCGTATTCTGCTGCGCCGGATTGTCGGCGGCTTCCGTTCCCGCGAAGATGGAGCCCAGTTGGGTGACCACGAGGATGACCGAGATGACGAGGACGACACCGAGGATCACTCCGGTGACGATTCGTGCGGGGCTGAACCCGCCGGGGCCACCGGTGTTGCGATCCTGCTCGTCGTCGGAGACGTTGTCGCCCGCGCCGCCGGACTCCGCCTCCTCGTCGTCGAAGAACGGGAAGCCGGAGGTCGTTCCGTCAGGCGCCCCGATGGTGCCGGTGGAACTGCCGCTGACGGCGGCTCCTACCGTTCCGGCGACGACGGCCGGCCGGCCGATCGACTCTGCCTGCGCGTCGCTGCGGTAGGTACCCGGCCTGTGGGTCGGGGGCGGCGGGACACGATGTGACGTGGGCCTCGCGGAAATCTGTGCGGTGCTCTGCGGGGCGGCCTCCACTGATGTGGAGTCATCGGAGGGCTCATCGTCGACCCCCCCGATGGCGTCGAGGGGCTCGTCCTCGTGCTGATCCTCCTGGCGTCGCCCGAAGCGCCGCTTGAGTCCTGCCAGTCCGGACCAGCGGAACTCCTCGCGGTCGTCGTCGTCCTCGTCGTCGTCGGTATCGAGCTCTGTGGGGCGAGGGCCGCCGAAGATCTCCGAGCCGAGAGTGTCGGTGAAGAATGGTTCGACATATGGCTCCTCGGCTGCCGGATCGTCTTGCCGCACCACGAGGTCCAACAGATCCGCGGCCGGGGTGCGACCCGTCACCAGGTAGGTGCCCTCGTCCGTGGTCAGCAGGTCGAGGACCTGCAGATTGGCGGTTCTTTCCCCCGTTGCCAGTTCCCTGGCGCTCTCCACCACCTGGTCGGCGTTGCCCTCCGAGGCGGCGAGGATGCTGACCGGCCGATTGAGGACCTGATCCATGCCGTCGAGCACCAGGTCCTGTCGAGCAGATGCCAGAATATGCGCGGTCACCCTGTACCGATTGCCCAGGACCGAACCGACATCTACTGCTTCTGGCACGTCTTCCTCTCCCCGTCCGGCTGATTTCTACCCATGCTACCGTTCGGCCTGTCCGACGGCGGATCAGCGGGTCAGGCGTTGCGTCGGCCGAATCGGGCCAACAGTGGTGCCGCGAACTCGCGCAGTTCGGTCACCTTCAGCACCCTGAGCATGAGCAGGTAGACGGCCAGCATGGTGATCCCGCCGAGTGCGAGCACGGCAATGGCATTGAGCTTGGACTGCCAGAGGAAGCCGGAGGCGTCATAGCCGCCGAAGCCCCAGCACAGCACGCTGCCGACGATGGCCGCCGCGATACCGGCGATGATCAACCGCACGTGGAGGTCGAACACGCGCCCGGCGCCGTAGGACCCGATGGCGCGGGTCAGGAAGACGTGGCTGACGCCGACGGCGATCACATTGCCGAGCGAGTATGCGACGGCGAGCATCGGGACGATCAGCCGGGGATCGAACATGCCCGCCACCAGTGCGAGAGCCACCCCGACCACCGAGAGGATCAGCTGGATCTTCAGTGGAGTCCTGACGTCCTCGCTGGCGTAGAACACACGCGTGAGGAAGAAGTTGGCGCTGAGGAACGGCGCTCCCACCGCGAGGATCGCGATGATCACGCCGTTGATGGCCGCGACCTCCGGGGACTCGCTGAAGAGCATGCCGAGCGGTCCGGCGAAGGTGAGCAGCGCGGCCGCCCCGAAGACCGTCGCGACGCCGATGATGCGCAGGCCGTGGGACAGCGTGGCGCGGACGGAGGGCAGGTCGTTGTCGGCGTGGGCGGAGGAGAGCTGGTTGAACATGACCGTGGCCAGGGAGAGCGCGATCACCGCATGCGGCAACTGGTACAGCATGGTGCCGAATTCGAGGTTGGTAGCACCCGCGATCTCGACCGGGGGATCCTGGGCCAGGAAGGCGGGGCGGGCATTGCCGGCGATCGTGGCGATCTTCAGGTTCACGAGGTAGAGGCCATTACCCACGAGCATCGTCACGATCGTGACGGAGGCCAGCTTCCCGGTCCGTCCGAGACCCGAGCCGCGGAGACCGAACGTGGGGCGGAGACCGAGGTTCAGGCGCTTGAGCGGGATGATCAGCACGAGCGCCTGGATGATGATGCCCAGCGTGGTTCCCCCGGCCAGCAGCAGGGTCTGCTCACTCGTCCAGGACTCGGGACTGTGCCGTTCCACCTGCTCGGTACCCATGAGGGCGATGAAGGCCACGAGGAAACCGATCGACACGATGTTGTTGACCACCGGGGCCCACATGTACGGACCGAAGGAACCGTTGGCGTTGAGGATCTGCCCGGTCACCGCGTACATGCCGTAGAAGAAGATCTGCGGCAGACACCAATAGGCGAATACCGTGGTCAGGGCCAGCCTGGCGCCGGTGAAACTCGTGATCACGTCGACGAGGATCGGTGCCGCGAGCGTCACGAGCACGGTGAGGACGAGCAGCACGACGGCGGCGAGCGTCAGGAGCCGGCTCACATAGTCCGCGCCGCGATCCGGCTGTCGGCTGGCACGGATGATCTGGGGTACCAGCACCGCATTGAAGACGCCGCCGGCGAGCATCAGGTAAAGGAAGTTCGGCAGGTTGTTGGCCGAGGTGAAGAGATCCGACACCTGGCCCGCAGCGCCGATCGCCGTGGCCAGCAGTGCCACGCGGACCAGCCCGAGGAGCCGGGAGACGAGCGTGCCGGCGGCCATGATGGCACTCGATCGGGCGGTGGAACCGCTGCGGGGGGCGGAGGGGTCCGCCCGCTTCCGCGGGTCGGCGTCCGCGAGCGGCATCGAGGCTGTGTTCGTGTCAGACATCGTTCCCTATCGTCTCACCCGGGCGGCAGCGCCCGGCGCATGCCGGCTGCCTCAGAGGTGGTGGGGCAGTGCCTGCCGCGCCAGGTCGGCGATACGCCGCTCGTTGGGGAACGACAACCGCCGTCCGAGTTCCTGGAGGGGCACCCAGGCCACATCGACCGCCTCATGATCGGGATCGTTCTCGATGGTGAGCAGGCCACCGGTCGCGATGAGCAGGAAGTGGTGCACGGTCTTGTGGACCCGATGCCCGCTGACGGTGAACCAGTAGTCGATGCTCCCGAGCGCAGAGACGATCCGGCCCTCGATCCCGGTCTCCTCGGCGATCTCACGGACGGCCGCGTCCTCGTTGTTCTCGGGACCCTCGGGGTGGCCCTTGGGAAGACACCACTCGAGGCGGCCGCCTCGATTCAGGCGGGCGATGATCGCGACGTCGAAGGTGTCCTTCGAGGCATCGATGACCACTCCGCCGGAGGAGACCTCCTCCACCGTGGGCAGCTGGTGGACTGCAGGCATACCCGTTGTTCCCATTGACACTGTCAACGGGGTGCGTTTTGGAGCACTCGGAACGGGTCGGTCCATGCAGACCACTCTAACGATCTTTGCCTCGGGCTGACGACGGCGCAGCCCCGTCCGCGGGGTCCGGCCGGTGGGATGCCACCGGCAGCGGAACGGCGTCCGCTGTGGGAAACAGTGGCGGGTCTGGCACCCTTGAAGGACTATGTCGCACCTGCCGGACACCTCTGCACTCACCGCTTCCCTTCCTCCCGTTGTCCTCGAGGTCGGCGAGCTCTTCGACGCCGCCGGACACGAGCTGTCGCTCGTCGGCGGACCGGTGCGGGACCTGTTCCTCGGCAGGGTGTCCGGCGATCTCGACTTCACCACGGACGCCGATCCGGACCGGATCATCGCCGTCGTCAAGCGGTGGGCGGACGCGTACTGGGAGATCGGGCGTGCTTTCGGAACGATCGGCCTCCGTAGGGGCGGCTACCAGATCGAGATCACCACCTACCGCGCCGAGGCCTACGATCCGGAGTCCAGGAAGCCGTCGGTGGCGTTCGGCACGGACCTCGAGGAGGACCTCCTGCGGCGGGACTTCACCATCAACGCCATGGCCCTGAAGCTCCCGTCCCTCGAGCTCGTGGATCTGTTCGGCGGTGTACGGGACCTCCACGCGCGGATGCTGCGGACCCCCGGGACGCCGTCGTCGTCGTTCTCCGACGATCCGCTGCGCATGATGCGTGCCGCGCGCTTCGCCGCCCAGCTGGGCATGACGGTGGCCCCCGAGGTGGCACAGGCCATGACCGAGATGGCCGGTCGCATCTCCATCATCTCCGCCGAGCGCGTGCGCGACGAGCTGGTGAAGCTCATCAGCGGGACGTCGCCCGACGCCGGGATGGACCTCATGGTGGCGACGGGCCTCGCCGACCACGTGCTGCCGGAGGTCGCAGCCCTCCGTCTCGAGACGGACGAGCACCACCGCCACAAGGACGTCTACCAGCATTCGCTGACCGTGCTGCGCCAAGCCTGCGAGCTCGAGACGGACGACCAGGGCGCCGTGCCGGGGCCCGACGTCGTCCTGCGCCTCGCAGCGCTGCTCCACGACATCGGGAAGCCGGCAACCCGGAGATTCGAGCCCGGGGGCGCGGTCACCTTCCGCCACCACGACGCCGTCGGAGCCAAGCTGGCAACGAAGCGGCTGCGTGCGCTGCGGTTCGACAACGACACCGTGAAGGCGGTGGCCCGTCTGGTGGAACTGCACATGCGGTTCTACGGCTACGGCGAAGCAGGCTGGAGCGACTCGGCCGTCCGGCGGTACGTGAGCGACGCCGGCCCGCTCCTCGAGCGACTGCACCGCCTCACCCGCTCCGATGTCACCACGCGGAACCGGCGCAAGGCCGAACGGCTGGCCTTCGCCTACGATGATCTCGAGTCGCGGATCAGCGTGCTCGCCGAGCAGGAGGAACTGGCCTCGATCCGCCCGGATCTCGACGGAGAGCAGATCATGGCACTGCTCGGCGTCGCTCCGGGGCCGGTGGTGGGGCGCGCCTATCGGTTCCTCCTCGAGGAACGCATGGAACACGGTCCGCAGGAGCGGGCCGACGCCGAGACCTCGCTCCGTTCCTGGTGGTCCGAGCAGCCCGAATTCGAGGAGAGCACGCGATGACACCCATGACAGGTGCAGCAGCACCGGACCTGACGCCCGCCGGAACACCCTTGCCCCGGTTGTGGCTCCTGAGGCACGGCGAGACCGAGTGGTCGAGGGACGGCCGCTACACGGGGCTCACGGACCTCGCGCTCACGGAGAACGGGGAGCAGCAGGCCCTCGATGCGCGTCGCCATCTCGAGGGTGTCGACTTCGAGCTCGTGGTCTCCTCCCCCCTGCAGCGCGCCACGCGCACCGCAGAGCTCGCCGGCTTCCCCGACGCCGAGATCCTGCCCTTCGCACACGAATGGGACTACGGCGACAACGAGGGCCGCAACAGTGCCACCGTGCGCGAGGAGAACCCGGGGTACCTGATCTGGAACGACGGTGTGCCGAACGGTGAGACGCTGGACCAGGTCTCGGAGCGGGCGGACCGCGTGATCGCGCGCATCCAGGCCGGGTGCGGCACGCCCGCGGACCGGGATCCCGGTGCCACCCCCGTGCAGAACGCCCTGCTCGTTGCACACGGGCACTTCCTGCGGGTCGTCGCGGCCCGCTGGCTGCAGTTCGGGGGCATCGAGGGACGGCGATTCGTCCTGGGGACGGCGGCCGTCTGTGCGCTCGGGTGGGACAAGCGCACACCGGCGATCGTGCACTGGAACCTCTAGGCGCCACCGTGCCGGACTGATCGTCCGTAGGTGACGCGGCGCAGCGCCCACTCGAGCGGACCGGTGGCGAAGCGCCGGAGGAGCAGGCGGCTGGCGACCGCCTGGGCGAGATACACGGCGACGCCGACCAGCACCACGGCGACGGCGGGAAGCTGGTCCTGCAGCCCGAGCCCGTACCCGGTGAAGACGAGGCCGAGCAGGGCGGACTGCGCGATGTAGTTGCTCAGGGACAGTCGGCCCATCGGCGCGAGGACCCACGAGACGACGCGTCCCGGACGGGTCTTCAGGAGGAGCAGGAACCCTGCCGCGTAGCCGATCGTCACCAGCGGCGAGACGAGCACGGAGATCCCGGAGGCCAGCAGGGTGGAGCCGTCGTCGCCCCGGAGGGCGAGCCAGGCCTGGCCGGCGGAGAGGACCAGGCCCGCCGGCAGCGCCAGCAGGACGACGCGCCGCAGGACGGGCATAGGGGGTACCGACGGCCGGAGCACTCCCCATGCGGCGAGGGCCGAGCCGGCGTAGAACGCCGCGAGCGCGAGCGGTCCCTGGAAGACCACCACGTTGATCCCGATCAGACCGTAGGTCCCCGCGTTGGCAGCCAGTGCGCCGCCCGGTCCGTCGGCTGGGACGGCGGGGTCCCTGACGGTGTTCACCACGGCGTCGTCCGCGGTCCCGGTCAGCAGCGCGGAGGAGATGAGCAGGAGCGCCATCGCGGCCGTGATGGCGATCGCGAGGAGCAGCGCCACCCGCGGTGCGAGGGAACGCGTGGCCAGGAGCAGGGATCCGGCCAGGGCGTAGGTCAGCAGGATGTCGCCGTAGAACAGCGTTGCTCCGTGGAGGATCCCGAGGACCGCGAGGAAGCCCAGGCGCCTCGATGTCAGGTGCACCGCCTGCCCGCCGGCGCGGTCCCGGAGCACGGCGGCTCCGTAGCCGAACAGGAGCGAGAACAGCAGATGGAACTTGCCCTCGAACAGGGTGGCCACCAGGAAGCGGATGGTCAGGTCCGAGGTGGTGGCGGCCGCGGGAGCAGGCCCACCCGAGAGGGTGGTGGAATCGGCGAAGTACCAGATGTTCACCAGCAGGATACCGAGAAGTGCGAAGCCGCGCAGGGCATCCACGGCAGGAACGCGGTCCGTCGCCGGCACCGAACCAGCCATTCGTCCCGCCTTCCGGTGTCGTCGTCGCCAGGGACCGCCCGCAGCGGCCGTCCCGGCGGATGCTCCTCAGGGTAGCTTTCCCGTCTGTCGGGGATGGGGCGGCCGTCGTCCCGCCGGGCGCTCCGGCACTGCCGGAGCGCAGCCGCCGGAGCGGAATGTGAGCCGACATCGCAGCGTTGTAGTGTCAGGGGGATCGACCGGCACACCCCCGAGCCGGTCTGGGAGGAGAGGTGTGACCGGCGTCAGGCGCGTTGCCATGCTCTCCCTCCACTCCTCCCCGCTGGAGCAACCCGGCAGCGGCGACGCCGGCGGCATGAACGTGTACGTCAGGAGTACGGCCCTCGAGCTGGCGAAGGTGGGGATCGAGGTGGAGATCTTCACGCGCGAGGTCGGCGAAGGCCGTCCGCGCCGGGAGGTCCTGGGTGACGGCGTGGTGGTGCACCACCTCGACGCCGGCCCGGCGCGGCCCATACCCAAGGAGGCGCTCCCGGGCCTCACCGGGATCTTCGCCGATGCCATCACCGATGTGGCCCGGATGCTGACGGACCGCCACTTCGACGTGCTCCACTCCCACTACTGGGTCTCGGGTGCCGTGGGCCTGGAACTCAGCAGGGACCTCGAGCTGCCGCTCGTCCACTCGATGCACACCATGGCCCGCGTGAAGAACCTGCGGATGAGGAAGATCGGCTCGCCCGAACCCGCCGACAGGATCAGTGGGGAGCAGGCCATCGTGGACGGTTCCACGCGTCTCCTGGCGAACACGAGCACAGAGGCCACCGAGCTCGTCTCCCTCTACGGCGCCGAACCCGACCGCATCGACGTGGTTGCACCGGGAGTCGACCTCGCCACCTTCCACCCGGGCGACCGCGGTGCCGCCCGCGCATCCCTCGCCTTCCCGCCGGAGCAGTTCCATGTGGTCTTCGCGGGCCGGATCCAGAAACTCAAGGGCCCGCAGGTCCTCGTGGCGGCGGCCGCGGAACTGCGGGCGCGCAGGCCCGACATCCCGCTCGTGGTCAGCATCCTCGGGTCAGGCAGCGGATCCGAGGCCCTGGCGCTCCAACCCCTCATCGACGACGCCGGTCTCGGCGACAGCGTGCGCCTCTATCCACCCGTCGTGGCGGTCAATCTGGCCCAGTGGTTCCGGGCCGCGGACGCCGTCGTCATGCCGTCCTTCAGCGAGTCCTTCGGACTCGTGGCGCTGGAGGCGCAGGCGTGCGGCACGCCGGTCATCGCGGCCAACGTGGGCGGACTGCCGCAGGCCATCAGCGACGGGCGCAGCGGCATCCTCGTCGACGGGCACTCCGCCGGAGAGTGGGCGGGCGCCCTCGAGCGACTCCACGACGACACGGCGCTGCGCGTGAGGCTCGGGCGGGGTGCGGCCACGCACGCCCTGGCGTTCGGGTGGCAGCGCACCGCCCTGCTCACAGCACAGAGCTACCGCACCGCCGTCGAGCACTTCCCCGTCGGCGCCCCGCGCATCCCGGCGTCCTAGGATGGACGGGTGAATCCCACCGAGCTCGCCGAGTACTTCGATTCCGCCCGCATCACCGGCCTGGTCGCCACGCCGCGGCAGGACAATCTCCGGCACATACGGCTCTTCCTCGAGGGCGACGAGAACCTCGAGTTCGGTGTCACCCGTACACGCGAGTGGAGCTTCGACGACGTGTTCCAGCTCATGCACGAACGCGTGGGTATCAGCGGCGATCCCGCATACGTCCGGGGTCAGGACACCATCGACGCCGGTTCATGCGTCGCGGCCCTCGACCGGTTCGCCGACGTCCTCGGGGCCTCCGTGGGCAGGGGGGAGAGGATCCTCTTCGCGACGGGGCACCCCGCCGGGCTCCTTCCCGTCCATGCCGCCTTCGCCCGCTCTGCGGCTGCCGCAGGTGCCACCGTGGTGGCCGTGCCCGAGGGGCGTGCCTTCGGGGGCGGGGACATCCGCCGGCTGTTCGGGGTCCTCGCCTGGCACCAGCACGGGGGTCTCATGCACACGCACTCC
This sequence comes from Arthrobacter echini, assembly GCF_008107445.1. Lineage (GTDB taxonomy): Bacteria > Actinomycetota > Actinomycetes > Actinomycetales > Micrococcaceae > Arthrobacter_D > Arthrobacter_D echini_A. The sequence continues at coordinate 738,928 of NZ_VSLD01000001.1, read as the reverse complement.
CCGGAACCCATGCGGATCAGCCTCGATACGCTCGCGGAGGAGGGAGCCTCGCCCCCCGACCTCGTGGTGGCCGACCACGGGTGGGCCGGGTACGCCGCTAGCTCCGGTCTGCCCACCATCGGTTTCGCCGACTGCAACGACCCGGGCCTGTTCGTCTCCGAGGCCCAGGGACAGCTCGACGTCGCTGTGCCGCTCGATGACAACGTGTGTCCTGGACTGTACGGACCCCTGATCGACTACGTCCTCGAGCGGGCCGGGATGCCTCCGGTCTGAGCACTGCCCGCTGGTACGTTTGGCGCATGAGCGATCTTGAGATTGCCCGCAACGCTGCGGTCAGGCCCATCGAGGAGATTTCCGACGCCGCGGGCATCCCGCGCGAGGCGGTCGAGTTCCACGGACGCTTCAAGGCGAAGATCGATCCGCGCCTCCTGTCCGCGGACGGCGGGACGCCCGGCAGTGTGGTGCTCGTCAGTGCCATGAGTCCCACCCCCGCGGGCGAGGGCAAGTCGACCTGCACCGTGGGGCTCGCGGACTCCCTCGCCCGGGCCGGGCAGCGCGTGATGATCGCCCTGCGTGAGCCCTCGCTGGGGCCGGTGCTGGGAATGAAGGGCGGTGCCACGGGCGGCGGGTACTCCCAGGTGCTGCCCATGGACGAGATCAATCTGCACTTCACGGGTGACTTCCATGCCATCACGGCAGCGAACAATGCCCTGGCCGCCCTGATCGACAACCACATCCATCAGGGCAACGCCCTCGGCGTCGACCCGCGGCGCATCACGTTCAAGCGCGTGCTCGATGTCAACGACCGGGCGCTGCGCGAGGTGGTCATCGGGCTCGGCGGACCCACCGAGGGCACCCCACGGCAGGACGGCTTCGACATCACGGTGGCCTCCGAGGTCATGGCCGTCTTCTGCCTGGCCCAGGATCTCGACGATCTCCGGGAACGGCTCGGGGACATCACGTTCGGCTCCACCTACGACCGGACGCCCCTGACCGTCCGCGATCTCGGCGTCGAGGGAGCCCTGACGCTGCTGCTCCGGGACGCCATCAAACCGAACCTGGTCCAGACGATCGCGGGGACGCCCGCCCTGGTGCACGGCGGTCCGTTCGCCAACATCGCCCATGGCTGCAACTCGGTGATCGCCACGCGGACGGCCCGGCAGCTGGCGGACATCGTGGTCACCGAGGCTGGATTCGGGGCCGATCTCGGGGCGGAGAAGTTCCTGGACATCAAGGCCCGTGCTGCGGACTTCGCGCCAGGAGCCGTGGTCATCGTGGCCACGATCCGCGCGCTGAAGATGCACGGGGGAATCGCGAAGACGGAACTGGCCGCGCCGGACGTGGAGGCAGTAGCCAGGGGGACGGAGAATCTGCTGCGGCACGTCCGGAACATCGAGAAGTTCGGTCTGTCCCCGGTGGTGGCCGTCAACCAGTTCGGCACCGATGCGCAGGAGGAGCTGGACTGGGTGCTGGAGTGGTGCCGGAGCGAGGGGATCGAGGCGGCGGTCGCCGACGTGTGGGGCCAGGGCGGCGGTGGTCCCGGAGGGGACGAGCTGGCGGCGAAGGTCCTCGCGGCGCTGGACCGTCCGGTCGACTTCGCCCACCTGTACCCGCTCGAGCTCCCCGTCGAGGACAAGATCCGCACCATCGCCCGGGAGATCTACGGTGCGGACGGCGTCGAGTTCTCGGCACTCGCCCTGCGCCGGCTGGCGGAGATCCGGGCCAACGGTTGGGACAATCTACCGGTGTGCATCGCGAAGACGCAGTACTCGTTCTCGGATGATCCGACGCTGCTCGGAGCTCCGACGGGCTTCACGCTGCACGTCAGGGAGCTCATCCCGAAGACCGGGGCGGGTTTCATCGTCGTGAAGACGGGAGCCGTGATGACCATGCCGGGGCTGCCGAAGGAACCCGCCGCGCTGCAGATGGACGTCGACGCCGACGGGAACGCCGTCGGGCTGTTCTAGGGCCTTCCAGGGGACAACGCTGGAGCGACGCCGACACGGAGCGACGACTCCGTGTCGGCTGGGGTGCATCCGCCGGTGCTAGCGGTCCGCGTCGCCGCGGATGAAGGCCTCGACCTTCTCGTGGGCGATGTCGTCCGCGTACTGCTCCGGCGGGGACTTCATGAAATAGCTGGAGGCGGAGAGGATCGGTCCTCCGATACCCCGGTCGAGGGCGATCTTCGCGGCGCGGATCGCGTCGATGATGACACCTGCGGAGTTCGGTGAGTCCCATACCTCGAGCTTGTACTCCAGCGAGACCGGAGCGTCGCCGAAGTTGCGGCCCTCGAGGCGGACGAACGCCCACTTGCGGTCATCGAGCCAGGCGACGTAGTCCGAGGGGCCGATGTGGACATCGTCGGCGTGGAGCTGCGCCTTCACGTTGGAGGTCACGGCCTGGGTCTTGGAGACCTTCTTGGATTCGAGGCGATCGCGCTCGAGCATGTTCTTGAAGTCCATGTTGCCGCCGACGTTGAGCTGGTACGTGCGGTCCAGGGTCACCCCGCGGTCCTCGAACAGCTTCGCCATGACACGGTGGGTGATCGTCGCGCCGATCTGGCTCTTGATGTCGTCGCCGACGATCGGCACGCCGGCCTCGGTGAACTTGTCCGCCCACTCCTTCGTACCGGCGATGAAGACGGGAAGGGCGTTGACGAAGGCGACGCCGGCGTCGATGGCGCACTGCGCGTAGTACTTCGCCGCGTGCTCCGAACCGACCGGCAGGTAGCAGACCAGGACATCGGCGCGGGAGTCCTTGAGCTGGGCGACGATGTCCACGGGCTCCTCGTCGGACTCGACGATGGTCTCGCGGTAGTACTTGCCGAGGCCGTCGAGTGTATGGCCGCGCTGGACGATCACGCCGGTGGGCGGGACGTCCGCGATCTTGATGGTGTTGTTCTCGCTGGCTCCGATGGCTTCCGCCAGATCGTGGCCCACCTTCTTGCCGTCGACGTCGAACGCCGCGACGAACTGCACGTCATTCACGTGATACTTGCCGAACTCCACATGCATCAGTCCGGGGATGGCGCCGGACGGGTCCGCGTCACGATAGTAGTGCACGCCCTGCACCAGTGACGCGGCGCAATTGCCGACTCCAATGATTGCCACGCGAATGGGGTTCTGTCCCACAGTTCTCCTCGAAAGCCAGTTGAATATGCCCCCGCCGGCATCGTCCGGAAAGGGGGCCAGCATGAAGTGCCAGTCTACGTTCAGTTCGCAACGTGGATCGCAGCGTGCTCATTCCCGTGCACGCGTCGAACCCCTCTTCCTGAAGTCCCTCGCGGGCCGATCGTCCACGGCGCAGCGGGTTAGGCTCGATCCATGGTCATTGGTCCAGGCTCACGCTGGCCTCACCGTATCGATGTGCCGAGCCGTTCCGACCCCGTCCTCCGGCACCTCGTCGAAGGAGTCGGTGGTCCGCTGGGTCACCACAGCGCCCCCGGATCGACCCCCCCGGACTGGTTCACGGTGGAGCGCGTGCTCATCGTCGTGACGGTCTGCGCAGCCGTCCTCGCCGTCGTGGTGAAGAACCCGTGCCGAGTGGCGGGCTGGTCCTCGCCCGATTACTTCTACCGCGCGTGCTACTCCGACTGGACCGAGTTGTTCCGGAGCCGTGGACTGGGCGAGGGCACGCTTCCCTTCATCACCGAGGGGGCCCTGTTCGAATACCCGGTGCTGCTGGGTCTGCTCGCCTCCGCGACGGCTGTCCTCGTGGACGTCATGGCAGGGGGAGCGCCGCTGGAGGAGAAGACGCTCCTCTACTTCGACGTCAACGCCGTCCTGCTGACGGCGGTCTGGATCCTGACGGTGCTGGCAACCCTCAGGCTGTCCGGGCGGAGGCCATGGGACGCGATGATCGTGGCGAGCGCGCCTGTCATCATCGTCTCGGGCACCATCAACTGGGATCTGTGGGCCGTCCTGCTGGCGACGTCCGGGATGCTCGCCTTCGCGCGCAGGCACCCTGTGCTGGCCGGGGTGCTGTGGGGGCTCGGTGCGGCCGTCAAGCTCTATCCCGTCCTGCTGCTCGGCGCGGTCCTCGTGCTGGCGGTCCGGAGCGGCCGGTACCGTCCGTTCCTCGGTGCGCTCGCCGGTACGACGGCGGCCTGGCTCGCGGTGAACGTGCCGTTCCTGCTGCGTGATCCCGAGGCGTGGACGTACTTCCTGACCTTCTCCGAGACGCGCGACGCCGGGTTCTCCTCGGGCTGGTACGTCTACAACGCGCTGGCGCGGCAGGCGGGCGCGCCCATACTGTCGTCGGGCACCGTCAATGTGGCGGCGGCGGTGCTCTTCGCCCTGTCGTGCGCCGGGATCGCGGTCCTCGCGTTGAGGTCGCACCGGCGTCCCCGCCTCGCGCAGCTCGCCCTGCTGATCGTGGGTGCCTTCATCCTGTGCAACAAGGTCTACTCCCCCCAGTACGCGCTCTGGCTGATCCCCCTGATCGCCCTCGCCGTTCCGCGCTGGCGCGTGGTCCTCGGGTGGCAGCTGGTCGAGCTGCTGCACTGGGGTGCCGTCTGGCTGTATCTGGGCGGGCAGGTGAGTGGCGGGCCCCCCGAGCACAACCTCGGCCTTGGAACGTATTCGTGGGCCGTGCTCGCGCACATCCTGGCCACGGCGTGGGTCATGCTCCTGGTGGTCCGGGACATCCTCGAGCCCGGGCAGGATCCCGTACGGCAGGACAGCCTCGACGACCCGCAGGGTGGCCCGTTCGACCGCAGTCCTGATCGGCGGGTCGGCCGGACCCTCCTGCGGGCCCGTTCCCGGCGACGTCGAGGTGCGGTGTCGGCGGAGCCGGCTGCAGCCGAATTAGACGTCTCCGGTGTCTCCGGTGTCTCCGGTGTCTCCGGCGGATCAGGCGGGGGCCGGAGGGCAGGGCCGCCCGATCGTAAAGGCTAGGCTGGACGGACCGCGTGGGAGGCGCGCCGTCGGACCTTCCACGGCGTCCCGCGACCGCACCGGTCAGCGTCCCGGAGTGGGCAGCGCGGCGACCAGTGTCTACGACCAGTGGAAGAGGATCAGTGAGTGCAGCGCACCTGACCCACAGCGTGCTCGACAGGGCCGGTTTCGAGGCCATCGCCGCCGCCCACCCCGAGGTGGTGATCCCCATCGAGCAGACCCCCGATTGGGTGGAGTTCGAGCAGGCACTCGGACGCACTGCGCTCGGGATCTGGGCCTACGCGGACACGGGCGGCTCCGTGGTCGCGACCGCGAGCTTCATCCAAGTGACGCGGCGGCTCCGTGACTCCGTGGTGGTGGTCAACGGGCCGGTCTGGTTCGGCGACCGGACCCCTGCGGCGGAACGCGCGCTCATGGAGACGGTCCGCCGGCAGTTCCGCGAGGATCCCTCCGTCGACCCCCTCTATGTGCGCATGCAGGTCGCCACGCCCCAACCTCCCGCAACGGGGCCCATCGAGCACGGCTGGTACGAACGGGAGATCGTGGTCGATCTCACGATGTCCGAGGCGGCGCTCCTGAAGAGCTTCCGCCCCAATGCGCGCAACAGCATCCGCCGGGCGCAGCGTGACGGAGTCGAGGTGCGGCATATACCGCGGGAGGAATGGATCTCGGTATTCACCTCGGAACTCTTCCCGATCATGCGGGAGACCGCTGAACGCGACGGCTTCCAGTCCTTCGACTCCTCCTACTACGAGACACTCCTGACAGTCCTCGGCGATCGGCTGCGGATGCTCGTCGCCTACCGGGACGGACAGCCGCTCAGCTGGCTCATCACCACCGAGTACCGCGGGTACTCCGTGTACTACTTCGCCGGCAGCACCCAGGAGGCGCGGCGTGTCTTCGCCCCGTACCTGCTGCTCTGGGAAACGTTCCGGGTGCTCCGGTCCGCAGGCAACACGGCGTGCGGGCTGACGGGTATCGTCAGCGAGAACTACCCGGGACTGGCCAATGTGACCACGTTCAAGCGGAACTTCTCCCGGAACGTGGTGGTGGTCCCCACCACCTACGACATCCCGCTGGACGGTGCACGCTACACGGCCGTGGCATCGCTCCTGCAGGCCCGCCGCGCGGGCACGGTACTGACGACATCGGCACGACGGCGTGCATCCTCCGTGGTGGATAGGCTCCGGCGCGGACGCGGCTCGAAGGGCGGGGCGTGATGGATGTCGAGGTGGTCGGTGCGGGCCCGAACGGACTCGCGGCGGCCGTGGTCATGGCCCGCGCAGGGCTGAGCGTGCGGGTCCACGAGGCCGCTCCGACGATCGGTGGCGGGTCGCGGTCGGTCGAGCTGATGGAGCAGGGCCATCTGCACGATGTCTGTTCCGCGGTCCACCCCATGGCGTTGGCGTCGCCCTTCTTCCAGGACTTCGAGATCTCGCGTCGCATCGGATTCGCCATCCCGGAGGTGTCCTTCGCACATCCGCTCGACGGCGGGCGGGCCGGCGTCGCCTATCGCAGCATGGAGCGCACTGTGGCAGGCCTCGGTGTGGACGGCGACGCCTATCGCCGACTCCTGGAGCCCCTGAGCCACCGGGCCGAGGAGATTCTCGGCTTCACCCTGAACCACGTGGTGCGCATTCCGCGCCACCCCGCGGCGGTAGTGCGGTTCGGGCTGGCCGTGCTCGATCAGGGTCTGCCCTGGTGGAACAGGCGGTTCACCACCGAGGAGGCCGCGGCGCTCGTCACCGGTGTCATGGCCCATCCCGTGGGAACTCTTCCCTCGCCGGCCGGAGCGGGCGCCGGGCTGGTCCTGAATCTCCTCGCGCACACCACGGGCTGGCCGATCCCGGTGGGAGGCTCGCAGTCCATCGCGGATGCCCTGGCGCTCGACCTCCGGCAGCACGGTGGGCAGATCGTCACCGACAGTCGCATCGATACCCTCGCCGAGGTCTCGGACGCCCGCGCGGTCCTCCTCGACGTCGCACCCAGGACCTTCAGTGCCATGTCCCGGGGACGACTGCCCGCGACCTACGAGAAGGCACTCTCGACTTTCACGTACGGTAATGCCGCGTGCAAGGTGGACTTCATCCTCTCCGGCCCCGTGCCGTGGACACACCCCGAGATGCTCCGGGCCGGAACAGCGCATCTGGGCGGCACGCGCGAGGAGATCGCCGCCGGCGAGCAGCAGGTGAACCGGGGTGAGCACCCGGAGAGCCCCTACGTGCTGCTCTCCCAACCCTCCATCTTCGACCCGACCCGCGCGCCCGAGGGACGGCACATCCTGTGGACCTACTGCCATGTGCCGCGCGGCTCCACCCGGGACATGGCGGAGGCCGTGACCGCACAGATCGAACGCTTCGCTCCCGGCTTCCGCGACGTCGTCGTACGCACCCGGACGACGACGGCGACCGAGCTGGAGGCGTACAACGCCAACTACGTGGGCGGCGACTTCAGCAGCGGAGCGGTCAATCTGCGGCAGATCATCGCCAGGCCGGTGCCGTCGCTGCAGCCCTGGGCCACTCCGCTCAAGGGTGTGTACCTCTGCTCACAGTCCACGCCTCCCGGCCCGGGTGTGCACGGCATGGCGGGGTTCAACGCCGCACGCCTTGCGCTGAGGCGTGAGTTCGGACTGCCGGTGCCCACGCTGGGTCTCTAGCTCGCGCGTCACCACCTGCCGCCGTCGGGCCCGGGTTCAGGAAGTTCCGGGAACACGCGGGCTGAAGTGTGGCGATGCGATTCGTCGGCGCGCCGACATCTGGCACTGTGTAAACCATGACCTCCGAACCAGCCGCGCGTGTTGCACTCATCATCGAAGACGACGCCGATGTGCGCCAGCTCCTCGTCATGACCCTGGGCATGAACGGTTTCACCACGATCGAAGCCGGGAGCGGGCGGGAGGGTGTTGCCCTCGTCCGTGGACGCCGCCCGGATCTCGTGACCCTCGATCTGAATCTGCCGGACATCGACGGCGTGGAGGTGTGCCGTCAGATCCGTCCGCTGACCGATGCATACATCATCATGATCACGGCACGCCAGGACGAGATCGACCGCCTGATCGGCCTCGAGATCGGCGCCGACGACTTCGTGGTGAAGCCCTTCAGCCCGCGCGAGGTGGGCGCCCGCGTGAACGCGATGTTCCGGCGACCGAGGAATGCGGCCAGCGCCGAGCCGCAGCAGGCCGGGACGGTGGACGCCGCGCCCGTCGGGAGCCCGGCGGCCGTGGTGACCCCCGCCCCGGAACCCGTCGAGGGACTGCTGGTCCACGGGCCGATCGAGATCGACGCGGAGGGCCGGATCGCCATGCTCGACGGGGCCGAGCTCCCCCTGACACGCATCGAGTTCGATCTGCTGGCCACGCTCGTCTCGGGCCCGCGGAGGGTCTGGCAGCGCGAGACGCTGCTGGCGAAGATCTGGGGCGACGGCTGGGTGAACGACCAGCACCTGGTGGAGGTCCACATCCGCAACCTGCGCAAGAAGCTGAACGAGGACACCAAGGCGCCCCGGTTCATCCGCACCGTGCGGGGCGTCGGCTACAGGATGATCCCGCCGAGCGCCGACTGATACTCGGAGCCGAGGATCCGCAGCCGGCCGATCAGGCCCTCGTGCCGGTCCGGCTCGCCGACGAGTTCCAGGGCCGAGGAGGAGGCCTCCTCGAGCCGGCGGGCGCCCACCATCGAGGCGCTGACATTGAGGCTGAGCAGCGCCACCACGGCGGCGTCGCCGTCCCCCGCGCCGAACGCTGCGTCGATGGCGTCGATCCGCTGCGGGAGCAGGTCCACGAACATCCCGGCGAACTGCAGCGCTCCCGCCTGGTTCGAGAGCTCCTCCCCGAGATCGTCGAGCGTCTGCCGGTCGAGCACGGGGAGCTGCGAGATGTCCCCAGCGGTGTGGGCGTCCGGGACAGGGGTGACGGTTGCGCCGTCGGCGTCGTCCTTCGGCCGGGACCAGATCATGAGCAGTAGACCTCCGACGAGGACGGCAGGGACTCCGTAGACCAGGAGCTGGCTGACAACGGGCGTACGGAGGGCCCGGATGATCGAGCCGACCTCGGGGATGACCACTCCGGCCTCGTACACGTGGTCCCCCTCGAGGGTCGCCGTCCAGGGATCGACGGAGTCGTTGGCGTCACCCTTGGTGCGGACGGCGGTGGTGCCGTCCGTCCCTCTGATGACTTCGACCACCCGGTGCGTCTCGACCCGGTGGTCCTCCACGGGGATGTGGTAGCTGATGACGTCGCCCACGGCGATGCTGCTCACGGGCTGGAGTGTGGTGACGACGACGTCGCCGGGCATGATCTCCGGCGCCATGCTGCCGGTGAGCATCGTGGCGGTCTGGTAGCCGAGGAAGCGGGGGCCGATGGCGAAGAACAGGACGGCGGCGATCGCCGTGATCATGAGCAGCGTTCCCAGCAGGCTCGCGAGGCGCTGGGCGAGGGACGGCCGGTCGGCGTCGACCACGGTCTCCACGGGTGCGCTCCGGCGTCCGGCAGGCCGGAGCGTGGCCCGTGGTGCGGGGCTGAGGGACGGGAGGTCGATCGTCGTCACGCGTGGCTCCTTCTGGTGGTTCCCCGGCTCCGGTCGATGACCGGTCGAGGTTGCCCGCCTGCCCGGTGGACGGACCGGAACGGGTGGGCAACCTCGGGAGTGCTGGACTCCTGGTATCCACTGTGCTGCTCCGGACTAAAAGTCACCGTGCCGGAAGGGCGAAAGAAAACCGAAGAAAGAGCGAAGAGCGAGCTCCTGGGGCGTTCGTTCCCGGTGCGTGACGGCGGCCAGTGGGATTCAGGGGCCGGCTCCGCTGGTCGCTGCCTTCGTTCCCAGTGCCCGACGGCGATCGGTGGGAACGAACGGTTGATCCCACTGCGCGACGGCGACCAGTGGGAATGAGCATGGGCCAACGCCTGCGGGAGGGAGCGGTCCGGCCCATCCTTCGCTGCGCTTGTTCCCAGTACCCGACGGCGATCGGTGGGAACGAACTGTCGATCCCACCGATGACGGCCGAGGAGTGGGATGGAGAGCGAACCAACGTCCGACCGAGCTGCTCGATCCCACGTCCTAAGCCGGAGGAGGTCCAGTGGTGGGACCGAGCGTCCTGGACTAGGCGAGCATGTCCCGGACCAGGGGGATGACCTTCGTGCCGTAGAGCTCGATGCTGCGCATGAGCTTCTCGTGCGGCAGGGGGCCGGCGCTGTACTTCATGTCGAAGCGGTCGATCCCGAGGGTCTTGACGGTGGAGGCGATCTTCGCTGCCACGGTCTCCGGCGAACCGACGTAGAGCGATCCGCTGTCGGCCTCCTGCTCGAACTCGGCGCGGGTCGTCGGACCCCAGCCTCGCTCGCGGCCGATGCGGTCGCGCATGATCCTGTTGTCCGGCCACAGCTCCTCGCGCGCCTGCTCGTCGGTGTCGGCGATGTAGCCGGGCGAGTGGACACCGATGGGCAGGGTGGGCTGCTCCAGCTGGGTCAGGGCCCGGTGGTACAGGTCCACGTAGGGCGCGAAGCGTGCGGGGTCGCCGCCGATGATGGCGAGCATCAGCGGCATGCCGTAGCGTGCGGCCCGAACCACGGACTCGGGACTTCCGCCGACGCCGATCCATGTCTTGATCCGGCCGCTCTCCGTCTTCGGGTACACCTCGTGGGCGTTCAGGCCGGGCCTGGTGCTGCCTGACCAGGTGACGGGGCCCTCCTTGAGGAGCTCGGAGAAGAGATCGAGCTTCTCCTCGAAGAGCCGCTCGTAGTCGGAGAGTTCATAGCCGAAGAGGGGGAAGGACTCCGTGAAGGAACCGCGTCCGAGGATGACCTCCGCGCGACCGTCGGAGACGGCGTCGAGCGTGGCGAAGCGCTGGTAGACCCGGACCGGATCATCGGAGCTGAGCACCGTCACGGCCGAGCCGAGCCGGATGCGAGAGGTCTGGCCGGCGATCGCCGCGAGCACGGTCTCGGGCGCGGAGATGGCGAAATCGTCGCGGTGGTGTTCGCCGAGTCCGATGAAGTCGATGCCGACCTGATCGGCGAGCACGGCCTCTGCGACGACGTTGCGGATGACCTGCGGGTAGGGGACGCTGCCGCCGTCCTCCCCGCGCGTGACATCCCCGAAGGTATCGAGTCCGAACTGCACTTCGTCTGCCATGATGGTGCTCCTTCGTGTTGCGTCCGGCGTGTTTCCGGTCCTGCTGGGAGAACGACCTCCATCGCACTCTTATTCCATGCATACGTATGTAGTTTCTCGCGGGGTTCCCTCTTGAGTCCTCCGGTCTCGGCTGCGTTGTCGGGCATGAACGAGTGCTCGTGCACGAGGCGCCGGCACTGAAGTCGCCGGCCCCGGAGTCACCGGCCCAGTCGCAAGCGCGGACGGAGTCATCGGCCCCGGGTCTGCGCGGCCTCGACGGCACGGTCGGCGCGAGCGATGCTCGCCGGGTCCGAGAGATCGACGCCTGCCCTCGCCGCCGCTGCACGGGCTGCAGGGCTCGACAGATCCGGCGGGACGAACTCCTCGGCCCGGGTCCGCTGGTCGACGTCCGCATAGGCCGCCTGCTGCTCGGACAGGGCCGGAATGGTCTGTTCCGTCGTCCATAGCGTCTCCGCGGTGACCGTCACACGGCTCCCGGTCAGCGCGGCGGACACCATCGGCACGTACCCCAGGGCGTGTCCGACCCGGTTGGGGTGGTACGAATCCGAGACGGGATGCGAGAGCCCGTTCAGCCATTCGACGTCGTCGCACACGGCGTGGCCGGTGAAGGCCACCGTCGGATCGACGAAGACGAAGCCTGCCCGCGTAGCCGCCGCCGCCGTCGTCCGGTTGAGGAGGTCCACCGTTGCGTTCAGGCCAGCCTGGTCCCGGGGTGAGAACCAGGTGCCCGCGTTGCAGTCCTCACCGTTGAAGAGGCGCGGGTAGCCGACGATCGCGACCGCCGCCCGCGGCGCACGGACGCGCACCTGTTCGTAGAGCCGGTCGAGGCGACCGGGGAGCAAGCCTGTGATCAGGGCCCGCGTGCGGTCGACGGCGGCGGTGCAGTTGCTCAGCCAGGCCGGCTTGGCACACTCGCTCAGGACCGAGACGAACGCGACGTCGTTCCCGCCGACACTCAGGGAGACGTACGAGGTGGTTGGACCGAGGGCGCCGAGCTGAGTCGCGGCGACATCCGCGACCTTGGCTCCCGAGCAGGCCCGGAGGCTCAGGACGAACCCCTTCGCACTCGCGATCAGGGAAGGGTAGGCATCGGCGGAGCGCCGACAGTCCGTCCCGTCGGCGATATAGGCGCGCGTCCCGGTGCCCGAGGAGTAGGAGTCGCCGAGGGCCACGTAGGACTCCCCCGCCACGGCGGACGGCGCGGGGAGCACTGTGACCGGTAGGACGGGCGCGGCAACGGCAGTCGGGATGCGGGGAGGCATCATCGGTACTCCAGCTCGTCGGGATGATGGATCCACGCTAGACCCGGAGCCGAGTGACCGGGCGGATCCCGCTTCGGGTCCCCGATCCGGGATCCCCGCGCTACGGGCCACCGAAGCGGTGGCCCTGACGGCCGCCGTCGGGCTTTGCCTCTCCTCGGCACCGCGCGGTACGCTGTAGTAAGGATCACATCCAGCGATCCCTCAACTGAATACGCCTTCGATCCGCAGCGGGAGAGTTCTGCTGTCGACCACAGACCGGCAGGCGCCGTAGGAGCAACTCCTCCCCAGGAATCTCTCAGGCCCAGTACCGTCGCGGATAGGCAACTCTGGAAAGCGGTGGCGGACGTCGTCCCTCACCCACCGACGGTGCAAGCAGGCTCTGAGTCTGCGAAAACTCTCAGGTTCCCTACAGAGCGGGGAGGAACCCGACCAGGCATGCGCTACCGCGCCCGATCATCGACCTACGGAGTTCCCATGACTGCCCTGCCCCATCAGGTATCCGGCCCTGCCTCGACGTTCGCCGATCGCCACATCGGCCCCCGCTCCTCGGAGGCCGACCGCATGCTCGAGGTGCTCGGCTACCCGAGCCTCGACAAGCTCGTGGATCTGGCGGTCCCCGCCAGCATCCGCCTCGACCGGTCACTGAATCTGCCCGGAGCGCTGAGCGAGACCCAGGTACTCGCGGAGCTCCGCCGCATGGCGGACCGCAACCGGACAGCCGTGCAGATGATCGGCCAGGGCTACTTCGACACGTTCACGCCGCCGGTCATCCGCCGCAACGTGCTCGAATCGCCCGCCTGGTACACGGCCTACACGCCCTACCAGCCGGAGATCTCCCAGGGTCGCCTCGAGGCACTGCTGAACTTCCAGACCATGGTGCAGGACCTCACGGCGCTCGACATCGCCAACGCGTCCCTGCTCGACGAAGCCTCCGCAGTTGCCGAAGCAGTGCTCCTCATGCGGCGCTCCGGCAAGAACAAGGGCCGCACGGTCATCGATGCCGACACCCTCCCGCAGACCGTCGCCGTCGTCCGCGGTCGTGCAGAGGCCCTCGGCTTCGAGGTGGAGATCGCGGATCTCTCGGCCGGCCTGCCCGACGGCGACATCAACGGCGTGGTCCTCCAGCAGCCCGGCGCCTCGGGCGCACTCCGCGACCACGCAGAGGTCATCACGGCCGCGAAGGAGCGCGGGGCGCTCGTCACGGTGGCCGCCGATCTGCTGTCCCTGACGCTCATCACTGCGCCGGGCGAGCAGGGCGCGGACATCGCCGTCGGCTCCGCCCAGCGCTTCGGTGTCCCGCTGTTCTTCGGCGGTCCGCACGCTGCCTACATGGCCGTCCGCAAGGGCCTCGAGCGCATGCTGCCCGGACGCCTCGTCGGCGTCTCGAAGGACGCCGACGGCGCTCCCGGCTACCGGCTCGCGCTGCAGACCCGTGAGCAGCACATCCGCCGCGAGAAAGCCACGAGCAACATCTGCACCGCCCAGGCGCTGCTGGCGATCGTCGCGTCCATGTACGCCGTCTACCACGGCTCTGAGGGGCTGAAGGAGATTGCCCGCACCACGCACGCCCGTGCCGTCGAGCTCGCCACGGCGCTCGAGGGCACGGACGCCGCCGTCGTGCACGAGGCGTTCTTCGACACCCTCCTGGTCCGCGTGCCGGGGAGGGCCGCGGAGTACGCGGACAAGGCCGAGGCCGCGGGCTACAATCTCCGCCGGATCGACGCCGACCAGCTCGGCATCTCGTGCGACGAGACCACGACGCCGGAGCACGTCGCGGCCGTCGCCGCCGTCTTCGGGGGATCCGACTCCACCTCGGAGACCAGCGGATCGGAGACGGGTCGGTCGACCGGGGAGCGCATCCCTGAGGACCTGCACCGTACGTCGGAATTCATGACGCACCCGGTCTTCTCGATGTACCGCTCCGAGACGGCGATGCTCCGCTACCTGCGCCGGCTCTCCGACAAGGACCTGGCGCTGGACCGCACCATGATCCCGTTGGGTTCCTGCACCATGAAGCTCAACGCGACGGTGGAGATGGAGCCCATCTCCTGGCCGGAGTTCGCATCGATCCACCCGTACGCACCCGAGGCGCAGACCGAGGGCTGGCGTGAGCTGATCACCGATCTCGAGGAGCGCCTCGCGGAGATCACCGGCTACGACCGCGTCTCCCTGCAGCCCAACGCCGGTTCTCAGGGCGAGCTCGCGGGTCTGCTGGCCATCCGCGGCTACCACCGCTCCCGCGGCGACGAGAACCGCACCATCTGCCTCATCCCGTCCTCGGCGCACGGCACCAATGCCGCGTCCGCCGTACTCGCGGGCATGAAGGTGGTGGTGGTCGGGACAGCGGACAACGGCAACATCGACCACGACGACCTGCTGGCCAAGATCGAGCAGCACGCCGAGAATCTCTCGGCCATCATGATCACCTACCCGTCCACGCACGGCGTGTTCGAGGAGGACGTCCGCTGGGTCTGCGAGAAGGTGCACGACGCCGGTGGCCAGGTCTACATCGACGGCGCCAATCTCAACGCCCTCGTGGGTCTCGCGCAGCCCGGCGAGTTCGGCGGCGACGTCTCCCACCTGAATCTGCACAAGACCTTCTGTATCCCCCACGGAGGTGGCGGACCCGGCGTCGGGCCCGTTGCCGTCGCCGCACACCTCTCCCCGTTCCTGCCGGGGGACGCGAACCGCGACATCGCCGATGACGGCGGACCGGACGCGGAGGGTGGCACCCCCGTCTCGGGGTCCATGTACGGCTCGGCCGGCGTCCTGCCGATCTCGTGGGCGTACATCGCGCTCATGGGCGCGGAGGGTCTCACGAGTGCGACAGCGCATGCGCTGCTGACCGCCAACTACGTGGCCTCACGGCTCACCGATCATTTCCCGGTGCTGTACACCGGGGTGCAGGGACTCGTGGCACACGAATGCATCCTGGATCTGCGCCCGCTCACGGCCGCCACGGGTGTGACGGCCGAGGATGTCGCCAAGCGCCTCATCGACTACGGCTTCCACGCGCCCACGCTGTCCTTCCCCGTCGCGGGCACGCTCATGGTGGAGCCGACCGAGTCGGAGGACCTCACGGAGCTGGATCGCTTCATCGACGCGATGATCGCGATCAAGGCGGAGATCGACTGCGTGGCCTCCGGTGAGTTCCCCCTCGAGGAGAGCCCGCTGCGCCAGGCCCCGCACACCGCCCAACTGCTCGTCAGCGACGAGTGGACGCAGGCATACTCGCGTGAGCGGGCCGCGTACCCGCTGCGCTCGCTGCGCCACGACAAGTACTTTCCCCCGGTGCGCAGGATCGACGGCGCTCACGGCGACCGCAACCTGATCTGTTCCTGCCCGCCCATCGAAGCGTTCGAAGACGAGGAGTAGGCCCTCCATGAGTGAGCACGGCAAGAAAACCTCCCTGTACACACAGCACGAGGCTCACGGTGCCTCGTTCACCGACTTCGGCGGCTGGCAGATGCCGCTGAAGTACCGCAGCGAGCTCGAGGAACACCACACCGTGCGCAAGGCCGCCGGGCTCTTCGACCTGTCCCACATGGGCGAGATCCTCGTCAGCGGGTCCCAGGCCGGAGCGTTCCTCAATTACGCGCTCGTCAGCAATCTCGCGGTCATCGCCGTGGGCAGGGCGAAATACTCGCTGCTCTGCACCGCGGAAGGCGGCGTGATCGACGATCTGATCACGTACCGGCTCTCCGAGGACTCCTTCCTCGTGGTGCCCAACGCCTCCAATGCACCCGTGGTGGCCGAGGAACTGCGCCTCCGGGCCGACGGCTTCGACGTGGCCGTGGAAGACCAGTCCGAGGCCACCTCGCTCCTGGCGGTGCAGGGCCCGACGGCGGAGGCTGTGGTCCTCGGCCTCGCCCGCCCCGAGGACGCCGACGCGATCCGCTCCATGAAGTACTACGCCTTCCTCGAACTCGAGCTGGCGGGTGTCCCGGTCCTGCTGGCCCGCACGGGCTACACGGGTGAGGACGGCTTCGAGATCTACATCGGCAACAACATGGCGGTGCGCCTCTGGGACGCGGCACTCGAGGCGGGGAAGAACCACGGGTTGGTCCCCTGCGGTCTGGCCTCCCGCGATTCCCTGCGCCTCGAAGCCGGGATGCCCCTCTACGGCAACGAACTCGGTCCCACCACCAATCCGTTCGAGGCCGGTCTCGGACCCGTGGTCAGTACGAAGAAGACCGACGATTTCGTGGGACGCGCGGTGCTCGAACCACTCAAGGACGTGGAGCCGGCCCGTCGCCTCGTGGGTCTGAGGGCCGCCGGACGCCGTGCGGCCCGGGCCGGGTACGACGTGATCGTGGACGGCGCTCCCGTGGGCACCGTCACCTCGGGACTGCCGAGTCCAACCCTCGGCTACCCCGTGGCCCTCGCCTATGTCGATGCGGCGCATGCCGCGATCGGTACCGAGGTGCAGGTCGACCTGCGGGGCCGAGGAGAACCGTTCACCGTGGTCCCGACGCCTTTCTACCGGCGTCAGCCTGCAGGGAGCCCCTCATGACCATCAGCGCCTTCGATCTCTTCAAGATCGGCATCGGCCCCTCCAGCTCCCATACCGGCGGGCCGATGACCGCCGCCCATCTCTTCACCGAACTCCTGCGGACGGAAGCCCTGCTCCCCGAGGTGCAGCGGGTCCAGGTGGATCTCTTCGGATCGCTCGGTGTGACGGGGCACGGGCACGGGACGGTCAAGGCCGTGCTGCTCGGCCTGGAAGGGGAGCAGCCGCATCTGGTGGACCCGACCTCGGCCGATGCCCGCGTGGCCGCCATCGGCGAGCAGCACTCCCTGAAGCTGGCGGACGAGCAGCACATCGCGTTCGATCCGGAGACCGATGTGCTGCTGCACCGGGGTCAGCGGCTCGACTACCACACCAATGGCATGCGCTTCTCGGCATATTCCTCGAGCGGCGAGGTTATGCGGACCAGGGAATACTTCTCCGTGGGTGGGGGGTTCGTGCTGGACGAGGACCAGATCGGATCGGAAACGGTGGATCTGCCGCAGACTCCGATGCCCCATCCCTTCGACACGGCGGACCAGCTGCTGGAGATCTGCCGGTCCACCGGACTGTCCTTCTCCGACGTGATCCTGGCCAACGAGCTCTCCTGGCGCTCCGAGGAGGAGGTGCGGGCCGGCCTGCTGGAGATCTGGTCCGTCATGCAGGACACCATCCGGCGCGGGACCACCACCGGGGGGATCCTTCCCGGCGGACTGAGCGTCCGGCGACGCGCCGAGCGGCAGCGCGAACTGCTCGAGAAGGCCGATGACCCGACGGACCGGCTGGGCACCATGGAGTGGGTCACGCTGTTCGCGCTCGCGGTGAACGAGGAGAACGCTGCGGGCGGACGCGTGGTCACGGCGCCCACCAACGGCGCGGCGGGCATCATCCCCGCGGTCCTGAAGTACTACGTCGACTTCGTCCCGGGAGCCGACGAGGACGGCGTGGTGCGTTTCCTTCTCGCTGCCACCGCCGTCGGGGCCCTGTTCAAGAAGAACGCCTCCATCTCCGGAGCCGAGGTGGGATGCCAGGGCGAGGTCGGCTCGGCGTGCGCCATGGCCGCCGGAGCGCTTGCCGAGGTTCTCGGCGGCACGCCGGAGCAGGTCGAGAACGCAGCGGAGATCGGGATCGAGCACAATCTCGGTCTGACCTGCGATCCCGTGGGCGGACTCGTCCAGATCCCGTGCATCGAGCGGAACGCCGTCGGTGCCATGAAGGCGATCACCGCTGCCCGCATGGCGGTACGCGGAGACGGACAGCACCATGTCTCGCTCGACATCGCGATCAAGACCATGCGCGACACCGGGGCGGACATGATGGACAAGTACAAGGAGACGGCGCGCGGCGGTCTCGCCCTGAACGTGGTGGAGTGCTGACCCAGGGGTGACGGAGCTCGATACCCGCGTCGAGGTGATTCCGGGGGAGGCGCTGCTCGAACGACTCCTCGACCACGTGCCCGCGCCCGCCGTCGTCTCGGTGACCTGCCTGCCCCACCACGGGCCGGTCCAGACGGTGGAGACGGCCGTCCGGCTGGCCGGTGCCGGCTACACCGTCATTCCCCACCTGGCGGCCCGGTCGGTGGGGAGCCGGAGGGAACTCGCCGGCCACGTTCGTCGTCTGCAGGACGCTGGGATCACCGACACGTTCGTGATCGGGGGAGATGCGGGCCGGACCGCCGGCCCGTACACCTGGAGCGGTGCGCTCATGGAGGACCTCGCGGATCTGACCGGAGGCACGATGCGGCTGGGGATCGCCGTGTACCCGGAGGGCCATGCCGGGATGCCCGGGGACGAGCTCCTACGGACCCTGTGGGCCAAGCAGGAGCTGGCGTCCTGGTGCGTGACCCAGCTCTGTTTCTCCCCCGAGATCCTCGCAGCCTTTCCCGACCGGCTCCGGAGGGACGGCGTGACGCTGCCGGTATGGGCGGGCATCCCCGGTCCCGTCCGCGTGAGCCGCCTGGTGAAGCTGGCCGGGACGATCGGGGTGGGGCAATCGGTCGGATTCCTCAAGCGCTCCGCCGGCGGGTCGAACACCGGATCCGTGGTCCGGCAGCTGCTCTCCTCGACGTCGTACGACCCCTCTCCGCTGCTGGGAGCGATCGACGGTGCGGGGTACGCCGGGGTCCATCTCTACAGCTTCAACGATCTCGCAGGATTGGCCGACTCCGGACTGGCAGGACGGACAGGCTGACCAAGAGGTCCACCAGCGGGTCCACGACGAAGGGCCGCCCCGTGGGGCGGCCCTTCGTCGGTCTGGGGAGCTCGCACGCTCCGCGGGATCAGACAGCCGCGGCGGTCGCCGACTTCTGACGCTGGGGAGCGAGCTCGCCGATGATCCCGCGCAGCAGATTGCGCAGATCGAACGACTCGAGTCCCGCTCCGACCATCAGCGTGCGCTCGATGTCCTCCGCCCGGGCGAGGGCGTCGACGCCGGCCGAGGTGATGGTGATGCGCTGGCTCCGCCGGTCGATGCTGTCGCGGATCTTCGAGATGAAGTCCTGCCGTTCGAGCTTCTCGATGGTCTTGCCGATGGTCTGCGCCTGGACATGCATGGCCAGAGCCAGTTTGGCTCCCGTCATGGTGCCCTGCCGGGACAGGACGCCGAGCGTGGTGTAGCCGGCGTGCGTGATCCCGATATCGAGCAGCCGCTCGTTCCATGCATGATCCACCAGGCGCGCTGCCGTGGTGAGCAGGCGGCTGGTTGACCACTCTTCCAGTTCTGACATTGGGCTTCCTCCGGAGAAGGTGGAACACCCGAGCGGCGCTGGACGGTACCCGCCAGGTGTGATGTCCGTGCCATCGCCGGCCGGGCAAGCCATGGCGCCGACAGCACTACCTCCATTATCCTCTTCGATCTTCAAGATTCTGGTATCGGTATACCGAAGATCGGCAGCAGCCCGATCACGGCAGCAGGCAATCATGCCCGGATGGGACACTGGTCGCGTGGCCCATCTCGAGATCTCCGGTATCGACTATTTCCTCTCCGACGGCAGGCAGCTGCTCAATTCAGTGGCCTTCAGGGTCGGGGAGGGCCACAAGACAGCGCTGATCGGCCCCAATGGCACCGGCAAGACCACCCTCCTGCGGATCATCTCGGGAGAGCTCACCGCGGACGAGGGGTCGGTCACGCGCTCGGGACAGCTGGGCATCATGCGGCAGTTCGTCGGTCAGGTGCGCGACGGAACGAGCGTGCGCGATCTGCTGGTCTCGGCAGCACCGCCGGTCCTCGCCGCGGCGGCGCAGCGGGTCGACGACGCCGAACTCGCCATGATGGAGACCGAGGACGAACCCACCCAGATGAGATACGCCCAGGCGATCGCCGACTGGGGGGACGCGGGCGGCTACGAGCTCGAGACGATGTGGGACGAGGTCACCATGCCGGCCCTCGGCATCCCGTTCGACCGCGCCCAGCACAGGGCGGCGGCGACCCTCTCGGGGGGTGAGCAGAAGCGTCTGGTCCTGGAGGCGCTCTTCTCCGGGCCCGACGACATGCTCCTCCTCGACGAGCCGGACAACTATCTCGATGTCCCGGGGAAGCGCTGGCTGGAGGCGAAGCTCGGGGAGTCGAAGAAATCCGTCCTGTTCGTCAGCCACGACCGCGAGCTCCTCGCGAATGCCGCCACCCGCATCGTGACCCTCGAGCCCGGAGCCCTCGGGGCGTCGTCGTGGACCCATGGCGGCGGGTTCGGCACCTACCTGAACGCGCGCGAGGACCGGAACCTGCGCTTCGAGGAACTCCGGAAGCGCTGGGACGAGGAGCACCTCAAGCTGAAGGAACTCGTCACCATGTACAAGAACAAGGCGGCCTTCCGGTCCGACATGGCCACCAGGTACCACGCAGCCCAGACACGCCTCGCCCGGTTCCTCGAGGCCGGACCGCCGGATGCGATTCCCGTGGAGCAGAACGTCTCGATGCGCCTGGCCGGAGGGCGCACGGCCAAGCGCGCCGTCGTGGCCCGGAAGCTCGAGCTGACCGGGCTGATGAAGCCGTTCAGCACCGAGATCTGGTTCGGTGACCGCGTGGGCGTGCTCGGCTCCAACGGCTCCGGCAAATCACATTTCCTCCGGCTGCTCGCCGGTGGCGGCTCGGATCCGGAGGTGGAGCACCTGCCGGTGTCCGACGTCGAGATCGCCGCGGTACCGCACGAAGGCTCCGTGAAGCTCGGCGCGCGGATCCGTCCCGGCTTCTTCGCGCAGACGCATTCGCGACCGGATCTCCTCGGTCGTCCCCTCGTGGACATCCTGCACCGCGGGGACGAGCACCGATCGGGGCTGGGCCGCGAGGGCGCCTCCGCCGTGCTCGATCGGTACGGGCTGGCCTCCCAGGCGGAGCAGCCCTACGACTCACTCTCCGGCGGCCAGCAGGCCAGGCTGCAGATCCTGCTGCTCGAACTCTCCGGTGCCACCCTCCTGCTGCTGGACGAGCCGACGGACAACCTCGACCTGCACTCCGCCGAGGCCCTCGAGCACGCCATCGACGCCTTCGAGGGGACCGTCCTCGCCGTGACCCACGACCGGTGGTTCGCCCGGAGTTTCGAGCGGTTCCTCGTCTTCGGATCCGACGGCGTGGTCTACGAGACGCAGGAGCCGGTCTGGGACGAGAGCAGGGTCGAGCGGGCGCGCTGATCCTGCCGTCCACACCCTGTCCACAGGGTTATCCCCAATCGGTGGACAACTCTGTCGGGAACGTCACCGATTGGGGACCGCGCCGCCGCCAGCCTACGGTTGAGGAGTGAAACCAGCCGTCCATGCCGCCACGATCGCCACCTATGTCATCTTCGGCCTCAACGGACTGGTCTTCGCGAGCTGGGCCTCACGGATCCCCGCGGCGTCGGGAACCCTGGGACTGAGTTCCGGCCAGACCGGGGGACTGCTCCTGGTGGCCGCCATCGGCTCGGTCATCTCCCTCCCCGTCGCGGGCCTCATCGCCGAACGCTTCGGCACCGCCAATACGGTGCGCACCGGGGGCACCGTGGCGGCACTCGGTGCAGGTGCGGTGGCCCTGGGCCTCGCGCTGGTCTCCGTGCCGGTGGCAGCGGCGGGACTGTTCCTGTTCGGCTGCGGGGTAGCCCTGTGGGACGTGGGACAGAACATCGAGGGGGCCGCGGTGGAGCGGGCCCTGAACAGGACCATCATGCCGCGGTTCCACGCGGCCTTCAGTGGCGGCGCCTTCGCGGGGGCGCTGGTCGGAGCCGGTCTGTCGGCACTGGATATCTCCTTCTCCGCGCATCTGGTCGTCGTCGCCGCTCTCAGCGTCACCGTCTCGCTCTGGGTCCCGCGGTCCTTCCTGCCCGAGCGGACCACGGATCGTCCCTCCTCGACGCCGGAGTCCACCGGCGGCCTGGGTGCCTGGGGAGAATCCCGCACCCTGTTGCTGGGCCTCGTGGTGCTGGGCGCGGCACTCACCGAGGGTGCGGCCAACGACTGGGTGGCGAAGGCGAGTGTGGACGGTCTGGGCACCACGGAGAGTGCAGGCGCCATCATGTTCGCCGTCTTCGTCGCGGCAATGACCCTGGTGCGTTTCGTGGGCGGCGCCGTGATCGACCACTTCGGCCGCGTCCGCGTCCTCCAGGCAAGCCTGGGCTCCTCCCTCGTGGGACTCGTCCTGTTCGTCGTCGCGCCCACCGTCCCCTTGGCCGCCGTCGGCGCGATCCTCTGGGGCGCGGGCGCGGCGCTCGGCTTCCCCATGGGCATGTCGGCAGCAGCCGACGATCCCGAGCGTGCCGCCGCACGTGTCTCGGTCGTCTCCACGGTCGGTTACACCGCGTTCCTCGCCGGGCCCCCGCTCCTGGGCTTCCTCGGCGACCTCGTAGGCATCCGAACGGCTCTCCTGGCGGTCGGTGTCGCGGTCCTCGCCTCCTTCATCGTCGCCCCCGCGGCCCGCGAGCGTCCGCCGCGCTCCGTCGATTCGCTGCCCGGGATTCCCGACCGGAATCCCTAGGTCCGGAACGCCCAGCAGTTCTACCCTTGACACATGGCAATCATCGAGGCAGCAGGTCTGGAGAAGACCTATTCCACCAAGAGCGGGCCTGTCCATGCACTCGACGGCATGGATCTCTCCGTGCCCGAAGGCACGGTCAAGGCGCTGCTGGGTCCCAACGGAGCGGGCAAGACCACCGTGGTGAAGATCCTGACCACGCTCATCCAGCCGACTGCAGGGACCGCTCGGGTGGACGGCCTCGACGTGCTGCGCGACCCGAAGGCGGTCCGCCGGATCATCGGCGTCTCCGGCCAGTACTCGGCCGTGGACGAGAATCTGACGGGTTTCGAGAATCTCGACATGGTGGGGCGGCTGTACCACCTCGGAGCGAGCGCCTCGCGGCGGCGGGCACAGGAGCTGATCGACCAGTTCGAGCTCACGGAAGCCGGCAACCGCCCGGTGAAGGGCTTCTCGGGAGGCATGCGGCGGCGCATCGACCTGGCGGGTGCGCTCGTCATCAGGCCGAAGATCCTCTTCCTGGACGAACCGACCACGGGACTCGACCCGAGGAGCCGGATCTCCCTCTGGGGCATCATCAAGGAGCTCGTCCGCGACGGGACCACACTGCTCCTGACCACGCAGTACCTGGAGGAGGCCGACCAGCTCTCCGACGACATCGTGGTGATCGACGGCGGCAGGGCCATCGCCGAGGGCACCTCGGACGAACTCAAGGCGCAGATCGGCGGGCACCGTGCCTCGGTGTCGCTCCTGGAGCAGGCGGACGCCCCGACGGCCCGCGCCGTGCTGGGTCGGTACGGCGACGGCGAGCCGGTGACGGGCGACGACGGCCGCAGCATCGAGGTGACCGTGAGTGACGGCCCGCGGGCGCTGCAGCTCATCCTGGCGGATCTCGAAGAAGCGGGCATCGCACTGCACGACGCCGGTATGCGGCGCCCGAGCCTCGACGACGTCTTCCTGACGCTCACCGGCCGGCGCGCCGAGGACGGCACGGACAGCTCGGACAGCACTCCAGGTAAGGAAGCTGCGGCATGAGCGTCGTGACCCCGAAGGACCGGCGACCACGGCACGGGCAGAACGCCGTGTTGGAGGATCGGACCACCGAGGCACCTCTGGCCCTGTGGTTCTCCGACGGGTGGATCGTCACCCGGCGCAATCTCACGAAGCTCAAGCGCTCACCCGACATGCTGGTCTTCGCGGTGCTCCAGCCGATCATGTTCGTGCTGCTCTTCAGCCAGATCTACGGTGGGTCCATCGAGGTGGAGGGGAGCGACTACACGCAGTACCTCATGGCAGGGATTTTCGCCCAGACCGTGATCTTCGGCTCCACGTTCTCGGGGTCGGCGATGGCCCAGGATCTGAAGGACGGCATCATCGACCGCTTCAGGACGCTACCCATGAGCTCCTCGGCGGTCCTGATCGGGCGCACCAACAGCGATCTCGTCCTCAACACGCTCTCGGTGGTCATCATGATGGGCACCGGGTTCCTGGTGGGGTGGCGCGTCACCACCGACGCGGGAAGCGCGCTCGCCGGCGTCGGGCTCCTGCTGCTGTTCTCCTACGCCTTCAGCTGGGTCATGGCGCTGCTGGGCATGTCGGTGAAGTCGCCGGAGGTCATCAACAACGCGTCCTTCATGATCCTGTTCCCGCTGACGTTCATTTCGAACGCGTTCGTGCAGCCGCAGAATCTACCGGGTCCACTGGAGACCTTCGCCAACTGGAATCCGGTCTCGGCGCTCGTACAGGCGGTACGCGAACTGTTCGGCAATACGGGCTCCGTCCCCGCGCCCGAGGCCTGGCCCATGCAGAACGCCCTGCCGACGGTCCTGGTGGGCATCGTCGTGCTGCTGGTCGTCTTCGTGCCCCTGTGCATCCGGAAGTTCGCCTCGATCAGCTCGAGATGACGTCCGTCGTCCTCCGAAAGAGGTATGTCGACGCACACCGAGATCATCCCCGGGGCCGGTTGCCGCCGGCAGTCCCGGGCCTACTGTGGACGGAGTACGTGTATCAGCGGGAGACCCCGCGTGCCGCCGACCCGAAGGAACGTCCCATGATCGAGGCCCAGGCCCTGTCCAAACGGTACGGCGCGAAAACAGCCGTGGACGCCGTCTCATTCACCGTGCAGCCCGGGAAGGTGACAGGTTTCCTCGGCCCGAACGGTGCGGGCAAGTCCACGACCATGCGCATGATCGTCGGCCTCGACAGCCCCAGCGGCGGCCATGTCACGGTGAACGGTGCGCGCTATGCGACGCACCGGGCGCCCCTGCGCGAGGTGGGAGCGCTGCTGGACGCCAAGGCCGTCCACACGAAGCGCTCGGCCTACAACCACCTCCGCGCCATGGCCGCCACGCACGGCATCCCGAACAGCCGCGTCAAGGAGGTCATCGATCTCACGGGCCTGGGTCCTGTGGCGAAGAAGCGGGTGGGCGGCTTCTCCCTCGGGATGGGCCAGCGCCTGGGCATCGCCGCCGCGCTGCTGGGAGACCCCCACACCGTGATCCTCGACGAGCCGGTCAACGGCCTCGATCCCGAGGGCGTGCAGTGGGTCCGGCACCTCGCCAAGGGTCTCGCCTCGGAGGGCCGCACGGTTTTCCTGTCCTCGCACCTCATGTCGGAGATGGCACAGACAGCGGATCACCTGATCGTCATCGGTCGCGGACGCATCATCGCCGACGCCCCCATCCAGTCGATCATCGACGGCCAGGGCAGGGTGCGGGTGCGCGTACGCGCCGATCGTCCGCAGGATCTGCTCGGCAGCCTTGCCGGGGACGGTGTGACCTCCCAGGTCCTCGAACCCGAACTGATCGAGATCACCGGGGTGGAGCCGCGCCGTATCGCCGAGATCGCGCTGCGTGAGAGGGTCCTGGTCTACGAGCTGACACCCATCCAGGTCTCCCTGGAGGACGCCTACATGCAGCTCACCCAGGGCGAGGTCGAGTACCACTCCGGGAATCCGGCTGCAGATCAGACCTCCGGCGGGCAGGGCGCTGTCCATCGGGATGATGCTCAGATTGCTCCCACAGCAGAGAAAGGACGCTGATCATGGCGACATCGACCCAGCCTGTCCCCGCCGAGCGACGCTCGCAACGACCACGTACCTCCGGACCGGGCGTCACCTTCGGCCGGGTGCTGAAGTCCGAGTGGATCAAGGTCACCACTGTCCCCTCGACCGTCATCCTCATCATCTCCACGGTCGTGGTGATGGTGGGTCTCGCGGCGCTCTTCGCGTGGAGCCAGTCCATCTCCGCCGAGGCACTCAGCGATCCGGACTTCCCGGCCGAGTTCCAGGCCCCCGCCGAGGGACCGGGAAGCCCGGGCTTCGCGGCGCTCTCAGTGCCCTCGTCCGGCCTGATCTTCGGTCAGCTGCTCATCGCCGCGTTGGCGGTAGTGCTGATCGCGTCCGAGTGGACCACCGGCATGATCCGGTCCACCATGGTGGCCGTGCCCAAGCGCACGCCGGCCCTCCTCGCGAAGACCCTCGTGGTCGCCGTCGTCGCGTTCGCCGTGGGTCTCGGCAGCGCCCTGATCTCCTATCTGGTCGCCCAGCCGATCCTGCGCGGTGAGGACATCGACTTCGCGATCACGGAGGACGGCGTGTTCCAGAGCATCCTCAACACCGGCACCTTTCTTGCGCTCGTGGCCATCATCTCCATGGCCATCGGGATCCTGCTCCGAAACACGGCCGGAGGCGTCGTCACGGCCGTCGGCATCTTCTTCGTGTTGCCCCTGATCGTCCAGCTGCTCTCGGGTCTGGCCGACTGGATCCCGAAGGCGGCACGCTTCCTGCCCGGCGACGCAGGGAACCAGATGGTGAGCATCACGACCCTTGAGGACGACCTCACCCAGTGGGAGGGTGGTCTCGTGATGGGGGCATGGGCGCTGGGTCTTCTGCTCGTGGCGCTGCTCGTCGCGAAGAAGCGGGACGTCTAGGCGCTCGTGAGCCGGTCCCGTGGATGAGAGACCCCCGGTGACGGGGACGACCGTGCGAACGGGCGCGGTCTCCTTCACCGAGCTCAATGCGCGCCGGCTGGGGCCTGTCCGGAGGTACTTCCGCACGCGCCCCCGCGCGATGGACGCCGTCGTCATCCTTGCCTTCCTGGTCCTGACCCTCCCCGACGCCCTCTTCATGGCGGCCGACGAGGGGACCTGGCTGGCTCTCGCGGGCGTCGTCCTGGCCGGGAGCGCCCTGGCGTTCCGCCGGTCGAGGCCGCTGGCGGTGCTGGCGTTCGTCGCCGTCCTCGATCTGCCGCTGAGCTTCCTCACCGAGGGTGTGGGTAGCAGTGGCGCGGCCACGGCCTTCGCCCTGTACTCCGTGGCCACGGCCTACCCGCTGCGCCGAGCGTTCGCTGCATCCGTTGCCGCCGCGGCACTGTCCCTCGCCGCTGTTCTGCTCCTGCCTGCCACCGCGTTCGCCGAGGCACCCTGGGTCAGCTGGCTGCTCGCCGGTTTCGTGGTGATGATCCTCGCCGCGGCGGCCGGGATCGGGATCACCGTGCGGCGCGATCGCGAGCACGAGCGGGAGCTGCGTGACTGGGCGGCACGCAACGCGGAGCTGGCCTCCGCAAGCGAGCGCACCAGGATCGCCCGGGAGATGCACGATGTCGTCGCCCACTCACTCACGGTCATGGTGGCCCTGTCGGACGGCGCAGCCGTCGTCATGAAGCGCGATCCGACACGTGCCGAGGCCGTGCTGGGGGAGCTCTCCGCCGCCGGCCGGACCGCGCTCGCGGACATGCGCCGCGTACTCGGGCTGCTGCGGGCGGACGTCGACGCACCGGCACCACTGCCGGCGTCGAGTTCCGTGACCCAGCTCCTCGACGGCTTCAGGGCGGCAGGTCTACCGCTGCGGGTGACCACCAGCGGTCCGCTCCTGCCCGAGGATCCAGCCTTCCAGCTCACCATCTATCGGATCCTGCAGGAGTCGCTCACCAACGTCCTGCGCTATGGCAAGGGCGTTACGCTGGTGGACATCCGGATCACGAGGACCGGGCGGGCGGTCACGCTGCGCATCGCGGACGACGGCGGAAGCCCCATGGAGCCGGTCGCCTCGTTCGGCTCCGGTCAGGGACTCGAGGGCATGCGCGAACGCGCAGCGATCTACGCGGGCTCCGTGGAGTGCGGCCGCCGGCCGTCCGGGGGCTGGGTGGTGGATGTTCAGCTGACAATCCCCGACGGCGAGTCGGGGAACCAACGGGGGAACGAGAAAGATGACCACGCAGGAGACCATGCAGTCCGGCCCGGATACGCCGATCAGGGTTCTGCTCGCTGACGACCAGCCGCTGCTGAGGATGGGCTTCAGGCTCATCCTCGAGGGCGAGTCCGATCTGGAGATCGCAGGCGAGGCGTCCACCGGCGACGAGGCGGTGAGGCTCTCGGCCCAGCTCTGTCCCGACGTCGTCCTCATGGATGTACGGATGCCGCGTGGCGACGGGATCGAGGCCACCCGGCAGATCACGGCGTCGGGCTCGTGCTCGCGCATCATCATCCTGACCACGTTCGATCTGGACGAGTATGCCTTCGCCGGCCTGCAGGCCGGGGCCTCTGCATTCCTCCTGAAGGACGTGGCTCCGCAGGAACTGGTCCATGCGGTGCGGGTCGTCGCGAGCGGTGACGCCGTCGTGGCGCCCCGTGTCACCCAGCGACTGCTCGAGACCTACGTCCGCTCTCTTCCACCGGCTACCGCGACGGTCCGGGATCCGCGGATCGCCGAACTGACGCCGCGTGAGAACGAGGTGCTGCAGGCCGTTGCCGGAGGCCTCTCCAACGCCGAACTCGCTTCGACCTTCTTCCTGTCCGAGGCCACCATCAAGACGCATGTCCGCCGGATCCTCACGAAGCTCGGCCTGCGGGACCGCGTGCAGGCCGTGGTGTTCGCCTACGAGAACGGGATCGTCGTGCCCGGTCCGGTTTCCTGAGAGCGCTTGTACCGGGCAGGTCAGCAGGTGAAGGTGTAGGTCACGGTGTCCCCGGTCCACGCTCCCACCTTGGCCTGGAGGGAGAGCAGGTACTTGCCGTTCGTGGAGGAGGACACTGAGATCGTCGTCGTCCTCGTCTTGGCGTCCAGGGCGGCCGACTGCACCCTGCCGCTCGGCCCCGTGAGCGTCACGGTGTAGCCTGTCGCGCGCTGCACAGCGGTGAAGTTCCTGATCGTCACGGTGGCCGACCGGGGTGAGGACGTGGCGCATTTCGGTGAGGCGTCGACGCCGGTCGGTGCGGGGACGTCGTACGTGCCCACCGAGACCACGGCCGCCTCCGTGGTGGAGAAGGCCGCCTGCGCAACCGTGGGTGCCCAGGTGACGACGACGACGACGAGCAGCAGCTTCGCGAGGAACCGCAGTCGGCGCGGGAGGCGGGTGGTTCCGCCTGCATGGTGTCGGCTCATGGTCGGATTCCCTCGGTGGTCACTAGGATGCGGCAGCGGGCGCCCTCTGCCGAGGGCTCCCGCTCCTGGACTAGCGGCTGGTGGCTGCGCGCTGCGTGGCGGTGAACGTGAAGTTCACGGTGCTCGTGAGGCCCTGGAACGTGTTGTCGGCGGCGACCGGGAGGGTGGACGTGAAGCGCAGGTTGTCCGCCTTGCCCGGGGCCATCGAGGCGAGGCCGGGGAGTGTGACATCGGTGCCGATGATCGCGCGGCTCGGCAGGATGCTCGTGACGGTCCCCGCGCAGGTGTAGGTGTAGGCGGGCGCGGTGCCGGTCTCGGTCCAGGGGACACTGCAGGAGTCGACCGTGAGCTGGAGGCCGTTGACGGCGTCGGTGGTGAGCTTGGACGGTGAGCCGACCGGGGCGGTGCTCAGGGTGATGCCGCCGAAGCTCTGGCTGCCCGTGTTGGTGATGGCTGCCACGCGCTGGACGCTGTCGCCGGGCACGATGTTGACGGCAGCGACGGTGAGGCGGTTGGCCGCCGTTCCTGCAGCACCGAGCTGGACGTCGACCGTGCCGGCGCTCACGGTCTCGCTGGCGGAGGTGGTGGAGGTGAACGAACCGTAGGTGCCCAGGCCCGCGACGGACGCGGCGACGCCGAGCAGCGCGACCGAGGCGAGGACCTTGCCGGAGGTGGACTTCATCGAGATGCGGGACATGCGAGCCATGGTGAGACCTTTTCGTGAGGATCGATCGGTGGGGCCCGGTTCCCCCAGCGGGATCCGGTGCTTCTGGTATCAAATATGGGCATCGAAGCTCAACCCGGACCCGCCGTACCCTCGAATCATGCGCGAAGGAACACCGAAGAGTAGGTCCAAACCGAAGAACAGGTGAAGGCAGGGCGAAGGAGTGCCCCGTATGACGGAGGGTCACGAACGGTATCTGGTTGAATCGGACCATGAGCCCCACCCCAGCCCACATCCAGGATCTCGGCGCCTATGTCGCGGCGTCACCATCGAGCTATCACGCCGCGGCGGAGGCCGGACGGCGCCTCAGGGCGAAGGGGTTCGTACAGCTGGAGGAGCGCGAGGCCTGGCAGGGCGGTGTCGGCAGCTACTTCGTCATCCGCGACGGGGCCCTCATCGCCTGGGTGGTCCCGCCGGGCGCCGGGCCCACGACGGCGTTCCACATCCTCGGGGCACACACCGATTCGCCGTCGTTCAAGCTCAAGCCGAAGCCCACCACCGGGAAGTACGGCTGGCTGCAGGCCGGCGTCGAGGTGTACGGGGGTCCGCTGCTGAACTCCTGGCTGGACCGCGAACTCGCGCTCGCAGGCCGCCTGACACTGCTCGACGGCACGGAGCACCTCGTGCACACCGGACCATTGCTGCGCTTCCCGCAGCTCGCCGTCCACCTCGACCGGGCGGTGAACGACGGGCTCACGCTCGACAAGCAGCGTCACATGAATCCGGTGTGGGGTCTGGGAGATCCGCTGGACGCCGATCTGCTCGGTCTCCTCGCCGAAGGGGCAGGAGTGGACCCGCTGGAGGTGGGTGGATTCGACGTCGTGGTCGCCGACACCCAGGAGCCGCGCGTCTTCGGTGCCGACGGCGCATTCTTCGCCTCGGGTCGGCTCGACAATCTCTCCTCGGTCCACGCCGGCCTCACCGCGATCATCGAGACCGCCACGACGGGGCCCTCGGAGGGACCGATCGCCGTGCTGGCGGCCTTCGACCACGAGGAGGTCGGCAGCGCCTCGCGCTCGGGTGCGAGCGGGCCGTTGCTCGAGGACGTCCTGTACCGGATCTCGCTCGGTCTCGGAGCTGGAGCAGAGGAGCGGCTCCGAGCCATGGCGTCGTCGTTCTGCGTCTCGGCCGACGCCGGCCACGCCGTGCACCCCAATTACGCAGAGCGTCACGATCCCGTGAATCTGCCCGTGCTCAACGGGGGCCCGCTCCTGAAGATCAACGCCAATCAGCGCTACACCACGGATGCGGCGGGTGCCGCCTACTGGGCGGACCTCTGCCGCGCGGCCGATGTGCCCTATCAGGAGTTCGTCTCCAACAATATGATGCCGTGCGGCTCCACCATCGGCCCGCTGACCGCGACGCGGCTGGGCATCCGGACCGTCGACGTCGGGACCCCTCTGCTGTCCATGCATTCCGCGCGGGAACTCTGCGGGGTGGATGATCCCGGACATCTCGCAGCGGTCACCCTCCGCTTCTTCGGCGACGGGCGGTAGCGCCCCTGGCAGGTTCGGCGCGGACCATTAGTCCGGTATCATTGATTCGTCCGTGCGACGGACTGCCGGCGGTACCTATCGCCGGCAGCGGCCGGATCAACGCTAGAGAACCTCCTGTTGCGGAAAGACCGTGACCGCTCAGCCCAGAGGAGGTGGGTTCACACATGCGTGCATATGAATTGATGGTCATCATCGACCCCGATGTCGAGGAACGTTCCATCGACCCGACACTCGAGAAGTTCCTGAACGTGGTCCGCAATGGCGGCGGCACGGTGGACAAGGTGGACATCTGGGGACGTCGGCGCTTCGCCTACGAGATCCAGAAGAAGACCGAGGGCATCTACGCCGTCGTCAACTTCACCGCCACCCCGGCCGTGGCGTCCGAACTGGACCGCCAGCTGAGTCTCAACGAGACGATCATGCGGACCAAGATCATCCGCCCCGAGGAGCAGAAGGTCTCCGCCGAATAATTTCGGCAGAGCTCTTTCCATCCAGCCCGCTCCGGCGGGACGTGACCCAAGGAGGCACCATGGCAGGCGAGACAGTCATCACGGTGGTCGGCAATCTGACCAATGACCCCGAACTGCGTTTCACGCCGTCGGGTTCGGCGGTCGCCAACTTCACCATCGCGTCCACTCCCCGCACGTTCGATCGTCAGACGAGCGACTGGAAGGACGGCGAAACGCTGTTCCTCCGCGCCTCGGTATGGCGTGAAGCGGCGGAGAACGTCGCCGAGACCCTGACCAAGGGAACCCGAGTGGTTGCCCAGGGCCGACTGAAGTCGCGATCCTTCGACACCAAGGAGGGCGAGAAGCGCACGGTGATGGAACTCGAGGTGGACGAGATCGGTCCGTCCCTGCGCTACGCGTCCGCCAAGGTCACCCGCACCCAGCGCTCCGGCGGTGGTAACAGCGGGGGCTTCGGAGGTAACTCCGGGGGCAACGGTGGCGGGTCGAACGCGCAGTCGGGTTCCGGCTGGGGCGGCGGACAGCAGTCCCAGCAGCCGGCGGACGACCCCTGGGGCGCCCCCTCGGGTGGAAACTCGGGTGGTAACTCACAGGGTTGGGGCAATGGCCCCGACTCCGAGCCACCCTTCTAGGTGACGGTCCCGTTCCCGGGATCGCTACCGCAGTCACTCGCGTGACTTGTACTTCCCATCCCGCAGAATCGTTCTGCGGGCTCCAACAGAAGAAGGAGCACCACGATGGCCAAGGCTGAACTCCGTAAGCCCAAACCAAAGTCCAATCCCCTCAAGGCCGCTGATGTCACCGTCATCGACTACAAGGACGTAGCTCTGCTGCGCAAGTTCATCTCCGATCGCGGAAAGATCCGCGCACGTCGCGTCACCGGCGTGACCGTGCAGGAGCAGCGCAAGATCGCCCAGGCAATCAAGAACGCCCGCGAGGTCGCACTGCTGCCGTACTCCGGCGCCGGTCGCGGCTAGGGAAAGGGACACACCATGTCGAAACTCATTCTGACCCAGGAAGTCACCGGGCTCGGTGCTGCAGGCGACGTCGTCGAGGTGAAGAACGGTTACGCACGTAACTATCTTCTGCCCCGTGGCTTCGCCCTCACATGGAGCAAGGGTGGCGAGAAGCAGGTCGACTCGATCAAGGCGGCGCGGTCCGCGCGGGAGCATGCCTCGCTCGAGGACGCTCAGCGCCAGGCTGCCGCCCTGTCGGCGAAGCCCGTCACCCTGACCGTGAAGGCGGGTGGCTCCGGCCGCCTGTTCGGGACGGTCAAGACGGACGACGTCGCGAAGGCGGTCGAGGCCGCCGGTCTGGGCAAGATCGACAAGCGCAAGGTAGAGCTCCCGGCGCACATCAAGTCGGTCGGCTCCTACCAGGCGAATGTCCGTCTGCACGAGGACGTCGCCGCAGTGATCGATCTGGACGTCGTCGCCAGCTAGCTCGCACGACCCCTCAGCAGGTCCAGGAAGCCCCCACTTCGGTGGGGGCTTCCTTTGTCGTCGGTCCTGCTGGAACCAGCGCGGTCCGGCGCCGCGGGAGCGCCGCCGCTGATCCGTCGCGGCGCAGGACCGGAGGCAATCCGGGGTCTTTGTCAACATGGTCTCTGTGGATGGCGGACCGGAAAAATACTTTCGCTCCACAGGGTCTGTATAAAGTTTTCCCACGTCAGACTCGGTTCGAGCAGCGGTAAAAATAGTTGTCCACAGCGTTGTCCCCATCCTGTGCACAAGACACGCCGCGCAATCCACAGCTTATTCACACTTACCCACACCCCCTGTTGGTCCAGCATTTCGGTCAGCGTCCTGGCGGGGTTACGGTGGCGGATGACTCCCGATAGTGAGGGTGACGGGTGATAGGCCTTGTCCTATCAGGCCCGGGCCGGGTGTCCGGCGTCCGCCGTGGCGGACAGCGTTTCTATAATACGAGGAAGGCCGTTCAGTGTCCCTGGCACATGCAGATTCATCGACGGACACCCGGCATCCGGAGTTCTCCCGGACGCCGCCACAGGATCTCGTCGCGGAGCAATCCGTCCTCGGGGGCATGATGCTGTCGAAGGACGCCATCGCGGACTGCGTGGAGGTGCTCAGGGGGCTCGACTTCTATCGTCCGGCACACGAGAGCATCTACGAGGCGATCATCGACCTCTACGGGCGCGGGGAGCCCGCCGACGCCGTGACCGTCTCCGACGAACTCACCAAGCGCGGGGAGATCTCGCGGATCGGTGGGCCCGCCTACCTCCACACCCTCATCCAGTCCGTGCCGACGGCCGCCAATGCGGGCTTCTACGCCGAGATCGTCCGAGAGCGGGCCGTGCTGCGCCGCCTCGTGGACGCGGGCACGAAGATCGTCCAACTGGGCTACTCGAACGACGGCGAGGTGGACGACCTGGTCAATGCCGCCCAGGCCGAGGTCTATGCCGTCGCCGAACGCCGCACGGCCGAGGACTACGTGGCCCTCAAGGACATCATCGAGGGCACGGTCGACGAGATCGAGTCCGCGGGACATCGTGGGGAGGGAATGACAGGCGTTCCCACTGGATTCTACGAACTCGACGAGTTGACGCAGGGACTGCACGGGGGCCAGATGATCGTCGTCGCTGCCCGCCCCGCAATGGGCAAATCGACCTTCGCCCTGGACTGGGCGAGGTCCGCAGCCATCAAGCACAACATGGCCACCGTCTTCTTCTCGCTCGAGATGGGCCGCAACGAGATCGCGATGCGGCTCCTGTCGGCCGAAGCCACCATCGGCCTGCAGGACCTACGCAAGGGCACCATCAAGGACGAGCAGTGGGGCAAGATCGCCACCACCATGGGCCGCATGAACGACGCCCCGCTCTTCATCGACGACAGCCCCAACATGTCCCTCATGGAGATCAGGGCCAAGTGCCGGCGCCTGAAGCAGCGACACGACCTGAAGCTCGTGGTGCTGGACTATCTCCAGCTCATGTCCTCCGGCAAGCGTGTCGAATCCCGTCAACAGGAGGTATCGGAGTTCTCCCGGGCGCTGAAGCTGCTCGCCAAGGAACTGAATGTGCCCGTGGTTGCCCTGTCGCAGCTCAACCGTGGGTCGGAGCAGCGTACCGACAAGCGCCCGCAGGTGTCCGATCTGCGTGAGTCGGGATCGATCGAGCAGGACGCCGACATGGTGATCCTGCTGCACCGCGACGATGTGTACGACAAGGAATCAGCCCGCGCGGGTGAGGCGGACGTGATCGTGGCCAAACACCGCAACGGTCCCACGAAGACGATCGTCGTCGGCTTCCAGGGCCACTATTCCCGCTTCAACAACATGGCCGCCGACAACAGCGGGTACTAGTCCTTCTTCGGTCCGAGTTCGTTGATCACGGTCGCAAGACCGTCGCGAAGCTCCTGCGAGGCCAGACCGTCGTCGGCCATGAGCTCGTGTTCGATGTTCTTGGCCTGTTCGATCGCACTGACACCTGCTGCGGTGATGGTGATGCGCTGGCTGCGCCGATCTGCGCTGTTCCGCAGCCGGGTGACGAGGCCCCGCTTCTCGAGGCGGTCGAGAGTCCGTCCGACCGTCTGGGCCTGGACGTGGACCAGCTGTGCCAGGCGTACGCCCGTCACCGTGCCCTCCCGCTCGAGGACACCCAGCGTGGTGAGCCCCGCGTGGGTGATGCCGATGCTCAGGAGCTTCTCGTTCCATGAGTGTTCGACGATACGGGCCGCTGTGGTGAGCAGGCGGCTGGTCGACCATTCGTTCAACTCCGGCACGATTGCGTGTCCTTACCCTTGATGACCCTGGAAATGCAGGAGGGCTCGGAGCAACGCCCCGAGCCCTCCCCTGCTGAACGGTTACTCAGCGGTTGTTGTCGGTGCGCCTCTCATCGGCGCCCTCGACCTCGATCTTTTCCTTGCGTACTTCGTCGCTGACCGTCTCATTCTCGGTGACGGTCTCCTTGTCGAGGCGGACCCGCTCTACGGGAACCGTCTCCTTGTCGGCGACGACGCGCTCGGCGTGGAGGGTCACTTCGTGCTCCTCCTCGCTGATGGACGGCCCGTCGTGGGCGTTCCCGCGATTGGCGTCCGTGATGGGCTCGCTGACCACGCGGACCTCCTCATGGCTCACCGGCACGGTCTTGCTGACGTTCTCCGTGACGACATACTTGCGCATACGTGCGCGGCCTGCTTCGGTACGCTCGGTGCCGACATGAAGCTGCTCTTCCGAACGCGTCATGGCGTCGTCGGTGGTGGGTCCCGAGGTGTCGTGTCCCACGGTCTCGCGTGCGGAGTCGAAGCCGGCAGCATCGCGGTCGTCGGTGCGACCGGTCATGCCGGCGTCCGCCGTACCTGCGTGGCGCCCTGCGTTCGCGTCGAGGTCGCGATCGTTGTCGACCATGCCGGTCGTCGTGTCGGTGCGATCGCCCGTCACCCCGCCACCGATCTCGTAGTGGCGGTAGAGGCGATCCTCTTCCTCCGGGCTGAGGTTGCCGTCGGACTCCACGCGGGGAGCATCCTTGACCTGGGCCTTGGTGTAGGGCACACGCACGTCGTTGCCCTCCACGGTGGCGTCCTGCAGCGGAACGAAGGACTCGGACGTGCCGAAGAGGCCCGTCTTCGCCGTGACCCAGCTGGGGTCACCGGTCTGGTCGTCGAGGTAGATCTGACCGACCGATCCGATCTTGTCTCCGTCGGACCCGAGGACGTCGCCGCCATTGCTGAGCAGGGTGTCGATATGTTCCTGGTTGATCATGTCGTTCTCCTTCTGTTGAACCTGTGAGGGTGTGGAACTGCCGGCTTCAGGCTGCGTCGGGATCCTGCTCCGGCGAACCACCGACCTCTAGAGTAAGCACACTTAGCAGTGAATTGAAAGCACGCTTAGTATTTGCTGCCCCTCCACCGGAGGTCGCAGCCCGCTACTTCTGCTGCTGCACTCGTGACTGGGCGTCCTGTGCACTGCCCTTCACGTCTCCTGCGGCCTGCTGTCCCTCTTCCTTGACGGTCTGCGCCGAGTCCGTCGCGGATTCCTTCACCGACTGGGCGGCCTTCTGGGCGGGATCCCTGACCTCCTCGCCGATCTGCTTGGCGGCGTCGGTGACCTTCTCCTTCAGGGGAGCAGCCTGCTCCTTGAGCTGCGATGCGACCTCCTGCTCCTTCTGGCTGGCAGGGATGAGGGAGGCGACGAGGAGGCCGGCACCGAAGGCGATCAGACCGGCGGCAAGCGGATTGCCGGCAGCCTTCTCCTTCGCGGAGGCCGTGGTGGAACGGGAGGTCCCGGCCCCGCCACTCATCGCGTTCCTGGCCTGCCCGGTGTGATCCCGAGCCGAGTCCTTGACGTCCTCCGCCTTGCCGAGCACGGATTCCTTGACGTTCTCTGCCTTGCCCATGACCGTCTCCTTCACGTTGCTGAAACCGTGCTTCACCTTCTCGGTCTGGCGGTGCGCGATGTTCGAGGGGTTCACCCGGTCGGCCATCTCGTCGACGTCGGAACCGAGTGCCTGTCGGGTGCGCTCGATCTCGGCACGGATCTCATCGGGGGACTGGCTCATCGTGTCTCACCTGGTTTCAGTGTCGGCGGAATTTCCTTGATGGTCTCCGCTGTCTGCGGCAGACCCTTGACCTTCTTCATGTCCTTCTTGCCCGTCAGCGCCAGTACTGCGGCGATGATCGCCCAGACCGCGGCGACGATCAGAGCGGCCCAGCCGAGTGCCATGAGCTCTCCGAGGCCCCACATGGCTGCGAGAGAGAGGAACAGGAGGACGAAGTGGCCGCCGACGGCGGCACCGGCGAACATACCTGCGCCTTTTCCTGCATTCTTCGCCGACTCGGTCGCTTCGGCTTTCGCCAGAGCCACCTCCTGGCGCATCAGCGTGGACAGATCCTTCGTGACCTCGCCGAGGATCTCTCCGAGAGAGCGGTCGGGTCCTCCGGTCGTCGTATCCGGCCCCGGACGGGCAGAAGCCTGGTGGGCGCCTCCGACGGATGTCTCAGTCATCAGCGCAGGCCTCCGTCGTTCGGACGGATACCGACGGGCGGCGTTCCCGGTGGGATGGTCGGGTACTCGTCGGCAGGGTCCACGAACGCAGGACTCGAATCGCGCTCGGTGCGCTCCTGCCTCCGGTCGTCCATACCTGCGGTGGCGGGTGTGCCGCTGTAGGCATCGGCATCCACCTCGGTGTAGCCCGCGTACCCGTCGGTCGTCGAGGTGTCCGACGACGTACGGGGGGTGGTGGTCCGTGCCGGGCCCTGCGCAGAGGAGGATGTCGTGTCCGAGTCCCGGTTGCCCGTGACGCCCCGGGTGAGACGCCCCACGAGGACACCTGCGCCTCCGGCGAGGAGGAGGAACATACCCGGCTTGCGGCGTGCGTAGGACTTCACGTCCTCGAGGAGCTCAGAGGCGTCGCGGCCCTCGAGCCAGCTCGCCACGGAGTCCGCACGCTCGGAGGCCTGGTGCACAAGATTGGACACCGTGTGGTTGTCCGACCCGTCGGCCATCGACTTCAGTTCCTCCGAGGCCGAGCGCAGTCCCTTCGAGATGTTCTGCTGCTGGGCGCCGGCCTGGCTCTTGACCTCCGACGTCACGGTACCGAGAAGATCCTTGGCCTGCGCACCGGCTTCGGCTGCCACACCCTTCGCCTCCGACGCGGCGGTACCGGCGACGTTCTTGGCGGCGTGCTTGCCGTCCTCGCCCACCTTCTTCGCCTGATCCTTCGCAGCACCCGTCCGCGAAGCGTCGGAACCGGAGGTGGAGTCCCCGGCGCCCAGGTGTGTGGTGCCGAGATCCGACGTGGAGGACTCGTTCCCGGTGGTGGAGGGGACCAGGGGGTCCTGCGGCCAATTCTGCGTAGTCATGTTCATTCCTAACCTTGACATTGCCCATCGAACGGACGCTCAATCGTGGTTTCCGGTGTAGGGGCGTGGCCCGTGACCGGAACGTATCCTTAAACCTAAGCATGCTTAGGTTCTCCGATGCAACCACGAGTACGGGTGTGTCTTCCCAAGTGCGGGGCGGTTGATGTCCGTCCGGTCGGCGCCGGAGCCGCGGGCCGCCCGGACTCAGGCGCCGAACCCGGCGGGTATCCGCGTACCCTCGATGTCAGATCCCCTTCACGAAAGCAGGCGATGACCATCTCCTCCCGCAGCAGGCGAACCCTCGCCGGACTCACCCTCGTCGGACTCGTGGCGGTCTCCGGATGCTCGGATTCCGAGCCGCCCTCGCCGGACGCCGTCGAGACCGAGGAGCAGCAGGACGCCGATGTGGTCCTCTCCGCCGATGATGCGTCCCAGCGCCTCGTGCTCCGTGGCTCCACCGGTGAGCTCTCACTCGCGACGAGCCGCGCACTCTTCGACCGCAGCCCGGTGGCGGTCGTCCTGACGGAGGACGCGGACGCCTCGCTGCCTGCTACGGATCTCGGACCTGCCGCGAGTGCCGCCGTGGGCCTCCGGGTGCCACTGCTGGTCGTCGGGCCGGGAGAGTCGGGGATCGCCGACGTCACCGCGGAGCTGGACCGACTCGGCGTGGACAGCATCGTCGGTTACGGCGACCCCACTGCCGACTGGACCGCGCTGGGGCAGGCACGTGACCTGCTCGCGGGGCCCACGGCGGCCGAGGGCTTCTCGTCCGTGATCGGCGTGACGGCGGAGCCAACGCCGGTGGAGCCCGCGGATCTCGTCCGTACTGTCACCGGGCTGGAGAGCGAGGACCTGCAGCTGCTGGAGCTCACACCTCCACCGTCCCCGGAGAGCGCTCCGTCCGGTGCCGCACCGGCCGCTCCGGCGCCGTCCGGCCCCGCACCGACCGGGCCGACCTCGGGGGCGTCGTCCGCCGGCCCCGATCTCGCGGAGCAGGCGACCGCCGAGGACCTGCCCGACTTCGAGGCGCCGGAGGAGGACGCCGCCGCCCTCGTCCTGGCCACTGCAGCCTCGGATCCCGCGTCCCTGGCAACGGCGCGAGCGGCGGGAGCGGATGTGCGCATCCTCGCCGAGGGCGATCCCCGTGCAACCTCGGCCTCGGTCGACGCCGTCGGCGAGCACGCCGACACGGCGGTCTACGCGGTGGGTGACGAGTTCGGCAGCGAGACGGAGTTCGCGGCCCGGGTGAGCGTGGCGGCTACCGGCATCGAACTACCCGGCGGCGGCCAGACCGTTTTCCCGGGTAGGCGCATGGTGGCGCTCTACGGACACCCTGACGGCCCGTACCTCGGCGCACTGGGAG
Organism: Arthrobacter echini; assembly: GCF_008107445.1. Lineage (GTDB taxonomy): Bacteria > Actinomycetota > Actinomycetes > Actinomycetales > Micrococcaceae > Arthrobacter_D > Arthrobacter_D echini_A. Next base: position 698,952 of record NZ_VSLD01000001.1, on the reverse strand, counting down.
AGCAGGACAGCAAAGCCGCCATGGTCAGGGTCAAGGAGCTGGCCGCGCAGTACCAGCCGTTCAGCGACGAACCCGTGATCCCGGCCATCGATCTGATCACCACAGTGGCCAGCGCGGATGCAGGGGACGACGGCGACTATTCCAGCGAGACGGCGATCGAGGACCTGATCCCCTGGGTCGACGCCGCCGAGGAGGCGGGGGTCTACGTGGTGCTCGACTTCCAGTCGGGCCGCACGGACTTCCTCTCCCAGGTGAAGCTCTACGAGGAACTGCTCGAGCGTCCCACGGTGGGGCTGGCGCTCGACCCCGAGTGGAGGCTTGCCCCGGGCCAGCTCCCGCTTCAGCAGATCGGATCCGTCGATGCGGAGGAGATCAACACCACGTCGGCCTGGCTGGCGGACCTGACGCGCGAGAACGATCTCCCGCAGAAGGTCATGATGGTCCACCAGTTCCGGCTGGACATGATCGACGGGCGCGAAAAGCTCGATACCTCGCACAGCGAGCTGGCCTTCACACTCCATGCCGACGGGCACGGGACGCCGGGGGAGAAGCTGAACACGTGGTCGGTCCTGCAGGCCAACATGCCGGAGGGGATCTGGCCCTCGTGGAAGAACTTCTACGACGAGGACAAACCGACCCTCAGCCCCGAGCAGACCTATACGACCGTGACTCCGAAGCCCTGGCTCGTGACCTACCAGTAGCTCTCGTCCTGCCGACGCTCAACCTCCGGCCACAGACTGGATGATCATGACTGTTGCACCCGGGAGCACCTCCGTGTCCAGGCCGCCCAGACGACGGACGTCCTCACCGTCCACGAAGATGTTCACATAGCGCCGCAGCGCACCCGTCTCCGCACGGATCCGCTGCTCGAGGAGCGGGCGTCCCTCGCAGAGTGTGTCCAGGACGGACGAGAGGTCGCCCCGGGCCGGCAGGTCGACGCCGATCTCGCTCCGCCCGTCCAGGTAGGGGCGGAGGAGGGTGGGGATCAGGACGGTGACCGCGGGCATTCCGGGCGACCGGTCAGGCGGGAACGACGGCGGCCCGGACCGACAGGACGTCCGGCAGATGGCTCGCCACCTCACGGAAGGAGCGGCCCTCGTCCATGCTGGCGTAGACCGCCCCGCCCCGGGTCCCGAAATAGACACCTGGGGTCGGTGCGGTGTCCACGCAGGCGGCGTCGCGAAGCACGGCGTTGTAGTCGGCGGCCGGAAGTCCGGCGTCGGTCGCCTGCCAGGTGGTCCCGCTGTCCTCCGTCCGGTGCACCATGAGTCGGCCGTCGGGCGGGATCCGCTCGCCGTCGGCCTTGAGGGGGATGACCCAGGCGGTCCCGCTCCTGTGCGGGTGGGAGAGCATCACGAAGCCGAAATCGGCCGGCAGGCCGGCGGCGATGGATTGCCAGGAGTCCCCGCGGTCCATGGACCGGTACACTCCGTGGTGGTTCTGCGCGAAGAGGTGGTCGGGGTCCACGTCGCGTGCCACCCTGTGCACGCACTGACCGAATTCGGGGTCCGGATCCGGCATGAAATAGGCGCTGATCCCGCTGTTGCGCGGTTGCCACGACGCCCCGCCGTCATCGGAGCGATAGACGCCTCCTGTACTCATCGCCACGTGTATGGTCTCGTCCGCCGGGCTCGGCAACACCGTATGGGCGGCGGCCCCACCGAAGCCCGCACCCCATTCGGTGCGGTGCGGGTGGTCCCAGAGCCCCCGGTTGAGTTCGAAGGTCTGGCCGTGGTCAACGGACTTCCAGACGGAGATCGGTTGGCAACCGGCCCAGACGACGCCGGGCCGGTCCTCCGAGTCGGGCTGGATCTGCCAGATCCGTTCGAGCGCCTCGCCGTCGTCGGCGCCGAACCGGATACTGCCCTCCTGCGGCTCCGTCCAGGTCTCACCGAGATCGTCGGAGTGCGCGATGCAGGGACCGAAGTGCCACGACATCCGGCCCACGAACAACCTCGTGCGGGATCCGCGGGTGTCGATGCCGATGCTCGCGATCTCCTCCATGAGGAACTTCGGTTCGCTCAGGGTCCAGCTCTCGCGGTCGGAGCTCGCGGCGAGCCACAGGCCCTTCTTGGTACCTATGGCGAGAAGGGTGGTTCCTGCGGCTGTCATGTCGGCTCCCTCGGAATCGGAGCGGCCACCGGACCGCACGGGTGATGTGGATCACTTCGGAGGATGCCACCCTCCGACGACTTTGTACAGGGTCCGAGCCGCGGAACCCTACACTGCTCAGCATGGCTGTCCTCATCGATCCGCCGTCCTGGCCTGCGCACGGAACGGTGTTCTCGCATCTCGTCTCCACGTCCTCCCTCCAGGAGCTCCACGGGTTCGCAGCAGCCGCAGGCATCCCGCTCCGTGCGTTCGACGAGGACCACTACGACGTACCTGCACGCCGGTACAGCGATCTCGTCGATCGTGGTGCCCAACCGGTCAGCGGGGCCGGTCTGGTCCGGGCGCTCATCGCGAGCGGGCTCCGGGTCCCGGCCCGACGACGGCCGGCGAAGCTCCGCGCTGCCCTCTCCTCGCGCTGGAGCGCTCTCCTGCCGACCGACCCCAGCCTCGGGCAGGAACTCATGGACCGGTGGGCGGAGGCTCAGCGGAAATACCACACTCCGTCACACCTGCTGGCGGTCCTCGAGGCTCTCGATCAGCTCCTGGATACCTCCGACACTGCACACCGCCAGAGTATTCTCCTCGCGGCATGGTTCCACGACGCCGTCTATCAGGGAGTGGCCGGGGCGGACGAGCAGGCATCGGCAGCCCTTGCCCGCGGTCGGCTTCGGCCGCATCTCCCGGAGGCCGCAGTGGAGGAGATCGAGCGCCTGATCCTCCTCACACGTGCACACGACCCGGTGCCGGGCGATCGCGCAGGCGAGCTCCTCTGCGACGCGGATCTCGCCGTCCTCGGGGGGTCGGACCAGGAGTACGAGCGGTATCGCACGGCGGTGAGGCTGGAGTACGCCCATATTCCCGATGAGGCATTCAGGCAGGGCCGATCAAGGGTGCTGGAGCAGCTCCTCGCGCTCGACCCCCTCTTCCGAACGCGGCGTGCCCGGGACCGCTGGACGGGAGCGGCTCGCCTGAACCTGATGGCTGAGCTCCGGTCCCTCGGCGCGGCTCCGGCTTCATGAACCCCGGAGGGCGGTGACCGGTTCCACACCGGCTGCCCTGCGTGCGGGAAGTCCTCCCGCGAGCAGACCGACGACCGCTCCCAGCAGCACGCCGGATCCCGCGACCCACGGGGTGATGACCGGCGTCCATCCCTGCGAGACGGCTATGACGAGCACCGCGAAAACGCCTGCCGTCGCCCCGAGGAGGCCACCGAGGATGCCGATGACCACGGATTCGGCGATGAACTGGGAGGCGATCTGGCGGCGGGTTGCTCCGATGGCCCGGCGCAACCCGATCTCGCCAGTGCGTTCCATGACCGAGAGCATGGTGACGTTGGCGATCCCGACTCCGCCAGCGAGCAGCACGATGACGGACAGGACCACGAAGATCAGGTTGACATCCGCCTGGACATCGGCGGCGAGGTCCGAGCGCCCCTGTGGCGCCGCGACGTCGATGGTCTCCGGGGCATCGGGTGCGAGCGCGAGCGCACTCTGGTCCGCCAGCGGAGGGCCTGCGCCGACAGCGATCCGGGCCTGGACCTCGCCGGGCGCGCCGAGGCCGAAGTCGTCCCGGGCGGCGCCCGTGGGGATGATGACGCCGTCGAGGAGCTCGGCCCGCTGCTGCACCCCGTCGAAGACTCCGAGGACCGCATAGGGCAGTCCGTCGATGAAGATGGAGGGCTGCGAATCGACGCGGGTGATGCCGAGACGCTCCGCGAGCCGGCTGCCCAGGACGGCTACACGGTCGCGGCGCAGATCGTGGCCGTCGTCGAACAGTCGCCCATGGACGATCCGGCCTTCGAGGGTGTCCACGAGACCGGCGGAGGAAGCGAAAAGCCGTGGAGGAGCGCTGGCCGGTGCCGAGGGATCGTTCACCGGAACAGCGGTGAGGGTGCCGCTGCCGAGATCGACGTCGCTGATCATTGCGGCCTGTTCGACGCCGGCGAGTCGCTCGATCCGTTCTACGGCGTCCCATGGGAGCCGTGTCGTCGCCACGCTGTCACCACCGGCGGTCTGCGCCGTTGCCGGCGAGGCGATCAGCTGGGTCGCTGCGAAGGCGTCGAACTGTCGGGCGAGTTGGCCGGCGGTGGTCTGGGCGAAGCCGATCGTGGCGACGAGGGCGCCGATGCCGAGAATGGTGCCCGCGAGTGTCATGAGGAGCCGGGCCGGTCTGGTGCCCAGGTCCGACGTCGCCTCGATGAGCAGATCGACGAAGCTGTAGCGGTCGGCTGCCGGAACAGGATCGAGGAGGTCGGTGACGGGTACCACCTCGGCGTCGTCGACCGGCTCCACGGGGGTGCGCGCAGAGCGTGTCATCCGTCGGTGCTCGCCCGTCCGTCATCGATGCGCACGCACTGGGGAGCGCGCCGTGCGACGGCTTGGTCGTGGGTGATGATGATCAGGGCGAGGCCATCCGTGACGAGTTCCTCGAACAGGGCCATGACGCCGGCCGTCGTGGCCCCGTCGAGATTTCCGGTGGGTTCGTCGGCCAGCAGCAGTTTCGGTCGGGTGACGACGGCGCGCGCCACGGCGACGCGCTGTCGCTCCCCGCCGGAGAGCAGCCCGGGAAGGAAGTCGATCCGATGCCCCAGACCTACCCGGTGGAGCGCCTCCCTGGCCCGATCCTCGCGTTCCGTCCGGGGGGTACCGCTGTAGAGCATGGGCATCATGACATTCTCGAGCACCGACCGGCGCGGCATGAGGTGGAAGGCCTGGAAGACGAAGCCGATGCGCTGTGCCCGCACGGCTGCGCGGGTGTCCTCGTCGAGGCCGCCGGTGAGGTGGCCGTCGAACCGGTACTCTCCCACGCTCGGTCGGTCGAGCAGGCCCAGGATGTTCAGCATGGTCGACTTGCCGGAACCGCTGGGCCCCACGATCGAGACATATTCCCCGGGGTTCACTGACAGATTGATCCCCTTGAGGGCCTGCACCTCCGGCGGTCCGGGGAAGGACCGCGTGACATCGCGCAGCTCGACCAGGGCCTGACTCACCGGCCCACCACCACGAGGTCTCCCTCGGAGAGCTTCCCCTCGACCGGCGTGACCTCTACGGCACCCGAGGTGGCGAGCCCGCTCCGGACCGTGACGAGCCGTGTGGGGCTCTCGTCCCCGTCCCTGGGATCACCCTCGGAGACCTCGACCCGCGTCTGTCCGCCGGGTCCTGCCGTCAGCGCGGCATAGGGCACGGACAGGACATCGCCGTCCGTGGCGCCGACCGCGATCGCGACCCGGACGTTGGAGCCCTGCAGTTCCAGGATCTGCTCGGGGGTCAGTGGATCCGGGACGAGCTCGACGTCCCAGCGCTGGGAGTCGCCGTCGCCCGGGGCCACCGAGGTGATCTTCGCCTTGTGCGGCGAGCCGTCGGGCAGCTCGAACGTAGCCGCGGCATCGACCTTCAGGAGGCGTGCGTCGGCCTCGGCGGCTGATCCCGTCATTCCGAGTGAGGCCCCCGACACCGTCATGGCCGGTCCTTCCAGAATGGATCCCCGCGTCGCGGTGACGGCATCCACGCGGCGCGGGAGCTCGGTCAGGAACAGGACCTCGCCGGGAGGCAGGGAGGGAAGCGCCGCCTCCTGCGCACGGGCCAGGTCCTCCTGGGTCCCGGTGAGCTGCTGGAGCGCTGCCTCGACGGCGGCACGCTGGGGTGCATCGGTCCGATCCGCCCCGACCTCCTGCCGCCTGAGCGCGGCGAGATCCAGCGCATCGACGAGGTCTGCAATGCGGATTGGATCCGGCGGGCTCTCCTGCTGCGCCGCATCCAGTTCCCGGCGCGCACTCGCGATCGCGTTGTCGGCCTCGCGGAGCTCCACGGGCGTTGCGCCGACAGGCGTCGCTGCCAGATCGCCCTGGGCCGTCAGGAGCGTCTGCTCCGCTGAGCGGACCGACTCCTCCGCGGCGAGCACCATGTCCACGCTGCCCTCCTCGCCCTCAGGTGCCGAGTAGCCGGCCTGGCTGTACAGGGTACCGACGGCCCGTGCCGCATCCGCGCCGAAGACATTGTCGGCGGGGTCTCCGGCATCGAGACCCATCGTCCGCATCGCGGTCTTGAACTGCACCACATCCGGACCCGACACGCCCACCTGGAGCGTCCGATACGCGGGTAGCTGTCCCGGCAGGACGATCACGGGGCGCCCGGCGACCTCCAGGGCGATGGACAGGGCCTCGAGCTCGGTCCCCTCCTCGGGCACCTGACCGGTGACCACCGACGGCCCGGCGCTGCCCGAGGCATCGATCCGCACCTCGACCGGGTCGGAGTAGGCGATCTCGCCGCGGATCGTCACGTCGTTGCTGAGCGGCCCGTACTCCACGGGCACGGTGACCAGCCCTAGCGCCGGCGGTTCGGCGCTCGCGGCCGCATCGGCGGGGGAAATGATGAACCGGCCGAGCAGCAAGCCGGCCACGAGGCTCAGGGCTGCCGCGAGGGCGACGATCCACAGAGTGCGATTGCGCTGCAGGACGGCCGTTCCTCCCGCCAGGAACGGTGCGCGCCTGCGGGGCTGCTCCTCGCCGGTCGTCCCGTCAACCGCATCGGCTTCGTCGGCGAGCATCACGTTCGGGGCGGAGCCGCCGGGGCTCCAGGTCGGCTGTTCCGGATCCGTGGACTCCTGCAGAGCCGCGAGCTTCTCCAGCCCGATGTCCTCCGTGCGTTCGTCGGAATCGTCCGAGCGACTGTCCGGCTGATCACGTCGGAAGCGCCGCACTCAGCGCCCCTGCTCGAGATCTGCCTTGAACGCTTCGAGCTGTGCCTTGTGGTCATCGACGAACTGCTGCTCCTGCTCGTTGTTCACCTGCAGGGCGGCGGCCCGGTAATCCGTCTTCTCACGGCAGTCCAGATCTGCGAGCGCGAGCTCGATCTCCTTCTCTCCCGCCTCGGCCATCTTCGCTTCGTCCGGTCCGTCGCCGGTGCCCTCCCCGTACAGCTCGTTCATCTCCTCGTTGATGCTGTTCTGCGCGTCTGCCTGGGTAGCGAAGCCGGGGCGGCCGGCATCGGCCATGCAGGAGGCCCAGGCGGCATCGAGTTCGGCGAGTTCCGGGGCGTCCATCGTGCTTTCCCACAGCGTGTTCATGTCGTCCATCAGCGCCTTGTGCTCATCGGACATCATGGGGTCCTCACCGCTGCGCTCGTGCTCTGCCCAGCCGTAACACCCCGCGGCCTCCCAGTCGTACTCCATCGACTCGCCCTCGACGGGCATGTCCTCCTCGTCGGGAACGGGACCGTGCAACGCCTCGTAGAAGGCTTCCTGCTCGGATCCGGACAGGCTCTCGACATAGTCGGCATTATTGTCGACGTATTCGTCCTGGTTCCCCGATTCCATTTCTTCGCGGCCCGGGTAGTTGATCATTCCGTACCCGTACTGGGCCACCCATTCGCGGGACTCGGGATCCCATTCCGTGTCGTCGGACATCATGAACGAGGCATCCTGGAGATTCGGTGTGTATTCGAAGCCCTCGTCCTTCATGCACTGCGCAACCAGGTCCTCCCGTTCGCGCTCGTCCTCCGCATATTGTTTCTGTTGCTCCTCCGGACTGGCGTCACCACCGTAGGCGGCGGCGAAATACTCCCCGAGCGGTGATTCCTCGGCTGTGTCCGCGGTGTCCTGCTCCGTCGACGAGCCGCAGCCGGCGAGGAGGAGCGATGCGCACATCACCGCTGTGATCAGCGCCGAAGGGCGGTGGGAAATACGGGGGTGGGAAAGACGCATGTTTCCTCTTCCTCGAGGTCGGATTAGAGAATGCTAGCTCGTGGGAACCCGATTCCGCGTCATACTTCCGCGGTATATTCTCGGTCGCTTCATAACGATCGGGTTTCCGCGTTGTGATCCCTCGAGGGCGGTGCGGGATTCCACGCCGGCGACCCTGCGTGCTGGTGCCGCTGTACTGTGTGCGCATGGAACGCTGCGCGGTGATCTCGGATCTCCACGGGAATGTCACGGCATTCGAGGCCGTGCTGGCCGATCTTCGTCGACGCGGGATCACCACCGTCTACAATCTCGGCGACGTCGCGGGAAAGGGGCCCCGCGGATCGGAGTGCGTGCGGCTCAGCCGCCTCCACTGCGCCGTCACCGTCCGCGGCAACTGGGACGACTTCCTCCCCACGGACACCCCCGAGTGGAGGGACGAGGCCGGATGGTGGTGGCACGACGAGCTGACCCCGGAGGACCGCCGGTGGCTGGGGACCCTCCCGCTCTGTCATGATCTCCGCCTGGGCGGCAGGCGCGTGCGCCTGTTCCACGCCTCGGCCAGGAGCGTGTACCACCGCGTGCACGCCCGGCACACCGACGAGGACTTCGAGGGCATGTTCGCGCCGACCGGGCTGACCGGCGCCGGACCGGCGCCGGACGTGGTGTGCTACGGAGACATCCACGATGCCTTCGTCTCGACGGTGCGCAGCCGCACCCTCGTGAACGTGGGCAGTGTGGGGAATCCCCTCGACGAACCGCAGGCGAGCTACGTGATCCTCGAGGGCGACCCGCGGGATGATCGTGGGGCTGCCTTCGGGATCCAGTTCGTGCGGGTGCCCTACGACATCGAGGCGGAGATCGCCGTCGCCGCCTCGGTCGGGATGCCGGCACTCGAGGCCTACGCGATCGAGTTGCGTACCGCGGTCTACCGCGGGCGTCACGAGGACCTCGGGCTGCTCGGCGCCTCCGCGTCCGGCACGACCGACCCCGCGAAGGAGTCCCCCTGAGGAAGGAGCTCCCTGCCCTGGTCGCCCGCTCCCGGGGACGACGTCAGCGCACCCCGGGATTGGGTAATGTTCATCTCGTCGTTTAGCAGCAAGCGGCAATCCTTTCCCGACGCCGGCGCGTGCCGGCCGCACGGGAAGTGATGCAAAGGTTCACGGATTGTCTGATCAAGAAAACACAGTGGGTCCGGTCGACGCGGGTGCGATCCAGGACATGGTGCTCGACAGCGAGGACGTCGAGCAGTTCCTGACGAAGCTGGTCATCGCGGCCGGTCACCGAATGTCCACCGGCTCCGACGAGGTCCTCTGCGGAGTGACGCTCCTGCGGGACCGCGTCAAGACGACGGTGGCCAGTAACGGCGCTCTGGCCCAGAAGATGGACGAGGTCCAGTACGCGTTCGACGACGGGCCGTGCCTTCGCGCCGCGCGTGAGGGCTCTGCGCAGTACGTCCCCGACTTCACTGTCGAGGAGCGGTTCCCCGAGTACAGCCGGGCGATCGCCGGTCACGGCATCATCTCCGCCCTCGGCGTCCCCATCCCGCTCGAGGGCGAGGCGATGGCGGCGCTCAACTTCTATTCGCCCTTCGCCGAGGCATTCTGCGAGAGCGACATCGCAGCGGCACAGCGATTCGCCGAGGAGGTCTCGGTGTCCCTCCGGCTCGCGGTGCGTATCGCGAGATTGACCGAGTCCAGTGCGGACATGCGGGCGGCGATGGAGAGCCGAACCACGATCGACCTCGCTGTCGGTGTGATCATGGGGCAGAACCGCTGTTCGCAGGACGAGGCGATGTCCATCCTCAAGGCTGCCTCGAGCGCGAGGAATCTGAAGGTGCGTGACGTCGCGGCATCGGTCCTGCAGTCGCTCGGCCAGGGCCCCGGGAGGACGCACTTCGACTAGCGGTGCCGGGCGGCCCGTGCTCGCCCAGGGGACGGCGTCGCAAGGGTACGGCATCCAGGCCAGGTGTCGTCGACCCAGGGTGCGCTGCCCTGGCCCGGGGTCTCAGGGGCGCTGGTCGCCCTGCTCGGGACGCCGCAGCGGATGCTCGCGCCATGTCTCCTGCCCCGGCGGCGGACCGTATCCCGGTCGGAGCAGGGGTTCGTCCGGGTCGTCCTCGCGATGCGGGCGCCGCGGATCCCGGTTGCGACGCGTGAGCCAGTACCCCCAGCCGAGGCACGCGGCGGCGGCGAGGATGAGGGCGAGTCCGATGAGCAGGTACGGCAGGGCCGTGGGGGGCACGGGGGTGCCGGTCGATTCGGCGCGTGCGTAGTCGGAGACGGCCCCGGGCAGGAAGAGCGTGCTGACGAAGAAGAGGATCAGACCGGCCAGGTACTGCTTGAGCCCGAGTTTCATGGTTCCCCTGGTTCCCCGTGCGGAATGGATGGTCTGTTCCAGTTTAGGCCTCGTCACCGACACCCTAGGCTGGTCGGGTGCACGAGAGACTGCCCGACAACCGCCTGCTCAGCCGCAGTATCCTGCGGCTCGCCGTCCCTGCCCTCGGCGCACTCATCGCCGAGCCACTGTTCCTGCTCGCGGACTCGGCCATCGTCGGGCACCTGGGCGTCGCCGAACTCGCGGGCGTGGGACTGGCCTCCACGGTGCTCCAGACCGCCGTCGGGCTCATGGTCTTCCTCGCCTACTCCACCACGCCCGCCGTCGCGCGCCTGCTCGGTGCCGGGCGTCGGCCGGAAGCGCTCGCTGCAGGGCGGGACGGCGTGGGCCTCGCCGTCGTGCTCGGTCTCCTGCTCTCCGGCGCCGGGTGGCTCACAGCTCCCGCCCTCGTGTCACTCCTGGGAGCCGAGGGTGCCGTAGGTGCCTTCGCGGTGGACTATCTGCGCTGGTCCATGCCCGGCCTGACCGCCATGCTGGTGGTCCTCGCCGCCACCGGCATGCTCCGTGGACTGCAGGACACCCGGACCCCGCTCGTGGTGGCGGGTGCCGGGTTCGGCGTCAACATCGCCCTCAACTATGTGCTGGTATACGAGGCGGGGATGTCCGTGGCGGGGTCCGCCCTGGGGACCAGCATCGCGCAGTGGGGCATGGCCGGGGTGTATCTCCTCATGATCGTGCGTTCCTCGCGGCGGGACGGCGTCTCGCTCAGGCCGTCCGTACACGGGATCCGGAGCACCGCCCACGTGGGCTCCTGGCTCATGCTGCGGACTCTGTCACTGCGCGTCGCGGTGGTGGCCACGGTCTTCGTGGCCACCGGGCAGGGGGCCCTCGGCCTTGCGTCGCACCAGCTGGTGATGACGGTCTTCACCTTCCTCGCCTTCGCGCTCGATGCCCTCGCCATCGCGGCCCAGGCGCTGATCGGCAAGGAGCTGGGCTCCGGGAACCGGGTCCTGGCGGGCGCGCTCACGCGACGCATGATCACCTGGGGTGTTGGGTTCGGGGTCATCACCGGCGCCCTGCTCGCCGTGGCCGCCCCGTTCCTCGGGTGGATCTTCACCACCGATCAGTCCGTACAGGCGGCATTCGCCGCCGGGCTCTGGGTCCTCGCGGCAGCGCAGCCGGTGTGCGGCTTCGTCTTCGTGCTCGACGGCGTGCTGATCGGCGCGGGTGACGCGCGGTACCTGGCGCTCGCCGGCGTCGTGAACCTGGTCCTCTACGTGCCGCTGCTGGTCCTCGTGGACCGTGCGGGCCTGTCGGGGAGCGAGGGCATCGTGTGGCTGTGGGTGGCGTTCGGCGTCGGGTACATGCTGGCCCGATCCATCACGCTGGGCTGGCACATCAGGGACGATCGCTGGATGGTCACCGGCGCCACGCGGGGGACAGTGGTGCACGGCGCGTCGTGAGGCGGCCACCGCCCGGGTAGGAGGCCGGAGCAGAGCCGCCCCTAAACTGGTCATGCCGAGAAGGCGAGATCACCGCACCACGTGAGAAAGACACCGATGGTTACTGCAGCACGCGCGCCGGGCGCCGATCCGGCCGGGTTCCTGGTCTGGAGACCCTTCATGGCACGAGCCGTGGTGAGCGCGATCTTCGGCCTGGTCACGATCTTCTGGCGTGAGCCCACCACCTCGGTGCTGGCCATCGCGGGGGGGTCGTATCTCCTGCTGTGGGGCGCCGGTTATCTGTGGACGCATCGGACACTGGGCCGGAACACGCGCATCACGCCGCTCGTCATCGTCGGCGGCGGGCTGCTCCTCGGGGCGGGGCTCGCGTGCCTCGTCGTCGTGGATGCCCGCACGTTCGCCTTCGCGGGGTCCGCGGCCCTGGCGGTGGCCGGCGTCGTCGAGCTGGTCCGGGGTCTCGCCGAGCGGAGCCGGCCCGCGGCACGGGATCTGGTCCTCGTAGGGGTCATCGGCCTCGTCACCGGCGCCATTCTGCCATTCGTGGAGCAGCTGGGTCCGCAGGCGCTGCTGGGCGTCAGTGGCGGGGGGGCGCTCCTGACCGCCGTCGTGCTCGGGATCGCCGCCCTCAGCTATCGGCACGATTCAGCCTTGAGCGCATCATCACTCCAGGGAACCCAGGACGGACCGGACCCCGTAAACTAGAAGCTCTACGACTCGTAGAAAATTCATCACCGGAAGGAGTGCCCGTGGCCAAGCGTCAGCCGGGGAAGCCCACACAGGGACGGTTCCGCTACGGCATCAAGGCTCCGCTGGTGTTCTCGGCGGCGCTAGCCGTGGTCGCGGGAGTGGCGACAGCGATCTTCGCCACCGGCGGCGGCACCCAGGTACTGCGCGTGGACCTCGGCCTCACCGCGGCCGGGATCGCGTTCATCGTCTCACTCGTCATCTGCGCCATGCTGATGATGGCGGAGACCCCCAACGCCGAGCACCTCAGCCAGGGCTCCGGCGTCAACCGGTCCTCCGCCCGGCCGGATGCACAGGCCAAGCCGCAGGGAACATCGCAGGCTGCCGACCCGGAGTCCGGTGACGCGCCCCGGTACGGAGAGCGGCTGCCGAACCAGGACGGCTGAGACAGCCTCCGCCACCTTTCGGCGGTCGGGTGGGTCGGGGGACAGCCGGCGGTGATGTCCCCGGCTGCGGTACCGACACCCTCGGGGACGACGCCGGAACCGCCTGGAGCCCAGACGTCCTGCTACCCTCCCCTCATGGACGATGACGTCGCTGGTTTCATGAGGGATTTCGGTACGCTGGTGCGCCTGGCCCAGGACGCGCTCCCGACGTCGGCGCAGGGTACGGAGCTCCTCGACACGCTCAGCGCCCACCTCGGGACGCCGGCGGGCGGTGTCGCCGTCGTCGTCGAGGAGGTCGCCGCCCACCGCTTCGTCGATGCCGACATCGTGCTGACGGCCGTTGCGGGGCCCGACGCCCGGCTGGTCGGGATCGGCGGGGGCGATCAACGGCACCATTCGTCGCTGAGCGACATGCTCCAGCAGTCTGCCCTCTACCCGAACTTCCCGCTGGCGCAGCCGGACTACGTGAACCTGCCGGTCGGTCCTGCCGAGCAGCGACAGACCGTTGCCCTCGGACTCCGGCTCTTCGATTTCGACGGTGTTCCCGTGGCACTCCTGCAGCGCAGCGCCGAACCTCGCTACGGCCGCATGTCGGCCTCGCTCGAGGTCCTGTGTGCGGACCCGGCGGTGACGAAAGCCTTCCTTGCCGAGTTCCGGCAGCGCATGCGCAGCGAGAGCGTCCTCAAGGGACAGGTGCTCTCGTTCACCACTGACAACTTCGGTTCCGGTGACGCGGGTATCACCTTCCACGAGCGACCCACCCTCTCGGCCGACGACGTCATCCTCCCCGACGGTCTGCTGGGCCGGGTCAGGGAGCATGCGCTCGGCATCAGCGCCCATCGCGAGGCACTCCTGAAGGCCGGCCAGCACCTCAAACGCGGCATCCTCCTCTACGGTCCGCCGGGAACGGGCAAGACCCATACTGTCCGCTTCCTGCTCAGCGCCAGTGAGGGCACGACGGCGATCCTCCTCTCCGGCAGCACGCTCGCCCATGTGGGGGAGGCGGCCAGGACGGCGCGTGCGCTGCAACCCTGCATCGTGGTCCTCGAGGACTGCGACCTGATTGCCGAGGACCGCAGCTTCGGACTTGGCCCACAGCCCCTCCTGTTCGAGGTGCTCGATGCCATGGACGGCCTCGACGCCGACGCCGACGTCACCTTCGTCCTCACCACCAACCGCGTGGACATGCTCGAGCGTGCGCTCGCCCAGCGGCCAGGACGCGTGGATCTGGCGGTCGAGGTGCCGCTGCCGGCCGAGCACGAGCGGGCCGCGCTGCTGCGCCTCTACGCCGGTGGGCTGCCCTTCGGTGCCGAGGCGATCGGGACCGCCGCAGGCCGCACCGACGGCACGACGGCGTCCTTCGCGCGCGAGCTGGTCCGGCGCGCTGTACTCGCAGCCGCGCTCGAGGGTGTTCCGACGGCCGATGCTCACCTGATCGCAGCCGTGGGCGAGCTCATGGCGGACAGCGCCTCACTGACCAGGAGCCTGCTCGGCAGCAATGGTCCGATACCCGAGGAGGCCGGGGGGCCCTTCGGGCCGGGCCCGGGAGTCGGTTACGGCGGTGGGCACGGGTCCGCCTACAGCTCCTCCCTCTCCGTGTCGTTCGACGGCCCGGCACAGCCGGGCTTCGCCGACCACGGATACTCTGAGGACGGCTTCACGGGCGACGGCGTCGAGGGCGTCGCAGCCCCGTCGGCGGAGGAGGACGACGTCGGACGCTGAGCTGCATCGTCCTGTTGATCGGTCGGGAGGCCGGTCGGGTGAGTCGAGCGCCGCAACGATCCGGGCGCGTGCGTTCCACTTCGGGGGCTTCGACGGCGTGGGCTTCTGACGACGGTGTGTCGGGCCGAGCCACACGCCCAGGGATGCCGAAGTTCCCGGACCGCGCACAGGTAAGCCCGCCGTGGCTCGGGCGGTCAGGCGGTGCAAGCCCTAGGGTGCCGAAGTTCCCGGACCGCGCACAGGCAAGCCCGCCGTGGCTCTGATTGATCAGGCGGTACCCGCCCTCCGCGCCCGGTACGCCTTCACATGGGTGCGATTCGCACAGTTCCCCGTGTCGCAGAAGCGTTTGGACCGGTTCCGGCTGAGGTCGAGCACCACGCCGTCGCAATCCGGTGCGGCGCAGGCACCGAGGCGGTCGAGTTCATGGCCCCGGACCACGTCCGCGAGGGCCATCGCCGCCTCCGTGGCCATGCGGTCGGCCAGCGGGGCCTCCGGGGTGGTGGCGTGGAGATGCCAGTCCCACTCGTCATGGCGCACCAGCTGCGGGAGTGCACTGGTCCGCCGCAGGATCGCATTCACCCGCTCTACGACGTCGTCCTCCGCCGCGAACCACAGCACCTCCAGTTCTCTCCGGAGGGCGCGTACGGCCTGCAGCTCGGACTCCGCCCGGGTCCGCGAACCGGTGAACCGCTGCTCCTCGAGGAACGCATCGAGCCCGTCCATGGTGCCGAGCACGTCCACGTCGTCCCGTGCAGTATTGACCAGCGCGGCTGCCGTGGCGAGGGCAACCTGGGTGTCATAGGTGAAAGACATCTTGACTCCTGACATTGCCAACCCTTAGTGTCACGACCATAACGAGCTTCACTGCTGACATCAAAGCCGTGCGGCCGATCTCGACACCACCCGAAGGGAACCGACGTGACGCAGCATCCTGCCGCCGGCCTCTGGATAGCACTCGTCTCGGCGGCGACCTTCGGCGTCTCCGGGCCGTTCGCCAAAGCACTGCTCGAGATCGGCTGGAGCCCGGGCGCCGCCGTCGGCGTGCGTATCGGGGGCGCCGCCGTCGTCCTCCTCGTCCCGGTCCTCCTTGCACTGCGGGGCCGCTGGTCGATCCTGCGCCGGCACTCGCTGACCATCACGATCTACGGCATGACGGCCATAGCCCTGTGCCAGCTGTTCTACTTCAACGCAGTGGCGCGCATGTCCGTCGGCGTCTCCCTGCTGCTGGAGTATCTCGCCCCCGTGCTGATCGTCGGCTTCCTCTGGGTGCGCTCACGGAAACCGCCGACGGTCCCCACCATCCTCGGTTCCGCGACGGCGATCTTCGGACTGCTCCTCGTCCTGGATCTGACCGGCGACGCCCGGCTGGATCCCGTGGGGGTCCTGTTCGGTCTCGCCGCGGCGGTCTGCCTCATGGTCTTCTTCCTGATGTCCGCGCAGATCGACGACTCCCTTCCTCCACTTGTCATGGCCGGCGGGGGAATGGTCGTGGCTGCGCTGACCATCGGGCTCCTCGGGCTAACGAACCTCATGCCCATCCGTGTTGTCCTCGCCGATGTGACCCTGGCGGGAGTCACCTACAGCTGGCTCGTCCCGGTGGCGGTCCTGGTGCTCGTCGCCACGGTGGCTGCCTATGTGACGGGCATCCTGGCGGCGAAGCGGCTGGGTTCGAAGGTGGCGAGCTTCGTGGCGCTGACCGAGGTCATGTTCGCGGTCCTCGCCGCATGGCTCGTCCTCGGCGAGCTGCCGGGCCTGATCCAACTGCTCGGTGGAGTGCTGATCGTGGTCGGTGTGGTGTGGGTTCGGATGGACGAGCTCCGCACGAGCGCCGCCGACGCCGTTGCCGGGGAGGCTTTCGACCAGCCCAACCCGGTGGAGCCGATCCCGCGGCCCTGATCCGCGTCAGCGGCTGGTGGCGGCGCGCTGCGTGGCGGTGAACGCGAAGTTCACGGTGCTCGTGAGGCCCTGGAAGCTGTTGTCGGCGGCGACCGGGAGGGTAGCCGTGAAGCGGAGGTTGTCGGTCTTGCCCGGGGCCATCGAGACCAGGCCCGAGAAGGCCGCGTTGGAGCCGATGATCGCGCGGCTGGGCATGACGCTGGTGACGGTACCGGCGCAGGTGTAGGTGTACGCGGGGGCGATGCCTCCCTCGGTCCAGGGGACGCTGCAGGAGTCGACGGTGAGCTGGAGGCCGTTCACGGCATCGGTGGTGAGCTTCGACGGGGAGCCGACCGGGGTGGTGCTCAGGGTCACGCTGCCGAAAGCCTGGTTGCCCGTATTCGAGATGGTCGCCACGCGCTGCAGCGTGTCGCCCGGGATCAGGGAACTTCCGGAGAGATTGAAGCGGTTCGCGGCTGTTCCCGGCGTGCCGAGCTGGATGGCGACCCTGCCGGCGCTCACGGTCTCGCTGGCGGAGGTGGTGGAGGTGAACGAACCGTAGGTGCCCAGGCCCGCGACGGACGCGGCGACGCCGAGCAGCGCGACCGAGGCGAGGACCTTGCCGGTGGTGGATCGCAGGATGGGGGAGGGGCGGGCCACGGTGCACTCCAGGGAAGAGGCCGGATGTCGGCAGGGAACATCTCGGCCACGGGTGGTGGTCCTGCCGAGTACCACTGTGCCAGGCCCACCCGAGCCCGGAGCCGGTCCTGCGCCAAAGGAAGTCCGAAGAAAGAGCGAAGATCGCTCGGCCGGCCATAGGACGCAGTGAGCCCCCTGCCGGATGGGGCAGGGGGCTCATGGAAGAGTGCGAGCTCAGACGACCGTGGTCTTGTCCCTGGCCGGTCGGTTGGAGACGTTGATGAGCAGGGCGTTCCTGCTCAGCGGTGCTCCTACGGCGGTCTCGAAGTCAGGGATGACGCTGGAGTGGATCTGTTCGATGATGGCACGCACATCGGCCCGGGGGTCGATGCCGACATCGAGGGTGAGATCGGGTTGCGAAGCACTGCCCCGCAGCAGCGCGGACGCTGCCTGGACCCCGTCCAACCGCTCCACGTCCGCCTCGACGGCGTCGGTGAGGACATCCGGCTCGCAGGACGTCATCCCGTCCGCGTTGTCGCCGGAGTTGAGGCGGAATGTCCCCGCCTGGTGCAGTCTGGGGAGCTGCGCCAACAGCCATGCGAGGGCCAGCAGCCCGACCACGACGGCGACGACACTCACGATCACCGCGGCCACGGGCGGCGCGAAGATGCTCTGGAAGTCCTCCGGCAGCGCGGTGTCGCCGGGGCCGGCGGGTTCGAAGCCCGTTCCCGTGGCCGAAGCAATCCCGGATGCCGCACCCGAGGCCAGCAGGATTCCGACGACGCCGAGGAGCAGCGCCACGATACCGATGACCGCCAGCCATCCCCGATTGAGCTTGCCTGCGGTTTCTCTCATCGGTGGTTCCTTCCGTTGACCGGTGCCGCGTGCGGCTCGACCGGTAGCGCGCGCCTCATTCGGTACTCCTGACCCGCACGACGACCTGGGGTGCAGGGTCGACCCCGATCTCGTCGAACTTGCGCTCGAGCGATTCCGTCAGGGTCCTGGAGAGTTCGCTCGTGGTGCGCAGCGGGGTCCGTACTGTTGCCGTGACCTTGCGTGCGGTGGAATCGACCGACGTCGACTCCACGCCGTCGGCGTGGTCCAGGTGCCAGGACGCGAGCCTCGAGAGGCCCCGACGGCTGATCACCGTCTCGACAGACTTGGCGTCGGCGTCGGAGGGGCCGGCGAGACGGACGGCTGTGTGCTTGCCGGGCAGGATGGCCGCCAGGAGCAGGATCAACCCGATGAGGGCGAGGACCACCGCGGCAGCCCAGACAGCGGGACTGTTCCAGGTGAACTCGGCCAGGGACTCCCGGATCGAGGACATGAAGTCGGGCCAGGATCCTGTCACGAGGCGACTGATGCCCAGCCAGGCGACAGCCACGGCCAGCGCCAGGAGGACCAGCGCGGTGATCGTGGCGGGAACCGAGCGGCTGGAACGGCGGCGAAGCCGTTGCGAGCGTGAAGTCTTGCTCACTGGAGTTCCCTTCGATCGGTGTTCGTGGATCCGCCGACGAGCGAGGTGATGTCGATGTCGACATGCCGGACGTCGACGCCGGTGCGGGAACTCACGCCGGAGCGGATCCGCTCACGCAGATTCTCCGTCGTCGCCCGCAGCGGTGTGGGGTACCGCACGCCGGCGCTGACCTCGATCGAGGCCATCTTGCCGTGGAGGCGCACCTTCACCCGGGGGCGGGAATCCTCGTCGTGGTGCCCCCCGATACCGAGGAAGCCGCCTGTGGCGCCGAGGATGTGCGGGGTCTCCATGGCGATCTGCCCTGCGATCTTCTCGATGGCCTTCTCCGAGATCGTCAGTGTGCCGCGGTCACCGGTATCGACTGCATCCGGTGAGGCCGTCATCGGCGTGTACTTGAACGTCCGGTCAGGGCGCCCAGATCAAGTTTGCCGTCGATGACGCGGGCGATCAGGAGTCCGAGGGCGCCGAACACGGCCACGATGAGGAACTCTCCGAAACCGCCGAAAGCGGCCGCCCATCCCAGGACGAGACCGGCCAGGAGGCCCATAGCTGTTGTACTCATAGTCAGTACCTTTCAATGAAAGAACGATGGCAGATGCGCCGCGGGGGCATCCGGTGAAGCAGGCTACCGATCCCGGTGGAACCGGGTGGGCAAGGACCGCCGTCGTCCTCCCTCCGGATCAGGGGGGGGGAGGACGACGATGCGGGTGTTACGCGAGTTCCTGACGATCCGACTTGTTGTCGTCCTTCTTCTGGTCGTCCTCGGGGAGGTGCACATCGGTGACATTGATGTTCACTTCGAGGACCTCGAGGCCGGTCGACTCCTCGACGGTGTCGATGACGTTGCGGCGGATCATCTTGCTGACATCGACGATCGAGGCACCATGCTCGACGACGATGCTCAGGTCGATGGCGGTCTGGCGCTCGCCCTTCTCGACGCTGACGCCACCGCTGACGTTGGTCTGCGAGCCCGGGATGCGCTCCGAGAGGCTGCTGAAGGCCCGGCGGCTCGCGCTGCCCATCGCGTACACGCCGGGGATCTCGCGGGTGGCGATGCCTGCGAGCTTCTGCACGACGGTCTCGTCGATCGTGGTGTTGCCCTGGTCGGTCTGCAGCGGCCCGACGTTGCGGGATTTCTCCATGTCCTTGGACTGGTGCTCCGACTGGCGCTTCTGCTCTTCGCCGGTCGCCGGGACGGCTGCCGAGTGGGAGGCGGGGTTCTGGTTGTTTGCCATGTGGGTACTGACTCCTTCAAAGGATGGTGGTGCGTACACAGGTAAAGACGCCGTGCCGCGGGATTCCTCACGCCTGAATGCAAAGTTTCTTCGTGTCGGATCCGCGTCACCTATCCGACGTGACTTGTGGATAGAAAGCATGCTGAGCATATGCTGGTCCGGAACGCACCGCCGACGACCGTCGTTCGCGTGACGATGGGTCCGCGGTGACGCAGGCTCGAGGAGAGGGGTTCCCATGGCCCGGACGGAGTCGCCCGCCGAGGCAGCACCCTCCCCCGTGACCTCTGTTCCGCTGGCGGATCTGGACGAGTCGACGATCGTGGCACGGGCGCAGGACGGGGATCCGAAGGCGTTCGAATGGCTGATCAGTGCCCATCAGGGTGGCGTGTACCGGCTCTGCTTCCGCATGCTCGACGACCGGGGACATGCCGAGGACATCGTTCAGGAGACCTTCATCGCGGCGTGGCGGGGGCTACCGCATCTTGCCACGGTTCAGGCCTTCGTGCCCTGGCTCTATCGCACCGCCACCAACAAGTGCCTGGACCAGCTGCGGCAGCGCAAGCGCCGTCCGGTCGATCCCACCGCGGAGCTGGACGGGACCTCCATGGAGGTCGGGGGCAATCCCTCGTCCGGAGAGGACCCCACGCGGTCCCCGCTCCTCTCGTCCCGCGGACGGAGCGCGCTCGCCGACGGTGGGCCCGTGGACCCGGCGGAGCAGATCGAGACACAGGAGCAACTGCGCGCCCTGGCAGGATTGCTGCAGACCGTCCCGCCGGGTCCGCGGGCGTGTTGGCTGCTACGCGAGGTGCACGGATTCTCCTATCATGAGATCGCAGCCATCGTGCAGCTTCCCGAAAGTACCGTTCGAGGCAGGATCGCGCGGGCGAAGCGAGTTCTCGCAGAAGGGATGTCACCGTGGCGCTGAATGATGATCGCTTCCAGGAGGAGCGACCGCGCCTGGGGTGCGGCCGGGAACTGGACGACCTGTGGGCCTCGATCGATGATCCGCCGACGGCGCACGAGCAGTCGTGCCCGGACTGCCGCCATGCGCGGGCCGCCCTGCACCACCTCGCGTCGGTCACGGAGGCCATGCGCGACGCGGACCCGCAGGATCCGGGGCTCCAGCCCGGCGACAGGGTCCGGAATGCGATCATGATGGTGGCCCGCGCGGAGGTCCGCCGGGGTCGCAGGGCGCCCCTGCGTACCACGACGCTCGGCACGATCGACATCAGCGAGCAGGCCCTGACCGCCCTGATCCGCTTCGCGGCCGGTACCCTTCCCGGCGTGCATGCGCGCCGCTGCACCATCAGCACCTCGGGCGAGGGGCGCCGCAGGCCGATCGCCGGGGAGGCCGTCGACGTCGGCGACATCCGCATCACCCTGAAGGTGGCTGTCGCGTCGAGCATCAGCATCCCGGCCACCATGGTGGCACTGAGAGAGAGGGTGGGGACGGTCGTGCAGGCGCAGACCTCCATCACCATGGCGCAGATCGATATTGTCGTGGAGGATCTTTACGATGTCTGACGAGCCCGCTGAAGCCACCGTCGTCGATCTCGCGTCGGTGACCCGGACCCTCCGAACGGCACTCCTGGAGCTGCCGGGCATCCTCCGGCTGGAACCGACGGTGCACAGCACCCTCACCCGACTGCGGACGTCGGCGGTGGATTCCGTCCAGCGCCGGCTCAAGCCCACGAACGACGGACCCCATCACGCCTCCAGCGACGGCCTCGTCCTCTCCCTGGCGGACGGGCTCCTTGCCGTGCAGATCGATATCGCCACCGACATCGGGCACTCGGCTCTCACCCTCGCGGAGAGGGCCCAGACCCTGGCGGCACGCACCATCGAACGCAGTGGATTCACCGTCGGATCCGTGGCCGTCACCATCCTGTCCATCGAAAGCGGCTCGGCGCCGACAGAGCGGACCGCCCCCGAGGATTGATCCGGACCAGAAAATCGGTCCGGCCCCGAGGGCCGGTGCGGCGTCAGCGGTTGAAGTGGGTGGTGGTCGCCTGTGACTGACCGACCGAGGCCAGGATGCTGGCGGCGACGTCGCGCAGTTTGATATTGCGAGCGGAGGACGCACGGCGGAGGATCCCGATGGCCTCGTCCTGCCCGCACCGATTCTGGGCCATGATGGCGCCGACGGCCATGTCGATCGTGGTTCTCGACGACAGCGCTGCTTCCAGGTTCCTGGCGTCTTCGGTGAGCCGCCCGATCTTGACCGCCAGGCGCAGACTGCGTGAGGCATTGCTGGCGATCGCTTCGGCAGCGGCGACGCCCTCGTCGTCGAAGGCGTTCGGTTCCGTCGAGTAGAAGTCGAGACCGGCACTTGCGCCGTCCTCGAGGCGGACGGGGATCCCCAGGGCGGAGCGGACGCCGAAGGCCGCGATGGCCTCACGGTACTCGGGGAAACGGGTCTCCGTCAGGAAGTCGCGGATGTGCACGGTGTACCCCTCCCGTGCGGCCCGCAGGCAGGGGCCGTCGTCGAAGCTGTACTGGATCTCGTCCACCTGGCGCGCGCGATCACCACTGCTCGCCACGGTGATCATCGACCGCGGCCGGAGGAGTGTGACGCCGCAGAACACATCCCCGTAGGTCCCCGAGAAGACGGTTGCCGCCACATCGGCCAGCCCGGTCAGGAACTCCTGGACATCACCGCTGTCGAGCACCACGTCCTGCAGCATCGCAGTGACCGGGTCCTCGAGGGACTCCTGGGCGAGTTCGTATTCGTCGGGCATCGTGGGCAACTCCTTCGGATGACGGCACTACACCGGATGGCAGGGCACCGGGTGCGCACCGGGACACCCCAGAGCATACGGTGCGTGTACGGCCGGGGTGACCATGAACGGTGTTATCTCCCGAAGCTGCGCAGTCTCAGGGAATTGGCGACGACGAGCACCGAACTCGCGGCCATCGCGCCTCCGGCCAGCATCGGGTTGAGCAAACCGAGGGCGGCGACCGGGATGCCGACGGCGTTGTAGAAGAACGCCCAGAAGAGATTGCCCTTGATGGTCCCGAGCGTGCGCCTCGACAGTTCGATGGCCTGCGCCACCTGCTCCAGGCTGTTGCCCATCACCGTGAGATCGGCCGCCTCGATGGCCACATCGGTCCCGGAGCCCATCGCGATGCCGAGATCGGCCTGCGCCAGGGCTGCGGCATCGTTGACCCCGTCCCCGGCCATCGCCACCGTGGCGCCCGATGCCTGGAGTGCGCGGACCACGTCCACCTTGCCCTCCGGCGTGATGCCCGCGTGGACGTCAGCGGCATCGATGCCCACGGAGGCGGCGACCTGGAGGGCTACCGCCCGGTTGTCACCCGTCAGCAGGATCGGGCGCAGTCCGAGGGTGCGCAGCCGTCCCACAGCGGCCGCCGACGTCTCCTTGACGGTGTCGGAGAGGGTGATGAAGCCCTCCACCGCGCCGTCCACGGCCACCCAGACCGCCGTGGTCCCGGCGTTCTCGGCGGCGCTGCACGCGGTCTCCTGCTCGGAGGAGGGGCTGATCCTGTTGCGGTGGAGCCAGGCTGCACGCCCCGCGGTGACGGTGAGGCTGCCCACGGTACCCCGCACGCCTCCGCCGGGTGCGCTCGAGAAGTCGACGGCCTCGGCGAGCCGCCCCGCTCCGGCCGCGTGATCGGCGATGGCCCGGGCGATCGGGTGCTCACTCGCCGCTTCGACGGCGCCCGCGAGACGGAGGAGCTCCTGTGCGGTCCGGTGCCCGAAGGCGACGACGTCGTGGACCGCCATGGTCCCGGTGGTGACCGTCCCGGTCTTGTCCAGCACGATGGTGTCCACGGTCCGGGTGTCCTCGAGGACCTGGGGGCCACGGATGAGGATGCCGAGCTGCGCGCCACGGCCCGTACCGGTCAGCAGCGCCGTCGGTGTCGCCAGTCCGAGCGCGCACGGGCAGGCGATCACGAGCACCGTCACGGATGCCGTGAAGGCTGCGTCGAGGTCGCCGGAGAGGACGAGCCAGAGGACGAAGGTGACGACGGCGATCACGAGCACCACCGGCACGAAGACCGCGCTGATGCGGTCCGCGAGCCGGGCTATCCGGGCCTTGCCGCTCTGGGCCTGGCTGACGAGGCGGCCCATGTGGGAGAGCACGGTGTCCGAGCCCACGCGCGTGGCCCGCACCACGAGCCTGCCGGAGGTGTTGATGGTGGCGCCGGTGACGGCGCTGTCGCGGCCCACTTCGACCGGCACGCTCTCACCGGTCAGGAGGGCCGTGTCGATGGCGCTGTGGCCCTCGACGACCACGCCGTCGGTGGCGATCTTCTCCCCGGGGCGAACCACGAACTCGTCACCGGGGATGAGTGTGTCGGCGGGTAGCGTGACCTCCACGCGGTTGCCGTCCACCATCCGGAGCACGTTGGCCTCCTTCGCGCCGAGGCTCAGCAGGGAGGTCAGGGCGTCCCCGGCCCGCTGCTTCGCGGACGCCTCGAGGAAGCGGCCCAGGAGCAGGAAGGTGACCACCACGGCGGCCACCTCGAAGTAGAGGGAGTGCTCGCTCATGCTCATGCCCGTGTGCTGCGTCATCGCCGGGTCGGCGACGAGCTGCCAGGTCGAGAAGAGGAATGCAGCCGTGACGCCGATCGAGACGAGCGTGTCCATGGTGGAGGACAGGTGGTGTGCATTGACAGCGGCAGCGCGGTGGAACGGCCACGCGGACCACGTCACTACCGGCAGGGTCAGTGCGAGGACCACCCAGCCCCAGTTGGCGAACTGCAGTCCGGGAACCATGGAGATCAGCAGTACCGGCAGGGACAGGATTGCTGCGAGGACCAGTCGTGCTCCCAGGCGCGAGGGGGCCTGCTCGGCGGCTCCGCTCCCGCCGGCATGGTCCGGGTCGATGACCCGCGCACCGTAGCCGGTGGCCTCCACGGTGTCGATCAGCTGCTGGTCGGTGACGGACGCCGGGACCCGCACCACCGCGTTCTCCAGCGGCAGATTGACGCTCGCCTCGACGCCGTCGAGCTTGCCGAGCTTGCGTTCCACCCGGCCGACGCAGGAGGCGCACGTCATCCCCTGGATGGAGAGTTCGACGACGCGCTGGTCCTGGCCCGCGTCCGGCGCGGGAAGCTGCCGTGTCGCCATGTCAGGACCCGGCAGGAACCACGGTGTAGCCGGCCTCGGCGACGGCGTCGTCGATCGAGGCGGAGTCGAGTGGGGCCTCGGAGGAGATGGTGGCGGTGGAGGTGCCTCCGTTGACGAGGTCGACGTCCACCGATCCGACGCCGGGGAGCTCCGAGAGCTCGCTCTTGACGGCGCTGACGCAGTGGCCGCAGGTCATGCCGGTGATGTTGATCGTGGTGGTGGTCATGCTGTTCTCCTCGGTGGGTGGGTGGGTACGGTCCCGATGACCGGGTCAGCGCAGGAGCCGGCCGATGGCGGCCGTTGCCTCCGCGACCTTCTCCTGGACCACGTCCGTGGCGCCCGAGACCTGCGATTCCTGCGCGGCGCCGACCACGCAGTGGGCTATGTGTTCCTCCAGCAGTCCCATCGAGACGGCATGGAGAGCCTTGTTCACGGCTGCGACCTGGGTCAGGATGTCGATGCAGTACTTGTCCTCCTCGACCATGCGGGCTATCCCGCGGACCTGTCCTTCCACCCGGCGGAGCCGCTTGAGATAGGCGTCCTTGTCCGCGGTGTAGCCGTGCACGGCGGCGGTCCCGACATCCGGCATCCCGACGTCCCCGGTTGTCGCGGTCATGGAATAGCTCCCTGCTGATCGTCCAAGATACCCTCGGGGGGTATAAGGACTGAGGATATCCCGCTATTCCCTCCGAGGAAACCCCCAGCGGGATGTCGTAGGTTTGCACCGGACCGTTGCCGACCCAAGGACATCCATGACCCTCTCGTTCACCGGCTGGCAGAAGAGGACCCTGCTGGTCCTGGCAGGCTTCGCCGTCCTCGCTCTCTTCGCGCTCGCCTTCACCGCCGGGCGCGTGAGTGCGGCGCCGTCGTACCCGGGCAGCAGCAGCGCCGACGCAGGCTTCGCGCGCGACATGCAGGCGCATCACCATCAGGCGGTGGAGATGTCGATGATCGTGCGCGACGAGGTCGACGACGAGACGGTGAAAGCCGTGGCCTACGACATCGTCACCACGCAGCAGCAGCAGGCCGGCCAGATGTACGCATGGCTCGAGGAGTGGGGCCTGGCCCAGAGCAGCTCCCAGCCGCGCATGGAGTGGATGGCCGAGGCCTCAGGGGACCACGCCGGGATGGAGATGGGATCCGGGGGCGAATCCATGCTCCTGCCCAATGGGCTCATGCCCGGCATGGCCACCGACGAGCAGCTCGACGACCTCAGGAGCGCCACCGGCGATGACGCGGCGCGGCAGTTCCTGGAGCTCATGATCGTCCACCACGAGGCCGGCGTGGACATGGCCGCAGCAGGAGCTGAACTCGCCGCCACGGACCAGGTCCGCGAGCTCGCCCGGAAGATCGAGGCCGGACAGCAGGCGGAGATCACCCTCATGCAGGGCATGCTCGATGACCTGTGAACCACTGCAGCCGCAGCGGCTCCACCGTACGGACTGTCCCGTACTCCCAGGCGCCCCCGGTACATTGGTCACCGGCGCCACCCCATCCCTGCCGCGGCACGAGCCGCAGCGACACCAGCACCGGAGGACATCCCGTTGAACAAGAAACGGTCACAGGAGAATCAGGACCGCCAGGCGCGCCTGGCGGCCATCCAGTCGAAGCAGCGGGCCGGTGAGCGCAAGCGTACCGCCCTGATCTTCGGCGGGATCGGCGCCGTGATCCTGGTGATCATCATCGCGGTGACCCTGGTGATCGTGCAGCAGGTGCGCGTGAACGAAAGCCGGGAGGCCGACGCCGCGCAACCCATCGACGGCGTCCAGACCTTCGACGACGTGACGTTCGAGCACGTGGACGATCCGGTGGACTACGAGCAGTCCCCTCCGGTCGGCGGTGATCACGATCCCATCTGGACCAACTGCGGCGTCTACTCCCAGGACGTGCCGAACGAGAACTCCGTCCACTCCATGGAGCACGGTGCGGTCTGGATCACCTACCAGCCGGACCTCGACCAGGCGGAGATCGACAAGCTGACCGAGCTCGTCGGCTCGCGGTCCTACGTGCTGCTCAGCCCGTACGAGGGGCTCGAGACCCCGATCGCGGCCAGCGCCTGGGGTCTGCAGCTGACCGTCGACTCCGCCGATGACTCCCGCCTGACGACCTTCCTGGACAAGTACGTGCAGGGCGAGCAGACCCGCGAGCCGGGCGCAGCCTGCTCCGGCGGCATCACGCCCCCGGGCCTGGTGGGTTCCTGACCGTATGAGCGACCTCCAGCCGGCTACGCAGTTTCCCGGGACCCGCTGGGCAGCGGACGTCGCCACTCCGGTGGTACTGGTCGATGTGGAGATCCTGGAGCGCAACATCTCGGTGATGGCAGCTTCTGCCCGTCGGCGTGGCCTGCGACTGCGTCCCCATGCCAAGACGCACAAGATCCCCGAGATCGCCCGGCTACAGCTGGCGGCCGGCGCTGTCGGACTCACGATCGCGACGATCGGCGAGGCCGAGGTCTTCGCGGCTGCGGGCGTCGATGACCTCTTCATCGCCTATCCGCTCTGGGTCGAGGAGCGCGCTGCCCGTCGTCTCCTCGCCGTCGCGGACCGGGCCCGCCTCTGTGTCGGGGTCGACTCCGCCCGGGGTGCCGAGCAGCTGGCCCGTGCCCTCGGCGACGACGTCGGGCGGATCGCCGTCCGCGTCGAACTGGACAGCGGATACCATCGCAGCGGGGTGCAGCCCCGGGACGCGCGCGCCGTCGCGGAGGCCGCCCGTTCGGCGGGTCTGGTCGTCACGGGCGTGTTCACCTTCCCCGGCCACAGCGATGGTCCGGGCATGGCGGACACCGCCGTCGAGGACGAGCAGGCGGCGCTGGCCGCGGGAGTGGCAGCCCTCGAAGCGGCGGGCTTCGGCGACGTCGAGGCCAGCGGCGGGTCGACGCCGTCCGCGGCGCTCTCCTCCGGTGCCACCCTGACGGAGCTGCGTCCGGGCGTCTACGTCTTCGGCGACGCGCAGCAGTGGGAGCTCGGCCACTGCCGGCCGGAAGACATCGCGTTGACGGTCGAGTCCACGGTGGTGAGCCACCAGGATGACGCGGGGTCGTCCGACCGGCTGATCCTCGACGCCGGCAGCAAGGTCCTCGGGAGCGACCGCGCGGCGTGGGCCACCGGGTACGGCAGGCTCCTCGATCATCCGGATGCCCGGATCACCGCGCTCTCCGAGCACCACGCCACCGTGGAGTGGCCCTCGGGCGGGTCCCTGCCGCCCCTGGGTACCCGGCTGCGCGTGGTGCCGAACCACGTGTGCCTCACCCCCAATCTCGTGGACGAGGTGCAGGTGGTCCGGGCCGGTGTCCACCAGGGTAGCTGGGCGGTCGCGGCACGCGGGAGGAACAGCTAGGACCGCGCCCGGCAGTCGACCGGTTCCTGCCACGGGACGATACTGGGATCCTGACGACAGAAGGCTGACGAACCCGGGAGTGCTGATGGACAGGTCGAGGACAGAACTCAGGACAGCGACGATCGGGGCCGCCCTGCTCCTGATGACGCTCACGGCGTGTGGCCAGGGCGAACCGGCGGCCATTCCGGAACCGCCGGCCGACGGCAATGTGCTGGATCTGGCCGACGTCCTGACCACGTCCGAGGAGCAGGACCTCAGTTCCCTCATCGACGAACACAACGCCTCCACGGACGCCGCGCGCGTGGCCGTCCTGCTCGTGGAGAACGCCGGTGGCCCGATCGAGGACTACTCCCGCGACGTCGCGACGTCCTGGGGCGTCGGGGACGAGGGCGCGGACAACGGTGTACTCGTGGTCGCGGATACGGCCGAGCGTGAACTGCGCATCGAGACCGCCGACGGCGTCCGTGAGCAGTTCTCCGACGACGACGCGGAGAACCTCATCACCGACGTGCTCGAGCCGACCTTCGCCGACGAGGAGTACACCGAGGGGCTCACCGAGGCGGTGGACCAGGTCTACCTGTACGCAGAGGGCCGGGAGCCGGTGAAGGAGCCCTTCGACTGGGTCCTGTTCGCCTGGGTTGCCGGTATCGGGGTGCTCGTCGTCGGCGGGATCATCTGGTGGATCGTGGCGGTGTCCCGCCGTCGGCGTCGGGAGACCGATGAGGAGATCCGGTCGGCCGAGCAGTCGGACCCGGAGCTGCGGCTCACCAAGGAGCAGCGAGCCGCATACCGCACGTACCGCTGGGGTCACCGCGGCGAGGACGCCATCCGCAACCCGGCGATCTGGCTGCCCCTGTACATCGCCAACCCTGCGCTCTACTCCGGTGGCGGCGGGGACTCCAGTGCTTCCGGCTCCTCCTACAACGGTGGCGGAGGCTTCACCGGAGGAGGAGCCTCCGGCAGCTACTAGGGCAGGCTACTGCTCGACGGCGGCGCCGATCGGCTCGAGGACGACGCCGGGGTGGTCCTTGGTGAAGTGGCCGATCTTCCACTTGTCGCCGAAGACCGCAACGGCCTCGCCGTCGGACCGGAAGAGGATCTCCCCGCCGCGGAAGGTCTCGGGCACACCCTGGCTCTCCGGGCCCACGCGCATCGCGAGAGTGTAGGAGAGGTTGTCCAGGGACGTCGGGGCGTTGAACTCCGTGCCGAGCCGCTCTGCGGCGACCTCGAACTGCAGGGCACCGACGGCGGCCAGTACGGGCGCCTGGTCACCACGCAGATCGGAGCGCAGCACCTGCACCACGCCCTCGTGCTCGAGCTGGTCGATGCCCCGCCGGAACTGCTTGTAGCGTCCGGGGTCCTTGGCGCGGGCCACGGCGAAGAGCTCGGGGGAGAAGCGGGGGATGTCGGGGAACTGGACGGGCTCCTCGGAGAACAGGCTGTCGCCCACCCGCAGGCTCGTCGCGTTGACGAGACCGACGACGTCGCCGGGCCAGGCGGTGTCCACCACCTCGCGGCTGCGGCCGAGCACGCGGTGCGCGTACTTCGTGGCGAAGGGTTTGCCGGTGCGCTGGTTGGTGATGACCATGCCGCGCTCGAAGGTCCCGGAGCAGATGCGCAGATAGGCGATGTGGTCGCGGTGGGAGCTGTCCTGGCCGGCCTGCACCTTGAACACGAAGCCCGACATCGGCGCCTCGATGGCCCGAGGCCCGGCATCCTTCGACGGGCGCGGGGACGGGGACGGTGCCACGTCGACGAGGATGTCGAGCAGCTGGGACACGCCGAAGTTCTTGGCGGCCGCGGCGAAGAGCACGGGCGTCTGCCGGGCGGCTTCGAACTCCTCGCGGTCGAACGAGCCGTTCGAGGACTCGACGAGCCCGGATTCCTCGCGTGCCTCGAGCCAGGCACCCGCCTCGTGCGGATCGAGGGCGTCGATGTCGACGTCGGTCTCCTCGGCGGCCTGTGCCCCTGCGCCGATGGCTGCGAGGGCGATGGCGCGCTCGGCCCGCAGATCGATCAGTCCCTGGAACTCCCCGGCGATCCCGACGGGCCAGGTGAGGGGGACCGGTGTCATGCCGGTGCGTTCGCCGACGTCGTCGATCAGGCCGAGCGCGTCGAGTCCGGGCCTGTCCCACTTGTTGATGACGGTGATGATGGGGATGTTCCGGGCCTTGCAGACGGCGAGCAGCTTGACCGTCTGCGGCTCGAAGCCCTTGGCGGCGTCGATCAGCATGACGGCGGAGTCCACGGCGGCGAGCACGCGGTAGGTGTCCTCCGAGAAGTCGGCGTGACCCGGAGTGTCCACGACATTCAGGACGGTGTCGCGGTAGGTCAGCTGCAGGGCTGCCGAACTGATCGAGATACCGCGCTCCTGCTCGATGCCCATCCAGTCCGAGACCGTGGCATGGCGACTCGACTTCCCGTGCGTCACCCCCGCGTCCTGGATGGCGCGGGCGAGGAGCGCGAGCGCTTCCGTCAGGGTCGATTTCCCGGCATCGGGGTGGGAGATCACGGCGAACGTCCGACGGCGTCCGGCCTCGCGTCGGACGGCTTCGGTGTCGAGAACAGGGGAGTCGGTTAGCAGGGCCACGTCTCCATTGTCCCTGATCCGGGGTATGGGCCGATGCTACAGCCGCGTGCGTTGTGGGCGTGTTTCGGCCCGCTCGGCCGGGCCCGGGTCGATGAGCTGTTCGGCGACGTCCACGAGTCTGCTGTTCCTGCGGGAGCTCTGGCCCTGCAGCAGGGCGAATGCGGCCTCGGCGGTGATGCTGTGACGTTCCATGAGGATGCCCTTGGCCTGGCCGACGAGGTCGCGGCTCTCGACGGCGGCCTGGAGTTGCCTGCTGGTCTCGCGCTGCTGGTCGAGCAGTGCGTGGGCCGCTGCCGGGTCATCGCGGCCGGGGACGGGAGGGTCGTCGCGGGTCGCGATGTGTGGATGATCCGCGGGGCGGCATGATCACGCTCGGCGGTCGTTGCCGGCGGAGTGCGGTCGGGTTGCTGCGCCATGGGAGTCCTGGGATGCGCGGTGATGGCCACGGGGGTGATCATGGGAGCCGGGGTCCAGGGCAACTGTCATCACAGCGCTGTATCGACGCGAAGCGTGTCAAGGCGGGTCCCGCTCCGCTGACCGTCCCGATCCTTCCCCTCCGCACGCCGCCGCCGGGGCGGCGGCTACACTCGGCCTCCTGACGCGGTGTGGCGTGACGCTCGGACGACGTGAAGGACCGGAGGGGAGGCAGCGGTGGTGCACGAGCCTTCCCTGACCGCGTCACCGCCGCACGTGGTGCGTGGATGACCGGACCGAACGGACTGGGCGGACTGTGTTCCACCCTGTGCTGGTCCTTCATCGATGCGCTGCCGGTCTCGGGCGCCGCCCTGTCCGCCTTCAGCGGATCGGAGGGCGAGACCGCCCTGTACGCGAGCGATGCGACGGCAGGGCGACTGGACGAGCTGCAGTTCGATCTGGGCGAGGGTCCCCGCTGGGTGGCAGCCCACTCCCGGACACAGGTGCTCCTGCCCTACGCGCAGTCCATGGCGTACGAGCGGTGGCCGGTCTTCGGAAAGGCGCTGGGACCCACCGGGGTCCAGGCGATGTTCGTCTTCCCGCTCGTCATCGGAGCCATCGATGTCGGAGTGGTCGAGCTGTACAGCACCACGCCCGGACCGCTGAGCGACACAGACCTGATGAGCGCACGGGTCCTGGCGGACAGAGCGGCCTGGAGCCTGCTGCGTCGGCTTCTGGCTCCGGATGCCGCTGACGATTCCCCGCCCGGGCCGTCCGGGTCGCGTCGGGAGATCCACCAGGCCACCGGGATGGTCCTCGCCCAGATCGGCGGTACCGCCGCGGACGCACTGCTGCTTCTCAGGGGTCACGCGTTCGCAAACGGCCAGAGCGTTCGTGAGACCTCGAACGAGGTCCTGGCGAGGCGGCTCGACTTCTCGCCGTCATCGAGCCCGTAGGCAGGGCTGTCGACGCCCCCAAATTGGTGTCCATGGATCTCACCACTCGCGCAAGCAGGGTCGGTGCCGCATTCGTCCGGATCGCGGACACGCTGGTCGATGAGTACGATTCGCTGGATCTGCTGCACACGCTCGTCGAGGAGACCGTCGCGCTGCTTGATGCAACCGCCGCCGGGCTGATGCTCGCAGGTCCGGACGGCGTTCTGCAGGTGCTGGCCTCCACCAGCGAGGAGAGCCACCTGGTGGACGTGCTGCAGCAAAAAACCGGTGTGGGGCCCTGCGTGGAGTGCTACACCACGGGGGTTCCGCTCCGTGCACGCCTTCCCGCTGCGGGTCCGGGGCAGGAGCATCGGCGCCATGAACCTGTTCCGCGTCGAGACCGGTGAGCTGAATGCCGAGGACATCGCCATCGGGCAGGCACTGGCCGATGTTTCCACGATCAGCATCCTGCAGGAGCGCACCATCCGCGAGTCCGCCGTCGTCAACGAGCAGCTGCAACGCGCCCTCAACAGCAGGATCCTCATCGAACAGGCGAAGGGCATGCTCGCCTACACGGCGGACATCGACACCGCTGAAGCATTCCAGCGCCTGCGGGCCCACGCCCGTATCGCACAACACGACTCTCCGCGACACCGCTCAGGCCGTCCTGCACCGTTCGCTCAGCCTCTGACCCAGCTGCTCCCGGTCAGGAACCACCGGCCTCCGTCTCGCTCCTGATGAGTTCCTCGCCGGTGTCGAGATGCGGCACTGCCGCGGGCTCGAGCATCTGCTCCCGGGCGTACTGCAGGGCGACCATCACCACGGCGACGATCGGCGTTGCCAGGAAGGCCCCGACGATACCGAACAGAGTGCCTCCCGCGGTCACGCCCGTGAGGACGACGGCCGGATGGATCTTGAGCGACTTGCCCACCAGGATCGGTTGCAGGACATTGCTCTCGAGCTGCTGGACGAGCAGGACGATGCCGAGGACGACCAGTGCGTCGACCCACCCCTCGGCCAGGAGCGCGACCAGGGTGGCGAGGAGCCCTGTTGCGACTGCTCCGATGACGGGGAGGAAACCGCCGAAGAAGACGAGGATCGCCAGCGGCAGGGCCAGCGGGACATCGAGGAACCACAGCCCGAGTCCGATGAAGACGGC
Organism: Arthrobacter echini; assembly: GCF_008107445.1. GTDB lineage: Bacteria > Actinomycetota > Actinomycetes > Actinomycetales > Micrococcaceae > Arthrobacter_D > Arthrobacter_D echini_A. Next base: position 665,757 of record NZ_VSLD01000001.1, on the reverse strand, counting down.
GTCCACGAGCGCGACGGCAGCCTGCGAGAGGACGTAGGCGGAGAGGGTCTTCCAGCTTCTCGAGAAGACTTCGCCGGCATGCACGAAGACCGTGCCGGTGGTCCACCGCAGCAGCCAGCCGGCGAGCCGGTCGCCGTCCTTGAGACTGAAGAAGGTGAGGACCAGCGCCAGCAGGATCGTCACGGTGACGGAGCCGAGCGTCCCGACGCCGGCCGTCACGCGTGTCAGGATCACCGCCACGTTCGCCTGGATCCAGTTGAGCGCCGACGTGAGGAGCTCGTCCACGTCGACGTTGGGGATGTTGAACGGCAGCGACTCCGCGAACTCCCCGATATTCCGGATGTTCTCGACGGCCTTGGTGGAGAGCTCCCGCACGCCGTCGACGGAAAGTACTACCGTGAGCCACCCCACTCCGACCACGACGGCCAGGAACCCGACGATTGTGATGGCTGCGGCCAGCGCCGGCGGGAGGATCCGGCGCAGGAGAGCGTTGACGGGCCAGAGGACCGAGGACAGGAGGAGGGCTAGGATCACGGGGAGGACCACGACCCAGAGCGCGGACAGGAGATAGTACAGACCGATGAGCGCGACCGCGATGACGAGGATCCGGCCGACGATGGACGTCGTAGTGGTCAGGGCTGCGAGGGGCGCTCCGCGGCGGATGCGCTGCATCATCGCGCCCGCCGTCGTGGCGCCTGACGTCCTTCCGTCGGCGCTGCCGCTGTTGCCGCCTTGATCGCTGCCGCTGCCGCTGCCGCTGTTTCCACCCTCGCTCGTACCGCCGCGCTCGTCCTGCTGATCGGCCATGCTCGTCCTTCGATCGGGATCATCCGTGGCGGAGCTGTCCCGCTGCAGGGGCCACCGCCATCAACAGTAGTGTCAGCTGCTCCTGCAACCGCTGTCCTACCGGCCTGTCACGCAGACCGTGCTGGGGCCACAGGCTCGGTCTTCGCGCTTCCGCGCAGACTCCACGCTGCCAGGACGGACGCCCCGACCATCAGGAGGGCGGCGATACCCGAGGTGATGGTCACCCCGCTGTCGAACGCGTGGAACGCCGAGTCCCGCAGGAGTGAGGCGCCGGCGGGCGTCAGCTGGGACGCGACCTCCACGGCACCGCCGAGCGTCTCGGTGGACGATTCCACCTGGGCCTCGGTGAGTCCGCCGGGAAGTACGAGATTCTGCTGATAGGTCGCCAGAAGGATGCTGCCCAGCACTGCTGTGCCGAGGACGGAGCCCACCTCGTAGGCGGTCTCCGAGATGGCCGACGCCGCTCCGGCCTTCGCTGCCGGGACGGTCGAGAGGATGAGGTCGTTCGAGATCGTCTCGGACGCTCCGACGCCGAGCCCCAGGATCACGAACGCGAGCATGAGGAAGCCGGCCGAGCCTCCGTCGTCGAGCAGGGCGATCATCGCGTAGGCGACCGCCGAGAAGAGCAGTGAGACCGAGACGACCGCGTGCGGAGGCAGATGACGTACCACCGGCACGACGGCGAGACCCGCCACGATGGTCACCAGGAGCCCGGGAAGCAGGATGAGCCCGGCGTCGAGGGGACTGAGCCCGAGCACGAGCTGCAGGTGCTGCGAGACGAAGAAGAGGAACCCGACGAGGGAGAAGAGCGCCAGCAGATTGACCAGGACGGCGCCCGAGAAGGCCCGTACGGTGAACAGGCGTACATCGAGCATCGGGTCGGGACGGTGGAGCTGGCGCGTGACGAAGGCGATGCCCGATGCGAGGCCGATGAAGGCTGCTGTCGCCGAGACGAGCAGCGGACCATCGGTAGCGAGATTCTTGATGCCGTAGACGATCGGGAGCATGGTCGCGATCGAGAGCACGATACTCACGACATCGATCCGACCGGGAGCCGGGTCCTTCGATTCGGGCACCAGGATCGGGGTCAGGGCGAGCATGAGCACCAGCACCGGGACGGCCAGGAGGAAGACCGAGCCCCACCAGAAGTTCTCGAGCAGCACTCCGCCGAGGAGGGGCCCCAGGGCGGCTCCGGACGAGAAGCCGGCGGCCCAGACGGCAATGGCGATGCGTCGCTGGTTGCGGTCGGCGAAGATGTTGCGGATCAGCGACAGGGTCGAGGGCATGAGCATTGCACCGAAGACGCCGAGGCCCACGCGCGACGCCAGGAGGAACGCCGCGGTGGGGGCGAATGCTGCCGCCACCGAGAAGAGCGCGAAGCCGGCGGCGCCGATCATCAGCAGGCGACGACGACCGAAGCGGTCCCCGAGGCTTCCCATGACCACCAGGAGTCCGGCGAGCACGAGCGGGTAGCTGTCCACGATCCACAGCAGCATGGTCCCGCTGGTCTCGAAGTAGCGCGAGATCTCCGGCAGCGCGAAACTCAGCACCGTGTTGTCGACCGAGACCAGGAGTACGGGCAGCATCAGGACTGCGAGGGCGAACCATTCGCGGCGGCCCGCGAGGGGAGCAGGTACTGGGGTGCTGTTCGAGGTCACCCCGGGCACAGCAGTGGCGGAGGTATTCACGGTCGTCATTCCTCTAAGGTAAACCGTCCAGCCGGTACAGTACAAGAAAGGTGACGGGTATCATCGGGGTCGTGTCCAGTTCCCGCGAGCGCATCCTCGACAGCTTCGAGAGCGCCCTGATCCGCGCCGGTGAGCGGGCAGCGACGATGGACGCCGTCGCCGCTGCAGCCGACGTGTCCAAGGGTGGCCTCCTTTACCACTTCCCGTCCAAGGAGGCACTCGTGGACGGTCTGGCCGCGCGCCTCCGTTCCCTGGCCGAGGTGGACCGCGAGGCCATGCGGGCGGATCCCGAAGGGGCGGCCCGCTACTACGTGCGAACCTCGATCTTCGAGGACAGCGCCCTCGACCGCTCGCTGGTCTCCATGGCGCGATTGGCCCAGCAGGGGCACCCCACGGCGAAGGCATCGCTGGCCGAGATCCAGGACCGGTGGCTCGATGCCCTGGAATCCCAACTCGGCAATCGCACCACGGCGCTCGCCGTCAAGCTCCTCGGCGACGGCCTGTACTACGACGCAGCGTTCTTCGCCTCCGCCGGCTCCGGCCGCACGAGCGCCGGCGAGATCGCGGCGTTGCTCGACGTCGTCGACCTGATCGTCCACGCCGGTCGCTGACCCCGCACGTGGTCGGGGCCGCCGATCGCGGACACACGGGGACGGGCTGATTAGGGTGAGGCTGTACCAGGCGGCAGCCGAAGCATCCGGAGGAAAACAGTGTTCAAGGGATTCAGGGATTTCATCATGCGGGGCAACGTCATCGAGCTGGCGATCGCCGTGGTGATCGGTGGCGCGTTCACGGCCCTCGTCGGCGCATTCACCGAGAACATCGTCAATCCGGTCATCGCGTCCGCCGGTGGTGTGGACGCCGCCGGGGTCGGCTTCCCCATCAGGCCGGGCAACGAGGCCACCTTCGTGGATTTCGGGGCCGTCCTGACGGCGATCATCTCCTTCCTCATCACGGCTGCCGTGGTGTACTTCGTTTTCGTGCTCCCCATGAACCGGGCCAAGGAGCGGCTCCGGGCCCTGACCTCGGCCGGGGACTCCGAGGAGGAGCCCACGCCCGTGGACACCGCCCTGCTCACCGAGATGCGCGATCTGCTCAAGGACCTGGCGGCTCGGGACACCCGGTAGGACCGGCGGCACCCACGACCCCCAGGCACCCACGGCCCCACGGACCCCAGGCCCCCACGGCCCCCTGTCCGGTGCCGCCGGTGTTCCCGGCGCCGCCGGCGCCGCCGATTTTGCCGAAGCTGCCGGTGCTGCCGGTTGCGGCCGCTAGGGTGACATCCGAGCATCGTCCCGCCAGGAAGGCAGCCTCCGTGCACGTTCAACTCGTCCTGCCGCACCAGCTCTTCGAGGAGCATCTCGGGGCTTCGCCGGACACGACTTTCGTTCTCCTCGAGGACGACCTCCTGTTCCGCAGCCTCCGGTTCCACCAGCAGAAGCTCGTCCTGCACCGGGCGGCCATGACGATCTTCTCCCGACGGCTGGCCGAAGCCGGCTACGCCGTGCAGTATGTGGAAACCTCTGCGGACGTGGCGAGCCAGCAGCGGCTCGCCACCGTGCTGCGGGAGCTCGAGGCCACACGGGTGACCTACTACGACGTCGTCGACGAGTGGCTCGAGCGACGGCTCGGCACCACCCTCGCTGATGCCGGTGTCGAGGCACGCGTGCTCGAGACTCCTCAGTTCCTCACCTCGAGGGACGTCTTCGCCACCTACTTCTCCTCCCATTCCTGGCGGATGCAGACCTTCTACGAGTGGCAGCGCAAGCGACTCGGCATCATGGTGGGCGCAGATGGCTCGCCCGAGGGCGGGAAGTGGAGTTTCGACACCGACAACCGCAAGAAGCTCCCCCGGAAGATCACCGTGCCGGAGCTGCCGAGGTTCCACCGGCCGCCCGAGGTGGAGGAGGCGATCGCCTGGGCGCAGGCGGCGTTCCCGGACAATCCCGGGAACGCCGAGGCCTTCTCCTGGCCGGTGACCCACCAGCAGGCGTCCGATGCGCTGGAGGCCTTCCTGAGCGAACGGTTCGAGCTCTTCGGCCCCTACGAGGATGCGATCGCGGAGGGGCAGACCTATCTGTTCCACTCGGCGCTGAGCTCGAGCCTGAACTGCGGACTCCTCGACCCCGCGGAGGTCGTCGACCTGGCTCTCGACTTCGCCGCCAGGCACGAGACTCCCATCGCCAGTGTGGAGGGGTTCATCCGGCAGGTCATCGGGTGGCGTGAGTACATCCGCGCCTCCTACGTGCTGCGGGGCAGCGAGATGCGAACCGGCAACACGCTCGGGCTCACGGCGGATCTCGACCCCCGATGGTGGACCGGTGACACCGGTCTGGCGCCGGTGGATTCCGTGATCACCCGTGTCCTCGATACCGCCTACGCCCACCACATCGAACGGCTCATGATCCTCGGCAACGCGGCGCTCCTGATGCGGGCGCGGCCGGATGCCGTCTACGAGTGGTTCATGGAGATGTTCATCGACGCCTACGACTGGGTGATGGTGCCCAACGTCTACGCGATGAGCCAGTACGCGGCCGGCACCATGATCACCACCAAGCCCTATGTCAGCGGCAGCAACTACATCAAGAAGATGAGTGACTTCCGGGACGGACCCTGGCGGTTCAGCTGGGACGCGCTCTACTGGGCCTTCGTCGACGACCACCGTGACCTGTTCGCCAGGAATCCCCGGTCGAATATGAGTGTGGTGCTCCTCGACAAGATGGACCTCGGGAGGCGCGCCGACCTCGGGCAGGAGGCGGCCCGCTGGATTCCAGGCTAGGACCCGACGGCAGAACACGGGTTCCACGGACCAGTACCCTCCGCTAGTGTGGGCTTCACCACGTCAGACGAAGCACGAGGACGTCTGTCATCGTTAGATCACCGACGAAGGAATCGACATGACCGAGAACACCTCAAGCGTTGGTACCGGCGAATCCCACACAATCCGCGACTGGACCGATCTCGCGGAGGAGATGTGGTCATACCTGACCGGGCGCGGCGCTGCGATCAACTACACCCTCGAGGACATGACCATCGAGGTTCCCCGCGACATCGGGCCGGATGCACCCCGTGCCACGTGGAAGTTCAACGGCACACTGCGCATCACCACCAGTGACAATGCCGCCAGTGGTTCCGACCACCACACCAGCTGATTCGTCGCGAGCGACATGGCCTCCCCACTCCGGCTGGACATCGATATCGACTTCTCCCTGGGGGAACCTGCCCTCGACGGCAAGCCGGAGGCGCGGCTCTCCGGGACCGTCAGGGCCGCAGGTACCACCGTGGAGATCTTCGTCGACGATCCGGGAGCATTCCGCGGGAACAACGTGCCCGGACTCGGACAGGTGCGCGCCATGGCCAAGGGGCTGGCGGAGCAGGGACTCGAGGTGTCCATCTCGGGGCCAAAGGGACTGCTGGTCAGTGTCGGTGCCGTGCAGTCCTCCCTCGCCCAGCGGCTGATCACGCGTTCCCCGCACATACGGCTCGGCTCTCCGGGAACGCTCGCTCCGCTGCTCGGTATCGGTAAGCGTGCCCTCGAGAAGGACGACACACCGCGGCTCCTTCCGCCGTCCACACCCTTCCCCCTGGTGCCGACGGTGAACCGCCGGATCAAGCGGAACATCACGACCACGCACTATGTGCACGGAAGCGGCCGCCCCCGACTGATCTTCGTGCAGAACTCCGAGACATGGAACGGCCAGGTCCCCCGGGAGTTCGAACTCGTGGGCGATCGCATCACGATCGGCAGCGGCGAGGACGCGATGCTTCGCCTCGCCGGCCTCGACACAGTGCACGCGGAGGTCCTACATACCGTCGAGGACGAGTACGTGCTCGTCCCGCACGGGGCGATCACGGGCAGCGTCAACAGCAAGGAGAAGTCCATCCTCCGGACCGGTGCGCGCATCCAGCTCGGTGACTGGGCGCTCGCCTTCTTCCGTGAGGAGTACGCGGATCACGGCCGGCCCTTCGGCGGTCGCAGCGGCGGGGAGCTGTCCTACCAGCGACCGCAACGCAATCCTCGTACCGGTACCACCGAGCAGGACGGTTCCACCGGGATAGGGGACTTCCGGAGGCCGCCTCGCTGACGCAGCCCGGGACGCCGGCCGGGGGAGGAGGCGCATCCCGTGGCCGATAGTGTCGAACTCCTGCTGGACACGTCGGCGGACCTGTTCATCCGCGAGGACTGGGCCGCACTGGAGCACGAGGGCCTGCCGAATCTGTCTCGGCACGGGTCCGCGAGCAATGCACCGCACGTCACCCTCGCCGCCGCCTCGCGGATCGACGACCGGTATGACGCCGATCTCGCTGCCGCCGCAACCGCTGCGCCGCCCGGACTCGTCACCGCGGGCTTCATCGTCTTCCCCACGCGCCGGAAGTTCGTCCTCGCCCGGCAGGTGGTCGTGGACCAGAATCTGACAAATCTGCACCACCGGATCTGGTGTGCCCTGAACGGCCTCTCCGACGCCGTCCCGACCACCCGGGCGGGTGTCTGGACTCCGCACCTCACGCTCTCCCACTCGTTGACGGCCGAGCAGCTGGCCGATGCGCTCGGCGTGCTGCGCGAGCGCACTCCGGAGCGGCTCGGTACTGGTCCGGTGCGGCGCTGGAATGCACTGGAGAAGCAGCTGGTCCTGCTGGGTGGTGCAGACGAGCAGGCATAGCGGTGCCCGCTCGCCCCGTACGGGGTGGTCCAACTCCCGCCGTCGAACATCCTGATCACAGGGGCGCATTATCGTGATACCGGCGGATCGCCGCCCGGGCGGCAAGGATCAGCTGGACCGTGGCAGCCGGACGGAACCACCAGCGCCGCGGTACGTCGACCATGCGGCCCAGGAGGAGACTGCGCGAGAGGACCACGGCGGCCGGTGCCACCCACGCGGCGAGCGCAGCGAGCTGGACGGTCCTGCTGGTCTCGTGCCGCAGGCCGAACCAGGTCCACATGGCTGTGTCCGCGAGGAAGTCGGCGTACTGGCCGAAGGAGCTCTCCGTTCCGGTTGCGCGAGCCAGCTTGCCGTCGATGAAGTCACTGGCCAGCGCCAGGGCAGGGACCCATCCTCCCAACAGGTGCCCGACGGCCGGTAGATTCGCCCTCGACAGGGTGAGGGCGTTCGCCGGGCCCAGCGATCGTCGATCCTCCAGCAGTCCGAGATGTGTCACGGCGAGCGTCCAACTCACGGAGATCCACGTCCGGCCGCGCCGACCGGCCATGCCGGCGAGAAGGAGGTGCAGGGCCGTCACCTCGAGAAACGGCCGGGGCCGGATGAGGGCCTGCTCGACAGACCGCCTTGAGGCGGCGCACAGGAGCCGGAACCACGCACCCATGGTCCACCCACCGTCCCGGGCCAGGGCAAGGAGCTCATTCGTCGCGGTACGACTCCGGGGCGCGAGGGCTCCCGCCGTCGGGCGGCGCCCATCCAGCTCGTGTCCGGGAGCAGGCGTCAATGGCCGCCCCTTCGTCTCCGCTTTGGCGTCGCCTCTGTCCTGCCGCTATCGAGGCTCGTCGCCGGATCGGTCGTCACTGGGCTGGTCGCCTCTGGGCCGGTCGTCACCCGGCCGGTCGTCTCCGGGCTGGTCCTCATCAGGCCGCGAATGGTCGATGTCCAGCAGGACCTGTATGGGAGCATGGTCGCTGGCGTGCCGGCCCTCGAACGTCGACGAATTCACACCGGCCTGCCGGACCACCACCTCGGGTGTCGTCAGGATCCAGTCGATCCGGGGTCCGTGGAGGATCGGTTCGTCGTAGCGCGGATACGTGCCGTAGTCCGGCGTCAGCTGGTCCCGCGCGGTGGCCCAGGTGTCGGCGAGGACGCCCGAGGTGATGAAGCTCTGGAAGACAGTGGAGGAGTCGGCGTCGGAGTTGAAGTCGCCCATGACGATACTGGTCAGACCCGGCTGGAAGAAGCGCACCAGGTCGAGGACCGCCGAAGCACTCCGTCTCCGTGCGTTCTCGGATTCGTGGTCGAAGTGCGTGTTCACGATCAGGAGCTCCTGATCTGTGCTGGTGTCGTGGAAACGACCCCACGTGACGATCCGCGGCACCCCGTTGCCCCAGGTCGAGGAGCCGATCAGCTTCGGGGTGTCGGAGAGCCAGAACTGGTCCCACTCGATGAGCTGCAGACGCCCGGAGTCATAGAAGATGGCCGAGTATTCTCCGCGGCTGCCGCCGTCCCGACCCATCCCGATCATCCGGTGTGTCGCGGGGAGGGCCGACTCGATCACCACCAGCTGATGATGCAGCGCCTCCTGGACGCCGAGGACAGAGGGCAGTTCGCGCCGCAGTAGATCCTGGAGCGGAGCAATCCTGTCGGGCCAGTAGTCGGTGTCACCGGGACCGGAGGAAGGACGGTCGTACCTGATGTTGAAGCTCATGACGTGGAGGAACGTCCGACTGGCCCCTATCAGGGGCTCCTCTGGCGCTCCGGCCACGGTGGTGGGTCGGCTCATGACTGTGTCCTGGTGACCGCTCACCCCAGGTGGTCCACGAGGTCGGCCGCGATTCCCGTGTAATCGGCGGGCGTGAGTCTCAGGAGCCGCTCTTCAGCCGCCGGGCTGAGCTCGAGGCCGCCGACGAATTCCTTCATGCGCCCGGCATCCACCCGCTGACCGCGCGTCAGCTCCTTCAGGCGCTCGTAGGGGTCGTCCAGCCCCGGCACTCCGGCGATCGACTCCGCCCGCATGACCATCTGTACCGCTTCGCCGAGTACCTCCCAGTTGGCATCGAGGTCCGCTGCCAGGACGTCGTCGGCGACGTCGAGGCGGGCGAGCCCCTTGGCCACGTTGGAGATGGCCAGGAGGGAGTGGCCCATTGCCACGCCGATGTTGCGCTGGCTCGAGGAGTCCGTCAGATCGCGTTGCCATCGTGAGGTCACCAGGGTGGAGGCTAGCGTGTCCAGCAGACCCGAGGAGATCTCCAGATTGGCTTCGGCATTCTCGAAGCGGATGGGATTGACCTTGTGGGGCATGGTCGAGGATCCGGTGGCACCCGGAACGGGGATCTGCGCGAAGTACCCGATGGAGATGTAGCTCCACACGTCGGTGCAGAAATTGTGCAGGATCCGATTGAACCGTGCCAGATCCGAGTACAGCTCCGCCTGCCAGTCATGCGACTCGATCTGCGTGGTCAGGGGGTTCCAGGTGAGGCCGAGGCCCTCCACGAACGAGCGCGACACCGCCTGCCAGTCCGCATCGGGAACGGCGGCGTAGTGTGCTGCGTACGTTCCGGTTGCTCCGTTGATCTTGCCGAGGAACTCCGTGGCGGCGATGCGGTCCAGTTGACGCGTCAGTCGATGGGCGACGACGGCGAACTCCTTGCCGAGCGTGGTGGGGGTGGCCGGCTGCCCGTGCGTGCGGGACAGCATCGGCGTGTTCCTCGAGTCCCGGGCCCGGTCGGTGATCGCGGCGACGAGCGCTCGGGCGGCAGGGAGCCAAGTGTGCTGCACCGCTGCCTTGATCCCCAATGCGTAGGAAAGATTGTTGATGTCCTCGGAAGTGCACCCGAAGTGCACCAGCGGTTTGAGCTGCCCGATGCCGATACCGTCGAGGCGGCGCCCGATGAAGTACTCGACGGCCTTCACATCATGGACCGTGACCGCCTCGATCTCGGCGAGCTCCGAGACCGCGTCCGGTCCGAAGATCTCCACGATCCTGCGCAGCTCGGACTCCTGCCGGGCCTCCAGCGGTCCGGTCCCGGGCAGTACCGCCTGGCGGGTCAGATGGATCAGCCATTCGATCTCCACGTGGACGCGGTCGCGATTGAGCGCTGCCTCCGAAAGGAAATCGATGAGGGGGGCGACGGCTTCGCGATACCGGCCGTCCAGTGGGCCCAGCGTCAGGGATGTTCCCTCCCCCCGGGCCAGTGCAGCGAATTCGACACGGGACGGTGTGCAGTCAGCCATTGCTCCATCATTCCACGGAGGGACCCCTGCGCCCGCGACTCTGTCCACATATCCGGGTGCGCCGTCCGGCCCACGCGGCCCCGCCCATAGCGTTGCGACACAGCCGGAGGAGGAGAGCGCAGCATGGACGGTCAGGCGGTGTGGCGTTTCCCGGACGACCCCGGTGGTGGCGTGGCGGTGCAGGTGTCGGCCTTCGAGGCAGAGCTACGCCGGCACAGGGACATCCTCGACGATCTGCGGCGGCAGGCACTGTCCGTCACCCTGCTGTCCTGGGAGTCCCCCGCCGGGCGGTCGTTCCGGACCTATCTCTGGGCACGCTGCGCGGAACTGGCACGAACCGTGGAGCTGCTCGGCGCTGCGGCGGAGGAGCTGGGCAGCTACGGCCGCCTCCTCGGGGAGGCGGAACTGCTGCAGCGACAGGTGGGGCTGTGAGCGACGGACTGCGGCCGCTGATCGACCACGAGGAGGGTTTCGTCATCCAGGGGGGTGTGGGCGGAATCCGCTTCCAGTGGGAGGAACTCGAAGAGGCCGCCCGGCTCCTGAGGCTCCTCGCGTCGCAGGTCGGAGCGGTGGCTCTGGATCTCGCCTTCCTCGACCGCGATCTCGGTGCCCTGCCGTGGCTGGTCATGCGTGTCGGTCCGGCCGCAGCCGTCGCGGGCAGGCAGTACCAGTCAGCGCTCGGACAGGTCCACGCGGCGGCGACATCGGCGCAGGAGAACAATCGTGCACTCGAGTCGACCGGTGTGCGGCTGGGCACGAGTGTGCAGGCGTACCGCCTGGCCGACGGGGTGGTGCGCGCCGCGACGGAGGGGGTCCGTGCCGGGAGTGCTCTCATGGCACGGGAAGCTGCGCGCGAGGCCCTCGACCGCGGGGCGCTCAGCGCCGGTCCGATCGACCTGCGCCGCAGGGCAACGGCGCCCGAGGTGCCGTTCACGGGGACCGTCGAGGGCGTGCTCGACCGGGTGGCGGCCGTCGAGAACGACGACCCGGGTACGTTCGAGGTGCTGCGGACAGGACCGGACGGCCACCCGAACTTCGTCGTCGTCCTGCCGGGAACGCAGTCGGGACGCGTCGACGGGCGGGAGGGAGCCAATCCGTTCGACGTCGGTGGTATCGCCGAGGCGCTGGCGGAGGACAGCCGCTTCCTCGAGGAGGCCGTCGGTACGGCCCTGGAGCGGGCGGGGGCGGAGGCCGGGGACCCGGTGCTGCTCGCCGGGTACAGCCAGGGCGGCCTGCACGCCGTCAACCTCGCCGGATCGGACGCGCTGGGCGATCGGTTCGACGTGCAACTCGTCGTCACGATCGGCTCCCCCACCGGCTGGCACGAGACAGGATCCGGTGAGTACCTGCACCTGGAACACCGCGACGACGCCGTTCCCGGTCTGGACACCGTGCTGAACGAGGACGATCGCCACCGGACCACAGTGCGTCTCGGGAACCCCGTCCCCGAACTCGGGCGGAGACCCGACGGGTCCACGGAGCCATGGGGACTCGGGCCGGCCCACAAGGTGGAGAACTACCTGCAGGGCGCGCGGCTCGTCGACGCGAGCGATGCGCTGTCCCTCGCACCGGCGGTCGCACTCCTGGCCGCCGCCGGTGCGTCCGGCACGGCCCGGCGCTACTCCTTCACCGCGCTGCGGCGCAGGGAGGGCGGCGCCGCACCGGAGCGCCGTGGCCCACGAGGGGAGGCGGAACGCGGGTCTAGGCTATGGCCATGACATCGATCGACGACTCCTCCGCAGCACCCTCCGGAAAGACACTCGAAGCCTTCTCCGAGGCCGCCGGTATCCGCCCCCGCGACGCGCTCGGCAAGCTCCCGCGCTATGCAGCCGGCAAGCCCCCCCTGACGGTCGAGGGCCTGGAGAGCTTCAAGCTGTCCTCGAACGAGAATCCGTTGCCACCACTGCCTGCCGTGCTCGAGGCGATCGCAGCAGAGACCTCGATCAACCGGTACCCGGACCCCATGACGACGGCGTTGCGTGCGGAGCTCGCCGCCCACCTCGGGGTCCCCGCCACGGATATCGTCACCGGAGCTGGCAGCCTCGGAGCCCTGAACCAGATCCTCGCCACCTTCGCCGGTCAGAACGACTTCGGGGCGCCGGACGAGGTCGTCTACGCGTGGCGTTCCTTCGAGGCGTATCCCATCAGCGTGGGTCTCGCCGGAGCGGTCGGCGTGCAGGTGCCGGTCCGCGCGGACGGCACGCACGATCTCGAGGCAATGGCGGCTGCGGTCACCGAGCGGACCCGCGTGGTGATGCTGTGTACGCCGAACAACCCCACGGGACCCATCCTCACGCACGACGACGTCGTGGGCTTCCTCGGCCAGGTCCCGGACGACGTGGTGGTGGTGATCGACGAGGCGTACCAGGAATTCGTCCGGCGCCCGGACGCCGTGAACGGATTGGGGCTCTACCGGAGCCATCCGAATGTGATCGTCCTGCGGACCTTCTCGAAGGCACACGGCCTGGCGGGACTCCGCGTGGGTTACTCGGTGGCCCAGCAGTCGCTGACGGAACATCTGCGGGTCAGCGCCGTACCGTTCGCCGTCTCCCAGATCGCCGAGCATGCCGCCGTCACGTCGTTACGGCACATCGGCGAGGTGGAAGCCCGGGTCCAGTCGATCGTCGACGAGCGTACTCGCGTTGTCGCCGGACTCCACGAACTCGGATGGACAGTCCCGGAGGCGGAGGGCAATTTCGTCTGGCTCGCGCTCGGTGAGCACACCCAGGACTTCGCCGCGCAGGCCGGAGAGCAAGCGCTCTCCGTTCGGGCCTTCGGCTCCGAGGGTGTCCGTGTGTCCATCGGCGAGGAGGCGGCGAATACGCGGTTCCTCGAGCTCTGTGCAGGCTATCCGCATCGTCCGTGAAGCGGTCACGACATCCTGAATGGCACTGCGAGGGCCCGCTGACTAGTGTTGATCGGGACGTCGCCGGAACATATGGTCTTCGGTGCATGACCAACGGCATACATTCCACAACAGCAATGTATTCGGCCGGGTGAGGATACGGATGAACGGCAGTCGCTTGCCCACGGCGGAGTTCGAGGCCGAGGACGTGGCGCGTAGTCCGGACGTCGACGTGGCCGGATCCTCCGGGATCGACGACGCCGACACGCTGCACATCCTCTCGGAGCAGGGGGAGCTGGGTAGCACCCTGACGGCCCGAGTCGGGGGTGAGGTGGTGGACTTCTCGCCCTACGTCCGGGCCGACGATACCGAGCACCTCCGCTCGCTGTACCGCGACATGTATCTCATCAGGCGCTTCGACCAGGAGTCGACGGCGCTGCAGCGCCAGGGACAGTTGGCCCTCTGGGTGCCGCTCACCGGACAGGAGGGAGCGCAGATCGGGTCGGGTAGGGCGCTGCAACCCCAGGACTATGCCTTCCCCACCTACCGGGAGCACGGCGTCGCGCTCACGCGCGGAGTGGAGCCGGCGGATCTCCTGCGCCTCTTCCGGGGTGTCACGAACGGTGGCTGGGACCCACGCGAGCACAACTTCCACCTCTATACACTGGTCCTCGCGGCCCAGTGCCTCCACGCGGTCGGTTATGCCATGGGTCTGCAGCGCGATCAACTGGCCGAGCCCTCGCTGCCACCTGCAGCCTCGATCGCCTACTTCGGCGACGGCGCCAGCTCCGAGGGTGATGTCCACGAGTCCATGGTCTTCGCAGCCTCCTTCAAGGCCCCCGTGGTGTTCTTCTGCCAGAACAACCAGTGGGCCATCTCCGTCCCGTCGACCGTGCAGACGAGGGTGCCGCTGGCCCAGCGTGCGGCCGGGTACGGGTTCCCTGGCATCCGAGTGGACGGGAATGACGTCGTCGCCGTGGAGGCCGTGACGCGGTGGGCCCTCGAGCATGCCCGCTCCGGCAGGGGCCCGGTGTTGATCGAGGCGTACACCTACCGCATGAGCGCGCACACCACGGCTGACGATCCGACCAAGTACCGTCTGTCCGAGGACGAGCGACAGTGGCGGACGAGGGATCCCCTGCTCCGTCTGGAGACACACCTCCGTTCCACGGGCCAGGCGGACGACGCCTTCTTCGAGGGCCTCGACGCCCAGGCCCGCACCATGACCACCGGCCTGCGCGAAGCGGTCCTGTCCATGCCGGTGCCGGATCTCGAGGACCGGTTCGCGAGCGTGTACGCCGAGCCCCATCCCCTCGTGCAGGAGGAACTGGCGTTCTTCCGCGAGTACCAGGCCGGGTTCGCCGATGACGGGCAGGTGTCCTGATGCCCACGATGACCATCGCGAAGGCGCTCAACGAAGGGCTCCGCGCCGTCCTGGACAACGACCCCACCACGCTGCTCATGGGGGAGGACATCGGGGAGCTCGGTGGTGTGTACCGCGTGACCGAGGGTCTCAAGAAGGATTTCGGCGCCCTGCGGGTCGTGGACACCCCGTTGGGAGAGTCCGGGATCATCGGGACGGCCATCGGCCTCGCGTTGCGCGGGTACCGGCCCGTCTGCGAGATCCAGTTCGACGGCTTCGTCTTTCCCGGGTTCAACCAGATCACAACGCAGCTCGCCAAGCTCCACACCCGCAGTGACGGCATGCTCAGCGCGCCCGTGGTGATCAGGATTCCCTATGGCGGGGGGATCGGCAGCATCGAGCACCATTCCGAGTCACCCGAGGCGCTCTTCGCCCACACCGCGGGCCTGCGGATCATCACCCCGTCGAATCCACAGGATGCCTACTGGATGATCCAGCAGGCTGTGACCTGCCAGGACCCGGTCATCGTCTTCGAGCCCAAACGGCGCTACTGGCTCAAGGGCGACGTGGACACCTCGGCGCCGGCGTCCGATCCGTTCTCCGCCCATACGCTCCGGGCCGGAACGGATGCCACGGTGGTCGCCTACGGACCGCTGGTACCCGTGGCACTCGCAGCGGCGAATGCCGCGGAGGCCGACGGCCGGAGCATCGAGGTCATCGATCTGCGGTCCGTCTCGCCGATCGACTTCGACACCGTCACCGCGTCCGTCCTCCGTACGGGCCGGCTCGTCGTCGCGCACGAGGCACCCACGTTCGGGGGGATCGGCGGGGAGATCGCTGCGCGTGTCTCCGAGCGCGCTTTCCTCTCGCTCGAGGCACCGGTGATCCGTGTGGGTGGATTCCACATGCCGTATCCGGTGGCGCGCGTGGAAGAGCACTATCTGCCGGACATCGACCGCATCCTCGAGGCACTCGACCGTGCCTTCGCGTACTGAAGGATCATCATGACGCTCAAGACATTCGATCTGCCCGACGTCGGCGAGGGTCTCACCGAAGCGGAGATCGTGGAGTGGCGAGTCGCTCCGGGGCAGGCGGTCGCGGTGAACGACATCATCTGCGAGATCGAGACCGCCAAGTCGCTGGTCGAACTCTCCTCGCCGTACGAGGGCACAGTATCGGAACTCCTCGTGGTGGCGGGCGAGACCATCGAGGTCGGCACCCCGATCATCTCCGTCGACGATGCACGGGAGTCACCGGGGGGTTCGGCGGGATCGGGTGGTTCGCAGCAGGAGTCATCGGGGGGTTCGGCGGGATCGGGTGGTTCGCAGCAGCAGTCACCGGGGGGTTCGGCGGGAACCACGGGCTCGTCGTCGGCAGCGCTTGCCGACGCCATTGATACTCCAGTCCCGGCGCCGGACATGCCGGGTGAGGTCGCCGGGCCGCTCGTGGGATCGGGTCCGAAGGCCGACTCCGTCAAGCGGCGCCCGCGGAAATCCTCCGCGACAGCTGGGCCGGGTACGCCGTCGGCCGGAACGTCATCACGCACCACCCCTGCAGATCAGCGCACGACGCCGGGTTCGCCGTCGGACACGAGCAGCACGCCGGCCGGTCAGCACACGACGCCGGTTTCGCCGTCGGATACGAGCAGCACGCCGGCCGGTCAGCACACGACGCGGGCCTCGCCGTCCGACTCGAGCAGCACGCCGATCCCCGCGGACCAGCGCACCCCCCGACCCGGCGGGACCGGCGGTCGCGTCCTCGCCAAGCCTCCGGTGCGGAAGGCCGCGCGGGACCTCGGGATCGACCTCGCTGATGTCCCGGCCTCGGGCTCGGCGGGGGACGTGACCAAACAGGATCTCCTCGGTTACCGGGATCGACTCGGCGGTGGTCGCGGCTCAGTCCCTCAGTCCGTCTCTCCGTCCGTCACACCGTCCATCGCTTCGCCCGGCACCGATCGCGGCATCTCGGCAGGCGACCGCATCGAGCGGATCCCGGTGAAGGGCGTCCGGAAGGCGACGGCGGAGGCGATGGTGCGGAGCGCCTTCACCGCTCCGCATGCGAGCATCTTCGTGGACGTCGATGCCTCCCGCACCATGGAGTTCGTGCGCCGGCTCAAGGCCTCACGGGACTACGAGGGCATCAGGGTCTCGCCCCTGCTGATCGTCGCCAGGGCCGTCATCTGGGCGGCCGCCCGGAACCCGGCGGTCAATGCGACCTGGGGCGATGACGAGATCCTGGTCAAGCACTTCCTGAATCTCGGGATCGCGGCCGCTACCCCGCGTGGGCTCATGGTGCCCAACATCAAGGACGCCCAGGATCTCTCCCTGAAGGAACTGGCGCTGGCCCTGAACGAGCTGGCGACGACGGCGCGGGACGGCAGGACCCAGCCGGCCCAGATGCAGGGTGGTACATTGACCGTCACCAACATCGGTGCGCTGGGCCTCGACACCGGTACCCCCATCATCAATCCGGGCGAGGTGGCGATCGTGGCATTCGGCACCATCAAGCAGAAGCCCTGGGTGGTCGGGGGCGAGGTGGTGCCCCGCTGGATCACAACCCTGGGAGGATCATTCGATCACCGGGTGGTCGACGGCGAACTCAGTGCTCGGTTCATCGCGGATGTCGCGTCGATCCTCGAGGAGCCTGCGCTCCTGCTCGATTAGTCTGGGCTCATGGACCAGGAGTACGGAAGCGACCGGGGGAGGCCGTCACGACGGCATTACCCGCTGAGCAGGCTCCTGCTCGTGGTGGTCCTCGGATTCGTGGCGTCCAGCATCCTCCAACTGGTGTTCCCCGATCTGGGTGTCGTCGGGAGACTGTCGATCCTCGTCATCATCGCCGCCCTCATCTCCATCGCGGTCACGATGCGCCAGCAGAGACGCCCACCGCGCTGAGGTACCAGGCCGTGGACAGCCCGATCCTCCACGCCCTGTAGTCGCTCCTGCCGGGCGCTGCCCCTGTTGCGGGACGAGGTCCGGGTCGCTGCCGCCGCGCTCTTGCCGGGATGATGCCCGGGTCGCTGCCGCCGCGCTCTTGCCCGGGTCGCTGCCGCCGTGCTCTTGCCGGGACGATGCCCGGGACGAGGTCCGGGTCGCTGCTGCCGTGCTCTTGCCGGGACGATGCCCGGGTCGTTGCCGCCGTGAGCGGCGACGTCCGCAGAGGTTATGCCCCGAGTTCGCTGATCGCCGTGCGAAGGATCGGCGCCAGGCGTCGCACGCCCTCCACGATGTCCTCGGGCGTCACGGCACTGAATGCTAGGCGTAGCTTGTTGGACGGCTCGTCCGACGGCGTGAATGCCGCGCCCGGGATGAAGACCACACCGGCGTCGATCGCGGTGTACAGGAGCGGATACGTGTCGATGCCCTCCGGGAGGGTAACCCAGACGAAGAATCCGCCGTCCGGCGTTGTCCAGTGGACCCCGTCCGGGAACTCCTCGGCCAGCGCACCGAGCATCGCCTCGCAGCGCTCCAGGTACAGCCCGCGCATGGACCGCAGATGTCCCTGCCAGTCGTAATCGGTCAGATAGGCGCTCACGAGCATCTGCGTCAAGGGCGACGGGCACAGGACCACGGCCTCACAGGCGAGGTAGAAGCGGCGGTACAGATGCTTGGGCACCAGGGCCCACCCGAGCCTGACCCCCGGCGCGAAGATCTTCGAGAAGGAGCCGAGATAGATGACGTCGTCCGGGTTGTCGGCGCGCATGGGTGTGAGCGGCTCGCCGTCGAAGCGCAGCATGCCGTAGGGGTTGTCCTCGAGGACCAGGATGCCGTGGTCGCGGCAGATGTCCACCACGCGCTGACGACGATCGGCGGCCAACGTGACGCCACTCGGGTTGTTGAAGCTCGGGATGGTGTACAGCAGCTTGATGGCGCGCCCCTGTGCCTCCAGCTCGCCGATGGTTCGTTCCAGTTCGTCGGGAACCAGTCCGTTCTCGTCCATCGCGATACTCACGACATCGACCTCGTACGCCTCGAAGGTGTTGAGGGCCCCCACGTAGGTGGGGTCCTCGCAGAGGATCACGTCGCCCGGATCACAGAAGACCTTGGCAGCGACATCCTGTGCGGATTGGGAGCCGGTGGTGATGACGATGTCCTCGGGGACGGCGCCCAGGATCCCCTCGGCCGCCATCACCTCGCAGACGAGGGTGCGCAGTTCCTCCATGCCCTGTCCGCCACCGTACTGCAGCGCTTCGAGGCCGTGCTCGGCGATGATCGTCTGCGCGGTGCGGCCGAGATCCTCGAGGGGGAGCGATTTCAGATAGGGACTGCCGCCCGCGAGCGACACGAGCCCGGGACGGATGGAGATGTCGAAGACGTCCCGCACCGCCGACTGCTTGATGTTGGCCGCCCGTCGCGAGAAGAGCCGGTCGTGTCGCGCGGCGGACTCCGCCGCGCGCCCGAGTGCCGCTTCGGTCTCGGCAGGCAGGATTTCGGTGGAGGATTCGCGGGAGGTCGTCACGCCCAGAGTCTAGGCGTGGGTTCACTCAGGGGCAACAGGTGTTGCCATCCCGTCCTTACAGTGTTCAGACCCATCCGGCTTCCCTCGCCCTGAGTCCGGCCTGGAAACGACTGTCCGCACCGAGCGTCTCGAGCATGAAGGCGATGTGACGCCGACAGGTCCTCACATTGATGTCCAGGCGGCGCGCAATCGACTCGTCGGACAGGCCGTTGGACAGCCCCTGGAGGATGGAGCGCTGCAGGCTGTTCAGGGGCGACTCGACCCGCTCCGGAGCGAGGAACGACTCACTGAGCTCCCACGCAACCTCGAAGAGATGGATGAAGATGGTGATCAGACTGGGATCCCGCACCACCAGGGCCGCTTTGTCGGTGCGGGTCTGTTGCCGGCCGATCAGGGCCAGTTTCTCGTCGAAGATGAGGATGCGCAGGGGGATGAACGGGAGGACGCCGAACTCACCACCTCCGGCCGCGATCGCCTCGACGGCTTTACGCGTGGGGACATGGTCGCGCGTACTCGTGTCATAGAGAGTCCTGCGCCGTACCCCGTTCTCCAGGAGCTCGAGATCCTTGCGCACGCTCTCCTCGTGGACGTCCGCCGTCGATCCCTGGCCGGGTTGCGCGATGTAGACCTTCTCCGTGACGTCCCGGCCGTAGTCGATCAGGACCCGATGGATGAGATGGGGGTCCTCGAGGGTCTCGACCGAGGCGCTCGCGAGGACGCTCTTGCGAGCCTCGAGGAAGGAGGGGAGCAGGCTCGACATCTCCCGCCGCTGCCCGCTGATGCGGGTCTTGAGCTCCTGCAGGGCGCGTTCGTCCGCATCGACCAGATCGGCGAGGGCAACATCCGGGGACACAGCGATGAGTCCGCCCGTGTCGCCGGCCCGGGCGCTGAGCAGCTTGCGAGCCGAAAGCTCGCCGATCGCGTCATCGATGCGACGCAGCGTCAGGCCCAAAGCCTCGGACGCATCCGAGCGGGTCCAGCCGGGATGGCCCACGGCATAGCGGTAGACCTCCAGCGACATCGCGTCCAGCATGGGCGGTCCTGTTCTCGTCACCGATGTGGCAGCGGCTTCCATGGCAGTGTATTTCCCGGGCCTGTCCAGTTAATGACAGAACAGTGCCGGTGGCAATGCGACGCGCAGAATTGCTCGTCAAGGGCTGTGTTCTCCGTGTTCTGAAGCATGAGAATCAGTTGGCAATGCCTGTCCATCACGCCTCAGGGTCCATTTGGCGTCATGTCCGCAAAGGGACATTTCTATTGCTGGACACCGGCTGCTGCCGACCGACATCCTTGTGGAGCCGGTCACCGGTGATCCACCAGGATTCCTGGTGGATCGGGGTATCGCGGAAACGCGCTACCCACAGCTCGAGCCTCCCGGACGCCAGAGATGGAAGGAGCCGTCATGAAGAAGGTACTCGCTGCAACTGCGGGCCTGTTGATCGTGGCGGGAGCTGTGGTGCTGGTAGGAGGATCCTTCGGCTCTACACGTGAACACCGGCTCGAGAGCCTCTCCGTGTTGGGCGGCAAGGGTGTTTCCGACAGCGGGTCGGTCAGCAGTTGGGACTGGCCCAAGTAAGAGGGAGCGCCGGCACAGAGCCCGGTCTCCCGCCCAGAGCCCGCCCCAGCGGGAGTAATCAGAGCCCGTGAAGGATGCAGCCATGAGCCAGGTGATAGCCGCCCGAACCGCCTCTCGGACGGTCGTCAGCTCTCAGTGGTGGCATGTGTCCCTCTCGGCGGGTGACTTCGATGCAGCGGACGGCATCATTGAAGAGCTGATTACCCCGCTGGTGGCGCAGGCACAGAAGTACGGAGCGAAACGGTGGTATTTCACCCGCTCCAGGAGCACGGCATCCGGCGCCGGCAGCGACGTCGTCCTCAGCGTCCAGGCACATCCGCGTGTTCTCGCTCGGCTTCGGAGCTTCCAGCAGGAACATCGGACGGATCCCGGCTCGGCCAGCTCTCTCCTCAGTGCCCGGCAGTACTTCACGCCGCCGGCAAGCGACACCTACTACGCGGGAGGCCAGCACATGGCCGATCCCCAACTGGAGGCGAACCTGGTGAGATATGGCGGCGTCGAGGGTCTGGGCCTTGCCGAGGAGGTCTTCGAGCTCGGCTCGGAACTCGCCATCTGGGCCGCGCAGAGATTCCCCCGTCCGCAGAGCCGATCTGCCTTTGCCGCCATACTCCTGTTCGATGCCGCTCAGAGTATGACATCCGGACCGCATTCGGAGCGCTGGATCGACCGCCGTATCTCCTGGGGGCACTACTGGGACAGCCACTTGAGGACGTGTACCGCCGACGCAGGAGTGCACGCCGCAGATGTTCGCACGGCGATGACCGCGCATGTGTCCACGAAAGCTGCGGGCTTCCATTCCCTCATGGATGCTGAAGCGTCCGAGCTCGCGGTGCAGAGATGGCGGCGTCGTTGGTGCCAGGCGCTCGACTCGTACCTGCACCGTGCGAATCGGGTGTGCGTCAGCCGTAGTGCGCTCCACCTGACCGTCTACCAGGCCCACATGATGTTGAACCGACTGGGTATCAGCGCCGCCGAGGAGGCGCCTCTCGGCCTCTACGCGCGATCCTGGGTGCCGCAGGTCACATTGAGTCGCGGTCCGGCGGGCACCCGGCGTCGCTCTTCCGACACTACCGGCCGAGGGGCTGACCGATGAACGACAGGAACACGGTCGTCCTCGCCCTCGGCGAGAAAGCACTTTCCGAGGCCCTGGGATGTTCGTCCGAGACGGTGGAACTGTTGCGGAACGACGGCGTCCTCGAGCTGCAGGGCGAGCTCTGGGAGATCGGCGCAGCGCGGGACTACCTACGCGACGCCGCGTGGGCGGACCAGCTCTGGCACTGAGCCCCACCCCGGCGTTCCCTGATCCCCGATGATCACACCTGCGACGGCTGCCTGCGGGGCCAGAGCGTGTAACCGATGGCCCAGACGAGGTCGATCAGGACGATGAGGCCGAGAATCGGGTAGAACCCTGCGAGGGCTGCGGTTCTGCCGGGGTCACCCACGAGGGCGCTGAGCAGGTAGAGGAACCCTGCGGCGATCAGCGCTGCCGCCACCGTCCGCACCACGTCCTTCCAGCACTCTTGTGCGTAGGTCATGCCATAGAGCCGCGTCGGTCGCGGACCATCGGAGAATCGGTGGGCAAAACGGGTATCGGCCCAGCCGATCATCTTGTGCCCGTAGGCGATCGAAATGCCGAGATAGACGGCAGCAAGCCCGTGGGCGGTGCCCGCGGTGGCCCCGGACCGGAGATCAAGAA
The DNA here is from genome assembly GCF_008107445.1 of Arthrobacter echini. GTDB lineage: Bacteria > Actinomycetota > Actinomycetes > Actinomycetales > Micrococcaceae > Arthrobacter_D > Arthrobacter_D echini_A. The sequence continues at coordinate 643,429 of NZ_VSLD01000001.1, read as the reverse complement.
CGGTGGCAACCAGCAGGATGAGATCGACGAGCGGCGTCAGCGCCAGTAGGACAAGGCCTGCGCGTCGTCTGCCGAGGACGTACCGGACGATCAGACCGGCGATGATGAGCACCCAGAAACCGATCTCGCACGCGATGATGATTGCGAGGATCAGGTTCACGGTGACTCCCTTTCGTGCCTTGAAAGTAGTTGCCGAACAAACTAGCTCATGCAGAGGGCTCGGGCTCGAAACCCCTCCACTTCTGAGCTCCGTGTCCTGACGGTCCCACGGAGGCAAGGCGGGCTTGCATCATGAACGCAGCACGCAGCGTACGAACAACCCGCGCACTTCTTCTCACCGTCGTCCTCGCCTGCTTTTGCCTCACGGTATTCGGGGTGTTCGTTGGCATGGGCATTGCCGGGCTCATAGCCGGCCTGGCAGGTCAGGTCGCCGTCGCCGTCACCGTCGTCGTCGGTGTCATCTTCCTCTTCGTAAAGCTGACGCAGCAGACAAGGACGGCGCAAGCCGGGCCGTGGCGTCCTGCTGAAGGGGATGCACCCAGGTGAGCGCCGAGCTCGACGCGCACCTGTTCGTCGAGCTGTCCCGCCTGGCTGCGCAGCGCGCACCCACGTCCAACGACGCTTCCTCCCCCGCCGTGGACCAGCTCCTTGCTTCCATCACGGCGTTCCACGATCTCGTGCGCCTCTCGGCAGACCTGCAGGGACAGGCTGTGCGCGCGGCACACGAGGCAGGGGTCAGTTGGACAAGTATCGGCACACTTCCCGGGACCTCCCGTCAAGCGGTACAGCAGCGGTTCGACCCGAATTACATGGCGCGAGACGAGTCGACCGGTGCCACCCGTACCCTCGGCCCTGTATCCCGTGCCAAGGAGATGCGTCACCTCGCCGAAGCGGGGGCGCAGGGTTGGCGGCTGGTGAAGTCCTTGCACGGTGAGCATGTCCTCGAACGTGACCCGCAGAAGTGGGAAGTCAGACGCGTCTCCGTCCTGGCAGCTCGGCCGATGCCATCGCGCAGGAGCGGGTGGCACGCCGCGGCCACGCGTTTCCCGGACTGCTTCTACATCCGTCCACGACAGGACCCCGACGCAGCGGCGCCATCGTTCAGCTAGATGTACTGGCCAGGGACGTTGGTTGAGGTGTGACGGGTTGATATGACGAAGACCTCCGGCGGAGGGTGGAGCTGTCTAGGTCCCATTCCTCAACCCGGAGGTCTTCGTGTTTCACGCTAATGCTGCTCTCACCCCGGTTCAACGGCTGCGGATCGGGAGGCTGATCGTCGACGAGGGGTGGCCCGTCGCTCACGCGGCGGTGTTCTTCCACGTGTCCTGGCCGACCGCGAAGCGGTGGGCCGACCGGTACGCGGCCATGGGCCGGGCGGGCATGCAGGACCGCTCGTCACGCCCGTACCGCAGCCCCTCGAAAACCCCGCCCGCCATGGTCCGGAAGGTCGTCCATCTACGCTGGAAGAAGCGGCTGGGACCCGTCGGGATCGGGGCGCGGGTGGGCATGCCGGCCTCCACGGTCCATGCGGTGCTGACCCGGTGCCGGCTCAACCGGTTGCATCACGTCGATGTCCGCACCGGGGAACCGGTCCGCCGGTACGAACACGAGGCGCCCGGGGACCTGATCCACGTCGATGTGAAAAAGCTCGGGAACATCCCCGACGGCGGCGGGTGGCGGTACGTCGGCAAGCACCAGGGCAACCAGAACCGAGCCAGCACCCCGAATAAAGCCCGCAGCAAACACCGCGGACCGCTGATGGGGACCGCGTTCGTGCACACCGTCATCGATGATCACTCCCGCGTCGCGTACGCCGAGATCCACGCCGACGAAACCGCCGCCACCGCGGTCGGTGTCCTGCACCGGGCCGTGTCCTGGTTCGCCGCCCGCGGCATCACCGTCCAACGCGTCCTGTCCGACAACGGGTCGGCCTACAAATCGCATCTCTGGCGCGAGACCTGCGCCGAGCTCGGCATCAAGGCCAAGAAGACCCGCCCGTACCGGCCGCAGACCAACGGGAAGATCGAACGCTTCCACCGCACCCTCGCCGACGGGTGGGCCTTCTCCCGCCACTACAACTCGGAATCAGCCCGACGAGCCGCCCTACCGGGCTGGCTCCACGAATACAATCACCACAGGCCCCACACCGCCATCGGAGGCAAACCACCCATCACCCGGCTAACCAACCTCCCCGGGTAGTACAGCTAGACGAGCGCCGTCCAGTCCTCCGACAGGTCCAGATCGTGCGCGGTGGACACGGAGTGATGGGTCACCTTGCCCGCCGCCACATTCAGGCCACGCGCCAGGGCGGCGTCGGCGTCGAAGGCCCCACGCACGCCCTTGTCCGCAAGCGCAACCGCGTAGCGGAGGGTGACGTTGGTCAGGGCGTAGGTCGAGGTGTTGGGTACGGCACCAGGCATGTTTCCCACGCAGTAGAACAGCGACTGGTGCACGGTGAAAGTTGGATTCTCGTGCGTGGTGACGTGGGAATCCTCGAAGCATCCGCCCTGATCCACGGCGATATCCACGAGCACGCTGCCGGGCTTCATGCGGGACACCATGCCATTGGTCACAAGCTTCGGTGCGCGTGCGCCGGGGATCAGTACCGAGCCGATCACGAGATCAGCCTCCAGCACCGATTTCTCGACCTCGAGAGAGTTCGAGACCACCGTCTTCACACGCCCGGCGTAGAGGGCATCGAGCTCGCGCAATCGTGCAACGTTGATGTCGAGGATGGTCACCTCGGCGCCGGTGCCGACGGCCATCGCCGTGGCATTGGTACCGGCCACACCCGCTCCGAGGACGACGACCTTCGCCGGACGGACCCCGGCGACACCCCCTAGGAGCAGGCCGGGCCCACCGGCAGGGGCGGACATGACATTCGCGCCGACCTGCACCGAGAGACGGCCGGCGACCTCGGACATGGGCGCCAGCAGCGGAAGGACTCGACCGTCCTGCACGGTCTCGTAGGCGATGGCCGTGACGCCTGCGTCGATCAGCGCACGGGTGAGCTCCGGCTCGGCGGCAAGATGCAGATAGGTGAAGAGGATCAGGCCTTCGCGGAACAGGTGGTATTCCGACGCGAGGGGCTCCTTGACCTTCATGATCATGTCTGCGCGCTTCCAGACCTCCTCCGCCGTCCCCACGAGTTCCGCTCCCGCGGCTTCGTATTCGGCGTCGGAGATGGTCGATCCCACGCCGGCGCCGCGTTCCACCAGGACGGTGTGACCATGTGCGTTGAACTCGTGTACGCCGGATGCGGTGATCGCGACACGGAACTCGTTGTTCTTCACTTCTTTGGGGACGCCGATGATCATGAGGTTCTCCCTGGGTGTGACCGGGCGGATGGGATGTCTCCAGAATAGGGATCACAGAGTCAGAACGGCGCTGCCGATTCGCCGGGGTTGCCGGAGTCACTCTCTTCCTCGAGCGGCAGGTCGCAATGTAATCCGCGCCACAATGCGCTCCAGGCCTTTGTTCGCTGGATTCCGAACGCAGACCTGTGACATGCCGGTTCGACATATGTCGAACCTAGATGCAACAGGTGTCGCCCGCCGGCTCGTCCCCACCTACGCTGGGGGAATGAAGGACCAGACGATCGAGGACGTGGTGGAGACCCTCGCGCAGGAGCTGGGAAGGGGCCTGTCCCTCGAGGATCCCGATGGGGTGCTGCTCGCCTACAGCAGCCATCAGTCCTCGGCGGACCGCGTGCGGGTGAACTTCCTGCTCAGCAAGAAGGTGCCCGAGGACGTGGCCGAGTGGCAGCTCCGGCACGGTATTGCACAGGCGGTTCGGCCCGTCGTCGTCCCCTCCAACGAGGCGCTCGGCATGCGGGAGCGTGTCTGTGTCCCGCTGCTCGTCCGGGGTTTCAGGGTCGGCTATCTGTGGGTGCAGCAGCAGTCGGATGCTGATCCTGCAGCGGAGATCCTGACGGAACTGCCGGGAATCAGACGGACGACCGATCGTCTCGCCGAACTCCTCCTCGAAACGGACGCGGCGGTGTCCGAGCGCAGACTCCAGCGGGAGGAGGTCTTCCTCGGGGCATGTCGTGGGCGATCTTCCGCAGTCGACGACATGAATGGCTGGCGTGGGTTCGACGACGGCATGCCCTGGCGTGTGGCGGTCATCAAGGAACTGACCCCGGCGATGCCAGCCGATCGTCCTGAGGCGCAGGACCCGGTCGAGGCTGCTCTCCTGCAGCGCACACTCGCATTGCATGCGACGGTCGGCGTGCGCGATGTCCTGTTCAGCGCTGGTGCTCCGAGCTGTTCCGTACTGTTGTGCGCAGGCGACATCGCCCGCGGAGTGTTGGGGCAGGTCTTGGAGCGCTACCGTTCGGAGGTGGGGAAGCGTGCCGGACGTCCTCCGGAACGACTGGTCCTCGGCGTGAGCGAATCCGTCCCTGCCCCACGTGGCATGTTCGGCGGCTTCGAGCAGGCGCTGCACGCCGTCCAGGCCGCTGCGGTGGACGAAGCCCTGGGCAGTGTCGTCTCCTACGCGGGGATCGGCGTCTACCAGTTCTTCGGAGCGCTGACGGGCCCGCCGCCCGTGGAGACCAGCATTCGCTTCACCGAATTGTGTCGTGCCGATCGCCTCGACGAGCTCGTCCCGGTCCTCGAACTGCTCTACGACAAGAACGGCTCGGTTCAGGATGTCGCGGAACAGCTGCATCTGCATCGCAGCACCGTGTACAACCGGCTTGCGCGGATCCGCGCGGTCATTGGCGTCGATCCGCTCGGCGGTGCAGCTCGGCTCGAACTGCACCTTGCGCTCAAGGCCCGGCGATGGCGTTCGCGGCCCCAGGTGGACTCTTCCGGGTAGCGGCCGCGCTGTGCTGTGCGGTGCTGACCTCGTCTCCTCCCAACCAGCCCAGCCTCGTTCCGTTCGGGTCCGTTTCGAGCCCTGCTGTGCCGTCCCCGCGTCGGCTCGCGCTCTCCGGGGCCGAGCCCCGTCCCGTCCCAGCAGCCCAGCCTCGTTCCGTTCGGGCTGGACAGAGCCGGGGCGGACAGTGCCGAGCCCCGTCCCGTCCCAGCAGCCCAGCCTCGTTCCGTTCGGGCTGGTCAGAGCCGGGGCGGACAGTGCCGAGCCCCGTCCCGTCCCAGCAGCCCAGCCTCGTCCCGTTCGGGCTGGACAGAGCCGGGGCGGACGGCGCCGAGCCCCGTTCCGAGCCTCGTGCTGTGCGAGTAGGGCTTCGGTGAACCACCTAATTACTTCGGGTGTCAGAGAGTCCGACAGCACCTGCCGGCGAACCGGGTGGAGCGACAGCACGTGGCACAGCCCCTGCGATGTCACGGCGCGTAAGGTGCTCGTGGACGGCCTCCTCCACCTGCCAGTAGCGGTTACGTCTGCGAGTCCTGCCTGGGTCGAGGTACTTCGGTGGTCTGAACCAGGGGATGCCATGGAGCGATTCGACCGCCCACTGTCCTTCATGGATCAGGTGGTGATGCCGGGAGCAGAGCAGTACGCCGTCGTCGATGCTGGTGGTTCCGCCTGCCGCCCAGGGAATGATGTGGTGGGCTTCGCACCAGGTGGCAGGCATCGTGCAGTCAGGGAAGGCACAGCCCCTGTCACGTGCTACGAGTGCCCGCCGCAGGTGAGGTGGAAAGAGGCGCTGGGCTCGCCCGACGTCGAGGATCTGGCCCGAGCCGCCGAGCACGAGTGGCAGGATGTCGGCGTCGCAGGCGAGCCGCCGGATGCTTCGAGCGCTCAGTTGCTGCGCGAAGACGGAGTGACCGTCATGACCCAGCTCGCTGAGGAGGTCGCGATAGTTGATGGTCACCATCACCTGGGGTCTGTGCCCTCCGGTCGCGGGAAGTCCGTCGCCGGCGAGCGCGATGTGGCAGGCCGAGACCAATCCGTCGAGAAGTTCCTGAGCACGGGTGAGACGCTCGGGTACGGGCTCGTTCCCGGCGCCCGTCGGTTCCTGCCTGCTCGGACCCGCAGACTCATTCGATAGCCCTGTGCCATCTGGCCGGGCATCAGCCGGGGCTGTGCCGCCGGCCCGGGGATTGGTCGCCGTTTTCATGACGGTGACGAGGTGCTCGAACTGTTCATCGGTGGCGCCGATCTCCATGAGGTGAAGTCCATGGCGCTTCCCGCGGAGGAAGACTCCCTGCCGGGCTCTCAGTGTCTTCTCCGTCGGCTCCTGACCATCCTGGTCGATCACACTCTCCCACCGTCGCGCAAGGACCCGCAGGATGTCCTCATCGGACTCGACGGCCTGGCGTGTCAGGTGTTCCTCCATGGCCTGCACCTGTCGGCGAGTCGCGACCGTGGCGACCCGGTGCACGGTATCCCGAATCACGGTGGCCGCGCGGCTGCTGATTGCCCCGGCACTCGCTGCTGCGGCAAGGGTAGCCATGCGGGGCTCTACCGATGCGCCTGGACCGGGAGTCTCGGGCAGGAGGTCCTCTCCCAGCCGCAACCGACGATTCGCCTCGGAGCGACTGATTCCGATCGTCGCCCGCAGGTACTCCGCCGTGCTCCCGTAGGGTTCCTGGCCGTCCATCGTCGCGAGCTGGTGGTCCTCGGCAGCGCGGGAAGCCAGGGTCTGGAGGTGGTCGATGAGGTGCGAACACTGTTCGACCATGACGAGGGTCGCTGCCGCCTCCTGCTGGCTCAGCAGGAGGTAACTCGACTCGAGATGCTGAGCCGCGGCAATCAGGGCCGAGTGCAGGCCGTGCAGGAGGAATGCGTCCTCCGTACGGGGTTCCAGCATCTCGATAGCCATAGGTCAATTTTATCGAACGCGTGTACTAATAGCGATGATACGGAGGCGATGTGGAGGACAAGTGAGTAGGAACTTGTCCACAGTTTTGTCGGGCACTCTTGCCTTGACCGCAGCTATGCTCGATCGATGCACTCCACCGGGTCCGGCTCGCATGAGACGAAGGACTGCCGCTCCTGCGGACGCCGCATCGAGTGGCGGAAGAAGTGGGAGCGGAACTGGGATTCGATCGCCTACTGCAGCGACGCGTGCCGCGCGCGGAAGGTGCGCTCCATCGACGTCGAGCTGGAGGCGTGGCTGCTCGCGCGGCTGACCAGCACCCCGCGAGGCGGGGCGGTGGACCCGGCGGACGCTGCCCAGGCCCTCGGGGCGGACGCGACAGCACTGCGTGAACCGGCCCGCAGCGCCGCACGCCGACTCGTCAACCGCGGACTGGCGGAGATGGTCCAGCGCGGCGTCGTCGTCGATCCGTCGACAGGGAAGGGCCCGGTGTCCCTCCGCCTACCCCGCTGAGGGCTGCGGCTGCACGTCGTACACGAGTTCCTCTCCGGCAACCCTCACCCCCTGGGTCGGTGGGTGGACGGTGAGCTTCCTCCCCGGCATGAGATGCTCGACGGTGATGCCGTGCAGCAGTGCGGCGCTGTCGGCGATGAGCCGACGGTGGCAGCGCCACCAAACGGTCTCGCTGCACATGATCACGGTCGGCGTTTCCCGTGCCTGGGCCAGCAGCTCCGCCAGCGCCGCCTTGAACTCCTCGGATCTCATATACCCGGCGTAGCCCCTGAAGGACTCGTTGCGCAGCACTATGTCCGGGGAGTCGGGCAGTAGCTTACGGAACCCGCCGAGGTCCTTCTCCCAGCGGTAGGCGATCCCGGCTGCCGGTAGCCACTGGTCCAGGGAGTCCTTGCCGAAGTGGGGGAACTTCCTGCTTCCGGGACCGATGCGCACATCGACCAGCGCCCGGATCCCGGCCTTGTGAAGCAAGTCGGCGAAAGCCTCCTGCGAGGCGGTGCCGTGGCCCACCGTCATCAGTGTGTACTCCGTGTCTGCCACAGCTCCACCTTATGCGTCGTGATCCGGAGGGGTTGGCGCTCGCGGATCCTCCGGATCGCCCTGGTTCGCAGGGCCTACTGTCGGCGGCCCATCTGCGTGCTGAGCCAGTGTTCGACGTCGGCCCTGCGGATGCGCCGGTGGGAGCCGCGGTACTCCACGGCGAGGGTACCGGCGTCGGTGAGCTTGCGGAGATAACTGTTCGAGATGCCGGCGAGTTCGGCTGCCTGGGAGGTGGTGAGCAGTTCGGCCACGGAAGACACCTGGGCGGTGTCGCCGTCGGACAGGCGTGCAAGGAGGTCGACGACGGCGTCACGGGTGTCGTCGGGCAGGCGGTGGGCGGTACCGTTCACGAAGACGGTGATGTCGGCACTCTCGGTGAGCGCCGCGTGCAGCCTGGCGGCCTGATCGGGCGGCAGCGCCGCGGCGGTGCGAGGTGGCCTGGCCGTCATGTCACCATTGTGTCAGCCGAACGCGGCCCGGCGCCGCCCCAGGACTTATGGGCGCTTCCGATTCGGGCTCAGTGGACCAGGATGTTCCGATGAATCCTGGTCCAGCCTTTCTGCTCCAGCAGGTCGGTGGAGTATCCGTCCGTCACCAGGGTCACCGACACCAGGCCCGAATCGGCACCCGGTGTGTTCGTGATCACCCGGCCCGGGCCGGCGCTGCATCCTCCCAAGAAGTTGTCGCTCGTAATCGAGTAGACACAGGCCGATCGGTCGTCGTTCAACACTCCCAGGTAGTACGTCACGCCGTCGTGCTCTTCGACCTTCCGGACCGAGTCGGCGTCGAGGTCTCCGATGCCGTTACCCACCGCGATTTCCGCGACGAATCCAGGTAGCTGATCCTCCGCAGTAGGCTCTCGGGTCAACGCGGCGATACTGCTTCCGGATGGTGGCTCCTGCGCCGGAGCCGTGTGCGCCGGACCCGTGACGTCGTCCGACGCACTGCCACAACCGGCGACACCGGTCAGGACTGCAGCTACTCCCACGATCAGCGCCGATTGCCCGAGCCGCATGTCGTCACCCTTCAGCTCGTTGGTCGTCGATCGTCCGCGCTGCATCCGCGCATCCCAGACGACTCGTTCGCCGCTGCGAGTCACCGAGGTCAACGAAGCTATCAGCACCCATGCGCGATCTCGATGGTGTCCGGTGGACCGAGATGACACCGTTACCTGCCCCACCTATGGGTGAGGGAACGCGCGGTTCGGAGGTGCTCACTCCTCCGCGGCGGCGTGCCCGACGGCGGTGCGGACACGCGCCTTCAGCTCGGGCAGGACGTCGGTGACGAACCACGGATTCCTCGCTTGCCACCGGAAGTTCAGCGGTGAGGGGTGAACCAGTGGGAACCAGTGCGGCGCGAAGTTCCGGTGGTCGCGCACATTGTCGGTCAGCGTCCGGTGGCGGCCGGACGGCAGGTAGTGCAGCTGGGCGTAGCGGCCGATCAGGAGGACGAGCTCTATCCGAGGCATCAGCGCGAGCAGCGGCGGATGCCATGTCGCCGCGAAGCCCTTTCGCGGCGGGAGATCACCGCTCCGGCCCCTCCCCGGGTAGTAGAAGTCCATTCCGAGGAAGGCGAACAGGGTGGGGGAGCGGAACTGCTCCTCCGTCACGCCGAGCCACTCGATGAGCTTCCTGCCACTGGCGTCGTCCCACGGGATACCGCTGGTCTGCGCCTTGATCCCGGGCGCCTGCCCGATCACCGCGATCCGTGCGTCGGCCGACGCCGTGTACAGCGGCTCCCAGCCCTTCTCGCGCATCGGTCGATTGGCCTCGTCATGGATCAGGGCGTGTCTGACGGCGTCGAAGGTGTCCAGCGGAGCAGCGCGCTGGTCGCCATGACGCTGCCCGAATGCCCCCGCCGGAGCGCTGCTGGATCCCACTGGCCCATTCTACGATTCCGGCCGATCCCTTGACCTTCCCTGAATGCCTCCCTAGGTTTGAGGCACGGTGCTCCCGATGGGACACGCGCCCGCAGCTGCTTCTCCAACGACGGAGGAAGACCGATGCCGCTCTACGACTTCCGGTGCTCCGCGGGGCACGGGACCGAGGCCTCCTTCGCGATGGCCGACCGACCGGACCACGTGGCGTGTCCGGTCTGCGGGGAGACCTCACGACGCCGGATACCGTCCCCGCGACTGTCCATCGCGGGCAGCTCAGCGTTCGGACTGCTCGAGTCCACGCAGCGCAGCGCCCATGAACCCGAGGTGGTGGCGTCCACCAACCCCGGTAAGCGCTCGCCCACCCCGACGACGTCGAACCCCCTCCACCGGAAACTTCCCCGACCGTAGGGCCGGGTGGGCAGACCCATACGCGCAGTAGACAGCCAAGGAGACATCATGCCGGAACATCTCTTCTCACTCGATTCCAGCAAGGCCTTCAAGGACCAGGAAAAGCTCGGCCACAATCGCTGGCACCCCGAGATCCCTCCCGTCGCGACGGTCAAGCGCGGCGACTCGTTCCGCGTGGACTGCCGGGAGTGGTTCGACGGCGCCATCCACAACGACGACTCCGCACAGGACATCCTCGACGCGCCCCTCCTCACCGTGCACACCCTCAGCGGGCCGTTCGCCGTCGAGGGAGCCAAGCCCGGCGACCTCCTCGTGGTCGACATCCTGGACGTGGGGCCCATCCCGCAGGAGGACTCCGGGCCGCTCGCCGGACAGGGCTGGGGCTACACGGGCATCTTCGCCAAGAACAACGGCGGAAGTTTCCTCACCGACCAGTTCCCCGACGCCTACAAGGCCGTCTGGGACTTCAAGGGGCAGGTTGCCACCTCCCGGCACGTGCCCGGTGTGGCGTTCGAGGGGATCATCCATCCCGGACTGATGGGGACCGCTCCGTCCGCGGAGCTCCTGGCCAAGTGGAACAAGCGCGAGGGAGACCTCATCGCGACGGACCCCCACCGCGTACCGCCGCTGGCCCTGCCGCCCGAGGCCGAGCACGCCATTCTCGGTGGTCTTCCGCGGGACCAGTGGCAGCGTGTGGGGTCCGAGGCCGGACGCACCGCCCCGCCGCGGGAGAACGGTGGGAACCAGGACATCAAGAATCTGTCCAAGGGCACCCGCATCTTCTATCCCGTCTTCGTGGACGGCGCCAACTTCTCCGTCGGCGATCTGCACTTCTCCCAGGGCGACGGCGAGATCACCTTCTGCGGCGGCATCGAGATGGGCGGGTTCATCGATCTGTCCGTGGACGTGATCCCCGGCGGGATGGAAACCTACGGGGTCACGGAGAACGCCATCTTCATGCCCGGCCGGGTGGAGCCGCAGTTCAGCGAGTGGCTCGCGTTCTCCGGGACGTCCGTGACGCTCGAGGGCGAGCAGCGCTACCTGGACTCCCACCTGTCCTACCAGCGGGCCTGCCTGCACGCGATCGACTACCTCACCAAGTTCGGGTACGCCCCGGAGCAGGCCTATCTGCTGCTGGGAGCCGCGCCCATCGAGGGCAGGCTCTCGGGCGTGGTGGACATCCCGAACTCCTGCTCCACGGTGTATCTGCCGACGGCGATGTTCGACTTCGACATCCGCCCCTCCGCCGCCGGGCCCGTGCAGATCGACCCGGGGATCGGAGCGCCGCGGGCCGCGAACGGCTGACGGACGGGCGCTTCCGCGCTAGGACGGTCAGTAGCTCGGCGTGGTGCTGCTGTCCGATATGCCGCCGTCCGACGCTCCGGTGCCGGGCAGGTCATCGCCCGACGCCGGGACGAAGGCTGCGGCCAGGGCCTCGGATCCGCGGGCCAGCAGTGCGACGTCGGCACCCACGAGGATGAACCGGGCGCCGGCGTCGAGATAGCCGTTCGCCGTGGCAGGGGAGAAGGCATTGACACCCGCCGGTTTCCCTGCACGGTTCGCGGCCGCGAGGCAGTGCACGACGGCGGTTTGCACGTCGTCGTGCTCCTGCTGCCCCAGCAGGCCCATGGACGCCGCGAGATCGGAGGGGCCCACGAAGATCGCGTCCACGCCGTCGACCGCGAGGATGTCCTCCACCGCGACGACGGCCTCGGTCGACTCGATCTGCACCGTGACGCTGATGGTGGAAGCGGCGGTGGTGAGATAGTCGGGCACCCTGTTCCACCGGGCCGCCCGGGCGAGTGCGGAGCCCACCCCACGGACACCGGCGGGTGGATAGCGGGTCGCGGCGACGGCGGCCTCGGCGTCGGTCACGGAGTGGACCATCGGCACCAGCAGATTCTGCACTCCCAGGTCCAGGTACTGCTTGATGAGGACCGCGTCATTGACCGGCGGCCGCACGAGGACCTGCACCGGGTAGCCGCGCACCGCCTGGAGCTGGGCGAGGATCGACTCGAGACCGTTGGGGCTGTGCTCGGCGTCGACGAGCAGCCAGTCGAGACCCGCCCCTGCGCAGATCTCGGCGACGAGGGGGCTGCCGGAGCAGACCCACATGCCGGCGAGCGGCCGCTCCGCCGAGCTCAGTGCCTCGCGGAAGCTCTCTCCTAGTGGAAGTGGCATGTCACGGCTCCCAGGGGTCCGTAGTCGGCGTGGATGGTGTCGCCCTGTCCCACCCACAGCGGCCGGGTGAAGGATCCGGCGAGGATGGTGTCGCCGGCCTTCAGCCCGTCCCCGTGTGCCGCGATCTTGTTGGCGAGCCAGTGCACGCCCGCCGCCGGATGGTCCAGGACGCCGGCAGCGACACCGGTCTCCTCCACCGTCTGGTTCTTGTACAGGATGGCGGAGATCCAGCGCAGGTCGACGGCGTCGGGCCGCACCGGACGTCCACCCAGCACCATGGCCCCCATGGCCGCGTTGTCGGCGATGGTGTCCACGATGGTGCGGCCCTCCATCTCGATCCGTGAATCGAGGATCTCCAGCGCCGGCATCACGTAATCGGTCGCGTTGAGGACGTCCACGAGCGTGCAGCCCGGTCCGCTGAGGTCGCGCCTGAGCACGAACGCGAGTTCCACTTCGATGCGCGGGCGGGTGTAGCGGTGCCAGCCCACCGAGGCCCCGGTCTCCAGGACCATGTCGTCGAAGATGGCGCCGTAGTCGGGTTCGGTGATGCCCGTGGCCTCCTGCATGGCCCGTGAGGTCAGGCCGATCTTCCGGCCCACGAGCGTCCGGCCCGCCTCCTCGTTCCGCGTGCGCCAGAGGCGCTGGACGGCGTAGGAGTCCTCCACGGTCATCTCGGGGTAGCGGGCGGTGAGCAGGGGGACGGGGGTATGCGTGCGGGCGGCGTCGAGCAGTTCGTCGGCGATCCGGCTGATGGTGTGCTGATCGAGCATGGGGACGTCCTTGACCGGTGGGGGGCGGGGAGTGTCAGAGCTGGGTGCCGAGCTTGAAGCCCTCGGGCGAACCGTCGTCGTTCCTGGTGTAGGAGAAACCGTCGGCTCCCACGGTGACCGCCATCTCGCTGCGCTCGTCGCGCTCGGTGACGGGCTGCGGCTTGCCGTCGAGGTCGAGCACGAGGGAGGCCTCGGTGTACCAGGACGGTACGACGGCGTTGCCCCACCAGTCGCGGCGCTGGTTGTCATGCACGTCCCACGTGATGGTGGGATTGTCCGGATCGCCCGTGTAGTAGTCCTGGCAGTAGATCTCGATGCGGTGGTCGTCCGGATCCAGGATGTACAGGTAGAACGCATTCGAGACGCCATGGCGCCCCGGTCCGCGTTCTATGCGGTCGCTGATCCGCAGCGCGCCCATCTTGTCGCAGATCTGGATGATGTTGTGCTTCTCGTGGGTGGCGAAGGCGACATGGTGCATGCGGGGGCCGTTGCCGCCGGTCAGAGCGGTGTCGTGGACCGTCTGCTTGCGGTGCATCCAGACCGCATAGGTGACGCCGTCGGAGTCCTGGATGTCCTCCGAGACGCGGAAGCCCAGGTCCTCCAGATATGCCCGGCCCCGCGGTACGTCGGGCGTGACCTGGTTGAAGTGGTCGAGGCGCACCAGTTCCCCCGCGGAGTAGAGGTCGTAGCGCTGCGTGAGGCGTTCCACGTGTTCCACGTCGTAGAAGAACTCGTACGGGAAACCCAGCGGATCCTGCACGCGGACGGAATCGCCCACGCCCTTCGTGAAGCCCTCCCGGCGGCGCTCGGTCCTGCAGCCCAGTTCACGGTAGTACGCCTCCGCGGCGTCCACCTCCTCGGGGGAACGGACGCGGTAGGCGAACGCGGCGACGGCGGCCACGGGACCCTTCCGCAGCACCAGGTTGTGGTGGATGAACTCCTCGAGGGAGCGCAGGTAGATCGCCTCGTCGTCCTCCGCGGTCACGTGGAGTCCGAGTACGTCGACGTAGAAGGCGCGCGAGCGCGCCAGATCGGTGACCACGATCTCCATGTACGCGCAGCGGACAATATCCGGTGCGGGGACGGAGGGCGTGGGAATGCGGTGGGCCATGGGATTCTCTCCTCGTCGAGCGAACGGGGTTGAGCGGACGGATGGGTCAGGCGGTGGCGGTCGGGTCCGTCGCGCCGAACTTCGGGGTGTGTACGGTGCCGAGCGTGATGTGCACGGCCTGCTGGTCCGTGTAGAAGTCGATGGACCGGTAGCCGCCCTCATGGCCCAGCCCAGAGGCCTTCACCCCGCCGAACGGGGTGCGCAGATCGCGGACATTGTGGCTGTTGAGCCAGACCATCCCGGCCTCCACACTCTGCGCGAAGGTGTGGGCGCGGGTCAGGTCGTTCGTCCAGATGTACGCGGCGAGCCCGTACTTCGTGTTGTTCGCCAGCTCCAGCGCTTCGGCGTCGGTGTCGAACGGCGTGATCGCGACGACGGGGCCGAAGATCTCCTCCTGGAAGATGCGTGCTTCGGGGGCCACGTCGGCGAAGACGGTGGGTGCGATGTAGTTGCCGTGCGGGAGGTGGTCCGGGCGTCCGCCACCGGCCAGCAGCGTCCCCTCCGTCTTCCCGATCTCCACGTAGGAGGCCACCTTCTCGAAGTGTTCGGGGTGGACCAGTGCACCCACCTCGGTGAGCGGATCGTGCGGGTCCCCGACCACGATCGTCTTGGCCCGCGCCGCGTACTTCTCGCAGAACTCGGCGTAGACGGAGCGTTCCACGAGGATGCGTGAGCCTGCTGTGCAGCGCTCGCCGTTGAGGGAGAAGACGCCGAAGAGCGCCGAGTCGATGGCGGCGTCGATGTCCGCGTCCGCGAAGACCACGCAGGGCGATTTGCCGCCGAGTTCCATCGACAGGCCCTTCAGGCTCTCCGCCGCATTCCGGAAGATGGTCTGGCCCGTGGTCGTCTCACCCGTGAAGGAGATCAGCGGTACGTCCGGGTGCTTCACGAGGGCGTCCCCCGCCTCCTCGCCGAGTCCGTTGACCAGGTTGAAGACGCCGTCGGGCAGGCCTGCGTCCTTGAAGATCTTTGCCCATAAGGACGCCGAGAGCGGGGTGAACTCCGCGGGCTTCAGGACCACGGTATTGCCGGTCGCGAGCGCCGGGGCGAGCTTCCAGGACTCGAGCATGAACGGCGTGTTCCACGGCGTGATGAGTCCGGCCACGCCGATCGGCTTGCGGTTCACGTAGTTGATCTGCGCGCCGGGAACCTTCATGGCGTCGTCGAACTGGGCCACGATGAGATCGGCGAAAAAACGGAAGTTCTCGGCCGCGCGGAGCGCCTGGCCCCGGGACTGGGTGATCGGCAGGCCGGTGTCGAATGTCTCGAGCTCGGCGAGGCGGGACTCCTGGGCCTCGACGGCGTCGGCGATCCGGTTCAGCACGCGCGCCCGTTCGCGCGGCTTCATGCGCGGCCAGGGTCCGTTGCTGAACGCTTCGCGCGCTGCGCTCACGGCGGCGTCGATGTCCTCCCGCTGGCCCGCGGCCGCCGTGGCGTAGGTGGTGTTCGACACCGGGTCGAGCACCTCGAACGTAGCCCCGCCGACCGAGTCGACGAACTCGCCGTCGATGTAGTGCTGGAGATGCGTGGGCAGGTCCTCGGGGACGTAGTGCGTGCGGGTGTCGGGTGAGATGGTCATGGTGTCTCCTTGCTGTGGTCTGCACTGTGGTCAGCAGCGGTGTCGGTGCCGGTGAGGGCGAGATAGGCGTCGAGGGTGGTGCTGCGGTGGAGGCGGGCGGCGCGCTCGACGTCGTCGGCCGCGGCTCCGGAGGCGATGAGCTGGAGCAGTGCGTCGTGTTCCCGGACGGACTCACGGGCCCGTCCCGGGACGAAGCGGAAGGTCGAGGCGCGCAGTGAGGCTAGACGGTCCCAGCCCCGGTGGACGAGATCCAGGATGTGCGGGTTCGGGCAGTTCTCGAACAGGATCCCGTGGAAGTCCCGGTTGAGTCGCGTGAATCGCACCGGGTCGAAGTCCTCGAGGCAGGCACGCATCTGCTCGTTCACGGCGCGGGCCCGGGCGATGTCCGCAGCGCCGATCAGAGGGGAGGAGAGCGCTGTCGCCGCGCCCTCGAGGATGCTGAGCGTCTGCATCGTGTAGAGGTACTCGGTGGGGTCGATGCCGGCGACCGTGGCGCCGACGTTGCGCTCGAAGCTCACCAGACCCTCGGCCTCGAGGCGCCTGATGGCCTCGCGGACGGGGACCACACTCACCCCGAGATCGTCGGCGATCCTCCCGAGGACCAGCCGGTACCCGGGGGAGTAGCTGCCGTCGACGATCCTCGCCTTGACAGCGGCGTAGGCCTGCTCCGATTTGCTGCCGGTTCCCGTGGCCGTGCTACTCACCCATCCTCCCGGCGTCGTGCTGGGCCCGGTGCTCCTCGTAACGGGCCCGCCACTGCGCGTTCATCGGGTAGAGGCCGTCCACGCCGTGACCCTCGGAGACCATCTGCGCGATGAACACCTCCTCGCGTTCCTGCGCGAGGGCGTCGTCGGCCACGCTCTCCGCCAGGGACGGCGGGATCACGAGGACGCCGTCGGCGTCGGCCACGATGATGTCTCCCGGCTGCACAGTGGTCCCGCCGCACGCGATGGTGAGGTCGATGTCCCAGGGCACGTGCTTCCTGCCGAGGACGGCCGGGTGCGGATTCGCGAACCAGGTGGGGATCTCCATGGCCGCCACGGCGGCGTAGTCCCGGACTCCGCCGTCGGTGATGATCGCGGCGGCCCCGCGGACCTGCGCGCGCAGAGCCAGGATGTCCCCGATGGTGCCGGTGCCCTTCTCGCCGCGGGCCTCCATGACGAGGATCTCGCCCTCGCCCACGGTGTCGATGGCGCGCTTCTGCGCGTTGAAGCCGCCGCCGTGGGTCTCGAAGAGATCCTCGCGGTTGGGGACGAACCGGAGGGTTCTGGCGAGCCCGACGACGCGGCGCTCGGGCCGGGTGGCCTGCAGCCCGTCGATGCTCACGTTGTTCAGGCCGCGCTTGCGCAGCTGGGAGGACAGCGTGGCTGTGGCAACCTGCTCGAGCTTCGCCTTCAGCTCGGCGCCGAGTCCGGGGGAGGACGCCGGCAGGCCGGCGGCCTCCCGGGATCCGTAGGCTTCCTCGCGCTGGGTGTCGTCGGACTTCGGCTGCGCGCCGAAGTCCGCGAGCGGCGTCTGCCCCTCGACCACGCGGGTGGACAGGCGGCCGGTCGAGACCGTGCCTCCGGTATCGGTCACCTCGATCTCGATCGTGTCGCCGGGGTGGGCGACCGATGCGCCGGACGGCGTCCCGGTCAGGATGATGTCGCCCGTCTCGAGAGTCAGCAGCTGGGACAGATCCGCGATCAGGCGGGAGAAGGGGAAGAGCAGATCCTCGGTCGTGTCGTCCTGGACCACCTCGCCGTTGTGCCAGGTGCGGATGCGGAGTCGGGTGGGATCCACGGAGTCCGCGGGGATGAGGCCCGGGCCCACCGGGGTGAAGCCGTCACCGCCCTTCGAGCGCAGATTCGAGCCCTTGTCCGCATACCGGAGGTCGTAGACGCCGAGATCGTTGCTCGCGGTGACCCAAGCGACGTGCCGCCAGGCATCCGCAGGGTCTATCAGCCGGCCCGGGGTCCCGATCACGAGGGCGATCTCACCCTCGAAGCCGAGCAGCTCGCACCCCGCGGGGCGCTCGACGCTCGCCCTCGAGAGGGCGAGCGAGGAGGGTGGCTTGAGGAAGTAGGAGGGCTGGGCCGGTGTGCGTCCGCGCTGGGCGGCCCGGCTCGGGTAGTTGATGTGCACGGCGATCACCTTGCGGGCCGCTTGCAGAATCGCGTCGTCCAGCTGTTCCACGCATGCTCCTCATCGAGTACAAAATCGTATATGAAGCGTAGGAAGTATTCCGCGCCGCGTCAAGGGGTCCGGGGCTCACCTCTGCGCCCGCATCGGGCACCCTTGCCCGTGTGGTCCCGATCACCTACGCTTGCCGAGCAATAGTAGAACGCTCCGTTCGATTATCGAACTTCACCCAGCGCCACCTGATCAGCGCCATGACCACGACGACGTGAGGACAGCCCGTGCAATTCCATCACCACGGATACGTTTCCGGTGATCCCCGGATCCAGCCGGTGGCGGGCGTCGGTGTCGACCGTCCGCAGGAGCTCCCCGAGGTCGTCGATGTCCTGATCATCGGTACCGGCCCGGCCGGCATGATCGCCGCCGCACAGCTCTCGCAGTTCCCCGGCATCACCACCCGCATCGTCGAGCGCCGACCGGGCCGCCTGGCCATCGGTCAGGCGGACGGCATCCAGGCCCGCAGTGTCGAGACCTTCCAGGCCTTCGGCTTCGCGCAGCGCATCACCGACGAGGCGTACCGCATTGTCGAGATGGCGTTCTGGAAGCCCGATCCCGAAGACTCCTCGCGCATCATCCGCACCGCCCGCCCGGTCGACGACCCGGCCGGCATCAGCGAGTTCCCCCACCTGATCGTCAACCAGGCCCGCGTGCTCGATTACTTCGCGGAGTACATGAAGAACGCGCCCACGCGCATGGAGCCCGACTACGGCTTCGAGTTCGCCGGTCTGGAGGTCGACGACGCCGCCGAGTACCCGGTGTCCGTCACCCTCACCGCGACCGGGGGCGAGCGCGAGGGACAGCAGCGCGTGGTGCGTGCACAATACGTGGTGGGCGCCGACGGCGCGCGGAGCGGCGTACGCCAGTCCATCGGCTGCACCATGGAGGGCGACCACGCCAATCATGCCTGGGGCGTGATGGACATCGTGGCCGTGACCGACTTCCCCGACATCCGGCGCAAATGCGCCATCCAGTCCGGCAACGGCGGCAGCATCCTCCTGATCCCACGGGAGGGCGGCCACCTGTTCCGCATGTACGTGGATCTCGGCGAGACGCCGGCCGATGACCGTGGAGCGGTGAGGTCCACCACCATCGACCAGATCATCGCGAAGGCGAACGCCATCCTGAGCCCCTACACGCTCGATGTGCGCAACGTCGCCTGGCACAGCGTCTACGAGGTGGGGCACCGGCTCACGGACAGGTTCGACGACGTCCGCCCCGAGGACCTCGGCAGACGCACCCCGCGCGTCTTCATCACCGGCGACGCCTGCCATACGCACAGCGCCAAGGCAGGTCAGGGCATGAACGTGTCGATGCAGGACGGCTTCAACATCGGGTGGAAACTGGGCCACGTGCTCGAGGGCCGCAGCCCCGAGACGTTGCTCGCCACCTACTCGCAGGAACGCCAGGTGGTGGCGAAGAATCTGATCGATTTCGACAAGCAGTGGTCCACGCTCATGGCGAAGCGCCCGGAGGAGTTCGAGGACCCGTCCGAGCTCGAGGACTTCTACGTCCGCACCGCCGAGTTCCCGGCCGGCTTCATGACGCAGTACGAGCCGTCCATGCTCGTGGCCGATGACGCCCACCAGGGCATCGCGACGGGCTTCCCGCTCGGCAAGCGCTTCAGGTCGGCGCCCGTGGTGCGCGTGTGCGACGGCGTGCCCCTGCACCTCGGGCACCACGCGACGGCGGACGGGCGGTGGCGCATCTACGTCTTCGCCGACGAGGCCGAGCCCGGAGCGGCATCCGGGGTGACCGACCTCGCGCAGTGGATCGGATCCGCCGCCGAGTCACCCCTGGCAGCCACACCGGAGGGCTCCGATCGCGATGCCTGGTTCGACCTGAAGGTGGTCTACCAGCAGGACCATGTCGGGGTGGACATCGGCCAGGTACCGGGGGAGTTCAAACCGGCTGTCGGCCCCTTCGGTCTGACGGACTACGAGAAGGTCTACGCCGCGGACCCCGCATCCGATGTCTTCGAGCTGCGCGGTATCGACCGCTCAGGCGTCGTCGTCGTCGTGCGCCCCGACCAGTACGTGGCCGCCGTCCTGCCGCTGCGTGCGACGGCGGAGCTCGGGCAATTCTTCGCCGGAGTCCTCTCGCCCGTTCCGGTCCGGGCGACGGCCGGCCAATGAACGCGCAGGGCGCGACGGGTACGGACGCGGCTCCCCGGATGACGAGCGGGGCACCGCCGAGCCAGACGCTTTCGCGGGGAATCCGCGTGCTCGAGATCCTGGCGGACACCACCGGCGCCATGACGATCGCCGAGATAGCCGGGGCGCTCGGGGTGCATCGCTCCATCGCCTACCGCATCGTCCGTACGCTCGAGGATCACGGCCTCGTGCTGAAGGACGTGGCCGGTGGCTTCCGGATCGGGCCGGGCATGGCGACTCTGGCGCGGGGTGTGGCCCGCGATCTGCAGTCGGCCGCCCTGCCGGAGCTCACGGCGCTCGCCGCGGAGCTGCGGATGACGGCCTTCATCGCTGTCTGGGACCGCCGGCACTGCGTCACGCTCGTCGCCGTCGAACCGCCGCACGGGGAGGGGACGATCGTGCAGCGGCCCGGATCGCGGCACAGGTTCGACGCCGGCGCGCCCGGCATCGCCATCCAGGCGGCGCTCGGGGAAGCACGGTGGGAGCAGCTCTCGCCGGGTGAGCTGTTCCGCGACGAGTCGCGCGTGGCCGCGGCGACGGGCTACGCGGTGAGCCACGACGAGGTGATCCTGGGTGTCAGCTCGGTCGCGGCGCCGATCCTGGTGCCGGGGCACATGCCTGCTGCGCTCGCCGTCGTCTATGTGCGCAGCGATCTCGACGAGGCCGGTCTGGGGCGGCAGGTCGCGCGGACGGCCCACGCCGTCGGGGCGCTTCTCTAGGACCTACAGCACACCCACCGTGCTGCACGTCACAATCAGAACACAATCGTCCACGGCATTACCGAATGAACGATCGTTCGGTAATGTTTGGGGCACCGACCACCGATGCACTGCCGAGGGCTGCTGCAGGGGCGGGAGCCCAGCACCACCTACCGGAAGACAAGGGAGTTTTTCATGGCTGTAGCAGCAGGGCGGGCGCAACCCGCCACCCGCATGAGTTCGGCCGACCGACGGGTCCTGGCGGGCACCATGGTCGGCACCACGATCGAGTGGTACGACTTCTTCATCTTCGCGCAGGCGGCAGGGCTCGTCTTCGCCACGCTGTACTTCGGACCCCTGGAGTCGGAGAGCGCAGGCCTGGCCCAGCTCGTCTCCTGGGCAACGATCGGCATCAGCTTCTTCTTCCGGCCCCTCGGGGCGATCATCGCCGGCAGGCTCGGTGACCGCATCGGGCGCAAGGCGATGCTGGTGTTCACCCTGGTCCTGATGGGATCCGCCACCGCCCTGATCGGCCTGCTCCCCACCTACGCGCAGATCGGTGTCTGGGCGCCCATCCTCCTGATGCTGCTGCGCATCCTCCAGGGTTTCTCCGCCGGCGGTGAATGGGGCGGCGCAGCGCTGATGGCCGTGGAGCACGCTCCCGTGAACAAGCGCGGCTTCTGGGGTGCGTATCCGCAGATCGGCGTACCTGTCGGCATGATCCTCGCGACCCTCGTGCTCTTCGTGCTGCGCAGCTCCATGTCCGCAGAAGCCTTCCTCGAGTGGGGCTGGCGCATCCCGTTCCTGCTGTCCGTGGTCCTGATCGTCGTCGGCTACTTCATCCGCTCCGCCGTTGCCGAAAGTCCTGTCTTCAAGCGCATGATCGAGCGCAAGCGCGACACCGCCACCCCGCTGCGCAATCTGCTGAAAACCAACAAGCGCGAGGTGATCCTCGCCGCTGTCATCTTCATCGGTAACAACGCCGCCGGCTATCTTGTGATCGCGTTCCTGTCCTCCTACGCGCAGAAGACCCTCGGCATGCCTGCCGCACCGGTGCTGCTGGCCACACTGCTGGCGTCCTTCGGGTGGCTGATCTTCACCCTGTTCGGGGGCATGCTCTCCGACCGTATCGGGCGCGTGCGGACCTTCCAGATCGGCTACGGCCTGATCTTCGTCTGGATGATCCCGCTCTTCCTCCTGATCGACACCGGTAACGTCTGGCTCTACGGCATCGGCATCTTCATGCTGACCATCGGGCTGGGGCTCTCCTACGGTCCCATGTCCGCGATGTATGCGGAGATGTTCCCGGCCAATGTGCGGTACTCGGGCATCGGGATCGGCTATGCACTGGGCGCGATCCTCGGTGGGGCGTTCGCCCCGCTGATCGCTCAGGCACTACTCGGCAGCACAGGCTGGTCCGGGTCGATCGCGCTCTACATCATGGCCCTGTGCGTCATCTCGTTCATCGGAGCAAGCATGGTGAAGGAGACCAGGGGGGCGCCGCTGGAGGCGGACGAGTCCCTGACGGCCGACGAGGCACTCACCCGCCCGTAGGCATGGCCCACCCGCGATGAAGGTCCCCGCACCGCACGAAGGAGCACCCTTGGAAACCGTCACCCTGCGAGCCTCGGCAGCCGATCCCGCCACCCTGGACCCGGAGGAGACGTGGTCACGGGACCACCTGGAGGCCGTGCAGCTCGAGCGGCTCCGGGCCACCGTGCAGCACGCCTACACGAACGTGCCGCTCTACAGGCGCAAGTTCGACGACGCTGGTGTGCATCCTGACGATCTGCGCGAGCTCGGCGATCTGGCGAAGTTCCCTTTCACCACCAAGGAGGATCTGCGCAGCACGTATCCGTTCGGGATGTTCGCCGTACCGCAGGACCAGATTGCACGGATCCACGCGTCGTCGGGCACCACGGGCCAGCCGACCGTGGTCGGCTACACCTCCGGTGACCTTGCCCGCTGGGCGTCGCTCGTGGCCCGCTCGCTGCGGGCGTCGGGGGTCAAGAAGGGCTGGAAGGTCCACAATGCCTACGGGTATGGGCTCTTCACGGGTGGGCTCGGTGCCCATGCGGGTGCCGAGCGGCTCGGCTGCACCGTGATCCCCATCTCGGGCGGGCAGACCGAGCGGCAGGTGCAGCTGATCCGTGATTTCGAGCCGGATGCGATCCTCGCGACGCCCACGTATCTGCTGACCATCCTCGACGCGATGGCGGAGGCGGGCATCGACCCGCGGTCCACGTCGCTCAAGACCGCCGTACTCGGGGCCGAACCGTGGACCGAGGGCATGCGGCAGGAGCTCGAGGGCCGCATGGGCTTCGACGCGTGCGACATCTACGGGCTGTCCGAGGTCATGGGCCCCGGGGTGGCCGGCGAGTGCGTCGAGTCGAAGGACGGCGCTCACGTCTGGGAGGACCACTTCCGCCCCGAGATCATCGACCCGTTCACGGAGAAGGTGCTCGACGACGAATCGGCCGGGGAGCTGGTGTTCACCTCGCTCACCAAGGAGGCCCTGCCGATCATCCGCTACCGGACGCACGATCTCACGCGGCTCATGCCCGGCACCGCGCGCCCCGGCATGCGCCGGATGGAGCGGATCAGGGGGCGCAGCGACGACATGGTGATCGTCCGCGGTGTGAATCTCTTCCCCACGCAGGTGGAGGAGCTGGCCCTGGGCATCCCGGCGCTCAGCCCGCACTTCCAGCTCGAGCTGAGCCGGCCCGACGGCCAGCGCATGGATCAGCTGGCCATCAACATCGAGCTGCGTGAGGGCGTCAGTACCGACGACGGTACGGCTGCGGCTGCCGAGCTGCGGCGCCTGATCAAGGTGCACATCGGCTCGACGTGTGCCGTGCGGATCGTCGAGCAGGGCTCGCTCGTCCGGTCCAGTGGCAAACTGCGCCGCATCTACGATCTGCGGCCGAAGGCCTGACGGCTGCACTCTCGTCGCGTGCTCCCGACGCCGACTGTTTCTACTGTCGTCGGGTGGGGCCCCAATTCCCCCTCGGAGCCTTCCCGATCGCGGCAGCGACGCCGAGCATCATCGCGGTGCCGGCGGTAGTGCCGAAGGCGACGAGGATCATTCCGACGGCCCATAGGCCAGAGCTGTCCTGCGCGGAAGCCGTAGTGACCCAGGCGATGGTGAAGGATGCCGGGAGGACCAGCAGCGCGACCGGAAAGTACAGGACACGGTAGGCGAAACCTACGACCACGACCCCGCACAGGAACGCCCCGACGCCCTGCCAGACGGCGTACGGCCCCGACATCTCGGCGGTGGCTACGTTGTACTGGTACTCGGTGTCCCAGGCGAACCAGCCGAACCACAGACCAGCGGACAGAGCAGCGAACAGGGCTACGAGAGCAGCTTGGTGTGCGAGCGGTCGGCGATCCCGTGTCAGGCGCATGCCTCACAGTAGGCCTCCCCGGGACCCCGTTCCGGCGTATCGGTCACCGCGCCGCCGCCGATTCGATCGACTCGGCCGGGGTCAGGTGGGTAGGTGGAACAAGCACCCGATCCTGGTCCGATTACCACTGCGTGCGTCATTCGCGTCGTCAGGGGCAAGCCTCGTTCTGCAAGGCCTGCCACTGCGCACCTACCGGCACAAGTGCCTAGTCCAGGCAGAACTCGTTGCCCTCGATGTCCTGCATGACGAGGAACGACTCGTCCACCTCGTCCGCGGGCACCAGGTGCAGGCGACGTGCACCGAGGGACACCAGGCGGGATGCCTCGGTCTCCAACGCCGCGACCCGTTCGTCACCGGTGAGCCCGACACCCACGCGCACGTCCAGATGCAGTCGGTTCTTCACCGTCTTGCCCTCCGGCACGCGCTGGAAGAACAGGCGCGGGCCCACCCCGTCGGGATCCTGGCACGCCCACACTCCGCCACGGCGTTCCTCGGGCAAGGAGGCGTCGAAGGCGTCCCACGAATCGAACCCCGGAGGAACGGGCGGATCGGCGTATCCCAGTGCACCCTTCCAGAACTGCGCGACAGCTCGCGGATCCGCGCAATCGAAGGTCATCTGGATCTGCTTCACCTCGCTCATCGGCCCATCCTAGGGAGCTGGAGTGGTCGTGTCGATGGTCCTGAGTCTGCAGCTACTTCGCGCCTGTCGCGACGGCCACGATCTCCTGCATGTACGGCGCTACGATCTCCTGCGACACCTTGCAGTCGAGCAGGAGCACGCCGTCGTCGTCGGATCCGAGCCAGGTAGCGACATCATCGAGATCGGCGAGACTGCTGATCGTCCGTCCGCGCGCGCCGAGCGCCGTTGCCAGAGCCGCGAAGTCCACCTCGTCGATCATCATGGGGCCGGAGTCGATGCCGCGGACCGCATACTGGTGGATCTCGGCACCGTAGGCGGCGTCGTTGAAGACGACGATCACGGCACGCCGAGCCGTCCGGATGAACGAGTCGAGGTCCGCCAGGGCCATGAGCGCACCGCCGTCGCCGGTGCAGAGCACCACGGTGGAATCGGGTAGGGCGCGCGCGGCACCGACGGCGCTGGGAAAGCCCAGGCCGATGCTCTGGAGGGCCGTGCCCACCATGATCAGCCGGTTCGGTGACGGTACGTGCAGATAGCCGGGTGCCCAGCCGATGAAGTGGCCGCCGTCCTGCACCACCGTGCGATCCGCGGGCAGCAGTGCGTCGAGCCGCCGGCAGAGGCTGCGGGGGTCCAGGCGACCGTCGGGAGCAGCCGGATCGCCGTCGGGCCTCGCGTGGTATGCGTCCCGGGCGTCCACGGCGTCGCGCCAGCGGTCCGTGTCCCGATGCCGCACGGCCCCGAGCAGTGCCTCCGCAGTGCTCCGTGCGTCGGCGCGCACGAAGTCCGTGACGAGCGGGGACGTCGCCTCGCCGGCAATGTCGATCTGGACGATACGCGCCGCACTGTCGAAGGCGTGGCCGAAACGGGTGGTGAACTGGTTGAGCCCGGCGCCCAGCACGAGGACGACGTCGGCCTGTTCCACCGCGTGCGTGGTGCGGTCCGATGCCCATCCGCCGGCGATCCCCAGCGCGGCCGGATCGTCATCGAAGAGCCCCGCGCCCAGGGCCGAGGTCGCCAGGAGAGCGCCCAGCTTCTCCGCGAGCTCGACGGCGGCCCCCCGTGCGCCACTGAGCCAGGCACCACGCCCGGCCAGGACGAGTGGACGCTCCGCCGAGGTGAGCAGGGCAGCGACGCGCTCGACGTCATCGGGCGACGCTGCGGACCTGGCCGGGTGAGCAACGGGATCGGGAGCTGATTCCTCCGCCGCCTCCACGCCGGCGAGATCGTAGGGGATGGCCAGGACAACCGCCTCGCGCCGGTGGAGCGCGTGGCGGACCGCCGCCGTCGTGATCTCGAGCGGAGCGATGGCGGAGACCGTGAAGGTGGTGACCCCGAGGCCCCTGGCCACCATGGACTGGTCCACGTCCCACGGCCGCATCCCGGTGGTGGGCGCATCGCCGACCACGAGAACCAGCGGGATCCGCGCCTGCACCGCTTCCGCGAGCGGCGTCAGCGCGTTGGTGAAGCCTGCACCGTAGGTGGTCGTGGCGACGGCGAGGCGGCCGGTGGCGCGGAAGTAGGCGTCGGCGGCGGCGACCGTACCGGCTTCGTGCCGGACGGCGGTGTAGTGCAGCGATTCGCGCTGCGCCATGACGGCGTCCAGGAAGTGGGCATTGCCGTTGCCCATCACACCGAAGGCCTCGGTGACATAGGGCTGCAGGGCAGACAGGATGCGGGCGGAGACAGTGGTCATCAGGAATCTTCCGGGGAGAACGCCCTCCTCCGGCGTCGCGAGGACACGTGGGTGGGGCGGTGGTTGAGTTCTTCCGTATATGACTCGGGCTGGTCCACCCTTATTGCCTCTTTTTCAGGCACGACGCCCACGAGCGTCCGACGTCGTCACTCTAGTGGACGCTCCACGTCACCGGGAGACGGGCATGGCTGCGGTGGAAAACGTGCAGCCGGGGTCAGTACTGTTTGACCATGGCCACCTCCCTGAGAAACAGCCGCGCCGCAGCGCTCCCCGCCAAGCTCTCGCGATCGTGGCTGCTGGCCTCCGCCGCTTCCGAGGACAATTTCATCCCCGCCCTGACCTCCGAGGCGGACTCCGTGGTCTTCGACATGGAGGATGCCGTCCCGGCTCCGGACAAGGCCGCGGCGCGCGAGCGCGTGGTCGAGGCCCTCTCCACCGGGATGACCGCCTGGGTCCGGGTCAACAGCATCGAGACCGAATACTGGGCCGACGACCTCGCCGCCCTGTCCAGGGCGCCCGGCCTGCGAGGTGTCATGCTCGCGCAGACGGAGAAGCCCGAACAGGTCACGCACACCGCCATGCGGCTGCAGGCTGGTACCCCGGTCCTGGCGCTCATCGAATCAGCCCTCGGGATCGAGAACGCGACGGCGATCGCCAGCGCTCCGGGGACCTTCCGATTGGCGTTCGGCGTGGGCGACTTCCGCAAGGACACCGGGGCCTCGGACGATCCGATGGCGTTGGCCTACGCACGCTCCAAGCTTGTGGTCGCCTCCCGCGTTGGCCAGCTCCCCGGGCCGATCGACGGCCCCACGGTGGGAGCGCTGGGCGACGAGTTGCTCGAGGCCTGCAAAGTCACGGCGTCCATGGGGATGACGGGCAAGCTGTGCCTGCTCACCGACGCCACCGACACCATCAACCGGGGGCTCTCGCCGAGCGACGCGGAGATCTCCTGGGCTACGGAGCTCCTACGGGACCATGCCGCGGGCGCCGTGGTGGGCGACGGCTCGTACCTGCCGCGCCTGGCTCGCGCTCAGAAGATCTCGTCCCTCGCGGATTCGTACGGCCTCTGGAACGCCTAGGAGCGAGGGCGACGGCCGCAGCGAGGGCGATGGCCGCGGCGACGAAGGCAACGCTGTCGGCTCTCAGCCGTTCTGCTCGGTCCAGCTCCTGAAGGGGGCCGCCGGGTCCTCGGAACGGCCCTGAAGCATCGGCAGCTGCCGGTCCTCGGGTTCCAGCGGGAACTCGTCGTAGAACGTGGCGAGGGTCATGTACCTGTTGCCGTCCTCGTAGTGCTCGTTCTCCTGCTCCCGCGTCGCGGCGTAGATCACCGAGCGGGGCTGCGCGTAGTAGAGGGCCCCCAGGCACATGGGACACGGATGGGCGGTGATGTAGATGTCACAGTCGCTCAGGTCTGTCAGACCGCGCTCGGCCGCGCGGCGCAAGGCCTCGATCTCGGCATGGGCGGTGACATCTCCGGTCTGCGCCACCTGGTTCGTCGCTTCCAGGAGGGTCTCGCCGTCGCGCACCACGAGGCACGCGAACGGCTTGCCTCCGGCGTCGACGTTCTCGAGGGCGAGATCGACGGAACGCTGCACGAGAGACGGATCGGGTTCGACGGACGAGTCGGTAGTCATGATCCGATCCTAGGTGCGACGGCGCCGGTCGAACCGCCCGGACGAGGGCTGGACAGACTCTGCCGGCCGTGTCCTCAGGGGCGGCGGTAGCGGTTGATCATGGGGCAGTCGAAGGGGTCCCGTGCGGCGAGGCCCACACGGTTCAGGTAGGACACGACGGCGCCGTAGGACGCCGCGACGCCTACTTCGGTGTAGGGCACGCGGAGTCGTTCGCAGTGCTCCTTGACGATGACGGCGGCGCGGCGCAGGTGCGGGCGCGGCATGTCCGGGAAGAGGTGGTGCTCGATCTGGAAGTTCAGACCGCCGAAGGCGTTGTTCACGAATGAGCCGCCACGGATGTTGCGTGAGGTGAGGACCTGCTTCTGGAAGAAGTCCAGTTTGCTGTCCTTGGGCACCACGGGCATGCCCTTGTGGTTCGGCGCGAAGCTCGCGCCCATGTAGACCCCGAAGACGGCGAGCTGCACGCCGAGGAACGCGAATGCCATACCTACGGGGAGGAACCAGAACAGGATGGTGAGGTAGGCGCCGAAGCGTGCGCCGAGCAGGGCCAGCTCCACCCAGCGGCCCTTGATCTCACGGCGCGCGAAGAGGGTGCCCATCGAGCGGGCGTGGAGGTTGATCCCCTCCATGGTCAGCAGCGGGAAGAACAGGTACCCCTGGCGGCGCGTGATCCACGCCTGGATGCCTTTGGCCTTCGCCGCGTCCTCCTCCAGGAACGAGATGGTGTCCACCTCGATGTCCGGATCCTTGCCCTTGGTATTGGGATCATTGTGGTGCCGGGTGTGCTTGTCCATCCACCAGGCGTAGCTGATGCCCACGACGCCGGCGGCGAGGATGCGCCCCGACCAGTCGTTGGCGCCGCGCGTCTTGAAGATCTGCCGATGGGAGGCCTCATGGGCGAGGAAGGCCACCTGCGTGAGGACGACGCCGAGGGCCGCGGCGATGAGCAGCTGGAACCAGGTATCACCCAGCAGGGCGAAACCGGTCCAGGCGGCACCCATGGCCAGCGTCAGCAGTGCGAACACCGAGACGTAGAAGCGCCGGCGACGGTTCAGCAGACCCTCCTTGCGCACCTGCTTCAGCAGCACGGAGTAGGAGGCGACGACGTCGTTCGGCTTGGAGATGCGAACGGTGCGGGGGGCAGCAGCAATGCTCATGAGATCCCTGGGGGTAGCGGAAGGCTTCCCAGCCAAGGGGTGGGGTGCTAACCCGCAGATGGTCCCAGTATATGGGGATACCCTGAGCAGCTCCTGAACGAGTATGGGTCGGATCAGCGCTTGTGCTCGGGGCCGTCGTAGTCCCGGGGCCACTCCTCCACCGGGATGCGGGTGATCCGGAGGACCTCGCCGAGAGCACCCCACTCGTTCTTCCCGAGTCGGGACAGCGGCTTGAGCGCCTCGACGTCGGGCAGATCGTCGTCGAGCATGTCCTCGGAGACCACCGCGTGCAGTACCTCGCCGAAGACGAGCGTGCAGTCGCCCATCTCCTGGATCGAGTGCAGGCGGCACTCGAGGGCAGCGGGTGACTCGAGGACCCGGGGTGGTGCCACCGTGGTGCTCGGCTCGCGGGTAAGGCCGGCGGCATCGAACTCGCTGACCTCGGGCGGGAAGTTGGTGCCGGTGGCATTGACGGCCTCGAACAGGTTTTCGGGCGTGAAACTGACCACGAACTCGCCCGTGGCCCTGATGTTGCGCACCGAGTCCTTCACGCCCACGGAGGTGAACTGAACGATCGGCGGGTTCACCGAGGCGACGGTGAAGAAGGAGTGGGGTGCGAGATTGTCGACGCCGTCGGCCGAGGTCGAGGAGATCCATGCGATGGGTCGCGGGACGACGACGGAGGTGAGGAACTTGTAGAACACCCGGCTGGACTCGGGGTCCGGGATCACGTCTCTGCGCATGGATGCAGCCTAACGGCATCCGGCCCGGCGTCCGGCACCGAGCTCCTGGCCGGACGCCCGACAGCTAGACTGACCCCACCATGAACTACATGCGTAAGCTCAGCACACCCATCGTCTGGCTCGTCGTCGTCGCCCTGGTCCTCGGTATCGGGGCCGGGTTCTTCTCCGTTCTCTTCTGACGCTCCCGCACCTCCTCCGGTCCCTTCCCGCCGCTCCGTCCGGGCTGCCGTGTTGCTGCACAGGGAACTTGTCCGCGACCCGGCGCGGCTCTAGAATTATCAGCAGGCTTAGTTTCTATGACTGCGCCGCCGACCCCTCCGGAGCCTCACGGCCCGACACGCACTCTGCACAGGGAGAACACCCATGACGTCCGAGAGCACAGCAGGATCGACCGACCAGTACACCTTCCAGAACCCGGTAACGCGCTTCGAGAGCATCACACCCGCAGCGGAGCACACCGCTGAGCCCGGGCTGGAATCCGATCTGGAGCCCAGAGCCGATCGCGGGGAGACCTCCTACCGCGGCACGGGACGACTGAAGGGCCGCAAGGCCCTCATCACCGGCGCGGACTCCGGGATCGGCGCGGCAGTGGCCATCGCCTACGCGCGGGAGGGCGCCGACGTCGCCATGTCCTATCTTCCCGAGGAGGAGGAGGACGCGCAGACCGTCAAGGAGCTCATCGAGGCAGAGGGCCGCACCGCGGTCTGCATCCCAGGCGACCTCAAGGACGCCGGGTACTGCGTGTCGCTGGTGCAGCAGGCGGTGGACGGGCTGGGCGGGCTGGACATCCTCGTCAACAACGCCGGCAAGCAGGTGGCGGTCGAGTCGCTGGAGGAACTGACCGACGAGCAGCTCGACCACACCTTCAAGACCAACATCTACTCGTTCTTCCGCGTGACCAGGGAGGCGCTCAAGCACCTGCAGCCCGGATCCGCGATCATCAACAGCACTTCCATCCAGGCGTACGAGCCCTCACCGACGCTGGTGGACTACGCCAGCACGAAGGCCGCGATCAACAACTTCACCAAGGGACTCGGGCAGCAGCTCGCCCCCAAGGGGATCCGTGTGAACGCTGTGGCGCCGGGACCCATCTGGACCCCCCTGCAGCCCTCCGGCGGACAGCCGGCCGAGGCGCTCCCGGAGTTCGGGAAGGCCACCCCGCTGGGACGCGCCGGCCAGCCGACCGAATTGGCCCCGGCGTACGTCTTCCTGGCGTCGTCCGAAGCGAGCTACGTGATCGGCGAGACGCTGAACGTGAACGGCGGCATGCCCTCGCCCTGAGCATCCACCCAGACGGAACAGGCCCCGACTCCGTGGAGTCGGGGCCTGTTCCGTCTACGGCCGGCCAGTCGTGGTCACCGGCCCGCGGTGTCGGCGACGGCGTCGAAGTCGGTCCGGTCGATCCTGCGGTGGTAGCGCATCCCGGCGAGACCGCCGAGCACCGCGCCGAGGAGGGCGACCGCCGCGACGACGAGCAGGCTGATGAGGCCGGGGACGGTGAGCTCCGCGATGGACGGCAGATTCAGGTCCTGGAACTGGTCCGTGACATTCGCCTGGTTCCCGACGATCAGGCCGATGACGGTCACGACGACGGCGACGATGACCGCCCAGAGCCACACGGCCACGCCCTGCTTGGCGCCGCTGAAGCGGGCCATGCGACCGGCGACATACCCACCGGCGTAGTAGGAGACCAGCAGGGCGGCGCCGAGGACCACGGCGGCCGTGATCCCTGCTGCCTGGACCTCACCGGAACCGCTCGTGAGGTCGGCAGCAGAGAGATCGGCGCCCGCGCCGAACAGGGCTGCCACGGCCCCGATGAGAGCCGAGAGCAGCACGAACATGCCCGTCGCCGTGAGCCAGCCGAAGAACGCCGAGCCGAACTTCATGCCGCCGAAGTGTTCCTTCTCGCGCTGGTGCAGCACCTTGCGGTCCTCCACGCTCGGCGTCGCCGATCCGGTACCGTCCGGACGCTGCGCCACTCGGTTCCGCCCCCGGTCGTCCGATCCGGCTCCTGTACCACCGAACGATCGCGTCGCGGTGACCGGGGCCACCTGGGTGTGCTCCTGCGTGGTCGGTTCGCGCGTCGAGGCATGCGCGTCCTTCGAGGCGGAGACCGGTGCGGGCTGATACCCGGTGTCCTCGTCGGTGTCGCGCGGCGCGTCGGAGTACATGCCCGGCACGTAGTCGCCGGCGTCGTTATCGTCCTCGTCCGTTCCGCGCGCGGTCCCGGCCACACTCGAGCCGCGGCTCGAGCCCCCCAGATCCATCGACCGCGTGGGGGTCTCCGGGGTGTCCGGGTGCTCGTCCCCGTCCCGCCGCGACCCGCTGCGTGACTCGTCGCTGTTCCCTGCTCCTGGTGTGCTCACTGGTCCTCCTGGTCTCGGCGCCCTCGGGCTCACTAAGGTTGCTCATTTTTTCCCAGACTATTCCATCCCCAGCGCTGAGGGATCAGGCCGGGCCGCTGCCGTGAGCCGGGATGCGAGACTGGAGGCATGGAGCTCCAGGTGGTCATGACAGTGGTCTGTGGTCTGCTCATCGCCGTGGGGATCGCAGGCATCGTCATCCCGGTGCTCCCCGGCAGCATCCTCGTCATCGCGGCACTGCTCGTCTGGGCACTGGCCGTGGCCAGCGTCGAGGGCTGGGTGGTCTTCGCCATCGGCACGGTGCTGGCGGGTGCCGGTCTCTCCGCGGGCCTGGTCCTCACCGGACGCAGCCTCCGGCAGCGGGAGATCCCGGGCAGATCGGTGACCATCGGCGTGCTCGCCGGGATCGTGGGCCTCTTCGTGATTCCCGTGGTCGGCCTGTTCGTCGGCTTCGCCGTCGGGCTCTTTGCGAGCGAGTACGCCCGGCAACGGGCCCCGGGTGCCGCACTGAGCTCCAGTGTCCATGCCCTCAGGGCCACAGGGCTCGGCATCCTGGCCGAGCTGGGCCTCGCCTGCCTCGCGGCAACCACCTGGGTGATCGGCGTCTGGGTCTACTTCGCCACGATCTGAGGTTCCGGGGCCAAAACCGCTCAGGTGGGGTCGGCGCCCTGACCTTCCGGTGAGCCGTCGGTGGAGAGGGTCAGCGCCGCGTGGATCAGTGCGAGGTGGCTCAGGCCCTGCGGGATGTTCCCCATGAACGCGTTGTCGGAGGGTTCGATCATCTCTGCAAGGATGCCGACGTCGTTGGCCAGCGGCAGGAGCTCCTCCATGAGCTCCACCGCCTCGTCCCGGCGTCCCACTGCTGCGAGGGCGGACACCGTCCAGTAGGCGCAGGCCACGAAGGTGGCTTCTTCCTCCTGCATGCCGCTGTAGCGGTAGAGGAGCGGACCGGCGCCCAGTTCGCTGCGCAGCGCGTCGATCGTGGAGGACATCCGGTCCCCGGTGTCGAAGCCGCTCATCGCGTGCAGCAGGATCGAGGCGTCCAACTCGGTGGAGCCCGGATACCAGATGTAGCTCTGCCGCTCCTCGGACCAGCCGTTCTCGTTGACCCAGGCCCGGATGCGGTCGCGCTCGGCGATCCACCGGTCCACCGGGCCATGCAGCTGACCACGCTCCGCGAGCAGGACGGCGCACTTGAGTGCGTTCCAGCAGCCCAGTTTCGAGCTGACGTAGTGGCGCTCCTCAGGCAGTTCCCAGATCCCTGCATCACGGCTCTGCCAGATGTCGCAGGTGAGATCCGCGATCTCGGCGAGCTGCCGCATGGTGGTTGGATCGAGCACGTGACCCGACTGGACGTACTGCCAGATGAGGTCGAAGAGGTCACCGAAGACGCCCAGCTGCAACTGCCCCGCAGCCGGATTGCCGTCCACCACCGGACCGTTGTTCCTCCAGCCGGTGAGATCGGGGTTGTTCGTGCCCTCCGGCGTACTGCCGTTCAGGCGCGTGAACACCTCGAGGTCCGAGCCCTGCGAGCGGAGATTCTTCAGCATCCAGGAGACGGCGGCGTGTACTTCCTCGCGCAGCCCCACCCGGGTGAGCGCATGGAGCGTGTAGGCAGTGTCCCTCACCCACGCGTAGCGGTAGTCCCAGTTCTTGCCGCCCCCGGCGCTCTCCGGCAGGGAGGTGGTTGCGGCGGCCGCGATGGAACCGGACGGGCTGTGCAGCAGGAGCTTGAGGGCGAGGGCGCTTCGCAGCACCTCGCGTCGGTAGTCGCCGGTGTAGTCGACCGTATCGGACCACGCCTGCCAGTTGCGGATGGTGCGATCGACGCCGTCGTCGATGGTCCGCGGGTCCGGGAGGGGGAGAGGTTCGTCATGCGTGGACACGACGGCGACGAGGTGCCGGGACCCCTCCGAGGTGGTGAACCTGCCCTCCACCGTCCGGCCCTCGGGCGTCCTGGGCCCGTGGTCGATGCCGCAGATCGCGAGCCCCACCCCGTCGATGCGCAGGATGGGCTGATCGGACGTGCCGTCGATCCAGGCCGAGGCTGTGCCGAAGCAGGATCCCGGCGTGATGCTCCACGCCATGTCCACCGCCCCCGTCAGTCCGTCGACGCGCCGGGCCAGCTCACCCCAGGGCAGCCTGCCCGCCACACCCGTGTTGAGCGAGTCCGTGACGCGGGCAGTGCCACCGGCGGTGGTGTAGGTGGTCTCGAGGACGTTGGTTCCGTCCACGTAGCGGCGGTCCGTAGTGTATTCACCGGCCGGAGCGAGCGAGAGAAAGCCTTCACGGGCGTCGAGCAGGCGCGCGAAGGACGGCGTCGAGTCGAGATCCGGCGTGGGGTACCAGTCGATCGAACCGTCGAGGGCCACGAGGGCCACAGTGCGTCCGTCGCCGATCGCGGCGTAGGAGCGGATGTCGGCAAAGCCGGCGTCGTCCCGGACGGCCATGATCCGTTCCCGCCTTCTGCTAGCGGTCCGAGGATCCGTTGCGGCCGCCGTCGGACTGCTGGCCGCCGCGACGCTTTCTCATGATGCGGGAGGCGATGAGGGGCACCACGGCCCAGAGGATTCTTCTCAACATGGTGTGTCCTTCTGTTCGGGCCCGGCAGCTGCTGCCACCGGTGGTCCCATCCTACGGTTGTTCCTGTCCGGATCCTGCTGGGGAGACGAAGGCCCGCAGCGCGCTGAGTTGTGCATCCCTGGCTTGCGGATTGAGATACATCATGTGTCCGGCCCGGTGGTAATGGTGCGTGAAGCGGGCGCGTGCCGCGTCGTCGAGATTCATGTGCGCCCACACGTATTCGGCTGCGAAGTGCGGCGTGGCGCCGTCGTGATAGCCGTAGTCCACATGCACCCGGAGCGCCGGATTGTGGACCATGAGCCGCTCCAGGACGCCCGAGACGTCCACGGGCGCACCCTCGAAGGTGCGGTAGCTCCACGGGTGCACGCGCGCCGTCAGGATCTCGTAGGGCAGATCGTTCTCGTACCCGAGTTCAGCCCTGACGTAGTGGTTCATCGCCGCCGAGTACGGTCCTGTGATGGCCCGCAGGCTCGGGTCGTCGAACGCATCGGAGGCCTGCAGATTCTCGGGCCTCCCCGCGAAGCGGCCGTCGATGCGTCCCACCGCGAGTCCGTCGGGGCGCAGGAGCTCGGCCGCGAACTCGTGATAGGCCCAGCGCAGATTCGTCCTGCGGATGAAGCCCTCGTCGAGCGTGGTGATCGCGTGGAGGCGGGCGACGACCTCGTCGTACTCCGCGGAGCTCAGCCGGCTGCCCTGGGTCAGGGCATAACCGAAGTCGCGGGCGGCGAAGTCCTCCGCCTCGCGGACGACGTCGTCCAGCTCGCGATCGCCATGACGACCGTGGAAGTGCGCGATGGCGGCGTAGGTGGGGATGTGCAGGGCGTAGGGCAGATCGCTCCCGGGGAAGAAGCGCAGGGTGGACATGTTCAGCACCGTGGAGATGAGTCCCAAGCCGTTGACGGCCATACCGTAGGCGTCGAAGAGGCGTCCGGCCACCGCGACGGCACGTAGTGTGCCGTAGGACTCGCCCACGAGGTACTTGGGGGAGAGCCAGCGATTGTTGCGGGTGGTCCAGAGGCGGATCACCTCGGCCACGAGGTCCCTGTCCTGCACGAAGGCGTGGAACTCGTCCGCCGTCTCGCCCTCGACCACACGGGAGAAGCCGGTGTTCACCGGGTCGATCATGACCAGGTCACTGGATTCGAGCAGGCTGTCCGGGTTGTCGACCAGACCGAAGGGCGCCGGGGTCATGGAGCCGACGTCGCCGGAGTCCACGAGGCGCGGACCGAGCAGACCCAGGTGCAGCCAGACGGAGGCCGAGCCTGGACCGCCGTTGAAGGCGAACGTCACGGGCCTGCCGGGCTCGGGGTCCTCCTTGGTGTAGGCGACGAGGAAGATCTCGGCCTTGGGCTTGAAGCCGTCGGCCTTGCCGTCCTTCGTCTCCTCGCGCCGCAGGACCAGGCGCCCCGTGGTCGTCGTGTACCTCAGGCCGGAGGGCGAGGTGTGCTCGCGTACCGCGAAGTCGTCGGATACCTCCTTGGCCTGCCCGCCGTCCTGCTGGTCCTTCACCGGGTCACGTGTGTCCTGCGTCTCATCAGCCATGGCAGCAGCCTACCGGTAGTTCTCCGAGGCAACAGCTGGGGTGTCTGTCGTCGTCGTCGTCCCGGCCTGCGCCTCCGCCACGGGACCGGCCTTGCCCACCGACCCTGTGTCCTCCTCCCAGATGCGATTCTGCTGCGGCTTGGCGAAGAAGAGGGCGGCCAGGAATCCGATGATGACCACGGTGGCCGGGAGATAGAGGGACTGGCCCATCGAGAGCGCGTACGCGGCCTTTGCCTCGTCCGGCAGATCCGCACCCGGTGTGGCGCTCATGGCGCCTCCGCCCACATTGACCATGAGGCGTGACTGCATGATGGCGGCGATGGCAGCACTGCCGAGCACCGCGCCCATCTGGCGGGTGGTGTTGTAGACACCGGAGCCGGCTCCGGCAAGGGATGGGGCGAGATTGCGGGTTGCGGTGAGTGACACGGGCGCCCAGATCCCCGCACTGGAGAGGCCCAGCAGCGAGACGGGCAGCAGCAGCATCCAGATCGGTACATCCGTGGTGAGGATGGAGCCCAGCCAGAAGAGGGCGCCGGACATTCCGGCGAATGCGGCCACGGCCAGGTACTTCGGATCGCTCCGCTGGACGAACCGGCCGATGAAGGGGGCGAGGACGCCGGAGATGACGGCCATCGGCGTCAGCAGGAGTGCCGCCTGGGTGGGGGAGAGCCCGCGGACCGTCTGCGCGTAGAGCATCAGGGGCAGTGTCATGGTGGTGATGGAGAAGCCCATGGCGGTGATGGAGGTGTTGGCGAGGGAGAAGTTGCGATCCCTGAAGAGTTTCAGCGGAAGCAGCGGCTCTCCCCTGTTAATCCGCTGCCAGATGACGAACGCGACGAGCAGCACGATGCCGGTGATGATCAGCGACCAGACGGACAGCGGGCCGGCGATGGTGCCCCAGTCGTAGGTCTCCCCCTCCTGGATGCCGAAGACCAGGCAAAAGAGCCCTGCGGCGCTGAGGAACACCCCGAGCATGTCGAAACGGTGCGCCGTCGTCGGCAGGGTGGGCACGAGGCGCGCGGCGAGGATGAAGCCCACCACGCCCACCGGCACGTTGATGAAGAAGATCCACTCCCAGCCGGCGGAATCCACGAGCAGTCCGCCGAGCACCGGGCCCACGAGGGTGGCGATACCGGCCACCGAACCCCACAGGCCCATGGCGGCACCGCGGCGCTCGGGCGGGAAGATCCGGGTGATGACCGACATGGTCTGCGGGGTCATGAGGGCGGCGCCGAGTCCCTGCAGAACACGGGCCAGGATGAGGATCTCGACGGATCCGGCCAGGCCGCACCACGCGCTGGAGAGGGTGAAGACCACCAGGCCCACGAGGTAGATGCGCTTGGGCCCGAACCGGTCGCCGAGCCTGCCGGTCACGAGCAGCGGGACGGCGTAGGCCAGCAGATAGGCGCTGGTCACCCAGATGACGCTGTCGATGCCGGCGCCGAGGCCCTCCATGATCGCGGGGGTCGCGACGGAGACGATGGTCGAATCGACGAGGATCATGAAGAAGCCGATGACGAGCGACCAGAGCGCGGGCCAGGGCCTGATGTCGTCGTTCTCGACTACGGCAGGGGCGTGCGCCCGGGGGGTGCTGGACATGGGGAGAAGACTACGCCCGGCATCCGACAGTTCGCCCGGCTGCGATGCGGTGGCGCGACTTTGGGCCCAGGCCGTCCTCGTGGGTACAGTGTGGTGGGTAGTATCCGGGGCTTTAGCTCAGTTGGTAGAGCGTTTCGTTCGCAATGAAAAGGTCAGGGGTTCGATTCCCCTAAGCTCCACCCACGACGACGTCCCAGAACCCCGATGTGCGAGAGCGCATCGGGGTTCTGCTGTATCGAGGGGCCTTCCGCCCGCGGCGCCGGCTGTTTAGCGTTGACGACACAGGCGTCACTGCGTACCCGTGCCTCGAAGCCCTGACGGAAGGATCAGCATGAGAACGTCGATCCCGGCCTGGCGCGGTGCGGCCACAGTGCTGGCACCCGTTCTGATGATGACGCTGCTGACCGGGTGCACGACGAACCCCGGTCAGTCCTCATCGGGGCAGCCGGATGCCTCGTCCTCGGCGCGTCCCGGTGGTTTCGACATCTCGACCATCGCGTCGGGTCTCGATGCGCCGTGGTCGTTCGTCGTCGATGGGGACACCGCCTTGGTCAGCGAGCGGGATTCGGGCCGGATCCTCGAGCTCACGGCCGACGGCGAGCAGCGCGAGATCGCGACCATCGACGCGGCGACGCCGATGGGCGAGGGCGGCCTGCTGGGACTCGCCGTCCGCGACGATGACCTGTTCGCCTACTTCACCGCTGGGGATGAGAACCGGGTGGAGCGCTACGAGCTGACCGGCGCACCTGGCTCGCTCGGTCTCGGTGAACCGGAGACCATCCTTGACGGTATCGCCTCGGCGCGAACCCACAACGGCGGGCGGATCGCGTTCGGACCTGACGGGATGCTGTACGTGACGGTGGGCGACGCCGGGAACCGCGAGGCGGCCCAGGACCGCAATTCGCTGTCGGGCAAGATCCTGCGTCTCACCCCGGACGGCGACGTGCCGGAGGACAACCCGTTCGATGGATCCCCGGTGTACAGCTACGGGCACCGCAATCCGCAGGGCCTGGCGTGGGACGACGACGGCACACTGTATGCCTCCGAGTTCGGGCAGGACACCTGGGACGAGCTCAACATCATCGAGCCCGGCCGGAACTACGGCTGGCCGGTCGTGGAGGGGATGGCCGACGACGACCGCTTCGTGGACCCCGTGCAGCAGTGGGCTCCGGCGGACGCCAGTCCCAGTGGAATGGCGATCGCGGAGGGCAGCATCTGGATCGCGAATCTGCGGGGCGAGCGGCTGCGCGAGGTGCCGCTGGAGGATACCTCCGCCTCGACCGAGCACCTCGTCGGGGAGTACGGCAGGCTCCGCGATGTCGCCGTCGCCCCGGACGGCACGCTTCGGGTGCTCACCAACAACACCGACGGTCGCGGCGACCCGGGACAGGACGACGACCGCGTGCTGCGGCTGGATCCCGCTGCCGCAGGCTAGTGCGCGGTGGACGTCGACGCCTCATCCATCCTCGTTCTTCGCCCAGGCGCAGGATGTCTTCGCGGACCCAGACCACGTTCAGATGACGAGCGAACTGTTCGACACTGCGCGTCGCCTCGATCGGGTCCGGAGAGAAACCTGAGTGTTGTCCGAGGTCCGCACCTGGGCGTCAGGGTATGACGTGCTCGGCGCGGTAGCGGTCGAACAGGTCGATGAAGGAGTCCTGGGTGCGCCGGTAGCCGGTGAACCCGGCGAGCCTGCTCTTGCTCATGTCGGCGACCACTTCGATGGGGCGGCCGAGATCGGCGTCCGTGTGCCACCAGGAGGCCACGCGCGCGAGGTCGGGTTCAACGAGGCCATGCTCCTCCACGATCCTGGCCCAGACGTCCTCGGAGCCGCGCATCTGCTCCTCCAGGGGCCGCGGCTCCCCGGAGAAGCCCTCCCACTCGACCCCGAACCAGGCCGCCAGCTTCGGCCACATCCACCGCCACCGGAAGACGTCGCCGTTGACGATGTTGTAGGCCTCGCTCCCGGGGGCCTCCGTCGCGGCCCAGACCATCTGCTCTGCCAGCAACGACCCGTCGGTCATGTCGACGAGGCTGTTCCACTGGGTCTCTGAGCCGGGGAAAGCGAATGGGCGGCCGGTCTCCCGGCAGATCGAGGCCTGCACTGCCAGGGTCAGGCCCATGTTCATGGCATTGCCCACCGCGTAGCCGATCACCGTGTGAGCCCGGTGCACCGACCAGCGGAAGCCCTGGCGTGCAGCGGCGGTCCACAGCTCGTCCTCCTGGGCGTAGTAGAAGTTCTCCACCGGCAGTCGCGGCTCGTCCTCCCGGAACGGGGTGTCGGGCATCTTTCCCTTGCCGTACGCATCGAACGGGCCCAGGTAGTGCTTGAGCCCCGTCATCAGCGCAATGTGCTCCACCGGGGCACGGTTCAGAGCGGTCAGGAGGTTGCGCAGCATCCCGGCGTTAACCTCGATGTTCTGCTGCTCGGTCTCCTGGCGGGACCAGGCGGTGAAGAACACGTGCGTGGGCCTCTCGCCGTTCAGGGCCGCAGCGATGCTCTCCGGGGAACGGAGATCGGCGCCGATGTGTCGGGCCGTACTGCCGGAGACCGGGTTGCGGGAGAGGGCGAGCACCTCCCAGCCCTCCGTGCGGGTCAGCTGCTCGACGATCGCCGAACCGGCGATGCCGCTGGCCCCCACCACCAGGGCGACGGGGTACTGCGGGGAGCCGATATCCTGAGCGGAGTTTGCCATAGTGTGTTCTCGTTCCCGTGGTTGCTAATGAGTCACGTGAGCCTGTGGCGGAAGACGGGCTCATGAAGAACCTTCTCACCTGACATCTCGCTGTGGTGCTGTATCCCGAACAATCTGACCCCGGCAGATCATGCGGGACCCACAGAGCCAGAATCGAGGGACTCACTCTACGTCGCCACGTGAACCGATCTGACTGGCGTCGACGATGCACTCGTCAGCTGCTGCGATCTGAGGCGGCAAGTCTGAGCGTTGCCCAGGACGCAACTCTCTGCGCTGCCGCTAACGTCTGGCGGACGGACGTGTACTGGTCGAGTTCGATCACTCAGGAAATCGGTGGGCGAGTCCTGGCACCAGGACGGTCAGTCCTCCGCGGATTTCCTCGCCCAGGGCCGGGAGGCCAGGACACGCCCGATCGGCCCGAGCCAGGACAGTACCACCAGCAGGCTGAAGGTGCTGCTCAACGAGGATCCAAGGGTGGTGGACGGGAACAATTGCTGGACCCCCACGAGGATCACGACCACGAGCAGGACCTTCTTGAGGCCACCGAGCACGTGCGAGGGGATAGGGCGCGGCCACGGCGTGAAGGTGATCAACCCCGGGTCCGT
Organism: Arthrobacter echini; assembly: GCF_008107445.1. Classification (GTDB taxonomy): domain Bacteria; phylum Actinomycetota; class Actinomycetes; order Actinomycetales; family Micrococcaceae; genus Arthrobacter_D; species Arthrobacter_D echini_A. Next base: position 602,033 of record NZ_VSLD01000001.1, on the reverse strand, counting down.
ATCCGGTTCGTCCTGGCCCATCGATCCCCCTCTGCTGTGCGTGTCCGTCCATTATCCTCTCGATGAGCCGGCGGTCGAGTATCGCCGGGCCCGAGCCGGAGCCCGCCCTCAGTCCAGGACGCCCCAGCCCTGCGGCGGCAGGATCACCGCACCATTGTCGACCGCTGCCTGACCACCCAGCACGGTGGATGCACCCCCGGCGTCGACACGCTGCTCGGCACCGGACAGATTGAGCGCCACCATGAGTGAATCGTCACCGTCGACGGCACGGTAGGAGAGGACCTCGTTGGAGAGCTGCAGCACCTCGGTCGTCGCGCGGTGCAGCCAGGGGTGGCGGCGCCGAAGTCCGATGAGCTCCTGGTGCAGCGCGAAGACGGGCTGCCCGATCGCCGAGAGGTCCTCCGGCGACGGCGGGAAGAGCGGCCGGATGTCGTCGTCGCCCCCGATCCGATCCTCCTTGACGCCGCGATAGCCCTGCTCGTCCCCGTAGTACACGGACGGTGTGCCGCCCACGGTGAGGAGGACCACGAGCGCGAGCGGTAGCAGCCGGGCGTCGTCGAGCTTGCTGCTGATGCGGGTCACGTCGTGGTTGCCCACGAAGGTGAGCGGGGCGAAGGAGCCCAGGAGCACAGTGTGCCGGTCGAGCGCAGCGGCGAGCTCGAAGAAGTTTCCGTCGTTCAGGGAACTCCAGACGGCCTTCCACAGCTCGTACTGGGTGGCCGAATCGAGCCCGCCGGCAGCGACCTCCGCCGCATAGTCCCCGTGGATGTACTCCCCGACGAAGTAGGCCTCCGGATGGCTGACCCGCACACGGGCGGTCACCTCCGCCCAGAATGAGGCCGGGACGGCGTAGGCGGCATCGAGCCGCCAGCCGTCCGCGCCCCGGTCCAGCCAGAACTGCATGACCTCGACGACGAGATCCGTGACGGCGGGCTCCGCATGGTTCAGTGCCACGAGGTGGTGGTGGCCCTCGAAGTCGCGGTACCCGGGCTCGACGCCGGGCCCCGCACCGTCGGGCCAGTCGAGCGAGAACCACGACGCCGTCCCCGCCTCCGGGCCGGCTGCCAGGACCTCCTGGAATGGCGCGAAGGATCGTCCCACGTGGTTGAAGACGCCGTCGAGCAGGATCCGCAGCCCGCGCCGGTGCGCCTCGGCGAACAGGGTGTCCACATCCTCGAGCGTGCCCAGGCGGTAGTCGACGGCGAAATAGTCGGTGGTGTCGTAGCCATGGGTCTCCGACGCGAAAATGGGGCCCAGAGCCAGTCCGGAGGCGCCGAGCTCCACGGCGTAGTCGAGCCATCCCACGAGATCCAGCAGCCGGTGCGGGGCTGCGGGGTCCGAGGTGGCCGCCTTCTCCGCGCCCACGAAGCCCAGGGGATAGACCTGCCACCAGATGGCGTGCTGCACCCAGTCGGGTTCGGTCACTGTGCTGCCTTCCGTCGTCTCCGGCCCACGGGCACTGCTAGCGGGCTGCTTCAAGCGTGGCGTCGATCAGCTCCTGCAGCTCCTCCTGGGAACCCTCGGGGACGGAGCCCTGCGCCGTCCGGAGGGCCGTCACCGCAAGGTCTCCGCGGAGCCCGACCACGGTCATCGTTTCCTGCTCGCCGGCATCCGCCGACGACTGGTGCGTCAGGGTGCCGAAGGTCCGGTCCGCGTCGGTCGTCGCCTCGAGACGCTCCACTTCCTGGTCGACCGTGAGCCCCTGTGTCTCCACGCTGAAGGTCGAGCAGGCGTCCAGGGCGTCGTCCGAGGCCTCGATCCGGTCCTCGGCGAAGGCGGTGTCCGTGGAGGAGGCCAGCGAGACGACCGTCTGGACGGCGTCGCCGTCGGACATCGCCACCCCCGTGGCGTACCCGGCGCCCTCGGGCGTTTCGAGGGTGTTCGAGACGAACACCCCGCACTCCTCGGGCATGATCTCCACGGAATCGAGGAATTCGCGGGCGAGCTCCATGCTCTGGTCCAGCTGCTCCGTGGGCAGGACCTGCAGTGCCGAGCCGTCGGGGAGCTCCACCATTCCGAGGATGGTGGTGAGCTCCTCCGAGGAGTAGGATCCCGCACCGGCGCCGGGGGTTGCCGTGGTCTCCACGCCGGCGCCGACGCTGGCCTCGGCCGTGCTCGCTGCCGTGGCGCTCGCGGACGCCGTGGCCTCCGCCGTCGTGTCTCCGGCCGGCTCGTCCTCCGTGCTGGAGGAGCAGGCACTCAGGGCGAGGAGGGCTGCAAGGGCGAGTCCTGTGAGGGGTGCTGCTGAACGTGGCATGGGGTTCCTTCGACGACCGCCGGGCCCACGGCCCGCTCCGGCAAGGCTACAACGAGTGCCTGCCTCAGGAGGCTTTCCCATCGAGGCGTCGGGCGCCGGCCTGTGAGGCGGTGGTTGCCGGCAGCCGCACCACCGTTGCCCGCGGGTGCGTGAGGACCAGCGTCGCGACGGCGAGCAGAGCGGCGGGGATCGAGACGAGGACGACGACGGCGAGCCCGTACACCGCGAGCACCTCATGGACCGGCGACCCGTGGAGAAGTCCGAGCGTGGCGGCACCGCCGAACCACAGCCACAACCAGAACATGGCGATCACGACCACCAGGGATCGCGCACGCCGGTACCCCAGGGGGTACTGCCTCCGCCTACGCTGCATCGCCGTCTCCTGCGGGCCCGTGCTCCTCGCCCGCCCGGGACGGAGCCACTGGATGCATGATAAGCCCGATTGGGGCTTTCGTGTGCTCCTGTCCGAGAATGAGATGTGGCGAAATTGGGAGGATCGGACGCCGGTCCGGACATCACCGTGCAGCGGATCCACCGGAACGGCCTGTGGGCGCGTGCCACCTCCGTGGGCGAGGAAGGTGAGCGCGCGTTCGTCCTCGTGCCGGGCATCGGGGTGTCCTCGCACTATTTCGAACAGCTCGCGCCCCATCTGAGGCAGTTCGGGCCGGTGTATGCACTGGATCTGCCGGGCTTCGGCGGCGTCCCGCACGCCCGGACCGCGCTCTCCATCAGCCAGTTCGGCGAGCTCGTCGGTGCTGCCATCGACGAGCTCGGCCTCGAGGACCCGATCGTGGTCGGTCACTCCATGGGCGCGCAGATCTGCGCGGACCTCGCGGCCGACCAGTCCGGCCTGTCGAGCCTGGTGCTGATCAGCCCCGTCATCGACGCGGCGGCGCGCTCCCTCCCGGTCCAGGCGGTGCGCTTCCTGCGCTCGGCGCGGCACGAACCCTTCCGCGTCACCTTCCTCGCCGTGGTGGCCTATCTGACCTGCGGCTTCGGCTGGTTCTTCAAGATCCTCCCGCGCATGATGACGTATCCCATCGAGCGCACCGCCGCCCGCGTCCGGACCCCCACGCTGATCATCCGCGGCGAGCACGACGCCGTGTGCCCCCGTCCGTGGGTGACGGCTTTCGGCCGGGCGTTCGAGACCGCCACCGTGGTCGAGATCGAGGGTGCAGCGCACTCGGTGATGCACGCGCATGCCCGTGAGGTGGCAGCCATGTGCGTACGCCACGCGAGCGGGCACCTCGCGGATCATCCCGCGGTGGCCTCTGCCGCTGATCGGGAAGCGGGCGACGGCGGTGCGATCGCCGTCGTACCCGAGCTGCCGAAGGAGGCCGCATCCCTCAGCCCCGGCGAGCGGGCCCGCGCTCTGGCCGCCGAGCTCCAGGGGATCGCGATCGAGTTCAAGGGCAACAAGACGGACAGCGACCACCTCGTGGAGACGGGCCGTGAGCAGCAGGCCGAGGCCCGCGGGCGAGGCAGGACCTAGGCTGCGTCGAGCATCGATGACCTCCACGGCAGCAGGCGCGTGGTCGGTCATGATGGAGGAATGGAATCCGACGTCCGCAATGTCTCCGCCGCCCTCGACCTGATCTCGGAGCACTGGCAGCCGCACCGGCTCACCAGTATCAACGACTACGACGTGAAGGTGGTGAAGCTGCAGGGCGAATTCGTCTGGCACACCCACCCGGACACAGACGAACTCTTCCTGGTGCGCAGCGGCCGGCTGACCATCCAGCTCCGCGACCGCGACGTGGAGCTCGGTCCTGACGATGTGTTCGTGGTCCCCGCCGGCGTCGAGCACTGTCCCCGTGCGGACGAGGAGGTCTCTGCGCTCCTGTTCGAGCCCAAGGGAACGGTCAACACCGGCGATGCGGGCGGAGATCGGACGGCCGATCTGCAGGAACTATGACTTCTCCTGTCGAGACAGCAGAAGCGACCGGCTCGGAGGGCGCCGGTCGGTGATGTCCGCAGTTTCGGCGGCGTAGGGTCCTCAGCGAGCCACGAGCACTACCGCGTCAGCGCCACCTGCCCGACATCGGATGCGGCAGATCCCAGCAGGTGCACGTGATCGGGTGTCAGATCCTCGACCCTGTTGACGCCGAGCAGCTGCATGGTGCGGGCGGTCTGCGAACCGAGGATGTCGATGGTGCGATCCACGCCCCTGCGGCCACCGGCCATGAGCCCGTAGAGATAGGCGCGGCCAATGAGGGTGAAGTCCGCTCCGAGGGCGATGGCGGCCACGATATCCCCGCCGCTCATGATGCCGGTGTCGAGGATGATGGCCGTCCTGCCCTTGAGTTCGGCGGCAACGTGGGGCAACAGGTGCAGGGGGATCGGGGCCCGGTCCAGCTGGCGGCCACCGTGGTTGGAGAGGATGATGCCGTCGGCCCCGTGGTCCACGGCCTTCTTCGCGTCGTCGAGCGTCTGGATCCCCTTGACCACCAGATTGCCCTTCCATACCCCGCGCAGCCAGTCGAGATCCTCGAACGTGAGGGTGGGGTCGAACATGGAGTTGATGAGGTCGGCCACCGTGCCGGAGTAGCGCGAGAGCGAGGCGAAGGAGAGCGGTTCGTGGGTGAGGAAGTTGTACCACCAGGCGGGCCGGTAGGAGGCATCGACCACGGTCTTCAGCGTCAGGGCGGGCGGGATGGTCATGCCGTTGCGGACGTCGCGGAGGCGGGCCCCGGCGACGGCGGTGTCCACCGTGACCATCAGGGTGTCGTTCCCCGCGGCGGCGGCGCGTCGGATCAGCTCCAGGGAGCGCTCCCGATCCGTCCAGAGATACAGCTGGAACCAGTTGCGCCCGCCAGGTGCTGCCTGTGCCACGTCCTCGATGGACGCGGTGCCCATGGTGGAGAGCGTGTACGGGATGCCGGCGGCCTCGGCTGCCTGCGATCCGGCGTACTCCCCCTCCGACTGCATCATGCGGGTGAAGCCCGTGGGTGCTATGCCGAAGGGCAGCGCTGAGGTCTGCCCGAGGATGGGCGTGGTGGTGCTGACGGTCTCCACGTCGCGAAGGATCCCCGGCCGGAACTCCAGGTCGAGGAAGGCCTCGCGGGCCCGGCGCAGGGAGATCTCCGCCTCGGCCGCGCCATCGGTGTAGTCGAAGGGTGCCGTGGGGGTGCGCCGCTTGGCCTGCTCGCGCAGATCCCAGATGGTGTGGGCCCGCCGCAGCCGGGCGGCCGTCCCGAGCTCGGGCCGCTTGAACTGCATGAGGGGTGCGAGATCGCCCACGCTGGGGATCCTGCGCCGCAGGGCCGGAGGGACGGATGGTCGTGAAGGAAGCTGCATGGGGTGCCTTCGCTCGTCGTCGGGCATCGTCGCGGGACGTGGGCCGTTGGTCAGGCAGACTCTACGGCCATGTGGTCGGACCACACAAGCTATGCTGGCGCCATGCGCAATCACCAGGTGGTCTCGGTATGGCTCGAGGGTGAACTCGGCGCCGGTCGCCTGGCCATCGGCTCGCGCCTGCCTGGAGAGCGTGCCATGGCCGAGCAGCTGAACATCTCACGGGCGTCGGTGCGCGAGGGCACCCGCGTCCTGGAGGCCCTGGGCGTCGTGCGGGCCGGCGTCGGATCGGGACCGCAGGCCGGGACGATCATCACGGCCAACCCCGCCCTCGCCCTCGACTCGGCACTGCGGCTCCACGTGGCGAGCACGCATCTGCCCGTCGGCGACATCGTTCAGACCCGGCTGCTGCTCGAGACCTGGGCCGCGGCGCACGCCTCGCCGGAGTCGCCCGCGCTCCGGAGCGCTACGGCGCTCCTCGACGAGATGGATGCGCACGACGACGGCCCTGCCGGGTTCCTCGAGCGGGACGCGCTCTTCCACGTGGCGCTCGCCGAAGCCACGGGCAATGTGCTGATCGGAGCCATGATGGGCTCCCTCCGCGGCTCCATCGCCGAGTACACCCAGCGCCTCACCACGGGTCTTCCGGACTGGGAAGCCACGTCCGGGCGGCTGCGGCGCGAGCACCGGGCCATCCTCGAGGCGATCCTGTCCGATGACGGCGCGTATGCAGCAGCGCTGGTCCGTGAGCACATCGAGGGCTTCTACCAGGAGTCCGGGGTGCATGGCAGCGCCGGTACATGACTCGATGGATGGCGGGGATCCGGGCCTACACTGCAGGAAGTGGAACGCCGCACACCCGATGGACGAGGAGCCGACCATGGAGTACACCCCGCAGATCCTGGGCGCTGCCCCGACCGGGCGGGGCCGGGCATGAGCGCCGTCGACGTCCTGACCGAAGCTTTCGGACGCCTCCCCGATCTGGTGCGCGGCGCCGTCGGGGATCTCGACGCTGCCCAGCTGACGGTGCGTCCGGGCGGTTCCGCGAACCCCGTGGGGTGGCTCGTCTGGCATCTGACCCGCGTGCAGGACGCCCATCTGGCCGAGGCCTTCGGGCATCCCGAGATCTGGCGTGCCGAGGGCTATGCGGGGCGTTGGGATCTATCGCTGGAGCCCGAGGACACCGGCTTCGGCCACACAGCGGACCAGGTGGATGCCGTGCAGGTGGGGTCGGCGCAGCAGCTGCTGGACTACTTCGACGCCGTTCATCGCCTGGCCGTGACGCTGGTCGCCGGACTGCGGGAGGAGGACCTGCAGCGGGTGGTGGACGAGCGGTGGGACCCACCCGTGACCCTGCTGGTGCGGCTCGTGAGCATGCTCGACGACGCCGTGCAGCATGCCGGCCAGGCCGCCTACGCGCGGGGGATCATCCTGGCCGGAGACCCGACGGACTGAGTCTGCGCGCTGCCGACTGACCCTGTGCACCGTCGACTGAGCCCGCGCGCCGACGACTGAGCCGGCGGACTGCAGCTCGTGCCCGCACACTGCAGCCCGGACCTGCGCACTGCCCGTCAGCCGCGGGGCTGCTGTTCTCCCGCCTCGATCGGTCCGTCGATCACGTTCGAGGTCACAGGCATGGGACACGTGCCGAAGGCCGTGAACGCGCTGGGGTAGTTGATCGCCCGGTTGAAGTCCAGGACCACAGCACCCTCCGGGCCGGGTGCCGGCGTCGTGAGCCTCCGCCAGGGTGCCGTGGTGGTGCCGTTGGTCGAGTCGTGGAAGGTGATGGACAGAGCGCCCGTGGCGTCGCGGGAGGCCTTGAGCCGGATCTCCTGCGGACCGTCCAGCAGGGAGAAGACGATGTCGCCCACGCTGGTCTGCAGTCCGGGGACCTCCGGGTGCGCCGTCGTGATCTGCTCCACGAGGGGGGCGGGATAGGGCTCGAAGCGGCCCTTCAGGACGAGATCGGGCCGGTACCCGAAGACGGGCACGCCGCTGAAGTCCGTCAGGGTGGGCGCGAGTGCGTCGCGGGTGCGGATGGCGTACCGATCCGCCCGGCGGGCCAACTCCACCACGATCCGGTGTCCGTCCTCCCCGCCGTAGGAGACCCACGAGAGGGACTCCTCGTCGTCGAGCGCAGCGGTGATGGCGCCCTCCACGGGGCCGCCGCTGGAAAGCTCCGTGAGCCCGTCCGCGGCTTCGGCCAGCAGGCGCGCCCGACCATCCTCGGATGCCCAGAGTCCTGGGACCAGGTCCACGGTGGAGGGCTCATGGCTCAGCCACTGCAGGGAGGCGAGCGTCAGCCAGCCGTGCGGCTCGGCGAGCTCGGCGTCGCGCCTGTCCCGGAAATGCTGCCAGCGTTCCTCGGCGATCGGGGTAGGGGCGTCCATGATGTCCTTCGTGAGCGGCAGGTCGAGGAGTCGGGGCTCAGTTGCTGTAGCTCGCGGCCGCTCCGAAGCCCGCAATGACGATGACGACGAAGAGGATGCCCGCGAGGATCGCCAGTCCGTACAGGATGGTGGTGATCCAGCCGAGGATCTTCCCGGCCGTCGCGGGCACACCGAAGCCCTCGGCCTTCCTGGCCTGCCAGATGGCGAGCGGTCCGAAGACGATGCCCGCGACGAAGAATCCCACCAGGCCGAAGATGAGGGAGAGCTGCGCCGCTTTCTCCCCCTCCAGCCGCTCGTAGGACGGTTGGTAGAACCCGGATTGGTACGGCTGGTAGGACCCGCGATACTCCTCCGGTCGATACGGCGCGTCGACGCCCTGCGCCCTGTGCGCACCGCCGTCGTAGGGGTTCTCGTGTCCGCCGGGGGACCGGTTCTCGGTGCCGTAGGGATCCTGGGACATGGTGGTCCTCCTGCTCGACTGCTCTTCGGGTGTACCGCAGCACCTGCTCGTGTACCTCATCATGCCGCGTCCCGCCCTCCCGCGCATCCGGGTACTCCTGTCCTGGAGCAATGCGCCTCGTGACGGGTATATTCCAGAGATGACATTCATCCGGTTGATCGCCGCCACTGCCGCGCTTCTCGGGATCGTCGCGCTCGGACTCGTCCTCGACACCCCACGGGTGGTCGAGTCCTCGGAGTGGACCCAGTACCGCAGCGCCGCGACGAACAACGCGAGTGTGACCAGCGGCCTGACGGAGATCCGTACGGGTGCCATCGCCACGGCCAACCAGGTCCGGTCCACGCCGGTGATCGCCGCGGGGAAGATGTTCGTGGGCAATCACGACTCGGGTGAGCTGCAGGCCTTCGATCTGGTCACCGGCGCGCTGATCTGGCAGCAGAAGGCGCCCAACTGGGTGCACTCGGAGATGATCTACCAGGACGGGCGGATCTACGTGGGCTTCGGCAACCGCCTCGAGCCGGAATGGGAGCCGGGCGACAACCGGGTTCGCGGACTCGGCGAGAGCGGCCTGCTGAGCCTGGATGCCGCGACGGGGAAGCCGCTGTGGCGCTACGACACCGAGGGCGCCGTGATGCCGACCCCGGCGCTGGTCGATGGTTCGCTGTACGCGGTCACCGGGGACAAGCACCTCTACGAGCTGGATCCGGATACAGGCGAGGAACGCACGGTGGAGGCGCTGCCCAACTGGGTGAGCATGTCCTCTCCCGCAGCTGCCGACGGCGTGCTCTACTTCGGTGGCGGGAGCACCACGCCCAGCCGCGTCTATGCGTACGACACCGAGGCGAAGGACTTCGCGTGGCGCACGGAGATCCCGGCGGCCACCGCCGGGCTCGACGATGTTCCGCCGGCCGTCGCCGACGGCCTGGTGGTCACCACGCTGATGCACGCGGTCAGGGACGACGCGGACGAGATCGTGGGGGAGACGCACGAACTCCTGGCACTGGATGCCGCGACCGGCGAGATCGCGTGGCGCCACGATCTCGGGAGCGGCCCTGTGGGCTCCAACAACCGCTCCGGTGCCCCGATGATCGACGAGGGCACGGTGTTCGTGGGGAGCCCCACCACCAAGGAGTCCTACGCCTACGATCTGCAGTCCGGCGAACAGCTCTGGCACGCACCCACCGGGGCCGTGAAGGGCGCTCCTGCCACCAACGGTCGGTCCGTGTACTTCGGCACGGTGAAGGGAGCCGTGTTCGCGCTGGATCCGCGGACTGGGGAAATTCAGGGCAGGGTGGACCTCGACGGCGTCCTCGCCCCGATGGGACCTGTGATCGTGGACGGCACGAAGCTGGTGGTGGCCAGCCAGAACGCCACGATCTACATCCTCCCCATCGGCGGGGACGGCGGCTTCGCCGGCGCCGAGGACGGGACTACCCCCGGGTCCTGATAGGCGGGCGGTCAGGCGGCGTCCTCCTCCGCCGTCGCCCGGTGGAGGCGGAAGGTCAGGAACAGCCGGTGTGCGGTGATGACGACGGCGAGCCAGGCGATGCCGAGCGTCCACGCCACCAGGACATCGGTGAGCCAGTGGTGCCCGAGGTACACGCGGCTCAGCCCCATCGTGGCCGCGAAGACCAGGGCCAGCGCCACGACCAGAACCCGGGTGCGTCTGCGGTGCCGGCGCACCACGAGCAGATACGCCACGATCCCGGCGATCACCAGCGCGTTGAGCGCATGACCGCTGGGGAACGACGGCGAGGTCTCGTAGGGCGGCACGGCGAATTCCTGGGGCGGGCGGAGCCGGCCGATGGCGTCCTTGCCCGCGACGGTCATGAGGAGGGAGCCGAACGCGGCAGCCGGGATGAGGATCACCGGTGTCCAGGATCGGCGTCGGACCGCGAGCAGCACCATGATGCCAAGGGCGAGGACGGGCATGCCGATAGGCCCGCCGAGGTTGGTGTACCCCGTCATGAAGGCGCTGAACCAGTCCTGCCGCAGCGACATCGCGAGCTCCAGGGCGGGCCTGTCCAGTGCCGCGACGCCGTCGGACTCCACCACCGCCTCGTACACCTCGGCCGACGCCGCCGTCAGCGCCGCCACGATCCCACCCCCGATGCCGACGATGAGCAGCAGCGCGGCATGCGGGCCGATCCACCGGATGAGGGGTGCGAGGCTGCGAACGAGGAGACGCCCCACGGGTGTCCGCCACCACGTGAGGTCCCGGGTTCCCACGTACTGGTCCTGGTGTGCCGGCATCCACCGAGCCTATGCCGATCCGGGCGTCCGGGTGGTCCGTCGGCGATGCGTGGAAGGCCGTTCCACCGGACGGTGTCGCGGGTTAGGCTGGCGCCATGAGTGAGCCAGAGCTGATCCGCGACGTGGTCCGAGGTGTTCCCGTCTTCCCGGACGAGATGCCGTTCTTCGATCCGGGGGCGGCGCCGGAGTCGCCGATCGAGCTGTTCTTCACGTGGTTGAGGCAGGCGGTCGCGGACGACGTCGCGGCGCCGCACGCCGTCACGCTGTCCACGGTGGGCGACGACGGCATGCCGGATGCGCGCGTGGTGATCCTGAAGGACCTGACCCAGGCCGGATGGCAGGTCGCCTCGAGCAGCGACAGTCCCAAGGGACGCCAGCTGAGGGCGAATCCCGCGGCGGCGCTGACGTTCTTCTGGCCGGCCGTCGGGCGGCAGGTGCGCATCCGGGGTGCCGTGTCGATCGGCACCACCGAGGAGAACGACGCCGATTTCCAGCGGCGCCACCCCGTGGCCCGTGCCCTGGTGCTCGCCGGAGGGCAGAGCGAGGTGATGGACAGCCGCCGGGTGCTCGATGCCGCCGTCGACGAGCAGGTACAGCGGCTCGAGGCGGCGGACGGCATCGCGTCGACCACCTGGACCGTCTTCACGGTGGCCCCGGACGAGGTGGAGTTCTGGCAGGCCGACCAGCAGAGACTCCATACACGGCTGCTGTACACCCGGTTCGGTGCGGGATGGCGCAGGGAGCTGCTCTGGCCGTGAGGCGCTGGTCGCTCAGCTGAAGAAGACAATGCGAACGAGGGCGAGTGTGCCGATCACGAGGATGGTGATCCGCAGCGTGAGGGGCGACAGCCGGCGGCCCACCCGCGCCCCGACGAGCCCGCCGAGGGTGGCGCCGACGGCGATGAGCAGCACCACCGTCCAGTCGATGGACTCGGGGGCGGCCACCATGAAGGTGAGCGCGGCGACGCCGTTCACCACCGTGGTCAGCACATTCTTGATGGCGTTGATCCGCTGCAGGCTCTCCATCGTGACCAGGCTCATCAGGCCCACGATCAGGATGCCCTGGGCGGCGCCGAAGTACCCGCCGTACACACCGAGCAGGCCGATGCCCACGAGCAGGAGCAGGGCCCGACGTCGGGAGGGCGCCGCGTCGGGCGCCGTCTGACCCCCCTTCGCCGCCGCCGCCCGCTGGACCCGGGGCGCCACCGCCACCATGACCAGGCCCAGGACGATGAGCGCGGGCACGATGGCCTGGAAGGCCTCCGGGGGCAGGACCAGTAGCAGCAGGGCACCGGCAAGACCGCCGAGGACCGAGAGGGGAAGGAGCCTGAGCAGGAGTCGCTTGTTCGCCGCGATCTCGCGACGATAACCCCAGGATCCGGAGAGCCCACCACCCACGATCCCGATGCTGTTGGAGATGTTCGCGACGATCGGTGGATAGCCGAAGAGCAGCAGGGTGGGAAAAGTGACCAGCGTGCCGGAGCCCACCACCACGTTGATCATGCCCGCCCAGAAGGCTGCGGCGAGGATGACGAGAACTTCGAGCACGCGGGGGATGTCCTCTCGAACGGGACAGGAGGCGGAACCACGGACCGGCGGAGGCGATGCCCACAGCATCGGCTCCGCCGGTCCTCAGCCTAGCGAAAGTCCCACGATCGGACCGGCCACCGCCCGGACGGTGCCCTGAGTGCCGAAGCCGCAGGCACCGGGGTGATCAGATCCGCACGAGCATCTTGCCCGTGTTGGCGCCGTTCATCATGTCGAGGAACGCATCCACCGCGTTCCCTATACCGTCCACCACGGTCTCGTCGAAGACGACGCTTCCGTCGTGCAGCCAGCCGGTCATCTTCTCGGCGAACTCGGCCTGCAGGTCCTGGTGCTGCCCCACGGTGAAGCCCTCGAGCCGGAGGGAGCGCGTGACGAGATTCGAGAGGTTGTCCGGCCCGGGGGCACGCTGGGTGTCGTTGTACTGCGAGATCGCCCCGCACAGTGCCACACGGCCCCCCGTGTTCAGCCGGTCGAGCGCGGCCTCGAGATGATCCCCGCCCACATTGTCGAAGTACACGTCGATCCCGTCGGGGGTGAGTCCCCTGAGCTGTTCCCTGACGGGTGCGTCCTTGTAGTTGAAGGCGTCGTCGTACCCGTACTTCTCCCTGAGGACCGCGACTTTCTCGGCCGATCCCGCGGAGCCGATGACACGCGAGGCCCCGAGCTTCCGGGCCACCTGCCCGGCGATCGATCCCACGGCTCCGGCAGCGCCCGAGATGAACACGCTCTCACCCTCGGCGAGACCCGCGATGCGCTTGAGTCCCACGTAGGCGGTCAGGCCGGTCATGCCGGCCGCACCGAGGAAGACGGACAGGGAGAGGCCGGTCTCCGGCAGGGCCGAGAACTGTGCAGCCGGTGCCTGGGCCACGTCGCGCCAGCCGTAGCCGTGGAGGACCGCGGTCCCCACGGGAAGGGTGTCCGACGTCGACTCCACCACGCGGCCCACCGCGCCGCCCGTCATGGTCTCGTCCAGGCCGAACGGCGGGACGTAGGACTTCGTGTCGTTCATGCGTCCGCGCATGTACGGGTCCACGGACACGAACTCGTTGCGTACTCGCACCTCGTCCGGGCCGAGGGCGGGCAGGTCGATCGAGACGGTCGAGAAGTTCTCGCTGGTCGGTGTACCGACGGGGCGCGAGGTGAGCTGGATCTGGGTACTGCTGGTCATTGACTGCTCCTGGTGCTGTTCGTTGCCTTCTGAGGCAAACTATTGGCCCAGGGCAATTATTCCGGTCAGAGCGATCGCGCCAGTCGCGCCCGCAGTTCGACGGCGGTCGGCGGCGCATCCACAGGCTGCGGCGCCCGCCCCCACAGCCACAGGAGCATCTGCTCGGCGTCCGCGCGCAGGGTCGCCTGCCCATCTGCGGGAACGTCGCGCTCGACGACGACGCGCTGGGGGTCGAGCCGGACATCCCAGGAGTGCGGTCCCACCTCGAGCCTGATGGTTCCGCACGAAGCCTCCGGGTCCGGCTTGCCCCGCGCGAGCATGACGAACAGCACCTCGTCGACGCCGTCCACCGCGAGTGCCGGATCCAGGGACGTGGTGGTCCCCGGGGCCGCGTCCTCGAGGTCGAAGCGGTGGATCACCGTCTCATGGGTGAGACGCCGGATCCAGAAGCCCACGGTCTGGTCCTCCGGCACCCAGCTCTGCGCCGGATCCGTGGGCTCATGGGCGTCGAACTGCTCGATCAGGCGGGCATGGCAGTGTTCGAGGAGGGCCCCCGGAGGGAGGCTCCCGACGCTCAGCGGCGGCCAGCCGTGACTGGGCTTCTCTCCCGTCCTGATGGTCTCGGCCTTGTGCAGGAACACGATCGCGGTGTGCCGGACGAGGTCCTCACCGTTCCAGCCGGGGCAGGCGGGCACCGGCCGGTCGAGGGTGGGCTGGACGAGGGCGGAGAGGGCGAGGTATTCCCGGTCGAGGAGCTCCCGGTACCGGTTGAAGGAGAGGGCGTGGGGAGAGGGGCGGCTCATTCCTCGAGTGTAGGCGCGCACCTCGGACCCGACGATGTTACCGGCGGGTAATGTGACCGGCATGCACCTGATCCTCCGCACCCTGCTGCTGCTCGTGACCTCCCGCCGGCGCTCGGCCCTCAGCATCTGGGACGCGGGCAGTGTGCGCCTCCGCGTGCTCCTGACCGACATCGACATCGCGATGCACATGAACAACGGGATGTACTTCTCGGTGTTCGACCTCGGACGGTTCGACCTGATGGTGCGCAGTGGAGTGTGGCGAACCATGCGCCGTCGGGGGTGGAGCCCGGTGGCGGCGGGGGAGACGATCAGCTTCCGCAAGTCGCTCACGCTGGGCCTGCGGTACACGATCGAGACGCGCATCATCGGACTCGACGAGCGCGCCATCTACTTCGAGCAGCGCACCGTGGCCGACGGCGAGATCTATGCGCGGGCGTTCATCGCCACGCGCCTGGTCTCGTCGTCCGGCCCGATCAGCAACGGGGAGATCATCGCGGCCTTCGGTGCGCCGCCGGAGGATCTGGTGCTCCCCGCCTGGATCCACGAGTGGCGGCTCAACAACGCCCTGCCGAGCACCCGGAAGCCCGCGCCGCACGTCTGGTAGGCGCGCAGGTCGGGTCTGCCGGAGGCGCGCTACCGGTCCGCGGGCTGGCTGGAGCGGCTGCGGACGAGATGCTGGATGCCGAACAGCGAGAGCCCCACCAGGAGGAGGATCCCCGTACGGAGCCAGATCTCCCCGGTCTGCTGCGTCAGCAGCAGGACGCAGGACGCGATGGCCAGATAGGGGAAAACCACCGGGATGTGGAAGTGCCGGTGGGCCACCGTGTCCTTCCGCAGCACGATCACGGCGATATTGGTGCTCAGGAAGACGAACAGCAGGAGCAGGACGACCGTCTGCGCCAGTGATTCGAGCCCGCCGGTGAGGGTGAGGGCCATGGCGACCAGGGTCGTGGCGACGATGGCCAGCCACGGGGTGCGACGGTTCGGCAGGACGCGGTCGAAGATCGAGGGGAACAGGCCCTGCTCCGCCATACCGAAGGTGATGCGGCTGGACATGATCATGGTCAGCAGCGCGCCGTTGGCGACCGCCACAAGAGCCACGAGGCTGAAGAGCCAGTTCGGTATCCCCGCTCCCGTGGCAGCGACGACGTCGAGCAGGGGCGAGGTGGACCCTGCGAGCTCCTCCGGAGGGAGTGCCACGGAGGATGCGAGGCCGATCAGGAGATACACGATGCCGGCGGTCAGGAGGGCGCCGAAGAGTGCCCGCGGATAGACGCGGCTGACGTCCTTGACCTCCTCGGCCACATTGGCGGAGACCTCGAAGCCCACGAACGAGTAGTAGGCGATCAGCGAGGCCGACAGGACGGCGGTGGCCGGGCCGACGCCCGGGGGGAACTCGTTGACGCGCGAGATGTCCCCGTTGCCGGCACTGATGAAGATCCCGACGACGACGATCACCAGGACCAGCCCGGAGACCTCGATGACGGTCATGACCACGTTGCTGCGCACCGACTCCTTGATCCCGCGCATGTTCAGCAGGGCGAGCAGCACCAGGAACACCAGCGCGGCGGGTACCACCGGGACGTCGATGAATGTGGTGAGGTAGCCGCCCGCGAAGGCCTGCGCCAGACCGGCGGCACTCGTCACCCCCGCGGCGAGCATGCAGAAGCCCACCAGGAACGAGATGAACGGTGTCTTGAACGCACGCTCGGCGAAGACCGCGGCACCGCCGGCCTTCGGGTACTTGGTGACGAGTTCCGCGTAGGATCCAGCGGTGAGCAGCGCCAGGGCGAGGGCCACCATGAGCGGGATCCAGATGGCACCGCCCACCTCCTTCGAGATCACGCCGACGAGTGCGTAGACGCCGGCTCCGAGGACGTCGCCGAGAATGAAGAGATACAGCAGCGGCCCCGAGATACCGCGCTTCAGCCGGGTGTCGGGGACGTGATCGGTGGAGGCCATGGCGTCATTCTAGGGGAACCAGTAAGCAGGCTTCGTATCTCGTTCTCCATCTCCTACCACCGCACCGCCCAGCACGCTACGGGGGTGCGGACCGGCAATTTGCACGATCACGTGTGACAGACCGCATAATTACCCTCATCACCGATGGCCGCAGGCGGCCACCCACGCCCACAGAAAGGTTATCGATGAGTTGGCTCAGCCGCGACCATACGATCGCTCCACCAGGATTCAACCGATGGCTCATCCCACCGGCAGCGCTCGCCGTCCACCTGTGCATCGGCCAGGCGTACGCGACCAGCGTCTACAAGACAGCACTGACCTCGCACTTCGACGCCAGCCTGACCCAGATCGGCATCATCTTCTCGATCGCGATCGTCATGCTGGGACTGTCCGCAGCCTTCCTCGGTACCTGGGTGGACCGTAACGGTCCGCGCATGGCGATGTTCACCTCGGCCCTGTTCTGGACCTCCGGGTTCCTGGTGGGCGCCCTCGGCATCTTCACGAACCAGCTGTGGCTCGTCTACCTGGGCTACGGCGTCATCGGCGGGATCGGCCTGGGCATCGGCTACATCTCACCGGTGTCCACGCTCATCAAGTGGTTCCCGGACCGCCCGGGCCTGGCCACCGGCATGGCGATCATGGGCTTCGGCGGCGGCGCCCTCATCGCGAGTCCCCTGTCCACCCAGTTGCTGCGCATGTACGATCCGAACTCCGGCGCAGAGGGTTGGGTGGCGAGCGGCGAATCCGTCGGCAAACTGTTCCTGACC
Organism: Arthrobacter echini; assembly: GCF_008107445.1. GTDB lineage: Bacteria > Actinomycetota > Actinomycetes > Actinomycetales > Micrococcaceae > Arthrobacter_D > Arthrobacter_D echini_A. The sequence continues at coordinate 585,132 of NZ_VSLD01000001.1, read as the reverse complement.
CTCGCCGCCATCTACCTCGTGTACATGATGTTCGGCGCGTTCACCATCAAGGTCCCGGCCGAGGGCTGGAAGCCCGAGGGCTTCGATCCTTCCCAGCTGAAGTCCAAGAAGCTCATCACCTCGGACAACGTCTCGGCCTCCAACGCCATCAAGACCCGCCAGTTCTGGCTCGTCTGGATCGCGCTGTTCTGCAACGTGACGGCAGGGATCGGCATCCTCGAGCAGGCCTCCCCGATGATCCAGGACTTCTTCCGGGGCGCCGACGGCACCACCGCGGTGTCCGTCGCGGTCGCCGGCGGTTTCGTGGGGCTGCTGTCCATCGGCAACATGGGTGGCCGTTTCCTCTGGTCGACGGCGTCGGACGTCATCGGCCGCAAGCGCATCTACATGGTCTACCTCGGTGTCGGCGCGCTGCTGTACGTGGTGCTGGCCCTCGCCGGCTCCTCGACCACACTCCTGTTCGTCGCCATGGCAGTCATCATCATCTCGTTCTACGGCGGCGGATTCTCCACCGCACCGGCCTACCTGCGCGACCTGTTCGGCACCTTCCAGGTAGGGGCCATCCACGGCCGGCTGCTGACCGCATGGTCCGCGGCGGGCATTGCCGGGCCCCTGATCGTCAACGCCTTCCTGGATGCCCAGGGAACGCCGGGCGAGCTCACGGCCAGCGCCTACCAGCCGGCACTCCTGACCATGGTGGTCCTCCTGGTCATCGGATTCATCGCCAATCTGCTCGTCAAGCCCGTCGACTCCCGGTTCCACGAACCTGCCCGGGAGAACAAAGAACTAGTGAAGGAGGCCTGAAATGGCCGCAGCACGGATCATCTTCGTCTGGGCGCTGGTCGCAGTGCCGCTCGTCTACGGCGTGACCCAGACCCTCATCCGCGTCTCAGCACTGTTCGGCGGCTGAGACCACCGGGTCGAGGCATGGCAATGAGCGAACAGCATCCCACCGTCCCCGAGGGCGGTGGGATGCCTGCGTTGGAGGAGATACGCGAGGGCGTCTGGGCGCTGGCGCAGCCGATGCCCGGCGGCCATCTCGCATACTCCGTCGCCTATCTGCTGCGGGGTGACGACGGCGGCATCCACGTTATCGATCCCGGTTGGGACTCCGACGCCAACTGGGCGCGGCTGGAGTCGGTGCTCCGTGAGCTTGCGCCCGATCGCGGCGGCGTCAGCGCTGTCACCGGTATCACGGGCACCCATCTGCATCCCGACCACGTGGGTCTGGCAGCCCGCCTCCGCGCCGGGTCAGGAGCCGGCTTCGCGCTGCACGGTGTGGAGCGGCAGGTGCTCGAGGAGCACAGCACGCGCCTGCTGGACCCCGACGAGGCGCTCGGACGCCTGGAGGGCTGGGGTGTCCCGGACGGCGAACGGCGAGAACTCCTCCGCTTCGTCGATCGCTCACCCGAGGGACTCGCGATGGCCGTGGACCACGGTCTGGCCCACGGCGACATCCTGGACGTCCCGGGTCGCCGGATCGAGGTGATGGCGACACCCGGGCACACCGCAGGCCACATCTGCCTGCGCGACGACGACCACGAACTGCTCTTCACGGGTGACCACGTGCTGCCGACGGTCTTCCCCGGGCTGGGCCTCGGCGGCACGACGGCGTCGAATCCCCTCGCGGACTACATCGCGTCGGTGGAGCTATTGGAGCCCTACGGCGACTACGAGGCGCTCCCGGGCCACGGCCACCGGTTCCGGGGTCTCGGTGACAGGGCCCGTGCCTGCCGCGATCATCATCTGGCACGCACACAGGACGTCGGGGCGATCCTCGAGGAGACCGCGCCGGGATCCGAGGACCCGCCCATCTGGGACATCGCCTCCCGCCTGACCTGGACGGCGGGCTGGGACGGTCTGCACGGCCTGCACCTGCTGTCCGCACTCAGCCAGACCGCGATGCACGTGGACTTCCTCAGGTCCGGGCCCGTCCGCTAGGTCCGCCGGAGACCGCAGCGGTATCCGGGTGCAGGTATGGCGTCCCCTCCGGGCACCGGGCGGACGGCCGACTACACGCCTGGCTCCTGCTCGCCTAGATTGAAGGCATGGCCGACACCACCCAGTACCAGGACGCCGCCCCGTCCAGCCCTCCGCTCCTCGAGCAGCTCGCCGCCGCACACCGGGTGGCAACCACCTTCAAGGGGTGGGACGGTGAGCCCGCCTACGTGGCCCCGGAGACCCTCGTCCTGGTGCTCGCCGCACTGGGGGTCGACGCCTCCTCCGCTGCCCGGATCGAACGTGCCCTGGAGGATGCGCAGCTCAGGGAATGGCGCTCCGTCCTCCCCGCCGTCGTCGTGGTCCGCCGGAGCGACACCGATCCCGTGGCCCTCCATGTGCCGTCCGGCGCCGCGGTGGAGGTCTGGGCCGTCGACGAGGACGGCGTCCGTCACGACGGGAGGGTCGGCGCCGCGACGCTGAGCAGAACCGTCGACGGACAGGAGCGGGAGCGCCGGGAGGCCGTGCTCCCGGAGGAGCTGCCACTCGGCTGGCACACGCTCCACGCCCGGGTGGACGGCGAGGACTCGTGGTGCACCTTCGTGGTCACCCCGGACCGCCTCAGCACCACGGCAGCGCTCATGGATCGCCGCACGTGGGGGCTCATGGCCCAGCTCTACTCCGTGCGCTCGGCGGAGTCCTGGGGGATCGGCGATCTCGCCGACCTCGGGCAGATAGCCCGCACCACGGCAGACCAGGGTGGCGGCTTCGTCCTGGTCAATCCCCTCCATGCCGCGGAACCGAAGCCTCCGGTGGAGCCCTCCCCCTACCTGCCCACCACGCGCCGCTTCTTCCACCCCCTCTACCTGCGCATCGAGGACATCCCCGAGTACGCCCTCCTGGACCGCGCTGCCCGCGCCCGCGTGGACGATCTCGCGGCATCGTTCGCCGACGCCAACACCACCGCCGGCCTGCTCGACCGGGATCCGTCCTACGCCGCGAAGCTGGAGGCGCTCGAGCTCCTGTTCGCCGTCGAGCGTGCCGACCAGCGCCGGCACGCCTTCGACGCCTACCGTGCGCGCCAGGGTCAGGGACTCGGTGATTTTGCCCTCTGGTCCGCCCTTGCCGAGACGCTGGAGCCGGGCGCGGCAGCGTGGGACGACGTCGGCCGACCGGGTTCGCCGGCAGCACGGCGGACCGCGGAACGCCACGCGGTGCGCATCGAGTTCCACGAGTGGGTCCAGTGGCTCCTGGACGAGCAGTTGCAGCGGGCCCAGCGTGCCGCCGAGGACGCAGGCATGTCGATCGGCGTGGTGCACGATCTCGCCGTCGGCGTGCACCCGAGCGGAGCCGACGCCTGGGCGCTGCAGGAGGTCCTGGCTGCCGGGATCAGCGTGGGTGCCCCGCCGGACATGTTCAACCAGCACGGCCAGGACTGGAGCCAGCCGCCGTGGCATCCTGAGCGCCTGGCCGCCTCCGGGTACGCAGCCTTCCGCGACATGCTCCGCAACATCCTCACCCACGCCGGAGGGATCCGGGTGGATCACATCCTCGGACTGTTCCGACTGTGGTGGATCCCGCAGGGCCAGGCACCCGGCGCGGGGGCCTACGTCTACTACGACCACAGGGCACTCATCGGCATCCTGGCGCTGGAAGCGGAACGGGCGGGTGCGATCGTGATCGGCGAGGACCTCGGCGTCTTCGAGCCAGGGGTCCAGGAGTATCTCGGTGAGCGCGGGATCTTCGGCACGTCGATCCTCTGGTTCGAGCAGGACGACGACGGTCCGCTGCCGCCCGAGGCGTACCGTGCCGCATGCCTGACCACCGTGACCGTGCACGATCTGCCGCCGAGCGCCGGCTACCTGGAGGGTGAGCACGTGGTGCTGCGGGAGGAGCTCGGTCTGCTCAGTCGTCCCGTCGAGGAGGAGCGGGCGGAGGATCGCGCCGTCCAGGAGAAGTTCCTCGGCCTCCTGCGTGAGCGCGGCCTGCTGGTCGGTGACGTGCCGGGATTGCAGCAGACCGTCGAGGCGCTGCACGGCTTCATCGGCCTGACCCCGTCGGTCCTGCTCGGCGTCGCACTCGCCGATGCGGTGGGTGAGCGCCGCACGCAGAACCAGCCAGGGACCAACGACGAGTACCCGAACTGGCGGATCCCGCTGGCGGATGCGGACGGACACGTGGTCCTCGCCGGGGATCTCGCAGGGAATCGGCGCTTCGCGTCGCTCGTCGCCGCGCTGGGGTTGCCTCCCTCGACCTGACCTGACCGGCCGGACCATGACCGAGGGCCCCGACACGTGTCGGGGCCCTCGGTCATGCACGACTGCTGGTGCTACTGCCCGAGGTCGGGGCGGGTATCCTCGTCCTGCGCCGTGAACGGGGTGTCCTCGATGGTCCGGGGATCGCCACCGCTTGGTCCCGTCCCCGTCCCGGTGGTCCCGGTGCCGGTGGTGGCGTTGCCGGAGGTCGCCGAGGTGTCCGAGGGGGACTTCCCGGTGGCGGAGGAGTCCTTGCCCGACTTCTGGGGCGCCTTCGCGCCGTCGTCGTCGGACCCGATGTTCTTGAGGCCGTCCTTGACGGCGTCCTGGACCTCCGGCGCCTTGTTCTTGATCGTCTCGGCGGTGGAGCTCACGGTCTCCTGGACCTTCGGGTTGCCCCACAGCTCCTGCGCCTTGGTCTTGATCTGCTCGTAGCTGTCCCTGCCCGCGCGGGCTCCCAGGACGAACCCGGCCGCCATTCCTGCGGTGAAAACCAGTTTGTTCTTCATGCCGTTCTCCCTCCGATGGACTGCGTTCCCTCTGAATCTAGACCATGGCGTCGGCGCGTGGCCGTCCGCGCCTCAGGAGGAGCGCAGGAGCGGCCGGACCACATCCGAGAGGACGGACGTGGATTGGGGCTGGTGCTCGCGCCGGTTCAGTTCCTCGGCGAGCTCCTCCTGGCGGATCTCCGTCTCCATGGACGGTTCGCCGTCGTGGACGTACTCGTAATCGAGTTCGCGATGGATCTTGCTGTTGAGGACCTCGACCTCGGGCAGTTCGAGTGCGGAGAGGTCCTGGGGGAAGTCTTCGGATGGCGTCAGTCTGGTGCTCATGGGCCCTGTTCTCCGGTACGGCGATGACACGAGAATCGGGCCCGCTTCTGGACCGCGCACGCCGGACGAGTCCGACGAATCAACAGCGTATCCGGCACCGATCGATAACGGAAGCGGCGGCTGATCCGTGGCGTCGTTCCGTCTGTCGGTGCCGGACGCTAATCTGTCGCCCGACGTCGTGGAGGGAGGCCTGATGCCTGAGGGTGACAGCGTCTTCCGGCTCGCCGCGCGCCTGAGGAGATCGCTCGACGACCGGACGCTGAGCCGGGGGGACCTGCGGGTGCCGGCGCATGCGACCGACGCCCTCGACGGTCTGCGGGTGCTGGAGCACGCCACGCACGGCAAGCATCTGCTGACCCGGTTCGACGGCGGTCTCACCCTCCATACCCATCTGCGCATGCAGGGGTCGTGGACCGTGACCGCCCCGGGTCGGAGACTGCCGTCGCGCCTGTTGCCCGAGGCGCGGGTCATCCTCGCCGTGGGGCACGGGCCCACGGCCTACGGATTGAACCTGCCGGTCGTCGAGCTGCTGGACACGCGGTCCGAGGGCGACGTCGTGGGGCACCTCGGACCCGATCCGCTGCGGGCCGACTGGTCGGCGGCGGAGGCTGCCCGGAGGCTCGCGAGCACTCCGGGGGAGCGTGTGGTGGCCGCACTCCTCGACCAGCGCAGAGTGGCAGGCTTCGGCAACCTCTGGGCCAACGAGCTCTGCTTCCTGCGCGGTGTCCACCCGGACACGGTGATGGCGGACGTCGACGCGCCTGCGCTGGTGGCCCTCGGAGCACGGTGCCTGCGCTTCTCGGCGACGCAGCCCGGAGCGCACCAGGTCACCACGGGGAACACACGGCGCGGCGAGCAGCACTGGGTGGCCGGACGTGCCGGGCGGCCCTGCCTGCGCTGCGGGACCACCGTCCAGGTCAGGGCGGAGGTCCCGAATGATCCCGGCCGACGCCGGACCTGGTGGTGCCCACGATGCCAGCAGGCCCCTGCAGCGACCCGGTAGCCGGCAGGGCATCCGGGAGCGCTGCCGGCACGCCATGGGGCCGCCGGGCGAGTGGGAGGATGGATCCGACCACACCGCCGAACCCCATGAGGATGCCCATGTCCCGGACCCCTGACACACTGCCTCTGAACGCCTTCGACGGCGGGCATCGCTGCGCCGCCGCGTCGAGGAGCCCCCGGGCCGCGAACGGCAGCCGGGCAGCGCTGTGATCGCCGGGATCGAGACCGGGGGCACCAAGGTGATCTGCGCCGTCGCCGAGGCGCTGGATCCCGGGACCATCCTCGCCGAGACACGGATCGACACGACCTCCCCCGAGCAGACGCTCGCCGCCATCCGTGACTTCCTCGCTCCGAAGGCAGTGGACGGCCGCTTCGACGCTGTGGGCGTCGCCTCCTTCGGACCCGTCGACGTCGACCCGGATTCGGCCCACTTCGGCAGGATCACCTCGACGCCGAAACGGGGCTGGCGTGGCACCGATCTGCTGGCGGGTCTCCGTCTTGCTTCCGGGACTCCCGTCCGCCTCGTGAGCGACGTGACCGGCGCCGCGCTCGGCGAGCACCGGTTCGGAGCGGGGCGGGGCGTGAGCGATCTCGCCTACGTGACGGTCGGGACAGGCGTGGGCGCCGGTCTCGTGGTGGACGGAGCCCCGTTCACGCAGCGTGCCCATCCGGAGCTGGGGCATCTGTTGGTCCGTCGGCACCCCGAGGATCCCTTCGGCGGTGTCTGTCCGTTCCACGGGGACTGCCTCGAGGGTCTTGCGTCCGGTCCTGCGATCCAGGCCCGCTGGGGCAGACCGGGAATTGACCCCGGTCCCCGGCAGCGAGAATCCCTGCAGCTGACCTCCTACTATCTGGCGCAACTGCTGGCGACCATCAGCTACACCACAGCGCCGCAGCGGATCGTTGCAGGGGGAGGTGTCATGAAGACCCCCGGTCTGCTCGAGGCGGTCCGTGAACAACTGGTGCTGCTGGTGGGCGGAGCACTGGCGGACCATCCCCTGACGGATCCCGCCAGCGGCTACGTGGTGCGCCCGGAGCTCGGGGACGGCTCGGGGGTCAGGGGCGCACTGTCCCTGGCGAGTGACGCACTGCCTCCGGCGCCCGTCCTTGGCTGAACGGCACCCCGGCCTGCGCTCCAGGGCGAGGTCGGGAGGATGAGCGTCTCACGCGCCGCCGTCGTGGTGGTTGCACTGACAGCGGTCTCCACCGTGTTCGGTTTTGTGCGCGACGTCGTCATCGCGGCCGTCTACGGCGCCGGCCCCGAGCTCGACGCCTATCTGGTGGCCCAGGGCTTGATGAACGTGGTGCTCGGCTTGATCGCCTATGCGATGGCGCGTTCCGTGACGCCCGTCGTCGCCCGGGAGGTGGCTGCCGAGGGGGAGCAGTGCCGCGGCCACCGCAGCTTCGACACCGCCATCACGGTGACCATGGTGGTGCTGGGGCTCGGCGCGATCGTCGTGGGGCTGCTCGCCGGGCCCGTGACCGCGGCCCTGGCGCCCGGATTCGAGGGTGCACAGGCGGAGCTGACGGTGACGTTGACCCGGATCATGCTGCTCGCCACCGTGCTCGTCGCGGGCACGGATCTCCTGGCTGCCGTGGCGCAGGCCCACCGGCGCGTCATCTGGTCCTCCCTGCAGGGTGTCCCCTTCAACATCATCATGATCGCGGCTGCCGGCCTGTTCGGTCCGAGATACGGTGTCCAGGCGCTCGCCGTCGGATTCGTGGTGGGATCGGCGGCCCGCCTGCTGCTGCAGCTGCCGCCCCTGAGGTCGCTCGGCCTGAGAGTTCGTCCTCGCCTCGATCTCCGTCAACCCGGCTTCCGCGAGATCGCGCGGCTCATGCCGCCGCTGCTCGTGGGCAGCGCCATCTCCAATGTGAACTCGCTCGTGGACCGCGCCGTCGGCTCGACCCTCGACGACGGCGCGATCACGGCCCTGTCCTACGGGTGGCGGCTCGTCAATCTGCCCGAGACCCTCCTGATCGCCTCGCTCCTGGTTCCGCTCTACCCGGCGCTCGGCGCAGCCGCCGGCAATCTCCCGGAGATCAGGCGGCTGGTGTCGCGGGGTCTGTCCGTGACCATCACCCTCCTCATGCCCCTGACGCTCATCCTGATGGTCGCCGCGGTCCCGCTGGCCCAGGTGGCCTACGGGCGCGGAGCTTTCTCCGACGGCGATGCCCGCTCCACCGCCGTCGCCATCGTCTGGTACGCCCCCGCCCTCGTGGCGATGGGTGTGCGGCAGGTGCTCGTCAGCACCTCCTACGCGCTCGGGGACTCGCGGGCGCCGGTGGTGGTCTCGGTCGGTGCAATGGTGATCAACGTGGTCGGGGACATCGTGCTCGCACCCGTGCTGGGGCTCGCCGGCATCGCGCTCGCCACGAGTGCCTCACTCATGGCAGCAGCTCTCGCGAACGGCGTGCTCCTCGCGCGGCGGCATGCGGCCGTCGACACCGCCGCGGCCAGGGGGCTCGTGGTGAGGGCCGCAGTGCTGGGCAGCGCGACGATCGGGGTCGGCGTGGTGATCGGGGCGCTCCTGCCGCCCGCACCGGCGCTCGTCGAGGGTGCACTGCTGGGTGGCGTGATGCTCGCGGCCTATGTCTTCGGACTGGTTCTTCTCCGGGCCCCGGAGCGGCTGGTCCCCCTCGAGATGCTGCGGGCGGTCCGACGCCGGTAGGGCGCGGGTCAGCGGCGACGGACCCGCTCGCGGGCCAGGGCCAGCGATGGTCGGGGGTCGCGCAGGCTCAGGGTACTGTGCTGCGCGGTCAGGGCCCAGCGCAGGGAGGCGACGACGTCGCGCAGAAGCCCGTTGCGGCGTTCCACACGTGCCCGGCGGAGGTCACCGGCCAACCACGAGTAGCGCCGGCCCGGCCGTGCATCCGGAAGCGTCGGTGCAGGCCCGCCGAGGGTCAGGTCCGCCCACGTGCGGACGAGTCCTTCTCCCGCCGATTCGGCAAGGGCCAACGATCCGAAGAATCTGCCGTTGAAGTCGATCAGGTGGGGGACGCCGTCGTCACCCGTCAGGAATTGCAGTTCCACGAGTCCGTGCCAGCCCAGGTCCCGGAGCAGTGCTTCGACCCTGGCGCTGAGATCCTCATCGACCGGCACGGTGTAGGCGCGGGCCGAGGCGCCGTTCGGGGTGGGCCAGAGGCGCGTGGAGACCTGCTGCGTGCGTCCGTGCAGCCGACCCTCGTGGAAGACGCCGATCAGGGCGCCGAGGCTTCCCGCGACCACCTCCTGCAGGATCGGCTGCGCACCGGCGGCGCGGATCCGCGCCACCTGCGCCACGGCGTCGTCGGTCGTGGCGAAAAGTTTCGCCTCGATCCGGAGCGACTGCGTCTGGTCGGGTGCCCAGTGCTCCTTGCACTTGACGACCACCGGTCCGTCCCACCCGGCGAGCGCCTCGTCCGTAGCGAGTTCGGTGCGAGGGGACGCCAGTCCCACGCTTGCGGCGTGATCGGCCAGGAGCATCTTGTCCAGGACGGTCTCGACGACGTCGAACGGCGGGTGCGCCACGGGCAGCGGGAGCTGCTCCCGGTACGCCGAGAGTGCAGCCATCCAGTCGTCCCCGCCGCCGAAGACGAGGTCGAACGAGCCGGACGATGCCGCGCGCCGGACGCCCTCGACGAAATCCCGACCGTCATGGCGCGGTCGCGGTACCCGGTAGCTTGCCTGACTGGCACGCGAAGAGCCGAGGACGCCCCCGCCGTCGGGGGTGCCCACTCCCACGTACCAACCTGCGGCGCGGAAGGCTCGGATCGCGGCGAGGGCGCCCCGGTCGCGCCCTGTGGCCACGATCAGCACGCGGCGCTGGGGCGGTCCCGGCGAGGCGTCGCTGGAGGCAGCGGCGTCCTTGGCGGACCGGTGGAGCATTCGATACCTCGATGGTGCAATCGGCGGGCAGACCTGCGTGGTGGGGCGCGGCGGCCTCGACGCCGCCCCTAGACAGGGTAGTCATTCCGGCGCGCAGGGGCAGCATCGGCACCGGGGTCCGGGCCGACCGGGGGCGTCACCAGCCGGGTGGCGGCGCCGGCGCCGCGCCCGGCGCCAGAGGGGTCCGACCCAGCACTGGCGTAGGCTGGAAGCCTGCGGACATGTTCGCGTCACTCCAGGCGCCGTCCGCGAGGAGGCGCAATTGGTACAACGCATGGCAGACCCTACCTATAGGGAACAGCAGTGGGATCAGCGGTACGGTCCGCAGATCGAGGACGTGAACCGGCTCTGTGACACGCTGACGGAAGCCAAGCCTGGATCCTCGGTGCCCTACATCGATCCGATCCATGATGTGGACGGCTGCAAGATCGTCAGTCTCTTCTCGAACCCCGGCGCATCACTGCCCTCCGGTTTCGTCTCGTTCGAGAACGACGACCCCAGTTCCGTCCGGATGGCAGGGATCTACGAGGCCGTGGGCCTCCGTCCCGACGCCTTCATGCCATGGAACGCCCACCCGTGGTACGTCCCGGAGGGCAAGGACCGGGCCCTGACCATGGACCAGATCTCCGACGGAGTGAAGCCGCTGCTCTCGTTCCTCCAGCAGGTGCCGCGCGCGTCTGCCCTCGTTGCCCACGGCGCGGACGCGCACAAGGCTGCGCGCAGGCTCATGAAGCTCGAGAACCGGGCGATCGTCAAGCGTGGCTTCAAGATCTACGAGGTCCGGGCACCGGGAGAGCGCGCCTTCAAGGGCACGCCCGCCAACCAGGAACTGTGGCTGAAGGACATCCAGTCCGCGTATACCGACGCGATGGGCAGAGCGGGCATCCGCGCCAGCCAGTCGATCTGAGGGCGGTCACCGGAAGCCGGCCAGGGTGGGCGGGCCGCCCCATCGGTGCGGCTCGCGCACTCCCCGGCTCAGGCCGATCCGGACACGGAGCGCACAGGCATCACGTCTGCCCGCGGTGTCTCTGCGGTTCTCCTTAGGGACAGCCCGCGGAGGGTCGCCGTGATGTCCTCGAGCGATTGCTGCACCCAGGCGAAGGCTTCGTCGTCAATGCTGCGCGCCTCAGCTTCCGGCGCGGCGAAGCGGTGTGCCAGCGTAAGGCGTGCGATCGCTGCCTCGAGGGCTCCGAGCAGCTCGTTCGACTCGTCGGCATGACGATCGGCAAGGGCGGCGAAGCCCTCGGCGTCCTTGCCTCCGGGCATCATCAGGAGCCGCGACCGGCGGCGCCCGGACAGGTCAGGCGTCATGGCGGGCGGGCGCTGCTGGGGCATCTGAGACCTTCTGTGAGTCATGTAAACACCCGGACCGTTCCAGGGTGCGCAAGCATGGACCCGTCAAGTGTGCCATTACTGCGGAACGTCGACCATCACCGTGGGCACAGGATCGCCGCAGCATACCGGTCGGTGGGGTCCGAGAGCCGCTACTCCCCGTCCTTGCTCGTCAGGTAGGTGGATCCGTCCGCGTTGCGCACCACGGTCCACTGCTGGAGTTGCTCCTGGCGGGTCCGCTGCGCATCATCGTCGAGATAGACCACCGGCCCCGCCGTCGAGCCCTGCTGTGCGGGGCCGAAGAACATGCGGAGCGTTCCCGTCACTTTCATGAAGCGTGCGGAGAGGGATGTTCTTCTGTTCACGGTGTGTTCCTTCGCGACGATGCAGGGTCACGGTCCGGCGTTGCGGACCGGGTCGGTCACCGCGGTGCCGTGCGCGGGCCGCCCTCGCGACTCCGTGCGGCGGTGTCCTGACTCTCAGGGTACCCACGGTCCGACGACGGTATCGCTTTCCTGCCTCCTGACGCGGTGCGGTTGTAGCGTGAGGGAGTGCCTGCGCTGACGTGTCCGCTGATTCCCCTCGACGCCGTCCGGGTGGGAGAGGTGACGATCGTGCCGGATGCTGCTCGCCCGGTCGCGGCGATCATTGCTGCGGACTCGACCGTGGGCTGGGTGGTGTGGCCCGATGCGCCCATGCCCGACGGGGCGATCGGCGAAGCGCGCCTGTGGCCCACCTCGACCGGAGCATGGCTCGTCTACACGGCCGAGGACGATGACGATCCGGAGCTGTGCCGGCAGAGCTCAGCCGTGTTCATTACGGCTCAGGGAGTGGGAGCGGCCTGCAATCTCGGTGTGGGTCATCTGGTAGGGGCCGACGACGGCGGACTGTGGGTCGGCGCCTGGTCGGCATCACGACCGGTCCTCGAGGACGATGACGAGGAGTCTTGGGAGGCCGACCTCGAGCGGCAGCGACATGCGGTTGACACATGGACCGACCGGCTCGAGTTGAACGGGGTCGACGGCATCGAGTGGCCGCTGGCGCCGGTCACCGAGGAAGCCCGCAGCTTGGCCATCACCAGGATCCGTGCCCGGTTCGAGGGCCTCGGGGATCCCTACCTCCTGTGGACGAGCGACGATCACGTGGTGCGTCGCTCGCCGAGCGAGTACCGAGCTGTGGAGGTCGTCGAATCGGGTGAATGGCCCGGAACGGAGATCATCGTCTCGTTCGAGCATCGCCGGGTCCACGATCTGCGCCTGAGGAGGCGGTACCGTGTATTCGACGACGCCGGACGCCCGCGCACCTGGGCTTACGCCACGGTCCACCTCGAGGAGGACATCGCCACCGGTGCTGTTCCGCCCCGCTCCGCAGCAGTGGACGGTGTCCTCGAGGTCTGACTGTCCTGCCGGGCTGTCCGGGTTGCCGACCGTCAGCGTGCCGTGTGGTCGATGCCCACCTGATCCACCTTGCGGTGGAAGTGCATGCCGGCCTTGCCGCCCACGAGTGCGGCGATGAGCGGGACGATGACGGCGATCGCGAGCCCGATCAGGCCGCTGGTGGTCAGGGCGCTGCCGTCCACCGGGATGGAGGGGACGCCCTCGATGTTCGAGAGGACATTGAACTGGTCTCCCGCGATGGCGGCGAGGATGGCCAGCACGACGGCGATGATGATTCCCCACAGCCACACGGCCAGTCCCTGTTTGGCGCCGTCGAAGCGTGCCATGCGTCCGGCGACGTAGCCGCCGCAGTAGTAGGCGATGAAGAGGATGACCGCCAGGATGATCCCACTGACCACACCGATGGTCTGCGCGTTCTCCTGCGCCTGGTTCGCGGCGTCGTTCGCGCTGGAGGTGTTGGCTGCTCCGACGCCCACGCCGATGGCTGCGGCGATGGTGCTGAGAATGACGGTCAGGCCGATCGCGGTCAGCCAGCCGAAGAAGGCGGACCCGAACTTGATCCCGCCGAAGCGTTCCTTCTCGGCTGCGACGACGTCGTTCCGCCGGGCTTTGGGGGTGCTCGCACCTGATGTGTTCGATGACGCCATGGGGATCATCCTCCTTCTGCTGGTCCGCCCTCGGGTGAGGACGACACTTCAATCAGTACCCTTACTACTTTGGGGCGCGGGGACGTTCAGAGCAAGTCACGGTTCGGGATGCAGCGACGACGGGGAGTATTTGACCGGACGACCTCGGGTGACGCAGGGGCGCTGTTGTCCACCACGACTGTTGCGCGCTCCCACGGCTGAGTGGCATCGAGGTAGAGCTGCTGCCCGTCGACATACCGACGCATACTGGGATGATCCGGATCCGGGTTGCTGCCGTCCCGGACCGCCATGCGCGCAGCGGTCACGGTGAACGGGACATCGAGGAACACCGATGCGTCCCAGTAGCCGATCAGCTCGTCGCGGTGCAGGAACATGCCTTCGACGACGACCAGCGCTTCTGCTGGAGCGTGGACCTTCGGAGACGGTGCGGTCCGGTCAGCCACGGGGTCGTAGGACGCAGGCGAGTACCAGCCCTCTCCTGCGGGACCGAGGGGCTCGAGTACCAGCTCGTGCAACGCCGTGTAGTTGTAGGTGTCCTTCCAGAATCCCTCCGGTGAATTCCGGCCCCTCGAGTATCTGATGTGGGTCGGGTTCAGGAAGTTGTCCGCATGGATGACTATGACCGGCCGATCCCGAACGGCCGTGGCCAGTTCAGCGGCGAACGTCGTCTTCCCGCTGCCGTCGACCCCGTCGATGGCCATGAGGCGACCGTCGACGCCGACAGCGGCAAGAAGATCGTTGCTCAACATCTCCATGAACCGGCCCACACCGCCATCCTCCCCGAAGGGACGACGTCGCCCGTACCGAACAGTTCCTTCGAATCGGGCACCTCGACGCATCATCATTCGTCATTCTCGACTTTCACTCCTCAGGGAGCGGTGAGAGTGAGATCCATAGACCCGGAGTGGTGCTCATCGTGATTACCTTTCGTCTATCGACAGGACACCGCTCACGGTTCCGCACCAGGCGCGGTGTGTCCAGCCTTCAGCAGCTCTAGTTGAGGGCCAGTGCGAGGCCGAGCATGGCGAGGGCGAAGATCGGGAAAAGCCAGTTGGTGACGTGGACAAACACCTTTGCTCCCGTTCCGCTGCTCGTCGACCTGGCAAGCGGATCGATGATGTCGTCGTCGCTCGCGGAGTGGAAAGTCCGAATGGTGCTCACCGTTGACTGCGCAATCATGACTAGGGCGCTGCCGATGACCCATGGAAAGGGATTGACTGCGAGCCACGCTTCTGCTGGAGCCGTCGGAGCTACAACTGCAGAGAGAACCCCTGCCAGCGAAGCAATCACACCAAGGGTAATGAGGACCCACACGTGGCGCATTAATGCGTCGATGTAGAGCGGCAGGAGCAGTATCAGCACCGCGGGCGTCAGCAGGAGGGCGAGTTGCGCGGGGGAGACCAGCATCTGCTCGGCCCGGACCAGGGAGATTATGGCCTGACTGAAGAGCAGGAACGCCAGCAGACCGAGGAGTGCCGGCCAGAGCGACTTACGCACCCAGTCGTGTTTCGGTTCGGCTGGGAGGTCGAGCGAATCCGCGTACTCCCGTGCTGGACCGAATGCTTCCTCGGCGCTCTGGCCCGTGTCGCGCAGAAGCTCACGGACACTGGCCAGAGTGTCACCGATAGCGGTTCCGTGGACCTGGCGGATGCGGAGTTCGAGGGTGAGCTCGTCGAACCATTTCCTGTCGCTGGTCTGCTGCATCATAGGGAAGGCTCCTTCGGACGTCGTTCTGGGTCGAGGTAGTCGGTGCTGAGCTGGGTGAATCGGGACCAATCGGCGCTGAGCCGAGCGAGTTCGGCGTGTCCGCGCTCGGTGAGGTCGAAGTACTTGCGACCAGGGCCGCCGTCGCCGGCTCTCCACTCGGTCGAGACCAGGCCGGCAGTTTCGTAGCGCGTGAGGAGCGGGTACAGGGTGCCGCCCTTGACGGTGCCGAAGCCGTGGCGTTCAAGCTCGCTGATGATCGCGTATCCGTAGGAGGGCCCGGCGGACAGGGCGCGGAGGGCAAAAAGACCCAGCGTTGCCCGCAGCCAATCGCTCGGCCACTCCACGCCCCTGGGGGTATCTGCAGCTGACATCGTCACGTCCACTACTATATTGTGTGTCTAAGTAGTTAGCCTGTAAAGCCCTTCCTGAGGTTCTCTCTCAGGGCACGTCATTGACGCTCTCCGGCCCGCTTGCTTCACTGGCCGAATGCGAAAAATCCTGGTGCTCGGTGGAACAGCGTGGCTCGGCTCTGAGATTGCCCGGCAGCTGGTGGCCAACGGAGACGCCGTCACCTGCCTCGCTCGTGGAGATTCCGGCGGTTCACCCATCGGGGCTGCATTCGTGCAGGCGGACCGATACTCCCCGGATGCGTACGCGGCAGTAGCCGATCAGTCGTGGGACGACGTCGTCGAGCTCTCCTATGAGCCCGTACTCGTCCGGGGTGCGATCGACGCGCTCGCCGAGAAGGCAAAGCACTGGACTTTGGTGTCATCCGTCTCCGTGTATGCCTCGAACTCCGATGCAGGCGCCGACGAGTCCGCGCCGTTGCTCGATCCGGCCGATCTCGATGACTATGGACAAGCGAAGGTCGCTGCCGAGCAGGCTTCGCTGGAAGCGCTCGGACGCCGCCTGCTCGTCATCCGCCCGGGACTGATCGCCGGACCCGGGGACGGGAGCGACAGGTTCGGCTACTGGGTAGGGCGTTTCGCGCTCGCACAGGATGGGCCGGTGCTCTCACCTGTCGCCGAGAGCCGCGCCGTCCAGGTGATCGACGTCGAGGATCTTGCAGCCTTCATCGTGAAAGCAGGCGAGGACGATCTCACCGGTGTCATCAACGCCACCGGTGACCACCATGCCCTCGCAGACGTGCTCGCGCTCGCCGCCGAGGTTGCGGGCTTCGCAGGAGACCGGATGGTCGTAGCCGATGAATGGCTTCTTCGACACGATGTTCACTATTGGGCGGGCCCCCGATCGCTTCCTCTGTGGCTTCCCGAAGCTGACGCGGCTTTCGCCCAACGGAACAACGCCGCCTTCCATGCTGCGGGTGGCGGGTTGCAGGATCTTCGTCGAACCATGCAGCGCTGCCTTGACTTCGAGCGGCGGCTAGGACTCGACCGGGAGCGTAGATCCGGTCTGAGCAGGGCGGAGGAACTTAACCTGCTCGATCAGCTTCCGCGCTGATCACGACCGCTGCGCGAGCCCTGGAACCCGGTGATTCAGCGAAGGAGTCTGACTCTTTCCGCCTCAGCCCGAATGGACCGGGTGGAATTCCCATGCGCCGTCATGTGTTGGTCCTGCTATGACTCTTCTACCGACGCAGACAGTGCCCGATCTCGACCTCGCCCTGGTGGGCGGAGGAAGTACCGATGACTTGAAGCTGGGCACCGGAGCCGGCGGCCGCTTCAGCCTGGTGGTCTTCTACCGTGGCCTTCACTGCCCGATCTGCCGCAAGCAACTGACGGAGATCGACAAGCGGATCAATGACCTGACAGCTGCAGGAATCGGTCGCACGGTCGCCGTGAGTATGGAGACCGAGGACAGGAGCGCCCGCGTCGTCGGCGAGTGGCGCCTTGCCGATCTTCCCGTGGCCTATGGGCTGAGCGAGGAAGCAGCCCGGTCCTGGGGGCTGAACCTGTCCAAGGCCATCAACGACGGCGAGCCGGACCTCTTCAACGAACCGGGCATCTTCCTCCTGGACGAGGACGGCACCCTCTTCTGGTCGAGCACCGCGTCCATGCCCTTCGGCCGCCCGGCCCTCGACGATGTGATCGCAGGGGCTCGCTACGCCCAGGAGCAGGACTACCCGGCCCGCGGTGCCGCCTGACAGGTCGAGGGATGACGACCGGCGGAGGCTCCTGCTCGCAGCCGAGGAGATGACGGGGCCGGACCGCCCTGAGGCGTCCGGCCCACATGGATGAGCAGCCCGTGCTAGGTGAAATTCTCCGTGACGAGGAAGGCTGCGCCACGGCGGACGAGCTCCTCGAGGACCTCGAGATCGACGCTTGCCAGCGACGTGATGTAGAGGCAGCCGACACCGCGGCGGTGCTTGCCGAGAGATTCCAGGAGTTCGTCCGAGGAGGGTGCGGCCAGCAGGCCGTACAGCGCCAGTGCGGAAGCCCTCGGGGAGAAACCGACGGCGAGGGAATTATTCTTGTGGCCCGAGGGATATGTATAGCGGTACTCTCCGAATCCGATCATCGACGATTCCCACATCACGGGCGGCTCCCCGGTGACGGACTCCATGAGCCCCAGCAGGGTCAGTGCGTCGGCCCGCCGCCGCGGATGCTCGACTGCCTCGATGAACGCCCTCGGGTCCTCGGACGTCGGTTGGGTCAGGAGTTCCGCCATGTCTGATCACTCCTCCACCGGCTGCGGATCGGTGTATCCACTCTAGACCCCGCCGCGGAATGGACTGGTGGCGCAGCAGACCCATGACGGTCAGAAACGGGGGAGGTCCGTGGTGGACTGAGCACATGACGATCGACGAACCAGAAGCAGCAGCCCGGTTCCTCGCGCCCGAGCTGCCCCGACCCGTGATCATGGACCAGCGCTGGGCGGACGCCGTCTTCCTCCATTGGCGGATCGACTCCGCGGCCGTGGCACGGTACATGCCCGCCGGCGTGGTCCCCGACGAGGTGGACGGCTCGTCCTGGGTGGGTCTGATCGGTTTCCGCATGGTGGGCGCCGGTCTGGGCCAGGGGCTGCCCGTCCCGTACTTCGGTTCGTTCACCGAGATCAACGTGCGGCTGTACTCGCGTGGCCCCGACGGAACCCGCGGCGTCGTCTTCGTCACCCTCGACGCCTCCCGCCTCGCCGTGGTCCTCGCAGCCAGGGCCGGCGGCATCCCCTACGTCTGGTCGAAGTGCTCGCCCATTCACAACCAGCGTAAGTACGGGTACGACGTCGTCCGCTTCCGTGGCCAGGCGACATCCCGCTTCGTCGTGGAGCCCGACACCGCCCGGACTGCGGATGACACGGTGTCCCTGGAGCTCACGGCACGCTTCGGCCTGCACAGCACCCTGGCCGGCCGGACGCTCTACATCCCCAACACGCATACACCGTGGCCGCTGCACCCAGCGACCATCACCGGTCTCGACGACGGCCTGCTCGCCGCCGCGGGACTGATCGTGGACGGCCCGCCCCACTCGGTGCTGTTCTCGCCGGGTGTGCAGACGCAGTTCGGCCGGCCCCATGTGGTGGCCGCGGACTGAGTGGGTCGGCGGACCGCGTGGGTCAGCGGAGCGAGATGCCCGAGGGCCGGATGCTCAGCGTCTCGATGGCCGATTCCCGTGTGGTGTCGACGGCCAGCCGTACCGCCTTGGCCACCTGGTCGGGCTGGATCCACGCTTCGGCGCTGTACTCCTTGCCCTCCCACGCATGCAGCTCCTCCTGCATGTCGGTGGCCACCCGGCCCGGATGGATGGAGCTGACCCGCACACCGTGCTGCCGCTCCTCCTCGCGCAGTGCATCGGTGAAGGCGCGCAGCGCGAACTTCGTTCCGCTATAGATCGCCGAACTCGCGCCGGAGGTGTAGCCCGAGCCGCTGTTGATGGTGACAACCTGCCCTCCGGCCGCACGCAGGACCGGCAGCAGTGCACGAGTCAGGGCCGCGACGGCGAACAGATTCACCTCGAAGCTCTCCCGCCAGGCGTCGTCGGTCAGTTCCGCGACCGGGCCCATGCGCAGGATCCCGGCGGAGTGGATCAGGACGTCGAGCCGATCGATCCCGGAGACCGCCGCTGCCACCTGTCCGGCGTCGCGCAGTTCCGCCACGAACGGCTCGGCCGAGGGATACGACGACGCCAGTTCCGTCAGCGCAGTCCGGTCGCGTCCGCCGAGCAGCAGGTGGTGGGTGGCGGCGAGGTCGTCGGCGATGGCGCGCCCGATGCCTCGGGAGGCGCCGGTGATCAGGGCGACAGGGGTTGAAGTCATGTCGTCACCCTAGCAACGCCGACGCGCGGTGCCCCGGCTTCCGTGACCGGACTGGAATGGATGCGCCGTTGACAACGTTGCGCCGGTCACACAGACTCGGGAAGCAACAAAAGTTCACTTGGAGACAACACCGCAGGAACGAGAGCCTCATGACCCAGGAACACGCCCGGACACCCGGCAGGTCCGCCTACCGCCGACTGGCCGATCAGCTCGACACCCACTCCGATGGCTACGGGCCACTCCGGGGCACGCTCGGCACCGGACGCATGGGCATGATCTGGCTCGCGGCGAATCTGGTGGTCACCACACTCCTCACCGGCACCCTCTTCGTCCCGGGCGTGACCTGGCCCATGGCCGTCGCCATGATCGTGCTCGGCACACTGATCGGCGGCTCCGTGCTGGTCCTGGTGGGCAACATGGGCACCCGGACCGGGCTCGCCACGATGTCCCTCACGAAGGGATCGTTCGGTCTCCGCGGATCCTTCCTGCCCGTCGCCGCCAATCTCGTCACACTCATGGGCTGGAGCTGGGTGCAGGCGATGCTCGCCGGCGTCACGGTGAACTTCGTGGTCGAGGAGATGACGGGCTTCTCCAGCCCTGTCCTCTTCTCGGTGCTCTGCCAGCTGCTGGTGGTGTGCCTCGCGATCTTCGGCCATGCCGGCATCGAGCGCGTGGAGCCCTGGCTGGCCCTCGTGATCCTCGTCTTCATGGCGTACATCTTCATCACGGCCTTCCTCGCCTACAGCCCCGCCGAGTTCGCTGCGATCCCGCAGGACACCGCCGCCGGGTGGACCCCCGCCGTCGTCCTCGACGTCGTGATCGCCACCGCCATTTCCTGGACCGTGCTCTCGGCGGAGTTCAACCGCCTGGCCCGCACGCAGGCCGCCGGCATGATCGGCTCCGGTGTGGGCTACGTGCTGTCCACGGTGCTTGCGATGGTCCTCGGAGCCACCGCCATCGGTTTCGTGGTGCTCGATGGCGGCGACGCGGTCGCGTTCGATCCCACCGTCATCGTCGCGATCTTCGGCGCTCCGCTCGCCGTCGTGATCTTCCTGTCCGTGATGGCCACCAACACGATGGTGGTCTACGGCATGGTGTCCTCCGTGGTGAACATGGTAACCTCGCGCCGCGTCACGTTCCTTCCCACCGCGCTCGTGCTCGGTGCCGTCTCCATCCTCGGGGCAACCTGGCTCGCACTGCTCGACCGATTCGCGGCCTTCCTCACCGTGGTCGGAGCTCTGTTCATCCCGGTCTTCGCGGTCATGCTCGTGGACTACTACCTGGTGCGGTCCCGCCACTACAACAGCGACATCCTCCGCGGTCGCGGCGGTGCGTACTGGTTCACGGGCGGTGTCAACATCGCCGCCGTCCTCGTGTGGCTGGTCGGCGCGGGGACCTCGCTGTTCCTCACGTACACCGTGCCCAGCCCCATCGGAGCGACGATCCCCACCTTCGTCCTCTCGGCGCTGCTCTACCTGGGCTGGGCCGCTGCCACCGGCCGCATCGATCGCACCGCCAGGAAGCACACGCATCTGCTGGACGAACCGGAGGTGGCGGCGGACCATGCGCATCGTTGATCTGTCCCAGCCGATCCACACCGGCATGCAGGTGTTCCCGGGTGATCCTGCTGTCACGGTGACCACCGTGGCGACGGTGGTCGAGGACGGCTATCAGGTGGCCGAGCTCCACGCCGGCTCCCACACGGGCACGCACCTCGATGCCCCACTCCATTCGATCGTCGACGGCGAGCCCGTGGACGCCATTGATCTCCGCCGCCTCGTGGGTACGGCGCGCATCGTGGACTGCGCGCAGGTGGGAGCGCACGACGTCGTCCCCTGGGCAGCGGTCGAGTCCCGGCTGGAGCGGCTGGAGGGGATCGCCATGGTGCTGTTCCGCACCGGCTGGTCGGAGCACTTCGGCGACCGGCGCTATCTCGAGCACCCGGTCCTGGCGCCGGAGATCGCCACCCGGCTCCTCGAGGCGGGGGTGACGGTGATGGGAGTGGACAGCCTGAACCCGGACCCCACCCTCGACAACGACGGGCAGTTGCCGTTCCACGCGATCTTCCTCGGGGCAGGGGGTGTGATCGTGGAGAACCTGACCAATCTGGCCGCGGTCACGTGGGACGATCCGCTGGTCTCCGTCCTCCCGCTTCCGCTCGTCGGGGGCGACGGTGCACCGGTGCGCGCCGTCGCCCTCGAACTGGACGTGCTGCCCGCCCGCTAGGGTGCTGGGCCGGGCTCGCGCGGCGCTACTCCGTGCGGGAGAGGACCTCGATCTCCTCGCTGGAGAGCTCCAGTTCGGTGGCCTGCGCCGAGTCCTGGATGCTCTCGGGCCGGGAGGAGCCCGGAATCGGGATGACGGTCGGGGCGAGCGCGAGCTCCCAGGCCAGGCAGACCTGGTGCGGGCTCACGCCGTGCCTGTTCGCCACGTCCTGGAACGGCGCGAAGTTCTCCCCGAGGTCTCCGGCCTTCTTGATGCCGCCCAGCGGACTCCACGGCAGGAAGGCGATCCCGTTCTCGCCGCAGTAGTCCAGCTCGTCCTGGCTCGACCGGAACGCCGGGGAGAACTGGTTCTGCACCGAGGCCAGGCCGCCGTCCAGGATCTCGTTCGCCTTCCTGATCTGATGCACGGTGGCGTTCGAGATACCCGCCATGCGGATCACGCCCTCGTCGAGCAGGTCCTTGAGCGCACCGATCGAGTCCTCGTAGGGCACGTCCGGGTCGGGCCGGTGGTACTGGTAGAGACCGATAGCGTCGCCGCCGAGCCGCTGCAGTGAGGCCTTCGCCGCGTCCTTGAGGTAGTCGGGGTGGCCGTTCAGGGTCCAGGAACCATCACCTGGGCGCTGCGCACCGCCCTTCGTGGCGACGAGCACACCGGAGGCGTCGGAACCGTAGCTCTTCAGGGCCTTCGCGATGAGCACTTCGTTGTGGCCCACCTCGCCGGCATCGCGGTGATACGCATCAGCGGTGTCGATGAGGGTGATCCCGGCGTCGAGCGCGGCGTGGATGGTACGGATGGAACGGTCCTCGTCGGGCCGCCCCTCGATCGACATGGGCATCCCGCCCAGGCCGATGGCGCTGACCCGGGTTCCTCCCAGTGAGCGTTGCTGCATGGTCTTTCTCCTTCGGATAGACGTGCGGACCATCGTAGACACCGTCGAGCGCGCATCGCGAGTGCCGATCTAATCGTCCAGGGTGAAGATCCTCCGGACCACGCGTCCCTCCGCGAGCGCGTCGAGGCTCTCGTTGAGATCACCGAGCGGCCGGGTGTCGGTGTGGAGCAGCTCCACGGGAAGCCGCCCGTCCCGCCACAGCTCCAGGTAGAGGGGGATGTCCCGTTCAGGGACGGCGTCGCCCATGTAGGAGCCGAGCAGCCGCCGGCCCGTACCCGCGAACTGCAGCGCGGCCGTGATGAGCTCCTGGTCCGGGTGGGGCAGGCCGACGGACACGAGGGCACCGCCGCGGGCGAGCAGCTCCAGGCCCGCCTCCATGACACGGGCACTGCCCACGGCTTCGATGACGACGTCGGCCCCGCCGTCGGTCGCCCGGCGCACCAGCTCCGCGGCGTCGTCGGGTGAGCCGGCGTGCTGCGCGCCGCACTGCAGGCCGAGTTCCTGCTTGGACGCGAGGGGGTCGATGGCGATCACCGTGGTCCCGGGGATCTGCGCGGCGGCCATGACCGCCATCAGCCCCACCGCGCCGAGGCCGAAGACCACCACGGATTGTCCCTCCTGCACGGCGGCCGTGTTCAGCACCGCGCCGATGCCGGTCAGTGCGGCGCACCCGAACATGGCGGCGATGTCGAACGGGACGTCGTCGTCGATCACCACGGCCGATTCGCGCGCCACCACGGCATGCTCGGCGAAGGCGGAGACGCCGAGGTGATGATTGATGCGCTCGCCGCCGCCTGTCTGCAGCAGTGCCGGGCCGTGGAGGAGATCGCCGCTCCCGTTGGATTCCGCGCCGCGGTAGCACAGGGCAGGTCGACCCGCCGAGCAGGCGCGGCAGGAGCCGCAGGCCGGGACGAAGACGAGGACCACGTGATCGCCCACCCGGACGTCCTCCACGCCGTCGCCCACCGTCTCGACGACGCCGGTGGCCTCGTGGCCCAGTGCCATGGGAAGGGGGCGGAGGCGGGAGCCGTTGATGACCGAGAGGTCCGAGTGGCAGAGGCTGGCCCGTTCGATGCGCACCAGGAGCTCGCCCGCACGGGGCTCCGGCACGGGAAGCTGCTCGATCCCCAGCGGGGTGCTCTCCGCGTACGGCGCGGTCCGGTCGTTGGTACGGAGCACTGCGGCGCGCATCATCGGGCTCATGGCATCCCCTCGTGGTGGAGTCGTGGTGGGGGCCAGTCTAGGCGTGGAGGATCGGCGGCGTCCGGACCCGTTCCGCGAATGCGCCTCAGGTACTCAGTTTCAGGCCGATCACGCCGCCCACGATCATCGTGAGGAAGACGATCTTCAGCAGCGAGGCGGGTTCGGTCCCCGTTGCCATGGCGTACACGACCGTGAGGGCCGCGCCGATCCCCACCCACACCGCGTAGGCGGTGCCGATCGGCAGCGTCCGCATGGCGTAGGCCAGACCGGCCATGCTCGCGGTGATGGCGATGGCGAACACCACTGTGGGCGCCAGCCTGCTGAAGCCCTCCGACCTGCCGAGGGCCGTGGCCCAGACGGCTTCGAGGACACCCGAGACGACGAGGACGATCCATGCCATGACTTACTCCCGTGGGCCGTCTTGTCGCACACCGGGTACGGCACCCCTCGTCCGGGAGGCGGTGGACACGCGCCTCGGGTCTCATGGTGTCACGAACGGGCACCGGCCCCATGATCCTCGAGGGCGTCCGTGGTCACCACGGGACGGGCTCCGCCTATCCGATGGTGACCCGGCCGTCGTCGACCTGCCAGCGGGCGTCGAGCCGGACGTTCTCGAGCAGCCTGCGGTCGTGCGTGACGAGGAGCAGGGCGCCCGTATAGGACTCGAGGGCGTCCTCGAGCTGCTCGATCGCCGGAAGATCCAGGTGGTTGGTGGGTTCGTCCAGCACCAGGAGATTCACGCCGCGTGCCTGCAGCAGCGCGAGCCCCGCCCGGGTCCGCTCGCCCGGTGAGAGCGCTGCGACGAGGGCCCGCGCCTGGTCGGCCTTCAGCCCGAACTTGGCGAGCAGCGTTCGTACCTCGCCCTGCGTCAGCTCGGGCACGAGGTTCTCGAAGGCCGTGCTGAGGGGGAGGGCGTCCGCGAGCTGACCCCGGGCCTGGTCGATCTCACCGACGGCCACGCTCGATCCCAGGGCCGCCGTGCCGTCGTCGGGCTGCTGATGACCCAGCAGGAGGCGCAGGAGCGTCGACTTGCCCGCTCCGTTGGGACCGATGATCCCGATGCGCTCGCCCGCAGTGAGCTGGAGCGACACCGGTCCGAGGGTGAACCGGCCCTGGCTGACCGAGGCGCTGCTGAGGGTCGCCACCACGGAGCTCGAGCGCGGCGCCGACCCGATGGTGAACTTCAGCTGCCACTCCTTGCGCGGCTCCTCAACCTCGTCGAGCCGGGCGATCCGCGACTCCATCTGCCGCACCTTCTGCGCCTGCTTCTCGGAGGACTCGGCGCTCGCCTTCCGGCGGATCTTGTCGTTGTCCGGGCTCTTCTTCAGTGCGTTCCGCACGCCCTGCGACGTCCATTCGCGCTGCGTTCGGGCACGTCCCACGAGGTCCTGCCGCTTCTCGGAGTACTCCTCGTAGGCTTCCCGCGCATGCCGCCGCGCCACGGCTCGCTCCTCCAGGAACGCGTCGTACCCGCCGTCGTACACGGACACTTTGGCCTGCGCCAGATCGAGCTCGACGACGGTGGTGACGCAGCGCGCCAGGAACTCGCGGTCGTGGGAGACGAGCACCGCGCCGCCGCGCAGTTCCCGCACGAAGGATTCGAGGCGTTCGAGGCCGGCGAGATCAAGATCGTTCGTGGGCTCGTCGAGGAGGACGATGTCGAAGCGGCTCAGCAGCAGGGCCGCAAGGGCCACCCGGGCCAGTTGGCCCCCGGACAGGGTGATTGTGGGGGTCGACGGGTCGATCCCACCGGCGACGTCCGCGAGGACCGCGGGCATCCGGTCCTCGAGGTCCACCGCGCCGGAGATCATCCAGTGCTCCAGGGCAGCCGAGTACGCGTTGTCTGCGTGCTTCCCGCCATCGCCGAGAGCCTCTGCGGCCTCCTCCATGGCGGTGGTGGCTGCCGTCGTGCCTGTCCGGCGTCCTATGTAAGCCGCGACGGTCTCGCCGGGGCGGCGCTCGTGTTCCTGCGGGAGCCAGCCCACGAAGGCGTCCGGCGGCGTGGTGGAGACGGTCCCGGCGACCGGCTGGTCCGCTCCCGCCAGCAGGCGCAGCAGGGTCGTCTTGCCGACGCCATTGGCCCCCACCACGCCCACCACGTCCCCGGGAGCCACCGTGAGATCGAGCTTCGAGAAGAGCGTGCGGTCCGCCGGGCCCCCGGACAGATCCTTCGCCACGAGGGTTGCGGTCATGCTCCCAGTCTAGGAGGCG
Organism: Arthrobacter echini; assembly: GCF_008107445.1. Lineage (GTDB taxonomy): Bacteria > Actinomycetota > Actinomycetes > Actinomycetales > Micrococcaceae > Arthrobacter_D > Arthrobacter_D echini_A. Next base: position 559,412 of record NZ_VSLD01000001.1, on the reverse strand, counting down.
GAGGGGCAGGGCCGGGCGTGAGCTTCCGTCAGGCCTCCTGGACGGCAGGATCCGCAGGCGCGTCGTCCTTCGGCGGCGTCGGCGGACCCGGTGTCGCGACCCGCCGTGGAAGCGTGAAGACCAGCAGGAGCGCGACGGCGGCGAAGGCCGCGCTGACCCCCATGGCGGCAGCCGAGGCGTCGGTGAAGCCTGCAGCGCGCCCGGCGGCCGTTGCCATCTCGCGTCCACCCGGCAGTGAGCCGAACAGCACGCTGCCGATGATCGCGATACCCACTGCCGAGCCGATGCGCTGGATGGCCGAGATGACCGCGCTGGCCGACCCGGCGTCCTGCCGGTCCACCGTGGCGACGATGAACTGCACATTGGGCGCGATGAAGAAGCCGTTGCCGAGCCCCGCCAGCAGCAGCGGGACGGCGAACAGCCAGTTGGTCAGATCGGACGGTGCCGTGGTCAGCAGGATCAGCCACGACCAGCCGAGTCCCACCGTCACGAGGGCCGTCCCGAGGACCAGCACGTTGCGGCCGAGCTTCAGGGCCAGGCGATTGCTCTGCGAGGAGCTGATGATGCTCCCGATGGCGAACGGGATGGCCACGGCCCCGGAGGCGAGGGCGGAGTAGCCCAGTCCCGACTGCCAGAGCAACGAGATGGTGAAGAAGATACTGGTGAACGCGGCGAAGTAGACGAGGGCGAGAATGACTCCACCGGTGAACGATGCATGCGAGAACAGCGTCGGAGGGACCAGTGGCACCCGTCCCTTGCGGTCGGTATGGACCTCCCACGCCCCGAAGAGTGCGAGCAGGACGATTCCGCCGACAAGGGAGATCCAGGTCCACAGCGGCCAGCCGTCCTCCTGGCCCTGGATCAGGGGGACCAGGAGAGCCACGAAGGCTGCGGACACCAGGGCGATGCCCATAGCGTCCAGGCCCTTCGCGGCCCGGGGCAACGTCTTGTCGCGGGGCGGCAGCAGGGCGGCGGCTGCGATGCAGGTGATGATGCCGACCGGCAGATTCACGAAGAACACCAGACGCCAGCCATTCTCCACCCCGAAGGCCTCGATGATGAGCCCGCCGATGATGGGCCCGAGCGCCGAGGAGACGCCGATCACCGCGCCCATGATCGCGAAAGCGGTTCCGCGGGTCCTTCCGGGGAAGAGCAACTGGATGAAAGCCGTGACCGCCGGGACGAAGATGCCGCCGGCCAGGCCCTGGAGGACCCGGAAGATCACCAGCTGCAGGTCGCTCTGGGCGAAGCCGCAGGCGAGGCTGGCGACGGTGAACAGGGCGACACCGGAGAAGTAGATCCACTTGTGGCCGATGCGGTCGCCGAGCCTGCCCGCAGGGATCAGCGTCAGGCCGAAGGCCAGCGCGTACCCCGAGATGATCCAGGAGAGCGTGGACTCCGACGCATCCAGGCTGGTGCGGATGGTGGGGAGTGCCACGTTGACGATCGTGGTGTCGAGGAGCGCGATGCTCATGCCCAGCAGGAGGGCTGCGAGGGCGAGCCAGGACTGGCGGGGGATGGTCGGCGCGGCGGCGTCGTTCATGGTCGTGCTCATGCGGAGCCTTTCGCGGGTACGGGGGCAAAAATCGTTTCAGGAGCGTGGTCCGGCCTCGGCACGGCGTTGTGCATGGCTCTCGCGCGGGTGACTTGCCGTCCCATAGTCTACCGAGTGGGCGCGGCGTAGCGGACGAACATCCGGCGCCCGGCCACGGGATGCGTGGCGCGACGAGATGGTGAAGGGATGGCGCCGATGGCACGGTTCACGAAGGACGGCAAGGTCAGGTCGGAGACCCTGCCGAGTACGCTGCAGCGGTCCGGTACGGAGGCGCAGGACACGTTCGCGGCAACGCTGGACTCCGCGGAGGAGCAGTACGGCGACGGGGAGCGGGCCCACCGCACGGCCTTCGCGTCCCTGAAGCACGGGTTCGAGAAGGTGGGAGACCACTGGGAGCAGAAGGAGTCGAAGGGACCCTCGGACCAGCAGGCGGCAACGGGGCGGGCCGAGTCGCGCCCGACGGCGGGAGGGGTCGACGCCAATGCCTCGAAGGCTCATCTCTACGACCTCGCCAAGAAGCTCGAGGTACCGGGCCGCTCCTCGATGTCGAAGAGCGAACTGGTCGAGGCGCTCCAGTGGGCCAATGATCGTGAGACCCGGAGGGCCCGTGACTCCTGAGGACTGTACCGGGGAAGGACTTTTTCCGAGAGGCTAGGGTAGGCTAACCTTACTTTCAGCTGTTCATCCGCCCTTCTCGGGCCAGAAGCCAGGGAGCCCCATGGCCACCTCACGCCTGCTCCGCCTGCTCGCCGTCACCGTCGTCGCAGCGCTGTCCCTCTCCGCCTGCTCCACGGGTCCCTCGGACGGTGCGGGCACCACGACTGCCGGCAGCGCGGCGGAGGCCGATGCGGCAGCCTTTCCGGTCACCATTGATCATGCCTTCGGCCAGACGACGCTGAGGGAGATACCCGAGCGCGTTGCGACAGTCTCGTGGGTCAATGCCGACGTGGCATTGTCGCTCGGCGTCGTCCCGGTGGGCATGCCGATCGATTCCTACGGGGGCAACGAGAACGGCTCCACTCCGTGGAAGGACGCGAAGCTCGAGGAGCTCGGAGCGGCCATTGGCACGAACGGCGCCCCGGTGCAGTACTCCGAGGCCGACGGCCTCGCCTTCGACGACATCGCAGCCACGGATCCCGATGTCATCCTCGCCGCCTACTCCGGTCTGTCGCAGGAGGACTACGACACCCTCAGCAGGATCGCTCCGGTCGTCGCGTACCCCGAGGTGGCCTACGGCACCGCCTGGCAGGACTCCACCCGGATCATCGGGGAGGCACTCGGTCTATCCGGTGCTGCCGAGCAGCTCGTCGACACCACGGAGCAGGCCATCGACGACGCCGCCGCCGAACACCCCGAGCTCGACGGGACCACCTTCATCTACGGCAGTCTCACCCCCGGGGCAGCGGACAGCGTGAGCGTGTACACCGCGAACGACAATCGACCCCGCTTCCTGACGGAGCTCGGCATGGTCCAGGCGAACGTGGTGACCGAGGCCACGGGTGGTTCGGAGGCGTTCTTCATCCCCTGGTCGGCTGAGCGGGCGAACGAGCTCGACTCCGACATCTTCGTGACCTGGGTGGCCGACGAGGACGCGGCGGAGGCCATCGCGGCCGATCCACTGCTGGGCCAGATCCCCGCGGTGGGACGCGATGCCCTGGTGACCACGTCGGACGACACCCTGACGCTGTCCGTCTCCGCCGCGAACCCCCTGAGCCTGGTCTGGGCCCTCGATGCCTTCGTGCCGCTGCTCGCGGGCGCCGCGGCCGGCCGGTGACGGCGGTTTCCGATTGCCCTTCTGCCGCATCTGGGCTGGAATGGACACCGAAGCACCACTCGTTCCAGGAAGGGAACCCCGATGGCTCAGGGCGACATCAGCAAGCTCCAGGCAGCAACGGCCTGGGACAGTGCGGGCAAGAAGCTCGGTGACGTCAATGACGTCCACCTCGAGAAGGAATCGGGCATTCCTGCATGGATCACGGTGTCCCTCGGTATCCTGAACTCCCGCAAGCACTATGCGCCACTGGCCAATTCCCGCCTCGAGCGGGAGGAACTCCATCTGGCCTGGACAAGGAGCCAGATATCCGGCGCACCGGGTGCCGGTAGCGCAGCCGCTCTCTCTGCCGAGGAGGAATCGGCACTGATCGACTACTACGAACTCCGCGACGGCGCGGAATAGGCCTGTAGAGGCAGGTCGCCGTCCTAGGTGAGACCGAAGAGGCCCACGATGTTGCCCACGATGAAGATGAGCACCAGAAGGACGATCAGCCCCACGACGCCGATCCAGACGGCGGTGACCCCCTTTGACTGGGGCTTGTCCTCGGTATGGTTCTGCTCCCAGGTTGTGCTCGCCTCGGCAGGCGGGGTCTCGCCCGGAGGAACACCGCCTCCTGGCTCGAGGCCCGTGATGTTGTTGTCCTCGGGATCGGGATTGCCCGCGTTCGAATTTCCAGGATCGGGGTGCCGGTCGCTCATGGTGTCCTTCGCGTAGTTGGCCGAATGCTTCTGGACCACACTACTCCGAAGATGATCAGCCGACTTATCGATAATGGGCGCCTACGTTCAACGGCGATGCTGGTAGGAGAGCCCTACTGTCCTACCCCTGCGGTGCTGCCGCCGGTCGGGTCGAACCCCTGACCGGCCGCGCTGTGGGAATCGTCGTCGGGCGGTGCGCTGTCCTCGCCGGCATCGGCGGCCACCGTCAGCTCCTCTTGCTCGCGCGGCGTCCAGGACATGGTGATGGACACTCCATCGTCCGTTCCGGTCACGTTGAGGTGCAACTCCTCACCCACCAGCGCCTCGTCGTGCACCGGATCACCGGCCTGCCGGGCCAGGTCCGTGAGTCGGCAGATGGCGACGGCCATGGCTCGCCCCCAGTCCTGCGGGTGCCTGCTCGTCGACTCCTCGGTCACGGTGAACTTCTTGTCGGTCATCGTCGTCGTCTCCCTGCCGTGAACTCACTGCTCCACTGCTCCTCGGTGTGAGCGAGCCTACCAGCGCGGGTGGAGGTGCGGCCGGGATCACCCGAGGGTAGCTTTTTTGGGGGAGGCGGCGGCTATCGTCATCCACGCCATGGTCTAGCAGCAGGCCCTGGCCCCCGACCACCATCGGATACCCATGACAGAAACCGTGATTGCCCTCGACGACGCCGTCGACACCCCGGTGCTTCAGTCGGTCCTGGAACCGCAGCCCGACACCCGCATGACCCCTGTCCTCGCGCCTCCCACGAAGCGGGAGCGCGAAGCGCAGTGGCTCGAATGTGCTGTTCGGGCCGGTAATCTCGCCGACCTGCCGCTGGCCGATCTCCGCGTCATGGCGAACAGGATGTTCCGCCTGCTCGACGGGGAGACGCCACCCGTGGAAGCCCACGAGCGCTACACCGCGGCCGTGGAGGAGATCGAATCACGACTCGAGCGTTCGACTCCCGACGACGAGGACGGGCACGACCGTGCGGTGTTCAAGGACTCCGCCTTCTCCTCGCGCTATGAGCTGTACCTCGACGGTGCCCTTGCCGCCTACATCCGGTACTCCATCGTCAGCGGGCAGCTCACGCTCCGTGCCCTGGTGGAGAAGCCGGGATACGAGGACAGGGGGCTCGATCGGATCCTGCTCCGCCATTCGTTCCTGAACGCGCACCGGCGTCGCCTCGCCGTGGTGCCCGCCTGCCCCGCGGCGCACACCTTCCTCGATCGATATCGGCAATACAGGACCCTCGCGCGCATGGGGGACTGATCGGCACCTCACCGGGGTCGGTCTCGAAGGACGACGCAGGATTTGCGCTGATTCTGCCAGGGTGGGCGTGGAGCGACCAGCCAGACCGTATGATGTGTGGCACAGCGGCCGGGTCTCAGGCCGCCTGCCGTCGGAGTGGTCTCGACCGCGGTGCACGGACAATTCTTGTGATCGGGTAGTGGCATGAACATGGGGTGGGGGCAGGCAGCCGCCGGGAGGCTGACGGCGTTGCCTTCGTGGACGGTTCATGCGGGATTCGCCCTCCTCCTCGCAGCTACAGCGGTTTTCGGACGCACCATCACGCTGGAGTCCTCGAATCTCGCCCTCGTCTGGCCCGCTGCGGCCATCCACTTCCTCTGGGCGGTGTGGGGACTGCGATCCCGTCGCGACCTCGTCATCGCCCTGATCGCCGCCGTTCCGGTGCTGGCCGCGGTCACCCTGGTGACGGGTCTCGGATCCGCATTGGTTGCCGGGGTGGTGCTCGGAAGTACGGTGCAGACCGTCATCGCGGCCTTCCTCCTCCGTCGGTTGGTGCCGCACGTCGGTGTCCGCAACGTCGGTGACTACCTCCGGCTCGGCGGGATCGCTCTCGTCGCCTGCTCCGTCGGTGGGTTGTTGGTCGTCGGAGCCGATGCCCTGGGGGGCGGGCTCTCGCCTGCCTCGGTGTTCGTCCCCTGGCTCATCCGGCACGCCGTGTCCCTGACCGCGATCGGCTCCCTCGGCCTGGTCCTCGCTACAGCCATCTCGGTTCGTGCCTCCGGTACTGCGGCCCCGAAGTCGCGTGTCCGGCCCCTTGAACATGTCCTGATCGCCTTCGTGTCCATCGCGCTGTACACGACAACATTCGGCGCGGACACCGCCTTGCCGATCTCCTACATCGCCATCCCGGTCCATATGTGGGCGGGCCTACGGCTCCTGTCCGGGTGGGCCATGCTGCATGGTCTTGCAAGTGGAGGGATCCTCCTGTTCTTCACGGTGGCCGGCCGGGGACCGTTCCAGGAGCTCGATGGGGGGACCGCGGCCTATGTGGCACAGTCCTTCATGTTCATCGCCTTCTCCCTCTCGGCGGTCCTGGCGCTGAGCATGGACGAGCGCCAGCGCCTGATCACCGGGCTGTACCGCGCGAACGAGGAGGCGGAAGCGTCGGCCGCGCTCCGCGATCTCGTGATCAGTCGGATGCATGACGGAGTGCTGGTGTCCGGACCGGACGGACGTCCGGTCTTCCAGAACGAGATGAGTGCGCGCTGGCTCGGTCCATGGACGGCGCAGCCGGCGGAGGTGTGGCGGCGTGGTTACGACGTCACCACGGTGAACGGTGAGCCGCTGACAGACGCGGACGAGCCGCTCACGCTCGCCCTGCAGGGGGTGGTCACCGAGCGTCTGGATCTCGACCTGACCCACTCGGACGGGCACGTGGTGTATCTGTCCGTGGACGCCATCCCCCTGCCCGATGAGCAGGGGGCCGTCGTCGTCACACGCAACGTGACCGACGACCGTATGTACCAGCGGGATCTAGGCCGCTTCGCCTCCGTGGTGGCCCACGACCTCATGACGCCCCTCACGGTGTTCGACGGGTGGCTCGAGATGTTGGAGGACCCTGACCTACCCGTCGCCGAGCAGCAGGCGAGCGTGGCACGCCTCCAGCAGGCCAGCCTGCGGATGCGCAACCTCATCCGGAATCTGCTCGTCTACAGTCTTGCGAAGGAAGAACGGCTCGCGCCGTCGCATCTCGATGTAACCGACATCGTCGAGGGGATTATCGATCTGCGGACCGCCCTGCGCGGGAGGGACGTTCCGCTGGTGCGCTTCCACGTGCGGACCGCCCATCCGGTGTATGCCGACGAGCGCATGTTCCTGCAGCTCGTGGAGAATCTGGTGGGCAATGCCCTGAAGTACGGCAGGACCGACGGTACGGCGGAGATCACCGTGGCGACTTCGCTCGATGCCGCTACCGGCCGGACGCTGATCTCCGTCCGCGACAACGGTATCGGCATTCCCGAGGCCGACCTGGAACGCGTCTTCGATGACTTCCACCGGGCAGAGAACGGTCTGGGACGGGCCTCGGGAACGGGCCTCGGTCTGGCCATCTGCCGCCGCATCGCGGTGAGCCATGGTGGCTCGATCAGCGTGGCGAACGTACCCGGCGGCGGCGCCGAGTTCACGATCAGCCTGCCTGCCGGACCGGACCACCTCCCTGCCGGGGTGGCGCAGACCGATGCGGACGACGTCTCGATGGTCCCGGCGCACTGATGGTCGCGCTACTTCGGAACACTGACTCCCGGGAGTCAGTGTTCCGAAGTCCTTCAGCCGTCCCGGGCTTCCGTGCGCGGATAGAGCTTCGGCGAGCCGATGTGGCCCCGCCCCGATCTCATGCCCTCGATCACCGTACCCATGGCCTCGCGTGAGGTCCGGCGGGCCTCCCAGCCCAGTTCGGTCCGGGCGCGGGTGGTGTCCATGACGGGGGACTGGGCGGCCATGTCGATCCAGCCAGGATCGGTGCGCTGCAGGCCGAGTGCCCAGCTCCCACCGACGACCCACCTCAGCACGCGGACAGGGATGCCGAGGACGCGGTGTGCTCCCAACAGATCAGCGACGCGCTCCGGAGTGAGTTCCGGCTCCGCCGCGATGTTGAACGCGCCCGATGCATGCTGCTCGACGACCCGCCAGTAGGCCTCGGCGATGTCCTCCGCATGGACGGCCTGGAAGACGAAGGCATCCGGGATGGGTACGATCGGCAGGGGCACCCGGCCCAGGAGGAGTTTCGGGACCAGGGGGCCGAGGAAGTAGCGACCTATTTCACTACCGGCCTGACCCTGGAAGATCAGGCCGGGCCGGAGCCTCGCCACGGTGATCTGCGGATGATTCTGCTCGAAGGCGTCGAGCAGCCCTTCCTGCTCTGCCTTGTGGCGGCTGTAGTGCGACGAGTGGATGCCTCCGGTCGGCCAGGATTCGTCCCTGCGGGTGGCCTTGTCGGACGGGGAGTAGGCACCCACCGAGGACGCGCAGACCACGTGCCGCACACCTGCAGCAGCGGCCGCCTGCAGCACATTGGCCGTACCGATCACGTTGGTCCGATGCATCGCTGCCTCGTCCCGGTTCGGCTGGATGGCCCACGCGAGGTGCACCACGGCGTCGACGTCGGCGAAGGCGGCTTCCAGGGAGTCGTGGCTGTTCTCGGAGCCGATGTCGATGGCGTACCAGTCGACGCCGTCGTAGGGTTCCAGCGTCGTGTCGGGCACGGTACGGGCGATCGCTGCGAGGGAGAGGGCGTCTCCGCCGGATCCCGGGGACCGCTGCTGGGCGCGGAGGGCCTGCTGGAGGCGGGAGAAGAGGGCTGTGCCGACGTTGCCGGTGGCACCTGTGACCATGATGCGCATGACTGACTCCTGGGTCTGGTGGCTGCGGGTATGTCCGGTGGAAGCAGTGCCTCCGGAACGCCCGGAGCGCAACTGGACTGCTCAGCAACCTTATGGTGCAGTTGACGCAGACGCACAGCCTCAGTGGGCACCCGGAACCGGGTCCGCGGCCTGATAGGGAGATCTCCATGAGTAGCAGCAGCAAGGTGCGTACTGCGCCGAAGAGCGAGGCGGGCAGAAGGGCAGAGAATGCTCCGCACCCGGAGGATTCGCGCAAGCCCGACAATCTGAACGACGTGAAGAAGCCGGCCTGGGGGTACGTGTTCAAGCGGACGGTCAGCGAGTTCAGCAAGGACCAGTGCACCGATCTCGCGGCCGGGCTCACGTACTATGCCGTGCTGGCGATCTTCCCCGGCATCCTCGCGCTACTGTCTCTCCTCGGGCTCTTCGGGCAGGCGCAGGCCACCACCGACCAGGTCATGGGCATCGTCGGAGAGTTCGCTCCGCAGGAAGCACTGGACACGATTGAACCCGTCATCTCCAGTCTGGCCTCCAATCAGGCCGCCGGGCTCACCTTCGTGATCGGTCTCCTGGGTGCCATCTGGAGCGCGTCGGGGTACGTCACGGCGTTCTCGCGGGCCGCGAACCGCGTCTACGAGGTGGAGGAGGGCCGGAGCTTCTTCAAGCTGCGCCCGCAGATGCTGCTCATCACCCTGACCGTGCTGGTCCTGATCGTGATCGTGGGTCTGCTGCTCGTGCTCTCCGGCCCGGTGGCCCAGGCCGTCGGCGATGCGATCGGACTCGGCAGTACGGCCCTGCTGGTCTGGAACATTGCAAAGTGGCCGGTCATGGTGGCCTTCGCCGTCGCCATGATCGCGGTGCTCTACTACGGCACGCCGAACATTCAACAGCCCAAATTCCGCTGGATGAGTCTGGGCGGCTTCATCGCCCTGATCGTCCTGGCGGTCACCACGGCCGGTTTCTCCTTCTACGTCTCCAAGTTCGGCAGCTACGACGCTACGTACGGCGCGATCGCCGGCGGTGTGATCCTGCTCCTGTGGCTCTGGCTCGCCAATCTCTCACTCCTCTTCGGTGTCGAGTTCGACGCCGAGATGGAGCGCGGTCGCCAGCTGCAGGCCGGCATCGAGGCCGAGGACACCATTCAGCTCCCTCCGCGCGACACCAAGGCCGCGGAGAAGAAGCACGAGAAGTACCTCAAGATGGTCAACGACGGACGCGAACTGCGGCTGCAGTCCGAGCGGGAGTCCCTCAGGTCCTGACGGACCACACCTCGTGAGAGGAGCCCGGCTGCCATGCAGTCGGGCTCCTGTCATGTCCGGAGCACGTCCTAGACTGGCGCCATGACCAATACCGAGCAGGCCGACACGTCAGGACACAGCACAAAGGGCTCGTATGTGACCTCCGGCGAGGAATTCACCCGCGACACCCAGTACATCGAGACGAGGATCACGCGCGACGGCGCCGACGGCTTCCCCGTCGAGGCCGGGCGCTACCGGCTCATCGCGGCCCGCGCCTGCCCCTGGGCCAACCGGTCGATCATCGTGCGCCGCCTCCTCGGGCTGGAGGACGCCATCTCGCTCGGCACCCCGGGCCCCACGCACGACAAGCGGTCGTGGACGTTCGATCTGGACCCGGACGGGCTCGATCCGGTCCTCGGCATCGCGCGACTGCAGCAGGCGTTCTTCAAGCGCGACCCGGACTACGCGCGGGGCATCACGGTCCCGGCCATCGTCGACACCACCACGGGCGCCGTGGTCACCAACAACTTCCCGCAGATCACGCTCGACTTCTCCAGCGAGTGGAAGGAGTTCCACCGCGACGGAGCCCCCGAGCTCTACCCGGAGCACCTCCGCGAGGAGATCGACACCGTCAACAAGCGCGTGTTCACGGAGGTCAACAACGGCGTGTACCGCTGTGGCTTCGCCGGGTCGCAGGAAGCCTACGACGCCGCCTACGACCGGCTCTTCACCGCGCTGGACTGGCTCGAGGAGCGTCTCACCACCCAGCGCTTCCTGGTTGGCGAGACCATCACGGAGGCCGATGTGCGGCTCTTCACCACCCTGGTCCGGTTCGACCCGGTGTACCACGGTCACTTCAAGTGCAACCGGAACAAGCTGACGGAGATGCCCGCCCTCTGGGGTTATGCCCGTGATCTGTTCCAGACGCCGGGGTTCGGCGACACCGTCGACTTCGAGCAGATCAAGCAGCACTACTACATCGTCCACGAGGACATCAATCCCACCGGTATCGTCCCGAAGGGTCCCGATCTCTCCGGCTGGACCACGGCGCACGGCAGGGAAGCGCTCGGGGGGAAGCCCTTCGGCGACGGGACACCACCCGCCGCCCTGTAGCTGGAGACTTGTAGCCGGTCCCTGTAGCAGTGCAGGGGAGCGCATCCAGAGCCCGAACATGCAGACGATCATTAGGCAACACATTTGTTTCCTAATGATCGGAACATAGGTTAGCCTTACCTAGTCTGATCATCCGGTTCAGGGAGGCGCTCGTGGCAGTCCAGGCTCCTGCCGTCGTCGCCGGGGATCGCTCCGGTGTCAGCGGGCGTCGCCCGTCCTCCGCACGGCGGGCGGGCGCGCTCGTCCTGCTGGTGGCGCTCCTCCTCCTGGTCGGGTGCGCCTCGCTGACCATTGGGGCGCGATCGATCTCCCCGGGCACCATGCTCGACGCCGTCACGGCCTTCGACGCCTCCAACGGTGACCACGCAGTGGTGGTCTCCCGGGTACCACGGACCGTCATCGGATTGCTGGTCGGAGCGGCACTCGCGGCCGCCGGTGCCGCCCTGCAGGGCATCGCACGCAATCCGCTCGCCGATCCGGGCATCCTCGGCATCAACGCCGGAGCCGCGCTCGCCGTCGTGATCGGCATCCACGTGGTGGGCCTGAGCAGTGCCTCGGGGTACATCTGGTTCGCGTGTGCCGGAGCGGGGGCGGCGGCGCTCGTCGTCTACGCCGTGGCGAGCCTCGGCAGGGAGGGCGCAACGCCGGTCAAACTCGCCCTGGCGGGTGCCGGTCTCGCCGCGGGACTGGCGAGCCTGACGAACGCGGTCCTCGTCTCCAGCCAGGAGACGCTCGACGTCTTCCGGTTCTGGCAGGTCGGGACACTCTCCGGCCGTGGCTGGGACGTGATCGGCGCCGTCGCCCCCTTCCTCGTCCTGGGCCTTGCCCTGACGCTGTCCACAGGCAGGGTCCTCAACAGCCTGGCGCTGGGCGACGACATCGCGCGGGGCCTGGGACAGAGGGTCGGGCCGGCGCGGGCACTCACCGCCGTCGGGATCGTGGCCCTGTGCGGCGCTTCCACCGCGGCAGCGGGGCCCATCGGCTTCGTGGGCCTGGTGATCCCCCATCTCGTGCGCCTGCTCGTGGGGGCGGACTACCGGTGGATCCTGCCGTTCTCCGCACTCCTGGGGCCCATCCTGTTGCTCGGCGCGGACATCGTCGGGCGGGTCGTCCTGCCGCCCGGTGAGGTCCAGGTGGGCATCATGACCGCCATCGTCGGCGCGCCGTTCTTCATCTGGCTCGTGCGCCGCCGAGGGACGGTCCAGCTGTGAGCGTCCCGCGCCACGCCCTCCGTGTCCCGGCGCCGGAGACCACGGGCCTGTCGGTCCTCAGGGCGGGCAGGCGGAGGCGGACCGGTTCCAGGTTGCTCGCGGCGGCCGTCGCCGTCGTGGTGCTGTTCGCGGTGAATGTGCTCCTCGGCTCCTACACCGTCACCATCCCCGACTTCTTCCGCATCCTGGGAGGCACGGAGATCCCCGGCGCCGATTTCATCGTCCTGGAGAACAAGCTGCCCCGCGCCGTGACCGGTCTGCTGATCGGCGTGTGCTTCGGGATCGCCGGGGCCGTCTTCCAGACCATGCTGCGGAACCCGCTCGCCAGCCCCGACATCATCGGCATCAGCTACGGGGCCAGCGCCTCGGCCGTGGCCTCGATCGTGATCTTCGGCGCAGCGGGCGCGGCCGTGTCGCTCTCCGCCCTCGCCGGAGCCCTGCTGATCGCCACGGCGATCTATCTCATCTCCCGCCGCGGATCAGTGGCCGGCTACCGGCTCATCCTCGTCGGGATCGGCTTCGCCGCCGTACTCCAGGCCCTCGTGAACTTCCTCATCACACGCACCGATCTCCGGACGGCTGCCCAGGCCGTGCTGTGGCTGAGCGGATCGCTGAACTCGAGTACCTGGGACCGCGTTGGCGTGCTGCTCGCCGCACTGGTGGTCCTGCTGCCCGCCGTCGTCCTCCTGTCGCGGAATCTGCGGGGCCTCGAACTGGGCGACGACGCCGCGGCCGGGCTCGGCCTGCACGTCGAGGCGTCCCGGCTGGGGCTCATGACCACCGCCGTCGCCCTCGCGGCCGTGGCGACGGCGGCCGCCGGACCGGTGGCGGCCGTCGCGTTCCTGTCCGGCCCGATCGCCCGGAAGCTGCTCGACAACCGGACCTCGCTGACCATGGCGGCCCTCGTGGGCTCCGTGATCGTGCTGGCCTCGGACTTCGTCGCCGCCAATCTCCTCGGCGCGACCTCGCTGCCCGTGGGCGTGGTGACAGGGGCACTCGGCGCCCCGTTCCTGCTGTGGCTGCTCGCCACGGCCAATCGATCAGGCCAGGGAGGCTGACCATGGATCCCCACCGCTCCACACCGGACACACTGTCCGCCGAGAACCTGGACCTCGCCTACGGCGACCGCACCGTCGTCGACGGGCTGTCCGTCACCCTCCCCGCTGGGAGGGTGACCGTGATCGTCGGCGCGAACGCGTGCGGAAAGTCCACCCTGCTGCGCGGTCTCGCACGTCTCCTCAAGCCCGCCGCCGGCACCGTGGTGCTCAACGGCGCCGACATCCATGCGCAGCCCACCCGGAAGGTGGCCCGCGTGCTCGGTCTCCTCCCGCAGACCCCCGTGGCGCCGGACGGCATCAGCGTGGCCGACCTCGTGGGCCGCGGACGCTATCCGCACCAGGGCTGGTTCCGCCAGTGGACGGCGGAGGACGACGCCGCCGTCGCGCAGGCCCTCGACGCCACGGGTACCCTCGCCCTCGCGGACCGCGCCGTGGACGAGCTCAGCGGCGGGCAACGCCAGCGCGTCTGGATCGCGATGGCGCTCGCACAGCAGACGGGCATCCTGCTCCTCGACGAGCCCACCACCTTCCTCGACGTGGCCCACCAGATCGAGGTGCTCGATCTCATCACCGACCTGAACCGACGCACGGGGACCACGGTGGTGATGGTGCTGCACGACCTGAATCTCGCGGCCCGCTACGCCCACCACCTCGTCGCTATGCGTTTAGGGCGGATCGTCGCCGAGGGCGCGCCCTCCGACGTCGTCACGGAGCAGACGGTCTCGAGCGTTTTCGAGCTTGAGAGCCGTGTCATCACGGACCCCGTCTCCGGGACACCCATGGTCATCCCCGTCGGCCGGTACCACGGAGCACCCGCGGTCGCCCCGCTCCGGGCGTCGGAGCCCACGCGAACGGGTCTCCGGCCCACCCAGGACACCACCCGTATGGAGGCAGCATCATGACCGACGCGACCCGGGCCGTGCGGCGGACGGCCGTCGCGACCGAACCAATGGTGCTGGCGTTCGACGTGACGGTGGCCGCCGTGCAGGACCTCGGCCCCACCTTCCGCCGCATCACGTTCTCCGGGGCGTGCCTGGCGGGGTTCGGGGTGGCCGGCGCACCGCTGGATCTGCGCATCAAGATCGTGATCCCTCCCGCGGGGTGCCCGGGCCCCGATCTCGCGGGCATGCTGCGGGACGGCGAGGGGAGCTGGTACCAGAGATGGCTCGACCTGGCCGTCGAGGAGCGCGGCACCATGCGCACCTACACGGTGCGCACCTCACGCTGCGACGGGCCGCGACCCGAGCTCGACGTCGACTTCGTGCTGCACCTCGACGACGACGGCCGTGGTGGGCCCGCAGCGGAATGGGCCGCGACGGCGACGCCGGGGGACCGCGTGTGCATCATCGGTCCCAATGCGGCTGCCGCGCAGTGCGCGACGGCGGGCGCGTACGGCGGGATCGAGTTCAGGCCGGGGCTCGCCCAGCACGTGCTCCTCGCCGGGGACGAGACGGCGGTGCCCGCGATCAGCGCCATCCTCGAGGCCCTGCCCGAGCACGTGGGCGGGCACGCGTTCCTCGAGGTGCCGAGTGCCCGTGATGTACAGCCCATCGCCACGCGATCCTCCGTCGCCATCAGGTGGCTCCCCCGGGGAGGGGCCGGTCACGGCGAGGCGCTCGACGCCGCGGTCCGTGACGCCGTGCGTGTTCCGGGGTGGGTCTCGCTCGCCGGGGCAGGCACGGTCCGGGGCGGGAGCGAGCCCGAGGAGGTCGACATCGACCGGACGATCCTGTGGGAGACACCCCAGCTGCGCGAGGCGACCCTCCCGGCGACGGCGACAGCGACGGCGTCATCGGCCCCGGACCGCCCCGCCGGAACGCAGCCGTTCTATGCGTGGATCGCCGGGGAAGCCGCGGTCGTACGCGGGGTGCGCCGCTATCTCGTGCGCGACGTCGGCGTGGACCGGAGGCAGGTCGCCTTCATGGGCTACTGGAGGAAGGGCCGCACCGAGCTGCCGTGACGCCCTCAGTGGCTCGTCCACGGAGGCGCCGGTCGTCCTGGGAGCCCGCATTCCACGTCGAGGTGATCCTCGAGGACGTGAAGGTGGACCCCCTGCTGTGGTTGTGACGGGGCGCGATCAGGGCAGGGGGTCGCTCACGATCGCGGGATCCTTGTACCCCAGCGGCATGCGCAGGCGAAGGGACTTCGGCTTGACCTCGAAGAGCAGGTGCTTCGCCTCGCCGAGCGGGTCACCGTCCAGCTGGACCGCCAGCGGCTCCCGCAGGCTGACCTCGGCCGTGAGGCACTGGTAGTACTGCAGCGAGGGGTCCCGGCCCTTGCCGCGCGCGAACAGTTTGCCCAGCACGGCCAGCCACCCCAGCTTCCCCTTCGGGGCGATGGTCATGAGATCCATCAGGCCGTCATCGATCTTCGCGCCCGGGAAGATCTCGAGACCACCCATGATCTTCCCGCAGTTCCCGCCCATGACGCTGCGCAGACGGCACTCGAAAGGTTCGGCGCCGTCGATCGAGATGGAGGCATGCGCGGGCTCGCCGGGCAGATTCCGGATCCCGGCGTCCACGTAGGCGAGCCAGCCCACCCTGTCCTTCAGGTCCTCGCGTGTGTCGGACATGATGGCGGCGTCGTAGCCGAGACCGGCCATCACGAGGAACACCTGGGTCTCCTGTGCATGGTCCAGGGTGAGGTGCACGACGTCGATGCTGCGTTCCGTGCCCCTGAACGCGGCCTCGACGGCGGCCGTGGGATCATCGACGGCGATGTCGACGTTGCGGGCCAGGAGATTGCCCGTACCCAGCGGGACGAGGGCCATCAGGGTGTCTGTACCCACGAGTTCCTCGGCCACGCACCGCACGGTGCCGTCCCCGCCCGCCGCGATCACGAGATCCACCCCGGCGTCGAGCGCCTGCCGCGCCTGCCCGCTCCCCGGGTCGTCCTTCGTGGTCTCGATGACCAGGGGCGCCTCCCAGCCGTCCTCGGCCGACACGCGCTCGACGGCCTGCCGCACCTCGTCGGTGGACTGCTTCGTAGGGTTGATGACGAGTGCTGCGCGACGCACACCCGATGAGGTCTCGGTCACGGTACCGGAGGGCGCGTCGGTGGGCATGGTGTCCTTCGTGCGATGCGAGCGGGTGAAAGCCGAGCCTATCCCGTTGTGCATCGGGAGTAGTGTTCCAACGGTGACCTTCACCCAGCGATACGTGGCACTCGGCGATTCCTTCACCGAAGGGGTCGGTGATGCGGACCCCGCCTCGCCCAACGGCGTCAGGGGCTGGGCCGACCGCGTGGCGGAGCAGCTGATCCTCGCCGATCCGTCCTGGGGCTTCGCCAACCTGGCCATCCGCGGTAAGAAGATGCGCCAGATCCTGGATCACCAGGTCGACGCGGCGCTGGCCCTCGAACCCACTCTGGTCACCGTCTATGCCGGCGCGAACGACATCCTGCGACCGCGCGTCGACATCGACCGCCTGATGGGCGAGTACGACGACGGCGTCCGTCGCCTCCGCGGGTCCGGGGCCGACGTCGTCCTCTTCACTGGTCTGGACGCCTCCGCGTCGGCGGTCTTCGGCAAGACCCGTGGACGGACGGCCATCTACAACGAATGGGTGCGGGAGATCGCGGATCGGCGCGGAGCGACGATCGTGGACTACTGGCGCCTGCGTGAGTTCCAGGACTGGAGCTACTGGGACATGGACAGGATGCACATGTCCACGGCCGGGCACACCCTCATGGCGGCGAGGGTCCTCGAGACCCTGAACGCCTCGCACCGGATCGACCTGCCCGAGCTCGCCGCGCGCCCTGCCCTGAAACGGCTCGAACAGGTGCGCGCCGATGCGCAATGGGCCCGGGAGTACCTCACACCCTGGGTGGGCCGGCGTTTGCGGCGGGTGTCCTCCGGCGATCTGCTCAGCGCGAAGTATCCGGTGCTGGTGCACCCGCCCTGGGCGCCGATCGACACCTGAGCAGTCCGGGTTTTGGCATCGCCCCGGTGGCCGGTAGCATGGGAAGGCGTTTGGCCCGGGTGCAACCTCGCCTGTCCCAGGACAGGAAGTTGTTGCCCGGCTACCCGCGACCACCTGAAATTAGGGTTCGCATCGGCGGCGACGCCGTATGACGCCCGACCTTCACCGTCTTCCCCGCGGCGAGGCGCTTCGGCAGGTTCTCACCCTGCCAGGCCAACCTCCGGAAAGCTGCAGTAATAGCGGTGTCATTACTGGTGGCGGGACGCTCCACAAGTGATTCCGTCACGTTCATCTAATCTGGAGGAGAGTTATGGCAGCCCACTGCCAAGTGACCGGAGCCGAGCCCGGCTTTGGACACAGCATTTCGCACTCGCACCGCCGCAACAAGCGCCGGTTCGACCCCAACATTCAGAAGAAGCGCTACTACGTGCCTTCCCTGCGCCGCAACGTGACGTTGCAGGTCTCGGCCCGTGGCATCAAGACGATCGACGTCCGCGGGATCGAAGCCGTTGTCGCCTCGATCCTTGCGAGAGGAGTGAAGCTCTAATGGCGAAGGACCGGGACGTACGTCCGATCATCAAGCTGAAGTCCACCGCCGGCACCGGCTTCACCTACGTGACGCGGAAGAACCGTCGCAACAATCCGGACCGTATGGTCCTGATGAAGTACGACCCCAAGATCCGCAAGCACGTCGAATTCCGCGAGGAGCGCTAGGTATGGCAAAGAAGTCAATGATCGCCCGCAACGAGCAGCGCAAGATCGTCGTCGAGCGGTACGCTGCCAAGCGCCTCGAACTCAAGAAGGCCCTCGTGGATCCGAACGCGACCGACGAGGCACGTGAGGCTGCCCGCCTCGGACTGCAGAAGCTGCCCCGCAACGCATCGCCCGTGCGTCTGCGCAGCCGTGACCAGATCGATGGACGCCCCCGTGGGACGCTCCAGAAGTTCGGCATCTCCCGAGTACGTTTCCGCGACATGGCCCACCGGGGCGAGCTGCCCGGCGTGACCAAGTCGAGCTGGTAACAGACCTCTTCGGCAGGAACCGCCGCGGTTCGTCAGCGGCGTGAAGGAGCCGGCGCCCCACGGGGCGCCGGCTTTTTCACGCCCGACGGCGTCGGGGTGGGGGTAAGTTGAGTCTCCGAGCAGCTGGACACGACGGCAGGAGCCAGGACCATGGGCGGCACCGAGAATTCCCCCGATCGGAGCGACGACTTCACGGGTCTGCGTGCGATCTTCCTCAACTGCACGTTGAAGCGCAGCCCGGAACTGAGTCACACCTCGGGCCTGATCGACCTCAGCGCCGGACTGATGCGGGACAAAGGCGTCGACGTGGAGGTGGTGCGCCCGATCGACCATCCGGTGGCAACGGGCGTGTACCCGGACATGACCGAGCACGGCTGGGAGGAGGATGCCTGGCCCGCCCTCTTCGAGAAGATAGACCGGGCCGACATCCTCGTGATCGCGGGACCGATCTGGCTCGGTGACAACAGCTCGGTGACGAAGCGGATCATCGAACGTCTCTATGCGATGTCCGGCATGACGAATCCGCAGGGACAGTACATCTACTACGGCAAGGTGGGCGGTGCCCTGATCTCCGGCAACGAGGACGGCATCAAGCACTGCGCCATGAACATCCTCTACAGCCTCCAGCACATCGGTGTGACGATCCCCCCGGCGGCGGACGCGGGGTGGATCGGCGAGGCAGGCCCGGGCCCGAGTTACCTCGACGAAGGATCGGGCGGCCCCGAGAACGATTTCACCACCCGCAACACGGCCTTCATGACATGGAATCTCATGCATCTGGCCCGCATGCTGAAGCAGGCGGGAGGGATCCCGGCCCGCGGCAATGTGCCCGGTGAGTGGAGCAAGGAAGGGACCTCGGGGCTCGATCCAAACCCGGAGTACCGCTGACAACACCGGAGGACGTCGGCGGCGTTCATCGGCAGAGTGCAGCTACCGAGTACGGCAACCGAGAACAGCGGCGGGCTGTGCCCGGGCTTCGGTGTGCTGGATTACAGACGCCCTGTGCACCGGACCCGTAGCGTCCGGACCTGATATCGGCACGGCCGGATCGTCGCGCCGGCCGGAGTGGCGACGAACGATCACGAGCAGCAACGGACGAAAGGGCACCATGGAACCGAGGAGCGCCGTGATCGACCTCCTGGTCATCGGGGGCGGCACGGCAGGGCTCGTGGGCGCGAAGACGGCAGCGCGCCTCGGCGCGCGCGTCGTCCTCGCGGAACGGGCGAGAACAGGGGGCGACTGCCTGTGGACGGGGTGCGTGCCGTCGAAGACCCTCCTGGCTGCAGCGGCAGCCGGTGAGGCGTCAGGCCCGGGCGATCCGCCGGGCCCGTCCGCCTTCTCCGCCGTGCGGGCGAGGATCGTGGCGGCGATCGCAGCGATCGAACCGGAGGATTCACGTGCCTCGCTCGAGGCGGTGGGGGTGACGGTCCGGCAGGGAGAAGCCCGTTTCCTCGGTCCGGGGCGCGCGGAGATCGACGGTGAGGAGATCCGCTTCCACCGGGCGCTCATCGCCACCGGCAGCGATCCCGCGGTCCCACCCGTCCCCGGTCTGGACCGGGCCTCGGTGGTGACCTCGGAGACGATATGGGATCTCGTGGACCTGCCCCGGAGGCTCGTCATCATCGGGGGAGGGCCGATCGCCTGCGAACTGGGGCAGGCTTTCGCCCGACTCGGCTCCGACGTGGTGATGCTGGTCCGTTCCAGGATCCTGCCGAAGGAGGACCCGGATGCTGCCGACGTCGTGCGATCGGCGCTGGTGCAGGACGGTGTCCGGATCGTGGAGGACAGCACCATCGAGGAGGTCTCCACCGTCGGCGGTCAGGCCGGGGCCGGCGAGAGCCAGGTCCGGCTCGACGACGGCAGGTCGTTCCCCGCGGACACCGTCCTCGTCGCTGCCGGTCGTCGCGCCCGCGTCGCGGGCCTCGGACTGGAGCGGGTGGGCGTGGACGTGGACGACGCGGGACAGGTGCGCGTCGACGCGACCATGCGCACCTCGAACCCCGCGGTGTGGGCCGCGGGCGATGTCACGCAGCACCCGGACTTCACCCACCTCGCCGGGGTGTACGCGAGTACGGCGGCGTCGAACGCCGTCCTGGGCGTGAGCAGATCAGTGAGCACGATCGTGCCACGGGTGACCTATACGTCTCCCGAGGTCGCGGCCGTAGGGGTCACGAGCGTCGGTTCCGCGCGCCGGCGCGTGGTCACGATGCAGCATTCCCACACCGACCGGGCCATCACGGAGGGGCACGAGAACGGGTTCACCCGCCTGGTCGTCGACCGGCGCGGCAGGATCCTCGGCGGGACCATCGTGGGACCGCGCGCAGGGGAGACCATGGGGGAGTTGAGCCTGGCGGTGCAGCGGAAACTCACCACCCGCGATCTCGCCGGTGTCATCCATCCGTATCCGACCTTCAATGACGCCCTGTGGAACGCTGCCGTCCGGGATGCCCGCTCCACTCTCGAGAAGCCGCTGGTGCGGGCGCTGATGGCGGCACTGGTCCGCCTCACGCGGTGGCGCGCGGTCCGCTCGGATCGCACGCAACGCCCCGTGTGAGCCACCCCGAGTGAGCCACGCCGTGCCGGTCCCCCCTGGGCGTGCGGACACCGGACCGGCAGCAGGGTCGGCCGGTCATGATTCCGCAGGATCGTGGCAACGGACTGCCCCGCGGGCCCGTCATCGGACGGGCCCGCGTCGAAGCACACAGGACAAAGTCCCTGTTCCCTCCCCGAAGGATCCATGAATCGTTCGTCCGGCCCCTCGCCCCGTCGACGCACCGTGTGCGTCCTTTCAGCCGTCGCCGCGCTTGCGCTGGGTTCCTGCGCGGGGGAACCACCGGCGGCGCCCACCTATGCGTCGTTCGAGGATGTCCGCGCCGACGCGGACGGCCAGGTGGTGGACCTGTGGATGTACGGCGGTGATGACCAGGGCAACGCCTATGTCGACGACATCCTGGCGCCTGCCGCCGCGGAGGAGGGCGTCACCCTGCGTCGGGTGCCGATCGTCGATACGCTGGACGCCGTGAACCGGATCCTCAGCGAACGCCAGGCCGGGCGGACGGACGGTTCCGTGGACCTGGTCTGGGTCAACGGCGCGAACTTCAGCACGGGGCAGCAGGCTGACGCGTGGCGGTGCGGATGGATCGATCTGCTGCCGAACATGCAGTTCACCGACCCGGGTGATCCACTGCTGCTCGACGACTTCGGCACACCCGTGAACGGGTGCGAGATGCCGTGGCACAAGGCCCAGTTCACGTTCTTCTACAACTCCGCCACCCTCACCGATCCGCCGACCACCCTCGAGGGCATCCTGCAGTGGGCGGCTGAGAATCCGGGCCGGTTCACCTACCCCGCTCCGCCGGACTTCACCGGCAGTGTGTTCCTGCGCGAGGTACTGCTCAGTGTCGCGGGCGGAGCGGAGGCGGTACCGCTGGACTACAGTGCGGAGGCCTTCGATGCGCTCGCCCCCGATGCCCTGCAGGCGCTCGATCGGCTTGCGCCGTCCCTCTGGCGTGAAGGAGCCACCTATCCGCGCGACGAGCAGGCGCTGACCACGCTCTTCGCCGACGGCGAGGTGGACATCGCGATGACCTACGGACCTGCGACGCTTACGGATCTCGTGGGCTCGGGAGCCCTCCCCGCCTCGACCAGGGTCCTCACCCTCGACGAGGGCACGGTCGGTAACGCCAGCTTCCTGGCCATCCCTGCCAACGCGTCCGACCCGGCGGGGGCCATGGTCGTCGCCGATCTGGCGCTGTCCCCGGCGCAACAGGCAGCCAAGGCCGATCCCCGCACCTGGGGGCAGTTCCCCGTCCTCGACACGGACCGGCTCGACGCCGACCAGAGGGCCCGCTTCGCCGAGCTGCCGGCGTCGCCGGTGGTGCCCGGTTACGACGAACTCTCGCGCAATGCGCACAGCGAACTCTCCGCGCAGTGGGTGCCTGCCCTGGACGAGGCGTGGCGCCAGGAGGTCGCAGCGGCACGATGACGAGGTCCCGACAGCACCCGGCGGGCGACGCCGGACACCGCGGGAGTGCTGCGCCGGGGCCCCGGGCCCGACGAGTGGGGACGGGCCGCGCTGCCCGGGAACCCCGACTTCTTCCGGGTCGCGGTGTGCTGCTGGCCGCACCGGCCGTGGTGCCCGTCGTCCTCGTCCTGGGCGTATCGCTCACCGCGGCCCTGGGACAGAGCCTCGGTTTGATGCCCTTCATCGGGAAGCCGTCCCTCAGCCTGCGCGGCTGGAGCGGAGCCGCCGCGGAACTGGCCACCTCGGTGGGCGCCTCCGCCTACATCGCGACCGCCTCCACGGCGGTGGCACTGGTGGTCGGATTCGTCCTCGCCGCTTACGTCCTCGCCGCGCCCCGGCCGGGCCGTGTCGTCGCGGCCCTCAGCGCGGCGACCATCCCCGTCCCCCACCTCATCGGGGCGGGAAGCATGGGCCTGCTCCTCTCCGACAGCGGGTTCCTGGACCGGGTGCTGGGCCTGCCGGACGGGTTTCCCGCACTCGTCGGTAGCCCGTGGTGGTCCGCCGTGATCATCGAGTACGCGTGGAAGGAATCGGCGTTCGTCGCTCTCGTGGTGATCGGGAGCATGTCCCGGTCCATGACCGGCATGTGCGACTCCGCCGCGACGCTCGGGGCGACGGCGTGGCAGCGGATCATCCACGTGGTCCTGCCCCTGTCCGTTCCGGCCCTGGCCGTGTCGGGGCTCATCGTCTTCGTCTACACCCTCGGCTCCTACGAGACGGCCTGGCTGCTCGGACCGATCTCGCCCGAGCCACTGTCGGTCCGTGCGGTGAGGCTGTTCGGGTCCGTGGATCTCGCGGCCCGACCGGAAGCGATGGCCACGGCGCTGGTGTCCGTCGCCGTCGGCGGAGCGGCGATCCTCGGCGGCGTCGCCGTCCTGCGGGCGCGGCGGGACCTGCGATGACGGCGGTCCTGACCCGCGCGCGGGTGGCACGCCGCCGGGTTGTGATGCCCGGTGCGTGGCGTGGCGCGGCAGTGCGGGCGGGCGTGGGGGCCCTGCTCGTCCTCTGGATCCTGGCGCCGCTGCTTCCGCCCGCGCTCTGGTCGGTGGCCGACACCTGGCAGGCCCCTGCCGTACTGCCCGACGGCTACTCGGGCACTGCGTTCACGGTGCTGCTGCAGCCGGGAACGGTCCGGGCAGCGCTGACGTCCCTGCTCCTCGGCGGCTGCGTGGCACTGGTCGCGACACCGCTCGGACTCCTCGGAGCCCTCGCCGCACGGGCGCTGCCCGGGCGGCGTGGCCGGGCCGTGGACCTGATCCTCCTCGCGCCCCTGGCGATCCCACCGTTCGCCCTGGTGATGGGGGTGAACGTCACGCTGCTGCGTCTGCATGTGCCCGCATTCGCGGGTGTTGCCCTGATCCTGGTGGTCACCGCCCTGCCCTACACGAGTTTCATGTTCCGCAGCGCCCTCACCGCCTACGAGGGGCGCTTCGACGACGTCGCACGCACCCTCGGGGCCGCGCCGCACCAGATCCTCCGGCACGTCCGCAGCCCACTGCTGGCCGCGGCGACCACGCGCGCGTTCTTCCTCGCCTTCCTCGTGGGCTGGGGTGACTACATCACCACCCTGCTCGCAGGCGGGGGCAGGCTGAGCACCCTGCCCACGCTGCTCGGAGCCGCAGCGTCGTCGCCGGGGAGCGAGCAGCTCACGGCCGTGCTGTCCCTGGGCGTCGTCATCCCGCCGCTCGTCGTCCTGGCCGCCCTCGCCCTGCCGACGGTAATGGGATCGCTGTCCAGGAGGGAGGGGCCATGAGCTCGGGTCTCGAACTGCGGGCCGTCTCCCGCTCGTTCGGATCGACCGGGGTGCTCCACGACGTGTCGCTGACGGTTCCGCCGTCCCGGTGTGTTGCCCTTCTCGGAGCATCGGGCAGCGGTAAATCCTCGCTCCTGCGGATCATCGCCGGACTCGACACGCCCTCCGGCGGCGAGGTCCTGGCCGACGGCGCCGACCTCGCCGCGGTTCCCGTGGAGGAGCGCGGCATGGCCCTCGTCTTCCAGAAGGCACTGCTCTTCCCGCATCTGAACGTCGTCGACAACGTCGCCTTCGCGGCCCGTATGGCCGGGCGACGGCGCTCCGTGGCGCGGCAGCAGGCCATGGAGTTCCTGGATCTCGTCCAGCTGGCCGACTACGCGCGTCGACCGGTGGGCACACTCTCCGGCGGACAGGAACAGCGCGTCGCCCTGGCCAGGGCGCTGGCCAGGCAGCCCCGCATCCTGCTGCTGGACGAGCCCTTCGCCTCCCTCGATGTGCAGCTACGCCAGGACATGTACGCCCTGATCGATCACATCAGGGCGCAGCTGGCACCGACCGTCGTCGTCGTGACGCACGACCGGCAGGAGGCGTCGATCCTCGCCGACTCGATCGCCGTCCTCGATGAGGGCCGCATCCTGCAGCACGGCACCGTGCACCAGATCCACTACGAACCCGCGACGCAGCAGGTGAACAACCTCCTCGGTGGACTCAACGCCATCCCGGGCGTGGTCCGCGACGGTCGTCACCACTCGGCCCTGGGGGTACTCGCCGTCCAGGAGGATGCGGTGGACGGACCTGCCGTTCTCACCGTGCGCCAGGAAGCGCTCCGGCTCGTCCCGTCCGGCGAGACCGGCGGGCCGACGATCAAGGGTTCCGTGGCAGGACTGACGTCCCTCGGAGCGAGGACCCTGGTCCGGATCCTCGTGGGCGCCGACGACCCCGCCGGATCCACGGGTTCCGCCACCCTCGCGGTCGATGTCCCCGGGCGTCCGCAGCTGCTCCCGGGGCAGGTTGTCGAAGTGGGCCTGCACGAGCACCGCGCATGGGCGGTCCCGCAGCGGTAGCCGCGGATCCGGCGGGACGGAGCGATGCACTGTGTCCCTGATCGCAGAACGCAGGGGCGGGCCGCGCCTACCGTCGAGGAACATTCCCGCTCGGCGCGAGCGTCATGACCGGCGGGACCCACCCCGATACTGCGGATCAGGACGGCGAGCAGCATGACTGCTTCACACGGACAACCCACCCGGACACCGGACATCAGCCGGGTGGATTCATCTCCACCCACGATCGGCGGGCGACTGCTCGCCGGTGTGCTGGGCGGCCTCGGCGGAGGCGTGGTCTTCGGTGCCCTCATGTTCATGATGGGCATGCTCCCCATGATCGCCTCGCTCGTCGGGTCGACCTCGGTCGCCGTCGGTTTCATCGTGCACCTGCTCATCTCGGTCCTGATCGGGCTCGCCCTGACCCTCCTGGGCGCGGGCCTGCTCGACGGCACACTCCGGAGCGCCCTGCTCGGCGTCGTCTACGGGGCGCTGTGGTGGGTCCTCGGCCCGCTCCTGCTGATGCCGGCGGCGCTGAGGATGCCGGTTCTCACCGTCGACGGTTCATCCCTGGCCTCGCTGATGGGCCACGTCATCTATGGGCTTATTCTGGGACTCATCGCAGCGGGAGTGCTGCGACGCCGGTGACCGACCGCCGCTTGAGCGATGCCTGCTCGAGAACGGTCCTGTCGGCCGCCACGCCCGTAACCGAGGGGTGGGCGCCCCACGAACGGGAGGTGGATCTCTTGGCCGAGTCCGGAGAGCATTTCAGCTGCCTCAGTTTTGTCGACATCTTCTCGGATCTCACCGAGCAGGACATCGCAGCCATCGACCGGACGTCACCGCCGAGACTGTTCAGCAGCGGTGAACTCGTCTTCAGCCAGAGCGAGCCCGTCACTGCCCTGTTCATCCTCAAGGGAGGCCGAATCAGGATCTTCCGCGTCGCCGAGGACGGCAAGACCCTCACCATCGCGATCCTCGAACCCGGCGCCGTGTTCGGAGAGATGCTCCTGATCGGCCAGCAGATGTACGACAACTACGCGGAGGCGATCGAGACGTCCGTGGTCTGCCAGCTCAGCGCGGCCGACGTCGAGGAACACTTCCTGTCCAACCCCAGGATCGCCGTGAAGATCTCGCGTCTGCTCGGTGAGCAGGTGGCACGCCTCGAGGAGCGACTCACGGACATGGCGCTGCGTCCCCTCACCGCGAGGACCGCCGCAACACTTCTCACACTGGAGAAGGCGGCACCCCGCACCAGGTTCACCCAGGCCCGGGTGGTGAAGCTCACGCACGAGCAGCTCGCCGGACTCCTCGGCGCCACTCGCGAGGCCACCAGCAAGACGATGGCCGACTTCGCGGCCCGCGGCCTGATCAGGCAGGGCCGTGGACGTATCACCATCGACGACGTGGACGGCCTCCGCCGTATCTCCCGCAGCACCTTCTGACCCGGACCATCCGTCCGGTGATCCGATGGTCATCGCCCGTCAATCATGCCAAAAGCCGCGTGAACACGCGGGAGAAGCCTGCCAAGCTGATAGATTCTCGGACAGAGGCTTTTCGACGACCGAAGAGCTCATTCCGAAGAGAGACTTCCAGGAGGATCTGACGTGGCAAAAAACCGTAGTGAACTCGTTGCCGAGGTAGCAGAGAAGGCCGACACCAGCCAGGCTGCAGTGAACGGCGTCCTCGACGCCCTGTTCGAGGTCTTCGCCGACTCAGTCTCGAAGGACGAGAAGATCACCATCCCGGGATGGCTCGCCGTCGAGCGCACCAGCCGTGCCGCGCGCACCGGACGCAACCCCCAGACCGGGGAGACCATCCAGATCGCCGCCGGCCACAGCGTCAAGCTGACCGCGGGCTCGAAGCTCAAGGCTTCCGCCAAGTAGCACGCATCCGGAGGACCGCTGCCGCTCACGGCAGCGGTCCTCCGTCGTTCCACCAGCATCGTTCCATCGGCCGCGCCGGTAATGGCCCGATGCCCTTGGAGGACGACGATCGCAGCTCGCGGGAGATTGGCCCTATTTCTACTCCGGGTAGAGAATGGTGTACGTGTCCACCACTGCGAAAACGCCGCGCGAAACGCTCCCCAAGCCCTCGCCCGGACGTGCCGTGGGAGCAGCGTGGCTGGTGCTTGCGGGCGTCGTACTCCTGGCCGCACTCGTCATCGGTCTGTTGTACTCGGGAGCTGCGGCGGCACGGCAACTGGGCGATCCCGGCGCACTGACCCGGTGGGGACTGCCCGTCGCCAAGGCGCTCACCAACACCTCGGCCGCCGGGACCATCGGGGCCCTCGTCTTCGCCGTCATCATGCTGCCGCTGAAGGTCGGCGAGAACGGCCGGAAGCCGCGTCAGGGCGCAGCGGAGCACCCTGCGCTCTCGAGGGCACTCCTCCTCGCCTCCGTCGCGGCCGTCAGCTGGACCGTCGGGGCCCTCGGCGTCCTGATCTTCACCTATTCGGACGCAGCAGGGCTGCCCCTGAGTTCGGACCCCACCTACACGCAGGGTCTTGCAGCCTTCCTGACCGACTTCTCCACCGGGCGTGCCTGGCTGGTCACCGCGATCGTCTCCGCCGTCCTCGCCACCGTCCTGTTCGGTGTGCGCTCGCAGGTCGGCCTGGGCCTCGCGCTCGTCCTGGCGCTGCTGAATCTGCTCCCCATGGCCCTCATCGGCCACTCCGCCAGCGGAGACGACCACAATGCGGCCGTCAACTCCATCGCCCTGCACCTCGTGGGCGTGTGCCTGTGGGCCGGCGGCCTGATCGCCCTCGCCGTCGTGAGCGGCAAGCTGGGGGACCAGGCTCTCCCGGTACTCAAGCGGTTCTCCGCACTGGCCGGTTTCGCCTTCGTCCTCGTGGTCGCCTCGGGTGTGGTGAACGCCAGCCTCCGCATCACGGACCTGGAGCAGCTCAGCTCGCCATGGGGTCTGCTGGTCACCTTCAAGACCATCGCCACGCTGCTCCTCGGTGGTATCGGCTGGATGCACCGGCAGTGGATCATCCCCCAGCTCGGAGCCCCGGAGGGGACCTCGGCCGCCTCCCTCTCGGCGCGGCGCGTGCTCTGGCAGTTCATCACGGTCGAACTCCTCGTCATGGGGGCGGTGTTCGGCGTGGCCGGAGCCCTGGGGCGCACCGCTCCGCCGCGCGCCGAGGTGCTCCCCACCGAGGCCGGACCCGCCCGCATCCTCACCGGGTACGATCTGCCGCCCGAGCCGACCCTCTCCCGCTGGTTCACGGAGTGGCGCCCCGACTGGCTGTGGGTGGCCGTCGCGCTGACCCTCGGGGTCGCCTACGTCCTGGGGGTCCTGAAGCTGCGTCGCCGCGGCGATTCCTGGTCCGTCCTGAAGCTCGTCAGCTGGCTCCTCGGCCTGATCCTGCTGACCTACTTCACCTCCGGCGCGCCCGCGGTCTACGGCATGGTGCTCTTCAGCGCACACATGATCGACCACATGGCCCTGACCATGGTGGTCCCGCTGTTCCTGGTCCTGGGCGCACCCGTGACCCTCGCGCTGAGGGCGCTCCGCGCACGCCGCGACGGGACGCGTGGCATCCGGGAGTGGATCCTCGCGATCGTCCACTCGTGGCCGTCGCGGCTCATCACGCACCCTCTCTTCGCGGCCGGGAACTTCGTGGCGTCGATCATCGTCTTCTACTACTCGTCGCTGTTCGGGTTCGCCCTGCGCGAGCACGTTGGGCACGAGCTGATGATCACGCACTTCCTGATCACCGGCTACATCTTCGTCCTCTCGATGATCGGGACCGATCCCGTCCCGTACCGCGCCCCGTATCCGCTCAGGATCCTGCTGCTCTTCGCGACCATGGCCTTCCACGCCTTCTTCGGGGTGGCCCTGATGGGCTCGACGTCCCTCCTGCAGGCCTCCTGGTTCGGCAACATGGGCCGTGAGTGGGGTGGCTCCGCCCTCGCGGACCAGCAGGTCGGCGGAGCCGTGACGTGGGGGGTCGGGGAGATCCCGACGCTCCTGCTGGCCATCGGCGTAGCCGTCATGTGGTCCCGTTCCGACGCGCGGGAGACGAAGCGGACGGATCGCGCGGCGGACAGGAATAACGACGCCGATCTCGCGGCTTACAACAGCATGTTCACCGACCTCGCCGCGCGCGACGTCGGACCCCGGGGCTCCCGGCCCCCGTCCGCGGCGCGGACCAGCACAGCAGGAGACGATGAATGACCGAGACCACCACGCGCACCGGCTACCGGGTGCGCGGCTCAGCCCTGACCGGCCGGAACTGGCTCAACACGGGAGGTAGGCAACTGCAGCTCGAGGATCTGCGCGGGAAGATCGTGATCCTCGACTTCTGGACGTTCTGCTGCATCAACTGCCTGCACGTCATCGACGAACTCCGTCCACTGGAAGAGGCCTACCAGGACGTCCTCGTCACCGTGGGCGTGCACTCGCCGAAGTTCGAGCACGAGGCGGACCCGGTGGCGCTCGCCTCAGCCGTGGAGCGCTACGACATCCGGCACCCCGTCCTGGACGATCCGAAGCTCGACACCTGGGCGGCCTACACGGCCCGCGCCTGGCCCACCCTCGTGGTGATCGACCCCGAGGGCTACATCGTGGCGCATCTTTCCGGCGAGGGTCACGCGGGAGGGCTCGCATCGCTGGTCGAGGAACTGGTGGCCGAGCACGAGGCCAAGGGCACCCTGCACCGTGGGGATGGTCCGTACATGGCGGCTCCGAGCACCGCCGGTGCGCTGAAGTTCCCCGGCAAGCTGCTCGCACTGCCCGAGGCCGGGACGTTCCTCGTCGGCGACACCGGACACCACCGGCTCGTGGAACTCGAGGCCGACCTGACCACGGTGCGTCGAACCATCGGCTCGGGGACCAAGGGCTTCGCCGACGGTGGGCCCACCGAGGCCGAGTTCAACGAACCGCAGGGCCTCGCCCTGCTCCCCACCGCGCTGGCCGCGGAGGTCGGGTACGACGTCGTCGTCGCCGACTCCGTGAACCACCGGCTCCGGGGCGTGGATCTCGCCACCGGCCGGGTGACCACGCTCGCCGGCAACGGGACGCAGCGCCTGCTGGACTCCGGCAACCACACCAGGGCCGGACTGCAGGAGAACGCCCGCGAGGTGGGCGCCGAGAGCGAAGCGCCGCGGCTGACCGAGACCCACCTGGGCACCGACGCCCTGGACGTCTCGCTGTCCTCCCCCTGGGACGTGGTGTACTCGTCCGTCCTGGTGCGGGTGGTCATCGCGATGGCGGGAACGCACCAGATCTTCAGCTACGACCCCCGCAGCCATGCCGTCGACGTCCTGGCCGGCACCGGACTGGAGGGCCTGCTCGACGGTGAGGCGTCCACGGCCTGGTTCGCGCAGCCCTCGGGACTCGCCGAGGACGGCGACGGCACCCTCTGGGTGGCCGATTCCGAGACTTCGGCCGTGCGCTCCTTGGCGTTCGAGGAGATCGACGGTCGGATCCGGACCCGGGTGGGCACTGCCATCGGTACCGGATTGTTCGACTTCGGGTTCCGCGACGGCGACGCCGAGCAGGCGCGGCTGCAGCACCCGCTGGGCGTGACCGCGCTCCCCGATGGTTCCATTGCGATCGCCGACACCTACAACGGTGCCGTGCGCCGCTACGACCCGTCCACGCGCGAGGTGTCGACGCTGCTGCGCGGCCTGGCGGAGCCGTCGGACGTGCTCGTGGACATGGGTCCGGTGGCCGACGGTGGGGATCCCCTGCTCATCGTGGTGGAGGCCAACAGTCATCAGCTCGTGCGGACGCCCCTGCCCCGGCAGGCGCTCGCCGTCGACGAGGGGGCGTCCCGTACCCAGCGGCCCACGACGCCGGTGACCGAGGGGCCGCTCGCTGTCACGGTCCGCTTCACCGCCCCCACCGGCCAGAAGCTGGACGACCGCTGGGGCGATCCAACGCAGCTGAAGATCAGCTCGTCACCGGAATCCCTCATCGTCTCCGGCGGCGGGACCTCCCAGGGGCTGACGCGGGAGGTGGTGCTCTCGCAGGAGGCGGGCGACGGCGTCCTGCACATCACCGCGCGGGCGGCGTCCTGTGACGGCGAGCCGGGCGGAGAGATCCCCGATCACGCGGCGTGCCATCTGTACCAGCAGGACTGGGGGATTCCCGTGGCCGTCTCCGGCGACGGAGAGAGCACCCTGACGCTGGAACTGCGCGGCCTGGACTGACGCCCGGCTGCCCTGGGGCGCCGGCCGGGTGCCTCAGGCGAGACTGAGGAAGAGCTTCTCGAGTTCCTTCTTGTCGAGGCTCGCGTCCTCCTGGACGATGCACTGCTCGAGCCCGCTGGCGATGATGGCGAACCCTGCCCGGTCGAGGGCCTTGGATACCGCGGCCATCTGGGTGACCACGTCCTTGCAGTCCCTGCCCTCCTCGAGCATGCGCGTCACGGCCGCCAGTTGGCCCTGGGCTCGCTTGAGCCGGTTGATCACGGGGGTCAGTTCAGTGGGATCGAGTTGCATCGGAGTCTCCAGAGGTCGTGGCAGCATACCTCTCCACTATACCCCCGTGGGTATTTGACGACCTATCCGACGGTGGGGAATACTCCTGGGGGTATCCATCCCCGCAGTGTTCGAAAGGTCCCCATGAGCGCCCCCACCATTCCCGGCTCCACCACCTCCCAGACCGCCGCCCCGGGAGCCCTGTCACCCGCTGAGCTGCAGAGCTTGATCTCCGAGCGACCGGACCTCCTCGTCCTCGACGTCAGGTCGGCGGCCGAATTCGAGGCCCTCCATATCGAGGGGTCCTTCAACGTGCCGCTGCCCCTCCTGCTGGAGCACCCGGACGAGCTCGCCGTCCGGCTCGGCAGTGATGTGGTCCTCGTGTGCCAGTCCGGCGTCCGGTCCGAACAGGCCCGGCAGCGCCTCGCCGCCTCGGGCGTCGCCGACCTCCAGGTCCTGGCCGGCGGTGTACCCGGCTACGCAGCCGCAGGTGGAGGCGTGAAGCGCGGGCCCGTCCGCTGGCACCTCGAGCGGCAGGTCCGCATGGCGGCCGGGTCTCTCGTGATCGCAGGCCTCGCCGGAGGGCGTTTCGTCTCCCCGAGAATCCGCATGGTGGCCGGCGTCATCGGCACGGGGCTGACGTTCTCGGCCGCGACGAACACCTGCGCCATGGGCCGCGCGCTGGCCGTGATGCCCTGGAACAGGGCGGCGAAGGAGCCCACCCGGGAGAGCGCCATCCTCGGTCTGCCTGTCGGCTCGCGGCGCGCACCGGGAATCATCGACGGAGCCGACGCGGCGTGAGTACCACCCTGATCCTCGTCCTCGCCCTGTCGATCCTGATCGGACTGTCGCTGGGCGTACTGGGCGGGGGCGGGTCGATCCTCACGGTCCCGATCCTGGTCTACGCAGCAGGATTCGAACCGAAGGAGGCGATCGCCGCCTCGCTGTTCGTGGTGGGGGTGACCTCGGCGGTGAGCGTGGTCTCCCACGCCCGCAGCGGCCGCGTCAGATGGCGGACCGGTCTGATCTTCGGTGCTGCAGGAATGGTCGGCGCTTTCGCCGGCGGGCTGCTCGGGGGCTTCATCCCCGGGCAGTTCCTGCTCGTCGCGTTCGCCCTCATGATGGTTGCCACCTCCGTGGCGATGATCCGCGGCCGGAAGCGGCCCGCAGCTCCGGCGGACCCGCACGCGAGCGTGGCGGACGGAGATCGAGACCTCCCCCTGGCCCGCGTCCTGCTCGACGGCGCGGTGGTGGGCCTGGTGACAGGCCTGGTCGGAGCCGGGGGCGGTTTCCTCGTGGTCCCGGCCCTGGCCCTGCTCGGCGGGCTCCCGATGTCCGTGGCGGTCGGCACCTCGCTGGTGGTCATCGCGATGAAGTCCTTCGCGGGACTGGCCGGGTACCTCACCACCGTCGACATCCCGTGGGGACTCACCCTGGGCGTCACGGCCGCCGCGATCGTCGGATCCCTGATCGGCGCGAAGCTCTCGGGCCGGATCCCGGAGACCGTCCTGCGCAAGGCTTTCGGGTGGTTCGTCCTGGTCATGGGCGCCTTCGTCCTCATCCAGCAGGCGCCCGAGGAGCTCCGCGCGGTCCTCGCCGTGACCGTTGCGGTCCTCGGACTCGCCGGCGTGCTCGCCTGCAGGTTCCTGGCGCCGTCCTGTCCCCTCGGCGCTCGCGGCGCGCCCCCGGCGGTGCGCGCCCCCTGATCGGTGGGTGGCCGGAACCGTCCCGTCCCGGATCCGGCCAGCCATCCCCTTGTGACATACCCCCTGGGGTATTACAGTAGGTAAATGAATACCCCATGGGGTATCACAACAGACCTCCAGGGACATCTCACACAGCACCGACGAAGGAGCGCACCAGATGCTTTTCGAACGCATTTACGACGAGGACCTCTCCCAGGCCAGCTACCTGATCGGCTGCCAGGCCACAGGGGAGGCGATCGTGGTCGACGCCCGCCGTGACATCGCCGTCTACCAGGAGCTGGCGGCGAAGAACAACATGACCATCGGCACCGTGACCGAGACCCACATCCATGCCGACTACCTCTCCGGGACCCGCGAGCTGGCAGCGGCGACCGACGCGACGATCTACGTCTCCGGGGCCGGGGGCATGGACTGGCAGTACGGCTTCGAGGGCGAGCGGCTCCAGGACGGTGACACCATCACCATCGGCAACCTCACTCTGCAGGCCGTCCACACCCCGGGCCACACCCCCGAACACCTGTCGTTCCTCGTTACGGACGGCGCCTTCAGCGACCAGGCCGGCTACCTTCTCTCCGGAGACTTCGTCTTCTCCGGGGACCTCGGCCGCCCCGACCTCCTCGACGAGGCCGCCGGCGGTGTCGACACGCGGTTCGAGGGCGCCAAGCAGCTGTTCCGCAGCCTGCAGGAGAAGTTCCTGACCCTACCCGACTACGTGCAGGTGCACCCGGCACACGGCGCCGGAAGCGCATGCGGCAAGGCGCTGGGCGCCATCCCGTCCTCGACCGTCGGCTACGAACGCCTCTACTCCTGGTGGGCGCCCTACCTCGCCTCCGGCGACGAGCAGGGCTTCATCGACGAACTGCTCGACGGTCAGCCCGACGCCCACGCCTACTTCGGCCGGATGAAGCGCGAGAACCGTGACGGCCCCGCTGTCATGGGAGAGCGCGCACCGCTGCAGGAACTGGCTCCCGGGCAGGTCGCCGCTGATCTCGCAGCCGACACCGTGACCTTCATCGACACCCGGTCCGCGGACCAGGTCCATCAGGGTACGGTGGCCCGATCCCTGAACATCCCCGCCGGGGGGTCCGTGGCCACGTACGGGGCGTGGGTGGTGAATCCCGAGCAGGACCGGAATCCCCTCGTGCTGCTCGCCGCCGACCAGGAGCAGGCCCACGAGCTGTGGGACCACCTGGTGCGGGTGGGCATCGACCACGTCGCCGGGTACGTGACCAGCCTGGACGGTCTGCCCCTCACCACACCGGCCCTGATCCAGCCGGCCGAGCTGTCCGACCTGGACCCCGCGATGGTCCTCGATGTCCGGAACCGCACCGAGTACGGTAACGGGCACATCCCCGGAGCGCACCAGCTCAACGGTGGCCGGCTCATGTGGCACCTCGATGAACTGCCCGAGCAGGGGACCATCGTGTCCTACTGCCAGAGCGGGCTCAGGAACTCCGTGGCTGCGAGCGCCCTGCGCCGGGCCGGGTACGACGTCGTCGAGCTCGACGGCAGCTACTCGGCCTGGACCACCTGGCAGCAGAGCCGCGAAAGCGCTCCCACCTCCTGATCGACTGCCGGACCCCCGGTCCTCACCGGGGGACTCCTCACCGGGGGACTTCGGGGGTGACGGTGACCTCGTCGCCGGTGACGGCGAGGTCCGCCTCGAACTCGAAGCCGATGGACTCGGAGACGTCGGTCTCCGCGCCGGAGAAATAGGTCTTGAGCGTCGTCTCCAGACGGGCCGAGCCCTTGAGGGACGAGACCGTCCAGTCGTCGCCCTCCTCGGTGACCGTCACAGGGGGATATTCCTCGATGGTCCACGCGATGTCGCCGGCCAGCGGCTCGGTGGTGACATAGGTGAACGGGCACCCCGTGGGCTGGAAGACCGCCTGGTCCGCGCACGTGTCGAGGAAGGCATGCACCTGGTCGTCGACCGCGCGGGCGAGCTCGGGTGTCTGCTCGGGGACAAGCTCCAGCGGAGCCGGTGACCCGGTTCCCGCGACGACAGCGCGTTCCTCGGAGGAGACGAGGTACGGGGTGTCGTACCGTGCGGACACAGCCGCCGGATAGAACGAGGCGAGCTCGACATTGCCATCTGGCAGCCCCACATCGACGCCGTTGACGCTCGCTTCCTCGCCGTGGCGCGTGGAGACCCCGACCGTCGGCAGCACGCCCGGCTCGAACTCCCAGACCTCGAACACACCCCACTCGGTGCCGGTCTGCTCGAGCGGAAGGAGTGTGGTGTGGTCCTCATCATTGACGCGGTAGGTCACCGGAACCTCGACCGTGTCCGGACCTGTGTCGCGGGCATCCTGGATCGTGGTGTCCTCGAGGGGCGCTGTCGCCGCCCGCAGGGCGTCTCCGTCCAGCAGGCTGGCATCGGAGCCGTCGGGGACCGTCGCGTTGAGAAGCCCGAGCGCCCGCCCTCCCTCACCCTGCTGGAGCGCGCCGAGGTACAGGTCCACCCGGTGTTCGGGACTGTAGAGCCTCGCATTGAGGCTGCTCACCACCGCCACGAAGGCGGCGATGAGCAGGAGGAGGCAGAGCAGCCAGGCTGCGGTGACCTTCACGACCGGGGTTGTCTGCACCCCCCCACGGTACCGGCTGGCCGGTCAGCCGGGCAGGAAGCCCAGGAGTGTTCCGACGACGGCGCATGCGAACCCGACGACGGCCAGGACGCGGGTGCCCCGGTAGGGTGCCCGGAGCGAGAAAGTGCGCGGTGCACGGGCATGGTAGTAGATGTCTACCTCGTCGCCCGGAGGCGGGGCAGAACCGTCACCGTCACGGGCGCGAACCCGGCTGGTCCACAGCGCCTCGA
Organism: Arthrobacter echini; assembly: GCF_008107445.1. Taxonomy (GTDB): domain Bacteria; phylum Actinomycetota; class Actinomycetes; order Actinomycetales; family Micrococcaceae; genus Arthrobacter_D; species Arthrobacter_D echini_A. The sequence goes on along the minus strand of NZ_VSLD01000001.1, from coordinate 523,417 downwards.
CGATCCGGTACCGGTGGTCGTGCCAGCGCAGATAGGGATGCCCCTCGAGTTCGAACGTGATGGCCAGCGTCCGGGTCCACGAGCCGTACACCAGCCGGATCAGGACCGCGGCGAGCAGGAGCCCGAGTCCCAGTGCGGTGAGGGTGGAGCTCAGGATCTCGATCACCACCACCGAGATACCCCCATAGCCGCTGCGTGCGCAGAGGGTCCCGGGGTCACCGGCGTCTGCGACGGCGCTGGGTACCGAAGAGCCCACGGGCCAGTTCCCGTCCGATCACGCCGGCGGCCTGCAGCGCGAGATCGGCCATGTCGGTGGTCTCCCGGGAGCGCGCGGGGGCTCGTCGGTCGGGTCCAGGACCGGGCCGGCACTCCGCGCCGGAGGGCTCCGCGCCGGACCCGGACGGACGGGACGGAGCGCCCAGGATGTCCTCCTCGATGCGCCTCGCCTCGTCGTCGTGATCGGGGCCCGGCGCGGACGGTCCCGCTCCGCCCGGGCTTCCCGGGGAGGCGACCGTCGGCACCGCGCCCGCTGCGGCCCGTCCGGTCAGCTTCTCGGCGGCCGAGTGGCTGTCGACCGCCTCACGGTAGCGGGGCAGCAGCGCCGATGCCGCGACGACGGCGGACACGGTGCCCTCCGGTGCCCGCCCCATGACGGACTGCGGGGAGCGGAGGCGGGTCCAGGCCACGGGGGTGGGGGCGCCGCGGTCGTTCATCACCGTGATCACAGCCTCCCCGATCCCGGCCGAGGTCAGGACCTCCTCGAGGTCGTACGGGCTGATGGGGAAGGTGGACACCGTGGCGCGCAGGGCCTTCGCGTCGTCCGGTGTGAAGGCCCGCAGCGCGTGCTGCACCCTGTTGGCCAGCTGCCCGAGCACCTCGCCCGGGAGGTCCTTGGGCGTCTGCGTGATGAAGAAGATCCCGACGCCCTTGGAGCGGATCAGCCGCACCGTCGCCTGGATGGACTCGCGAAAGGCCTTGGACGAGCCGGTGAAGAGCAGATGCGCCTCGTCGAGGAAGAACACGAGCCGCGGCTTGTCCACGTCCCCGATCTCCGGCAGTTCGGCGAACAGATCGGCGAGCAGCCACATCAGGAACGTGGAGAACAGCCGGGGCTGCTGCTGCACGGTGGCGAGCTCGAGGCACGAGATGATGCCGCGCCCGTCCGCGGCCGTCCGGAGCAGATCGGCGGTGTCGAACTCGGGCTCACCGAAGAAGGAGTCCATGCCCTGCGCCTCGAGGGTGACGAGCTCACGCAGGATCACCCCGGCGGTGGACTTCGACAGGCCCCCGAGCGAGGCGAGCCCGTCCTTGCCCTCGTCCGAGGTGAGGAAGGTGATGACGGCGCGGAGATCGGTGAGGTCGTAGAGCTCCAGCCCGTTCCGGTCGGCATAGTGGAACACGAGCTGGAGGCTCGACTCCTGGGTCTCGTTGAGGTCCATGACCCGGCTGAGGAGCAGGGGGCCGAAGGAGGAGATGGTCGCCCGGACGGGGACGCCGTCGCCGTCGGCGCCCAGACTCAGGAACTCGACGGGGAAGCCGGCGGGGCTCCAGTCCTGGCCCACGCTCTCGGTGCGTTCGCTCACCCTGTCCGATGCCGTGCCGGGTGTGCTCAGGCCCGTGAGGTCGCCCTTGATGTCGGAGAGGAAGACCGGCACCCCGTGGGTGGAGAGCTGCTCGGCCATCACCTGCAGGGTCACGGTCTTGCCGGTCCCCGTGGCGCCGGCGATCAGCCCGTGCCTGTTCATCATCGCCAGTGGCAACCGCACCTGCGCCTCGGCGTGCAGCTCGCCGTCCACGAGGGCCGCCCCGAGCTGGAGGGTGGGCCCGCCGAACACGTAGCCGGCCGTGATGTCTGCGAGCTGCGCGGTCGCGTCGTGTTCGGCCATAGGGCCAGAGTACACAGCGGGACCGTCACCCCCGGGGGCGACGGTCCCGCGCCGGTCGTGCCGGATCCCGGCCGGGCGTCTCAGCCCGCGGAGTGCTTCCCGCCCGCTGCGGTGGCACCGGAGGAGTGGCCGGCTCCCGTCCTGACTGCCTCGGTATCGTGTCCGGTCCCACCCGTCCCGGTGCCCCTCTCGCCGTCGGCCTGCTGTGCGGTGGCGATCTCCTCCGCACGCTCCTCGTTGGCCTCGCGGGTGAGCTCTGCTCCTGCTTCGGCATCCCGCGTCAGATTCTCGCCGGACTCGGCGTCGAACAGATGGAGCTTGCGCGTGTCCAGCCACAGCTCCGCCTCCCGGCCGCCACGGATACGGCTCGCCGCGTCCAGGGTGACCACGATCTGCGGGCGCAGTTCGTCCGCGTCCATCTCACGGGCAAGATTGTCGAGCAGCCCGCGTACCTCCGGTGCCGGATCGAAGTCTATGTACCCGTACTGTTCGTTGCCGAGCCATTCGGTGTGCGTCAGGGTGGCCGTGAACACGGTCCCGTTGGCCCGCTTGTGGTCCTCCACGAGCTGGGCGTCCTCGAAGAACTCGGGGCGGAGGCCCACGAGCACCACCTTCTTGCCTGCGGCCTTCTCGGCCTTGGCCGCCGGGATCTCCAGGTCCCCCAGCGCCGTCCGCAGCGTGTTCCCATCGAGGGTGGCGGGGAGGAAGTTCATCGACGGAGAGCCGATGAACCCGGCGACGAAGAGATTGACGGGCTGTTCGTACAGCTCCCGCGGCGAGGCGATCTGCTGGAGTTCGCCCTTCTTCAGCACCGCCACGCGGTCGCCGAGGGTCATGGCCTCGGTCTGGTCGTGCGTCACGTACACCGAGGTCACACCCAGCCGGCGCTGCATCTGGGAGATCTCCGAGCGCATCTGCCCGCGGAGCTTGGCGTCGAGGTTGGACAGCGGCTCGTCGAACAGGAACGCGTCCGCCTGCCGGACGATGGCCCGGCCCATCGCCACCCGCTGACGCTGGCCACCCGAGAGATTCGCGGGCTTGCGCTGCAGGTGGTCCGTGAGCTCGAGTGTCGCCGCGGCCTCGGTGACGAGCTTGTTCACCTGGTCCTCGGAGTGCTTGCCCTTGGCGAGCCGCAGTGGGAACGCGATGTTCTCGTAGACCGTCAGGTGCGGGTACAGCGCGTAGTTCTGGAACACCATGGCCAGATTGCGGTCGCGCGGGGCCTTGTCGTTGACCCGCTCACCGTCGATCAGGAGGTCGCCGTCGGTGATGTCCTCGAGTCCCACGATCATGCGCAGCAGGGTGGACTTCCCGCAGCCGGAGGGACCCACGAGAATGATGAACTCGCCGTCGGCGATATCGATGCTGATGTCGTTCACGGCGGGGAAGCCGTCGCCGTACTTCTTGACCAGATTATTCAGGGTGATTGAAGCCATGGTGCGAATCCTTTACTTGAACCGGAGGGCGTCAGCCCTTGACGGCGCCCGAGGTCAGGCCCGAGACGATCTGGCGTTGGAAGAGGAGGACGAGCAGGACCACCGGGATGGTGACGATGATCGCTGCTGCCGAGATCGCCCCGGTGGGCGCCTCGAACTGGGAGGCTCCCGTGAAGAAGGCGAGCGCGGCCGGAACCGGGCGCGCCGTCTCGGTGGAGGTCAGCGAGATCCCGTAGACGAAGTCATTCCACGCGATGAAGAAGGCGATGATCGCCGTCGTGAAGACGCCCGGGGCCGCCAGCGGCACGATCGCCTTGCGGAACGCCTGCCATGTCGTCGCGCCGTCCACCTGCGCGGCCTGCTCGAGCTCCCACGGGATCTGCCGGAAGAAGGCGGCGAGGGTCCAGATGGAGATCGGCAGGGTCAGCGACAGGTACGGGATGATCAGGCCGAGCCATGTGTCGTACAGGCCGATGGTCCGCCAGAGGTTGAACAGCGGCGTGACGATGGAGATGACGGGGAAGATCGAGACCGCGAGGGCCGTGGTGAGGACCAGTCCCTTCCCCGGGAAGTCCAGTCGTGCGATCGCGTAGGCACACAGGGTGGCCAGCACGACGGCGATGAACGTCGCGATCAGCGAGATGCCGATCGAGTTGCGCAGCGCGGAGAGGAAGAGGCCCTGCGCGTCACCGACGAGGATCTGCTCGTAGTTCGACGTGGTGGCCGTCCCCGAGGACGGCAGGAACGTGCCGCTCGTGAGATCGCTGGGCGCCTTGAACGAGGTGGCCAGGATGGACATGACGGGGAACAGCGCGTACACGAGCACGAGGACCGTGACGATGGCCCAGAGAACCTTTTTCTTGGTGCCTGAGTTCGTCATCACTTTCCTCCCTGGGTGCCGGCGAGATCGACCTTGAACAGTCTGATCGCGATGAAACTGATGATCAGGACGCACAGGAACAGCAGCACCGAGACGGCCGAGCCGAGTCCTATCTCGAGCCTGCTGATCGATTGTCGGTACGCGAGCAGGGACAGGACCTCGGTCCCGTAGGCGCCGTTGGTCATGATGAACACGTTGTCGAAGATCCTGAACGCATCCAGCGCCCTGAAGAGGACGGCTACCATGATCGCCGCCTTCATGTTCGGGATGATGACCCGGCTCATCTGCTCCCACCAGGTGGCGCCGTCCACCTTCGCCGCCTCCGTGAGCTCGCCCGGCACCTGCGCGAGGCCGGCCAGGAGCAGGAGGGAGATGAACGGGGTGGTCTTCCAGATCTCGGACGCCATGATCACGAACAGGGCGGTGCCCGTCTGGGCGAACCAGTTCGTGTTCTCATCGATACCGGGAAGCCAGTCGAACCAGGAGTTGACGTACCCCGAGTTGATGTCGAAGGCATAGAACCAGGCGAACGCGGAGACGACGGTGATGATGCCGTACGGCACCAGGATGGCGGTCCGGAGGACGCCCTTGATGGACTTGAGGGCCTTGTCCATCACGAGGGCCAGGGCGAAACCGAGCACGAGCTCCACGGCCACGGTGACGACGGTGATGAGCAGGGTGGTGCCGAGGTCGCGCCACCACACGGAGTCGGTGAGGATCACGGCGTAGTTGCCGAGCCCCACGAACTCGCGCTCGTCGGGGGTGGTCAGACGGAACTGGAACAGGGACTCGAAGGCTGCCTGGAGGATCGGATAGAGCGTCACGAGCAGCATCACGATGAAAGCGGGTCCGGCGAGCAGCCAGCCGAGGCGTCGCTCGGCCCGGACGCGGTCGCTGTACTGCCGGCGGGCCTTCTTCTCCGGAGTGGATCGCGTCTTCACGCTCGGCGTGTTCTCGGGGGAGCTGGTGGGCTCGGCCGGTGGAGCGGGTATGGCGGAGGTCATAGCAGCCTCTCTCCTCGTAGGACCGCGGTGATGAAGTCGGAGGATTCCTCCGGGGTGGTGTCCGGGTTCACCGCGCCCGGCGGGGCCCACAGCTGCTGGATGCCCGTGGACACCTCGTTGTAGAACGGTGTCTGCGGACGGGGCGCCGCGTCCTGGAGGGAATCGCGGATCACCGGGGCCATGGGGAAGGACTCCTCGATGCGCGGATCCTCGTAGGCCTCGGTGTTGGAGGGCGGATTGCCGTTCGTGACGAAGTACTCGGCCTGGTTCTCCACCGAGACGATGCACTGGACGGCCTCGTAGGCGAGCTCGGGGTTGTCACTCTCCGCCCCGACGCCCAGATTGATGCCACCGAGCGGAGGAGCCGCGGCCTCGTCATCGAGCACGCGCGGGAACACGCCCCAGCCGATGTCTTCGACCAGCGCCTGGTCGAGGGTCCCGGATTCGACGGCGCCCACCGTGGCGGGCCAGACGAAGGGGTAGTTGACCATGAACGAGCCCGAGTCGCTCTGGAACAGGTCCAGCGATGCGTTCTCGTTCTGGGTGGCCAGACCGGGCCCGCCCAGATTCTCGTCGCCGATGGTGGAGATGATCCGTGCCGCCTCGCGCCCGGCGTCCGAGACGAGCCCGAGTTCGATCTCGTCGGAGGGGGCTTCCGGATTGGTGACGATCGACCCGCCGGCGGATTCGATCAGGGCGTTCACCCAGACCGTCATCGACTCGGCCTGGGTGCCCTGGACCCCGAGTTCCTTGTCCTGGGTTTCGGCGGCCTCGATGAGCTGGTCCCAGGTGACGGGCTTCGTCATGTCCATGCCGGCGGCCTCCGCCACCGACTTCCGGTACCAGAGGATCTGCGTGTTGGCCCAGAACGGCACGGTGACGAGCTCGTCCTTCCAGGTGGCACCGGCCAGGGCACCCTCGACCACGTTCTCGGTGGTGGCCTCGGCGACGTCGTCGGGTACCGGCGCGAGGAAGCCCGCGAGTTCCGGGACGAAGGGTGGGTCCAGGCTCATGATGTCGAGCGAGGAATCGCCCGCCGCGAGACGGCGGGCGAGCTGCTCACGCTGGGAGGCAGCGTCACTGGGCAGGAGCGAGGTCTCGATGCGGTACCGACCATCGGCCTCGGTGGTGCACTTCTCGGCGATGGCGGCCTGGCCGCCGGCATCCGGATTGATGTACCAGGTGAGGGTGTTCTCCGATTCCCCGGACCCGCACCCGGTCACCAGGAGTGTGCCCATCAGGATGCTTGCCAGCGCCGCGGCCCTGGGGCGGTTCTTCACCGGATTCGGTGTTCTTCGACTGGTCGGCATACGTACCGAGCCTCCACATCCTCTGTAGGTGGGCCGGTCACCGACCCGATGGAACCGTCAGCCGGGCCGACGTGCTTTTGACCATATGCCCTGACGCATCAATCCGCTAGGCAGTACCCTTATGGTTTTGCACCATGACCGGTCGACGCCCGGATCGCGGCAGGGCAGGGCTGCGGATTTCCGGGGAGGGCGCAGCGGCAGATGATGCCGGCATCGAGGGGGAACTGAGCGGGCGACGGGAATCGAACCCGCGTATCGAGCTTGGGAAGCTAGCGCTCTACCATTGAGCTACGCCCGCGTGGGATCTGGCGGTCGTCGACCGGATCCCTGCTGTCCGGCACATACCCGCCGAGCAACGAGATCGAGCCTACCCCACCGTCGGGCGCGCTCAAACACTGTCCCGGAGCTGCAGCTACGACGGCGGGGTGGGTCCGCCGGGCTCCTTCGGGGCGATCGACCGGGCGTTGTCCGATGGATGAGGGTGCGGTGCCGTGGTGTCGGCCCGTGCGCGGTCGATCAACTCACGCCAGGGCTCCTCGAGCCTGCTCTCGGGGAGGCTCACCTCGGTGTACCCGATGGTGATGACGTAGGTGAACCGGTCCCGCTGGTCGTCCGGCGGATCCGGGGCCGCCGCTTCGGCCTCGGCGAGGGGGAGCCACCGCTGTTCGGCCTCCGTGGTGCTGACGTCGACGCTCCAGCGGCGCGTGAGCCCGCCGACGCCGCCCGATCGGGTGATCTCGATCCTCACGGCGTCACGCCCACCTCCGCCCACGCACCGGTGACGGCCTCGGCCTCGCGGCTCCCGACGCCGAAGCGCCGCGCGGCGGCGTCCTGGGTGGCCCGCGCGAAGGTCGGGAAGTCGCAGTCGGCGGGAATCCCGCCATCGACCACGGTGTCGAACCAGATGTTCCCCGCGCCCTTCCAGGCCGGTCCGCCCAGGGTCGTCGCGGCGAGGTAGAAGGCGTGGTTCGGAATGCCGGAGTTGATGTGCACACCGCCGTTGTCGGAGGAGGTCTCCACGTAGTCCGCCATGGTGGCGGGCTGCGGATCCCTGCCGAGGACGTCGTCGTCGTACGCCGTGCCCGGCGCCTTCAGCGAGCGGAGCGCCACCCCCTCCACCTGGGCCGTGAAGAGGCCCTCGCCCACGAGCCATGATGCGGCGTCCGCCTGCTGACCGAGCGTGCGCTGCTCCACGAGGACACCGAAGACGTCCGAGAGCGACTCGTTGAGTGCGCCCGACTGGCCCTGGTACTCGAGATTCGTGGAGTACTGGGTGAACCCGTGCGTCAGCTCATGGCTGATCACGGTGAGCGACGCCGTGAACCGGCCGAAGATCTCGCCGTCGCCGTCACCGAACACCATCTGTTCGCCGTCCCAGAAGGCGTTGTCGTACTTGGTGCCGTAGTGCACCGTGGCGAGCAGGGCCTTGCCCGCGCCGTCGATCGAGGACCTGCCGTACTCCTCGCTCAGGAGGTCGTAGGTGGCGCCCAGGCCACTGTAGGCCTCGTCCGCCGAGACGTCGCCCGTGGCGGGATCGCCTTCCTCCCGGACCAGCCGGCCGGGCAGCTCCTCCCGGCTCCCGGCGTCGTGGATCCTCCGGGTCAGCGTGCCCGGTACGGCGCTGCCGCGGCGGATAGGCGCGCGGAGCGCGTCGGCGCGGGCCTGCAGGACCGGGTCCATTTCGGCCAGGGCGCGGCTCGCCGCCCGGGACGCCGGGGCGAACCGGGGATCATCGAGTGCGGCGATGCGGTCGAGCAGGTGCGGCGGGACGATACTGCAGTGGATCTGCTGCATGGGGGCCTCCTTCGCTGTGTCCCACCGTAGACCCAGGGGCCCACGAAGTCAGGGGCACGTAGGCTGGGGTCATGAGCGTGGAGCGGAACACCCGCAAGCTGGAGCGCGGTATCGAACGGGACTTCTCGGACAAGATGAGCTACGGCTCGTACCTGGAACTGGACCGGCTGCTGGATGCGCAGCGGCCCGTGAGCTCCCCCGAGCACCATGACGAGATGCTGTTCATCATCCAGCACCAGACGTCCGAGCTGTGGCTCAAGCTCGTGCTCCATGAGCTCCGCGCCGTGCGGACGGCGCTGCGCTCGGACGATCTGCGGGCCGCCATGAAGGGCATTGCCCGCATCAAGCACATCCAGCGGTCGCTGACCGAGCAGTGGTCGGTGCTGGCCACCCTCACGCCCACCGAGTACGCGCAGTTCCGCGGTGACCTGGGATCCTCGAGCGGCTTCCAGTCCTACCAGTACCGTGCGGTGGAGTTTCTGCTGGGCAACAAGAACGCCGCGATGATCGACGTCTTCGACGCCGACCCGGCCGCCCAGGAGCTGCTCCGGGAGCTGCTGGGGCAGAGCAGTGTCTACGACGAGTTCATCGCGCTGCTCGCCCGGCGCGGGTACGGCATCCCGGAGACCCTGCTGGAGCGCGACGTGAGCGTTGCCCACGAGTTCTCACCCGCGCTCGTCGCCGTGTACAAGGAGGTCTACGAGGACGCCGTGGGCCACTGGGACATCTACGAGGCGTGCGAGGAACTGGTGGACCTCGAGGACAACTTCCAGCTGTGGCGCTTCCGTCATCTCAAGACCGTCGCGCGGACCATCGGATTCAAGACGGGCACCGGTGGTTCCTCGGGGGTCGGCTTCCTCCAGCGGGCCCTGGAGCTGACGTTCTTCCCCGAGCTCTTCGCGGTCCGCACCGAGATCGGCCGCTGACGCGGGCGCTCGGGAGGGCCCGTGCAGGGCTGGTAGTTTTGGACGGTGCTGATCTCAGACCGCGATATCCGGGCGGACATCGCCGCCCGGCGCATCATCCTCGATCCCTTCGATCCGGCGATGGTGCAGCCCTCCAGCGTGGATGTCCGGCTCGATCGCTACTTCAGGCTCTTCGACAATCACAAGTACGCGCATATCGACCCCGCGGAGGACCAGCCGGAGCTCACCCGGCTCGTCGAGGTGGCTCCGGATGAGGCGTTCGTCCTGCATCCGGGCGAGTTCGTCCTCGGTTCCACCTACGAGACCGTGACCCTCCCGCACGATGTCGCCGCGCGGCTCGAGGGCAAGTCCTCCCTCGGGCGCCTCGGCCTGCTCACGCATTCCACGGCCGGTTTCATCGACCCGGGTTTCTCGGGGCATGTGACCCTCGAGCTGTCCAACATGGCCACCCTGCCCATCAAGCTGTGGCCCGGGTCCAAGATCGGCCAGCTGTGCTTCTTCAGGCTCACCTCCCCGGCCGAACACCCCTACGGGTCGGGGGAGTACGGCAACCGCTACCAGAACCAGCGGGGCCCGACGGCGTCGCGCAGTCACCTGAACTTCCACCGGACCGCGATCCCGGGACCGGACGGACAACCTGCCAGCTGACCGGTGGACGATCACCGGAGCCGTCAGGCCTCCGGCAGGACGGACGGCGCCACGCGTGCGGGCGGCTTCACCGGGATCAGCAGGAGCAGGCCTGCGAGCAGCACCACGAGAATCCCGATGACCCCGTAGAGCTGCGAGCCGAAGATGCCGATGCACAGGGCGAAGAGCGTCGGGGCCAGGAAGCTCACCGCCCGGCCCGTGGTCGCGTAGAGGCCGAACAACTCCCCCTCGCCACCGGGGGGCGCGAGGCGCGCGAGGAACGCGCGCGACGACGCCTGGGCCGGGCCCACGAACAGGGTCAGCAGCAGGCCGAAGACCCAGAACGTGGTGTCGGAGGTCCACTCCAGGCCGAAGACGGAATAGGTTCCGGTGCCGAGCAGCAGGATCGCCGACCCGGCCACCAGCAGTCCGATCAGCGCCCCGATGATGACCCGCTTGGGGCCGATCCTGTCGTCCAGGAACCCCCCGATCACCGCTCCGGTGGCCGCGATGACATTCGCTGCGATCGCGAAGACGATCACCAGGGCCGCCGAGAAGCCGAACGCCCCCGCCGCGAGGACCCCGCCGAACGTGAAGACCGCCGCGAGCCCGTCCCGGAAGATCGCACTGGCCAGCAGGAAGTAGATGGTGTGCGGGCTCTGCCGGTACATCGCTGCCACGCGCCTGAGTAGCAGGCCGTAGGACGCGAGGAACCCGAGCTGGGCGGCAGCCGCCCTGCGTGGCAGCTCCGGGATGGTGAACAGCACCGGCAGGGCGAAGGCGGCGAACCAGAGCGCCGAGAAGACCGCGACGAGCCGGATGTTCAGGCCGTCCTCGCCCGAGGCTCCCTGCCAGTCGACCACGGGTGAGATGAACACCAGGAGGACCACCACGAGCGCCGCGATACCGCCCACGTATCCCATGGCCCACCCGAAACCACTGACGCGTCCGATGGTGGACGGCGTGGAGATCTGGGTCAGCATGGCGTTGTAGTTGACGCCGGCGAACTCGAAGAAGATGTTCGCGGCTGCGATGAGCGCCACCCCGAGGATCAGCATCTCCGGGCTCGGGTAGACGAAGAAGCACAGGCCGGTCAGGACCACGACGATGAGCGTGTTGATGCCGAGCCACCGTTTCCGCCGGCCCCCGGTGTCGGAGCGCTGCCCGGTGACGGGGGCGAGGAGTGCGATGAGCAGACCGGCGGCGGCGAGCCCCCAGCCCAGGACCTGGGAGGTCCGTGCTTCACCACCGAAGGCCTCGGAGGTCAGATAGACGGTGAAGACGAAAGTGGTCATGACCGCATTGAAGGCGGCGGACCCCCAGTCCCAGGAGGCCCAGGCGAGAACGGGTCGGCTGAAGATGCGCCCCGAACCCACGGTGGGCAGGGTCGCTGCGACCGCAGGCGTACCCGGGGGCTGCTGATGCGCGCTCATGGGTGAATGCTAGCCCCGTATGACCCAGGTCATACGGGTACGGTCCGCTCGTCCCGCGCCTGTCATCGATGCCGGGCGGCGATCGGCCCGCCTATAGACTGCAGGAGCCCGACCGTCCCACCGCAGCGGAAGATCGAGACCCATGCTCACAGTGCTGATCGCGATGTTCGCGCTGGCATTCGCGGCACCTTCGCTCTTCTCCCGCCTCGGACGGTCCGCCTTCTTCATCCTCGCGGCCGCGCCCGCGGCCGCCTTCGCCTGGCTCCTCGCCATGCTGCCCGCCGTCCTGTCGGCGGACCAGAGCGCCGCCGGCGATCAGCCCGGGGCGCCGCCGTCGGTCACCGTGCCCTGGATCCCGAGCCTGGGGCTCCAGCTCGCCTTCCGCCTCGACGCCCTCGCGGCCGTGCTCTGCATCCTCGTCCTGGGCGTCGGTGCCCTGGTGCTGTTCTACTGTGCGCGCTACTTCAAGAACGACGACGCTGACGTGGGCGCCTTCGGAGGGCAGCTGCTCGCCTTCGCAGCGGCGATGTTCGGGCTGGTGCTCGCCGATGACCTGATCCTGATGTTCATCTTCTGGGAACTGACCACGATCCTGTCCTACCTGCTCATCGGATACTCGCGCCAGCGACTCTCGGCCCGTCGCTCGGCGCTGCAGGCGCTGATCGTCACGACCGCCGGTGGCCTGACGATGCTCGTCGGCCTCATCGTCCTCGGGCAGGAGGCCGGGACCTACCGCATCTCCGAGATCCTGGCCGCTGCGCCGTCCCTCGTGGCGCGTGGCGCGATCATCGACGTCGCGATCGTCCTGATCCTGGTCGGTGCCATCACCAAGTCCGCCCTGGTGCCCTTCCACTTCTGGCTACCCGCCGCGATGGCCGCGCCCACGCCCGTCAGTGCCTATCTGCATGCCGCAGCCATGGTGAAGGCGGGAATCTTCCTCACGGCGCGTTTCGCCCCGGGGTTCAGCGAGACCACCTTCTGGTATCCGGTGATCCTCGTCCTCGGGATGACGACGATGCTGCTCGGCGGGTGGCGTGCCCTACGGCAGTTCGACCTCAAGCTCGTGCTCGCCTACGGGACGGTGAGCCAGCTCGGTTTCCTGACCATGGTGGTGGGGCTCGGGGGTCGCGACGGAGCCGTGGCAGGCCTCGGTCTGCTCCTGGCACACGGATTCTTCAAGGCCACACTGTTCCTGGTGGCCGGCATCATCGACCACCAGGCCGGAACCCGCGATCTCCGGGTGCTCTCGGGAGTCGGCTCCACCTCTCCGGTCCTGTTCGTCGTGTCCCTCATCGCCGCCGCGTCGATGGCCGGAGTGCCACCGCTGGTGGGCTTCGTCGCCAAGGAGTCGGTGTACGAAGCCTTCGTGCACCGGTCCGAGGACGGGCTCGTGGGAACCCTCCTGCTCGGGGGCATCGTGCTCGGGTCGGTCCTGACCTTCGCCTACAGCGCGCGCTTCCTCTGGGGAGCATTCGCCCTCAAGCATGGGACGCCCCGGACCAAATTCTCCCGGGTCCGGCCGTCCTTCCTGCTCGCCCCGGCGGTCCTCGCCGTGGCCACCGTGGTGTTCGGTCTCTGGCCCGTCCCGCTCGATCTCCTGGTCCAGCCGTACGCCACCCTGTTCGCCTCGGACATCGCCGCGCCGCACCTGGCCCTGTGGCACGGTGTCAGCCTGTCGCTCGTGCTCACCGTCGTCACGCTCGGCGCGGGTGTGGCGCTGTTCGTCCTGCGCAACCCGCTCGAGCGGTTCCAGGCCAAGCTGCCGCAGGTCCCCGAGGCCGCCGCCGTCTACCGTTCCACCGTGAGCGTGCTCGACGCCGTCGCCTTCTGGGTCACGGGCCGCACGCAGAGGGGCTCCCTGGCGTTCTACCTCTCCATCATCCTGTCCACCGCCGTCCTCGTGCCGCTGACAGCCCTCATCCTCTTCGACGGACCCGTGCCCACCGCCTACCAGTGGGCGCAATCACCCGCCCAGGGGGTTGTGGCCGTCGCGATCCTCGTGGGGATCGTGGGTGCGCTGAGAGCCCGCAAGCGTTTCACGGCGGTGGTCATGGTGGGGATCACCGGGTACGGCCTGGCCATGATCTACGCCCTGCACGGGGCGCCGGACCTGGCCCTGACGCAGCTGCTCGTGGAGACGATCGTGCTCGTGGCCTTCGTCCTGGCGCTGCGGTCACTGCCGGCCAGGCTGTGGAGCAGGGCGGGCCGACAGCGCCGACTGCTGCGCGCAGGCCTCGGGATCGCCTTCGGTTCCATCATGGCCGTCATCGCCACGTCGGCCATGGCCGCCAGGACCGCAGCGCCCATCTCGCTGGCCTATCCCGAGCTGGCGTACGAGGAAGGCGGTGGGGCCAACACCGTCAACGTGCTCCTCGTGGACATCCGGGCCTGGGACACCTTCGGTGAGATCACCGTCCTGGCGCTCGCAGCGACGGGCATTGCCAGCCTGATCTTCATCCGCGGGCGCAGCGACACTCGGAACCGGGCCGTCGACGTCGAGGACGGCTCGGTCGACAGCGCACAGGAGTCCCTGGACGCGGGGGGCCGCGCCGAGGCCGCGCGCCGGCTCGCCGCCCGGTTCGCCGACGTCGCACGCGATCCGTGGCTCGTCGCCGGGCGGACCCTCGCCCCCGAGCGGCGATCGATCGTCTTCGAGGTCATCACGCGCCTGCTGTTCCACACCGTGATCCTGCTGTCCATCTATCTCCTCTTCGCCGGCCACAATCTGCCCGGTGGCGGCTTCGCGGGGGGACTCCTGGCGGGAATCGGCCTGGCCATCCGGTACCTGGCCGGCGGCCGGTTCGAACTCGCCGAAGCAACTCCGGTCAGCGCGGGTGCGCTGCTCGGTACGGGTCTGGCGGTAGCGGCACTGACCGCGATGGCACCCCTGGTCTTCGGAGGCGCCGTCCTCGAGAGCTACATCCTGGAATTCCGGCTGCCCCTGGCCGGCGACGTGAAGTTCGTGACGTCCACCTTCTTCGACATCGGTGTCTACCTCATCGTCGTCGGACTCGTCCTGGACGTGCTGCGGAGCCTGGGCTCCGAGATCGACGCCCGGACGGAAGCCGGGACGCCCGCCCACGACGAGTCCGTCCAGGACACCGCCGTGCCATCGACGACCGAGGAGGCGCGCCCGTGACCGTCAACATCACGCTGATCACCCTCATGGCCGCATTCTTCGCGGCAGGGCTCTACCTCCTGCTCGAACGCAGCCTCACGCGCGTGCTGTTCGGCCTGATCCTGATGGGTAACGGCGTGAACATCCTGATCCTGGCCATGAGCGGAGGAAGTGGCACGGCGCCGCTCCACATGGCAGGGACGCCCGCAGAGGAGTACGCGGACAGCCTGCCGCAGGCCCTCATCCTCACGGCGATCGTGATCACCTTCGCGGTGACGTCCTTCATGCTCGGCATGATCTACCGGTCCTGGGTGCTGCGACGGAAGGACGAGGTGCAGGACGACCCGGAGGCCCTGCGCGCCGACGATCAGGACGACTACGGCCATGGCGACACCGACAGCTCGGAGGACGCCTCCGAGTTCTCGGACGCCGGGGAGGCCCGCCCGCTCCGGCGCAGGAAGGCCGAGCCCGCGGCGGGTACCGGGCGGACGGCAGGGGAAGCGCCGTGATCGCCGCCGATCTCGCGCCGCTCGCCGTCGCCCTGCCCCTGCTCGGGGCCGCCATCACCTTCATCCTCCTCCGGTACCCGAGCGCCCAGCGCTTCGTCAGCATCTCGACGCTGGTCATCACCCTGGGCCTGGAGGTGGTGATGCTCCTCGCCGCACCCTCCACCGGCACGCACGCGGTACGTCTGGGCGGCTGGGAGCCCCCCTTCGGCATCGTGCTCGTGGTGGACCAGTTCTCGGCGCTCATGCTCGTGATCTCCTCGGTGGTCAGCCTCACGGTCCTGGTCTACGCAGCGGGCCAGGGGACCGCCGACGGTGACGAGGAAGGGCCGGTGTCGATCTTCCACCCCACTTACCTGATCCTCGTGGCCGGGGTCTCGAACGCTTTCCTGACCGGGGATCTCTTCAATCTGTACGTGGGCTTCGAGATCCTGCTGACCGCCAGTTACGTCCTGATGACCCTCGGCGGTACGGCGCCGCGCATCCGCGCGGGTGTAACCTACGTCGTCGTGAGCGTGGTGTCCTCGATGCTGTTCCTCATCGCGATCGGCATGATCTACGGGGCCACGGGCACGGTGAACATGGCCGATCTCGCGGTGAAGCTCGAGGACGTGGACCCGGCGACACAGCTGGTGCTGCACCTGATGCTGCTCGTGGCCTTCGGCATCAAGGCGGCCGTCTTCCCGCTCTCGTTCTGGTTGCCGGACTCGTATCCCACGGCGCCGGCTCCCGTGACCGCGGTGTTCGCCGGACTGCTGACCAAGGTGGGGGTGTACGCGATGGTGCGCGTGGAGACCCTCCTGTTCCCGGGGGACCGCATCAACTCGTTCCTGATGGTGATCGCCCTGCTGACCATGATCGTGGGCATCCTCGGTGCCCTGGCACAATCCGATCTCAAGCGGCTCCTGTCCTTCACGCTGGTGAGCCACATCGGCTACATGGTCTTCGGCCTGGCGCTCTCCTCCCGGCTCGGGCTGGCGGCCACCGTCTACTACGTGGTGCACCACATCACCATCCAGACGAGTCTCTTCCTCGTCACCGGCCTGGTGGAGCGCCGCGGCGGCACGGCGGACGTGGACCGCCTCGGCGGCCTCGCGAGGCTGTCACCGCTGCTGGGCATCCTCTTCTTCGTCCCGGCCATGAATCTCGCCGGCATACCGCCCTTCTCGGGGTTCCTCGGCAAGCTCGGCCTGCTCGAGGCCGGCGTCGAGCTCGGGACCCCGCTGGCCTTCGTCCTCGTGGCCGGAGCCGTGACCACGAGCCTGCTCACCCTGCTGGTCATGGCCCGCGTGTGGAACCGGGCCTTCTGGCGCAGCCCCGAGGACGTCGAGGACCCGGATCCCATCCTGCTCGCCGCGACCGCCGACGGTTCACGCGTGACGGCGTCGCTCCAGGTGACGGGCGAGGACACCGGGAGATTCGCCGGGAAGAACTCCGTGACACTGCTCCCCGCGACCATGACGGGTCCCACCATCGGACTCGTGGCCCTCGGACTCGGCCTGACCATCCTCGCCGGACCGCTGTTCACGCTCACCGACAATGCAGCGGCCGAGATGCTGGACCGCGCTCCCTACATCGAGGCCGTGCTCGGCGCGGGAGCAGGCCGATGAGCCGGCAGAAGTTCTCCCTCGTCACGGATGTGCCACTCATCCTCTGGCTCACCTTCGTGTGGGGTGCCCTCTGGCAGGATTTCGGAGCAGGGACGCTGATCTTCGGCCTGGTCATCGCCTTCGTGGTGGTCAACTTCTTCTATCTGCCGCCGGTGGGGTTGAGCGGGCGGTTCAATATTCTTGCGTTCCTCTCCTTCAGCGCCGGTTTCCTCGTGGACCTGGTCACCGCCAGCGTCGAGGTCTTCTGGCTGGCGGTGACCCGGGGACCGGCACTGCGCAACGCCGTCGTCGCGGTCCGGCTGCGCAGCCACTCGGACCTGATCGTCACGGCGACCGGCCACGCGACCTCGCTCATCCCCGGATCACTCGTGGTGGAGGTGGACCGGGCAACCTCGACGCTCTACCTCCACTGCCTGAATGTCAGCACCGAGGAGGACGCAGAGGCCATGCGAGCTACCGTGCGGAAGTCGGAGGCGGCTTTCATCCGCATCATGGGTACCAAGGAGGAACTCGCGGAGTTGCGGGCGGAGGGATCCGTATCATGACCGGCGTCATCTATGTCGTGCAGGGGATACTCGCCGTGGCCGTGCTCCTCGCCCTGTACCGGGCGGTGCTCGGCCCCTCGCTCCTCGACAGGGTCCTGGCGCTCGACGTCGTCCTCGCGATCATCGGGGCAGCCCTGGTCCTCACCATGATCGTCAATCACCACACGGACCACCTGATCCTGCTCGTCGTCATCTCGCTGATCGGCTTCATCGGCTCGGTCGCGGTGGCCCGCTTCATCACGGAGAGGGGATAGCACCGTGCTCAGCGACGTCGTCGTGTCGATCCTGCTGATCGGTGGGGCCCTCATGTCCCTCGCAGCCGGGATCGGGCTGGTCCGCTTCCCGGATCTGCTCTCCCGGATGCACGCCGCCACCAAACCGCAGGTCCTCGGGCTTCTGCTGTTCCTCCTGGCGCTCGCCCTCGAGACCGGGAGCTGGCCGCTGATCCCGCTGCTGGTGCTGTGCTGGTTATTCCAGTTGCTCACGACCCCGGTCTCCGCGCACATGGTGGGCCGCGCCGGGTATCGCACGAGGCACCTCCGGCGGGACCTGCTCACGATCGACGAGCTGGACGACGTCGTCGCCTGCGCCGTGGTCGAGGTGGACAGGCAGGCTCCGCCTCACGAGGCCGACCCAGTGGAGGGGCGGGAGGATCACGATCGTCGCGGCGGCGTGGACCACTGACGGAGCGCCGTTCCTCAGTCGTCCATCGTCCGGACGGCCCCCGGGCCGCATGTGGTCGCCATCGCCGTTCGGAAGGGGCCGACCATCGCGTCCGGCGAGGCGGCCGCCGCGACGAACCCGTCGGGCCTGACGAGGTAGGCCGTGCCGGGCCGGAGCGGGGTGGAGCCGAGTGTGCCGAATGTGTGGAAGGGGAGTCCCAGCTGTCTGCCGCCTGTGGCGGCCCGACGCCCGGTCTCCTCGTCCGCGGCGTACAGGTGTACCTGCCACCCGGCGGAGCGCAGCACGTCGAAGTTCCCTCCGGTCCAGGGCAACCGGCGGCCCAGGACGGGATCGCGCCGCTGCGGGTGCCGCCTCCCACCGGTCGGGCGTCGTGATCCTCCCGTCGGCGCGCCGGCTGCCTCCACGGGGTAGCGGATCCGGATCTGGCCCAGGTAGCCCGCGAGCCGGCGACCCAGCGGGACATGCGGCAGGATCGCGACGGCGACCGGCAGGACGACGCGCGGCACGTACCGGCGCACCAGGAGCGCACGCGTCGAGCCCGAGGTGATGCCGCGGAACAGTCGATCGGTGGTAGCCAGGAGCCGCAGCGCGACGGGACGGCGTTCCGCCTCGTACCGGTCGAGGACGGCGTGGTCCGCTCCCGGCCGGAGGGCGTCGGCGAGGGCGAAGGCCAGATTGTGGGCGTCCTGCAGCCCCGTGTTCATGCCCTGCGCGCCCACCGGGGAGTGGACGTGCGCGGCGTCGCCGGCCAGGAGAACCGGGCCGTCACGGAAGTGCCCGGCGATCCTGTGGTGGACCCGATACGTGGAGAACCACCGGTGGTCCGCGTAGGTGACGCCGAAAGCGTCCCGCAGCCGTTCGCGCGCACGCTCCTCCGTGATGGCGGATCCGTCATCGCCGGAGGCGATGCCGATCAGGCGCTGGCCGGTGCGTCCGGCGGCATCGGGGTGCATGGGGAAAGCCAGGAGGAACTCGTCCACGCCCTGGCGGATGTTCACGGAGGCGGGGGCGAGACCGTCCACTCCCACGGCGTCCACGAGGTAGAACGTCTGGCGGCTGGTCGTGCCCTCGAAGGCGATGCCGCGGAGGGCACGGACCGTCGAGGACGCGCCGTCGCACCCGACCACGAAGCGTGCGTGGATGGTGCCCGGACCGCCCGGCCCCTCGATTTTCGCCGTGACGCCCTCGGACGTCTCCAGCCGGACCAGGCGGTGCCGCCAGCGCACCGTGCCCCCGAGGCTCTGCAGATGATCGGCGAGAATCCGCTCGTTGGCACTCTGTTCGAGGATGTACAGGCCGGGGTAGGGGGTGATGCCCCGGCCGAGTGCGGTGAGCGGAACGGGAGCGAAGGCTTTGCGGCCGAAGCCCTGCCGCATCGACTCGGCCCTGACGGCCTCGTCCAGCACGCGGTCGATCACGCCGAGCTGGTCGTAGATCTCCATGGAGCGCGACTGCACCCCGAGTGCGCGGGATTCGACGGTGGGACCGTCCTTGCCGTCGATGAGCACCACGCGGACACCGAGTCGCACCAGCCAGTTGGCCAGCATCAGGCCGGTGGGTCCGGCGCCGACGACGAGGACGTCCACCCGCTCCTCTTCGCACCGCTCCATGGTGTGCCGACGCCGTCAGCGCTCGAGGATGGTGCAGACGCAGGCACGGTTGCCCTCCGCGTCCGCAAGGACGGTGAAGGAGGGGGCCTCGAAGTCCTCGACGATCCGGCCCCCGGCTGCGACGGCGGCGTCGATGCGCGCGTTCGCGACGTCGTGCGGCACCCACACGTCGAGGTGGAACCGCTGGCGCGGGGTCTCGTGCCGATCGGTGTGCTGGAACCACAGGAGCGGAACACGCCCGGTCGGGTCCACGACGTCGTCGCCGTCCACCGCGTGCGCGTCCCCGGTGAGCAGGGCTGCCCAGAACGGGCCGATGGACGCCGCGTCGGCGGTGTCGAGGGCCAGCTCCACGACGGTCGGGGCCGCAGGATCGGCGCCGATGCCCCGTTCGGCGGCCAGGAGGCTGATTTTCCGGGCCAGCTCCACATCGCGGGTCGTGACGCCGCCCGCATCATGGCTGAGGAGCTTGACGTCCACGTGTGGGTAGGTCAGTACGAGGTCGGGGTGGTGATCGGTGTCCTCCGCCAGATCGCCGATGGCTGCGACCAGGGCGAGACCGGTGGCGAAGTCCCGGGTCAGGAAACGGGCATGGAGCGCCTGCGCCAGCTTCCGCCAGTCCGCCAGACCGGCGTCGAGGACCTGGTGTGTGGCGAGGATGCTCATGCCGCCAGTATCGTCGCGCTCCTGCGGGAAGGAAAGAGCCGCTGTGGGTCCTACGGCAGCGAAGCCGCCTTCGCCCCACTGACAGGGGTGACCTGGTTACGCCGGGGTTGTCCGGTTGAGGGCTTCGACGAACTGCTCGGCTTCGGTCCTCTCGGGGCTGGAGGTTGTCGACGCGGGAACGGTGGTCATGTCGACGGACACACCGACGCCGTAGTCGCTGATCAACCATGTGTCGTTTCCGTCGGGGACCACGGTGTAGGACATGTTCCCGTAGGACATTTGCGGGAAGGGTAGGGCAGCACCGTCCAGGAGGACGTCGGCGGTGTAGACGACGGCGACGACGAAGGTGAGATTCTGTCCTGGTCCTGCCCACACCTGCTGGGTCTTGATGTTGCGGTCCTGTACTCGTGGTTCGTTCTCCCCGTACAGATACCGATAGGTCGGGGAGTCCTTCTGCCATGGCTCCATCTCCACAACGGGTGACTCTCCGGAGAGGTTCAGCTCGATCGTGTCACGTTGATCCGGGGCAAACAGGGCGCTGTGTTCGCTCCACCAGGTGTCGCGGAGCGCCGCGAGGTCCTGTGGGGGGAGCGCTGCGGAGTTGTTGAGGACCGAGTTCACGCCCTCGGAGGCGATGAAGTCACTCACGGTCCTCTGGGCGGAGGCGACTTGTTCAGGTGTGAAGACATCGGTCGGGAAGATCCGGCCGAGATCAGGCGTCGAAACGAAGCTGGGACCAGCGACGTCGTACGCCTTGTCGTCCTCGGGTAGCGGGACCTGCAGGAACGGCCCGTACGGGTGGTCGATTCGCACTCCCTCCACGGACGGAGCGGGCGGGACTGACGACGGCGCGGGCTCAGGAGTGGGCGCCGCCGTCGATGTGCTTGCCGATAGGGAAGGGGAAGGCGTCACCGTCGGAGTGGAGGTCGGAGAAACTGATGGTGTCGTCGATGCCGTGGGTCCCCCGGGGTCACTGCTGCTGGTCGTAGCGGGCTCCGTTGCTGGTTCCGCGCTACTCGTACACGCGGTGGCGGAAACTCCCAGAGTGAGGGCAAGCAGCCCGGTGGCCGTGTAGGTCTTCGTCTTCATCCGCATGGGTACCTTCTCACTGACGTGTGGTTGTTGCTGGACTGTCCGGCTTGCGGGTAGGCCGGCTGCCGTTGAGGCCTCACGGTGGTTCTGGCGGGACCCGAAGAGCGTGCCGCGGCTAGCCCGCTATGGGCTTCACCGGGTCTGTGACAGTGCTCGGGCTCAGTTGTCGCGGCTGTAGGTTCCGTCTGGATAAACCTGCCATACTTCGACGGTCCCTGACCCGCCGCCGGCGCTGAGGCTGATCGACTGGACTATCACCTCGAAGCCCGGATCGCCCAAGGGATCAGGGCCGGCGACGTACTGCAGATCGGGGTTGTACCCGTCCTCTGCCCGGATCAGCTCAATGACCTGTTCAGGGGTCCTGACGGTCGGCGTCATTGAGGGGGTCGCCGTGGTGGCCAGTGGATCGTTAGGTCGCACGAGTCCCCCTTCGCCTGACGCTCATCAGTTACCTTTTCAAACTATCTGATGGTGCACTGAGATGCACGATCGCTCTGAACGAAAAGAAGATCACCCGATTCCAACCGCTCGACAGCCATAGAAGCGTCGGGGAGCCGGCACCAGAGATATCGCCTGTGCAGGGCCGGATCAAGCGTCTCGTCGAGACGAAGGACTCAGTGCGCCAGTCTGCGGTCCGGTGCGATACTGCGAGGATGCCTCCCCTGAAGATGCCCCGCCCGGCCGCCCTTGCCGAACGCCTCGACGGCGGGCTCAAGGGTCGATTGCGAGCTGTGGTGACCAACCCCCAAATCCTCCTGGGCATCAAGGCCGCGCTCGCTGCGGCCATCGCGTGGCTCATCGCCATCTCCCTGCCGGGCACGCCATCCGAATACCCCTACTACGCGCCGCTCGGTGCGCTGCTGGCCATGTATCCGACGGTGGCGGGAACCCTGACGCAGGGCCTGCAGACGGTGGCGGGTCTGACCATCGGCATCGTCCTGGCCTATCTCGCCGTTTGGGCCGGTGACCCAAACTGGCTGACGATCGCATTCGTCGTCGGCGCGGGTGTGCTGCTCGGAGGGAAGCTCAAGCGCACTGCAGGAGGGGGAACAGGCATCGCCTCCGCGGGACTGTTCGTCCTCGTGATCGGCAATGAGAATCTGGGGTACTCGCTGGGTTATCTGGTGCAGACGGTCATCGGTGTGGGCGTGGGCCTCGCCGTCAGTGTGCTCATCTTCCCACCGCTGAACTTCAACGACGCCGTCGGCCAGATGAGTACGCTCCGCAGGATGGCGGCCCAGGATCTCAAGGAGCTGGGGCAGGCCCTGGAGGAGGACTGGGCCGAGGACGATCCTCGCTGGGCCAAGCGCAGGGACGATCTGATGCGGTCGGCCCGTAATGCGCGCGACGCCCTGCAGTACGCCGACGAGAGCCGCAAGGGCAACGTCCGCTGGCGGTTCCATCCACGGGATGTCGACCGGGACTTCTACCACGTGGAGGTCCTCGAGGTAGTGGCCTCGCACACGCTGAACATCACCAACATGCTCCAGGACGCGCTCCACGGCACGGTCCGTGAGAGCCCCATGCCGAACGAGGTGCGGCCCGTGCTGCAGGCTGCCTTCACCGCCGTGGGAGAGGTGCTCGATCTCTGGACGGTGGAGGAGTCGGACGGCGGCGTGTTTCAGGCTGCCGAGCAGAGCCTTCGCGCCCTTGAGCGGGCAGCCTACGAGACCGTGTCACTGGACATCCCGTTCGGTGCGGCGGCGGCCATCGGCATGAGCCTGCACCGCATCCTCCAGTCGGTCGTGCCGGATCTGCGGATCGAGTCGCCGGAGGACTGACGGTTCGATGTTTCGTCCGGTCCACCCGCTGGAGCCGGTGGACCGGACTGCGCACGGAGAGCCGGTCAGCGACGGACTACAGGCTGCTGCAGCTCGGTGACCCAATCCTGCTGATCCTCCGACTCGGCCCGGACGTACAGCTCACGGCTCGGACCGTCGTACTCATAGCCGTTGTCGATCAGCCAACGATGCAGTGCCTGCCAGGACTCCGAGATCGATCTCATCGGTCCAAGATGCACCCCGCAGACAGCCGTCGCGGGGGGAAGGTCGATGACCTCGAGGCCCGGCAGCGCGTGGCCGTCGTAGGCGTAGCCCACTGCCACCTCCATGCCGGCTTCCACCTCGGAGTACGTTGCCAGCGCGGTGGCAAGGCTGCCGTGCACCTTTCCGAGCTCCGACTGCACGAGGTCGAACATGGGTCCGACCCGCTGGCCGAGTGTCGCTGGATCCAGGGTGTCGGTCAGAGCAGCCAGCCGCACCGACGGAATTCGCTTCACCACATAGTCTGCGGACACGTCGTTCTCCTTCTCGATCATCCGGAGCCTCGATTCGACGGCCGCCAGCCGGATGCCGGCAGCCGTACCGATACCTGCCTGAGCCGGGCGAAGTCTCCGATCAACATGGCAACGAGTCTCCTGCCTGACACTGCATCGGGGTCAACAGCTCCGAATCTCTCGCTTCTCCGACACGTCAGCCACAGCAGAAAGGGGCGCCCTTCCGGACACCCCTTTTCCACGGGGCGCAGGCTCAGGTCAGGTCGCGGGACTTCGCGAAGCGCTGGATCGCACGCTGGGTGGTGCGGTTGGTCAGCACCTGGATCGTGGTGCTCACGGCACCGGAGACGATGGCGAACACGAGTGCGGAGCGCAGCGTGTTCTCCAGGCCGTCCTTGTTCTTCGGAGTCGATTCGCCGGTGACCTTCTGCCAGATGACATCGACGAGCTTGGTACCGATGTAACCGGCGACAACGCTCAGGCCTGCTCCGAGCAGCTTGAATACAACGTTCATGGTTTCTCCTTCAGATCCGACGGTTCTGCGTCAAGCCTAGTTGCACAACTCGACGCGGGCGCGCCCATGGGGCCTCGGTGTAGGCTCGGTGACGTTCGAACAACTTACGACAGGGGAGCGTAGATCCGCAGCGGTACCGCGGATCAGGCGCTGAGAGTGCGGCAGAGCCGCAGACCCTCGAACCTGCTCCGGTTAGTACCGGCGAAGGGAGTCGAGTTCTCGGAGTGCACGGCCTCCGCACGCGCGGTGTCCCGGCACTCCCCCCTCCTGTATCCCAGGAGGAAGATCACCATGGCATCATCACCAGCAGTGCAATCCACGGCCCGGGGCACGGGCCAGTGGCGCGTCGTCGACATCGTGGTGGCCTCGGTCATCGCGGTAGCGGTCGGCGTCGTCTTCGTCGGATGGAATGTCGGCTACTCGGGCATCAGCGTGATCACGGCGGGATTCCCGCCCCTGGCCGGCCTGTACACCGGGGGCTGGCTCATCGCCGGAGTGCTCGGCGGCCTGATCATCCGGAAACCCGGAGCCGCGATCTACTGCGAGGTCCTCGCTGCAGCCGTGTCCGCCCTCATCGGCTCGCAGTTCGGCGTGAGCGTGCTGCTCTCCGGCGCAATCCAGGGCGCCGGTGCGGAACTCGTCTTCCTGCTGTTCCTCTACCGCAGATGGAATCTGCCGGTCGCACTCCTCGCAGGACTCGGCGCGGGCCTGGCCCTGGCGATCAGCGAGAACATCCTCTACAACGCCCTGTGGACCTTCGAGTTCAAGCTCATGTACGCGGTGCTCGCGGCCGTCTCGGGCATCGTCATCGCCGGGCTGGTGTCCTGGCTTGCCATGCGGGGCCTGGCGAGGACGGGTGTGCTGTCCTCCTTCGCCGCAGGCCGGACGGCCGATCTATGACACCTGGTCTTGTTCCCCCGCAGGGCGCCGTGCACGTCAGCGCCCGGGGGTGGGGCTGGCGCCACGCGGGGCGGAAAGCCTTCGCGGCGCGTCACCTCGAGCTGGAGATCACACCGGGGGAGCGTGTGCTGCTCCTCGGTGCGTCGGGTGCGGGGAAGTCGACGGTGCTGCATGGCCTTGCCGGTGTACTCGGCACGCAGGACGAGGGCGAGCAGGAGGGGGAACTGCTGCTCGACGGCGCCCACCCGGCCTCGGTCCGGGGCAGGGCCGGGCTGGTGCTGCAGGATCCCGAGACGCAGGTGGTCCTCGCCCGTGTGGGCGACGAGGTCGCCTTCGCCGCGGAGAATCTCTCGGTACCGCGGGAGGAGATCTGGCAGCGGGTGGGCCGGGCGCTCGACGACGTCGGCCTGGCCCTGCCGCTCGACCACCCCACCACCGCGCTCTCCGGCGGGCAGAAGCAGCGCCTCGCGCTCGCCTCGGTCCTCGCGATGGAGCCGGGACTGCTCCTGCTCGACGAACCCACCGCGAATCTCGACCCGGACGGCGTGCTCGAGGTGCGCGACGCCGTGGTCCGGGTCCTCGAGCGCACCGGCGCGACCCTCGTGGTCGTCGAGCACCGCGTGGCCGTGTGGGCCGACGTCGTGGACCGCGTGATCGTGCTCGACGCCGGTGGCGGGATCCTGGCCGACGGTCCACCCGGCACGGTGCTCGTGCAGGAGGCCACGCGCGCCAGACTCGCCGACGCCGGCGTGTGGATCCCGGGGTGGCGGCCGCCCGTCGGCGGCACCCTGCCGTCCTCCGGTTCAGGGCCGGCTCTCCTGTCGGCCCGCGAGCTCGCGGTAGCGCGGACCAGGCGCGGGCCCGCCGCTGTCGAGGACCTCGCGATCGAGATACGGGCGGGGGAGGCCCTCGGCATCACGGGGCCGAACGGTGCAGGGAAGTCGACCGCGGCCCTGACTCTCGGTGGCCTGCTCCGCCCGCGCGCCGGGACGCTGGTGGCGCACCCGGGCCTCGCCGGGACGGCCGGCAGCACGCCCCACCGTTGGCGCTCGCCGCAGCTCGTGCAGCGTATCGGGACCGTGTTCCAGGAACCCGAGCACCAATTCCTGACGGCGAGCGTCGAGGAAGAGCTGACGTTCGGGCCGCGTAGGATCAGCGACACCGTCGACACCGCACGCATCGCGGAGCTGGCCGAACGGCTGCGGCTGACCCATCTGCTGCGGGCCAATCCCTTCACGCTCTCGGGCGGGGAGAAGCGGAGACTGTCCGTGGCGACCATGCTCGCCACCGCACCGCGCCTGCTGATCCTCGACGAACCGACCTTCGGGCAGGACGCCCTGACCTGGGCCGAGCTCGTGACGCTGCTGCGGGAACTGGTCGACGACGGCGTCGCCGTGCTGTCCGTGACGCACGACGCCGACTTCAGCGACGCCCTGGGCGGCGCCACTCTGCATATCTCCGGTGGGGCGGGACGGCTGGTGTCCCGATGAGCAGCTCGTACCTGACACCGGTCCTCACGGGCAGGACACTCCTGCGGGCCAACCCTGTCTCCAAGCTGTTCGCCGCCGTCGTGATCACCGTGGCGCTCATGTCGAGCATCGACTGGGTGAGTGCCACCGTGGTGCTCGGTTGCGAGCTCGCCCTCATGCCGCTGCTGGGCATCAGCGTGTGGGGACTCCTCCGGCGCATCTGGCCGCTGCTGATCGCCGCGGTTCTGGGTGCCTACGGGACGGCCCTGCTCGCCGAGAAGACCGGGGACGTACTGCTCGCCGTCGGGCCCGTCGTCTTCACCGAGGGGTCCGTGGCCGCGGGCATCGCCGTCGGCCTCCGGGCCCTGGCGCTCGCGCTGCCGGGCATCTTCATCCTCCTGACCACGGACCCGACGGATCTGGCCGACGCGCTCGCGCAGAAGCTGCACCTCCCGCACCGCTTCGTGCTCGGTGGGCTCGCCTCCCTGCGGCTCGTGGGACTGCTCGTGGAGCAGTGGGAGACGCTCGGGCTGGCCCGGCATGCGCGGGGGATCGGCTCCGACGGATCCGTCGTGGCGCGGACGCGGAATCTGCTGGGGCAGTCCTTCGGGCTGATCGTGCAGGCCATCCGCCGCGCCACCCGCCTGGCCACGGCGATGGAGGCGCGCGGCTTCGGCGGAGGAACACGTACCTGGGCTCGGGCTAGCACGTATTCGCCGCTCGACGCCGTGATCGCCGTCGTCGGGCTCGTCGTCGCCGTCGGTGCGGTGACGACGGCGGTCCTCGCCGGGACCTGGAACTTCATCCTGACCTGAGTCGCGTCGCCGGCGGCGGTGTTGGCCGGAGGTATTGATCTGGGGACCACGCCCGACGCCGGAAGGCCCCGCAACCAGGCCCGCGAACGGCTAGAGCACGTCCGAGAGGAACGAGCGCAGGCGCGGCGTCTGCGGATCGTCGAACAGTGCCGCGGGCGGACCGGTCTCCACGACGACGCCGCCGTCCATGAAGGTGACGGTGTCGGAGACGTTGCGGCAGAACCCCATCTCGTGGGTCACCACCACCATGGTCATGCCAGCCGTGGCGAGATCAGCCATGAGGGCCAGGACGCCCTTGACCAGTTCCGGGTCGAGGGCCGAGGTGGCCTCGTCGAAGAACATCACCTCCGGGCCCATCGCCAGGGCCCTGGCGATCGCCACGCGCTGCTGCTGCCCACCGGAGAGATCCCCCGGGCGGGCTTCGGCCTTGTGCTTCAGCCCCACGAGATCGAGCTGGGAGAGCGCCGATTCCCGGGCCTCCCCGGCGGGCATCCCCCGGAGTTTGCGCAGCGCCAGCGAGACGTTCTCCACCACGGTCTTGTGCGGGAAGAGGTTGAACTGCTGGAACACCATGCCGATCCGCCGACGCAGTTCGTCCGGATTGTCCTTGAGCACCGACCGGCCGTCGAGCAGGATGTCACCGCGGTCCGGTTCGATGAGTCGGTTCAGCACCCGCAGGAGCGTCGACTTGCCGGACCCGGACGGGCCGATGACGGACGCCGTCGTGCCACGCTCCACGTGCAGGTCGATGCCGCGCAGCACGCGGTTGGCGCCGAAGGACAGATGCAGGTCCCTGCCGGTCAGGGATCCCGACTCGATGGTGGCGGTCATGTTCTGGCTCCTTGCCCGACCGGCGCGGCCAGGTTGTCCGGTTCGGGCTTCTGCCTGGCCCCCACGCGCAGTCTGGTGTCGATGAAGTTCACCAGGTGCGTCAGCGGGATGGTGAGGCAGAGATAGAAGACGCCCGCGGCGATCAGGGGGGACAGGTTGCCGGTGTTGCTCGCCGCGTCGTTACCCACCCGGAAGAGCTCACGCTCACTGGCGATGAGACCGATGAAGTAGACCAGCGAGGATTCCTTGACGAGGGAGATGAACTGGTTCACCAGCGCCGGCAGCACGCGCCGCACGCCCTGGGGGATCACCACGAGCTGCATGGACGAGCTGTAGCTGAAGCCCAGCGCTCGTGAGGCCTCGAGCTGCCCCTTCTCCACGCTCTGGATACCCGAGCGGAAGATCTCGCCGATGTACGCCGAGGCGATCAGCGACAGGGCGAGGATGCCAAGGGGGTACGGGCTGGTGCTGCCCGTCAGCTCGCGGAGGACCGGGCCCAGTCCCAGGCCGATGAGCAGGATGATCACGACGGCGGGCAGCCCGCGGAAGATGTCCGTGTAGGTGCGCGCAGTCCACCGCAGTGCCCGGTTGCGCGAGATCCCCATGATGGCCAGGATCATGCCGACCACGGTCCCGATGATGCCGGAGGCCAGGGCGAGCATGATGGTGTTCGGCAGCCCGACGGTCAGCAGGTCCGGCAGGACGGCCACCATCGCCTGCCAGTCGAAGAAGGTCTTGCCGAGTTGTTCGAGGGCGTCCATGCAGAGCGGCTACTTGACGTCCACGGCTTTGCTGCCGGGCTTCCAGTCGGTGGGCAGCTCGCGGTCCGGGTACCACTCCTCGGTCAGCTCGGTCCACGTGCCATCGGCGATGACCGCGTCGAGGCCCGCGTTGAGGGCATCGATGAGCGGCTGGTTGTCGCTGTTCACGGCGTATGCAGTGAAGTTCTCGGTGTTGATGATGGTCTCGGCGATCGTGGTGCCGTCGCCCTCCTTTACCTGACCCGTGGCCTGCTGCGACGGCGCCACCCAGGCGTCGATCTGGCCGTTCTTCACATTGGCGAAGACCGTGTTGTAGTCGGGGAAGCGCACGGGCTCCAGGCCCAGGGTGTTGGAGACGTAGTCGTCCTGGACCGTGCCCTGAACCACGCCGACGCGGGTGTCCTCGGACAGGGAGTCGAAGCCCGCCACGGAGGAGTCCTCCTTGGCGACCACAGCCATGTAGCCGAAGTCGTAGCCGTTGGTGAAGCCCACGTTCTCGCGGCGTTCCGCCGTGGTGGAGATGGAGGAGGAGCCGACGTCGAACTGCTGGTTCTGCACCTGCGCCAGGAGTGCCGAGAAGTCGGTGGAGGCGAATTCGACCTCGAGGCCGAGCTTGTCACCGATGGCGCGCAGCAGTTCGTTGTCGTAGCCCGTGAAGACGCCGTCCTCCAGGAAGATGTTGGGGGGCGCGTCCGAGAGGGTGCCGACGCGCAGCGTGCCGTCGGTGATGAGGTCGAGCTCCGCGGTGTCGATCTCGTCGAGAGGGGTGGTCTGCTCGGTGGTGTACTGATCGAGCGACTGCTGGTCGCTGCCGGCAAGGGCGTCGGTGTTCGAGGCTGGTTCGCTGTCGGAGCTTCCGCAGGACACCGTCAGGGCGAGGAGGGGGACGGCGAAAGCCGCGAGGAGGGTGCGGGACAAGGTCATGGAGTCCTTCTTCGAGGATGGCCCGCGTACGGGCATGCTGAGAGGTGGGGGGATTGCCGGATGACGGCAGGCAGAGGGGGACTGCTGGGCTGACACGCTCGCTGTTCTGGGCCGTGTGCGCCGACGGCCAGTGCACCCGTGATCTCGGGGCAGGACCGCACGACACCGTACTTGCCAACCGGGGGACTTGACCCGGCGGCCGAATCTTCACCTGGAGCACCCCACTACGGGAGAGGGTTGCTGTCCAGCCGGCCAGGGCCTATGGCTGGAACTCTTGATTACAGGAAAAACGCTAGGGCAGGACCAGCCCCGCGGTCAAAACAGGACGTTCCGACGGCGGACGCCGGACGTAACAGAAGGACTCGTAGGGTTCCGGGGCTAGACGAAACGATCCACGAGTTCGGTGAGTTCGGCCGTCAGCGTCGCCGAGGTACGCAGCTCCTGACCGTCGAGGGAGATCACGGGTGCGAGGAGCCGAATACTGGAGATCAACCAGACGGCGTCGGCCTCGTGGAGGTGGTGCGGTTCGAGCGGGCCGTAGCCCAGCTCCCACCCCTGCTCCTTCGCTGCTGCGAAGAGCGCGCTCTGCGAGGTGCCGGCGAGGATCCCGCTCTCGAGCTGCGGGGTCATGAGGGTCTTCTGCCCGTCGCGGTCGTGGGCGAGGAGCACGGTCGAGGTGGGGCCCTCGAGAACCTTGCCGTCGGAGGAGGTGAAGATGACGTCGTCGGCCCCGTGCGCCTTGGCGTGACGGACCGCCGCCATGTTGACGGCGTAGGAGAGGGTCTTGGCGCCCATCAGGAGCCAGGGCGCGCGCTGGGCCACGGTGCTGTCGTACCCGCGTTCGAGGAACAGGACGCGCAGGCCCGCCTCGCGTTGCGCCAGGGTGGCGGCGGGAACAGGATTCACCTGCACCCACGCCGTCGCCTGGTCGGCACCTTCGACGCCGCGCGTGGCCAGCAGTTTGACGACGGCGCTGCTCCGGTCCGGTTCCGCAGCCGTGAACTCGCGCAGGCCGGTGCTGATGGCGCGGCGCCAGGCACCGGCGTCGGGCACTGTCAGCTCCAGGGCCGCAGCCGACGCCGCGAGCCGCGAGAGGTGGGCCTCCAGCTTCCGCGGAGCGCCGTCGACGGCGAGGAGTGACTCGAAGAGGCCGTCGCCGCGGGTGGCTCCCAGATCGGTGGCCATGAGTTGCGGCTGGGACGCATCGACGATCCTGCCGTCGTCGTGGGCCGGATCGAGGAACACCAGTACAGTCATGGGCCACAGCGTAGCGGGTGGTTGCGACCGTCGCAGGAACGGCCTTCCCCTCGACGTCGCGGCGCGAACCCGGCGTCACTGCAGCCCACCGAACGGAGAGCCCGAATGCACAGGACCAGTCCACACGAGTATTTCCTCGACGCGAGCGGCGTCGAGCCGGCAGTGTTCGAGCTGCGGCCCGATTACCGCGCACTGCTCCTGGTGGCCGACGGACTGGACATGGCGCCCAGCAACCCGGTCAGTGACGACCTGGTCGACGCCGCTGAAGTGCACGCCCGTGCACTCCTCGGCGCGGGCCCCGTGGAGGACCTGCCGCACATCGCCGCATGGCGCGCGGCCTACAGAGCCTTCGGTGCGAAGCCGCAGCGCACCCGCAACAGTCTGCAGGCACTGACCCGCAGAGCCGCGGATCGGCTTCCACGCGTGAACGCGCTCACCGACATCTACAACGCCGTCTCCGTGCTGCACCAGGTGCCGATCGGCGGGGAGGACCTCGCGCTGTACCGGGGGCCGGCCCGCCTCGTGCGTGCGACCGGCGACGAACCATTCGAGGCCTTCGCGGACGGGGTTCCCACTGTGGAACACCCCTCCGCGGGGGAAGTGGTCTGGCGCGACGACCTCGGGGTGACCTGCCGCCGCTGGAACTGGCGGCAAGGTCCGCGCACCGCACTCTCGGAGCGCACCAGGACGGCCTTCTTCATCTTCGACGCACTCGACCCGATGACCGACGAGGCCCTGGGCGCCGCGGCCACCGCGCTGTCGTCCGCTCTCGACCGCATGAGCCCGGGCATCGACGTGTCGCGGCGACTGGTCTCCGCGGAATGACCGGGACCTCGCGGGAGCCGCTACCGCCCTGGACGCTGGCCGTTGCCGCGATGCTCCTGATCCAGCTCAGTTCATCACTCTCGGTGGGGCTGATCGAGCAGGTGGGAGCGGCCGGCACCGCATGGCTGCGCCTCGCGATGGGTGGGGTGATCTTCCTGCTGATCGCCCGTCCACCCCTACGGCGCATCCGGCGGCAGGACGTACTCCCCATCCTCGGACTGGGGGCGGCCAGCGCGCTGATGTCGGTCGCCTTCCTCTCGGCGATCGAGCACATCCCGCTCGGTACAGCCGTGGCCATCGAGTTCCTGGGACCGCTCACCGTCGCGGCACTCCGCAGCGGTAACGCCCGGATGCTCACCTGGCCCGGGTTGGCCCTGATCGGAGTGGTGCTGCTGACGGAGCCCTGGCGCGGGGAGGTGAATCTTCCCGGTATCGGCTTCGCCCTCCTTGCGGGTGTCGGGTGGGGCACCTACATTCTCCTCACCCAGCGCGTAGGGGACAGGTTCACCGGGATCAGCGCGCTGACGATGACTATTCCCATCGCGGCGGTGGTCGCCGCGTTCGTCGGCGTACCCCAGGTCGTCGCGGATTTCGACTGGCGGGTACTGGTCCTCGCTGCGGGCCTGGCCCTGCTCGCCCCCGTGGTGCCTTTCGGACTGGAGATGCTCGCCCTGCGGCGCATGACCCAGACCGCCTTCGGGACCCTGATGGCACTCGAACCGGCCTTCGGTCTGCTCCTCGGCCTCGTGGTGCTCCACCAGATTCCCTCGCTCGTGCAGGGAGTCGGCATCGTGCTGGTGGTGGTGGCCGGAGCGGCAGCTCAGCGCAGGGGCACCCGCCAGACCGGACTCGGGTCCCTCCCCGGTGCGTTGGAGCGGCCACTGTAGTCCGGCCGCCTACGTCACTTCGGTCTAGGTCGCCTCGGTGTAGCGGGCTCCGAGCGCTTCGGCCAGACCCGCGAGATCCAGGGACTGAGGGTCGTCCCCGCCGACGGCCACCTCGGAGTAGTCGACGACGAACCAGTTCCTGCCCTCCGCGAAGTACACGGAACCGTCCGACTCGGCGGCGGAGGCAAGGGTGTCGTAGGCCTCGTTCCGGGCTTCCTGCGAGTCGAAGTAGAAGATCTCGACGGCGGGCGTGCACTTCTCCGACTCCGTGGGGATCTGGCCGTTGTCGCCCATGACCCTCGTGGGCGACGGTGGATCGTCCTCGCACTCGAGCTGTTCGGTGACGGCCTCCCGGACGGCGTCGAACGAGTCGTACGACGGCAGCTCGTCGACGGCCGGTTCGCGCGCGCTGCAGGCCGGTGCTGCCAGGAGTGCCAGCGAACCGACAGCAAGCGCCATGCGGCAATGGAGCTTCATTGCGTCCCCCATCTCGTGATCCGCTCATCGTGGCACAGCCCGCGCCGCCGGTGAAGAGCGCCGACAGTATTTCTGGGGCGCCCACAGCCTGTCAGGCGGAGGTCAGCCGATACACCGACACATGACTGCGGGAGTCAGCCGTGAAGGCGCTGCGGTCCCAGTCGGCCCACCTGGATTCCAGCTCGAAGCCGGCCAGTCGGGCCATCAGATCGAGTTCGCTGGGCCAGACGTACCGGTGCGGTGTCCGGGCGATGTGCGCGTCCCGACCGTCCGACACCTCCGATCCGAAGCGGACGTGGTGCGAGACGACGTGCTGCTCGAGGACGTCGTAGGTGTCGACGAGGAGGTACCCCGGCTCACTGACCTCGACAGTCCCTGCGTGCCCCGGCGACAGCGAGCGCAGTTGCGGCACCCAGAGTTCGACGACGAAGCACCCGCGGGGCGCGAGGTGACGGGCCGCGTTCTCGAAGCAGCGAACCTGGTCGTCCAGCATCAGCAGATTGGCGATGGTGTTGAACACCAGGAACGCCAGCGAGAAGTCCTTGCCCGCCGTCGCCGTGGTCATGTCGCCGTGGACCACGTGCAACCGAGAGCTTCTTTCCTCGCTATTCGGACACGGCGCGGTGCCGGTGGGACAGTGCGCGACGACGAAACACGTGCGTACCCTCGTACGACGAGCGATCGGAGCATCATGCACACCAACACTTCCCGGTCCGGCCGGAGATTCGACCTTAGCGCGCTGGCGGTGCCCGTCGTCGCGGCACCGATGGCAGGAGGCCCGTCCACTCCAGCGCTCGCCGCCGCCGTGGGTATCGCCGGTGGTCTGGGTTTCCTCGCCGCCGGGTACAAGACCGCCGACGCCGTACGACGCGAGATCGAGACCATACGCGACCTCACGGGGGCGTCCTTCGGCGTGAACGTCTTCGTGCCGCAGCCCTCCATCGCAGATCCGGCGGATCTCGCGACCTACGCCCGGTCCCTGGAGGCCGACGCCGCTGCCCTGGGGACCGCGCTCGGCGCACCGCGCCATGACGACGACGACTGGTCGAACACGATCGATGTGCTCCTCGAGCTCGCCCCTGCCGTCGCATCCTTCACGTTCGACCTCCCTGAGCGGAATGCGCTCGCCGCCCTGCAGCACGCCGGGACCGCCGTCGTGCAGACCGTCACCTCACGCGCCGAGGCGGGTCGGGCCGTCGCGGCGGGCGTCGATGCACTGGTGGTGCAGGGGCCGGAGGCAGGCGGCCACCGCGGCACCTTCGACCCGCTGGCCGAACCCGGCACTGCATCGCTGCTCGAGCTCCTTGACGACCTCCGCGAGCTGGGAATCCCCCTCATCGCAGCGGGAGGGATCGTCTCGGGTGAGGACACACGTGAGGCCCTCGCCCGCGGTGCGGTCGCCGTGCAAGCCGGAACGGCCTTCCTCCGCGCCGACGAAGCAGGGACGAAACCCGCGCACCGGGCAGCCCTGGCAACGGACGACTTCGGGGAGACCGCGCTCACGAGAGCGTTCTCCGGGCGGTACGCGCGCGCACTGCTCAACGAGTTCATCCGCGACCACGATGCCGACGTGCCGCCGGCCTACCCCGAGGTGCACCACCTCACCGCACCGCTGCGGGCAGCAGCGGCCGCGGCGGATGACCCGCACCGGCTCAATCTGTGGGCCGGCGTCAACGCCCACCGGACGATCGCCGGGAGCGCGGCGGCCCTCGTGCGGTCGCTGCTGCCCTCGGGGTAGCGCGCTGCTACTGGAAGTCGGCGAGCCAGAGGTCGGGCCCGAACACCTCGTACTGGATGTCCTTTGCCGGGACGCCGCGGGCAATGAGTGAGCTGCGCACGGACTGCATGAAGACCAGCGGGCCGCACAGGTAGTACTCGGCGCCGTCCGGAAGCCCCACATCGGTGAGGTCCATGAACCCCACCAGCTCGTTCTCCACGGTCTGGGTGGGCTCGGAGGGCTCCACGAACCAGGTGTGCATGGACGCATCGGGCAGCTGGGCGAGATCGGAGCGGACCTGCTCGCGCAGCGCGAAGCTACTGGCGGAGTTGTCGGCGTGCAGCAGCATGGCCTTGCGCTGCGAGCCCGACTTCACCAGGTGCGAGAGCATACCGGCCATGGGGGTGATGCCGATGCCCGCGCTGGCGAAGACGACGGGGCGGTCGGTGTAGCTCATGACCACGTCTCCTGCGGGGACGGAGAGCGTCAGTTCGTCGCCGACGGAGACGGTGTCGTGCAGCAGATTGGAGACCTCGCCGTCGGGTGTGGGCAACCCGTGCACGCGCTTGACGGAGAACCGGCGGTGGTGGCCGTCGTCGGCCCGGGTGAGGCTGTACTGGCGCGGCTGGTGCACACCGTCGGGCATGAGCATCTGGAGGGTGACGTACTGGCCTGGCAGCGACGGCTTGACGTCGCGCTCGTCGGTGCGCTCCACGACGAACGTGACGACGTCGTCCGTCTCCTGGATCCTCTCGCTCACACGGTAGGTGCGCCAGATCGCGTCGGGCTCGAGGCTCAGCGCCCCGTACATGGCGCGTTCCTGATTGATGAGCACATTCGCCATGAGCCAGTAGACCTCGTCCCATGCGGCCGCGACCTCGGGAGTCACCGCGTCGCCGAGAACATTGCCGATCGCCCACATCAGATGGTCGTGGACTATCTGGTACTGGTCGGCGCGGAGCCCCAGCGAGACGTGCTTGTGGGAGATGCGGGCAAGGAGGTGGTCGGGCATCTCGTCGGGCTGATTGACGAGGAAGCCCGCGAAGGCCGCAACCGATCCGGCCAGTGCCTGCTGCTGCCGTCCGTCGGCCTGATTGCCCCGGTTGAACAGGCCGTCCATGAGCTCGGGCCGCTCGTCGAACATGTGCGCATAGAAGCGCTGGGCGATCTCCGTGATGTTCTCACCCACCACGGGCAGGGTGGCCTGGACGACGGGGCGGGATAGATCGGAGAGCATGGGCGGGCTCCTTCGCTGCTGGCGTCCGGCCCGGACGAACTCCTCGGGCGCTGGTGCCGTCAGACCCGGAACCGAAACTGGTATGCCTTCAGTCTAAACAGTTTCTACAGCGTGTAGAAATACGGCCATCAGTGAGGGCGCGACATCCGGTGGAGGAGATTGTCACGCACCATGGGCCACTCGTGCTCGAGGATCGAATAGACGGCGGTGTCACGGAGCGTGCCGTTCTTCGTGCGTGAATGGCTCCGCAGCACACCGTCCTGCTTCGCGCCCAGACGCAGGATGGCCTCGCGCGACTGGTGATTGAGCCAGTGCGTGCGGAACTCCACGGCCGGGCAGCCGAACAGCTCGAACGCATGGCGCAGCAGAAGGTACTTCGATTCCGTGTTGGTGCCCGAGCGCTGGGCCGAGGCCGCGTTCCACGTGGATCCGATCTCCACCCGTGGGGTGTCCTGGTCGATATTCATATATGTGGTCATGCCGATGATCGCCGCGGGCTCGCCCGTCTTCTGATCGATCCGGCGCGTGGTGAACGGGAGCATCGAGCCCCTGTCCTGCAGCGTGAGGCGCCGCTCGATCTCCTTCTCCATGCCGTCGGGCGTGGGAACCGAGGTGTACCAGAGGTTCCAGAGCTCACCGTCCTGGGCCGCCGCCACCAGTCCGTCGTGATGTCCGGCGGCGAGGGGTTCGAGCACCACTCGGGTGCCGCGGAGGGTGGTGGGCAGCAGATTCATGGATCGACACTAGCGGGGAACGAGGCTCCCAGCGCGGTCAGGACGCCGCGCGCCTTGACCCGCACCTCGTCCCATTCCTCTGCCGGATCGGAATCGGCGGTGATCGCCCCGCCCACGCCGAGACTGAGGCGGGTGCCGCCGTCGGCTGCCGTGTCGTCCTGCAGCACGAGGGTGCGGATCACGACGGCGAGATCGGCGGCGCCCGTGAGGCTGAAGTAGCCGGCGGCCCCCGAATAGGGACCTCTCGGGGCTCGCTCCAGGCGGTCGAGGATGGCCATGGTGCTGATCTTGGGGGCACCTGTCATGGACCCTGCCGGGAAGGCCGCGGCGAGCACTCCCGCCCGCGGGCGTCCGGGGCGGAGGCGTGCGTCGATGGTGCTGACCATCTGGTGCACCGTGGCATAGGTCTCCGTGGCGCACAGCCGGGACACGGTGACCGAGCCCGGGACGGCATGGTGGGAGAGGTCGTTGCGGAGCAGGTCCACGATCATGATGTTCTCCGCGCGATCCTTCGCCGAGGTCCGGAGGTCCTCGAGCAGGGCGGCGTCGGTGGCCGGGTCGGCCGAGCGGCCCCGGGTCCCCTTGATCGGCTCGGCGCGCAGGTGCCCATCGGCGTCAAGCTCCAGGAAGCGCTCGGGCGAGGTGCTGGCGACGGCGAATTCGGGGAACCGGAGGAAGTGGGCGAACGGCGCGGGGCTGGCCGCCCGCAGATGCCGATACACGGCCAGAGGGTCGAGCCGTTCCGTCTCGGCGGTCAGCGAGGTGGTCAGGCACACCTCGTAGGTGTTGCCTTCGGTGATCTCCGCCTGGGCGGCGCGGATCTTGTCGAGGTACTCCGCACGCGAGTCGCGCAGGGTGAAGTGTGGCACCGGGAGGGAACCCGGGGTCGACGGCGGCATACCCGCCGAGCTCAGTGCCGCGGCGGCGTCCACAGCGGCCCTGGCACGGCGGAGCCAAACGGTGCGATCCGCGTCGGGTCCGCCGTCGGTGAGCGTCAGCAGGAAGACGGCCCGCTCCGCGTGGTCCACGACGACGGCGCGTCCGGCGAAGAGCAGCGCGGCGTCGGGCAGCTCCGAACCGGAGCCGATGTCGGCGCCGCCGGTCTCGCGCTTGAGCTCGTACCCGAGATACCCGAGCCAGCCCAGGGCGAACTCGCAGGGGTACCCCTCCGGCGTCCGCACCGCATGCCGGCCCCAGACGTCGTCGAGCCAGCGGAAGAACGGCTCGCGGATGCGTGTGGTGACGGCTTCGGCGCTGATCTCCGTGACACCGCTACGGTGTCGTGCCTGCTGGCCGAAGGAGCCGCCGTCGTCGGCCATGATGCTGAATCTGCCGCGGGAATTTGATGCCGGGGTGGTGCCGGCGGCGTCGGAGCTGTCGAGCCAGACGGCAGCGGCACTGGCGCCGTACAGCCCGGAGAACAGTGCTGACGTGTCCGGTACGGCGTCGAAGCGCTCGCACTGCACGGTGAGGCCGCGCCGACCCGCCCGCTCCGGCGCCAGCAGCACCGCGCAGGACGGCAGCGTGGACAGGGCACGGCGGACGGCGGCAGGCGACGGCGTGCTGCTGTGGCCCTGGATGACGACGTCGGCCGCGGCAGCGGGATCATCGCCGGCCAACCAGCGGTCCTCCTGGTCGGCCCACCGCTGCCAGAAGGGGGCATAGGTATTACCGTCGCGCTCGATGGCTGTGCGTCTCCGGACCTGCGCATCGGCCTCGATCCAGATCACGGCGTCGAGCAGTGGGCGTGCCAGGGCCGCCGCGGCACCCACGCCCTCCAGCAGCACGATCTCCGCCGCCGGCGTCGTCCGTTGTTCGCCGTCGGTGCCCCGCTCCCAGTCCCACGCGGTCCAGGCCGCGTGCTGCCCGGTCCGCAGCGGCTCCAGGACGCGCTCCACATAGCGCACCACGCCGTCGTCGAGCCCGTCCCACCCCGGATAGATGTCCTCGAGATGGAACACGGTGACGGTGTGGTGCTCGCGCAGGAGAGCGGCGAGCTCAAGGGTGAGCGTCGTCTTCCCTGCACCCGAGCGGCCGTCCACCGCGATTAGGAGTGGTGTGTCGGCGGGCACGGGCTCAGGCCACGGCGAGGACGGCGCCGACACCCACGAAGAGCGCGCCGAAGGTGCGGTTCAGGATGCGCTGGCCGCTCTCGTGGCGCGTGAAACGTCGGAAGGAGCGCGCCGCACCGGCGTAGAAGAACCACATGACGAGCACGTCGATGACCACCACCGTCACCGCCAGCACGGCGTACTGGCTCAGCAGGGGATGCCCCGGCCTGATGAACTGCGGGATCAGGGCCAGAAAGAACACGATGGCCTTCGGGTTCAGCAGATTCACCCAGACACCGCGGCGGAACATCGACAGGGCGCCCTCGCCCCCGCGCAGCGCCCGGATGTCGTCGTGATCCGGTTTCTGCAGGAATTTCCGTACACCGAGATACACGAGGTACGCGGCGCCCGTGTAGCGGATCAGATTGAAGGCGAGCGGGGAATTGCTCACGAGGATCCCGACGCCCGCCGCGGCGACGCCGATGTGGAACAGCAGCGCCGTCTGCTGGCCGAGGATCCCCCAGATGGAGCGGCGGAAGCCCACGGTCAGGGCATTGCTCATCGTGTTCACGGCGCCGGCACCGGGCATGAGGCTGATGATCGTTCCGGCGCCGAGAAGCGCCAGCCAGAGGGAGGGGTTCACCCGTTCATGGTAAGCGTGACGGCTCGGGCGTCACGACACGTCGGCGTCCGGTACGTCGGCGTCGAGCTCGTGGCGCACGTAGCTCACAATCCCGCCCACCGCGCCGTCCACCATCCGGTAGGTGGCATCGAAGTCGCTGGCATCGCCGTACCAGGGGTCGTAGATGCCGAGGTCCTCGAGATCGGTGTCGGTGGTTGCCGGGTCGAACTCGCGGAGGAGATGGATCCTGTCACGGGCGTCGTCATCGGGCGCGTTCTCCCGGAGCTCGCGGTAGTGATCGAGATCGAGGGCGAGGATCAGCTCACGCTCGCGATACCACTCGGACTCGAAGCGGCGGGCACGGTGTCCGTCGCTGTCGATGCCGACCTCGGCCAGTTTCGCGGCAGCACGCGGGTCGATGGGGTTGCCCGCCTCCCACCCGGTGGTCCCGGCGGAGTCCACGACGACGTCGTTCTCGAGACCCGCCTTCGAGAACGCGTCGGTGAGCATGAGCTCGGCCATGGGGGAGCGGCAGATGTTTCCGGTGCAGACGGTGATGATGCGGTACATCCCGCCAGCCTAGCCGGGCAGCTTGGAGCGACTGTCAGACTGCCGCTCTTTCGCGCTTCGATACCCCAGGGGGTATTCTTCTTCCTAGTAGTCACCAGAACCGATGAAGGAGTATCGAATGTGCCAGGCAGTCACGTGCAGGACCTGTGGGAAGACGACGTGGGCCGGCTGCGGTCAGCATGTGGATCAGGTCTTGCGCCAGGTACCGAAGGGGCAGCGCTGCCAGGGCCACAAAGCCGACCCGCCGGCTCCCGGGTTCTTCCAGCGTCTGCTGGGGCGTCGATGACGTCCTCCCAGGACGTCTCGGCCGAGGGCGAGCCGAGGGGCCTGGTTCTTCATGTCCTCAGCCAGGAGCCCGGAGCCGAGGAGCGCGCGCTGCGGGGCGCCTTCCGCAGCGCGGTGAACGCGCAGGCCGACCTGCCCTCCGGGACGCAGCTCGAGATCGTTGTCCAGGGAGCGGCCGTCGTCGCCCTCGCAGCGGGGTCCTCTCTTGCCGGGGACGTGGCAGGGCTGGAGCAGGCCGGCGTCCGGATCCTTGCATGCAGCAACAGCCTGGCCTCGGCCGGACTGGATGCTGCACGCCTCATGGAGAGCATTGCCGTCGCGTCCTCCGCTGTCGGGCAGGTGACCCGGCGGCAGTGGCTCGGATGGGCGTACGTGCGCTTCTAGGCTCTGAAGCGTCTACCGATCGACCCGGCCCAGTGCGCTGTCAGTGGCGGAGATTCGTGACCGGATGACGGCCGTGACGGCGAGGATGAGTACTGCGGCGACTGCGGCCGCGGTGGCCACGATGATCGACGCGGGCTCGTCCGAGATACGGGCCACCGTGATCCAGGCCAGCCCCCATGATGCTGCGGCGGC
This sequence comes from Arthrobacter echini, assembly GCF_008107445.1. Taxonomy (GTDB): domain Bacteria; phylum Actinomycetota; class Actinomycetes; order Actinomycetales; family Micrococcaceae; genus Arthrobacter_D; species Arthrobacter_D echini_A. The sequence continues at coordinate 482,566 of NZ_VSLD01000001.1, read as the reverse complement.
TACGGCCCAGCGTCCGCCGACGCGGAACTGGAGGAGCGTCAGGGACCCGGCGAGAAGAAGGACGAGGGCGGCTACGGCCCACTCCGAACCGGTACCCGTCGTCGCCACACCGGATGATGCGAGTGCGGCGGCGATATTGGCCGCCGTCGCCACGCTGACCCACCCCAGGTACAGCCCGAACGTGCCATCCACGATCAGCGCTTCAGCAAATCCCTGCCGTGCCGGTACGCGGGTGAGGCGGACGACCAGGGCGACGAGAACGGCCAGCAGCCCGATGATGACGCCCACGCTGAGCCAGATCAAGCCCTCCTGGGTCACGACGAGCCAGAGGGCGTTCAGGAGCATGGACGCCGCGACGAGCCAGCCGGTGGCCCGGGCCCGGGCGTCGACGGTCCGCGAGGGCAGCCACTGCCAGATGGTGTAAACGAACAGCCCGAGATAGATGACCGACCAGATCGAGAAGGCGGGGCCACCGGGGGCTACCAGGGTGGCGTTGGACGCGAGATCGCCACCGGAGGTGTTGCTCACGTCGGAGCCGATGAGTCCGAAGCCGATCAGGGGGCCGAGAAGACTGATGACCTCACTCACGGACACGACGATCTGACGTACGCGGTCCGCCACCGTCGCGTGAGCGGGAGGGCCGGTGGTCTGTGCAGCGCGAGTGCGTGATGGGGTAGCCATGAGTCAAGTATCTCCATCATGGAGACATTTAGGCAACCCGCGTCGATGCCCGCGCGCTCTGTCCGTCAGGAGGCCGCGGCGTTTCCGGCCGTCTCGTTCTTCGCTGCGACGGTCGCGTCCGTCACTCCCTGCAGCATGTCGCGCAGCAGGGCCAGCTGTTCCTCGGAGTACTCGTCGAAGACGCCGTTGATGTGGCGTGCGAGCGGTGCGAACAGCGCGGCTCCCGTGGCGCGGGCCCGGTCCGTCATCTCGAGGTGGACCTGCCGACGGTCCACGTCGCTCCGCCGCCGGGTCACATGACCCGCGGAGTCGAGACGGTCCACCAGGGCGGTGGTGGCCGGCGAGCTGAGATTCAGTTCCTCGCGCAGCAGGCCGGGCGTGACGGTCAGGCCCGCCTGGGCCGCGCCGATCATGATGCTGAGGGCGTGGAGATCGGTGCGATACAGGCTGTCGCGCTCGCTGGCCACGTCCACGTAGCGATCGGTCTCCGTGGTGAACTGGCGCAGGAGCCCCATGAGCTCGTCCTTCACCGTCATGGTCCCTCGCATTCTTCCGGTCCCAGCTTAGGTGTCTTTCAGTATCTCCATCATAGATATAGTTCTCAGTAGAGATAACTCGAGGGAAGCTGGGAGATTCATGAGAAGCAGATGGTTGAGGGTGCTCCTACCCGTCGTCGTCGTCCTGATCTGGCTGGTCGGCGCAGCAGTCGGTGGCCCCACCTTCGGGCGGCTCGACGAGGTCTCGAGCAACGATCAGGCGTCCTTCCTCCCGGCGAGCGCAGAATCGACGGAGGCCGGGGAACTGCAGCAGCAGTTCAGTGACTCGGACGCACTTCCCGCGGTCATTGTCGCCGAGTCGGAGACGGAGATCGACCCGCGCGATCTCGGTTCCTACGAGGAGCTAGGTGCCACACTCGGTGCCGTGGACGGTCTCGAGGCGCCTGCAGAGAGAGCCCCCGCCCTCGCCGGTCCCATCCCGTCGGAGGACGGCCTCGCCGTGCAGTACATCGCCTTCATCTCTCCCGACGCCGAGCTCGGTGAGGTCGTCACTGACCTCCGCTCGGTGCTGACGGACGAGCTGCCCGACGGCGTCACCGGGTACGTGACCGGCCCGGCAGGCTTCACGAACGATCTCGTCGACGCTTTCGGAGGTATCGACGGGATCCTGCTCGGAGTGGCCCTCGGCGCGGTCTTCGTGATCCTCCTCGCCGTCTACCGGTCCATCGTGCTGCCCTTCCTGGTACTCCTGACCGCGGTGTTCGCGCTCGCCACGTCGATCCTGCTGATCTTCGGTTTCGCCAAGCTGGACTGGATCCAGCTCAGCGGACAGAGCCAGGGCATCCTCTCCATCCTCGTGATCGGCGCGGCCACCGACTACGCCCTGCTGCTCGTGGCCCGGTACCGCGAGGCGCTCGCCGAGAACGAGTCGAGGTGGCAGGCCATGCGGGTGGCCTATCGTGGCGCCGTGGAACCGATCCTGGCTTCCGGCGCCACCGTGATCCTGGGGCTGCTGTGCCTGCTGTTCTCCGATCTGAACTCGAACAAGAGCCTCGGGCCCATCGCCGCCATCGGTATCGCCTTCTCCCTCGCCTCCGCCCTGACCTTCCTCCCGGCGGTCCTGCTCCTGTTCGGCCGCGCCGCCTTCTGGCCGCTGCGCCCGCGCTACGATCCGGCGGCACTCACCGCCGTCGCGCCGCATCACGGCAAGCACCTCGCGCCCACCGAGGGCGGGTCCGAGACCGGGCTCGAGCGGCTCCAGGGACTGTGGAAGCGCGTGGCCTACCTCGTGGGGCGCCGTCCCCGCGCCGTCTGGGCAGCTTCACTGCTGGTCCTCGTGGCCGGCGCCCTGGGACTCACCCAGCTGCAGGCCAGCGGAGTGCCGCAATCGGCGTTGATCCTCGCGCCGTCCAACGCCGTGGACGGGCAGGACGCCCTGGGCCGCCACTTCGACGCCGGCTCCGGCAGCCCCGTGTACGTGGTTGCCCCGGAGGACGATCAGGATGCCGCACTCGACGTCGTCACGTCGGAGGACGGCATCTCCGACGCGGCGCTGACCACCGATCCGGGCGGCGCCGTGATCGTCGAGGACGGCCGCGTGCTCATCAGCGCCACCCTCCAGGACCCTGCGGACTCGGATACAGCCGAGAATGTGGTGCGGGATCTGCGGACAGCGCTCGACGACGCCAGTCCGGACGCGCTGGTGGGCGGCGTGACCGCCGTGGCCATCGACACGAACGACACCGCGCTCGCCGACCTCGTGAAGATCATCCCGATCGTGCTCGCGGTGATCCTCGTGGTGCTGATCATCCTGCTGCGCTCGGTGCTCGCCCCGGTACTGCTCGTGGCCAGCGTTGCGCTCTCGAACGCTACGGCGCTCGGCGTCTCCGCTCTGGTGTTCAACAACATCTTCGGGTTCGAGGGAGCCGATGCCTCCGTGCCGCTGTTCGCCTTCGTGTTCCTCGTGGCGCTCGGGGTGGACTACAACATCTTCCTCATGACCCGGGTGCGTGAGGAGTCGTTGCGGATCGGGACCAGGCCCGGCATCCTGCGCGGACTCGGCGTCACCGGCGGGGTGATCACCTCGGCCGGCGTGGTCCTGGCAGCGACCTTCGCGGCGCTCGGCGTGATCCCGATCCTGTTCCTCGCACAGATCGCGTTCATCGTGGCCTTCGGCGTGCTGCTCGATACGGTGCTGGTGCGCTCGCTGCTGATCCCTGCGCTGGCCTACGACATCGGACCGAAGATCTGGTGGCCCTCGAAGCTCGGCAGGGAACCGTCACCGCGATAGGCCCTGCTCCCATAGGGAGGCCCTACGGGAGGATCTCCGCGCGCACCAGGAACTCGAGCAGACCGTCGCTGAGCGGCATGAGGGTCATTTCCTGGTGAGTGAACCACCCGGCGTCGGCCGCGTCGTCGCCTGCCAGAAGGATGCCCCCGACAGGGCTCGCCAGGAAGTCGTGGACCTCGAAGACCACTCCCGTGCCATGCGGTATCTCCAGCGACCCGAGCAGGCGATCGATCCTGATGTGGAGGCCGGTCTCCTCGAGGGTCTCCCGCACGGCTGCGTCCTCCAGTGATTCATCGGCTTCCACCCGACCGCCCGGGAAGGACCAGCGCCCGGCGCTGGGGGCATTGGCCCGCAGGACCAGGAGAAACCTGCCGTCGGCGTCCCGGACGACGGTCGCGGCTGCCGGGGTCCTTCTCACGCGGACGCTCTCCAGGCCCGGACGACTGCGGATGCTGACTGGTCGGGCATCGTCCGACCCTACTGCGTCCTGAAGGACTCGAGGGAGGCTCCCTTCCTCGTATGCTCTCTGCATGGGGAACGAGATCAGCTGGGATGCCGCGCGCTCGACCAATCTGGACAACTGGGAAGACCGGGTGCCCCTGCATGAGGCGGCATATTCACTCGGCGCCTTCGACGACCCCGACTATCTGAGTTCGGTGGTGCGGGCGGATCTGGCAGCCATGGCGCCGTTCCTTCCCGACGGCGTCATGGACGGTTTGGACGTCTGTCACCTGCAGTGCCACATCGGTACCGATACCCTGTCGCTCGCGCGGGCGGGAGCACGCGTCACCGGCGTCGACTTCTCCCCGACGATGCGTCCACGTATGCGGGAGGCGGCACGGTGGTCCACGCGCGGACTTACGAGTGGGCGCATCCCCTCTCCGAGATCCTCATGTCGCTGATCACCGCCGGCCTGCAGATCCTGCACGTCGACGAGGGCATTACGCTGCCGTGGCGGTTCTCACCACGCATGGTCGAGGTGCCCGACGGATTCGCGTGGTCGGAGGCCGAGCGCTCGCTCGTGCCCTGCACGTACACGATCATCGCCCGGAAACCATGAGCATCGATCAGAGGCTGCCGTGATTTTCCTGCAAAGATCACCGTGATGCGGCTCGCGCGGCTCGAGGATCTCGCGGCCCTGTCGGACGTCGAGCGCGCCGCTGGTGCCGCTTTCCGCGAGCTCGGGATGGCGGCCGTCGCCGACGACGAACCTGCGACAGTTGAAGCCATGCTCACCTATCAGCGCGACGGACGGGCGTGGGTGGATGCCGATGTGCCGGATCAGCTGCCCGCTGGACTGCGCCGGATCCGTGAGCATGAAGCAGAGCTAGGGCTCGATACGTGGCCCCGTGTTGCGATGCGGCGTGCACTTACCGACTGACTCCTGCTTCGTCAGGGCCCCGAGGCGGCGAGCGATCTCAGATACTCCGCGTTGCCGTACAGCGCCGTCGAGCCCCGCTGCCATGGCTCGCTCATAGAAACCGGCTGCCGTCGCCTCCTCTCCGGCGGTGTCGTAGGCCCCGCCCACTTCGTAGAGGACTCGCGGATCCTCGGGGTGCTCCTGGTGGAGGCGTAGCAGGGCGGCAATCGTCGGGGCCATGTTGTCCCGCTCGCGGGCCGCCAGGATGCGGTCAAGCTCGATATGGGGTGTTGCGCTCATAGGTGAATATCTCCCATTCCTGTGCGGTCCTGAGCCGGTTCGTCTGTTGCCCTACAACGCCGGAAACGCCCGAGATACCGCGTGTCCATATCGTTACGCAAGCTTTGCGCAGGAACATGCGGACACCGAAATGCTCTCAGCCGGTATCGCTACCCTAATGAGGTGCCCAGCCAATCGACTCCGCCGTCCGAACCCCATGAGGACGCGGCAGCAGCAACGGATCACGACGACGTCGTGCACGGTCCCGCCACCGCCGGACCGGCCGTCGTCGACCCCGGCGTGCTGCGCGCCATGGAGGACGATTTCACGGACAGGACGGTGGTTGCCCAGTTCGCCCACGATTTCTGCGACTCACTCGACGGGAAGATCCATCGCGTGGATCGCCTTCTCGACTCGGGTGACGTGGCGGGGGCAGCAGATGCTCTGCACAGCGTGACCACGTCCTCCATGATGGTGGGCGCCCTGCAGCTGACCGAGGTGGCACTCGGCGTGCAGTACCTCATTACCGGTGACACCCTGGAGGTTGCCCGACGCGCCCTCGCCGACCTCCATGTCAGCGCCGCGATCACCACCAGGGAGCTGCTCGCCAACTACCCCGGGCGGTCCAATACCCCCTAGCAGGACTCGTCGCTCTGCTCCATCATCCGGAAGCCCACCCCGCGCACCGTGGCGATCAGAGTGGACTCGTCGTGTCCGCGGGCGAGCTTCTGGCGGAGATTGGCGATGTGCACCTCGATGGCCCGCTCATCGGTGCGGCTCACGAAGTTGTAACCGCGATAGTCGCGTCCGCGGGCCACCCGGACCAGTTCGTTCTTGGTCCGGACCGCGCCGTTGCTCCGGGCCAGGTCGTGCAGCAGATTGAATTCCGTCTTGGTGAGCTGCAGTTCGACGCCGGAACACGTGGCCGTGCGGGCGTCGCCGTCGATCACGAGGCTGCCTACGCGCAGCAGGGACGCGGCGTCAGGCGTCAGGTCCGCCTGGGTGGCCCGGGGCGGTGAAGGAGGTGGAGGTAGGGCCGATTGCCTCCGCGGTCTGCGGAGCATCGCGTCGATGCGGGCCCGCAACTCACGTGGGCGGAAGGGTTTGAGGACGTAGTCGTCGGCGCCGGCCTGCAGGGCGGTGAGGATGTCCATCTCGTCCGCGCGTCCACTCAGCACCACCACGTAGCAGTCGGAGTCGGAGCGCAGGCGCCGCAGCACCTCGTATCCATCGATGTCGGGAAGCCCGATGTCCAGGGTCACCACTGTGGGCAACTTCTCCCGGACCACCTTGACACCTTCGCGTCCGCTGGCTGCAGAGCTGACCTGGAAGCCGCCCTGCTCCAGCACGGCGCAGACGAGGTTGCGGATCTCGAGATCGTCCTCGATGACGACGGCGGTCCGGCCGTCTCCGGGAGAGGCGCTACTCATGGACCGTAGCTCCGCTGCGATCCGCGCGGGGAGCCGGAGGAGGCCAGACGATGCCGGCCGGTTCGGAAACCAGTGGGACGTGGGATGTCCGAATCATGCTTCGTGAACCTGTTCTCTTCGGCGGCCCGGCTGACCTCTTGGGTCCCGTGGCTTTGCGTCCCCGATTTGCATCGGGTTTGCCTTTGTCGGCGAGCTGCTGCTCGCCCGATGATCCTAGCAACGGCTCGGAGCTTTGGTATACCTTTTTCGGCGGCTGGCATCGCCAGGGAGACCAAATCGTTGCAATCGATCGGGCCATTCACAGGGTTGAGCGGAGGTGGCTCAACTCGATTTGTCCCGCCGGGCACGCGCGACTATAGTTGAGTGCAGAACGCTCAATCTACGCGCCCGGCGGATGAGCGCCTCGCAATCCCGGGCAGTCGAAAGGAACTTGCATGTCACGTGCAGTAGGTATTGACCTCGGAACCACCAACTCGGTCGTCTCGGTCCTCGAAGGTGGCGAGCCCACCGTCATCGCGAACGCCGAGGGCGCGCGCACCACGCCGTCCATCGTCGCGTTCGCCAAGTCCGGCGAGGTCCTCGTCGGCGAGATCGCCAAGCGTCAGGCCGTCAACAACATCGACCGCACCATCGCCTCGGTCAAGCGCCACATGGGTACCGACTGGAGCGTCGGCATCGATGACAAGAAGTACACCGCGCAGGAGATCTCCGCGCGTACCCTCCAGAAGCTGAAGACCGACGCGGAGAGCTACCTCGGCGAGAAGGTCACCGACGCGGTCATCACGGTTCCGGCGTACTTCAACGACGCCGAGCGCCAGGCCACCAAGGAGGCCGGCGAGATCGCCGGACTGAAGGTGCTGCGTATCGTCAACGAGCCCACCGCGGCTGCCCTGGCCTACGGCCTCGACAAGGGCAAGGAGGACGAGCTCATTCTCGTCTTCGACCTCGGCGGCGGAACATTCGATGTGTCGCTCCTCGAAGTGGGCAAGGACGAGGACGCCTTCTCCACCATCCAGGTGCGCTCCACCTCCGGTGACAACCGCCTCGGCGGCGACGACTGGGATCAGCGCGTTGTGGACTACCTGCTCTCGCAGGCCAAGGCCAAGGGCGCTGACCTGTCCAAGGACAAGATCGCCCTCCAGCGTCTGAAGGAAGCCGCGGAGCAGGCCAAGAAGGAGCTCTCCTCGGCCACCTCCACCAACATCTCTCTGCAGTACCTCTCCGTCACGGCGGACGGGCCCGTCCACCTCGACGAGCACCTTTCGCGTGCCAAGTTCCAGGACCTCACCAAGGACCTGCTGGACCGCACCAAGAAGCCGTTCAACGATGTCATCGCCGAGGCCGGTATCAAGGTCTCCGAGATCGACCACATCGTGCTCGTCGGTGGCTCCACGCGTATGCCCGCTGTCAGCGAGCTCGTGAAGGAGCTCGCAGGGGGCAAGGAGCCGAACAAGGGCGTCAACCCTGACGAGGTCGTGGCCGTCGGTGCCGCACTCCAGGCCGGTGTCCTCAAGGGCGAGCGCAAGGACGTCCTCTTGATCGACGTCACCCCGCTGTCCCTGGGTATCGAGACCAAGGGTGGCATGATGACCAAGCTCATCGAGCGCAACACGGCCATCCCCACCAAGCGCAGCGAGACCTTCACGACCGCCGACGACAACCAGCCGTCGGTCGCCATCCAGGTCTTCCAGGGCGAGCGTGAGTTCACCCGTGACAACAAGCCGCTGGGCACGTTCGAGCTGACCGGCATCGCTCCGGCTCCCCGTGGTGTCCCGCAGGTCGAGGTCACCTTCGACATCGACGCCAACGGCATCGTCCACGTCTCGGCCAAGGACAAGGGCACCGGCACCGAGCAGTCGATGACCATCACCGGCGGTTCCTCGCTCTCCAAGGAGGACATCGACCGCATGGTGCGCGAGGCGGAGGAGCACGCCGCCGAGGACAAGACGCGCCGCGAGGCCGCTGACACCCGCAACGGCGCCGAGCAGCTCGCCTACTCCGTGGACAAGCTGATTGCCGACAATGCGGACAAGCTGCCCGAGGACGTCAGGACAGAGGTTCAGACCGACGTCGACGACCTCAAGAAGGCGCTCGAGTCGCAGGACAACGACGACGAGGTGAAGGCGGCGTTCGAGAAGCTGCAGGCCTCCCAGTCGAAGCTCGGCGAAGCGATCTACGCCTCCGCCCAGCAGGATGCGGAGCAGCCCGGCGGTACGCCGTCGGACGATCAGCCGACCGGTGAGGGCAGTGACGAGGACATCGTCGACGCCGAAGTGGTCGACGAAGACACCAGCGAGAAGAAGTAGCCATGCCGCACCACGGAAACGAAGAAGAGCACGAGTCGGAGCCGGTGAGTTTTCGCGACAATCGGAAGATCGACCCTGAAACGGGCAACGTCCGTGGGCAGCAGAGCGACGCCGAAACACCGGTCTCGGAGAGTTCCGGGACCGGTGGGCAGGCAACGCCTGCGGAGTCGGGCTCGGACCAGGATGCCCTCGCCCAGGCGGAGGCCATCCTGAACGAGGCCGGCGCCGACGGCGAGGCGAGCGCCGCGGTCGACGTCGTCGGCGAACTGCGCGATGATCTACTCCGCCTGCAGGCGGAGTACGTGAACTACCGCCGTCGGGTGGAACGTGATCGGGATGTGGCTCGCGAGCAGGCGGTGATCGGCGTACTCAACTCGCTGATGCCCGTCCTCGACGACATCGACGCCGGTCGCCAGCACGGGGACCTGGTGGAAGGGCCGTTCGCGGCGATTGCCGGGAAGCTGGAGGGCATCCTGGCCACGTACGGGCTAGCCCGTATCGACGAGGTCGGCGTAGCCTTCGACCCGAACATCCATGAGGCGCTCATCCAGCAGCCCAGCGCGGACGTCCAGTCGGACAGCGTCAGCCAGATCCTCCGCGTGGGGTATCGCAAGGACCAGCGTGTCCTGCGTGCCGCACAGGTGATCGTGGCCGTGCCGGAATAAGCGGCACCTTGTATGCCGGGCCGGTACCCGATCGGCGGCAACGAAATTCCGGCGGGCCCTGGCGGCCCTTGGAATATTAAAGCCGCCTTCCTCGGGAACCGGCCCGGCATACTCCTCACTTCGGCATCCCGGGGCAGGCGCTAACTGCCTTCCACGGTAACCGGCCCGGCGCACCCACCGCTCATCTCGCTCAGAATTCGAAGTACTTAGGAAGGAGACACCAGTTGGCCAGTCAGGATTGGGTCGATAAGGATTTCTACAAGATCCTCGGTGTCTCCAAGGACGCGAGTGACGCCGATATCAAGAAGGCGTACCGCAAGCTCGCCCGGAAGCACCACCCGGACCAGAACCAGGGCGACACCGGGTCCGAAAAGATGTTCAAGGACATCTCCGAGGCCTATTCGGTCCTCTCCGACGCTGAGGAGCGCCAGCAGTACGACGCCATCCGTGCCATGGGCGGCGGTGCCCGCTTCTCCGCCGGTGGTGCAGGCGGCGGAGCAGGCGGGAGCGCAGGCTTCGAGGATGTCTTCGGCAATCTGTTCAACCAGGGAGCCGGGTCGCGTCAGCGCACCGGGTTCTCGAACGGAAACCTGCCCCCGGAGTTCGCCGATCTCTTCGGCGGCGGGTCCTCCGGCATGGGGGGAATGGGCGGCAGGGGATTCCCGGGGGGTTTCCAGACTTCCCGGCCCCAGAAAGGCGCCGATCGCACAGCGAGCACCTCCATCTCCTTCGCGGGTTCCATCAAGGGGACCACGATCGGACTGCGTGAACCGTCGGGCGAACAGGTCGATGTGCGCGTGCCGGCCGGCATCCGCGACGGTCAGAAGGTCCGCGTCAAGGGCAAGGGGCAGCCGGGCCAGGCCGGGCCGGGTGATCTGATGGTCACGGTCAACGTGAAGGAGCACCCACTCTTCAAACGCGAAGGTGACAACATCCGCGTCCAGGTGCCGGTGAGCTTCGACGAATCGGTGCTCGGAGCCCAGATCGAGGTACCCACCCTCACCGGCGAGATGGTGAAGATGCGGATCCCCGCCGGAACGCCGTCGGGCCGAACGTTACGGCTGAAGGGCCGGGGCGTGAAGACCTCGAAGGCCAGCGGTGACCTGCTGGTGACGGTGGAGGTTGTGGTCCCGCAGAATCTGTCGAAGGAGGCCCAGTCGGCGGTCGAGGCGTTCCGCGACGCCACGAAGGATGCCGATCCCCGCGCAGGCCTCGCCGCGAAGGCCGGTCTGTGACGATGACCGATCCGTAATCCCAGAGTCGAGTACGCCGGTCATGCCGGTGACGGAAGGAGATCAGCAGTGGATCCCACAGTGCCCGTCTACGTGATCTCCGCGGCCGCAGAGCTCGCCGACATGCACCCGCAGACCCTACGTCAGTACGATCGCCTGGGCTTGGTGACCCCGAGTCGCGCAGCCGGCCGTGCACGGCGCTACTCGCAGAAGGACGTCAGTACCCTGCGCGAGATCCAGCGCCTGTCCCAGGCGGGTGTGTCCCTGGAGGGCATCCGGCGCATCCTCGACCTCGAGAACCAGGTGTCGGCTCTGCAGTCGCGCATCCTCGAACTGGCTGCCGAGCTTGCGGCACGGCCCGGCTCCGCCAACTCGAGCCGTGTCTTCGCGGCCGGGCTGGCCGGGGACGTCGTCACCTTGGCGCGCGGACAACGACCCCGTCCCCGCAGCCAGGCGCTCGTGGTGTGGCGCCCCGGCAGGTCCTCGCACTAGACCTCGGGGTACCGGTTGTCCTGCACCGAGCGCTGTGGTGCGTTGGCCTCAGCCGTCGAAGTGCGTAAGGGCGGGTTCGGCCGACACCGAGGCGATGACCGTCGCCGCCAGGTCCCGGACCTTGAGATTACGGGCGCTGCTGGCGGCCTTGAGGATGGTCATGGCGCTGTCCTGACTGCACCGGTTCTGCGCCATGATGATGCCGGCTGCCAGATCGATGACCGTCCGGGAGGTCATCGCAGCTTCGAGCTGCTCCGCCCTGTCGCTGGTACCCGCTAACCGGACCGCGATCGCCAACGTCGTCGTCACGGTGCGGGCAATATCCAGCGCCTCGTCGATATCGGCTGCCGAGAACGCGTGGGGATTGTCGGCGTACAGGTTGATCGCGCAGCCGGTGGCTTTGTCGGCGTGGGCGCTGCGGTCAGCCTCGACCTCGTTGTCGGTGTCCGCGGCAGGCAGAGCAATCGGCACCGCCAAAATGGAGCGGAGTCCGTGGTGGGCAATTTCCGCCCGGTACTCGGGCCACCGCTGACCTTCGTCGAGCACATCCGGCACATGATTGGTGGTCCGATGGCGTGCAGCGTCCAGACAGGGTCCGTCCCCGAACGAGTACTGGATTTCATCCATGACCTGTGCCCGTTCACTGCTGCTCGCAACCGTCACGGCAGAGCGGGGCCGGATCAGCGTGATACCGCACAGAACGGTCCTGTCGACGGTGGTGAGACGCTGGGCTATCAGATGGGCGAGCCGATCCATGAAGTCGCGTACGGCCGTGCTGTCGAGTACCAGTGTCTGCAGCGTGGCTGCAAGATCCGGGGCCGGTCGGGGTGGGCTTGCGCTGGTCAGAGGATTATTCATCAGGGAGGTCCTCACGGTTGATGGTGTGTTCCACCCGCGGGCTGTGTCCCGAACGGCGCAGTGGAGTACACCTGCACCGCCCGCTACTGAACGATGGCCCCACTGTACAGGCCGCGCGCTCCCGGGGAACCGGCTCGCCTCCGTCCCGGATGCGGGCTGATCCGGATCCTCCCGACAGGTCTGGCCGGGCCTGTCTGGTCAGCACGCGCCTCGGACGGGATACTGGGCTGCAGAGGACGGGGGTATGCCATGGGAGAACATCGTGACCAGCGGTACGGGACCGGCACCGTGTCCACGGAGAGCGCAGCAGCGGTCGTGGACGCGGATCGAGGATGCGACGTGCGGGCAGGCGATCGGGATGCGCTGGCGAAGCGACTGGGTGAGCTCGCGCGGTCCCTGCAGCACGAGGACTCCTCGGACCGGATCCTGGCCACCATGGTCGCGGCCGCCGTCGAGCTCATCCCGGGCGTCGACCAGGGATCCATCAGTGTGGTCCACGCGCGGCGGCGCATCGGCTCGCGAGCCCCGACCGGCCCGCTGGCCGCGCGTGTGGACACCCTCCAGAACGAGGCAGGGCAGGGCCCGTGCCTGGACGCGATGTACGAGCACGAGACTGTGCACGTGCCGGACATGAGCTGCGAGACCCGGTGGCCGGACTTCGCCCACCGTGCGGCGGAGGCAGGGGTCGGAAGCATGCTCTGCTTCCAGCTGTACGTCGAGGGGGACAACCTGGGCGCACTCAATCTCTACTCGACCCGGCGGAACGCCTTCACCGAAGAATCCCGGCAGGTGGGACTGCTGGTGGCCGCGCATGCGGCCGTGGCGTTCGCCGAAGCGCTCAAGGTGGAGCAGCTCGGCGAGGCACTGGCCACCAGGGACCTGATCGGGCAGGCCAAGGGGATCCTGATCGAGCGGTACAAGATCACGGGTGAGCAGGCGTTCGTGATCCTGGACCGCGCCAGCTCGCGGGCGAACCGAAAGTTACGGTCCATCGCCGAGCACCTCGTGGAGACCGGGGAGATCGTGCAGGGCTGATCCCCCCGGAGCCGGCAGAAACCTTTACCAGAAGCCGCGCGTCCTGTCAGGCGTAATGGACCACTCCGGCGGCACGTCCCGGTAGTAAGCTTGCTGAGCAATAGGCGGGAATGCGTGTTCCCGGGACATCGACCAGGTTTCGTCGGAATGATTCGTCGGCGCCCGCACGGAGGCTTTCGAATGGACCAGCAGGGGCATGCCAGGCGTATCCGGGATGCCCTGTCCGCGTCGGGCGTGACGATCGACGAGGTGTGGATAGGCTACTACTCGATCGGTGGGCGGGTGTCCCAGTTCGAGCTCGAAGCCTTCGTCGGGGGAGTGCTGCAGCTGTCGAGGACGGAGTGCGAGCTGCTGGGCGAAGCTGCCAATCATCTCCTGGCGGAGTCGACGGCTGACACCGCTGTACTGATCCCGCCGTGTCCGCCCGACCGCCCCGACCAACCGCAGGAATCACCCACCGACTCGCGACGGGGCCTGGGCGTAGCCGGGGCCTTCCTGTTCACCGAGGAGGAACAGGAGGTGGAACGCCTCGACTCGGTGGCGCGGACGGAGTTGCTGGACACCGCCGGTGAGGAACGCTTCGATCGCATCACGCGGGAGGCGAAGGACTTCTTCCGGTGCAGTACGGCCACGATCGCGCTGATCGACGATCGCCGCCAGTTCCTCAAGTCCGTCCTCGGGCCACTCCAGCAGGACATGCCGCGGGCAACCTCGTTCTGTAACGCGACGATCCGCAGTGCCGGGCCGCTGATCATCCGCGATGCACGTGAGGATGTCCGTTTCCGTACCAGCCCCCTGGTGGTGGGCGCCCCCTACATCCGTTTCTACGCCGGCTATCCCGTGCGCGGGCCCGGGGGATGGACGGTGGGTACGCTCTGCGTGATGGACCAGGAGCCGCGGGCCTACTCGTCCCGGGATGGGAAGAAGCTCCGGTCCCTTGCCCGCGAGGTCGAAGCCGAGATCAACGGCCGGCTGGAGATCCCCGGGGGCGCCTGACAGGAAGGCCTTCAAAACGCCGGAGCTTCGTCGGTCTGTTCTCTGGCGACGGGCCGTGGCTCAGACAGTCGGCGCCGCGGTGCTGGCGCGCACCACGAGCGCCGTCCGCGCCGGGTGGTTGACCGACCGCAGCGTCGACGGATCCTGGAGGACCTGCAGGAGGCGCTCGACGGCCCGCCGGCCCTGCTCCTGGGGGAACTGCGCAACCGTGGTCAGCCCAAGCGCCTCGCCCAGCTCGTGTCCGTCGATCCCGATGATCGAGACGTCGTCGGGCACGCGCAGACCGAGCTCGCGAGCCGCGAGGAGGGCGCCGATGGCCATCTCGTCCGAGGTGCAGAAGACCGCCGTCGGCCTGTCGTGCGGGTGGCCCAGGAGTTGCCGCGCCTCGGCCATGCCGGACTGGATCGTGAAGTCCGCGGCAACCTGCCAGGACCTCCGCGCTTCCAGGCCGGCCCCCGCCAGCGCCGCTTCGTAGCCGTGCCGACGCGTCCCGGCGATCCGGAAGTCCTTCTCCGCGAGCTCGAAGCCGCCGATGTGGGCAATGCGGCGATGGCCGAGTCGGATGAGGTGCTCCGTCGCGAGAGCGGCGATCTCGTGGTCGTCCACGCTGTAGGTCTCGGCGCCCGGCAGGGGGCCCCCGATCCCCACCACGGGCTTCCCCACCGACAGGAGCTGGTCCAGCTCGTCCCTGCCCAGTTCGAGCGAGACCGGGATGACGCCGTCGCAGCGCTGGCGCAGGAGGAACTCGGACAGGACGCTCTCACGGAGCGCGGCGTCGTCGTTCAGGTTGTAGAGCGTGAGGTCGTACCCCGCCTGGAGCAGCGCGGCGGCCACACTGTCCACGATCTGGGAGTAGTACCAGCGGGCCACCGAGGGCACCACCACGCCGATGTTGCGGTGCCGTCCGGAGGCGAGGGACGACGCCGTGGAACTCGCCACGAAGCCGAGCTCGCTCGCGGCCTCCAGCACCCGGGTACGGGTGCCGACCGAGACGCGGCCGTTGCCGCTGAGGGCGCGGGACACCGTGGCCGTGGAGACGCCCGCCCGGTGGGCGACGTCCCTGATGCCGACCATCCCCTACTCCCGGCCCGCCCCGGTCAGGAGCCAGACGCACGCATTCGGGGCGAGCAGCCCGTCGACGACGGCGTCGGGCATGCTCGCGGCGACGACGGCCCCCTCCGGCACGGGGGCGGCGAACTCGCCCATGTTCAGGAGCACGATCACGTCCTCGTTCCTGAAGGCGACGACGTCGGTCTGCTCGAACTCGCGGGACCAGCTGAGGGATCCGGCGCCCAGGCGCAGGTCCCGTCGGAGCCGCAGAGCCGCGCGGTAGAGCGAGAGCGTGGAGTCCGAGTCTTCCGCCTGGAGATCCCGTGCGTAGCCGGCCCACCCCTCCGGCTGGGGCAGCCAGGGCGTGCCCGCGGCATCGACGAAGCCGGCCGCAGGCGCCTGGGCGCGCCAGGGCAGGGGCACGCGGCACCCGTCACGGCCGAGGCGGTCGCCGCCCGTGCGTGCGAAGGTCGGGTCCTGCCGGGCGTCGTGGGGCATCGCGGTGTGATCGGGGAGACCGAGTTCCTCGCCCTGGTAGACGTAGATGCCGCCCGGGAGGGCGAACATGGCCAGGGACGCCGCGCGGGCGCGCGCCAGTCCGATCGCCGTGTCCGGCTGAGGGTCCGCGGCCCCGATGCCGTCCCCGCCGCGGGGAGCGCCGTAGGTGAGGCCGAAGCGGCTCGTGTGCCGGACGACGTCATGGTTGCTCAGCACCCACGTGGTGGGGGCGCCCACAGTGTCGAACGCCGCGAGTGAGGACGAGACCACGCTGCGCAGGCCGTGCGCGTCCCAGGGGTTGTGCAGATAGGCGAAGTTGAACGCCTGGTGCATCTCGTCGGCACGGACCCAGTCCGCGAGTCGCGGCAGGGGATCGATCGAGGCCTCCGCGCAGAGGATGCGCTCGCCGTCGTACTCCGCGAGGATGCTCCGCCACCTGCGGTAGATCGCGTGGATCCCGTCCTGGCCGAACATGGGCGCCGCCGAGCCGGGGAAGCCCTCCATGGACCCGCCGTCCGCGCGTCCGCCCCAGTCGGGCAGGCCCTGGGCCTTGATGAGCGCGTGGGCCACATCCACCCGGAAGCCGCCGACACCGCGATCGAGCCAGAAGCGGAGGATCCGCTCGAACTCGGCGTGGACCGCGGGGTTGTCCCAGTCGAAGTCCGGCTGGGAGGAGTCGAACAGGTGCAGGTACCACTGGCCGGGCGTGCCGTCCGAGTTTGCGATCCTCGTCCAGGCCGGTCCGCCGAAGTGCGACTGCCAGTTGTTGGGAGGCTCATTGCCGTCGGTGCCCCGGCCGTCGCGGAAGATGAACATCGCCCGTGCTGCAGAACCCGCCGGAGCCGCCAGGGCGGCCCGGAAGAGCGCGTGGTCGCTGGAGCAGTGGTTCGGGACGAGATCGACGATGACGCGGATCCCGAGCTGGTCCGCGCGTGCCACGAGCACATCGAAGTCGGCGAGGGTGCCGAAGAGGGGGTCCACGTCGCAGTAGTCGGCGACGTCGTAGCCGCCGTCGCGCTGGGGCGAGGTGTAGAAGGGGGAGAGCCAGACGGCGTCGATGCTGAGCTCCGCCAGTCGCTGCAGTTCGGAGGTGATCCCGGGAAGATCCCCGACGCCGTCGCCGTTCGAGTCGCGGAACGAGCGCGGATACACCTGGTAGATGACGGACGAACGCCACCACTGGTCGTCCGCGGACGCGGGGTGGAGGGGCTCGTGGAAGGCAGCTGATGCGGCTGCGTGCCGTTCGTGCAGGACGGGGATGATCTCGGACATGCGCTCCAGCGTAATAACGGAGGACGATGTTGTGGAAACGCTTGCATCGAGGATTTCTGCTTTCTTGCGGTATTCCTGGCAATATTTCGTCTGTGTTGCCGCCCTGTTCCGGTGCAGATGTGCAAGCGTTTACACTCGTGCTGCAAGAGCGCTGCGCCGACGCTGCCGGGCCGGTGGGTCCGGGCTGGCCCGAGCGCTGGAATTTGCCGGGTGACCCGGGCACACTTGGGGCATGGATCTCCACTCCGAGTTACCCCGTGTTTGAGCTCTTCGTCGAGGCCCTGGCCATCGGCGCCGGGGTGGTCGCTGCCCTCGGGGCGGGTACGGGGGTGGCCGGTTGGCTCGTGGTCCGGAGGATCAGGCGCACGCGGATCATCGAGCGCACCAGGGACCGGGGCATGCTCGCCGCCCGCGCCTACGCCCCCGATCGCCTGACCAGGGAGCCGGCCCGACTCATCGTCGAGTTGCAGAGGTCCTCGCGTGCCACCCACGGGGCGCTGGCCGAGGCTGCGGCGCAGGGACGACCGATCGGGGACCTGCCGCGGGCTGCTGCGGAGATCGACCGTGCGGCCGCCTCCCTGGAGAGTCTGCTCCGCACAGCGGACCGTGAGCCGAATCGAGCACTCAAGCAGGAGTGGACCAGCGATCTCGGTGCACAGGCCCGCGCGCTCGATGAGCTCTCCGCCGACCTGCGCCGATGCCTCCTGCAGACCTCCCGGTCCATCGACACGTGGCAGCTCGAGCAGGCCACCGGTCGCTTGCGCACCGAGATCTCGGCCATGGCCACCTGGCGGGACTCCTACGGGAACCGTCAGGAAGGGTGACAGGTCCCCGCCAGCCGTCCATCATCCACCACCCCGGGAGACAGGCAGTGACGATCAGACGCCGCATCACGCGCATCGTGCGGGCCAACCGTGCCACGAGTGCGGAGTCCGGGCAGGATCCGCGGACCCAGGCGCAGAACGCGCAGCAGGCGCAGCGTTCCCTGCTCGAGCAGGCGCGCCGTGGAGCGGCCGACGTCGCCGCGCATCACCACCGCGTGGGCCTCGCCGCGAATGAGGCGGCCGCCTATCTCAACCGCGTCGAACTGGCGGTGGCAGCCGCCGTGCAGCGCGGGGACGACGACGCCGCACGGGGCGCGATCCGTGAGTCGATGACCGCTCGCCGCCGCCTCGAGACGCTGACGGCGCAACTCGGTGAGGCCGAACAGCAAGCCCGGCGGCTCCATGAGGATGTGCGTCGACTCGAACAGCGTGTCGAGCAGAACGCGATGGACTACGACGCCATGCTCGCGCGGCGCGCAGCGGCCCGGGCAGCGCTCGGCGTCCACGATGCCCTCGCGTCCTCGTCCCGGGAGGCCGCAGCGATCGAGGCCGCGCGCCGTACTGCCGAACTCGAGGTGCGTCGCTTCGAGGCCCAGGTGCAGGCCCGCGAGGAGCTGTCCTGGACCGATCCGTCGTCCAGGCGGTTGCAGCAGGCCTTCGAGGAGCTCGAGGCGGACGCGGCAGCCCAGCAGGAACTCGACGAGCTCAAGCGGAGGAGCTCCCGAAACCACCCTCCCGCGCCGTAGGCGGATTGCTAGACTCGGCCCATGACTGAGCTCAAGGATTCCCACGTCCTCGTCGTCGGTGCCACGGGGGTCCTGGGCTCCGCGGTGTGCCGCAGGCTCGCGGCGCAGGGCGCACGGCTGACGCTGTCCGGCCGTTCCACGGAGAAACTCGCGACGCTCGCCGATGAGCTCGGCGGCGCCGTCGTCGGGCAGGCCACGGCGGACCTCGGCAAGCCCACCGGTCCGCAGGAGATCGTCGCAGCCGTCGAGGGCAACCGTGTGGACGGAGTGGTCTTCGCTGCCGGTGTGGTGGCCTTCGGTCCGGCCGTCGAGGTCGACGACGACACCCTCGACGAGCTCCTGCTCGTCAATCTGCTCGGGTACATGCGACTCATGCGGGAGGTTGCACCCATGCTCCCTAAAGGCTCGTTCGTGGCCCAGATCAGCGCCGTCGTCGCCGAGTCGCCCACCGCCGGCATGGCGGCCTACTCGGCGACCAAGGCCGGGCTCAGTGCCTATGGGAAGGCGTTGACCCTGGAGCTGCGGAGACAGGGCGTGACGGTTCTCGATGCCAGGCCGCCGCACACCGAGACCGGCCTGGCCTCCCGTCCGATCGCGGGACAGGCCCCGAAACTGCCGCAGGGCAAGGATCCCGAGGCGGTGGCCGAGCGCATCGTCACCGCGATCCGCGACGGCGAACGGGACCTGCCGTCGTCGGCGTTCTGAGCAGCGGGCATCCCTCTCGGGCCGGCGGAATCGCACTCCGGATCCGTCGGGATCACATCCCTGGCCGCGTAGGTCGTCCGGTCAGTGTCCGGAACGCCTGCACGAGGGACCACGCCAGCAGCACCACGCCTGAGCCGACGCCGGACACCACGGACACCAGGACGGCGTCGTGCACGGAGAACGCGAGTGCCAGGCCGAGTACGCCCAGAGCGGTCATGATGCCGGCGATCCACAGCAATTGCGTGCGACCCTCCGGCCACAGCCGGGCGAGCGGAAGGAAGTGCACTCCCACGACGAGGGCGATCCAACCCAGTGCTGCGGCCGGTTCGATCGGGCGCAGGAGGGCGAGGCCACCGAACAGGGCGATCGCCTCGAGTGCAACCACCATCCAGTAGAACCGGGTGAAACCCACGGGCGCCGGCTGCGCGGCCGACCGCAGCTCGCGGGAAGTGCGGAGGAAGCCGAGGAGCACCACGGTGAAGGCGACGACGGCCAGGATCCGCAGCAGGATCGCGACGCCCGTCGGTAGTCCGGAGGCATTGACGAGGACGAACACCGTGCCGAACGAGGCGCCGATGAGATGGCCGATGAACGTGGGGGCGCGTTGACTCATGCGAAATCCTGCACTTTCTTCCAGATCGGATCGAGCGTGTGCCGGACCCTCGCGCCGCGGGTCCGCCGGGCTGCGCCGTGCAGGACAGCCCGGGCTTTCGGGTCCTCGGAATCGGAGTAGACATGGAGCGTGCGCACTCCGCCCGACGTCTCCGCAGCGACGAGCATGCCGCGCGCCCCCAGTTCCTCGACGAGGGCATCCTCGAGCCTCCGCAGTGTGTTCTCTGCAGTGGCGCAAGGGAGCCCCCGGTCATCGGCGTCGAACGGCACTGTCAGCGCGGTGTGGAGATCGGAGCGGGGATTCTCGATCCAGCGCAGCGGCCGCCGCACCCGCACCCGGACGGGGCGACCGTTGCCGAACGTGCCCTCCAGGAGTAGCCAGTCCGATGGTCGCTGACCGGCCGCGAACTCCGCGACCCTGGCCGGCAGCTCGAGCGCCGGGATGCTGTCCACGACGTCGTGCACTATGCAGTCCGTGCGCCGCACCCAGCGGTGCACGTCGTCCTCGCCGAGCAACCATTCGAGCAACAGGACGCACAGGCCGTACTCGTCGTCCCACCTCCCGGTGAAGCCCGGGTTGAAGACGGAGACGATGAAGCCGTCACCCGCCCGCCGGACGGCCGCGTGCACCCGGGTGCGGGTGAGGTCGAAGGTCCTGCCACGGTAGGTGATGGTGGCCTCCAGCATCTCCGGCTTCGCACTGCGGGCGGGCGCGAAGTCCCAGCGCCTGCCCGGTGGCGGTGACGCGCGGAACCAGCGCTCGGCGACCGCGCGCAGCGAGGCGTCCGACCCGCCGGAGACGTAGAGCGTGTGTTCGGCGTCCGCGCCCGGACGGGTCTCCCACTCCAGTCCCCGCGCCATTGCGGTGACACGCCTGGTCATCACCTTCGCGTAGGCGTCGAGGTCGCCCGCGCGGGTCGCGGCGGTGAGCAGCTCCTCGCCGTCGTCCGTCCACCACCGCCAGAAGGCGCCCACGGGATCCCTGCCGGTTCCGCGTGGCCGGACCCACCGGCGCCTGACACGTCCCATGATCCCCGCGATCTTCTGCTGGTGGCCCGGATGCTCCGACCCCAGAGAATCTACACCGTAGGGACCCGGGGCCTGCGGATCCATCGGCACGCTCCTCCTGGACCTCGACACCCAGCAGGCGTGGAAGGGTGCCATCGTCGACAACGCCCTGGGCGCCTCCTGCGCGCACCGGCCATCGTCCAGGCTCGCGGGGGCTCGTGCCACCTGGGCGTTCCACTGCCGGCCTCAGCCCCGAGCCCACGCCGGGAATTTTCGGTCCGGGGCAGGGTTGGGTCTGAGTATGAAAGCAATCGTGTACCGCGCGACCGGTGATTCCTCTGTTCTCGAGCTTGCTGACCGCGGGGCCCGCGACCCGGGGCCCGGGGAAGTGCGCGTGAGGATCGTGGTCTCCGCCGTGAACCCGACCGACTGGAAGTCGCGCCGCGGCACCGCACCGGGTGAGGCCCTGCCATTTCCGGAGGTTGTCCCGAACCAGGACGGTGCCGGAGTGGTGGACGCTGTCGGCCCCGGCGTCGAGGGTCTTCACATCGGTGACCGGGTCTGGGTGGTCCTGGCTGCGTACCAACGCGCCGACGGCGGTACGGCGCAGGAATTCACCGTGCTGCCGGCAGAGCAGGTCTTTTCGCTTCCGGAGAGTGCCGGGTTCGATCTCGGCGCGAGCCTGGGCGTTCCAGCCGTCACGGCGCATCGGGCTCTCACCATCGCCGAGGACGGCCCGCGTCGACTGCACCCGGGGGCGCTGGCCGACACCGTGGTCCTCGTCGCCGGCGGTGCTGGTGCTGTCGGTCATGCAGCGATCCAACTTGCGAAGTGGGCCGGGGCCGTCGTGATCACGACGGTGAGCGGACCTGCGAAGGCCGCGCTGGCCACAGCCGCCGGAGCTGACCATGTCATCGATTATCGGGCGGGCGATCCGGCCGCGGAGATCCGCCGGATCGCTCCCCAGGGTGTCGACCAGATCGTGGAAGTGGCGCCCGCGCAGAACGCCGATCTCGATCTGGCAGTGATCCGCAACCGCGGCTCCATCGCTGTCTACGCCAACAACGGCGGCGATCAGGTGAGCCTGGACGTGCGCAAGCATTTCAGCCTCAACGTCCGCTACCAGTTCGTACTGCTCTACACGGTCGGCATGCCCGACGTGCACGCCGCGGCCGAGGACATCAACGCGGCCATCGTCGACGGCGCCCTTCCCGTGGGAGAGACCGCCGGCCTACCGCTACACCGCTTCGTCCTGGCTGATACGGCTGCGGCACATGCCGCGGTGGAAGAGGGGATCACGGGCAAAGTGCTGATCGACGTGTCGGCGGGTTGACGGCAGGTTCCCGGGGCGTCTAATGATGGTGCATATGGTGACTTTTCCCGGGAGGCTCCGTGCCTGAGTGGGTACTTGCCGGCGGTGCCGGGCTCGCCGCGGGCGCGGCGCTGCTGGTCGGCAGCGCCATCGCGTGGTTCGTCCAGGTACCGGCCCGCGTCGTGGCGGCGGTGATGGCCTTCGGGTCGGGTGTGCTGATCTCGGCGCTGACCTTCGAGCTGGTCGCGGAAGCCTCCGACCAGGGCGGCCTGGTCCCCACAGCGCTCGGGTTCCTCACGGGCGCGGTGGTCTACGTGGGGTCGAACCTGGTCCTGGCCCGGTACGGAGCACGTCACCGCAAGCGGTCCGGCACCCAGCAGTCCTCGGAGCAGGACCAGTCGGGCAGCGGGGGCGCCATCGCCATCGGGGCCCTGCTGGACGGCGTCCCCGAGTCCATGGTCCTGGGACTGGGTTTCCTGGCCGGCAGCGGCGTGAGCGTCCCCATGTTCGCGGCCGTCTTCATCTCCAATGTTCCCGAGGGCCTCTCCAGTAGCGCCGGGTGGAAGCGGGCCGGGAGGGGCGCCGGATATGTGTTCGGGATCTGGGGCGCCATCGCCCTCGCCTCGGGACTTGCTGCCCTGGCCGGCTACCTGCTGCTCGATGGCGCGGCCCCCGAGACCCTCGCATTCGTCAACGCCCTCGCGGCAGGGGCTATCCTGGCGATGATCACCGACACCATGATCCCGGAGGCCTTCGAATCCGACTCCCTGTACTCGGGCCTCATCGCCACACTGGGGTTCCTCGCCGCTTTCACGGTGCACTCCGCATGAGGTCAGCCCCCATTGCGGTGACCCGGTCACGGGCGCCGATCCCCACGCCCGCAGAGGAGATGGGCCCATGGATGCCCTCCTGACCCTCGTGGGGCTCGTCCTCGTGATCCTGGGGCTGCGGGACATCTATCACAGCCTGATCCATCCCAGCGGCAAGGGAGCGCTGAGTCACGGCCTGATGTACTCGCTGTGGCGGATCTCCTACGCCACGGGCCACCGACTGGGGCCGGTGGGGCCGGGAGCGATGGCGGCAGCCGGCTACGCGGCCGACCTCCCGCAGCTCGATCCCGCTGCGGCCGGTCGCACGCTGGAGTCCGTCGCGGACGACGTGGGTCAGCTGAGGATCGGCTTCACGCAGCACACGGAGACGTACTACTTCCGGGAGGACGATCCCGAGCTGGCGCTGGCGTGCCAACTGCCCTACGCCCTGACGCTCCGGGACAGCGCAGCAGCGAGTGAGAATCCGCAGCTGCGCGCCGGCGCCCGGGTGCTCTTGGCTGCCCTGGACCAGCTGGCCGCGAAGCTCGACCACGATTTCCTGCACACCGACGGGACGCCGGAGGAGGTGGCGGCTGCGTATGCCCGGGATCATGCCGGGTCCGGACGACGGAGCGGCTAGGTGTTCCGTGTCATGAGCTAGGCGGTGCCCTGCACGGGTCGGCTTCCCGGAGCCCGGCGGAGGGCCGCGACGGCGAGGAGCCCTGACAGCAGTGCGAGGGCGCCGGCGAACCCGGCGACGCCCGGCCAGTCGAACCGTGCGAAGAACAGGCCACCGAGCCACCCGAGAACACTGGATCCGGCGTAGTACGCGAAGTTGTACAGCCCCGACGCCTGCGCCCGCCCCGTGGTCGCGAGTGCCGGCGTCCAGCCCGAGGCGACGGAGTGTGCGGCGAAGAAGCCGCCGGTGAAGACCAGCAGGCCGACGACGATGAGGGGGATCGAGTCGGCGAGCGTCACCGCGAGACCGAGGAGGATCACCGGGATCGCGGCGAGCAGGACCGGCAGGCGTCCCACCCGTACGCTGAGGCTGCCTGCGAGGCGTGAGGTGACGGTCCCGGAGAGATACGCGAGGAACAAGAGGCTCACGAGGGAGGCCGGCAGGAGGAACGGCGGTGCCTCGAGATGGAAGCCGAGATAGTTGTAGACGGCCACGAATCCCCCCATGAGCAGGAATCCCTGCCCGTAGAGGGCCACCAGGCGCAGCGATCGCAGATTGACTGCAACCCGGTGCACCAGTGACGGTCCGCTGCCCCGCATGCTCGGGGTGAAGCCGCGGGAGCGGGGCGCGAGGAGGAAGAAGGCGACGGCGGCACCACCGGCCAGGACGCTGACGGCCAGCACTCCGGTCCGCCAGCCGAACAGGTCCCCGAGTGGCCCGGCCACGAGGCGCCCGGTGAGACCACCGAGCGTGGTCCCGGCGATGTAGGTCCCCGCAGCGACGGCCGCGTGCAGCCGCTGCACCTCCTCGTGCAGATACACCAGGGCGGTCGCGGGAACCCCGCCGAGCGCTACGCCCTCGAGGAAGCGCAGCAGGATCAGCAACTCGAAGGTGGGTGCCACCGCGGCGAGCAGACCGAGGACGACAGCGGCGCCGATGGCCCAACTCATGGTGCGCCGGCGCCCGGCGCGGTCGGCGACGGCCGACCACGGGATCACCGCGAGGGCGAGCCCGAGGGTCGCGGCGGAAACAGCCAGAGCCGCGTCCGCCGGGGAGACCGCGAACTCCGAGGCGACGCCGGTGAGAACACCCTGCAGCGAGTACAGCTGCGCGAACGTCGCCAGGCCGGCGAAGAGCAGGGCGAGCAGGAGGCGGCGGTAGGGAGCGGAATCCCTCGCGTGGCCCTGCCACGGCACCGCGGTCATCGACCGGCTGCGGGCAGCATCATCGGAGGAACTGCGGGTGCCATCGCTTCAGCGGCGGCGGTAGGCGAGGTCGAAGACCATCCGCCCCGCGGTCAGGGCCTTGTTCTCGAAGCTCGTGGGGATCCGGCCGTCGAAGCGCGGGGCCCAGCCTCCGAGGGTGTCGATCCCCTCGTTGATCCCCGTGTTGCCCGTGCTGACCGGGTCCTTGCCCTCCCGGACGGGTGCGCCTCCCACCACGGTCTCCACACCGCTCTCCCACACCTGGGTCAGCGGGCTCCGAGCACCGGAGCGTTCGCCGTCGTGCAGATTCTCGAAGTGTCCGCTCGCATCGAGGACGGCGCGCATCTGCACCGCGTAGCTGGACCAGTCGGTGGCGAGCCGGAACACGCCACCGGGCTGCAGGACCCGTGCCACCAGCTCCACGTAGTCCTCCTTGACGAGTCTGCGCTTGTGGTGGCGGGTCTTGTGCCACGGGTCCGGGAAGAAGGTCCACACCTCCACCGCAGAGGACTCCGGGATCATGCCGGCGAATGCCTCGGCCGCATTGACCTGGCTGGTCCGCACGTTGGTGAGCTCCTCCTGGCTGATCCGCAGCATGGTCTGGGCCAGACCCGGACGGTAGACCTCCAGCGCCAGGTAGTTCCGGTCCGGATCGAGTGTCGCGGCGGACGCCACCGCCTCACCGAGGCCCGAACCGACCTCGATGATCAGGGGCGCGGATCGACTGAAGGCGGCGTCGATGTCGAGGACGAAACCCGGCGCCACCGAGGTGTCGGCGCCGTGGACGCGCGGCACGTCGAGGAGGAAGTCCTCGGCCAGTTCCTCCCAGGCTTCCCGGCGCCGGCCCTGGAGTCGGGAGCCTCGCCGCACGAAGGACACGGGCTGCGTGCGGAACGGCTGGTCGGGGATCTGGGTCGGTGGTTCCATCACGGTCAAGGCTACCGGCAGGTCCTGGTGCCCCCGTATGGGGACCACCGGCCGGGCGCGGACAGCAGAGGCCCAGGAAGGACCAGGCGCCGATGCGGGCTGCGGGCAGGCCTGCTGCTAGGATTGAACCACTTGCCTGCGCACGGTGGACATCTCCACCAGCTCCTCGCGCAGCCTGCGTCGATGAACGCATTCTTTTGTCCCGTACCCGGCTCTCCGAGCAGGCGCGGTGGACACTGTCTGACTTTTCTTCGGCGAACCCCGGTCCCAACCGGTGCCGGGGAAGATGAGAAGAAAGCCCATAGCTTTTTATGACTACTTTTGCTGCCCTCGGTGTGCCCAAGACGCTGGTCGAGAATCTCGCCGCTCAGGGGATCACCGAACCATTCCCCATCCAGGTCAAGTCCCTGACGGACTCCATGGCCGGCAAGGACGTCCTCGGACGCGGCCGCACCGGCTCGGGCAAGACCCTGGCCTTCGCCCTGCCGATGGTGACCCGCCTGTCCGAGCAGGAGGCTGCGTACCGCCGCAAGCCCGGACGCCCCCTGGCTCTCATCCTGGCGCCGACCCGCGAGCTCGCCACCCAGATCAACGCGACCGTGGAGCCGCTCGCCAACGAGCTGGGGCTGAAGACCACGGTGATCTACGGCGGTGTTTCGCAGCAGCGCCAGGAGAAGGCACTGCGCGCCGGCGTCGACATCGTGATCGCCTGCCCCGGCCGCCTCGAGGACCTGATGCGCCAGAAGCTCATCACGCTCGAGTCCGTCGAGATCACCGTCCTCGACGAGGCCGACCACATGGCCGACCTCGGCTTCCTGCCGGTGGTCAAGAAGCTGCTCGACACCACACCCGCCGACGGTCAGCGCCTGCTGTTCTCGGCGACACTGGACAACGGCGTGGACAAGATCGTCAACCGCTACATGACCAAGCCCGTCACGCACTCCGTCGACGACCCCCAGGCCTCGGTCACCACCATGGAGCACCATGTCCTGCTGATCGGTGACCAGACCCAGAAGAAGCAGCTGATCGTCCAGCTGGCCTCTGGGACCGGGAAGCGACTGCTGTTCATGCGCACCAAGCACCACGCACGCAAGCTCGCCAAGACCCTCACCGACGCCGGCATCCCGGCCGTCGACCTGCACGGGAACCTGTCGCAGAACGCCCGCGACAGGAATCTGGCCGAGTTCTCCTCCGGCGACGTCCGCGTGCTGGTGGCCACCGATGTCGCAGCGCGCGGCGTGCACGTGGACGACGTCGAGCTCGTGGTGCATGTGGACCCGCCCACGGAGCACAAGGCATACCTGCACCGTTCCGGGCGTACCGCCCGCGCCGGCTCCTCGGGCACGGTGGTCACGATCACGCTGCCCGAGCAGAAGTCCGAGGTGCACAAGCTCATGAAGGCGGCCGGCGTGGACGTCGCGTTCGAGACCGTCAAGGCCACTTCGCCGCACGTGCTCTCGCTGGTGGGCGACATGGCCGAGAAGATCGACCCCCGCACCCGCGCGGCACTGCTCGCCTCACGGGAGACGACGCGCGGCGAGGGGAACTCCACCGGGGCCAACGCCCAGCGCAAGCGCGCTCGCCGCGGTACCGCAGCCCCGGCTGCCGGTGGACGCGGCGGCAGGGGCGGGCGCGGGCGTGTTGCCGCGGAGTCCCCGTCGACGCAGGGCAATCGCGCCGAGCGCCGCAAGGACCAGCCGCAGGCACCGCGCTTCGGCTCCGACGCCGGGTCAGGATCCTCGTCGGGCGGCTCGCGCGGCCGTGCCGCCGAGCCACGCACGACGTCGGAGACGTCGTCGCGCAGCCGACGCCCCGCCTCCGGGCAGCGCGTGGGCGATGCGGTGCGCCGTCCGGCAGCAGGAGCACCCGCAGCTCAGGGACGGGGCAGCTCGACATCGGCTCCCCGCTCCGAAGGCGCGCGGCGCTCCGGCGGGACACGCAGGGCGAGCGCCCCGGCCTCCAACGAGCGCCGTCCGCGCTAGCGGGAACGGCGTCCGAGCATCCCGGAAGTCCCCTGCCCGATCATGGGTGGGGGACTTCCGTCCGTCCGTCAGGGGCCGTGGTAGTGGTCGAGCGATGGTGCAGGTGCAGTGCCGGACGCCGTGCGGGAGAATGGGCGCATGAATGCACTCCTGAACATCATCTGGCTCCTGTTCGGCGGCATCTGGCTGGCCTTGGGTTACTTCGCGGCGGGGATCCTCTGCTGCGTGCTGATCGTGACCATCCCGTTCGGCATCGCCTCGTTCAGGATCGGTGTGTACGCGCTGTGGCCGTTCGGCCAGACCGTGATCAGCAGGGGCGGAGCGCTGGGTGCCTTCTCCACGATCGGCAACGTGATCTGGCTGCTCGTCGCCGGCATCTGGATCGCCATCGGCCATGTGCTGACGGCCATCCCCATGTTCGTCAGCATCATCGGCATCCCGCTGGGTATCGCCAATCTCAAGCTCATCCCGGTCTCGCTGGCCCCGCTGGGCAAGGTGATCGTCCCCTCGTCGTCGTACCTGCCCATGGTCCGCTGACGCGACGTCGGGCACCCACCGGAGAGGCAGCAAAATCGACCGCTGATGACGGTGTGACCGGCCCGTTGAAGTACCGATCGCAGCAAATGAAGGGCACATGGCGCAGGTGGTCGGCGGTGCAGCCTGTTGACAGATTCCGCCGTCGCGACTTCTAATGAGGTCCCGCTGATATGTAGGTCAATATGCGGACGCACGAAGGAGCTCACATGAGTTGGGTTTCGAGCTACGACAGGAACCGTGGTCGTGGACACTCGACGGCGCGCGCCAGAGCCGACGCCGACGCGGCTGCCCGGGCGGCGGTGGACCGCAACCGAGCCGCCAGGCAGAATGAAAATCAGTCGGAGTCGTGGGTGGTGATACTCCCTCGCAGAGGCTCAGAAGGTCATGCTCGGATTGCCCGTCGCGGACGAGTAGCCCTCGCTCACCCTGCGGCCCGGATCATGAGCGGCAGTCCTGGCAGTGACGGCAGCGTGACATTCGGCCTCGTCACGAAAGCGGCCGCTGCAGCGCTGATAGCAGGAGTGGGGGCAGCTGCTGGCCGGTGGCGTCACCATGGAGAGGCGAGCAAAACGGCAGATCCCCGCTCAGGCTCGTCCGCAGTCTCGAACCCTGCCGGTGAGCCTCTGTCAACCGTGACGATCGCTGAGAAGAAGCACCGGGGAAGAGAGAACGATCCTGCGTTCGAGCTTGACTCGGTCCAAGCCGCGGCCTTGCTGGCCGAGGTACGCAAGAGAGCCGAGGGGTGGAGAATCGGGTCTGCGTCTCTGGTGGCCATAATTGTTGTTTCTTTGGCGCTGCGGTCAGACAAGGGGTGGATGACCTCGTTCAAGGGTGCGCAGTTGTACTTCATCTCGGGTCTGGTAATCCTGGCGTTGCTTCTGGCGCTGCTCAGCACGTGGTTCATACTGCGAGCAGCGAACGGACCCTACCGCCTCGACACCCGCACACGTGACTACCGCGTTCCCCACGACGCCAAACGATTCTACGGTCGTGCCAAGGCCGCCGCCAAAGACCTCGCACGTGGACACATGCTGTTGTGCGGTAGCGTCATTCTCTTTTCCCTCGCTGCTTTCGCAAGCTGGCTCTTAGACCCGGGTGCTGGCTCTTCGTGGACGTTCCGGTGAAGGGGTTCATAGCGGGTCGTGGGGAACGGAGCTCGTGTCCTGGCTAGTAAGGAGCTCGTGGCCCTGCTGAGATCAGTGTCACCACGCATTCATCGTGGGCAGGAGCCACGAGCCTAAACCCATGTCGGCGGCTGTTGGCGCTGCCACGATCACCTTCGACCTGCCTGCACCCCGGGTCCTGGACGCCCTCGCTTTGCGTCACCACTGTAGGACCATCAGCGACCGGAGGCGCCGCGATGACGCCTCCAAGCCGCTCAAGAGTTGTCCTGCAAGGGTGCTGTGGAAAACACGGCACCCGCACACGAGAGGATGAGACTTCTGACGCTGCTGCCGCCCTGCTCCTCGGGAACGCGGAGCGGCGGGCGACCTCGGCCATCCCGCGGTCTTTCCGCTGGGCCGGATCTGACCGTGGTGCCTCGACAGAGTTGGGACTGCCACCTCTGCCGAGGCCGGACTACTCGGAACCGGTGGGGTTACCCGAGCTCCTCGGACCGGGTTCGGCCGCGTTCCTGAGGAGATCTCCCAGCAGGGCGATGATGTCGAGCCCTGTGGTGTCCTTGACCAGCTGTGAGGTCTGCTGGACGCCGTTCGTGACGTTCCTGCTCAGCTGGCTCGCGCCGTCGGTGGAGACCACCGTCATGGTGTCGATGGCCGACATGGGCGCCGCGATCTCGCGGGCCATCGCCGGCAGGACCTCGAGCACCTTCGAGAGGATGGCTGCCTGGTTGAACTTCTCGTAGGCCTCCGCCTGCGCGGCGATACCCGCGGCCTCCGCCTTGCCCCGCGCTTCGGCGGAGCCTGCCTCGGCGTCACCACGGGAGGCGATGACGGCGGCGTCGGCGCGGCCCTTGGCCTCGTTGATGGCGGCCTCTGCCGTGCCACGTGCGGTGTTTGCCGCGGCGTCGGCCTCTGCTGCCACGCGATCGCCCTCGGCGACCAGTTTGCGGCGGGCGAGGTCCACCGTGGCCTCGATCTCCGTGGCTTCCGAGCCCCGGCGTCGCTCCTCGAGCTTGGCGTCGGCCTGCTGGATGAGGCGGTACTTCTCCGCGTCGGCCGGCTTGCGTACCTCGGTGTCGAGCTCGCGCTCGCGCAGTTCCGCGCGTCGCTGGGCCACCTGCTGCTCGCGGATGATCACCTGCTCCTGCTGCTCGGCCTGGGCCAGGGGTCCCGAGGCATCGGCGCGGGCCTGCCGGGCATCGGCCTCCTCCTTGAGCTCCGCACGCTTGATGATCAGCTGCTGCTGGGCGAGCGCCACCTGCTCGTCGGAGAGGGCACGGGCCTGCTCGGACTCCTGCATGGAGCGGGCCTCGGCGATCTTCGCGTTGCGCTCGGCGAGGGCCGCTTCGGGTCGCCCGAGGTTCTTCAGGTACCCGGAGTCGTCGTCCACCGACTGGATCTGGAAGGTGTCGATCTCCAGACCCTGGTTGTGCATGGAGTGCTCGGCCTCCTCCTTCACGCTCTTGGCGAAGGTGGCGCGGTCGCGGATGATCGACTCGACGGTGAGGGTGCCCACGATGGAGCGCAGCGAGCCGGAGAGGGTCTCCTGCGTGTAGTGGTCGATGGCGTCCTGCTGGTTGAGGAAGCGCTGGGCCGCCTTCCGGACCGAGTCGGCGTCGCCTCCCACCTTGACCTGGGCCACGCCCGTGAGGTGGAGCTTGATGCCGTTCTTGGAGATGCCCTCGATGCGCAGGGACACCTGCCGGGAGGCGAGGGAGAGCGGGTAGGCGCGTTGGGCGAACGGGTTGATGAAGATGCGGCCGAAGACCACGCGCTGGCTGTCCGGATCCGGCTGGCCCTTGCTGTCCCGGGACGAGATGATCAGGGCCTGGTCGGGGCTGGCGATGTGCAGGGCCATGCGGGCGAGGACGATGGCGACGATGACGACGACGAGCAACACTGCCGCGCCGATGATGAGCGGGATGAACGTGAGATCCACTGCGAGCCTTTCAACGGTCTTCGTTTGCTCCGGCCGGCGGGGGCCGGAGAATGGTCAAGCTACTGGATGATGAGCTGTGCTCCGACCTCCTGCGTCCTCGATGTGGAGAACCCTCCGCGGCAGGGTGCCGGTCAGGATGCTGCACCCCTCAGGAAGGCCTGCATGAGCGGCCCGCCCGAGGTGGAACCCAGCTCGCCCTCCTCGACGAACACGGCGACGGCGAGATCTCCCTGCAGCGCGACGACCCACGCGTGGGTGCGCGGCGGCTTCTCGCTGCCGAACTCGGCCGTGCCGGTCTTGGCCAGGACCGGGTCACCCGGGACATCCTGCAGGAGCTGCGCGCCGCCCTGCTCGACGACGGCGCCCATGAGTGTCTTCAGCGTCCCGGACTCGGCCCGGGTGAACGAACTCGGCACCGCCTCCGTGGAGGGTGCGGCGTCGGGTGACGCCGTCGCGGGGCTGGTGGGACCGCTGCCCGTACTGCCGGCGTCGGGCCCGGCGGACTCGGCGGTCTCGGTGGTTGCGAGGAGGGTGGGCGTGACCCGGGATCCGGCTCCGACCGAGGCCGCCAGGGTGGCCAGGGACAGGGGGGACACGAGGACCTCGCCCTGGCCGATCATGGTGGCGGCGTGCGCTGTCCCTTCCGCGTCGGAGGGTACGGCGCCGAAGAAGGCGGGTGTGCCGATGCTCGCGGGGATGCCGATCCCGAGATCCGCGGCGGCGGTGGCGAGGTCGGCCTGGGTGACCTCGTCACGGGCGGCGATGAACCCTGTGTTGCAGGACTGCGCGAAGGTTTCCAGCAGCGGGATGGTGCCGATGAACTGCTCGGGGTAGGTGCTGGCGTTGTTGAACCTCCGGCCGTCCACGGTCACCTCCTCGGTGCACTTCGTGGGCGTATCGGGTGTGAAGCCGTTCCGCAGGAGCGCGAGGGTCGTGGCGATCTTGAAGGTGGAGCCGGGCGGGTACTGGCCGAGGAGCGCGGTCTGCAGTCCGTCGCTGCCCGGGCCGTTGGCGGCCGCGAGGATCTCCCCGGTGCTGGGTCGGAGGGCCACGACGGCGGATGCCGAGGGTTCGTCCGCCAGGACCTGTTCGCCCAGGGCCTGCAGGCGAGGATCGAGGGTCGTGGCCAGATCCGTGCCGGCCACGGGTGCACTGCTGAAGAGGCGCTGCGTGCTCGCCGCCGTACCGGCAGTGATGGCGTCGACCTCCAGCCCCGGGGTGCCCGCGAGCTGCGCGTCGTGCTGGAGCTGCAGGCCACTCAGACCGGTGATGTCGCCTGCTTCGAGGGCACCGTCGGAGCGCTCCACAAGTTCCTCGGTGGCCTCGCCGACGCTGCCGAGCAGTTCCCGGGCGAAGGTGCGTGTGGGCCCGAGTTCGAGCGTGCCGGGCTGGCCGAGAGCGCCCTCGATGGCGCTGATCTGCGCGTCGGTCACGGTCCGGTCGGCGTCGTCGCGCACCACGAGGGCGACGACGAAGGCCTCTTCCCCCGCGGCGGCCACCTGGTCCGCGTATGCCTCGGGATCGACCTCGAGCAGCTCAGCCAGTGCTCGTGCGGAGGTTGCCCGATTCGGCTCGGGGACCTGCGTCTTGTCGATGCCCACGCGAAGCACGGGCCGTTCCGTGACGATCACCTCGCCGTCCGCGCCCGTGATGTCGCCGCGGGCGGCCGGCGTGCTCGTCAGGGCGAGCTTCTCGTCGGGCAGCAGACCCTCCACGAAGACGCCGGGCTTCCACGCGGTCTGCCAGGCGTCGTCCACGCGGGTGAGCTCCGCCGTCGTGCTGTAGGTCCAGTCCCTGTCAGAGGCATCGACATCCCAGACGTAGTCCAGGGTGGCCGTCGCCGTGTCCTCGCCGGTCTCCTCGACCCCGCCGACCGTCACCCGCGGTGGCGCGGGCGTGAAGCCCTCGGTGATCGCCGCGAGCTCGGCGGTGACCTCCGCCGCCTCCCCGGAGGAGAAGGCGGACTGCCCGACGTCGAGCTGGGCGAGTCCCGCGGCGAGCGTCCCGGCGGCGTCCGCCGCGGTGGGGCGATCATCGGTGCATGAGGTCAGGCTGAGGGCGAGGGCAGCAACGGTCAGGCACGTGGTGGCGCGGTGGAGTTTCCCCATGCGGCTCATTATGTACGAGGAAGCACGCGATCCCCCGTCACGGCACGCGGTGTGCGGTGACGGGGGATCGCGTGCCGCTGCTCAGGACGCAGTCGCGCCCACGGACCGGTCCTGCGTCGATGCTGCTCGCGCCTGCTTGACGAGATCCGCGCACCGCTCGCCGATCATCATGACCGTGATGTTCGGGTTCACCGTGGTCAGCGTGGGCATCACGGAGGCATCCGCGACGCGCAGCCTGGTGATGCCTTTGACCCGCAGCTCGGGGTCGAGGGGTGACATCGTATCGTCCGCCGCGCCCATCCTGACGGAGCCGGCCGGGTGGTAGACCGTGTTGTGCGTCTTCGTGATGTAGTCCCGGATCTGCTCGTCGGTCTGCACCTCGGCGCCCGGGTACAGTTCCTCGCCCGCCCACGCTGCCATGGCGGGCTGGGCCACGATCTCGCGCGCCGTCCTGATGCCGGCGATCATCACGCGCATGTCGTGCGGATCCGTGAAATAGCGCGGATCCACGAGTGGCTTGTCCCGGAAGTCGCTGCTGCGCAGCCGGACCGTGCCGCGCGAGCGGGCATGCGTGACATTCGGGGTGAGGCAGAAGCCGTTCTCGGTGGTCGGGTAGCCCTGGCGGAGGGTGTGCATGTCGAAGGGCACCGAGCCGTAGTGGAACATCAGATCGGGCCGCTCCAGGCCGTCCTCCGTGGTGGTGAAGATGCCGATCTCCCACCACTGGGTGGAGGTCTCCGTCATGGGCTGCTTCGCTTCCCACTGGATGACGCCCTCCGGGTGGTCCTGCAGGTGCTCGCCCACGCCGGGGGAGTCGACGCGCACGGCGACACCGTTCTGGCGGAGGTGCTCGGCCGGGCCGATACCCGAGAGCATGAGCAGCTTCGGGGTGTCGATGGCGCCGGCGGACACGATCACCTCGTGCCGCGCGGTCAGGGCCCGGGTGCGTCCGAAGGCCCCGTCCACGACGTCGACGCCGGTGCAGGTGTTGTCCTCGTCGATGCGCAGCGCGCGTGCCCGCAGATCCGTGAGGAGCGTGAAGTTGGGCCGGTCCGCGATCGGGTGGATGTAGGAGACGGAGGACGACGCCCGGGTGCCGTCCGCCTGGCGGTTGATCTGGAACAGGCCCGCCCCGTTGATGACGGTCTCACCGGTGTTGAACGCCGTGCGGGGGATGCCCGCCTGCTCGCAGGCGTCGAGCAGAGCCTGCCCGGAGGGATCGTGCGCCGGGATGTTCATGAGGTGGACGGGGCCGCTGTCACCGTGGTGCGGTGCATCGGGGCCGGCGTCCTCGTTGCTCTCCAGCCGGCGGTACAGCTCGTAGGCCATCTCCGCGTTCCAGCCGGTGGCACCGAAACGCTGCTCCCACTCGTCGATGTCCTCCCGCGGCGCCCAGAACGCGATGCAGGAGTTGTGGCTCGAGCAGCCGCCCATGACCTTCGCGCGCGCATGGCGCATGAAGGAGTTCCCGTTCTCCTGGGCCTCGATCGGGTAGTCCCAGTCGTACCCCGACTCGAGGAGCTCCATCCACCGGTCCAGGCGGAGGATCACCTCCTTGCCGCGGTCGTCCGGGCCGGCCTCGATGAGTGCCACCTCGACGTCGGCGTCCTCGCTCAGCCGCGATGCAACCGCGGCGCCCGCGGAACCGCCGCCCACCACGATGTAGTCGAAGGTCGTCTTCTTGATCTGCTCCTCGGGCGTGCTCATGCTGATTCCTCCTCGATCCGCGCGTCGAACCAGCCGGTGACGGCGGGGTCGATGTTGTGGTAGATGTGCTTGGCCTCCTGGTACTCGGAGAAGCCCGTGGGGCCGAGTTCACGGCCCACGCCGGACTGCCCGTAGCCGCCCCACTCGGCCTGCGGCAGGTAGGGGTGGAAGTCGTTGATCCAGATGGTGCCGTGGCGCAGGCGGGCTGCGACGCGCTGGCCCTTCCCGGCGTCCTGGCTCCAGACGGCTCCGGCAAGGCCGTAGTGGGTGTCGTTGCCCAGTTCCACGGCCTCGTCCTCGCCGTTGAACGTCTCTACCGTGACCACGGGACCGAACGCCTCGTCGACGAGCACGGAGGACCCACGCGT
This sequence comes from Arthrobacter echini, assembly GCF_008107445.1. GTDB lineage: Bacteria > Actinomycetota > Actinomycetes > Actinomycetales > Micrococcaceae > Arthrobacter_D > Arthrobacter_D echini_A. Next base: position 447,036 of record NZ_VSLD01000001.1, on the reverse strand, counting down.
CACGCGGTCCAGGACGGTCGGGGTGTAGTAGAAGCCCTGCTCGAGGTCGCCCTCACCCCAGGCACCGCCGCAGCGTACACGGGCGCCTTCCTCGACGCCTTTCCGGACGTAGGCGGTGACCTTGTCGCGATGCGCGGCGGAGATCAGCGGTCCGGTCTCGCTCTCGGGGTCGAAGGGGCCGCCGAGCCGGATCTGCCCGGCACGCCGGACGAGCTCGTCGACGAAGCGTTCCGCGATGGGTTCCTCGACGAGGAGCCGGGCTCCGGCGGAGCACACCTGGCCGGAGTGCACGAAGGCGCCGTTGAGGGCGTTGTCCAGGGCGGCGTCGAAGTCCGCGTCGGCGAAGATGATGTTCGGGTTCTTCCCGCCGAGTTCCAGCGCCACCTTCTTCACCGTCCCGGCCGCCGAGGCCGCGATGATGCGGCCGGTCTCGAGGCCGCCGGTGAAGGAGACCATGTCCACGTCGGGGCTCTCCGAGAGCGGAGCGCCCACCACGGCTCCCGGGCCGAGGACCAGATTCGCCACGCCCTGGGGGAGTCCGAGGCGTTCGAGCACATCCATCATGAGGATGGCGGTCGACGGCGTGAGCTCGCTGGGCTTGAGGACGAAGGAGCACCCGGCGCCGATGGCCGGTGCGATCTTCCATGCCGCCTGCAGCAGGGGGTAGTTCCAGGGGGAGATGAGCGCGCAGACCCCCACGGGCTCGTACGAGATACGGCTCACCACGCCGGGATTGTCGGCGTCGACGATCCGCCCGGCGTTCTGGCCGGCGAGTTTCCCGAAGTACTCGAAGCAGTCGGCAATATCGTCCATGTCGATCTCGCTCTCCACGAGTCGCTTGCCGGTGTCCATCGTCTCGGCGCGGGCGAACTCGTCCTTCCTGGCGCGCAGCTCGGCGGCCACCCTGAGCAGGAAGTCCCCGCGCTGGGGTGCCGGGACGGATGCCCAGGCACCGCCGTCGAAGGCGCGCCGTGCGGCGGCGATGGCCCGCTCCGCGTCCTCGCGCGTGCCCTCGGACACCTCGGCGACGAACGAGCCGTCGGCGGGACAGCTGATGGTGCGTGTCTTGCCGTCCGATGCCGGCACCCAGGCGCCGTCGATGAACAGTGTTGCCGGTGGGTTCTGCGTGGTCACTTTGTCTCCTCCTGGAGGGGGAAATCGGATTCCCAGTTGTCCTTGGTGGTCTGATCGTCGATCAGGGCCGTATTGCCGGGCTCGGACCGGTTCAGGTGCAGGAATTCGAGGTGGGTCTCGTAGTGGTCGAGGACGTCGGTGATGACCTGCTCCTTGCTGTACCCGGCGAGGTCGTAGCTGTGGCTGCCCTCCAGGGAGAAGACCTCCATGCGGTAGTACTTCGGGTCCAGGGCGGCGTTGCCGGGTGCGTAGGACGGCGTCTCGTACTGGACCGGGTAGATCTGGTACTTGAAGGAACGCTCGCCGCCGAGTCCCACGTGGAGGTCCACGTGCCGGATGCCGCAGGTCTCCACCACCGCGGTGCCGAGGGTGACGTCGGCGCCCTGGGCCTGGAGTTCGTCGTGCACCTCCTGCAGGGCGGGCAGCGCGACCTCGTCCACGAAGCGGTTCGCCTGCCGCGGGCCGGGATAGCTCATGGCACGGGTGAGCCGCTGCTTCCAATTGCGGCTCGCCGTGCCCTCCGCGCTACGCCCCGAGATGATGCCCGGCAGGCTTGCACGGTAGCTGTCGGTCAGGGAGTTCTCGATCCGCAGGGCCCGGTAGAGCCCGAGCATGATGAACAGCAGCAGGATGGACAGCGGCAGGCCCATGATGATCGTGGCGTTCTGCAGCGTGGTGACGCCGCCTACGGTCAGCATGGCGAGGGTCAGCAGGCCGGTGACGGCCGCCCAGAAGACGCGCAGCCACTTGGCGCCGTCGGAACTGGCGTCCTTGAGGTGGCTCGTGAAGTTGGCCATGACCAGGGCTCCGGAGTCCGCGGACGTCACGTAGAACAGCAGGCCCGTGAACGTGGCGATGCCGATGATCAGTGGCGCGGCCGGGTACTGCTCGAGCAGGCCGTAGAACGCCCGTTCGGGCTGGGCCATCGCGACCTCCCCGAAGGCGGCATTGCCGTTCATGACGATGTCCAGTGCGCTGTTGCCGAAGATGGAGATGAACAGCAGGATGAAGGCGAACGGCACCATGAGCGTGCCCAGGATGAACTGGCGGATGGTGCGCCCGCGGGAGATCCGCGCGAGGAACAGGCCCACGAAGGGTGCCCAGGCGATCCACCAGGCCCAGAAGAAGAGCGTCCAGCCCTGCAGCCAGTCCCCTGGACGGTCGTAGGCGAAGGTGTCCAGCGTCATGCCGGGGAAGCGGCTGAGCACGTCTCCGGTGTTCTGGATGATGCCATCGAGCATGAAGGCGGTCCTGCCGTTCACGAGGATGAAGACCATGAGTCCCAGGGCGAGGATGACATTCAGTTCCGCCAGCCGCCGGATGCCCTTCTCGACGCCGGAGAGCGTGGACGCGGTGGCCATGACCACGGCGACGACGATCAGGCCGATCTGCACGGACTGGTTCTCCGGCAGTCCGAACATCAGCTTCAGCCCGTAGTTGAGCTGGACGACGCCGATCCCGAGGGAGGTGGCGATGCCGAAGATGGTGCCGAGCAGGGCCGCGATGTCCACGCCGTGGCCGAGTGGGCCGTCGATCTTCTTGCCGAAGATGGGGTAGAGGGCACTGCGGATGCTCAGGGGGAGATTGTGCCGGTACGCGAAGTAGCCCAGCGCGAGTCCCATGAGCGCATAGAGCGCCCATCCGGTGATGCCGTAGTGGAACAGGGTGAGGACGAGTGCCTGCCGGGCAGCCTCCGCGGTGGCGCCATCGCCCTGCGGAGGAGCGAGGTACTGCGTCACGGGTTCGGAGACGCTGAAGAACATCAGGTCGATACCGATGCCGGCAGCGAAGAGCATGGACGCCCAGGTGAAGAGATTGAACTGGGGCTTGGAGTGATCGGGGCCCAGTTTGGTCGATCCCACCCGCGTCAGCGCGATCACCAGCACGAAGATCACGACGAGCGTGACCACGAGGAAGTAGTACCACCCCATATTGGTGGAGACCCAGGTGACCAGGGATCCGATGACCGCCTCCGCGCCGGCGGTGTCGATGATGGCCCAGGTGGCGATGGCAAGGATGCCGACGGCCGAGCCGATGAAGACGGTCCAGTTGACCCGGGTCTGCGGTTCGGCCGTGCTGCCGGTCTCCGCGGCGGCACCTCCTGCATCGGCCGTGGGCGGAGCGTCGGTGCTCTGACTCATGTCGTTCCTCTCGTTGGAAACCACCCGAGCGGTGGTGATCGTGCTGATCGAACCGGGGCAATCGTGAGCCGGGCGGCGCGCAGGCCGGCCGCAGGAGCGCTGTGTCGGGAACTCACACGCCAGGGACATGCCGCCTATCGAGGCCGGGGCATCCAGGTCCGGCAGGTCCGGCATTCCTCGCGTATGGCGGGCCCGGGTGGCACGGGATTCTGGATGCCGCGAGCACTTCATTGTACGCCGGTGCCCCTGGCAGGCATCGGGGTGGACCCGACGAGGGCGGGTTCGCGCCGTGACACGGATCTCCACGGCTCAGTCGGTCGAAGCGACCTCGTCCAGAGTTGAGTCGGGTAGACTCAAGGTACTGGTCGGACGACACACAGGGTTGAGGAAGGAACCACTCATGGACACGAATTTCACCACCAAGAGCCGCGAGGTGCTCTCAGCCGCAGCGACGAACGCCTCGACTGCGGGCAACGCGCAGATCGACACGCCACACTTCCTCAAGGCGCTGACGGACCAGCGGGAGGGAATCGCCGTCGCACTGCTGAGGGCGGCCGGTGCAGACCCCGACATGGTCAGCGTGCGGGCCAGTTCGGCCATCAAGGCGCTGCCGGCGTCGTCGGGATCGTCCGTGGCGCAGCCCCAGTTCTCCCGCCAGGCCCTGCAGGTGGTGACCACGGCCAAGCAGGAGGCGGAGACCCTCGGGGACCAGTTCGTCTCCACCGAGCACCTGCTGCTGGCGCTCGCGGCGGACGAGGGTGCGGCGGGCGGGATCCTGCGCAGCGTCGATCTCACGCGCGACGCCCTCGCCGCAGCCCTGCCCGGAATCCGCGGCGACCGGCACGTGAACTCGCCCGATCCGGAGAACACCTTCCAGGCGCTGGAGAAATTCGGGGTGGATCTCACCGAGGTGGCCCGCAGCGGCAGGCTCGACCCCGTGATCGGGCGGGACAACGAGATCCGGCGCGTGGTGCAGGTGCTCAGTCGCCGCACCAAGAACAACCCCGTGCTCATCGGTGAACCCGGGGTGGGCAAGACCGCCGTCGTCGAAGGTCTTGCCCAGCGCATGGTGGCCGGTGACGTGCCCGAGTCGCTCCGCGGAAAGAGGCTCATCAGCCTCGATCTCGGAGCCATGATTGCCGGCGCCAAGTACCGGGGTGAGTTCGAGGAGCGGCTGAAGGCCGTGCTCGAGGAGATCCGTGCCTCCGACGGCCAGGTCGTCACCTTCATCGACGAGCTCCACACGGTGGTCGGCGCCGGTGCCTCCGAGGGCTCCATGGACGCCGGGAACATGCTCAAGCCCATGCTCGCCCGTGGCGAGCTCCGCCTCATCGGTGCGACGACGCTGGACGAGTACCGCGAGAATGTCGAGAAGGACCCTGCCCTCGAGCGCAGATTCCAGCAGGTGTATGTGGGTGAGCCCTCCGTGCCGGACACGATCGGAATTCTCCGTGGTCTGAAGCAACGCTACGAGGCGCACCACAAGGTCTCCATCGCGGATTCGGCCCTGGTGGCTGCGGCGACCCTCTCCCAGCGGTACATCCCGGGGCGGCAGCTGCCCGACAAGGCGATCGACCTCGTGGATGAGGCCGCGTCGCGCCTGCGGATGGAGATCGACTCCGCCCCGGTCGAGATCGACGAGCTGCGCCGGTCGCTCGAGCGGATGCGCATGGAGGAGATGGCGCTGTCCAGGGAGAAGGACGAGGCCTCTGTAGAACGGCTGGAGGCACTGCGCGCCGAGATGGCAGACCGTCAGGAGGACCTGGACGGCCTGAATGCTCGGTGGGAGGCCGAGAAGGCCGGCCTGAACCGTGTGGGCGAGCTGAAGGCCTCGCTCGACGAGCTCCGGTCCCAGGCCGACCGCGCCCAGCGGGAGGGCGATCTCGAGACGGCGTCGCGCATCCTCTACGGGCAGATCCCGGGCCTCGAGCGCGAACTCCGCGAGGCGCAGGCCGCCGAGGAGCAGACGGTCGACCCCCACGAGCTGATGGTGGCCGAAGAGGTCACCGCACACGACATTGCCGAGGTCATCTCCGCATGGACCGGCATTCCCGCCGGGCGCATGCTGCAGGGCGAGAGCCAGAAGCTCCTGCAGATGGAGGACAGGATCGGTGCGCGGCTGATCGGCCAGCGGCGAGCAGTCACCGCGGTGTCCGACGCCGTCCGCCGTGCCAGGGCGGGCGTCTCCGACCCCGACCGACCCACCGGTTCCTTCCTCTTCCTGGGCCCCACGGGCGTGGGCAAGACCGAGCTGGCCAAGGCGCTCGCGGACTTCCTGTTCGACGACGAGCGCGCCATGGTGCGGATCGACATGTCGGAGTACTCGGAGAAGCACTCCGTGGCGCGCCTCGTCGGCGCTCCTCCGGGTTACGTGGGCTACGAGGAGGGCGGACAGCTCACCGAGGCGGTGCGCCGCCGGCCGTACAGTGTGGTGCTGCTCGACGAGGTGGAGAAGGCCCATCCGGAGGTCTTCGACCTGCTCCTGCAGGTGCTCGACGACGGTCGCCTCACCGACGGCCAGGGACGGACGGTCGACTTCCGCAATGTCATCCTCGTGCTGACCTCCAATCTCGGCTCCCAGTTCCTCGTGGACTCCTCGCTCGACGAGGCCACGAAGCGCGCCGCCGTGATGTCCGCCGTCAATGCGAACTTCCGGCCCGAGTTCCTCAACCGGCTCGACGACGTCGTGATCTTCGATCCGCTGGATCTCGAGGAGCTCTCGCGGATCGTGGACCTGCAGGTGGGACTGCTGGGGGAGCGGCTGCGGGATCGGCGGCTCGAACTCGACGTCAGTGCCGCGGCGAGCGAATGGCTGGCCCTGACGGGATTCGATCCGGCCTACGGGGCCCGGCCGCTCCGCAGGCTCGTGCAGCGGGAGATCGGTGACCGGCTGGCCAGGGGAATCCTCTCTGGGGACATCGTCGAGGGCGACACCGTCGTCGTCGACCGGCCGGAGCCGGACCCGGAGGCGATCGACGCGGGCGGACTCTCGGTGCGGGCGGCCGACCGCACGTAGGACGGCACGGCGCGGGGGGAACCGGATCGGTTCCCCTCGCGTCACGCGTGGACGAGGACCGACACCGGAGCCGGGTGGTCCTGGGGTGCCGCATCGGCGGGGCCCAGACCGCTCACGAGGGAAGCGACGAGCCAGATCAGCAGGCCGACGAGCACCACGACCGCTCCGATGACCAGCAGCAGCGGGAGTGCAATGCTCCGGGTGCGGGGCTCGTCCCTTGTGGCCCGCTCCTCCTCGTCCGGTCGGTCGCCCGATCGCTCCCCAGCGGCGATGGGCCGCCCGGTGGGCGCGTCGTGGTCCCCCTGGTACGCGCTCCCGTCCGAGCTTTCGCCAGGAGTCGGGGACGTGCCCGGCCCGTCTTCCACTACTGCCCCGGCGGGCGCGGTCCCGTCGCGGGAGGCGCGGGCAACCGGCGCGTTCCGCGGCATCGGGCCCCCCACGAGCGAACTCGCCTCCTCCGCCTGGGCGGCGACGGCGCGTGCCTCGGCCGCAGCGGCATCGAGCGAGGCGGCGTCGGCCACCTCGGGAGTGATCTCGGCGGGTGCGAGATCGGGTTCGGACAGGTCGATGGTGTCGCGTGCCACCGACAGCTCGGGGTCCAGCCGGGTGGGCGCGTCGTCGGTCGCGAATCCGCCGTCGGCGCCCGCATCGTCGGTCCGGGGGTCGTCGGTCGTCGCCGCCGGCACGGGAACGTTCTCCGGCGCCGCCCCCCGATCGTCTGGGATCTGCCCCTCGGTGCTCATGGTGGCCCCTGTCTCCTCGGATCTCCGGTGGCTCGAGGGCTGGTTGCCCCGACCTGCCGGCACTCCATCCAAGTTCATCCGGCCGGGTGCCCGCAAGGGGCGGGATGCCGGCGGCGGGGGCATGCCGGGCGGCCGTGCGGCGTCGCGTACCGGGAGCATCCGGGCGGCATTTCGGGGATGGTGAAAGCATGTAACCTAGACTTACGACAATTCGACCAAATACTCCGGGGCCTCGCTGCAGCCTTGGGCCTCGTGCCCCAGTGACCACCTCCGGATCGACGCACAAAGGGGGTCACGCCATGGGGCGCGGCCGTCAAAAGGCAAAAGCTACCAAGCAGGCCCGGGACATGAAGTACTTCAGCCCGGCCACGGACTATTCCGCACTGCAGCGAGAGCTCACGGATCAGGAGAGTCGTGCTGCTGCCCGGCGCCCCGAATCCTTCGAGCCGGAGGAGCCGGACTATTCGGCGTACGCGGACAAGTACGGCGACGACGACGACGGCGAGGAGAGCGGCGCCCGCCGCACCGGCTGAGTTCTCCCGCGATCCACGCATGGCGCATCGGCCTACAGGGGCGATGCGCTGTCTTTCGTGGGCCTCGAGGCACGTGGCCTTCGAGCTATTGGCTCGGGTCGCCGGCCGGCCCGGAACCTGACCGCCCCTGCGGTCACGACCTTCTCCCGGGGGAGGAGGTCTCCAGGTGGAACGTTCTGCTGGGTCAGGCGTACGCCCCGACGAGGCGTACCGACCCGCCGTCCACGCCCTTGGCGCCCTGCACGTAGTCCGGCCCCTCGGTGGCCCCGCCTGCAGGGGTACCGACGCTTCCCATCACCCACGAGGGCACGCCCGCCGCATTGAGCCGGGCCACGGCGGCATCCGCCCCGGCGACGCCGACGATCGCCACCATCCCCACCCCGAGGTTGAGCGTGCGCTCCAGATCCGGGAGCGGCACGTCGCCGAGTCCTGAGACGAGGGAGAAGACGGGCGGCAATGCCCAGGTGGAGCGATCCACGGTGGCTTCGAGGCCGCGCGGCAGGACCCGCGCCAGATTTGCGGCCAGGCCGCCGCCCGTCACGTGGCTGTAACCGTGGACCTGCGCCGCGTCGTCACGAGCCAGGGCCAGGCAGTGCGCGGCATAGATGCGGGTGGGCTCCAGGAGCTCCTCACCCAGGGTCCGGCCCAGCTCGGGGACCTGGCGTTCGAGGGACCAGCCGGCCCGGTCCATGACCCGCCGGACGAGGGAGTAGCCATTGGAATGCAGGCCCGAGGACGCCATGCCGATCACCACGTCGTCCTTCTGCACGCGTTCGGGCCCGAGGACGTGCGCAGCCTCGACGACGCCGGTCGCTGCGCCCGCGACGTCGTACTCGTCGACGCCGAGCAAACCGGGATGCTCTGCTGTCTCCCCTCCCACGAGTGCGGTGCCGGCCAGGGAACAGCCGGCCGCTATGCCGCGGACAATATCGGCGATGCGCTCGGGGACCACCTTCCCGCACGCGATGTAGTCGGTCATGAAGAGCGGCTCGGCACCGACCACCACGATGTCGTCGACCACCATGCCCACGAGATCGAGACCGATGGTGTCATGGATGTCCAAGGCCTGGGCGATCGCCACCTTCGTGCCCACACCGTCGGTTGACGTCGCCAGGAGGGGCCGCGTGTAGGTGAGGAGGCGGGAGACGTCGAAGAGTCCGGCGAAGCCGCCCACCCCGCCGAGGACGTCGTCGCCGTGCGTCGCGCGGACCGCGTCCTTCATGAGTTCGACGGCGCGGTCGCCGGCCTCGACGTCCACACCTGCGCCTGCGTAGGTGATGGGGTTCGGCGAACTCATACCCGTTCCTTCTTGTCGTCGTCGGTCAGCAGCACTTCCAGCTCGGCACCCGGTCCCGGGTCGCAGCCCGTTGCGCCGATCTTGTCGGCGGGGTTCACGCGCTCGAGGAATTCTTTGCCCCGGCGGTCGTCGTCGGCCAGCGGGATGGGGTATTTCCCGGTGAAGCAGGCAGTGCACAGGCGCTCGCGTGGTTGCTGGGTGGCATCGATCATGCCGTCCTCGGAGATGTAGGCGAGGCTGTCGGCACGGATGGAGGCCGTGATCTCCTCCACCGCGGCACCATTGGCGATCAGTTCCGCCCGCGAGGCGAAATCGATGCCGTAGAAACAGGGCCAGCGCACCGGAGGTGAGGAGATCTTCACATGGACCTCCGCGGCGCCGGCCTCGCGCAGCATCCGCACCACAGCGCGCTGGGTGTTCCCGCGGACGATCGAATCGTCCACCACGATGATGCGCTTGCCGCGGATCACGGACTCGAGCGCGTTGAGCTTCAGCCGGATGCCGAGCTGGCGCAGGGTCTCGCTGGGCTGGATGAAGGTGCGTCCCACATAGGCGTTCTTCACGAAGCCGTGGGCGAAGGGGATGCCGGACTCCTCGGCGAAGCCGACCGCTGCCGGGGTGCCGGACTCGGGGACCGGGATCACGATGTCCCCCACCTCCGAGTTCTCGCGCGCCAGCTGGCGGCCCATCTCCACGCGCGCCTCGTACACCGAGCGTCCGGCGATCGCGGCGTCGGGCCTGGCAAGGTACACATACTCGAAGACGCAGCCCGCGGACGTCTGCGGGGCGAAGCGGCTGCTGCGTACGCCGTCCTCGTCGATCGCGATGAACTCCCCGGGTTCGATCTCGCGGATGAAACTCGCGCCCACGGTCGCGAGGGCGGCCTGCTCGGAGGCGACCACCCAGCCGCGTTCCAGCCGGCCCAGGACGAGCGGGCGGACACCGTGGGGATCCCGTGCAGCGTACAGCGTGCCCTCGTCCATGAAGACGAAGCAGAACGCGCCGTGGATGGCGGGCAGGAGCTCCAGCGCCGTCTGCTCGAGTGAGCGGTCGTCGTCGCCGCCGAGCAGCGCGGTCACCAGCGCGGTGTCGGTGGTGTTGCCCTGGGCCAGTTCCCCGGCGCGGGGCTTCCCGTGCCGGGCCAGCACCATCTCGTAGAGCTCGGCGGAGTTGGTCAGATTGCCGTTGTGCGCGAGGGCCACCGTGCCGGCGGCGGTGGCGCCGAGTGTGGGCTGGGCGTTGGCCCACAGCGAGGACCCGGTGGTGGAGTAGCGGCAGTGCCCGACGGCGATGTGCCCTTTGAGCGTGTTCAACGTCGGTTCGTCGAAGACCTGGGACACCAGGCCCATGTCCTTGTACACATTGATGCGGCGGCCGTCGCTGGTCGCTATACCCGCCGATTCCTGACCGCGGTGCTGCAGCGCGTACAGCCCGTAGTAGGCGAGCTTGGCGACCTCCTCGCCGGGCGCCCAGACGCCGAAGACACCGCAGGCGTCCTGCGGTCCTTTTTCGTTGGGGAGAAGATCGTGGGATAGCTGTCCGTCGCCGCGCACCATGCGGCCATTCTCTCACGCCGCCCGCTGCGAGCCGCGTGGTGCCGACCGCCGGGGCGCGTGGTGGTGACCGCGCCCCGGCAGATCAGGGCAGGGCGGCGCGGGTCTCTCCGGCGAGCGCCCCGATGAGCCGCTCCATGCGGGCGATCCCCACGTACCTACCTGCGTTGTCGCTCACGAGCAGGGGAGTGAAGCGCGACGTCGGGTCCCTGGTGATCGACCGCGACAGCGCCTCGTCGACGGGTGTGTCCACATTGACGATCAGCCCGGCGGTCACCAGGCCCAGGTAGGCGGCCTCCTCGGACAGGATCGTGACCGGCCGCCGGCCGTCGAGGAGGACGACATCGGTGAGGTGCGCCCCCTCGGCGAAAAGGGCCGCGGCCGCCTCGTGGGACGACGCCGTCGGTGCATGCTCGAGGATTCCGCGCACCAGGTGGCCGCTCGCGGGGTCCGGTCGGGTGGCGAGTCGCAGGGCGAGATCCGGGTCGAGTGAGGACCAGGGCGGCGCGGGCCTACCGAGCAGGTAGCCCTGGACGAGCGGCACCCCGAGGCCGGCGATCACGTCGAGTTCCTCGACGCGCTCGATGCCCTCCGCGAGGATCCATGCGTCCACCCGGCTCGCGAACAGGCCGAGCATCTCCAGCAGTGCCCGCTTCGCCTCGTCGGTGTCGATGTCGCGGACGAGTTCCCGGTCCATCTTGATCATCGCCGGGCGCAGGGCGAGCAGATGCTGCAGTCCCGCATAGCCGGAGCCGGCGTCGTCGATGGCGATGAGCGCACCCGCGGACTTCAGGGCGTTCAGGTGCGGCTCCAGCTCAAGATAGGAGTCGATCGGGGTCTGTTCGGTGAGCTCTACCATCACACCGCCGAGTGAGCCCTGGTCCGCCCACACGCTGCGGATCTCCGGTGACACGAGCAGGTGGGGCGAGACGTTGACGGTCATGAAGCAGTTACCGGGAAGGGAAGCGCGGTGCTCGAACGCGCGCCGGAGCGCGACGGCCTCGAGTTGCGCGTCGCAGCCTGCGCGGCGCGCCCGGGAGAACCAGGCCTCGGGGTTCTTCTCCTCGTAGCCGGGGAAACGGACGAGGGCCTCGTAGCCGACGATCGTGCCGTTACCGGTGCTGATGATCGGCTGGTACGCGGAGGTGACACCCTCGCCGGTACAGGCCCTGAGGAGCTCGATGTCCTCGTGCACCCTCGGGTCGTCGCTTCCGGTAGCGCCGCTGGGAGTCTTGCTCAGACCGTGACGATATTGCTGCGGACCGCGCTGACGAGCTCCGGGCTGATCTCGGTCAGGCCGTGGGCGGACGTGGCGTGGGGTGCTACCTGGGCCAGGATCTCGTCCTCGGTGCTGCAGACCCAGCGGGCGTTGCAGCCGGGTACGACATCTCCACAGGCGAATGATTTCATGGCGTGCTCCTCGGTGGTCGGGGCGGCGTTCGACCGCCAGCTCACTCTAACTGTCGACCACCACGAGTGGGCCGTTAGCCACTCCGACTCGGGCGTTGACAGGAGTCGGGAAGCGGAGGTCAGGCCTCGTCGTCGAAGGCCCGCTCCGCCCGCGCCCGCTCCGCCTTCCGGATACTGCGGCGGTCTATGACCAGGACGAGCAGCGCTGCGAGGAGGAGCCCGGGAACGGCGAACGCGACGGTGAAGAAGCCCAGGACCGAGCCGCGGGTGAGGGTGGGATCCACCGGGCCCGTATAGGCGAGCACGAGGGCCACGAGGAAACCGAGGACGGCACCGAGAACCATGAACGGCACGATCTTCGGGGCCCTCCGGACCGTCACCTCACGGTAGGCCGGACCGCCGGCCACAGGGCTTTCCGGGGCGGCCTGCGGTGCAGTCGTGTCGCCGCCGGCGGTCTCCCGCGAAGGTGTCCTGTCGTGGTCCGTCGGCGCGGGCTGACCGTCCGCCGGGACGGCGCCCCGGGTGTCCGCCGGCTCGGAGGCGTGCCCTGCGGATTGCCCTGCGGATTTTCCGGCGGATCGCCTGGCGGGTGGCTCGGCGGGATCGGTGGGCGGATGCTGCTCGGAGGTCATGCCTGAAGGCTACCGGGATTCAGCGTTCCGCCCGCACGAGCTGGTAACCGGCCTCGTCGAAGTCGACGGTGTAGTCGGTGCCCGGGTAGAGCTGCTCGGCATGGGCCTCGGCGTCGGCGGGTCGCACGGGACCCCAGCTCCAGTCGTCGGCGTCCACGATCAGGTAGTCGGGCGCAGGATTGGCGTTCCCGATCCAGTAGACCCGCGCATCGGGGACCAGGTACGCCATCAGGACCACTCCGCTCTCCACGGAGGCGCCCTCGTCGATGAGGGCCATCATGCGGTGCGCGGCATCCCAGCGCTCGGACTGCTGGTAGGTCTCCGGTTCCGCGAGCACGGCGAACTGCTGGGCAGGCAGGAGGACCAGGCTCGCGGCGGCGGCGAGGGGTACTCCGAACAGCGACGCGGTGCGGGCCACCGGTCGGGGGCTGGTCCGGAGCGTATGGACGCCGTCCACCAGGGCCAGGAAGAGGACCGGCATGAGGACGGCGCTGTAATGCCATTCGGGGCCCCAGTACCCGTCCTGGCCCGAGGCGAATCTCCACAGGAGGGTGGGCAGCAGTACCAGGGCCAGGGACGAGCGCAGGAAGAGGAAGCCCCCGGCGAGCAGGAGGAGCAGCAGCGAGTGGTACTTGGCGGGCCCGGAGACGAGGTCGACGACGGCGGAGGTGGGATCCGCGAGCATCGCGCCGACGTCGATGCGATCCGAGTAGTCGTATCGGCCGCCGGTGTTGAGCGCCGGCAGGATCAGCGCGACCGACAGGACGAGCCACAGCGCGCCCCAGGCAGCGAGCCACAGACCGGCGACGGAGCGCAGCCGCCAGGCGATCACGAGGCCGAGCATCATCACCGTGAGCCCGAGATCCTCCTTGACGAAGACCAGCAGGCCACTCCAGACGACGGCGGGCACCACGCGGTGGCGCAGAACGGCCTCGAGGCCCAGGGCCAGGAGCGGGACCGCGAAGGCGATCTCGTGGAACTGCGCGGCCACCGCGGACTGCAGTCCCCAGGAGAGGGCATACGCGATGCCGACGACGATCCCCGGCGCCGTCCCGAGGAGTCGTATCGCGGCCCGCGACACGACGGCCACCGACAGCCCGAAGAGGAGATTCTGCACCACCAGGAGCGTCAGGGCCGACGGCGCCACGGCATAGGCCGGTCCCAGGAGGACCAGCAGCGGATGGAAGTGGTCGCCGAGCAGGTTGAAGCCCTCCCCCTTGATGGGGACGATCGGCGCGCCCGGCCCGGCGTAGGCCTTCGCGAGCTGCGTGAAGATCCCGAGATCCCACGAGGGCGACGCGAGCCGGTACCACTGGGTCAGGGAGAAGAGGGTGTAGAGCAGGGTGGCGCCGAGACCGGTCAGCCAGGCGGCGGCGGGCTGTTCCCGCCCAGCGGCCAGCACACGCGTGCGCAGCGGCCGGTCTGCCAGACGGCTCACTGCCTTCACCACCTTGCGAAGGGCAGCCACGGGCTGAGATCGGCACGCTGGCCCGACGCCGCGATCCTGCCCGCCGCCACCGCATCCGCCCACGCCAGCGATCCCGTGACCAGGGCCAGCCAGGTGGTGGCGTCCGTCTCCACGACGTTCGGCGGTGTGCCGCGCGTGTGGCGCGGACCCTCCACGCACTGGGTGACACCGAAGGGAGGCACACGCACCTCCACGCTGTTGCCGGGGGCCTGCTCTGCCAGTTCCTCGAGCGTGAACCGTACGGCCATGGCGAGCTCGGACCGGCTCGCGGCACCTGCGGCGACCTGCTCCAGCGCCAGCCGGCCGTCCTGGGAGGTGATGCGTCGTCGTGCCATCGGTCCCGCCGTTCCTAGTCGAGCAGCGCCATGACCGGCGCGGCGAGCCGGAGGCTGCCCACGGGCAGCCCTCCGCCGAGCACCGGCGGGACCACGCGTTCCAGGACCGCTCCGACGGCGTCGGCATCGATCGCGCCCGCCGCGGCGAAGAGGGTCAGGCCCACGAGCGTCGCGGCGCGGGAGTTCCCGTCGAGCACCTTCAGGGCCAGCGCCGCACCGGTCGGAGCGCCGAGGACCAGGACGCCCTCGGCCCCGCTCTTGGCCAGGATCCCGAGGTCGTCCATGACCACGGAGTTCTCCATGCCACGTCCATGGACCGCCCACGGGTAGTCCAGCATCGCGGTGGTGATGGTTGCCGCCCGGGCATCCGCGTGCTTGTCGGAGGGCGCTTTGGCCATCTTCCCGATACCCCGGGCCAGACCGGTCAGCGACATCGCGGCAACGGGAGCGCCGCAGCCGTCCACACCCCAGGCCGCCACGGACTCCTCCGTGTACTCCTCGATGACCTCGGCCACCGACCGCTGGAGCGGGTGGGCCGGATCCAGGTACGTCGCGGTGTCCCAGCCGTTCTCGACGCAGGCCCAGAGGAACGCCGCGTGTTTGCCGGAGCAGTTGAACGCGATGCGCTGCTTCCCCTTGCCTGCGCGCACGAGCTCGTTGCGCGCTGCCTCGTCCTGTGGCCAGTCCGCGGGGCATTGCAGGTGTTCCTCGGTGAGGGAGGCGGCGTCGAGCATGGTCCGGACCACGTCCATGTGCTCATTGCTGGCCACATGGCTCGCGGCGGCGAGCGCCACCTGCGGTCCGCGCAGCGGCACACCGGCCTTCATGCTGGCGAGGGCCTGGAACGGTTTGAGGGTGGAGCGCGGGAAGATCGGGCTGGTGATGTCCCCGAGTCCGGTGACCACGGAGCCGTCGGACGCCAGGACCACGGCCGAGCCGATGTGGCGGGACTCGGTGAAGCCGTTGCGTTCGAGGACGGCGAGGTCCACGGCGTCCGCCGTGGTGAAGGTGGAGGGCATGCGTCCAGTATTCACCATGTCCTGCGGCCGTCGGTGCCTGTTCATGCGGGGCACCCGGGCACAACTGCGCCCACCGGAGGGAACGGTCATCCGGTGGGCGCAGATCGTTCGGAGCGGGGCGCTCCGGGTCTGAGGTGGGGCATGGCCCGGGGATCAGGCTCAGGCCACCGTGAACTGCACGAGCTGCCAGCCCGATGCGCCGTCGGGCACGGTCTCGGCCCGCTCGTCGGTCTGGACGCCGTCGACGGCGTCGGTGGCGCGGGCCCGGACGGTGTGGAGTCCGGCGTCGAGCGTGACCGCGTGGGACCACTGCCGCCAGGTATCCACGGAGGCTTCGGCGGCGAGGTCCACCGCCTCCCAGTCGCCGTCGTCCACCGAGACCTCCACCTTCGTGATGCCCCGCTGCTGGGACCACGCGACACCGCCGATCATCACTTCGCCGGCGTCGACCGAGGCGAACGGCTTCGGGACCTCGACGCGGGTCATGGTCTTGATGGGACCGCGCTCGGCCCAGCCGCGATCCGACCAGTAGGCCTTGGCGTCGGCGAAGCGGGTCACCTCGAGATCCACCACCCACTTGGTGGCGGAAACGTAGCCGTAGAGCCCGGGTACCACCATGCGCACGGGGAAGCCGTGCTCGGCCGGCAGTGGTTCGTCGTTCATGGCGACGGCGAGGATCGCATCGCGGTCGTCCTGCAGGACGGGCAGGGGAGTGGAGGCGCTGAAGCCGTCCGAACTCGTGGACAGCACCATATCGGCGCCGGCGAGGGGGCGGGCGCGGGCCAGGACCTCGCGCAGCGGATACCCGAGCCACTTCGCGGTGCCCACGAGCCCGCCGCCCACCGGATTGGAGACGCAGGTCAGGGTGATGTGGCGTTCGATCAGGTCGGCGTCGAGCAGATCCTGGAAGGAGAGCTCGAACTCCTCCTCGACCATGCCGTGCACCCGCAGCACCCAGTCCTCGGCACTGAGTTGGGGCACGCTCAGCGCCGTGTCGATCCGGTAGAAGTCGCTGTTCGGGGTGACGAAGGAGGTGACGCCCTCCACGGATGACTGGACGCCGTCGGGCAGCGGGGGTGCGGGGCTTGCAGGAGCCGGGAACCGCAGGCTGTCCCGGGCGGCTGCGAGGTTGCTGCGGGCGCCGGCGAGGAGGCGGCCTCCGCCGGCCGCGGCAGCCGCGACGACGGCGGTCACGCCCGCCGCGACGAAGAAGCCGCGGCGTGAGGTGGCGTGACCGGGCGTCGCCGCGGAGCTGGTGGACCCCGTGCGGGGGAGTTCGTCGTCGTGCGCAGCTCCGGCTTCCGCCGCCGCGGAGCTCTCGGTGCGGGTCGCGGCGTCGGCTCGGTGCAGGCGGGCGATGAGCCAGCGGAGAGCGAGCAGTCCGGCGGCAGTGCCGATCACGGTCGGGATCATGTCCGGGAGGGACGCCCCTGCGCGGGTGAGCACGGCGGCGAGGATGATCGCGCCCATCAGGAGGACCCCGGCGGCGCCGAGGACCCACCGGCGGTAGGCCACGATGCCGAGCACGGCGGCGAGGAGCGCGATCGTCACGCCCATGCCCACCAGGAGGGCGAGCTTGTCATTGGTACCGAAGGTCTCGATCGCGAAGTCCTTCATCCAGGACGGTGTGAAGTCGATGAAGGTGGAGCCCATCGCGATGACCGGGGTGGCGCTGGCGCGGAAGAATGCGCCCACGAGTTCGGCGACACCGAGCACCAGGCCCGCGGCGATGATGCCGGCGAGCGCGGCCAGGACGGTGCTGCCGCGGCGTCCTCTGGTGGAATGTGTCATGCCGGGTATTCGGAGGGGTCCGGCAACAGTATGGGTGGCGGCAGGCTCCGTAACAGGCGTCCGGGCTCTGGGTGGGCCGGAAGCCCTCCAGTACGCTGTCCTACTGTGAAGATTCTCGTGCTGGGCCCCGGAGGCCGCGAACACGCCATCGTCCGTGCCCTGCTGGCCGACCCGTTCGTCGCGGAGGTGCATGCGGCCCCCGGCAACGCCGGAATCAGCCAGGATGTGACTGCGCACCAGCTCGATGCCGGTGACCCTGCCGCCGTCACGGAGCTGGCCCGTGGGCTCGGTGTGCACCTCGTGGTGATCGGCCCGGAAGCCCCGCTCGTGGCCGGGGTCGCCGATGCCCTCCTCGAGGCCGGGATCCCCGTGTTCGGCCCCACCCGGGCCGCCGCGCAGCTCGAGGAGTCCAAGGCCTTCGCGAAGCAGATCATGGCCGCAGCCGATGTCCCCACCGCGATGGCGCGCGTGGCCACCACCGAGGAGCAGGCCGACGAGGCCCTCAGTACGTTCGGAGCCCCCTACGTGGTGAAGGACGATGGACTCGCCGCTGGCAAGGGAGTGGTCGTCACGGACGATCCGGACGAGGCGAGGGCGCACGCGGCCGCCTGTTTCCGGGCCGGGAGCGCCGTGGTCATCGAGGAGTACCTCGACGGACCGGAGGTCTCCCTGTTCGTCCTCTCCGACGGACGCACCGTGGTCCCGCTGGCCCCCGCGCAGGACTTCAAACGCATTCGCGACGGGGATCAGGGCCCCAACACCGGGGGCATGGGCGCGTACTCACCGCTCGACTGGGTGCCAACGAGCCTCGTCAGCGACGTCGTCACCCGCGTGGCCCAGCCCGTGATCGACGAGATGGCCCATCGGGGCACCCCGTTCGCGGGCGTCCTCTACATCGGCCTGGCGCTGACCTCCCGCGGCGTGCGCGTCATCGAGTTCAACGTCCGCTTCGGCGATCCCGAGACCCAGGCCGTGCTCGCGCGGCTGACCACCCCGCTCGGTGGCGTGCTGCTCGCGGCGGCCAGGGGCACCCTCGAGGACCTGGACCCGCTGAACTGGTCGCCGAAGACCGCCGTCGCCGTGGTGCTGGCCTCGGAGAACTACCCGGACGCGCCGGTCACGGGCCGCCGCATCCGCGGGTTGAAGAAGGCCGGCGCCGTCGAGGGGGCGCGGGTCCTGCACGCGGGCACGGCGCTCCACGACGGGCAGATGGTCAGCGCGGGTGGGCGGGTGCTCACCGTCGTCGGGCTGGGGGCCTCGCTCGAGGACGCACGCGCCACCGCCTACGAGGCCCTGTCCTGCATCTCGCTCGAGGGCGCGCAGTTCCGCACGGACATCGCCCTGAAGGCCGCCCGCCACGAGGTCGGTGCCGCGCTCGCCGGTGGGCCCTACGGCACGACGCCGTGACGGTCTTCGCCCCCGACCACCCGGAGCTGCCGGGCTGGCGGCACGTCTACTCCGGCAAGATCCGTGATCTCTACGCACCGCTCGACGGGCGCGACGACGTCGTCCTCGTGGTCGCGAGCGACCGCATCAGCGCCTACGACCACGTGCTGGCCACGGAGATCCCCGACAAGGGCCGCGTGCTGACGCAGCTCAGCCTGTGGTGGTTCGAGAGGCTCGACGGGATCCCGAACCACGTGCTCGCCGCCGATGCCGCCGGTGGGGTGCCCGCCGCCGTCGAGGGCCGGGCCATGATCTGCCGCCGGCTCGCCATGTACCCGATCGAGTGCATTGCGCGCGGCTATCTCACGGGCAGCGGTCTGCTCGAGTACCGCGCGTCCGGGACGGTGTGCTCGCTCCCATTGCCCAGCGGGCTGGTGGACGGCTCGCCGCTGGACCCGGCGCTGTTCACGCCGTCGGCCAAGGCCGAGGTGGGCGAGCACGACGAGAACATCACCTACGACGCCGTCGTGACCATGGTGGGCGACGACGCCGCGGCGCAGTTGCGCGCGCTCACGCTCCAGCTCTACACGCGCGCCGAGTCCATCGCCCGGGAGCGCGGGATCATCCTCGCGGACACGAAGGTGGAGTTCGGGCTCGATCCCGTCACCGGGCGGATCACCCTGGGCGACGAGGTGCTGACGCCGGATTCCTCGCGCTTCTGGGACGCCGCTCTGTACGCGCCGGGGCAGACCCAGCCTTCGTTCGACAAGCAGTACGTGCGCAACTGGCTGACCTCGGACGCGTCGGGCTGGGACCGTTCCTCGGAGCCGCCGGTGCTGCCCGACGACGTCGTGGAGCGCACCCGTGCACGCTACGTCGAGGCGTACGAGCGGCTCACGGGGCGCTCCTTCACCTGACCGGCTGCTCTCCCTGCCGCGGGTCCTGTCAGGCGAACTCCTACCGGCTCCGTCGCGACGCGCCGGCTGACGCGACGCAAAACGACGAAGGACCCACCGGCTGCTGCCGACAGGTCCTTCGTTTCCATTGGTCGGGGTGACAGGATTTGAACCTGCGACCTCGTCGTCCCGAACGACGCGCGCTACCAAGCTGCGCCACACCCCGATGTCACTGCTGGTGGAATGGAACCATTCGCACAGCAACCGTCCAAGACTAGCCGAGGATCAGCGGCGAGGAAAACCGGCATCGCCCAGGACGACGCCTCAGACCAGCGAGTCCTTCCACGCCGCATGGAGCGTGGCGAAACGACCCGAACCACCGATGAGGTCATCCGGCGAACCGTCCTCCACCACCTGGCCGTCGTGCACCACCAGCACGCGGTCGGCGATGGCGACGGTGGAGAGCCGGTGCGCGATGATGAGCGCCGTCCTTCTGCCGAGGAGCTTCTGCAGACCCTCCTGCACGAGCCGCTCACTCGGGATGTCGAGGGAGGACGTGGCCTCGTCGAGGATCAGCACGGCCGGGTCCGCGAGGAAGGCCCTGGCGAAGCTGATGAGCTGCCGCTGGCCTGCCGACACGCGGCCGCCCCGCTTGTTGACGTCGGTGTCGAAGCCCTCGGGAAGATCCAGGATGAACTCCTCGGCCCCGACGGACCGCGCGGCCGCGATGATCTCCTCCCGGGAGGCGTCAGGCTTGCCGAGAGCGATGTTCTCGGCCACGGAGCCGGTGAAGAGGAAGGCCTCCTGCGTGACCATGACGACGGCCCGGCGCAGATCCTCCGGTGCAAGTTCGCGCAGGTCCACGCCGTCGAGCGTGAGACTGCCCTCCGAGACGTCGTAGAAGCGGGCGATCAATTTGGCGAGTGTCGACTTGCCGGCACCCGTCTGCCCCACGAGCGCCACGGTCTGGCCCGCGGGGATGGACAGATCCAGACTGGGCAGCACCACCGGTCCTTCCCCGTACCGGAACTGGACGTCATGGAAGCTCACGGCGCCGCGCGGATCCAGCAGCGGCACGGGATTCCTCGGTGGGCGCACCGTGGGGATCTCCTCGAGGAGCCCCGAGACCTTCTCGAGGGCGGCGGCCGCCGACTGGAAGGAGTTGTAGAACATGGCCATCTGGTCCACGGGCTGGAAGAACCGCTTGCTGTACAGCAGCAGGGCGAGCAGGGCTCCCACCTCCAGTGACCCGCCCAGCACGCGGAAGCCTCCGACCACGAGCACGACGGCGACCGTCACATTGCCGATCAGGACCAGCCCGGGCTGGAAGATGCCGTTGAGATTGATGGAGCGTACGGTGACCCGGCGGTAGTCCTCGGCCAGCTCGTCGTAGCGATGGGCGTTGACGGCCTCGCGCCGGAAGGCCTTCACGGCGCGGATGCCGGTCATCGTCTCGATGAAGTGGCCGATCAGCTTCGCGGACACCACCCGTGAGGCGCGGTACGCGAGCTGGGAGTGCCGCTGGTACCAGCGGGCCAGGAGGAACATGGGGACGGCCGCCGCCAGGATCAGGAGCCCGGTGCGCCAGTCGAGCGCGAAGATGGTGACCGCGGTGAAGACCATGAAGATGGCACCCGAGGCCAGGGAACTCACGCCGGAATCGAGCAGTTCCCGCAGCGCCTCGAGATCGGACGTCTGCCGGGAGATGATCCTGCCGGAGGTGTACTTCTCGTGGAACTCCAGGCTCAGTCGCTGCGTGTGGCGGAACACGCGGACCCGCAGATCGAGGAGCATGGCCTGGCTGAGCCGGGCCGTGGCGCGCAGGTACCCGGCGGTGAGGACTCCCGCGAGGACGGCGGCCAGCAGATAGGTGCCGCCTCCCACCCAGAGCAGCATCGGGTCCCCGGCGAGCAGTGCGGGCAGGGCCCGGTCGATGCCGAAGGCGATGATGGCCGGACCCGCCACGCGGGCGGCCTGCGAGATGACCACCAGCAGGACCGTCCAGATGAACTGCCGGCGGTTGGGCCGGATGAGCGAGCCCAGGAGCCTGAACGACCTCGACCGCACCGCTCTGCTCTGCGCCCGGTCGAGGACGACGTCGTCCTCGTTGCGAACGCCGGTGGATCCCTGCGGTTCGCGGTTCCGGCCCGGCCCGTTCTCGTCCTCGTTCCTGTCCGACGGCGTCGTGCCGGACGGTGCGGTGCGGCTCATGCCACGGCCCCCTCGTCGTCGTGCTCGGGCTGCCCTGACCGCTCCAGTTGGGCTGTCTCCTCGTCGTCCAGGCTCGCGATCACATAGCGGTAGTGCTCGCTGCGGGCGAGGAGCTCGGGGTGGGTCCCGACGTCGGTGATGCGCCCGTCCTGCAGCAGGGCCACACGGTCGGCGAGGGCCACGGTGGAGGGCCGGTGCGCCACGATCAGGGTGGTGGTGGACCCGAGCACGGCCCTGAGCCCCTGCTCCACACGCTCCTCGGTGGCCACATCGAGTGCCGAGAGCGGGTCGTCGAGGACCAGCACGGTGGGCCGGGCCGCGATCGCCCGGGCCAGCGCGATCCGTTGCCGCTGTCCGCCCGAGAGACTCAGGCCCTCCTCCCCGATGAGCGAGTCGACACCCTCGGGCAGCGTGTAGGCGAACTGCGCCTGGGCCACCTCGAGGGCTTCGGCGAGGACGCGGTCGGCCTCCTCCCCGGTGGCCTCCGAGCCCATCAGGACGTTCTCCCGCACCGAGCTGGAGAACAGGGTGGTGTCCTCGAACGCCACCGAGACGAGAGTGCGCAGCTCGGCGAGGGAGAACTGCCGAAGATCCACGCCGTCGATCCTGATGCTGCCGCCCGTGACGTCGTAGAGGCGGGGAACGAGGTGGAGGAGCGTGCTCTTGCCGTTGCCCGTCACGCCGACCAAGGCCATCGTCTCTCCGGCCCGCAAGCGCAGATCGACGCCGTCCAGGATGTCGGCCGAGGACTCGGGCGCATCGGGATAGCGGAACCGGACGTCGTCGAACACCACCTCGCCCCGGGGTGCGGCCAGGTGCACCGGCTGGGCTGCATCGGTGATGGTGATCTCGGCGTCCATCACCTCGTAGTGCCGGTCGATGGCGGTCTTGGCGGTGAAGGTCATCGCCAGCAGCGGCCCGATGAACTCGACGGGCCCGGCGACTGCCGCGGCGGTCGCGAAGAACGCCACGAGCGCGCCGATGGTCACGCCGCCGTCGGCCGCCAGCCACACCCCGACCACCAGCGAGGCGCCCAGGGCGAGCTCGGGCAGCAGCGTCACGATCATGGAGAAATTGGCGAGCGACTTCGCCTTGAAGATCTCGGTCCGGCGGAGCTCCTCGGCCTGCTCCTCGAAGTCCTCGAGGGCTTCCTGGCTGCGACCGAAGGCCTTCAGGACCCGGATGCCGTGGACGGACTCCTCGACCGTGGTCGCGAGATCACCGGCCTGGTCCTGACTCCTGCGCGAGACCCGGCTGTAGGAGGTACGGAAGCGGTAGCCGTAGATCATCAGGGGGACGGCGGCTGCGACGAAGATCAGGGCGAGCGGCCAGCTGGTGAAGAACATGATGGTCACGCCCATGACCACGGTCAGCGAGGTCACCACCAGCATGATCAGGCCGAAGGCCATCCAGCGGCGCATCAGATTGAGATCGCTCATGGCCCGGGAAAGCAGCTGGCCGCTGCCCCAGCGATCGTGGAACTCCACCGTGAGCTCCTGCAGGTGCCGGTAGAAGGAGGTGCGCATCCTCGTCTCGACCGTCGTCGCCGGGGTGATGACGAACTGGCGCCGCAGTGCCACGAACGTGGCCTCGAGGACGCCCAGGAGCAGGACGACGCCGGAGGCCACCCACACGGTGCTCGCGGCACCGCCCTCGGCCAGGACGTCGTTGATGAGGACGCGCAGCACCTGCGGGATGGCCAGGGCCATGACGCTCGCCCCGAGGGCACAGAGCAGGCCCAGCAGCAGGCGCGGCACGATGGGCCTGACATGCGGGTAGAGCCGAGCGAAGGATTCCCGCAGGGTGTTCTGGTTCGCCATGACGTCTTCTCGGTACTCGGTGGTTCCTGGTGTCCCTCAGCAACGATCCTGGGTCAGGACGGCCGAGACGCCGATCACCTGCCGCGGGACGATCGGTCAGGTCAGTCGGTGCTCCGCGGGAGCAAGGTCAGGAGTACGGCCTCGGGCCTGCAGGCGAAACGGACCGGAGCGAAGCGTGAGGTTCCGATCCCGGCGGAGACATTGAGGGGCACCCTACGCCCCGCGTGCTCCCACCAGGTCAGGCCGCGGGCGCGCCACGTGGGCAGATCGCAGTTGCTCACCAGAGCCCCGTACCCGGGTACGCGCACCTGCCCGCCGTGGGTGTGGCCGGCCAGGATCAGCTCGGCCCCGCCGTCCGTGAAGTAGTCGAGCACGCGCTGATACGGAGCATGGGCTACGGCCACCCGGAGGTGCGGTGCCTCGCGGGAGGTGCTGCTGCCGGCGGGGTAGCCGGCGTACTTGTCACGGTTGATGTGGGGATCGTCGACGCCGGTGAAGTCGATGCGCATGTTCCTGAAGCCGACCGATTGCGAGCGATTCGTCAGGTCCACCCAGCCTGCGGCGCCGAAGGCACTGAACATGTCGGCCCAGGGGAGCTCCTTCGGAGCTTTTTCCTTGAGCGAGATCGAGGGGCCCGCGAAGTACCGCAGCGGATTCCTGAGGACCGGCCCGTAGTAGTCGTTGGAACCCGGGACAAAGACGCCGGGTACCTTCAGGAGCGGCTCGAGGGCTTCGAGCAGGGGTCCTACGGCCTTGCGATGGCTGAGGTTGTCCCCGGTGTTCACCACCAGGTCCGGCTTCAGGTCCGCCAGATCATGGAGCCAGTCGGCCTTGGACCTCTGCCCGGGCACCATGTGGATGTCCGCCAGGTGGAGGACCCGCAGGGGCGCCGCCCCCCGGGGGAGGATGGGCAGGGACTCCTGCCGTACCTGGTAGAGGGTGCGCTCCACGGCAGAGGCGTATCCGAGGGTGGCTGCTGCGGCGGTCAGGGTGAGCCCGGCCGCCCAGCCGAGTGGCGCCCCGCGCCGGGGTGTCGTGGTCGAAGTCACGCTAGCCGTTTCCTCCAAAGTCATTGCCGCCGTTGGTGACGGGTCCTTCCCCAGTGGTACCACCGAGGATGCCGCCGATGCCATTCCTGGTGTCGGAGCCGTTCCGTCGCTCGGTCGAGTTGCGCTGTGGGGCATTGATCATCTTGGAGGGCGGGTCCACGAATGGCTTACCCACGTAGAGACCGGGGATCTGCTGCATGAAGCGTGCCCAGGAGGGTGCGGCGATCAGCGAGCCGTCGATCTCGGGGTACACTTGGCCGCCGATCTGCAGGCCACCCAGACCGCTCTTCTCGCCCTCCTCCTGCCAGTTGCCCACCCAGCTCGCGGTGACCATGCCGGTGTTGTACCCCATGAACCAGGTCTGCGAGCGGGCATCGTTGGTGCCCGTCTTGCCCGCCATGGGAATGTCCCCGTACTCGAGGAGCTGCCCCGAGCCCTCGGTCATCACGCGCTGTGTGGCGTAATTGACGCCGCGGGCCACGTCGGTGGGGATCTTCCGATCGCAGGAGACGGCGGGAACCGGGACGGTCTCACCATCGACAGCGGTGACGGACGTCAGCGCCCGGGGCTCGCAAACCACTCCGTCGTTGGCGAAGCCGGCGTAGGCGGTCGCCATGGACAGGGGCGCTGCCTCGCCGCCGCCACCGATGAGTGCGGCGGGCTGGTACCCGAACCGTTCTTCCTCGCCGTCGGAGCTCTTGGCCTGGTGGACCCCCAGGTCGTAGGCGATGTCCCTGATGCGGCAGAGGTCCAGCTGCTTCGCGCTGCCCATGGTGATGGTGTTGAAGGACTTCGCGAGTCCCTCGAGCACAGTGGTGTTGCGGTAGTTGATGTCGCCGTAGTTCTGCGGGGTGTAGCCGTCCTCCTCCTGGATGAGGAATTCGCCGCCCGGGGCGCAGCTCGCCTCCCAGGTCTCGCCCTGGCGGTAGGTTCGCTTGGACCCGTCGATCACCTGGTTCAGGGCCTTACCGTCCTCCAGCCAGGCAGCCACGGTGAACGGCTTGTACGTGGAGCCGGGCTGGAAGCCGCCGCCGCCGCCCAGGCTCTTGGCCGGGTCGCCGCCGTCGTACTGGTCCACGTTGAAGTTCAGTACGGTGTTGCCCTCGGCCGGCTCCGGATCGAACCGGGTGTTCTGGGCCATGGAAAGGATGTTGCCCGTTTTGGGGTCCAGGCTCACCAGGGTGTGACCGACCTTGCCATTGGTCGTGTCCGGGTCGGCCGTCTCGTTGACGGCGACCTGTGCTGCCTTCTGTACGCGGGAATCGAGGGTCGTCTTGATCGTCAGGCCTGAGCGGAACAGGACCTTCTCGCGCTCGTCCTCGGTCTCGCCGTACGCAGGATCGTTCATGATCAGGTGGGTCACGTAGTCGCAGAAGTAGGGTGCCTGGGCCGCGCCCACGCAGCCGCTGAGCGTCGGCGTGATTTCCAGACCGAGATCGCTGGCGATGGCGGCGTCGTGCTCCTCCTGCGTGATCTTGTCGCGGGTGAGCATGGCGCCGATCACGAGGTTGCGCCGCTGGAGCGCGCCCTCCGGGTTCTCCGTGGGGCTGTACAGGGTGGGGCCGTTGACCAGGCCGGCCAGCAGGGCGCTCTGCTGGATGTTCAGATCCTTGGCGTCCACGTTGAAGAAGTACTTCGACGCCGCCTGCACGCCGTAGGTGGTGCCGCTGAACTGGACGATGTTGATGTAACCCTCGAGGATCTCGTCCTTGGTCAGTTCCTTCTCCACGGCGATGGCGAGCTTCATCTCGCGCAGCTTGTCGCCGACACCCTTCTCCTTGCCGTTCAGGACGACCGTGCCGCCGTTCTGCCGGGCGGAGTCGTTGAGTACGTTGGTGACGAACTGCTGGGTGAGTGTCGACGCCCCGCGCCGGGTACCACTGGTGACGTTGCTCGCGATGGCGCCGAAGATGCCCTCGAGATCGACACCGCCGTGGTCGTAGAAGCGGTAGTCCTCGATGGCGATCAGCGCGTCCTTCATCTCCGGCGAGACCTGGTCGAGGGTCACGGGCTGCCGATTCTCCTCATACAGCGTCGCGATGAGGGAGTCGTCCTTGGCGAGGATCTTCGTCGGCTGGGCGAGCGCTTCACGCGCCAGCTCCGCCGGCAGATCCTCGAAGAACTGGAGCGACGCCGAGGCCCCGGTGCCTGTAGCGGCGGCAACCGGCACCAGCAGGCCTGCAGCGAGGACACCGGCGAGACCGCTGATGCCGAGGAAGGCGATGAGCTTGCCGAGTGTGGTTGCAGTGTCGAAGAGGGGGGATTTGCGAGCAGCCATTATTGCAGTTTACAAGCACGCGCTAGGCTTTCCTCATGACGAAATGGGAGTATTCCACGATTCCGCTCATCATCCACGCCACGAAGCAGATCCTGGACCAGTGGGGCGATGACGGGTGGGAGCTCGTCCAGGTGGTCCCGGGCCCGGACGGCAACGGCCTGGTGGCATACCTCAAGCGGGAGAAGAACTAGCAGTGGCGCCCGAAGAACCGGTAGTTTCGGCGGTCGAGGGACGACTCGGGGAGTTGGGCATCACACTCCCCGAGGTCGCGGCGCCCGTGGCAGCATACGTTCCCGCCGTGGTCACCGGCAGCTATGTCTACACCTCCGGACAGCTGCCCTTCATTGAGGGCAAACTCACAGCCACCGGCAAGGTCGGCGCGACCGACGGCGTGGATGCGCAGACGGCATCGGCACTCGCTGCCACGTGTGCGGTCAACGCCCTGGCGGCCATCAAGAGCCAGATCGGCGACCTGGACAGGATCACGCGGATCGTGAAGGTTGTCGGTTTCGTGGCCTCCGACCCCTCCTTCACAGGACAACCGGGTGTGATCAACGGTGCCTCCGAGCTGCTCGGCACCGCTCTCGGCGACGCGGGCGTGCACGCCCGCTCGGCCGTGGGTGTGGCAGTACTCCCCCTCGACTCGCCCGTCGAGGTCGAGGTCATCGCGGAGTTCTCCTAGACCGTGGACCGTCTCTGCACCCGGCTCTTCCCGATTCCGCCCGATCAGCGCTCTGCCGCCCAGAGCTGGATCGAGCACGGGGAGCGCAGCCCGCTGGAGGCCCGGCCGGCGTCGTCGGTGGTGCTCCTGCGCGACACCGCGACCGGCACGGAGACGTTCCTGACCTGTCGCCGGGGTCAGTCCCCCCTCGGTGTGATCGGGTTCCCGGGAGGAAGTATCGAGGAGTCCGACGACGACGAGCTGCCCTGGTACGGTCCCCCACCCTCGGCGTGGGCGAAGATGCTCGGCATCGACGACCACCAGCTGGCCCGGCGGCACGTGCTGTGTGCCATCAGGGAACTGTTCGAGGAGACCGGCGTCCTGCTGGCCGGCCCTGACGCGTCCTCGCTGGTGGAGGGTACGCAGGCCAAGGAGTGGATGAAGGCCAGGGAGGCCCTGAACGAGGGCGAATGTACCTTCGCCGACATCCTTCGCCGCCGCGGGCTCGGCGTCCGCACGGATCTGATCAAACCGCTCTCCCACTGGCTGACCCCGGACTTCGCCCATCGCCGCTTCGACACCCACTACTTCGCGGCAGCACAGCCTGTGAATCAGGAACCGAGCATCCTCGGCAGCAAGGGCATCTGGGGGCAGTGGCGCTGGGCTGCGCGGGAGATCGACGATCGGGACACCACGGCGCTCGGTGACACGGTGGCGGAGCCGAACACGAGAGGGCGGACCCTGAGCGACCTCGCGGTACCGGCGGTGGAGATCATCCTGGAGAAGATCGGTTCCTCGCGCGGCTGTATCGCCTACCTCTCCCACAAGCGTCCGGTGAAGGTGTACCACCCGGAACTCGCAGAGCAGGACGGCATGCTCATGCTTCAGGTGGAGTGCCCCAAGCTCACCGAGGGCGGCTCGGTACAGCGCGGACGCTGAGCCGCCGTGAGCGGCTGCTGAGGCGGTCGAGCGTCAGCGGCTGTGCAGGCGTCGACGGTCCCCCGGACTCTGCACTGGGCGGAGACCAGCGGTCAGCGCCTGTTCTGAACGGCGGGCGGTCAGCGGCTGCGGCTCTGTCGGCCGCCGGTTGGTGCATGCTCTGGCCGGAGGCCGATGGCCAATGGTCGACTGCGTCGCGCTGACAGGGCTGCCGCTCAGCAGTGGTGATGTGCTGGCTGCGTCGCGCTGACAGGGCTGCCGCTCAGCAGTGGTGATGTGCTGGCTGCGTCGCGCTGACAGGGCTGCCGCTCAGCAGTGGTGATGTGCCGACTGCGGGTTGGTGCATGTTCTGGTCGGATGCCGATGGTTGCGCCTTGCCGGCCTGGGGTCAGCGGCTGCGCTGGCGCAGGCGGGGCAGATCGAGGATGACGACGGCGCGTGCCTCGAGCCGGAGCCAGCCCCGCTGCACGAATTCGGCGAGAGCCTTGTTCACCGTCTCGCGCGACGCGCCCACGAGCTGTGCAAGTTCCTCCTGGGTGAGCTCGTGGGCCACGAGGACGCCGTCGGTGGCGGGGCGTCCGAAGCGGTCCGCGAGATCGAGGAGGGCCTTGGCCACGCGACCGGGCACATCGGAGAAGACGAGATCCGCGAGGGATTCGTTGGTGCGGCGCAGCCTGCGGGCGAGTGCCTGGAGGAGCTGGGCCGACACCTCTGGGCGCGTCTCGAGGAGCGTGCGAAGGTTCTCGTTCTTCAGCCCGGCGAGCCGGGTTTCGGAGACCGCCGTGGCTGTGGCCGTGCGGGGGCTGGGATCGAAGAGGGCCATCTCGCCGAACAGCTCGCCCGGGCCGAGGATGGCCAGCAGGTTCTCGCGGCCGTCCTGGGCCGTGCGGCCGAGCTTGAGCTTGCCGGAGATGATGAAGTACAGCTGATCGCCCTGGTCCCCCTCCCGGAACACCGATGACCCGCGCGGCAGATCCAGCTCCGTCAGCTCGTCCGTCAGAGCGGCGAAGACATCGTCTCCCAGTGATGCGAAGAGGGGCGCCCGGCGCAGTACCTCGATGTCCATGAATTCTCCTGATGCTTCTCGTGTCAGTCCGTGGTGCGGACGTGTCTGCCGTCTTCTCAAGTCCATCTTGCCGTACACGGGCTCATGTGACGACCGATACACGCGCGCGAAGCTCTCCGGGGCCGCCGCTACCTGCCGGCACGGACTCCGTCCCGCTGCTCTGGGCCCGTCAGCGGGAGAGAGCACCGGATCCCACTGGTCGAGGCCGGGCAATGGGAGCGAGGCTTCGTCCGGGGCATCCGGCACTCTACCCCCACTGCTCGGACCCGAGTACTGGGAGCGATGCAGCGCTTCCTGCCAGCAGTTCCGTCCCTCCCACTGCTCGAGGTCGGTCGGCGGGACGGAGCATCACTTCCCACTGCTGGAGTCCGGTCACTGGGCAGGACGCAGTGCTCCGGGCAGCCCGACGCTTCAATCCCGCTCCTCGAGCCCGATCAGTGGGGCAGAGCGCCGCTCCCAATGGTCGACGCCGAGCACCGGGAGTGGTGCAATGCCATGGGCAGCCCGGAGCTTCAATCCCGCTCCTCGATCCTGATCAGTGGGAGCGACGCAATGCTCCAGTGCTTGCGGCAGTCCTTCCCACTGGTCGAGTCCTAGTACTGGGAAGGACGCAGCGCTTCCCGCCGGCTAGGACGTCCCTCCCGCTGCTAGAGCCCGGTCGGTGGGGCGGGGCGCAGGATCCCACTGGTCGACGCCGACCACCGGGAATGACGCTCGTAGCCTTCAGCGTCCCCCCGTCCCGCTCCTCCGACACCTCACGCGAGAATCCCGAGCAGCGCTCCACGCCCGTCCGGCCATCCCTCCACTTCTCGGACCCGAAGAGTGGGAACGACGCAGCGCTCCACGCCCGCCCGGCCGTCCTTCCCACTGCTCGAGCCCGGTCGGTGGGGCGGGGCGCAGGATCCCACTGGTCGACGCCGACCACCGGGAACGACGCAGCGCTCCACGCCCGCCCGGCCGTCCTTCCCACTGCTCGAGCCCGGTCGGCGGGGTGGGGCGCAGGATCCCCGTGGCACGGAGGACTTCACACGTGGTGCCCATGGAGCGCGGCTAGAATCTCTCGCAGCGACGGGACAGTGGGTGCCCGTCACAGCGCAGGGAGATCGTTCGTGCCGGAAATCAGCTTCGGGGAGTTCACGCTCCTCGACATCATCCTGGTGGTGGTCCTCCTCGGCTACCTCGTCACGGGGCTCCGCAACGGCTTCCTCGTCACGCTTGGTGGCATCGCAGGCTTCGTGGCCGGTGCTATCGCGGCGTTCTTCGCGATTCCGCTCGTCAGCGGCTGGGTGCCCAACAACCCCTGGCGGTTGATCGCCGTCATCGGCACCGTGCTCGTCCTGGTCATCGTGGGGCAGGCCATGGGGTCCGCCCTCGGTGCGTCGATCCGCCGCTGGTCAGACTTCCCGCCCCTGCGCGTCATTGACCGGATCCTCGGCGGTGCCGTGAATGTCGTCGTGGCGGCGCTGGTGCTGTCGATGCTGGCCTTCAGCGTCGGCACGCTCGGCGTGCCGGTGCTGTCCCAGCAACTGGCGTCCTCACAGGTCATCCAAGGGATCGACCGGCTGACCCCGGGCCCGGTGCGCTCCTGGCTCGCCCAGTTGCGTTCCATCGCCGTCGACGAGGGCATCCCTACCATCCTCGACGGCGTGGGCCCTGCCGCACCGCCGGCCGTGGTCCCGGACGCGTCGGTGGACACCCCGGAACTCGCCGCCGCGGCATCTTCCGTGGTCCGCATCACCGGTACCGCCTACGCGTGCGGGCAGAACCAGACCGGCTCGGGGTTCGTGATCGCGCCCGAACGGGTGATCACGAACGCGCACGTGGTCGCGGGCGTCGGCGAACCCGTCGTCGAGATCCCCGGCGAGGGCGCGCTCCCGGGGCGCGTGGTGCAGCTCGACACGGTGCGCGACATCGCCGTGATCGCGGTCGAGGACCTCCAGGCGGCACCGCTGCCGCTCGGGGAGGAACTGGAGAACGGCACGACGGCGGCCTTCGCGGGGTATCCCGCCGGTGGCCCCTACCGGATCCAGCCCGCCGGCGTGCAGAGCCTCTCGCCCGTGCTCGTGAACAATATCTACGGCGCGGACGCGCAGCCGCTCACGGTCTACAGCCTCGCGGCGAACGTGCAGCAGGGAAATTCCGGCGGGCCGCTGCTGGACCTGCAGGGTCGCGTGGCCGGTGTGGTCTTCGCGAAGTCGACCGCCGATGCCCCGGTCGGCTACGCGCTCTCCCTGGACGAGCTACGGCCCATCGCCGACAGTGCCTTGGGGCTGGAGGACGCGGTGTCCGCGGGCCAGTGCAACCGCGGCTGATTCCCGCGCCGTCGTCGCGCGCTACAGCCACTCGATCGACTGGCCGTGCGCGCCGGTCCGGGCGATCGCCTGACCGTTGTACTGGAGCAGGAAGCGCCCGTCGCGCTCCTGGGGATCCTTCACCAGGGCGCCGCTGACCCCGGCCAGGGTGCCGTGGCCCTCGTGGGAGAGCCAGTGCACCGCTCGCCCGCTGTCCCGGACGAGGTCCAGCATGGTGGCGCGGAACCGGTTCCGCCCCGGTTCGTCGAGGTAGGCGAGGACGGCGCTGTGGAACACCACGACGGCGGCGTCCGGCGGGGCCTGCGCGAGGAGCGGCAGGAGCTGCTCGTTCAGATCCCCGCGCACCAGCAGCGGCGGGTCCGCGCGGACGACGTCGAGCGCTGCGCGGAGGCGCTCGACCCGGGCGGAGTGCTCCGGCCATACGAGCGCCTCGAGCCAGCGGGCATCGTCGTCGTTGCCCGCGTCCAGCGGATTGAGATCTATCCCGGCGCGCCAGAGGACCCGGGGGAGCGTCGCGGGGAAGGGCACGTCACCGCTGACCGAACACTCTATGGCCGGAACGGCAGAGCCACCGGGCGGCTGGAGGGCGGGTCCCGGCGAATACACGTACGCATAGCGGTCCGGGTAGAGGCACGCTCCCGCCGAGGCTCCCACCTCGATCAGGGCGAGCGATCTGCCCTCCTCCGCGCTGATCGAGGCGAGGGAGGGCAGCAGGACGGCGCACCGGCCCGCCTCGTTGGTCTGCGTGGAGCGCTGCAGCATGACCTGCCGGACGTCGTACGAGCGGTCCAGGACGAAGGACCGGAAGCCCTCGTAGTCACCGATCTGCACCCCGAGGAAGCGGGCGGCTCCCAGGAACAGATTGGGCTGGCGACGCGGCGCCGGGAGGGTCCCGAGGAACTCCAGGATCTCACCGTCCGTGCTGATGGCCAGGCACCAGGCCTCGTACCGGGGCGAATAACCACGCGCCTCGACCTCGGCGAAGCGCCGGTACCGCTCGGCCGTCACTGCTGCTGTCGTCATGCCCGACCCCTTCCGACCGCGCATCCGCGATGCCAAATCGTAACCACCCAGATGCGCCGAATACCGTACAGACCCGCCCATGAAGTTAGGCTCGTCACACGGATCGGGGCGCGCGGCGCCCACAACCCCGTGGATACCGCTCATCGCGGTGTCCATCACTCGTTCACCAGGGAGCACTACATGTCTAAACGAGTCACCTCCGCGCGTGGCGCGGGAACCGCGCGCTCGCGCGCCACACTGACCGCCGGAATCTCCATCGCAGCACTCCTGCTCACGGGCTGTGTGCAGAGCGAACGCGAGGAGGACGCCGGGGGCGGTGGCGATTCCGCCGTCGACCCCACCTTCGTCTTCGCGGCGTCGTCCGATCCCAAGTCTCTCGATCCTGCGTTCGCGAGCGACGGCGAGTCCTTCCGCGTGAGCCGCCAGATCTTCGAGGGCCTCGTGGGGGTGGAACCGGGGACCGCCGATCCGGCGCCGCTGCTCGCCGAGTCGTGGGAGACGGCGGAGGACGGACTGTCCACCGTCTTCCAGCTCAAGGAGGGCGTGACCTTCCACGACGGCACACCGTTCAACGCCGACGCCGTGTGCTTCAACTTCGACCGCTGGTACAACTGGACCGGGATCCAGCAGGCGGAGACCACGTCCTACTACTACGGATCGCTCTTCCGCGGGTTCGCCGACAGCCCCGAGGACGCCGTGTACGAGTCGTGCGAGGCCCAGGGCGACAACGAGGTCACCATCAATCTCGCGAAGCCGTTCGCCGGCTTCATCCCGGCGCTGTCCCTGCCCGCCTTCGCGATGCAGAGCCCGACGGCGCTCGAGGAGTTCTCCGCGGACGAGATCGGCGGCACCGCCGAGGCTCCCTCCCTCAGCGAGTACGCGCTGGGAGAGCCCGTGGGAACGGGCCCGTTCATGTTCGATTCGTGGAACGTGGGGCAGCAGCTCGAACTGTCGATCTACGACGACTACTGGGGCGACAAGGGTCAGATCACCAAGACCATCTTCCGGATCATCGACGACCCGCAGGCTCGCCGGCAGGCCCTCGAGGCAGGCACGATCGACGGCTACGACCTCGTGGCCCCGGCCGACACGCAGTCACTCAAGGACGCCGGCTACAACATCACCCCGCGCGATCCGTTCACCATCCTCTACCTGGGCATGAACCAGGCGGTGCCCGAGCTGAAGGACCCGCTGGTCCGCGAGGCGATCTCCCACGCGATCGACAAGCAGGCGCTGGTGGACCAGACGCTTCCCGAGGGGACGAAGGTGGCCACCCAGTTCATCCCCGAGGTGGTGGACGGCTACAACGAGGACGTCACCACGTACGACTTCGATCCCGAGCGAGCCAAGGAGCTCCTGGCCGAGGCGGGCTACCCCGACGGCTTCGAGGTCACGTTCAACTACCCGACGAATGTGTCGCGGCCCTACATGCCGACCCCCGAGCAGGTCTTCACCAATCTGCAGGCACAACTGTCCGACGTCGGCATCACCGTCACGCCGGCACCCGCGGCCTGGTCGCCCGACTACCTGAACCAGGTGCAGGGCACGGCGGACCACGGACTGCATCTCCTCGGTTGGACCGGTGACTACAACGACACCGACAACTTCATCGGTGTCTTCTTCGGGCAGGAGAAGCTGGAGTTCGGCTTCGACAATCCCGAGCTGTTCACGGCCCTCGACGACGCGCGCGCTGTCAGCGACCGCGACGAGCAGACGGAGCTGTACAAGGACATCAACGAGCAGATCGCCGAGTTCAACCCGGCCGTCCCGCTCGCCCACCCCGCTCCGTCGCTGGCGTTCGCGCCGCGCGTCACCTCCTACCCGGCGAGCCCCGTCAATGACGAGGTCTTCACCGAGATCGAGTTGAGCGAGTAAGAGTGGTCCAGCGCGGGCCGGTCACCTCGTCGGTGGCCGGCCCGCGCTGCGCCGGCCCTGTCCGGGTCGGCAGAGTCCGAGTCGGCCGGTCAACCCGGAAGGATCCTGCGAGTGCTGCGTGTCATCGGTAAACGGATAGCCCTGCTCATCCCCACGCTGTTCGGTCTGTCCATCCTGCTGTTCCTGTGGGTCCGCAGTCTTCCCGGGGGTCCCGCCACCGCCCTGCTCGGGGAGAAGGCCACTCCCGAGGCGATCGCCCGGGTCAACGAGCTCTACGGCTTCGACCGCCCGCTGATCGCGCAGTACTTCACGTACATCGGCAAGCTCCTGCAGGGCGACTTCGGCGTCTCCATCAACACCGGGCGGCCCGTGCTCGAGGAGTTCGCCACGCGTTTTCCGGCGACGCTGGAGCTGACCATCATCGCCCTGATCTTCGCCATCGGTGTCGGCGTGCCGCTCGGCTATCTCGCGGCGCGGCATTACGGTCGTCTGGTGGACCACGGCTCCGTGGTGCTCAGCCTCATCGGTATCACGGTGCCGGTGTTCTTCCTGGCGTTCATCCTCAAGTACCTGTTCGCCATCCAGTGGTCCCTCCTGCCCCCCGACGGCCGGCAGAATCCACGCATCAATGCCACGCACTACACGGACTTCTACGTACTGGACGGTCTGCTGACGGGCGAGTACGACGCGGCCTGGGACGCCTTCCTGCACCTGATCCTGCCGGGCCTGGCGCTGGGCACCATCCCGTTGGCGATCATCGTGCGCATCACGCGCGCCTCGGTCCTCGAAGTGCAGAACGCCGATTTCGTCCGGACCGCGCGTGCCAAGGGACTCATGGAGCGCACCATCCGGGGCAGCTTCATCCTGCGCAACGCGATGCTGCCGGTCGTCACCACGATCGGCCTCCAGCTGGGCCTGCTCATCTCGGGGGCGGTCCTGACCGAGACGGTCTTCGCGTTCAACGGTATCGGCAGATTCCTGCGGGACGCCATCTTCGGGCTCGACTATCCCGTGCTCCAGGGGTTCATCATCTTCATCGCGATCTTCTACGCCCTGATCAACCTGGTCGTGGATCTCTCCTACTCCGTCATCGACCCGAGGGTGCGTGTGCAATGAGTGCCATCCTTCCTCCAGCAGCCGGCGGCTCCGCAGCCCCGGACGATCCGGCGATCGACACCGGGAGGGGTGCAGGTCTGTGGCGGAACGCCTTCGTGCGCCTGCGGCGGAACCCGCAGGCCATCGTCGGGGCGGTCATCATCGGCCTGTTCCTGCTCGTGGCCCTGTTGGCACCGATCCTGGCCCCCTACGGGGGCAACGACCTCCCCGGCCGCACCGAGATCACCCCGACCACCATCCCGGGGCCGGGGGAGCTGGACGGCTTCCCGCTGGGACTGGACCGCTTCGGCGGGGACGTCCTCAGCAAGCTCATCTGGGGGGCACAGGCGTCACTGCTGATCGGTGTGGTCTCCACGGCGCTGGGACTGGCGGGCGGCATGCTGCTCGGTGTCCTGGCGGGCGGCTTCGGTGGCTGGGTGGACAACCTGATCATGCGTTTCGTGGACATCCTGCTGTCCGTGCCGAATCTGCTCCTGGCCGTCAGTATCGCCGCGGTCCTCGGGCAGAGCGCCTACGCGATCATGATTGCCATCGGCGTCTCCCAGATCCCCATCTTCGCGCGGCTGCTGCGCTCCACCATGCTGTCCCAGCGGGGGGCGGACTACATCCTCGCCGCCCAGACGCTCGGGCTGAGCCGGCGGACGATCACCATGAGCCATCTGTTGCCCAACAGCATGGGACCGGTGATCGTCCAGGCCACCCTGACCCTGGCCACGGCGGTGATCGACGCGGCTGCGCTGTCCTTCCTCGGACTCGGCGGCGGGCTTCCGCAGACGGCCGAGTGGGGGCGCATGCTCACCTATGCGCAGGCCGAACTCGCGGTGGCACCGCAGCTCGCGTTCCTGCCCGGTGCGTGCATCGCCATCACGGCGCTGGGTTTCACCCTGCTGGGGGAGTCGCTGCGCGAGGCGCTCGACCCGAAGACGCGCACCAAGTGATCGCGTCCGGTACCGCCCCGTCGCGGACCGGCGTCGGGATCCGACGCCGGTCGCTCCGGGGAACGCCGCCGCGCCCCGCTCAGGAGTTGTGGCGCGGCAGGCGGTGGGGATCGAGGATCAGGTTCTCGTCCCAGTGCCCGGTGGTCGCGGCGGCCCGGTACGTGGCTTCGAAGAACTCCAGCAGCACGGCATCCGGGTCAGCGGCGCGGCGCACTTTCTCGTAGGGCAGCAGGAACTGTCCGAACTCCTCGCTGTAGAAGGAGCCCTCGACGCCGAGCTCCACCTCCTTGAAGCCCTCCGGCTCCGGATAGGCGTAGGAGTAGAAGGCGCCCTCCTCGCCGCCGCCGGGCCAGAAGCCACAGCTGGAGAGCTCATGGGAGTACCCCTCCTCCATGACCCAGTCCGCACAGTTCGGTGCTCCGCCGGGATGCGTGGGGGCCGACCTCCCGGAGAAGCGCGTGCAGGCCAGATCCATGGCTCCCCAGAAGAAATGCACGGGACTCACCTTGCCGAGGAAGGTGGACCTGAAGCGGGTCATGACCCGCTCGGCCTGGATGAGCTGGCGCCAGAAGGCGGTGACGGACGCCGCGTCGTAGGATGCCGTGTCGTGGTCCTCGGCGAACGGCACGGCAGGGTCCACCTCGGTGGGCACCGGCCGGATGGGCGCCTCGATGTGGAGCTCGTCGAGGGCCGCCATGGTGCGCTCGTAGAAGCGGGCAACCGACTGCGGTTCAAGAGACACCGTGCGGTCCTCCCCGGAACTGCTCCGGATCAGGAGTCGGTGGTCCACGACGTCGAACTCGAGATCGAACATGCCGGTGCGGTAGGGGATCGCCGAGGTGCCCAGGCCGCGTGGCGTCACATAGAGCGGCACCTGCCACCAGTGGTTGATGAGCGGGGCGTGGGCCATCCGGATCTTGCCGATCACCTGCAACCACATGTGGATGGTGGCCTGCGTGTCCTGCCAGTCGGAGACCCGGAGCTCCGGCCATCCGTTGTCCGTCGTCGTGGTGTCCTGCTCGCTCATGGTGTTCTCCGTGTCGATCGGGGTGTCCAGCCACTGTAGGCGGTGGCTCCGGCAGGTGCTACCGCACCGCCCGTCGGGGTGCCGGGCTTGCCGGGGTTGCCCGCACGGATCCCGGCCGAGATGGAGCCACGGGTCACCTCGACGACGGAGAGCCTCGAGGTCATGACGATGGAGAGCGCAATTCGTCGTGCCCACCTCACGGGCCGTGGCGCGTGGGTGGAATCCCTGGACCCGCGGCGGGGCGGGCTGCTCCGAGCCGCCCTGGACCGGATCGAGTGGCCCTGAGGCCTACGAGGCGAGGTCCTCGTCGATCTCGAGCTCGTTCCCGGGGATCGAGGCGAGGAGTTTGCGCGTGTAGGGATGTCGCGGATTCTGGAAGACCTCCTCCGAGCTGGCCGCCTCCACCAGCTCCCCGTCCTTCATGACGCAGACGTAGTCCGAGATGAGGCGCACCACCGCGAGATCGTGCGAGATGAACAGATAGCTCAGGCCCAGCTCGGACTGCAGGTCACCCAGGAGCTTGAGGATCTGCGCCTGCACCAGGACGTCGAGTGCCGACACGGGCTCGTCGCACACGATCAGTTCGGGCTTCAGGGCCAGCGCGCGGGCGATCGCCACACGCTGCCGCTGCCCCCCGGAGAGCTCTGCGGGATAGCGCCGGAGCGCATTCTGCGGCAGGGAGACCTGGTCCATCAGTTCCCGAACCCTCGCAGCGCGCTCCTTCTTGGACCCCCGCCTGTAGGCGTTGAGGGGCTCCTCGACGATCCGCTCGATCGTGAACATGGGATTCAGCGACGAGTACGGGTCCTGGAAGATGGGCTGCACCCGCTGGCGGAAGTCGTTCAGCTGCGTCTTGTCGAGCGAGGCGACATCCATGCCGTCGAACATCATGGTGCCCGACGTCGGTTCGATCAGCTTCAACAGCATGCGCGCCGTCGTGGTCTTGCCGGACCCGGACTCGCCGACGATGGCGACGGTCTGGCCGCGCGGGACATCGAGCGTGACGTCCTTGACCGCGTAGAAGTCGTCCTTGCTGCCCCTGCGCTTGTAGACCTTCGTGAGCTCGCGGAGCTCCACGATGTTCGTGGAAACCACCTCCCGCCCCTGCCCGGCCTGCGGCGGGGTCGAACCGTCCGACGATGCCGCGTGTGCTCCGCCGCGACCGTTCCCGACGCCGTCCTGCGGGGCCTCGTGCGTGATGTCGGGCTGCGCGGCGGTGGCGTCGCGGTGCCGAGTGCGCCCGGCCTCGTGCTCCGCGAAGGACTCCTCGGCCAGCTTCTGCCGCGTGGCGGCGTCGACGGTGAACGCGCCGGGGCGCAGGCGGACTGCAGCCACGCTGGGGGCCGCACGGACGAGCGACTGGGTGTAGGGGTGCTGCGGATCGTTGAGCAGCTGCTCGGCGGGCCCGGTCTCCACCACGCGGCCGCGGTGCATCACCACGAGCTGGGATGCTCGCTCGGCAGCCAGGCCGAGATCGTGCGTGATCAGCAGCACGGAGGTGCCGAGCTGCTCCGTCATCGAGTCGATCTGGTCGAGGATGGTGCGCTGCACCGTCACGTCCAGGGCCGACGTCGGCTCGTCGGCGATGAGCAGGCGGGGCTGGCAGGCCAGGCCGATCGCGATGAGTGCGCGCTGTCGCATACCACCCGAGAACTCGTGCGGGTACTGTTTGGCGCGCTCCCCGGCGTCCGGCAGTCCTGCAGCGGTCAGGACCTCGATGACGCGCTGCTTGACGTTCTTCTTCGTGGCCATGCCGTGGACCAGGAGGGTCTCGCCGACCTGCGTCCCGATCTTCGTCACCGGATTCAGATTGGACATCGGATCCTGCGGAACCAGGCCGATCGCCCGGCCGCGGATGGAGCGCATCCTCGCCTCCGGCAGCTGCACCAGGTCCTGGCCCTCGAACAGGATGCTGCCGCTCTTGACCCTGCCGTTCGCGGGCAGCAGCCCGATGCACGCCATGGCCGTCGTGGACTTGCCCGATCCTGACTCTCCGACGATCGCGAGCGCGCTCCCACGCCGGAGCGTGAAGCCCGCGTTCTCGACGGCGCGGACCTCGCCGTGCGTGGTCCGGAAGGCCACCTCCAGATCCCGCACCTCGAGCAGGGGCGCGTCCGGGTTCTCGGGCTGGTCCGCTGCACGTCCCGCGGGAGTGATGTCCGTCATGCCACCATCGTGCCCTATGCGCGGACCGTACGGCGTGCGCGGCGTGTCCTGAAGTAGAGCGCGGCTCAGCGTCCCGATTCCTCGTGCGGCTGCCGTGTCTGCAGCTTTCGGGCGAGGTGGTCGATCGCGAGGCGGTAGCCGTCGACCCCGGCGCCGACGATCACGGCGTCCGCTACCGCCGAGAGGTAGGAGTGGTGCCGGAACTCCTCCCGCCGGTGGACGTTGCTGATGTGGACCTCGACCACCGGGAGCCCGACGCCGACGAGGGCGTCACGGATCGCGATGGACGTGTGGGTGAGGGCTCCGGCGTTGAT
Source organism: Arthrobacter echini (assembly GCF_008107445.1). Lineage (GTDB taxonomy): Bacteria > Actinomycetota > Actinomycetes > Actinomycetales > Micrococcaceae > Arthrobacter_D > Arthrobacter_D echini_A. The sequence continues at coordinate 406,887 of NZ_VSLD01000001.1, read as the reverse complement.
CACGATGCCGTCCGCGGTCGTCCGCGCAGCGTGGATGGCGTCGATGATCGTGCCCTCGTGATTGGACTGCATCGCCGTCGTCGTGCAGCCGTGGGCTTCAGCGGCGTCCGAGGCGAGGCGGACGACGTCGTCGAGCGTCGCCGTGCCGTATACGGCCGGTTCCCTGCTCCCGAGCAGATTCAGGTTCGGTCCGTTGATCAGGAGGATGCGCGCGGGAGCCATGCCCCAACTATGCCGTACGGCTGGGGACGTCCACGGGATACGCCGCTCGTGAGCGCAGGGACACGGCGCCCAGCGCGCCGATGAGGGTCACGAGACTCATCGTTGCGAGGACGACGCCGGGGTGCCACCAGGCACCGTTGGTGGCAATGCCGAACTTCTGCGTGATCGACGGCGCGAAGCCCGCGATGATCGCCGCGATGCTGTAGGCGAAGGACAGCGCCGTGAACGCCGTCGCCGGTTTGAAGATGTCGGCCATGAGCCCGCCGAGCGCAGCCCAGCTGGCCGTGGGGAGGATCCCGCCGAGGATGATCGCCGCGATGTACACGGGCTCGGTGGCGATGCTGATCACCCAGTACAGCGGGAACGCGATCAGGGCCGTGCCGATGGCCCCGCCGGCCACCACTTTCGCCGAGCCGATGCGCATGGCCAGGTAGCCGAAGGCGGGGATGGTGACGAGCTGCAGGAGGGAGCCGACCAGGGCGGCGTTGAGCACCGCCTCCTGCGACAGGCCGAGGGTGGCTGTGCCGTAGCCCTGCGTGTAGGTCACCAGCAGGAAGTAGGAGCCGACGCCGAGGACCGCGGAGGCGATGGCCACCACGATGGCGACCGGCTGGGATTTCAGGACCTCGAGGAAGGGAACCCTGGAGAGCGCCTTCGCCTGGCTGGTCCTCCGGAACACGGGAGTCTCGTCGATCGCCACCCGCAGGTAGATCGCGACGGCGAGGAACGGGAAGGCGAGCAGGAACGGGACACGCCAGCCCCAGGTGGTCATGGCGTCCGGAGCGGCGATCGTGAAGATCAGGAAGACGGCGGAGACGAGCATGGTGCCCACGGGGGAGCCGAGCTGGGGGATCGACGCATACAGGGCGCGCTTGCGAGGATCGGCGTGCTCGGTGGCGATCAGAATGGACCCACCCCACTCCCCGCCGAGGGACAGGCCCTGCAGCAGCCTCAGCAGTGTGAGGATGATCGGGGCCCAGACACCGATGGTGGCGTAGTCGGGCAGCAGGCCCACCGTCCCGGTCGCCAGTCCCATGACGGTGATCGTCAGGATCAAAGTGCGCTTGCGGCCGATCCTGTCCCCGAGGTGGCCGAAGAGGATGGCGCCGAGTGGGCGGGCCACGAATCCCATCGAGAAGACCAGGAAGGCCGAGAGGGTTCCGACGAGCGGATCCTGCTCGGGGAAGAAGACCGTGCTGAACACCAGCGCCGCCGCTGTGCCGAACACGTAGAAATCGTAGGACTCGAGGGCCGTACCGACGAAGGAGGCGCCGGCCACCCGGCGGGCCATGCGCGGGGATGAGGCGGTGGGCTGCTGCGCTGTTGTGGACACGCTGATATTGTCCTCTCGCCTGTTTCGCCCGGCCGACTTTCAGGAGCAACGTCACACCGTCCGGTGTATGGCCGGCCCGAGCGCCGACGGTCGGCCCGCCCGTGCTCAGGCGGGCAGCGGCCCGCCTCGATGGGCCGCGATGATGGTGCGACCCGCCGGGAGCAGCACATCGGCCACGGTGCCGGGGGTGTCCAGGGAGCCGGCGACCATGGCGCCGTCGCGCAGTGTGATCAGTTGGGCGGCGATTGCAGCAGGCTCGTCCACGCCGAGGTCGGTGAGCAGTCCGGAGACCGCATCGTGCAGCCAGGTGCGATACCGCCCGACCGCACGGCGCACCGGGTGATCGGGCATCGGGTACTCGGCGGCGGCGTTGTTGAAGATGCAGCCGCGGAAGCCGGGACGGCACGCAGCACTGTGATTGACCTCGGCCATGAGGAGGAGGATCCCGCACGCGTCGGTACCGTCGGTACGCGCCTGCCGGACAGCATCCTGCAGTTGGAGGAGGTGGCTGTCGAGATAGGCCACCACGAGGTGGTCCTTGGTGGGGAAGTACCGGTAGAACGTGACCTTGGTGGTGCCGACGTCGTCGACGATGCGATCGGCGCTGACGGCGCGGATGCTCGTCGACTCGAACAGGCGGGTGGCCGAGGCGAGGATGCGCTCGCGGACCGGCGGGGCGGTGGTCATCAAGCTCCTGGAGGGATCGGTGTGGGTGAGCAGGATTTGATCGAGGTAGAGTTACTAGTTAGTCTACATGGGACATCGGGAGCCGGAAGGCACCCACAACGGAAGGATCGACACTCATGAGCGCTCTCTACACGGCAGTGGCCACGGCGACCGGCGACGGTCGCAACGGTGAGACCCGCACGGACGACGGCGGCCTCGTCGTCGATCTGGCCGTGCCCAAGGAGATGGGTGGGGCCGGTGGCGCCTCGAATCCGGAGCAGCTCTTCGCCCTCGGGTATGCCGCCTGCTTCCACAGCGCGCTGAAGCTCGTGGCCGGCCGCAGCAAGGCCAGGATCAGCGACTCCGCGGTCACCGCCGAGGTCGGGATCAACCCCACCGAGGAGGGCGGTTTCAAGCTCGAGGTCGCGCTCCACGCCGAGATCGGCGGAGTGGATCAGGAGACCGCCGACAGCCTCGTGGAGCAGGCGCACCAGGTGTGCCCCTACTCCAACGCGACGCGCGGCAACATCGAGGTCACGGTCGACGCCACCATCGGCTGACTCTCCGCCCGCGAGACACAGGGAAGGCCCCCGCAGCAGCGGGGGCCTTCCCTGTGTGGCCTCGAGTCACTTCCGCAGGGAGACCGCGATCTGCTGCATGATCGTCGGATCGGACAGCGTGGACGAGTCTCCGACCTCCCGACCCTCCGCGACATCCTTGAGCAGACGACGCATGATCTTGCCGCTGCGGGTCTTCGGCAGTTCCGGGACCACCAGGATGTTCCGCGGCTTGGCGATCGGGCCGATCTCCTTGCCCACGTGGGTGCGCAGAGTGGTGACGATGTCGTCGTCGTCCTTCGCCGAGCCGCGCAGGATCACGAAGGCCACCACCGCCTCACCCGTGGTGTCGTCGGTCGCGCCGACGACGGCGGCCTCGGCCACGGACGGATGGCTGACCAGCGCCGACTCGATCTCCGTGGTCGAGAGCCGGTGGCCGGAGATGTTCATGACGTCGTCCACGCGGCCGAGGAGCCACAGATCGCCGTCGTCGTCCTTCTTGGCGCCGTCGCCGGCGAAGTACATGGCGTCGAAGCGCGACCAGTAGGTCTCCTTGAAGCGCTCCGGATCGCCCCAGATGCCGCGGAGCATGGCCGGCCAGGGCTCGCGGATGACGAGGTACCCGCCCGAGCCGGCCGGGACGGACTCTCCCATCTCGTCGACCACGTCCACGGCGATCCCGGGCACGGCGACCTGAGCGGAGCCCGGCTTGGTGGCCGTGACGCCGGGCATCGGTGCGATCATGTGCGCACCGGTCTCCGTCTGCCACCAGGTGTCGACGACGGGTGCGCTTCCGCCGCCGATGACCTCCCGGTACCACATCCACGCCTCCGGGTTGATGGGTTCACCCACCGAACCGAGCACGCGGATCGAGGAGAGGTCGTACTTCTGCGGGATGTCTCGACCCCATTTCATGAATGTCCGGATCGCGGTCGGCGCCGTGTACAGGATGGACACTTTGTACTTCTCGATCAGCTCCCACCAGCGGCCCTGGTGCGGGGTGTCGGGTGTTCCCTCGTACATGAGCTGGGTTGCGCCGTTGATGAGCGGTGCGTAGGCGACATAGCTGTGCCCCGTGACCCAGCCGATGTCGGCCGTGCACCAGAAGACGTCGGTCTCCGGTCGGAGGTCGAACGTGTTCAGGTGCGTGAACGCCGTCTGCGTGAGGTACCCGCCGGTGGTGTGCAGGATGCCCTTGGGTTTCCCCGTGGTGCCGGAGGTGTAGAGGATGAACAGTGGGTGCTCGGAGTCGTGCGCCACCGCGGTGTGCTCCTCCGATGCGTTGTCGACGACGTCGTGCCACCAGAGATCGCGCCCGTCGGTCCACTCGACCGGTTCGTTGTTGCGCCGCACCACGACCACGCTCGTGACGGTGTGGCCCTCCTTCTCGAGGGCGCCGTCGACGGCGGGCTTGAGGGCGCTGGGCTTGCCGCGCCGGTAGGTGCCGTCCGAGGTCACCACGAGTTTGGCTTCGGCGTCGTCGATGCGGCTGCGGAGGGCATCGGCCGAGAAGCCGCCGAAGACCACGGAGTGCACGGCCCCGATACGGGCGCAGGCGAGCATGGTGATCACCGCCTCGGGGATCATCGGCAGGTAGACGGCCACGCGATCGCCCTTCTCCACGCCGAGGGACTCGAAGGCGTTGGCAGCCTTCTTCACCTCCTGCGTCAACTCGGCGTAGGTGATGGTCCTGGTGTCCCCTGGTTCACCCTCGAAGTGGATGGCCACGCGGTCTCCGAGACCGGCCTCGACATGGCGGTCGAGGGCGTTGTACGCGGCATTCACCGTCCCGCCCACGAACCACTTCGCGAACGGTGCGTCCGACCAGTCGAGTGTCTGGGTGAAATCCTGCTCCCAGGTGAGGAGCTCCCTCGCCTGGGTGGCCCAGAACTCCACGCCCTGCTCCTGGGCGTCGTCGTAGAGCGACTGCTGGGCCACGGCGTTCGCCGCGAAGTCCTCGCTGGGCGGGAAGCGGCGGTTCTCGCGCAGCAGGTTCTCGAAGGCGTCGCCTGGGTTCTCGGCGTTCATGGTCTACCCCTCTATGCGTATCACTGACGAACGGGACGGTCGGTGGTACGACGATACGCCGCACCCGAGCGTGCTCCAGAGGAACACTATCCACTCCGACGGGCGGTGCGTGTGCCCCGCGTCACAGGGTTAGCCGAGTTGCGGGGATTGTGCGACGAGCGGCGAAGCTCAGTCACCGGTGGAGAAGGGGACAGCCGGTGGCTAGGGTGGACGCAGGAGACCGACGCCGGGATGTGCTGCGGGCCGGCGGTAAGACGTGCAACGAACGGGAGTACACCATGAGCCAGGCATTCACGGGAGAACCAGGCGCCCCTGCGCCGGTAGCCGACGACGACCGGGGTGATCCCGGGGCAGCCGAGCCTGACGAGAATGGCGCGACCGGCCCGAGCAGAGCACTCCTGGGTCCCTTCACCCTGCGCGAGGTGGTGTTCGGCGGTGGGGTCCTGGTCATGTTCGTCGGAACACTGCTGCCGTTCATCGGCGGTGCGCTCGGCTACGTCAACTTCTGGAACACCGCGCCCCTGTTCTACATCGGTATCGGGATCCTGCTTCCCGTCGCGGCATGCGCACTCCTCGTCGGGCGCCGCACGGGCAGGTCCGGGTTGCGGGTCGGGTCCCTGTCGGTCGACCAGTTCGCCTCCGTGACCGCGGTGCTCGCTGCCAGCTACTTCTTCCTGCAGACCGTCACGGTCTTCGGACTCGGGTCGCTCCTGGGGCTGATCGGTTCCCTGGCGCTGATCGCCACGACCGTCGTCGGGCCCTATCTGCCCGTCATCAGGAATGACTTCCTCGACCGTCCGGAAGTGCCGGCCCACCGCCTCGCCCGGCCGGTGACCGCCGCGCGGGAGCGCCCCGCGAAGCCGCCGAAGGCCTCCCTCGAGTCCGTGTCCGAGGTCCGGAGCGATACCTCTTCGGACGATCACAGCACCTCCTCGCCGGTGCTCGGAGACGATGCGTCGATCGGCGCCGAGCCGGACCACCGGAACGGGATCAACCCGGCCGTGGCCATCCCACGGCAGAACGGCGCCGGTCTGTACGGGGCAGGGGCGGCCGGAGCCGTCGGTGCAGGAGTCGCGGCCTCGGGTCAGTCCGGCCTTGCATCGGAGGAGGCGGACTTCGGCGGAACGGACTCCACAGGACGGGGTGCCACCGGATCCGATTCCGCCGGGCAGAAGCCGAGAGCCACCGCCGAGGGTTCCCACGCGGTGGTGCGTGACACCGGAGGCGACGACCTCGTGGCGCCTGCTGCGACCGGCACCGACATGTCGGACGCCGTGGGTGACGCCGCGTCGGACACTGATGCGGCGGCTGCCGCCGATGGTGCCACCTCCACGACGCGGTCGCCGGTGACTCCGGTGACACCGGTGGACGAGACCGGATCGGACGGCGTCATCGACGTCGACGGACCGGAGGTGCAAGAGAACGGCTCCGGTCCGCTGGAGGATGCGGCGGAGGAGAGCGACCGCCGGGAGACCATCACGGCGACCCGCTCCGCACAGGACGAGGAGCCCGTCGTCGAGGCCTTCTGGTTCGCGGTCGGTTCGCCGCGCCCGGTGCTGGACGAGCAGTCGGGGCGTGAGCTCTTCATCCTCGAACCCGGTGACTGGGAAGTGGGCATCGAGGATCGGGGCAACGAGTTCCTGGTCCAGGACAAGCGCACCGGCATGGTCGGGATCCTGCAGGACCTGCGGAACATCGAGCGCGCACCGCGCGACTGATCCGCCCGGGTACCAGCGAAGCAGGAGCGGTGGATTCGTCGGGGGAGGAGACGTGCGTGGCAGATAGGACAGCGGGCGGTCCGGGGGATTCCGCGCGGACCGGGGTGTCGCCGGTGGCCCTGAAGCGTCGCGCCAGGAAGATCCACCGGGTGCTGGCCGAGACGTACCCCTACGCGGTGGCCGAACTCGACTTCCGGAATCCGTTCGAGCTCCTGGTGGCCACCGTGCTGTCCGCGCAGACCACCGACGTGCGGGTCAATCTCACCACCGGTGCCCTGTTCGAGCGCTATCCCGATGCCCGGGCCCTGTCGGAGGCGCAGGAGGCCGAACTGCAGGAGCTCATCCGACCCACCGGGTTCTACCGGGCGAAGGCCACCAGTCTTCTGGCACTGTCCCGGAGGCTCGTCGACGAGTTCGATGCGGTAGTACCGAATCGGCTGGAGGATCTGGTCACGCTCCCCGGTGTGGGGAGGAAGACCGCCAACGTGGTCCTCGGGAACGCCTTCGGCATCCCCGGCATCTCCGTCGACACGCATTTCGGGCGCCTCGCCCGCCGCTTCGGCTGGACGGCCTCCGCCGACCCGGTGAAGGTGGAGCAGGACGTCGCGGAGCTCTTCGAGCGCAAGGATCACACCATGCTCTCGCATCGGGTGATCTTCCACGGGCGGCGCGTCTGCCACGCGAAGAAACCCGCGTGCGGGGCATGCCCCATCGCAGCGCTCTGCCCCTCCTACGGGGAGGGTGAGACGGATCCGGTCCGTGCCGCGAAACTGCTCAAGTACGAACTGTCGCCCGGGCGCGAGGACCTGCTCGAACTCATGCGGGCAGGGCGCACCCGCATGGAACTGCGCGACGCCGGGTACGGTCTGGGTGCCTGACCTGCTGGCCTCCGCCGCGTCCGTGCACTTGCGTGCTGTGCGGACACGGACATGACCGCCTACTCCGAGCTGGTGGCGTGGGTGGGGTCCATGGACCCCGCGCGGACGGCGAAGGAGCGCCCCGACGGCTGGCAATTCGCACGCTTCGATCCGGCCAGGAGCCGCCGGGCGGCGGTCCTGATCCTTCTGGGCGACCACGGTGGTGGCCCGGCACGAGCGCCCCTGGAGGCGCGACCCGATGACCTCGACATCCTCTTCGTGGTCCGTGCGAGCTCGCTCTCCAACCATCCCGGGCAGGTGGCCTTCCCGGGGGGAGCCATCGACGCCGATGACGCCGACGAGGGCGCGGCAGCCCTGCGTGAGGCCGAGGAGGAGACGGGGCTCGACCCGAACGGCATCGAGATCCTCGGTATGCTCCCGGCGGTAGGGCTGCCCGTCAGCAACTACATCGTCACGCCCGTCCTCGGCTGGTGGTCCGAGCAGTCCCCCGTCCGCGCGATGGACCCCGCTGAATCCGAGCTGGTCTTCCGATGTCCGGTCAGCAGGCTGCTCGACCCCTCCTACCGCAGGACGGCCGTCGTCCGCCGCGACGGGTTCGTCAGCAGGACACCCGCTTTCCTCACGAAAGACGCGGTGATCTGGGGATTCACGGCGATGCTGCTGGACGAGATGTTCGACGAACTGGGCTGGACCCGATCGTGGGACCGGGCCCGGGAGATGCCCGCACCCCTGTGAGCCGGCCCGGGGAGCGGACGGGGCCGGCGTCGACCACGACCGCACCGTAGCGGTCCTTCAGCGCTCCGGGCAGGGCGACGAGTCCACGTGCGGTCTCGATCCGGTCCCGGGTCCTCACTGCGGCCTCGGCTGCGGGAAGGACGGACGAGCCCAGGCCCTTGCTCCGCAGCAGGGCGAAGACCTGGTCGGACGCGCTGCCACCCACGGCGCCCGGTCCCACGACCATCCTGCGCGCAGGGAGCGACAGCCGGCCGCGGACGAGGGAAGCCGGGCTCGAGAGTGCGACGGAGACGGCCCGGGAATCGAGGAGCTTCAGGCCTGCCGAGCCGACCGGTCGGAGGACCCGCGCGGCGGGCGCGAGCCGGGAGGGGCGGCCCGTCGAGGCACGGGCACCCGCGAACGGGGCCGACTGCCGGGTCCACCCAGGTGCCGATCGCATCGACGTGATGGGGCAGGCCGGCGTCCTCAGGCCCGCCGTCATGCGGGTGGCGCCGGACAGTCTCGTGGCGACGGCGCGGGTCCGGGCCAGGAGGGCGAGCCGCGAGATCACCCCGTGCACCCTGGCCACCATCTGTGCCGTCCTCGCGGCACCGACGAGCGTGGTGACGGCCGCCGATCCACCAAGCGTCACGAGGCTGAGCGCGACGCCGACGGCGGCGAGGGCCGCGCACTCGAGCACGAAGCCCTCCGTCTCGTCGACCAGCTCCTGGTGCGCCGTCCGCACGGCTGTTGCGAGTTCCTCGCACCCTGCCGCGATGTCCCGCGAGGCCTGTGCGATCAGCCGGCCGGATTCTCGGATCACCGTGCTGCGCTCCCGGAAGAGCGCCAGATCCTCGGACTGCAGGCACCGGACGGCGAACGCTGCCTCCGCGCCCGGCCCGTCGATCGCCGCCCGGATGTCGTCGGCGAGCGCCGCCCACGCCGCAGCGGCACTGGCGAGGAGATCCGGGTCACCGGCAGGCCAGATGACGCCGGCAATACCGGCGATGATGTCCCACGAGGGCGGCGGCCACCCGGGGTTGGGGGCTCCGGCGGAGGGGATCCGTGTGCCTGCGCCCTCCTCCACGGCAGCCGGCGTCGGAGGTGTGAAGAACCGGCTCAAACCCATGGACGCCACGTGTTCGGCACTGATGTACCGACCGGCGGCAAGTGTCAGTGCCAGCGCTGTATCGGATGATGCGAGCGCGAGGTCGTGGCAGGCCCGGAGGACCTCGGAGGCCGCAGGATCGTAGGACGCGGCCCATTCGGCGCCCACCGCGGCCCAGCCGGCCATCCCCGAGGTGTGCTGCAGGCTGCTCTCCGCGAGGTGAGCGGCGTCGGCGATCCGCCGGCCCGCAATGGATTCGAGGATTGCCGCCTCGATGTGCCGGTCGGTATCGACCCTCAGGACGCCCACGCGCTCCACCTCTCCCCGTTCCTGCCGCCACCGTAGAACGGGCCCCGACGCGGCAGACCCGCTCGTACCCCGTTGTGGACAAGGACGGCCGTCGGCCGTGACGACGCCGAGGTGCCCGTGTCGAGGTACCTATTTGGCGTCGGCGTAGGAGGCGACGGTGATGGTGGTGATCGAGAACTCGAGCGGGATGTCGCCGAACATCAGTCGGCTGGCGGCCCGGGCGGCGTCGCCGAGGATGCCCTCCGCCTCGACGGCGCGCGCGGCGGGGACGTGCAGCACCACCTCGTCGTGCAGGAAGAAGGCGATGCGGCTGCGGGGGTCCGCGATCGAGCTCGCGTCGAGTCGTCGCCGGATCTCGGCGAGCCAGCACAGGGCCCACTCCGCCGCGGAGGCCTGCACCACGAAGTTCCGCGTGAAACGTCCACGGGCCCGGGCCGAGGCCTCGGCGCCGCGCTGTTCCTCGGCCGTCGTCGAGCGTTGGCCGGTGTGCCATTCCTCCGTTGCCGGAGGGCAGCCCCGGCCCAGATGGCTCGATACGCCCGCACCCGATTCCCCAGCCCTGGCGGCCGCCTCCACGACGCCCATGGCGCGCGGATAGGCGCGGGAGAGCTGCGGCATCAAACGTCCTGCCTCGCCGCTGGTGGCTCCGTACATGGCCCCGAGCATGGCGAGCTTGGCCTTCGCCCGATCACCGTCGAAGCCCTGGTCGGCGATGCCCTGGTAGAGATCCCTGCCGCGGGCTGCGGTGGCAAGAGCGGGGTCACGGCCGAGGGCGGCCAGCACCCGGGGCTCGAGCTGCGCGGCATCGGCGACGACGAACACGTGCCCGTCGTCGGGCCGCACGGCGTCGCGCACCTGGTGGGGTATCTGCAGCGCCCCGCCGCCGCGGGACGCCCATCGCCCCGAGACCACGCCGCCCACCACGTACTCCGGCCGGAAGCGCCCGTCCCTGATCCAGGCGTCCAGCCACGTCCAGCCGTTCGCCGTCAGCAGCCGCGAAAGCTTCTTGTAGGCCAGGAGCGGCCCGATGGCCGGGTGCTGCTGGCGTTCGAGCTCCCAGGACCGCGTGGTCCTGACGTCGATCCCGGCGCGGTGCAGGGCTCGCAGCAGCTCCTGGGGCGAGTCGGGGTTGAGCCCGGGAGCCTGCAGGGTGGTGCGCAGCTCGTCGGCGAGTCGCTCGAGCTCCACGGGGCGGCTCCCCTCGGGCGGGCGCGGGCCGAGATTCCGCTCGAGCAGGTCCTCGTGGACGTCACGGCGCCACGGCAGGCCGAAGTGCTCCATCTCGGTGGCGATGAGGGCGCCTGCGGACTCGGCGGCGACGAGGAGTGCGAGGCGCTGGGACCCCTCGGCTGCGGCGACGGCCGCCAGCTGGGCGGCGAGCTCCTCGACGACGTCGTCCAGGGACGGACCGGAGGCCCGCTGGGGCGCGTCGAACAGGGACTCCTGGTCCGGCGACGCGGGACGGGGCAGGAGCGTCCGGGGCAGGTCGGCGGCCTGGTCCGTCAGCGCTTCGATACGCAGCGCGTCGATGTACCGCGAGGAGCGGCACGACTGCGAGCGGGCGAGGATGGAGCGCGTCAGGGACAGGTCCCAGCACCGCTCCACGTCCACCCCCGCGGTCAGCAGCTCCGGGTACCAGAGGCGGGTGCCCTGCCAGACCCAGCGGGGACGCCGGGTCTCCGCCCGGGCGACGGCGGCTGCGAGCTCCGTCCGCTCCACGAGAATGCGCTCGCCGTCGGGTCGGGCGTCGGCAGCGAGGGGCTGCAGGATCACGGCGGCACCACGGTCGGAGCCAGACGGCGCGGGTGCCACGGCCATGTACATGGGGATATTGTCCGCGGTGGCGGTGTCATTCCTGCAATCGGCGGAGATTGTCCACATAGCTTCCGTCCGTCGCGGGGGCGACGGATGCCGCCGAGAAGGTGGAGGCATGGCGCAGCAGACGTGGACACCGGACGGACGACGGCGTCCCGTGGTGCTCGCGGGTGGGTCGCAGTTCGTGCAGGACCAGGTGGCGAGGGCGTGTGCGGCAGCGGGAGTCCAACCCGTCCTCACGGCCAGCTTCGCCGAAGCGGTGCCGCTCGATCCGCTGGTGCTGCTCGTCGGTCACGAGCAGGCTGCCGGCGGGCGTGCGGGTGTGCATGACGTCATCGTGGTGGGCTCCGCGGAGGACGACGCCGGGGCCTGGAGGAGCGCGGCCGCCCTGGCGTCGTCGCGCGTGGTCATCCTGCCGCAGGGCGCGGGCTGGCTCGCCGAGCATCTCGGACGCCGTCTTGCTCCCGCGGCGAGCGGGCGGGTCGTCGGTGTCCTCGGAGCGGTCGGTGGATGCGGGGTCACCACCGTCACCGCCTGGTGCGCCCGCCACGCGGCGAGACACGGGCGGCGGACACTGCTGGTCGATGGACAGCCGGATGCCGGCGGACTGGATCTCGCCCTCGGGACGGAGGATCGTCCGGGCGTCCGGTGGCGCGATCTCCAGGAGATCCGAGGCACCCTGAACGCCGAACAGCTCGTGGCCGCCCTGCCCGCGGAGGGTGACGTCTCCGTACTGTCCCACGACTCGGGGCCGGAGGACGCACCACTGGCACCGGATGACGGAATGGAGTCGGCTCCCGCGGTCCTCGATGCGGCGCGGAGTGCCTTCGGACTGACGTTCATCGACCTCGGCACCGGCAGCAGATCGGGACTGGCATCAGCCTGCGACCAGCTCGTCCTGCTGCTCCCCTCGCGTCCGCGCGGCGTCGCCGCTGCCAGGAGCGTGCTCCGGACGCACTCCTTTCTTCCCGTCACCGCCGTGCTGCGCGGCCCGGTGACCGACGGCCTGGACACCTGGCTCGTCGCCGACCTCCTGGGTCAGGCGGGCCCTCTGCCGTATCTGCCCCACGTCCGAGGTGCAGCCGCGAGCGAGGCCGCCGGGCAGCTGCTCTCGGCGAGACTTCCATGGCGAGCCCGGAAGCTCGTGGCGGACGTGGTGTCGGTCGTGGAGCCGACGGCATGAGCGAGGGGAACGCGTCGGGTGGTCCGACGCGACGCCAGCGGCGTGCTGCCCTGGGACGGTCCCGGCAGGACAGTGAGCCTTGGATCCAGAACGAGGGCCATGCACCACCGGCCGGAGTCGGAGATCCCTCGCTGGTCGACTCCGTTCGCCGGGCTGTGCTCGCCGGGACGGTCCAGGCGACGGGCGCGGCCTTCGCGGACGCCGTGGGCTCCAGCGGCAGGCTTCTCGGCTCCGAGGGTACGCTCACGGCCCTGGATCGCGTGCGCGCTGAACTCGCGGGGCTGGGTCCGCTCGAGCACCTCCTGGCCGAGGACAGCATCACGGACATCCTCGTCAACGGACCGGACGACGTCTGGATCGACGGAGCCGGAGGGCTGCGCCGGATCGGCCGGGTCTTCGAGACCGAGGAGCAGGTGCGTTCCCTCGCCGTCCGCCTCGTCGCGGCAGGTGGCAGGCGCCTCGACGACGGGTGCCCGGCCGTCGACGTCCGCCTCGAAGGGTTGCGGGTGCACGCCGTCCTGCCACCCGTCTCGACCGCGGGAACACTGCTGTCCATCAGGATCAGGCGGGACCGTGCGTTCTCGCTGGCGGAGCTGGTCGACGGCGGTACGGTCTCACACCTGATGGCCGAGGCGCTGAGGCTGATCATGCGCCGGCGTCTGAACTTCCTCGTGAGCGGCGCCACGGGGACGGGGAAGACCACGCTCCTGTCGGCGCTGCTCGGTCTGGCCGACCCTCAGGAGCGCATCGTCCTGGTGGAGGACGCCGCGGAACTGAATCCCGACCACCCCCACGCCCTCGGTCTCCAGTCCCGGTACGGCAATCTCGAGGGTGCGGGGGTGTTCGACCTCACCGAGCTGGTGCGCCAGGCGCTGAGGATGAGACCGGATCGCCTCGTGGTGGGGGAGTGCCGGGGCGCGGAGGTGCGCGAGCTGCTGGCAGCCATGAACACGGGGCACGACGGCGGCGGAGGAACGATCCACGCCAACTCGGCCGGGGCCGTCCCCGCGCGGCTCAGTGCGCTGGCAGCTCTCGCCGGTCTGGTACCCGAGGTTCTGGCACTGCAGGCCTCCACCGCCCTCGACGTCGTGGTGCACCTCGTGCGGACCGAGCGCGGACGGCGCGTGGAGAGCATCGGTCTCCTGGAACTCGTGGACGGCAGGGGACTGGTCGTCCGGCCTGTCCTTCTCGACACGGGCGAGGAGTGTCGACCCGCGGACGGCTGGAGCGACTTCACCGCCCGGGTGGGCTGGTGCGAGCCCGTCGCAGGGCAGGCACACCCTGTGAAGTGTGGATCCGGCCCGGTCGTGTCCCGGCCGACGTCATCCGGGACACGACCATGACGGCCCTCCTCGTCGCCGGCCTGCTCTCGGCGGCGTGTGCCCTCTGGGCTCCGGCGGTGACGGCTGGCGCCAGGGGGAGTTCCCGCAGGCTGCGGGCGAGGAGCCAACCGGAGGAGCGGCGGACATCGTGGCTCGGGATCCTCGCCGGGGATGTCGTCGTGCCCAGGACCGCGAAGAGCCGCCGGGTGGACCTCTATGAGCTGACGCTCTTCGTGCATCAGCTCGCCGGCCTGCTCCGGGCGGGCCGGGCTCCGCAGCTGCTCTGGAAGGACATGGAGCAGCTCTATCGAGCAGACACCGGTGCGTTCTCCGCACTGGTCCTACCCGTCCTCACCTCGGCGCGACGGGCTGCCGAGCTCGGACTCGGCATTCCGGAGGTCCTGGGCCGGGAGCGCGTGGCTGCGCGAGGTGGGCCCGGAGACGCGGAGGCAGTGGCCCAGGTGGAGCGGATGTGGGTGGAGCTTGCCGCCTGTCTTGGCGTGTCCGAGCGCAGCGGTGCACCACTTGCGGCGATCCTCGAGCAGTATGCCGTGCAGCTCGACGCCCATCTGGACGGCGTCTCGGCCCGGGATACGGCTCTTGCCGGGCCTCGGGCCACGGTGGTCCTCCTCAGTTGGCTGCCGGCGGTCGGCGTGGTCCTCGGATTCGCCCTGGGAGTCGATCCGCTCTGCATTCTGGTGGGGTCCCCGCTGGGACGTCTGGCTCTGGTGAGCGGACTCCTGCTCATGCTGCTGTCGCGGATCTGGTCCCGGAAGCTGGTCCGCCGTGCTGCCGGTGCGCCTCCGTGATGACGGGAGTACTCGTCGGTGGGTTGCTGGCCGTCGCCGCTGTCCTGCTGGGCGCATCCTCGGGGCGCTCCGGGTACTCCGGGCCGCAGGGCAACCCCTACGCGGCGCGGGTGGCGGATGGCGGCACTCGCCACGCGCCGATGATCCTCGACCTGCTGGCCGCAATGCTGTCCGTCGGAGCGTCTGTGGAGCGCGCCGTGGCCATCGTCGCAGCATCCTGTGAGGCCGATATCGGTGCCGCTCTGCTGCGGGTCCATGCGGCTCGAACACTCGGAGCGTCCTGGGACACCGCTTGGGACACGGCCCGGACGGCAAACGCGGTGGAGGGCAGCGCGCCCGGACCCTATTTCGGACGCGGCGGCCGGCGACAGCGGGTGTTGCGGGAAGGCCGGAGGGAGGACTGCCTGGCCGAGGTCCGTCAGGGTCTGCGCTTCGCGACGTCCACGGGAGCTCCGTCGGCGGCTCTGCTTCATGCTCACGCCGCGCAGCTGCGACGGCGGCACAACCGGGCCACTGAGCGCAGGGCCGCAGCCCTCGGCGTCCAGCTCGTGCTCCCGCTGGGTCTGTGCTCACTACCGGCGTTCATCTGCCTGGGGGTCGTTCCCGTGGTGCTGGGTCTGCTGCCCGCGCTCTAGCCCGTGGCCTGCCCCGCCTCGCCGGCGGACCGGGAGGGACACCAGCGGGCCGCATTCGCGCGCTTCCGTCGGATGAATCGACACATTGTGGCTCAGTCCAGCGGACGTTGGTACTTTCGTCGAGATCCGAGCGAAATGGCAGGAGGGAGGATACATTGTGTACGTGACCGGATTGACCGACCTCGACCGCCGTCTCCTGTCCGCACTGCGGGAGGACGGCCGGGCCTCGGTCGCGAGCCTCGCCCGTAGGCTCGGCGTCGCCCGGGCCACCGTGAACAGCCGCCTCGATCGCCTCATCGCGACGGGAACCATCACAGGCTTCACGGCCAGGGTGCGCGACGAGGTCGACCCGCTGGCCATCCATGCCATCGCCTTCATCGCGGTGGAGGGCCGGTCCGCCGACAAGGTGATCCGCCACTTGCGGGGTTTCCCGGAGATCTCTGCGCTGCACACCACCAATGGAGGCTGGGATCTCGTCGCCCAACTGCGGACGGAGAGCCTCGGGGGCTTCGACCAGGTGCTGGGCAGAATCCGCGGCGTCGAGGGCGTCGTCAACAGCGAGACGAGCCTGCTCCTCAGCTCCGTGCTGAGATAGGAGTCAGCAGAAGCGGACCGGCTTCTCCCGTGGTCAAAATGCTTCCTCGGCCCCTGCAGTTCGTACATCTTCTCGAGGAAAAGCTCTCAGTAACCTCATTGTGGATGCATAGTGCCGCTCAATAAGCTCATTGGAGCATAGTTTCACCATGGAAAGGGGGCGCAGATGACGCGCTTCGTCGATGTGCACAATATGATCCGCTGGACAGCCGCCCAGGGGCCAGAGGTCATCATCACCGGGCTCATGCGGTATCTCGAGGACGATTTTCTGCGCTGGGAATCGTTCGACAAAGCGCCCCGCGTGGCCAGCCACACTCCCTTCGGCGTGATCGAACTGATGCCCACCAGCGATCATGAGACCTACGGTTTCAAGTACGTCAACGGGCACCCGTCGAATCCGGCGCGCGGCTTCCAGACCGTCACGGCGTTCGGCGTGCTGGCCGATGTCCACAATGGGTACCCGACGTTCCTGAGCGAGATGACGGTGCTGACCGCACTGCGGACCGCAGCGACGTCCGGCATGGTGGCGAAGAAGCTCGCCCGCCCTGATGCCGGGATCATGGCAATGATCGGCACCGGTAGCCAGTCCGAGTTCCAGGCGCTGGCCTTCCGTGCCGCCCTGGGCATCACCACGCTCAGGGTCTGGGACACGGACCCCGCTGCGATGGAGAAATTCGTCCGCAATATGGCACCGTTGGGCTTCGACATCACCCTCGCCTCCTCGGCGTCCGACGCGGTGCAGGGTGCTGATGTCATCACTACCTGCACCGCCGACAAGACCAATGCGACCATCCTCACGGCGGATCTCATCCTGCCCGGTGTGCACATCAACGCGATCGGTGGTGACTGCCCCGGGAAGACCGAACTTGATTCCGCCGTCCTCGACCGGGGTGATGTCTTCGTCGAGTTCGCGCCGCAGACGCGTATCGAGGGCGAGATCCAGCAGATGCGCGCCGACTTCGCGGTCACCGAATTCTGGGAGGTCCTGAGCAACCGTGTGCCCGGGCGCACGTCGACCGAGCAGATCACCATCTTCGACTCCGTCGGGTTCGCGATAGAGGACTTCTCCGCGCTGCGCTACGTCCGCGACGCCGTGGACGCCTCGGACTTCTTCGAGGACATCGACCTGGTGGCGAATCCGGAGGATCCCAAGGATCTTTTCGGGCTCGTGGGCGCGTTGTCCCCGATCGGGTCCTGAGCCGCGGCACGGCTGTTTTCGGCCCTTCGCGGCAGAGCGGCGGCCCGGGCCGGTCCGTCTGAGCCGACCCAGGTCCATGCCGCATGTGTGCCGATAGGTACGACATCGGAGCCCGGACCTTTTTTGCTCCGGACTTCGGGTACGACGTCCTGAAGATCGCAGGATCCTTGCCGGGCCAGACCGTGCCCGTGGCTAATTCGGAAGCCTGCTCCGACGCGGTGCGCAGCCGCCCTCCTGGAGCTCCTCACGCTGGTGCGCAGGCGTCGACAACTGCATCGACTGTGACTACGGAGAGGGAACCGAGCTGTGCGGCGTTGTCCACTTAACCGAGTCCGCAACAGATGGAGACCCTTCGGATCGCCAGAGTGGAACGAGCGGTGATCGCCGCGCACGGCACGTGGGGTGACGCCTGCGTTCAGAGAAGGAGAAGCCATGACCACGCACACCCAATCGGGCCAACTGGAGCGGACGCTGCCTGAGACGGCGGAGAAGCCGGCAGGATGCGGCACAGCAGTATCGCCCGTCCGATCGATCGCCGGCGTTCAGAACCGTGGGGCCGGGGCCGTCGCGGATGCAGCGGGAGTAGTCGAGCCAACGGGTACGGCGCACGCGGACCATCGGGCAGCCCGGCGTACAGAGGCGCGTCGACGGCGTACCAACGAGCGGGCCATCCGACGCCGGGAAACAGGTCCCGACAGCGAGGCGGGAATGGCCACGGCGGAATACGCCATTGCCACACTCGCCGCGGTCGGGTTCGCGGCGCTCCTCGTCGCGGTCCTGTCGAGCGGCGAGGTCAAGGGACTCCTCATGTCCCTGATCACGTCCGCGCTGAACTTCGGCTGATGGGTAGTGGCCGGGGCGGACCAGCTGACCGGGGTGCGGTACCGGTGGTCCGCCGGCTGTGCGACCCAGCACGGCGCTGCACCCACGCTACGGGCATACCTGGAGGTCCTGGGCCCGGTGCGGCGCGCGCGCCGATGGCCGAAGGCGGCCGTCGATCGGAGCGTGGCGCTGTCACCGCCGAAGTCGCCGTCGCTCTTCCCGCCCTGGTCGTCCTGCTCGCCCTCGTGCTGGGGACCGCGCACCTCGGGACGGTGCAGCTGCGCCTCGAGGAGGCTGCCCGCGCCGGAGCACGGGAGGCCATGCGCGGGGAGGGTGCTGCGTCCGTCCGGGGCACCGTCGAGCGGCTCGCCGGCCAGGACGCATCGGTGGAGGTGACCTCGGGTGCCGGGTGGACCACGGTGGAGGTGAGGAGTGGTGTCGAGGGTCCGGTGGTGGGCCTGCTCGATCTGCAGCTCAGCGCTTCTGCCTCGGGAAAGGTGGAACACGGTGGGTGAGCGGCGGTGGGGCCACTCGCATCCCGGTTCCAGCAGGCAGGACGGCGGCGAGTCGGAGGCCGGCGCGGGAACCGTCCTGATGACCGGCCTCGCCGTGCTGGCGCTGCTGTCGGTAGCGGTGGTGGTTCTTCTGCTGCAGGCGTCGTCCGCCGCGTCGAAGGCGGCGACAGCGGCGGACCTGTCGGCGCTGGCCGCGGCAGACGCCACCCGGGGTCTCGCACCGGGGAACCCGTGCGTGGTCGCCGGTGCGGTGGCAGAACTCCACGGCGCACGCGTCACGGAATGCGGCATCGGCACGACGGGTACGGGCACTGCGCTCATCCGTGTGTCGGTCGATCCAGGGGGTCTCCTGCCCGATGCGACCGGCGCAGCGAGGGCTGGACCACCGCCCTGACGGCTCCGTCGCTCCGAGCCGCGGGTCTGGGGCCGGGCACGGTCCCTGATCGCGGCCGTCTGGCCGGGCGCGGTCCCTGACTCCGGCCGGGGCTGGCCGGCCCCTGCTCCCCGATGTCGAACCGGCGCTCGCCTAGGAGCTCGGGCCGGCGCCGGTTCCGGGGGAGGTGGCGCCGGCGGCCTGCTGCAGGATGAGTGAGAGCACGGCAACGGCGCCACCCTTGCTCAGCGGGTTGTTCCGGTTGCCGCATTTGGGGGACTGCACGCAGGACGGGCACCCGGACTCGCACTCGCAGGCCTCGATCGCGTCGCGGGTGGCTGTCAGCCAGATCTGGGCCGCCTCGAACCCCCGCTCGGAGAAGCCCGCACCGCCCGGGTGTCCGTCGTACACGAAAATGGTCGGCTGGCCCGTGTCGGCATGCAGCGCCGTCGAGACCCCGCCGATGTCCCAGCGGTCGCTCGCGGCGACGAGGGGCAGCAGGCCGATCGCGGCGTGCTCGGCCGCGTGGAGCGCGCCGGGGATCTCCTCCGCCGAGACACCCTCGGCTTCGAGCAGTTCGGGGCTGATCTCGAACCACACGCTCTTGGTGAAGAGATCCCGGGCGGCGAGCTCGAGCGGCTCCTCGCCCATGATCTCGTTGGAGGAGAACGCCTTGCGCTGGAAGGACACCACCTGCGTGGTGACCTGCACGTCCCCGAAGGTCGCGAGCACGCCGCCCCACAGCCGGCTCTCGTCGCGGCCCACCACCTCGATCCGCGTGACGTCGCGTGCCTGGGTGTAGTAGTCAGGCTGTGCCCGGGACACCACGGCGCAGTGGTCCTGCTCGTTCAGTTCCTCCACCACATAGCTGCGGCCCTGATGGACGTACACGGCCCCCGGGTGTGCCTGGTAGTGGCTCTGTGCCGACCCCATGGTGCCCAGCACCGCGCCGGAGGCGGCATCCACGAGCGTGATCGGACCACCGCCGTCGGCCCTGAGGCGAACCATCGATGCGGCGCTCTGGGGATGCGTCCAGAACCACCCGGCCGGCCGACGGCGGAGGAAGCCCTGGTCCACCAGGGTGCCCAGGAGCTGCTCGGAGCGTGCGCCGAACAGGGCGAGGTCCTCACCCGTCAGGGGCAGTTCCGCGGCGGCCGCGCACAGGTGCGGGCCGAGGACGTAGGGATTGGACGGATCGAAGACCGTGGCCTCCACCCCGAGGTCGAAGACGGCCTCGGGGTGATGCACCAGGTAGGTGTCCAGGGGGTCGTCGCTGGCGACGAAGGCGGCGAGGGCGTCCTGGCCCGAGCGTCCCGCCCGGCCGATCTGCTGCAGCAGGGAGGCGCGGGTCCCCGGCCAGCCGGCCACGAGGACGGCGTCCAGACCGGAGATGTCGATCCCCAGCTCCAGGGCGGACGTGCTGGCCACACCGAGGAGCTCGCCGCTGCGCAGCGCCTCCTCGAGGGCGCGGCGCTCCTCGGGCAGGTACCCCGAGCGGTACGCGGCGATCCTGTGCGGCAGGCTCGGGTGCACGTCCTCGAGCATGCGCCGCGTGGTCTGCGCGATGCTCTCCGCTCCCCGCCTCGACCGGACGAACGCGATGGTCCGGACCTGCGCCGAGACGAGATTCGCGAGCAGGTCCGCCGTCTCGGCGATGACCGTCCGGCGCGTCGGTGCGCCGTTCTCTCCCTTCATCCCGGTGAGCCGGGGTTCCCAGAAGGCCACCGTCGTGGAGCCGTGCGGTGAGCTGTCCCGGGTCACCGCCTCCGCGTCCAGGCCGATCAACCGCCCGAAGGACGCGGCGGGATCCGCGGAGGTCGCCGACGCCCCGATGAAGACCGGGTGCGCTCCGTAGCTGGCGCAGACCCGCCGGAGCCTGCGCAGCAGATTGGCCACGTGGGAGCCGAACACGCCCCGATAGCTGTGCGCCTCGTCGATGATCACGTACTTCAACCGCCGGAAGTAGCGGGCCCACCAGGTGTGGTTGGGCAGGATCCCGTGGTGCAGCATGTCCGGGTTGGCCAGGACCAGATTGGCGTGGTCCCGGATCCAGCGGCGGGCGCCCGCCTCCGTGTCGCCGTCGTACGTCTCCGCACGGACGGTCGGCAGCTTCAGTGCGTTGACGGACGAGAGCTGGTCGGCTGCCAGCGCCTTGGTCGGCGCGAGGTACAGGGCCACCGATCCGCTGGGCGCCAGGGTGGCCCGGCTGCCCAGCTCGCTGCGATGGATCTCGTCGAGCACGGGCAACTGGTAGGCGAGGGACTTACCCGAGGCCGTCCCCGTGGCGATGATGGTGTGCGTCCCCGCATGGGCGGAGGAAGCACCCTCCACCTGGTGCCGCCACGGTTCGTGGACACCCCGGGCCGTGAAGGCCCCTACGACGTCGGGATGGGCCCAGTCGGGCCACTCCCCGTGCTCCGCGGCACGGGACGGGATCCGGCGCACGTGGAGCAACTGCTCCGGGGCGGGTCCGCCCCCGAGCAGCGGAAGGAGAGAGTCATGCGCGGCCACGCCGCAATCCTCCCACCGGCTCGCCGGCGAGGAGAGCGGGAAAGGGCCTTATCCTCTGATGACGAACACGTCGGCGAGGTGCTGCCACCCCAGGAACTCGTACAGCGCACGTCCGTCAGCGGAGGCCATCAGCAGTCCGGTGGTCACGTCGTCGGTGAGGACGCCGGCGGTCAGCGCCCGCATGACGAAGCTGGCCAGTCCCCGGCGGCGGAACTGTTCCTCGGTGATGATGCGGTCGTAGACGGCGTAATCGCCCACCACCGACACCGATCCGCGGGCCGCCAGCTCCTCACCGACCCGCACCGACACATGGCGGCAGGGCCCGTCCTCGGAGCGTTCCAGCACGAAGTCCTCGGAGGGCGGGCGCGGGTCCTCCACGTCCTGGCCGTGCATGTCGGCGCTCATGAGGGACTGCTTCCGGTCGGTCACGCGCATGCCGAGCGGATCGGCGGCGTCGAGCAGGTCCTGCATGCGGTTCGTGACGACCGTCAGCACGCGCCGGGGGTCGGCCTTCGTCTCTCTGGCGAACTCGAGGAACTGCTCGGTCGAGGGTTCGAGGAGGAAGTGCTCCGTCTGCTCCTGCGGGTCCGTGGTGACCACGAAGGTGCTGGCGCCGTCGTCGTGCGGTTGCACGCCACGGCACGCGGACCATCCGGTGATCCAGGTCTGGAGGAGTTCGGTATCTACGTGTGCACCCATGCGTGAACGATAGTTGTCGGAGCCCGCGAAACACAGCGAAGCCCTCCGAGGGAGACCGATTCGATACGCAAAGTACGCTTTAAGTCGTGTCGACCAACCGTATTGCCCTTTATTACGCCTTCGCCCCGCTGCCCGATCCCGAGGCCATCCGCCTGTGGCAGCGGACCCTGTGCGAGAAGTGGGGCCTGCGCGGCAGGATCCTCATCTCGAAGGACGGCATCAACGGTACGGTCGGCGGCGAGGTCGGTGCGGTCAAGCAGTACGTGAAGACCACGCGTGAGCATCCCGCGTTCCGTGGCATGGACATCAAGTGGTCCGACGGCGGCGCCGAGGACTTCCCCCGCCTGAGCGTCAGGGTGCGCGAGGAGATCGTCTCCTTCGGTGCCCCCGGTGAACTCCGCGTGGACGGGAACGGCGTGGTGGGCGGCGGGACGCACCTGGCCCCGGAGCAGGTGCACCAGCTGGTCGATGCCAGGCGTGGCTCGGGCCGGGAGGTGGTCTTCTTCGACGGACGGAACGCCTTCGAGGCGCAGATCGGGCGATTCAAGGGTGCCGTGGTCCCCGACGTCCGAACCACCGCCGACTTCGTCCGGGAACTCGACTCGGGCAGGTACGACGACCTCAAGGATTCCCCGATCGTCACGTACTGCACCGGCGGCATCCGCTGCGAGGTGCTCTCCAGCCTCATGGTGAATCGGGGCTTCCGGGAGGTCTACCAGCTCGACGGCGGGATCATCCGCTACGGCGAGACCTACCGTGACGGCGGACTCTGGGAGGGCTCGCTCTATGTGTTCGACAAGCGCATGCACCTCGAGTTCAGCGATGACGCTGTCACCCTCGGATCGTGCGTCCGCTGCCATGCACCCACCAGCACGTTCGAGAACTGCTCGAACAGCGTCTGCCGGAATCTCACGCTGTTCTGCGACCGATGTGCGGGTGACCCGGTGACCCTGCGGTGCCCACAGGGGTGTGAGCCGGACGAGGCCGAGGCGACCATCGCGGGCGCCGCGTGATCCCGCCCGATGCATCCGTCACGGGATGGGCGGACTTCGACGACGACGTTGCCACGGCACCCTCGAGCGAGGACCTCGCATTGCTCGGAGCGCTCGCCGCGGACCTGACGGACCTCGGGTACACGGTCGACGGCGTCGCAGCGCTCCTGGGCGCCCAGGCGGCGGCAGCCCTCGATCGGGGCCAGACCGCGCCGGCGCTGCTGGAATGCCGACGCCTCCTCGGCGGCCCGCGCCGTACCCGCGCCGTTCCCGTTCTGCTCTGGCTGCTCGGGGAGGCCGTGGAGCAGCAGGACCTGCGCGCGGCGTTCCCGGGGACCGGTGTCTCCGGCCTCGAGCATCTCAGGCTGATCGAACCGGTCGGTGCCGAGGCCTCCGGGCCGCACCGGCGCGCCACGGTGGACCTGCGCCCCTACGGCTCCGATGTCGCGGGGAATCTCTGGGTGGCCAGCGATCTAGGGTCGGAGCAGCGCCCCGGTCCCCTGCGCCGGGACCACGTCCTGGGTATCGGTGGTGCCTCGCTGACCCTGGCGCAGACCGTCATGCGGGCACCCGTGGACCGGGCCCTCGATCTCGGCACGGGGTGCGGGATCCAGTCCTTCCACCTCCTCTCCCATGCCCGGCACGTCACGGCGACGGACATCTCGGAGCGGGCGCTCGCCTTCGCACGCTTCAATGTTCTGCTCAACGCCCCGGCCCTGGACGTGGACCCGCAGCACCTCGGGGACCGCATCAGTCTCCGGCTCGGAAACCTGCTCGAGCCCGTCGCTGCGGACCGCTTCCAGCTCGTGGTCTCCAACCCGCCCTTCGTCATCACGCCCCGCACCGGAGGGCCCGAGGACACCTACACCTACCGCGACGGCGGTCTCGCGGGGGACGCGATCGTGGAGAACCTCGTCCGCGACCTCCCCGGTGTGCTCTCGCCCGGCGGGTCCGCGCAGCTCCTCGGCAACTGGGAGATCAGCGGATCCACCGCGTGGGACAGGCGCATCCGTGCCTTCATCCCCGCTGGGCTGGACGCCTGGGTGATCCAGCGCGAGCAGCAGAGCCCTGTGCAGTACGCCGAGACCTGGCTCCGGGATGCCGCCGAGGACCGAGACAGGGAGAGCTATCTTGCCGGCTTCGACGCCTACCTCGACGACTTCGCGTCCCGGTCCGTCGAGGGCGTCGGCTTCGGCTGGATCTGGCTGCGACGCCCCCCTGCCCCGAGCGATCTGGTACGGGTGACCGTCGAGGAGATCACCCACGAGATCGAGCAGCCCGTGGGACCGCATCTCGCAGCCGCCGTGGCGCGCAGCGACTGGCTCGCAGCCCACACCGAGCAGGCCGCGTCGGGGAGTGGGATCGCCGACGAGTTCCTGCTGGTGGCGGACGACGTCACCGAGGAGAGGCACCAGCGTCCGGGCGCCGAGCACCCCGGGATCATCCTGCTGCGCCAGGGAGCCGGGCTCCGGCGCACCACGCTGCTCAGTACGGAACTGGCCGGCTTCGTCTCGGCGTGCGACGGCGACCTCACGGCCGGGCAGATCGCCGGAGCGCTCGCGATGCTGCTGGAGCGGCCCGACGCAGCGTTCATCGCCGAGCTGCTGGTGGACGTGGAGCAGCTCCTGCGGGAGGGGTTCCTGGTCCCGCTGCCCTGAAATTCTCCGGGAAACGCCGATTTCCCGGATGCAGGCAGGCATGACGCATACTGAAGGATGAGGCCCAGCAGCGGGATCCGGACAGGATCCCTCCCGGCTGCCGCGGCATCGAACAGTAGATCGAGGAGAGAAGTGCCGACCAAGGCCACGGACAAGAAGCACGGCAAGAAGCTCGTCATCGTCGAGTCGCCCAGCAAGATCAAGAGCATCTCGGGCTATCTCGGTGAGGGCTTCCAGGTCGCGGCGTCCATGGGGCACATCCGCGACCTCCCGCAGCCCTCGGACCTCCCGGCCGAGCTCAAGAAGTCCTCCGTGGGCAAGTTCGCGGTGGACCTCGACAAGGACTTCGAGCCGTACTACGTCGTGTCCCCGGAGAAGCGCAAGACCGTTGCCGAGCTCAAGGCCGCCCTCAAGGACGCCGACGCGCTCTATCTCGCGACCGACGCCGACCGCGAGGGTGAGGCGATCGCCTGGCACCTGCTGCAGGTCCTCAAGCCCAAGGTCCCCGTCTACCGCCTGACGTTCGGCGAGATCACCAAGGAAGCCGTCACACGCGCTCTGGGGGAGCTGCGCGAGGTGGACATCCCCATGGTCGACGCCCAGGAGACCCGCCGCATCCTCGACCGCCTCTACGGCTACGAGATCTCCCCCGTGCTGTGGCGGAAGGTGGCGCGCGGACTCTC
The DNA here is from genome assembly GCF_008107445.1 of Arthrobacter echini. Taxonomy (GTDB): domain Bacteria; phylum Actinomycetota; class Actinomycetes; order Actinomycetales; family Micrococcaceae; genus Arthrobacter_D; species Arthrobacter_D echini_A. The sequence continues at coordinate 381,545 of NZ_VSLD01000001.1, read as the reverse complement.
CGCAGGCCGTGTGCAGTCCGTCGCCACCCGCCTCGTCGTGGAGCGCGAGCGTGAGCGCATGGCGTTCCGCACGGCGTCGTACTGGGATCTGACCGGTTCCTTCACGCCGGCGGACGCCGCGAAGGGTTCGGCGTTCCCGGCGAAGCTCGTTGCCGTCGACGGCAGCCGGATCGCCTCCGGCAAGGACTTCTCCGACCGCGGGGAGCTCACGGCGGCGAATTCCGTCCGGCTCGACGAGGAAGCCGCCCGCTCCCTCGCGACAGGGCTGGAGAGTGCCGAGTTCACCGTCCGGTCCCTGGAGACCAAGCCCTACACGCGCCGTCCTGCCGCGCCGTTCACCACCTCGACCCTGCAGCAGGAGGCGGCCCGCAAGCTGCGCTTCAGCTCCAAGGTCACCATGCAGGTGGCGCAGCGCCTGTACGAGAACGGCTACATCACGTACATGAGGACCGACTCGTCCTCGCTTTCCGACCAGGCGATCAACGCCGCGCGCCGGCAGGCCTCGGAGCTCTACGGGCCCGAGTACGTGCCCGAGGCGCGCCGTGTCTACAAGGGCAAGGCCAAGAATGCGCAGGAGGCCCACGAGGCCATCCGTCCCTCGGGCGATTCCTTCCGCACCCCGGCGCAGGTGGCCCAGGGGCTGCGGGGGGACGAGTTCCGTCTGTACGAACTGATCTGGAAGCGCACCGTCGCCTCGCAGATGGCGGACGCCAAGGGCTCCACTGCGTCGCTGCGCCTCGGTGCCGTCAGTGCCGACGGCCGGGACGCCGAGTTCTCCGCCTCGGGCACCGTGATCACCTTCCGCGGCTTCATGGCCGCCTACGAGGAGGGGCGCGACGCCGATCGGGCCGAGGACGGCGCGGACGGGGATGCTCAGGGCAGCCGACTGCCGAATGTCGTCAAGGGCGATGCCCTGGGGGCGACGGCGATCGAGGCGCTCGCCCACGAGACCTCACCTCCGCCGCGCTACACCGAGGCCTCGCTGGTGAAGGTGCTCGACGAGCGCGGCATCGGCCGCCCGTCCACCTACGCGGCGACCATGTCCACCATCATGGACCGGGGCTACGTGCGTACCCGCGGCCAGGCCCTGGTACCGAGCTGGATCGCATTCTCCGTGGTGCGACTCCTCGAGGAGCACTTCAACGACTACGTGGACTACGACTTCACGGCGGAACTCGAGGAGGACCTGGACCGGATCTCGCGGGGCGAGACCGGGCGGGTCGAGTGGCTCACGCAGTTCTACTACGGGGACCGTAAGGACACCGGTCTGCACACGATCGTCAACGACCTCGGCGAGATCGACGCCCGGAGCATCAACTCGGTGGAGATCGCCGAGGGCATCACGCTGCGCGTCGGCAAGTTCGGCCCGTATCTGGAGAAGCCGCTCCCGGCAGATGCGCCCGAGGGCACCGAACCGCAGCGCGCCAACGTACCCGAGGAGCTGGCTCCGGACGAACTCACGGCGGAGAAGGCCGTCGAGCTGATGGAAGCACCCCAGTCCGAGGAACGGGTCCTCGGCACCGACCCGGAGACCGGGCGCTCCATCGTGGCCCGTGACGGCCGCTACGGGCCCTACGTGATCGAGTTGATCCCCGAGGTCACCGCCGAGGAGCTGGCGAAGCAGCCGGTGGAGTACTACAAGAACGGCAAGCCCAAACCACCGAAGAAGCCCACCAAGGTCAAGCCGCGCACGGGATCGCTGTTCGCGTCCATGTCGGTCGACACGGTGACCCTCGAGGAGGCCCTGCGGCTGATGAACCTGCCGCGCGTCCTCGGCACGGATGAGGACGGCAAGGAGATCACGGTGCAGAACGGCCGGTTCGGCCCGTACCTGAAGAAGGGCAGCGATTCACGCTCCATCGGGTCGGAGGAGGAGATCTTCACCATCACCCTCGAGCAGGCGCAGGAGCTCTACAAGCAGCCCAAACAGCGTGGCGGCCGTGCGGTCACCCCACCGCTCGCCGAGTTCGGCGACGACCCGGTGAGCGAGAAGGCGATCGTGGTCAAGGACGGACGTTTCGGCGCCTACGTCACCGACGGCGTCACCAACATCACGGTGCCCGCGTCGATGGCCATCGAGGAACTCACGCGTGAGCAGGCGATCGACATGCTCGCCGAGAAGCGCGCCAAGGGGCCCGCGCCGAAGAAGACCACGCGGCGGGCACCGGCCAAGCGCAAGGCCGCGGCGGCCAAATAGGTCGGCAGGCGGCACGGAACAGACAGGTACGAGCGAGGACTGAGCTGGAAGAGCGGGAACCATGCGTCTAGGTGTGCTGGACATCGGGTCGAACACGGTCCATCTGCTCCTGGTCGACGCCCACCCCGGTGGGCGGCCGCTACCCTTCGCGTCCCACAAGAAACCCCTGCAGCTCGTGGCGTACCTCGAAGGCGACGGCAGTATCTCGCGTGCCGGCCAGGACGAGCTGATCGGCTTCGTCCGGGAGGCACGCGAGTTCGCCACCCGGCACCGGGCGGAGGACTTCCTCGCGTTCTGCACCTCGGCCATCCGTGAATCGGCCAACGGCAGCGAGGTCCTCGCGCGCGTGCGCGAGGAGACCGGCGTCGACCTGCAGGAGCTCTCCGGCGACCAGGAAGCGGCCGCCACCTTCCAGGCCGTCCGCCGCTGGTACGGCTGGGCCTCGGACTCGATCCTCAACTTCGACATCGGAGGCGGCTCCTTCGAAATGGCCATGGGGGTGAACGAGCTCCCGGACGTTGCCCTGTCCGTGCCGTTGGGCGCGGGCAGGCTCACACGTGAGTGGCTCCAGGGCGACCCGCCGTCGGCGAAGAAGGTCAACGCCCTGCGACGGCACATCCGCGCGGTCCTCGGCGAATGCGTGCCGCAGTTCGCCCACCTCGGGACGCCCCACCTCGTGACCGGGAGCTCCAAGACCTTCCGCTCCCTGGCGCGGATGGCAGGCGCGGCACCGTCGGCCGCCGGTCCGTTCGTCCGACGGGAACTGCGCCATGTCGATGTCTCCCTCTGGGCACGACGGCTGTCCGCGATGAGTAGTGCGGAGCGCGCACATCTCGACGGCGTCTCCGAACTCCGCGCTCCGCAGGTCCTTGCCGGCGCACTCGTCGCCGAGTGCGCGCTCGAACTCTTCAAGGCCCCCTCGATCGAGATCTGCCCCTGGGCGCTGCGTGAAGGTGTGCTGCTGCGCAGATTCGACGCGAAGATGTTCGACGCCGTCGAGCCCCTCCCCGGAGCGCGGCTCGGTCATGCCGAGCTCGATTCGGTCCGCCGCCCACCCGTCCACGAGGGGGTCTGACATGGTGGACTCGGACGGGCAGGCGCGCGCCATCCCGGTGGCGCTCTCGAGCGCCTCGGTCTATCCCCTCGCCGTCCACGACGCCTTCGCGCTGGCCCAGGACCTGGGCTACGACGGCGTGGAGGTCATGGTCACCAACAACTCGGTGAGCCAGGACCCGGACCAGCTCAATGTGCTCAGCGACCGGTACGAGATGCCGATCCTGGCGATCCACGCTCCGACCCTGCTGCTGACCCAGCAGGTCTGGGGCAAGGCGTGGACCAAGATCGAGCTCTCGGCCGCGATGGCGGTGGAGGTCGGCGCGAAGACCGTCGTGACCCACCCGCCGTTCCGCTGGCAGACGGGATATGCGGAGGAGTTCGGCGCGGGCATCGCTCGTGTCGCCGACGAGTACGGCGTCGACATCGCCGTGGAGAACATGTATCCGTGGAAAATCCGCGGCCGGGAGGCGAAGGCCTATCTGCCGCACTGGAATCCGGTCCCGGAGCCCTACGAGCGGATCACCTGGGACTTCTCCCACGCGGCCATCGCCGGAATGGACTCCTACGAGGAGATCCGCGGGCTGGGCAGCAGGCTCGCCCACGTGCACCTGACGGACGGCACGCCCAACGGCAAGGACGAGCACCTGCTGCCGGGCCAGGGCCAGCAACGCTGCGCGGAGGCCCTGAACCACCTCGCGACGTCGGCCTGGGACGGCGTCGTGGCGGTCGAGGTGAGTACCCGACGCGCCCGTGGCGCGGGGGAGCGCGAGGACTGGCTGGCCGAGACCCTCGACTTCGCGCGCACGCACCTGCGGCACTGACCGCGATTCCAGCACCGGTCGACACCCGGCCCCCGCCTGGCGGGCATCGACCGGAAGCCTCCCTGAAAAGATCGACCGGAAGCCTCCCTTAAAAGGGAGTGGCGCCGGTGACCGGGCAGGGGTTGGGGGGATCCACTGCTGTCATCGACGCCTGCCGGATCAGGAAGGTCCGGCCCTATCACTCGCACCCCTATGGGGGTGATCCGACTCTAGGTGCCCCACATGTGCCGGAACCGCGCGGTGGCTGGGAGTGAGCTGGGAAGGCCGCGTGGCAGGATGAGCAGCATGACGACGACCTCCCCCCAACGCATCGCGTTCCTCGGATGCGGATCCATGAACGAGTCCATCCTGGCAGGGCTCCTCGCGGCCGGGCTCGATCCCGCGCAGGTCACCGCTACGGTCCGCCGCGCCGAACGTGCCCGTGAGCTGGAGGAGCGCCACGGCGTGCGGGCCCTGGCGACCGGCGAGGACGACGGCGCGAACATCGCTGCCGTGCGCGACGCCGACGTCGTCGTCCTCGGGGTCAAGCCGGTGGGCGTCGTCGCGCTGGCCCGCGAGATAGCCTCCGCGCTCCCGCCCTCCGCCGTGGTCCTCAGCGTCGCGGCAGCCGTCTCCCTCGCGATGATCGAGGACGCGCTGCCGCAGGGCCAGCCCGTCATCCGCTCCATGCCGAACACGCCGTCACGCCTCGGCAGGGGAGTGCTGTCCATCTCCGCCGGATCCTCCGCCGGACCCAAGACCATGGAGCGGGCCCGTGCCCTGCTCGAGCCCGCAGGCACCGTCGTCGAGATCCCCGAGGACCAGGTGGATGCGCTCTCTGCGGTCAGTGGCTCCGGCCCCGCCTACGCCTTCTATCTCGCGGAGGCCATGGCCTCCGCCGGCGTGGACCTCGGGTTGGCTCCGGAGCTCTCCGCGCAGATCGCCCGCGAGACCGTGGCGGGCGCGGGCTTCATGCTGGCCGAGCGGGGCGCCGACGCTGCGGTACTCCGCAAGGCGGTGACGAGCCCGAACGGCACCACGCAGAGCGCCATCGAGGCCTTCGACGAGCTCGGCCTCCCCGGGATCATCACCGACGGCGCCCGCGCGGCGACGGCGCGTGCGGCAGAGATCACGCGGGAGCTGGCAGGACCTCCGGGGAGCTGACGGGACGCAGGGCCCACAGCGCCAGCAGCGCCACCGGGAGGATCACACCCAGCGCCGTGAACAGCCGCAGCGCCGGGGGGCCCTCGCCCGACACTTCCCCGGTAAGGGTCAGGGTCACCGTGATCGAGGAGAACATCATCACCGGCACCAGCGCGGCCAGCAGGACGAGGCACACGACGCGCCGCGTTCCCGCGAGCCGGCGGGCGTGGAGCAGGCCGGCCGGAAGGATCAGCGCGATCCACACCCAGTGGTGGAACCAGGAGATGGGAGAGATCGCGAGCATCACGACGGCGTTGGCGGCGATGGCCCGCACCGCGTCGGCGTCCTCGTCCGCCCGCCGGATCGCCACGTAGCCGATCGCCGTGACGAGCAGGGCGGCCATGGCCCAGACAGGACGCTGCAGCTCCTCCGCGAGACCTGATTGTGCGATCACCGAGTTCAGCGACACATTGTAGAGATCCGCCGTGGCGCCCACGCGCGACGCGTCGAAGAGGGCATCGAGCCAGAACACAGTGGACTCCCGTGGCGCCAGGATCCATCCCACACCCACGGTCCCCGCGAAGGACGCCGTCATCCAGGCCAGCGACCGCCAGTCCCGGCGCGCGAGGAATACCAGCCCGAAGGCCAGCGGTGTCAGTTTGATACCTGCGGCTACCCCGGTGAGGACACCCGAGGGCAGCCTCGTGGAGCGGAGCAGATCGGCCAGCACCAGAATCATCAGCAGCGCGTTGACCTGGCCGAACCCCAGACCTTCGCGCCAGGGCCCGCTGATCCCGATCACCAGCACGGCGAGCACGAGCGCAGGCCTCCGCCACACCGGGCGGGCCGGCCTGCCGACGGTGCTCAGGTAGCGCACGACGACGCCGGCGACCCCCACGAGGCACACCAGGGACAGCGCGGTGAGAAGCACCAGGGCCGCCGTGCCGGGCAGCAGCGCCAGCGGGACGAAGAGGACGGCTGCGAGGGGAGGATAGGTGAAGGGCAGTCCGCGGGTGTCGGTGCGGATCAGCGCATCGTCGTAGAGTTGCTTGCCGTCGGCCTGCCCGAGCAGCGCGAGCGCTCCCTCCCGGTACACGGCCAGATCCAGGCCGTGGATCTGGGCGGCGACCACGACGGCGGCCAGTGCGGCCACGAGGCCGGCCGCCGCCCACCCGGGTGGGAGGACGGCATTGCGCCAGGAGCGTCGCAGCGGGCGTGCGGGCATCCTAGGGGCGGCCGGCAAAACGCTCGAGCAGATCCACGTGGCCGGAGACGATCAGCATGTCCCGTCCCGAGACCTTGGTGTCCGGACGGGCGTAGGTGAAGTCCTCCCCCGGGGACTTCACCCCCACTACCGTGACACCGTACTTCGAACGCACGGCCGACTCTGCGAGCGTGAAGCCCTGGGTCTCCTTCGGCGGATACATCTTCACGATCGCGAAGCCGTCGTCGAACTCGATGAAGTCGAGCATGCGGCCCCCCACGAGGTGCGCCGCACGCTGGCCGGCATCGGCCTCCGGGTAGATGACGTGGTTGGCGCCGATGCGCTTGAGGATCTTCCCGTGGGAGGGCGTGATGGCCTTGACCCAGAGATGGGCTATGCCGAGGTCCACGAGGTTGGCGGCGATGAGCACACTGGACTCGATGGAGGTCCCCACGCCGACGACGGCTGCCGAGAACTCCTGTGCCCCGAGCTGGCGGAGGGCATCGAGATTCGTGGCGTCGGCCTCGACCACGTGCGTGAGCAGGCTCGAGAACTTCTGGACCAGTTGCGGATCCCGCTCGATCGCCAGGACCTCGCGGCCCTGGCGGACCAGTTGCTGGGCCGTCGCGGCGCCGAAGCGCCCGAGGCCGATCACGAGGACGGGTGCGTTGTGTGCTGGTCTTTCAGCCAATGATCGGCCTCTCGTCGGGGTAGCGGTACAGCGTGCTGCGTTGCCTCAGCGCCAGTGCCGAGGCGAGGGTGATGGTGCCCATGCGGCCCGCGAACATCAGCGCCGAGAGGACGTACTTGCCCTCCGGCGGCAGTTCGGAGCTGAGATTGGTGCTCAGGCCGCACGTCGCGAACGCGGAGATGACCTCGAAGACCACCTTGTCGAGCGGCTCGTCGGTCATGGCCAGGAGGAGGCCGCAGCCGATCAGCACCAGGGTTGCGCCCATGAAGATCACGGAGATGGCCACGCGCATGGCCCCCTGCGGGATGGTACGCCCCCACGCCCGAACCTCCGAATCACCCCGAGCCTCGGCCACGATGGCCAGGAACATGACGGCGATGGTGGTGACCTTGATGCCACCCGCCGTGGAGGCGGAGCCGCCACCGGCGAACATGAGGGCATCCGTGAGGAGCATCGTCGTCGGGCTCATGGCGTTCTGGTCCACCAGGTTGAAGCCGCCCGAGCGCATCATGACCGAGGCGAAGACGGCGTGGATCGTCTTGTCCCCGCCGTTCAGCTCCCCGATGGTGCCGACGTTGTCCCACTCCAGCAGCGCCCAGGCGATGGAACCCACCACGAGCAGGATCAGGGAGACGGTGACGGTGAGTTTCGCGTGCAGCGACCACTTGCCGAAGTGGTGGCGGACCTGCACGAGGACCATGACCACGGGGAATCCGAGGCTGCCCAGGAAGACTCCGACCATGAGCGGGGTGAGGATCCACAGATCCGTCTCGTAGGGCACGAGCCCGTCCGTGTGGGGGGTGAAGCCCGCGTTGTTGAAGGCCGAGATGGAGTAGAAGATGCCGTGCCAGAGGGCTTCCCACCAGGGTTCGCCGAGGATCAGGAAGCGCGGGACCAGCACGAGGGCGAGGACGATCTCGATGATCACCGATGTGGTGATGACGATCCGCAGCAGCGTGCCGATCTCGCCGAGGCGGCTCGCGTTGTTCAGGGCGGCCTGTGCCAGCAGCTTCCCGCGGACGCCGAGGCGCCTGCTGACGATCAGCGCCAGCAGGGAGGCGAGGGTCAGGGTTCCGAGCCCGCCGATGAAGATACCGAGCAGGATCACGAACTGCCCGAAGAAGGACCAGTGCGCTGCGGTGGAGACCACGGTCAGTCCGGTGACGCAGACCGCGGAGACGGCGGTGAACAGCGCGTCGTGCAGGGGCGTGGCCGTCCCGCTGCTCGCTGCCATGGGCAGGCTGAGCAGGGCGGTGAACACCAGGATCACGGCGCTGAAGACCATCAGGGCCAGGCGGGCGGGTGAACTGTTGGCGAACGAGTCGGCGAAGTCGCGGATGGAGCCCAGGATCCTGAGGTATCCGTGTCGATCGTCCCTCAGCCACCGTGGCTGTTGACTTGCCATTGACGCCCGCTCCACACCGTCTGCCGGTCCTGCCGCTGAAGCGGTACCGTATCTTCCCGAGTTGCCCTTGCAGTAGTAAAGCATCTCATCGCGGCACGTCGTCCGGGCAACCATCGTCGCGTAGCCTTGCAGGGATGTCCACGCACCCGAGACCAGCGGTCCCCGTCCACGTCGTCTGGGACGATTCCATGCTGGCCTACGACTTCGGCGGGCAGCACCCCATGAACCCCGAGCGGCTGCATCTGACGGCCCGGCTCGCGCGCGAGAGCGGGCTGCTGGATCTCGAGGGCGTGAGCGTCACTGCTCCCTCCGTGGCCTCCGACGAGGACCTCGCGGCAGTGCACAGCGCCGAGTACGTCGGGGCCGTCCGGAGCATCAGCGGCAATCCCGACCGATCCGATGCCGCCCATGGTCTGGGAACCGAGGACACACCTGCGTTCGCGGGCATGCACGAGGCCAGCGCGCGCCTCGCCGGTGGCTCCCTCGGCGCCGCCGAATCGATCCTGGAGGGGACGGCCGTCCGGGCGGTCAACTTCGGTGGCGGCATGCATCATGCCGCCCGATCGCGCGCCAGCGGGTTCTGCATCTACAACGACGCCGCAGCCTCGATCCAGCGCCTGCTCGACCGCGGCGTGCAGCGGGTCCTGTATGTGGACGTGGACGCGCATCACGGGGACGGGACCCAGAGCATCTTCTGGGACGATCCCCGCGTCATGACCATCTCCCTGCACGAGACGGGCATGAGCCTGTTCCCGGGGACCGGTTTCTGCAGCGAGCTCGGTGGGCCGGGCGCGGAGGGCTACGCCGTGAACGTGGCACTGCCCACCGTTGCCGGTGACGCCGCGTTCCTGCGCGCATTCCACGCCATCGTCCCGCAGCTCGCCGAGGCCTTCGCGCCCGAGGTGATCGTGAGCCAGCACGGCTGCGACTCGCATCGCGAGGATCCGCTGACCAACCTCCGGCTCAGCGTCGATGCGCAGCACGCCCTGATGCTCAGTGTGCGGGAGCTGGCCGATCGCCTGTGCGGGGGGCGCTGGATCGCCACCGGCGGCGGCGGCTATGCCCTGGCGACCGTGGTGCCCCGTGCATGGACGCTCCTCGTCGGCGTGGCTGCGGGGGCCCGGATCTCGCCCACGACTGCCGTACCTGCGGCGTGGCGCGACTATGTGCGCGAGCGCCATGGCATCGATGCACCGGCACTGTTCGGCGACGGCGCCGACATCTGGTGGCGCTCCTGGGAGATCGGCTACGACCCGAACGACGATCTGGACCGCACCGTCATGGCCACCCGCAAGGCAGTCTTCCCCCTTCACGGACTCGATCCCTGGTTCGACTGACGCGCCCTGCGGCAGATGATGCCGCGCAACGTATATATCGCTAGGGTGGACATATGGGATTCGACGATGTCTTCGCTGTCATAGCGGAGCGCACACGCAGGCAGATCCTCGAGAATCTGCAGGACGGCGACAAAGCGGTGGGCGAGCTCGTCGTCGAACTGCAGGTCAGCCAGCCGACCGTCTCGAAGCACCTGAAGGTCCTCAGGGAAGCCGGGCTCGTGACCATGCGGGCACAGGGCCAGAAGCGCTTCTACTCACTGGAACGCGCACCCCTCGGCCGGGTTGGAAGCTGGCTCAGCTCCCTCGGTGCCGCGGGTGCCGGCGAGGGTGCGGCTGCCGATCCGGTTGCCGAGACGGCGAGCCGGGCCGCCGCTCTCGCTGCCGGGGACGAACACGGACGGGACATCAGGACCGACGACGACGGCGCGAGGGGGCGCGTCGGAATCGTGTCAGGCCGGGGGACTCTGCGCGATCCAGGGACTGCGCCCGACGGACGGACGGCGCCTGATGCAGGGTCCGCACCCGTCGGCGGAATCGCTCCCGAGGGCGCGGCAGTGGACCGGGCACTCTCCGGTGCCGTGCTGGCCGTCTCGGACGGACAATTCATGCCGGAGGCCGATCGTCCGCAGCCCGGATGGACCGTGGGCCGCGCCGCGGGCCGGGCCGCAGATCTCCTGGCGCACCTGCGGCGCCGCCGCGATACGTCCGTCTAGGGCGATCGGGACCACTGATCTCCAGACGAAAGAAGGATGGCATGGCGGACAGGAAGAACTTCTCGGAGGTGCAGTTCCTGACGGTCGCGGAAGTCGCCGGCATGATGCGCGTCTCGAAGATGACCGTGTACAGGCTGGTGCACGCAGGTGAGTTGCCGGCCGTACAGTTCGGTCGGTCCTACCGTGTCCCGGAGTCGGCGGTCGAGGACTTCGTGCGCAAGGCGCGGGTGGACGGGCGGAGCGAGAGCGCCTGACGCCGGTCCGGGGCGTCCTGCAAACGGATGTACCCTGTAGAGGAGCGTTTCGGGTGGGTCACGACCCTCCTCCGTGTCATCCGGGCAACTGCCACCAGGTACGCGCCGTCAACATCAGCTCTGGTCCCCGAGTCGGACGACCAGCGCTGGCAACCACCAAGTCTGTGAGGACTCTATGGGTTCAGTCATCAAGAAGCGCCGCAAGCGTATGGCGAAGAAGAAGCACCGCAAACTGCTTCGCAAGACGCGTCACCAGCGCCGCAACAAGAAGTAGTCGAGCATCCGGCCCCGGGCCGGAGCAGGCCGATCGGCCCGGATCCCGTCCCCGAGACGTAGGAGCCGGGCCGTCGTCGTTGCCGGGAGATGCGCTGGACGGACCCCGGGCGGGATGTTCATCAGCTGCTTCGGAAACGCGCGAAGCCGCGCCAGAGCCCGTACACGGTTCCGACGACTGTCGCCGCGCGCAGTCCGAGAGTGGCGGCCCGGCGACCGCTGCGGAAATGGTAGACCGGCCAGTTGTTCGTGCGCGCGTGGCGTCGGAGTCTCGAGTCCGGGTTGATGGCCACCGGGTGTCCCACGAGCGTCAGTAGCGGCAGGTCGTTGTAGGAGTCGCTGTACGCCCAGCAGCGGGAGAGATCCAGGTTCTCCCGCTCCGCGAGATCGAGCACGGCGGCTGCCTTCGCAGGCCCGTGCAGAAAATCTCCCACCAGGCGGCCCGTGTAGAGTCCGTCGGCAACCTCGCCCACGGTGCCCAGGGCGCCGGTCAGACCGAGGCGGCTGGAGATGACCCCGGCCACCTCCACCGGGCTGCCGGTGACGAGCCAGACCTGCCGTCGGGAGGAGAGGTGCTGTTCGGCGAGGGCTCGTGCCCCCGGCCAGATCTTCGACGCGATCATCTCGTCGTAGACCTCCTCGCCGAGGGCCAGGATGTCCTCGTGCGCTATGCCGATGGCGAAGGCGAGAGCAGCATCGCGCACCGAGTTGACGTCGGTCAGGGTCTCGCCGCGCATGATGAAGCGCAGTTGCTTCCAGGCGAGCCCGGCAGCGAACCGCAGGGTGAAGGCCCTGCGCTGGTACATCTTCCGTGCGACATGGAACAGGCTCGCCCCCCGCATGAGGGTGTTGTCCACATCGAAGAAGGCCGCTTCGCCCTTCCTCGGCTCCGGAGGCTCTGGGAGGGGCTCGAGGCCCCGGATGGCGTCCGGCATGTTCCGATCCTAGTTCGTCCCACCCCCTTCTGCGCCGGAGCACGGCGGTACCCTCGAGGGATGGAAGAACCCACTGCCGGGCCGGATTCCGGCGTCGTCCTCCTCACCCGTCCCGAGTGCCACCTGTGCGAGGACGCCAGGGCGGTTCTCACGCGGGTGACGGCGGACCTCGGTCTCACCTGGCGGGAGCTCTCCGTGGACGAGGCTCCGGACCTCGGTGCACGATTCGCCGAGGAACTGCCGGTGCTGTTCATCGACGGCGTCCAACGAGATTTCTGGTCCATCGACGAGGGGCGACTGCGCAGGTTGCTCGCACGGGTCTGAAGCCCGGACCAGGCCGGGCGGCGACGTCGGGACCCGGCTTGGTGGCCCCGCCGCCGCGGCATAAAGTGAGGATACTTCCGCCCCGACGAGGGACCCCGGAACCGCTGATCCCGTGGAACGGGCGGCGCGAGCAACGGAGCGACGACAGTGACAATGCCTGACCTGCCAGGGCTTCACGCCGGAGATCCGGCGCGCCGGATACCGCCCGCCTCGGTGGCGCGCCTCACCATCTATCTACGCGCTCTGAACTCACTCATCGCGGACGGAACCGAGCGGGTCTCCTCCGAGGAGCTCGCCGATGCCGCGGGAGTGAATTCGCCGATACTGCGCAAGGACCTGTCCCATCTCGGATCCTACGGAACACGTGGGGTGGGCTACGACGCCCAATTTCTGACCCGGCAGATCTCGTCGGCCCTGGGCCTGACGCTCGACTGGCGCGTGGCGATCATCGGTGTGGGCAACCTGGGCCGGGCGCTCGCCGGGTATCCGGGCTTCGTCTCGCGCGGGTTCGGTATCGTGGCGCTCGTCGACGCCGATCAGCTCGTGGTCGATACCGAGGTCGGCTATCTGCGCGTCAGTGCGGTCGACGAGCTCGAGGCCGTCCTCGAGCGCACGCGGACCAACATCGCCGTGCTCTGTGTGCCCACGTCCGTGGCGCAGGAGATGTGCGATCGGCTCGTGGACGCCGGCATCTCGAGCATTCTCAGCTTCGCGCCGGTGGTGCTGCAGGTACCGGACCATGTCCAGGTGCGCAAGGTGGACATGTCCACGGAGCTGCAGATCCTGGCCTATCACGCACAGCGGGCGCAGGAGCCGGACCTCGGTCCGATCTCCCGCGCCCAGTGAGGCCCCGTTCAGGGGCCGGTGACGAGCTGCGCTACAGCACTCAGTACCCGAGCTTCGGTTGCACGAAGTAGGGCCGCGCGGGCTTCAGGTAGGTCATGATCACACCGATCACGCCGAGCAGCATCACGATCAGGCCGAGGATTGTCGGGAGCGCCGAGGAGTCGGCGACCTGCTGGCCATTGGCCTCGGCAAAATCATTGAGCGTCGGCAGGAGCAGGAGACTTCCGAGCGAGAACACGACGTTCAGCGCGGCGAGGACCGTCGCGGTGATCCGGGCCCAGTTCCGACCCCTCCTGATGAAGACGGCCAGGAGAACGTAGACGGCGGCCATGATCACCGCGAATACCAGGCCGAGCGCGACGCCGAGGGAGGCTCCCGCGACATCGGGCACCTCGGTCGTCAGCGCCGAGAGGATCGCGCTCAAGAGGTAGACGACACCGGCGGCGAGGATCAGGTAGTAGGCCCGCATGACCTCCTTGGGTACCGGCCCCTTGTCAGCGGGAGCGGCGTCGACCGCCGAGGTGGGATAGGCATAGCCCGAGGGCTGGGTCCCCTGGTGTCCGGACTGGCCCTGCTGGTCGAACTGTCCTGCTCCGGTGGTGCCCGGTGTTGTCCAGTCCTGCGCTGCGCCCTGGTCCGGGAGCTGTCCGTCCCGTCCGGTGCCGGGATTGTCCTGTGGCGTACTCATTGCGGCGTCCTCCGTCGTGGTGTGCTCTGATCCACCCGGTGCCCCCATGGACGTACCCGTTGCGGATCCTGTCCCTGCCAGCGTAGTTCGTCGTCGTACGGAAAGCTTTACGCCGACGGCCGGTGTCGCATGAGCGGACACCGGCCGGTCGGGCGGTAGTGGAGGGAGCCGGTACTAGGCAGTCTCGACGGCGGGGGCCACGAAAGCGGCGTCGACGCTGATGGTCACCTTGTCGCCCACCAGCACACCGCCGGCCTCGAGGGCTGCGTTCCAGGTGAGGCCGAACTCCTTGCGGGAGATGGTGGTCGAGGCGGAGATGCCGGCGCGCGTGGCGCCGAACGGGTCCACTGCCACGCCGTTGAACTCGGCGTCGAGGACCACGGACTTGGTGATGCCGCGGATGGTCAGGTTGCCGGTGATGGAATAGGTCTCGCCGGTGCCCTCGTGGGAGGTGGAGATGAAGGTCATCTCGGGGAACTGCTCGACGTCGAAGAAGTCAGCACCCTTGACGTGGCCGTCCCGGTTCTCGTCGCCCGAGGTGAAGGACGCGGTCTTGATCGTCGCGATGATGGTCGAGTCCTCGAGGGTGGAACCGACGGTGAGGGAGGCGTCCACGTCCGTGAAGGTGCCGCGGACCTTGCTGATTCCCGCGTGGCGGACGCTGAAGCCCACCTCGCTGTGCGAGGGATCGAAGGACCAGGTGCCGGTGGTGAGGCCTGAGGGGAGTGCCATGTTGATCTCCTTGGGGTTCGGGGTGTGGATTGCTTGCGATGTGTAGAAGCATGCGTTTGCATGTTTTATTCCGTCCGTCAGCATAACCCCTCCGCCTGCTCGGAGTGTCACTCCCGGAAGCGGATTGGCCGATGCGCCCGGGGATGCGGGAAACTGGACAGCATGCAGCGATCAACCGTCCATCTGGTGCGCCACGGTGAGGTCTACAACCCGGAGGGGGTCCTCTACGGGCGGCTCCCGGAGTTCCACCTCTCCGAGCTGGGTCAGCGCATGGCTCGTCAGGTCGCGGGGTACTTCGAGCAGCGCCAGGAGGACGGAGCGAGGATCGTCCACCTCGTGGCCTCACCCCTGGTCCGTGCACAGGAGACGGCCCGGCCCATCGCCGCTGCGTTGGGCCTGGGGCTCGCGACCGACGAGCGCGTCATCGAGGCGGAGAATCGTTTCGAGGGGATGTCGAAGATCAAGAGCCGCCTCCGTCAGCCACGGTACTGGCCGCTCCTGGTCAACCCGTTCCGACCGTCATGGGGTGAGCCGTACCACGAGCAGGTCGAGCGCGTGATGGCTGCCATGGACGATGCCCGCCGTCGGGCGCTCGAGCTTGCCGGACCGACGGAGGACGGTCGTCCGGCGGAGGCCATCATCGTCAGCCATCAGCTCCCCATCTGGGTCACGCGGCTTGCAGCCGAGCGGCGCAGGCTCTGGCACGATCCTCGCCAGCGGGAATGCACGCTCACCTCCGTCACCTCGTTCGACTTCGACGGCGGCACCGTGCAGCGTGTTCGCTACGTGGAGCCGTCCGCCCACCTGTTGCCCGGTGCGGCGAATGTCCCCGGCGCGTAATAGAATTACTACACGTCGTAGAAATCAATGGAAGAAGCCGTGACCGCAACCGTCCGCTCCGCGAACCGCGCACGCCCGTCCAGGCTGGCGCTCTTCCTGGCGTTCCTGGTGCCCGTCACCCTGATGGCGACGTCCTGTGCCGCCGACGACCCGCTCGCGCAGCAGGCCGCAGCCGGGGACGGCAAGAACTACATCGCCGGTGACGGTTCGGTGACCGAGTACGCCGCGTCCGAGCGGGGCGAGCCCGTGGAGGTGGCCGGGACCCTGTTCGACGGGACAAGTGTCTCCAGCGCCGACTGGGACGACCAGGTCACGGTCCTCAACTTCTGGTACGCCTCCTGCGCCCCATGCCGCCAGGAGGCCCCGGACCTCGTGGCGCTGCACGAGGAGTATGCGCCCCAGGGAGCCGTCTTCTACGGGGTCAACATCAGGGACGAGCAGGCCACCGCCGAAGCGTTCGAGCGGAGCTTCGGCATTCCGTACGAGAGCTTCGACGACACGGACGGCGGAGTACTGCTCGACATGACGCAGTACGTACCACCCCAGGCCGTCCCCACCACCATCGTGCTCGACCGCGAGGGGCGGGTCGCGGCGCGCATCCTCGGGCTCGCCGACCGCAGCACACTCGACGCCCTGATCAGCGATGTCCTGTAGCGTGCCCTGCCCATGATCGCGGTCCTGGCGGCTCCGGCGGCACCCTTCGCTCCCCTCGTCGCAGGGAATGCCTTCGCCGACGCCGTCCTGAACGGGTCGATGCTCCTCGCGCTCCCGGTCGCCCTCCTCGCGGGCCTCGTCTCCTTCGTCTCACCGTGCGTGCTGCCACTGGTCCCGGGATACCTCGGGTATGTCACGGGACTGACCGGCATCGATCTCGAGAAGCAGCGCAAGGGTCGGATGATCGCCGGGATCGGTCTGTTCGTGCTGGGCTTCTCGGTGGTGTTCATGGCCTACGGCACGCTGTTCGGGCAGCTCGGCGCGTTCCTGCGGGTCTCCCAGGGTTGGCTCATCCAGGTTTTCGGGGTCGTCGTGATCCTGCTCGGTGTGGTCTTCATGGGAGGGTTCTCCTGGTTCCAGCGGGAGAGCAGGGTGCACGCGAGGATCCCGGCCGGGCTGCTGGGAGCACCCTTGCTCGGACTCACCTTCGGGCTCGGGTGGGCTCCCTGCATCGGCCCCACCCTCGGCGCTGTCCAGTTGCTCGCCATCTCGGGCAATGACGCCACGGCGCTCAAGGGCGCGGTGCTGACCTTCGCCTACTGCGTGGGGCTCGGTGTGCCGTTCCTGCTGATCGCCCTCGGGGTGCAGCGGGGCATGGGAGCGCTGGCGTTCTTCCGTAGGCACCGGCGGCTGCTGCAGCGCGCGGGCGGCGGACTCCTGATCCTCGTCGGTGTGCTCATGGTCACCGGCGTCTGGAACTTCTGGATCATACGGCTGCAGGATGCGCTGATCAGCGGTGTGGTGTTGCCGATATGAGCAGGCAGGACCATGGCACAGGCGTGGAATCAGGCGCGGACACAGGGCGGCAGGGGAGTGACACGGTGAAGCAGGATACGGACGCGCGGGCCTCGTCGAAGGGGCGGGGCGACGTCGTCGTTCCCGCGCTCGGCGTGGTCGGATCCCTGCGCTGGGCGTGGACCCAGCTCACCAGTATGCGCACGGCGCTCTTCCTGCTCCTGCTGCTCGCGGTCGGGGCCGTGCCCGGATCGTTGTTCCCGCAGCGCCCGGCGAACCCCGCCGTCGTCACCCAGTATCTCCAGGACCACCCCGATACCGGGCCCGTGCTGGATTGGTTCCAGCTCTTCGACGTCTACTCGTCGGTGTGGTTCTCCGCCATCTACCTCCTGCTGTTCATCTCCCTCATCGGATGCGTGGTGCCGAGGGCACGAGCCCATTTCAGGGCCGTCCGCTCCACACCGCCACGCACACCGAGGCGGTTCTCCCGGCTGCCGGTACACGGCACGGTGGAAATTCCGGCCGAGGCGGCGCGGGCGGTGGGCCTCACGCCGTCGTCCGCTGCCCACCAGGCCGCTGCTGTGCTGAAGAAGCGCGGCTACCGCGTGGATGTCCGCGACGACGCGACCGCCCAGCCATCGGTGGGTGCCGAGCGCGGACTCGCGAAGGAGTTCGGCAATCTCGTCTTCCACATCTCGCTGATGGGGGTCCTCGTCGCGGTCGCCATCGGCGGACTGTTCGGGTACACGGGTCAGAAGGTGGTGGTCGAGGGTGACACCTTCGTGAACACCCTGATCGGGTACGACAGCTTCAGCCCCGGATCCAACTTCTCCGACGACCGGCTCGAGCCCTACTCGGTCCGCCTCGACGCCTTCGACGTGCGCTTCGACCGCGAGCAGGAGAGCAACTACGGGCAGCCGCTGGACTTCACCGCGAATCTCACCACGCAGGACGGCCCGGGCGCGGAGGAGGAGCAGCAGATCCTCAAGGTCAATGCGCCGGTCACCATCGGGGGGACGAACGTGTACCTGGTGGGCAACGGCTACGCTCCCGTGGTGACGGTGCGGGACGCCGAGGGGAACATCGCCTCGGAGGGGCCGGTGGTGGCGGTGCCCTCGGACGGGCTCTACACCTCGCTGATCGTCATCAAGGCCCCCGATGCACAGCCCGACCAGCTCGGTTTCGTGGGATTCTTCCTCCCCACGGCGTTCGTCGACGAGGAGGGCGTCTCGTTCTCGCGGGACCCGGATCCGTTCAATCCCCAGCTGAACCTGAACTCGTACTACGGCGACCTGGGTCTCGACGACGGCACCCCCGAGAACGTCTACGTACTCGACACCGAGAAGCTCAACGAGTTGAACAGCCGGAACAACGACGACGGCGGAATCGTGCTGTCGGTCGGTCAGACGTACGATCTTCCCGAGGGCAAGGGCTCCATCACCTTCGACGGGCTGAAGCGCTACATCGCGCTGGACATCCATCACGACCCGGCGAAGGCCGGAGCCTTCGTCTTCGCGATGCTGGCTTTGTTCGGCCTCGCCGCGTCCCTGTTCATCGCGCGGCGCAGGCTCTGGGTCAGGATCTCCGGGCACGACGACGGAAGTATCGTCGCCGAGTACGGGCTGCTGGCACGCGGGGAGGACAACCGGCTCCAGGACGAGGGACTGATGGTCCGGAAGCTGCTCGAGGACCGCTGGTCGGTCCCTGAGGGCACGACGGGGGAATACAGGGTGCAGGAGGCCGCGTCGTCGGCCGCCGGCACGGGGCAGTCGCAGAACACTACAAAGGACAACTGATGCCACTACCAGTCAACGCCGAGCTCGGGCAGGCCAGCGAGCTGTTGATGTTGCTCGCCTCCATCGCCTATGTGGTGGCTTTCATCTTCTTCGTCCTCGATCTCGTGAGGTCGAGCACCACCATCAACGCCGTCGAGGCGCGCCTCGCGAGCGAGCAGGCGGCGACCACGCGATCCCTCGCCAGCGTGGGCGCCGGTGGCGGAGGGTCGACGGTTGCCGAGGCACCCCAGGCGCCGGTCACGGCCGATGACTCCATGGACTACGGTTCGGGTGCCAGGCGCGGAACCGCCCGCATCGCCGTCGCTCTGACCGTGCTGGCCG
Organism: Arthrobacter echini; assembly: GCF_008107445.1. GTDB lineage: Bacteria > Actinomycetota > Actinomycetes > Actinomycetales > Micrococcaceae > Arthrobacter_D > Arthrobacter_D echini_A. Next base: position 362,541 of record NZ_VSLD01000001.1, on the reverse strand, counting down.
CCGTCATCCACGGCGCGGCGGTGGTCAGCCGTGCTTTCGCGGCGCACCGCGTGCCGTGGGGCAACATGTACGAGTTCTGCACCACCGGCGCGCTGCTGGTGTCGGTGATCTTCCTCATCACCCTCACCCGCAAGGACCTGCGCTTCGTCGGGTCCTTCGTGGTGGGGCTCGTGGTCGTCATGCTGTGTGCCGCGACCGTCGGCTTCCCCACACCGGTCTCGCGGCTGATCCCGGCACTGCAGAGCTACTGGCTGATCGTGCACGTGTCCATCGCTGTGGCGTCCTCGGCGCTCTTCACCATCACCTTCGCGATGTCGGTGCTGCAGTTGCTGCAGACCTCCCGCGAGGCCAAGCTGCTGGCGGGCAAGGCCGACACCGCGAAGTTCCTTCGTCTCGTACCCTCGGCGCTGAGCCTCGAGAATCTCTCCTACCGGCTCAATGCCATCGCATTCGTGGGCTGGACCTTCACGGTCATGGCGGGCGCCATCTGGGCCGAGCAGGCCTGGGGACGCTACTGGGGCTGGGACACCAAGGAGGTCTGGTCCTTCGTGATCTGGACCGTCTACGCCGGGTATCTGCACGCCCGCGCCACGCGGGGCTGGACCGGAACACGCGCTGCGTGGTTGTCGATCGTCGGCTACCTCTGCATCGTCTTCAATTTCACCATCGTCAACATCTACTTCTCGGGTCTGCACAGCTACGCCGGGGTCTAGTCCGGCACGGTCCGGCCCCGATGCAGCGTCATTGATTGCTGACCAACGTGCAAAGGCCCCGCGGTGCCACACCGCGGGGCTTTTGCATGGGGCTCGTGTCCGGTCGGGGAGACTCCCGATGGGTTCGCCGGTCGCGGCTCCCCTTTGTTCGTCTCTCAGCCCGTTCGGATGACGCGGGGGTCCCTCTTACGAGCAGCGAAGACGAGCAGCCCTGACGCGAGGATGGGCAGGCAGCCCCACCAGAGGCCGGCCTCCGTCCAGGTGCCGCCCGAGGAGAGCGTCATGGTGATGAGGAGGCCACCGATGATGGCGCCGACCTGACCCGAGGCGTTGATCAGCGCGCCTCCGGTGGCCCTGGTGTGAACGGGAAAGCTCTCGCCGGTGAAGAACAAGAGGGCGGAGAACGGTCCGATGAGGAAGAACAGGCCGGCACTGTAGAGCGCGACGATGACGGCGAAGTTCCCGTCGGGAGCCTGAAGCATTCCGAAGAAGGCCACGCTGCTGAGGATCCAGGCGATCCCGATGGTGTTCCGACGCCCGATCCGGTCGCCGAGCCAGCCATGGAAGAGATAACCCGCGAAGGCTGTGGCGTTGGAGATGACCAGAATGGCCAGTGCGCTGTTGAAGGTGATGTTCTTGCCATCGACGGCCGTCAGCAGGGACGTGCCGAGGATCGCGAAAGCCAGGACCCCGATCCAGTTCAGCATGAACGAGGTGCCGATCACCAGGGTGGAGCGCAGCGACTCGCCCTGGAACACCGCCACCAGTGGAGTGGACTGGTTGGTCATGTCTATCCCACTTGCCGAGGCCAGTTCCTTCGCCTCCGTCTGGCGGTCCGCCTTGACCAGTTCCTCGATCCGGCGCCGCGTGGTGAACTGCGGGCTCTCCTTGAGCCAGCGCCCCGCGATGACGATGAAGACTGCAGGAACGGCCGCGATGACGAAACAGAGCGGCCAGCCGCCGATGGGGAACAGGAGATAGACGGATGCCGCGGCGAGCACGGAACCGATGGGCCAGCCGGACTGGACGAGCGAGTAGATGAAACCGCGTCGCCGCGCCTTCGCCGGATCGGTGTAGCTGTGGGCGAACATCTCGTTCAGGTAGGCGGCGTTGATGGCCTGCTCCGCGTAGCCGAGCCCGGCCAGGGACCGGACGAGGATCAGGAAGACGACGCCCACCCCCGCCGCCAGGCCTATGACCAGTCCGGTCGTCGCGGTGAGCACCGACGCCACGGCAGCCCCGGTCACCGCCAGGAGGATTCCCTTCCGCCGACCGATGCGATCCGCGATGGGCCCGATGGCGAAGGCTACGAGAGCCGTCCCAGCGGTGACCCAGGTGTTGACCTGGGTGGACTGGGCCCCGGTCCAGCCGAAGTCATCCGCGAGGACGGGGAGGAGATTGCCGAAGAGCACGAAATCGTAGACCGCGAAGGTCCAGGCGAAGAAGCAGATCCAGGTCGCGATGCGTACGTCTTTCGGAGTGACCTGGGTAGTGGTGGCTTGCGCTTGCTGAGTGATATCCATAGCGGGTTCCTTGTCAGCGGAATGCGGGTAGGTACAGCGACGGTCGTCCCGGGAGCACGTTCACCTCTTCTCCCGGGACGACCTCATTACTGCGTGATTGACCTACGGGGTCAGGACGGTCCGGGAGTTCATCCGCTCCCGGAGTGCGATCGTTCCTTCCGCATCCAGCCGCATGCGGTCTGCTTCCTCGACCAGCACGACGCCGTAGTCGCGCTCAGCGGCGTCGATGGTGGTGAACCCGTCCAGGACGTCCTCGAGGACCTGCTGGGGGTCGCGGCGGGTCGGATGCCCGAAGCCACCACCACTGGGCACCGTGATCTGCAGCGAGTCGCCGGCCTTGAGCTGCCAGCCGGTGACCTTGGACGGCCACGACTCCTCTCCCTCCCGGCCAGGGTTCTTGATGAGGGAGGCGTTCAAGCCCTCATGTCCCTCGAACGCACCCCACGGGACATCGGACTCATGACGTTCACCCTCGCACGTGACCGCTGTGTCCACCAGGAAGGTGTTCTCCCGGACGATACCGATGCCGCCGCGGAACTCGCCTGCGGCGGCAGGTTCGTCACGGAGTTCATAGCGGTCGGTCCGCATCGGGAAGCGCCATTCGAGTTCCTCGATGGGGTTGTTGCGCGTATTAGCGATGAGGTTGTCCACGGAATCGGGCCCGTCGGACTTCGATCGCGCACCGTAGGAGCCCTCGTTGACCTCCAGATACACCCAGTACTCTCCGGCTTTCTCGTCCCAGCCCGAGTACGAGACGAAGTGGATGTGCGCGGAGTTACCGGCAGTGACCCGATCGGGGATGACCGGGGCCAACGCCCTGAGGGCCAGATCCACAGCCCGCTGCACCTGGGAGAACCGGGAGAATGTTGCGGCCGGATACGTCGGATTGAAGATCGTGCCCTCCGGCGCGATCACCTTCAGGGGCTTGAGCATGCCCTCGTTCTGGGGCACGAACACCGGGAAGGCAACCTCGTCCAGGAACATCATCCTTGTGATGAAAGTGAACGCCGAGACCGTGGTTCCCTCGAATGCGCAGTTGTAGGCAGTGGGCACCTGTTCGGAGGATCCGGTGAGGTCGTACGTGATCTCGTCGCCCTCGATGATCACCTTCACGACGATCGGCAGCTTCTTCCCGTAATTGCGTCCGTCGTCGTCCAGGTAGCCGACCTCGGTCTCGTACACCCCGTCCGGGATCTTGGCGATCTCCTGGCGCAGCATGCGCTCCGAGTAGTCGATCCAGTTCTGGCCGGCATCCCGGACCGCTGCAAAACCGTAGCGCTCGATGAGCGCGATGTACCGGGACTTGGCGAGCTCGCACGCTGCGATCATCGCCTGGAAATCGCCCTCATTCGAGGTCGGTGTTCGGCTGTTGTTGAGGATGTGCCGGATCAGGGACTCCTGGCGGACCCCCTTCTCGTAGACCTTGATGGCTCGGAAGATAGTGCCTTCCGACTGGATGTCCTGGATATCCACCATGAGCCCGGAAAAGGCTCCGCCGTTGTCGATCAGCTGACCGGACGCTCCGGCGAAGCCGACGAGTTCCCCGTCGTGGAAGATCGGCTCGATGATCGCCACGTCCGGGGAGTGCGTTGCACCGAGGTACGGGTCGTTGTGCAGGATGACGTCGCCCTCGTGGATGTCGTCACCCAGCACCGACATGACGCCCTTGACGATCTTCGGCATCGAGCCCATGAACATCGGGGTGGAGTCCGATTCGGCCAGCACGTTGCCGTCCTTGTCGAACAGTCCCGCGCCCAGATCCTCGGATTCCCGGATGATGGAGGAGTAAGCCATCCGGAACAGCACCGAGGCCATCTCCTTGGCCGCGGAATTGAGCGCGCCCCCGATGACACGCATGAGGATCGGAGTCGCCAGCTTCTCCACGGTTTCGGTTACGGCCGGGCACGTGATGACGAGATTACCTGCGCCGTCCACGGTGCCCGAGAAGCCCGGCGGAACGACGACGGTGGCGTCGTACTGCTCGATGACGGCGGGACCGGCGAAGTCGGTTCCGACACCCATGCGGTCCCGGTCGTAGAAGCCGGTGTCCAGAGTGGCGGGTTTGCCATCCTGGGTGAAGGTCACGGGGCGCGTCTCCACGAGTGCGTCGTCGAGGTTGCCCGAGTGCTTGGCGATCGGGCTCGGAAGCTCGTCCATGATGGCGCTCGCCTCCACCCGGATATTGATGACTTCCACAGTGCCGTCCTTGAAGCGGTGACCGTACTCCTCGAAGTGGGCGTCGTGGAAGGCGGCCTCGGCCGTGGTCATCCAGTCCTGGTCCACCGGGCCCTCAGGCACGTCGAAGCGGATCTCGTAGCCCTGCCCCTCGTAACGGGCATCGGCCAGCCAATCCAGCTTGCGGCGATCGAGCGGGACCTCCTCGGCGTCGAGCTGGGCCGTGGCCTCCCGCTCGAGGCGTTCGAAGGAAGCCTGGATCGCGGACGGGTCGGCCTCGCGGAACTTGAAGCGATTGGTCGCGACGAACTCGTACTGCTCGTCCGTCGCCAGCAGGCCGGTCGCGGCCATGATGCCCGGGTGGGCCGGGACGAGCACTTGCGGCACTTCCAGCTCGGCGGCGATCTCACAGGCGAACAGAGCACCTGCGCCGCCGGCGGCCACCAGCGTGAAGTCCCGCGGATCGTACCCGCGGCGTACCGAGTTCTGTTCGATGGCCTGCGTCATGCCGAACTTCTGAATCTGAAGTGCTCCGAGGGCGGCCTCCTCCACGGACATGCCGAGCTTGTCGGCGAGTCCCTGCATACACTTCCGCGCGCCGTCGAGATCCAGATCCATCCCGGACCCTGCCAGCACACGGTCGGGACGCATCCGTCCCAGGAGCACCTGGGCGTCGGTCGACGTCGGATCTGTGCCGCCGCGGCCGTAGCAGACCGGACCGGGATCCGCTCCGGCGGACTGCGGGCCCACGCGGAAGACTCCACCTGCGTCGACGTAGGCGATCGAACCGCCGCCCGCGCCGATGGTGTCGATGTCCACCATGGGAACCATGGCCTGGTGATCGCCGATCTTGGTGTCCAGGAGGTGGCGCATGCGCAGCTCGCCCTGGTAGGCCACGCCGATGTCGGCCGAGGTTCCGCCGATGTCGAGGGTGACCACGTTCTTGAAGCCGGATTGCCGCCCTGCCCAGATGCCACCGATCAAGCCGCCGACGGGCCCGGACAGCATGAGGGTGACAGGCCGTTTTGCGGCCTCCTTGATGGGAACCATTCCGCCCGAGGACTGCATCAGAAGAATCTCGCGCTTATAGCCGAGACCTTCCGCCTGGTCCTGCAGCCGGTTCAGGTAGCGGGAGACCCGGGGGCCCACGTAGGCGTTCAGGGCGGTGGTGGAGAACCGCTCGTACTCACGGTAGAGCGGGACGATGTCGTGCGAGAGGGAGAGGAAGGCCTCCGGGAACTCCTCGGTGACGATCTCGCCGATGCGCTTCTCATGCTCCGGGTTCAGGTAGGAATGCAGCAGGCAGACCGCGATGGCTTCGACCCCGGCACTCTTCAGCTCGCGCACCCGGTCCCGGACCTCGTCTTCGTCCAGAGCGACCAACACGTCACCATTGGGTGCCGTGATGCGCTCCTTGACCGTCAGGCGGTGACGGCGCTTGATGAGGGGTTTGGTCTGCCAGGGCATGGACTGCTGCAGGGAGAAGTTGAAAGGCTTCTTGTGCCTGGCGATGTGCAGGATGTCCCGGAAGCCCTCGGTCGTGATCATGCCGACCTCGGCGCCGGTGTGGGTCAGCGCCGTGTTGGTCGCCACGGTGGTGCCGTGGACGAGCTGATCGATCTCCGACAGGGACACCCCGGCCTTCTCGCTGAGCATCTTCAGGCCGTTGATCACTCCCTCTGCGGGATCGTGCGGGGTGGAGGGTACCTTCTCCACGACGGCGATGCGCTGCTCGTCGTCCGAGTAGTACACATCGGTGAATGTGCCGCCGACGTCGACTCCTATGCGCTTCATGATGGATCCTTTCGAGAGGGGACTACCTGGGAAGGTCGAGGGTGAAGTAAGACCGTGGGGCCAGTGCTTCCTGACCCTGCCACGGAGAGGAACGCGTCCGATGGGCCGGTCCCCGCTCCGTCAGTCTGTGTAATGCAGATCACTGAGGTTGCTTAGCGTGCAATCTAGTTCTTTATAGAGCAACTTGCAATGCTCGGACGGTATCTCCTCGATCTTCCGGCGACCCGATCTCCCGCCCAGGCTGCAGTCCCCGCGCGATTCGTTCTGCGGGCCCCGGCAGTATCTGGTGCCGGACCGACCCGTAGGCTATAGTACTTCCCACAGCAACCTAGTTGCTCGTGTAGCAACCCTCTGAACCTCGAAGTGGAGAAGACCATGACAAACACGTCCAGTGACATCGAAGCCCGTCTTGCAGCAGTGCTGGAGGAGGCTTTCGAAGCCGGCGCGGGGATCTACAACGAGCGCGGCTTCAAGCGCCGGATCGGCTACGGCAACCGCCCGGCCGTCATCCACATCGATCTCGCGAACGCCTGGACCCGCCCGGGCCACCCGTTCAGTTGCCCGGGCATGGAGGAGATCATCCCGAATGTGCAGCGGATCAACGAAGCTGCGCGCGCCAAGGGGGTCCCGGTCTTCTACACCACCAATGTGTACAAGAACCGTGATGCCAGCTCCGGTACCAACGACATGGGGCTCTGGTACTCGAAGATCCCCACGGAAACCCTTCCGGCGGGCTCGTACTGGGCGCAGATCGACGACCGGATCGCGCCCGCAGAGGGCGAGGTCGTGATCGAGAAGAATCGCGCGTCGGCGTTCCCGGGGACGAACCTCGAGCTCTTCCTGACCTCCAACCGTATCGACACCCTGATCGTTACCGGCGCGACAGCAGCTGGCTGCGTGCGCCATACCGTCGAGGACGCGATCGCGAAGGGTTTCCGCCCGATCATCCCCAGGGAGACCATCGGCGACCGCGTCCCGGGGGTGGTGCAGTGGAATCTCTACGACATCGACAACAAGTTCGGTGACGTGGAGTCCACGGACTCGGTGGTGGAGTACCTGAACGGCCTCCCGCAGTTCGCGGATACGGTCCCGAAGACGCTCTCGGATCCCCAGCCCGAGGTGGCAGCCCCCGCCGATCCAGCCTGAGTCACCGGCCCGTCGCGGGCCGGCGGCACGGCATCACCGGCTCGGCCCGGCGGCGCAACAGTCCGGCACCCTCCCTGGGTGCCGGACTGTCGCGCCTGGGCTAGGCGCCGACGTCCCGGCTCTCCGGAGATTGGGCCCTGCCCCGATCAACTGCTTGCGGTGTCAGCCGTGCGAACGGATTCCGGCGACGGCTGATCGCGGGTGTGCCCCGAAACCATCACTGATACGGGTGACGCAGCGGCGAACTTCCGAGACCAGACGGGGCACGTCCGACTGTCCGATCCGGGCTCGTGGGGCCGAGAGCGTGACGCATCCGACGAGGGATCCCGCGTAGTCGTACACGGGTGCGGAGATGCCGAATTCCTGGGCGTCGGTGCAGCCGTCGTTGATAGCGAAACCGTCGGTGTGGACCTGGGCCAGGTGTGGTTCCACGTCGCCGTCCAGTGCGTCGCCCGGTACGCGGGAGATCTGCCCGGAATCGAGCAGCGTGGCGACCTCCCCCGAGGGGAGATGCGCCAGGAAGAGTCTGACGGAAGAGCTCTCATACCGGTCGTAGCGCGTGCCGATGTAGGCGGTGTGCTTGACGAACTGGGGGCTGGGAATCTGCTCCACCACCACAGCCTCAGTGCCGTTCCACACCGACAGGGCGCTGGTCTCCCTGGTGTGTTTCGTCAGCTGCTCCAGCTCGCCCTGGGCGAGGCGGCGCACATCGAGTTCGGCCAGCAGCGGACCCGCCAGGCTGATTACCCCTAGGCCAAGGCGGTAACGTCCTGTCGTCGGATCCCGGTGCACGTACCCGGCCTCGGCCAGACCGGAGAGGATCCGTGACACCGTGCTCTTGTGCAGTCCGACACGCTGCGACACGTCGGTGACGCCGAGGGTGGTGTCGTCCACGCCGAAGGCCTCGAGTACCCGCAACCCGTTGAGCAGGGACGCTGCGGCACCCTGGGGACCTTCGCTTCGCCCATTCGCTGTACTGCTCATAGCTTCTCCTGATTGTTTGGCCCCAGGGCTCCACGCTAGTGGAGCCGGAAAACAGCTCTCAGCGGGAGACGGTGCTGGACAACGCCGGTAGCGTCTACTACGACTGGTCGCTGCCCTCGCCGTCGAGCTTCTCGTCAGCGGATCCGGTGTCGCGGGCCTTTGCCTCGCGATCGGCCTGCTCGCGGCGCCGCCGCTCCTGTTCACGGGTCTGCTGGCGCCGCTGCGTCTCGAGATTCTGCAGGAAGGCCGGGTCGTCGTCGGGCGCCACGGGCTTGCGTGGAGCCGGGCGCTGGGGGCCGGAGGGCCCTTCGCTGCGCGGCCGGCCGAACAGGAACCACATCCCCGCGCCGATGAGGGGCAGGAGCAGGATGATCAGGAACCATGCGGTTTTCGAGATGCTCCGCACCTCGTGCTTCGAGCTCATCACGCAGTCGATCAGCGAATAAATGATGACGGCGACCCCCAGGATCGCGGCGAAGAGCAGGAGGCGAGGCATCCTCCAATTGTAGGCGAGTAAACTTGCCCCGTGGCTTTCCTCAAATTCTCCGCCCTCCGCCTGGTCCTGATCATCGTGTTCTACGTAATCGGGGTGCAGCTGGGTCTCGGACTCCTCATGTCCGCAGTGGTGGCGGCGATCCTCGCCTGGTGCGTGACGTATCTCTTCGCCCGCGATCTGCGCAACGACGCAGCGGCAACGCTCCAGCGACGCTTCACCCCGGGCGCCCCTCCGGTACGCTCCGCCGTCGAGCTCGATGATGCTGCTGCAGAGGACGCCCTCGATCCGAACACTCCCGTGAACACCGACCGGAAGCCGCGCAACGGGGCCGTGTAGTGAAGCCCTGCGATCCTGTCGTGAGCTATGCGGGAGTGCGGCTCAGCACGACGCCGGTGGCGAACAGGATGCTGAAGGCGAGGTTGATCAGCCCGGTCTGCTTGAGGACGGGGATCAGGCTTCCGCGCTCCGTCCCGGTGAGCATGCGCCGGCTGGGCGAGACGCCCGTAACGATCAGGAGCAGGACCAGCAGTACCCACGGGTAGTCGGCCGCGAGGAACAGCGGCAGCAGGATCGCGACGGCGAGCATCATCACGTAGGCGATGCGGGCGGCCGTGTCCCCGAGCCGGACGGCGAGGGTCCTCTTCCCCACCACACTGTCGGTCGGGATGTCGCGCACGTTGTTGGCCATGAGCAGGGCCATGGCGATCAGCCCGGTACTCACTGCGCCGATCCAGGCTGCGGCGCTGAGCTGGTTGGCCTGCGTGTACGTGGTGCCGAGCGTGGCCACGAGACCGAAGAAGACGAACACGAAGACATCCCCGAGTCCCCGGTAGCCGTACGGATTCTTGCCACCGGTATAGCCCCAGGCGGCGGCGATGCAGCCGACCCCGACCACGAGCAGCACCCAGGTCTGGGCGAGGATCACGAGGGCGAGCCCGGCGAGCATCGCCAGACCGAAGCACGCGAACGCCGCCAGCTTCACCTGCCGCGCAGGTGCGGCCCCCGAACCGGTCAGCCGCAGGGGCCCCACCCGCTCGTCGTCCGTGCCCCGGATGCCGTCCGAGTAGTCGTTCGCGTAGTTGACGCCGACCTGCAGCAGCACCGACACGATCGCGGCGAGGATCGCGTTGACCGGCTTGAACGATCCGAGTCCGAAGGCGGCGGCGCTGCCGATGATCACTGGAGCGAACGCCATCGGCAGCGTGCGGGGGCGGGCTCCTTCGAGCCATTGCGCGGCAGTAGCCACAGTCAGTCCTTCTGGTCGGATCGGTGATGTCGTATGGTCCCGCACGCTAGGCGCGTTCGAGCAGGGCCCTGATGGTGCGGCGGTCGGGTTTGCCGCCGGGGAGGAGGGGGAACGCGTCGAGTGACAGGATCGCCTTCGGTACCGCATGGGCGCCGAGCTCCACGTGCACGGCCTGACGGATGGTCCCGCTGTCCACGTCGCCGAGGACCGCGGCCGCGACGGCGGAACCCCACTCCGGGCTGTCGATACCGAGCACCATGACCTGGTCGACACCGGGGATGGCCTGGATCACGTCGCCCACCCGGGCTGCGGAAACCTTCAGGGCTCCCGTGACGATGACGTCGTCGAGCCGTCCGTGCACGGTGACCGTCCCGTCGGGGGCGCTCTCGCCGGCGTCGTCCGTGATGAACCAGCGCCGTCCCGAAGTGAACATGAACTTCTCCTTGCTCAGCAAGGCGTCACCGAGATAACCCTCGGCGAGGACGGGCCCGCCGATCCGCAATCGTCCCTCGACGGAGTCCAGCTCCACACCGTCGAGCGGGGTGCCGTCGTAGACACAGCCACCGCACGTCTCGCTCATGCCGTAGGTCTCCACGATCCTCAGGTCATGGCTCCGCGCGAGGGACCGGAGTGCCGGGCCGGCCGCCGCGCCGCCGAGCAGGATCGCGTCGAAGCGGCGCAGGAGGCGGAGGGTCTCCGGCGTCGGGTCGGTCAGGAGCCGGTGGAGCTGCGTGGGGACAAGGGACGTGAAACGCACCCGATCCGTCAGCTCGGCGGCCCCGGCGTTGAACGCCTCGGGCGTGAAGCCGCCGCCGGTGTCCGCGACGGCAGGCCGGGTCCCGGCGAAGAGGGAGCGGACCAGGACCTGGAGCCCCGCGACGTAGTGCACGGGCAGCGTGAGGAGCCACTGGCCCTCGGCCTGCAGCGCGAACGCCGTGCCCATGGCGGAGGCGGCAAGTGCGTCCACCCCGAGCATCGTCTGCTTCGGGACCCCCGTTGAACCCGAGGTGCTGATCACGGCCGCGACGTCGTCGTTCGGCAGCGACCCGAAGGACTGGCCCGGCACCACATGGGGGGCGACGGCCGGCCCCTCACCGGCGAGGGCCGCGGCGAGGGGCTCCAGGAGGTCGAGGGAGTCGAACCCCGCGGGCGTGTGGACGGGCAGGAGTTCCACGCGGCTCCTAGAAGTAGTAGGGGAACGAGGACCAGTCGGGAGCGCGTTTCTCGAGAAACGCCTCCTTGCCCTCCACCGCCTCGTCCGTCATGTAGGCCAGCCTGGTGGCCTCTCCCGCGAAGACCTGCTGGCCTGCCAGGCCGTCGTCGGCGAGGTTGAAGGCGAACTTGAGCATCCTGATGGCCTGCGGACTCTGGGCCGCGATGTCCGCGGCGTACTCGAGAGCCGTCGCCTCCAGCTCCGCGTGATCGACGGCCTCGTTGACCGCGCCCAGGTCCACCATGTCCTGGGCGGAGTATTCGCGGGCCAGGAAGAAGATCTCCCGCGCCTTCTTCTGGCCGATCTGCCGTGCGAGCAGGGCCGAGCCGTACCCGGCGTCGAAACTGCCCACGCTCGCATCCGTCTGCTTGAACCTGCCGTGCTGGGCGGAGGCCAGTGTCAGGTCCGCGACCACGTGGAGGCTATGCCCGCCGCCGGCGGCCCACCCGTTGACGACGGCGATGACCACCTTGGGCATGGTGCGGATGAGTCGCTGCACCTCGAGGATGTGGAGGCGCCCGGCGCGGGCGGGATCGATCGTCTCGGTCGTCTCGCCCTCTGCGTACCTGTAGCCGTCACGGCCGCGGATGCGCTGGTCGCCGCCGGAGCAGAAGGAGTGCCCGCCGTCGCGCGGGCTGGGGCCGTTGCCGGTCAGGAGCACGGTGGCCACGTCGGGCGTCATGCGTGCATGGTCCAGGGCCCGGTACAGCTCGTCCACGGTGCCGGGGCGGAAGGCGTTGCGCACCTCGGGCCGGTCGAACGCGATGCGGACGGTGGGAAGGTCACGGACGACGGCGCCCGCGGTGTCGCGTTCCACCTGCCGGTGATAGGTCAGATCTGCGAGGTCCTCGAATCCCGTGACCACGCGCCAGCGGGTGGGGTCGAAGATATCGGATACCGTGCGGGGGAGCTCGTGGGTCACCCGTCGAGTCTAGCCTCGCGGGCCTGGCCTGGCCTGTCCTGGCCTGTCCTGGCCTGTCCGGGGCGTCGGTGGGCGTTGCTACGCTACCGGCATGGACGCCGTACCCGCAGCCCCGCCCGTCGACGACGTCGTGAAGACTCCCGCTCCGATCCGGTGGGACGGCGCGGTGAACGCGAGGGATCTCGGCGGGACCGGCGGCGTGCAGCCCGGCCGGCTCTACCGGATGGGCCGGCACGAGTGGGTCACCGAGGCAGGCTGGGAGCAGGCCTGGGCCGAGGGGGTACGTACCGTCATCGACCTGCGCAATCCCTTCGAACTCGGTCGGCGGTCGAGCGATCCGGCCGTCCCACCCGGGGCCCTGGACCGGTTCGAGATCCACAATCTGCCCACCGAGGACCAGTCCGACGACGAGTTCATGGCCCTGACCGGCCCCTACCTGAACACCCCGGAGCACTACGGCGAGAATCTGACCCGCTGGCCCGAGAAGTTCGCCGCGATCGCCCGCGCGATCGTCTCCGCCCGTCGCGGCGGCGTGGTGGTGCACTGCGCCGCCGGGCGGGACCGCACCGGGCTCGTGGTGGCGCTGCTCCTGAGTGCCGCCGGGATCCCGCACTCCGCCATCGCCGCCGATTATGCCGCGGCCGTGACCGCCATCAATAACCGCTACCGGGCCCAGGAGGTCCCGCACGAGACTCCGCGCTCGGACGAGGAACTGGCCTCCTGGCTCGCGGAGGCCCAGGGACACCTGCTCGAGCTGCTCGCGTCCCTGGATGCAGCTGAGCTGCTCCGCGCCGGCGGTCTGAGCGAGGAGGAACTCGGCACCCTGCGGACGAGACTGACGGATCCCGACTGGGCCGACTGACCGCGACGGGCCGTGACCGCCCGCCCCGGCTCCGCCCGCCCCGGCTCCGGCCGGCCCGGCTCCGGCCCGGGAGACCGGTCGGTCCGGGACGCGGCGCCCCTTGGGCGTCAGACGGTGGGCGGGCTCGTCGGGATCGGTCGATCGAGGAGCACGTTGGTGATCCGCAAGGTGCAGATGCGCTGACCTGCCTCGTTGCTGAGCAGCACCTCGTGGGTGGTCACCGTCCCCCCGAGATGGATGGGGGTCGCGGTGATCGTGATCAGACCCTCCCGTGCCCCCTTGTGGTGGGTGGCCGAGACGTCCACCCCGACCGCCGTCTTCCCGAGCGTGGAGGCGTGGATCACGGCGGCCCAGGAGCCCACCGCTTCCCCGACGGCCAGGGATGCGCCTCCGTGGAGGAGGCCGAAGGACTGCCGGTTGCCCTCGACGGGCATCGTCGCCACGACGCGATCGACGGACTGTTCGAGGATGCGCACGCCCATCTTCTCGTCCAGTTCGCCGAGTGTGATGGTCCACGGGGTGTACTCGGGCGTCGGCTGCGTCACTGCGGGGTGTCCGTCATCCTGGCGGTGGCGCCGACGGCGTCCGCGGCGAAGGCGTAGTCCCAGGCGACGTCGCGCCACCGGGAGTAGCGGCCGCTGGCCCCGCCGTGTCCGCCGTCCATCTCGGTCTTCAGCACGATCGGCTCGGGCCCCGTCGTCGTCCGGCGCAGCTCGGCCACCCACTTGGCAGGCTCCACGTACAGCACTCGTGTGTCGTTGAAACTCGTGACGGCAGCGATGCGCGGGTACGCCACGGGGCGCACGTTCTCGTAGGGCGTGTACTCCTTCATGTACCGGTACACCTCCGGATCGGTGAGGGGATTGCCCCATTCCTCCCACTCGAGGGCGGATAGCGGCAGGTCCGGATCCAGGATGGTGGTCAGGGCGTCCACGAAGGGGACCTGCGCCACGATGGCACGGTACTTCTCGGGGGCCAGATTGGCGACGGCGCCCATGAGCAGGCCCCCCGCAGAGCCTCCCATGGCGGCGATCCGGTGCTCGTCGACCCACCCCGACGCGGCCAGGAAGGTCGTGGCGTCCACGAAATCGGTGAAGGTGTTCTTCTTCGCGAGCTTCTTGCCCTGCTCGTACCAGGTACGTCCCATCTCGCCGCCGCCACGGATGTGGGCGGTGACGAAGATGATCCCGCGGTCGAGCAGGGACAGCCGGGCGATCGAGAACCCGGGATCCATGCTGACTTCGTAGCTACCGTAGGCGTAGATCACCGCCGGGTTCGACCCGTCCTGCACAAGATCCGCGCGCCGCACCACCGAGAGCGGGATCAGCGTCCCGTCCGCCGCCGGCGCCCACTGGCGTTCGGCGACATACCTGGTGCTGTCGTAGCCGCCGAGCACCTCGGTCTCCTTGCGCAGGTGCAGCGAGCCGTCCTCGAGGACGTAGTCGTACACCCGCGGGGGTGTCAGGTAGGACGCGTAGGACAGCCGGATGATCGGGGAGTCGAACTCGGCGTTCGCGAGATTGCTCGTGAACAGTTCCTCGTCGAAGTCCGGTTCCGCCGGAAGGAATTGCTCCGGCGTGCCGAGGCCGGCGAGCGGGAGGACCTGTACGCGCTCGATCGTGTCCCTGCGGACCGACAGCACCACGTGGCTCCGGGTGAGGGACAGGCCGTCGACGCGCACGGCGTCGTCGTGCGGGACCACCGTGGTCCACTCCTGGTCCGCGAGGGGACGGGCGAACTGATCGGCGGCCACGAGGCTCACCATCGAGTTCTTCGCCCCGCGGTCGTGGGTCAGCAGGTAGTGGGGTGCGCCCGCGATCGTCACGGGCTCGGCGTCGTACAGGATGCGTTCGTCGCGGGAGATCAGGGTGGTCAGTCCGGCGTCGGGACGGGCGAGGTCCAGCACGCGGTACTCGCTGTACTCCGAGCAGCCGATGCTGATCAGGAGCCGGCTCCGATCGGCCGAGATCTCGAAGCCCGTCCACATGGCGACGTCGTCCTCCTGGTACACGACGACGTCGTCCGCCACCGGGGTTCCCAGCACGTGCGCCTTCACCTGGTACGGGCGCCACGAGTCGTCGACCACGGTGTAGTAGAGGCGTGAGCCGTCGGGGGAGAAGGCCACCCCGTAGAAGATGTCGGGGACCTCGTCCGGCAGGAGCTCACCCGAGGCCAGATCCTTGATGCGCAGCGTGAAGCGTTCGTCGCCGGCGTTGTCCTCGCTGTAGGCCAGCAGGGTGCCGTCCTCGGTCACGGCCAGACCTCCCAGGGAGAAGAACGGCTTGCCCTCGGCGAGGTCATTGCCGTCGAGCATGATCTGCTCGCCCGGCACCGCCTGGCCGGGAACCACCGCAGGCGGGGTCCAGTCCCGCGTGGGATCACCGGTGTCCGTGGCGGCGACGCGGCACTGGATCGCGTACTGCCGGCCCTCCTCGGTGCGCGAGTAGTACCACCAACCCCTCTTCCGGGCGGGGACGGACAGGTCCGTCTCCTGCGTGCGGTCCTTGATCTCGCTGAAGATGGCTTCCCGGAGCGGCTCCTGGCCCGCGGTGACGGCGTCGGTGTAGCTGTTCTCGCGCGTCAGGTACTCGACGACGTCGGGGCTGTCCTTCTGCCGCATCCAGTCGTAGTGATCCACGAATGTATCGCCGTGATGGGTGCGCTCGGTCGGCACCCGCGGGGCAGGGTGGGGCACGAGGAGCTCGGGTGTGGTGGCGTCAGCGGTCATGCATTCCATCCTGCCACCCTCCCTCCGCGCCCCCGCAACGCCGGCCCGTGGCGTGGAGGGGCGCGGGTGCCGATGGTTGACCGTGCCGGGCGGGCATGCAATTCTGGAGCAGGCCTTTACAGAACGAGCGTTCAGTAATTCGAGCGGGAGCGGGCCGGTTCTTTCACGACGACGAGGAGACGACCATGGCCGAGGCCTTCCTGGTGGGGGGTGTCCGCACCCCCGTCGGACGCTACGGCGGAGCGCTCTCCAGCATCCGCCCGGACGATCTCGCGGCGCTCACGCTGGCCGCCGTCGTGCAGCGGGCCGGTCTGGACCCGGCCGCCGTCGACGAGGTGATCCTCGGCAACGCCAATGGGGCCGGCGAGGAGAACCGGAACGTGGCCCGCCTCGCGTCCCTGCTCGCAGGGTTCCCCGACACCGTTCCCGGCATCACGGTCAATCGCCTCTGCGCCTCGGGCCTGTCCGCCATCATCATGGCGTCCCACATGATCAAGGCAGGGGCGGCGGACATCGTGATCGCCGGCGGGGTCGAGTCCATGAGCCGCGCGCCGTGGGTCATGGAGAAGCCGGACAAGGCCTTCGCCCGGCCGGGCGCCGTCGCGGACACCTCCATCGGCTGGCGCTTCACCAACCCGGTGCTCGCCGCGCGCGACAAGGCCACGTACTCCATGCCGGAGACGGCCGAGGAGGTCGCGGAGGTCGATCGGATCTCGCGCGATGACGCCGACGCCTTCGCTCTCCGCTCGCACCAGCGGGCGCTCGCGGCCATGGAGGCAGGGCACTTCGCCGACGAGATCCTGCCCGTGCAGGTGAACCGCGGGAAGACGTCCTTCTCCGTGGACACCGACGAGGGACCCCGCGCCGATACGACGCTCGAGGCGCTCGGCAGACTCCGTTCCATCGTCAAACCGGACGGCATCGTCACCGCGGGCAACTCGAGCTCGCTCAACGATGGCGCCTCCGCCGTCATCGTCGCCTCAGAGGCGGCCCTCACACGTCACGGCCTGACCCCGCGTGCGCGGATCCTCGACGGCGCCTCCGCCGGTGTGCCGCCCGAGATCATGGGGATCGGCCCCGTCCCGGCCACGCAGAAGGTCCTCGACCGTACAGGGTTCTCCGTCGGCGATCTCGGTGCCGTGGAGCTCAACGAGGCGTTCGCCACGCAGTCGCTCGCCTGCATCCGGCGGCTCGGACTCGACGAGGAGATCGTCAACCGCGACGGCGGCGCGATCGCCCTCGGGCATCCGCTCGGCTCCTCGGGCTCCCGCATCGCCATCACCCTGCTCGGTCGGCTCGAGCGTGAGCTCGCCGGGTCGTCGCGGCGGCTCGGGCTGGCCACCATGTGCGTGGGCGTGGGGCAGGGCACCGCGCTGCTCGTCGAGGGCGTCTGATGGCCAGTGCCCTGAGGATCACGGACGGCGACGATCGCGTGGTCGTCGAGCTGCACCGACCCGAGGTGCGCAACGCCATCGACCGGCAGATGGTCGACGAGCTGCACGCGGTCTGCGCCTCTCTCGAGCAGGCGCCCCGCATCCTCATCCTGATCGGTTCCGACGGCGTCTTCGCCTCCGGAGCCGACATCGCCGAACTGCGGGAGCGCCGGCGTGACGACGCGCTCGCCGGCATCAACTCGACCCTCTTCGCGCGCATCGCCGCGCTGCCCCTGCCCGTGATCGCGGCCCTGGACGGGCATGCGCTCGGGGGCGGGGCCGAGCTCGCTTTCGCCGCGGACTTCCGCCTGGGCACACCGCGCCTGCGGCTCGGCAACCCCGAGACCGGGCTGGGCATCCTCCCCGCAGCAGGCGCCACCTGGCGGCTGAAGGAGCTGGTGGGAGAACCTTTCGCGAAGGAGATCCTGCTCGCCGGGCGCATCCTGTCCGCGGGGGAAGCCCTCGACGTCAGGCTCGTCAGCTCCCTCCATGAGCCTGAGGATCTCCTGGCGGCTGCCCACGACCTCGCGGACCGGATCGGCCGGCAGGATCCGCTGGCGGTCCGCATCACCAAGAGCGTGTTCCACGCTCCGCGCGACGCCCACCCCGTGATCGACCAGCTGGCGCAGGCCGTCCTGTTCGAGTCCGAGGCGAAATTCGACCGCATGCAGCGGTTCCTGGATCGGAAGAAGAGCTCATGAACGGGATCCCGGCACGGGTCGGTGTGCTCGGCGGAGGGCGTATGGGAGCCGGCATCGCCCACGCCTTCTGCCTCGCGGGTGCCGACGTCGTCGTCGTCGAGCGTGACGACGCCGCTGCGGGAGCCGCCCTCGATCGGGTCTCGACCGCCATTGCCCGCAGCGTGGAGCGAGGCACCACGACGGAGGACGCCGAGGTGCTGAACCATCGGGTGTCCGTGTCCACGGATTACGGCTCCTTCGCCTCGTGCGGTCTCGTGGTCGAGGCCGTGCCCGAGGATCCGGCCCTGAAGCGGGAGGCCCTGCGGTCGGTGGAGGTCGTGCTCGACGACGACGCCTGGCTCGCCACGAACACGTCCTCGCTGTCCGTCGACGCGCTCGCCGGCGCACTGCGGCGACCCGAGCGCTTCTGCGGTCTGCACTTCTTCAACCCGGTGCCCGCCTCCACGCTCATCGAGGTGGTCCTCGGGGCGCAGACGTCCGCCGAACTCGAGGCTGCCACGCGGTCCTGGGTCGCGGCGCTCGGCAAGACCGCCGTCGTCGTGCAGGACACCCCCGGGTTCGCCAGCTCCCGGCTCGGCGTCGCGATCGCTCTCGAGGCGATGCGCATGCTCGAGGAGGGCGTGGCGACGGCCGAGGACATCGACGCCGCGATGGTCCTCGGGTACAAGCACCCCGTGGGTCCGCTGCGCACCACCGACATCGTGGGTCTCGACGTCCGACTCGGCATCGCGGAGTACCTCGAGTCGACCCTCGGGCCCCGTTTCGCCCCGCCCGCCATCCTGCGTGAGTTGGTGGCGCTGGGCCGCCTCGGGCGCAAGAGCGGTGGCGGCTTCTTCGACTGGGACGCCCCGGCGTCGCCGGCCTCCTGACAAGTGCCACCCCCTCCTACCTACCTCGACACCCGCGGTCCGGCCCTCCCGGACGCATCCCGACAGAACCAGTGAAAGGTGAGCGGATCATGACCACCGCCCCGGAGCGAGTACAGATCGACGTCGTCCCCAGTTTCCTCGAGGACGCGTGGTGGACGCCCGATCGGTCTGCCGCGGACGACGACGGCACCGTGGTCCGCGACGCCAGCACCGGTGAGGAGCTCGCGATCGTCAGCACCGCGGGCATCGACACCGCCGCCGCCGTCCGCTTCGCGCGGACCACGGGGCAGACCGAGCTGGGCCGGATGACCTTCCATGAGCGCGCCCTCAAGCTGAAGGAGCTGGCACAGTTCCTCAACGCCCAGCGCGACCCTCTGTACGAGCTCTCGGCGAAGACCGGGGCCACGAGGACCGACTCGATGGTCGACATCGACGGCGGCATTGGTGTGCTGTTCACCTTCGGGTCGAAGGGACGCCGCGAACTGCCGAACTCCCATGTGATCGTCGACGGTCCGGCGGAGGTGCTCTCCAAGGACGGCTCGTTCCTCGGCACCCACATCCACACGCGGATCCCCGGCGTCGCCGTGCAGATCAACGCCTTCAACTTCCCGGTCTGGGGCATGCTCGAGAAGTTCGCGCCCGCGTTCCTTGCCGGTGTGCCGACCATCGTCAAGCCAGCGACCCCCACGGGTTTCCTCACCGCTGCCGTGGTGAAGCTGATGATCGGCACGGCCATCCTGCCCACCGGAGCGCTGCAGCTCATCTCCGGCCCGGCCCGCGACATCCTCGATCACCTCGACTACCGCGATCTCGCTGCCTTCACAGGGTCCGCATCGACCGCCAATACGCTCAAGTCGCACCCGGCCGTCGCGCAGGGCGGTGTGCGCTTCACCTGCGAGACGGACTCCCTGAATGCGGCGATCCTCGGCCCCGATGCTCTCCCCGGTACGCCCGAGTTCGACGCGTTCGTGAAGTCACTCGTCACGGAGGTCACGGTCAAGGCCGGCCAGAAGTGCACCGGGATCCGCCGGTCCATCGTGCCCGAGGCGCTGGTCGACGACGTCGTCCGCGCCGCCGGGGAGCGCATCCGTTCGCGCGTCACGCTCGGAGATCCCCGTGCCGAGGGCGTCACCATGGGTGCGCTCGCATCTTTGGCGCAGCTCGAGGGTGTCCAGGACTCCGTGCGTGAACTCCTCGCCGGCGGAGCGTCCGTGGCCTTCGGCTCGCTCGATGCGCCCGACGTCGTGCTCGCCGACAACACCTCCGGCAAGGCACCGGACGGCGCGTTCATGGGGCCGATGCTGCTCACCTGGGACGACGTCGAGGCCGGGGCGCTGCACTCGGTCGAGGCTTTCGGTCCCGTCGCGTCGGTGATCGGCTACGAGGATCTGCCGCACGCCATCCGGCTCGCGGCGCTCGGCTCGGGATCTCTCGTGGCGACGGTCTGCACCAACGATCCCGCCGTCGCCCAGGAACTCGTGCTGGGTATCGCCGCGCACCACGGGCGCGTGCTGATCCTCAACCGCGAGGACGCCCGCACCTCCACCGGCCACGGCTCGCCCGTGCCCCACCTCGTGCACGGCGGGCCCGGGAGGGCCGGCGGTGGCGAGGAACTCGGCGGCATGCGCTCGGTGCTGCACCACATGCAGCGCACCGCGGTGCAGGGCTCGCCGAACATGCTCACGAGCATCACGGGGGAGTGGCACACGGGGGCCGATCGCCGGTTCGACGACGGCCATCCGTTCCGCAAGGATCTCGCCACCCTGCGCATCGGCGATGCCGTCCGGTCCGAGCTGCGCCGGGTGAGCCTCGAGGACATCAGTGCCTTCGCCCAGACCACCGGCGACACGTTCTACGCCCACACGAACGAGGAGGCCGCTGCGGCCAATCCGTTCTTCCCGGGGATCGTGGCGCACGGTTACCTCCTGCTGTCCTGGGGTGCCGGATTGTTCGTGGACCCGGAGCCCGGGCCGGTTCTGGCGAACTACGGTCTGGAGAATCTGCGCTTCATCACGCCGGTTGCGGCCGGCGACTCCATCCGCGTGACCCTGACCGCCAAGCGCATCACCCCGCGCGAGACGGACGAGTACGGCGAAGTGGCCTGGGACGCGGTGCTGCACAATCAGGACGACGAGATCGTGGCCACCTATGACGTCCTGACCCTCGTGGAGAAATAGCTCCACCTCGGAGCTGCCCCCGCGGTGGCGTGGAGGTTCGTGGGGCGGCGTCGGAGCGGCGTCGTTCGCTCCCACTGTTCGACGCTGAGCGGTGGGATCGGCTGCTCGTTCCCACTGTTCGACGCCGGCCACTGGGAAGGACGCGTTGGTGCACGCCTTCTGGGTGCTCGTGTCCACTGTTCGGGCGTGATTGATGGGATTGTCCGCTCGTTCCCACTGCCGGGCTCCGATCACTGGGAATGAGGCGTGACGCCGTGCGATTGGCGCTGCTCCTTCCCACTGCCCAACGCCGACCACGGGGAGGGACGCACTGCTGCACGCCGTCGAGGTGCTTCTTCCCACTGCCCAACGCCGACCACGGGGAGGGACGCACTGCTGCACGCCGTCGAGGTGCTCGTGCCCACTGCCCAACGCCGACCACGGGGAGGGACGCACTGCTGCACGCCGTCGAGGTGCTCGTGCCCACTGTCGGGCGTGATCGGTGGGATTGTCCGCTCGTTCCCACTGCCGGGCTCCGATCATTGGGAATGAGGCGTGACGCCGTGCGATTGGCGCTGCTCGTTCCCACTGTTCGACGCCGACCACGGGGAGGGACGCACTGCTCGATCCCATTGCGGACCGCCGCGCACTGGGAGCGAGGCGTTGCTGAATCTTTCGGGCTGCTCGTTCCCGCCGTTCGGGCGTGGTTGTCGGGGTTGGCCGCTCGTTCCCATCGCCCGATGCAGAGGACTGGGAATGATGCTTGGGCCAAGCAATCGGGGCTGCTCGTTCCCGCCGTTCGAGCGTGATTGATGGGGTTGTCCGCTCGTTCCCACTGACGGGCTCCGACCACCGGGGTGAGGCGTGTTGCCACGCAATCGGGCCCGTTGGCTCCCACGGCGCGGCATTAGATGGTGGGCATGAAGCACGCGAGTTGGGCGGCGAGTCTCGGTCCGGCGCCCTATCTCTGCGGCGAATGCGAGGCCAGCGCTGTAGTAACGAGACGGATGAACTGATCCGGTTGATTGACCAGGAGGTTACGACTCACACGAAGGATCGGTACACCTCTGGTGGTGAGTAGGTTCCAGCGGCGCCGGTCCTCCTCGAATTCACGGCGTTCACTGTGGAACTCGCGTCCGTCCGCCTCGATGCCCAGGAAGCCATCTACGAACAGGTCGATTCGCCCGACCCCTCTGACATGCACCTGCGATGCCACGGTGAAACCCGCTCGGACGAGGTGGTACCGAGCGACAGTTTCGAGAATGGACTGGGAGTGGGGATCGATCAACTCGATCACGCGCCTGAGTGCACCAGCTCTTCGGCTCTTGGCGACGGTTCTCAACTCGGCGAGATCGACCAACCCAAGCACGACGGCCGACTCGATGACGCACAGGGCGTCGAGTTCCGGGACGCAGCGGGCGCACTGGACGCAGATGGACAGCGTCGAGAGAGGGAGTTTGGATCGGTGGACGCGTAATCGGCTGCTCGGAACGAGCCCGCCATGGTCGACGCTGACGTGCAGGAGAGTCGGAGGTCGCAACACCCATAGCCCGCGCTGCTGGGCTGCACTGATACAGGACAGCTCGGCACCGGCACAGCGCGCCTCCAGTAGGTCCCCGTTCCCACCAGGCAGGGCATAGACACCCCTCGAGGCGCGGACGACCAGCTCTCCATTGCACGCGCGGGCGAGCGCTGTCGTGCTCGCTCCGGCGGCGACGAGCTCGCGTGTCCGCGCCACCCCGCCCAGCTTCATCAGCACCTCGACGACATCCATGCTCCAAGCTTGTCCTGCAGAGGGGAAACGGTCCTGGAGCGCTCCGAGTATGTGGACATCATTCCTGTCCCACCATTGAGCGACGAGCGGCAAGAGAAGCGGTTGACCCCACTGGAGGTCGCCGATCGGTGGGATCGAGGAGCACGCAGGACTCCTTGCGGGCCTCAGGTGGCCCTGATCCCACCGGTCGACGGCGGTTGGTGGGGAGGAACGGTCGATCCCGTTGGACGAGGCCCAGACGTGGGAAGGACGCCCTTTCAGGCGGTTGGCCCCACTGGAGGTCGCCGATCGGCGGGAACGAGAGGGGAGGAACGGTCGATCCCATTGGGCTTGGCCGATCGGTGGGATCGAGGAGCACGCAGGACTCCTTGCGGGTTTCAGGTGGCCCTGATCCCACCGGTCGACGGCGGTTGGTGGGGAGGAACGGTCGATCCCATTGGGCTTGGCCGATCGGTGGGATCGAGGAGCACGCAGGACTCCCTGCGGGCCTCAGGTGGCCCTGATCTCATCGGTCGACGGCGGTTGGTGGGGAGGAACGGTCGGTCCCACTGGCCCAGGCCCAGCAGTGGGAGGAACGCCGCTCCGGACGCCCGGTCCCGCGGGACGAGGCCCAGACGTGGGAGGGACGCCGCTCCGGACGGTCGGTCCCACGGGCCGCGGCCGAGCAGGGGGAAGGGATGGCCGACCCCACTGGATGAAACCGAACGGTGGGAACGAGGAGCGCGCAGGGCCCCGAAAACGACCCAAGAACCCGACCCAGGAAACCCCCGAACGGGGCTAGCGGCAGTGCAGGCCGTCGAAAACCATCAGGATGATGTCGTCGGCCAGCTTCTCCGCGGTGAGGGGCCCGCCCGGCCGGTACCACTCGACGATGGAGTTGATGGTCCCGAAGATGAAACGCGTGGTGGTCCGCGGATCGATGTCCCCGCGGAGGGAGCCCTCCTGCCGGGCGGCATCGACCAGGGCCGCGACCTCCCGGTCGAACGTGCGCCGCCTGTCCAGCGCCTCCCGCTCGATCTCCGTGTTGCCGCGCAGCCGCAGCAGGAGCGTCACGAACGGCAGGCGCTCGGTGAGGACGCCGATGGTGCCGCGCAGCACGAACTCGAGGCGCGCGTCCGCCGCACCGGACCCGGCACGCTCATCCTCGAGGATCGACTCGAGTCCGCCGAGCGCGTGGTCGAGCGCCAGCCGCAGCAGGTCGCCCTTCGACGGGACGTGGTGGTAGATGGCGGACTTGCTGATGCCCAGTTCCTCCGCGAGCATGCCCATGGACGTCGCCTCGTAGCCGTAGCGGTTGAAGGCTGTGACGGCGACGGCGACTACGGACTGCTGGTCGTACCCGGGCCTGCCGCGGCGGGCGGTGGGTGCGGATACGGGGCCGACGGCGGTCATGAAGCCATTTTCGCATGAACGATCGGTCGGTTTGTCATTGACTGCCCGGAACAGCACTCCCTATACTGAACGAACGGTCGGTAATTAAGCCGGGCGTCCAGACGAACGAGGTAGACACCATGACGACCACAGCGATCGACGCGGGTAGCCGCGTGGACGAGGACACTGCCGGAGAGCAGCTCTTCAACGAACTCATCGCACAGGACTCCCGGATCGAGCCACGCGACTGGATGCCTGCGGACTACCGCAAGGCCCTCACGCGGCAGATCTCCCAGCACGCACACTCGGAGATCATCGGCATGCAGCCCGAGGCCAACTGGATCACGCGGGCTCCCTCCCTCAAGCGCAAGGCCGTCCTCATGGCCAAGGTCCAGGACGAGGCGGGCCATGGTCTGTATCTCTACTCGGCCGCCGAGACCCTCGGTACGCCGCGCGACAAGATGACCGAGGACCTCATCGCCGGCAAGGCCCGGTACTCGAGCATCTTCAACTACCCCGTGCGCACGTGGGCGGACATCGGTGCCATCGGCTGGCTCGTGGACGGTGCGGCCATCTGCAACCAGGTGCCCCTCTGCCGTGCCTCCTACGGTCCGTACGGCCGCGCGATGGTCCGTGTCTGCAAGGAGGAGTCGTTCCACCAGCGGCAGGGCTTCGAGATCCTCCTCGAGCTGGCCAACGGCACCCCCGAGCAGCGCGCCATGGCCCAGGACGCCGTGAACCGCTGGTACGCGCCCTCGCTCATGATGTTCGGCCCGCCCGACGAGGACTCGCCGAACTCGCAGAAGTCGATGGAGTGGAAGATCAAGCGCTTCTCCAACGACGAACTTCGCTCGCGCTTCGTGGGCATGATGGTGGAGCAGGTCAAAGTGCTGGGCCTCGAGCTCCCGGATGCGGAGATCCGCTACAACGACGAGACCGGCCGCTGGGAGCACGGGCCCCTCGACTGGAACGAGTTCAAGGAGGTCCTCGCCGGACGCGGTCCCTGCAACGCCCAGCGCATGGAGCGTCGGCGCGAGGCCCACGAGGACGGCGCCTGGGTACGTGAGGCCGCAGCAGCCTACGCCGAGAAGCAGGCCGCCAAGTACGCGCAGGCGGCTTAGGTGACCGGCGGATCGACCACGGGCGACGACGGCGCGAAGGCACCGTCGTCGGGCCCGCAGGAGCCCCGCGAGGCCTGGCCGCTGTGGGAGGTGTTCGTGCGGTCCTCGCGCGGACTCTCCCACGTGCATGCCGGTTCGCTGCATGCCCCCGATGCGCAGATGGCCGTCAGGAATGCCCGCGATCTGTACACGCGGCGCAATGAGGGCGTGAGCCTGTGGGTAGTGCCGGCGACGTCGATCGTCACCAGTGATCCCGATGCGAAGGACCAGTTCTTCGAGTCCCCGCAGGGCAAGGACTACCGTCACGCCACCTACTACACGAAGAGCGAGGGAGTGAAGCACCTGTGAGCGAGGCCAACGCCAGCGCCACGCGCATCACCCCGGGCAACGCACTGCGCCCCGAGGACATCGCGCTCCTGGAGACCAAGCCCGCCGACGCCGTCGCCCAGTATGCCCTCTGGCTCGGCGACGACGCGCTGATCCTGGCGCAGCGCCTGGGCTGGTGGATCTCCCGGGCCCCCGAGCTCGAGGAGGACGTGGCCCTCGGGAACATCGCGCTCGACCAGATCGGCCACGCCCGCTCGTTCCTCACCTATGCCGGCCGCGCCTGGGACAAGACCGAGGACGATCTCGCGTACTTCCGCCGCGAGCCCGAGTTCCGCTCCGTGCATCTCGTGGAGCAGCCCAACGGGGACTTCGCCCGCACCATCGCACGCCAGTTCGTCGTCGCGCTGTACCAGTGGGAGCTGTACTCGCGCCTGGTGGACTCCAGCGATCCGACCCTCGCCGCGATCGCGGCGAAGGCTGTCAAGGAAGTGGATTACCACCGCGACCACAGCATCCAGTGGACCCTGCGCCTCGCGCAGGGCACCGACGAGTCGCGCCGTCGGATGATCGCCGGCCTCAAGCTCACCTGGCCCTATGTGGAGGAGCTGTTCACGGATCACCCGCTCGTCAACGAGCTCGGGGACATTGCCGTGCGTCCCAGCAGTCTCCGCTCGTCCTTCGACGAGGCGGTGAAGCTGGTGCTCGACGAGGCCGATCTGGAGCTGCCCGACGTACCCGGCGCCATCGGCGGCGGACGGCAGGGCCTGCACAGCGAGCACCTGGGCTACATCCTCGCGGAGCTGCAGGTCCTGGCGCGCGAGTACCCCGGAGCGTCGTGGTGACCGTGGAGCAGCTCCGGCCCTCGACGCCCACGGACGCCGCGGTGTGGGACATCGCCGCGACGGTGTGCGATCCCGAGATCCCCGTGCTCACCATCGAGGACCTGGGGATCCTGCGCGCGGCCCACGTGGCCGAGACAGGTCGGGTGGAGGTGACCATCACCCCCACGTACTCCGGCTGCCCCGCGATGGACGCCATCCGCGACGACGTCACCATCGCGCTGGGAGGTGCAGGGTACGACGACGTCGCCGTGCGCCTCGTCCTCGCGCCGGCCTGGACCACCGACTGGATGAGCGACGACGGCAAGGCGAAGCTCGAGGAGTACGGCATCGCCCCGCCCACCGGCACCGCGGCCGCAGGTCCCGTGCGCGTGGGACTCAGCGTCAAGTGCCCGCAGTGCTCGTCCCTGAACACACGCGAGCTGACTCGCTTCGGCTCCACGTCCTGCAAGGCGCTGTACGTCTGCAGCGACTGCAAGGAACCCTTCGACTACTTCAAGGTGCATTGATGGCCGTTGTCCTCGCCCCCTCCACCAAGCGGCGGAGTGCCTTCCACAGCCTCACGGTCCGCGAGGTCCGCCGCCTGACCGACGACGCCGTCGAGGTGACCCTCGATGTGCCGGTCGAGCTGCAGGGCACCTACGACTACCTGCCCGGTCAGTACGTGGCGCTGAGGACCACGCTCGACATCGACGGCGAACCGAAGGAGGTCCGCCGCAGCTACTCGATCTGCGCGGATCCCCGGCCGGGTGAGCTGCGGGTCGCCGTGAAGCGGGATCTCGGCGGGGTCTTCTCCACGTGGGCCAACGAGTCGCTGAAGCCGGGGGACACCCTCGAGGCCATGAGCCCGCTGGGCCAGTTCACTCCGCGCACGACGCCGGGGGACCAGGCCGTCTCGCTGGTCGCCGTCGCGGCCGGATCCGGTATCACGCCGGTGATCTCCATCGCCCGGTCCATGCTCGCGGCCGGCCCGAATGTCCGCTTCGACCTCGTGTACGCGAACAAGGCGGCGATGGACGTCATGTTCCTCGAGGAACTGGCCGATCTGAAGGACCGCTACCCGTCCCGGTTCGCCGTGCACCACGTCCTGTCCAGGGAGCAGCGCATCTCCCCGCTGCTCTCGGGGCGCATCGACGCCGAGAAACTGGAGAAGCTGCTGGCATCGGTGCTGCCGGCCGACCAGGTGGACGAGTGGTTCCTGTGCGGACCGTTCGAGCTCGTGCAGCTGTGCCGCGACTCCCTGGCCGAGCGCGGCGTCGAGGCCGAGAGGATCCGCTTCGAACTGTTCACCACCGGGGAGCCCGCCCGTCCTGAGGGAAATATCGGCCGCCCAGTGGTCGCGGACGAGAGCGGTGAGAGCTACACGATCTCCTTCAACCTCGACGGGCTGAAGGGCTCCGTCCAGAGCCCCACCCACGCGCGCGAGTCGATCCTCAACGCAGCGCTGCGGGTCCGTCCGGACGTACCCTTCGCGTGCGCCGGCGGGGTCTGCGGAACCTGCCGCGCCAAGGTGGTCGAGGGGACGGTGGAGATGGCGGAGAACTATGCCCTCGAGCCCGACGAGGTGGCGAACGGCTTCATCCTGACCTGTCAGGCCCACCCCACCAGCGACGCCGTGTCCGTCGACTACGACGCCTAGGAGCACACCGATGTCAACAGGACCCACCTCCGTGCCCCAGGACGAGAAGACCGGCGACGAGAAGACCCGGGATGAGAAGACCCGGGGCCAGAAGACCGGCGACAGCATGATCCGGCTGACGATCGCCGACGGCATTGCCGAGGTGGTCCTCGACGCGCCGTACCGGCTCAATGCCGTCGACACGCAGGCACTCGACGATCTCTCGGCGGCGTACGACGACGCCGCAGCCGGCGTGCGCGAGGGAACGGTGCGGGCGCTGATCCTGCGCGGCGAGGGCCGGGCCTTCTGCGCCGGTCGCAATCTCGGCACGGTCGAACCGGGCAACGACGACGCCTTCGCGTTCCTCGACACCACCCTGACGCCGTTGCTGCGAAGGATGGCGGACTTCCCGGCTCCCACTTTTGCCGCCGCGCAGGGCGCGTGCCTCGGCGTCGGACTCGGTCTGCTGATCGCGACCGATGTGGTCTACGTGGCGGAGAACGCGAAGATCGGCTCGCCCTTCGCGAATCTGGGACTCGTGCTGGACTCGGGCGGGCACTGGCTGTTCATGGAGCGTCTCGGCGCGCACCGGGCCCTGGACCTCATCTACACGGGAGATCTCATGAGTGGCACGGAGGCTGTCACGGGCGGTCTCTTCAGCCGGGCTGTGCCTGCCGACGAGCTGCTCGAGTTCACCCGGGGCAAGGCCGCCCGCGCGGCGAACGGCCCCCGGCAGGCGCACGTGGCCTCGAAGCAGCTCATCAACAGGATCCGAGACGAGCGTCTCGGATTATGGGACGCCATCAGCGGCGAGAACGATGCGCAGGCCGTACTCGCGGCCTCCGACGACTACCGGGAGGGCCTCGAAGCCTTTCGCGAGAAGCGGGCGCCCCGCTTCGGGGCCTGAAGCCGGGGCCCACCGACGTCGTGCCATGATCCGGCCGGCGCCCTTCCGTGATATCGGGATCTTGGCATCCGGGCCTCCACGGCTCCGCGTGCTGACGTCACAGAGCCGTGAAGGACTCCTCCAGTGCCGCCGCGACGATGAAGAGCTGTTCCTCCTGATCCGGTTTCGCGATGACCTGGACGGAGCGGGGCAGCCCGTCCCCGGTGCCGGGCACCGGGACGCTGAGCGCTGGGAAGCCCAGGACGCTCCAGGCAGAGGTCATCGAGAGCAGCGCCTCCCGCGGACTGTTCCACAGGGTCTCCGGCGGAAAGCTCCGCTGGTCGATGGCCGGAGCACTCACGGGTACGGTGGGCATGAGCAGGACGTCGGCTGTTCTCAGGCGGACCAGGACCCGGGCTCGCAGCCGCTCCTTGTCCGCGAGGGCCAGGACGTACTCCCAGCCCGCGACCCTGGATGCCTCGTGCAGCCGTTCGAGGACCTCACTGCCGAAGAGCTCCGGGGCACGTTCCACGCGCTCGTGGTGGAGGGCGTAGGCCTCGGCGGACTGGATGACCCGGTACGGGTCAGCGCAGGCATCGATTTCCGGGAGGAATACCGTGGGCACTGGTGCACGGTCACGCGTGAGGGCGGCTGCCGCGATCCGGACCGCGTCGGCGGAATCCGCCGACGCACGCTCGGTCAGGGCGCACGTCACCAGGGCGTAGCGCAGCTCGCCGGCATGGATCGCGGCGGGAAGGCCCCGGGGGTCCTCCGTGCCTTCCGCTGCGGGAAATAACCCGCCGCTCGGGGAGAGCGACCGCCAGGCGATGGCGATGTCCTCGGCGGTCGCGGCCAGCGGGCCCACCACATCCAGGGTGGGTGACAGCGGGAAGACGCCGCGACTGCTGAGGGACTGCCCGGTCGGACGCAGGCCGAGGGTCCCGCACAGTGCGGCCGGGACGCGGGTGGAACCTCCGGTATCCGTCCCCAGCGCCAGGGGCAGGAGCCCCGCCGCCACTGCGGCTGCCGACCCGCCGCTCGACCCGCCGGTCATCAGGCCGAGGCGATGCGGGTTGCGTGCAGGGCCCGACGCCGACCGGTCACTCGTGGGACCGTAGGCGAACTCGTGGGTCTGCGTCTTCGCCAGGATCACGGCACCGGCACTGCGCAGTGCCGTCACGACGTCGGCGTCGGCTGTGGGGACGTGGTCGGAGAAGTGCCGCGACCCCATGGTCGTCAGGAGTCCGTTCGTGGCGATCACGTCCTTGATACCGACCGGGATGCCGTGGAGGGGGCCGCGGTCCAGCCCGGCTGCAAGCTCCTCATCGGCTACGGCCGCCGCCTGTGTTGCTCCGTGATCGTCGATGGTGACGAAACAGTTCAGCATCGGACCGTACTTGTGGGCGGCGGCCAGGGCCACCTCGGTGATTTCCAGGGAGCTCGTCTCGCGCGAGCGGATCCTCGCCGCAAGCGTGGAGATGGTCGTCCCACCGAAGGGGCCGACGCCGCCCAGCGCAGCGCCCCCGGTCATGAAGCCCTCGCTTGTTCGGTCTTCGTCCGGATCCCGGGCCTGACGAAGATCATGGCGAACATGCCGATCCCGGTGGCGACGGCGGTGGCAATGAACATGGAGTTGTAGCCGTGCATGGCGACGAGGAACCCCGTGAGGGTCGGGGCCACGATCGTGGCGATGTTCGTGATGAAGTGGCTGATGCCGCCGAAGGTGCCCGCGCGGCTCGGAGCCGTATCGATGATCACGATCCAGTAGACGGCATTCGGCAGGGAATTGAGCGCATTACCGATCGCCATGATCAGAAGAACCATTCCCACGCTGTCCACCGTCGGGATCAGGCAGAAGCACAGGGTAGTCAGCAGGAGGGATCCTGCGGCGAAACCACTGCGGGCGATCCAGAGGCTGCCGGTCCGCCGGCGCAGCCAGTCCGATATTTTTCCGCCGAGGAGAACCGTGAAGCACGCGCCGATCCACGGGATCATGCCCAGATACCAGAGCGAACCGAGATTGAACCCGAATTCGTCCTGGAGGTATTTCGGCGTCCACGTCAGGATCATGAAATTGACGTATTGGAAGGCGAAATACCCCAGAGCATTGAGAACCAGGGTGCGGCTCCTGAAGAAGGACCACCACGGTACTTTCGACTCCTCCGTGGAAAGACTCTTCTCACTCGCCAGCATGTCGTCGGTACTGCGTATCAGGGCGAGTTCCTCAGCGGAGACCCGCGGGTTGTCCTCCGGGAGATCCGTGAACATCCTGCGCCAGAAGATGAGCCACACCAGGCCGATCACGCCGAGTATGACGAACATCCAGCGCCACTGTCCTGTGACCGTCAGCAGGAACACGGCAATGGGGGCTGCCAGGAGTGCGCCCAGGGGAGTCCCCAGGAGGCCAAGCGAAGCGGCGAATCCCCTCTCGCTGACGGTTGCCCAGTTGGCCATGGTGCGATTGATGGTGGAGAACGTGGGCCCTTCGGCCGCACCGAAGAGGACCCGGAAGACCGCGAACTTGGCCAGGGCGGATCCGCCGAAGAATGCCAGTCCGATATCGCCGGCGAATGCCATGGTTATCTCGAAGACCGACCACAGGGACACTGCCCAGAGCCACACCCAGCGTGGACCCTTGCGGTCTGCCAGCGCGCCGCCCACCAGGGCTCCAGCCATGTAGCCGTACCCGAAGTAGCCGAGGACCTGGCCCCAGGCGATCTTGTCGAGGCCGTACTCCTCGATCATCGGGTTCGCAGCATAGGAGATGGCGCCGCGATCCACGTAGTTGATCACCGTGATGACGACGACCATGGCGAAGATGGCGTAGCGGTAAGTACTTCGGGACGGCCTCTCGGCCAGCTGCCATGGCGCGGCGGCAGGTCCGGTTGCTGCAGTATTTCTGGGCATGGGGGACTGTTCTTCCGGGTGAATGACGGTCAGGGGTGTTCCGGGCGACGGGGAGGAGCGACTCGCGGTGCGTGAGGCCCGGCCGGGCCGACCTGGGAAAAAGTAGCACTACGGAGCGCGTCGCGCAATCGTTTGTGTTCCGCACCAGCATGCGCATCGGTGGTGTGGCGGAGGCTGCGTTACAGTGCCATTACCGGACCCGTAGGTGTTCCGAGGGACCCGCGCCCCTGCGGTACAGGCGTCGAGCGGGTCCCTCGGGCCGGTCGGGACGTCTGCAGCAGATCACTCAGAAGGGTAGGACATGACATTTTCCATTGTTGCCGTCGATGCGCGGACCGGAGAACTCGGAGTGGCCGTCCAGTCGAAATTCCTGGCCGTCGGTGCTGTGGTGCCGTACGCGCGCGCCGGCGTCGGCGCGGTTGCGAGCCAGGCCTTCGTCGACGTGACCATCGGTTCCCGCGGCCTCGACCTCCTGGAGCGGGGCGTCGCCCCGGAGGACTGCGTCGAACGCCTCCTGCAGAACGACCCGCTGCGCGAGCAGCGGCAGTTCGGCATGGTGTCCGCGGACGGCCGTCGTGTGGCCTTCACCGGCAGGGAGTGCTTCGACCACGCCTCGTCGCTCCTCGGCGAGGGCTTTGCTGCGCAGGGCAACATCCTGGCCGGCAGGGCCGTGGTCGAGGGCCTGGCTGCGGGATTCCTCGCGAGGCCGGACGCGCCCCTCGCTGCTCGGCTGATCGACGCGCTGGAGCAGGCACAACAGGCGGGCGGCGACCAGCGCGGCCAACAGTCCGCCGCGCTGCTCGTGGTGAAGGAGGGCGGAGGCTATGGCGGGAACCACGACAGGATGCTCGATCTACGGGTCGATGATCATCAGGAGCCCATCGCGGAACTTCGCCGCCTGCACGGACTCCATGATTTCCTGTTCCAGCGAGCCGATCCTGCCTCGGCCCTGACTGTCGACGCCGGACTCCAGGCCGAGCTGCTCACAATGCTCGTGCAGCGCGGCCTGGACACCGGACAGGGATTCGAGGCAGCACTGTTCGCCTACTTCGGGCACGAGAATCTCGAGGAGCGTTGGCTGGGGCCGGAGCGGATCGACGCCGTCGTACTCGACCACCTTCGCAGCCAGGCCGACTGAGCTATCGGACGCCGTCCATCCTGCTGCCGATCCACCTGCGGAGCAGCAGCAGGATGACGCCCACGGCCACGGCCGCCCCGCCCAGGGAGAGGAAATAGGGCACCTCGTTGCTCACGTCGTAGAAGCCGGCCAGCCAGCCGGCTGCAGAGGTGCCGACGGCGATCGAGACGAACCACATGGCCACCATCTGGGTCCGGAAGGCCTCGGGAGCCACCTTCGTGGACAGGGACTGCCCCACGGGTGAGATCAGCAGCTCCGCCATCACGAAGAAGAACATGATCAGGACCAGCCACAGCAGCGGCGTGCTCCCCGGCCCACCGTTGGCGTAGGGCAGGAACAGGAGGAAGGCGGCGCCGATCACCAGGGCACCCAGCGCGAATTTCACGGGGGTGGCTGGCTGTCGGGACCCGAGTTTCGTCCACATCGCGGCGAAGACGCTCGCGAAGACGATGACGAAGATCGGCGGGATCGATTGGACCCAGCTCGGCGGGATCTCCAGGCCGAATACCGACAGGTCGAGCCTCTTGTCGGCGTAGAGGGCGAGGACCGTGAACAGCTGCTGGTACATGGACCAGAAGACCGAGGAAGCGATGAACATGGGGATGAAGGCGACCACTCTGCCGTGTTCCACCCTGCTCAGGGAGGGGCTGGTGAGCATCACGGCGAACAGGGCGACGGCGACCGCCAGGGTCAGCACGGTCACGATGCCCGAGAGTCGACCCACCGTGATCACCCCGAGGAGGGTCAGGACGACGACGAGGGAAACGACCGCGGCGACGATGGCTCCGAAGCGCGCCCGGCCACGCGGGCTCAACGGATTCAGGACCTCGCGACCCGTGCCGCCGATGGTGGATCGCCGCAGCAGCACGTACTGGGCCAGGCCCAGTGCCATGCCGATCGCGGCCGCGCCGAATCCCCAGTGGAAGCCCTTCATGCCCCAGAGGGCACCGGTGACCAGGGGGCCCACGAAGGCGCCGATGTTGACGCCGATGTAATAGATGGAGAAGCCGGCATCCCGGCGTTCGTCGCGCAGGTCGTACATGTCCCCGAGGATGGAGCTGGTGGTCGCCGAGAGCGGACCTGACCCGGCAGCGATCAGGATCAGCCCCACCCCCAACCCCAGGACGCCGGGGACCAGTGCGAGTGACAGGTGCCCCAGCATGATGACGACGGCCGAGAGGACCAGGGCGCGTTCCGCCCCCAGCAGCCGATCGGCCACCCAGGCGCCCAGGACGCCGGACAGATAGACCATGCCACCGTAGGCGCCCACGATCGATGCCGCGGCGATCTCCGACAGCCCCAATCCGTCATCGCCCACCGAGTAGTACAGGTAATAGAGGAGGATGGCTTGAAGACCGTAGAAGCTGAATCGCTCCCACATCTCGACGCCCGCAAGATTCAACAGCCCCAGCGGATGTCCGAGGAATTTCCGGGTAGTCGGATCATCGGTTTTACTCCCGGTACCCACCGGAATCTCGGATTGCATGGGCAAACACTAACAGAGCTCCTCCAGACCGAAGACCACATTCTCGGAACCGATATCGGGGAGGAACATGCCTTCTTCCCCCGCTAGTATTCCCTCATCATTCAGCCGCGCAGTCTCTCCATTCCCGGATCGAAGAGTGGCTCGGCCGTCACCGTTGCGGGAATGCGGCGGCCGAAGTACTCGATCTCCACGGAGTCTCCCATCCCGATGGAATCCGCGAGCCAGGCATAGGCGATCGGTGTCCGGACCGTGTAGCCGTAGGCGGCACTGGTGACGTACCCGGCAGTCTCGTCGTCGACGAACACGGGCTCTTTGCCCAGGACCATGGACGTGCCGTCGTCGATCGTCAGGCACCGCAGCGTCCGAGCCATGGAGGCCTCTGCCGGGGTGGACAGGGCCTCCGCGCCCACGAAACCCGTCTTGTCCCGGGCGATGGAGAAACCGACACCGGCTTCGTGCGGGCGGTGCTCCGAGGTCATGTCCGTGCCCCACAGCCTGTAGCCCTTCTCGATCCGCATGCTGTTGAAGGCCCCGCGCCCGGCCGCGATGATCCCGTATTTCCGGCCGGCCTCGAACAGGAGGTCCCACAGCCTCAGGCCGTAGTCGGCCGTGGTGTACAGCTCCCAGCCGAGTTCGCCCACATAGGAGAGCCGCATCGCCGTGACCGGTATGCCGCCCACCGAGATCTGCTTGGTGCGGAAGTATTTCAGCGCGTCGTTGCTGAGGTCGTCGCTGCTGACCTCGCCGATCACTTCCCGTGCGAGTGGTCCCCACAGCCCGATGCAGCAGGTGCTGCCGGTGATGTCGGTGACCTGCACCCACTGGGCAGGATCAGCGGCGGACTGGTGCCGGGCCTGCACCCGGAGGTAGTCGAAGTCCACGTTGCTGTTGACCCCGAGCTGGAAGTCCTCCGCCGCCAGGCGGGCCACTGTCACATCGCTGCGGATGCCGCCGTCGCCCGCCAGGAGCAGGCAGTACGTCACGGCACCGGGCTTCTTGGTGATGTTGCCGGTGCTGAGCCGGTGCAGCAGCGTCTCGGCTCCGGGACCGGTGACCGAAAGGCGTTTGAGCGGCGTCATGTCGTAGAGCCCGACGGCGGTACGTGTCTTCCAGGCCTCCGCCGCCGAGATCGGGGAGGAGAACAGTGCGGACCATGCGTCGCGCTCCGGCGGCCGCCACTCCTCGGGGAGTTCCTCCAGCAGCACCCTGTTGGCCTCGAACCAGTGTGGGCGCTCCCACGCCGCCGCTTCGAGGAACACCGCGCCGAGTTCCCGCTGCCGGATGTTGAAGGGGCTGACGCGCAGGTCGCGCGGGGACACCCTGGGCTGGAGCGGGTGCAGGATGTCGTAGATCTCCACGAAGTTCTGCTGCGACGCCACACTGACATAGGCGTCGGACGTCTGCACCTCCTCGAAGCGCGTGAGCTCGCAGCCACTCAGATCGGTGCGGGACCGCCCCTCGACCAGCAGTTCGGCCATCGCCCTGGCGACGCCGGCCGAGTGCGTCACCCAGACGGCCTCGGCGACGAAGAGGCCCTCGAGGTCGGGGGATTCGCCCATGAGCGGACCGCCGTCGGGCGTGAAGGAGAAGATGCCGTTGAAGCCGTCCTCGATCCGCGTCGAGCGCAGGGCGGGCAGCAGCTCCTGGCCGTCCGCCCACGAGGGAGCGAAGTCCTCCTCCGTGAAGTCGAGGCGCGAGGGCATCCGGTGGTCCGACATCTCGTCCGCGCCGATCCGGGGCAGCGCGTCCATGTCCACCGGCAGGGGCCGGTGCGCGTAGCTGCCGATACCCATCCGGTCCCCGTGCTCGCGGAAGTACAGATCCCGGTCCTGGTAGCGGAGGATCGGACGGCCGGCGCCATTGGGCATCTCGTTCACGCCGCGCAGCTCACGGAGCGGAGTGGTGGTGACGTACTGGTGGGCCAGGGGCAGCAGCGGCACCGACAGTCCCGCCAGGCGGCCCAGCTCACGACCCCAGAATCCGGCGCAGGAGACCACGATGTCGGCCGGGATGGCCCCCGACGAGGTCTCCACGCCCGTGACCCTGCTCCCCGCCCGCGTGATGCCGGTGACCGTGGTGGACCCGCGGTACTCCACTCCGGCCGACCGGGTTCTGCGGATCAGCAGCTGGGTGGCACGTGCGGCCGACGCGAGTCCGTCCGAGGGGACGAACAGGCCCCCGAGGACCCGGCGACCGTCACCGAGGGACGACGTCGACAGCAGGGGGTACTTCTTCTCGCACTCGTCGGCGTCGATCAACCGACCCTCGAGGCCCCAGGAGGTGGCGAAGCCCAGCCGGCGCTTCAGGTCCTCGAGCCGGGCGGGGGTGGTGGCGATCTCCAGACCGCCCACCTGGTTGTAGCAGGAGATGCCGTCGGCGCTGAGGGAGAGCAGCTTGTCCACCGTGTAGGTGGCGAACTCGGTCATGGCTTTCGAGGGGTTGGTCTGGAAGACCAGGCCCGGAGCATGCGAGGTGGAGCCGCCCGCCAGCTCCAGCGGTCCCTGCTCCACGACGGTGATGTCGGTCCATCCGCGGTCGGTGAGCTCGTCGGCGAGGTTGGTGCCGACGATGCCGGCACCGATGATGACGACGCGTGGTGATGTTCTCATGGGCGAGGCTCCTGGGTCCGCGTCAGCGGAGGACGACGATGTGACATGGGGTGATCAAGTGGTACTTTCCGCCCGCACGCCCGGTGGGAGATTGGGTTCTGCCGTCGACTCCTCGACCATGATGTCGCCGTCGACCACCGTGACCCGGTGGGCGCGGACCGGGAGTTTCGCGGGAGGCGCGTCGACCCCGCCGGTACGGAGATCGAACTTCGAGGCATGGAGCGGGCACTCGACCCAGCAATCCTCCACCCACCCGTCGGCCAGGGAGGCGTCCTGGTGAGTACAGGTGTCGTCGAGGGCGAAGAGCTCGCCGTCCTCCGTATGGAAGACGGCGATAGGGGGTGAGGTGTCCAACCGCAGGGAGTCACCGGGTGCCAGTTCGCTGAGTGGGCAGGCCTTGTGCATGGGGATGACCTCTTCTTCCAGGGTCTTCAGGTCGGTGATCCGCAACACTCTCCTGAGCGGTTGCGTGGACGGAGACTGTGCCACATCCACTCTTCGTACGATGCAGTCTCGCTGTGGACAACATAACGCACGATGAGCAACAAGTCTGGCAGCCATGGCCTGCTTGTCAAGGGCCTTCCGTCCCCGCTCCGCAGGTGCGTCCAGCCTGAGGAAAGAGGTTGACGCAATCTGCTGTGTCGTCCACGCTGTTGCATATAGCGATGAGTGTTGCTGAAGAAGCAGTATGAAGAGGTTGTGTAGATGGAAACCCTTGCGGTTGTAGGAGCATCTCTTGCCGGTCTGTCGGCGGCCAGGGCGGCACGAGCCCGGGGATTCTCCGGACGGCTCATCATGATCGGCGACGAGCACCACCGGCCCTACGACCGCCCACCCCTGTCGAAGGATTTCCTCCTCGGCCGTGTGCAGGCGGAGGACCTGCTGCTGGAGTCGGATCCGCACGAACTGGACGCCGAGTGGATCCTCGGGACGGCCGCCGTGGCCCTCGATACATCGTCGCGGACACTGCTGCTCGAGAACGGGCGGGCACTGACGGCGGACGGCATCGTCATCGCCACAGGCGCCCGTGCACGCAGCCTGCCGGCACTCTCGGGTCTCGCCAATGTCCACACTCTGCGAAGCCTCCCCGACGCACAGCGCCTCGCGCCCGCCCTTCGACCGGGCGGCAGGCTGACGGTGATCGGCGCCGGATTCATCGGCGCGGAAGTCGCCTCGGTGGCGGTCCAGCGCGGCATGCAGGTCACGATTATCGACACCAAGCCCATCCCGTTCCAGGCCCAGCTGGGCCCCGAGATGGGGTCTGTCATGGCGGGGCTCCATGCCTCCCACGGAGTGGAGCTGATCTCGTCCGCAGTGATCGAGAGCTTCGGGAGCAGTGGGTCCGGGGTCACGACCGTTCGGCTGCAGGGCGGGCGCTCCGTCGTCGCCGATACCGTCGTGGTCGGTATCGGATCCGAGCCGAACACCGAGTGGCTCGAGTCGTCCGGATTGTCCCTCGATCGGGGGGTCCTGTGTGATGCCATGGGCCGTACGGGCATTCCCGGGGTCGTCGCCGTCGGGGACTGCGCCGCCTGGTTCGACCCGGAGACCGGACGCCACCGCCGGGCCGAGCACTGGACGGGGGCCTTCGAGCGCGCCGCGCTCGCCGTGGAGGTGCTCCTGGACCCCGGGGCACCGCAGGGACCCACCACGCCCCACTACTTCTGGTCCGACCAGTACGGGGTCAAGCTGCAGTTCGCCGGTGATGTCGCCGGGTACGACCGTCTGGAGATCGAGGCGGGCGACGTCGGATCGGGCAGTTTCCTCGCCGTCTACTACCGGGCAGAGGTGCCGGTCGCGGTCCTCGGGATGAACCAGCCCAAGCTGTTCACCCGGCGGCGTCGATCTCTTCCCGCCCGTGTGCCGGTGGACTCCGCCGTCCTTGCTCCAACCGGACGCGCACCGCGGTCGCTCGCGGACCTCTGGAGCGGAGCGGGCCTCTCCTCACTGATCGGATCGGGTGCGCATTCCGACCGCAGCTCCACCTGATGACCCCTCCCGAGTCCGCACGATCATCACCACCCACCCGTTAGGAGGATGAGTTGTCCGTCGAGGTAACCACCCCCAGTCTGATCCCCACCCTTCCCGGTCACACCTACGTCGACGCAGCAGTCTTCGCGGCGGAGCAGGAGCAGATCTTCGAGCAGATGTGGTTCTGCGCCGTCCGCAGCTCAGACCTGGACAAGCCCGGTGCCTGGCGGACGGTCCAGGTGGGCCGGGAGAGCGTCCTGATCAGCCGCAACCGGAAAGGCGGTGTCCGGGCCTTCTACAACGTTTGCCGACACCGCGGCGTCAGGCTGTGCATGGAGGAGCAGGGTGAGGCCAAGCGTTCGTTCCAGTGCCCGTACCACGCGTGGACCTACGACTTCGACGGCAAGCTCATCGCGGCGCCCAACCTCACCAAGATGCCGGATATCGACCGCGACGACTACGGTCTGGCCAAAGTGCATCTCCGCGAGTATCTCGGTTACGTGTGGGTGTGCCTCGCCGATGAGCCCCCCTCCTTCGAGGAGGACGTCATGGGGGCCATCGAGGAACGGCTCGGTGACGCCAGGGCGATCGAGGGCTACGACGTCGCCAATCTCAGTGTGGGCCGGCGCATCCGGTACGAGGTGAAGGCGAACTGGAAGCTGATCATCGAGAACTTCATGGAGTGTTACCACTGCGCCACCATCCATCCGGAGCTCACGGAGGTGCTGCCGGAGTTCGCAGACGGTCTGGCTGCGCAGTACTTCGTGGGCCACGGCGCCGACTTCGGCGGGGACATCAAGGGTTTCACGGTGGACGGCTCCGAGGGGTTGGAGCGCATTCCCGGCATCGACGAGGACCAGGATCGTCGGTACTACGCCATCACCATCAATCCCACTGTCTTCGTCAACCTGGTGCCGGACCACGTGATCATCCACCGCATGTTCCCTCTGGCCGCCGACTACACGGTGGTGGAGTGCGACTGGCTCTATCTGCCGAGCGTCGTGGAGAGCGGCACGGACGTCAGTGCCTCGGTGGAGTTGTTCCACCGCGTCAACCAGCAGGACTTCGACGCCTGCGAGCGCTGCCAGCCCGCCATGAGCTCGAGGGTCTATGCCAACGGCGGCGTCCTGGTGCCCAGCGAGCACCACATCAGCGCGTTCCACGAGTGGGTCCAGGCCCGGGTGGGAGATGCCATGCTGCGCACCTGAGCCGGGTGCCGCTGGTCGTCGTCCTCGCCTGATTCCGGGCAGGGACGATGGCCTGACGGAGCGTTCAGGCGTCCGCGTGTCCCATCCTGGTGCTGATGCGCCGTCCTGCCTGGCGGAGCTCCTCGACCAGCTCCGGCATCGCCTCCGGATCGAAGCGGAACGCCGGTCCTGAGATGCTGATGGCGGCGATCACGAGATCGAGGTGGCTGACGATCGGTACAGCTACGGCATTCGAGCCGATCTCGAACTCCTCCTTCACAATCCCGTATCCGTCCCGGGCAACCTTGATCAGCTGACGCTCGAGTTCGGCTCGATCGGTGATGGTCCGCGGCGTACGCGCCGGCAATCCGGTCTCCGTGAGCAGGCGCTCCCGCTCGTCCGGGGGCAGCGTGGCCAGCAGGACCTTCCCGCTGGACGTCGCGTGGAGGGGGGTCAGGCTGCCCACCCAGTCGTAGGTGGCCAGCGTGGACGGTCCCATGGCCTGATCGAGATTCACGGCGTAATCGGAGCGCAGCACGGCCAGGTTCACCGTCTCCTTGAACTTCTCCGCCAATCCTTCCAGGACGGGGCGGGCCTCCCTCACCAGACTCAGCCGCCCCGGGATGGAGCTGGCCAGCCGTAGGATGCCGAAGCCGAGCCGGTACTTACCGCGCTCGCTGTCCTGATGAACCAGTTCCCTGTTCACGAGCGAGGCCAGCAGGCGTGAGGCGGTGGACTTGTGGATGTTCATCTCGAGGGCGATGCTGCTCACGCCGGCGTCACCGTCGCGAGCCAGGATCTCCAGGACCGCGAGGGCGCGATCCACCGACTGCACACCACCCTGCGGGCCCGCCTCCGTCTCACCGTCGACATCGCGGTCGTTTCTCAAGGGC
This sequence comes from Arthrobacter echini, assembly GCF_008107445.1. Lineage (GTDB taxonomy): Bacteria > Actinomycetota > Actinomycetes > Actinomycetales > Micrococcaceae > Arthrobacter_D > Arthrobacter_D echini_A. Next base: position 321,453 of record NZ_VSLD01000001.1, on the reverse strand, counting down.
ATGCTTAATACTCTCAGAATCGGCAGGACCCGTTCCGCACCTCCACGCCCGCGCCGTTCTCCGACGTAGCCCGTCACCGGGGCCGATCATCCCGCGCCCAGGGTCCCGAGGAGACTCTGGAGGGCTTCCTGCTCCGTTGCTGCGTCGGGGTTTCCGGAGCGGACGGACGAGAGGACGGGATCGATCTGGTTGTCGATGAAGGTCCACGCGCGGCAGTCCGCGGCGGTCAGCGCGTCCTGGCTGTCGTCCCAGGCGGTTTCGAGATCGGTGGCGCGGTCGGCGGCGGCTGCCTGGTCGCCCTGTGCGACGAGGTGGAGCGTGTCCGAGGCGATGGTGCGGAACTGCGTGAGGTTCTCCGCCGGGTATGCGCCCTGTGCTGCAGCCCGCGCTTCTGCCTGGGTGAGAGCCGGTGCATCAGCCCCGCACGTCGGTGCCGAACCCTCGTCGGCCAGCGCGCTGGTGTGGGGGAGGCTGTTCGTGTAGACGAGCAGCCCCACGACGGCGACGGCGACGGCGACCAGGACGCCGAGAGTCGTCCGGGGCCGTGCCGGGCCCGCCTTCAGTGCTCGGGAATCCCGTGGACGTTCCACGACATCTGCCCTGCTGATGCCGAGATACACCACGGTGGCGAGGATGGCGGCCAGGAAGAGGATGCTGGTGGCGAAGGTACCGAGCCCGAGACCTCCCTCTGCCGGCGGCAGTCCGAGCCAGTCGCCGATATTGGCGCCCAGGGGGCGGGTGAGGATGTAGGCGATCCAGAAGATGAGCACCGGATCTGCGCCGAAGCGCCAGAGTATCGCCATGATCCCGATGAGGGTCAGGGGTAGCAGGATCGAGAGCCCGGGTCCCCAGCCCGTGAGCTCCAGGGTCCAGTCGCCCAGGGCGGTGCCGAGCGCGAAGGTGGTGAGCACGGCGAGCCAGTAGAACGCCTCGCGCGGGGTGTTCGTGATGCTGTGGATCGAGAGCGTGTGTTCCTTCGTGAACCAGATGAGGAAGACGATCGCGAGTGCACCCGAGAACACCGCGGAACTGACCCAGAGCGGCACACCTGCTTGGTCGGTGAGGATGTCGGTGTAGAGCGTGCCGGTGATGCTCATGACCACGACGGTCAGCCAGTAGGCGCCCGGGTGGTACCGGTCGAGTCGCATCTGGACGGTGAGCACGACGACGGTGATGACGCTGAAGATGACAGCGGTCGCGACCAGGCCCACACCGAGAGCCATGTTGATGTAGTCGGCGAAGCTCTCGCCCACCGTAGTGCAGAGGATCTTGATGATCCAGAACCAAATCGTTATCTCGGGGACCTTGCTCAGCACGTCCCGCACCGTGTGTCCGGGCGTGGGGTTGATCGATTCAGTCTGATGCACGTCGACCTCCTGGCTTTCCTCCGACGTCCGCCGGTGACTACTGCACCCATGACGTCCCCGGCCGGGAACGCAGGGTCGGGTCGACCCGATGCTGGACCAGTATCGGCCGTGGAGGTTGAATGGTTGCTGAGGACGTCGGGAGTGGGGGATCCATTCAGGCTGAGCGGCTATCCTGCGACCGCAGGCACGGGTCCGACCGTTGTGGAAGGCGAGGCTCCAGGAATGGCTTCACACGGGTGGCTCCGGATGACCGGTCGGTCGATCGCTGCCCGGCCTGTGACGGCCGCCTACCTGGCGTCGTTGTGGCTCGTGGGCGTGACGACGGGAAGTCTGCTCTCCGGGCCGCCCGAGGCCCTGGCCTACACCGTCCGGCTCTCGGTGGACTCCGCCGTGTCGAGCCCGTGGACCGTGGGAACAGCCCTGCTTTGGGCGGATTCCCTCGTCGGATATCTGCTGGCCACCATCGCGGTGCTCCTGACGGGGTGGGCCTTCGAACGACGGATGGGAAGTAGCAGATTCCTGCTCGCTGCCCTGGCGGCACACGTGGTCGGGGTCTTCCTGGCGGTCGGCTTCATCCACGCGACGAGGGTCTTGGTCGGAGACTGGACGGCAGCCCTGGTGTCCGAGTCCTTCATGGGGGTGACGGGCCTGGCGTGCGGTGCTGCAGCAGCTGGATCAGCAGTGCTCGGAACGCTGTGGAGGCGGCGCCTGCGGGTGAGCCTGTTCACCGTCGTCGTCCTCCTGGCGCTGTTCAGCGGAACCTTCCAGGACATGCTCAATCTGTTCGCTGCGGTGGTCGGAGCGGTCATGGGGCCCTTGCTGCTGGGCCGCCGCAGCTATCGGCCGCGCGTCGCCGTGAGCCGGAGGGAGGCGCGGGTCCTGGTCGCCCTCCTGGTGGCGGCGTGTGCAGCCGGCCCTGTGATCGCCGCACTGAACACGCAGGCGGCGGGTCCGTTGGCGGTGCTCGAGTACCTCTTCACCGAGGTTCAACCCACCGACCCGGCGACGGTCACGGCGGTGTGCGACGATCCGACCCAGGTGGAGGACTGCGCGGCGGCGACGCTCCAATTACCACCAGCTACGAGAGTGTCGCGGAGGCCGGAGCGGTGCGGCGGTGGCGACAGCGGCTCTTCGTCCGGATCGCCGGATGGGGGGTCGATCCGATCCGGTTCCACGATCTGCCCATGGATCGCACCATCCTCATCGGCCGCACCGTGGAACTGCCTTGATGCAGTCGGGCTGAAGCGGCCCTGCCTTCAGGACGGGGTCTCGCCTTCAGTGCTGATGCATGAGGTCCGTCGAGGTGAGGTTCAAGGTGATGAGCCGGTGCGCCAGGACGCCGGCGAGAAGATCATGGCCGGCCTGGGTCACATGCACACGGTCCGGCAGCTGGTGACTCGCACCGTAGCGGGTCAACCAGTCGCCCGCACTGGTGAAAGCCACCTGATGGTCGGCAGCATGTGCGCCCAGAACCTTGTCCACCGCCGTGCGCCGCGCCCCTCCGTCAGCGGATCCCCTGGCAAGTGTGCCGATCATGACGATCTTCGACGTCGGATACGTTCGGGTGAGCGTCGAGATCACCGCATCGGCTCCTCCGCCGATCTGCGTGTCGGTCGCACCCCGGGTCGCGTCGTTACCGCCGCCTTCCACGCCGATCAGCGCCGGGTCCGTGCATGGTAGGACCCAACGACCCCCGGCGAGCGCTGCTGGGTAGTTGAGGGCTCCGCTGCCATTGCTGGCGACGAAGCCGGTACCTCCAGCTCCGACGAATCGGACGTCGTATCCAGCCTCACGCAACCCTGTCTGGGGCCATGTCCTATCCGCTGCGACACCTGCCGCGCCTCCGGCCCCGCCCGACGTTGCTCGCGTCCTGTCCGGTACATGGTGTCCTCCTCGAGCGACCGGACCGAGGGGGATCGGTCCGGCGTGGAAGTAGCTCCCAGGGCCCAGTGTGCGCCTCGCAGCTTGAACCGACGCTGAGAGTGCCGAGACGGAGGAACCGCGACGGGGCACCACGTGGGCAACGGCCGTGGACCCCGTACCGACCCGGCACAGGTCCTCTCAGCAATCTCTAAGAGCCCAGGCCTGAGAGTGGTGTCATGCACCCGGAGACGGTGCCCGGCCCGGCGAACCACCACATCAGCACTGGTGGAGGGGTCCACGCAAGGTGAGCGAAAGGCAGTAACTCCATGAACACCACTCAGAAGAAGAAGGCCATCGTAGGCTCCGTGGCGGGTCTGGTCCTGGCCGGCGGAACCGCGCTGGGCGGTATCGCCGTAGCCAATGCCAACTCCTCCGGCGCCGCCGCCCCGGGAGCAACCCAGGACGAGCAGGGCGAGCAGAACGATGCGAACGAGGTGGAGGTGGCAGGTTCCATCCCGGTCCCGGAGTCGGCGACCGAGGTGCCCGACGCCGAAGAAGAAGCACAGCTCGCCGAGCTCGCAACCATCGACTCCGCCGCAGCGGAGGCCGCTGCTACGTCATCGGTTCCGGACAGCACGATCGTCAGCACGGTGCTCGGCGACGAAGACGGCTTCCTGGTCTACGACGTCACCGTCAAGGATGGAGCGGGAGCAGTGACCGAGGTGAAGGTCGACGGAGGCAACGCCACCGTCCTGGCCTCCGAGCCCGGCGACGACGAGGGCACTGAGGGTCCCGAGGCCGACGATGCTACGGGGGGCTCCGCGTCACAGAACGACGACGGCGCCGACGGGGAAGTGGACGACTCCTGAGCCAGGTCGACCACCACAGGCAGGGCACATACTCCATCAGCACGAACCAAGGGAAAGCTCATGATGTCACCACTGGCCATGTCTCTACCCGGCGGTCTGGTCCCGGGAGGGGTGACCGACCCGTCAGCGCTGCTCCACAGCGCGGGAGGATGGGTTCTGCTCGTGGTCGCCGCGGTGGTCTTCGTGGAGTCCGGGGCGTTGTTCCCCTTCCTGCCGGGAGACTCCCTCATCTTCACTGCGGGTCTCCTCCACGGTCGGCTGGGCCTTGGGCTGCCCGTCCTCATAGCGGTCATCGTGGGCGCTGCGGTGGCGGGGGACCAGACGGGATACTGGTTGGGGCGCCGCTTCGGACGACGATGGTTCAGTGATGGTGCCCGGGTCCTGAACACTCGGTACCTTGCCGGCGCCGAATCCTTCTTCACCCGGTATGGAGGGCGATCGCTCGTCCTGGCCCGCTTCGTACCTTTTGCGAGGACCTTCGTGCCGCTGGCGGCCGGTACGGCACACTACCGCTACCGCTCCTTCCTGCTGTGGAATGTGGTCGGGGCGGTCCTGTGGGGCGTCGGACTGACCGTCGCCGGCTCACTCCTGGGCGGAGTACCCTTCATCACCGACCACGTCGATCTCATCGCCGTGGTGATTGTCCTCGTGTCCATCGTTCCCACAGCCGTCGAGATCACACGTCACATCAGGAAGAACAGATCAGGACAACTTCCTCCGCAGTCCGTCGAGGAGCAGCTCCAGGATGCCCCGGAGCCCCTTCGTCGCGACGTCGACGTGCCGTGACGGCATCGCCGCACCGGGACGGCTCGCAGCGGGATCGAGCGCCGGACTCCACGCGCGGGTCGGAGGTGCCCCACGGGCACCGTGACCCCTCTTTCCTGCTGCGGCACTGGGTGCTGGGTCCCCTGCTCGTCGGTGTGTTCGTCCTGGGTGCCGGCCTGATCCTGAGGACGAATCTCTTCCTGGCCGCGGCCGATCTGCGCCTCCTGCAGAACATCAGCCATCTCCACAGTGGAACAGGAAATGCTGTTGCGCTGGCGATCCATGCCGGGCTTCGTGGGTGGTCTGCCCTGGTCGTCCTTGCCATCGTGGCGTGTGGTGTCGCGGCACTCACCCGCTCCATGGCGAACGGGCTGATCATCGTCGGCATGACTACGTGTGGATGGGCTGCGACAGCGGTCATGAAGGCGATCGTGGGAAGGGAACGCCCCGATCAGCTGCTGCTGGCTGATTCCCTGCTGCCCGGCGCTCACGGACCGACCTCCTATCCGTCCGGTCACACCGCGTTCGCCGCATCCCTCGCCATCGCGGTGTCGCTGGTGATGTGGCGGACCCGCTGGCGGATCCCCGTCGTCGTGCTCGCCGCTGCGTTCACCGGACTTGTCGCGGTCTCCCGAATCTATCTCGGCGTGCACTATCTCTCCGACGTCATGGCGTCCCTCGCCCTGTCCGGCGCGGTGGCGGTTCTGCTGGCCGGGGTCATGGCATCTGTCCGGCGGTATCGGGCGGGCCTCGCTACGATTGCAACACCCGAGGGTGGAAGGAACCCCTGATGCGCGTGCTGCTGGTCGAGGACGAGAGAGATCTGGCCGAGTCCGTCCGGCGGGGTCTGACGAACGAAGGCTTCGTGGTCGATGTGGCGCACGACGGCATCACCGGCGCCTGGATGGCCGTGGAGAACCCCTACGACGTCGCGGTCCTCGACATCATGCTGCCAGGCAAGCACGGTTATCAGATCCTCAAGGACATCCGTGCGGCGAAGATCTGGACTCCGGTGCTCATGTTGACAGCGAAGGACGGCGAGTACGACCAGACGGACGCCTTCGACCTGGGAGCCGACGACTACCTCACCAAACCGTTCAGCTTCATCGTGCTGGTGGCGCACCTGCGGGCGTTGATCCGCCGCGGGGCGCCGGAACGGCCGGTCGCCCTGAGTGTGGGGTCGCTGGTCCTGGATCCTGTCCGACGCCTGGTGATGCGTCGCGGAGTGGCTGTTCCGGTGACCCCGAAGGAGTACGCGATCGTGCACTACCTGATGCGCCATCACGACCAGGTGGTCTCCAAAGCGGAGATCCTCGACAACGTCTGGGACGCGGCCTTCGAAGGAAGCGACAACGTGGTCGAGGTGTACATCGGCTATCTCCGCAAGAAGCTGGATCTTCCGTTCGACACGACAACTCTGACCACTGTCCGGGGCATGGGGTACTGCCTGGTCTCCGATGAGCGGTGACCACCGTTCCATCGACGGACCACCGGAGCCAGGGACACGGGCGAGCACCGGTCGCCGTAGTTCGCGTGGTTTTTCGGGCTGGGGCGTCCGAGGACAAGCCGTGCTCGCTGCCGTCACGACCATGGCGATTGTCCTCGTACTGGCCGGAGTGGCGTTGCTCCTGGTCCTGCGGTCATCGCTGCTCGACAACGCCCGGGACCTGGCAGTGCAACACCTCGACAGCATGGTCGAACAGATCCGGGAGAACGACTCCGAGGACCTCACCGGTGATCTCCTCGGCGATTCCGTGCGCAGCGGCGGAATGTCGGGTAATCAGGTGACCCAGATCATCGACCCGGACGGAACCATCAATGCGACCACGAACGCATCCGTCGACGACGTTCTTTACGGCGGCGGGCCCCTCGGCCCGGGGCAGTTCTTCTCCTCCGGGGACCCTGGACTGAAGGGCCTTCTCGACTTCGACGACTACGTCGTCGCAGCCCAGGGCGTCCGGACCCCGGACGGGGACAAGGTCGTTGTGGTCGGCGTCACGACTGCCATCGAACGCGATGCCGTCACAACCGTCGGCTGGTTGCTCCTCGGCGGTGTGCCGGTCCTGCTCGCGCTGGCCGGAACCCTCATCTGGTTCCTCGTCGGCCGCGCGCTGCGCCCTGTGGAGCGCATCCGAACAACCGTCGCCGGTATCACCCACCAGCACCTCGACGAGCGGGTGGACATTCCTCCCACCCGCGACGAGATCGAGCGCCTGGCCATCACCATGAACGACATGCTGGGTCGGCTCGAGAGTGCCGATGCGGCACAGCGCCGCTTCGTCACCGATGCCAGCCACGAACTGCGCAGCCCCCTGGCCACCCTCACCACCGGGCTGGAGATCGCCGCCGCGGATCCTTCCCCGACCACCTGGCGCGAGACGTCGACCATGCTGCAGACCCAGGCCAACAGGATGGGATATCTCGTCGACGACCTGCTGACGCTGACCAAGATCGACGACGCCGGTCTGAGATTCGTCATGCAGGACGTGGACCTCGACGATCTCCTCGTCGAGGAGCTGGCCCGCCTGAAGACAGTCTCCCCGTACGTCGTCCATGCATGCATCGAACCTACGCGGATCACCGCCGATCCCCAGCGCATCACCCAGGTCATCCGGAATCTCCTCAACAACGCGGACCGGCACGCCGCATCAGCCATCACCATCGATCTCGGGATCGGGTCCATACCCTCGGTTCCCAGCCTCCCGGCGGATGACGACCGCGCCCGTGACTCCGCTGGACCGACAGTGCTCCTGACCGTCGACAACGACGGCGACAGGATTCCCGCAGCAGACCGTGAGCGTGTGTTCGACAGGTTCGTCCGCCTGGACGCGAGCCGGACCAGGGAGAGCGGCGGCAGTGGACTGGGTCTGGCCATCAGCAGGGAGATCATCCGGGCGCACTCCGGTACGATCGTCGCGACCGAGACAGCGGCCGGCCAGACGCGCTTCGAGGTGGTCCTTCCGCTGCAGAATTCTCCCGCGGCCTTCCGGTCGACGATCCTTCCTCAGATCGGCGATCCTCCACAGCATGAGGACGGATGAGGAGCGGCGCTCATCGCGGGCGCGCTCTGGGGTGGCGGACTTCCCAACCGCCACTGACGACCCACTGACGACCCATCGGCGCCGGACGCCTCATCTCGTGTCGAGATCCTCGAACACGAGGAACGTCTGGGTATCGAGGACGCCCGGCATCGACTGCAGCTGATCGAAGATCAGGCGCCGGAGCCCCACGTTGTCCTCGGCACGGACCAGCAGGATCACATCGAAGTCACCGCCCACCAAAGCTATGTGGTGGATCTCCGGGATTTTTCGCAGCTGGTCCCGCAGCTCCCGCCACGAATGCTGGCGTACCTTCAGCGTGACATAGGCCGACGACCGCAGGCCCGCTTTCGCGGGGTCGATGATCGCCGTGAACTTCGTCAGGACGCCGTCCTCGGTCAGTCTGGCGATACGCGAGTACGCATGGGCCCGCGAGATGTGCACCCGCTCCGCCACCGCCGTCACCGACTGCCGGCCATCTCGCGTCAACTCCGCGAGGATGTTCCGGTCCACCTCGTCGAGATCTCCTGTTCCCACCCGTCCACATCTCCCCACGTAATCCAGCTCACAGTGACAATTCGTCTACAGAATATCCTCTGGTACTCGATACAATCCAGAATTCTACCCGTTCGTGGCGACAAAACCTGCGCCTGGCCATACTTGTCTGACAGAGTATCCAGCGCCGGAGCCAGGCGCTGCCACGTAGGCCGCTGCAGCGGCCGGTGATGGAGGCGGAATGAGTACGGCAACGAACGAAGGCCGCGAGAGCGTATTGGACGGCGTGCGGACGCCGACGGCGGACAGCGCGTTGCTGCCCTCCGCGCACCCGGTGCAACTGGTGGACCCCGAGGGACGACACACGCCCGACGACCGCTATCCATTACCCTCCGGTGAGGATCTCCTGGGCGCGTACGGCCGCCTCGTCTCCGGCCGCCGCATCAATGACCAGGCCAACGCGCTGGTCCGTCAGGGCCGCATGGCGGTCTACCCGTCCTCGCACGGGCAGGAGGCCTGCCAGGTCGCTGCCGCCACCGTGCTCGGCGACGAGGACTGGCTCTTCCCCACCTACCGCGACACGGTCGCCGTCGTGACCCGCGGGGTCGATCCGCTCGAGGTCTTCACCCTGCTCCGCGGCGACTGGCACAGCGGCTACGACCCGTACGAGCACAAGGTCGCAACCCAGGCCACCCCGCTGGCGACGCAGCTCCTGCACGCGGTGGGCGTGGCGCATGCCGCGAAGCTGCGCGGCGAGAGCACCGTGGTGCTCGCGATGTGCGGTGACGGAGCGACGAGCGAGGGCGATTTCCACGAGGCCCTGAACTTCGCGGCGGTCTTCCACGTACCCGTGGTCTTCTTCATCCAGAACAACGAGTTCGCGATCTCCGTGCCCCTCACGAGCCAGACCGTGGCACCCTCGCTCGCGCACAAGGCGATCGGCTACGGCATGCCGGGGGAGCGCGTGGACGGCAACGATCTCGCTGCGCTGCTGTCGGTCCTCGGCTCCGCGGTGAGCAGGGCGCGTGACGGCGGAGGCCCCTCCCTCGTCGAGGCGCACACGTACCGGATGCAGGCCCACACGAACGCCGACGACGCCACGCGCTACCGGTCGGCCGACGACGTCGAGCGCTGGATCCCGAAGGATCCGCTGGTGCGCATGCGCACTTATCTGAAGGGCCTCGAGCTGCTGTCCGACGAGGCGGAGACCGACCTCGCAGCAGCAGCCGACACCATCGCCGCGACAATTCGCAAGGGACTCAACACGGACGTCGAGGTCAACCCGGCCGATCTCTTCGAGTACGTCTACGCGGAGAAGACCACGCAGTTGCGCGAGCAGGCGGAGCAGCTGCGCGAGGAACTGGCCCGGGACGCCGCTCCCGCGGATCCTGCTGTGACCGGGAGCGCGACGAAGGAGAACCAGCGATGACGCAGACCACCGAAGCGCCCGTCGCGGACGGTATCGGCCAGCCCGACGCCACCCCCGCCCGTGCAGCCACGACCACCTCGACCTTCGCGATGGCGCTCAACGCGGCCCTCGCCGACGCCATGGAGGCTGATCCCGCCGTGCTGATGTTCGGCGAGGACGTGGGGCCACTCGGCGGAGTCTTCCGCATCACGGACGGGCTGACCGCCCGGTTCGGCGAGGAGCGGTGTTTCGACACGCCGCTCGCCGAGGCCGGCATCATGGGCATGGCCGTGGGGATGGCGATGAACGGCATGAGGCCCGTGGTCGAGATGCAGTTCGACGCCTTCGCCTACCCGGCCTTCGAGCAGGTGGTCAGCCACGTGGCGAAGATGCCGAACCGCACCAAGGGCAAGGTCCGCCTGCCGATCGTCATCCGGATCCCCTACGCCGGCGGGATCGGCGGGGTGGAGCACCACTGCGACTCGTCAGAGGCCTACTACGCCCACACACCCGGTCTGACGGTCCTCGCTCCAGCGACCGTGCGCGACGCCTACTTCATGCTGCGCGAGGCCATCGCCTCGCCCGATCCCGTGGTGTTCCTGGAACCCAAGAAGCTGTACTGGTCCAAGGAGGAGGTCGACCTCGCCGAGCTCCGCAGGACGTTCGACGACGGCGAGGCACCGCGCCGCATCGGACGCGCCGTCGTCGCCCGCGCCGGGACCGACGCGACCCTCATCAGCTACGGCCCGTCGGTGCCGACGGCGCTCGCCGCTGCTGCTGCGGCCGCCGAGGAGGGACGCTCGATCGAAGTCATCGATCTGCGCTCGATCGTCCCGTTCGACGACGAGACCGTCACCGAGAGCGTCCGACGCACCGGTCGTGCCGTGGTCGTGGCCGAGGCGCCGGGCTTCGCCTCGGTGGCCTCCGAGATCGTGGCGCGGGTGCAGGAGCGCTGCTTCCACTCGCTCGCCGCGCCGGTGCTCCGCGTGACCGGGTTCGACATCCCCTTCCCGTCACCGAAGCTCGAGCACTTCTACCTGCCGAGCGTGGACCGCATCCTCGACGCCGTCGACGCCCTGCAATGGGAGGACTGACATGACCGCCGCTCCAGAGACAGCGAAACTCCTGGTCTTCGCCCTCCCCGACCTCGGGGAGGGCCTCACCGAGGCGGAGCTGGTGACCTGGCTCGTCGCCGAGGGCGACGCCGTCGCCGTCGACCAGCCCATCGCGGAGGTGGAGACAGCCAAGTCCGTGGTGGAGGTGCCCTCGCCCTTCGAGGGGACCGTCGCCGTCCTGCATGGGAGGCCGGGACAAGTGCTCGACGTTGGAGCGCCGTTCCTGTCCGTGCGGCCCGAAGGCTCGGAGGAATCTGATGATGTGGAGGAGTCGATCGCCGCTGGCGACCCCGCCCTCCTCACAGCTGCCGCCGCCGTGCGCGAGGAGGCCGGGGTGCCTGCTGCCGCGACGCAGGACAATGATGAATCACCCGTGGCCGCAGAGGGCTCGGGCAACGTGCTGATCGGGTACGGCACCCCCGGCGGCCTGACCGGGGGGCGCACGCGTCCGCGGAAGGCCGCCGCCAAGCCTGCCGGCCTGGATGCAGGGGCTCCGCCCGCCGCAACGCCGAACGCCGCGACGCCCACCGCCCCACCGGCTGCGGCTTCCACGCCCGCCGACCCGCCGTCGCCCCGCCCAGCATCGACCGTGGCGGGACCAGGAGCGAGAGCTCCGATCTGCATCTCCCCGCTGGTCCGCAGACTCGCGCGTGAGAACGGTCTGAGGCTTGCTGATCTGACGGGCTCGGGGGAGCAGGGCCTGATCCTGCGCCGCGACGTCATCGCGGCGATCTCAGGGAGCGCGGCACCACCCCTCACGGCCGCCGGAGCGCCGGAGGCGGCACAGGCCAGCGCCGACGTCGATGCGGTCGCGGATTCCCGATCCGGTCTGGCCGTCCTGGAGCGCACACCGCTGCGCGGGGTCCGCCGGACCATCGCCGACGCCATGACGCGCAGCAGGCGGGAGATCCCCGAGGCGACCGTCTGGGTCGACGTGGACGTCACGGCCCTGATGGAGCTGCGCGAGGGCATGAAGCGCCGCACCCCCGACGCCGTGCCGGGCATCCTGGCCTTTGTGGCGCGCTTCGTCGTCGCCGGTCTGGCCCGCTACCCCGAGCTGAACAGCCGGATCGCCATCGCCGACGACGGCACGCAGGAGCTCGTCCGTGTGGACGGCGTGAATCTCGGCATCGCCGCGCAGACCGACCGCGGGCTCGTGGTGCCCAGCGTCCGACGTGCGGACACCATGTCGGCGCGCGCACTCGACGCCGAGATCCGTCGTCTCGCTGCCCTGGCGCGCGAGGGCAAGGCGACGCCTTCGGAGCTGTCCTCCGGCACCTTTACCCTCAACAACTACGGCGTGTTCGGGGTGGACGGCAGCGCGGCGATCATCAACTATCCGGAGTCCGCGATCCTCGGCATGGGCCGGATCATGGACCGGCCCTGGGTGGTGGACGGTCAGCTCGCGGTGCGGAAGATCACCGAACTGACGCTCGCCTTCGATCACCGCGTCTGCGACGGTGGCACCGCCGGTGGCTTCCTGCGCTTCGTCGCGGACGCGATGGAGAACCCGGGCGGGCTGCTCGCCGACCTGTAGGACCGCGACGATCCTCACCCCCGCACTACGACGCAACGAACTCGCCGAGCGCGGCCACGAGACGGTCGGCGTCGTCGTCGTCGGTGTAGGGCGCGACGCCGATCCGCAGTGCGGCGGTGTCCTCGAGATTGAGGCGACGGAAGGCTTCGTAGGCGTAGAACGAGCCGGCCGGCGCGAGGATGTTCCGTTCCACGAGGAACCGGTAGGCGTCCGTGGAGGACCGGCCCGGGAAGGTCACCAGCAGTGTCGGCGTCCGATCCTGGGCCTTCGAGTGCATCGTGACGGCGGGGCCGAGGTCCGCCAGCCCTGTCTCGATGCGGGAGCGCATTGCGAGCTCGTGCTCCTCGACCACGTGGGCGGAGGCAAGAAGGCGAGCACGGCGGCCGGTTCCGGCGCCGGGCGCGATCGCCGCGAGGAAATTCACGGCCGCCGTAGCTCCGGCCATGATCTCGTAAGGGAGGGTGCCGAACTCGAACCGCTCGGGCACCTCGTTCGTGGACGGCAGCAGCTTGTCCGGCTGCAGTGACTCCAGCAGTTCCGGGTCGGCTACGAGGACACCGCAGTGGGGCCCGAGGAACTTGTAGGGCGAACAGGCGAAGAAGTCCGCTCCCAGCGCCGTCACATCGACGGCCGCATGGGCGGTGTAGTGCACCCCGTCCACGTAGACCAGGGCGCCGACCGCGTGAGCGGCCTCGGCGATGCGGCGCACCGGCGGTTTGGTGCCGAGCAGGTTCGACGCGGCGGTGATTGCCACCAGCTTCGTGCGCTCTGTTATCGCGGCTGCGACGGACGCGTCGTCGATCTCCGTGGTGTCCGGGTCGAAATCGATCCAGCGCACGGTGGCGCCGACCGATGCGGCAGCTTGCACCCACGGGCGGATGTTGGAGTCATGGTCCAGGCGTGAGACGACGATCTCATCCCCTGGCTGCCAGGTCTTGGCGAGGTGGCGCGAGAAGTCATAGGTCAGCTGCGTTGCGCTTCGCCCATAGACGACACCGCGAGGGTGCGCTCCCAGCAGATCGGCCATGGCTGCCCGGAATTCGCCGACCGCCACTTCGGCGTTGGTTTCCGATCCCGTACCGGAGCCGCGGATGGACAGCGGCCCGGTGAGGGTATCGGCTATCGCGGCTCCCACCATGGTGGGGGTCTGTGTTCCGCCGGGGCCGTCGAAGTGTGCGGTGCCGGTGAGCAGGGCGGGGAAGTGAGCGCGGAGGGCCGCGATGTCCAGGGTCATCCCGCTACCTTCTCAGGTGAAGGTCGATGCGGAAAGGGGCACGGACGCGAGTCGTCGTGGATCATTTCGAGAGACCCACATCGTGTAGCAGGACCAGAGTCACGAATAAGGTAACGGAAGCCGTTCTCGTGGCTGGTCACGGCTTTCCCGGGGAGAGGACTGTCGGGATTCGAGGATGGCGTGATTTTCGAGCTCGTGGCGTAGGGCGGGTACCAGTTTGGTTTGGAACTGCGGCGTCATGTGGACGAGGTCCCGCATCACGGGAGTGTTCCCGATGAAGCTCGGGCACCAATTCTCTGTGCAGAACCAGAGTTCCGGACTCACGTAGAGCGCACCGAGTTCTGCGGCGAGCTCCTGTTCGGCGGTCGCGAAGGTGTGCCACTGCGCGTCGATCTGTCCGGCGCAGAAGGATGGGTCGGCGATCTTCGAATAGCACGTCTGGATGTCGGTGGTGAGGGGTGGGGGCGAGAGGAATATGACGGAGCCCACGGAATCGCTGAAGCGGGACACAATTTCCTGTGTGCTGTCCTTCCACTCCTCCGGACTCATTGGCTCGTCCCGGCCCGCGGGGATTCGCGGCTCGTACGTGTTGGAAATGATCACGACCTCTGGTCGGAGTCTGGTGATAGCCTCCACAGCCTGCGCTTTCCGCCCTTCGCACGCCGCCACGAGTCTCGGGGAAGGATTCTTCACGAGGGTGTCCGTGAAGGTGCAGCCGGACGAAGCGAGGCTGGTGACCGCCCAGCCATCCGCGGATCTGAACACGTCTCGCGCTGTCGACGTCCAGGACATTGCGATCGAGTCGCCGACAACCACTGCGCGTCGGGTGGCATCAGGGTCACCCCACGTGCACTCTCTGATATCCAAGCGTCCGGTACCACCGCAGGCGCTGATTTCTCCGGAAGCCAACGGTCCGTTCATCGCCTCGTCCATACTGGGTTCCAGCTGCGGCCAGTCCTCCTTCTCGAGCGCACTGCGGATCTGCCTCTGCAAAATGGCCGTCTCATCCGACACGGCGGGCGCTTCCTTGCCGGCCAGCTCAATGGCCCGGGCATGCTCTGGTACGAGGGGCACCGCTCCTGTCGCCAGAACGGCCGTGAGGCCGGCAGCTATGGCGGCTCGCTGGAAGCCGGCCCGACGCGCCGTTTCGTGAGCTGCCTTCCTGTCCGGCGTCGTCGTTCCGGCAGCCCCTGCTCTCTGCCCGGAGAGCCACGAGGACCTACGGACCGGGTCCTCGATGAGGTGGTAGGAGAACACCGCGAGGAGGATCATCGCTGCAGCGCAGCCCAGGTAGAATACGGGGCCCCGGCCGAGGAACACGGCGCCGCCGATGATGATCACCGGGAAGTGCCAAAGGTACAGCGAGTAGGAGATGTTGCCGAGGTACCCGCTCACGGGATTGGTGAGGGGCAGCAGGAACCGGTGTCTGTCCGCACCGGTACCGGCCAGGATCACGAGGACCGCACCGAGGACAGGGAGAAGTGCCCACGGTGCAGGGAAGGCCGAGGACGAGTCGACGAGGAACAGCCCGGCCACCATCAGGCCGATGCCCAGCCAGGCCAGCAGCGGACGCACCCTCGCAGCGAGTCGGCTGCACAGCGGTGCGGCGCAGGCCAGAGCCGTACCGGCACCGAGTTCCCAGCCGCGGGAGAACGTGGAGAAGTAGGCCTGGGTTGGTGAGGTCTGCGTTTCCCGGAATGCCCAGGCAAAGGATGCCACGGAGATCAGTCCGATGATGAGTCCTGCGCAGAGCCGGGCTTGCGCGGGACCACCGTTCGGCTGCTTTGCCACCAACGTCAGCACCAGGAGCATCACGGCGGGCCACACGAAGTAGAACTGCTCCTCGACGGACAGGGACCAGAAGTGCTGCAGGGGAGAGACCGGTACGTTCGCCCGGAAGTAGTCGGTGCCAATGGCTGCAAAGCGCCGGTTGGCGTAGAACAGCGCCGCTGCCACGCCGTCCTGCGCCGTCCCGTGGAAGCGGGAGGGCCTGAAAATCGCGTAGGCCCCGAGGAGGGTCACTACGATCACGACGAGCGACGCCGGAATGATGCGCTTGATGCGCCGCCGGTAGAAGTTGCCGAAGGAGATGCGCCCGGCCTTCTCGTACTCCCGGAGAAGGAGCCCCGTAATGAGGAAGCCCGAGATGACGAAGAAGATGTCCACGCCGATGAAGCCGCCGCTCGGCCACCCGATCAGATGATCCAGTACCACCACCACGACCGCCAGGGCGCGCAGGCCCTGGATGTCCGGCCTAATGCGTGTCCTCCCGGACGCAGCCTCTCGCCGGGGCCCCGTGTGAGCGGGATCGGAGGGGGGCGCGGTGTGCATGGGAGCCTCCAGGTAGCGTGCGGACGGGCCCCCTCAACGACTTTACGACACGCTTGGCGCGAGGGCTCTGTAGGAACCGACAGCGGGACGGCCTCACCTATCCGTGCAGCAGACCCGAACCTACGGATCGGGATTGGCCCCGCGACCGTGAACGGAACCAGCGTTGGGCTGGGCGCTCACGAGGCTGTTCCACACCCCGATCGGCGTATGAGACTTCTTCCTGAGCCGTTCCGCTCGTCCCTGTTCGTCGTGGTCGGCGCGCCTGCACTGTGGCTCGACTCCCCTGACTAGGTTGGTCGGATGGGACACGACAGCCGGACGGAACCACCTGTGGCGGCCGGAGAGCGGGAGACACTGACCGGCTTCCTGGACTACTTCCGGGCAACGGTAGTGATGAAGGCCAGTGGCCTCAGCAATACCGACGGCACCAGGCGGCTCGTACCTTCGCTGACGACGGTGTCAGGATCGGTGCAACACCTGACAGACGTTGAACTGTTCTGGTTCCAGGACCGGATTGACGGGCGGCATGACGTGCCCACCCGGTGGTCCGCGGAGGACCCCGACGGCGAATTCCGGGTGAGTGAAGAGGACAGCCTGGTGAACATCATTGGGGACTACGAGGCTGCCTGCCGCCAGTCCCGTGACGTTCTCGAGCGGTATGGGCTGGAGGATCGCTGCCGCGCTGGCGACGGCGGACAGAGCGTGCGGTGGGTTCTGGTGCACATGATCGAGGAAACGGGTAGGCACTGCGGTCATCTGGATATTCTGCGCGAGCTGCTGGACGGATCTACCGGGGATTAGGCCCGGAATCATGGGATCCACCCGCAAGACTTCGGATGCGTCGGGCAGCGGGGGCACAAGAATGCCCCAACGGGACTTCGGTTGCTCGGCGAACGGAAGCGACTCTCCCACAGGTGGACTGGACCGTCCTCTCCCCGTGCCGTGGGGTCGGGTCGACCAGGCCGGCCCAGGCGGATCGCCATGACCGCGGCTCGCCCCGCGACGTGCCCCTCCGCCTGGTCAGCCTGCGCAGGGCAGTCCGGGGACCGAATGACCGTAGGGTGGTGACGGTGACTGAACTGATCAACGCCCCCGCCGAGACGAGCAGTACGCGAGAGGGTTTCGTCCGCGTGCGCGGCGCGAGTGAGAACAACCTCCGCGCCGTCGACGTCGACTGCCCACGCGACGCCGTCGTCGCCTTCACCGGCGTCTCCGGGTCCGGGAAGTCGTCGCTTGCCTTCGGGACCATCTTCGCCGAGGCCCAGCGCCGCTATCTCGAGTCGGTCGCGCCCTATGCGCGGCGCCTCATCCAGCAGGGCAACACACCGCACGTCGGGTCGATCACCGGGCTCCCGCCCGCCGTCGCCCTGCAGCAGCGCCGCGGAACCCCGAGCGCGCGCTCCACGGTGGGTACGCTGACCACGCTCTCGAACTCACTGCGAATGCTCTACTCCCGCGCCGGAACCTATCCCGAGGGAGTCGAGGGCAGGCTGGACTCCGATGCGTTCTCGCCCAATACCGCTGCCGGAGCCTGCCCCCGCTGCCACGGTCTGGGCATCGCTCGCGACGTCACGGAGCAGACCCTCGTCCCCGACCCCTCACTGAGCATCACCGAGGGCGCCATCGCCGCGTGGCCCGGTGCCTGGCAGGGCAAGAACCTCCGGGACATCGTCCGCGAGCTCGGCTATGACATCGACATCCCCTGGCGTGATCTCCCCGAGGAAGCACGCTCGTGGCTGCTGTTCACCGACGAGCAGCCCGTGGTCGACGTCACCCCCCAGCGGGACCGGATCGCCAAACCCTACAAGGGAAGGTTCTGGAGCGCGAAGAGCTACGTCATGCACACCCTGCACGATTCCAAGAGCCAGCAGATGCGGGACCGCGTGCTGCCGTTCATGGAATCCGGCCCCTGCACCCTGTGCGGAGGGACCGGGCTGCGCCACGAGGCGCTCGCGGTGACCTTCGCGGGACTGTCCATCTCCGAGGCGAACGCCCTGCCTCTCGCGGAGCTGACAGCGCACCTCGCGCCGGCCGCCGCCGTCGAGCACCCGACCGCCGCACACCGCTCGTCCAGCTCGGGTGAGCGGACGGAGGTCTCCGTGACCATCAGCCGGGACCTGATCCAGCGGCTCGAGGTGCTGGTGGACCTGGGACTGGGCTACCTGAGCCTCAGCAGGGCCACGCCCACACTCTCTCCGGGCGAGATGCAGCGACTGCGCATCGCCACCCAGTTGCGCTCCGGCCTGTTCGGCGTGATCTACGTGCTCGACGAACCCTCCGCCGGTCTGCACCCCGCCGACGTGGAACCGCTCCTGGGCGTCCTGGAGGCACTGAAGGACGCCGGGAACACCGTCTTCGTGGTGGAGCACAACATGGACGTGGTGCGGCGGGCCGAGTGGATCGTGGACGTCGGCCCACTCGCGGGCCAGGGCGGCGGGACCATCGTCTACAGCGGGCCCGTGGACGGGCTCCAGGACGTGCCCGAATCCCTCACGGCACCGTTCCTGGCACCGACCACCACTCCAGACACCGCCGAGCCGCGCGAGCCCTCGGGCTGGCTCCATCTCGAAGGCATCCACCGCCACAATCTCGTGGGGCTCGACGCCGACATCCCCGTGGGTGTCCTCACGGCCGTCACCGGGGTGTCCGGCTCGGGCAAATCCACCCTCGTCAGCTCGGTCCTCGCCGAGGGCGTCGGGCGGCACGTCCGCAACGACACCCCGGCCGATCTCGAGCCGGCGGACACCGAGCCCGACGAGGACGCCGTGACTGGTGCGGTGGTCGCCGGGATCAGCGGACTCGAGCACATCGACCGCCTGGTCAGCGTGAACCAGAAGCCCATCGGCCGGACGCCCCGCTCCAATCTGGCCACGTACACGGGCCTGTTCGACGCCGTCCGGAAGGCTTTCGCGGCCACCCCGGCTGCTCGCGCCAAGGGCTTCGGGATGGGCCGCTTCTCCTTCAACGTCCCGGGCGGGCGATGCGAGACCTGCCAGGGCGAGGGCTTCGTGTCGGTGGAGCTCCTGTTCCTGCCCGGCAGCTACGGCCCCTGCCCCACGTGTCACGGAGCCCGGTACAACGACGAGACGCTGACCGTCACCCTGGACGGGCGCACCATCGCCGACGTCCTCGGGATGACGGTCGACGACGCCGAGGTGTTCCTGGCGAACATCCCTGCGGCGGCCCGGTCCCTGGAGACACTCCGCGAGGTGGGGCTGGGCTATCTGCGCCTCGGACAGCCTGCCACCGAGCTCTCCGGCGGTGAGGCCCAGCGCATCAAGCTGGCCACCGAGCTCCAGCGTGCCCGCAGGGGCCACACCCTGTATCTGCTCGACGAACCGACGACGGGCCTGCACCCGGCCGACGTCGTCCTGCTCCTCGCGCAGCTCCGGAAGCTCGTGGCAGCGGGGAACACCGTGGTGGTCGTGGAGCACACCATGGCCGTGGTGGCGGCGGCGGACTGGGTGATCGATCTGGGCCCCGGTGGTGGTTCGGCCGGCGGGACCATCGTGGCCACCGGAACGCCCCGGCAGATCGCCGATCTCGACCGTGGAACGAGCATCACGGCGCCCTATCTCGCCGAGTACCTCGACCAGCGGGTCGCCGCCGCCTGACCTGCCGCCCTCACTTCCACGCGGTGACGCGGGGCAGGAACCCGCGAGGGCGCGGACAGGGGGTGACCTGAGGTGCTGCGCACGGCACGGGACCATTTGTTGCAGGGGCCGTTCGGCGGTCTACTGGGACCATGACATTTCGCGGCACCTGGCGGGGCCTCCAGCTCCTCGTCGGTCTGTTCCTGTACGGCTTCTCGCTCGCCATGATGATCAGGGCCACGCTCGGGGTCTCACCGTGGGACGTCCTGGGTCAGGGCGGGGCACTGCAGACCGGCATCCCCTTCGGGTTCATGACCAACATCATCGGGGTGATCGTGCTCGTCCTCTGGATCCCGCTGCGGCAACGCCCGGGTATCGGGACCATCCTCAATGTGCTTCTCGTGGGCCCCAGCGCCGAGGCCGGACTCGCACTCCTGGGCGAGCCGGATCAGCTGTGGGCCCGGATAATGCTGTTCACGGGCGGCCTCGTGCTGCTCGCGATCGCCAGCGGCCTCTACATCGGGGCGAGGCTGGGTCCCGGACCGCGCGACGGGCTCATGACGGGTCTTCACGACCGCCTCGGGTTGCCCATCTGGTTGGTACGCACCGCCATCGAGGGGACTGTCCTGCTGCTGGGCTGGTGGCTCGGCGGCTCCGTGGGTCTCGGCACCGTGGCCTTCGCCCTGCTCATCGGGCCCATGATCAACATCGCCCTCCCGGTGTTCCGCATCCCGGAGCGTCCCCGACGGTCGGACGACGACGACGACGACGCCGTCGGGCGGGGCTCGGCCGCCGACGGCGCAGCACCTGCGGGCGGGACAGTCGCCTGAGCGTTCCTCGGGGCGCTGATCAGCAGCAGACGAAACTCAGAGATAGGGCCGCAGCGGTCTCAGGACCGTCTCCGCGATCCGCGCCGCGGGGTGGCGCCTGCTCCACTCCCCGGCGTCGACGATGCGGCAGTTGGCGCTGTCGACGGTGAAGATCCGCTCCATGTCGGCAGCGAAGTCCTCGTCCTGGATCTCGAGGTCTATCTCGTAGTTGAACCCCAGGCTGAGCCGGTCGATGTTGGCCGTGCCGACGATGGACCACTGGCCGTCGATGCTGGCCGTCTTGGCGTGGATCATCGCGTTCCGGTACAGCAGAATGGTGATGTTCTCCCGCAGGAGCGTGGTGTAGAAGCCGCGGGACAACCAGTCCGTCAGGATATGGTTCGAGACCTCCGGTACGATCACCCGCACATCCACGCCTCGCCTGGACGCCTCGATGAGGGCCTTGAGCACCTGCTGGTCGGGGATGAAGTACGCCGTCGTGAGATGAATGTACGTCTGAGCGCGGCTGATGGCATCCAGGTACACGCTGCGGATCGGGAAGACGCGGTTGACCGGGATGTTGTTGATGGCGCGGATCGGAGGATTCCACGCGGTCGGATTGAGCGGTGAGAGATCGGGATGCTTCGCAGCAAGGCTGTTCCATACCTGCGCGAAGGAATGCCCCAGCTCGAACGCCGTCGTCCCTTCCAGCCGGAGATGGGTGTCGCGCCACTCGGTCGCGTAGAGGGAGCCGAGGTTGTACCCACCCACGAAGCCCAGGCCCTGATCCACCACGAGCAGCTTGCGGTGGGTCAGCCCTGCAGCGCGGCGGGGGCTGTGCAGCAGCGACGGATCAATGGCGGGGAAGCGGAAGACCCGCACAGCGGGGTGGAAACTGTAGAAGGACCGCGGGACCACCAGATTCCCGAAGTGGTCGTAGATCACGTACACCTCGACACCGCGGGCCGCTGCCCTGTTCACCGCGTCGCGGATCTGCCGGCCCACCTCGTCGCCCTTCCAGATGAAGGTTTCCAGCAGGATGCGCGTCTGCGCGCCGTCGATCGCGGTGAGCATGTCCCGATACAGATCGGCGCCGTAGGTGTAGGTGGTGATCCGCGTGTCACCCACCGTGCTGTGGAACGTGCCCGGGCGGGGGAAGCCCGTTCGGCGGGCTCGTCCCTTCTTCTTCACGGCATCCGTGACCAGCAGCACGGCGATGACCACGCCCTGCAGGGCGAGGAAGCCCGCGGCGAGCCAGCCTGCGGTCCTGCGGATCGGAAGAAAACCGGCACTGCGCGTCAGCCACGTCATGCTCGGAGCCTACTCAATCCCGCAGCGCCCCATGCGCAGCCATCGGGCCGTGGACGTCGTGGAGCGGGTCGGCTATGCCTCCGGCTCCTGAGTGGCCTCGGTGAGGAAGCCGCGGAGCAGGGCGGCGGTTCCTTCGAGGTGTTCCAGCATCAGGGTCCGTGCAAGAGTCGGGTCCCCGGCCAGGATCGCCTCGACGATGCTGGTGTGCTGGAGGTCCGAGTGCTCGATGTTCCGCTCCAGGAAGGGGATACGGTCCAGCAGGTCGCTTGTTGCGGCACGTGCCTCGGCAACCGCTGCGGCCAGGCGCGGGGAGCCTCCCAGCTCGGCGATGGTGATGTGCAGGCGTGCATCCAGGGGACGGTACTGTCCGGGGCCGGCCCCCGAGACCGAGCGGAGCCCATCGAGCAGACGGGTGCGGTCCGACGCCGTGAGCGTCGAGTCGGCAGCCAGTGCTGCAGCCGCCGGTTCCACGGCGGCCCGGAAGGCGAGGACATCCTCCACCGCAGCCCGGTCCTGGCTACCCAGTGCCGCACCCCGCGAGGGCAACTCCGGGGCGACGACTGCTCCGCCGTACCGTCCGCGCTGGATACTCAGGTACCGGGCCTGCTGCAGTTCTGCCAGGGCATCGCGCAGGGTGGCCCGGGAGACCCCGAGGACCTTCGCCAGCTCGCGTTCGGCCGGCAGACGTTCACCGGCGGGGAAAAGGCCGATCTTGATACCGCGCAGCAGGTGCTCCACGGTCTCCTCGAAGGCATTGCCCGTCCGGACCGAGCCGAGCAGCCTGTAGCGCGGGTGGAGCTCCGAAGCTGCGTCGTCCGTGATGTTCATGACGCCAGCATCCCATGAAGCGTGCTCCACGAGCTGTGGTCCGATCGGGAACCATTCGAAAACTTCTTACCCTCGAAGGGTTGACGCGGCGATGTGCCCTGGCTCACAGTGAGTCAGGGCAAAGGACTGAAATTGTTCCATTGATCGCCCACCGTACAGATCCAGCAGAGACTCCTCCTTCCCAGAACGGACGACTCATGGCGCGAACATCCCGCATCGACTACGGAGCTGTGGACAAGGATTATCTGGAGCACCGTCGGCTCAGGGGAGGCGCAGCCGGCTGGATCCTGCTGGCGGGCCTCGGCGTCGCCTACGTCATCTCGGGGGACTTCTCCGGCTGGAACCTTGGCCTCGCCGTGGGCGGCTGGGGCGGACTCCTCATCGCCTTCCTGCTCATGGGCCTCATGTACACGTGCATGGTGTTCGGGCTCGCGGAGATGTCCTCCACCCTCCCGACGGCGGGGGCCGGGTACGGTTTCGCGCGTCGTGCCCTCGGACCGCTGGGTGGCTTCGCCACCGGCATGGCCGTGCTCATCGAGTACTCGGTGGCACCCGCCGCCATCGCCACCTTCATCGGAGGCTACATCGAGGCACTCGGGCTCTTCGGACTCACCAACTCGTGGCCCGTCTACCTCGTGACCTACGTGGTGTTCATCGGCATCCACCTCTGGGGTGTGGGTGAGGCGCTGAAGGTCATGTTCGGCATCACCGCGATCGCCGTCATAGCGCTGGTCATCACGGTGATCGGCCTGGTACCGCACTTCCGCACCGACAATCTCTTCGACATCGTCCCGGACGGCTCGACCGGTTCCAGCGCGTTCCTGCCCTTCGGCATCTCGGGTGTGTTGGCTGCGCTGGTCTTCGGGATCTGGTTCTTCCTGGCCATCGAGGGCGTGCCGCTGGCAGCCGAGGAGTCCTCGAACCCCAAGCGGGACATGCCACGCGGCATCATCGTCGCCATGGTGTTCCTCCTCGTCTCCGGAGCAGCGATGCTCGTGCTGGTCCCCGGCACAGCGGGGGCATCGGCCATGGGGGAATCCGATTCGCCGCTCCCCGAGGCCCTCCGGGCGGTCGCCGGTGGCGACTCCGTCCTGGCCGACGTCGTGAATTACGCCGGTCTCGCGGGCCTGGTGGCGAGTTTCTTCTCGATCGTCTTCGCCTACTCCCGACAGCTCTTCGCGCTCTCCCGCGCCGGTTATCTGCCCAGGGCGCTCTCCCTCACCACCTCCCGGCAGACGCCGTGGCTCGCACTCGTGGTCCCGGGAACCATCGGCTTCATCCTGGCGTCGGTGACCGGCAACGGCGGCCTGCTGATCAACATCGCGGTCTTCGGCGCCACGCTCTCGTACGTGCTGCTGAACCTGAGCCACATCATGCTCCGCGTCAAGGAACCCGACCTGGAGCGCGGTTACCGGACACCGGGCGGTGTGGTGACCACGGGTATCGCGCTCGTCCTGGCCGTCGTCGCACTGGTCGCGACCTTCGTCCTGGATGTGGTGGCAGCCAGCATCACCGCCGGGGTGTTCCTCGTGGCCCTGGCGTACTTCTGGTTCTACAGCCGCCACCACCTGGTGGCGAGCGCACCCGAGGAGGAGTTCGCCCTGCTCCAGGACTCCGAGAAGACCCTGAAATAGAGCCTGCATCCCAATGCCCACCCGAGGAGAAAAATGACGTCACATCCGCGCAACGAGAAAATGCTCACCGTGGACCAGCTCCGGCAGTCCATCGACGACGGCGAGATCGACAGTGTGATCCTGGCCTTCACCGATATGCAGGGGCGCCTGCAGGGGAAGGTCATCCACGGCGGGTTCTTCCTCGAGTCCGCCCTGGAGCACGGCTCCGAGGCCTGCAACTACCTCCTGTCCGTCGACACGGAGATGAACACCGTTGCCGGGTACGCCATGTCCAGCTGGGACAAGGGCTACGGGGACATGGAGTTCGATCTGGATCTGGACACCATCCGGCGCGTGCCCTATCTGGAGAAGACGGCCATGATCCAGGCCGATCTCAACTACACCACCGGTGAGCGCGTCTCCGTCTCCCCACGGAGTCTCCTGCGCTCCCAGCAGGAGAAGGCCGTGGCCCTGGGGTACCGGGCCGTGTCCGGGACGGAACTGGAGTTCATGATCTACAACACCAGCTACGAGGAGGCGCAGCGCAGCAACTATCTCGAGCTGACACCCGCGAATCTCTACAACGTCGACTACTCGATCCTCGGGTCCATGCGGGTGGAACCACTGCTGCGCGACATCCGCAACACCATGTTCGAGGCCGGAATGATCGTCGAGTCGGCCAAGGGCGAGTGCAACTTCGGGCAGCACGAGATCGCCTTCCGGTACGACGACGTCATCACGACGGCGGACAACCACGTCTTCTACAAGCTCTCAGCCAAGCAGATGGCGGCGCAGCGCGGGCAGTCGGTGACCTTCATGGCCAAGCCGAACGCACGCGACGGATCCTCCTGCCACATCCACATGTCCCTGCGCGGCACCGAGGGGGACCTGGTCTTCTGGGACGCCGACACGGGGGAGCGCACCGCGCTGTACAACCACTTCATTGCCGGAGTGCTGGCTACCATGCGGGATTTCACCCTCTTCTATGCGCCCAACATCAACTCCTACAAGCGCTTCGCGAAGGGCTCCTTCGCCCCCACGGCCGTGGCTTGGGGCCTGGACAACCGCAGTTGCTCGGTGCGCCTGGTGGGCAAGGGGCACTCGGCCCGGATGGAGAACAGACTGCCCGGAGCGGACGCGAACCCTTACCTCGCGCTGGCCGCGATGCTGGCCGGCGGCCTCTACGGGATCGAGCACGAACTGGAACTGCCGCCCATGACCGAGGGGAACGCCTACGACTCCGATGCGGAGCACGTACCCCACACCATGGCGGAGGCCAGGGAACTCTTCGCCAACTCCGCGATCGCCCGGGAAGTCTTCGGGGAGGAGGTCGTGGAACACTACACGCACTACGCGGACGTGGAGCTGGAGCAGTTCAATGCGGCCATCACGGACTGGGAAGTCCACCGCGGATTCGAGCGCCACTGATGGGAGGTGCCACCCAGTCCAGGCCCAGGATCGGCCTGACCACCTACTGGCAGGAAGCGTCGTGGGGTGTGTGGGAGGACCGCGCCGCCATCGTCCCGGGGAAGTACGTCACCGGGGTGGTGGCCGCGGGCGGAACCCCTCTCCTGCTGCCGCCGGTGGGTACCGACGAATCGGTCCTCGCCGTGCTGGACGGCCTGATCGTGATCGGCGGGGTGGACGTGGACCCCGCCAACTACCAGGCGGACCCGCACCCCACCACCGCGGCACAGCCCGAGCGAGACGACCACGACATCAGGCTCACCCGGGCAGCGCTGGAGACCGGGGTGCCGCTCTTCGCGATCTGCCGTGGCGCGCAGATCCTGAATGTGGCCCTCGGAGGCACCCTGTTCCAGCACGTGCCCGATCTGCTCCCGGAATCGCGCTACCAGCCCTCGCCAGG
Organism: Arthrobacter echini; assembly: GCF_008107445.1. Taxonomy (GTDB): domain Bacteria; phylum Actinomycetota; class Actinomycetes; order Actinomycetales; family Micrococcaceae; genus Arthrobacter_D; species Arthrobacter_D echini_A. The sequence goes on along the minus strand of NZ_VSLD01000001.1, from coordinate 295,410 downwards.
GGTCTACGGCACCGTGGAGTTCACCACGGAGCCGGGTACCCTGACGGCCGGGCTGCTCGGGCACGTGGGTACGGCTCCGTGCTATCACCACCAGTCCGTGGACCGTCTCGGAGCCGGACTCCGCCCTACCGCGTGGGCGCCCGACGGGACCATCGAGGCCGTCGAGTGCACCGACGCGCCCGGCTGGGCCCTGGGCGTGCAGTTCCACCCCGAGGAGAACCCGGCGGACGCCCGGCTCTTCAAGGGGTTCGTGGACGCGGCCGCCCGCTACCACCACCGTCAGGAGAGCCTCACGTGAGCAGCTTCACCGTCCTCAACCCCTCCACCGGTGCCGCGATCCAGGATGTTGCGCTGGCCGACGTCGCCGCCACCGACAGGGCCATCGAGGCAGCGGCCACCGCCTTCGCGTCCTGGCGCGCCGTGGCTCCGGCCGATCGTGGCCGGCTGCTGCGACGGTTCGCCGACGTGGTGGACTCCGATCTGGAGCACCTCGCCACCCTGGAGGTGGCCAATGCCGGGCACACCATCGGCAATGCACTCTGGGAGGCCGGCAATGTCCGGGACGTGCTGACCTACTACTCCGCGGCTCCCGAACGGCACTCCGGTCGGCAGATACCGGTGGCCGGGGGAGTGAACATCACCTTCAACGAGCCGCTCGGGGTGGTGGGGGTGATCGTCCCGTGGAACTTCCCCATGCCGATCGCCGGCTGGGGGTTCGCGCCCGCGCTCGCTGCCGGCAACACCGTGGTTCTCAAGCCCGCCGAGCTGACGCCCCTGACTGCGATCCGGCTGGGTGAACTGGCCTTGCAGGCGGGCATTCCCGAGGGTGTGTTCACCGTGGTGCCAGGCAAGGGGTCAGTGGTGGGCGAGCGCTTCGTCACCCACCCGTCGGTGCGCAAGGTCGTCTTCACGGGGTCGACCGCCGTCGGGAAGCGGGTGATGGCCGGATGCGCCGAGCAGGTCAAGCGCGTCACGCTGGAACTCGGGGGCAAGAGCGCCAACATCATCTTCGCGGACGCCGATCTCGACAGGGCTGTCGCCAGCGCCCCGGGCGGCGTGTTCGACAACGCCGGGCAGGATTGCTGCGCCCGTTCCCGCATCCTCGTCCAGCGCTCCGTCTACGAGAAGTTCCTCGGTCTGCTCGAGCCCGCGGTCAAGGCCTTCCGGGTCGGTGACCCTTCCGAGGAGACCACGGAGATGGGACCGCTCATCTCGGCGGACCAGCACGCCACGGTGTCGTCCTTCGTGTACGACGGCGACGGCCGGCCCAATGCCGAGGTCGCGTTCCAGGGGACTGCGCCGACCGGGGAGGGCTTCTGGTTCCCGCCGACGGTCCTCACGCCGTCGGATGCCGGGGCGCGATCCCTGCGGGAGGAGATCTTCGGACCGGTGGTCGCCGTCGTGCCCTTCGACGACGAGGCCGATGCCCTGCGCATCGCCAATGACTCGGACTTCGGGCTCTCCGGATCCATCTGGACGTCCGACGTCGGTCGGGCGCTGCGGGTCTCGCGTGGCGTCGAGGCGGGGAACCTCTCGGTGAACTCGCACTCCTCGGTCCGCTACGCCACGCCGTTCGGGGGCTACAAGCAGTCGGGTCTGGGCCGTGAGCTCGGCCCTGATGCCCTCGATGCCTTCAGCGAGGTCAAGAATGTCTTCATCTCGACCGACTGACTGCCGACCACCCATTCGTCACCACGCAAGGAACCAAGGAGTGCCATGGCTGAGGACAGCGCTGCCCCCTACAACGGGTTGATCAGCAATCGACTGAAGGATCGCAGTGCGGTGATCACCGGTGGGGCGTCCGGGATAGGGCTGGCGACGGCCCGGCGCCTGGCCCACGAGGGGGCCCGCGTTGTCATTGCGGACATCTGTTCCGACGAGGCGGGTCAGGAGGCGGCGGACTCGGTGGGAGGGATCTTCGTGCGCACCGACGTCACGCAGGAGGACGACGTCGTCAGCCTCTTCAGGACCACCAGGGACACCTACGGGCGGGTGGACATCGCGTTCAACAATGCGGGGATCTCGCCCCCGGAGGACGCCTCGATCCTCGAGACGGGAATCGACGCGTGGCGACGGGTGCAGGAGGTCAATCTGACCAGCGTCTACTACTGCTGCAAGCACGTCATTCCGTACATGCAGCACCAGGGCAAGGGCTCGATCATCAACACGGCCTCCTTCGTGGCCGTCATGGGCGCCGCGACCTCGCAGATCTCCTACTCCGCGTCAAAGGGCGGCGTGCTCTCGATGAGCCGCGAGCTCGGCGTCGAGTTCGCCCGGCAGGGCATCCGCGTCAACGCCCTGTGCCCCGGTCCGGTCAACACACCCCTCCTGACGGAGCTGTTCGCGAGCGACCCGGAGCGCGCGGCCCGCCGACTGGTCCACGTGCCGCTGGGCCGGTTCGCGGAGCCCGACGAGCTGGCCGCGGCCGTGGCGTTCCTCGCCTCGGACGACTCCTCCTTCATCACCGCGAGCCAGTTCCTCGTCGACGGGGGGATCGCCGGCGCCTACGTCACGCCGCTGTGACGCTTGTGCCCCTCGAGTTGGAGGGGCTCCGCGCGGGGACTCGCTCCCGGATCGGGAACCCATCAGACTGAGGTCATGGAGTGGACGCGTGCGAGGGACTGGCTCATCGGTGCCGCCGGCCTGCTGATCGTGCTGGTGGTGGCGCTGGCCGTCGTCTGGTTCATGATCAGCGAACCTGCCGGACGGAGCGGGCCGGGAGCACGTCCGTCGCCGAGCGGCGAAGGACCGGTCGCTGCCGGGCCGCCCGAGGAGCTCCGGGAGGACGACGTGTGGCTGGCCGACGTCGTCCTGGAGGCGGGAACAGCGGTGAGCGGGGGTACCACGCTGCGGGACATCGACGCCGTGGGGCGGGACGTGGTCACCGGGCCCGGCGGGCTCATCGCGGGTGGGCTCGAGCTGGATGCCACGGTGCCGTTCGACGTCGTCGCCGAGGAGCTCGGCGGCGGGGCGATCGTCCGGCCCGGGGACGGCGGGGAGGCCGAGGTTGTCCGGACCGTGGAGGTGCTGGGCCGGGAGGTGCGCGTGGTCGCGTCGGGCACGGTGGAGGTCGTGACCGGTCGGCTCGTCGTCGAGCCACGGTCCATCGACATCGGCGGGCCCGGATTCCTCTCCGATGCCCTGGCCGCGGTCGCGCGCCGTGCCGTGACTATCGAGCACGACGTCGAGGGTCTCCCCGAGGGCCTCGTGCTGCAGGATGTCGGCGTCAGGGACGACGGCTTCCGCGCGACCTTCCGCGGCGAGGACGTGGTGCTCGCCCCCTAACTGCAGCGAGGACACCTGGCTCCGTGCATCGGCTGAGGCTCTTCCGTCCTCAGCAGGCTGCCAGGTCGTCCATAGCGTTGGGGCTGAAGAGGTTGTCGAGGAGGCACGCCTGTTCGGCGGTCAGCAGCTGTCGTCCGGCGGCGACGAGCTGACGGTGCCACCACCTGGCCAGGCGTTCCTCGCCGGCGTTCACGGGCCGGATCGAGGACGGGGTCCGCCCGTAGTGGGCATGGAAGGCCGCCAGATCCTCCAGGTGACGCTTCCACGAGAGGTCGGCGCGTCGCGCCCGGGTCCTGGTCGCCTCGTCGACCATCAGCGGGGCCCTGCCCCGAGGATGATGGTGTCGTCGGGGCCTGTATTGGAGGGCGAAAGACGGTTCAGCACACTTACCTGTCCGATCCCGAAGGACGAAGAAATGGATAAGCTCGCTTCTGAACTCGGTGCAGGCTCCCCCAAAGCCGGCACGAGGACCATCATAAGCACCGGATTCCCACCCGCCCGAATGGACGGCATCCTCGCCTGCTGCTGTTGACCGGCTGTGCCGGGTGTGTATCGCCGGACCAGCAGCGCCGGTCAGGCCTGGGTCTGCGCCGGCGGCATGGACCCCAGGAACTGACGGGGATCGAGTGCCGGCCGGTTCGATCCGAGCAGGCGGGTACGGAACGAGTCGTTGATACTGCCCACATAGAGCCAGCCCATGAGTTGTTCGTGCGCGGCGAGTCCGTGTGCGGCACGCACCGCCGGAGCGTTCGTCAGCAGGCCCGTCCGCCACATGACCCCCCAGCCGGCTCGCCACAGCGCCAGCTCCAGCAGATGCGCGGCACCGGCGGCCGTGGCGTGCTGTTCCCACGCCGGCACCTTGGGGTGCTCCTTCGGGCTCACGACGACGGCGATCAGCAGTTCTGCGCGGAAAGGCTTCGCGTTGTGCTCACCGGGCCCACGAATCGTTCCCGCCGCCTCGTCGAGTGCTTCGCCGAGCCGCCTCCGGTCATCACCGCGCAGGGTGATGAGTCGCCAGGGCCGGAGTGCCTTGTGGTCGGCAACCGGGGTGACCGCTGCCAATAGCTCGAGGAGTTCGGTGTCGGAGGGAGTCTCTGGACCCACCTTCGAGACCGAGCGCCGTGTCGCCATCGCGTCGAGGACCGGATCGGAGGAGAACGTCATACCCTTCATTCTCACCCGTCGTCCCCCTGCTCCCCGACGTCGGTTCACACCGGCGGTCGTCCTGGCTGGACCGGCTCAGTGCGGAGGGGCTACTCCGAGCCACCGCAGAGCCTCCAGTCGATCGGAGAAGTACTCCGTCCGGCTGGGGGAGCGCAGGGTGAAACTCGCGATGATCTCGTCCATCGGGCTGTTCCCCATGACGGCGATCCGCGTTGGGTGCCTGTAGCGGCTGATGCGTGCCCGGCCCTCGAGGCTCACGCCGAGCAGGGACCGCATGTGGATGAGCATCGGCTTCGACTGCCAGTCCGCCACCTCGCGCAGACCTGCACGGAACACGAGCAGGTCTGCATCCGTCACGTCATGACCGGCGCGGAGCACCACTTCCATCCACCGCCGGTGATCGAGGATCTCGCAGTGCTCCAGAACATGTCTGATGGGCTCGGAACGCTGCGCCGTGCTGTCCGCTGTCATGGGCCCCCCGGTCCGTGTCTGGTACTGAACCGTCAGAGCACCATGCCCAGGGCGAAGGGCCCGATGAGAACGGTGAACATGGTGATGAGGATGACCCCGACGATGTTGAGGACAATACCTCCGCGCACCATCTCCGAGATCTTCACGTTCCCGGTCGCGTAGACGATGGCATTGGGCGGAGTGCCGACGGGAAGCATGAAGGCACAGGTGGCTGCCAGTGCCGCGGGAATGAGCAGCGTGGTGGGGTCCATCCCGATCCCGATGGCGACCCCGCCGAGGATGGGAATGAAGGTGGCGGCGGTGGCGGTATTGCTGGTGATCTCGGTCAGCAGCAGGACGATCGTGACGACGACGGCGAGCAGCAGGACGATCGGCAGTGCCCCGAGACCGCTCACGCGCTCCCCGAACCAGGCGTCGAGTCCGGTGGCGGCGACGGCGCCGGCCAGCGAGAGGCCTCCACCGAAGAGCAGGAGCACGCCCCAGGGCAGTCCTTCCTCGGCATCCTTCCAGACGAGGGTCATGCTCCCGGCCTTGTCTGCCGGGATCATGAAGAGGACGATCCCGGCGCCGATGGCGATCACGGTGTCGTTGAACTCCCCGAGCCACGGCAGTGCGCTGCTGACTGCGCCGATGTTGGAGACGAGGCCCGGGACGATCCAGAGGAACGCCGCGCTGCAGAAGACCACGAGGACGGTCTTCTCGCCCTGGCTCATCCGCCCCAGCTTGCTGATCTCCGTATCGATCAGCTGCTTGCCTCCGGGGATCTCCTCCAGCGAGAACTTGAAGATCACGCGGGTGATGAGCAGCCAGGCCAGGCCGATGAAGACGATCACGATGGGGACGCCGAGCAGCATCCACTGCACGAATCCCACGTCCTCGCCCAGCTCGGTGCTGATGTAGCCGGCCACGATCGCGTTCGGGGGACTGCCGAGCAGGGTTCCGAGACCGCCGATGGTCGCAGCCCAGGCAACCGAGAGGACGAGCGCGACACCGAAGATGCGGATCTGCTTGTCATCCACCACGTTGCTGATGGCCTTGCCCGCGGCGAGGTCGGCGCCCGTCTTCCCCTCCTCGGCGTTGGCCCCATGGCTGTTCTCGACGACGAGTGTGAGCACGCTCAGTGCGATCGGCAGCATCATGAGGGTCGTGGCGGTGTTGGACACCCACATCGACAGGAAAGCCGTGGAGATCATCAGGCCGAGGATGATCCGGCGCGGATGGGTGCCCACGCGTCGGAGGGTCAGCAGCGCGATGCGCCGGTGGAGATTCCACTTCTGCATGGCGATGGCGATCAGGAACCCGCCGAGGAACAGGAAGACGATCGAGTTCGCGTACGGCGCGGTGGCCTCCGCCACCGTGATGACGGTGAACATCGGCAGGAGCACGATCGGCAGGAGCGAGGTGACGGACAGTGGCACGGCCTCCGTCATCCACCACACGGCCATGAGGCCGGCGATCGCAGCGACTACGCGCCCGTCGTTCGAGAGATCGGAGCCGCCGAGCAGGAGGTAGATCGCCACGGCCACGGCGATGCCGATCCCGCGGAGCATCCAGATCCTGCCGATCGACCGCGTGGACTCGCCGTCCTCCATCACCGCGTTCCCGCCCGCTGCCACTTGTCCGGACTGATGACTCATCTGGTTCCCTCCGCGCGCCATGTGTTCTGGATCACGATGTTACAGGTCCGTTACTGCAGTGTGCTCGCCCGTACGCAGCTTCTTGGCGCGCCGTCGACAGCCATGCAAATGTAGGTCGATGAGCGAGCTGTCGGACGTCCAACCGAGCGAGGTGGTGCCAGATCGCCACCGCGTCATCGATCTTGCCCTCGTGTTCGGCGGCGGCATGGGTGGTACCTTGGCGCGATTCGGTATCTCCGAGCTCCTTCCCACGCCGACCGGCCTTCCACTCGGGATCTTCCTGATCAATATCTCGGGTGCCTTTCTGCTGGGTCTGTTCCTCGAGACCCTGGTGCACCGCGGCCCCGACGAGGGACGCCGCCGCTCCGTCCGGCTCCTCGCCGGCACCGGTTTTCTCGGCGGGTTCACCACCTACAGCGCCTTCGCCGTGGATTCGCTGCTGCTGCTCGGCACCGGTCGCGTCCTCGAAGGTGTGACCTACGTGGTCGGCTCCGTGGTGCTGGGCCTCGGAGCCGGCGCCCTGGGTGTCCTCCTCGGGAGCAGGGCGCAAAGGACGGCTCCATGAGCGTGGGCCTCGTACTCGTGCTCGCCGTGGCGGGCGGTCTCGGATCGGTGGCGCGCTTCGTGCTCGACGACGTCGTCGGCTCGCGTTCCTCGGGCCGGTTCCCGGTCGGAACCATGACCATCAACATCAGTGGCTCGTTCCTGCTCGGCATCGTCACGGGCCTGGTGCTCGTGGCCGCCGTACCACCGGCCTGGATGCTCGTGGCCGGTACCGGCTTCCTCGGCGGCTACACCACGTTCAGTACCGCGAGCATCGACACGGTACGCCTGCTCCGGGCCGGCCGGGTGGGAGCGGCGCTCGTCTCCGGCGCAGGAACCGCCGTGACGGCACTGCTCGCCGCGGGGTTCGGACTCACCCTCGGGATCCTGCTCGTCCAGCTCTGACGGGCCGATCTCGCGGGACCGCGCGACGGCGTGCGACTGGGGAGTGCTCCTAGTCGAGGACGAAGCCGAGAAGGACTGTGACGAAGAGGTAGAGCCAGAACAGGACGGCCATAAGACAGGGCGCGAGGGGAAGCCAGTAGCGCCTGTTCCCGCGGAGCTGCAGGATACTCCAGGCTCCCACCAGCAGCGGGGTGAGGAGCAGGGCCGATGCACCCGTGGCGGCCAGGAGCACGAACGCCACGACGAGGACGCCGACGGAGATCAAGGGGCCGCGCCAGGGGTGAGCGCCGGGCCCGGCTGCGGACGATGTGCTCATGGTGTCCTTCCTCGACAGCGATCTCCGCTGTCCGCCGGCGGCTAGCTGTTCCTCGAGCGACCGGCCCCTGTGACCAGTGGCTGAAGACCGTTCGCGGCCTTCCCGCCGAGGCGGGCCGAGATCTGACGGGCTGCGGCCGCGCAGGCCTCTCCGAGATCCTGCAGGCTGTCCGGTCCGATGCGGAAGCGTGGCGCCGGGATGAGCACGGCGGCCACGAGATCACCGCGATGGTCATGGACGGGGGCGGCCACACCCACCTCGTCGGTGGAGGACTCGCCGTAGTTGATGGCCCAGCCCCTGACCCGGGCCTCCTCGAGCCGGCGCAGATACGCGTCGACGGCGGCGTCGCCCGGACCGGGATGCGTGATCGAGCCGTCGCGCAGCATCGACGCGACCCGCTCGTCGGATTCCGCGCTCAGGAAGACCTGCACGGACGCACTCATCGCGTCCCGGTACCTGGCCCCCAGTGGTGTGGTGTGCTTGATCTGGTGGTGGCTCGCGATCTGCTCCACGCACATGGACTGGCCGTCGCTCCAGAGCATGAGTGCGCTCGTCTCGCCCGTCTGCTCCGCCAGGGCACGCAGCACGGGGTAGGCCACCTGGCGCTCCTCCAGCTCCGCCAGCAACGGACCCGCGACGGCGATGAGGCCGAGGCCCAGCCGGAATCTCCGGGTCTCGGGATCGCGCTCCACCAGGTGTTCCTGCTCGAAGGTGGCGAGGATCCGGGACACCGTGCTCTTGTGGAGGCCGACCCTGTTGGCGATCTCGGTGACACCCAGGAGGGGTTCGTCCGCCGTGAAGGACCGGAGCACCGCGATGGCATTGATGATGACGGAGGCACTCTTGGGCTCGGTGGTCGCAGTCACGTAATCAGCTGAAGTCATGATGGGGACCATCCTTGCGTATCTGGCGGAAGATCGGCGGCATATGTCCGTTTCGGTTCTTGCTCCGGCCGGGCCGTGGCCCTTCGCGGATCGGAAGGCCCGATCGGTCACAAGATGGTGCGGACGGTCCGCTCGAAGTGCGTGACGTGGGCGGCGGACAGCGCGGCGGACCTGTCCGCATCACCGGCGAGGATGGCGTGGAGAAGCTCGACATGTTCTGTGATGTGCCCGGAGATGGACGGCAGGCGGTTCAGCACCAGGCACCAGATGCGCGTGGCGAGGTTGTCGAGCCTGATGAGTGATTCCTCGAGGTGGTGATTGCCGGCCGCACGGTAGATCAGGCGATGCACCTCGAGGTCGTACTGCATGAGCTCGTGGCGGTCCTGGTGGGCGTCCATCGACGTGATGGCCGCAACCACCTGCTCCAGCTCGAGCCGGATGCCGGGATCTGTGTTCAGCGCGGCGCTGCGGGCAGCCAGTGGTTCCAGCACCTGACGCACCTCGGAGATCGCGGCGAGTTCAGTGATGTCGACGATGGTCGCGAAGGTACCCCTGCGGGGGTAGGACACAACCAGGTGGTCCGTCTCCAGACGCTTGAGGGCCTCGCGGAGGGGCGTCCTCCCGAATCCCAGCTCCGCTGCCACCCGGGCCTCGTTGATGGGCTCGCCGGGTGCGATATCCAGCATGATGAGCCGGTCGCGGAGGATCCCGTAGGCACGCTCGGCCAGGGATACGTCCTCGGTCGTGATCACGCTGGTACTGCCCATTGTCCCCATCCCTCACCGATAGTCCGAGGCCCCTGGTCCTGGCCACCGGTGGCCCCACTTTACCGCGCGGTCAGGCCGGTCCGTTCCGCGAGGACGGGCCGGGAGCGCGGATGCCTCTGGCGCGCTCCCGACCCGTCGGACGGGAGGGGCGGTGCGGCATCCTCTGCCGCACCGCCCTTCCCGTCCTGTTACGCCGGTATCAGGCGCTGATGATGTTGTGCTCGGGGCCGAACGGGAACTTGGTGATGTTCTCCGCTCCGTTCTCCCCGACCACCAGGATGTCGTGCTCGCGGTAGCCGCCGGCACCGGGCTGGCCATCGAGCACGGTGATCATCGGTTCCATGGAGACCACCATGTCCGCTTCCAGGACGGTGTCGATGTCCTCGCGGAGCTCGAGGCCCGCTTCGCGTCCGTAGTAGTGGCTCAGCACACCGAAGGAGTGCCCGTACCCGAAGGTGCGGTTGGCCAGCAGTCCGTGCCCGATGTAGATCTCGTTCAGCTCGGCGGCGATGTCCTTGCAGACGGCACCGGGCTTGATGAGTTCCAGGCCACGTTCGTGGACCTCGACGTTGATGTTCCAGAGCTCGAGCGAGCGCTCATCCGGCTCACCGAAGAACAGGGTGCGCTCCAGGGCCGTGTAGTAGCCGGAGGTCATGGGGAAGCAGTTCAGCGACAGGATGTCGTGTTCCTGGATCTTGCGGGTCGTGGCCCAGTTGTGTGCTCCGTCGGTGTTGATGCCCGACTGGAACCACACCCAGGTGTCGCGGATCTCGGAATCGGGGAACGTCCGGGCGATCTCGTGCACCATGGCCTCGGTGCCGATCAGTGCCACCTCGTACTCGGTGATGCCGGCCTTGATGGCACCGCGGATGGCCTCGCCGCCGAGGTCGCCGATCCGGGCACCGTGCTTGATGACCTCGATCTCCTCCGCGGACTTGATCATGCGCTGGCGCATGGCGGCCTGGGCCACGTCCACGAGGGTCGCGTTCTCGAAGGCCGCCTGGATCTTGTTGCGGTTGTCCAGCGGCAGCGAATCGTCCTCGACGCCGAGGCGCTTCGCCTTGATACCGCGGGTACGCAGCGCCTCCTGGATCGCGAAGATGTAGTTGTCGCGGCGCCAGTCCGTGTAGACCACGTTGTCGCCGTAGCTGCGGCGCCACGGCATGCCGGCGTCGATGTTCGCGGTGACGGTGACGGTGTCGTCCGCCGTGACCACCATGGCGTAGGAGCGCCCGAAGTAGGTGAAGAGGAAGTCGGAGTAGTACTTGATGGACTGGTAGCTCGTCAGGACCACGGCGTCGAGGTCCTTCTCCGCCATGATGCGGCGGAGCCCGCCGAGGCGACGCTCGAACTCGGCGTCGGAGAAGGTGAGGGAGACCTTCTGCCCGTTGTTGAGGGTCTTGAGTCGGTCGAGCTTCGCGACGTCGGTGACGGCCTGGTCATCGGTGGTTGTCATGGGAGGGCCTTTCCTGGGTGGTCGTACGAGGCGCGGGGAGTGCTCCTCGGGGTTCATGTTGCGTGAGGTGCAACACTGTTGTTTGGAGTATTGAGCGTTGCCCGACCGAAGTCAAGCCCCCTCGGGATGTTCCGCCTGGTCGAGACCGAACTCGGTGGTGATGTCCGCCGAGAGGTCCTCCACCACCTGGTCGAAGAGCAGTCGGCCCTTGTCGGCGTCCGAACCGGCAGGCGCCGACAGACAGCCGGAATCCGGGGTGCGGCCCGCGACGACGGGCAACCGGTCGAACCGTGGGAGCGATGCCGCCGGATGCTGTATGGCTCGATCGAGCGACACCAGCGAGGGCTCCAGATGCAGCATGAGGGACGTCTCGAGGACACCGCCGTGCTCGATCGCCCAGCCCGGGAACCCGTCGGGGTAGACCTGCGCGAGCGTGGGCTCCGAGACGTAGTCCCAGTAGGACAGCAGCAGCACGCTCCGGTCGTCACCGCTGCCGATGCCGAGCTCGTCGAGCGCGAGATCGACGCCCTCGTAGAGGAACTGGTAGTTCTCGAAGTGCCCGTTGACGAATACGATCCGGCGGACGTCCTGTTTAAGGAGCGACACCGTGACGGATCGCGTCAGGGCGATGAGGGCTGCGGCATCCAGGCTCGTGGTGCCCCGGAGGTGGTTGCCGCCGCCGGATTTCTGCTGCGATTTGTAGCCGTAGGTGAATGGCTGGGCCACCAGTCCCCGGGTTCGCCGAGCCACTGCCGTGGCGATACTCGTGGACAGGACGGCGTCCGTGCCCATCGGGAGATGAGGCCCATGCTGCTCCAGGGCGCCGACAGGCACCAGGACCGGGCCCGGTTGTTCCTCCAGCCAGGTACTGAAGGTATGGGCGTCCATCTCGGACATCAGGACACTGTTTCCTGCGACGGCTGGTTCCGCGTGTATGGCGAGCCTCCTTGACGTGGGGCGTGGGGTTTGGGGCGTGGGGCGAGCACGCAGCGCCGCGAGGCGTCGCGGCGCTGCGTGCTTCGGGCACTAGTGCTCTGCGCGGTGCGCCAGCGGAAGGCCGTCGGCGTCGAGCTGGTCGTCCTCCGCGCGGTGCGCGGGATCATTGACCTCCTTCTCGAGCCTCTTGACCTCCTTGTTGCGCTTCCGCAGCCTCCGGATGAGATTCGCGATCATCAGGAGGATCACGAAGGAGAAGGGGAAGGCGCCGATGATGGTGCCGGTCTGTACGGTGTCCACCACGGCCGTGCCGCCGATGGAGAGCAGGATCAGCGCGACGGCAGCGATGCTGACAACGAGGATCACCCTGAACCAGGGACCCGACTTGTTGGGCGCCGAGACGAACTCCGCCAGGGCATAGGTGCCGGCGTCGAGGCTCGTGACGTAGTACGTGGCCACCAGGATGGTCGAGATCACCAGGAGCAACCCACCCACGATGGGGACCATGCTGAGCATCGAGAACAGTCCGCTGGAGGTATCGGCCGCAACTCCGTCCGAGATGGAGCGGTTCGACTGGTCGTCGTAATAGACGGCGGCCGAGCCGAGGATGCCGATCCAGATCATCACGATCAGCGAGGGGATCACGGTGACGCCGATGACGAATTCACGAATGGTCCGACCACGGGAGATGCGGGCGATGAAGCCGGCGACGAAGGGCGAGAAGGCGATGACCCAGCACCAGATGAAGACCGTCCACCAGCCGTTCCAGCTGTCCTGCCAGCTCTCGATGGGAGCTGCAGCCGTGGGTGAATCGGTCCAGAAGCTCATCGGGATGAAGTTGTAGAAGAACGAGCCGAACGTCTCCGAGATGTTGGAGATGATGTAGATGGTCGGTCCGAACACGAACACGGCAGCCATCAGGACGATGCTCAGGATCGAGTTGGCCTCGCTGACCCTCCTCATGCCCTTGTTGACCCCGAGGAAGGCCGAGATGGCGGTCAGGCCGCCGAGCCCGACAATGACGGCGATCCAGAGGCCGGGGCCTGCGCTGAGGCCCGTGAAGGAGGAGAGGCCGGAGGTGAACTGGAGGGCCGCGAAGCCGAACGAGGTTGCCAGGCCGAGGACCGTCGCGATGATCGCGAGCAGTTCGACGATCACGCCGGCGCCGCGCTGGGTCCTCTTGGGCAGGATGTCCACGGTGGCTTCCCGGAACGTCAGGGTCTTCCCGAGATTGTGGTGCGAATAGGCGAGGCAGACCGCAACCACGCAGTACATGGCCCAGGCGGTGACGCCCCAGTGGAAGTAGGACCAGACGATCCCGCCGCCGGACGTGTCGGCCTGGGGTGCGATGACGGGGCTCTCGTCGCGGAGCATGATCGGCTCGGCGACGGACCAGAAGATGAGGCCGATGCCCTGTCCGCACGCGAACAGCATGGAGTACCAGGCGAAATTGCCGTGCTCGGGCTTGGCCTGCGGGCCGCCGAGGCGGATCTTGCCCACGCGGCTGAAGGCGAGCCAGCCACAGACACCGAGGGCCACGAGGGAGTAGAGGACGAACAGCCAGGTGAAGCCGGAGGTGACGAAGGTGCGCAGCTCGCCGATGACTCCGGCGGCACCCTCAGGGTTCAGGGTGACGGCTACCACGAGGCCGATGATGAGCAGCGGCGGCAGGATCTTGATGATGGCCCGGTCCAGCGGCGGGATGACTCGGCCGCGGAAGCGGGGTAGGTCGACCTGACGCGGGGGCTGTGTTCCGTCGCCCCGCGTCGCCTTGGTCGAGGTCGATGTGCTGCCGCCTTCGGCACCGGCCTCGTTTCGGGATGCCGCTCGGGCCGGATCCGATTGCTCGTTGATGGACATGCCAACGTCTCTTTCGTTGGGCGGCCGCACGTGGACGGCTGCGAGGTTGCTCTCGAAGATTCGAGACACGGGGTTGTTGCGGACGTTGCAACGGTGTTCCACAGATCGTACAGTGGTGGGCGTCACAGTCAAGAGGTTGGACGATGTGCGGCCCGGGGAGTCAAGCACTCCGCGCCGGCCGGCCAGATCAAGCGGGAGTCTTGACCCGATGTGATCTTCCTCCTATGGTGGGTGCAATCTGATATATCAGTTGTCGACGGAAAGGCAGGGACCTTCGATGGTTCAGGAAACGACGATCTCCTCCGAGGAGACCAAAACGAACCCGACGACGGCGGCAGCACAGGGCAACCGCGGACAGGTCGTCTCGGCGTCGCTGACCGCCGATCTCGCCGACCTCGATCCGGAGATCGCAACACGCATCGACGCGGAGCTCAGCCGTCAGCGTGAAGGCCTCGAGATGATCGCGTCGGAGAACCACACGGCGCAGGCGATTATGCAGGCGCAGGGCTCGGTGCTGACCAACAAGTATGCCGAGGGATATCCCGGACGGCGCTACTACGGCGGCTGCGAGCACGTCGACGTCATCGAGCAGCTGGCGATCGACCGGGTCAAGGATCTCTTCGGCGCGGGCTTCGCCAATGTCCAGCCACACTCCGGTGCACAGGCCAACGCCTCCGTGATGCACGCACTGATCAGGCCGGGGGACACCATCCTCGGCCTGAACCTCGCCCACGGCGGACACCTGACCCACGGGATGAAGATCAACTTCTCGGGTCGGCTCTACAACGTGGCTGCCTACGGGGTGGACCCCGAGTCGCACCTGGTGGACATGGCCGAGGTTGAGCGACTGGCCGTGGAGCACCAGCCCAAGCTGATCATCGCCGGCTGGTCCGCCTACCCGCGCCAGCTGGACTTCGCCGCCTTCCGGCGGATCGCCGACCAGGTCGGCGCCTACCTCCTCGTGGACATGGCCCACTTCGCCGGGCTCGTTGCCGCAGGCCTGCACCCCTCCCCGGTGCCGCACGCCCACGTGGTGACATCCACGACGCACAAGACGCTGGCCGGCCCGCGCGGCGGGATCATCCTGTCCAACGACACCGACATTGCCAAGAAGATCAATTCCGCGGTCTTCCCGGGGCAGCAGGGTGGCCCGCTGGAGCACGTCATCGCGGGGAAGGCCGTAGCCTTCAAGATCGCCGCCACGGAGGAGTTCCGCGAGCGGCAGGAGCGCACCCTCGAAGGAGCCCGCATCCTCGCCGAGCGCCTGGGTCAACCCGATGTCGCAGAGCGCGGCATCGGCGTGCTCACCGGAGGCACCGATGTGCACCTGGTGCTCGTGGACCTGCGCCACTCCGAGCTGGACGGGCAGCAGGGCGAGGACCTCCTGGCCTCGATCGACATCACCGTGAACCGCAACGCCGTCCCGTTCGACCCGCGCCCACCGATGGTCACCTCGGGTCTGCGCATCGGTACACCGGCGCTCGCAACCCGTGGCTTCAGCACGGAGGCCTTCGTGGAGGTCGCGGACATCATCGCCCTGACCCTCGTGGCCGGCACCCAGCAGGGGCCGGCCGACACCGCGGTCCTCGACGACCTGCGGGACCGCGTCCTCGCGCTCGCCCGGAAGCACCCGCTCTACCCCGACCTCGCGCCCCTCTCAACCCCGATCGGAGCCTAAGACCATGGCCGACAAACTCCCGGAGCACCCGGACTTCCTCTGGCACAACCCGGACCCCAAGCCCTCCTACGATGCGATCATCGTCGGTGGCGGCGGTCATGGCCTGGCCACCGCGTACTTCCTCGCGAAGAACCACGGGATGACGAACATCGCGGTCCTGGAGAAGGGCTGGCTCGCCGGCGGGAACATGGCGCGCAACACCACGATCATCCGGTCGAACTACCTGTGGGACGAGAGCGCGGCGATGTACGAGCATGCGCTCAAGCTGTGGGAGACCCTGCCCGAGGAGCTCGAGTACGACTTCCTGTTCAGCCAGCGCGGCGTGATGAACCTCGCCCACACGCTCGGGGACGTCCGCGAGAGCATGCGCCGCGTGGGCGCGAACCAGCTCAACGGCGTCGACGCCGAGTGGTTGGACCCGAAGCAGGTCAAGGAACTCTGCCCCATCCTGAACATCAGCGACAACATCCGCTACCCGGTCATGGGTGCCACGTACCAGCCCCGCGCGGGGATCGCCAAGCACGACCACGTGGCCTGGGCCTTCGCCCGCAAGTGCGACGAGCTCGGCGTGGACATCATCCAGAACTGCGAAGTGACCGGCTTCGTCAAGGACGGCAACAGGGTGACCGGCGTCAAGACCAATCGCGGGACCATCAACACCGAGAAGGTGGGTCTGTGCGCAGCAGGTCACAGCTCGGTCCTCGCGGAGATGGCAGGTTTCCGGCTGCCCATCCAGTCCCACCCGCTCCAGGCCCTGGTCTCCGAGCTGCACGAACCAGTCCACCCGACGGTGGTCATGTCCAACCACGTGCACGTCTATGTCTCCCAGGCACACAAGGGCGAGCTCGTCATGGGCGCCGGCGTGGACTCCTACAACGGGTACGGCCAGCGCGGCTCGTTCCACGTGATCGAGCACCAGATGGCGGCCGCCGTCGAGCTCTTCCCCATCTTCGCGCGAGCGCACGTCCTGCGGACCTGGGGTGGAGTGGTGGACACCACCCTGGATGCATCTCCGATCGTGGGGACCACTCCCGTGGAGAACATGTTCGTGAACTGTGGCTGGGGCACGGGGGGTTTCAAGGGTACACCGTCCGCGGGCTATACCTTCGCCCACACCATTGCGACCGGGGCGCCGCACGAGCTCAATGCACCCTTCGCACTCGAACGCTTCGAGACCGGCGCCCTGATCGACGAGCACGGCGCAGCCGCCGTGGCCCACTAGCCGCCGTCCGCGACCTCAGACCCCAGAAAGAAGAAGCACATGCTGCTCATCTCCTGCCCCAACTGCGGCTCCCGCGACGAGACCGAGTTCCACTACGGTGGCCAGGCCCACGTGCCCTATCCGGAGAACCCGGACGAACTGACCGACCGGCAGTGGGCCGAGTTCCTGTTCTACCGTGACAACACCAAGGGCTCGTTCGCCGAGCGCTGGCTGCACAGTACCGGGTGCCGCCAGTGGTTCAACATGCTCCGCGACACCGTCACCTACGACATCCAGGCCATCTACCCGATGGGTGCGCCACGGCCGGCGCCGAACACCGATCAGCCGGCCGATTTCGGCACGGCCAGTCTGGCCCCCGACAGCACCACCACGGGAACCACGGGCCCGAGTGTCGCCTCGACCGATCTCGGCCCCGCGGAACCCGCCGCCACCGCCCCGAAGGGAGCAACGCAGTGACTTCCCAGAATTCCCGCCTCGCCGAGGGCGGGCGTATCGACCGCACCATCTCCTGGCGTTTCACCGTCGACGGCGAGGAACTCTCCGGGCACCCGGGGGACACCCTCACCTCGGCACTGCTGGCCAACGGCCGGATCGGGGCCGGCGACTCGCTCTACGAGAACCGGCCCCGTGGCATCGTCTCCGCCGGGGTGGAGGAACCCAACGCCCTGGTCCGCATCTCCCCGCGGTTCCCCGGCGACGTCGCCGAGTCCATGCTCCCGGCGCCCACGGTGACCCTCGTGGACGGGTTGAAGACCGAGTTCCTCAACGGCCGCGGGCGGCTGGACCCCGAGGAGGACCGCGCCGAGTACGACAAGAAGTATGTGCACACGGACATCCTGGTGGTGGGCGGCGGACCGGCGGGCCTCATGGCCGCGCGGGAGGCCATGCGTACCGGTGCCCGCGTGATGCTGCTCGACGATCAGTCCGAGCTGGGCGGATCGCTGCTTTCTGGATCCACGGCTCCCGAGCTGGCGGAGGCCATCGAGGGCAAGCCCGCGCTGGCCTGGGTGAACGACGTCGAGGCCGAACTGGTCTCGGGTGCCGAGTGCACCGTGCTCAATCGCACCACGGTCTTCGGAGCGTACGACGCCAACTACATCATCGCGGTCCAGAACCGCACCGACCATCTCTCCAGTCCGGCTGCTCCCGGTGTATCCCGCCAGCGGATCTGGCACATCCGCGCCTCGCAGGTCATCCTGGCCCCCGGCGCACACGAGCGCCCGCTGGTGTTCGAGAACAACGACCGCCCGGGCATCATGCTCGCCTCCGCGGTGCGCACGTACCTGAACCGGTACGCCGTCGGGGCCGGACGCAAGGTCGTCATCAGCACCACCAATGACAGCGCGTACGCCCTCGCCGCGGATCTCGCCGCAGCCGGTATCGAGGTCGCGGCCGTCGTCGACGCACGTCCCGAGCACTCGGACGTGGCCTCGGCCGCGGCGTCGGCGGGTACCCGGGTGCTCATCAGCAGCGCCGTGGCCGACACCTCGGCCTCCGCCGACAACCGGCTCGACGCCGTGACCGTCCGGGGCATCACCGACGACGGTGAGCTCACCGAGACCGTCGAGAAGATCGCCTGCGACCTGCTGGCGGTCTCCGGCGGCTGGAGCCCCGTGGTGCATCTCCACTCCCAGCGCCAGGGCAAGCTGCGCTGGGACGACGAGCTCGCGGCCTTCGTGCCGAGCACCGTGGTGCCCAACCAGCAGTCCATCGGCTCCGGCCGCGGCAGTTTCGCCCTCGAGGACTGCCTCGCAGAAGGTGGCGCCGCGGGCCTGACGGCGGCGATCGCCGTCGGTTCGAGCGACGGGGCGATGCCTGGCGCGCAGGCGGAGCCCACCGCGTCGGCCCCCACCCGCCAGCTGTGGCTCGTTCCGGGTCAGACCGGGACGCCGGACGAGTGGTACCACCACTTCGTCGACTTCCAGCGGGACCAGACCGTGGCCGATGTCCTGCGCTCCACGGGCGCGGGCATGCGGTCCGTGGAGCACATCAAGCGCTACACGTCCATAAGCACGGCCAACGACCAGGGCAAGACCTCGGGCGTGAACGCGATCGGCGTGATCGCCGCCGCTCTGCGCACCGCGGGCGAGGCCTCCCGCGGTATCGGCGACATCGGTACCACCACCTACCGGGCACCCTTCACCCCGGTGGCCTTCGCCGCACTCGCGGGCCGCCAGCGCGGCGAGCTGTTCGATCCGGCGCGCAAGACGTCCATCCAGCCCTGGCACGAGGCCCACGGCGCCCTGTTCGAGGACGTCGGGCAGTGGAAGAGGCCGTGGTACTACCCGCAGGACGGGGAGGACATGGACGCGGCCGTGCTGCGCGAGTGCGCCGCCACCCGCGACTCGGTGGGCTTCATGGACGCCACCACGCTCGGCAAGATCGAGATCCGCGGCAAGGACGCCGGTGAGTTCCTGAACCGGATCTACACGAACGCGTTCAAGAAGCTCAAGCCGGGCTCGGCACGCTACGGCGTGATGTGCACCGCGGACGGCATGATCTTCGACGACGGCGTGACCCTGCGCCTCGACGAGGACCGGTACTTCATGACCACGACCACCGGCGGTGCCGCGAAGGTGCTCGACTGGCTCGAGGAATGGCTGCAGACCGAGTGGCCGGAACTGGATGTGCAGTGCACATCCGTGACGGAGCAGTGGACCACCATCGCGGTCGTGGGACCCAAGTCCCGCGCGGTACTCGCGAAGGTGGCTCCCGAGCTCGACGCCGACGGCGGACTGGACGCGGAGGCCTTCCCGTTCATGACGTTCCGGGAGACCACGCTCGCGTCGGGTGTGCGGGCGAGGGTCTGCCGCATCTCCTTCTCCGGTGAACTGGCCTACGAGATCAACGTGCCGGCCTGGTACGGGCTCAACACCTGGGAGTCCGTCGCGGCAGCCGGAGCGGAATACGGGATCACGCCGTACGGCACGGAGACCATGCACGTCCTGCGCGCGGAGAAGGGCTACCCGATCGTGGGTCAGGATACCGACGGCACCGTCACCCCGCAGGACGCGGGCATGGAGTGGGTGGTCTCGAAGGTGAAGTCCTTCATCGGCAAGCGCTCCTACGCCCGGGCCGACGCCCAGCGCGAGGACCGCAAGCACCTGGTCAGCGTGCTGCCCGCCGACGGCAGTTTCAGGCTGCCGGAGGGGTCGCAGCTCGTGGCGAAGGGCGCCTCCACCGATCCGGCCGAGGGCCAGGTCTCCATGGAGGGCTTCGTCACCTCCAGCTACCACAGTGCGGCCCTGGGCAGGTCGTTCGCGCTGGCGCTGATCAAGAACGGGCGCGGGCGGATCGGCGAGACTCTCGTGGCCGTGGCCGGAGACAGAAGCGTCGACGTCGTCGTGTCAGATACCGTGCTATTCGACCCCGAAGGGACCCGCAAAGATGGCTAAGACAACAGCTCACACAGTACGAGACAACGATCTCTCCCGCAGGACGAGCCCGGCCGCACCGCTCGCGGACGCATTCGAGGCCGGCTCCGTGGCCGGCGTCGTCGAACTGCGCGAGGAGCCCTTCCTGACCATGGTGGGACTCAGGGTGCAGCACGGGACGGAGGTCGGCGATCGTATCGCCGCAGTCACCGGCGGTCTGCCGGAGGCCTCCGGAGGTGTCGGCGGGAACGACGACTGCTCCGTGCTCTGGCTCGGCCCCACCGAGTTCCTGGTGGTGGCCCCGATGGAGGCGCACGAGAGCCTCGGCGGAACCCTGATCCAGTCGCTGCGCGACGCCCTCGGCGACGGGGAGGGGCAGGTGGTGGATCTCTCCGCCAACCGCACCACATTCGAGCTGACCGGATCGCGGTCCCGTGCCGTCCTGGAGAAGGGCTGCTCGCTGGATCTGCACCCCCGTGTTCTCAAGGCGGGGACGGCGCTGTCCACGGAGATCGGCCAGATCCCCGTGGTCCTCTGGAAGACCGGTGACGAGAGCTTCCGGATCTTCCCCCGTGCCTCGTTCGCGGACTTCCTGGGCCGCTGGCTCCTGGACGCCATGCGCGAGTACGCCGCGCCCGAGGTGCCCTGAATGGCACTGAGTGTTTTGGATCTGTTCTCCGTCGGCATCGGGCCCTCGTCATCCCACACTGTGGGCCCCATGCGGGCGGCCAAGCTGTTCGCCGACGGCCTCGAGGAGGACGGCGTCCTGGGTACCACGCGGCGGGTCCAGGCCGAACTGTTCGGCTCCCTCGGTGCCACGGGTCGGGGCCACGGGTCTGACAAGGCGGTGGTCCTTGGGTTCAAGGGCCTGCTCCCCGAGACGGTCGACACTGCGGCGGCGGACGATCTCGTGGCCGCCGCCGCCCTCGACGCGGAGCTCTGGGTGGGCGGCAGCCAGCGCGTCGACTTCAACTGGGACGAGGACGTGGTGCTGCACCGGCGCAAGTCCCTGCCCGCCCATCCCAACGGGATGACCTTCCGCGCGCTGGACCATGCCGGCTCGGTCCTCACCGAACGGAGCTACTACTCGATCGGCGGCGGCTTCGTGGTGGACGGCGATGCCGACGCGGCCGACCGCGTGGTGGCCGACTCGACCGTACTGCCCTACCCGTTCACGTCCGCCGACGAACTGCTCGAGATCTGCAGTCGTGAGGGGATGTCCATCTCGCAGGTGATGCTCGCCAACGAGCTGACATGGCACACCGAGGCGGAGCTGCGCGAGAAACTGCTGAGTCTCTGGGCCGTCATGCGTGAGTGCGTGGACAACGGCTGCGCCGCCGAGGGGATCCTCCCCGGGGGGCTCAAGGTCAAGCGCCGCGCGCCGTCACTGTACCGGACCCTGAACGCCGACGTCGGTGTGAGCGATCCGCTGCGAGCCATGGAGTGGGTCAATCTGTTCGCGCTCGCCGTGAACGAGGAGAACGCAGCCGGTGGCCGTATCGTCACGGCCCCGACCAACGGCGCCGCGGGGATCATCCCTGCCGTGCTCCACTACTACACGAAGTTCGTCCCTGGCGCCGACGACGACGGCGTGGTCACCTTCCTGCTGACGGCGGCCGCCGTCGGCATCCTCTTCAAGCTCAATGCCTCGATCTCCGGTGCCGAGGTGGGCTGCCAGGGAGAGGTGGGATCGGCCTGCTCCATGGCCGCAGCCGGTCTGTGCGAGGTGCTCGGCGGCACGCCGGCGCAGGTGGAGAACGCCGCGGAGGTGGGGATCGAGCACAATCTCGGTCTCACCTGCGATCCCGTCGGCGGACTGGTCCAGATCCCGTGCATCGAGCGCAATGCGATCGCCAGCGTCAAGGCGATCAATGCGGCGCGCCTGGCCCTGCACGGCGACGGCAGCCATAAGGTGTCTCTGGACAAGGCGATCAAGACCATGCGGGAGACCGGAGCCGATATGAAGTCCAAGTACAAGGAGACCTCAAGGGGTGGCCTCGCCGTGAATGTCATTGAGTGCTGAGGCGGGGGACGAGTACGTCCTGACACTGGACTGCCCGGACAGGCCGGGTATCGTCCACGCGGTGTCCGGGTTCCTGCTGGAGCACGGCTGCGACATCCTGGACAACAAGCAGTTCGGGGAACGTTCTCAGCGGCACTTCTTCATGCGCCTGCACGTCCGGGCCGAGGGCGGTCCTTCCGTCGAGGCCCTCAGGGAGGCGTTCGGCGCGGTCGCGGAGGAGTTCGGGATGCGGTGGCGGCTGGAACCGCACAGCGCACGACGTCGGGTGCTCATCATGGTCTCCAAGTTCGGGCACTGCCTCAACGACCTGCTGTTCAGGACGAGGAGCGGTGAACTGAACGTGGAGGTGGTGGCCGTGGTGTCGAACCACACCGATCACCAGAGGCTCGTGGAATGGCACGGCATCCCGTTCTTCCACGTGCCGGTCACGGCGGACACCAAACCGGCCGCGGAGGCACGCCTCATCGAGCTGGTCGAGGAGCTCGACGTGGAACTCGTGGTGCTGGCACGGTACATGCAGGTTCTCAGCGACGGGCTGACCCGGAAGCTGGACGGACGGGCGATCAACATCCACCACTCGTTCCTCCCGAGTTTCAAGGGAGCCAAGCCGTACCACCAGGCGTACGCCCGCGGCGTGAAGACGGTCGGGGCCACAGCCCACTACGTCAACAGCGAGCTGGACGAGGGGCCGATCATCTCCCAACAGGTGGTCGAGGTCGATCACACCTACGGACCCGAGGACCTCGTCGCGGCCGGCAGGGACACCGAGTGCAAGGCGCTGAGCAATGCGGTGCGGTGGCACTGCGAGGGCCGGGTGATCCTGCACGGCAACAGGACCGTGGTCCTGCGCTAGGAGTACTACGCGAAGACTGCGGACAAGGCCGACCGGACCACCGGTCGGCCTTTTTCGTGCCCGCCCGGGCGTTGCGGGATCCGACGGTCTAAATACTTGACTGTGATGCGGCCCACTCCTATTGTTGTGCAACAACGTTGCAATCAGTGCAACCAATCGGAGGAGTAGTCCATGCCGCAGCGCGATGACGAACGGGCGTCGGTCCCGAAGGGAGCTTCCCCCACGAGCCTGGACGAGATGTCCGCCCCGGTGACGGTGGACCGCAGCACGCGCCGGCGCGTCGTTGCTGCGAGCTTCATCGGCAACTTCGTGGAGTGGTTCGACTACGCGGTCTACGGCTATCTGGCCGTGACCATCGCGGCGGTGTTCTTCCCCGAGTCCGATCCGCAGACAGGCCTGCTGCTCACGTTCGCGCTCTTCGCCATCTCCTTCCTGGTGCGTCCGATCGGCGGCTTCGTCTGGGGCCACATCGGCGACAAGGTGGGACGGCGGACCGCGCTCTCCCTCTCGATCCTCATCATGTCCGGTGCCACCTTCTGCATCGCGCTCATCCCCAGCTACGCCATCATCGGCATCTGGGCGCCCATCCTCCTCCTGCTCCTGCGCGTGGTCCAGGGCTTCTCCGCGTCGGGTGAGTATGCCGGGGCGTCGGCGTTCCTCGTCGAGTACGCCCCCGAGAAGAAGCGTGGTCTCTACGCGGCGGTGGTGCCGGCCAGCACGGCGGCCGGGCTCCTGCTCGGCTCGCTCATCGCGGGTCTCCTGACCACGCTGCTCGACGACGACGCCATGAGCAGCTGGGGCTGGCGACTGCCCTTCCTCCTCGCGGCCCCCATGGGCCTGATCGGGCGCTACATCCGGACAAAGCTCGAGGACACCCCGGTGTTCCGGGAACTCGCGGCCGAGGACGAGACCATCAAGGCGCCCGTCGCCAGCCTGTTCCGGCTCCACTGGCGCCTCCTGGTACGGGCGGGCGGCGCGGTGCTGCTCAACGCCGTCGGCTTCTACGTGATCCTCAGCTACATGCCCACGTATCTATCCGCGGAGCTGGGCCTCGGTGCCACTGAGTCCTTCCTCGCCACCACCATCGCGCTGATCACCTACATCGGCTTCATCTTCCTGACCGGGGCGCTCTCCGATCGCTACGGCAGGAAGAAGGTGCTCATCTCGGCGTCCGTCACCTTCATCCTGCTGACCGTGCCGGCCTTCGCCCTGCTGGGGACGGGGAACTTCCTGATCATCGTGCTCGTGCAGATCCTCCTCGGCGCCATGCTGACGCTCAACGACGGCACCCTGCCGTGTTTCCTCGCGGAGATGTTCCCCACTCGCGTCCGCTACACCGGGTTCGCGGTCAGCTTCAATCTCGCCAATGCGATCTTCGGCGGTACTGCACCGTTCGTTGCCACGTTCCTCATCGCCACATCGGGCAGCGACCTGGCTCCTGCCTGGTACCTCGTGGCCGCAGCGGTGGTCTCCCTGATCGCCGTCGCCCTCTCGCGCGAGACCTCTGCCGAACCACTGCGCCACGAGTAGCCGGAGTTCACAGCGCAGTTCACCACGGGGCGGGCACCGGAGCGGTCAGGTGTTCGCCCTGTCGGTGCGGCGGGTCCGCGCCGCGAACAGTGAGGCGGTCACGGCGGCCAGGACGAAGCCGACGCCGATGATCCACAGCACGCCCCACCAGAAGAAGAGCGGACGGCCGGCATCCGGTACCGAGACCAGGATGCCGGCCCGGACCGAGAAATAGAGCAGGGCGGAGACCAGCAGGCTGCCGACACCCAGCATCCAGCAGAGGGCGAGCCAGCGGCGTGAGGAGCCCCAGCCGCCGGGTGAGACCTGCCGGTTGCGCCTCCCTGACCCGTCCGCCCGCAGGATCACCGGTCCGGCGAGCAGCGCCCAGCCGCCGACCACGAGCAGGGCAGCCACCACGTCCGCCGGACGGTGCCACAGATTGACGAAGGTGGCCGCGCCCGCGAGCACCGCGTACGCCCCGCCCAGCATCGCGGTGAACGGACGCCACCTCGGTGTCACGATCAGGAAGACGGCGGCCGCCGTGGAGGCGGCGAGGGCCGTGTGCCCGGACGGCAGGGAATTGAAGTCCAGCGTCTGGACACCCCGGTCGGGCCGGTCGAGGACCACGTTCTTCAGCACCTGCGTGGTGATGTTCGAGGCGACGATGACGAGGCTCGCCACGACCGCAGCAGCGTAGCGGCGGCGCAGCACCGCGACGAACAGGATGGCCGCGGCCGCGAGGACGAGCGAGATGGTGGGGAGCGTGTCCAGGAACTGCAGGAACGGACCCTTCGTCTCCGGTGCGAGCAGCCCCGCCTCGCGCCACGCCGACTCGTCGGCGAACTGTCCCCGCGTCGTCCGGACGAAGGCCCAGTAGGTCCCACCGAGGGCGGCGGCGCAGGTCAGCGCGGCGAGGACGAAGGGGAGTGGGGACCCGGATCGGCCTGCGGGGCTGGTCGTCGACGGCATCCCACCGATCGTTCCACATGCAGCTGTGAGTTCCTGCAGGCGGCTGTGGGACCAGGCGGCAGCGTTGATGCCGGCTATCCCGTCTGGCGTGTGACTTGAAAAAAGATGGCCCCGCTAGGGTGCATTTCCCTCGACTTGTCCGCTGGGTGGTGCGACCGGTATCGACCTGTTCCATGGGGTACTCCCGAAGAAGGCGGTGCGTCGACCGGTCGAGGTCGCCATGGTTCCAGAGACAGCCACGAAGGGCTTCGAGCGATGGAGCGTCGAGCCAATCACAAGCTCGCTGTTCTGCGTCACGTCGAGGAGGTCAGCGGGAGCATTGCGGCGACCCGTCGCTACTACGGCCTGAGCCGGCAGGCGTGTTACAGGTGGCTGAAACGCTACGAAGCCGAGGGGCTCGAAGGGTTGAAGGACCGCTCGAGTGCCCCACATCATTCACCGATGGCGACGGCGACGGCGACGGAGGCGGACGTGGTCGAGAAGATCCTCTGGCTTCGTCAGCAGTACCACTTCGGTCCGGCGAGGATCACGATGTATCTGAAGCGGTATCACGACATCACGATCAGCGCCTCCGGTGTCTGGCGGGTCCTGAAGAACATGAATCTCAACCGCCTTCCTGCGTCGCAGCGCTACAAGCGGACGGAGACCCGTTGGAAGAGACATGAGAAGCAGCGGCCAGGCCACGCGCTGCAGGTTGATGTGCAGTTCATCGAGCCCCTCGGACAGACAGGGCGGAAGAAGCGCTACTACCAGTACACCGCGATCGATGACTGCACCCGCCTGCGCGTGCTCCGCGCCTACCCGACACATGATCAAAAGACCGCGATCCTGCTCACCGGCATCGACCCCGAAGCGCCAACGCTCTTCTGACAATGCGAGGGCACTGCAGCCATCGGCTTGTCAGGGCAGTGTTCTACGCTTCGTAGTGGACTCCTGTCCTTGGGTGTCCGTCGTACCCCGATCTACCGTCGTTGGAGCATCATGCCTCTCAGCTCGATTCCACGCCCCGCCGATCTGGGCCACCGCGTCCGCAACGCGTTTCGTGCCCGGGTTTCCGGTGACCCCACTGGGACACCGGACTGGGTGCGCGACATCGCCCTGGTGGGGGAGGGTCCGGGCTTGTTCGAACCCGACGGCGTCGTCTGGCAGGTCCACGGTGGCCTCTCGACTTTGGTCGGCGGCGTCGCGGCCCTCCTCGGCCAAGGCGCACACCCCCTCGCCATGGCCGGGGTCGCACGTCACTCCTCTTACCGCAGCGACCCCTGGGCACGCCTCGCCGGGACCGCGCGCTGGCTCACCATCACCACCTTCGGCTCCACTGAACTCGCCGAGCGGGACTCGGCACGCGTCCGCCGCATGCACGGGCGGGTCAGCGGCACCACCGACGACGGCCGCGCCTACTCCGCCTCCGACCCAGCCCTCCTGCGCTGGGTGCACCTGGCCTTCACCGACGCCTTCCTCGGCGCCCACGAAGCCGTCGGCCACGACCTCGCCCCACGGTTCGGCCGCACCTGGGCCGACACCTACGTCGCCGACTGGTCCCGAAGCGCACGAACCCTCGGAGCCGAAGACCTCCCGGCCAACCGCCGGGAACTTGCCGAAGCGCTGCGCGAGCTTGAACCCGACCTCGAACCCGTCCCCGCCGAGCTCCTGACGTTCCTCTCCGCACCGGACGGGCTGAACCGGGCCGAGCGGATCTTCTACAGCGGCATCGCCAGCGCAGGAGCGCTGGTCATCTCCCCGTCCGTGGCCCCCCTCGCCGGGGTGCCCGGCCGCGGCGACCGTTCACTCGCGAATCGCCTCCGGTTGCAGCGCACCCGCTTGCAGCTACGGACCTTCCAGCTGGCCCTCGGCCCACATAGCCCCTCCGTGGATGCGGCGCGCTACCGGCTCGGCCTCGCCGGCCCCCCGGACTGGCTCAACTAGACCCCGCCCGCACAGGCCTTCACCCAGGCAGCCCGGCTTCCTGGTCCTCGACGATGCCAATCGCTGAACGCTCACGTCGGTAGTCGATGATGGAGCAGATCAGGAACGCGGAGGCAGCCAGGACCATGGCAAGGATCGACGCGGGCCCCATCCTGCCGGTCACCGCCCGGCGAAGATCGTCGCGCCAATCCCGAACACGAGTGAGGCCCCGAACAGGTAGCGGCTCCAGAGACTCATGATCAGTCGTTCTGGTGGCGGAGCGCGATGATCGCCTTGGCGACGTACACGACGGCCAGGACCGCGATCAGGCCGAAGCCGAT
Source organism: Arthrobacter echini (assembly GCF_008107445.1). Taxonomy (GTDB): domain Bacteria; phylum Actinomycetota; class Actinomycetes; order Actinomycetales; family Micrococcaceae; genus Arthrobacter_D; species Arthrobacter_D echini_A. The sequence goes on along the minus strand of NZ_VSLD01000001.1, from coordinate 267,812 downwards.
AACCAGGTACCAGGCGTCAACCCTCGAGAAGGTCATCACAGCAATCAGCGCGAGCATCGTACCCGCGAACCCATAGATCGCCGCGACGCGCTTCGAGTTGTGTGATCGTGGTGGTGTCTGTGCTTGTTCGTTCGTCGCCATAGTCATGGTCACAATTCTACGGAGGTGTCGTGGCTGGCGCCCGTAGGTGTTCCACGTTCTCGTGCTTCCCCGGTCTCCGCTGGCGCTCCAATCAGGGCAATGGACCTCTCGCTTCGCTCTGGCCTGATGAGGTCCGGGCGCTCCTTCGTCGCTCATTTCCTCCGAGACTTTCTGTCCGATTCCGCCCTACAGGTTGAACACTGCTCGGTCGGGAACGAGCGAGCGAGCTCGCCAGCAGTAAAAAACCACTGTGAGTTCCTGCAGACCGCTGCCGGCTTCGCGGATGTCCGCCGCCCACCGGACCGCCCGACGGCCCGCCGCGCTCCCGTACCCTGAGTGCGTGAGTTCCCACCCCGACGCCCGGCCCGGCTCCGACATGAATGACGACACCCCCGTGCCTCCCATCGAGGAGGTTCTGGCCTCCGCGCGCGTGGTCTCGATCCCCATGCGCGTGAAGTTCCGCGGGGTCCTCGAGCGCGAGGCCCTCCTGGTCCGCGGACCTGCCGGCTGGGGGGAGTTCTGCCCGTTCCCCGAGTACGACGACGCCGAGGCCGCACCCTGGCTCGCATCGGCGCTGGAAGCCGCGTGGCAGGGGTTGCCCGCGCCTGTGCGCTCGTCCATCCCCGTGAATGCGACGGTGCCCGCCGTCGGGCCGGACCGGGTGGAGGCCGTGCTGTCCCGCTTCGGCCGGGTCTCCGCGGTCAAGATCAAGGTCGCCGAGCGGGGCCAGCGCCTGGCCGACGACGTCGCCCGGGTCGCTGAGGTGCGTCGCCTCCTCCCCGACGCCGGCATCAAGCTCGACGCGAACGGCGGATGGACCGTGGACGAGGCGCTCGGGGCCGTCGAGGCGCTGCACCGCTTCGGGCTGCAGTACGTGGAGCAGCCGGTGGCGGACATCCCGGGTCTGCGCTCGGTGCGCCTCGAACTGCAGCGTCGCGGGTACGGTGTCCTCGTCGCCGCCGACGAGAGTGTGCGGCGCCAGGAGGACCCGCTGCTCGTGGCACGCGAGGACGCGGCCGATCTGCTGGTCATCAAGGCGCCACCCCTTGGCGGTGTCCGGCGGGCCCTGGACATCATCGCGCAGGCGGGTCTTCCCGCCGTCGTCAGCTCGGCGCTGGACACCTCCGTGGGCATCCGCTCCGGGGTGGCACTCGCGGCCGCGCTGCCGGAGCTGCCCTACGCCTGCGGTCTCGCCACGGTCTCGCTCATGGCCGGCGACGTGACCGAGTCCTCGCTGGTCCCGGACGGCGGGTTCCTGCCGGTCCGCGAGGTGGAGGTGTCGGAGGTACTCCTGGATCGCTTCGCTGCAGCGCCGGAGCGCAGGCGGTGGTGGCTGGACCGGCTCCGCCGCACGCATGCTGTCCTGTCGGGTGTGAGGATGGGAGCGTGACCGAATCAGCGACCTACCCCGATGCTCCCCTCGATGCCGCGACGGCGGCGGCCCGGGCGGTCGCCGCACTGATCGCGGGCGGCGTCACCGACGTCGTCGTCGCTCCGGGGTCCCGCAGCGCGCCGCTGGCCTACGCACTCGCCGATGCCGAAGCCGCCGGGAGAGTGCGTCTGCACGTGCGCATCGACGAACGGTCCGGATGCTTCACGGCACTGGGGCTCGCGCTCGGCGCGGGTCGCCCCGCGGCCGTCGTGACGACGTCGGGCACCGCCGTGGGCGAACTGCTGCCCGCCGTCATGGAGGCCAATCACGCGGCGGTGCCCCTCGTGGTGGTGTCGGCCGACCGGCCCGCCGAACTGCGGGGGACCGGGGCCAACCAGACCACCGTGCAGCCGCAGCTGTTCGGCGTGCACGTGCGCACGGAGTTCGACGTCGCCGCCGGGGACGACCCGACCGGTCCCGTCACGGCGGCACTCCGGGCCGCACGCGGGGGAGACGCGGAGGACACCCCGCGCGGCCCCGTGCACCTGAATCTCGCATTCCGGGATCCGCTGGTCCCCGACGGCCGAGCCGCGCCCGGGCCCGACACCGCCACCGACACCGCCACCGACACCGACAGCGTCTCCGGCACCGGCATCGCCACCGTCGATGTCACCGCATCATTGGCGGCGTCGGCCGTGCGGGTCACCACCGGGACGACGTTGGCGGACGCTGCCGTGTCAGCCGCCGCACGGCAGCGTCCGCTCCCGCAGGCGCGCGACGACGCGCGCACGGTGGTCGTCGCGGGGCACGACGCCGGCGAGGTCGCGGCTGCATTCGCCGCCCACCTGGAGCTCCCGCTGCTCGCCGAACCGTCGTCGAACGCCCGCTCCGGCAGTAGCGCCGTCGTCGCCTACCGCCTGCTCCTCGAACAGCTCGGGCCGAGCATCACGCGGGTGGTCGTCTTCGGGCGTCCCACTCTCTCACGGCCCGTCGCAGCGCTCCTCGCGCGGTCCGACGTGGAGCACGCGCTCTATCTGCCCGGGCCCGCCGCCTGGTTCGAGGAGGGTCGCCGCCCCGAGCGGATCATCGAAGATCTGTCGGAGCTGCTCCTTTTTGCCGGTCGCGGCGCCGACGGCTGGCTGCGGACGTGGCAGGAGGCTGGAGGGCGGGCGCAGGCGGCCATCCGTGCCGTGCTCGACGGTGAGGAGGCGCTCACGGGACTGCACGTCGCGGAGGCGGTGTGGGTGGGCACTTCCGGCAATCTGGTGCTCGGCTCCTCGAATCCCATCCGGGACGTGGATCTCATGGCAGCCACGGACCGTCACCCGCTGAGGGTCTTCGCGAACCGCGGTCTCGCAGGCATCGACGGCACCATCTCGACGGCCACGGGCATCGCGCTCGCGACGCGCGCCCCCACGCGTGTGCTGCTCGGGGACCTGACCTTCCTGCACGACGTCGGCGGGCTGCTGATCGGCACCGGGGAAGTGCAGCCGGAGCTGCAGCTGGTGGTGCTCAACGACGGCGGAGGCGGCATCTTCGGCCTGCTCGAGCACGGCGCGGAATCGACGGCGGACCGCTACGGCGCCGCCGTCGAGCGCCTCTTCGGGACCCCGCACGCCGTCGACCTCGCCGCACTGGCCGCCGCCCATGGGCTGGCGTACGAGGGGGCGACGACGTATGGGGAGCTGGTGGCGGCGCTGGAGCGGCCCATCCTGGGCCGCTCAGTCCTCGAGGTCCGGACGCAGCGCAGCACGCTCCGTGATCTCCATGCACGCATCCGCCGCGCCGTGCTGGACGCTGCGACGGACGTGGATGCGGCGGCGGAGCTGGGCGGCTAGAGCACCTTCGAGAGGAACAGTTGCGTCCGCTCGTGCTGCGGGTTCCCGAGGACGTCCTCCGGAACGCCCTGCTCCACCACCACGCCGCCGTCCATGAAGACCACGCGGTCGCCCACTTCCCGGGCGAAGCCCATCTCGTGCGTGACCACCATCATGGTCATTCCCTCACGGGCCAGCTGCTTCATGACCTCCAGGACGTCGCCCACGAGCTCTGGGTCCAGGGCGCTGGTCGGCTCGTCGAAGAGCATCATGTCCGGGTCCATCGACAGAGCGCGCGCGATGGCGACGCGTTGCTGCTGGCCACCCGAGAGCTGAGTGGGGAAGGCGTCCGCCTTCTCTGACAGACCCACCTTCTCCAGGTTCTTCCGGGCGACCTCGGCGGCTTCCCGCTTGCCACGCTTCTTGGCACGCCGCTGGGCGAGCGTCAGATTCTGCAGGACCGTCAGGTGCGGGAAGAGATTGAACTGCTGGAAGACGATGCCGATGCGCGTCCGGACGGCGTCGAGATCCGTCTCGCTGTCGGTGATGTCGATCCCCTCCACCACGATGGTGCCGCTGGTGGGCTCCTCGAGCCGATTGACGCAGCGCAGCAGCGTCGACTTCCCGGATCCGGATGGACCGATGACGCAGACCACCTCGCCCTGGTCAACATGGAAATCGATGCCCTTGAGCACTGCGTTGGTGCCGAACGTCTTGCACAGCTCGCGAACCTCGATAGCGGGTGCCGCTGCTGTCGGTCCGCGCCCTGTCTCCTCCGATGCTGTGTGGGACACCGGGATCACCGACCTCTCTTGTTGTGTCGTTCGAGCTTCGCCACCAGCTGCGTGAGCGGGAGCGTGATGACCAGGTACAGGAGGGCGGCGATCACGAGCGGGGTCGCATTGGCCGTGCTCGTCAGCCCGTCGCGCGCGAAGACCGTGAGTTCGCGGTCGCCGAGTGCCATGCCCGCAATGAACAGCAGCGAGGTGTCCTTGATGATGATCACGAGCTCGTTGGTCAGTGGGGGGGTGATGATGCGGAAGGCCTGCGGGAGAATGACCGTGATCATGGTCCACAGCGGGGTGAGACCGAGGGAGCGTGCTGCTTCCATCTGCCCCTTGGGGACGGCCTCGATACCGGCGCGAATAGTTTCCGCGATGTAGGCCGAGGACACGATGATGAGTCCGATCAGGCCGGCGCCCGTACTGCCCCCCGGTGGTTGCCAGGAGAGGGCGATGGGGAGGGCGTACGCGAAGCCGAAGATCACCAGCAGCGCCGGGAGCCCACGGAACAGCTCGATGTACCCGGTGGCGAGCCAGCGGTACGGCAGCACCGGTGAAAGCTTCATGAGGGCGAGCAGGAGTCCTAGGAGGACGCCACCGACGAAGGCGATCAGGGTGTAGATCACGGTGTTCTTCGCGGCCGTGAGCACGATCTCGGGGAAGAGCGAGGCAGCGACGTCGAGGTTGAAGAAGTAGGGCTGGATCCGCCCCCAATCTGCGGACAGTACGACGAACAGGACCACTGCGATGAATACGACGTAGAGAACGCCTTGAACCAGGTGCCTGCGGGTTGAACGTTTCACGCGCGGGATGTACCTTCCTTCGGCGGGGAGGCCCGTGCGGCCGGAGAGCGGTCCGGCCGCACGGGCGGGATCGGGCTACTCCGTGAAATAGGAGTCGTAGATCTCCTGGTACCTGCCGTTGTCGCGCATCGCGGTGAGCTGCTCGTTCACGGCAGCAACGAGATCCTCGGTGCCGTCCTTCTTCATGATGAACCCGTACTGCTCGTCCGTGGGGTACTCCTCGGCAAGCGTGAAGGCACCGTCCTCGGTATGCCCGATGTTGACCGGCAGATCCTGCAGCAGTGCATCTACGCCTCCCGCCTGGATGGAGGCGTACATCTCGGCGTCCGAGGGGAAGGAGACCACCTCGGTGTCCTCCGGCGCGTTCTCACGCGTGTAGGTCTCCCCGGTGGTGCCCTGCTGCACGCCGACGCGCTTCTTGCCCAGATCGTCGATGGAGGCGATATCGGAGCCCTCGGGGACCAGCAGGGACTGCAGGGAGTCGTAGTAGGGGTCGGAGAAGGCGAGACTGGCCTGGCGCTCCTCCGTGATGGTCACCGCGCTGGCACCGACGTCGCACTGCCCGGCGGCGAGGACCGCGCCGCTCTGGAGGCCGTCGAACCCGACGTCCTGCACGGTGAACTCGAGATCCATCCCCTTGGCGACCTCCTTCATGAGATCCATGTCGAAGCCGGTGTACTCCCCGTTCTCCTCGAACTCGAACGGCGGGTAGGGCACGTCGGAGCAGACGGTGAGGGACCCCTCCGAGACGAGGTCGAGGCCGCCGGCCCCGGCGCTGGGGTCGGCGCCGGCGTCGTCGGAACCTCCGCCGCACGCGCTGAGGAGGAGGGTGCCGGCGGCGAGTGCCGCCAGCATTGCGCTTCTGCTGCGATTCATGAATGCCTCACTTGGACGGGAGCGGAGAATGTCCTGCTGATTGTAGCGACGATCGTTGAGATGTGCGTCACAGGCTACAGGCTTTGCCTATTGGTAACCAGAGCCGGGATCAGCGCCGAATACCGAGGGCCTCGATCATCGGCCGGAACTTGCTCCAGGTCTCCGCCAGCTCGGCCTCGGGCGTGGAGCCCTCCACGATGCCGCAGCCGGCATAGAGCCGCACGCGGGTGGGTGTCTCGATCACGGCGCCGCGCAGCGCGATACCCCATTCACCATTGCCGCCGGCGTCGATCCAGCCCACGGGCCCGGCGTAGGGGCCGCGCTGCAGGTGCTCGAGTTCGCGGATCAATGCGCCGGCCACGGTGGTCGGGGTGCCGCAGACGGCTGCGGTGGGATGCAGCGCCTGCACGAGGGCGAGCGAGGTCGGCACGTGACCGTCGTCGTCCGCCGTCAATCGCGCCGTGACGTCCGAGGCGAGGTGCCACACATTGGGCAGCTGCAGGACGAACGGCTCGCTGTGGGAGGTCATCGAACTCGTGAACGGAGCGAGGGTCTCGGTGAGCGAGTCGATGGCGATCTGATGCTCGTGCAGTTGCTTCTCGGACCCGGCGAGGACGCGTTCGGCATAGCCGGGATCATCGGCCGGCGCATCGGCCCGATCCAGCGTGCCGGCCAGCACCCGTGCCTCGGCCGTGTTGTTCTCCACCTTGATGAGCATCTCCGGCGTCGAGCCGATCAGGCCGTCGACGGCGTAGGTCCAGCAGTCCTCGTACCGCACGGCGAGCTCGCGCAGAACGTGCGCCGTCGCGATCGGCCGCTCCAGCTCGGCGACGATGTCGCGTGCGAGCACGAGTTTGCTCAGCTCACCCCTCCGGACGTGCTCGACCCCCTCGGCGACGGCCCGCGTGTACTGATCCTCGGTCAGGACGCCGGGCGCGAGGCGGTCACCCGGGCTGGGGGAGCGGTCCGCGGCGGGCTCCAGGAGCCACGCGGCAAGGGCCGCCTCCGCGGCTGCTGCACTCAGTTCCGCCTCGGGATCGCGGGTGATGTAGGTCAGCCAGCTGCGACCCTCTGTGCACCCGACCACTACCTCGGGGACGATCAGGCGTGATGCGTGCGGTGAGGTCTTGGAGAACGCGAACGAGCCGAAGGCGATCAGGCCCGATCCGGGGATGCCGAGTTCATCGAGTACCTCGGCGCCGGCCAGCTCGCGCCGCCACCAGTCCTGCGCCCGGGTGAAACGGTCCGGTCCGGTCACGGTGAACCGGGTGATCTCCCCGTATCCCACCAGCCCGCCGCCCCGCCGGATCCAGGTGTGCGCGTCGTCGCGCACCACGTACTCGAGGAGTCCGGTCCGGGGGTCCAGGTCTTCTCGAGCCACCGTGATGCTGCGGAGCCCGCTGGACTGTCCGTGCGCAGGCGTCAGCGCGGTGAGGGACGGAGTGCTCATGATTCCCCAGCGTACTCCGGGGGCGCTGATCCGGACCGCCCGCTGCGGTGCAGGGACCGGCGTGGACGCCGTCGCCGGCCCTCATGGCAACCCGGGGGATCGTGATTGGGTGACCCGCGTTTGTTTGAGATGATGGACAGGTGAATCGTGCATCCCTGGAGAAGCGCCCTGACGAAGTGGCGGCCATGTTCGACGACGTGGCGCCGAAGTACGACGTCGTCAACGACGTCCTGTCCGTGGGACAGGCGCGCCGGTGGCGGCGCATCGTCGTGGACGCGGTGGGCTCCGAACCTGGGGGGCGCGTGCTCGATCTCGCGGCCGGCACGGGAACCTCGAGCGAACCCTATGCTGACGCCGGGATCGACGTCGTCGCGTGCGACTTCTCCCTCGGCATGCTGAAGGTGGGCAAGCGCAGGCGGCCCGACATCGACTTCGTGGCCGGGGACGCCACCGAGCTGCCCTTCGCGGACAACTCCTTCGACTCCTCGACCATCTCCTTCGGCCTGCGCAACGTGAACGAGCCCAAGAAGGCCCTCGAGGAGCTGCTGCGCGTCACCCGACCCGGCGGGAGGCTCGTCATCGCCGAGTTCTCGCAGCCCACCGCTGCACTCTGGCGCACCGCCTACACCGAGTACCTCATGCGAGCACTGCCGGCGATCGCCCGCAGGGTCAGTTCCAACCCGGACGCCTACGTGTACCTCGCGGAGTCCATCCGGGCCTGGCCGGGCCAGGACGGGCTCGCGGCGTGGATCGCCGAGAGCGGCTGGGAGGACGTCGAGTACCGGAATCTCAACGGGGGCATCGTCGCGGTACACCGTGCCTTCAAGGCGCCTGCCGCGCCCGGTGAGGAACCGCTGCGGCCCGGTCAGGTCCGCCTGACCCGCCAGACGACGGCCGTCTAGGTGTCGGTCCTCATCGTCGGTGCCGGCCCGGCCGGATCCACCGCCGCCTACTATCTCGCGAGCGCCGGCATCGAGGTCACGGTCCTGGAGAAGACGTTCTTCCCCCGCGAGAAGGTGTGCGGTGACGGGCTGACGCCCCGTGCCACGCGCGAGGTGCAGCTGCTCGGCCTGCCGCACGACGAGAGCGAGGGGTGGCGCCGGAACAAGGGCCTGCGCCTCATCGCGGGCACACGCACCGTCGAGGTGCCCTGGCCCGAACTCAGCGACTTCCCCGACTACGGCCTGGTCCGCACCCGGCTCGGTTTCGACGAGGCCCTGGCACTGCACGCCCGCACTGCCGGCGCCACCATCCTCGAGGGTCACGCCGTGTCCTCCGCGGTGCGCGACGACGCCGGGCGCGTCACCGGCGTGGAAGTGAACCTGCTCGACGCCGGCGGTCGCAAGACCGGCGAGACGCGCTCCTTCTCGGCCGACGTCGTCCTGGCCGCCGACGGCAATTCGACGCGCACGGCTGTCAGCCTCGGGATGCAGAAGCGGGACGACCGGCCCCTCGGCGTCGCCGTGCGCACCTACTTCACCAGTCCGCGCACCGATGACGAGTGGATGGAGGGCTGGCTGGAACTCCCCGACGCCACCGGCAAGCCCCTGCCCGGTTACGGATGGGTCTTCGGCGTAGGCGACGGCACCTCCAACGTGGGTCTCGGTATCCTCAACTCCTCCGCGGAGTTCGGCAGACTGGACTACAAGCAGGTGCTGCGCGACTGGACCGCGGCCATGCCCCCCGAGTGGGGCTTCACGCCGGAGAACCAGGTCGGTGAGATCCGCGGCGCGGCGCTGCCCATGGGCTTCAACAGGACGCCGCACTACAGCCCCGGACTGCTGCTCCTCGGGGACGCCGGCGGCATGGTCTCGCCGTTCAACGGCGAGGGGATCTCCTACGCCATGGAGTCCGCACGATACGCGGCCGAGTTCATCGAGCGCGCACAGGGCATCTCCTCTCCGCTCGGACGGGACCAGGTCATGTCCGGTTACGCGCCCTACGTGCGCAGCCGGTGGGGCAGCCACTTCACGCTCGGGCGGGTCTTCGCGCAGCTGATCGGGAAGCCCGCCGTGATGTCCCTGGCACTGCGGACCGGTATGCCGATCCCGCTGCTCATGCGGTTCGTGGTGCGCATGCTCGCCAATCTCACCGATGCCGGCGGCAAGGGATTCGAGGACCGCGTCATCCGCCTGCTCGAATCGCTCGTGCCCGCCACCACCAACCAGCCGCCGGCGGCGCGGCTGCTGCGTGCGCAGGGAGCGGGCGCACGTGGTTAGGCTTAGACGGTGACGCACTCCTTCAGCCCCGGCTGGACCAACGTGGGCCCGGGCAGCGCCCCGGACGCGGCGGACCCCCGGGACGAGGCGGATGCCCTGCGCCTGCCGCCGGGCTTCGCCCTGATCGCCGAGGACCCCCAGCTGGGGCCCTCGGTGTCGTCATGCCTCGCCGAGGTCGAGACGCAGCTCCGCCATGCCATCTCCAACTCGGATCCCCTGGCCGATGCCACGAGCCGGCACCTCGTCGAGGCCGGCGGCAAACGCATCAGGCCACTGCTCACCATCCTCGCGTCCCATCTGGGCACACCCGCCACGCCGCAGGTCGTCCAGGCGGCCGTCGTCGTCGAACTCACCCATCTTGCCACCCTCTACCATGACGACGTCATGGACTCGGCCCCGTACCGCCGCGGTGGACCCACCGCACACGAGGTGTGGGGCAACTCCGTGGCCATCCTCACCGGCGACCTCATCTTCGCCCGGGCCTCCATCCTCGTGTCCGAGCTGGGCGGGGAAGCGCTCGGTATCCAGGCGCGCACCTTCGAGCGACTGTGCCTGGGCCAGCTGCACGAGACCGTCGGACCCCGCGAGGGCCAGGACGACCTGGAACACTATCTCTCCGTGATCGCCGACAAGACCGGCTCGCTCGTCGCCGCTTCGGGCCAGCTGGGCGCCATCTTCGCCGATGCCCCCCGTGAGGTCGTGGACGTCATGGTCTCCTACGGCGAGAAGGTGGGCGTGGCCTTCCAGCTGGCCGACGACGTCATCGATGTCACCGGGCTGAAGGTCACCTCCGGCAAGGCGCCAGGCACCGATCTGCGTGAGGCGGTGCCGACACTGCCGGTGATCCTGCTGCGCCGCGCCGCGGCCGGGGGTGACCGGTCTGCCGCCGATGTCCTCGCGCTGGTCGACGGCGACCTCTCCTCGGACGAGGCCCTCGCCGGGGCCGTCGCCGCCCTGCGGGGACACCCGCAGACACAGGAGGCGTGGGCGGTGGCCCAGCGGTGGGCGGACGCCGCCGTCGCTGCCCTGGACCCCCTGCCGGACAGCGTGGTGAAACAGGCTCTGACGAGTTTCGCGCAGGCCGTGGTCAGCCGCGAGGTGTAGACCGCGCCCCCGGGTGACGGCTCCTACTGCGGCGGGAGGAAGGCACGCAGTTCGTCGGCTTTCCGGGCGCGGATCCCCGGGTCGACGACGGGCCGCTTCGGGGTGAAGTAGAAGCCGTCGTCCTCCCAGCGCGGCAGGACGTGCTGGTGGTAGTGCCACACGTGCTGGCTCCCCGCGGGTTCGTTGTGCTGCCGGGTGGAAATGCCGTCGGGTGCCCAAGCACGCTTGATCGCGATCGCGATGTCGCGCGTGAGCGTCATGATCCGGGCCGCGACGTCGTCGGGCAGTTCGTAGAGCAGCTCGACGTGGTCGCGGGGTGTGATGAGCACGTGGCCGGGATTCGGTTCGAATCCGTGCGAGGCGATGAACGCCAGGGCGAGATCATCGGAGTGGATGACATCGCCGGGTCGGCACAGATTGCCGGGATTGCCGAAGTCCCCTCGCGCCAGATCGCAGAACGGGCACTGGTAGCCCTCGGGCGCATGGTGGGTGAAGTCCATCAGTCGTCCTCCCCTTCTTCGAAGACCCACTCGAACAGGTCCAGGACGTACTCGCTGAACGTGCCCTCCTCGCTCTGCCATTCGCCGCGGGCATTGTTGCGACGCCAGACGATGGGATCGGGGACATCGAGCTGGTCGGCTCTCATGCCCCAGGCGTACTGCTCGTCCTCGTCCTCGAGGAAGAGCAGGAAGCCGTCCTCGATCTCGAGTTCGTCGGGGTCCCAGAAGAAGTGGAACGCCTCCATGATGTCCTCGGTGGCGCCCACCGCGCGGTAGAACTCCCACAGGGCCAGCGGCGGGTCGATCCCCTTGCCGTGGAGCATCTCGGAGAGTTCGAGCTCGGACAGGCCGTCCTCCTCGACCCACTCGTCCTCGAAGTACTGGGGCACGAGGCCACGGAATTTGTCGGCGAAAAGCTCGGTCACAGGTACTCCAGGAGAGGTGGCGGGCCTCCCATCCTAGCCGCCGGCGACACGGCCGGAGCTACGGACGTGCACTCCAGGTCCTCGCCGCCAGCGGTGCGTGCCAGCCGTAGCGCCAGGCGAGGACGCGCAGGGAGAACACGAGGGAAGCCGCAAGGATCCCGGTGACGATCGTGAAGGTCCCCGTCAGGTACAGGACGGTGACGATGGTGGCCCCGAGCAGGGCGGGCAGGGCATAGATGTCGCGTGGGTCGAACAGCTGCGGGATCTCATTGGCGACGACGTCGCGCAGCAGGCCGCCGCCCACCGCCGTGGTGACACCGAGCAGGGCCGCCGAGACGGGATGCTGCCCCAGCTCGAGGGCCTTGACGGTCCCGGTGATGCAGAAGAGTGCGAGCCCGGCCGCGTCGAACAGGACCAGGACCTGCCGCACGCGCTCCACGCCGGAGAAGACGAAGTAGACCAGCACCGTGGCGAGCAGCGGGGGTACGAGGTACGCGGGGTTGTTGAAGGCCGCCGGGGGCACGTCGAGGATGACATCGCGGACCACGCCGCCGCCGAGCGAGGCGAGGGACGCGAGCAGGAGCGATCCCACGAGGTCGAAGCTCTTCCGCGCGGCCAGCAGGGACCCGGAGACCGCGAAGAAGAGGACGCCGAGGAGATCGGCGGCGAGGGCTATCTGTGATGCGGTGTCCATGTCCTCCTTCGGCATGCCGGTTGCTGTGGTTGCACCGGGTGGATCGACGTGCCCGGCAGCAGGCGGGCGGAGTCGCCGGGTCCGGCGGTGGAGCCCTGATCAGCATGACAGAGGCGGCGGCATCGGACGCGTCAGCACTAGGCTGGGCCGATGACGAACGGATCCGCTCCCTCCGAGAGTATCGAACCGAGCGCGCAGGACGGCTCCCGTGCCATGCGCCTCGCGTCCCGCCTGATCAGCTTCCTGCCCACGAAGAAACAGCTCGCCGACACCGACTGGGTCAAGCGGACCTACGGGGGCCGCTCCTACCCGGCGGCGGCGGCGATCCCCTGGACGTTCAAGCAGAAGCACACCATCCAGGAGACGACGATCGACGGTGTGCGCACCATCACGGTGCGGCCCGTCCTCGGAGCCACGCGCTCGCACATCATCTACACGCACGGCGGCATCTACATCAACGAGCTGGGCCGTCCGCACTGGTGGATCATCGCGGAGCTGACCCGGCGCACGGGCGCCGCCGTCACCGTTCCCCTCTATCGCCTCGCCCCGGAGAGCACCTACCGCGAGGCGTTCGGCTATCTGGTCTCCGTGTACCGCGAGGTGCTGCGCACGGCTGCTCCCGGGGACGTCACCCTGATGGGTGACTCCGCGGGCGGCGGTCTTGCGATAGCCCAGCCGTGGGCCTTCCGTGAGGCCGGGCTGCCCGCGCCCGGCCGGATCGTCGCGTTCTCCCCCTGGCTCGATGTCACGGGAACGAACCCGCAGATCCCGAAGTACGACGCCGTGGACCCCATGCTCTCGGTGGCCGGGGGTGTCCAGGCCGGGCTGTGGTGGGCCGCCGGGGACGATCCGCGCACGCCGCTGATCAGTCCGGCGTGCGCGCCGGCCACGCTGCTGGAGACGGTGCCGACAACACGGATCTACCAGGGCACGCGCGACATCTGCATGGCCGACGCCGCGGTGTTCCGGGACCGTGCCGTAGCAGCAGGAGCGAACGTCACCATGAGGGTCTATCCGGGTGGATTCCATGTCTTCCCGGCGTTCCCCCGCCTGCCGGAGTCGAAGGAGGTCTACGCGGACATCGCCGAATTCCTCGGACGGCCCGCACTGCCCTGACCCGCCCCCGGACGGGAGGCCGGTCGAGGGTCAGCGATCGTTGCGGTGCAGGGCTCTGACCCGCAGGGCGAGATAGAGGTGGACCCGATCCGCGGTGACGGCCGGATCGTAGCCTGAGAGGGTGACGACCTGCTGGAGGCGATAGCGGATGGTGTTGCGGTGCAGGTCCAGATCCGCGGCCACGGCGGCCACCGAGCCGTCGAGATCGAGGTACCGCTGGAGCGTGAGGGTGAGCCCGGCCCCGTGGGCGTCGTCGAAGGCCTCGAGGGGGCGCAGGGTCTCCGCCGCCAGATCGGCCAGGGGTACGTCGGCACTGGACAGCAGCAGCGAGGTGAGGCTGAGACGGTCCGCGATATTCAGGCTCTGCCCGCGCAGGAGGGCCTCGCGGGCCTCGTAGTAGCTCCAGCGCAGGCCGTTCGGCTGGGTGTAGGTGCCGCCCACGCCGATGCGCGCGGTCAGCCCGGCGCCGTGCAGATACCGGGTGAGGTGCATCGGATCGGGGGTTCCCGACGACGGCAGTACCAGCACGAGCTGATCGTCGACGAGCCCGGACGAGACGCCGTCCCACCCGTCCGGCAGCGGGAGGGTGCGCAGGGCCCGACGCTGCCCCGACGCCACGGCGACGATCAGCACACTGTGGCGCTTCGTCGTGTCCATGCCGGAGCTGGCGAGTCTCGCGGCGGCGTCCGGCCCGGCCAGGGTGCCCCGGACCACGTCCTCCAGCAGCTGACCGAGGGCCATCCGTGCTCCCGTACGATTGCGCGCCTGATTGGTGAGCTCCACCGAGATGAGGCTCTGCGCATAGTCCACCACGGCGGTGCGGACGTAGGGTTCACCGATCGCCAGCGTGCATCGGTCCTTGAGCCCCGTGGCGATCGGCAGGCGGTGCCACGCCGGATCGGCGGTCCGTTCGGACACGCCTGCCGAGCGCACGGTCGTGCGTCGGGGCGCGGGAGCGCCGGCGATCCGCGCGCCGTACTGGAACAGCGCCACCTCGGTGCCGAGCATCCGTGCCAGCTGAGCGAGGAGGGCGCCGAGTCCTCCGGCGCCGAGCAGGGCCGAGGCCAGCACGGCGTGTCCCTCGAGCAGGTCCTCCAGCCCGGCGTAGTGGTCGGCCGACAGGGCATCGGAGACCTTCTTCCCGATGGCGATGAAAGGCACCTCGTACGGGACGAGGAAGACGGGCAGTCCGACGGCGTCGGCCGCCGCCACCAGGACGGGAGGGACCCGGTCGTGGGCGAAGCCCACACCGAAGCCGATGGCGAGGGCGCCTGCAGCATGCGTCCGTCGGACGAAGCGGCGCTGGGAGGACTCCGTGAGCAGTCGCACCCCGGTGGTCAGCACCACCTCGGCGCCGTTGAGGAAGGGCGCCGGATCCTCCAGTTCTGTCAGGGCGACCCATTGGATGGGGAGCGAAGAGGCTTCGGTACGACCCACCGGCACCAGCTCGAGGGCGGGATCGGCAAGGAGGTCGGGGAGCGAGAGAGCCATAGGACCATGCTAGGAGAAGTCTGTGCTGCTGCACCACCGACCAGGCCTCGCCCTGTGCAACTAGCTGTGGCGAGGGCTTGCCGGCGCCGGTACCGTGACCACAACAGATGTGACCGGATGTCCGATGATGCCGTGTCATCACCCTCGTGAAAGGCAGTGCAGCGTGGCCGAGACCCTTCAGAACTTCATCGACGGCGACTTCGTGACGCCCGCCGGAACCGACCTCCTGGACATCGTGAATCCGACCAACGGCGAGGTCGTGGCGCAGTCGCCCGTCTCGTCGGACGCCGACGTCGACGACGCCATGCAGGCGGCTGCCCGGGCGTTCCCCGCCTGGAAGCGGACCACGCCGGGTCAGCGCCAGCTGATGCTGCTCAGGCTGGCCGATGCCGTCGAGGCCGCCGCCGAGGAGCTCGTCGAGGCCCAGCACCGCAATACGGGCCAGGTGCGCGAGATGATCGCCACGGAGGAGGTTGCAGCCGGGGCCGACCAGCTTCGGTTCTTCGCCGGAGCGGCCCGCATCCTCGAGGGCAAGTCCGCGGGGGAGTACATGGAGGGCCACACCTCCTACGTGCGGCGGGAGCCCATCGGCGTCGTAGCGCAGGTGGCACCGTGGAACTATCCGTTCCTCATGGCCGTCTGGAAGATCGGCCCGGCGCTCGCAGCGGGCAACACCGTGGTGCTCAAGCCCAGCGACACCACCCCGGAATCGACCCTCGTCCTCGCCCGGCTCACGCAGGGCATCCTTCCCGACGGCGTGCTGAACGTGGTGCTCGGCACCGGGGAGACAGGGGCGGCCATGGTGGAGCACCCGGTACCCGGACTGGTGTCCATCACCGGGTCGGTGCGCGCGGGTATCGCCGTCGCCTCGGGTGCCGCCAAGGGACTCAAGCGGGCCCACCTGGAGCTGGGCGGCAAGGCCCCCGCCGTCGTGTTCGCCGACGCCGACCTGCAGAAGACGGCGCAGCAGATCACCGAGTTCGCGTTCTTCAACGCCGGGCAGGACTGCACCGCCATCACGCGGATACTCGTCCACGAGGATGCCCACGACGAGCTCGTCGCGGCGATGGTCGAGCACACGAAGACCCTGACCACGGGCAGCGCCGACGATTCCGAGAACTACTTCGGACCGCTCAACAACATCAACCACTTCAATGCGGTCAATGCCGTGATCGATGCGCTGCCGGCCCACTGCAGCATCGCCACGGGCGGCAAGCGAGCGGGTGAGAAGGGCTACTTCTTCGAGCCCACCATCGTCACCGGGGCCAGGCAGGACGATCGGGTGGTGCAGCAGGAGACCTTCGGCCCGGTCCTGACCGTGCAGACGTTCAGTACGGAGGAGGAGGCCGTGGAACTGGCGAACGGGGTCGACTACGCCTTGGCCTCCAGCGTCTGGACCACCGACCACGGCACGGCGATGCGCGTCTCCCGGGACCTCGACTTCGGTGCGGTCTGGATCAACACGCACATCATGCTCACCGCCGAGATGCCGCACGGAGGGTTCAAGAGTTCCGGCTACGGCAAGGACCTCTCCATGTACGGCGTGGAGGACTACACCCGCATCAAGCACGTCATGACCGTGCTGGACGCCTGAAGAACTCCACGAGGAAGGGAAGTCGCATGACAACGTATGCAACAACGCCGGGAGCCACGGCACCGGCCACCAGGATCGAGCAGAAGCGCCACATCAACGGCACCTTCCCCGGCCCGAAGTCCGCAGCACTGGCTGCGCGCCGCGCGCAGGTGGTCGCCAAGGGCGTCGTCTCCGGGGTCCCCGTCTACGCGGCGGACGCGGACGGGGCGATCGTCCGTGACGTGGACGGCAATTCGTTCATCGATCTCGGCGCCGGCATCGCGGTGACGAGTGTGGGTGCCTCCGATCCGGCCGTCGTCGCCGCCGTCAGGGACCAGGTGGAGCATTTCACGCACACCTGCTTCATGGTGACGCCCTACGAGGGCTACATCGCCGTCGCGGAGCAGCTCGCAGAGCTGACACCGGGGGACTTCGAGAAGCGCACGGTCCTGTTCAACTCCGGTGCCGAAGCCGTGGAGAACGCCGTGAAGGTGGCGCGCCTGGCCACCGGTCGGAACGCCGTCGTCGCCTTCGACCACGCCTATCACGGCCGCACCAATCTGACCATGGCGCTGACCGCCAAGACGATGCCGTACAAGACCGACTTCGGTCCGTTCGCACCGGAGATCTACCGGGTACCGATGAGCTACCCGTTCCGCGAGGAGAACCCGGACATCACGGGTCCCGAGGCCGCCCAGCGTGCCATCACGATGATCGAGAAGCAGATCGGCGCCGGCTCGGTGGCCGCGATCATCATCGAACCCGTGCAGGGGGAGGGCGGCTTCATCGTGCCGGCTCCCGGTTTCCTCCCGGCCCTCGCCGAGTGGGCCGCGGCCAACGGCGTCGTGTTCATCGCCGACGAGGTGCAGTCCGGGTTCTGCCGCACCGGTGAGTGGTTCGCCGTGAACCACGAGGGTGTGGTGCCGGACATCATCACGATGGCCAAGGGTATCGCCGCGGGTATGCCGCTCTCGGCGATCACCGGACGCGCGGATCTGCTCGACGCGGTCCACGCCGGCGGGCTCGGCGGGACCTACGGCGGCAATCCCGTGGCCTGCGCAGCGGCGCTCGGTGCCATCCGGACCATGAAGGACCAGGACCTGGTGGGCCGGGCCAGGTCCATCGAGGCGCAGGTGATGGAGCGCTTCGCCACGCTGCAGTCCGAGCTCGGGGAGCACAGCATCATCGGTGAGATCCGCGGCCGGGGGGCCATGCTGGCCATCGAGTTCGTGGAGCCCGGCGGTAAGGTCCCCAACCCGGAGGCCACGAAGGCCATCGCCGCACAGTGCCTGCGGGAAGGCGTGATCATCCTGACCTGCGGGACCTACGGGAACGTGATCCGGCTGCTCCCGCCGCTCGTCATCAGCGACGAACTGCTCGCCGACGGACTCGAGGTGCTCGCGCACGCGATCCGGAGCGTCCAGCCCGGCTGATCACCTGCCGCGCCGTGGGCGCCGGCCGGACCATGAAGACCCCGCAGCCCGGCTGCGGGGTCTTTCTGCTGTTGCCGTCAGTCCTGTCGTGGTTCCAGCCCGGACGTGGCCTCAGCCCAGCGGGATGAGGGCCTGGAAGTGCGGATTCCCGGCCAGGAACGCCTGTGCGTGGCGGCAGTAGGGAATCGGGGCGAGGCGCCGGCGGTGCGCGTTGAGCAGCGATTCGCGG
Source organism: Arthrobacter echini (assembly GCF_008107445.1). GTDB lineage: Bacteria > Actinomycetota > Actinomycetes > Actinomycetales > Micrococcaceae > Arthrobacter_D > Arthrobacter_D echini_A. The sequence goes on along the minus strand of NZ_VSLD01000001.1, from coordinate 249,787 downwards.
ACGAGGACCGCTTCGAGCCCGGAGTCCTGATGGTCCGTCCCCACGATGGTCTCCAGCAGGCGCAGGCGGCCGGCGCGCAGATCGTATTTCACGTAGCCCACCATGACGCCGTCGTGGAAGAGCTCGAAGCGCGACGTGACGGGATTGTCGCGGAACTTCTCCCGCACGCGCTCCGCCTCGACGCGCTGTGCTGCATGCGCGGCGCGATCGTCGAGTTCCTCGATCACGGCCTCGTAGTCCTCGAGCGCACCGAACGGCGCATTGTCGGTGTCCAGTACGCGATAGAGCTGATTGCTCAGGGAACGGAGTTCCCGATCGGTGGTCGCGGAGAGATCGCGCGGTATCACCGGGGCGGACCGGGCCGGGCGGCCGGGCAACTCCCGCACGACGAGGCCGAGGACGTCCTCGCTGATCCACGGGGCGTCATCGAGAGCGTCGGGGGAGAGGGAGATCGGGGTAAGGGGTGTAACGGACACTGTGGACCTCACTGAGCCAGAAGTGCCGGCCGCTACTTGACCGTGACGCGATCGTAACAGCGTTGCGGAAGGGGGTAAAGGCGCCCTCAGCCGCGGCTGGCCGCCAGTTGGGCGCGGAGGCCGTCGAGCATGGCCTCGAGGCCGGTGTGGAATGCGGCGTCCGCGGCGCTGCGGGCGCCGTCGGCCTCCCTCGCGGTCCGTACGGCGGAGGTGAAGACCGGGAAGTGCGGACCCAGGCTTCCCGAGTCGAAGATGTCGCTGGGCGCTGCGACGTCGAGCGCGGATCCGAAGATGAAGGACTCGAGGGCCACGATCGACGGGACGATCAGGGCCTCGGGCCATCCTGCGGCGAGGAAACCGCGGGCCACCTCCTCGTACATGCGCAGTGTCTCGGCCGCGTCGGTGACCGGCATGACGGCGATGACCGGCACCAGGGGGCCGTGACGGGCCAGCACCGTCCGGTAGGACCTGGCCCACTCCCGGACGGCGTCCTCCCACGGCTCCTCCGCGAAGGTGCTGAAGTCGACCATCGTCATGACGTGGTCCTGCACCCAGCCGAGTACCTCCCGCTTGGAGGCCGCGTGGTTGTAGAGTGCCGACGGCGCGACCCGGAGCCGGCGCGCCAGGGCCGACATCGTCAGTCCCTCATAGCCCTCGTCCTCGATCAGGGTGAGGGCGGCCGCGGTGATGCTGTCCCGTGAGAGCACACCGCGCGGTGGACGCCCGGCCCGGCGCGGCGAGGCTGGTCCTGCGCTCATGGATCGACCCCTGCTGCGATAGACGGATTCCGGTTCGACTCTTCCCCCGGAGAAGCCTCAAGGCTATAGTAGGGCGAAATAATGAACGTCATTCATTTTGTGGTCCGCGTCATGCGGCCGGGAGGATCATATGGGAACCATCGAGCGCGACGTCGTCATCATCGGAGCAGGCCCTTCCGGCCTGACCGCCGCACGCGACCTGACGAAGGCCGGGCACTCGGTCGCCGTCGTCGAGGCCCGGGACCGGGTGGGCGGCCGGACCCACACCGACATCATCGACGGGGCGATGTTCGAGGTGGGGGGCCAGTGGGTCTCACCGGACCAGACCGAACTCATCGGCCTGCTCGGCGAGCTCGGTCTGGGGACCTTCTCCCGCTACCGCGAGGGTGAGTCCGTCTACATCGGCCCCGCGGGCGAACCCGTCCGCTACACCGGGGAGATGTTCCCGGTGGGCGATCACACCCGTGAGGAGATGGAGCGCCTGATCGCCCTCCTCGACCGGCTCGTCGCCGAGGCGGGCCCCGAGGAGCCCTGGAACCACCCGGACGCCCGTGCGCTCGACACCATCTCCTTCCACCACTGGCTGCGTCAGCAGTCGGACGACGAGGAGGCCTGCAACAACATCGGGCTCTTCATCGCGGGAGGCATGCTGACCAAGCCCGCCCACGCGTTCTCCACGCTGCAGGCCATCCTCATGGCCGCCACGGCCGGATCCTTCTCGAACCTCGTCGACGAGGACTTCATCCTCGACAAGCGCGTGATCGGCGGGATGCAGTCCGTCTCCGAGCGGATGGCCGAGGAGCTCGGAGAGGACGTCATCCTCGCCAGCCCGGTACGCACCCTGCGCCGGAACGGGCCGGAGGGGCGCGACGGCGTCACGGTGGTCTCCGACACGGTCACGGTGCATGCGCGCTACGCGGTCGTCGCCGTGCCGCCCAATCTCTACTCGCGCATCAGCTACGACCCGCCCCTGCCGCGGCGCCAGCACCAGATGCACCAGCACCAGTCGCTGGGCCTCGTCATCAAGATCCACGCCGTCTACGCCACACCGTTCTGGCGGGAGGACGGACTCTCCGGCACCGGCTTCAGCGCGGGCTCGATCGTGCAGGAGATCTACGACAACTCGAACCACGAGGACCCGCGCGGTACCCTCGTCGGCTTCGTGTCCGACGAGAAGGCCGACGCGATGTTCGAGCTCACCGAGTCCGAGCGGCGCGCGCGCATCCTCGAGTCGATCGCCGGCTTCCTCGGCCCGCAGGCCCTCGAGCCGGAGGTCTACTACGAATCGGACTGGGCGTCGGAGGAGTGGACCCGCGGTGCCTACGCCTCGAGCTACGACCTCGGCGGACTCCACCGGTACGGGCGGGACCAGCGGACGCCAGTGGGCCCCATCCACTGGTCGTGCTCGGACATCGCGGCGGAGGGCTACCAGCACGTGGACGGCGCCGTCCGGATGGGTAGACGCACGGCAGCGGCAATCCATGAGGCGCTCGCGTCCGGACGGCAGCCCGCCGGTTCCGCGAAGGAGGCCTGAGCATGCGCTATGTCGTCGGTTACACCGCGGACGCACGCGGGCACGACGCCGTGTGCCTCGCCGTCGCGCTGGCCCGCCGCCAGGAGGCCAGCCTCGATCTCGTGCTCGTCACCCCCGAGCACTCCCTGTTCGCCGGGACGTACCCGCCGGCCAAGAACTTCGACGGGGTCCTCTCCGACCAGATGAAGGAGTGGATGGACGAGGGGCTGGCCCTCGTTCCCGCGGACGTCACGGCGCGCGGCGTGGTGCTGCGAGCGGAATCGAACGCCGAGGGCCTCATGAGGGCCGCCGCCGACCCGGATGTCGCCCTGATCGTCATCGGCGCGAGCTCGCGCGGGCCGGGCGCCCGATTCAACGTGGGCAACGTGGCACGCAGCCTGCTCCACGCCGCCGAGGTCCCCGTGGCGCTCGCGCCGAAGGGTTACCGTCGCATGGAACCTGTGACTCGCCTGACGTGTGCCGTAGGACGACGCGCGGGTGCCGGTGACGTCGTGGAGGTCGCGGTGTCATCGGCGCGCCGTCGCGATCTGCCCCTGCGACTGGTGTCCCTCGTTCCGCTCGATGCCGGCCGGCCGGATCCGGACGGGGCCGAGGACGCCGCGAATCTCCGGCTCCGGGAGGCAGCCGCGTCGATCGGCGGTCCGGTGAGCGTCGAGACGGCGCACGGCACGTCCGTCGAGGAGGCCATCGAGTCCATGGAGTGGGACGACGGGGAGATCCTGCTGGTCGGCTCCAGCCGACTCGCCCAGCACCTGAGGATCTTCCTCGGCACCACGGCGAACAAGATCCTGCGCACGCTGACCATCCCCATGGTCGTCGTCCCGCGCAGCTACACCTCGCCCCGCACCACGCCCGGCCAGGGCGCCCCGACCACGGAGATGGACGCATGAGCATCGAGGAGACCACCAGGACCGAGGGCGGACTGAGCAGGAAGGGTCTGGCGCCCGGGAAGGTGGGGCTGGTCGGGGCTGTCGTAATCGGGGTGTCCTGCGTGGCTCCGGCCTACACGCTCACCGCCGCCCTCGGCCCCACCGTGGCGGAGGTGGGCGTGAATCTGCCTGCCATCTTCCTCGTGGGGTTCATCCCCATGCTGCTCGTGGCGCTGGGATACCGCGAGCTGAACAACTCCATGCCGGACTCGGGGACCTCCTTCACCTGGGCCACCCGCGCCTTCGGGCCCTGGGTCGGCTGGATGGGCGGGTGGGGGCTGATCGCAGCCACGATCATCGTGCTGTCCAATCTTGCCGCCGTCGCCGTGGACTTCTTCTATCTACTGCTCTCACAGCTCCTGGGTGATCCGGCGATCGCCGATCTCACCCTGAATCTTCCGCTCAACATCGCGACGACCCTCGTGTTCATCGCCCTCGCGTGCTATGTCTCCTATCGCGGCATGGAGACCACCAAGACCGTCCAGTACGTCCTGGTCACCTTCCAGCTGATCGTGCTGGGCTGGTTCGCCGTAGCGGCCTTCATCCATGTGGCCAACGGCACCGCCTTCGATGCCACCGGGATCAGCGCCGAGTGGTTCAACCCCTTCGCCGTCGGCTCCTTCTCCGCCTTCGCGGCCGGGGTGTCCCTGTCGATCTTCATCTACTGGGGCTGGGACGTCACCCTCACCATGAACGAGGAGACCAGGAACCCGGAGAAGACACCCGGCCGGGCCGGTGCGCTCACGGTCATCGTCATCGTGGTCATCTACCTCACCGTCGCACTCGCCACACTCGCCTATGCGGGGATCGGCGACGGCGAACTCGGTGCCGGCAATCCCGACAACCAGGGGAGCATCTTCGCGGCCCTGGCCGGCCCCGTGATGGGCCCCTTCGCCATCCTGATGTCCATGGCGGTCCTGAGTTCCTCGGCCGCTTCGCTCCAGTCGACCTTCGTCTCCCCGGCGCGCACCCTCCTGGCCATGGGGCATTACACGGCCCTGCCCACGAGCTACGGGCGTATCAGTCCCCAGTACAAGTCCCCGAGTGTCGCCACCGTTGCTGCCGCCGTTGCCGCCGCAGGCTTCTACGTGTTCACACGCCTCGTCTCCGAGAACGCGCTGTGGGACACCATCACGGCCCTCGGGCTGATGATCTGCTTCTACTACGGCATCACGGCGCTCGCCTGCGTCTGGTACTTCCGCGCGCAGGCCTTCGCCAGCGGTCGGAATCTGGTCTTCAAGTTCCTGGCGCCGCTGCTGGGAGGGGTGATCCTCCTGGTCATGTTCGTGAAGACGGCGATGGACTCCATGGATCCGGCCTACGGTTCGGGCTCGGAACTGTTCGGGATCGGCATGGTCTTCATCCTCGGCATCGGTGTGATCCTCCTCGGGGCTGTCCTCATGCTCGTCTGGGCCAGGATCAACCCGGCCTTCTTCCGGCAGGAGATCCTCACGAAGGGCTCGGCGCCGAAGCAGTAGCTGCCGGCGTGGCAGCCGCCCCGATCAGCGGTTCATGGGCCGGCTGCTGCGCTAGAGTGAACCGACTCTGCGGCTCGTCATCGTTCTGCCGTGGCCGCCACTGATCGAGGAAGAGGAAGTCGCCGTGCGCTACGTCGTTGGCTATACCGAGAATGATCGCGGGAGGGATGCCCTGGAGCTGGCGACCTCCCTGGCCGTCACCCAGTCGGCCGGCATCGATCTTGTCACCGTCCTCGACTGGCCGCAGGACGGCAGTGTGGCCCCGGGTGGGGTCCGCGCACAGGAGGCACTCGATCGCGCGAGCGAGAACGTGCCCGACGGCGTCGAGGTCACCACGCACGTGCGCCTCGCGGACTCCTTCGCCGCGGGGCTGGTGGAGCTGGCGAACGACATCGGTGCCGGCCTGATCGTGATCGGCGCGTCCAGCAACGGTCTGCTGCGGCGCTTCACCGTGGGCAGCGTGGCGAACGCGGTGCTGCACAGCTCCAGCGTCCCGGTGGCTCTCGCGCCACGCGGCTACCGGCACCGCGCGGCATTCACCCGCATGACCTGTGCGGTGGGAACGCGCGCAGGTGCGGAGTCGGTGCTCGAGGTCTCGGTCGAATCGGCTGCGCGGCGCGGCCTTCCGCTGCGCCTGATCTCGCTCGTGGCGCTCGATGTGCATGAGGCCTCCGACTCGGGCGAAGCCATCAACAGGGCGCACCAGCATGCGGAGTCGGTGCTGGCCCGCGCCGTCGAGCAGCTCCCCGAGGGCCACGAGGCGTCCATCACGGTGGCGCACGGCCGCACCATCGAGGAGGCCATCGACGACATCGAATGGGATGCGGGCGAACTCGTGATCGTCGGCTCCAGCCGGCTCGCCCAGAATCGTCAGATCTTCCTGGGATCCACCGCGAACAAGATGCTGCGGGCCCTGCCCGTCCCCATGGTCGTCGTCCCGCGGGACTGGGTGCGCACCCCCCGCTGACAGGCGATCGGCCGCACCTCCGCGTTCACGGGGTCAGGAGTTTGCGGCCGGGGCAGGCACGGGCTTCCTCGCGGGTCGGGGCTGCCGGCGCACGGTCCGCACCATATCGATCGTGAGGAGGGCCAGACCCACCCACACCAGTCCGAAGCCGATCCACCGCTCGAACGGCATCTCCTCGTGGAGGACCAGCAGGGCGAGGAGGAACTGGAGCACGGGGGCGAGGTACTGGAGCATTCCGATGGTCGTGAGGGGCAGTCTGCGTGCAGCGGCCCCGAAGAAGATCAGGGGGACCGCGGTGATCACACCCGAGGCGGCCATGATCCAGAAGTGCCCCGTGCCCTCGCTCGTGAGGGTCGCGGCGCCGGTCGAGGAGAGCCAGAGCATGACGATGGCGGCGATGGGGGCCAGGACGACCGTCTCGATGCTCAGGCTCGAGACGGCGTCCACCCTGGAGCCCACCTTCTTCTTCACGAAGCCGTAGGTGCCGAAGGAGAACGCCAGGGTCAGTGCGATCCACGGGACGGATCCGTAGCCGACCGCGAGGACGATCACGGCGAGCACGCCCATCCCGATGGCGGTCCACTGCAGGGGTCGCAGCTTCTCGTGGAGGACGAGTACGCCCAGCAGGACGGAGACGATCGGATTGATGAAGTAGCCCAGGGAGGCCTCGATAGCCTGGCCCGAGGTGACGCCGTACGTGTAGACGAGCCAGTTGACCGCGATCAGCATGGCCGCGAGGGTGAGCGGCCCGACGATCTGCGGGGTACGCAGTGCCGTCAGCACCGGCCGCCACGAGCGCATCGCCGTGAGGAGCAGGGCGCAGAAGACCAGCGACCACAGCACACGGTTCGCCACGATCTCCACGGGCCCGGCCGGCGCCAGGATGATGAAGTAGAGGGGGAGGAGACCCCAGAGGCCGTAGGCGCTGATCCCGAAGAGGATGCCCAGGGAATTTTCGCTTCTCGCCGGGCGTTGGGGTCTTGCCTCTGTTCTGCTCACGAGAGCTGAACGATCGGCCTCGACGCTTTATTCCCGCAGGTGTCGGGGTGCGGTGGGCGGGTCGAGGAGACACCCACCACTATTTTGGCAGGTGCCGCCGGACGGCAATTAGAATAGGTGACTGTGCGCCTGGTACGCGTCACGGTATCCATCGGGAGCAGTTCCACCGGGAAGAAGGCTATTCAGTGTCTACCTCAGCTGCGGGACGACCGCTGCGGGTCGCGATCATCGGCGCGGGTCCGGCGGGTGTCTACGCTGCCGACATCCTGACGAAATCCAACGAGGTGCAGGGTGGCGACTTCGCCGTCAGCATCGACCTGTTCGATCAGTATCCGGCGCCCTACGGCCTCATCCGCTACGGGGTGGCGCCCGATCACCCACGTATCAAGGGCATCGTGAACGCACTTCACAAGGTGCTGGATCGGGGGGACATCCGCTTCCTGGGCAACGTCAACTACGGACGGGATCTCACCCTCTCCGACCTCCGCCGCTTCTACGACGCGGTGGTGTTCGCGACCGGCGCCATCAAGGACGCCGATCTTCCCATTCCGGGTGTGGAGCTGGAGGGCTCCTTCGGCGCCGCCGACTTCGTGTCCTGGTACGACGGCCACCCTGATGTGAGCCGGGACTGGCCGCTGGACGCCACCGAGATCGCAGTGATCGGGAACGGCAATGTGGCGCTCGATGCCGCGCGCATCCTCTCGAAGCATGCCGACGATCTGCTCTCCACGGAGATCCCGGACAACGTCTATGCCGGGCTGCGGGCCTCGCCCGTCACGGATGTGCACGTCTTCGGGCGGCGCGGCCCCGCCCAGATCAAGTTCACCCCGCTGGAACTGCGGGAACTGTCCCACTCCCGCGACGTCGATATCGTCCTCTACCCGGAGGATTTCGACTTCGACGCCGGCTCGGAGCAGCAGATCGCCTCGAACAACCAGACCAAGACGATGGTCAAGACCCTGACCAACTGGCTCGTCGAGGATGAACCGACCGGCGCCTCGCGTCGACTGCACCTGCACTTCCTCCACTCGCCGGTCGAGATCCACGACTCGGCGGAGACCCCCGGCAGGGTTGCCGGAATGAGGTTCGAGCGCACCGAACTGACCGGGGACGGCAGCGTGCGCGGCACCGGGGAGATGCTCGACTACCCCGTCCAGGCCGTCTATCGCGCCATCGGGTACTTCGGGTCCGAGCTCCCGGAGATCGGGTTCGACGCCGAGCGCGGTGTCATCCCCAACGCAGGCGGACGGGTGATCGACGAGTCCGGCGCGCCCGTGCCCGGTCTCTACGCCACCGGGTGGATCAAGCGCGGACCGGTGGGCCTGATAGGCCACACGAAGGGCGACGCGCTCGAGACCATCGGTTTCCTGCTCGAGGACCGGCTCAACCTGCCTGCCGCCGAGGAGCCTTCCGAAGCAGCCGTGACGGCGCTGCTGGAGGAGCGAGGCGTGCGCTACACCACCTGGAGCGGGTGGCTGAAGCTCGACAGCCACGAGATGAAGCTCGGCGCGAACTTCGTCAACACCTCGGGTAATGCCGAAGTGGTCCGCGAGCGCGTGAAACTCGTACCTCGCGAGGACATGGTGGCCATTTCCCGCGGTGAGTAGCCCCCGCTAGACTGTGATCTGCCCCACGCCGTTCCGTGGAGCAGACCACGAAGCGGAGTGTCGATGTCGCCGTCCCGTTCAGTCGCCGCTGCGGCGCTGTCCTCCGAGATGCTGCAGCGCACGGCGCTCGCCGCCCATGAAGCCCTGTGGCAGGGACGGGTCGAGGGAGATCTCCGCAGTGTGGTCCAGCAGTCCTGGCTGCGATCACTGTCGTTCCTCCCGGACCCCTCGACCGCCCAGGCGCACCTCTTCTGCGCGGATGACGAACTCGAGTCGTACCGCCAGTCCCATCCACTGATCACGGTCATGCCCGTCATCGACCGGCTGCTGGTCCAGCCGAGCCTTCGCGCCGGTCTTCTCGTGGCGGTCGGCGACGAGAACGGCCGGTTGCTGTGGGTCGAGGGTGACCGTGGGTTACGCCGACGTGCCGAGGGCATGCTCTTCATGGCGGGAGCCGACTGGTCGGAGGCCACAGTGGGGACCAGTGCTCCGGGGACAGCCCTGGCGCTCGGGTGCAGCGTCCAGATCGCTGGGGCCGAGCATTTCAGTCCGGATGCACGGCCCTGGAGTTGCACGGCTGTGCCGCTGCACGACCCCGATTCGGGGACGGTGCTCGGGGTCATCGACATCACCGGCTCCTCCGATGCCGTGGCTCCCCAGACCCTCTCGCTCGTGGAGGCGGCGGTGGCCGCAGCCGAGGCGCAGCTGAAGATCCACCGCCTGACGAGCCGGGAGCCCGCGGGTGGGCGGACGTCCCGAAGGGCCCGCTCCTCCACAGCGCTGTACCGGAACAGTCTGCAGATCCTGGGGAGTGACCTCGGCGTGGTGCACGTCGGTGGAGCCTCCGTGAAGCTGAGTCTGCGGCACGCCGAACTGCTCACACTCCTGGCACTGCACCCGGAGGGGCTCACGGCGGAGCAGCTCGCCGCCATGGTCTACCCCGATGATGCGGCGGGTGTGACCGTCCGCGCGGAGATGCTCCGACTGAGGAAGGTGCTGGTACCCTGCGGTGCCGAGATGGTGACCCAGTCCAGGCCGTACAGGTTGCCGGGTGAACTCGTCGTCGATGCGATGCAGGTCCTCGGCTATCTGCGGCGCGGAGCCCACCGGACGGCGCTCGGCATCTACCGGGGTCCGGTCCTACCGCGGTCCCAGGCTCCGGCGATCGTGCGCCTGCGCAGCGAGGTGTCCACCCTGCTGCGCGATGCTGTGCTCAGTGATGGTGCGCCGGACGCCGTGATGCAGTACCTGGCACTTCCCGAGGCAGAGGACGACACCGAGGCCTGGGAACTGGCCTTGAGGGTCCTGCCTCCACGCTCCCCGAGGAGGGGCGCCGTCGTCGCCCACGTGGAACGGCTGACCGCGGAACTGTCCGCGCCCCGGCAGGCTCAGGATTCGCCGAAGTTTGTCACCGAACCGCAATAGAACATCGCAATCCGGACCACGTTGGGGCTACCGTTGTATCCGGTGGCCGATGTGCCCGGCGGGCAATGCTGCCTGCTGGTCCGGATCACCGCAGAATGCACTTCCAAAAGGGGATCTTCGTGACGCAGGCTGGAAAGCACCGGAGCATGGCGAGGGTGCCGGGGCGCAGCCGAGGCGTACGCCGCACGAAGATGAACGCGAGCCTCGCGATGGTCGTGTGCTTCGTCGGATTCCAGGGCGTCGTCCCGCAGTCGTGGGAGGCCGCCGATGCCATGTCGCGGGCTTCCGTGCAGACGGACTCCTCCCTTCTCGGGCTCGACGACGCGCTGTCGGCAACGGGCTCGGTCGGTTCCTCCCTGATGGTTCCCCTCCGCTACGCCGATGCGCTCGATGCGACGAAGCCGCGGGAGGTGGCGCCGTCGGCGGACAGTTCCGCTGCTACCGCACCACTCCTCACCGACATCTCCACTGCCGTCCAGCGGCCTCTCGCGGGCACGCTTTTCGCCCCCCTCGGCGAACTCACCCCCACCTCGCCCTTCGGACCGCGAACGAGTCCCATCACGGCGGAGGAGGGAGAGCTCCACACCGGCCAGGACTTCGCAGCCCCCTGCGGCACCCCGGTGTACGCGGCGGATGCAGGGACAGTACGCGGTGTCGGATGGCACCAGTGGGGTGGCGGCAACCGCGTCGAGGTGGACCACGGCAACGGCCTCATCACCACGTACAACCACCTCCAGGGAATCTCGGTGGAAACGGGCGATGTGGTCGACGGCGGCGATCCGATCGCAGAGGTGGGTACCAGCGGATCGTCAACAGGTTGCCACCTGCATCTCGAGACAATCCTCGACGGTGAGCACGTGGACCCGGTGGGCTGGACTTACGTCCCCGCGACTCATCGGGCCCGTCCTGGCGTGATGAAGGACTACACACCCGGCGGTTCCAGCGTTTCCGCCGTCCCGGCCTGGGCCCAGTCGAGCACCCGGTCCGATCAGGTGTTCGGCGCAGATCTTGGCGCTGTCCCGCCGATCCTCGATCTTCAGCCAGTCCTCGGCGCCGGTAGCAGTGAGCTGCGCGGGCTGCTCCCGACCCAGCTACCCCGGGTCCCGGCCGCCACGCGCTCGAGCGGCGTCGCGGGAGCATCGGCATCTACCACCGCAGCGGCGCCCGAGCCCGATTCGGCCGTGAACCTGTCGTCCGAGCCGTCGAAGCCCGTCGTGAAGCGGCAGGAGGCGCTCGCGCAGGCGAGGCCGTCCGCGACCGCGAAGCCGAAATCGTCCGGGACGACGGAATCGAGAACGCAGTCCAAGCCGTCGAAGACCACCAAGCCCCCGGTGAAGTCGGAGCCGACGAAGTCCACGAAGCCCGAGACCCCGAAGTCGGAGCCGACGAAGACCACGAAACCCGAGCCCCAGAAGCCCGAGCCGACGAAGACCACGAAACCCGAGCCCCAGAAGCCCGAGCCGACGAAGACCACGAAACCCGAGCCGACCGAGACGACCAAGCCCCCGGTGAAGTCGGAGCCGACGACGCCCGAGACGACCGCGCCCGAGCCGCCCAAGGCTCCCGCGCCCAAGCCGACCGAGACCACGAAGCCGGCAGACCCGGTCGTGCAGCCGCAGGTCGTTCCCGAGGCAGGAACGGACCTGGCGTGCAGCCCCGATCCCGCGGTGGAGGCAGAGGCAGGTACCGAGCCGGTGCCCGCGACCCCTGCGCCCGGCGGAGAGTCCGCGAGTGTCCCGGGAGTACCGGCCGCGGATGCACCGGTGGATGCCGACGGCGCCGAGGAGACAGCCTGCGACGACGACGCGCTACCGGGGGAGGCCTCGGGCAAAACCGATCCTTCCCGGGGCCCTGACCCTGCGCCAGTGGGCCCGTCCACGCCCGGTGCGCCGTCGGTGGCACCCCGCAACGAGGGCTGAACGGAGCCCGCACCGGGATCACCGTTCCGGTGTCCATGCAACGTCGATGCAACCATCCGGCTTCTACGCTGTGGTCAGTGGACTGTACATGTCCCTCACCCGCGGAATCCGAGGAGTTCGACAATGACTGTTTATGCCCAGCCCGGCCAGGACGGATCGAAAGTCTCTTTCAAGTCCAGGTACGAGAACTGGATCGGCGGTGAATGGGTGCCGCCCCTGAAGGGCCAGTACTTCGAGAACATGTCGCCGGTCACCGGCAAGGTCTTCTGCGAAGTTGCCAGGGGTACTGCCGAGGACATCGAACTGGCCCTCGACGCAGCCCACAAAGCGGCTCCGGGATGGGGGAAGACCTCCGTCGCGGAACGAGCCTCCATCCTGAACCGCGTCGCGGACCGCATGGAGGAGAACCTGGAGATGCTCGCGGTCGCGGACTCCTGGGACAACGGCAAGCCGGTCCGGGAGGCCCTGGCTGCCGACATCCCGCTCGCCATCGACCACTTCCGCTATTTCGCGAGTGCCATCCGCGCTCAGGAGGGGCGCCTGTCGCAGCTCGACGAGGACATGACGGCGTACCACTACCATGAGCCCCTCGGCGTCGTCGGGCAGATCATCCCCTGGAACTTCCCGATCCTCATGGCCACCTGGAAGCTGGCGCCGGCGATCGCCGCAGGCAACGCCGTGGTGCTCAAGCCAGCCGAGCAGACGCCGGCATCGATCCTCGTCCTCATGGAGTTGCTCAGCGACATCCTCCCCGCGGGTGTGCTGAACGTGGTCAACGGCTTCGGCGTGGAGGCGGGAAAGCCGCTCGCCTCGAGCAAGCGGATCCGGAAGATCGCCTTCACCGGCGAGACGACCACCGGCAGGCTCATCAGCCAGTACGCCAGCCAGAATCTGATCCCCGTCACCCTGGAACTCGGCGGGAAGAGCCCGAACATCTTCTTCGCGGACGTCGCGGAGAGCAACGACTCCTTCTACGACAAGGCCCTCGAGGGCTTCGCGCTCTTCGCGCTGAACCAGGGTGAGGTCTGCACGTGCCCGTCCCGCGCGCTCGTCCAGGGCTCCATCTACGACTCCTTCATGTCGGACGCGATCGCCCGGGTGGAGAAGATGGTCCAGGGGAATCCGCTGGACACGGAGACCCAGGTGGGTGCACAGGCATCCAACGACCAGCTGGAGAAGATCCTCTCCTACATGGACATCGGCCGGCAGGAGGGCGCAAAGGTGCTCATCGGCGGTGAGCGGAACATGCTCGACGGCGATCTTGCCGAGGGGTACTACGTTCAGCCCACGGTGTTCGAGGGAACGAACAGGATGCGGGTGTTCCAGGAGGAGATCTTCGGCCCGGTGGTGTCGGTGGCCCGCTTCGACGACTACGCAGAGGCCATGGAGATTGCCAACGACACCCTCTACGGCCTGGGTGCCGGTGTCTGGTCCCGGAACGGCAATGTTGCCTACCGTGCGGGTCGTGAGATCCAGGCGGGCCGCGTGTGGGTGAACAACTACCACGCATACCCGGCGGGAGCGGCGTTCGGAGGATACAAGTCCTCCGGCATCGGTCGCGAGAACCACGCCATGATGCTCGATCACTACCAGCAGACCAAGAACCTCCTGGTCAGCTACTCGGAATCCAAGCTCGGGTTCTTCTAGGCGATGGGGACGCCATGACCGTCGAGGCATCGGTGACCATCCCGGGGGAGACCTTCTCCCGGGTGGCGCTCACCGAGAGCGCCGTCGAGTTGCTGGACAAGCTGTGGCTCCTCCACGGACCCCTGATGTTCCACCAGTCCGGCGGATGCTGCGACGGCTCGTCGCCGATGTGCTATCCGGCGGGCGAGTTCATCACGGCCGAGGCCGACGTGCTCCTCGGCGTCCTCGACATCTCCTCCGATACGCCCGGGACCGACGCCGACTCCCGACCGATCGAGTTCTGGATGTCGCGGGAGCAGTTCGAGTACTGGCGCCACACGCATCTGACGGTCGACGTGGTGCCGGGACGGGGGAGCGGGTTCTCCGTGGAAGCTCCCGAGGGCAAGAGATTCCTGATCAGGTCCCGACTGATGGGCTGACCGGCCTCGACGCCGCGGCATCGCGGATGGCAGGGCCCGGGCGGACACGACGATCCGCCGGGGCCCTGCCGTTCTCGCGTTCGGTCGGGCCGGCGTCGTGCTTCGGATCCACGGCCAGGACGACGCCGAGCAGATCGGTGATCGCGTGACCGAGTTTCGGGTCCACGAGCTCGTAGCGTGAACGCCGGCCCTCGGGCACGAAGACCACGAGACCGCACCCGCGCAAGCACGAGAGGTGATTGGACAGGCTCTGCCTGCTGACCCCGAGGAGATCGGCGAGCTCGCTGGGGTATGCGGAGGCATCCCGCAGCGCTACCAGGATGCGGACCCGCGTGGGATCCGACAGGGCCGTCCCCACGCGCTCCAGGACCGACGTCGAGGTCAGGGCGTGCAGCATCAGTGTGCGAGTTCCGTCTCGTGCGGCACATGCCCCAGGGGCTCGATCTGGAAGGTGCAGTGATCGATACCCACCTCGAAGTGTTCGCTCACGCACTCCTGGAGCTGATCGAGTACGGCGTGGGCGGAGCCGTCCCTGTAGCACTCGTCGTCCACCACCACGTGCGCCGTGAGGACCGGAAGCCCCGTGGCGATCTGGGTGATGTGCAGATCGTGGACGTCGCGGACCCGGGGCAGGCGCGCGAGGTGCGACCGGACAGCATCGAGATCGATGCCCACTGGAGTGGATTCGAGCAGCACATCGATGGTCTCGCGCAGCAGCTTGACGGTCCGCGGGATGATCAGGGCGCCGATGAGCAGAGCCACGAGGGCGTCGGCGCGCATCCATCCGGTGAGCGTGATGACGACGGCCGCGACGATCACGGCCACCGAGCCGAGAGCGTCGTTGAGCACCTCGAGGAAGGCAGCCCTCAGATTGAAGCTGGCAGCGCGGTGTCGCGACAGGAGCCCCAGGGCAACCAGGTTCCCCAGGAGGCCGACGACGCCGAAGACGATCATCTCCGGGGCGGCGACATCCTCGGGTGTGATCAGGCGCTTGACCCCCTCGACCAGCACGTAGGCGCCGACGGCCAGGAGGAAGGCTGCCTGGAGCAGGGCCGCAATCACCTCGGCCCGGCGGAAACCCCAGGAACGTCGCGCCGTTGCGGGGCGGATCGCGAGAGTCGCGGCACCGAGAGCGATTGCCAGACCGGCGGCGTCCGTGAGGACGTGGACGGAGTCGAAGAGCAGGGCAAGGCTCCCTGTCCACAGGGCTCCGATGATCTGCAGCACGAAGACGAGGACAGTGATGCCCAAAGCCGCGGCCAGGGGCCCACGGCTGGAGGAAGCGCTCGAGGTGTGATGCTGGTGCGACGCCATGGATCCAACAGTACAGTGCTGGATGAACACACGCTTCGTTGCACGGAGTGCAAAAATTGCAGTATTCTGGAGCAGTGCTGAAGGCGAACCATCACGCCGAGCCCCTGGGCCGCCGTGAACAGAACAAGATCGACACCCGTCATGCCATCGCGGACGCGGCGTTCGAGCTGGCACGGTCCGTCGGACCGGGTGCCTTCACCGTCGACCAGATCGTGGAGCGCGCGGGAGTCTCCCGGCGCACGTTCTTCAACTACTTTCCAAGTGCCGAGGACGCCCTTACCGTCCGGATGGACCTGTTCATCGATCTGGCCCTCGGCGTCTTCGAGCAGCTCCCCGCGAACGAACCGCTGTTCGGTGCAATCATCCGCGCCTTCACCGAGACGACGAGGATGGAAGGGTTGTCCCAGCACGGCGAACTGTTCCGCATGGCGGGTGCCGACCCCGATCTGTTGAGGGCCCAGTTGCATTCCTGGGAGCGCGCGGAGGCGAGGATCGGCGAGGCGCTGCGCGCCAGACTCGGTACCGCTGCCTCCGAGCTCTATCTGACGGCGCTCGTGGGCTGCGTGATGTCCAGCACCAGGGCCGCCCTGCGCGACTGGGCCGTGCACACGCCGCCATCGGCCTCCGATTCGGGCAAGCAACTCGAGGCTCGTATCCTCGCCGCACTGACGATGCTGCGCGACGGCTTCGCTGATCCGGGTGCGCTGATCGCGCCGGATCCCCCGGACATTCCCGCTCGTTCCTGATCTTTCGTCCTCTTCCCGTCCGTCCCTCCCCGCAAGGATCACTCCATGGCATTTCTGCTCTATCGGCTCGGCTCGTTCGCCTATCGGAGGCGATGGTGGGTGATATCCGCCTGGCTGGCGATCATGCTCGCCGTCGGCGGAGCCGCCGCTGCGTTCTCCGGAACCCTCACGAACAACTTCTCGATACCCGGTACCGAGTCCCAGCGCATCTCCGACCGGCTGAAGGACGAACTGCCCGAGGCCGTGGGAGGCACGGGCACCGTGGTGTTCACCACGGACGACGGCTCGGCGTTCTCGACCGAGCAGCAGGACGAGGTACAGGCCGTCCTCGCCTCCATCGCCGGGTTCGACGGTGTACGCGGGGTCGTCGATCCGTTCGACGTGGCAGCGCAGGTCGACTCGGGCAAGGAGGAGATCGAGTCCGGGCGCGCGGAACTCGAGGCCAGCGAGCAGAAGCTCACGAGCGGCGAGGAGCAGCTCGAGCAGGGCCAGGCCGAGCTCGACGAGCAGCGGTCCCAGTTCGAGAGTGCCCGTGATCAGCTTCCGGCAGCGAGGGAAGCGGCCACGGAGCGGCAGCTCGAGCAGGGTCAGGCCGAACTTGATGCCAGCAAAGCGGAGCTCGAGTCCGGCCGGGAGCAGTTCGAGTCCGGTACCACCGAACTCGATCAGGCCCAGCGGCAGCTCGAGGCCACCTCCGGAGTGAGCCTGCTCTCCGACGACGGATCCGCCGCCGTCGCGAACGTCCAGTTCGACGGGCAGATCAACGGTGTGTCCCCGGAGCTCCGCGAGAAGGTGCAGGAGACAGCGTCCGAAGCCGACTCGGCCGGTGTCACGGTCGATTTCAGCAAGGAGATCGTCGAGGACGTCTCCGGCATCGCCGGCGCCGCCGAACTCATAGGCCTGGCCGTTGCCGCGATCGTGCTGATCCTGATGCTCGGAACGCTTGTCGCCGCCGGTCTGCCGCTGCTCATGGCGGTGGTCGGTGTAGGCGTGGGTGTGGGTATCACCTTCGCCCTCTCCGGTGTCATCGAGATGAACAGTATCTCGCCCGTCCTGGCCCTGATGCTCGGCCTTGCCGTGGGGATCGACTACTCCCTGTTCATCGTCAATCGCCACAGGACCCAGCTGCTCCGCGGCATGGAACTGCGGGAATCCATCGCCCGGGCCACGGGAACCGCGGGTAACGCGGTCCTCTTCGCGGGGATCACCGTCGTCGTGGCCCTTGCCGCGCTCGCCGTACCCGGTCTGCCGTTCCTGACGGTGATGGGTCTGTCCGCGGCCGGAACGGTCGCGGCCGCCGTGCTCGTGGCACTCACCCTGACGCCGGCCCTGCTCGCCGTGATCGGGCGCCGGATCGTGTCGAAGCGCCGCTGGGCGCGGGGGAACGGCGGAAAGCACTCCGCCAAGGCGCCAGTCGAGGGCCAGGATCCCACGGAGGCCGCCGACGAGCGGGCCGCCAAGGGGGCCGGCTGGGGTGGGATCGCCACCCGGAAGCCCATCCTCACGGTTCTCGCGGGGGTGGTACTGCTCGGGGTGATCGCCATCCCGGCCACGCAGCTGCGTGTCGGACTGCCCGACGGCGGTGCGGAGCCGGCCGATTCCACGGCGTTCCAGGCGTACACCACCATCGGCGACAAGTTCGGCGAGGGAACGAACGGTCCACTGATCGTGGTCGGGTCCTTCCCCGAGACACAGGACGAGACCGAACTGACCGCGCTCCAGCTGGATGTCAACGACCTCCTGTTGGACGTGGACAATGTTGCAGCCTCGGTGCCGGCCACCGTCAGCGAGGACGGACGGACGGCCATCTTCCAGCTCATTCCGGAGGAAGGCCCGTCCAGCGAGAGCACGGAGAACCTGGTGCGCGACCTGCGCTCCGCCTCGGACAGCATCGAGGAGCAGACCGGCGTGCCGGTCGCCGTCACCGGACAGACGGCTGCGAATATCGACGTGTCGGAGAAGCTCGTCCAGGCGCTGCCGCCCTACCTCGGCATCGTCGTGGGGCTGTCCCTGATCCTGCTGCTGCTCGTCTTCCGCTCCATCCTCGTGCCGGTGATCGCGACGGCGGGCTTCCTGCTCTCCCTGCTCGCCAGCTTCGGAGCCACGGTCGCCATCTACCAGTGGGGGTGGCTCGGAAGCCTCTTCGCGGTCTCGAACCCCGGGCCCATCCTGAGCTTCCTGCCCATCATCCTGATCGGCGTGCTCTTCGGCCTCGCGATGGACTACCAGATGTTCCTGGTCTCGGGCATGCGGGAGGCCTTCGTGCACGGTGCCGATCCCAAGGCGGCGGTGCGCATCGGGTTCAGCCACGGCGCACGGGTCGTCACCGCCGCGGCCATCATCATGGTCTCGGTGTTCGCCGGCTTCGTCTTCTCGGAGCTCGCCATGGTGCGTCCCATCGGGTTCGGGCTCGCGTTCGGCGTCCTCCTGGACGCGTTCGTGGTCCGTATGACGCTCATCCCGGCGGCCATGTACCTGCTGGGCAGGCACGCCTGGTGGCTGCCGGCCTGGCTGGAGCGCATCCTGCCGGATGTCGACGTCGAAGGCGCCAAGCTCGAGCGCGGCGAGGAGGCGAAGCCGGCGCCCGAGGAGAAGGCAGAGCTGGAACGCGGGGAGAAGGTCTCGGTCTAGCACTGTCGATGCGTGCCCGGGCGGCTCCGGCCTCCCGGGCACGCATCGTTCACCGGACGGGCGGGGGAGTTTTCAGCGTGGGCTGGGACCTCAGCCAGGACCGGGCCGGTGCCTCGGTGGCGAAGTACCCCACGGGGAAGGGCGGCTCGTACACCTCGAGATACAGGTCCACCAGCGGCTGGTCGAGGATCGAGGGGCCCACGAGCGCAACGGCGGAGAGCTGGACGTGCTTGGCGAAGTAGGCCAGGACGTCCCGGCTCAGGGACGTCATGTCGTTCAGGAGCATCAGTAGATGCACACGCTGACCGGGGAGGGCGCGGCGGATGTCCTGGCTCAGGAGCGCCCCGTCGACGTGGCGGAGCACGATGGTCGGAGCCCACTTCACGCAGACCAGATTCTCCTGCTCGACAGTCACCGAGAATCGGCGTTCCAATCCCATACCTGCCGCCCCCTTTCGACGAGTCTAGTGACCGGTGGGGCCTGCCCCAAGAGCTGGCACAGCGGTCTGTCGGTCCCGTCGTGGCGGGGCCCTACGGATACTGCGCAGCGGCGTCCACTACAGTGCTCGAATGGGCAGAGCGATCATCCTGGGCGGAACCGGCGTCATCGGCCTCGCCGTCGCACGCCACCTGGTGGGGGCGGGCTGGGACGTGGAAGTGGCGGCCCGGGATGCCTCGCGGGTGCCCGCCGATCTGCTGGCCGCGGGAGCCTCCTTCACTGCCTTCGAGCGCCGTGACGGCGCCGGGGTCGCTGCGGTCCTGTCACCCGGTGCGGACCTGCTGGTCGACTGCCTCGCCTTCACCCGCGCTGACGCCTGCCTGGTGCTGCCGCATCTGGGTGGTGTCGGCTCCACGGTGATGCTTTCGAGCAAGGCCGTCTATGTCGACGCGGAGGGGCGCCACGTGAATTCGTCCCAGGCGCCCCGTTTCGCGGCTGCGATCCGCGAGGACAATCCCGTCATGACCCCGCGGCATATCGATCACCGCTCGGCGGAGGGCTATGGGTCCAATAAGGTCGCGGCCGAACAGGCCTACCTGGAGTCGGGTCATCCCGTCTCGGTGATCAGGGCCTCGAAGGTCCACGGCGTCGGCGCTCTGCCGGCGCGGGAGTGGCACGTGGTGCGGCGTGTCCTCGACCGCCGCGGCGCCGTCCTCCTGCGCGTGCCGCACGCGGTCAACCACACGAGTGCCGCGGTCAACATCGCCGCGCTCGTCCAGGTGGTGGCGGAGGTACCCGGTGCGCGCATCCTGAACAGTGCGGATCCCGATGCACCGTCCGTGGTGGAGATCGTCCGCACCATCGCAGCGCGGCTCGGCCACGAGTGGCAGGAAGTGGTCCAGGACCGGGCGGCGGACGATCGGCTCGGACGGACCCCCTGGGACGCCGCAGCGCCGATCGTCCTCGATCTCTCGGCTGCTCTGGAACTCGGGTACCGACCGGTGGGGGACTACGCGAGCACCATCGGACCCACCGTCGACTGGCTGGTGGACGAGGCAAGGCGTCAGGGCATCGCCCCGATGCAGCCGACGGACTTCTTCGAGAACGACTTCGACTACGGAGCCGAGGACCGTTTCCTGGCGGCGCGGAGGCACTAGGGGTACCACCGTCACAGCCAGGGACGTCGGCCCGGACCACGGAAGGGCGGACCCCCGAGGGTCCGCCCTTCCTTCGTCGATCCTGAGGATCCGGTGCCCGGCCCCCTAGTAGAGCGCGGCCTCGGACTCGGTGGCCGGCGTGGTGCCCTGCCCGAGGTTGGAGGCCAGCTTGGCTCCCAGCTCCGCATCCACGTTGGTCCAGTACTGGACGGCCCGGGCGCGGATCTCCTCGCTCTTCACGCCTCCGACGGCGCCGCTGATGGTCTCGAGGAAGCGTGCGCGCTGGGCGTCGTCGAACACCTCACGGTAGAGCGTTCCGGCCTGCCCGAAATCGTCGTCCTCGGCGTGCAGGGAGTGGGCGGCGTAGACGAGCTCGCCGTCGTTCTCCCATCCGCCGTGCGCCCCGTACTGGGCCGGATCCGCGACGGGTCCGCCCATGGAGTTCGGCGCGTACACCGGGGTGGAGGCGGAGTTGAAGTGATAGCGCGCCGCGCCGTCCTTCGAGTAGTTCCGCACCTCGTTCTTCGGCATGTTCACCGGCAGCTGTGCGTGGTTGGCACCCACGCGGTAGCGGTGAGCGTCCGCGTAGGAGAAGACACGGGCCTGCAGCATGCGGTCGGGGCTGGCTGCGATCCCGGGCACGAAGTTCGACGGCGCGAAGGCGGCCTGCTCGATCTGCGCGAAGTAGTTCTCCGGATTCCGGTTGAGCGTGAGCTTGCCGACGGGGATGAGCGGGTAGTCCTGCTGCGACCAGGTCTTCGTCACGTCGAACGGATTGAAGCGGTAGGTCTTCGCATCCTCGTAGGGCATGATCTGGACCTTGAGGTCCCAGCTCGGGAAGTTGCCCTCGTCGATGTTCTCGGAGAGATCGCGCAGGTGGTAGTCGGCGTCGGAGCCGGCGATCAGTTCGGCTTCCTCTCCCGTCAGCGTCTCGTGGCCCTGGTTCGTCTTGAAGTGGTACTTGACCCAGAACTTCTCATCGGCCGCGTTGATCCACATGAAGGTGTGCGAACCATAGCCGTTCATGGTGCGCCACGAGTTGGGGATGCCACGATCGCCCATCAGCCAGGTGACCTGGTGGGCCGACTCGGGGCTGAGCGTCCAGAAGTCCCACTGCATGTCGGCGTCGCGCAGATTGGTGCCGGGAAGGCGCTTCTGCGAGTGGATGAAGTCGGGGAACTTGATGCCGTCGCGGATGAAGAACACCGGGGTGTTGTTGCCCACGAGGTCGTAGTTGCCCTCGGTGGTGTAGAACTTCAGCGAGAAACCGCGCGGATCGCGCCAGGTGTCAGGGGAGCCCTGCTCTCCGGCGACGGTGGAGAACCGGAGGAGCGTCTCCGTGCTCGCGCCCTGCTGGAAGAGCGCGGCTCGGGTGTACATGCTGACGTCCTCGGTGGTCTCGAAGATGCCGAAGGCGCCGCCGCCCTTGGCATGGACAACGCGCTCGGGGACTCGCTCGCGATTGAACTGGGCCAGCTTCTCGATGAGGTAGTGATCGGTCAGCGGGATGGCGCCGTCACGGCCGATGACGGACGAGTTGCCGTCGTCGATGACCGGCGCGCCGGACTGCGTGGTGCTGAAGTTCGCGGACATGGTGCTCCTTTTCCTGGAATGGGGGTTAGGGGTGGCTGGTGGCTGCCTGGCGGCAGTCCTCGCAGAGGCCCTGGTACACGACCTCCGCGATGTCTATGGTCATCCGGTGGGCGCCGGGCGACCACTCGGGAGTGAGGCAGGGGGCGTGACCCACCGCGCAGTCGACGTCCTCGATCCGGCCGCAGCCCGAGCAGATGGCGTGGTGGTGGTTGTCCCCGACCCGGGTCTCGTAGCGCGCCGGGGAATGCGGCGTGTCGATGCGGCGTACCAGGCCGATGCCCGTCAGGTCGGCGAGGATCACGTAGACGGACTGCACCGTGATGTGCGGCAGTTCCGCCTGCGCCGCGCTCGAGATCTCCTCGGCGGTCGCGTGGGGGATCGCCTCGACGGCGGCCAGGACACCGAGGCGCTGACGGGTCACGCGCCGGTCGCGGGACCGCAGGGCCGTGGACCAGAGGGACTCCTGGGTCCCCTGAGTCGCGGCCGTGTGTGTCATGTCACCAGTCAAGCAGTAGATCTGACAAACTCATAATAGGAGACGATGTCGGTCCCCCTCCGGGCGCCCGAATCAGTACCGTGGGAGGCGTGCATCTCATCGAGCGGGGCTGGGCCTGGCTGCTGGACTACGCCTATGTCGGTTTCCGGCAGGCTCACGACTTCATCGTCAGGGCTGATCCGGCGCAGTACCTCGTCCAGGACCCGGGAGCCCCGGAAGCCCTCGCCCCGGTGCTCCTGATCCCCGGGGTGTACGAGAGGTGGCAGTTCATGAAGCCGGTCGCCGACCATCTGCACGGTGCCGGCCACCCGGTCCACGTGGTGCAGCGGCTCGGGTACAACCGGGGTACGGTGCCCGCCATGGCAGACCTCGCGGCCGAGTACCTGGAGCGGCACGGCCTCAGCGACGTCGTCGTCGTCACCCACAGCAAGGGTGGGCTCATCGGCAAGTTCCTCCTGACGATGCCGGACACGGCGCCGCGGATCTCCCGCCTCGTGGCGATCAACGCGCCGTTCTCCGGTTCCGTCTACGCGAACTTCTTCGTCCTGCCCAGCATCCGGGCCTTCTCGCCGCAGAACAGCATCCTGAAGACCCTGCGGGCCAATCTCGAACTGAATGCGCGCATCACCTCCATCTACGGCCGGTTCGATCCCCACATCCCCGGGGGCAGCTTCCTGGAGGGTGCCCGGAACATCCAGCTCGACACCATGGGCCACTTCCGGCCCGTGGCCGACCCGCGCGTGCTGCAGGAGATCGATCGGGCGATCAGCGACGGCGAGCGCCACCCCGCCTGACGCCCCTGACGCCCACGGCACGACACGACGCCGATGACCCCTCGGGGATCGTTGCTGATGCGAATCAAAGCGCGGCTAGACTTGCCGCGTGCCCAGACTCCTCGCCGACATCACCCCGCTGAAGGAGAGTCCGGCATTCCGCAGGCTCTACCTCGGCACGGCGCTCTCGGCGATCGGCACCCAGCTCACCATCGTCGCGGTGAGCCTGCAGATCTACGCGCTCACGCAGTCCACCCTCAGCGTGGGCCTGCTCAGTCTGTTCGCGCTCGTCCCGCTCGTGGTGGCGGGGCTCTACGGCGGCGCGATCGCCGATGCCCTCGACCGGCGGAAGGTGGCCCTGTGGTCCGGCGTCGCGCTCTGGGGCACCACCACCGCCATAGCCCTGCAGGCGTGGCTCGGCGTCGACAGCGTCGGGTTGCTCTATGCGCTGATCGCCGTCCAGTCGGGAGCCGCGGGCATCAATCAGCCCACGCGGAGCTCCATCATCCCGCGGTTGGTCCGCCCGGCGCTGCTGCCGGCCGCCAACGCGCTCAGCATGATCACGTTCGGCCTGGCCTTCACCATCGGGCCGCTGCTCGCCGGGGTCCTCGTGGCCCAGGTGGGCTACGCCTGGACGTACACGGTCGACGTCGTCACCTTCACCTTCGCGCTGTGGGCGGTCTACCGCCTTCCGCCGCTGCCGCCGGAGGGTCCCACCAGGCGTGCCGGGCTGGCCACCGTGCTCGAGGGTTTCCGTTTCCTCGGGACGCGCCCGAACATCCGCATGACGTTCATCCTCGATCTGATCGCCATGATCACGGCGCAGCCGCGCGCGCTCCTGCCGGCCGTCGGCGCCGTGCTCATCGGCGGCGGCGAACTCACGGTCGGCATCCTGCTGGCCTCCGGCGCCTTCGGATCGGTGCTGGCCGGGCTGTTCTCGGGCCCGCTCGGCCACATCCACCGGCAGGGGCAGGCGGTGATCTGGTCCATCGTCGGCTGGGGTGCCTCCGTGGCCGGTTTCGGCGCCGTCGTCGTGATGGCGGGGTCGTCGTCGCTGCCCGCCGTCGAGGGGGACCTGTCGCCGTGGGTGCTCCCGGCCGCCGCATGCCTGATCCTCGCCGGCATCGCCGACTCGATCAGCAGCGTCTTCCGCAACACCATCCTGCAGTCCGCAACGCCGGATGCGATGCGCGGACGGCTGCAGGGGGTCTTCATCGTCGTCGTCGCCGGCGGTCCCCGTCTCGGCGACATGGTGGCCGGTGGTCAGGCCGCGTGGCTCGGCGAGGGCTGGACCGCCGTCGTGGGGGGCCTCGCGTGCATCGTGCTGGTGCTCGCACTGGTGCGCTGGCAGCCGGGCTTCTCGCGGTACGACTCGCGTCAACCCGAGCCCTGATCGCAGCGTCGCCGGCCGGCAGGACGCCTCTCAGCGAGCGTGAAGCTCCGACCCGTACCATGAACGGACAAGCCTCGTCCGATCCTCCGTCCTCCGTGGCGGTTCGGCCGGGGCCTCCACCTCGCAAGGAGTGAGTAGTGCACAACCATTTCAACGGTGCCAAGACGGCGTTGTTGTTCGGTGCCCTCATGGGCATCTTCCTCGTCTTCGGCGCGGTCATCGCCGGAGCCACCGGCAGCTCGATGTTCATCTGGCTGTTCGCCCTCCTCGGCGTCGGCTCCATCGCCTACAGCTACTGGAACAGCGACAAGATCGCCATCCGCAGCATGCGCGCGGTGGAGGTGTCGGAGCAGCAGGCGCCGGCGATGTACAGGATCGTCCGGGAGCTCAGCACGAGGGCGGGCAAGCCCATGCCGCGGCTGTACGTCTCCCCGACGAACGCGCCCAATGCGTTCGCCACGGGACGCAACCCGGAGAACTCCGCAGTGTGCTGCACCCAGGGGATCCTGCAGCTGCTCGACGAGCGTGAGCTGCGCGGCGTCCTGGGGCACGAGCTCATGCACGTGTACAACCGCGACATCCTCACCGGATCCGTCGCGGCGGCCGTGGCCGGCGTCATCACGTCCGTGGCGCAGATCTTCGCGTTCACCGGCATGATGGGCGGCAACAGGAACCAGGGCGGCAACCCCCTCGCCGCGCTGCTCCTGGCGATCCTCGCGCCGTTGGCCGCGGGGCTCATCCAGACCGCGATCGGCCGCACGCGGGAGTTCGACGCCGACGAGGACGGCGCCGCCCTCACCGACGATCCGCTGGCGCTCGCTTCCGCGCTCCGCAAGCTCGAGAGCGGTACCCAGCGCGCTCCGCTGCCGCAGGATCAGAAGCTCGTCAACACCTCCCACCTCATGATCGCCAATCCGTTCAAGGGCGGCGGGCTGAGCAAGCTGTTCGCCACGCACCCGCCCATGAACGAGCGCATCGCGCGGCTCGAAGGCATGGCCGGCCGGCCTCTGCGCTGATCACCTCATGACGACGGCGGCCCTACCTGATTTGGTAGGGCCGCCGTCGTCGTTCCGGAGCGTGGATCAGCGCAGATTTCGCGACCGGGAAGCGTATTGCCCTCGAGCACGGGGAGCACCCCATCGTCGAGCGGCAGGAACTTCCGGCGCTTCTCGGTGAGGGATGGGTAGCGTGATGGCTATCCTGTCGCCGGCAGTGACTACACGGTTTCGATTTGGTTCAAGGAGACATCATGATGGCGTTTCACTCGTGGGTAATCAGGTGCAGCTCGTGACGGGGCTAGGAGGACTGAACCCGTCGGAAGGCGCATTGGTGCTTGGGCTGGTGCAGCAGCAAGTACCGGTTGTCAATGAGCCACCCGATGTCAAAGCCACCGCCGAGAAAATTGCCGGCATGGTGAGAGCAGCCAAGGCCGGCCTGCCTACGCTCGACTTACTGGTCTTCCCGGAGTACAGCCTCAATGGGCTGAACCCGAAGGTCTGGGCACGCGATGAGATGCTCTGCGACATCGATGGTCCCGAGGTGGAGATATTGCGTGGCGCGTGCGCTGACAGCGCCGTCTGGGGATGCTTTTCGGTCATGGAGCGCAATCGCAATGGTGCTCCATACAACAGTGGCATCATCGTCGATGACACAGGCGAGGTGGTCCTGTACTACCGGAAGATGCACCCGATGGTGCCCCTCGAGCCCTGGGAACCAGGCGATATCGGCATCCCGGTCTGTGACGGGCCTGCGGGATCCAAACTGGCCCTGCTCATCTGTCACGATGGGATGCTGCCGGAAATGGCCCGGGAAGCTGCCTACAAGGGAGCCAACGTCATTCTGCGCACGGCAGGCTACACCGACCCCATACGCCACGCCTGGCAGATCACGAATCAGGTCAATGCCTTCACAAATCTTGCCTACACCGCCTCGGTCGCCCTGACCGGAGCGGACGCAACTGGTATCTGGTCCATCGGCGAAGCCATGATCTGCGACGTCGACGGCGCGGTCCTGGAGCACGGCGACAACTCACCGGATCGTATCGTCACCGGTGAGGTCATCCCCGCACGTGCAGACCAAGCCCGCCGGACATGGGGGGTGGAGAACAACATCTACCAGTTGGGTCATCGCGGGTACGTTGCTGTACGCGGTGGCGCCAAGGACAACCCCTACACCTACATGACAGACCTCGCTGCCGGACGCTATCGCGTTCCATGGGAGGACGAAGTAGAAATCACGGACGGCACCTCAGCGGGCTACGGCCCGCCTCGTGAGGCAGGAAGTACCACCGAGACCCACCGGTCCAGTGCCCCGCGCCAGACAACCGGAGGGTAGAGCGAAAGGTGCACGGTCGCCGGTGCGGGGCTGAGGGCCGGTAACGATCACGGCCGGCGTACCGGAATGGGAGCGGTCTGACTTTCGCCGACCGCGGGACGGGACCTGCTCCTGGGCGACGTCGGTTCCGACGGCGGCACGACTCTCGGCTCTTTCGCCTCGGGGAGGGCAGGACCTCGGCGCCCGGATATGAGGGGTACGACTCCGGAGTTCGGAGTCGTGCCCCTCACCAGGAACCCCGACTATCGCTGCGAGATCCTAAAGTGCCGTCGTTCGCTTCACTTGCCTGAGTCTGACCGTGAAGTAGAGTGCCGCAGCGGCAGCGCCGCACAGGGCGCCGACCAGGCCTATTCGGACCACGAGCCCTGGGGAGAGGCCGGTGTAGACCACCGAGGCACTGATGCCTGTCACTGCTGTGATGATCGACGCTTCGATGAGTGACCGTTTCCAGTACGGCAGGCAGCGGACGAGCACTGCGTCGAGCCGCCAGATGACGAGGCCGAGGACCAGACCACCGGCTGCACCCACCCACCCGCCGAAGAAGCTCGCAACCATCGCCAATCCCAACGAACGGCCCTCGAGGGCGAGCTCCGGTGGTTCCGAGATCCCCAACACGATGCTGGCTGCCCCGATGGTAGCGCCAACGGCGATCCCGGACACCAGGCCGAATGCCACGGCAGACGGCGGAAGTGAGGACGGGCTGATGCTGGTCGACATGCGTACCTCTTCGGAGGGGCCCTCAAGGAGGGACCTGACTCAGGCCTGATCAGTCATGATGTTCAGCGTCAGCGCATGTTCACGAACTGCAGATCTGCCTCGTCGAAGTTCTTGAGCAGGGCCATGGTGGCCTGCAGATCGTCGCGCGACTTCGAGCTGACGCGCAGCTCGTCCCCCTGGATCTGGGACTTCACGCCGTTGGGTCCCTCGTCGCGGATGAGCTTGTTGATCTTCTTCGCGATGTCCTGCGCGATGCCCTCCTTGATGGTGGTCTCCAGCCGGAACTCCTTGCCGGACGCGTAGGGCTCACCCGTATCGAGGGACTTGAGGGAGATGCCGCGTTTGATCATCTTGGACTGCAGCACATCGAGCACGGCCATCACGCGCTCCTCCGAGTTGGCCTTCATGAGGATCATCTCGCCGCTGAAGTCCACCTCCGCGCCCACCCCCTTGAAGTCGTAGCGCTGGACGATCTCCTTCTGGGCCTGGTTCAGCGCATTGGCGACTTCCTGCTTGTCCACTTTGCTGACGACGTCGAACGTGGATTCGCTTGCCACGATGCCTCCTGGGGTGGTGGGGATTCTTTCCCCCAAGACTATCGGCAACCCCCGCGCGGCGTCCTGCCGCTGCTCACAGGTGGGTGACAGCCCACACCCGGTCCGCGTACAACCGGCGGTGGAACGGTGGGGTGACCGCCGCAGCAGAGGAGACAACACCATGACCACATCACCGCGCCGCCGCTACCAGGTCCGGCTCCGCACGGCTCTGGCGGGATCCTTCCTCGCCGCGGCCTCGGCGACCTCACTGATCGGCATCGGAACAGCCCCGGCTCTGGCCTCGACGTCACGCGTGACGGCGGAGAGTACCGAACACGTGGACGAGGAATCGAACGATCGTCTCGAGTGGGTCAAGGCGGCTCCGACCGTGGGGACGGCGACAACCTTCCTGGTCACAGTCGGCAGGACGTCGAATGACCGGCTTGCCGGGGTGGAGGCCGATCTCGACCGGGCGGTGCTGCTGCGGCTCGTCACCCCGGAGCAGGCGAGCGGTTTCTACGCCCAAGTGGAGCGCCGCGTGGCCGCCGGACTCTAGCGGCGGATCGGGCACCGGCACCGATTCGTCACCCGGGTCCTTTATCTGTAAAGTTGTCTTGCCCGAGCTTGCTACGGGCGGTCCTCCTAGCGAGGACGTACGGCAGATTACCCGAGTGGCCAAAGGGGGCTGACTGTAAATCAGCTGGCATCGCCTTCACTGGTTCGAATCCAGTATCTGCCACTCGCCAGTCTTGGCGGGGAACATGGACCCATCAGGATCTCTTCGGAGGTCCTGGTGGGTCTTTCCTTTTTGCCGGAGAGCCATCGATCTCCTGTATGGCGGCCCAGTGCGCCGGGATGATGGTGCGCGTGAAGGAATCGATACCGTTGTCCCGGGAGCAGGGCGAATCCGGCACTGCGGACATCAACGAGGTGCAGTCGAACGGGGACCGGTTCGAGAAGGGCACCATCATCAGTTGACGCGCGGGATGCGGCGGTCGCGAGCCGGAATATGGTACGGCCAAGCTTCACCGATCCCGCCCGGCTCGTACACGTGCCCGACGAAAGCCCGCACCTCGTCCACGATTTCGTCCCGGGGGATGCGGGACTCCTCCTCCGAGGTCACCCCTCCCGATCCGTGGGAGACCCTTCCGACGCTGAAGCCATACGTTCCGTCAGCAGGCCCGTTGACCCAGGAGAAGTCGTAGCCTTACTCCGCCAGGCATCGCGCTACGCCACACCTTCCGATCCGACGGGCCGACGTACGATCAGGGCACCGCATCACATATCTGGGGGAATCATGAAGTTCTATCGTGCACCGCTACTAGGCCTCGCTCTGACCCTGACCGCCTGCTCAGGAGGTGGGACCGCAGAGGCGCCGATGCAGTCGACCGCTGAAGGCGCGTCGGCATCCGCTTCTCCCGCACCAACGGCCTCAACAGCAGCTGCACCTCCGTCAGCGACCTCAGCACCGGCGCCCGCTCCAGCGCCGAATCTGCAGTCGTCCGCGCCGACAACTCCGGCTCCGGCGCCCACCACAATGCCGGCAGCGCCACCACCTGCGGCAGAACCGCCGGCCAACACACAGCTGTCCCCGCGCGGCAATCTCATCAAACAGGTCGGTGAATTGGCCGGAATCAAGGGTGCCGACGGGGAGTACCTGGTCTCCTTCACGGTGAACGACATCGCCGTCGACGTGCAATGCACCGAAAGCTTTGCGGACGCACCGGAGAACGGTCACTTCGTCGCTCTCGACGTTTCGGTGGAGACGAGCCCGAACATGCTCAACTCGGACCTGATCCAGCAGTTCAGCATGTCCTCGTACACGTTCCAGGCGATCGGGCCGGACGGTGTCACCTCGAATGCGGGTGCGGACAGTGTCGCGACCCTGTTCTGCCTGGATGACTCGGTGCTTCTACCCACAGATATCGGACCGGGCGAGAAGGCTCAGGGGATCGTCCTCCTCGACGTCGAGAATCCTTCCGGGACGCTCGTCTACGAGGACTACTGGACCGACAGCGCCTGGGAGTACAGCTACTAGCGTCGTCGAGGGGCTCCGACAACGCCTCGCCGGGCGCTGGAGCCATCCGGCGAAGCCTCCTCCACGAATGGTCAGTGCGCTTACCTACAGTGGGAGGCGATGTCGGAGGAGCCCAGGATCAGCACGACGCCGGAGGCACGCATAGGGTGGCTGGACAGCCTGCGAGGCGTTGCCATCCTGCTGGTGATCGTGCTGCACGCGGGCGAGGCCCTGCGCCTCGTTGTCGGCCCCGTCCCAGGCGTCGACCAGGTGAATCTGTTCCTCGAACCGTTCCGCATGCCCGTGCTGATGTTCCTCTCGGGCATCCTGCTGCCGCGCTCGGTCGCCAAGCCGGGCCGGGAGTACGTCGCGGGCAAGGTGTCCATGGTGGCGTGGCCGTACCTCCTGTGGTCCTTGATCCTGCTCCTTGCCGGAGGCGACGTCAGCCTGGCCGGACTCGCGCAAATCGTCTACCTTTCGCCCACGTACCTCTGGTACCTCTGGTTCATCCTGATCTTCTACGCGGTGGCCTACCCGCTGCGCCGCGTGCCGCCCCTGCTGATCTCCGGTGCCGCACTGCTGGTCTCGCTCGTGCTGCCGGACGGCGGCCGCCCGGAGATCATGGCCTTCCTCGCGGCGTTCTTCTTCTTCGGGGCCTGGTGCGCCCGGCACGCTCGGCAGGTCACCCGGATCATCGAGCGCCCGTGGGTGCTGGTGATGGCAGGGGCCTCTGCCGTGACCGTGGGTGTGCTGAACCTGACCGGGCGTGACGTGCTCTACCACGGCGAGTTCGCGTGGGGCGTGGTGGGAGCACTCGGTGTGGTCTGCTGGCTGTTCCCGCGCCTGCCCGGCGGACGCGTGAGCGCTGCGCTCGAGTTCGTGGGCCGCTACTCGATCGTCTTCTACGTGGTGCATCTGGGCCCCATCATGATCATGCTGGCCCTCGTGGACGCCGGCAGATTCGCGGGGGCCTGGTTCGTCCTGCCTCTGCTGCTCGGCGTAGGCGTCGGCGTCCCGCTCGGCCTGGCTCGGGTGTATGCGACGCGGAAGCATGCGTCCGTCAATCTCCTGTTCGAACTGCCCGCGCTCAAGGAACGGTCGCGGATGCGATCCTCCCGTCGTCATCGGTCGCACGTCGCCTGACCTCAGCGGAGCCGCGTGAGCCTGGTGGACAGGAAGTGGTCCTTCGCCGGTCCCGTGACGTCCCAGGAGTACTCGATGGCGTCCGCGGCGCGGATGTGGAAAGCCACGCGGTACGTGTCCAGAGGGCACCCGTGCACGTCCTGCGCTTGGCCCGAGCGGAGATCGAGCCGACAGAGCACCCGCTGATCGGGGAATCGGACGATCATGGTGGCCCCCACCGCACTGACCCGGTAGGTGCGCGACGCCGGCGCCTGGAAGTGCGGCCAGCACGCCGTTCCCTCCTCGACCCAGGCCAGGCCGTCGGAGTCAGGGGTGAACGTGGTGAGGCCGCTGAACGTACCGCTGATGCCCGATGCGCGGTCGAGGAGACGGCGTTCCGTCCACCACACGCCGGTGAGGAACGCGATCGGGTCCTCCACGCCCAAGGAACCCGGTGCTGTCTCGTCCATGGATCTCCTGTCGTCGGCCCGTTCCACGGTAGCCTCCCGCTCTCGTCTTGGTGGCTCGAACCATGAATGTTAGGCTGCCTAACTATGGACACCGAGACCGAGACCGAGGACGCGGAGCTGCTGAATCTTGCGCAGTCCTTCCGCAGCACCCTGCGCCACGCCGTCTACCTGAGCCGCTCCATGGACAGTGACGGCGAACTGTCGACCATGCAGATGAGCACGCTGAGCATGGCCGCTGACGCACCCCTGAGGGTCAGCCGCGTCGCGGCCAATCTCGGTATCCGGGTGCCCTCGGCCACCGAGCAGATCATCAAGCTCGAGCAGGCGGGACTGGTCTCCCGGCAGCCGGACCCCACGGACTCCCGGGCGGTACTGGTGCAGCTCACCCGGACCGGCCGCACCACCTGGGAGGAGGTCAACCGGCGCCGGAACGCACGGATCGCCGAGCTGCTCGGACGCCTCGACAGCCGGGACAGGGCGACCCTTGCCGCAGCCCTGCCCGTGGTCGCACAACTGACCAACAACAGCTAGGAGTTCCTGAGTGACCACGCGTGCTTCCGTGCCGGAGACCTCGTCCACCTCGGTTCTGAGTGAGGAGAAGCAGTCCTTCTTCCGTCAGCCCAGGGCTGTCTGGGCCACTGCCCTCGCCGCCGTCTTCGCCTTCATGGGTATCGGACTCGTGGACCCGATCCTCCCCGCCATCGCCGAGAATCTCGACGCCACACCGAGCCAGGTGTCCCTGCTCTTCACGAGCTACTTCCTCGTCACGGCCATCGCGATGCTGGTCACCGGGTTCATCTCCTCCCGGATCGGTGGGAAGAAGACGCTGCTGCTCGGCCTCGGGCTCATCGTCGTCTTCGCCTCGCTGTCAGGGCTGTCGGGCGACGTGGCGACCCTCGTCGGCTTCCGCGCGGGCTGGGGGCTGGGCAATGCCCTCTTCGTGGCCACCGCGCTCGCGGTGATCGTCGGCGTCGCGAGCGGCGGCACGGCCACCGCGATCATCCTCTACGAGGCGGCCCTCGGGTTGGGGATCTCCCTGGGCCCGCTGCTCGGGGCGCTCCTGGGCGGCTGGCAGTGGCGTGCGCCGTTCTTCGGCACAGCCGTCCTCATGGCCGCGGCGCTCATCGCCCTGACCGTCATGCTGCCGCCCACGCCGACGCCGGCACACCGGACGTCGCTGAAGGATCCGCTCCTGGCCCTCGGGCACAGGGGACTGCGCACCACCGCCTCCAGCGCCCTGTTCTACAACTACGGCTTCTTCACCATCCTCGCGTTCACGCCCTTCGTGCTCGGCATGGACGCCTACGGCATCGGCGCCGTCTTCTTCGGCTGGGGCCTCATGGTCGCCGTCTTCTCTGTTCTCGTGGCGCCGGTCCTGCAGCGACTGCTCGGCACCACCCGCGTGCTGCTGCTGACCCTCGGCGCCCTCGCGCTGGTCCTCGTCGGCCTGGCTCTCGCGGCGGAGCGCTCGGTGACCGCCGTCGTCGTGCTGGTGATCATCTCCGGCGCGCTGCTCGGCATCAACAACACGCTCTACACGGAACTTGCCATGGGGGTCTCGGACGCGCCGCGGCCCGTCGCCTCGGCCGGTTACAACTTCGTCCGCTGGCTCGGCGGCGCCCTCGCCCCCTTCGCCGCGACGAAGCTCGCCGAGCTCTACGACCCGCGGGTCACCTACGCGGTGGCGGCCGCCATGGTGGTCGTCGCCGGCGCCGTCGTGCTCAATGGCCGCGGATCGCTGAAGCACGCGACGGCGCACGGGTGATGACGGGCGACGCCGTCAGTCCGCGAGGAACGACGTCGTCGCCTGGTCCTCCACGCCCCCGTAGTACCGGCCCAGCAGGGCCTTGAACCACGGCTCCTGCGGGGCAGCGAGGTTGAACAGGGTCATGGAGGACTGCAGCTTCCGGGCATCGGTCC
This sequence comes from Arthrobacter echini, assembly GCF_008107445.1. Classification (GTDB taxonomy): domain Bacteria; phylum Actinomycetota; class Actinomycetes; order Actinomycetales; family Micrococcaceae; genus Arthrobacter_D; species Arthrobacter_D echini_A. The sequence continues at coordinate 215,972 of NZ_VSLD01000001.1, read as the reverse complement.
CGCCGAGTACTTCCTCCGGGTCGTTGCCCTCAAGATTGAGGAGGGCGTGCACGCATTCCAGCAGGCGCGGCCCCAGGACGGGGTGCGAAAGATATGCCTGCGCCTCGTCGAGGGACGCGATGGCATAGCGGGCCGACGTCGGACTGCTCCCGAGGCCCTGGACCTGCGGGAAGACGAACCACATCCAGTGCCCCGTCTTGCGTCCGCCGCGCAGCTCGGTGAGAGCCTGCTCGTAGGTGTTCTGGGCGTCCTGCGCGTCGACGAAGCGCGCCAGGTCGAAGGGGTCGGTGTTCACTCGTGTCTCCGGAACTCGTGGGGGATCAGTAGGTGATCGGTCCGCTATTTCTTCATCGGTAGCGAACAGACCTGACAGGTACGGGGTGCGCTCGTTAGCGTTAGGGGATGTCGACAATCAATATCACCGAGGCAAGCTTCCCCGAAACCATCGAGGGCAACGACATCGTGTTCGTTGACTTCTGGGCCGAGTGGTGCGGCCCGTGCAAGCAGTTCGCACCGGTGTACGACGCCGTGTCGCAGCAGCACGACGACATCACCTTCGCGAAGGTGGACACCGAGGCGGAGCAGTCGCTCGCCGCAGCGGCCGGCATCACCTCGATCCCCACGCTCATGGCGTTCCGGGACAAGGTCCTCGTCTTCTCCCAGCCGGGTGCCCTCAACGCCACACAGTTCGGCGAGCTGGTCGAGGCCGTGAAGGGCCTGGACATGAAGGCCGTGCACGAGCAGATCGCGCAGCAGTCCCAGGAGGACTCTCCCGCCGCTGACGCGCAGTAGTTCGCGCTACCACAACGGCCCCGCACTCGTGGAGTGCGGGGCCGTTCGTGTCGGGTGCGTGGGACTCAGGCCTGCTGGTCGGAGCGCACCACGTGGGGCTGTGCGGCGAGCAGTGCGCTCAGCGACTCGCCGAGATCCTGCAGGGCCGGGCCGCGCATGTGGAGATCGAGGGCTTCCGTGGACTCCCACCGCTCCTGGAGCACAATCCGGTCCTCCTGTGCCTCGGTGATCTCGTACCGGAGGCATCCCGGTTCCTGGACCACCTGCTCGATGGCCAGATCGAGGGCCAGCTTCACGCGGGTGAACTCACCCTCCTGCGGGGTGAAGATTGCTGTGACGTCTACGGGTTCGCTCATACCCCAACCCTAGCGGCCGCCCGGTGCCCGTTCCGCACGCGAGCCGCGCTCCGTGCCTAGCGCCCGCGGTGGTCCTCGGGCGTCAGCCGGGGGCCGAAGGCCTGTTTCCGGAATCCGCTCGCATAGAGGGCCCGCACCACGCGCTGGCGCTGCCCCGCCCACGGCCGCAGCAGCTCCACCATCCCGGCGTCGTCCGTCCGGCTCCCGGTCAGCGCAGCGCCGACGTAGGCCGCGAGATGGTAGTCGCCCACGGAGATGGAGTCCGGGCAGCCGTGCGTCCGCTGGACCACCTCGGCGACGGTCCAGACGCCGATCCCCGGAACCGAGCGCAGACCCGCCCTGACCGCCTCACCCTGCCGGGAGGCGAGCCGCTCCAGGCCGCTCGCCACGAGGGCTGCCTTGAGGATCGTGGCGGAGCGCTTGGCGTCGACGCCTGCCCGGTGCCAGTCCCACGACGGCACGCGTCGCCACTGCTCGGCGGTCGGCGGGAGCCGGAGACCTGCAGGGGCCGCGACGCCGGCGGCGGGGGCGGTGTCCCCGTAGCGGGTCAGCAAGTAGCGCCAGGCGCGCTTGGCCTCGATCCCCGTGACTTTCTGTTCGAGGACCGCGCGGGCCACCGTGTCGAGCATGCGACCCGACGAGGGGAGACGGAGCCCGGGATCCAGGTACCTTCCCTTCCGGGCGAGCTCCGGCAGGGTGGCGCGGAACGCAGGGCTGTCGAAGTTGCTCCAGTCGTCGTCGCCGCCGAGCAGCCGGGGGAGCGCCTCGAGTGCCCGGGCTGCCCCGGGGCCCCACGCGGATCCCTGGATGACGCAGTCGTTCAGGGAACCCCGCTGTCGCAGCAGCAGGCTCACCGGTCCCTGATCCGTGCGGAAGGCCAGCCAGTGATCCGGCCCCTGGACGATGAACGCGGGGTCGTGGGCCCCGCACTGCAGGGTGCCCACGCTGCGGGTCAGGCTGTACGGGCCGCCCGGGATCCACTCCGCCGTCTCCGCGCCGAAGGGCACGAGAGCGGGGGCGATGGACATGGAACCATGGTGCCACGGTGGTACCCCGGTGCGCTCGCGGGGCGGGGGATCAGCCCGCGATGGCGGCGGTGATGGCCTCACCCAGGGACGCCGTCGTGCCCGTACCGCCCAGATCGCGGGTGAGTGCATCACCACCGGTGGCGAGCACCGATTCGATGCCCGCCAGGATGCCCGCAGCGGCGTCGGTCTCCCCGAGATGGTCCAGCATCATGGAGGCACTCCAGATCTGCCCCACCGGATTGGCGATGCCCTTGCCCGCGATGTCCGGCGCCGAGCCGTGCACGGGTTCGAAGAGGCTGGGGAACGTACGGTCGGGGTTGATGTTGCCGCTGGGTGCCACGCCGATCGTGCCGGTGCAGGCGGGCCCGAGATCGGACAGGATGTCGCCGAAGAGATTGCTGGCCACCACGACGTCGAACCAGTCGGGGTGGAGCACGAAGTTCGCGCAGAGGATGTCGATGTGGAACTTGTCCACCCGGACGTCGTCGTACTTCGTGGACATCGCCGCCACGCGCTCGTCCCAGTAGGGCATGGTGATGGAGATGCCGTTGCTCTTCGTCGCCGAGGTCAGGTGCTTCTTCTCGCGGGTCTGCGCGAGCTCGAACGCGTAGCGGAGAATCCGGTCCACGCCGGTGCGCGTCATGACGGTGTCCTGGATGACGGTCTCGCGCTCCGTGCCCTCGAACATCCTGCCGCCCACGCTCGAGTACTCGCCCTCGGTGTTCTCGCGCACCACCCAGAAGTCCACGTCCCCGGGCTCCCGGCCCGCGAGCGGGCTGGTGATCCCCGGCAGCAGGCGCACGGGGCGCAGATTCACGTACTGGTCGAAGTGGCGGCGGAACTGCAGCAGGCTGCCCCACAGCGAGACGTGGTCGGGCACGACGTCGGGCCAGCCGACGGCGCCGAAAAAGATCGCGTCGAAGGTGCGTAGTTCCTCGAACCAGTCGTCGGGCAGCATCTGGCCGTGGGCCGTGTAGTACTCGGCGCTCGCGTAGTCGAACTCGACGGCGTCGATCCCGAAGCCGTACCGCGTGGCCGCGGCCCGCAGGGCGCGCAGGCCCTCGGGCATGACCTCCTTGCCGATCCCGTCCCCGGCGATGACGGCGATGCGGTAGTTCTCGGTCATGGCTGGATCCCCTCGTCGGACGGTGGCTGGTGCTCCAACCCTAGGCGCAAGCCCCCCGGGGGGCGCACGGCGTGTGTTACGGGGGCGCACGGCGCCGGGGTCGGCAGCCGGTAGCGTTGTGTTCATGAAGTATGCCAAATCGATTGTCGATCTGATCGGCAACACCCCGCTGGTCAGGCTCAACTCCGTGACGGACGGCATCGCCGCCACCGTCCTCGCCAAGGTCGAGTACCTGAATCCGGGCGGGTCGGTGAAGGATCGCATCGCGGTCCGGATGCTCGATGCGGCGGAGGCCGAGGGCCGGATCAAGCCGGGCGGCACCATCGTGGAACCGACGTCCGGCAACACCGGGGTGGGCCTCGCGCTCGTCGCGCAGCAGCGTGGCTACCGGTGCATCTTCGTGGTGCCCGACAAGGTGGGCGAGGACAAGCGGAACGTCCTGAAGGCGTACGGCGCTGAAGTGGTCGTCACGCCGACGGCGGTGGCGCCGGAGAGCCCGGAGTCGTACTACGGCGTCTCGGACCGCCTGGTCCGTGAGATCCCCGGTGCCTACAAGCCCGACCAGTTCTCCAACCAGTTCGGCCCGCTGAGCCACTACGAGAGCACCGGTCCCGAGATCTGGGCCGACACCGAGGGCACGGTGACGCACTTCGTCACCGGCGTCGGAACGGGCGGCACCATCACAGGGACGGGGCGGTACCTGAAGGAGGTCTCCGCGGATCGCGCCGGAGGCCCGGTGCGGATCATCGGCGCCGATCCGGACGGGTCCGTGTACTCCGGTGGCACGGGGCGGCCCTACTTCGTCGAGGGTGTGGGCGAGGACATGTGGCCAGGCTCCTACGATCCCGAGGTCCCGGACGAGATCGAGGCCGTCACCGACGCGGAGAGCTTCGAGATGACGCGGCGACTCGCCCGTGAGGAGGGGCTCCTGGTCGGCGGCTCGTGCGGCATGGCCGTCGTCGCCGCCCTGCGCGTGGCGAAGGAGCTCACGGCGGACGACGTCGTGGTGGTCCTGCTGCCCGACGGCGGCCGGGGTTACCTCGGCAAGATCTTCAACGACGACTGGATGAAGTCCTACGGCTTCATGGACGGCGGCGCGGACACCGGCGTCGGCGCGGTCCTGGACGCGAAGGACGGTTCCATGCCGGCCCTCGTCCACGCCCACCCGGCGCAGACGCTCCGCGACGTCATCGCGCTCATGGCCGAGTACGGCGTCTCCATGGTCCCCGTGCTGTCCCAGGAACCCCCGGTGAAGATGGGCGAGGTGCTGGGCTCCGTGGACCAGCGGTCCCTCACCGAGAAGCTCCTCCACGGCCGGGCCGAACTCACGGACACGGTCTCCGAGCACCTGGACGCGAAGCTTCCGCTCATCGGATCGCGGGAGTCCCTCGAGGCCGCACGGGAGCGGCTGCAGCACAGCGACACGCTGATGGTCACGTCCCTAGGCTCGCCGGTGGGAATTCTGACGCGCCAGGACGTGCTGACGTATATGAGCAGCTGACAGTCCACCAGAACACCAGGAGCATCGTGACGCACTCTGACGCCCAGGGTTTCAACACCCGGGCCATCCATGCAGGCCAGACACCCGATCCCACCACGGGAGCGGTGATTCCGCCGCTGTACCAGACGACGACGTTCGCGCAGGACGGCATCGGCAAGCTCCGCAACGGCTACGAGTACGGGCGCGGGACGAATCCGACGCGCGATTCCCTGCAGACGCAGATCGCAGCCCTCGAGGGCGGGAAGCACGCGTTCAGCTTCTCCTCGGGCCTGGCCGCGGAGGACGCGCTGATCCGCGGTGCGCTCCGGCCGGGTGACCACATCGTCCTCGGCAACGACGCCTACGGCGGTACCTACCGGCTGATCGACCGGGTCCTGTCGCAGTGGGGCATCACCAACTCCGCCGTCGACATGGCCGACGCCGCCGCGGTGCAGGCCGCGATCTCGGCCAACAACACGAAGATGGTGTGGGTCGAGACGCCGTCGAACCCGATGATGAAGATCACCGACATCGCCGCGACCGCCCAGCTGGCGCACGACGCCGGCGCCCTGCTCGTGGTCGACAACACCTTCGCCTCGCCGTACCTGCAGCAGCCGCTCACCTTCGGTGCCGACGTCGTCGTGCACTCGACCACGAAGTACATCGGCGGCCACTCCGACGCCAGTGGCGGCGCCGTGGTGGTGAACGACGACGAGCTGGCCGAGAAGGTCGGCTTCGTGCAGTTCGCCGTCGGCGCCGTCTCCGCGCCGATGGAGGCTTGGCTCACCACGCGCGGACTGAAGACGCTCGGCGTCCGCATGGACCGACACTCCTCGAACGCCACGGCGATCGCCCGTTGGCTGCAGGAGCAGGCCGAGGTGGAGCGTGTCTACTACCCGGGTCTGCCCGAGCATCCCGGCCACGATCTCGCCGCGGCGCAGATGAAGGACTTCGGCGGCATGATCTCCGTGACCTTCACGGGCGGGGCCGAGGCCGCGAAGAAGGTGGCCGAGTCGACGCACGTGTTCACCCTCGCCGAGTCCCTGGGTGGCATCGAGTCGCTGATGAACTACCCCTCGGACATGACGCACGCCTCGGTGCGGGGCACGGAGCTGGCCGTACCCGAGAACCTGGTCCGCCTGTCGGTCGGCATCGAGGATCTCGAGGATCTGATCGGCGATCTCGAGCAGGCCATCGGCGCCCTGCGCTAGTTCTGCCTGATTTTCTTCGTGGAAGGCCCCTCCGTTCGGTGGGGCCTTTCGTGCGTCCGGCCACGTGGTGGACGGCGCATCAGAGTCACGTCTGGCCCTACCGGAAGCCGGGGAACCTGAAGCGCTTCTTCGCCTTCGGTTGGGTCAGCTGGAAATAGTCGCTGCTCTGGGGCAGCCACATGAGCAGCACCGCGGCGAGCATGGCCCCGGCTATCAGGGACAGGCCGGGCGTCCCGCGGACGAGGATCGGCGCGCCCATGAGGATGCCGATGGTGCTCAGCACCTCGCGGGCGCTCCTCCTGCCCCGTCGCAGCGGGAGCAGGAGGAGCAACTGCAGGACGGCGAGCGCGCCGAAGAGTGCCCCGAGTCCGATGGATCCCGCCCGATCGAGATCCTGCACCGCCGCCGAGCCCATGAAGGTCCCGGCGGCGACGAGCAGGAGCACCGCGATCGCGAGCCACAGGACCACCGCCGCACGCAGCGTGAAGGGTCGCGGCGGCAGGACCCGCGCCAAGGGGAGACTAGCCCCGCGGAGCGACAGTGCTGTTGCCGCTCCCGGTGTCGTAGGAGTAGACCTCCGTGCCGCCGATCCACACCTGCAGGGCACGCTGCATGACGTCGAGTGGGTCCCCGCTCCACAGCACCAGATCCGCGTCCTTCCCGACCGCGAGGGAGCCGAGGCGATCGGCCAGCCCCAGCACCCTGGCCGGGTTGATGGTGATGGACCGCAGGGCCGTCTCGCGGTCGAGCCCCTCCTTGACCGCCAGGGTGGCCTGGTGCACGAGGAAGTTGATGGGGATCACCGGGTGGTCGGTGATGATGGAGATCTCGACGCCGGCCCTGGCCAGCTTGCCTGGATTGGCGATCGATCGTCCGCGCAGCTCCACCTTCGACTTCGTGGTGAACAGCGGACCGATCAGCACCGGGGTGCCGCGCTCCGCCAGGACGTCGGCCAGCAGATGGGCCTCGGTGCCGTGGTCGAGCACCAGGTCGTAGCCGAACTCGTCGGCGAGCCGGATCGCGGTGGCGATGTCGTCGGCGCGGTGGGCGTGCTGGCGCCAGGGGATCTCGCGACGCAGCACCATGGCAAGGGCCTCGAGATGGGGGTCGCGCGCATTCTCGTCGGCCTTGCCCATGTAGTTCTGGGCCTTCATGAACGCCTCGCGGATGACCAGCGCCGTGCCGAGCCGGGTGGAGGGCGTCTTGCCCTTCTCGCCGTAGACGCGCTTGGGGTTCTCGCCGAGTGCCGACTTCAGACCGCTGGGGGAGCGCAGCACCATCTCCTCGAGATAGCGTCCGTGCGTGTGGATGGCCACGGCCTGTCCGCCGATGGGGTTGCCCGAGCCGGGATTGACATTCACCGTGGTCACGCCACCGGCCAGGGCGTCGTCGAACCCCGGATCGTACGGGTTCACGGCGTCGATGGCCCGGACGCCCGCCATGTTGGGGTCGGTCATCTCGTTGGTGTCGTCGCCGGCGGAGCCCTCGCCCTCCTCGTGCGTTCCGAGGTGCACGTGGGCGTCGACGAACCCGGGCAGCAGCCATTTGCCTGCGGCGTCGATGACGGTGGCGCCGTCGGGCACGGTGACCGAGGCCCCGAGGGCCGAGATGCGGCCGTCCTCGACGAGGACAGTACCGTCGAAGGCCTCTCCGTCGATCGGGACCACATGGGCGTTCGTGATGGCTGTCGTGGTGCTGCCGCTGGGGGAGGACATCGGTGGTTCGACCTTTCCTGGGGGACGTGGGGTGATTTCCACCATATCCGCCCGCGACGCCCCACCCGGAAGCGGATGCCTACACTGGATGAGCTGTGGCCCCGGGTTTCGAGGGAACAGCGACAGACACCGGTTCCTCGGAAGGAAAGCATGAGCCAGCGCGGTACCCCGATGGCCGTTCGGGCGCTGGGCATCGTCGGTGCGCTGGCCGTGGCGGTGGCGCTGATCTCATGGGCCTACGCCTGGGCCGATGTGATCGGCCTCGACTTCAGGGTCTACCGGATGGGCGGACAGTCCGTGGTCGACGGCGACGGCTCGCTCTACACGCGCTCCTTCGGCGAGGGGGAGGGCTCGCTCCTGTTCACCTACCCACCGTTCGCCGCGCTGGTCTTCACCGCCCTGACGCTCGTGAGCGCGGAGACCGGCGCCGCCCTGTTCGTGGGCCTGTCGGTGGTCGTGGCGGCCGTGACCGCCCTGCTCATCACGCGGTACCTCGGAGGCTTCCGCACCAGCGCCGCGGTACTCGCGCATCCGGTGGCGCTGCCGCTCACCATCGCCGGCACAGGGCTGATCTGCCTGCTCGGCCCCTGGCGCGAGACGATGGCGTTCTCCCAGATCAACATCCTGCTCTTCGCCATGATCGCCGCGGATCTGCTCTCGAACCCGCACCGCCGGGTGCCCACCGGTCTGCTGACGGGGATCGCCGCGGGCATCAAACTGACGCCGCTGGTCTTCGGCCTGTACTTCCTGGTGCGCGGCGAATGGAAACAGCTCTTCACCATGGCCGGTGGCTTCTTCGGCACCATCGCCGCCGGCTTCCTCCTCCTGCCGTCCGAGTCCCGCATCTACTGGCTGCAGATGCTCCGGGACACCGGGCGGATCGGAGGTGAGGGCTACGTGGACAATCTCTCCGTCCGGGGTGCGATCCTGCACGTCATGGGTCCCGACTTCCCCGCCACCGTCCCGTGGCTGCTGATCTCGCTGCTGCTGGTGACAAGTGCCGCCTACGTCATCCGGTCCGGCCGTCGTCGTGGTGACCGTTTCACACCGATCGCGATGACGGCGCTGCTCATGCTGCTGATCTCCCCGATCTCCTGGTCCCATCACTGGGTCTGGATCGCCGTCGTCCTGGCGGTGCTCGCGGGTCAGGCCGCCGGACTGCCGGTGGCACTGCGGGCCTACCGGAGCGCAGCGGCGGCCCTGTTCGTCATCACCCTCCTCGTCTTCGTCTATTCACCGAAGACGATCGGCCTGCTCCTCGGTGCGGAGGACCTGAACTCGCAGGCCACCACCGGATGGCTCGTCGCCTCCAGCGCCGGTGTTCTCTGCGCGCTCGCCATCACCGTGTTCTGGGTGCTCCTATCCCGTGCGCTGCGGCCCGGAGGTGCTCCGGACGCAGGGGTGGACGGCGGACCGGTGGCAGCTGGAGCGCACGTGGCCGTATCCGGGTCGGCGCGATGACCACCGGCACTCTGCTGGCCGTCTGCCGCGTCCACGAACTGCATCGCACGAAGGACGCCACCGGCGTGACCGCCATCGACAAGCGCGCGGTCGAGGGACCTGTCACAGTGCATCCGCTGGGCCTCAGCGGCGATGTCCAGGCCAGCAGGAAGCACCATGGCGGGCTCCTGAAGGCCGTTTACGCCTACGGGCAGGACGATGCCGACTTCTGGACGCAGCAGCTCGGACGGGACGTGAGCCCCGGGCTGTTCGGCGAGAACCTGCGGGTCGCCGGGATCGATGCCTCCGGGGCGGTCATCGGCGAGCGCTGGAGCATCGGTGAGCAGGTTGTCCTCCAGGTGACCATGCCACGCACACCCTGCAGCAACTTCGCCCGGTTCCTCGGCGAGAGAGCCTGGGTCAGGCGCTTCTCCGAGGCGAACCGGGTGGGAGCCTATCTCTCCGTGGTGTCCACGGGCAGCATCATGGCGGGGGACACCATCCGTGTGGAGGATGTCCCCGCCCACGGCGTCACGGCAGCGCAGGTCTACGCCGGGCTGGACCGGGAGCAGGCCGAGGCACTCCTCGCTGCGTCGGCGGACGATCTCGTCACGCTCACTCCGCAGGTCCGTCGGTCCGCGCAGCGCGCCCTGAGGATGCCGTCTCCCGCTTGACCTGCACAGGCACAGCGCCTGACACGTGCGCAACGTCACCCCCGGAGGACGCCCGTGTGCGGACCCGGCGGACGGACGTGCCGTAGACTAGGGTCATCCCCCACACCGGTATTCCCGTCATGTCCGACCATTTGGTCAGGATTCGTTGTGTTGGGGCTCGGAGCGCAGACTCGCGAGCAGATTCATCAGGGAGCGCCGGCTAAAGAAAAGTCACACATCGCGAGTCGCACAGACTCGCATCGATGTGGGACGAGGAGTCCCGGCGCGGGATTGAAACAGTGCCGGACTTCCATGTTCATCCGGCGTCTCGGGCTTCCTCCCGTAGTGCCGGCCGGCACCTACCTGGAGGACTCATTCCCGTGCCTGAAAACCTGACCGAGCAGATCACCGACACCACACCAGCAGCCGAAGCGGCACCAGTGGATTCCGCATCACCGGCGAATTCCACGGCGCTACCCGTCGATGACGGCGTCGACATCCTCTTCACCGATCTCAAGCTCGACGGCCGCGTGCTCGCGGCGCTGTCCGACGTCGGTTACGAGAAGCCCTCGCCCATCCAGGCGGCGACGATCCCCGCACTGCTCGATGGCCGCGACGTCGTCGGCCTCGCGCAGACCGGAACCGGCAAGACGGCGGCCTTCGCCATCCCCGCGCTGTCGAAGATGGCCGAACTCGCCGACATCAACGGTGGGCCCAGCAAGAACACGCAGGTCCTGGTGCTCGCACCGACCCGCGAGCTCGCGCTCCAGGTGGCGGAGGCCTTCACGTCCTACGCCAAGCACATGGACGGATTCACCGTCCTTCCCGTCTACGGCGGTTCGCCCTACGGCCCCCAGCTCAACGGACTCCGCCGCGGTGCTCAGGTTGTCGTCGGCACTCCGGGACGCGTGATCGACCACATCTCCAAGGGCTCGCTCGACCTGTCCAATCTCGAGTACGTGGTGCTCGACGAAGCGGATGAGATGCTGCGCATGGGCTTCGCCGAGGACGTGGAGCAGATTCTCTCCTCCACCCCGGACGAGAAGCAGGTGGCCCTGTTCTCCGCGACGATGCCCCCGGCCATCCGCCGCATCGCCAAGAAGTACCTGAACGATCCGGCCGAGATCTCGGTCAAGGGCAAGACGACGACGGGCACCAACACGCGCCAGCGCTACCTGCAGGTCATGGGCCCGCACAAGCTGGACGCGCTGACGAGGATCCTCGAGGTGGAGGACTACGACGGCATCATCGCCTTCGTCCGTACCAAGATGGCGACCGAAGACCTGGCGGACAAGTTGCGTTCACGGGGCTTCTCGGCCGCAGCCATCAACGGAGACATTCCCCAGCAGCAGCGCGAGCGTACCGTCGAGGCCCTCCGCGACGGCAAGATCGACATCCTCGTGGCCACGGACGTCGCAGCCCGTGGGCTCGACGTGGACCGCATCTCGCTCGTCGTGAACTACGACATCCCGCACGACACGGAGTCCTACGTGCACCGCATCGGCCGCACGGGCCGCGCCGGCCGTTCGGGAGACGCCATCCTGTTCATCACGCCGCGGGAGAAGTACCTGCTCCGCTCCATCGAGAAGGCCACGCGTCAGCCCGTCGAGCAGATGCAGTTGCCGTCCACAGCGAAGATCAACGAGCTGCGCCTCGGTAAGTTCGCCGACAGGATCACCCAGACCCTGTCCGGTGAGGACGTCTCGCTGTTCCGCGATCTCATCGCGAGCTACGAGCAGGAGCACAATGTGCCGGCCAACGAGATCGCGGCGGCGCTCGCGGTCATGGCGCAGGGCGGCCAGCCGATCCTCGTCCAGGACATCCCTGTGGCTCCGGCCGGTCAGCGCGAGCGGGCCGAGGGACGCAAGGACGGCTTCGGGTCGAGGGGCCCCACGCGCACGCTCACCGAGGGCAACGCCACCTACCGCATCGCGGTGGGTCGTCGCCAGCGTGTGATGCCGGGGTCCATCGTGGGCGCCATCGCCAACGAGGGCGGGCTCTCCTCGGCGCAGATCGGCGGGATCGACATCCGCGCCGACCACAGCCTCGTGGAGCTCCCGGCCGATCTGTCCAAGGACCAGCTGCGCGCCCTGTCCCGGACGCGCATCGGCGGCGAACTGATCCACCTCGAGCTCGACAAGGGCCGCAAGCCCGCCGCCGGGCGCGGTGCGGGCGAGTTCAAGAAGCCCTTCAAGAAGGACTACCCGAAGCGCGACGGCGACACCCGGTTCTCGGGCGACGCCACGCGCAAGCCACGTCAGGGCAAGGGCGCCGGCGCCGGAGCGGGACGCTCCAACGCGCAGTCCGAGCAGTAGCAGGAACGACGCCGGGCGGGCCGCGTGGGAGCTGTGGAAGATGCAGTCTCCACGCGGCCCGCAGGCCCCTCCCTCGGGGCGGTCTGCGATTTCGCTCCACCGGCGGAGAACTGGTAACGTAATGTGCTGTTGCCCCCCTAGCTCAGTGGTAGAGCGCGTTCTTGGTAAGAACGAGGTCACCGGATCGATTCCGGTGGGGGGCTCATGAATGAGAGGCCCGTGACGATCCTCGGATCGGTGCGGGCGCCCTCATTTACGGCGGTGTAGCTCAGCTGGTTAGAGCGCACGACTCATAATCGTGAGGTCCCGGGATCGAGTCCCGGCACCGCTACAGAAGGAAAGGCCCCGGAGCACGAGCTCCGGGGCCTTCCGCGTCTCAGGGTGAGTGTTCCATGGTGTGCGGTGTATCGGGTGCGGGGGAAGCCGCTACTTTCCGCTCGTCGCAGTGGGCTTGCTCTTCGTCGTTGACGTTGCAGCATCCTTGACCGACTGCGGTGTCTCGCGGCCCAGCTGTTCGTCGAGTGCTACGCGGAGCCGCGCCTTTGCGGCGCTCACGCGCACGGTGTCGGCGGGCCGGTGGTCGTGGGGGTGCCCGTTCGGGGCCGGTCGTGCGCGCGCCGTGTCGGTCATCGCCATGCCCTTCGGCTGGTGCGTGCTACCCCCAGTGTCCGATCCCGTCGTCGGGCCGTCCAGCACGGCGACGGGATCGGCCAGAGGGTCGCGCGCCCAGATGGCGTCGAGGATCAGGCGGTCCTCCTCCGTGGCGAGCTCGCTGGAGGAGAGCTGCAACAGGGCCTTCACGCCGGCCTCCTGCCGGACCGGATCGGCCGAGGTCGCCGCGTCGATGCCCCATTGGGTCCGCCGCCACCATTCCGCGCGGTCGTCGGCGCGCCTCCTCTGCCCGAGTGCCGCGCGATCCGCCGTCGCCCGCTGGCGCAGGGACGCGAAGGCAGTGATCGCTGCGAGGACAGCGGCGAGCAGAACGGCCAGGGGAGCGAGGGCGCCGACCACCTCCCACCACGGCAGACCATCCGAGAGGATCTCGACGCTGATCGGCTCGGGCGGCGTGGTCGCGGTCAGGACGGACATGGCGCCAGCCTAGCGGTCGGTACTCCTGCTCCGACGATCCGCTGTGTCGGCGCTCACCGCAGACGGACGGCGTGCAGTACGGTGTCGCGGACGTCCACGGCCTGCCCGTTCGGCCCCTGTTCCTTGCGTGGAGAGGAGGCGCTGATCCTGATGTCCCACGCATCGTCGAGGAGCCCGGCAATCTGGTCGGGTGTGTAGAACAGCTCGGCCCGCGGCGGCCTCCCGATGCCGGTCTCGAGGTCCGACGGGTCGTGGGCGACCACCAGGAGCGAGCCGCCGACTCCCACGGGGGCGGCGAGCGAGCCGAAGATGCTCGAGCGTTCCGGGTCCGCGAGGTGCAGGAACTGCACGGACACCAGGTCAAGGCCTGACGGAAGGTCGGGGGAGGACGACAGATCCACACGGCGCCAGGTGAGGCGGTCGGCGACGCTCGGGTCCAGATTCCCGGTGTGTGCACGGGCACGGGAGAGCGCCACATCGGAGACATCGATGCCGAGGACGTTCCAGCCGCGCGTGGCGAGCCAGATGGCATCCGCTCCCTCGCCACACCCGACGTCGAGCGCCGTCCCCGGCGTGAGGTCTCCCGCCACCGCGACGAGCTGCCCGTTCGGCTCACCGCTCCAGACCCGCGGGCGCTGCCGATAGCGGTCGTCCCAGAACTCCTGCGTGGCTCCGAGCTGCATGGCGTGTCCTTCCTCCGTGATCCTCGTCCACGGGCGCCGACCCTCCGCGGCCCGCCCCGATCCATCATGGCCCCTCCGCGGCGCCCTCGGACGGTCCGCGGAGAAGATTCCCGTTCACCCCTACACGTACCCTGACACTCCCCCTAGGATGAGCGGACTATCGATGCGCGCCCGGTCCACGGGCCCCGACGGGGAAGCAGCCACGATGACCTACGACGAGTCCGCCCGGACGACCGAGGACCCGAGGAACCCACCCGGCGCCGTGCGCCGACGACGGAGCCACGACGGCGATCCGCCACGCTTCGCGGATCGCTTCACGGAAGGGCAGGGCGGTAGGAATCCCGGGCCGGTCGTCGTGTCCGATCATGCACCCTCCGGTGATGTACCGGTCCGAGACACATCGGCCAGCGACCCACCGACCGCTGATCCACCGACCGGCAATGCTCCGTCCCCTGACGCCCGGGCCACCGGCTCCCTGCACATCGTGGCACCGCTGCAGCGCGACCCGGCGCCCCCGCCGCGCCCGCACGATTCTCCGCCGACGGCTCCGGGCGCAGCCTCGACCGGCCTGCGCCCCAGGGAGGGGCGGCGCTCCTTCCTCACCCCCGACGACGTCGTCGTCCCCGCCGAGACGGGTCTGCGCGGCTTCCTGGCGGGGCTGGGTATCCGGCTGCAACCCTCGGTGAGGGAGCGGGCGGTGAGGGCGGACATCGCCGCAGTGAGCCGGCACTGGCCCGGTCCGCGCACCATCGCCGTGGTGAACGGCAAGGGAGGTGCGAACAAGACCCCCACGGCGGTGCTGCTCGCGGCGGTCTTCGCCCGCAACGGTGGCGGACCGGTCCTGGCCTGGGACAACAACGAGACCCGGGGAACCCTCGGCTGGCGTACCGAGCAGGGTCCGCACGAGGCCACCGTCCTCGATCTCCTGCCGCAGACCGACGCACTGCTGGCCCCCTCCGCCCAGTCGGCGCTCCTGGCGCGGTATGTGCACCACCAGACGGCGGACAAGTTCGACGTGCTCCGGTCCAAACCTGCCGTGCTGGCCTCCGAGCAGAAGATCACGGCCGCGGATTTCGACGCCCTGCACGAGGTCGCCTCCAAGTACTTCCGCCTCAACGTGGTCGACTCCGGCAACGACGAGACGGCCGAGCGGTGGCTGCGCATGATCCACCACACGGATCAGCTGGTGATCGCGACCACCACGCTCGAGGAGCATGCGGAGGCAGGAGCGCTCCTGCTCGAGGCCCTACGGGATCGCGGCGGTCGCTACGGCGACCTGGCCCGGCAGGCCGTGGTGATCATCAGCCAGTCGGACAAGAACGGCAGTCCGTCCCGGAGCCGGGCCATGGCAGAGGGGTTCGACGAGCTCGCGCGTCGCTCGGTGATCATCCCGTTCGACGTCGCGCTGCTCAAGGGGCGCATCCGCTTCAGCGCCCTCAGGCCGGTCACGCAGCGGGCCTGGCTGGAGGCAGGGGCCGCCGTGGCGGAGGGACTCTGACGCGATACTCGCCTTGCGCGATCCTGGACCAGGGCCTGGTCACCAGCCGCGATGCCGGTGACGTCGAGGTCTTGGGCGACAAGCTCCTCGAGGAGATCCGGAGGGTCCGCACGAGGGTCGGGCCCCGTAGGGAGCGGGGATGGGGCAGGATCAGCACATGACCGATCTGCCCTTCCCCCTCAGGCCCATGCTCGCCAAGGCCGTCGGCGACGTCCCCGAGCCGGACAGCGTTGCGGGCGGTCTGGTGTACGAACCGAAGTGGGACGGCTTCCGGGCGATCGTGAAGATCGAGGACGGCGCCTGCGAGATCGGCAGCCGCGGCACGAAGCTGCTCACGCGGTACTTCCCCGAACTCGTCGAAGCGTTGCTCGGGAATCTCCCGGACCGCTGTGTCGTCGACGGCGAGATCGTCATCCGGCAGGGTGAACCAGGAGCCGAACGGCTCGACTGGGAGGCCCTCTCCCAGCGCATCCACCCCGCTGCGAGCAGGATCCGCCTGCTCGCGGAACAGACGCCGGCGTCGTTCGTGGCCTTCGATCTCCCGGCGCTCGGTGACGACGATCTGACGGCAGTCCCGTTCGCGCAGCGCAGGGAGGCGCTGGAGCGCGTGGGTGCAGCATTCTCCGCGCCGGTCCACGTGTCCCAGACCACCCGCGACGTCGGGCTGGCGCGGCGCTGGCTGGTCGAGTTCGAGGGAGCCGGCCTGGACGGCGTGGTGGCCAAGCCGCTCGGCGCGGTATACGAGGCGAACAAGCGGCGCATGCTCAAGATCAAGCACCACCGCAGTGCCGACACCGTGGTGCTCGGCTACCGTGTGCACACCTCCGGACGGGGTGTCGGTTCGCTGCTGCTCGGCCTGTACGACGACGACGGCGAACTGCGCAACGTGGGCGGTATCTCGGCGTTCTCGGACGCGCGCAGGCTCGCCCTGATCGAGGAGCTCGAGCCCGACGTGATGCACGACGACGACGGCGAGGTGCTCCGCGGTGCCACGGAACGCAACCGTTTCGCGTCGGCGAAGGACGTGTCCTTCGTCCGGCTGCAGCCCCGCCGCGTCGTCGAGGTGCGGTACGACCAGATGGAGGGCGCCCGCTTCCGGCACACCGTGCAGTTCGAGCGGTGGCGCCCGGACCGCGAAGCACGTTCGTGCACCTTCGGTCAGCTGGAAATCCCCGCAGCCTACGACCTCAGCGAGGTGCTGGCCTGAACCCCACGCGGAGTCCGGTCGGGGGAGGGCGCACCTACGCTGGGGACATGGAACAGACGTACCTCTGCAGCGGCGTGGACTGGCGTGCCGACGCACCCGTCCTCTCGCTGCACCAGATCCTGCCGGCCCGCACAGCCCCGACCGGTGCGGCCGGGCAGACCGCGGCCGGTCTCCCGCTCGTGCCCGGGACGAGGCTGGCGTTCGAGGTCGCGGCCGAGGGCAGATTCTGCCTCGGATTCCACCGTGTCCACGACCGGGACGAGCGGACCCAGGTGCCGTGCGAGGATCAGCTGCCGGCCGAGCGCGGCTACCAGTGCGGGCGCTGCTTCGCGCAGGACGACCTCCGCTTCATGCACGACTTCCACCGCTCCGGGATCGCACCGGCGGGTCTCAAGCGCTACCTGGACCAGCCGCACTGGCTCTATGTCGCCACCTTCGCCGACGGGGCGTCGAAGGTGGGCACGGCGTCGCACCTGCGGAAGCAGGCACGGCTCGTGGAGCAGGGCGCAGTCCTCGCGCAGTACGTGGCCTATGCGCGAGACGGCCGCGTGGTGCGGATCCTGGAGGACGAGGTGACGCGCTCCGTCGGCCTGCAGCAGGCCGTGCGTTCCGGGGCGAAGGCCGCAGCGCTCTGCGCGCCGCTACCCGCCGCCCAGCTCCAGGACATCAACGACGGCTTCGCGCTCGCCGCCCGCGGACTGCTCGCGGGAGGCATCGACGTGGATGGCTTCGAGGTGGTCCGGGAGGAGTTCGTGCCGCCGGTGGCCGACGTCGTCCTCGGCCACAGCGGACTGCAGCCCTACCCCGAGCCGCTGGGCACGGGCCGCCATGGCTTCACGATCCGCGACGTGCTCGGTCCCTCCGCCCTGGTCTCGATCGACGGCTCCGCGCTCGTGTTCGTCGCCGATCTCGCGCAGCTCAAGGGGCGGCGTCTGGGCTTCGGTGATTTCGCCACCGGGGTTCCCGCCGTCCAGGAGTCGCTGTTCTGAGCAGCACGCGCAAGGCCCGGGACGACCGCGGGACGACGACGGTAGAATCGGGGCATGCTGAATACGCCCTGGGAGACCGGCTCGGACCTGTACCGCAAACTCGTGGTCTCCGCACTCGTCACGACGGCCGTCGGCATCCTCGTCGCCGTCGTCGGCGCCGGGACAGCCCGGAACAACCTGGTCTACACGGGTATCGCGGTGATCGTGGTGGGTATGAGCTGTCATGTGGCCGGCATGGTCATCCGGTCCCGCGACCTCAGGCGCCGCATGAAGAACCGGGGCTGACCCCGCGTCGGACGGCGTCCGTCGTCATCTGCCGCACTGTTCCCAGGACCACCATCGTTCCCAGCACCACATCGTTCCCATCGGAGGACCCATGACCATCGCCCCGGACCTGCAGGGACGAAGCTACCCGCCGGCAGAGCCCTACTCGGTGGGACGGGAATCCGTCCGCGACTTCGCCCGTGCGGTGAAGGCCACCCACCCCGCACACTTCGACGTCGCTGCCGCCGCGGCTCTCGGCCACGCGGACCTCGTCGCACCCCCGACCTTCGCGATCATCGTCGCCCAGCGCGCCGATGCGCAGCTCATCGCTGATCCCGACGCCGGGATCGACTTCACCCGCGTGGTCCACGCCGACCAGCGCTTCGTCCACCACCGCCCCATCCTCGCCGGCGACGAGCTCGTCGCCGAACTCCACGTGGACCAGGTGCGCGCGATGGGCGGGGGAGCGATGATCACCACGCGCGCCGAGATCTCCACCGTGGAGGGCGCGCCCGTGGCCACGTCCACCTCATCCATCCTCGTCCGCGGAGAGGGCCAGTAGCCATGACCGTGTCAGTCACCACGCTCGAGGTGGGTCAGTCGATCGGCTCCACCACCGTCCACGTCACCCGGCAGGATCTCGTGCGCTACGCCGGTGCGTCGGGGGACTTCAACCCGATCCACTGGAACCAGTCGTTCGCCGAGGGTGTCGGCCTTCCCGGGGTGATCGCCCACGGCATGTTCACCATGGGCGCCGCCGTCCAGCTCGTCACCGACTGGGCCGACGACCCGGCCGCCGTCGTCGACTACCAGACGCGTTTCACCAAGCCGGTGGTCGTCGAGGACACCACCGCCGAACCGGGCGAGCCGGGAGCCGTCGTGGAGGTGTCCGGGGTGGTCGGTGCGATCGACACGGACGCGTCGACGGCGCGCATCGACCTCACGGTGACTGCGGCCGGCCAGAAGGTGCTCGTGAAGGCGCAGGCCGTGGTGAGGCTGCCATGAGTGCTGCGGCGACCGGGACGCGGCTCGCCGATCTCACCACCGCCCGCGTCGGCGGTCCCGCGGGCACGCTCGTGGAGGCCTCGACCGAGCAGGAGATCGTCGACGCCGTCCGCGCCGCCGATGCCGCCGGCAGCCCCCTGCTGATCATCAGCGGCGGGTCGAATCTGCTGATCGGTGACGACGGCTTCGACGGCACGGTGGTCCACATCACCTCGACGGGGTTCACCGTCAACGACGATGACGCGACGTGCGGCGGCGTCATGGTGAAGGTGCAGGCAGGCCAGGACTGGGACGAGCTGGTGGAGTACACAGTGCTGCACGCCTTCTCCGGGCTGGAGGCGCTCTCGGGCATCCCTGGCTCCACCGGTGCCACGCCCGTCCAGAATGTCGGGGCCTACGGATCGGACGTGTCCCAGACCATCGCGACGGTGCGCACGTACGACCGCGAGACCGACCGCATCAAGAGCTTCACGAACTTCGAGCTGGGGTTCGGCTACCGGGATTCCCTCCTCAAGCGCAGCACCGTCGAGGGGTCACCGCGCTACGTGGTGCTCTCGGTGGAGTTCCAGCTGGCGCTGGGCCGCATGAGCACGCCGATCCGGTACGCGGAACTGGCGCGGGTACTCGGAGTCGAGGTGGGGAAGCGGGCCTACTCCAACGACGTGCGTCGCGAGGTGCTGCGCCTGCGCGGGGGCAAGGGGATGGTGCTCGATGCCCCCGATCCGGACACGTGGAGCACGGGCTCCTTCTTCACGAATCCCGTCGTCACCGAGGACGTGGCTGCCGCGCTGCCGGAGGACGCGCCGCGATTCCCAGCCGGGGAGCACCGGGTGAAACTCAGCGCGGCCTGGCTGATCGACCAGGCGGGCTTCGGCAAGGGCTTCGGCCTGGCCGACGACGCCGGCCACGCCGCCGCGGACGGACGGGCAGCCCTGTCCACGAAGCACACGCTCGCCCTGACCAACCGGGGCGGCGCGTCCACCGACGATCTGCTGGCGATCGGACGGCTCGTCAGGGACGGCGTCGAACGGGTCTTCGGGATCCGGCTGGAGCCGGAGCCGCTGCTCATCAACTGTGCGCTGTAGCCGTCCGTCGGCGCTGCCCGCCGTCCGTCGGCGCGGTGGCCGTGTACTGGCGCGCTGCTGCGCACTTGCGCCATTTCCGCCGGATGCGGGTGTCACACCTGCCGGTCACCGGTGTCGCACCGCAGGCTGATCACCGTGTCCTGGCCGTTCGCTCACAGGTGTTGTACCGCAGCCCATCAGGGTGCCGCACCCGGCGGGATGCGGGTGTCATACCGCAGGAGTCAGGTCCGCGGGTGGGGATACTCCGCGGCCCGGCCCTGGAAGGCGAGGATGTTCGAATTGCGAATGACGCCCTCGCTGATCTCCACGGCGTATCGGAGGACGTCGTCGTTCTCCCACGCCGTGGGTCCGTCGAGGACCGTCCGGAGGTAGGGCAGGAGCGCTTCGCTGACCTCCCACGTGGCGGAGTCCCACAGGTACGACGGGCTGTGGTCCACGCCGTAGTAGCGGACGTTGTTCCCCACCCGGAACATCGGATCGTCGAACGACGTGGGCCGCGCCCAGCTGAAGCCCATCCCCTCGTCGCAGGAGACATCCACGATGAGTGTGCCGGGGGCGAGGGACGCCAGGTCGGAGTCGACGAGGAACATGACCGGTTCGTTGGGGTCCTGCAGGATGCAGTTCACGATCAGGTCGTGACCGGCCAGGAAGCCGGCCAGCGGTACCGGGCCGCTCTCCTCGAGGACCACGCTGTTACTGGAGTCCGCGGCGTCGTGCTCCACCTGCAGCATCCTGGCCGAATGGATCGGGGAACCGACCGCCGTGACTCCGCGACCGGTGAGGACGTCGACGTCGTGGATGCCCTGTGCGTTCAGCGCCGTGACAGCGCCGCGCGCCGTTGCACCGAAACCGATCACCACGGCGTTCAGCTTCCGGCCGTAGTCGCCGGTGGAGCCCACGAGCTGCAGCGCGTGCAGAACGGAGGAGTAGCCGGCCAGCTCGTTGTTCTTGTGGAAGACGTGGAGGCTGAACGCACCTGCTGCGGTCCAGTGGTTCATGGCCTCGAAGGCGATGAGGGTGAGGCGGCGGTCGATCGCGTGCTGGGTGAGTTCGGCGTCCTGGACACAGTGCGGCCAGCCCCACAGCACCTGGCCCTCCCGCAGCTGCGCGACGTCCGACGCCAGGGGCTTGGGCAGCAGGATCACATCGCTCTCCGCGATGAGTTCCTCCCGCGTCGCGAAGCCGCCCACGAAGGGAGCGAGTTGCTCGTCCGGCACCCCGAAGCGGTCGCCGTACCCGTGCTCCAGCCGGATCCGCTGCTGCAGATCGTCGTCGATCCGGGAGAAATGGTGCGGGTGGATGGGCAACCGGCGCTCATTGGTCTTGCTTGAATGCGCCATGATTCCGAGGCTGAGCTGATTCACGCGTGCTCCTTCTGGTTACACCCTGTCTAGCACGTCGGGGCGAAGCAGACGAGCGCCCCATACGTCGGACTGCCTGGGCGGGTGCCGGCGGGTCTGGCAGGTTCGCGGACCTGCTGCAGGTGCCGGGAGCCCGGCGGCTGTCAGCGGATCTGGTGGGACCGACGTCGTTCGATGGCTTCGGTGAGTTCTGTCGGGGCGTCGGTAGAGACGAGGACACTGGTGCTACCGGTCGAGATGCGCACTGCCGGTCCGCCGACCAGATAGCCGGTGGTGCTGTTCGGCATGATCCGCAGTCCCATGCCCGAGCCCAGTCCGGTCGCCTTGGCCGGCTGCACGCCGTCGATCCGATGGTAGGGGATGGAGGTCCTGAAGATGCGCGCAACGCTGATGCTCAGCTCCCCGGCGTCCAGGCGGACCACCGCCTGCATCATCACTGTCGCGACGAAGAGCAGTGCCATGAGGGCCCCGAGGATCAGTCCGATCCCGTTCAGGCCGCCCGCCATCATGCCTGCGGTGACCGAGATGGTGGACGCGGCCCCCAGGACCAGGAAGCCTATCCGGTACTTGAGCGGCATCCGGGCGTGGAACGTCTCGGCGGTCTTCTGTTGGTCCCGGTCCATGCGTTCATTCTGGTGACGGACTCCTTCCGCGTCCACCAGGGAGGCCTCGTGGCCGTGTGCGCGTGTCGCTCCTGCGGCTCCCTCCCGCTGTTCGGCGTCCTTGGGTGGGATTGACGCTCCTTGGCTGTTCCTTCCCACTGGTCGGAGTTGCGCAGTGGGATCGACGGTTCTGCAGCGCCCCTTCCCCCGCTCACTCCCACTGGTCGGAGTTGTGCAGAGGGATCGAGCGTTCTTTCCCAGCGTTGGGGGTTGTGCAGTGGGATCGACGCTCCTCCATCGCTCTCTCCCAATGTCGGAAGTCGTGCGGTGGGATCGACGGTTCTGCAGCGCTCCTTCCCCCGCTCACTCCCACTGGTCGGAGTTGTGCAGTGGGATCGAGCGCTCGTCCCCAGCGGTCAGCATTGTGCAGTGGGATCGACGCTCCTTCACTGCTCCACCCCACTGGTCGAAGTTGTGCGGTGGGAACGAGCGCTCCGACGTGCGCACCACCGCACGGGAACGCCGATGCAGGCACTCCGACGCCTTGGCCGGAAAGCTAGATAGCGGGGGTGCGGCGGGCCTGTTCCGCGGCAGCCCGGGTGAGGACGACGTCGCCCCAGCTCAACTCGCGCTCGACGAGCTGGCGGGAGCACAGCCACTGGGCGAGGCGCGAAGCGACGCTGATCTGGGCGAGCCGATCGTGGAAGTCGGGCAGGAGATGAGGCTGTGCGAGGAAATCGGGCAACGCGTGCAGTAGCGCCGGTGCACCCATGACCTGGGAGAAGGGGCAGTCCGTCCCGAACTGGCGTTCGAGGGCGAGCAGCTCCTGGTCCTCGACGGTCAATCGGCTCCATGCGCTGTCCTCGAGATAACCCCGGAGGTGGTCCTGGACCCGTTCGTACCGCAGCAGACTCTCCGGATGACGGACGTGGGAACTCGACGCGAAGAAGCGCCGAAGGATGGTGTCTGCGTTCACGGGGTCCATGCGGTCATCCTGCCGCTGCCCACCGACCTTTTGCTCCAGGAGCCGTCGCGGAACCTCAGGTGACCGGGCCACCGGGACCGGTGCCGGGCACCGACGCCGCATCCTTGGCAGCCCTGCAGCTTCGGGTCCTCGGCCGCCCGGGTGACGTCATCGCCCGGCGGGCCTCGCGGCGCACGGTCCCATGCCGGCCCGGCTGCCTCGAAGTACGGACCGGGCAGCGCGCCGCCGGCGATCGGACCTACAGGTTCCCGGTCGCGATCAGCAGCATGCGGCGCAGGGGTTCGGCCGCTCCCCACAGCAGTTGGTCGCCCACGGTGAAGGCGCTGATGTACTCCGGCCCCATCTCGAGCTTGCGGATGCGCCCCACCGGGATCTCCAGCGAGCCCGTGGCCGCGATGGGGGTGAGGCCGGACACGGTGTCGACCTTCGTGTTCGGGATCACCCGGACCCATTCGTTGTCGGCCGCGATGATTGCCTCGATCTCGTCGACGGGCAGGTCCTGCGTGAGCTTCAGGGTCAGGGCCTGGGAGTGCGAGCGCATGGATCCGACGCGGACGCACAGGCCGTCGAAGGGGATGCGTGTCTCCGTCCCGAGGATCTTGTTCGTCTCCGCTCCGGCCTTCCATTCCTCCTTCGACTGCCCGTTGCCGAGATCCGCGTCGATCCACGGGATCACGGACCCGGCGAGCGGCACCCCGAACTGCGTGGCGTCCAGGCTCGGGTGGCGCTGCTTGGCGAGGATGGCCCGGTCGATGTCGAGGATCGCCGATGCGGGGTCGTCGAGATTCACGGCCACGCTGCTGTGGAGGGCGCCGAACTGATCCAGCAGCTCGCGCATGTGCCGTGCGCCCCCACCCGACGCCGCCTGGTAGGTCATGGAGGTACCCCACTCCACGAGACCGTTCCGGAAGAGCCCGCCCAGGCCCATGAGCATGCAGGAGACCGTGCAGTTGCCGCCCACGAAATCCCGGACACCGCCCGCGAGGCCCGCTTCGATGACCGACCGGTTGACCGGATCGAGCACGATCACGCTCTGCTCCTCCATCCGCAGCGTCGACGCGGCATCGAGCCAGAGACCGTCCCAGCCGGTGGCACGCAGCCGGGGATGGACCTCCGCGGTGTAGTCGCCGCCCTGAGCGGTCACGATGATCGGCAGGGTGGCCAGGGTCTCGACGTCGTACGCGTCCTGCAGCACCCCGGCACCGTCGGCGAACGACGGCGGGGCACCACCGGCCGCGGAGGTGGAGAAGAAGATCGGGTTGATGCGGTCGAAGTCGCCCTCGTCCTGGAGGCGCTGCATGAGGACGGAGCCCACCATGCCGCGCCAGCCGACGAACCCGACCGACGGCAGGGCGGAGGTCGCGGGTACTGAAGTCATGGGCACCAGCTTAGGCGTGACGCCCGGTCCGACCCTCCTTATGACGGAGGGACGGACCAGTCGCTGACGGATTTCGACGGAGGGCTGAGGCGCGCTGATGGAGGGCTGACGAAGGCGCGGGACCGAGGGACGGACCAGGCGCACCGCCGGAAGGCCGATCAGGGCGTGGCTACGGGCGGCGGGTCCAGAGGCTGATGCGGTACCGGGACCCGCCCGAAGACTCCAGCCACCCGGTCTCGGGCGTGAGCGCGGCGAGCGCCCAATCGACATCGAGCGACGGCGCCATCGTGTCGCCGTCCTCGGCCGACTCGATGACTGTGACGAGAGCGGCGTTGGCCAGCGCCATGGCGTCGGCATAGACCTGTCCGCCCCCGATGATCCAGATCTCCTCCGCGCCGGGGCTTGCCCCGGCGGCCTCGATCGCGGCCTCGAGGGATCCGACGACGACGGCGCCAGGGAATGCGCTGGGCTCGGAGCCGGAGATGACGATGTTGGTGCGGTCCGGCAGCGGCCGGAACTTCTCCGGGAAGGATTCCCAGGTGCGGCGACCCATGACCACCGGATGGCCCGTGGTCGTGGCCTTGAAGTGCGCCATGTCCTCGGGCACGTGCCAGGGGATACCGCCGTCCCGACCGATCACGCCCGCCTCGGTCTGCGCCCAGATCATGCCGATCACCGGGGAGGACCCGACGGCGTCGGGCACGCTCAGGCTGTCGGCTGCAGAGCTCATACGGCCACCGGTGCCTTGATGGTGGGGTGGTGCCGGTAGTCGATCACGGCGAAATCCTCCAGGGTGTACTCGAAGATGCTCGCGGGTTTCCGGGAGAGTTCGAGGCGCGGGTAGGGGTAGGGCGTGCGGGAGAGCTGCTCCCGGACCTGCTCCACATGATTGTCGTACACGTGCACGTCGCCGCCGGTCCAGATGAACTCACCGGGCTCCAGACCGGTCTGCTGGGCCACCATGAGGGTCAGCAGGGCGTAGGAGGCGATGTTGAACGGCACGCCGAGGAAGGTATCGGCGGAGCGCTGGTACAGCTGGCAGGAGAGTCTGCCGGGAGCACCGTCGACGCCGGGGGTCACGTAGAACTGGAAGAAGACATGGCAGGGGGGCAGGGCCATGGACTGCAGCTCGGAGACATTCCATGCCGAGACGAGATGGCGGCGCGAATCGGGCGTGTCCCTCAGCGCCTCGACCACCTGCGCGATCTGGTCGATGTGGCCGCCATCGGGTGTGGGCCACGAGCGCCACTGGACGCCGTAGACCGGGCCGAGCTCGCCGTCGTCGTCCGCCCATTCGTTCCAGATGGAGACACCGCGTTCCTGGAGCCAGCGCACATTCGAGTCGCCGCGGAGGAACCAGAGCAGCTCGAGCGCCACGGACTTGAAGTGCACGCGCTTGGTGGTGATCAGGGGGAAGGACTCGGTCAGGTCGAAGCGCAGCTGGCGCCCGAAGACACTCCGCGTGCCGGTGCCCGTCCGGTCACTCTTGGCGACGCCGTTGTCCATGACGTCGCGCAGCAGGTCCTCGTACGGCGTGGGGAGGGGAGTGTTCACCCGGACAGTCTAGCGATCGGCGGGACAGGTGCTCACGACGCCGACACCTGCTCCGGAGCGACCGGGCGCCTGGCTCCGGGTGACCTCACGGGCAGCACCGCGACGACGACGGCGGCGAGGAACAGGGCGATCACGAGGGTATCGAGCTGCCCCGATCCCGGCGGGTACGGCGCAACTCCGGCGCCGTCCGGTACCAGGGCCGCGCGATTGCCCGCGAGGACGAAGGCAGCGAGGGCGAGCATGCCGGAGATGGTCATGACCAGGGTGCGGGCCGCCACCGCCGCGCGCAGGGACCGGTCCCCGAGCTCGGGGGCCAGACGCAGCCGAGGGCGGGTCAGCGTGAGGGACAGCACGGCCACGGAGCCACTCAGGAGCAGGCCGTAGGAGGCCCACCAGAGAGCGGGCTGCGTCGATGCCCCGGGCAGAGTCCCCACCCAGAGCGCCAGCCAGGCCGCACCGAGGACGACGGCGAGGGCAGGGACCATGATCAGCAGGAGCAGCGCAGGAGGACGCGGCGCTGTCCGCGGATCCGACGGCAACCCGTGGTTCCTCAGCAGGATCAGCTCGGCCCACAGCTGGACACCGAGGAACGCGAGATAGGCCACGGTCAGCATGCCGAGCTGCAGCGGGCCACCCAGCGGCATGCCGAGGGAGAACAGCAGCGGTACGACGCCGAGGCACCACACCGCGTAGCCGATGCGTTGCCCGCTGCCCACCACACTCCGGGCCCGTGGGAGCGACCCGGCGGGTGCCGGGGGCTGGTCCCCGTCGTAGAGGTGAGGAGGTTCGAAGCGTGGCCGGGCCGCGACGACCATGAGGAGGGTCGCCACCGAGAGGAGGCCCACCCCGACGCGGAGAGGGTCCCAGGCGGGCCCTGCGCTCGGCGGTGCTGCGAACTGCAGGCAGGCGCCCACCACCAGCACCGTGACCAGGGCCGTGGTCCGCAGCAGGCGGTTGACGAACACGCCGCGCATGATGATGTCCTCCACCTCCGTGAGGGTGGACACAGGCCGACGCCGCACGATCACCTGCAGCGTCAGGACGACCCCGACAATCAGCGTGGTGTAGGAGATGCCGGCGATCGACGCGAAGTAGGGTCCAGGGACGCGCGAGACGGAGGGGGCGAACCCCTCCACGGGAGCGTCCTGCGGGTCGATGGGGGAAACGGGCACCGTCAGGGCGATCGCGGCGAAGCCGACCAGCACCAGCACCCCCGTGGATGCCGTCAGGTAGCGCGGCAGGTACTCGCGCACGTGCCTCGCCATCCGGTCGGCGTCGTGATCTCCGGCGCATCGCGGACCGGTGAACTGCGCGATCAGATAGATGCCGACGATCGAGAGGAGGGGTGTGAGGGTATCCGTCAGATCCCTGGAGAACACTGCACCCCTGGCCGCCCCGGAGGCCGACGGCCAGGGCGTGGCCAACTCGTGCAGGGGCGGGGAACCGAGGACGCCGCCGACCGCGAGGGCGAGGAGGGCCGCCACCATCGCGTGGCGCCTGGCCGCGCGCATCGGGAGTGTCTCCGATCGGCCGGTGCGGAGCGTCAGACGCAGGACGGCGTACACCAGGAGGGCGCCGATGAGAAGATTCACCCCCGTCGCGGCGACACTTCCGGTCGTGGCCATCGTTTCCCTCCCCGAATGCTCTGCCAAGCTTTCGACACGGGCAGGGCTGCGTCAACCCCCGAGGATCAGTCGTCGTACGCCCGGTACTGCTCCACGGACACGATCCGGCCGGGATCGGTGCTGCTGACCTGACAGATCAGGGCCTCTCCGGGCGCCAGATAGGGGTCGTCGGTGGGAAGGAGCGCGCGCAGCCGCTTCGTCAGGTGGCCCTCCAGGACGTCGAAGACCAGCGGCAGGACGGGGCGGTGTGTGCAGATCGCCACGGGGCGGCGCTTGTCGAACACCCGCTCGACGGCGGCCCTCGTCCGTCCGGGCTTCCGCGCGGCGTCGCGCTCGGTGAGGGCGTCCACGAGCTTGAGCTTGGCGCTGCGCTGGTTCACGTAGGGCGAGACGGTCTGGACGCAGCGCACCCACGGGCTGCTGATCACCCGCTCCGGGTTCCACGCCTGCAGCAGGCGGCTCACCGCGACGGACTGCCGTCTGCCGGTGGCTGCGAGCGGGCGGTCGCCCTCGGCCAGGCTCCAGGAGGAGCGGGGTTTCGCCTTCGCGTGCCGCACCACGATCACCGGCCATGTCTGGAGATCGTCGGCATCGTACGCCTCGACGAGGACGTCCAGTGGTTCGACGTCGGAGGGGTTGCTCAGCATGGTGCGGGCCTTCTGCGGCGTCACCCACTCCACGTGGTCGACCTCCTTGCCGTCGGGGACGGGGGAGAGGTGCCGGATGCCTGCCGCCCAGTACTGGACGATTTTCTCCCCGGAGTTCACCGGATACCTGATGGTGGCGAGCGGGATCCCGAGCTCGACGCGGAGACCCACTTCCTCGAATGTCTCGCGGACCGCGCACTCCGGCGTGGTCTCGCCCTCGTCGAGCTTGCCCTTCGGCCAGGACCAGTCCCCGTAGCGCGGCCGGTGGATGAGCAGGAGCTCGAGCCGGCCCTTCTCGATCCGCCAGCACAGGGTGCCGGCCGCGATCACGACGGCGTCTCCCGGCGGCATGCCGGAGGCCGGGTCTTTCGTGGAGGAAGCCATCAGCGACGCGACACCGCTTGCTGGCGGGTCCTGGAAGCGAGTAGCCAGGACTGGATGTCCTCGAGGGGGGCGCCCTCTTCGTCCCGGTGGTGGCGGGTCCAGCACCCGGTCTCGTCGAGGTGCCAGCTGGACACGGACGGATCCATGTAGCGGTCCATGAGATTCATCAGGTACGAGATGTCCTCCGGAGCGCTGAGCTGCACCAGCGCCTCGACCCTGCGATCCAGGTTGCGGTGCATCATGTCGGCCGAGCCGATGAAGACCGCCGGCTCACCCCCGTTCGCGAAGGCGAAGACCCGCGAGTGCTCCAGGAAGCGGCCGAGGACGGAACGCACCGTCACGTTCTCGCTCAGGCCGGGAACCCCGGGGCGCACGGAACAGATGCCGCGGACGATCACGTCCACCGCGACGCCGGCCTGTGATGCGCGGTAGAGCGAATCGATGATGGCCTCGTCCACGATGGAGTTGACCTTGATGACCACGCGCGCCGGCAGTCCCGCCCGGCTGTTCGTGATCTCCTGCTCGATCCGCTCCATCAGACCCGAACGGACGGACCGCGGAGCCACGAGGAGCCGCTTGAAGGTGGACTTCGGGGCGTACCCGGAGAGCTGGTTGAACAGCCGCGAGAGATCCAGGCCCACCTGGTCGTTCGCGGTGAGCAGGCCCAGGTCCTCGTAGTATCTCGCGGTGCGCGGGTGGTAGTTTCCCGTGCCGATGTGGCAGTACCGCCGCAGTCCGTTGATCTCCTGCCGCACCACGAGCGAGAGCTTGCAGTGCGTCTTCAGGCCCACGATCCCGTACACCACGTGGACGCCGGCCTGCTCGAGCTTCCGTGCCCAGGAGATGTTGGCCTGCTCGTCGAAACGCGCCTTGATCTCCACCAGGGCGAGGACCTGCTTGCCCGCCTCGGCGGCGTCGATCAGCGCGTCGACGATGGGGGAGTCGCCCGATGTCCGGTACAGCGTCTGCTTGATGGCCTGGACCTTGGGGTCGGCTGCAGCTTGCTCGAGGAAGGCCTGGACCGACGTCGAGAAGGAGTCGTACGGGTGGTGCAGCAGGATGTCCCGACGTCGCATCGCGGCAAAGACGTTCGCGGCCTTGGAGGTCTCGCTCTCGTTCAGATGCCGGCTCGTGTGCGGAACGTGCTTGGGGTAGTGCAGTTCACCGCGGTCGATCGCGGCGATGACGCTGAGTCCGCGCAGGTCCAGCGGTGCCGGGAGGGCGTAGACCTCGTCCTCCTCGACACCGAGCTCGCGGGAGAGCAGGGCGCGAATGCTCGGGTTGATGTCCGTGGTGACCTCGAGGCGGACGGGCGGGCCGAAGCGGCGGCGCAGCAGTTCCTTCTCGAGGGCCTGGAGCAGGTTCTCGGCGTCGTCCTCCTCGACCTCGAGGTCCTCGTTGCGCGTGACCCGGAACAGATGGTGCTCGAGCACCTCCATCCCGGGGAAGAGCTGGTCGAGGTGGACGGCGATGACCTCCTCGAGCGGGATGAAGCGCGCGATCCGCCCCGCGACGTTGCCCGCGCGGGGCCCGTCGACGGACACCAGGCGCGGGAGCTGGTCGGGGACCTTCAGGCGCGCGAAGAGCTCCTTCTCGCTGATGGGGTTACGCACCACGACGGCGAGATTCAGTGACAGCCCGGAGATGTAGGGGAACGGATGCGCGGGGTCCACGGCGAGCGGGGTGAGGATCGGGAAGACCTTCTCGGCGAACATCGTGTGCAGATCGGCCCGCGCCGCGTCGTCCAGCTCGTCCCATGTGGTGAGGTGGATCTGCTCCTGGGCGAGGGCGGGGCGGATGTGCTCGGTGAAGACGGCGGCATGGCGCTGCTGCAGTTCGTAGCCGTCGTGCATGATCTTCTCGAGCTGCTCGATGGGGCTGAGGCCGGAGGCCGATGGCACGGCGAGCCCGGTGGCGATACGCCGCTTCAGCCCTGCCACGCGCACCATGAAGAACTCGTCGAGGTTGGACGCGAAGATTGACAGGAAGTTGATGCGCTCGAGCAGATAGAGATTCGGGTCCTCGGCCAGTTCGAGCACGCGGGCGTTGAAGTCCAACCAGCTGATCTCGCGGTCCAGGAAGCGGTCCGGGCTGATCTCTCCCTCGGGGACGAGACTCGGCGGGAAATCCGGGATGTCGATGCGGTCCTGGGTGGCTCGCGCCGGGGTCGATTCGGACGAGCCGTACAGCGACGCGGTACGGCGGGTGGTCTTCGAATCCATTGCGTCTCCTCCAGCAGCGGGCACAGGCTTGGCGGGCCTCCCGCCCTGAACGGTAGAGGTGCGCCCTGGATGAAACACTACAAGGTGCTTCAGGCAGCCTTGCCGGCGTACATCACGTCCACGTCCCAGCGCGTGAAGCCGAGCTTCCGGTACAGCGCGACGGCGGCCGTGTTGTCGGCGTCCACGTAGAGCATGATGGCCTGCAGCCCGGCGCCGTGCAGATGCTCGATGCCCGCGATCGTGAGGGCCTTGCCGAGTCCCGTGCCCTGCGCGTCCGGAGCCACGCCCACCACGTAGACCTCGCCCATCGCCGCCCTGTCACCGCTACCCGCGTGGATCTTCGTCCAGTGGAAGCCCAGGAGCCGTCCGTCCTCCTCGCTGACGGCGAGCAGGAAGCCGTCCGCGTCGAACCAGTCCTCGTCCATGCGTGCCTCGAGGTCCGCTCGGGTGGTGGCGCCCTGTTCCGGATGGTCCGCGAACGCGGCGGCGTTGGTGGCCAGCCAGGCGTCCTCGTCCTGGCCACGGACGAAGGGCCTGAGGCTCACGCCGGCGGGCAACCGGAGCGCGGGCACCGATGCCTCGACGGCGGCGCGCGTCAGGCGCATGCGCCAGAGCTCACGGACCGGCTCGAAGCCGAATCGCTCGGCGAGGTCCGCCGCGGCTGAATGATTGCCGTGCGACCAGCCGCGCAGATCGCGGATGCCCTCGCGGAGTACTCCCTCGATGAGCGCTGTCCCGGCGCCTTCGCCGCGGCAGTCCGGCCCGACGACGAGCTCGAGGACCGCTGCGTCCTCGCTGCGGGTGATCACGGCGACCCCTGCGAGTTCGCTGGCCTCGTGACCTGCGATGCGCGCGGTCAGGACCAGCAGCCGTTCCCCGGCCTCCCGGTCGCGGAGCGTCACGAGTGTCTGCTCGGACAGCGGAGGATTGCCGTCGGACTCGGCAGCTGCGGAGGCGAGACCGACGATCTCCCCGAGGACGGTCTCCTCCGGTGCGCCGGAGATCCGGTCGATGGACCAGGTGGGAGCATGCTGCGCGGTCGTCATGCGCCCAGCCTAGTCCCCGCGCCAGGGCACCGGTTTGGCTCGTCGTCCGGACTGCGGTACTGTTTGGAACTGCTCGAGGGGGATGCACCAGTGGGGTGCCCGCGATACGTTCGACCCGTATGTCCTCCACCATGACGCCGGTACGTCCGGCTACGAGACCCCCGCCCACCGGCGGGGGTTTCGTCGTCTCCGGGGTCCGTGCCATGCCACGCCATGCCCTGGCCGGGTCCGATGGTCCTCAGGCGTCGTGTCCGACCGACACCCGCTCCTCGCCCGACCGGTTGCGCGTGAAGCGGTATCCGACATTGCGCACGGTGCCGATCAGCTGTTCGTGGTCCGCCCCGAGCTTCGCGCGCAGGCGCCGCACATGGACGTCGACAGTGCGCGAGCCGCCGTAGTAGTCGTAGCCCCAGACCTCATGGAGCAGCTGGTCGCGGGTGAACACCCGGCCCGGATGCTGCGCGAGGTACTTCAGGAGCTCGAACTCCTTGTACGTCAGATTCAGCGGTTCCCCGTGGACCTTAGCGGTGTAACTGATGTCGTCGATCACGACGCCGGAGGCGTGGATGGCGGTGTCGGTCTCCCTCCCGGCGGCCACAGAGCGCCCGATGGCCAGCCGCAGCCGGGCCTCCACCTCGGCCGGACCGGCCGAGTCCAGCACGACGTCGTCCGCTTCCCAGCCTGCTGTCACCGCAGCCAGACCTCCCTCGGTGAGCACGAGGACGAGGGGTGCGCCCGGTCCTGTGGCCCGGAGCAGCAGTGTCAGGGACCGCGCTCCGAGCAGATCCTCGCGAGCGTCCACGAGCACGACGTCGCACGGCCCGGTGGTCAGGAGCGCGGTGGGCTCCGCGGGGAGGATGTGAACCCGGTGATCGAGCAGTTCGAGCGCCGGAAGGACCTCGACGGAGGATCCGGTGCTGTTGGTGAGCATCAGGATGTGCGGCATGGGTCCTCCACGGATCAGGCGTGCATGGATCAGGAGTGCGCATCATCGGGCAACGGCGTCGGCCCGCCCGGCGGAGGGCGGGTCACGTTCCGACGAGTGTAGCCGCCGCCGCGTGACGTGTCCCACGCCGCGGGGTGCCTGTGGGCGCCGGATTGTCCCTCTCCCCCTGCGCGTAGGGCAGTATTGCAGGGTGAAGAGGACGAGTGTGGCAGTCGCGGCGGCCGGAGCCACCGCCCTCGTGGTCGCCGCGTCGTACCTCTCGCTGACCGCGGTCGCGCTCTCGGTCGGAGCCCTGTGCGTCGTCGCCGCCGTCGGGTGGACCCATCTTCTGGGGGTCCCGGCACGCAAGAGCCAATCGGCGGCCATCGGACTCAGCGCACTCCTCGCGGTGAGCCTCACAGCTCTGGTACCTGCCCCGTCCTTCCTGGCGTGGTTCCCCGCCTGTGTGGCGCTCGGTGTCGGGGCCGTCTTCATGATCCAGCTCGTCCGGGGAACGGGACAGAGCTTCCGCCTCGAATCGACGCTCGGGGCCAGCTCCGGGGTTGTCGCCGTGGGGATGGGGTCGGGCTGGGTCGCCACCGAGCGGCTGGCGGCCAACGCCACCGATTCCGGCATGACGCTCGTGACCGGGGTGAGCATCCTGGTAGCCATCGCGGTCTCCCTCCTGCCGTTCCCGGACCGTCTCATCGCTCCGGCCGCCGTCGCCCTCGCCGCGCTCGCGGGCCCCCTGGGTGCCCTGCTGTTCACCGATGTGCCGGCGCTCGCCGCAGCTGTGGTCGGCCTGGTCTGCGGTGCGGTCATCGCCGCGACCCGGCGGCTCCTGATCGCGCGTGGAACGCCGCTGCCGGCGCTGGCCGCGGTCTCCGCGGGTCTCACCCCCGTGCTCGCCGTCGGCGCCGTCGTCTACTTCCTCGACGGTTTCTTCCTGGCCTGACGGACCCTCCTGTGGCTCCGACTCGAGGAGGGTGACCCGGGCACATCCGTTGCGGCGCTGTCGGAGGTGCACGTTAGGATGTCACCATGTCCATCCTCGCTCTTGAAATCTTCTTCATCTCGCTGCTGGTCGTCGCCGGTCTCGGCATGGCAGGTTTCGCAGCCCTCGTGATCGCCCGCCTGTACAAGGGCCAGAAGTAGCCGATCGGCCCGGCGCCCCGATGTCGATCGATCTACCCACCGACCTCACGCCCGAGCTCGTCCCCCTGTCCTGGCTGCTCGGGACCTGGGAGGGTACGGGCATGCTCGGGGAGGGGACTGCGGGATCGGAACGCTTCTTCCAGCGGGTCGAGTTCACCCAGAACGGCCTGCCCTACCTCCGGTACAGTGCGGAATCCTGGCTCGTCGACGAGCAGGA
This sequence comes from Arthrobacter echini, assembly GCF_008107445.1. Lineage (GTDB taxonomy): Bacteria > Actinomycetota > Actinomycetes > Actinomycetales > Micrococcaceae > Arthrobacter_D > Arthrobacter_D echini_A. Next base: position 181,935 of record NZ_VSLD01000001.1, on the reverse strand, counting down.
CGTGCAGCTGCGACCGCTCTCCGTCGAGACGGGGTTCTGGGCTCTGGACCGCAGGCTGAACGATGCCGACGTCGGGCCGGGACTGAGGCCGGCCGACATGGTGCCGTCCCTGAAGACGGCCGACGAGGTGGAGCAGTTCCGCAACGACGCCGGGGGCTTCGACCTCACCGCCACCATCGTCCACCCCGGCGGCATCGCGGAGCTGTACTACGGGACCATCAAGGGCCCGCAGGTCCAGCTCAGCACCGATCTGGTGATGCGCGGACAGCAGTCCAAGGAGTACACCGCTGCCACGCGTCTGTTCGGCCTCGTGGAGGGCAATCTCTACTGGCGCTGGGACGTCGCGGCGGACGGCGGATCCCTGGAGGCGCATGCCTCGGCGATCCTGCGCAAGGCCTCCTGACCGCAGCGGTCGGAGGACCTGCGGGGCTCCCGGGTCTGGGCCGGAGGAATAGTCCCTCCCGGAAGGCGTTATACGGATATGACCTCACAGAGCCCTTTCCTGGAACGCCCCGGCGCCGTGGCCGGCGGTGGGGCAGATTCCGGCGTGGCGTCCCACTACGGCGACCCCTTCCGCGAGCAGCGGCTCCTGGCCGACGGACAGGCGGTGGTGGACCTCTCCCAGCGCGGCGTGGTCACCATCTCCGGCCCTGATCGGCTCAGCTGGCTCAACACGCTCTCCTCCCAGCTGCTCCTCGGCCTGCAACCGGGCCAGAGTTCTGAGACGCTGCTGCTCACCGTGCAGGGTCGGATCGAGCATTCGGCCCACGTGGTGGACGACGGCGCCACCACCTGGCTCATCACCGAGGGCAGCGAGGCCGCCCCCATGGCTGCCTGGCTGGACAGGATGAGGTTCACGCTGCGCGTCGAGGTGGCGGACGTGTCGCAGGACTGGTCCGTGCTCGGCTCCACGCGCGCCCTGCCTGTCCTGGGCGGGGACGCCGTCGTCTGGGAGGACCCGTGGCCGTCCGTCGGAGTGGGCGGGTACGCCTATTCGGGTTTTGCCGATGACGAGCACCCCGGCGCGGAGCGGCCCTGGTTCGAGTACCTCGTACCGCGGGACGGCGTCGAGGACGCCGTGACCTCGACGGGGCTGACCCTCGCCGGTTCCCTCGCGGCCGAAGCGCTCCGGGTTGCCGCCTGGCGACCCCGTCCGGGTTTCGAGACGGACGAGAAGACCATTCCGCACGAACTCGACCTGATGCGCACCGCGGTCCACCTCTCGAAGGGCTGCTACAAGGGGCAGGAGACCATCGCGCGGGTCCACAACCTCGGGCACCCACCGCGCCGTCTGACCTTCCTCCACCTCGACGGCAGCCAGCACACCCTGCCCGCCGGGGGGAGCGCCGTCGTCGTCGAGGGACGCACCGTCGGCAGGGTCACTTCGGTGGCTCACCACTACGAGATGGGCCCCATCGCCCTCGCCGTCCTCAAGCGGTCCGTCGATCCGGCGGCCGGGCTGCTCGTGCAGGACGGCGAGGAGACCTACGCCGCCGCACAGGAGGTCATCGTGACCCCGGATGCCGGGCAGGTCGTGGGCCGGGCCACCGGCTTCCTGCGGACACCGCGATGAGCGCCGGGAACGACGGCCCGACCGACAACGACGACGCTGCCGCGGCGATCGCCCTGGCCCATGCTCTGTTCGACGCCGCCCGGAACGGTGATGGTGCCATGCTGATGCGTTACCTCGATGCCGGGGTGCCGATCACGCTGACCACGGCGGCCGGGGACAGCCTGCTCATGCTCGCGGCCTACAACGGCCACCCGTCGATCGTCGAGGACCTCCTCGGCCGAGGCTCCGCCGTCGACCAGGCGAACGACCGCGGTCAGACACCCCTCGCCGGCGCGGTGTTCAAGGGCTACACGGACGTTGTGCAGATGCTGACGTCAGCCGGAGCGGACCCCGACGCGGGGACGCCCTCCGCCCGTGCCACGGCGGAGATGTTCGCCCGGGCCGGGATGGTGGAGCTCTTCGACCGGTAGCGCGTGCACGTCCGCCGCGCGGGGTTTGTGCCGCCGTCGTCGTGGCGCCCGTTCCGCCGCGGGTGCAGCCTCGATCGCGTGCGGGCCCGGGGGCTTCGCCCGGTCGCCCCAGTCGATGGACGGCATGTCGCACCCCGACACACGCTTTCCGGGTCCGAAGACCCAGGATTCGCACCGTGTCCCGCGGAGCACGGCGCCGAGGCCCCCGGACTGATGATGCGCACGCCGGAACGAACTCAGTCCCGGGGCAGGGCCACCGACGTCTGGGTCCCCGCGTACGCGAAGCCCGCCCTGCGCGCCGTCCGCTGGGATGCCGTGTTGTCGGTGCGGGCGCGCCACTGGGGTACGAGCCCGGCTGCCATCGCCTCCTCGACCGCGACGGCGGTGATGCGCTGCGCGTAACCCCTGCCCCGCTCGTCCGGCGGAGTGAGCACTGCCATGTGTGCCAGGATCCCCTCCCGGAGGTCGTACCCCGCGCCGGCCAGCGGCGTCGGTGAGGCGTCGTCCTCCGTGGTGTCCTCGCCCAGGAGGACGACGGCGTTCCCCATCCGCGCCAGGCCAGCCTCGGCGACGTCGTCAGGCGGGCACCGCTGCTCGAGCGCTCGGATGAGGGCGGCCTCGGAGGACACGACGGCCGGAGATCCCTCGAGCTGCGGCAGTGTGTCGCAGAAATAGAGCTGGGCCTCCCCGAGTCCCCGGCCTCCGTGGTCGCGGCTGAGGGCGAGCAGTGTGGAATGCTTCCTCAGTTCGGCCCCCGGAATGTCCCGGGCGGCGTCCACGGCCCAGCCGGGTCCGGCGAGGATCTCCCGGCCGAAGAGGGTCACGAAGGTCAGTACCGAGGCGTCGTCGTCGATATGACGGAGCCTGTCCGTGCCGCCGTCGCCCAGCGCGCCGTCGTCGAGACCCAGCAGTCGGGCCCAGGCGAAGCGGACGATGGAGACCGTGCCGGTCTCGAGTTCCAGCTCGCTCATCCGAACAGGATCGCGGCTTCGTCGTAGCGGTGCTGGGGGACCCGCTTGAGATTGCCCAGCGCTGCCTCGAAACCCACGTGGACGATCTCGGTGCCCTCCAGGGCCACCATGGTGCCCCAGAGTCCGTCCACGACGGAATCGACCGCCGCCATGCCGAGGCGCGTTGCCAGCACGCGGTCGAACGACGACGGCACGCCTCCGCGCTGGATGTGACCCAGGATCGTGGCGCGGGTCTCGATGCCGGTGCGGGCCTCGATCTCGGGGGCGAGCTGCTCCGCGATCCCGCCCAGCCGTGGGCGGCCGAAGGTGTCGAGGCCGCGCTCGGAGTGCGCCTGCTCCAGGTGCGAGGGCACGAATCCCTCGGCGACGACGACGAGGGGAGCACGCCCGCGTGAGTTCGCCATGGACACCCACTCGGTGATCTGCTCGATGCTGGTCCGCTGCTCGGGCATCAGGATGGCGTGGGCGCCGGAGGCCATCCCCGCGTGCAGGGCGATCCAGCCGACGTGGCGGCCCATGACCTCGGCGATCATGCAGCGGCTGTGGGATTCACCCGTGGTGCGCAGTCTGTCGATCGCCTCGGTGGCTATCTGCACGGCCGTGTCGAACCCGAAGGTGTAGTCCGTCGCGTCGAGGTCGTTGTCGACGGTCTTGGGTACGCCCACGATCTTCAGGCCGAGATCCGTGAGGCGCTTCGCCGCAGCCAGGGTCCCCTCGCCGCCGATGGCGATGATCGCATCGATACCCAGGCGCTCCAGATTCGCGGCGATGGCCTCTGCACCGCCGTTGCCCTCGAAGGGATTGGTCCTCGACGTGCCGAGGATGGTGCCTCCCTGCTTGGAGATGCCGCGCACCGCGTGACGGGGCAGCTCGATGACGTCGCCCTCGACCACGCCCCGCCAGCCGTCGCGGAAGCCCACGAACTCCTGGTCGTGCACCTTGATGCCCTTGAGCACCGCGCCGCGGATGACGGCGTTCAGTCCGGGGCAGTCGCCCCCGCTGGTGAGGATTCCGATCTTCATGTGTCCTGGTTCCTTACGACGAGGTTGGGTCCATCGCGAGCACGCCGTCGGGCCCACCCACGAGTCTAGACTCAGGGGCCGCCCGGGTCCCTGAGGGGCATGGCCGCCGGGCCCGGACGGGCCCACGGGCGGCGCGGTGCGGGGTGCTCCGGCGTCGGCGGGAGCACGTAGGCTGGAGCCATCCTGCGCGCGGGGGACCGAGGTCCCCAGGCGTGCGTGCCCAGCCCGTCCGAGGAGGACATCGACCGTGCCCCAGGCAGGTTTCGCACCGGTAGCGCTGCGCATGGTCCACATCTCCAGACCGGTGCTGTGGATCAATACCCTGGGGACCGGTGTGATCGGGCTCTGGCTCACCGGGAGCCTGTGGCGGGCCGATGCCCTGGTGCTCCTGGTCTGGCTGACGCTGCCGTTCAACCTGCTCATCTACGGCGTGAACGACATCTTCGACCAGGACACTGACGCCCTCAACCCCCGCAAGGGCTCCCTCGAGGGCGCCCTGATCAGGGCCACCGAGGTCCGCGCCATCTGGAGCTCCGTGCTCGTGGCCAATGTGCCGTTCCTGATCTGGTTCGCCGTGACGCTGCCCCCGGCGGCCCTGGCGTGGATCGCGGCCTACGCCCTCGTCTTCGTCTTCTACTCCGCTCCGCCCCTGCGCTTCAAGGCCCGCCCCTATCTCGATTCGATCAGCAACGCGGCCTATGCCTTCCCGCTCGTCATCGTGCCCTACGCGCTCGGGGAAGCGCCGGTGTGGGCGGCGGCCCTCGGTCTCATGGCGTGGAGCGCCGCGAAGCACACATTCGACGCCGTCCAGGACATCGACGAGGACAGGTCGGTGGGGATCACGACGACGGCGGTCCGGTTGGGCGCCCGCGGCGTCGTCGCCTGGAGCGGCGCGTGGTGGATCGTGTCCACCGTCTGCTTCGCGCTCGTGAACATCCCGGTCGCCGTGGTCAACGCGGTGATCGCCGGAGGCCTCCTGCTCGCCCTGTCCCGGGATCCCCGGCCAGAGACCGGACACCGCCTGTACCGGTACTCCATCGCGTTCCCGTACGTGGCCGGGACGGTCGCCGGCGTCCAGCTCGTCGTCGCCCTCACCCTGGATCTGCTGCCATGAGCCGCGTCGTCGTGGTGGGCGGTGGTATCGGCGGTCTCACGGCCGCCGCCCTGCTGGGACGTGCCGGGCACCGCGTGACCCTGCTGGAGGCAGCGGATCGCGTGGGCGGCAAGAGTCGCCGCATCGACCTGGCGGGGCAGCGGGCCGACACCGGTCCGTCCCTGTTCACGTTCCCGGGCGTCTGGGAAGAGCTCCTGCGCCGGCTCGATGCCGCAGGGTCCCACGGCGCGCAGAGCGCTGCCGAGGTCGCGGATCTGCGGCTTGAACGGCTCGAGGAGGTCGGTACCTACTTCTACCGTGGCGAGAAGTGCTCTCTGCCCGTCCCCGAGGGCCACCCCTGGCACGGGGCCTGGACCCGTTTCGCCGCCGAGCACGGCATCCTCGGGCCGGACGTGTCCCGGTTGCTGACCACCGGCCCCCTGGAGGCGGGCTCGTACCCGGCGCTCGCGCGGCTGGCGGGCCTGTACGGTCCGAGGCTGACCACGCGCAGCTACCTGGACAGCCTCACCTGGCTGCCCGACGGGTTGCGGGAGGTCATCGCGATCCACACCCTGAATGCGGGGGTCAGTCCCACCCGGACGCCTGCGCTCTATGCCAGCATGCCCGCGATCATGGCGCACGACGGGGTCTGGATCCCGGAGGGCGGCATCTTCGAACTGGTGCTGGCCCTCGAACGGATCGCGCGCGACGCAGGCGTGGAGATCCGGACGTCGGAACCGGTGCAGCGTATCCGGCGGCACCGGGTGGTGACGCGGGAGGGAACCTATCCGGCGGACGCCGTCGTCAGTGGCCTCGACGCGCACCGCCTGGCAGGACTGCTGGGTGGCCGCGCGCCCAGGACGCCGCGGAAGCTCACCTGCTCCGCCGTTGGGATCTATGCGGTGCTGTCCCGGCCCCTGCCGGCGGGCACGGCGCGTCACGGCGTGATCATGCCCGACGACCCTGCGGAGCTCTACGCGGCACTCGAGGCCGGCAGTGAGCCCGAGCAGACCATGGCCTTCGCCAACTACTACCCGGCGCACGAGGTGTATCCGAACGCGTCGGCCACCCTGGCGCTGCTCCTCACCGCTCCGGCCAACGGCCGGACGTACTCCCTCGAGGACCCGTTCGTGCGGCGCGAACTCGAGCGGACCACACGCGTGCTCGGGCTGGAGGAGCCCCTCGAGGACCATTTCGCGTCCCACGAGATCCTCGACCCCGGGTATTTCGGCGAGCGCGGCTCCGCCGGGGGTGCCCTGTACGGTGCGGTACATCCGGTCTGGATGAGTGGCCCGTTCCACGTGCCGCCCTATGCGGACCCGTTGCGCCCCTGGCTCTGGCGCGTCGGCTCTTCGGTGCATCCGGGCGGGGGGCTGCCCGCGGTGCTCGGCGGTGCCATGATGTCCACGCAGAAGCTCCTGGCCCGGCTCGGTCCCGCAGCGCGCTGAGCCGAATGGCTCAGGGGTGGCGGACGGTGTCCTCCGCCTCGACCGCACCGGTGGGTGCGGTCCGGGATCGGGTCAGCTGAAGCCGGCGGCGAGCGATCAGGACGATCAGCGCCACAGCGAGCACCGCGGGGACCACGAGCCCGGAGAAGATGCAGACGCTCAGCCACAGGACCATGGAGACGAGCAGGCTGTCGAGCAGTCCCGGGCGAAGGGGTACCTCGGTGAGGTGCCGCCCTCCGATCCACGTCACGAGGGCGGAGGCGACCAGCCCGGAGATCAGCCAGCCGCCGTAGTTGGAGAGCGGAACCCCGTAGTACGGCCCGCCTCCCGGCCAGATCCAGAACCCGAGGGCCGCCGCTCCCGGGTCGAGGACGCCGTCGATCACCACCAGCAGCAGCCCGCCGAGCACGATCCTGCGCAGCATCGTGCCGGTGCCCGACACGACGGCGACGGCCCCGATGACGAGCGGCACGTAGGACAGCGGTAGCAGATAGGGAACGAGTCCGAAGATGGTGGGACCGAGCGGATCGCCGTAGTAGAACTCGCCGTACGGCATGTGGGTCGCGACGCCGAACCCCTCGATGAGATACCCGAAGACGGACACGGCGGCCAGTGCTGCAACACCGCGGGCCGCTCCGAACTGCCGGACGATCGCGATGAAGGCGGGCAGTGCGATGAGCAGATTGAAGCCGTAGGACGCGTAGCTCGCCCCCTCGACATCGGGGAATCTGACCAGGAAGAAGCCGGAGACGAACAGGAACACGCAGGACGCGATGAGCAGGCGGGGGAAACGGCGGGTGGCTGGGGTCTTCGGCACGGCACCCATCCTCTCAGGTGCCCGGAGGCGAAGGCGCATCCAGCGCTGGATGCGCCCGTGCCGGGACCGGGGGGCTAGCGGTTCAGCAGCGTCTCGAGGGCGATGGTCCCGTCGTCCTTCGGGAGCAGGAGCCACAGCACCCCGTAGAGCGGCAGGCTGATGAAGGGGAGCAGGAAGCTGAGCAGCATCCCGATCCGTACATAGGAGACGCGCCAGCCGAACTGCTGGGCGATACCGGAGGCTATGCCGCCGAGGAGTCCTCCGGGAGCCCGTTTGAGGGGGGAGGAGCGGAGGACGCGGTAGAAGGTCTGCATGGTCTGCCTTTCGATGACGGGGAGGGGTGGTCGGGACGCGACGGGATCGGGAGTCAGCCCTCCCAGTATCCCGCGATGTCGTCGGTCCCGGTGTCCGAGCGGTCCCAGTCCGCGCGGTCCCGGTCCGCGCCGGCGGGGTGCCGCGCGCGGAGCGAGAGGATGCCGCCGATCACGAGGGACAGTCCCACGCCCACGAGCAGTCCGAGCGTGAGGATCACCGGATCGATGGCGATGGCGAAGAACTGCCCGGCGAGGATCAGCGCGGGGATGATCAGGAGCACCACACCCCACACGATGGTCGTCACGCGTGGGCGGGGTTCCGGCGGGGTGAGGGAGGTGCTCATGGGGTTTCTCCTGTAGGGGTCGGGTCGACAAGCGCAGGGCCACCGGGATCCACGGCGTCCGGCACCCTGACGATCGTCACGTCGCTCAGCGCGCCGCCCAGGTCGAGGACGATCGCGGGTCCGGAGGTATCGGGTGTCACCTCGTCCCGGCCCAGATCGAGGGCTCCGACGTCGCCGTCGACGAGGCGTGCGGTGGTGTCGGGGCCGCGGACGCTCACACTGCTCAGCGGCATCTCTCCCCGGATCTCCACCGCCACGTCCTCGGGCACCCGTACCGTGACCTCGCTGGCGAGGGAGTTCACCGGCACGACGAGGTCCCGTTCGGGAGTGGGGAGGCCGGTGAGATCGATGGTGCTCGCTGCCGCAAGATTGCTGTACCCCTGCGCTGCCGCCTCGGACGACCCCGGCCGGGCGATGGTCTGCTGGGCCAGGGCGAGTGTCCCACTGACCACCACGAGGGAGGCGACGAGTGCGCCGATCGTCGCCACGGCTGCGGTGGCACCGACGAGGCCGGAGGTCCGGCCCCGCACCCCGAGGGCGATCACAGCGAGCGCCAGGATGATCGCGGCGGTGGCGAGCGCCACGACCGGAGCATCGGCGAACCTGAGCACACCGGTGTAGTCCAGGGCGAGTACGAGGGCGGAGACGGTGATCGCTCCACCGACGAGCAGCGCGGTGACGGAGCCGGGTGGACGGACGGGCCGCCGCCGCGGCAACGGAGCCAGCCGCTGTCGCTGTGGTTCGATCGGGGTGTCACCGGAGGAGGCGAACGACGATCCGGCCCACGCGCCCTGCCCGGGCTGGTAGGGCAGCGGATAGGTCGGGGGAACATCCTCCCGCGGCGCCGTCGGCTGGTATCCCGGTGCCGCGTCCTCCACGTCAGGTCCTCCCGGCCGGGGCCCGGACCTGCCCGAGCGATTGATGATCCAGTACACGAAGAGCACGACGGCGCCGACCCAGAACAGTGCCCACAGCAGCCCGCTCCCGCCGTCCCCGAGGATGGGCGCATCGGGCCGCAGCAGTCCCAGGCCCACCAGGACGGTGGCTCCCGTCAGGCCGGTGGTCCAGGAACCACGCCCCGCCTGCTCCACGTGGATCCGCCCGTCCGGTTCGGGCAGCAGTGCCCACGCGATGCCGTACAGGAGCACGCCGACGCCGCCGAAGATCACGAGGACCACGATCAGACCCCGGACCAGGGCCAGATCGAGGCCGGTGCGGCGGGCTACGCCACCGGCGACACCGGCCACCCACCGATCCTGCGTCCGAATGATGTGCAGGCCCCGGATCCAGCGGAAGAAGGCGGACGAGGCGGGAAGGTGTTCCTGATCGGCGTGGTCCGGTTCTCGATGCTCGGCGGGCCCGCCCGGTGATGGGTTCATGCCTACATCCTTCCGCCGGGAGGGTGGGGGTGCTATCGGGGACTGCCCTGAGGGGACCCTGAGCTGCCCCTGATTCTGCTCCGGGTGCGGTGCCGCCTACCCGCCCGCGTGGTCTCATGGAGTGATGAGACCACCCCTGGTGCGCGGGCGCGACGGCATGATCGCCGGAGTGTGCGCCGGACTCGCCGTCCACCTGGGGATCGGCGCCGGCTGGATCCGCCTCGGCATGATCCTGCTCACCCTCGCGTCCGGAGCAGGCGTGGTCCTCTACGGATGGTTGTGGATCTTCGTCCCCACGACCGCCGACCGGGCGGACCTCGACCGCCGCAGCGGGCCCGCCTCGTTCATGCGCGACGCCGGCACCGCCGCAGTCGCTCCTCCGCCGGGACGGCAGGCCGCGGGACGTGACACCGGCGCGACGGCGACCGCTCCGGGACGGGACACCGGCACCGCCGCGACCGCCCCGGCGACCGCTCCGGGACGGGACACCGGCGCGACAGCCCCGGGACCGCCTGCCCCGGGACCGCCTCCGTCGGGGGAGCCGGAATCCTGGGGTGAACGGGCGCGCCGCGCGGGTCGGCGGGAGGTCCTGTTCGGCGCGGGACTGCTCATCATGGCCGCGGTGCTCCTGGCGCAGGTGCTCGGTGTCCAGGTCGACTGGGCGTTCCTCGTCCCGGTCTCCGTGGTCGTCACGGGCGCGGCGCTCGCCTGGTCCCAGCTCGACGACGCCCGGCGGGCCCGGCTGGTCAGCCAGGCCCGCGCAGGGAGGCCCGGCTGGGGCGTGCGCCTCGCGGCGGGCATCGTCCTCGTCGTCGCCGGTGTCCTCGTGGCGCTGTCCAGCAGCACGTCGCTGTCCCTGACGATGACCACCCTGATCGCGGTCGTCGCCGTCCTCGCCGGCGTCGGGCTGGTCCTTGCCCCCTGGGGCCTGAAGTTCTGGCGCGACCTGGAGACTGAACGAGCGTCGCGCGTACGGGAGGCGGAGCGCGCCGAGATAGCCGCCCACCTGCACGACTCGGTGCTGCAGACGCTCGCCCTGATCCAGAACAGGGCGGATTCCGAGACCGACGTGCTGCGCCTGGCCCGGGCCCAGGAGCGGGAACTCCGTCGGTGGCTGTTCGCCGATCCTTCCCGGGACCCGGGCAGCCTGTCCGAGCGCCTCCGCGCGACGGCCGGCGAGATCGAGGATCTCTACGGGCACCCCATCTCGGTGGTCGCCGTGGGCGATGCCGCCCTCGGACCCGCCGAGGACGCCCTTTCCCAGGCGGCGAGGGAAGCCGTGCTGAACGCCGCGAAGCACGCGGACGTGGCCGTCTCGGTGTACCTGGAGGCCGGTCCGGACAGTATCGACGTGTTCGTCAGGGACCGTGGTCGCGGCTTCGACCCCGACCAGGTGCCGGCCGACCGCGCGGGGATCCGCGAATCCATCCACAGCAGGATGCTGCGCTACGGTGGCTCGTCGGAGCTGAGGACCGGTCCCGGCGGCACCGAGGTACACCTCCGGCTCCCGCGGACAGGCGCCGGCCAGAGCGGAGCTTCCCGGTCGGCGGGGAGCGGGAAGGACGCCGGATGACCCACGAACCGACGGACCCGGCAGGCGACGCTCGCGCCTCCGTGGTGATCGTCGACGACCACGGCATCTTCCGTTCCGGCCTGCGCGCCACCCTGGGTGCGACGATCGACGTGCTCGGAGAGGCGTCGACGGTGGAGGAGGCCGAGTCGGTCATCCGGGCCACCGGGCCCGACGTCGTGCTCCTCGACGTCCATCTGCCGGGCGGACGCGGAGGAGGCGGGGCGGAAGTCATTCTCCGCTGCGTCGCGTTCGGCGCGAGGTCCCGCTTCCTGGCCCTGAGTGTCTCGGATGCCGCGGAGGACGTCGTCGCCGTGATCCGGGCCGGCGCTCGCGGCTACGTCACGAAGACCATCTCCGGGCCCGACATCACGGCGGCCGTCCACCGCGTCGCCTCGGGCGATGCCGTCTTCTCACCCCGACTCGCCGGGTTCGTCCTCGATGCGTTCGGCACCGCGGCGGTCGCCGTCGACGACGAACTCGACCGCCTCTCCGCACGCGAACTCGAGGTCATGCGCCTGATCGCCCGCGGCTACACCTACAGGGAGACGGCGAAGGAACTCTTCATCTCGATCAAGACGGTCGAGACCCATGTGTCGGCCGTGCTCCGCAAGCTCCAGCTCTCCTCGCGCCACGAGCTGACCCGCTGGGCCTCGGAGCGACGGCTCCTCTGAGCTGTCGGACCCCCGTGGGCGGGGGGCGGCTCCCGCGCGGCTAGACGCCGGCCAGGGCCCCCTCGAGTGCCGGCCAGGCAGCGCCGGCCCCCACACCGCCCATCAGGACCACGATGCCTGCGATCACGGCCACGGTGGCGGGCCACCGCCGAAGGGTCGGACCGGGCGCAACCGCATCCGGTCCGCGCTCCGCCGGCCGGAAGACGGGGGCGAGCCAGCGCAGGTAGTAGAACAGGCTCGCTGCCGTATTGAGGGCCGCGACCACGACCAGCCAGGCGACACCGCCGTCCCAGCCCGCGGTGAAGGTGGTGAGTTTCCCGACGAAGACGACGGTGGGCGGCGTGCCCACGAGGCTGAGGAGGCAGACCACCAGCACTCCGGCCAGCCACGGTCTCCTCCTCCCCAGACCCCTGTACCGGCCGAGCTCGTGCTCCCCGGTGGCCGCGACCACGGCGAAGGCACCGAGATTCGACACGGCATAGGCGCCCAGGTAGAAGAGCAGGGACGGCAGCGCCAGCGCACTGGTCCCGACGACGGCCACGGGGAGCAGCAGATAGCCCGCCTGGCTGACCGTGGACCAGCCCAGCAGGCGGCGGACGTCCGTCTGGGAGAAGGCTGCGAAGTTGCCGATGGTCATACTGGCAGCGGCCAGGACGGCGATCAGCAGGGCCGCATCGACCGTGACCGGGATCGTGGTGAGGAGCCTGTAGGCCGCGACGAGTGCCCCGATCTTCGGCACGGTGGTCAGGAACGCAGCCACGGCGACACCCGCGCCCTGGGCGGCGTCGGGGACCCAGAAGTGGCCCGGCACCGCCCCGGCCTTGAAGGCGATCCCGGCCAGCACGCCGACGAGACCTGCGGCGACGGCGCCCGCCGGTGCGTCGACCAGCCCGGCACGCAACTGGTCGTAGGCGCTCGCCCCGGCGAGGGAGTAGAGGATGGTGGCGCCCAGGAGCAGGGCGATCCCGAGGAAGGCACCCAGCAGATAGGTCTTCAGGGCTGCTTCGGCGGCCCCGGGTGAGCGGCCCATGCCGATCAGGGCGTAGAGGGGAATGCTGGCGAGCAGATAGGCCACCGCGAGAATCAGCAGGTCGTTGGTCCCGGCCATCACCATGGCGCCCAGGGCGGAGAGGAGCATCAGCGCGTATGTCTCGCTCTCCCTCGGGGTACCGCCGAGTTCGTCAGCTCCCAGACAGACGACCAGGAGCGTCGCCGAGCAGATGACCAGGCGTGCGACGGTGGTGGGGGTGTCGATCGCGAAGCTGCCCTCGAACACCGTCCGCACCGTCCCGGACAGCCCGGCCGCGGCGCTGACGGCACCCCCGGCCAGCGCGGTGATCGCGATCAGGCGGGTGAGCCCCTGCCGGGTCCGGGGCAGGAAGGAGCCGGCGAGCAGGGCCGTGATCGCCCCTGCGAGGACGATCATCTCCGGGAGGAGGGCCGCGAAGTCCGCGTCCATGCTCATGCCGGCATCCATGGGTCAGCGTCCCACGAGCTCGACGACGGCAGCCGCAGCCGGCTCGACGAGGTCCAGCAGCGGGCGCGGGAAGATTCCGATGAGCAGCGAGAGGAGCAGGAGGGGGCCGATGGACAGCAGCTCCGGTGACCGCAGATCCGTGACGTCGGCTGCCTTGCCGCGGACCGGTCCGGTCAGGAGACGCTGGGTGGCGAGGAGGAACAGGGCGGCAGTGACCAGGATGCCGGGTAGCGCGAGTGCGGTCCACGGAACCGTGCCGATCACACCGGCGAAGATCTGGAACTCCGCGATGAACCCGCTGAAACCAGGCAGGCCCAGGGAAGCGAACGCGACGACGGCGAACAGGACCGCGAATCTCGGTGCCACCGCGGCGATCCCGCCGAAGGACCCCATGTCGTAGGTTCCAGCCCTGGCCCGCAGCACTCCGGCCAGCAGGAACAGGGCCGCCGTGATGAGTCCGTGGCTCACCATCTGGGTGAGTGCCCCGGTGACCGCCACCTCCCGCGCCTGCGCATCGGTCCCTCCGGCCACCCCGGCGGCTCCGACGGCGAGGACCACGTATCCCATGTGGTTGACCGAGGTGTAGGCGATCATCCGCTTGAGATCGGTCTGGGCCAGCGCCACCAGGGCCCCGTACAGCACGGAGACGATCCCGACGACGATGATGACCCAGGCCCAGTCCCGCCACGCCTCGGGGAGCATGGGCATCGCGATCCTGACGAAGCCGTACGTGCCGAGCTTCAGCAGGATCCCGGCGAGGACCGCCGATCCGATCGCCGGTGCATCCGTATGGGCGGGCGGGAGCCAGGTGTGGAAGGGGAAGGTGGGGGTCTTGATGGCCAGCCCGAGCAGGATCGCCCCGAGGACGAGGCCGCCTGCCACGGGACTTCCGTCCAGGGGTGCCGCTGCCGCGAGCTCGACCATGTCGAAGGTCCGCGGTTCCGAGGCGAGGTAGAGCCCGATGAAACCCAGGAGGAGGGCGAGGGACCCCAGGAAGGTGTACAGGAAGAACTTCAGGGCTGAGGCCGCGGCGTTGCCGTGCCCCCAGCCCGCGATCACGAAGTACATCCCCACGATCGACAGATCGAAGAAGAGGAAGAACAGGATGAGGTCCTGTGCGGCGAACACTCCCAGACAGGAGGTCTGCAGGAACAGGAACAGCGCAGCCTGCGGACGCGGTCTGTCCTGCTCCCGGACCGCGTAGACGGCGCAGCCGAGGAACACCACGGCGGTCAGGGCCAGCAACGGCAGAGACAATCCGTCCACACCCACGTGATAGCTGCTGCCCACCGTCGGGATCCAGGCGACCTGCTCCTCGAACGCCACACCGCCGTCGCCCGGAGCCTCGAACGCCGCCCACAGCGCAGCGACGAGGACCGCTTCCACTGCGGTGACGGCCACCCACGCCCACCGTGCCGCAGCGTCCGGGAGCTGCGGGAGGACCGCCAGGACGATGGCGGCGGCAAGGGGCAGGAAAACGACGAGACTGAGCACGGTCACCTCACGAGGAGCAGGAGGACGAGCGCCGCCACGAGGAACGCGGTGGCCTGGGCATAGTAGTGGTGGACCTGTCCGGTCTGGGGCCGGCGGACGAGACCGCCGAAGCGGCGGGCGCCCCGGCCCGTTGCCCGCACCACGGCGTCGACGCCGTCGGCATCGATCCGTGCTGTTGCCGCGGCGGTCCGGAGCCCACCGCGCGAGGCCGCCGTCACGGCGCGATCGAGCCCGGAATCATCGAGGCGGGCGGCACCGCGTCCCGCTCGTGCGGCGAGGAATGCGCCGGCCAGCACGCCGCGATCCACCACGTGGTCGTCGAAACGGGCCAGAGCCACCGAGAGCGCGAAGACGGGACGGACGACGAGCACGTGCACCGCGTGCTCGAGGCCGAACCACCGGAGGGCCCACCTCGGCTCCACCACGCCGAGCCGCGCCACGACGACGAGCACGCTCAGCGCCAGCACGGCGGAGAGGATCAACTCTCCCCGGGAGGCCGCGGGGGAGCCCCCGTCCCCGAGGAAGGCACGGACGGAGTCGGCCAGCGGGGGGAGTGCCAGGACACCGAGACCCACGGCACCGGCGGCCAGGACGAGCAGGGGGAGCTGCTGCCAGGGCCCGATCCGGCGGGTGCCCTGTTCCTCGGTGTCCCAGGTGCCGGAGGTGCCCGGGCCGGGACGACGCCACACCAGGACCAGGGCTTTGCCCGCGTAGGCTGCCGAGAGCGCCGACGCGACGAGCCCGACGCCGTACAGTGCCGGCGATGCTTCCAGTGCGGCCGCGAGTACCCCGTCCTTGGTCGCCCACAGCGCGAGCGGAGCCACCCCGGCCAGACCCAGTGCACCGAGGGTGAAGGCGCCGCCCACCAGGGGCCAGTGGCGCCCCGCCCCGCGCAGGCCCCGCAGTTTCTTCGTCCCGAGCGCGGAGAGCCAGGCGCCCGCGACCAGGAACAGGAGGGCCTTCGTCGCCGCATGGGCGATCAGGTGCGCCGTCCCGCCGGCCACCGCGCCGAGCCCCGCGCCGAGCACCACGAAACCGAGCTGCGCCGCCGTCGACGCGGCCAGCAACTGCTTGAGGTCCTTCTGGGCCACGGCGACGACCCCGAGGACCAGCGCCGTCGAGACGCCCACCCACGACGTGACCGGGCCGGCCCATGCGGTTGCCTGGATCAGGGGTGCCACGCGCAGCAGCAGGTAACCGCCCATGGCCACCATCGCCGCCGAATGCAGAAGGGCGCTGACCGGACTCGGGCCTGCCATGGCCCGCGAGAGCCAGAAGCTGAACGGAAGTTGGGCTGCCTTTCCCAGGGCCGCCACGAGGATCCCGGCGGTGATGACGGTCCTCCAGCCCTCGGGGGCGGCGGGCAGTTCCCGGAAGGCGGCACCCGTGCCTGCGGCCAGCGCGGCTCCTGCCGCCACGTAGAGCCCGAGATCAGCGGCCCGGGTGGTCAGGAAAGCCGTCAGCCCCGCCGACACCCGGTGCTGGTCCTGCCACCGGAAACCGACGAGGGCGTAGGACATGGCACCCATCACCTCCCAGGCGAACAGGAGGGCCGGGAGTGTGGTCGCGGTCACCGTCACCACCACCGCGGCGACGAAGAGGAGCATCAGTCCGTGGAAACGCGCTGGCGGCGAGACCTCCGCCGCTGCGCCCGACGCCGAGGCGAAGAGCAGGACCAGCAGGGCCACGAGGGCCACCGAGGGGAGGACCAGCGCCGAAAGGGCGTCGACGGCCAGGCCGAACCCGGCCCCGCCGATGAAGGGGAGCTCCAGTGCCGGACGGCGCACTCCCGCCACCACGGACAGCACGAGGACGAGCGAGACCACCGACACCGACACCGGAGCGGCCGACGTCGCCAGGCGGCGCCCGCCCAGGCAGAGCGCCGCCCCGGCCAGCGCCGGCAGGCCGACGAGGGACCACAGCAGCACGCTCATCCGCTCAGATCCGTGGCCATGTCCGTCATGTCGGACTTCCTGGACCGGTTGAGCAGCGTCGCGACGGCAAAACCCATGGCCATCTCCACGGTCATGGCCGCGATGACCACCAGCAGGAGGACCTGTCCATCGGGAGCCGGCGCGAGGAACCACCACAGACCCGCCGCGGCGAGGATCACGCCGTTGAGCATCAGCTCCAGCCCCATCATCACCATGACGACCACCTGCTGGGACAGCGCCCCGTACACGCCCACGGAGAACAGGGCGGCAGCGATCACCAGGACGGTGTCGAGCGTCATGCCTGATCACCCTGCTCCCCGGGACCCCTCGGCGTCGCCGCGCGCAGGTCGTCGCCGAATCTGTCGTAGCGTCCGCGCGGAGTGGCCAGGACCAGAGCGGCTACGAGGGTGGCGAACAGGAGCGGGCTGACCGTGAGCATGACCAGCATCTTCGAGCCCATGACGGCCTCCCCCAGGGACCGGGTCAGGTCGCCGGCCGGTTCACCGCGGCGTGCCGGCCAGTCGACGAGCAGTGCACCTCCCGCGAGGACGACGAACACCCCGAGGGCCAGGACCAGCGAGCCCACTTTGTTGTGCACCATGCTCATCGGCATCAGCGCCGGGTTCATGCCCATGAACATGATCATGAAGATGGCCATCACGGCCATTTCCATGACCATCATCAGGATGGTGATCACCCCGATGTACTCGAGGTTCAGCAGCAACAGTATGGCGCCGACGGCCACGAAGGAGACCGCCAGGGCATACGTGGCCCGGGCCATGGAATCCACCCGGAACACGGCGATGCCCGCGGCCACGGAGATCACGGCGAGGACCCAGAAGACGGCATCGAGCACGGGACTCATTGCACCACCACGAAACTGACGAGAAGGAGTTGGAGCAGGACTGCGGGTAGGACGACGATCCAGGCCACTTCCGCCAGGCGATCGGGCCGGACGACGGGCAGGAGCCGCCGGACGCCGACGAGGGCCGCCAGCACGGCGAGGGTCTTCACGAGCGTCCACACCCACGAGGGGGCGAATGGACCCGATCCGCCGCCGAGGAACAGCGCGACGGCGAATCCCGCCCCGGCGCTCAGCAGCGCGTACCGGCCCGCCAGCAGCAGGAGGCGGTCGACGCCCGACAGCTCGGCGAGTACCCCGCCCGCGATGTCCTTGCCCGCGGCGGCACCGAAGGGCCCCCAGACGGAGAAGGCCACCACTCCTGCACAGAAGACGAGGAAGGCCACGGGCATCCAGACCACGAACCAGAGCTCATCCTGGGCCGCGACCACATCCCCCACCCGCAGGCTGCCCGCGGCGATGGCCGGGCCGGTCAGGGCGAACATCAGCGGCAACTCGTAGGAGAGAGCCTGTGCGAGGAAGCGATAACCGCCGATCAGTGCGTGGGCGCTGTTCGCTCCCCATCCCACGAGCCACACGAGGGCCCACACCATCACGTCCATGGCGTTGAACCACACCACGCCCACGGAGAGATCGGCGACGGTCCACGCGCCGAGGGGGACCACCGCGACCTTCAGCAGCGCCACCACGAGCAGGCCCACCACGCCGATCCGCCACAGCAGGGAATCGGCGGCCACGATCGTCCGGCGTCGCTGCCTGAGCAGTCGTGCACCCTCCCACACCGGTGCAGCGGCTCCCGAAAGGGTGCGTCTGCCCTGAAGCCGCGCACCCACGGCGCCGTCGAAGGCTGCGGCCAGGACAGCGACGATCCCGAGGAGCACGGTGGCGGTGACGGTGCCCAGCGGACCAACCTGGATGATGCCCTCAGCCATGATCGGAGCCTTCCGGCGCGACAACAGCCGTGTCCAGTCCGAGGGACGCGATCACGAGCCGTGCTCCCGCGACGTCGAGACCGGTGATCAACCCGGGTATCTGCTCCAGGCGTTCAGCTTCGGCAGCGGGGGAGCGGAGGGGAGCCGCGGTGTCTGCAGCGATCTCGCCGAGCAGGGCGGTCCTGACCCCGTCCAGCAGGGCCATCAGTCCTTCGAGAACACCCGGCAGATCCTGGACCGACCAGCGCAGCACACGGGACCGACGGAGCCGCTCACCGAGGCGCTCCACCTCAGCCGTCACCGTCTCGATCGGCGCATCGTCCAGCACCGAATCCCGAAGGCGGATCGCCCGCATCGACAGGCGTTCGAAGTCCAGCAGCGCCAGCAGGCCGGCCACCTGATCACAGTACTGAGCGCTCCTCAAACGCACCGTGCCACGCATCAGCCCCGCACCGTCACGAGCTCGATCCGGGCCCCATCCGGCGGCCGGGAGCACCTCCACGGCGGCACCGGTGACGACGTCGCCCTGCAGCGAGCAGCGCACCACGAGTCCCGCGGGCCAGTGCGGAAGGACCGGGCCCAGCGAGACATGCAGCACATCCAGGTCGAGGCCGTCCCTGTCGGTTCCCCCCTCGGCCAGACCGATCCCGCCGGGCATCGGCATGTCCATGCCGTCGTGGTCCATGCCCTCATGCCCCATGTCGCCGTGGTCCATGTCCCCGTGCCCTGCGTCGCCGTGGTCAGGATCATGCGGAACGTCACCGGCCACTGCGGTCCGTGCTTCGGCGTCAACGCGCTGAACCGTGCCGTCGAGCAGCGCTCGCCGGGACTCGTCGAGCACACCGGACACCTGATCCGGATCCGTCGCTCCGATGCGCACCCTCGGTCCGGGAAGCTGGTCCCAGACCCGGTCGACGATCTCGCTGAACTCCCGGCCGGCCACCCCGCAGGTGAGCATGATGTCGGCCTCCGCCGGCGAGTTCGCCTGCACCCAGCCCCGATGACGCAGTTCCCGCTCGGCAGTCATCCGGGTCGGGCCCCACCCCGGGACCTCGACGACGAGGACATGGGGGCGTCGGGCAGCCAGCCGGGCGACGGCGGACGTCAGGTCCACCGGAGTGCCCCTTCGCGCCAGGCCCAGACGACCCCGGCCATCAGCACGCCCAGGAAGACGAACATCTCCACCACGGCGCCGATCCCGGCGTCGGCAACGATGACCGCCCACGGATACATGAAGAGCATCTCCACATCGAAGGCCAGGAAAAGCATGGCCAGGGGATAGTACCGCGCGTGATAGCGGGACAGTGCGTGCTCGGACGGTTCCCAGCCGGACTGGAACGGCAGACTCGTCAGCGGGTCCCGCGCCACGGCGACGAGCCGTGCCACGCCGTACAAACACCCCGCGACGACGAGTGCGACGAGGAGCATGGCGAGGATGTTGAGATATCCGGACACGACGGCCTCCTGATGGTCAACAAGCTGCAAGGACTGCTGTGGTGATCGTTCTCATCCCGCACGGGTCCACAACCTGCCGTACGACCTGGTCATGCCGCGACGCGGTAGATCTGCAAGGAAGGGCTACAGATCGAAGAGCCTATACCCTATGGGGGTATGCGTCGAGGGGCTCTCCTCGGGGATTCGACGATGCCGGACCGTGGTCACCGGCAGTGCGGGAGCTGTCTCAGCGGGTGGAGCCGAGGAACTCCTGCAGCCGGGCCACACCCGTGGCGAGGTCCTCGTCGCCGAGCGCGTACGACAGCCGGAGATAGCCGCTGGGCCCGAAGGCCTCACCTGGCACGACGGCAACCTCGGCCTTCTCCAGGATCAGCGCGGCCAGCTCGGCCGAGGACCCGGGACGGACGCCGTCGAAGCTGCGGCCGAGGAGTCCCCGGACGTCGGCATAGGCGTAGAAGGCGCCGTGCGGGGTGGGACACTCGACGCCGTCGATCGCGTTCAGCCCGGCGACCATGGCGCGGCGGCGGCGGTCGAAGGCCACTTTCATCTCATCGACCGCAGTGAGCGGTCCTGACACCGCCGCGAGGGCCGCCATCTGCGGCACGTTGGAGACGTTCGAGGTGGCATGGGACTGCAGATTGGTGGCCGCCCTGACGAGGTCCTCGGGGCCGATCATCCACCCGACACGCCAGCCGGTCATGGCGTACGTCTTCGCGACGCCGTTGAGGATCACCACCTTGTCCCCCAGGGACGGCGCTGCCGTCGCGATGGAGGTGAAGGGGACGTCGTCGTACGTCAGGTGCTCGTAGATCTCGTCGGTGACCACCCAGAGACCGCGTGCGGCCGCCCACTCGCCGATCTCGCGGACGGCGTCAGCGGTATAGACCGCTCCCGTCGGGTTCGAGGGCGAGACGAAGAGGAGCACCTTCGTGCGCGGGGTCAGTGCCTCCTCGAGCTGGTCGACCGTGACGAGATAGCCCTGCTCGGGGCCCGCGAACACCTCCACGGGCACGCCGCCCGCGAGGCGGATGGCCTCGGGATAGGTGGTCCAGAACGGTGTGGGCACGAGCACCTCATCCCCCGGGTCGAGGAGGGTGGCGAAGGACTCGTACACGGCCTGCTTGCCGCCGTTGGTCACGAGGACCTGGGCCGGCTCGACCGCGTATCCCGAGTCGCGCAGTGTCTTCTCCGCGATGGCCTGTTTGAGCTCCGGGAGGCCACCTGCGGGGGAGTAGCGGTGGAACCGCGGTTGCCGGGCAGCGTCGATGGCCGCCTCGACGATGTAGTCCGGCGTCGCGAAGTCGGGCTCCCCGGCGCCGAAGCCGATGACCGGGCGACCGGCGGCCTTCAGCGCCTTCGCCTTCGCATCGACGGCCAGGGTCGCGGACTCGGCGATGGAACCGATCCGCTCCGAGATCCGGGGGAGCGCTGCGCGGAGGGAGTCGTCGGTCGTCGCGTTCATCGGGTCCCGTTCAGTGAGGTTCCATGGATGCGTCCAGCTTATGCGGTGGATGCTGTGGGGACCCCACCTCCGCAGGAAGCGATCGGCCGGTGCTCCGGGGCCGGTTCGGGCACCCAGTGCCCGTACCCATCGATGGGTTCGACGTTCCGCGGCGCAGTGCGTAGACTTGACCCTTGGTGTTGGACGCCATGATGGATCGTGCCCGGACAGGGCCGTCCTGAGCGGGCGCAGTCCAGGATCGAAGGGTAGTGGCGCAATTGGTAGCGCAGCGGTCTCCAAAACCGCAGGTTGCAGGTTCGAGTCCTGTCTGCCCTGCGCGTGGACCCCACGGAAGAGTTGTGGGGACGCGGCAGAAACAGATCACGAAGATCCGGCGCGTCCGCGGTCGGCGGTAGACATGATCAGCTGGGGCGCCGCGCGGTGGTCCTGCTGGCACCCACACAGATTGATGAGGTTGACGGTGACCGACACGGCTGCGAGCAGCTCCAGGGGCGGGTCTCGGGACAGGAAGGCTCCCCGGCGCGGCTTCTTCGGACGCATCATCCTGTTCGTCCGCCAGGTCTTCGCGGAACTCGGGAAGGTCGTCACGCCGACGCGTCGCGAGCTGGTCCGGTTCACCATCACGGTCCTCATCTTCCTGGTCATCATGATGCTTCTGGTCACCGGCCTGGACCTCTTGTTCGGCGCCGGCGCGGTGTGGGTGTTCGGCGACAGCTGATCACGGGTCCGGCCGTCCGCCAGGGCAGCCGTCAGGAGCCCAGTACAGGCAAGCAAGTCAACTTCCGAAGAATGTCAGAAAGCAGGGCTAGGTGTCCGAGCAAGAACTCGAACAGCAGATCACTTCCGAGGACGGTCTGGAGAACGAGGAGCACGCAGGGGAAGGGACCGTCGTGTCCTCCGATCCAGACGTGCCTGCTGACGACTCCACGGCAGATTCCGTCGACGGTGCAGGCGACGACGACGGCGATCCTGCGACAGCGGCCGAGCCGGAGGCCGACGATGCGGACGTGCCGCCGGCGGGCGATGTTGACTCTGTCGACGGCTCGGACGAGGCCGACGGAACGCGTGTGGACGCCACCGACGGCTCGGACGAGGCCGACAGCTCGGACGCCGACGCAGCCATAGACGACGAGCCTGCCGCAGATCCGGTCGCGGATTTCCGGGCCAAGCTCCGCCGCCAGGAGGGCGACTGGTTCGTCATCCACTCCTACGCCGGCTACGAGAATCGTGTGAAGGCGAATCTGGAGACCCGTATCCAGACGCTCGACATGGAGGATTTCATCTTCGAGATCCAGGTGCCGATGGAAGAAGTGGTGGAGATCAAGAACACCACCCGGAAGATCGTCAACCGCGTGCGCATCCCCGGCTACGTCCTGGTCCGCATGGAGCTCACGGACGAGTCCTGGGGGGCCGTCCGGCACACCCCCGGCGTCACCGGCTTCGTCGGCAACGCACACAACCCGGTCCCGCTGAGCCTGGCCGAGGTGTTCTCGATGCTCGAGCACACCATCGTGCACATGGATGCCGAGTCGGGCAAGCCCGTCCAGCCCCAGTTCACGCCGGCAACGGTGAACTTCGAGATCGGGGAATCCGTGACCGTCAACGAGGGGCCGTTCGAGACCCTTCCGGCGTCCATCTCCGAGATCAAGCACGAGTCCCAGCAGCTCGTGGTGCTCGTATCGATCTTCGAGCGCGAGACCCCGGTCACGCTGTCCTACAGCCAGGTCACCAAGATCCAGTAAAGCTTCGACGCAGCCGGCCTCCTCGGCCGGCAGCGTCGCAAGGGCCGTCACGCCATGACGGCCACCACCGTCGGGACGCTCCTGTCCCTGCGAAACACACTGCAAGAGAAGGACCCTTTCATGGCCCCCAAGAAAAAGGTCACCGGACTCATCAAGCTGCAGATCAATGCAGGCGCCGCCAACCCGGCTCCTCCCATCGGTCCCGCCCTTGGCCAGCACGGTGTCAACATCATGGAATTCTGCAAGGCCTACAACGCCGCCACGGAATCCCAGCGCGGAAATGTCATCCCCGTCGAGATCACGGTGTACGAGGATCGCTCGTTCACCTTCATCACCAAGACGCCTCCGGCAGCCGAGCTGATCAAGAAGGCAGCGGGAGTCGCCAAGGGCTCGGGAACGCCGCACACCGTCAAGGTCGCGAAGCTCACCAGCGCCCAGGTCGAGGAGATCGCCACCATGAAGATGGAAGATCTCAACGCCAACGACGTCCAGGGCGCAGCGAAGATCATCGCCGGAACCGCCCGTTCCATGGGCATCACCGTCGAGGGCTGACAACCCCCTCACCCGCGCTGACCGCGACGTCGGTCGGCGCACAACCATTCATCAAAGGCGAGGCGCCCCACGGGCGCCACTCGTCAGTGGCAGGGCCGAGCGCGGTCCGACGAC
Source organism: Arthrobacter echini (assembly GCF_008107445.1). GTDB lineage: Bacteria > Actinomycetota > Actinomycetes > Actinomycetales > Micrococcaceae > Arthrobacter_D > Arthrobacter_D echini_A. The sequence goes on along the minus strand of NZ_VSLD01000001.1, from coordinate 158,296 downwards.
CACGACTGCATAAGGAGAACAGGCAGATGGCACAGCGCAGCAAGGCATACAGAGGAGCCGCGGCGAAGATCGACGCGGACAAGCAGTACGCACCCCTCGAGGCGGTCGGCCTGGCGAAGGACACGAATCCGTCCACGTTCGACGCCACGGTCGAGGTATCGTTCCGTCTCGGAGTGGACCCTCGCAAGGCGGACCAGATGGTCCGAGGCACCGTCAACCTCCCGCACGGCACGGGCAAGACCGCCCGGGTCCTCGTCTTCGCCACCGGCGAGAAGGCGGAGGCGGCCATCGCCGCCGGCGCCGACTTCGTCGGTTCGGATGACATGATCGAGAAGGTCTCCGGCGGCTGGACCGATTTCGACGCTGCCGTCGCGACCCCCGATCTCATGGGCAAGGTGGGCCGCCTGGGCAAGATCCTCGGCCCCCGTAACCTCATGCCGAACCCGAAGACCGGAACTGTCACGGCGGACGTCGCGAAGGCCGTGACGGACATCAAGGGTGGCAAGATCGATTTCCGGGTGGACAAGCACTCCAACCTGCACTTCATCATCGGCAAGGTCTCCTTCGAGGAGCAGAAGCTCGGCGAGAACTACGCCGCTGCGCTCGAGGAGATCCTGCGCCTGAAGCCGTCCGCGTCGAAGGGCCGGTACATCCAGAAGGCCACCGTCTCCACCACGTTCGGTCCGGGAATCCCCGTGGATCCGAACGTCACGAAGGTCTTCGCGGTCTAGCTGACGTCGAAGAGCCCCGCAGCACCAGCTGCGGGGCTCTTTCACGTTCAGGGCGATCCCGGGTGCTGTGTGTGATTTGGCCGGACTGGGCTCCTCGCGTACGCTGGTGCTACCAAAGACCGTCGGTCGATCATGTCCCGCTTCACGCATCGTGCGCAAGTACGCCGCAACGAAGAAGGGACAGGGTCCGAAAGCTCCGAGAAGGGGCGACCTACGCAGGTGAACGAAGCTCCTCCCCGGGATCACATCCCGGTGGGCCAAGCCCCGTGCATCTGCGCGGGGCGTTTTTTATTGGAGTGGGAACAGCCGGCGCACAATCCCCGGAAGGAGGGTTATGGCAACGCCGACAAAGGTTTCTGCAGTGGATGAGATCACCACCGATTTCAATGATTCCACCGCCGCTGTCCTGACCGAATACCGTGGGCTCACCGTTGCACAGCTGAAGGAACTGCGTCGCGCCCTGGGCGCCGACACCAAGTTCTCCGTCGTCAAGAACACCTTGACCGGCATCGCGGCAAAGGAAGCCGGCATCGACGCGTTCGATGGCCAGCTCTCCGGTCCCACCGCGATCGCCTTCATCAAGGGTGACGCCGTTGCAGCGGCCAAGAGCCTCACGGACTTCGCGAAAGCCAACCCGAAGCTCATCATCAAGACCGGCATCTTCGAGGGCAAGGCCCTCGACGCTGCCGCTGTGGCCGCACTCGCGGCCCTGGAGTCACGCGAACTCCAGCTCGCCCGGGTGGCCGGTGTGCTCAAGGCGCCGATGTCCAGCCTGGCACGCACCGTCGACGCGCTGCGCGTCAAGCTCGAGGAGACGAGTGGCGCTGCACCCGTAGCGGACGCTCCTGCAGCCACCGAGGAAGCCGATGCGCCAGCAGAAGCAGCCACGGAGGCTCCGGCCGAGGAAGTCGCAGCACCCGAGGAGAACTAGCTTCTCCCCGTTCCACACACTGAAGGTGCCGTGCACCACTAAAGGAAGGACGCCTCCCATGGCGAAGCTCAGCAACGAAGAGCTCATCGAAGCTTTCAAGGAACTGTCGATCATCGAACTCTCGGACTTCGTGAAGTTGTTCGAGGAGACCTTCGACGTGACCGCCGCTGCAGTCGCAGTCGCCGGTCCCGCCGGTGGCGGAGCCGATGCAGAGGAAGAGGAGCAGACGGCATTCGACGTCATCCTCGAGGCTGCCGGAGACAAGAAGATCGCAGTCATCAAGGAGGTCCGCGCGCTCACCTCGCTGGGCCTGAAGGAAGCCAAGGACGTTGTCGACAGCGCTCCCAAGGCTGTCCTCGAAGGAGCTACCAAGGAAGCTGCGGAGAAGGCCAAGGAGTCCCTCGAGGCTGCCGGCGCCACCGTCACGCTCAAGTAGCATCAGCCGGCCTGTCGCGGCGCATCACAACCGCGACACGGACGACAGAAGAGCCCCGCTTCATCGGAAGCGGGGCTCTTCTGCTGTCCCGGGCCGGTTCAGCGGCGGTCCGGTCAGCGCCAGAGCAGCAGTGCTTCCCCCTGACCGCCGCCGCCGCAGAGACTCACGGCCGACCGGCCACTCCCGCGACGGGAGAGTTCCATCGCGGCGTGGAGTGCGAGCCGCGCACCCGAAGCCCCGATGGGGTGCCCCAGAGCGATGGCCCCGCCGTGGAGATTGCACTGCTCCAACGGGTAGTCGAGGTCCTTCAACGATTGGCATGCCACCGAGCCGAAGGCCTCGTTGATCTCGATGAAATCGAGATCGCCCACCAGCCAGTCCGCACGAGCGAGGGCCTGCTTGATGGCCTCCGACGGCTGGGAGTGCAACGAATTGTCCGGTCCGGCCACCTGGCCGGGCTGCCCGAGGACGGCCAGCACGTGGAGGTCCTTCTCGTCGGCATAGGCGCGCGTGGTGACGACCAGAGCCGCGGCACCGTCCGAGAGGGGAGAGGAATTGCCGGCCGTGATCGCACCGTCCGGGTTGAAGGCCGGGCGCAGCTTCGCGAGTGATTCGACGGTCGTCGTCGGGCGGATCCCCTCGTCGGCCGTGAGGACGATGTCGTCGCCCTTCCGCTGCTTCACCGTGAGTGGGACGATCTCCTCGCCGAGGACGCCGTTCTCCGTGGCCTCGGCCGCACGCCGGTGCGACTCGGCTGCCACCGAGTCCTGTGCCCTGCGGTCGATCTCGAGGCGGACGTTCCCGCGCTCGGTCGAGGCTCCCATGGAGTCGTTGTCGAAGGCGTCGGTGAGGCCGTCGTGGGCCACCGAGTCGAGTGCCTGAATGGAGCCGTAGTTCCACCCCTGGCGTGAGCCGGGCAGCAGATGCGGTCCGCGCGTCATCGACTCCTGGCCGCCGGCCACCACCACCCGTGCCTCTCCGCTGCGGATGAGTCGGGCGGCGTCGATCACGGCTGTCAGGCCGGACAGGCAGACCTTGTTCAGCGTGACCGCAGGGACGTTCCACGGGATCCCCGCCTTCACGGCGGTCTGCCGGGCGGGGTTCTGGCCGCAACCTGCCTGGACCACATGCCCCATGATGACGGCGTCCACAGCTCCGGCGTCCACGCCCGAGCGCTCCAGCGCACCCGTGATGGCCCGTGCGCCCAGTTCCACGGCGGTGAAGGAAGCCAGCTGTCCGTTGAGCCGCCCGAGCGGGGTACGGGCGCCGCCGACGATCACGACGTCGTCGGGGGATGGCGTGGGTGTTGCCATGGCGGAACTCTCTTTCGTCGTCGAATGGTGCTATCAGACTAGGGGCTCCATGGGCGCGCTGCCGCTGGAGCTCAGGAAGCGTCCCGCGGACCCGGTCCGTCGGCGCCCTGCGGGTACAGCAGGGGCAACTGGAGCGTGAGCCACGGGCTGAAGGCCCACGGTGTGTTCGTCACGGCCGGGACCAGGTCGGCCGGGTCCACCCAGTGGAGGTCCATGACCTCGGCGGGCAGCGGATCCACCGCGGTCTCCGCGAGCGCGGTGTACACGGGGCAGATCTCGTTCTCGACGATCCCCGAGGCGTCGACGGCGCGGTACCTGAAATCCGGCAGTGCCGGTCGGATGTCCCGGACGGTGAAGCCGAGCTCCTGCGCGGCGCGGCGCCGCACGGCATCCTCGAAGGTCTCGCCGGGGGCAGGATGCCCGCAGAACGAATTGGTCCACACGCCCGGCCAGGCCTTCTTGTCGAGGGCGCGCCGTGTGACGAGGATCCGCCCCGCGTCGTCGAAGACATGGGTGGAGAAGGCGAGGTGGAGGGGCGTGTCGCTCGTGTGGACCGTCGCCTTGTCGTGGGTCCCGATCGGGGTGCCGTCCTCGGCGAGCAGCACCACCACTTCCGCGCCGCCGGGGCCATCGGTCGTATCGCGTTCCATGGTTCCTGCTTCGCTCGCCATCGTGACACCTTTTCGCTGATCGTCCGCCCGGGTGGGTCGTCATGGCGCGGCCGAGTAGTCCGGCTGCCACCGCCCGACGTTTCGTCAGGGGCGCCCTATCCGTTGTTTACTTTACCTATGGACATGGACACTCTGCTGGTCGAGCCCGCCGGGCTGGAGCGGGTCGAGAGTGCACTCGGGCGGTTCTTCGAGGAGTCCAAGCTGCGCGCTGCCCGGATCAGCCCCGGATACCACGGCCTGTGGGAGACACTGGAGCAGTGCACCGCGGGCGGCAAGCGCTTCCGCCCCCGCCTGGTGATGTCCGCCTACCAGATGCTCGGCGGGTCCGACGTCGGCAACGCGGCCGAGGTCGGCGCCGCGTTCGAGCTGCTCCACACCGCCCTGATCGTGCACGACGACGTCATCGACAGGGACTTCGTCCGCCGTGGGATCCCGAACGTGTCCGGCCGCTACCGCATGATCGCCGAGAAGGCCGGCATGACCCCGGAGGGCGCGCGGCATGTCGGGTTCTCCGCTGGAGTCATCGCGGGCGATCTCGCGTTGTCCAATGCCCACCGCCTGCTGGAGCGGGTCGAGACCACGGCCGGGGTCCGCCGCCGGCTGGGAGAGATCCTCGACGAAGCGGTATTCGCCTCCGCCGCGGGGGAGTTCCTCGACATCGAGACCTCGTTCGACACCACCATCCCGCCACTCGAGGACATCGTGCACATGGCCCGCCTGAAGACCTCGGTCTATTCCTTCGAGGGTCCGCTGCAGGCCGGAGCGGTGCTCGCGGGTGCGGAGGAGGACGTCATCACCCGGCTGGGTGACTTCGGGCGGGACGCCGGGATCGCCTACCAGGTGGCGGACGACATCCTCGGCGTCTTCGGGAACGAGACCCGCACGGGCAAGACGAACTGGGGAGATCTCCGCGAGGGCAAGCGCACGGCGCTGATGTCCTTCGTGTCGACGCGCCCCGAGTGGGAGAGCATCTCGTCCCTCGTCGGTAACCCGGCCATGTCCGCGGCAGATGCCGACTACGTGCGGCGTATCCTCGTGGACTCCGGGGCCAGGGACTACTCGGCGGACCTGGCGGCCGACTACGCGGCGCGGGCCCGCACGCATCTCGACTCCGACACCGTGCCGCCCGCGCTGCGCGCCGTCCTCGACCCCGTGGTGTCAGCCGTCGTCGACAGGGTGCACTGAGTGGGCATCGACGACTCGCTGCAGCGCTACAGTGCTGCTGCCCTGAAGACCTCCGCGGAGGTCATCCGCTGCTACTCGACGTCCTTCGGGATGGCTTCGCGCATCCTGGACCGGACCACCCGGGGACACATCGAGGCGGTGTACGCGCTCGTGCGCATCGCGGACGAGATCGTCGACGGCGCGGCGGCCGGGGCCGGTCTCACGCCGGACGACGTCGAACGCCTTCTCGACGATCTCGAGCGGGACACCGGGACGGCGCTGCGCACCGGCTACAGCACCAATCTCGTGGTCCATGCGTTCGCCGTGACGGCACGCACCACGGGCATCGGCATCGAGCTCACGCAACCCTTCTTCGCCTCCATGCGCGCGGACATCATCCGGAACGAGCACACCCAGGAGTCCTTCGAGCTGTACGTCTATGGCTCCGCCGAGGTAGTGGGCCTGATGTGCCTGCGCGCCTTCCTGGTAGGACGCCACGTGACGGAGCGCGAGGGTGAGGTCCTGTCCGACGGTGCCCGCCACCTGGGGGCGGCCTTCCAGAAGATCAACTTCCTGCGCGATCTGGCCGAGGACTTCTCCGTCCTCGGGCGCAGCTATTTCCCCGGCATCAGCCCCGGGAGTTTCTCCGAGACGGACAAGCTCCGCCTGCTGGACGACATCGACGAGGACCTGCGGATCTCCGCCGCCGCGCTGCCCGGGCTCCCCCCCAATGCGCGCCGCGCGGTCTCCCTGGCCCAGGGTCTGTTCGCCGAGCTCGCCACCAGACTGCGGCGTACCCCCGCCGAGGAACTCCTCAGGGCGAGGATCCGGGTGCCCAATCCGGTCAAGCTCCGCATCATGGCGAAAGCCTTCACCGGTCGCGCGGTACCGGAACTCGCCGCGCAGGAGAGGACGGCATGACGTCAGAGCAGATGGGGCGTGCCCGGGCGGGTGCGCGGGAGGTCGTCGTGATCGGCGCCGGGATCGGAGGCCTCGCCACGGCGGCCCTGCTGGCGCGGGAGGGCCACCGGGTGACCCTGCTGGAGAAGCGTGACGAGGTAGGTGGCCGCGCGGGGTCGTGGGAGCAGGACGGCTTCCGCTTCGACACGGGCCCGTCGTGGTACCTGATGCCCGAGGTGATCGATCACTTCTTCAGGCTGATGGGCACGAGCGCGTCCCAGCAGCTCGATCTCCGGAAACTGGATCCCGGCTACCGGGTGGTCTTCGAGGACGGTCTCGACACCGTCGACGTGCCGGCGGACCGTGAGGCCGTCACCAAGCTCTTCGAGTCGATGGAGGCCGGGGCCGGCGAGCAGCTCTCGCGGTATCTCGACTCGGCGGAGGACGCCTACGAGATGGCCAAGAAGCGGTTCCTCTACTCCACCTTCCAGTCCTTCACGCCGTTCCTCAGGGCGGATGTGCTCAGGCGGCTCCCACGGATCGGCTCATTGCTCCTGCAGTCCCTGCACTCCTTCGTCGCAAAGCGCTTCAGGGATCCCCGGATCCGGCAGATCCTCGGCTACCCCGCGGTCTTCCTCGGCAGTTCCCCGTTCGACGCGCCGAGCATGTACCACCTCATGAGCCATCTGGACCTCGACGACGGCGTGCTCTACCCGATGGGCGGCTTCACCACCCTCATCGGGGCGATGCGCAGTGTCGCGGTGGAGGCCGGCGTCGAGATCCGTAACGGGGCCGACGTCGTGGGAATCGACACCGACGCCCGCACTCCCGGAAGATCACCCCTGGATCGTCGGACGGCGACGGTCCGCGGTGTTCGCTACCGGACCGCGGACCAGGAGTCCTCCGTCCCGGCAGATCTCGTGATCTCCGCGGCGGACCTCCATCACACGGAGACGACGCTGCTGCCCGGAGACCTGCAGACCTATCCGGAGAAGTACTGGCAGAAGCGCGTGCCGGGTCCGAGCGCGCTCCTGCTCTACCTCGGGGTGCAGGGCGCACTGCCGCAGCTCGAGCACCACACCCTGCTGTTCACCACGGACTGGCGCGAGAACTTCGGCAGGATCTTCGGCAAGGAGAGCTCCGTCCCGTCGCCTGCGTCGCTCTACGTGTGCCGGCCCAGCGCCACCGATCCCTCGGTGGCACCGGAGGGCCACGAGAACGTCTTCGTGCTCGTGCCGATCCCCGCGGACGTGGGGATCGGCAGGGGCGGCCTGGAGCGCGGGGGAGACGCGCGGGTCGAGGCGCTCGCGGACGAGGTGATCGGGCAGATCTCCGCCTGGGCCGGCATTCCGGATCTTGCCGAGCGCATCGTGGTACGTCGCAGCTATGGTCCCCAGGATTTCGCCGAGGACCTCAATGCGTGGCGTGGTACGTCCCTGGGTCCGGCGCACATCCTGCGGCAGAGTGCCTTCTTCCGCGGCTCGAACCGGAGCGCGAAGGTGGAGAATCTGCTGTACGCGGGAAGTTCCACCGTGCCAGGCATCGGGATCCCCATGTGCCTCATCAGCGCGGAGCTGATCGTCAAGCGGCTCCGCGGCGACGTCAGCACCGGCCCGCTGCCGGAGCCTGTCCGCGAGTAGCTACTTTCCGCCGGGGACGCGCCGCCGCAGGGGAACGCCGGGGCTTGACGCCGAGGCAGATACAGGTTATTGGACTTCCCGCCGTTCGTCCCGTAGTGTAGATCCTTGCGTCTTCCCTCTAAACCTCAGCCTTCATATAGCGGTGGGCTTTGCTCTGCTCTCGTCGTTGGATCTGGCCACCTGGTTGGGATCCACGCGGGCAGATATCGGTGGGCACTGAGATCCCTGCAGCATCCTGCGGTGGCGGTGTCGAGGCGGAAGCGCTGACAAGCCTGACGGTCTGTGGAAGGATCCCTCTTGGTCGCCTCGAGCACCTCTAATAATGCAACCGCTCCGAGCCAGGTCGACGCCGACGGCGCCGCACCACGGCTCTCATTCGCAAAGATTCACGAACCGCTTGACGTCCCCAATCTCCTCGCGCTCCAGACGGACAGCTTCGACTGGCTGATCGGCAACGAGCACTGGAAGGCCCGGGTCGAGGAAGCCCTCGAGAACGGGATCCAGGGCATCGCGACCACCTCCGGGCTGGCCGACATCTTCGAGGAGATCTCCCCGATCGAGGACTTCCAGGGCACCATGTCCCTGAGCTTCTCCGAGCCCGAGTTCGCCGACCCCAAGTACACGATGGCCGAGTGCAAGGATCGCGACGCGACCTACTCGGCGCCCCTGTACGTCAAGGCCGAGTTCATGAACAACAACACGGGTGAGATCAAGCAGCAGACCGTGTTCATGGGCGACTTCCCCCTCATGACCGACAAGGGCACCTTCGTCATCAACGGCACCGAGCGTGTCGTCGTGTCGCAGCTCGTCCGATCGCCCGGCGCGTACTTCGAGCGCACCGCGGACAAGACCAGCGACAAGGACATCTTCAGCGCGAAGATCATCCCCTCCCGCGGCGCCTGGTTCGAGCTCGAGATCGACAAGCGCGACCAGGTGGGCGTCCGCTTGGACCGTAAGCGCAAGCAGTCGGTCACCGTGCTCCTGAAGGCGCTCGGCTGGACCGAGGGTCAGATCCTCGAGGAGTTCGGGCAGTACGACTCCATCCGCGCCACCATGGAGAAGGACGCCACGGAGACCCGCGAGGACGCACTCCTCGACATCTACCGCAAGCTCCGCCCGGGAGAGCCTCCCACGGTCGAGGCGGCGCAGACGCTGCTCGACAATCTCTACTTCAACCCGAAGCGCTACGACCTCGCGAAGGTCGGTCGGTACAAGATCAACCGCAAGCTCGGTATTGACAAGGCGCTGACGGATTCCGACGCGTCGGTCCTGAACATCGATGACATCGTCGCGATGATCAAGTTCCTCGTGGCCCTGCACGCGGGCGACAAGACCCTCGGCGGCAAGCGCGACGGCGGCGACGTCGATCTCCGCGTCGAGGTCGACGACATCGACCACTTCGGCAACCGCCGGATCCGCGCGGTCGGTGAGCTCATCGAGAATCAGGTGCGCACGGGGCTCTCCCGCATGGAGCGCGTCGTCCGCGAGCGCATGACCACCCAGGACGTCGAGGCCATCACGCCGCAGACCCTGATCAACATCCGCCCCGTCGTGGCCGCGATCAAGGAGTTCTTCGGAACCTCCCAGCTCTCGCAGTTCATGGACCAGAACAACCCGCTGGCCGGCCTGACGCACAAGCGGCGTCTCTCCGCGCTGGGCCCGGGTGGCCTGTCCCGTGACCGCGCAGGCATGGAGGTCCGTGACGTCCACCCCTCGCACTACGGACGCATGTGCCCCATCGAGACCCCTGAAGGCCCGAACATCGGTCTGATCGGCTCCCTCGCCTCCTACGGCCGCATCAATGCGTTCGGCTTCATCGAGACGCCGTACCGCAAGGTCGTCGACGGCATCGTCACGGAGCAGATCGACTACCTCACGGCCGACGACGAGGTGGAGCGGCTCATCGCCCAGGCGAACGCACCGCTGAACGAGAAGAACACCTTCACGGAGGACATGGTCCTCGTCCGTACCCGGGGCGGTTCCGGCGAGCCCGTACTCGTCGAGCCCGGCGAGGTCGAGTACATGGACGTCTCCCCGCGCCAGATGGTGTCGGTCGCGACCGCGATGATCCCGTTCCTGGAACACGACGACGCCAACCGCGCCCTCATGGGAGCGAACATGCAGCGCCAGGCCGTGCCGCTGCTCCGGTCCGAGCGTCCCCTCGTGGGCACCGGCATGGAGAAGAACGCGGCTGTCGACGCGGGCGACGCCGTCACCGCGACGAAGGCGGGTGTGGTCAAGGAGGTCTCGGCCGATCTCGTCAGCGTGCTCAACGACGACGGCACGGAGACGAACTACCCGATCATGAAGTTCGCCCGCTCGAACCAGGGCAACGCGTACAACCAGCGCGTCCTGGTCTCCGACGGCGACCGTGTCGAGTACAACACGATCATCGCCGACGGTCCGTCCACGGACCAGGGCGAGCTCGCGCTCGGCAAGAACATGCTGGTCGCGTTCATGTCCTGGGAGGGTCACAACTTCGAGGACGCGATCATCCTGTCGCAGCGGATCGTCTCCGACGACGTCCTGACCTCGATCCACATCGAGGAACACGAGGTGGATGCCCGCGACACCAAGCTCGGTGCCGAGGAGATCACGCGTGACATCCCGAACGTCTCCGAGGAAGTCCTCGGGGCGCTCGACGAGCGCGGCATCATCTACATCGGTGCCGAGGTCGAGGCCGGCGATATCCTCGTGGGCCGCGTCACACCCAAGGGCGAGACGGAGCTGACCCCCGAGGAGCGGCTCCTGCGCGCCATCTTCGGCGAGAAGAGCCGCGAGGTCCGCGACACCTCGCTGAAGGTCCCCCACGGCGAGTCCGGAACGGTCATCGGCGTGCGGATCTTCGACCGCGACAACGACGACGAGCTGCCCCCGGGCGTGAACCAGCTGGTGCGCGTCTACGTGGCACAGAAGCGCAAGATCACCGACGGCGACAAGCTCGCCGGCCGCCACGGCAACAAGGGCGTCATCTCGAAGATCCTGCCCATCGAGGACATGCCGTTCCTCGAGGACGGCACCCCGGTGGACATCGTGCTGAACCCCCTCGGAGTACCGGGCCGGATGAACGTGGGCCAGGTGCTCGAGATCCACCTCGGGTGGGCGGCCAAGCAGGGCTGGAAGATCGAGGGCGATCCGGAGTGGGTCCGCAATCTGCCGAACCTCCCCCGGGAGATCGCGACGACCACTGTGGCAACACCCGTGTTCGACGGTGCCACCGAGGACGAGATCGTCGGTCTGCTCGGCTCGACGAACGTGACCCGCGACGGAGATCGCCTGATCGGCGAGTCCGGCAAGGCACGCATGTTCGACGGACGCTCCGGCGAACCGTTCCCGGATCCGATCTCCGTGGGCTACATGTACATCCTGAAGCTCCACCACCTGGTGGACGACAAGATCCATGCGCGTTCCACCGGACCGTACTCGATGATCACCCAGCAGCCGCTAGGCGGCAAAGCGCAGTTCGGCGGGCAGCGCTTCGGTGAGATGGAGGTCTGGGCCCTGGAGGCCTACGGAGCGGCGTACACGCTGCAGGAGCTCCTGACCATCAAGTCGGACGACATCCACGGGCGCGTCAAGGTGTACGAGGCCATCGTCAAGGGCGAGAACATTCCCGAGCCGGGTGTCCCCGAGTCCTTCAAGGTGCTCATCAAGGAAATGCAGTCGCTCTGCCTGAACGTGGAAGTCCTCTCCACCGACGGCACCACGATCGAAATGCGTGACTCGGATGAAGAAGTCTTCCGGGCCGCGGAGGAACTGGGCATCGACCTCTCACGGGCTGAGCCGAGCTCTGTCGAGGAGGTCTAGGCGACATCCGGATCAAGTCTGGTCCGGCGCCTGGAGGAAGGCGGCTTTAATATTTCGGAGGCCGCCCGCGGCCGAGGAAATTTCGTTGCCGCCGTTCCAGGCGCCGGACCGGACACCCGGCACGCGCCCAGCACTCTTCGCCGCACCCCACAAGACGTCACGAATTTAGAGAACAAAGAGAGAACAGGGACCCTATGTCCAGCGAATCCTCCTTCGGCCTCATGCGAATCGGCCTTGCCACCGCGGACGAAATCCGTGGCTGGTCCTACGGCGAGGTCAAGAAGCCGGAAACCATCAACTACCGCACGCTCAAGCCCGAGAAGGACGGCCTCTTCTGCGAGAAGATCTTCGGCCCTTCCCGTGACTGGGAGTGCTACTGCGGCAAGTACAAGCGCGTGCGCTTCAAGGGCATCATCTGCGAGCGCTGCGGCGTCGAGGTCACCCGCGCCAAGGTACGCCGTGAGCGCATGGGTCACATCGAGCTCGCCGCCCCCGTCACCCACATCTGGTACTTCAAGGGTGTTCCCTCACGCCTCGGGTACCTGCTGGATCTCGCGCCGAAGGACCTCGAGAAGGTCATCTACTTCGCCGCCTACATGATCACGTCGGTCGACGACGAGAATCGCCACGCCGAACTGCCCAACCTCCAGGCCGAGCACGACCTCGAGAAGAAGCAGATGACGGATCAGCGTGACTCCGACATCGCCGCCATTGCCAAGGATCTCGAGGACGAGCTCGCCCGCCTCGAGGGCGAGGGTGCCAAGGCAGCGGACAAGAAGAAGGCCCGCGACTCCGCGGACCGCCAGATGGCCAATGTGCGCAAGCGTGCCGACGCCGACATCGAGCGTCTCGTCCAGGTGTGGGAGCGCTTCAAGACCCTGAAGGTCGCCGACCTCGAGGGTGACGAGGGCCTCTACCGTGAGCTGCGGGATCGCTACGGCCTGTACTTCGAGGGCTCCATGGGCGCCGAGGCGATCAAGAAGCGCCTCGAGAACTTCGACATGCCGGCCGAGGCCGAGATGCTGCGCGACATCATCCAGAACGGCAAGGGCCAGCGCAAGACCCGCGCCCTGAAGCGTCTGAAGGTCGTCAATGCGTTCCTGACCACCACGAACAGCCCCCTGGGCATGGTCCTGGACGCCGTTCCGGTGATCCCGCCGGAGCTCCGCCCCATGGTGCAGCTCGACGGCGGACGGTTCGCCACCTCCGATCTCAACGACCTCTACCGTCGCGTGATCAACAGGAACAACCGGCTCAAGCGTCTGCTCGATCTCGGGGCACCCGAGATCATCGTGAACAACGAGAAGCGCATGCTCCAGGAGGCCGTGGACTCCCTGTTCGACAACGGTCGTCGCGGGCGTCCGGTCACCGGACCGGGCAATCGTCCCCTGAAGTCGCTCTCCGACATGCTCAAGGGCAAGCAGGGTCGGTTCCGCCAGAACCTGCTCGGCAAGCGCGTCGACTACTCGGGCCGTTCGGTCATCGTCGTCGGCCCCCAGCTGAAGCTGCACCAGTGCGGTCTGCCCAAGCAGATGGCGCTGGAGCTCTTCAAGCCGTTCGTCATGAAGCGGCTCGTCGATCTCAACCACGCGCAGAACATCAAGAGTGCCAAGCGCATGGTCGAGCGTTACCGCCCCCAGGTGTGGGACGTCCTCGAGGAGATCATCACCGAGCACCCCGTGCTGCTGAACCGTGCACCCACCCTGCACCGGCTCGGTATCCAGGCGTTCGAGCCGCAGCTCGTCGAAGGCAAGGCCCTCCAGCTCCACCCGCTGGTCTGTGCCGCCTTCAACGCCGACTTCGACGGCGACCAGATGGCAGTGCACCTGCCGCTGAGTCCCGAGGCCCAGGCCGAGGCGCGCATCCTGATGCTCTCCTCGAACAACATCCTCAAGCCCTCGGACGGCCGCCCCGTCACCCTGCCCTCGCAGGACATGATCATCGGGCTGCACCACCTCACCACCAAGCGTGAAGGCAGTGCCGGTGAGGGCCGGGTCTTCACGAGTCCGGCCGAGGCCGTCATGGCCTACGACGCCGGTGAGCTGCACCTCAACTCGATCGTGCGCATCCGTGTGACCACGTTCGTGCCGAGCACCGACATCGCGGCGCCCGAGGGCTGGGAGCCCGGTGCTCCTGCGCTCATCGAGACCTCGCTCGGGCAGGTGCTCTTCAACGACACCCTTCCCGACGACTACCCGTGGGTGGAGAAGGTCGCGGACAAGGGGCAGCTCTCCACGATCGTCAACGATCTCGCGGAGCGCTACCCGAAGGTCGTCACGGCGGCGACGCTGGACAATCTGAAGGACGCCGGTTTCTACTGGGCAACCCGCTCGGGTGTCACCGTCGCCATCTCGGACATCTCCGCGCCGATCAACAAGGCCGGCATCATGGAGGGCTACGAGACGCAGGCCGCCAAGGTCCAGTCTCAGTTCGACAAGGGCCTGATCGCCGACGAGGAGCGCCGTCAGGAGCTCATCGACATCTGGAACAGGGCCACCAACGAGGTGGCTGCGTCCATGCGCGAGGCCATGCCGAAGGACAACACCATCAACCGCATGGTGTCCTCCGGCGCGCGAGGCAACTGGCTGCAGGTCCGGCAGATCGCCGGTATCCGTGGTCTGGTGGCCAACCCGAAGGGCGAGATTATCCCGCGTCCGATCAAGTCCTCCTACCGTGAGGGTCTGTCGGTCCTGGAGTACTTCATCGCCACGCACGGTGCCCGCAAGGGCCTGGCCGACACAGCACTGCGGACCGCGAACTCGGGGTACCTCACCCGACGCCTCGTGGACGTGTCCCAGGACGTCATCGTCCGCGAGGACGACTGCGGTACGGAGCGCGGCCTGAAGGTCACCATCGCCGAACCGAACGCCGACGGCGAGCTGGTGCTGCATGACGAGGTCGAGAACTCGGCCTACTCACGCACTCTGGCCACCGACGTCGTCGACTCGGCGGGTAAGGTGCTTGCTGCGGCCGGCTCCGACGTCGGGGACGTCCTCATCGACCAGCTGTTCGATGCGGGCATCACCGATATCAAGGTGCGCTCCGTGCTCACCTGCGAGTCGAGCGTCGGGACCTGCGCCCTCTGCTACGGCCGCTCACTGGCGACCGGCAAGACGGTGGACATCGGCGAGGCAGTCGGCATCATCGCGGCGCAGTCGATCGGCGAGCCGGGTACCCAGCTGACGATGCGTACCTTCCACACCGGTGGAATCGCCTCGGCGGAGGACATCACCCAGGGTCTGCCCCGTATCCAGGAGCTCTTCGAGGCGCGCACCCCCAAGGGTGTCGCCCCGATCTCCGAGGTCGCAGGGCGCGTCACAGTGGAGGATGCCGAGAAGCAGCTCCGCCTGGTGGTCACTCCCGACGACGGCTCCGAGGAGATCGCGTACCCGGTCCTGCGCCGTGCACGCCTCCTGGTCTCCGACGGCGAGCACGTGGAGGTCGGGCAGCAGCTCGTCTTCGGTGCTGTCGACCCGAAGCAGATCCTACGGATCCTCGGCCCCCGCAAGGCCCAGGAGTTCCTGGTGGACGAGGTGCAGCGTGTGTACCGCAGCCAGGGTGTGGGCATCCACGACAAGCACGTGGAGGTCATCGTCCGGCAGATGCTGCGTCGGGTCACCGTGATCGAGTCCGGGGAATCGGACCTGCTCCCGGGCGAGCTCGCGGAGCGTCGCCGCTTCGAGGACGAGAACCGTCGCGTGGTGTCCGAGGGCAAGAAGCCGGCCTCGGGCCGTCCCGAGCTCATGGGCATCACCAAGGCCTCGCTCGCCACCGAGTCGTGGCTGTCGGCCGCTTCCTTCCAGGAGACCACGCGTGTCCTCACGCAGGCCGCCATGGAAGGCAAGAGCGATCCGCTGCTGGGTCTCAAGGAGAATGTCATCATCGGCAAGCTCATCCCTGCCGGTACCGGTCTCGACCGCTACACCAAGGTGACGGTCGAGCCCACCGAGGAGGCGAAGGCCAACCTCTTCACCGGTCCGAGCGCATTCAGTGACTTCGACTACGCCGGAGTGGAGAGCGGGCTGAGCCCCGAGTTCCATGCCATCCCGCTGGACGACTACGACATGGGGTCCGAGTTCCGCTGAGCGGATCCCCGGTGAGTCCCGTACACCTGCCAGGTGTGCGGGACTCACCTGTTCTCGGCGCCCCGGCCGGACCTCGTTGGGGCGTGCCTGCCGACCTCTGGTATGGTAGGGGTAATTGTTTGTGTGGCAGAGGATCGGCGCCGTCATGGGTGCATCTCCGCGTTGTACGTATCGTGTACAACGAATGCCACATTTTTTCACGCCTACCGACCAGTGCGAACAGCCCCGGTCTGTGGGCCTGGTGCAAACGACGGTCACCATCTCTAGACATTACGGAGAAATCAGAAGTGCCAACAATCAATCAGCTGGTCCGTAAGGGCCGGACACCCAAGGTCGTCAAGACCAAGGCCCCCGCCCTGAAGGGCAGCCCCATGAAGCGCGGTGTCTGCACCCGCGTCTACACGACCACCCCGAAGAAGCCGAACTCGGCCCTCCGCAAGGTGGCCCGCGTGCGGCTCAACGGCGGCATCGAGGTCACGGCCTACATCCCCGGAGTGGGCCACAACCTGCAGGAGCACTCCATCGTGCTCGTCCGCGGTGGTCGCGTGAAGGATCTGCCCGGTGTCCGCTACAAGATCGTCCGTGGCGCGCTGGATACGCAGGGTGTGAAGAACCGCAAGCAGGCTCGCAGCCGCTACGGAGCGAAGATGGAGAAGAAGTAATATGCCTCGCAAGGGTCCGGCCCCCAAGCGGCCGCTCGTCCTGGATCCCGTCTACGGATCGCCCCTGGTCACGCAGCTGATCAACAAGGTGCTCGTGGACGGCAAGAAGTCGACCGCGGAGCGGATCGTCTACGGTGCGCTCGAGGGCGCCCGTGCAAAGTCCGGCGGAGATCCGGTCGCCGCCCTGAAGAAGGCCATGGACAACGTGAAGCCGACCCTCGAGGTCCGCTCACGGCGGGTCGGTGGCGCCACCTATCAGGTGCCCGTCGAGGTGAAGCCCGGTCGGTCCACCGCCCTGGCCCTGCGCTGGCTCGTCGGCTACTCCAAGGCCCGTCGCGAGAAGACCATGACGGAGCGCCTGCAGAACGAGATCCTCGATGCTTCCAACGGCCTCGGAGCCGCAGTGAAGCGCCGCGAGGACACGCACAAGATGGCCGAGTCGAACAAGGCCTTCGCACACTACCGCTGGTAACACCGCCGTCGGCCGACCCATCACCCCCAGCGGGGCGGTTCGGCCGGGCGACCGGCAGAACTCCATCTTCGTAAAAAGGGAGACACCGTGGCACAGGACGTGCTTACCGACCTCAACAAGGTCCGCAACATCGGCATCATGGCCCACATCGATGCCGGCAAGACCACAACGACCGAGCGCATCCTGTTCTACACGGGTGTCAACCACAAGATCGGCGAGACGCACGACGGCGCCTCGACCACCGATTGGATGGAGCAGGAGAAGGAACGCGGCATCACGATCACGTCTGCCGCCGTGACCTGCTTCTGGGAGAACAACCAGATCAACATCATCGACACCCCCGGCCACGTGGACTTCACGGTCGAGGTGGAGCGCTCACTGCGCGTCCTCGACGGCGCTGTCGCCGTCTTCGACGGCAAGGAGGGCGTCGAGCCACAGTCCGAGACCGTCTGGCGTCAGGCCGACAAGTACGAGGTGCCCCGCATCTGCTTCGTCAACAAGATGGACAAGCTGGGTGCCGACTTCTACTACACGGTGGACACCATCGTCAGCCGCCTCGGCGCCAAGCCGCTCGTACTGCAGCTGCCCATCGGGGCCGAGAACGACTTCATCGGCGTCGTGGACCTGCTCTACATGCGTGCGCTCGTGTGGCCCGGCGACTCCAAGGGCGACGTGACCATGGGTGCCAAGTACGAGATCCAGGAGATCCCCGACGATCTCAAGGAGCGGGCGGAGCAGTACCGCGCCACCCTCGTGGAGACCGTGGCGGAAGCGTCCGACGAGCTCATGAACAAGTACCTCGAGGGCGAGGAGATCTCCATCGAGGAGCTGAAGGCCGGCATCCGCAAGATGACGGTAAACTCCGAGCTCTACCCGGTGCTGTGCGGCTCCGCCTTCAAGAACCGCGGTGTCCAGCCGATGCTCGACGCCGTCATCGACTATCTCCCCTCGCCGCTGAACGTGCCCCCGATGATCGGTCACGACCCGCGGAACGAGGAGATCGAGCTCACGCGCGCGCCGTCGACGGACGAGCCGTTCTCTGCCCTGGCGTTCAAGGTCGCCACGCACCCGTTCTTCGGGCAGCTGACCTTCATCCGCGTCTACTCGGGGCACATCACCTCCGGGACGCAGCTGGTGAACTCGACCAAGAACAAGAAGGAACGCATCGGGAAGCTCTTCCAGATGCATGCCAACAAGGAGATCCCGGTCGATGACGCCTCGGCAGGCCACATCTACGCGGCGATCGGCCTGAAGGACACCACCACCGGAGACACGCTCTCGGACGCGGGCAACCAGATCGTGCTCGAATCCATGAGCTTCCCCGAGCCGGTGATCTCGGTTGCCATCGAGCCGAAGACCAAGGGCGACCAGGAGAAGCTGTCCACGGCCATCCAGAAGCTGTCGGCCGAGGATCCCACGTTCCAGGTGTCCCTCAACGAGGACACCGGGCAGACGATCATCGCCGGGATGGGCGAGCTCCACCTGGACATCCTGGTGGATCGTATGCGGCGCGAGTTCCGCGTCGAGGCGAACGTGGGCAAGCCCCAGGTGGCCTACCGCGAGACCATCAAGTCCAAGGTGGCCAAGCACGATTACACCCACAAGAAGCAGACGGGTGGATCGGGCCAGTTCGCCAAGATCCAGATCGCCATCGAGCCGATGGAGGTCGAGGAGGGCGTGCTCTACTCGTTCGAGAACAAGGTCACCGGTGGCCGCGTTCCCCGCGAGTACATCCCGAGCGTGGACGCCGGTATCCAGGACGCCCTGAACGACGGCGTCCTGGCCGGGTACCCCGTGGTGGGCATCAAGGCGACGCTCCTCGACGGCGCCTACCACGACGTCGACTCCTCGGAGATGGCGTTCAAGATCGCCGGACGCATGGCTTTCAAGGAAGCCGCGCGCATGGCGAAGCCCGTACTGCTCGAGCCGCTGATGGAGGTCGAGGTCCGCACCCCCGAGGAGTACATGGGTGAGGTCATCGGAGACATCAACTCGCGACGCGGTCAGATGCAATCGATGGAGGACGCGAGCGGCGTGAAGGTCATCACCGCACACGTGCCGCTGTCCGGTATGTTCGGCTACATCGGCGACCTGCGGTCGAAGACCCAGGGCCGCGCCGTCTACTCCATGAAGTTCGACAGCTATTCGGAGGTCCCGCGGGCAGTCGCCGACGAGATCATCCAGAAGACGCGCGGCGAGTAGAAGCCACCCCGGCGACGGGAAGCGGGGGAGTCAGCTCTGGTGCTGCCCGAGGGCATACCGGCCCTGACTTCCCGCCCGGTCCGGACGGACCGGTACTGCAGTTCAGTTTCATCAAAATGA
This sequence comes from Arthrobacter echini, assembly GCF_008107445.1. Lineage (GTDB taxonomy): Bacteria > Actinomycetota > Actinomycetes > Actinomycetales > Micrococcaceae > Arthrobacter_D > Arthrobacter_D echini_A. Next base: position 139,162 of record NZ_VSLD01000001.1, on the reverse strand, counting down.
AAAGCCCCCCGTAGACTTGCAACAGTTTCGGTCGCGAAAAGCGCGGCTGGGAAGCAAATCTGAAACGTTCTAGGAGGAACCCGTGGCGAAGGCAAAGTTCGAGCGGACTAAGCCGCACGTTAACATCGGCACCATCGGTCACGTAGACCATGGGAAGACCACGTTGACGGCTGCCATTTCCAAGGTGCTGTACGACAAGTACCCCAGTCTCAACGAGCAGCGTGATTTCGCGTCGATCGACTCGGCCCCCGAGGAGAAGCAGCGCGGCATCACCATCAACATCTCGCACGTCGAGTACCAGACCGAGAAGCGCCACTACGCCCACGTAGACGCACCCGGTCACGCCGACTACATCAAGAACATGATCACCGGTGCGGCGCAGATGGACGGCGCCATCCTCGTGGTCGCGGCAACGGACGGCCCCATGGCCCAGACGCGCGAGCACGTGCTGCTCGCCCGCCAGGTCGGTGTCCCCTACCTGCTGGTCGCGCTCAACAAGTCCGACATGGTCGACGACGAGGAGCTCCTCGATCTCGTCGAGATGGAGGTCCGTGAGCTCCTGAGCTCACAGGGCTTCGACGGCGACGACGCCCCCGTGGTGCGCGTCTCGGGCCTGAAGGCCCTGGAGGGCGACGCCGAGTGGGTCAAGTCCGTCGAGGACCTCATGGAAGCGGTGGACGACAACGTCCCCGATCCCGTGCGTGACAAGGACAAGCCCTTCCTCATGCCGGTCGAGGACGTCTTCACGATCACCGGTCGCGGAACAGTCGTCACGGGCCGCGCCGAGCGTGGAACCCTCGCGATCAACTCCGAGGTCGAGATCGTCGGTATCCGTCCGGTCCAGAAGACCACGGTCACCGGCATCGAGATGTTCCACAAGCAGCTCGACGAGGCGTGGGCAGGCGAGAACTGTGGTCTGCTCCTGCGCGGCATCAAGCGTGAGGACGTGGAGCGCGGGCAGGTCATCGTGAAGCCGGGTTCCATCACCCCGCACACCGACTTCGAGGCCAACGTCTACATCCTGGCGAAGGACGAGGGCGGGCGTCACAACCCGTTCTACTCGAACTACCGGCCCCAGTTCTACTTCCGCACCACGGACGTCACCGGTGTCATCACGCTGCCCGAGGGTACCGAGATGGTCATGCCGGGTGACAACACCGAGATGACGGTCGAGCTGATCCAGCCGATCGCCATGGAGGACGGTCTCGGCTTCGCCATCCGTGAAGGCGGACGCACCGTCGGTTCGGGACGAGTCACGAAGATCCTGAAGTAGTACCAGCACCACCAGACGCCGGCTCCCGCCGGTGGCACCCGGAGGGCCCGTATCGCGATCAGCGGTACGGGCCCTCCGGCGTTTCGACGAACTCGCACCTTACACTGACGGGAGAACTCACCGAGGGGTTCCGCTCCGGGGGGTTCGATGGCAGAGGTACTGATAGTGGTGCTGGGCTTCCTGGGACTGGTCTTCGGCGCCGGCTGGTTCCTGGGAGCCCGGACCATGCGCCGCAGACAGGGCCGATCCACCGAGGGCGCCGTGCGGCCCTCGACCTCCTACGACGAGGCCTTCGACGCGGGTTTCCGCGCCGGGCGCGAAGCCGGTCCGGGATCCCCGCGGACCGAGCGGGCGCCGTACGCCCCGGAGCCCCCCGCCGGTCATGCCACCCTCCAGCGGGTCGTCGTTGCTCCTGATCGGATGGCGGCGCCGCCCCCGATGCCGCAACCGGCGCAGTCGCCCGAGGAGTTGGCGACGGCGAAGGCGGAACGGGACCTTCGCACCGTCAATATTGCCCTCTACTCGGCAAGTCTGCTGCTCGTGGCCGCCGGAGGCCTCTTCATCGGGGCCGCACTGCCGGGCGCGGCCCGAGCGGTCACCATCAGCGTGGTGGTGGTGCTGTTCTACGTCGGTGGTCTCGTGCTGCACGCACGAATTCCGCGACTCCGCCCGGCCGCAATAGCGTTCGCGGGTACCGGACTCGCGCTCCTGCCGGTCGGGGGTCTGCTCTTCGGGGTACTGACGGGGGAGGGGTCCCTGGCATGGTTCGTCAGTGCGGTGATCGGCAGTTGCGCCTATGTCTTCGCCGCGATCCGTCTGCAGAGCCGGGTCGTGGCCTATCTGAGTCTTCCGTTCTTCCTCTCGATCGCGCTCTCGTCGGTCTCCCTCCTCGGCACAGCCCTCATCTGGTACTTCACCTGCTCGATCGCAGTGGCGGCAGTCCTGGCGGTGGTCGCGTATGGTCTGCCGCACCGGCTGCCCCACGTCATGACGCGGGTGGTCCTCGACGCGCATCGGTTCCTGGCGCCGCTGGCCCTCGTCATGTCGGTCGTGCTCGGCGGGATGCTCCCCGACGGGGACCGCGCGCTGCTGTGGGTGGTGGGGGCCGGCTACTACGGGGCCCTGCTGCTCGTCCTGCCCGTCCGTCGGCTCGAGCACTTCTACGCCCTGCGGCTGGTGACGGCGGTGGCGGCGTTCCTCCTCACCGACGCGGTGGGCGTAGAGGTCGCCTGGGGGGTGATGGTGCTCGGCCTCGTCCTCGGCGTTCAGGTCTTCGGGCTGCTCGTCCTCTCCCTTCCTGTGCAGCAACTGCTGAGGAACCACCTGCGGACAGGCGAGGAGCGGTCGGCGGAGGACGGCTGTGGGCCAACCCCGGGGTGGTACCGGCTCGATGTGCTGATCACGTTCGGCCTCATGACTTTCGCTGCAACGGTTGTGACACTGATACTGCTCGTCCCGTCGGGGAGCATCGTCGGCGTTCTACCCGATGCGCTCCTGCCCGCCCTGCTCGTGCTCCTCGTCGGAGCATTCGTCGCGAGCAGCCTTCGCGGGGGAGCCGAACTGCTCGTCCTCCCAGGTATCGTCCTGGGCGCCATGGGTCCATGGTCCTTCCCCTGGCGAACCGAGGTCGTGATCATGCTGTCCCTCGTATATTTCGCGGTCCGAGCTGGACGAGCCTCGCAGGAGGCCCGCGAGTGGTTCCTCCTCGCTGCCCGCGCAGCGGTGGTGGTCCTGCTTCCGCTCATCGTTCTGGTCCATGCGCGCACCCCTGGCATGTCGGGTGGCAGGCTGTGGGACACGGCGGCTCTCGCCCTCGTCCTGGGGGCCCTGGCGAACCAGATCGCCGAGGCGGTCCGCGTGCGCGGTGGTTCGACCAGCCCCTACGGCACCGGGGTGATCTGTGTCGCGAGCGGAATCTCACTTCCGACAACCATCTTGCTGGCAGGCAGTGCCGGCACCGGGACGATCACGGCGATCGCCGTCGGGAGTTGCGTCCTCGTCGGCTGCGCCACCACCCTGATGCTGCCGCTCGCCGACGAGAAGGGGAGGGGCGCCTGGTGGCCCGGCGGGTCCCGGCCGGCAACGGAGACTGCGACCGGGCGAGCCAGACGGATCGCTCGATCGGTGGGGCCGTCCTGGGCCATCGAGGCGATCGGACCGCTCTCGTTCCTGGCCGCAGCCCTCGCGTTCGTCGTCGCCACGTCCACGCTCCGTTCCTACGAGATGTTGCTCGGCGCGCTCGTCCTCTATTCCGGGCTCATGGCGGGCCGCTCCATCACGCGTGGCCGCAGGGGTCTCTACCTGCTCGCGGCCCAGGTCGCCTTCACCTCGCTGACCGCCGTGGTCTCGGCTGACCTCGAACTGTCGGTGCACGGCGTCCTGACCGCCACCGCCGTGTCCGTCGCGGTGCAGGAGGTTGCGCGCAGCCTGCTGCGACGCCGGCTCCGGAAGATCGGTCTGCAGTCGTCGTCGGCGTGGTCGGGCCTTGCTCTCCTCGTGGCCCTACCCATGCTCTACGGGGCGCTGGCGGGACCGGAGGTGCGGCTCGGCGTGGTGCTCGTGCACCTGGCACTCCTGCTGATCGTCTCCGGGACCGTGTTCGTCCTGCGGCGGGAGGACCTCGCCGCGTATCCGGCCCTGTATGCAGCGGCAGCCCTCATAGCGGCCCTGACCGGAGTCCTCCGGACCTCCCCGGAAGGGTGGCTGCCGAGGGCCCCGCTCGAGCCTTGGGCCGGGGCCCTGGTCGCAGTGGGACTGGTGCTGGCGCTCGTGCTGATGCGACTGCGGCTCGGCGATCCACGGATCGTCCGGCCCACCTGGGTCGGCATCGCGGTCCTCGGGACGGAGTCCGCCGCCTTCGCCTTCGAGGACGGGGCCGGGTGGGACAGGGTCGTCGTCGCGGCCGTTCTCGCCGGCGTGGGCTTCGCGATCTCACGGCGCGACGCTCTGCCCTGGGGCGATGCCGGTGCTGCCGTCGCAGTGATCGTTTTCGCTAGCACCCTCGTCCAGGAGGTGGTCCCAGAGGTGGACGGAACACCGGCGACCGCCAGCCTGCAGCTTCTGCTCGGCGCCGTGCTGGGCGGCGGACTCCTCCAGCTCGCCCGCAGCTTCCTCCCGCCCGCCGGGCATGAACCACTCCGGCGTCGGCTCCTGGCCGCTGTCGCACTCGGGTGGGCCGGAGCGGCAGCCGTCGTCGCGATGATCCCGGACGATCAGGCGGTTCCCGGTTCGGTGGTCCTCGCCGCGGTGGCGGTGCTCACGGTGCGCGAGCTTCCCGCCTCGATGCGGGGCCCGGCGCGTGAAGGGGCGTTCCTGGTGCTGGCTGCGAGTGCCCAGCGCGTCACCTGGCTGCTGCTCGACGACGGGTGGGGCTTCTACTGGGCGGCCCAGTGGTGGGTCGTGGCACTCTCGCTCCTGTCCGTCTACTCCTTCACACGAGGCAACGGCCGGCGTGGACCGCTCTGGCTCTCGGCGGCGGCAGGAGTGCTCTCCGGGACAGGGCTGCTGACGGTTCTGGGCGGAACCTCGGGCGCGCAGATCTGGTCATTGTCCGGGCATGTGGCTCTGCTCGCGGCCGGCGTTGCGCTCTCGAGAAGGCTGTTCAGCGTGTGGGGGGCCATCGGTATCGCTCTCGCCCTGCTGTGGTTCCTGCGGGATTACACCTTCGTCCTGCTGACACTCGCGGCAGTCGCGCTGATCGCCTTCGCCGTCTGGAAGCTCAATCGGCAGACCAGGGGAGGAAACGCTGCAGCCTCCGGGTCCTCCACGGTCACCTACGCAGAGGACGGGTAGCTTACACCGGCGTCATCGGGCACGCGGTTCGCAATCATTGCGTGAATCTGCCACACTGGACAAGTTGTTCACGTGCCGGTTCGCGGTATGAGGCTTCGTCCCGGTCAGGATAATGCCTGACGCAGGGGCCGGGTCCGCCGCGACGGCCCGGAATGATCGATCCTATCGACCCGCCGTATCCAGTCGGCTGTACTCGTCCGCCCAGGACGACACGCCCGAGCGCGGGGGTCGGACCCGAGCAGAGTGAGGAACCCGGATTCATCCGGATTCAGTCTGCGCGGGAAGCGCCGCGCACCAGGCGCGATCGATGCACGTTCGTTTCGGAACTGCCCCGGCAGTTACCCACAGGTAAGAGAGAGAGTCGAGACGCCATGGCGGGACAGAAGATCCGCATCCGGCTGAAGTCGTATGACCACGAGGTCATCGACGTATCAGCGCGGAAGATCGTTGAGACGGTGACGCGCGCAGGCGCCACGGTGGTGGGCCCCGTGCCCCTGCCCACGGAGAAGAACGTCTTCGTCGTCATCCGGTCTCCGCACAAGTACAAGGACAGTCGTGAGCACTTCGAGATGCGTACTCACAAGCGGCTGATCGACATCATTGACCCCACGCCCAAGGCCGTCGATTCGCTGATGCGTCTCGATCTGCCCGCGGACGTGAACATCGAAATCAAGCTGTAAGGGAGAGCGGATACTCATGTCTACTTCACTTACGCGCCAGGTCAAGGGTCTGCTCGGCATCAAGCTCGGCATGACCCAGGTCTGGGACGAGAACAACATCCTCATTCCGGTCAGCGTCATCCAGGCCGACTCGAATGTCATCACGCAGCTGCTCAGCGAGGAAAGGGACGGCTACACGGCGGTGCAGATCGGCTTCGGCCAGATCGACCCCCGCAAGGTCACGAAGCCCCTCGCCGGCCACTTCGAGAAGGCGGGCGTCACGCCGCGCCGTCACGTGGTGGAGCTGCGCACCTCCGATGCCGACACCTACTCGCTCGGTCAGGAACTCTCCGTGGAGATGTTCGACGCCGGCCAGACGGTCGACGTCATCGGCACCACCAAGGGCAAGGGCTTCGCCGGCGTCATGAAGCGTCACGGCTTCCACGGAGTCGGTGCCTCGCACGGTGCCCACAAGAACCACCGCAAGCCCGGTTCCATCGGTGGTGCATCCACCCCCAGCCGCGTCTTCCGTGGGATGAAAATGGCAGGCCGCATGGGTGCCGTTCGTCAGACCACGCTGAACCTCCGGGTCCACGCCGTGGACGTCGAGAAGTCGCTGCTGCTCATCAAGGGCGCCGTTCCCGGTGCCCGCGGACAGGTCGTCCTCGTGCGCACCGCCGTGAAGGGAGCATAGCCAGATGGCTGTCACAGTTCAGGTAGATCTCCCCGCGGAGATCTTCGATGCCCAGACCAATGTGCCGCTGCTGCACCAGGTCGTCGTCGCCCAGCTCGCTGCGGCGCGGCAGGGCACGCACAAGACCAAGACCCGCGCCGAGGTCAGTGGCGCCGGCCGCAAGCCCTTCAAGCAGAAGGGCACCGGGCGGGCCCGTCAGGGTTCCATCCGCGCACCCCACATGACCGGTGGTGGCGTGGTCCACGGACCGACGCCGCGTGACTACAGCCAGCGGACCCCCAAGAAGATGAAGGCCGCAGCACTGCGCGGCGCTCTCTCCGACCGGGCACGCAACGGCCGTATCCATGTGCTGGACTCCCTGGTCGAGGGCGGCAAGCCGTCGACCAAGGGTGCGATCGAGACCCTGCGCGCCGTGTCCGAGCGGCCCAGGCTGCTCGTGGTCATCGAGCGGGCCAACGACGTCGCGGCACTGTCGGTGCGCAACGTCCCGGAGGTCCACGTGCTGTACGTGGATCAGCTCAACACGTACGACGTGCTCGTCTCAGACGACGTGATCTTCTCGAAGGCCGCGTTCGACCAGTTCGTCGGCTCGGCCGATGTCATCTCCGAGGAGGACGCAAAGTGAGCGGCAGTATCGCAAAGGATCCACGCGACGTCGTGATCGCCCCCGTCGTCTCGGAGAAGAGCTACGGGCTGATCGACGAGGGCAAGTACACCTTCCTGGTCGACCCGAGGTCGAACAAGGAAGAGATCAAGTTGGCGGTCGAGAAGATCTTCTCCGTGAAGGTCGACTCGATCAACACCATCAACCGGATCGGGAAGCGCAAGCGGACCAAGTTCGGCTGGGGCCAGCGCAAGGGCACCAAGCGTGCCATCGTGTCCCTCAAAGAGGGCTCGATCGACATCTTCGGCGGTCCGCTCTCCTAGAGCGGAGACCACTTTAACGAGGAATTGAGTTATGGGAATCCGTAAATACAAGCCGACAACCCCGGGCCGTCGCGGCTCGAGCGTTGCCGACTTCGCTGAAATCACACGGTCGACGCCGGAGAAGTCGCTGGTGCGTCCCCTGCCGAAGAACGGCGGGCGCAACAACACCGGCAAGATCACCACCCGCCACAAGGGCGGCGGACACAAGCGCCAGTACCGGCTGATCGACTTCCGTCGTCATGACAAGGACGGCGTGGACGCTCGCGTCGCGGAGATCGAATACGATCCCAACCGCACTGCGCGCATCGCCCTCCTGCACTACGTGGACGGCACCAAGCGGTACATCATCGCCCCGAACAAGCTGAAGCAGGGCGACTTCGTGGAGGCAGGAGCCGGAGCGGACATCAAGCCCGGCAACAACCTGCCGCTGCGCAACGTCCCGGTCGGTACCGTCATCCACGCCGTCGAGCTCCGCCCCGGTGGCGGCGCGAAGATGGCACGCTCGGCCGGAGCATCGGTGCAGCTCGTCGCCAAGGAGGGCCGCTTCGCACAGTTGCGTCTGCCCTCCGGCGAGATCCGCAACGTCGATGTCCGCTGCCGCGCCACGATCGGCGAGGTCGGCAACGCCGAGCAGTCGAACATCAACTGGGGCAAGGCCGGACGCAACCGCTGGAAGGGCATCCGCCCGACAGTGCGAGGCGTGGCCATGAACCCGGTGGACCACCCCCACGGTGGTGGCGAGGGCAAGACCTCCGGTGGACGCCACCCGGTCAACCCGAACGGCAAGCCCGAGGGACGCACGCGTCGGCCCAACAAAGAGAGCGATTCACTCATCGTGCGTCGCCGCCGTTCCGGCAAGAACAAGCGATAGGAGCCTGGAGACATGCCACGCAGCCTGAAGAAAGGCCCCTTCGTCGATCAGCACCTGTACGTCAAGGTCGCTCGCGAGAACGAATCGGGTAAGAAGAACGTCATCAAGACGTGGTCCCGCCGCTCCATGATCGTCCCCGACATGCTCGGGCACACGATCGCGGTGCACGACGGGCGCAAGCACATCCCGGTGTTCGTCACAGAGTCGATGGTCGGGCACAAGCTCGGCGAATTCGCCCCCACGCGGACTTTCCGCGGCCATGTTAAGGACGACCGCAAGGGCAAGCGCCGCTAGGCGCTGCTCTTCGGATAAGACGAGAGAAGGAAAGCAATGGAAGCCAAGGCTATTGCGCGACACATCCGCGTAACGCCTATGAAGGCCCGGCGCGTCGTCAACCTTGTTCGTGGTAAGCAGGCGAATGAGGCTCTGGCTATTCTGAAGTTTGCCCCACAGGTTGCTTCGGAGCCGGTTTTCAAGGTGGTCCAGTCGGCAGTCGCCAACGCCCGCGTCCGCGCGGATCGTGACGGCGTCGCCTTCGACGAGGACAACCTCATCATCAGTGAAGCATTCGTTGATGAAGGCCCGACGATGAAGCGGTTCCGTCCGCGTGCCCAGGGCCGCGCGTTCCGCATCAACAAGCGGACCAGCCACATCACGGTTGTCGTCGCTACCCCTGAGAAAGTGGAGGTCCGCTAAGTGGGACAGAAAGTAAACCCGCACGGGTTCCGACTCGGCATCACCACCGACCACAGGTCACACTGGTTCGCCGACAGCAACAAGCCGGGTCAGCGTTATCGCGACTTCGTCCGTGAGGACATCAAGATCCGCCAGCTCATGTCGACCGGCATGGACCGCGCAGGTATCGCGAAGGTCGAGATCGAGCGCACCCGGGACCGTGTCCGCGTGGACATCCACACGGCACGTCCCGGCATCGTGATCGGCCGCCGGGGAGCTGAAGCCGACCGTATCCGCGGAGAGCTCGAGAAGCTCACCGGCAAGCAGGTGCAGCTGAACATCCTCGAGGTCAAGAACCCCGAGATCGAGGCGCAGCTGGTGGCCCAGGGCATCGCCGAGCAGCTCTCCTCACGCGTGGCGTTCCGTCGCGCGATGAAGAAGGCCATGCAGTCCGCGCAGCGCGCCGGCGCCAAGGGCATCCGTGTCCAGTGCTCCGGTCGTCTGGGTGGGGCCGAGATGAGCCGCTCGGAGTTCTACCGCGAAGGACGTGTTCCCCTGCACACCCTGCGGGCGAACATCGACTACGGATTCTTCGAGGCCAAGACGACCTTCGGCCGCATCGGCGTGAAGGTCTGGATCTACAAGGGCGACATCACGGCGAAGGAACTCGCGGCGCAGGCTGCCGCAGCACCCTCGCGTGGTCGCAGTGGAGACCGTCCGGGCCGCGGCCCGGCCGGTGCGGACCGTGGAGGCGACCGTCGTCGTCGGGCACCGGAACGCTCCGAGGGACAGGGTGCCCAGGCACCCGCCGAGACCGCCGCAGCCCCGTCTGCGACTGAAGGAGGGCAGGCCTAGATGCTGATCCCACGTCGAGTCAGATTCCGCAAGCAGCACCACCCGGGTCGCTCCGGCTCTGCCTCGGGCGGCACCGAGGTCAGCTTCGGTGAGTGGGGTATCCAGGCACTGAGCCCGGCATACGTCACCAACCGGCAGATCGAATCCGCCCGTATCGCCATGACCCGCCACATCAAGCGTGGCGGCAAGGTCTGGATCAACATCTATCCGGACCGTCCGTTGACCAAGAAGCCCGCCGAGACCCGCATGGGTTCCGGTAAGGGTTCGCCCGAGTGGTGGGTGGCCAACGTCAAGCCGGGACGTGTTCTGTTCGAACTGTCCGGTGTTTCCGAAGAGGTAGCGCGCGAAGCGATGCGTCTGGCTATCCACAAGCTGCCGTTGAAGGCACGCATCGTGCGTCGTGAGGGTGGTGAATAGTTATGGCTCTGGGTGCAAAGGAACTGGCAACAGACCAGCTGGACGGCTTCGACAAGGACCGTCTGGTGGAAGAACTGCGCAAGGCCAAGGAGGAGCTGTTCAATCTCCGCTTCCAGTCGGCCACGGGCCAGCTCGAAAGTCATGGTCGGCTCAAGTCGGTCAAGCGTGACATCGCGCGCATCTACACGGTGCTGCGCGAACGTGAGCTCGGCATCCGGCCCGAGGTCGTCGCTCCCGTCGAGGAAGCGAAGCCTGTGAAGGCCGAGAAGACCAGGAAATCCAAGAAGGCCGCCCCGACGGACGAGCCCGTCGTCGGCACCGAGGCTTCTGAGGAGGACGCCAAATGAGTGAGCAGCAGAGCGAGACCACGGCAGTACCCGAGACGGCCGTGCACGACGCCGGATCGCGCGGCTACCGCAAGGTCCGTCGCGGGTACGTCGTCTCCGACAAGATGCAGAAGACCATTGTGGTCGAGGTCGAGGACCGGGTGAAGCACGGGCTGTACGGCAAGGTGCTGCGCCGGAGCTCCAAGGTCAAGGTCCACGACGAGCTCGACGCTGCCGGCGTCGGCGACATGGTGCTGATCAGCGAGACCCGCCCGCTCTCCGCGACCAAGCGGTGGCGCCTGGTGGAGATCGTCGAGAAGGCCAAGTAGAACTCGTGCATCACCCGCGGGAGAGGCTCCGGCTCCTTCCGTACACTGTGCCCCGGACGCGATTTCGTGTCCGGGGCACAGTCGCGATATGATCAGAATCTTGTCTGTCCGGTGGGTTGACGCATGCCCTGAGGGGCTCGGCACACCAGGCACATAGGCAAAAGCCCGCTGATCTTGTTCGGCACGAATCTTCCCTGCAGAGGACCCCGTCCCCTCCTGCTCGTGCCGAGTACCAGTATCACGGGGCCAACCCATATCCGTTCCGCAAGGCTCGAGCAGAGAACCGGCGCGACGACAGGAGCAATCAGTGATTCAGCAGGAATCGCGGCTGAAGATCGCCGACAACACCGGGGCCAAGGAAATCTTGACCATCCGCGTGCTCGGAGGATCCGGACGCCGCTACGCAGGTATCGGTGACGTGATCGTCGCCACCGTGAAGGATGCGATCCCCGGTGGCAACGTCAAGAAGGGCGACGTCGTCAAGGCCGTCATCGTCCGCACCAAGAAGGAACGCCGCCGCGCGGACGGTTCCTACATCAAGTTCGATGAGAACGCAGCAGTGATCCTGAAGAACGACGGTGACCCGCGCGGTACCCGTATCTTCGGTCCTGTGGGTCGCGAACTGCGCGACAAGCGTTTCATGAAGATCATCTCGCTGGCGCCGGAGGTGCTGTAGTCCATGGCACAGAAGACAAAGCTCAGGATCAAGAAGGGTGACCTCGTCCAGGTCATCACGGGAGCCAAGCAGGAGCGCGGCGGAGACCGCGGCAAGCAGGGCAAGGTACTGAAGGTCTTCCCCGAGACCAACCGTGTCCTCGTCGAGGGGATCAACAGGGTCACGAAGCACACCAAGGCCGGGCAGTCACAGCGCGGCACCACGACCGGTGGCATCGAGGTGGTCGAGGCGTCCGTGCACATCAGCAACGTCGCCGTCGTCGATCCCGAGACCAAGAAGCCGACCCGCGTCGGATACCGCACCGAGACCGTCGAGCGCGACGGCCGCGAGCGTGTTGTCCGCATCCGCGTCGCCAAGTCATCAGGGAAGGATCTGTAATGACGGTCGAAACCACAGGTACCACAGAAGCCGCAGTTCTTCCCCGTCTCAAGGCACGCTACGCGTCGGAGATCAAGTCCAAGCTCCAGGAGGACTTCGGCTACTCGAACGTCAACCAGGTGCCACGCCTGGTGAAGGTCGTCGTCAACATGGGCGTCGGGGACGCTGCGAAGGACTCCAAGCTGATCGACGGCGCCGTCAAGGACCTCACCGCGATCACCGGGCAGAAGCCGCAGGTCACGAAGGCCCGCAAGTCGATCGCCCAGTTCAAGTTGCGTGAGGGAATGCCCATCGGCGCCCATGCCACCTTGCGCGGGGATCGCATGTGGGAATTCACCGACCGGCTCGTCTCTCTCGCGCTGCCCCGTATCCGCGACTTCCGCGGGCTCAACGGCAAGCAGTTCGACGGCAACGGCAACTACACCTTCGGTCTGACCGAACAGTCGATGTTCCACGAGATCGACCAGGACAGGATCGACCGTGTCCGAGGTATGGACATCACCGTCGTGACGACTGCCAAGACCGACGCCGAGGGCCGCGCGCTCCTCAAGGCGCTCGGATTCCCGTTCAAATCCGAAGATTAATCTGACTACGTTTCAGGTCCACTCCCGTCATCGCACCTATTGGCGGGAACCGGGAAACCGTTTCGAGGAAGGGCAAGAGCCCACATGACAATGACAGATCCTGTCGCAGACATGCTGACGCGTCTGCGCAATGCAAACTCGGCGTACCACGACTCCGTGTCGATGCCGTACAGCAAGCTGAAGGCCCGCGTGGCCGACATCCTGAAGGCCGAAGGCTACATCGCCGGCTGGAAGGAAGAGGAGGCCGAGGTCGGCAAGAAGTTGACCCTGGACCTGAAGTTCGGTCCTGACCGCCAGCGTTCCATCGCGGGTATCCGCCGCATCTCCAAGCCCGGCCTGCGCGTCTACGCGAAGTCCACGAACCTCCCGCACGTCCTCGGGGGTCTCGGAATCGCCATCCTGTCCACATCCTCCGGTCTGCTGACGGACCGCCAGGCATCCAAGAAGGGCGTGGGTGGGGAAGTCCTCGCCTACGTCTGGTAACGGGAAAGGGAAAGAAACATGTCACGTATTGGACGTCTGCCCATCACCGTTCCCGCTGGTGTCGAGATCACGCTCAACGGCAGCGATGTTTCCGTGAAGGGCTCGAAGGGGGAGCTGAGCCACACGGTTCCGAACCCGATCGAGGTCTCGCTGGACGAGGGCACCATCACGGTGTCCCGGCCGAACGACGAGCGTGAGTCACGCTCGCTGCACGGGCTCACCCGCACGCTGATCTCCAACATGATCATCGGGGTCACCGACGGCTACAAGAAGAACCTCGAGATCGTGGGCACGGGTTACCGTGTCCAGGCCAAGGGCAGCGACCTCGAATTCGCCCTAGGGTACAGCCACCCGGTCGCCGTCAAGGCTCCCGAGGGCATCACGCTGACGGTCGACAGCCCCACCAAGCTCTCGGTGTCCGGCATCAACAAGCAGCGCGTCGGCGAGGTCGCTGCAACCATCCGCAAGCTGCGCAGGCCCGATCCCTACAAGGGCAAGGGCATCCGCTACGCAGGCGAGATCATCCGCCGCAAGGTCGGAAAGGCTGGTAAGTAACCATGGGTCTGAGCATCAACAAGAAGCGCAGCTCGAAGAGTAGGTCCGCCTCGCGTGGACGTCGGCATCTCCGCGTCCGCAAGCGCGTCTCGGGTACCGCGGTACGGCCGCGCCTGGTCGTGAACCGGTCGGCGCGCCATGTATTCGTGCAGGTCGTCGACGACACCAAGGGCATGACCGTCGCCTCGGCATCCACGCTCGAGGCCGACCTCCGCGCCTTCGACGGCGACAAGACGGCCAAGGCGAAGCGCGTCGGCGAACTCGTCGCGGAGCGTGCCAGGGCCGTCGGCGTCGAAGCAGTCGTCTTCGATCGTGGCGGTAACAAGTACCACGGCCGCGTCGCAGCAATTGCAGACGGCGCACGGACGGGCGGTCTGTCACTGTGACCGAGGAAAACAAGGCAAAGGAAGCCCCATTGAACACGGCTACAGAGCAGCCAGCGGCGGAAGCTCCGGCTGCCGCTGCAACCGGGACCGGATCAGCCGACGCCAATCGCACCAACTCGCGCGGTTCAGCCCGCGGGGGTGAGCAGCGCGGCGGTCGCAATGAGCGCGGCGGCCGCGGCGGCCGTGACGGCGGACGGAACGATGACAAGGACAAGTTCATCGAACGCGTCGTCGCCATCAACCGTGTCTCGAAGGTCGTCAAGGGCGGTCGTCGGTTCAGCTTCACCGCGCTAGTAGTGGTGGGCGACGGCAACGGCATGGTCGGCGTCGGATACGGCAAGGCGAAGGAAGTCCCCTCGGCCATCCAGAAGGGTGTCGAGGAGGCCAAGAAGACGATGTTCCGCGTTCCGCGCATCGGCGGCACAGTTCCGCACCTGGTGCAGGGTGAGGCAGCGGCCGGCGTGGTCCTGCTCCGTCCCGCATCTCCCGGTACCGGTGTGATCGCCGGCGGTCCGGTGCGTGCAGTCCTGGAGTGTGTCGGCATCCACGACGTGCTCTCCAAGTCGCTCGGTTCCGCGAACGCCATCAATATCGTTCACGCGACCGTCGACGCCCTGAAGCGGCTCGAAGAGCCACAGGCGGTCGCGGCACGCCGCGGCCTGCCCCTCGACGAGGTCGCATCCCACCAGATGCTGCGGGCGATCGCAGCTCAGAAGGCAGGTGCGTGATGACCGCCATCACTCCGAAGAAGGTGCGTGTGAGCTCTACGAAGCTCTCGATCACCCAGGTCAAGTCCGTCATCGGCGGCAAGCAGAGCCAGCGGGATACGGTGCGCTCGCTCGGGCTCAAGCGGATCGGGCACACCGTTGTCCGTGAGGCTGACGCCGTCACCGTCGGCATGGTCAACACGGTTCCGCACTTGGTGAAGGTTGAGGAGGCCAAGTAATGACAGAGAACGACACTGCGGCTACGGCAGCAGAACGAACGCACGCACTGAAGGTCCACCACCTCCGCCCCGCACCCGGCGCCAAGACGGCGAAGACCCGTGTGGGCCGTGGTGAGGGATCGAAGGGCAAGACAGCCGGCCGTGGCACCAAGGGAACCGCAGCACGCTACCAGGTGAAGGCAGGCTTCGCCGGAGGCCAGCTGCCCCTGCACATGCGACTGCCCAAGCTGCGCGGGTTCAAGAACCCGTTCAGGGTGGAGTTCCAGGTCGTGAACCTGGACAAGCTCTCCGAGCTCTTCCCGTCGGGCGGGGACGTCACCGTCGCCTCCCTGGTGGCCGGAGGGGCCGTTCGCAAGAACCAGCCCGTCAAGGTCCTCGGGACCGGCGAGATCACCGTTGCCGTCAACGTGACGGCAGACGCCTTCTCGGCCTCCGCGGCAGAGAAGATCACGGCTGCGGGCGGATCGGTCACCACGCCTTAGGGCATGGGCCGTTCTCCGACGGGGGGACGGCACTCACGCTTATCAGAGAGGGACTCCTGGTGGACAGGATCGAATCAGTCCACCGGGAGTCCTTTTCCGTTCACCCCGCCGGGAGCCTGTACGAGGGCACCGACGGCCACCCGTTACACTCGATTGTTGTGTGCGGTCCGCGACGGGACCGAAGAATCTTCAGGAGGACGCTTGCTTAGCGCTATTGGCCGGGCATTCCGGACGCCGGATCTGCGGCGCAAGCTGTTGTTCACGCTGGGAATCATCACTATCTTCCGTCTCGGCGCCTTCATCCCTGCCCCGGGCGTGGACTACGGCAACGTCCAGCAATGCCTGGAGTTGGGGAACACGGACGGCGGTCTCTACCAGTTCGTCAATCTCTTCAGCGGCGGAGCGCTCCTCCAGGTGTCGATCTTCGCGCTCGGGATCATGCCGTACATCACCGCCAGCATCATCACGCAGCTCCTCCGGGTGGTCATTCCCCGCTTCCAGGAGCTGCATCAGGAAGGTGCCCAGGGCCAGTCCAAGCTGACCCAGTACACGCGCTACCTGACCATCGCGCTCGGTCTGCTGAATGCGACCACCCTCGTCTCACTCGCCCGGACGGGGGCCCTGCTCGGTGACTGCCCGGTACCGCTGATCCCCGACGACTCGCTCATCATGATCGTCCTGCTGATCATCACGCTCACCGCGGGAACGGGCCTCATCATGTGGATGGGAGAGCTCATCACCGAACGAGGTGTGGGCAACGGGATGTCCCTGCTCATCTTCACGGCCATCGCCGCAGGCTTCCCCACCTCGCTCGGTGAGATCCTGCGCACCCAGGGCGGTACGGTCTTCGCCCTCGTGCTGCTCATGGGCATCGTGGTGGTCACTCTGGTGATCTTCGTCGAGCAGTCCCAGAGACGCATACCGGTGCAGTACGCCAAGCGGATGATCGGACGGCGCACCCTGGGTGGCAGCAGCACCTACATTCCCATCAAGGTCAATATGGCGGGGGTCATCCCGGTCATCTTCGCCTCATCCATGCTCTATCTCCCGAGCCTGGTCTCGCAGTTCAACACGCCCCAGGACGGCACGCCACCGGCTGCCTGGGTCAACTGGGTCACCACCTACCTCACGAGCGGTGACCATCCCCTGTACATGGCGCTGTACTTCCTGCTGATCGTGTTCTTCACCTACTTCTACGTCGCCATCACGTTCAATCCGGACGAGGTCTCGGAGAACATGAAGAAGTACGGCGGCTTCATCCCCGGGATCCGGGCCGGACGGCCGACGGCGGAGTACCTCCAGTACGTGCTCTCGCGCATCACGCTGCCCGGTGCCATCTACCTGGGGCTCGTGGCCCTGATCCCGCTGATCGCCTTGGTCTCGATCGGCGCCAATCAGAACTTCCCCTTCGGTGGGACCTCAATCCTCATCCTCGTCGGTGTGGGCCTCGAGACCGTCAAGCAAATCGACGCGCAGCTCCAGCAGCGTCATTACGAAGGGTTGTTACGTTGACGAGAATGCTGATCATCGGCCCGCCCGGCTCGGGCAAGGGAACGCAGGCCGCCCGGATCTCCGAGCGTCTCGGCGTCCCGGCCATCTCGACGGGCGACATCTTCCGCGACAACGTCAGGCGTGAGACGCCGCTCGGTATCGAGGCGAAGAAGTTCATGGATGCGGGCGACTTCGTGCCCGACACCGTCACGAACAGCATGGTGAGGGACAGGCTGGCCGAGGACGACGTCCGCGAGGGCTTCCTGCTGGACGGTTATCCCCGCACGGCATCCCAGGTGCTCGAGCTTGACGACATCCTCCGGGAGAACTCCCTCGAGCTCGACGTGGTGCTGCAGCTGACGGCGGACGACGAGGAACTCGTCCGGCGACTCCGCGGCCGCGCCGAGCTCGACGGCCGGTCGGACGACACCGAACAGGTCATCCGGCATCGGCTGGGGCTCTACCACGATCAGACGGTGGTCGTGGTGTCCCGGTACGACGAGCGGGGGATCGTGGTCAGGGTCGACGGTATCGGGCCCATCGATGAGATCACCGAGCGGATCATGGACGCCCTCAAGGTCTCGAGCTAGGGGCAGCGTGTTCCGTCAACCGAAGATCGAGTACAAGACCGTCGAGCAGATGCTGGTCATGCGGGAAGCAGGGCTCGTTCTGTCACGGGCGCTCGACTCAGCGGTCGCCGCTGCACAGGTGGGGGTCACGACGGCGCAGCTGAACCGGGTCTTCGAGGAGATCCTCCGCGAGGCGGGGGCCACGTCCAACTTCCTCGGGTACCACGGCTTCCCGGCGAGCATCTGCACGTCGGTGAACGAGGAGGTGGTGCACGGCATCCCCGGCGGGTACGCCCTGCAGGACGGCGATATCCTCTCCATCGACGGAGGCGCGGTGGTGCGCGGATGGCATTCCGATTCGGCCCGGACCACGATCGTCGGAACGGCCCGGCCGGAGGACGAACGCCTCTCGCAGGTCACCGAGGACGCCTTGTGGCACGGCATAGCGGCCCTGGCCTCGGCTCGGTACGTCGGAGATGTCGGAGCGGCGATCGACGACCACGTGTCGTCCGTTCCCGGGCCGGCGCTGGGCATCCTGGAGGACTACGTAGGCCACGGGATCGGCACCGAGATGCATCAGGCGCCCGACGTCCTCAATTACCGTAGCTCCGCGCGCGGACCCCGGGTCCGCGGGGGACTGTGTCTGGCCATCGAGCCCATGCTCGTGCAGGGCGGACTCGAGACCGCGGTGCTCGACGACGAGTGGACGGTGGTCACGACCGACGGAGGCCGGGCATCGCAGTGGGAACACAGCGTCGCGGTCCACGACGGGGGTATCTGGGTGCTCTCGGCGGTCGACGGCGGGGCCTCGCGCCTCGAGCCTCTCGGTGTGACGCCGGTACTGCCGGCGGCCTGAGCCGCTGCGGGATTTAACTATCACCGTGCAGTGGCGTAGGATTCGTTGTTGGTCGTCTGTGTTTTCCGTGCCCTTCTAGGCCTCTACACGTTCCCTCCCGGTGGCATCTCCGCCGATGGGGAATCCGACGACCGGAACCCTGAACCGGCCCGCCGCACGTGTGGTGGGCACAGACGTTAGCGGAGGATATGGCCAAGAAAGACGGTGTCATTGAGATCGAAGGCACTGTGAACGAGGCGCTGCCCAACGCGATGTTCCGCGTTGAGCTCGCCAACGGACACATTGTTCTCGCTCACATCTCGGGAAAGATGCGCCAGCACTACATCCGGATCCTCCCCGAGGACCGGGTCGTGGTGGAACTCAGCCCGTACGACCTCACCCGGGGCCGTATTGTCTACCGCTACAAATAAGAACGCAAAGGAACACCATGAAGGTCCAGCCGAGCGTGAAGCGTATCTGCGAGAAGTGCCAGGTGGTTCGCCGCAAGGGCAACGTTCTCGTCATCTGCGAAAACCCGCGCCACAAGCAGCGTCAGGGCTAGGGATCCCTCCACGGGATCCTCCTCGCGCGTAGAAGTACCTACAACGGCAGCACGGCGCCCTCCCAGGAGGGCGTCCACCCCCGGCTCGGAGGCCGGGGACCGGAACGAGAGTTCCGGGATCGTTCTGCTCAAGACCTCCGGTGATACAAGAGGAGCACCGTTTCTATGGCACGTCTCGCCGGCGTAGACATCCCCCGTGAAAAGCGGGTCGTCATTGCGCTCACCTACATCTACGGCATGGGTAGGACCCGTGCGGAGAAGACCATCGTCGACACGGGGATCTCAGCGAGCACCCGTGTGAAGGATCTCTCCGACGCCGAGCTGGTCCAGCTCCGCGACTACATCGAGGACAACTTCAAGGTCGAGGGTGATCTTCGACGTGAGGTTGCCGCCGACATCCGCCGCAAGGTCGAGATCGGCAGCTACGAGGGCATTCGGCACCGCCGCGGCCTTCCTGTGCGCGGACAGCGCACGAAAACGAACGCGCGTACCCGCAAGGGTCCGAAGCGTACCGTCGCCGGCAAGAAGAAGGTCGGACGCTAGTTCCCCACTGGCTCCCTGACGAGACTCGCCAGCGCTCGTCTCGCCAGGGAACCCTCGCCAGCGGAGGCCCCTGTTCGTAGGACCTCCACCGGCTCGGATCTCGCTCGATCAGCCGATCAATGCTCTACCCAATACCTTCGTAGGAGAAGCAATGCCCCCCAAGACTCGTGGAGCGGTGCGCAAGCCGCGTCGCAAGGACAAGAAGAACATCGCGCTCGGCCAGGCGCACATCAAGAGCACCTTCAACAACACGATCGTGTCCATCACGGACCCCAGCGGAGCCGTCATCTCCTGGGCCTCCGCCGGTGAGGTCGGATTCAAGGGCTCGCGCAAGTCGACGCCCTTCGCGGCGCAGATGGCTGCAGAGGCTGCGGCGAAGCGTGCGCAGGAGCACGGCGTCCGCAAGGTCGACGTCTTCGTGAAGGGCCCCGGCTCGGGGCGCGAGACCGCGATACGCTCGCTGCAGGCCACGGGCCTCGAGGTCGGGTCCATCCAGGACGTCACCCCGAGCGCACACAACGGCTGCCGCCCCCCGAAGCGCCGCCGCGTCTGAGCCGGCCCCAGGTCACGACGCCGCCCGGTGGTTCCCATGGGACCGACCGGGCGGCGTGGACGGCCTGTCCGCCCGAGCAGGCTGACCAGCAGTTTCGCCCATTTCGAAGTGTCATATAGCGGATGCTTCCTGAAAGGAAATGTACGTGCTCATTGCACAGCGCCCCACCCTGACTGAAGAAGTCGTTGCCGACAACAGGTCGCGGTTCGTGATCGAACCCCTCGAGCCCGGGTTCGGTTACACCCTCGGCAACTCCCTCCGCCGCACGCTGCTCTCCTCCATCCCCGGTGCTGCAGTGACGAGCATCCGGATCGACGGTGTCCTCCACGAGTTCACCACCGTTCCCGGGGTCAAGGAGGATGTCACCGAGATCATCCTGAATATCAAGAACCTCGCCGTCTCCTCCGAGCACGACGAGCCCGTCGTCGCCTACCTGCGGAAGCAGGGCCCCGGCGTCGTCACCGCGGCGGATATCGCCCCGCCGGCCGGCGTCGAGTTCCACAACCCGGATCTGCACATCGCCACGCTGAATTCGAAGGGGAAGTTCGAGCTCGAGCTGACGATCGAGCGTGGCCGCGGGTACGTGTCCGCATCCCAGAACAAGTCGGGTGACTCCGAGATCGGCCGCATCCCGGTGGATTCCATCTACTCGCCCGTCCTGAAGGTGACCTTCCGCGTGGAGGCCACCCGTGTGGAACAGCGCACCGACTTCGACAAGCTCATCGTGGACGTGGAGACGAAGGACGCGATCGCTCCCCGCGACGCCGTGGCCTCGGCCGGCACGACGCTGGTCGAGCTCTTCGGTCTCGCCCGTGAGCTCAATGTTGCAGCCGAGGGCATCGAGATCGGGCCGTCGCCGACGGACGCCGCTCTCGCGGCCGACATGGCGCTGCCCATCGAGGACCTCGAGCTCACCGTCAGGTCCTACAACTGCCTGAAGCGTGAGGGCATCCACTCCGTGGGTGAACTCGTGGTGCGCTCCGAGGCCGATCTCATGGACATCCGTAACTTCGGGGCCAAGTCGATCGACGAGGTCAAGGCAAAGCTCGTGGAGCTGGGTCTGTCCTTGAAGGATTCCCCTCCGGGATTCGATCTTGCCGCCCGCGCGGCCGCCATCGACGAGGACGACGCCGACTTCGGCACCGAAGAGGTCTAGAACGCTACCCGTTCCGGTACCGCAGCAGAGCGGTACCGGAACTTCTAACGAGGAGAAAGAAACATGCCCACACCCACCAAGGGCCCACGTCTCGGAGGCGGTGCGGCGCACGAGCGCCTGATGCTCGCCAACCTGGCCGCCTCACTGTTCGAGCACAAGCGCATCACCACCACGGTGACCAAGGCCAAGCGGCTGCGGCCCTACGCGGAGCGACTCATCACCTTCGCCAAGAAGGGCGACCTGGCCTCACGCCGTCGCGTTCTCGGCGTCATCAGCAGCAAGAGCATCGTCCACGAGCTGTTCACGGACATCGCCCCGGCTGTGGCCGACCGCGAGGGTGGCTACACCCGCATCACCAAGATCGGCAATCGCAAGGGCGACAACGCTCCCATGGCGGTCATCGAGCTGGTGCTCGACCCCATGTCGCCCAAGCAGTCCGTGGTCGCAGAGGCCGAGCGGGCCACGGCGCCCGCTGCACCGGTAGCAGACTCCGTGGATTCGGTCGACTCCGTCGATTCGGCCGACTCCGTGGATTCGGTCGACTCCGTGGATTCTGCGGACTCAGCGGACTCCGTCGAAGTGCAGGCCGAGGACACCACGGTCGATGCCGAAGCAGGATCCGACGACGAGATCGCCGTCGTCGAGGGTACGGTCGAGGACGAGAAGAAGTAGTCTCCCACCCATGACACAGCTCGAGCCCGCCGCTCCCCGAGGGGACGGCGGGCTCCTGCGTATCCGGCTCGACATCGCCTACGACGGCAGCCTCTTCTCCGGCTGGGCGGTCCAACCGGGGCTGACCACGGTGGAGGGCATCCTCGAGGACGCCCTGTTCACGCTCCTGCGCCGCAGGGTGCGCCTCACGGTCGGGGGGCGGACGGATGCCGGTGTGCATGCTCGCGGGCAGGTAGCGCACGTGGATCTGACCGCGGCCGAGTGGGAGGGTATGGCCCGCGGGCGTGACACCGACCCCTCGAAGGCGTTCCTGCGACGCATCGCGGGCACGATCAACCGCGTCCTCACCAGTGGTCCGGCCGGTCCTGATCGGACGGTGCGCAGCATGGTGCCCGCCGTCGTCGTGCGCTCCGCCGCACGAGCGCCGCAGGGGTTCGACGCGCGCTTCTCGGCCCTCTGGCGACGCTACAGCTACGCCATCGCGGACACGGCGACCGGACAGGACCCGCTCCGACGCGCAACGACACTCTGGTACCCGGCGTCGCTCGATGTGGGACTGCTCAACGAGGGGGCGGCTCTGCTGCTGGGCATGCAGGACTTCGCGGCGTTCTGCAAACCCCGCGAGGGGGCAACGACCATCCGCGACCTGCAGCGCTACGAGTTCGCCCGCGGACCAGGCGGCGAGATCATCGCCACCATCCAGGCCGACGCCTTCTGCCACACCATGGTCCGGGCACTCGTCGGCTCCACACTGCGGGTGGGCTCCGGGGAGATGCCAGCGGCGTGGCTGGCGGATCGTCTCGCTGCCCGTATCAAGGACGCCCGGTCCATCCTGGCGGCGCCGCATCCCCTGGTGCTCGAGGAGATCGCCTACCCGGCGGACGGGGACCTGATGGCCCGCGCGGAACTGACGAGGGCGCGCCGGACGTCCGACGCCGTGGGTGAGCCGCAGGGTCGGTCGGGGCACCCCGTCTAGAGGGAGCCTTCGAAGGACTCCTGGTGCATGCGCTCGACCTCGCCCTTGACCGGCAGGGTCACCGTGAAGCAGCTGCCCTCGCCGGGTGAGCTGGTGCACCTGATGGACCCGCCGTGGCCCTCGACGATGGCCCGCGTGATGGCGAGCCCCAGGCCGGCGCCGTCGATCTCCGCCCGCCGGGCCGCGGGCGTCCGGTAGAACCGCGAGAAGATCTGGCGCGTCTCCTGCTCCGACATCCCCATGCCCCGGTCCTCGACCTGAAGGGTGATGGCGGTCTGCGTCTCGTCCGCGCGGACGATCACCGGGCCGCCGTGCTCCGTGTACTTGATCGCGTTGGAGAGCAGGTTGTCGAGGACCTGCGAGATCCGCAGCGGATCGATGAGGGTCCACAGTGGTGCGCGGACCTCCGTCTCGAGAAGCACACCGTGCTTCTCGGCCCGCAGGCGGTTCGATCTGACGCTCATCTCGATGAGGGCCGCCAGGTCCACCGGACGCGGGTGCACGCGCACGCGGTCGCCGGCCGTGGAGAGCAGATCGGCAACGAGGTGCAGAACACGCTCGGCGTTCCGGCCCGCGACCTCGAGGTGCTCCCGGAGCTGGGCGGGCAGTACATGCTCATCTTCCTGCACCAGTTCGAGATACCCGAGGACCGAGGTCAGCGGGGCGTGGAACTCGTGGGAGATGTTGGAGATGAAGGCGTCCTTGGCGGAGACCGCCTCCACGAGCTCAGTGACGTCGCTGCACGCGATGAGTGCCCCCGCGATGTCGCCGTCGGCGTTCGTGATGGGGCGCGCGGCAGTGGACAGGGCGCGCTGAAAGTCGCCGGCGCCCACCCAGAGGAGCTGATCCGCGAAGGTTTCGCCCCTGAGGGCACGGGAAACGGGTCTCAGCTCGGGCGGGAGCGGCGTCACGCCGTCCGGCTCGAACACGAGCGGATGGGGGTCCGGCTCGTGGTCAGGTCCGGCGGACAGCCTGTTGAAGAGCTCCTGCTGGCGATTGGTGAGGGTCGTGGTGCCGTGCGCATCGACGGCGGTGAGGCCGACGTCGACGGTGTTGAGGATCGCTGTCAGGACCCGCTCCCGATCGATGGCCGCCTGCAGGAGATCCTGCAGTTCACGGTCACGCCGCCGGGCCTCTACCGCTCGGGCCCGGGCACCCTGGCTCGTGAGGCGCAGGGCCGCACCGACGCACAGCATCACGACCGGTAGCAGCGCTCCCCGGTACGGGTCGTCGCGGGGTTGGACCAGGAGCGGCCATTCAGCGACCAGAGATCCCAGGACCGTCAGCCAGAGGACGAGCCACAGGGGCAACAGGGACCACACGAGCCAGAGCACGGGGAAGACGACGAGGATCCCCAGGCCCGGCTGGTTCTCCACCGGACCGGAGCGCAGCAGGCCGATGGCGACGAAGTCGAACACCGGCACGATCAGTATGGCGCCGGCCGGCAGCCGGAGCCTGGGTATTACCGAGGAGAGGGCCAGCAACCCGAGGATCGTCGAGACGCCGAGCACGAAACCCGTCCCGGTTGCGCCCGGGCGGATCGCCGCCGACACCGCGAGTGCCAGGACGATCAGGGCCAGCGGGAGCTGGCAGCTCAGCACCGACCGGTCGAGGGGCGGGCGGGGCCGTGATTCCGGGGTTGGCGCCGGATGTCCGGCCCTAGACATGTGTCATCCCGGGCAAGGGGAAATACCGCATTCTGACAATCTTTCCGACGCTGAGACCTACGTACTGGCTACCAGTATGTCCCGGAATCCGTGTCCGGCCCGGACCCTGGGGACGAGTCGGCGGTGGAGTCGGGCACAATGTGACTGACGACGAGCCGCGACGCGCTCGGGGACGAGGAAGAAGGGGGCTGCGGGTGAGCGATCCGGGAGTGGCAGTAGTGATCGAGGACGACGCCGATGTGCGGAACCTCGTGGGCGCCGTCCTGAGGCAATCGGGATTCGAGGTGCATGTCGCGCCGGACGGTAGAGCCGGCGTCGAGCTGGTCCGGACCCACGAGGCGACGGTGGTCACCGTGGACGTGGGGCTGCCGGACATCGACGGCTACGAGGTGCTTCGACGTCTCCGCAGCTTCAGCACCTGCTACGTGGTCATGCTGACCTCCCACGGCGACGAACTCGATACCCTGACGGCCCTGCAGTCCGGAGCTGACGACTACCTCACCAAGCCCTTCCGGCCCCGCGAGCTCAGAGCGCGGATAGCGGCGATGCTGCGCCGCCCCCGTGCCGTTCCGCCGCCAACGGCAAGCGTGGCGACGGAGGAGGCGGTGCCTGCCGTGAACTCGACGCCGACGCCTCCGCCGTCATCGATCCTCGAGCACAACGGCCTGGAGCTGGATCCCTCCACGCGCTTCGTCGCCGTCGAGGGGCGCGAGCTGCCCCTGACCCGCAGTGAGTTCGATCTG
The DNA here is from genome assembly GCF_008107445.1 of Arthrobacter echini. Taxonomy (GTDB): domain Bacteria; phylum Actinomycetota; class Actinomycetes; order Actinomycetales; family Micrococcaceae; genus Arthrobacter_D; species Arthrobacter_D echini_A. The sequence goes on along the minus strand of NZ_VSLD01000001.1, from coordinate 114,087 downwards.
CTCAGTGAGATGCTCAGGAGCGTGGGAGCCGTCAGGACCAAGGCGGATCTGGTGCGGGTGGTACGCGGGGACCGCTACGACCGGGACACCTACATCAGCGATTCGGACGAGCGGGCCATCGAGGTCCATGTCGGCAACCTGCGGCGCAAGCTCGATGAGGACCCGAAGACCCCGCGGTGGATCCAGACCGTACGCGGTGTGGGATACCGCCTGACGCCCCGCTCCAGCTAGCACCGAGCAGGCGCTCCGGCACCCCGGCCGGGTGGACTACACCCGAAATACTGCGGGGAACGAGCGGACATGGTGCGCAATTCCGCAGGAAGTACGGCCGAAACGGCCATCGAGTGTGCCGGCCCTACAATGTCGCCATGACCGCCTCCTCATCCCCGATCGGTGTCGCCCGGCATGACCCGCGCACGCCGTCGTGTCCGGCGGCAGCCGTGCCCGAGGTTCCCGGGCACCCCGGACCCGGCGTAGAGGAGATCCGCTACCTCCGCCGGTTGGCCGCCCTGGTGGAAGCCTCCGGCGACGCGATCAACGGGACGGACCAGGACGGCATCATCACCAGTTGGAACACCGGAGCCGAAAGGATCTACGGGTACACCGCGGAGCAGGCGATCGGCAGCAGTATCGAGATGCTCACCCCGGGTGGCTCGGCTAGTGCGGGGCGTGCGCTGCGATCGACCATTGCCGAGGGTCGGGAGATGACCGGAGCGCAGGCGGTGGCCAGACGCCGGGACGGCTCGCTCATCGAGGTGTCGATGACCCTCTCCCCGGTCCTCGACGCCGACGGCACGGTGATCGGCTCATCGGCGATCGCGCGGGAGATCACCGACGTCGAGCAGCAGCGCGCCGACGCCATCCATGAGCGTGACCGGCTGACCTTCGCGCAGGAGATCGCCCATGTGGGGTCCGTCGAGGTCAATATGCTGACGGGGCGCCGGTGGTGGTCCGACGAGTACTTCCGGATCCACGGTCTGCCGCTCGACGCGATCCCTACGGAGGAGCTCTGGCACTCGGTACTGCACCCCGAGGACCGCGAGATGGTCCGGCGGGTCTGGGGCGAACTCGAGTCCGGCGGGCCGCCGCTGAAGCTGGTCCACCGGATCATGCGCCCCAACGGCGAGGTGCGCTGGGTCCACACGCGGGCTGCCGCCGAGCACAGCGACGGCGTGCTCATCCGGCTGCTCGAGACGGTGGTGGACATCACCGAACGCAAGCTCGCCGAGGAGGCCCTCGAACGCCTCGCCTTCCAGGACCCGCTCACCGGACTGGCCAACCGGGCGCTGCTGGCGAACTGCATCGACATCGCCCTCGAGGACGCTTCCAGGTCCGGGACCCGGGTGGGCGTGCTCTTCCTCGACGTCAACCGGTTCAAGGTGGTCAACGACGGGCTCGGTCATGCCGCCGGGGACAGCCTCCTCGTCCAGCTCGCCGCGCGCCTGCGCGGTGCGGTGCGACCCGCGGACACCCTGGCCAGGTTCGCCGGGGACGAGTTCGTGATCGTGTGCGGTGGTATGGGGCTCGACGATGCCCATGAGCTGGCAGGACGGATCGCGGCCACGGTGCAGGCTCCGTTCGATCTGTTGGGCCAGGAACTGTTCGTCAGCGTCAGTATCGGCATCGCCCTCTCGTCGGGGGACGACACCGCGGCCTCCCTGCTCCACCAGGCCGACGCCGCGATGTACGTGGCGAAAGAGACCGAGCGGGTCGACGGCGTCGTGTTCGACGAATCGATGCATCGTCGTGCCGAGGTACGCCTCGATATCGGCTCCCAGCTGCCGCGTGCCCTCGAGCGTGGCGAACTCGAGATCCATTACCAGCCCATCGTCAGGGTGACCGATCAGAGGCCCGTGGGCTTCGAGGCACTCCTGCGCTGGAGACATCCCAGGCACGGGCTCGTGTCACCGTGTCAGTTCATCCCCATCGCGGAGGAGACCGGGTTGATCGTGCCGATCGGGACCTGGGTGCTCGCTCAGGCGCTGGCGCAGGCCCAGCGCTGGCGTACGGAGGTCCCGGGAGCGTCCGGGTTCCGGATCGCCGTCAATCTGTCCGCCCGCCAGCTCACGGATCCGGCGCTCTGCGCATCAGTGGCTGGCGCCATCGACCGCGCCGGGATCGACCCTTCAGCTGTCGAGCTCGAGATCACAGAGTCCACGCTCATGAAGAACGTGGAGCGATCGATGGCGACCCTCACGCAGCTCCGCGGCCTCGGAGTGGGACTGTCGGTGGACGACTTCGGGACCGGCTACTCCTCCCTGAGCTATCTGAGCCGATTCCCCGTGACGGCGCTGAAGGTCGATCGCTCGTTCGTGGAGGAACTGGACGGCAGGGACGAACACGCGGGCCCCATCATCGCGGCGGTCACCATGATGGCGTCGGCCCTCGGGCTGGACGTGGTCGCGGAGGGCGTCGAGACGGCGACCCAGCTCGAGAAGTTGGACGCGCTCAATGTGGGTTGGGCCCAGGGCTTCCTCTGGGCCCAACCACTGCAACTCGACGAGGTGGTCCCCTGGTTGTCGACCCGGATGTGCACCCCGGGCCGACGCTCGGACGAGTCGTCGCCGTCGTCGTCGCGGGTTTTGCCATATACCAGCGTGGCACGCTAAAGTTGGCAGTCGTCGTGCGTATCCCATCTCGATACGTCTTCGTTCTTCGGAGCGGTTCAGTTGCAGAACCACCTGGCCCGGGGGCGGAGCCGAGATCCACGGGATCCCTGGCCGTATTTCAGCCCTCACCTGAAGTTCCGGTAGCGCATGAGTCAGCTGAGTTCGCGGATCAGGGTCACCGTTCCCGTGAGCGACACCGAAACAGAAACGAAGGCCATAACCGTGCGTACGTACACCCCGAAGCCAGGCGACATCACCCGCCAATGGCACGTAATCGATGCAACCGACGTCGTCCTCGGCCGGCTTGCCAGCCAGACCGCCATCCTGCTGCGCGGGAAGCACAAGCCGACCTTCGCTCCGCACATGGACATGGGCGACTTCGTGGTCATCATCAACGCCGACAAGGTGGCGCTTACGGGCGCCAAGCTCGAGCAGAAGCGCGCCTACCGCCACTCCGGGTTCCCGGGCGGCCTCAAGTCCTCCAACTACGCCGAGCTGCTGGAGAAGAACCCCGAGCGTGCGGTGGAGAAGGCCATTCGCGGCATGCTCCCCAAGAACTCCCTCGCAGCCCAGCAGATCGGCAAGCTCAAGGTCTACCGCGGCGCCGAGCACCCCCACGCGGCACAGCAGCCCGTGACGTACGAAATCACCCAGGTCGCCCAGTAGTCCTGGCCACCGACACTAAACAGCTTCAAGGAGAACCGTGGCTCAGAACACTGAAGAGATGAATGAACCGACTGAGGAGCTCACCAGCTACACCTCAGAGTCGACCGAGGGTGCCGAGACGGCCGTCAAGGAACGTCCCGCACTGACCGTCGGCGGCGGAGCCGTGGGGCGCCGCAAGGAAGCAATCGCCCGGGTGCGCCTGGTGCCCGGCACGGGCAAGTGGATCGTCAACGGGCGCGAGCTCGCCGACTACTTCCCGAACAAGCTGCACCAGCAGGAAGTCAACGACCCCTTCAAGCTCCTCGAGCTCGACGGCGCCTACGACGTGATCGCTCGTATCCACGGTGGTGGACCGTCCGGTCAGGCCGGAGCACTGCGGCTCGGTGTGGCTCGCACGCTGAACGAGATCGACCGCGAGAACAACCGGCCCGCCCTCAAGAAGGCCGGCTTCCTCACCCGCGACGCCCGCGTGATCGAACGCAAGAAGGCCGGTCTCAAGAAGGCCCGTAAGGCACCGCAGTACTCCAAGCGCTAGATCCTGCCTACCCCGTGGAGATCGCTGAGGCGATCTCCACCGGGTCCCCTCGGCAGGATCCAGCGCTTGGCTCCACGCGCTGTCTGTCCGGCAGGATTCCGCCGGGACACGCTCGGATGCCCGTCCATGCTCCTCGGACGGGCATCGTGCTTTAACCTGATGGGGTCCGTACCCCGGCGGTCTCATGTTCTTCTCCTAGGATGTCAACGATGAGCAAGTTATTCGGTACCGATGGTGTGCGAGGTCTGGCCAATGGTCTGATCACCGCCGAACTGTCCCTCCACCTGGCCCAGGCGGCCGCTGTGGTCCTCGGCCACAATGCCGTCGAGGGCGGGCGTCGGCCCACCGCCGTCATCGCCCGCGATCCACGCATCAGTGGAGAGTTCATTGCCGCCGCCGTCGAAGCCGGCCTCGCCAGCGCCGGAGTCGACGTGTTCGACGCCGGCGTGCTGCCCACACCGGCAGCCGCCTTCCTGGTCGCTGATCTGAAGGCCGACTTCGGCGTCATGATCTCCGCCTCCCACAATCCTGCCCCGGACAACGGCATCAAGTTCCTCGCTCGCGGGGGCAAGAAGCTCAGCGACGCGCTCGAGGATGCCATCGAAGCGGAGATGGGGAGGCCGAGTCGACGGCCCCTGGCCGGCGACGTGGGACGCATCCAACGCTTCGCGGACGCGGAGGACCGCTACGTCGTCCATCTGCTGCAGACACTCCCGCGCCGCCTCGACGGCATCAAGGTGGTGCTCGACTGCGCCCACGGCGCGGCCAGCGGCTGTTCACCCGAGGTGTTCAGGAACGCGGGCGCCGATATCGTGGTGATCGGCGCGGAACCCGACGGCATCAACATCAACGACGGATACGGTTCCACCCACCTGGGGCTCCTGCAGGCGGCGGTGCTCGAGCACGGTGCCGACCTCGGCATCGCCCATGACGGCGACGCCGATCGCTGCCTCGCCGTCGACCATGAGGGCTCGGTCGTGGACGGCGACCAGATCATGGCCGTGATGGCGCTCGCGCTGAAGGACGCCGGGAAGCTGACGGACAACACCCTGGTAGCCACCGTCATGAGCAATCTGGGCCTGAAGATCGCGCTGGCCGAGGCGGGCATCACGCTGCGGGAGACCGGGGTGGGAGACCGCTACGTGCTGGAGGGCATGAATGCCGGAGGCTTCAGCCTCGGTGGCGAGCAGTCCGGTCACGTCATCTTCGCCGAATACGCGACCACAGGTGACGGTGTGCTGACGGGCCTGCAGCTCGCCGCGCGGATGGCGGAGACGGGCAAGACCCTGAAGGAGCTCACCGGCGTGATGACGAAGCTCCCTCAGGTACTCATCAATGTGAAGGGTGTGGACCGTGCTGCCGTCCGGTCCGACGAGGTCGTGCAGAACGCGGTACGTCGCGCGGGGTCGCTGCTCGGGGACACCGGCCGTGTGCTGCTGCGCCCCTCCGGCACCGAGCCTGTGGTGCGGGTCATGGTCGAGGCGGCAGACACAGCCACAGCGCAGCGGGTGGCAGAGGAACTCGCCGCGACGGTGCAGGAACGCCTCGCCCTCGAGCCGGTCGCCTGACCTTCCGCGCCTTCGCTCGGACCCGACCGGGTGGACGCTCGGCACAACGCCCTTCGGTGACGCCGGGACAGGCTCCTTCCGGGCTCGGAGTCCCCGGATCCGTGCAGGAACCGCGCACGACGGCGTGGAGGAGCCGCAGTGCGCGGGGGCGGTCCGAACTCAGTAGGACGGCGCCGCGGGGAGCCCGAAGTACTCCTCCAGCGTTTCCTGGCCTGCGTCCTTCATGGCCAGAGCCACGTCCGTGCCCACATAGCGGAAGTGCCACGGCTCCGCGAAGAAACCGGTGATCCGGTCGAACCCGAGGGGGTAGCGCAGGATGATCCCGTACTCCGGGGCGTGCAGCGCCGTCCAGCGGGCAGCCCGGGTCTGGGCGAAGCAGGAGACGAGCGTACATGCCCCGTCGTCCTGGGCGATGTCGAAGGCGAGTCCGGTCTGGTGCTCCGAGTGGCCGGGTCGGGCGGAGACCGCGTCGGCGCCCGTGGCACCGCCGTACTGGGCCACCCAGTGGGCGTAGGTGGACTGCTGCTCGGCGTAGGAACGATACCCGCTGACGATCACCAGGCCCACTCCCTCTTGGCCTGCGGCGTCGACCATCTTCTCCACGGCCTCCGCCGCATCGGGCCGCAGGCGGATATCAGGACCGGCGGACGCATCGAGTGGACGTAGTTCGGCCGGCTCGAAATCGAGGGGGAGCAGGGGGCGCTGCTTGTTCACGACGACGTCCGGCGCCGTGGGATCGGCTTGGGCTCCTGCCGAAGGAGGGGCGGCAGGCGTGGTGGACGGTGCCGGCGTCGTCGCGTCCGGCGAGGACGGCACGGGGCGTTCCACGGCAGGGGGCGGAGGTACCAACCCCGGGGGGGCGGGTGCCGCCGTCGACCCCCCCGACGCACACGCCGGGAGGGCCAGGACGGCCAGCACCGCCGCAAGCCGGCGCACGCGCACCGTCACGTCTTCCGGAGGAGCATGCGCCGGATGGAGTGATCGGCGTCCTTCGTCAGGACAAGCTGCGCGCGCCCACGGGTGGGCAGGACGTTCCTGAGCAGGTTGGGTTCGTTGATCCGCTCCCAGATGCCGGTGGCCGTCTCACGGGCCTCGTCGTCCGTGAGGCTCGCGTAGCGGTGGAAGTACGAGTCCGGGTCGGCGAAGGCGCTGGTGCGCAGCGACTGGAAGCGGTGGACGTACCACTGCCGGATGTAGGCGGTCTTTGCGTCGACAAAGATGGAGAAGTCGAAGAAGTCGCTCAACGCGAGGCCGGTGATGCCGTCGGAGCGCGGACGGGCCGGCGCCAGGACATTGAGCCCCTCGACGATCAGCACATCCGGACGACGCACCACCACCTCCCGACCGGGCACGATGTCGTAGGTGAGGTGGGAGTACCAAGGAGCTCGCACCTCGGCGGCCCCGCTCTTGACCTCGCTGACGAAACGCAGCAGTCGGCGCCGGTCATAGGATTCCGGGAAGCCCTTGCGCTGCATCAGGCCGCGCCGTTCGAGTTCCGCGTTCGGGTAGAGGAAACCGTCCGTGGTGACCAGATCCACACGGGGGGTGCCGGGCCAGCGCCGCAGCAGTTCGCGGAGAACCCGCGCCGTGGTGGACTTGCCCACCGCCACGGAGCCGGCGACACCGATCACGAATGGCGTTCTCGTGGTGGTCTCGCCGAGGAAGGTGTTGGTGGCCCGGTGCAGCTGTCCCGCCGCGGCGATGTAGAGGTTCAGCAGCCGGGAGAGGGGCAGGTAGACCTCGCGTACCTCGTCGAGGTTGAGGGCATCGCCGAGACCCTTCAGGCGCTGCACGTCCTCGACGTTCAGCGGGCTCTCGATCTCGTGGGAGAGGCGGGACCACATCTGTCGGTCCAGCTCGACGAAGGGAGTGAAGGATTCGGCACCCGAGGTCTGCTGCGTGCTCGTGCTTCTGTCACTCACCCGATGATTCTGCACGGTGGGGTGCTCATTAACAAACACGGCCACCGGTAAGCTGGAGCCCATGTGTGGAATCGTGGGATATGTGGGCCGGGATCACGGTCGGGAATCGTCGGCGTTCGATGCGGTCGCCGAGGCCGCCGGAGGTGAGTCGGCCGGGGCCGGTCACGGCGCGCTCGACGTCGTCATGGAGGGCCTGCGGCGCCTCGAGTACCGCGGGTACGACTCCGCGGGCGTCGCCGTCATCTCCGAGCAGGGGATCGAGTCCCGCAAGAAGGCCGGCAAGCTGAGCAACCTCGTGGGGGAACTGGCAGCCGATCCGCTGCCGCGGTCGATGACGGGCATCGGCCACACCCGCTGGGCCACCCACGGTGGCCCCACCGACCAGAACGCCCACCCCCACCTGGCGGATGAGGGGCGACTCGCACTGATCCACAACGGCATCATCGAGAACTATGCGGAGCTCAAGGCCGAGCTGACCGATCAGGGTCTCACGTTCGTCTCGGACACGGACACGGAGGTGGCCGCCGGTCTCCTCGGCCACCTCTACCGCACCCTGCGGGACCAGGGCGCCGAGGGCGATCTGCTGACCCGCGCCCTGCAGCAGGCCTGCCAGCGGCTCGAAGGAGCGTTCACCCTCCTCGCGATCCACGAGGACCAGCCCGGAACGGTCGTTGCCGGCCGACGCAACTCGCCCCTCGTCGTGGGCCTGGGCGAGGGGGAGAACTTCCTCGGCTCCGACGTCTCCGGCTTCATCGACTTCACGCGCCGTGCGGTGGAACTCGGCCAGGACCAGATCGTCACCATCACGCCCGACGACGTCGTCATCTCCGACTTCTACGGGACGCCCGCCGAGGGTACCGAGTTCCACGTGGACTGGGATGCCGCCGCCGCCGAGAAGGGTGGCTTCGCGTCCTTCATGGAGAAGGAGATCCACGACCAGCCCGACGCCGTCGGCCAGACCCTGCTGGGGCGCTCCGACACCGCGGGCAACCTCGTGCTCGACGAGCTGAGGATCGACGAGTCGATCCTGCGGTCCGTGGACAAGATCGTGGTGCTGGCCTGCGGCACGTCGGCCTATGCCGGTCAGGTGGCCAAGTACGCGATCGAGCACTGGTGCCGGATCCCCACCGAGGTGGAGCTGTCCCACGAGTTCCGGTATCGCGACCCCATCGTGAACGAGAAGACCCTCGTGGTGGCGATCTCGCAGTCGGGCGAGACCATGGACACACTCATGGCCGTCCGATACGCGCGGGAACAGGGTGCGAAGGTCGTGGCGATCTGCAACACCAACGGCTCCACCATTCCGCGGGAGTCGGACGCGGTGCTGTACACCCACGCCGGTCCCGAGATCGCCGTCGCCTCGACCAAGGCGTTCCTGGCCCAGATCACCGCCGCCTACCTGCTGGGGCTCTACCTCGCCCAGCTGCGTGGGAACAAGTACCGCGACGAGATCGCCGACGTCATGGCAGACCTCGCGGCGATCCCCGCCAAGATCCAGACCATCCTCGACAACGCGGACACCATCAAGGCCCTGGGCGCCGACATGGCGAACGCCAAATCGGTGCTGTTCCTCGGCCGCCACGTAGGGTTCCCGGTGGCCATGGAGGGTGCCCTCAAGCTCAAGGAGCTCGCCTACATCCACGCGGAGGGTTTCGCCGCCGGCGAGCTCAAGCACGGACCCATTGCGCTGATCGAACAGGGCCAGCCCGTGGTGGTCGTCATGCCCTCCCAGAGCGCGCGCGACTCCCTCCACGCCAAGGTGGTCTCCAACGTGCAGGAGATCCGGGCACGCGGGGCCATCACGATCGTCATCGCGGAGGAGGGCGACACCTCGGTGGAGGCCTATTCCGAGCACGTCTTCTACGTCCCCGCGTCCCCGACACTCCTGGCACCCCTGCTGACCACCGTGCCGCTGCAGATCTTCGCCCTCGCGCTCGCCAGCGCGAAGGGCTACGACGTCGACCAGCCGCGCAATCTGGCGAAGTCGGTCACGGTTGAGTAGAGCGACGATCTCGCCCCGACGGGTCGGCGCGGTACGGGGAGGCACGTCGGCATGATCGTCGGGATCGGGATGGATGTCGTGGACATCGCGAGGTTCCAGGGGCAGCTCGAGCGGACCCCCGGGCTCCGCGAGAGGCTTTTCGTGCCGTCGGAGCGTGGCCTGAGCACGCAGTCGCTCGCGGCGCGCTTCGCCGCGAAGGAGGCCATCGCCAAGGCCCTCGGAGCTCCCGTGGGTATGAACTGGCAGCACTGCACGATCGCGCTGGACGCTGCCGGCGCACCCTCCGTGGTCCTCGACGGGACCGTGGCCGACGCCGCCCGCGCCCGCGGAGTACACGCCTGGCACCTGTCCATGAGTCACGACGGCGGTCTCGCCACCGCCATGGCCGTGGCGGAAGGCCCGGCGCCTGCGGACGCCGAATAGTAACCGTACTGATCATCGGCCGCGTTGCCGCTAAGCTCGACCATATGCTTGAAGCCTTTTCCGGGTCCGACGTCCGCGCTGCGGAGGCCCCGTTCCTCGACGCCGGGCAGGGTGATGCCCTGATGCAGCGGGCGGCTCATGCCCTGGCCGGCGTCGTCGTGGGCCTGCTGCGCGAGAGCGGTCGCGGCACCTACGGGGCCACCGTCGTCGTCCTCGCGGGCAGCGGGAACAACGGAGCCGACGCACTGTACGCGGGGGAGCGCCTCGCGCGCCGCGGTGCGAGCGTCACGGCCGTCATCCTTGCCGATCGCGTCCATGAGGAGTCGCTCCGCGCGCTCGAGCGGGCTGGCGGTACCGGCATCAGGGTCGACGACGACGCAGCGCCTGAGGACCTCGCGGAGCACGCGGCGGCAGCTGACGTCGTCATCGACGGCATCCTCGGCATCGGCGCGGACGGCGGTCTGCGCGGGCGCGCCCTGCGCTTCGTACAGGCCTTCACCGCAGCGGCAGGCCCGCGCGGCACGCGCTCCGCACTCGTGGTCGCCTGCGATCTGCCGAGCGGGATCGGCGTCGACGACGGCCGTGTGACCGGCACGGTCCTCGCCGCTGACGCAACCGTCACCTTCGGTGCCCCGAAACCCGGGCTCCTCCTCGGCGACGGAGCCGCCGCGGCCGGCGAGCTGAACGTGGTGGACCTCGGTCTCTCCTTCTCGTCCCGACCCTCCGTCCGGTCCCTGCTCGACGCCGACGTCGCGGCCCTGATCCGGCGACCCACCACGCAGGACCACAAGTACTCGCGTGGCGTACTGGGCGTCGCAGCCGGCTCTGCCCGCTATCCGGGCGCGGCGGTCCTCGCCGTCGGGGCCGCGCTTGCCACGGGGATCGGCATGGTGCGGTACCTCGGACCCGAAGCGGTCGCGGCGCTCGTCCACCAGCGGAGCCCGGAGGCGGTGGCCTCCACCGGCCCCGTCTCCGGTGCGCGGTCCCAGGCCTGGCTCGTCGGTCCGGGAGCAGTGGACGACGACGAACAGCGGCAGCGCGCCGCGGACGCCATCGGTTCGGGACTCCCCGTGGTGGTCGATGCCGAAGCACTGACCCAGTTGCCGGAGCGCGTCGGGTCCCACGTGATCCTGACCCCGCACGCCGGGGAGCTCAGTTGGCTCCTGGCGGCCCGCGGCCTCGAGACGGAGCGGGCGGACATCGAGTCCGAACCGGCCCGCTACGCGCTGCTGGCGGCGGAGGTGACGGGGGCGACGGTGCTGCTCAAGGGGTTCGCCACGACCGTCGCAGCGCCCTCGGGTGCACTCTTCGTGCAGCGGGATGCCAGTCCCTGGCTCGCTGCGGCCGGGTCCGGTGACACCCTGTCGGGTATTGTCGGAGCCCTGGCCGCGAGCCTCGCCGAGGACGACCGGGCAGCGGATCGCGCGGGCGTGGCCCGCGAGGACCTGTGGGCCGTCGTGGCGGCTGCAGGGGCCCTGATCCACGGGCGGGCCGGCCTGCGGGCAGCGGCACGGGGACCCGTCGTCGTGTCAGACCTTCCGGCGGACATCGGTCCGGTCATCGCCGACCTCCTCGAGGAGTGTCGACCGGCCATGTGAGCCGGGTGCGGTGCCAGGGCCCGGACCTGAATACGCTAGATACGGATCAATCGGCCGCGGCACCAGTCCGCGAAGCCGACGAGCGCGTCCGCGGGCACCCATCGGGGCGTCCGCAGCAGAAGACACCAAGGAGACCTGATGGAACTATGGCCCGGCGAAGCGTATCCCCTGGGAGCGACCTATGACGGCACGGGAACCAATTTCGCGCTGTACAGCGAGATTGCGGACCTCGTGGTCCTCTGCCTCATCGACGACGACGGCACCGAGACGCAGGTCGAGCTCAAGGAGGTGGACGGGTACGTCTGGCACGGCTATCTGCCCCAGGTCAGCCCGGGGCAGAAGTACGGCTACCGCGTCCATGGCGACAACAACCCCGCAGAGGGCAACCGCTGCAATCCGAACAAGCTGCTCCTTGACCCCTACGCGAAGGCCATCTCCGGTGATCTCGACTGGGACCAGGCACTCTTCGGCTACAACTTCGGTGACGAGCACTCCGTCAACAACGAGGATTCCGCGGCACACATGATGCTCGGCGTCGTCGTCAACCCGTTCTTCAACTGGGACGGCGACCGCATGCCGCGGACGCCCTACCACCAGTCCGTGATCTACGAGGCCCACGTGAAGGGCCTCACGCAGGTGCACCCGGACGTGCCGGAGGAACAGCGGGGCACCTACGCCGGTATCGCCCACCCCTCGGTGATCGCCCACCTGCAGAAGCTCGGTGTCACGGCGATCGAGCTGATGCCCGTCCACCAGTTCGTCAACGACAGCACCCTGCAGGAGCAGGGCCTGTCGAACTACTGGGGCTACAACACCATCGGCTTCTTCGCCCCGCACAACAAGTACAACTCCTCGGGTGATCAGGGCGAGCAGGTCCAGGAGTTCAAGGCCATGGTCCGCGAACTGCACCTCGCGGGCATCGAGGTCATCCTCGACGTCGTCTACAACCACACGGCCGAGGGCAACCACATGGGGCCCACGCTCTCCATGCGCGGCATCGACAATGCGGCCTACTACCGGCTGGTGGAGGACGACAAGCAGTACTACATGGACACCACCGGCACGGGGAACTCGCTCAACGTCGGTCACCCGCACTCCCTGCAGCTGCTCATGGACTCCCTGCGCTACTGGGTCACGGAGATGCACGTGGACGGCTTCCGCTTCGACCTCGCCTCGGCCCTGGCGCGGGAGTTCTACGAGGTGGACCGCCTCTCGGCGTTCTTCGAACTCGTGCAGCAGGATCCCATCGTCTCGCAGGTCAAGCTCATCGCCGAGCCCTGGGACGTGGGTCCCGGCGGCTACCAGGTGGGCAACTTCCCGCCGCAGTGGACCGAGTGGAACGGCAAGTACCGCGACACGGTCCGCGACTTCTGGCGCGGGGAGCCCTCGAGCATCGGTGAGTTCGCCTCCCGCCTCACCGGCTCGGCCGACCTCTACGAGCACTCGATGCGCCGCCCCGTCGCCTCCATCAACTTCGTCACGGCACACGACGGCTTCACGCTGCGTGACCTCGTCTCCTACAACGAGAAGCACAACGAGGCCAACGGTGAGGACAACAACGACGGCGAGTCGCACAACCGCTCCTGGAACGGCGGTGTCGAGGGTCCCACGGACGATCCCGAGGTGCTCGCGATCCGCGCCCGACAGCAGCGCAACTTCATCGCGACCCTGCTGCTCTCGCAGGGAGTCCCCATGCTGCTGCACGGAGACGAGCTGGGGCGCACGCAGGAGGGCAACAACAACACCTACGCGCAGGACTCCGAGCTCAGCTGGGTGCACTGGGACAAAGTGGACCAGCCACTGCTGGAATTCACGGCGGCGGTCAACCGGTTGCGCTCGGAGCACCCAACCTTCCGCAGGCGCAGATTCTTCGACGGGCGCCCCGTCCGGCGCGGCGAGGGCGAGGCGCTGCCGGATATCGTCTGGTTGGACACCTCGGGTGAGCTCATGGCTCCCGAGGACTGGGACAGCGGGTTCGGCCGATCCATCGGCGTGTTCCTGAACGGCCAGGGCATCCAGGGACGCGACGCGCGTGGCCAACGGATCGTCGACGCGAACTTCCTGCTGTACTTCAACGCCCATGACGAGTCGGTGGACTTCACGGTGCCGTCGGAGGAGTACGGCCGCACCTGGGACGAGGTGATCGACACGGCGGGCAAGTACGCGGACAGCCAGGCCATCCCGGCAGGAGCCACCCTCGCGGTCGAGGCCAAGTCGATGGTGGTCCTCAGGACGCACTCCAAGGTCGAGGACCTGGACCACTCCGTCGCGGCGTCGCTGGCCATCCTCGCCAACGAGGTCGGGGACAAGACCGGCGCCCCCTGAGCGCCACCCACCGGCACACCCACCCCTAGTCCGAGGAGGACCCCCACGTGTTGACACCGACATCGACCTATCGGCTGCAGATCCGCGACGAGTTCGATCTGCACGAAGCAGCAGCCCTCGTGCCGTATCTGCATGATCTCGGAGTGGACTGGGTGTACCTCTCGCCGATCCTGACGGCCGAGGAGGGATCCGATCATGGCTATGACATGACGGATCCCTCCGCCGTCGATCCGGTGCGCGGCGGTCCGGACGGTCTCGCAGCGCTCAGCGAGGCCGCCCGCGCCGCGGGCATGGGCGTGCTGGTGGACATCGTCCCCAACCACATGGGTGTTCAGACACCCGCCGACAACGCCTGGTGGTGGCAACTGCTGCAGGAGGGTCGGGGATCGCGCATGGCGGAGGCGTTCGACGTCGACTGGGACGCAGGCGGGGGCCGGATCCGAATCCCGGTCCTCGGGGACGGCGAGGACGAGCTGGACCAGCTCAGCCTCGTGGACGGAGAGCTGCGCTACTACGACAACCGGTTCCCCCTCGCCGAGGGCTCCGCCCATCCGGGGGACTCGGCGGCCGAGGTCCACGCCCGGCAGCACTACGAACTCGTCAACTGGCGCCGCGCGGACTCCGAGCTGAACTATCGGCGGTTCTTCGGCGTCAACACCCTGGCCGGGCTACGTGTCGAGGTGCCGTGGGTGTTCGAGGAGAGCCATGCGGAGGTGAAGCGGTGGTTCGACGACGGGCTCGTCGACGGTCTGCGGATCGACCACCCGGACGGTCTCGCCGACCCCGAGGGCTATCTCCGGGATCTCCGGAGCCTGACCGGAGGAGCCTACGTCCTCGTGGAGAAGATCCTCGAGCCGGGGGAGACGTTGCCCGCGGAGTGGGACACGGCGGGTACCACGGGGTACGACGCGCTCGCGGAGATCGACCGGCTGTTCACCGACCCGGACGGAGAGCACGCTCTCACCGGGTCCGTGCCGGTCGATCCCTTCCACGAGATGATCCACCACACCAAGCGTGGGATCGCGGACGGGATCCTCCGCTCGGAGGTGCTGCGCCTCGCGCGGCTCGTCCCGACCGACGCCGGGCTCGATGCCGACGTCGCCGTCGATGCGATCGCCGAACTGCTCACGTGCTTCCCCGTCTACCGCAGCTACCTCCCCGGCGGCGCGCAGTACCTCGCGGATGCCGTGCGCGACGCCCGGATCAGGCGTCCGGATCTCACCGACGCCATTTCCACCCTGCATCCGCTCCTGAACCCCTTCCTGAACGGAGTCGGGGAGCTCTCCGAGCTCCCGCGCCGATTCCAGCAGACCTCCGGGATGGTGATGGCGAAGGGTGTCGAGGACACCGCGTTCTACCGGTACTCGCGCCTCGTCTCACTCAACGAGGTGGGAGCGGACCCGAGCATCTTCTCGATCGAGCCACTCGAGCTGCACCGGCGGCTGCTCGAGCGGGAGACCGCGAACCCGCTGGCCATGACCACCCTCAGCACCCACGACACGAAACGCAGCGAGGACACCCGGGCACGCATCTCCGTCCTGTCCGAACTCGCGGAGGACTGGGTGGGGATCCTCGGCCGGCTCGAGGAACTCGCGCCCATCGGTGATGCCACCTTCGCGCCCCTGCTGTGGCAGTCACTGATCGGCGCGTGGCCGCTGGGTCGGGAACGCGCCCATGCCTACGCCGAGAAGGCCTCCCGTGAAGCGGACCTCAGCACGCACTGGACCGCACCGGACGAGGCCTTCGAGCGCGGCATGCACGCCGCGGTGGACGCCGCGTTCGACGACGCCGCCGTGGCGGCGCTCATCACGGAGACGGTCGAGCGTATCCGGGACGCGGGATGGTCCACCTCGCTGGCGCAGAAACTGCTGCAGCTGACCATGCCCGGTGTACCCGATGTCTACCAGGGCACAGAGTTCTGGGACACCTCCCTCGTGGACCCGGACAATCGCCGTGAGGTGGACTACGAGGCACGCCGAAAGGTGTTGACGGACATCGACTTCGGGGCGCTCCCCGAGGTGGGCCCCGGCGCCGAAGCCAAGATGCTGGTCGTCTCGCGCGCCCTGAAGCTGCGCCGCGATCGTCCGGAACTGTTCACCGGGTACACCGCGGTCACGGCATCCGGCGCCGCCGCGGGCCACGTCTTCGCCTTCGATCGCGGCGGTGCCATCACGCTCGTCACGCGGTTGCCCTACGGGCTCGCCCGACGCGGCGGCTGGGAGGGGACCACGCTCGAGCTACCTGCCGGGACCTACACCTGCGCGCTCACCGGCGCCACGGTGAGCGGGGGCACCGTGCACGCCGCCGAGATCTTCGCCACC
Source organism: Arthrobacter echini (assembly GCF_008107445.1). GTDB lineage: Bacteria > Actinomycetota > Actinomycetes > Actinomycetales > Micrococcaceae > Arthrobacter_D > Arthrobacter_D echini_A. Next base: position 98,118 of record NZ_VSLD01000001.1, on the reverse strand, counting down.
TTCCCCGCCGCACTACTGGTCCAGGAGGACGCAGCATGAGGAATGCCTTCGATGTCTGGGCGCCACGCGCCGACGCACTCACCCTGGTGGCGGACGGCGCCGAATACCCGATGACACGGCAGGGGGGCCACTGGTGGAGCGCCGATGGGGCCCCGGCTCCGGCGTCGTCATCGGACGTGGCCTACGGGTACCTGGTGGACGGATCCGACACCCCGGTGCCGGATCCGAGATCGCGGCGGCAACCCGACGGCGTCCATGGGCTCTCGCGCACCTTCGATCCGTCGGCCCATGCCTGGCAGGACAGCTCCTGGGTCTCACCGGGGCTCGACGGCGGCGTCATCTACGAGATGCACCTGGGCACCTTCACCCCCGAGGGAACCCTGGACGCCGCGATCGACAAGCTCGGCTACCTCGCGGACCTCGGCGTACAGTACGTGGAACTGCTGCCCGTCAATGCCTTCAACGGCACCCACAACTGGGGGTACGACGGCGTCCTGTGGTACGCCGTGCAGGAGACGTACGGCGGCCCGGCGGCCTACCAGCGATTCGTCGACGCGGCCCACCGGCACGGCCTCGGCGTCATCCAGGACGTGGTCTACAACCATCTCGGCCCGAGCGGCAACTACCTGGGACTCTTCGGCCCGTATCTGACCGACGGCAAGTCCAACACCTGGGGCGACTCGCTGAACCTCGACGGCCCGCAGTCGGATGAGGTACGCGAGTACGTGGTCGACAATCTGCTGATGTGGTTCCGTGACTACCACGTGGACGGGCTGCGGCTGGATGCGGTGCACGCCCTCCACGACGAACGCGCGGTCCACATCCTGGAGGAGTTCGGTGCCCGCACCGACCAGTGCGCCGCCGAGCTGGGCAAGCCCCTGTTCCTCATCGCCGAGTCTGACCTCAACGATCCCCGTCTCATCGAGCCCCGCAGCGCGGGCGGGTACGGACTCGCCGCGCAGTGGAGCGACGACTTCCACCACGCGGTGCACGTGAATCTGACGGGGGAGATCGACGGCTACTACCTCGACTTCGACTCGGTCGGGGCGCTCGCGAAGGTCCTCGAGGACGGCTTCTTCCACAACGGGACCTACTCGTCCTTCAGGGAACGCCACCATGGCCGGGAGATCGACGCGGCGACGGTGAGCCCGCTGCAGCTCGTGGTCTGCACGCAGAATCATGACCAGATCGGCAACCGGGCCGCGGGGGACCGCCTCGGTGCCCTGCTGACCCCGACCCAGCTCGCGCAGGCCGCTGTCCTGAACATCCTCGGCCCCTTCACGCCGATGCTGTTCATGGGCGAGGAGTACGGCGCGTCGACCCCGTGGCCGTTCTTCACCTCCCATCCGGAGCCGGAGCTGGGCACGGCGACGGCAGAGGGTCGGCTGAGGGAGTTCGAGCGGATGGGCTGGCGCCCCAAGGACGTCCCCAACCCTCAGGACCCCGCGACGTTCGCCTCGGCCAAGCTGGACTGGGCCGAGCTGGAGCAGGGACACCACGCGGTGCTGCTCTCCACCTACCGGGATCTCATCCGGTTGCGCTCGGAACGCCGCGATCTGCGCGAGGCCGATTTCGGCAGTATCGCGGTGGAGTTCGACGAGGAGGACCGCTGGATCCTCCTGCGGCGCGCCGGCACCGTCGTCGTGCTGAACCTCGGCACGTCGAGGCGCACCGTGTCCCTGCCGGGTGCAGCGGCCGAGCTGCTCCTGACCACCGTGGACGGCGTGGAGCTCGCCGACGGCAGGCTCCACCTGCCGGCCCACGCAGCAGTCGTCCTGGCGCAGACCCGCTGATCAGCGGCGGGACACCTCGGGCAGCCGGGCCCCGGCGACGACTCCCACCAGTCCCATGAGCGCCAGGAACATCAGCGCCCAGACGATGCCGAGGATCGCGAGCAGCGAGCTGATGCCACCGACGACGAGCAGGATGACGCCCATCGCGGAGTTCGAGACAGCCACGTAGGTGGTGCGCAGGTCACCCTCTGCCATGTCCACGATGTAGGTCTTGCGCGCTACCCGGACCCCGGTGTGCATCAGGGTCAGCAGGAGATAGCCCGAGATGAACAGCAGCGTGCCGGCGGGGCTGTCACCGGAGAACCCGGGCAGCGACACGATCACCACCAGCACGACGATGATCCCCGAGGCGGCTCCGGCCCCGGCGGTCATCAGCGTCCGACTCGATCTGTCCGCCAGCCGGCCGAAAAGGCGCCCGCCCAGCAGCGAGGCCAGGCCTGACGCGATGACGAAGCCGCCCAGACCGGCAAGGCCGTCGTTCCCGGCGCCGACCGACAGCGCCACCACGAAGGGCGGGCTCAGCGCGGACACCAGCAGGAAACTGCGAACGACGACGAAGTGCCGGACGTCGCGGTCCTCACGCAGGAGGGCAAATGTCCGGAGGAACCAGTTCTGCGTGTCACCGGGCTCGCGGGCCGGTTGCTCCTGGCCCGCCGGCTCCCGGATGCCGCTGTAGAGGACGGCTACCATGACCCAGAGCACGGCACCGCCGCCCAGCAGCCAGGCGAGCTGGCCGGCGTCCGCCTCCCCGTCGCCGAAGTACCGGATGCCCAGTCCCAGGGTGATCGCCACCAGCCCGGACGCCGTCGTCGCCAGACCGTTGATCTGGCCACGGTTCCCCTTGGGTACGGTTCGGCCCTGGACATCCTTGGAGGAGATCGAGCACAGGCACCTCCCGAGCGAGAACACCGCCAGCATGGCCACGATGGTGAGCCCGGCAGCCAAGCCACTGCCGATTGCTGCGGTCGCAGCCATCGCCGCCACCGACGTCGCCTGGACGAGCGCCCCAGCGACGAAGACCCGCTTCCGGTGCCGCACACGCAGGATCAGGGGTGTCAGGAATGCTTGCGGCAGCATCGAACCGGACTCACGGATAGGAACGAGCACCCCGGTCAGCGCCGCCGGGACACCGAGTGCGTCGAACAGCCACGGGAGGACGGTCGAGGCATTCACGGTCTGGTCGCCGGAGGACTGCAGGGCGTTGGCCGCCACCAGGCGCAGTCCGTTGCGCGGTACATTGCGTCGGACGTCCTCGGGCAGGGTCCGCTCGGCGTCGGCGTCCCGTTTCAGCAGCAGGGAGTAGATCTTCTCGGTTGCGTTCACAGCTCCCACGCTACCGGCGGCAATCGGGGACCTTCTGCTCTGGACGGCGGCACCGATCCGGGGTTGGGTGGGAGGAGATAGATAGCTATGCCCGGACGCCGGGTAGCCAACGATGAGGAGAACACAGTGGACATGATGACCGGTGCCGATCTACCCCTCCTGACCGAGGCCGATCCGGCTGCAGTGCAGATCTCGATGTTCATGCCCACCCACCGGTCCGGTGATCAATCCAGGGCCGATCAGTTGCGCTGGAAGAATCTGCTCGGCGCGGTCCGTGACAAGCTCTCGGAGCGGCTGAAGGGCAAGGAGCTGGACGAGTTGCTGGCTCCGGCGCAGGCACTGCAGGACGACTCCTGGCAGTGGCAGCACATGCGCGACGGTGTGGCACTGTTCCTGCGTCCGGGCTGGCACCGCAGCTACAGTGTGCCGGCAAATGTCCCCGAGCTCGCCACGATCGGTGATCGCCTGGTCCTCGGACCGGCTCTGAGACTCCTCACGGGCAATGAACAGTTCCTCCTGCTGGCCCTCAGCCAGCAGGACACCCGGCTGTTCCGGGCAGACCGCCACGGCATCGACGATGTCGACCTGCACGACGTGCCGACGTCCCTCCGCGAGGTCGTGGGCGACCCGGAGCCACGGTCCGACACGATGACCAGGCCTGCCGCGGCCGGCGCCGGCGCCGCCGTGTTCTTCGGCCATGGCGCGTCGGACAAGGACTTCAAGAAGGACGAGATGGTGAGCTTCCTGCGGGAGCTGGGCGCAGGCCTGCGCACCCAGCTCGAGGACGACGGGACGAAGCTGGTGCTCGCAGGCCTGGAGCCCATCGTGAGCGCCTATCGTGGCATCTCGGAGTACCAGCACGTTCTGGACGAGGCCGTGCTCCGGAACCCGGACCCGCTCTCGAAGGACGAACTGCACCAGCTCGCGTGGCCGATCATCGAGCAGCAGCTGGGCGACGACAGGTCCCGGCTGGTCGAGCAGTTCCGGGAACTCCAGGGCACCGGACGCGCATCGAGCGATCCCGATGAGGTCCACGAAGCCGCTGTCAACGGCCGGGTGGAGACGCTGTTCGTCCAGGCCGACCCATGGTGCTGGGAGCAGGAGACCGGTGATCCGCATGCCATCGTGATGCTGGGCGAGGACCGGCGCTACGCGGCGTGCGAACAGATCGAGGCTGCTGCGGTCGCCACGATGAACAACGGGGGACTGGTCCATGCGACGTCGGACGGCGTCGACCCCGACAGCAGCATGGCGGCCGTCTTCCGCTACTGACCGAAAGCGCGGCGAGAGGAGAAGGACATGCCGAAGATCATCGATACGATCTCATCACTGCTGGGTCGGCGAAAACCAGTCACACCCGAGGAAGCGGCGGAGATCGCGGACTGGGTCGGCGAGGGTGGAGCGCCCGACCCCGATGGGCCGCCCCCGGTCGTCGATCGTCGGGAGGACCGGTAGGAACCTCGACCCGGACAGCAGGGGAGATGTCACTCCGGGACGTAGGGCCTGTACTGCTCGAGCGTTCCGTCGAGCACCGGGACGAGCAGCTCGATCGTCTCGCCTCCGGACTCGGCGGTGACGGTCGTGTTCGCTCCCGGAGCGTCTCCCACCGTCTCGAAGATGGTCTCGTTGTGCAGCAGGGAGAACTGTTCCCCGGGGTCCACGGCAATCACGACCTCGTCGTCGGCATCGGAGATGGTCACCTCGACGGACTGATCGGATTCATTGTCCAGGGTCCCCAGGAGGCGTGCGGGCTCTCCCTCGGCTGAGGAGACCAGCAGGACGCTCAGGAGATCGACGGAGCCGACCGACCCGTTCTCCCCGACGGCGATCGCGCCGTTGTTCTGGTCCCCGGGGGACGAACACGACGTCAGGGCGGTCAGCAGGAGGGCCGCGGAGGCCAGCGTCCACCCGAGGGTCCGGGAAGGGGAACTCAGCAGTGACATCATGGTCCTTCTCGAGCTGGGAGTCGGAACATGTGCTCCGGCAGGGACTGACCACAGTAATCGATCAGCCACGGGGTTGCCTGGGGCCGCGGACGCCGCGGCCGTCCTTGTTGCGCCGCTGGTCCGCCCCTACCATGGGAGCATGGATGACAAGGAGCAGCAGAAGCGGGCTGCGGAGCCGCTGGTACCAGACAAGCAGATCCACCGCTGGAAGGACGACGGCGGCCAGGTGATCGATCAGCCGGACGACGAGCCCACGCAGGGTGCGTCGGACAAGGACTGACGAGCGGACGAGGACTGACGAGCGATCATCCCCGACGAGCCGTCGCTCGTCGGTCAGCCGTGTTACTGTCCGGCCAACGAACGGCTGAACGCAGCATCCAGCCGTCTGCCCAGTTCGATCGCGTCGGGTGCGAGGCTGGAGATCAGGGACGCCTCGTCCGACAGCTCCATCACCGCAGTGTCAGGCACCGACTCCTGCCGCGTCGGCCGACCCGCCCTCTGGGGGTCGACGAGGACGATCGTGCCGAGTGACCGGCGTTTTCCCGTGACGGCCGCGCTGTTCCACCCCGGTGCCCCTGGACCGATGGCGAGTTCCTGGTCGTAGAGCGGCTTCCCCTCACGGGTCACCCGCATGCGCTGCCGGAATCGCCCTGGCTCCTCACCGAACCGTCCCAGGGCGATCTCCTCACGCGCGTACAACCTGGCCCCGGCCGCGAGGCCTATGGTATTCAGCGTCGTGTGGTGACAGTCCCTGGCAGCAATCTGCACCCCGGGGTTCCAGATGAGCGTCCCGCCGTCTGCCACCGTGATGGAGACATCACTGCGCGACTGCTCGCCATGGACTCCCGGGAGGACAAGGGTGCCGGCGGCCGCTCCGAGCATGAGGACGGCACCAGCACCCACGGTGACCTCCAGGCGAAGCTGATCTCCGCCCAGCGGGCCGGCGGCGCCCGCCACGATCCTCACCTTGACGGGCGTGCTCCCGGTGAGATTCCACCGCGCAGCCCAACCAGGCAGGACCTCCTTCGTGGGACGAAGGACCAGCGCGCCCTGCGACCGCATCCTCTCGATGTATGAACGCTTCACACCCTGCGGCGTGCTCGACGACGCGATGTCGAGGAGAGCATGCGAACGCATCAGTGGGTGTGTTCGCTGAGCTTCTCCCTGACCCAGGCTGCCACCGAGGTTGCCGCCGGGTCCTGGGTGAGCGAGGTGAAGAGCACGGGCAGGTCGCCGCGCTTGGCCTTCGCGTCGCGATCCATGACGTCGAGATCGGCATTGACGTAGGTGGCGAGGTCGGTCTTGTTGATGACCAGCAGGTCCGACGTCGTCACGCCGGGTCCTCCCTTCCGGGGCACCTTGTCACCACCGGCGACATCGATGACGAAGATCTGCTGGTGGATCAGGCCCCGGCTGAAGGTGGCGGTGAGGTTGTCCCCGCCACTTTCCACGAGGATCAGATCCAGCGGCGGCAGCTTCTCCTCGAGTTCCTCGATGGCCTCGAGATTCGTGGAGATGTCGTCGCGGATCGCGGTGTGCGGGCAGGCTCCGGTCTCGACGGCCGTGACGCGCTCCGCGGGGAGGACCCCGTGCCGCAGGAGGAAGTCGGCGTCCTCCGTGGTGTAGATGTCGTTGGTCACCACGGCGAGGGCCAGCTCCTTGCTGAGCGTCCTGCAGAGGGCAGCCACGAGGGCTGTCTTGCCGGAGCCTACAGGACCACCGATACCGATCCGCAAGGCCTGCTTCGGCTGCCGCGTGATCGGCTCCTCCTCGTCCACATGAACGTGGGGAGGGGTGGCCTGGAGCGTGTTCGCGCCCTCGTGGCTCGGTTCGAGCAGGTGTGAGATGTCGTGGTCGTGGTCGTGGTCGTGATCGGTGTGGTCGTGGGGCTGGTTAGCTGGCAAAGAGTCGTACCTCCCAGGTTGCATGTACTTCTGCGGATATGTCGATGAGGTAGCCGGCGACGGCCGGCAGGTCCGCAGGGGATGAGGATGCGGATGCGAACGCCCTGGTCGCGACGAGCGCGACGTCGCCCGCCAGTCTCGCCAGCAGCGCGTTGACGTCGAACGGATCAAGCCCGAGCAGTCGCACCGAGGCGGTGGCAGGACCCGTGATGGACTCCTGGGCCGCTGCCGTTGCGGCGAGAACCGGGGGCTGGCCGGCGGCTCCGGCCACGACGCCGAAGGCGACAGGTTGGTGCACTCCCTGGCCGGGGAGGCGGGCGAGTTCGTCCACCAGTGGATGCGGCCAGATCCGCCGTCCTGCGCGGACCAGCTGGCGGCCGAGACGGCGCGACACCACCCGCAGCACAGGTGAGGGCGTGCGCGCGGTGAACTCGTCGTCCAGCACGCCGAGGTCCGCGGTGAACGCCGCGAGCCCCGCATCGTCGGTCGCGGCCGCGGCGCGGCCGAAGGCGAGACAGGACGAGGCAGCGAAGGCAGCCGCGACGAGGCCCGTGGTGTGGAGGCGCCCCAGGAGGAACTGCTCCATGGACGCGATGTCGGTCACCTTCTCGTTGGTCGCAGCTGCCTCGAATCCCCCGGAGTGCGCGTGACCCCCGGCGGGGAAGCGACCGTCGATCAACAGCATGAGCGCGGACATGCTCCTGAGCGACGCGGTGGACCCCGCTGATTCGGCGGCCGCGGTCGCCGAATCCCTCGGGCGGGTGTCCTCCTCGAGTACGTGGGTCATCAGAAGAGGAAGTACCGCTGCGTCATGGGTAGCTTCTCCGCTGGCTCGTGCTCGATGAGCTCGCCGTCGACCTTCACCCCGTAGGTGTCGGGGTTCACCTCGATGTGGGGCATCGCGGTGTTCTCCGGCAGATCCTCCTTGGTACGACCTCGGGTGTTCTCGATGGCCACGAGCTCGCGCTGGATGTTCAGCCTGTCCGCGAGATTGTCCTCGATGGCGATCTCGGAGACGAAAGCCACACTCGTCGCTGCTGCAGCGGGGCTGTGTGCGTTGAACCCGAGGCGTTCCAGCACGGGTTGCGGGGTGGGGATAGAGGCGTTCGGATCACCCAGCGCGGCCACGGCCGCCATGCCACCCTTGAAGACCGCTGTGGGACGGACCCCGAACAGGGCGGGCTGCCAGAGGACGAAGTCGGCCATCTTGCCGGGCTCGATGGATCCGATCTCACGTTCCAGTCCGTGGGCCACAGCCGGGCAGATGGTGTACTTCGCGACGTAGCGCCGGGCCCGGTGATTGTCGGCCTTGCCATCCCCGGGGAGGTATCCGCGGATCTTCTTCATCTGGTGAGCCGTCTGCCACGTGCGGATCACCACTTCTCCGATGCGCCCCATGGCCTGGGCGTCGGAGGACATGATGGACAGGGCCCCCAGATCCTGCAGGACGTCCTCGGCGGCGATCGTCCCCGCCCGCACGCGGCTCTCGGCGAAGGCGAGGTCGTTGGGCACCTGGGGATTCAGGTGGTGCGCCACCATCACCATGTCGAGGTGCTCGTCGACGGTATTGACCGTGAACGGTCTCGTCGGATTCGTCGAGGCCGGCAGGACGTTGCGCTCACTGGCGATCCGGATGATGTCGGGGGCGTGTCCGCCACCGGCTCCCTCCGTGTGGTACGAGTGGAAGGCCCGCCCATTCACAGCCCGGAGCATGTCCTCGACGAAACCCGCTTCGTTGAGGGTGTCGGAGTGGATGGCCACCTGAACGCCGCTCTCGTCGGCCACTTTCAGGGCCGCGTCGATGACGGCTGGTGTAGCGCCCCAATCCTCGTGGATCTTGAATCCGCCCACACCGCCACGTAGCTGTTCCCACATCGCGTCCCGGGACACCGTGTTGCCGCGTCCCAGGAACAGGACATTGACCGGCCATGGATCGAACCCTTCGAGCATGCGTTCCATCCACCAGGAACCGGGAGTGGCCAGCGTCGCCTTCGAGCCCTCGGTCGGTCCGGTGCCGCCGCCGACGACGGTGGTGGTCCCGGCGTTGAGGGCCACCTCGAGCATGTCGGGCCCCACGAAGTGGACGTGGGTGTCGATGGTCCCCGCTGTCATGATCAGCCCGTTCCCCGACATGACCTCCGTGGACGGGCCGATCACGAGATCGGGGTGGACACCGTCCATGGTCTCGGGGTTGCCGGCCTTGCCGAGGGCGACGAAGCGGCCGTCGCGGATGCCGACATCGGCTTTGATGATGCCCCAGTGATCGAGGATCACGGCGCCTGTGATGATCAGGTCCGGCGTCCCTTGGGCTCGGGTGGCCCGGGACTGACCCATTGACTCGCGGATCGACTTGCCGCCCCCGAAGACGACCTCGTCCCCGCGGGAACAGCGGTCCTCCTCGACCTCGATCAGGAGATTCGTGTCCGCGAGGCGGATGCAGTCCCCGGTGGTGGGGCCGTAGGACGCCACGTACTCGGATCTATCGATCCTGGTCATCGAGTTTCCCTCCGCACAGCCCGCGCAGGCCGTAGATGATGCGATCCCCTCCGATGGGGACGAGTTCCACTTCCTCGGCGGCGCCGGGCTCGAATCTCATCGCTCCTCCGGAGAGCACGTTGAGCCGCTTGCCCCAGGCGGCGTCCCGGTCGAACTCCAGACCCGTGTTGACCTCGGCGAAGTGGAAGTGGGAGCCGACCTGGACCGGGCGGTCAGCGACGTTCTCCACCCGCAGTGTGGTGACCTCGAGGCCGACGTTGATCTCGATGTCCCCGTCCGCGAGGAACAACTCGCCGGGGATGACCGGTTCCTGGGATTCGCCGGACGGCGTCATGGACCGTCTTGGTGCCTGGCGCTCGTTGGTGCCGGGGCGCCGCGGCTCGCTGGGACCCGAGGGACCGCTGCGGCGCTTCCCGGTCGTCTTCCCGGGGCTCGGATCCTCGGGGTAGTCCCGGCCCGGATGATCCGACGAGTGCCCGGTGGAGGACCGCTCCGTGTCCGAGAGCTCGGGATTGTGGAAGGGATTCTTCGACGAGTCGGTCATTGGATCGGGTCCGTCACTGTCACGAGCTTGGTTCCATCGGGGAAGGTCGCTTCGACCTGGACCTGCGCGATCATCTCGGGAATGCCCTCCATGACGTCTGCCCGGGAGAGCACGTGCCGCCCGGAGTCCATCAGATCCGCCACGGAGTCGCCGTCCCTCGCGCCCTCGAGGAGATAGGAGGTGATGATGGCCGTGGCCTCGGGGAGATTCAGGAGGACGCCCCTGGCCTTGCGCTCCAGCGCGAGCTTGCCCGCGGTGAAGATCATCAATCGTTCCTGCTCGTGCATACTCAGAAACATGGACTGCTCCAGGTGCTGATGACAACGGCGGAAGCGGCGTGGGCCCGGTCGTCTGGACCGAAGGACCGTCACTGCGGGTGTTCGAAAGGTAGCACCGGGCCCGGGGCCGGTCAATGGATGGTCCACGAGGACGTGGCGGGGTCCTCCCACGTGCCGGCGAGCGGATCAGGTCCGTTTCCGGGCGTTCCCCACGATCACCGCAGCGACCCAGGTCATGGCGAACAGTCCGACGACGACGAGGCCGAAGTTCTCCAGGTCTACCCCTCCGATCCATGCGAGCGGGCCGGAGTCGACGTCGAGCAGGGCACTGACCAGTCCGCCGAGGATCACGAGGGCCACGATGAAGGCGATGGCCACCGACACCGACGTGACGATGTAGTTGTACAGGATCTTGCGGGCGGGCTGCTGGAAGGCCCATCGGTACACGCGACTCATCAGCAGCCCGTCAAGACTGTCGAACAGCACCATTCCGGCAGTGAACAGCAGGGGCAGCACCATCACCGCGTACCACGGCAGGGTGACCGCGGCACCCCCGGCGACGACGAACAGTCCGATCGTGGTCGCCGTGTCGAAACCCAGCCCGAAGAGCACGCCCAACGGATACATCTTCCACGGCCGGTCGATCCGGCGGGCGAGCGGTCCGACCAGCCGATTCAGTAGCCCCCGTTTGTCCAGGAGCGCATCGAACTCCGCGCCGTCGTAGGTGCCCGCCCTCAAGCGCCGGTGCGCCCGATGCACCCCTGCGAGGGAGACGAGATTGATCATCCCGATGAGGAGCAGGAACAGTCCCGAGACGGCGGGTCCCCAGATACCGGTGAACTGCTGCAGGACAGAACCGTCGTCCCCGAGCTGACCCGCCAGGAGATTCAGGCCGGCACTGAGCAGCGCGACGGTGAGGATCACGACGGTCGAGTGGCCGAGCGCGAACCAGAACCCGGTGCTCGCGGGACTGCGCCCGGCGGTCGCGAGCTTCCGCGTCGTGTTGTCGATGGCCGCGATGTGGTCCGCGTCGAAGGCGTGCCTGACACCCACCAGGTAGGCCGTGACAGCCAGTCCGACGCCGAAGATCGTTGCGCCGTCGTCCATCGCGAACCGCTGCGGCCGCACGACGGCGAAGAACGTACCCCACCCGAGCACGTGCAGAACGACGATGGTCAGCACGATTCCCGGGACACGCCAGGCCAGGCGCCCTGCAGTCATCACTCGTTCGGACACGGACACCCCTTGCTCACCCGGGACGGTCGCCGGGGACAGGACCGTGGTGCGGCCCTGCCCGGTCATGCCCACTGTCCAGTGCCCGGTGATGAATGACAACCCCCGGCCCGCCTAGGATGAGGAAATGACCTACCATCCTGCCGACGACCGCTACGAGAAGCTGCCCTATCGACGCGTAGGACGCAGCGGGCTGCACCTGCCTGCCGTCTCCCTCGGGCTGTGGCACAACTTCGGTGACGACAGGGCTTTCGCGACGCAGCGGGACATCCTGCGCCGGGCCTTCGATCTCGGGGTGACGCACTTCGATCTCGCGAACAACTACGGACCGCCCTACGGCAGTGCGGAGACGAACTTCGGACGCCACCTCAGGGACGATTTCCGGCCCTTCCGCGACGAGCTCGTCATCTCGAGCAAGGCCGGGTACGACATGTGGCCGGGACCGTACGGCAACCTCGGCTCCCGCAAGTATCTGCTCGCCAGTCTCGACCAGTCGCTCGAGCGGATGGGCCTCGACTACGTCGACATCTTCTACAGCCACCGGCCCGATCCCGGCACTCCGCTGGAGGAGACGATGGGGGCCCTGGACACGGCGGTGCGGTCCGGGCGAGCCCTGTACGCGGGCATCTCCTCCTACTCACCGGAGCGCACCCTGGAGGCAGCGGCGATCCTCGCGGATCTCGGCACACCGCTGCTGATCCACCAGCCCTCCTACTCGATGCTCAACCGCTGGACGGAGAACGGTGAGCCGAATCTGTTCGAGGCACTCGAGCGGGTCGGCGCCGGATCGATCGCCTTCTCGCCGCTGGCGCAGGGCCTGCTGACCGACAAGTACCTGCACGGCGTCCCGGAGGACTCGCGTGCCGCCGCCGGCACGTCCCTCTCCGAGGACCACCTGTCCCAGGACAATCTCGACCGCGTCCGCGGGCTGAACGGTATCGCGGAGAACCGCGGCCAGAGTCTGGCGCAGCTGGCCATCGCCTGGGTCCTGCGCGAGCAGACGAAGGGGACACCCGTGACCTCGGCGCTGATCGGCGCCTCGAGTGTCCGTCAGCTCGAGGACAGTCTGGCCGCGGCACGGCAGCTCGACTTCACCGAGGAGGAACTGCGGGCCATCGACGAGTTCGCCGTCGAGTCCGACATCAATCTCTGGGCCGCTGCCCTGAAGGCCTGAGCCTGCCGCGCCCCTGACGGCCGGGACTCCCGGCCGTCAGGGTGTCAGGCTCGCTTGGCCACCGACAGCAGGACCACCGAATCCTCGTCGGCCTCCAGGGAATGACGGCGCTCGGGCACGATCAGGAGGTCCCCGGCCGAACCCTCCCACTCGTCCGGGTCCGCGACGAGTCGCACCCGCCCGCTCAGGACGTACACGGTGGCCTCGCCGGGGTTCCCGTGCTCGCCCAGCGCGGAGCCGCCGCGCAGGGCGATCACGGTCTGGCGGAGAACGCGCTCGTGCCCGCCGTACACGGTGCTGGCACTGCGGCCGCTGGTACCCGTGCGTGCCGCGTCGAGCTGGTTCCGCGCGAGGGCGGTGAGGGACATCTTCTGCATGGCACGGCTCTCTTCCTCGGGGGTCGCTGATGTCCGACAGTAGCGCACGCGCTCCGGGGGATCAGCCGCGCAGGGCCGCCGCCTCACCGAGCCAGCGCAGGTACAGCGCCCAGGGATCGTCGACGCCCGCGGAGAGCCGACGCACGTGCTCCGAGAGTTCCGGCGAGGCGTCGAACCATTCGGAGGTGCCGCGCCGCCAGGCGGCGAACTGTCCGTGACGACGGCGTTCGACGAGCCGGTCACCCCGCTCGAACGCGAGGAGCTCGTCGTGCCGGATGCGTCCCAGCCGCTGGCGCGGGTTCGCCGTCGTGCCGATCTTGATCCGGTCCCGGAAGCCGAGGTAGTAGACCACGTCGACGCGCGGGGGAGGAAGGCCGTCGTCGAGCACGTCGCCCACGCGCCATTCACAGGCTGCACAGACCCACCCGCTGGGATAGTGGACTCCGAGCCGGGAGCCGCAGGCACGGCAGGCGCCCGGCAGCAGATCCGTCGTTCCCCACTGCGCACCGGCCCACTCCGCCACGATCGCGATGTGCCCGGCGCAGAGGCCGAAGGGGCCGTCCCCCACGGAGTTGCCGCAGGGCGTGCCGTCGTCACCGGGCAGGACACACCCCGGTTCGGGGAGGATCGGATCGAACACGCCTTCGATCCTTGCGGCCGGGGTTCGCAGACGCAAGCCCGCCACAGCCCCCGGCAAGCTGGCAGAATGGGGCGGGTGACCTTTCCCGAGCGCGCTGTGGAGATCGACCTCGATGCCCTGCGGCACAACGTCCGGCACCTCCGCGATATCGCTGATCCTGCGCGTGTCATGGCTGTGGTGAAGGCCGATGCCTACGGGCACGGCGCGGTGCCCGTGGCCCGGGCCGCCCTCGAGGCCGGAGCCGCCTGGCTCGGCGTGGCACATATCAGCGAGGGCGTGGAGTTACGCAGGGCAGGCATCGAGGCCCCCGTCCTCGCCTGGCTCCACACACCGAGCTCGGATTTCGTGGCCGGGGTGGAGCACGGCCTCGACCTCGGGATCTCCGGATGGGAGCTCGAGCACGTCGTCGCCGCCGCGCGCGAGCTCGAGCGACCCGCGATCGTGCATCTCAAGATCGACACGGGGCTGGGCCGCAACGGCTGCCCGCCCGAGAAGTGGGACGAGCTGCTCCGCCGGGCCGTCGGCTACCAGGACGAGGGCGTGCTCCGCGTCGTCGGGGTCTTCTCCCACCTCGCTACCGCCGACGAACCCGCCCGTCCCGAGACGGACCGGCAGGTCCAGCTGTTCCGCGAGGCCGTCGCGGCGGCCGAACGCGCGGGGATCGCCGTGGAGGTGCGGCACCTGGCCAATACGCCGGCCACGTTCTCCCGGCCCGACTGCCACTTCGACCTCGTGCGCGTGGGCCTGGGTATCTACGGACTCTCGCCCTTCGCCGATCAGGACTCCGCCGATCTCGGCCTGCGGCCCGTGATGACCTTCAGCACCACCGTCTCCACCTGCAAGGAGGTGCCGAAGGGGCAGGGCGTGTCCTACGGCCACGCCTACCGCACACACCAGGCCACGACCCTCGGCCTCGTCCCCGTCGGGTACGGGGACGGCGTCCCGCGAATCGCCACGGGGGCGCCAGTGCAGGTGGGCGGGCGGATCTATCCTGTGATCGGGCGGATCGCCATGGACCAGCTCGTCATCGACTTCGGCACCACGGGGTTGCTCGATACGCCCGACAGTCCCGTGGGACGCCGCGCCGTGCTGTTCGGCGGAGGTGACGCTCCGGCGGTTGAGGACTGGGCCGCCGCCGCCCAGACCATCAACTACGAGATCGTGACACGGATCAGCGACCGCGTGGAGCGCGTCCATCTCCATGCCGATACCGGAGTGGGCGATGACGGTCTCGCCTGAGTGGACCCGGGTGCACGAGATCGGGTCGGCGGCTGAGCTGAAGGCCTTCGCCGGGCGCCTGGCGCCAGCGCTCCGGCCCGGTGATCTCGTGGTCCTCGCAGGAGCGCTCGGGGCGGGCAAGACTACCTTCACGCAGGGCCTGGGCATCGGTCTGGGTGTACTGGACCGCATCATCTCGCCCACGTTCGTCCTCGTCCGCCAGCATTCCTCCACCGGAGACGGACCGGGGCTCATCCACGTGGACGCGTACCGCCTCGGAAGCGCCGCGGCCGTGGACGACCTCGATCTCGAGGCGACGATGCCCCGGAATGTCACGGTGGTCGAGTGGGGTACCGATCGCGTGGAGCACCTCAGCAGCAGCAGGCTGCACATCGACATCACGCGCCCGCCGGGCACGGACGGAACCGGGCCCGGAGGCGCCGGGGCGCCGGTCACGGCGTTCGACGACGACGGCGAGGACGAGGTGCGCAGCATCACCCTCGCGGGGTTCGGCGAGCGTTGGCGTGGAGGGCCGCCCGCGGTGTCCCTCGACTAGGATTGCCGGGTGCTTCTCCTCGCCCTCGACACCTCCGCCGCGGCCACCGTCGCGCTCGTGCGTGACGACGTCGTCGTCGGTCGGTTCGCCAGTGCTGACACGCGCTCGCACGCCGAAGTCCTCGCTCCTGCTGTGCGGGGGGTGCTCGCCGATGCCGGCGTGGCGGGCCCCGAGCTCGACGCGATCATCGCCGGGGTGGGCCCCGGCCCCTTCACAGGTCTGCGCGCCGGACTGGTGACCGCGCGGACGCTGGGCTTCGTCTGGGGCGTGGCACTGCACGGCGTCATGAGCCTGGACGCCCTGGCCTTCGACGCGGTGGCAGGCAGCGCAGCCTTGCCGGGCGCGGAGTTCCTCGTGGGAACGGACGCGCGCCGGGGCGAGGTCTACTGGGCCGCGTACCGTGCTCCCGCGCAGGGCGGCATCCTGCCGGAGCTGCTGGACGGACCGCACGTGGGCACGGCGGCGGCGCTGCCGGGGAGCCGACCGGTCATCGGGCGCGCCGCCGGTCTGTATCCGGAGGATCTCGACGGAGTGCCCGGATTCACGACGGCGGACCCCGATGCCGCGTCCCTGGGGCTCGTCGCCCATGCCAGACTCCTCGCGGACCGGTCACTGCTGGACACCTCACCGCTGTACCTGCGGGAATCGGATGCCCAGGTACCCGGACCGCGAAAGCGGGCGACGGCGTGAGCTTCGTCCTGCGGGACCTCGCGTACGAGGAGATCGAGACCATCGGGATACTGGAGAACGAGCTGTTCCCCGCAGATGCCTGGCCGCTCGAGCTGTTCTACTCCGAGTTCTTCCAGCCGGACACACGGCGCTACATCGTGGTGGAGGTGGACGGCGAGGTTGTGGGCTACGCCGGTCTCATGGTCATCGACACGACGGCCGACATCCAGACCATCGGGGTGCTACCGCGCTTCGAGGGGCAGGGGATGGGCCGCGCCATGCTCACCGAGTTGCTCGGAGAGGCGCGTCGCAGGGGAGCCACGACCGTGATGCTCGAGGTCCGCGCCGACAACCCCCGTGCGCAGGAACTCTACGCCCGCTACGGCTTCCGGAAGATCCACCTGAGGAAGAAGTACTACCGCGACGGCGTCGACGCATGGGTCATGCAGCTCGTGCTGGCCGAGGAGAAAGAGACACCGTGACCACGGCAGAACCCCTGATCCTGGGTATCGAGTCCTCGTGCGACGAGACCGGCATCGGCATCGTGCGGGGCACGGAACTCCTGACCAACACCGTGTCCTCGTCCATGGACGAGCACGTGCGCTTCGGCGGCGTCATCCCCGAGATCGCCTCGCGTGCGCACCTCGAGGCCTTCGTGCCGACGCTGCAGGCCGCCCTGACGGACGCCGATGTCTCGCTCGCGGAGATCGACGCCATCGCCGTCACCGCCGGGCCGGGACTCTCGGGCGCGCTCATGGTCGGTGTGTCCGCCGCGAAGGCGCTCGCAGTCGCGACCGGAAAGCCGCTGTACGCGATCAATCACCTGGTGGCGCACGTGGGCGTGGGACTGATCGGACGGCCGCCGGCCGGCGGACTCCCTCCTGCCCTCGGCGCGCTGCTCGTCTCCGGTGGCCACACCGAGATCCTGCGCGTGGTGGATATCGCGGGCGACGTCGACCTGCTGGGGTCCACGATCGACGATGCGGCAGGTGAGGCCTACGACAAGACGGCACGCATCCTCGGCCTGGGCTATCCGGGTGGTCCGGCGATCGATCGCCTCGCGGCCGACGGAGATCCGAAGGCCATCCGCTTTCCCCGCGGGCTCTCGCAGCCCAAGTACATGGGCACGGCGGAAGTGCCGGGCCCGCACCGCTACGACTGGTCCTTCAGCGGGCTCAAGACGGCGGTGGCCCGCTCCGTGGAGCAGTACGAGGCGGCGGGCCTCGACGTGCCGGTAGCCGATATCGCGGCGTCGTTCCAGGAAGCGGTGGTCGACATCATCACGGCCAAGGCCGTACTGGCCTGCACGGAGCACGGCATCACCGAGCTGCTGCTCGGCGGCGGTGTGGCTGCCAATCGGAGACTGCGCGAGCTGACGCAGGAACGGTGCGAGGCGGCGGGGATCACGCTCACGGTGCCGCCCATCCCGCTGTGCACCGACAACGGCGCAATGGTCGCGGCGCTCGGCGCGCAGCTCGTGATGAGCGGTCGGAGCCCGAGCGGCATCGCCTTCGGGACGGACCCGTCGCTGCCGGTCACCACAGTTGTCCTGCCGAAGGTCTGAGAACTCACACCTTCCGGACCGACACCAGTTCGTAGTCGATGGCCGAGCTCGGCTGCGCGCCGCGGCACGTGAGCTGACGTGGCGGGGTCCGGTGAGCCTGCACCTCGACCTCGACGTCGGTCAGCTGAGCCGGCCGTCCCGTCAGCCGGACACGCCAGGTATCGGCGTCACGCACGGATCCGGTGACGATGTAGTCATTGCGGCCGGCCGGACCGACGTGCTCGAGCGCTCCGGCGATCGCTGCCTGATGCGGTGACGGAAGATCGGTGTAGCCGCGCAGATGGTGGGCTTCGATGCGGTCGGCGAGATGGCCCTCGACCACACCGACGGCGGATTCCTCGTCGAGATTGCCGTAGTAGACGCCATCGGGCGCCACCACCACGGTGGCAGCGAATCTGTCGCCTCCCACGTGCGCGCACTCCCACACCAGCTCCGGCCAGCGCTCGCCGAGGGCACGTCCCACCGGCCGGCCCCGCACCGAGCAGCAGACGTCGTGCTGGCCGTGCGTGCAGACCAGGATGACCGGAGAATGCCCGAGCTCACCCGGTACCTCCAGCGCCACGGCAATCTCGGCCAGGTCCTCATCGCGACTCCACGTACCCCACTGTTGGCGGTACGCGCCGGTGGTGTCGTGACGCAGGACGGCCCAGCGGCCCGATCCGCCGTGTGTTCGACGACCGGGACGTCTCATGAGGAGGATTCGTGCCCGCTGGGCCTGCGCAGCCGAGAACACCCGTGCCTTCGTTCGCGGGTCCAGGTCGAGGCCGTCGAAGCCGTTGGGGGGCCATCCTCCGCGATACTCGATCAGGACCCAGACCAGGCCGCGCGGTGCCGTGCCCGCGATCGGGTCGGCCCGTTCGCGGGCGGCGTTCGAGCAGAAGAAGCGGACTGCGCCGGGCACCGCCCCACCATCACCGGTCAGCAGGAATCAGCACCCCGGCACGCATCAGGCGTTCCACGAGCTCGACGCCGAGATCTCCCGCTACGTGCACCTCGCCGCCGAGCAGGCGGTCCACCGACTCCAGTTCCGCCTCGCTGAACTCCAGCCAGCCCACGCGGGTGGTCAGACGTGATCCTTCCAGCCGTGCCTCGAGCGAGTCGCGGAGCCGCACGAGGCTGGCGGGCCCCAGGTCCCTGAAGGAGCGAAGCTGGGCCAGAGGTCCCAGCGGTGCCGGCCGGGCCTGGCTGCGCCGGGTCCGGTGGAACAGGGGTGCGGAATCCGCCGATGAGACGGCTGCGCGGAGCCGCTCGCGGATCAGGTCCAGGTCAGCAGCGGGCCCGGCGACGCCGAGCGGCAGCGTGGCCCGCATCTCGGGGTCATCGCGGAGCTCTGCAAGGGCAGCCTGAGCGAGCTGCTCCGCCAGGGCATAGCGGGTCCAGCTGTGGATGCCGAGTGTGAGATGGATCGATACCTCGCCCTGGGCCTGTGCGGCGTGCAGCCACCCCCTGGGGAGGTACAGCACATCACCGGGTTCGAGGACCGTATCGATGAAGGCCTCGCCCGTGGCCGCCTCCGCCACAGTGGAGCGGCGGTCGGTCCATGGCTGTTCCCGCAGTGGATCAGTATGTACGGGCTCGTGGATGATCCACCGCTTCGTGCCCTCGATCTGCAGCACGAAGACGTCGTGGACGTCGTAGTGATCGTCGAAGCCGCGGTTCTGCGGCGGCGTGATGTACGCGTTCGCCTGGACCGGGTGACCGAGCTCACCACCCAGCCGTGCGCTGAAGTCGGCGATCGGGTTCCAGGTCCGGTGCAGTGCCTGGAGCACCAGCGTGGCCCCGTCCGCGAATTTGCGCCAGAGCGCGGTGTCGTCGAGTTGGTCGGAGATGGTTGCGCCGATCCCCGCGCCGGAGGTGAAGGCCGAGTCCGGAAGCGTGGTGCCGTCCTTGGCCACGCGGAGGAACGGTGCACGCAGTCCGCGCCGTGAGACGAGCTCATCGACGGCCTCGGCAGAGAGCAGATCGGAGAAGTCGCCTGCCGATCGGGTCACCAGGGCTGTGCGCCCCCACACCTCGCCGGCGAACGTCTCGCGGTCCATGTCGATGAGGCGGGTCTCCAGGACGCCGGCACCGGTGACGGCGTCGGCGTCCTGGAGCTCTGGACGCGCAGGAGTCAAGGGCGGTTGCCCTCGTCCGCAGCTCCGTCGGCTCCGCCGTCGTGTTCGCCGGCTACGCCTGCCGCACCGCCGTCCGCGGGGCCTTCGGCAGCTCCGTCGGCGCCGCCGTCGTGTTCGCCGGGTACGCCTGCCGCGCCGCCGTCCGCGGGGCCTTCGGCAGCTCCGTCGGCGCCGCCGTCGTGTTCGCCGGGTACGCCTGCCGCGCCGCCGTCCGCCGGGCCTTCTGTGTTACTGAGATCCTGGTCGTCCGCCATGCTTCCTCCTGAGAATCGACTGACTGCGCAGGGCGCCGTTGCTGCCCTGTCCCGGCTCAGCATTTCTGCTCGCCTCTCGCAAGACTAGCGAAGAGCACCGACCGTGGGAACAGGCACCACAGGGCTGCTCAGGAGGGGAGATCGCCGACGTCGACGTACTTGCGCCGCCAGCCGTGCCCTTCCTCGCCGCCGTACAGGGTCCAGTACTCGCGCCCCGAGGTGATGACGCCGTCGATCACCGTCCAGATGGACACCACGCGGAAGATCCCCACGTCCTCCTGCGGCACCTGGACCTCCGAGACCACCGTCTCGCCGGCGTCGTAGACGTTCAGGACGTCGATGCTCCACCCGTTCGGGTACTCGGAGTTCACCGCGACCATGTTGTCGCGTCCCCGGATGATCTCCCGCGTGACGGGCCAGAAGACCTCGACGTCGTCGGCGAGTGTACGCCCCACGCCGTCCCAGTCCCTGCTCCACACCGATGCCCAGTACCGCCGGACCACCTCGACTGCTTCAGTGCGTGCTTCCATAGGCCGATGCTACCGGCGCGGGCAGGGCACCGGTCAGGTATCCGGGGCAGCCCGGCGGATATCGCGGCGCGTACATTGATCGGCGCGGACCCAGGCTTCCCGGGCGATGGAGAACTCGATCCACTGCGCCAGCACCGCGGTGGCGGTCCACGCCATGGCGAAGCCGCGCACTCTCTGCCGGGAACCGTTCGGGTACTCGAGCTCGACCCACAGGGCCGGCGACGGCGCGATGGACTCCGTGACGCCCTCGGTCGGGGTCCGGAGCTCAACCGGCGGAGTGAACTCGTGGGTGGTCGGCGGCAGCCCATGCCATCCGGCCACCTCAGGCACGCGCACCCGGAACCGTGCGCACGATCAATTCGTCCATGCGGCCACTGTACGAGGGCGGGCGGGAGCCTGCGGTCCGTCAAGCGCTGACGCTCACGCCCTACCCACGGCAGGCGGGATCGGCCGGGGCAGGGTACGACGTCGGCAGCACGTGGCGAGCACCCAGGCCTCGCGTGCACGGGAGTATTCGATCCACTGCGCCAGGACGGCGGTGCTGGTCCAGGCCATGGCGAAGCCCTTCATGGTGCGGCTGGAGCCGTCCGGGTAGCTGAGCTCCACCCACAGGGCGGGCGAGCGCAGCGGCAGGGTGATGCGGTGCGCGGGAGCGTCGAGCTGCAGCGGGGCCACGTATCGGTCCATGCCCGGCGGGATGCCGTGCCACCCTGGTCGTTGAGCCATGCGACGAGAGTACGGGCGCGGGCCGACATCCTGGCTGGGCATGTTCCGCCGCAGGACCCGCCGGGAGGGGTACGCCTAGGGTGGGAGCATGGCCTTCATCTACGACGTACCCCTGAACCCCTCCAAAGTGGACGTGCTGCTGCCGTGGCTGCCCGGTCAGCCCTGGGCCAGGGGTGTCAGCGCCCCCGAGCAGCTCGCGGCGTACCGCTTCGACGATCCTGCCGGCGAGGTGGGCGTGGAGACGCTGCTGGTCAGGGACGGCGAGACCCTGGTGCAGGTGCCGCTGGCCTACCGTGGTGCTCCGGTCGCCGAGCTGGAGGAGTACCTGATCGGGACCATCGATCACCCCGTCCTCGGTCAGCGGTGGGTCTACGACGCAATCGGTGATCCGGTGTATCTGGCGGCCATCGGGGACGCGGTCCTCGCCGGTGCGGCACAGGCCGAGCAGTTCCACGAGGTGGACGACGAGATCGTCCGTATCGAACCGACCCTCGCGCTCGAGTGGAGCGCAGGGGACCACGAGCGCGCCCCCGTGACCGCGGGGACCGGCGTCGTCGAACTCGTCACGCCCCGGGAGCCCGTCCTGCTGTTCCGACGCCTGGATCCCCGCGCAAAGGTCCTGGGCCGGGACGCATTGCTCGCCGTCGTCGACGACCTCACGGTGCAGCTCGCCGCTGCCGGGTAGCCCGGCGCGGCACCTTGCCGCTACAGGCCGAGCTGCTCGAGGATCGGCAGTTCCGCCCGCGTGCGGGCCCGGGCCTCGGCGGCGGTCGGTGCCGCGAGCGCTATGCCGGCGATGCGCTCGGCGTCGGCCCGCGTGACACTGTTCAGGACGGCGCCCACACCGGCCAGGGCGCGCGGGGTCATCGACAGTGTCGAGACACCCAGCCCCACGAGCACGACGGCGAGCGCGGGATCCGCGGCCGCCTCACCGCAGATACCGACCGGCTTGGCGTGCCCCTCGGCAAGGGATCCCTCCACCGTGAGGTGCACCATGCGCAGGAGCGCCGGCTGCCACGAGTTGTTGAGGGCGGCCAGGGAGCCGAGCTGGCGGTCCGCCGCCATGGTGTACTGCGTGAGATCGTTGGTCCCCAGGCTCGCAAAGGACACCTCCGTGAGGATGGCCTCCGCCGTGAGGGCCGCCGACGGGACCTCCACCATGACCCCGGGTGTCCGCAGGCCCGCCGTCGCGCACAGGGCGGCGAAATCCGCTGCCTCCTCCGCGGTGGAGATCATGGGTGCCATGACCCAGACATCGGCGGTGGCCTGCGCCGCGGCATCGGCGATGGCCATGAGCTGACGCGCGAGGACGCCCGGTGACGTGAGATCTGTGCGATAGCCCCGCACGCCGAGGGCGGGATTCGGTTCGGTGGTGTCGGTGAGGAACGGCAGGGGCTTGTCCGCACCCGCATCCAGGGTCCGCACCACCACCTTCTTGCCCGGGAAGGCGTCGAACACCCCGCGGTAGGCCTCCATCTGTTCCTCCGCGGTGGGTTCGGTGTCGCGTCCCAGGAAGCAGAACTCGGTCCGCAGCAGACCCACACCCTGCGCCCCGGCCGCCGCAGCCTTCACGGCGTCCTTCGCTCCGCCCACATTGGCCAAAAGCGGGACCTCGTGCCCGTCCGCGGTGATGCCCACGCCGTCGA
This sequence comes from Arthrobacter echini, assembly GCF_008107445.1. Lineage (GTDB taxonomy): Bacteria > Actinomycetota > Actinomycetes > Actinomycetales > Micrococcaceae > Arthrobacter_D > Arthrobacter_D echini_A. The sequence goes on along the minus strand of NZ_VSLD01000001.1, from coordinate 75,130 downwards.
ACACCGTGAGCGCCTCGGCGGCAGCCCGGTACTCCGCCGCAGCGGCTTCCTCGTCGGCCCCGGGGTCGAGGGCGATGGTGCCGGCGGCGCCGTCGACGAAGACAGATGCACCCTCCTCGATACCGTCCACCCCCGACGCCGCGACGACGGCCGGGAGCCCCAGGGCGCGGGCGATGATCGCCGTATGGGACTGCGGTCCGCCGCCCGAGGTGACGAGGGCGAGGACCATGGCCGGATCGAGGGTGGCGGTGTCGGCCGGGGCCAGGTCCTCGGCAATGAGGACGAAGGGCGTGGTGGAGGAGGGGATACCGGGTGCGGGCAATCCGCGGAGCTCGGCGACGAGACGGGAGCGGACATCGAGCACATCAGCGGTGCGCTCCGCCATGTACCCGCCGAGGTTGTGCAGCATCTCCGCCACGGATGCGCCTGCCTCCCAGACCGCTCGTTCCGCGGAGACGCCCTTGGCGATGAGTTTCTTCGCCGACTTCAGCAGCATCGGATCAGCCGCCATGAGGGAGGTGGCCTGGAGGACCGCCCGCGCGTCGCCGGTCGCGGCCGCCGCCCGGCGCTTGAGCTCCTCCTGGACGGCCTTCGAGGCCGCCGCAAGGGACTCGGAGGCTGCTTCCGGGGAATCGTTGCGCTCATCGGCCGGCGGTTCGCCGACCGCCTCCGCCATATGGCGCACCGGCCCGATCACTCGTCCGGGGCTGACTCCCACACCTGCGAAATTGCTCATCGAATGTCCTCGTTTCCCTGCCGGTGATGCTCGCGGTCCATGATCATTGTGCCCTGTGTCATAGGAATTTGTGTGACCCACTTCATATAGCGCCGTTATAGGTGCTACCGTAACAGCCATGAAATCCACGGGCGACCCGGCGCCGAAACTTCGGCTGCTGCGGGCGGCGGCGGCGCTGCTTGCCGAATCCGACGGCGCGTCCGTCTCCACCCGACAGATCACCGAAGCCGCCAAGGTGACCGCACCCACCCTCTATCACCACTTCGGCGACAAGGAGGGCCTGTTCGACGCCGTCGTGGCGGAGGGTTTCGCCGAGTATCTCGCCGCCGAGCGGAGTATCCCCGCATCCGGACAGCCGATCGAGGATCTCCGGCGGCACTGGGACAACCACGTGCAGTTCGGGCTCGACCATCCTCAGCTCTACCTCGTGATGTTCGGCAACATCCGCCCCGAACGGAGGCCCTCGACGGTGGCCACGGCGGAGGCCTTCCTCGAGGAGGTGCTGCGCCGCGCTGCTGCAGCGTCCCGACTCGTGGTCACGCCGCACGAGGCAGCACGCAGCATCCTCGCCGCGAACATCGGCGTCACACTCATGCTCATCTCGGAGACGGCCGAGAAACGGAGTCTGGAACTGTCCGTCATGACCCGCGAGGCCGTGCTCTCGGCTGTGGCCACGGATTCGGAGGCCGATCCCGTGACCGACACCGAGGGGACACCGGCTGTGGTGGTGGCAGCCATCGCACTGAACGCCGCGCTGCAGTCCTCCCACCCCGATCAGCTCTCCGGTCCGGAACTCAAGCTGTTCCTCGAATGGCTCCACCGGATCTCCAGCAGGTCGGGAAGCTGATCCATCCCGCTCATCCATCCCTCCCCACACAGGTGCGGGGACAACGGTAAGGAAAGAACGTGGCAACACAAGTCGAAGCGAAGACCGGATCCAGCGTCCGGGTCCGCGTACAGAAATTCGGGACCTTCCTCTCCGGCATGATCATGCCGAACATCGGTGCCTTCATCGCCTGGGGTATCGTCACCGCGCTCTTCATCGAGGCCGGCTGGCTCCCGGTTCCGCAGCTCGGCGGATTCGGCGAGACCGACGGTGTGGCGAACATAGGCCTCGTGGGGCCGATGATCACCTACCTGCTACCCCTCCTGATCGCCTACACCGGCGGCCGCATGGTCCATGACGTGCGCGGTGGCGTAGTGGGTTCCATCGCGACGATGGGTGTGATCGTGGGAGCCGGTATCCCCATGTTCATCGGCGCCATGATCATGGGCCCGCTCGGCGGCTGGACCATGAAGAAGATCGACGCGATCTGGGACGGCAAGATCCGCCCCGGCTTCGAGATGCTCGTCAACAACTTCTCCGCAGGGATCTGGGGTGCGGTCCTCGCTCTCATCGGCTTCTTCGGTGTCTCCCCGCTGGTCGAGGCCTTCAGCACCGGCGCGGGCAACGTGGTCCAGTTCCTCGTCGACAACGGTCTGCTGCCGCTGACCAGCATCTTCATCGAGCCGGCAAAGGTGCTCTTCCTCAACAACGCCATCAACCACGGTGTCCTGACGCCGCTGGGTGTGCAGCAGTCACTGGAGGAGGGCAAGTCCATCCTCTTCATGCTCGAGGCCAACCCCGGTCCGGGCCTCGGCATCCTGCTCGCCTATATGTTCTTCGGTCGTGGTGCCGCCAAGGCCTCGGCGTCCGGTGCAGCCATCATCCATTTCGTCGGTGGTATCCACGAGATCTACTTCCCCTACGTGCTCATGCGCCCGCTGCTGATCCTGGCCGCGATCGCAGGCGGCATGACGGGTATCGCAACACTCAGCATCACCAATGCCGGGCTCGTCGCACCAGCCGCTCCGGGGTCCATCATCGCCGTCCTCGCGCAGTCCTCCCGCGACAGCTATGTAGGAGTCGTGCTGGCGGTCGTGCTCGCCACGGCGGTGTCCTTCCTCGTCGCGTCGGTCATCCTGAAGACCGGGAAGAACCAGGACGACGGCGACCTCGCCGCCGCTGCCACCAGGATGGAAGGCCTCAAGGGCAAGAAGAGCTCCGTCGCCGGCACTTTCCAGTCCTCCTCCGCGACGGAGGGTCCCATCCGCAACATCGTGTTCGCCTGCGACGCCGGCATGGGCTCCTCGGCGATGGGCGCCTCCGTGCTCCGCAACAAGATCAAGGCTGCCGGGTTCCCGGACGTCAAGGTCACCAACCTGGCCATCGCCAATCTGAAGGACGACTACGACGTCGTGGTGACGCACCAGGATCTCGCCGCACGCGCGGAACCCCTGACGCAGAGTGCCACGCACGTCTCCGTCGACAACTTCATGAACAGCCCCCGCTACGAGGAGATCGTGGAGCTGGTCCGGGCGAGTGCCGCAGCCGATAGCGGGATCGATCCGCAGATTCCCACGGCGGCCGCTGTTGCCGCCGAGGCGGACGCGGCTGGCGAGGCAGGAGCCGGCCGGGACGTCCTCGCCGAGGAGAGCGTGATCCTCAGCGGACGGGCGACCACGCAGAAGGACGCGATCGACGAAGCCGGTGGACTGCTCGTGGACCGCGACGCCGTCGATTCCAGCTACGTCGCGGCCATGCACGAGCGCGAACTCTCCGTCCCCACGTACATGGGCAACTTCCTCGCGATCCCGCACGGCACCAATGCTGCGAAGGATCTCATCAAGCGCTCGGCGGTGTCGATCATCCGCTACCCCGAAGGCATCGACTGGAACGGCAAGCAGGTCAAGTTCGTGGTCGGCGTCGCAGGCATCAACAACGAGCACCTGTCCATCCTGTCCGCGATCGCCCGCGTGTTCTCCGACAAGGAGCAGGTTGCCAGGCTCGACGAGGCGACGACGGTGGACGAGGTCCTGGCCCTCTTCGGAAAGGTGAATGCCTGATGAAGGCTGTGCATTTCGGTGCCGGGAACATCGGCCGCGGCTTCGTGGGGCTCCTGCTCCACGAAGCAGGGTACGAGGTGGTCTTCGCCGATGTCGCGGACGCACTGATCGGTCAGCTGGCCTCGACGCCCAGCTATGTGGTCCACGAGGTCGGTGAGGATCCGACCACGAGGACCGTCGACAACTACCGCGCCCTGAACTCGCGCTCGCAGGAGGAGGAGGTCATAGCGGAGATCGCGACGGCCGACATCGTGACGACCGCCGTGGGTCCGAGCGTCCTGAAGTTCCTCGCGCCGGTCATCGCCCGCGCGATCGCCCGCCGGGACAGGGAGCTCGAACCCCTGCAGATCATGGCGTGCGAGAACGCCATCAATGCCACGGACCTCCTGCACCGCGAGGTCGAGCATACGTACGACGGCGCCGCCCTGGATCTTGCCGCCCGCGCTGTGTTCGCCAACACCGCGGTGGACCGGATCGTCCCCAACCAGGCCGAGGGCCAGGGTCTCGACGTCACCGTGGAGACCTTCTTCGAATGGGTGATCGACCGGACGCCGTTCAGCGGCCGTACCCCCGACATCCCGGGAGTCACCTGGGTGGACGACCTCGCGCCCTACATCGAACGCAAGCTCTTCACCGTCAATACGGGGCACGCGGCGGCCGCCTACTTCGGTTACGCGGCCGGTGCGGAGAAGATCGCCGATGCGATGGCTGACGAGTCCGTCGCGTCCAGGGTCCGGGCGGTGCTCGGGGAGACCAAGGAACTCCTCGTGGCCAGACACGGCTTCGACGCGGGGGAGCAGGAAGCGTATGTGCAGAAGATCCTGCACCGTTTCAGCAACCAGCACCTGCCCGACACCGTGGTACGTGTGGGCAGGGCTCCGCTGCGCAAGCTCGGTCGCAGCGAGCGTTTCGTTGCCCCGGCGGCGGGGCTCGCGGAGCGGGGAATGAATCCCGAGGCTCTCCTCGGAGCCATGGAAGCCGCCCTGTCCTTCTCGGCCCCCGATGATCCGGAGGTCGCTGCGTTGGCCGAGATCCTGGCGACCCAGGACCCCGCGGAAGCCACGACGTCGATCACGGGCCTCGATGCAGGGCATCCGCTCTTCGGGGCGGTCCGGGATCTTGTGGCACGCCATGGCCGAGGGCAGCACGGGTCGTAGGATCCGACGGCCGCGAGGAGCGCCCGGCAGGGCAGCGAGGGGATGAGGTCTGGGTAGTGCGGCCGGTGGCCGGTAAATTGGGGGTGTGAGCACCCTTCCCCATGACCTGCTGTCCATCGTTTATGCGAGCAGTGCCGCCTATCCGTTCGGCGACGAGGAACTCGCTGCCCTGCTGGAGCTCAGCCGGAAGAACAATGCCCGCTCCCAGCTGACCGGCATGCTCATCTACGGCGGCGGGCATTTCCTGCAGGTCATCGAGGGCCCCAGCGATGTCCTGCGGGAGCGCATGTCCGTCATCGCCGCGGATCCCCGCCACCTGGACGTCCGCGTCCTGTTCCAGGAGACGATCGACCAACGCCAGTTCCCCGAGTGGACCATGGCCTTCGAGCCGGCGACCGACCTGCGGCTCGAGGAGATCCCCGGCTACCGGACCTCGTTCTCCGACATCGAGGACGAGGAGGACCCGCAGCGCTCCCTCGCGACACTGCGGGAGCTGATGCACTGGTTCCAGGACCGGGCTGCGCAGCGCGGCTGACCACCGGCAGAACGTCGCCCCTCCGGCCAGTGCTGGCGCGGTGCATCGAGTGCTACCCGCGCAGTTGCTCCACCATGTCGAGAACGACTGCGCGGAGATCGCCGTCGTTCTCCTCCGCGACGCGACGCTGGCGCTGGTACCCGGCGCCACGCTGAATGATCGCCTCTACATCCGCGAGTTCCCTGCTGCAGCCGAGGCTCCGGGCGACGGGCTCCAGTCGGGTGAGCACCTCGGCGAGATGATCGGTGACGAGCTGTTCGTTGCCGGCGGCGTCGAGGATGATGATGGCGTCCAGACCGTACCGCGCGGCACGCCACTTGTTCTCCTGGATGTGCCACGGCTGCATGGTGGGGATGCTCCCTCCGGCGTCGAGCGTGTCGGAGAACTCCTGGACGAGACACTGGGTCAGTGCTGCGACGGCGCCCACGTCCTGCAGGGTGGAGAGCCCGTCGCACACCCGCATCTCCACGGTGCCGAGATTGGGGACCGGACGGATGTCCCAGCGGATCTCGCTGATGGAGTCGATCACCCCCGTGGTGAACATGTCCTGCACGTAGGACTCGTAGCCGGCCCAGTCGTCGAAGTGGAAGGGAAGACCCGCAGTGGGCAGCTGCTGGAACATGAGGGCTCGCTGCGAGGCGTAGCCGGTGTCCTCGCCACCCCAGAACGGCGACGACGCCGAGAGCGCCTGGAAGTGCGGCACGTAGTTCATCAGCCCGTCGACCACCGGCAGCGCCTTCTCCCGACGATCCAGTCCCACATGGACGTGCACGCCGTAGATCACCATCTGCTGTCCCCACCACCGGGTGCGGTCGATCAGTTTCGCGTATCGCTCCCTGTCGGTGACCTGCTGATCCTTCGGTGAGCTGAAGGGATGTGAGCCCGCGCAGAAGACGTCGACCCCCATGGGATCGGTGACTTCCCGGACGGCGGCGAGCGAGCGGGCCAGGTCGTCCTTCGCCTCGCCCACCGTGGAGCACACACCGGTGATGAGTTCCACGGTGTTCAGCAGGAGCTCCTGTTTGATATGCGGGTGTTCCTCGTCCTCCTGCAGCTCGGGATGGTTGGCGCTGACCCCGCGGAGCACCTGGTCGGCCACCGAGACCAGCTCGCCGGTGGAGGGGTCCACCAGGGCCAGCTCCCACTCGACACCGAGCGTGGATTGCGCGGACTGCGCGAAATCGATAGTCACGGGTGGGCTCCTGGGACGAGGCGTGCGGTGGTGGGGGATCAGGCCTCTGGAGTGCGCCGTCGCAGGAGGACCGAGCTCAAGTGTAATGAGACCGCGGCGTCCGAGGCGCGCTGTACCGGTCAGGTGTCCTCGAGCGCCGGGCGCGGGACGAGGGTTCCTCGAGGCCGAACCGCGAAGTGCTGTAGGCCAGGACGGCTGAGCCCGGGCAGATGAGGCGGCAGCACGCCGCCGGTCTCGCCAGCAGAAAGGACGCGTGCGGTACCAGAGATGGCAGTGACCGGCTCGGAGTCCTTCCACTACCGACCTCGGATTGTTCTCATGTGCAAACGATTGCCTCTTAGTCGGTGATGCGCTCGGCAGATTCGGCGGCCCACTGGCCCCGGGGCCCTGAGTGGTTGGCGTTTCGGCTCCATGAGAGCGAAGTCAGCCGATGGCGTACTCGCGAAAGTTCTTGACTGTGACTCGGGTCATAGGTTTTACTTTTCTCACAGTACGCAATCGTTTGCAAAGGATGTTGTCATGAGTGGATCCTTCATCGCTGCGGCGGTGCAGATGGAACCTCGAATCGGAGAGGTCGAATCGAACGTCACCGAGCTGCTGCGCCTGGGAGAGGAAGCTGTCGCTCATGGCGCCAAACTCCTCGTCTTCCCGGAACTGTGCTCTTCCGGTTACGTGTTCCAGTCAAAGGAAGAGGTCGCAGCGTGCGCGGAAGACCTCAGCGACAGTAGGACCATTTCGACATGGGCCGCTTTCTGTCGGGCGAACAACGTATGGATGGTGGCCGGCTACCCGGAGAACAGTGGCGGCACCTACTTCAACTCGTCCGTGCTGATCGGCCCGGAGGGAGTGATCGGCAACTACCGGAAGAACCACCTCTGGAACAATGAGAACAAGTATTTCGAGCCGGGCGACTGCAATCACCCGGTATTCCGAACCGAGCTGGGCACCATCGGCATGATGGTGTGCTACGACGGATGGTTCCCGGAAGCGGTACGTTCCTTCGCCGTGCAGGGCGCCGACGTCCTCTGCGTTCCGACCAATTGGGTTCCGATCCCGGGGCAGGCACCCGGGGAGAAGGCAATGGCCACCATCCTGTGTCAAGCCAGCGCACATGTGAACGGGCTTTACATCGTTGCAGCCGACCGGGTGGGCACCGAGCGGGGCCAGGAGTTCATCGGACAGAGCGTGATCACCGGATATACGGGATGGCACCTTGCCGGTCCCGCCAGTCCGGTCCATCAAGAGATCCTGTACGCGGAGATAAAACCGGGCGAAGCCCGAGACTCCAGGCAGTGGAACGAGTTCAACGATCCGCTGCTCAATCGGCGAGTTGAGACCTACACAACGCACACACCTGCCTAGGAGAGCAACGATGATACCGGAATACGCATGGGCGCTCGGAGGAGTGCTGTGTCTTGTCACGCTCTTCATCATGATTGCGCTGGGTCAGGCCGTGACGAAGAACGAGTGGCTCGACGAGGTCGAGGCCATCGAAACTCCTGATGAGGGGCGGTCGGAGTGAATTTCCAGGTCCTCGGTATCGTCATCATCGTCGTGCTGGGCGCGTCCTGGATCTATGCCGGCCTCAAGGTCAGTAAACGCGTATCGAGCACAGACGACTATCTTGTAGGGGGTCGTCAAGTCGGCCTGGCGCTCGGCAGCGCTACCATCCTTGCAACATGGGTCACCGGGAACACCATCCTCGCGTCGCCGGAAAGCGGCTATACCTACGGAGTCCTCGGTGTCCTCGGCTATGCAGTCGGGGGCGGGGTCGCAGTGATGGCATTTGCTCCGCTGGCCGCCCGCCTGAAGAAGATCCTGCCCGCCGGACGAACGGTCGGCGACTTCTTCCGTCTCAGGTACGACGGCAAGAACTACTGGCTCTTCCTCATCGCACTGCTGGTATGGGATCTGGGATGGCTGCTGACCCAGGGCATGGCCGCGGGTATTATTCTGGAGACCATTTTCGGTATCCCCTTCGCTGTCGGAGTCATCCTTACGGTCGGCATCGTTCTTACCTACGTGTCGATCGGCGGCATGATGTCGGTCCTGAGCACCGACTTCCTTCAATCGATGCTGATCATGGTTCTCGTCTTCATCTTCCCCGCCCTCATTTACTGGCAGGCAAATCCCCGCGAGGTGTACGACGGGATGATTGCTCTCGCGCCGGAGACATTGCGGCTGGACAATCCCGCCGGACTGCTGTTTCTGTGCGTCATTCCGCTGATCTACGCGGGGGAGGTCTTCATGGACAACACCTTCTGGCAGAGAGCTTTTGCATTGCGCGCGAATGTACTGAAGAAGACCTTCATTTTCGCGGGGATCGGTTGGATCTTCGTGCCGATCGCCACCGGTACCCTTGCCTTTGTCGCCGTAGGCTCCGATATGGAGCTTCCGGGTGGCCCAAGTTCCGTTGCTCCCGAGGTGGTCTCCAATCTGGCCGGCTCGCTCGGGTCAGTGTTCTTCCTGGCTCTCCTCTGGGCGGCGCTGGCCTCCACGATGGCAGCGCTGATGAACGGTGTGGCCGGCATCTTCATGAATGACATCTACAACAACGTCATCAACCGCAACGCTACGGATCGACAGGTTCTGTCGGCTGGTCGAATCGGAACGGTTGTCATCGCGCTGATCACTATCGCGACCGCGCTCCAACGACCGTCGACACTTTTATCCCTGCTCATCTGGCTGGGCATCATCAATGCCGCCTATCTGACACCGGTCGTGGTCGGTGCCTTCTTCAAACGGGTCAATCCAACGGGTGCGTTCTGCAGCATAATCGTCGCGATAGCGACCGGCCTCGTCTTCTATGGAGGCGGGAGTATGGACCTGCTGTTCTTCCAGATTCCCATGTTCACATTCCCTGATTGGGCGTCGGGAGACCTGCAGGGAGCTGTCGTCTCATTCGCGATCGCTACGATCGGAACCCTCCTGACCAGCTGGATCTGGCCCAAGCACTTCGATTTCCGGACCATGCGTGACTGGGTTCCTCTATCGAAATCGGAACACGTCAGCACCTCCCCTGAGGTCTGAGGCACGACATCTGCTGTTCAGCACCAAGAGAGAGGTCCATAGAATTGACTATTCCATTCGTTGTCTGGTTTGCCCTTATTGTTCTCGGAGTTGTCGGCAGTTTGTCGACCTTCATAGCAATCATCATTGCGTTCTTCCATGAGAAAAAGCGCAACCTGCTCTGGTAGGAAGGTCCTGCTGTGACATTTTCGATTCTCGGTCGATGCGTCGACAGTGGTTCGGTGGGGGTGGCTATATCGACAGCCATCCCATGTGTAGGCGGGTTGTGCCTGCGGTGGAAGCGCGATGTCGGGGTGATGACGACACAGTCATTCATCAACCCCTACCTGGCGTCTGGTGTGCTGGACCGGATGCCGTCCGAGGACGCGGCGGAGTCCGTCTTCACCTCCGTGGTCGCAGCCGACCCGCAGAAGGAGATCAGGCAACTCGGCTGGATGCCCTTCATCGGTCGACCGCAGGGATTCACGGGATCCGGTTGTACCGGGTGGAGCGGTCAGATCATCGCGACGGACCACCTCGTCCTGGGCAACATGCTGACCGGTGAAGAAGTGCTCGGCTCGATGGCTGAGCGATACGAATCGACGGAGGGACTCCCGCTTGCGGAACGGCTGGTGCTGGCTCTCGAGGCGGGCCAATCGGCTGGCGGCGACTTCCGTGGGAGGCAGTCCGCGGCAGTTCTGGTACTGACCGATCGCGGATACCCCACTGTTGATCTACGGGTGGACGACAACCGTGAGCCGGTCCGCGAGGTTCGCCGGATCTGGGGAATTCATCAAGCACAGTTGACACAGTTCATCGAGGACATGCCGCGGCCGGGTCATATGGGCGGCTCGAATGATGGTGGACCTGAGAGCGTCATCTCCTTGCCGGTGGCGGATAGGCCCCCTTACCACGAGGACCTGCTCGGAGGGCCGGAGAAGGGTCGCCACTAGTGCGGTATGAGCACTTCGGCGGGGCAGAATGGGTCCGTGCCCATCCTGAACAAAGACATGACCCTGTGCATCTCGCTGGCCGCACGGCCCAGCAACATCCGGACCCGTTTCCACAATTACCTCTACGAGGAGTTGGGGCTCAACTACGTCTACAAGGCGTTCAGCACGACGGATCTGGCTGCGGCCATCGCTGGTGTGCGCGGGCTGGGCATCCGCGGATGTGCCATCTCCATGCCGTTCAAGGAGGACGTGATCGCCCTGGTGGACCACCTCGATCCGTCCGCGCGGGCCATCGATTCCGTCAACACGATCGTCAACGACGACGGCGTCCTCACCGCCTACAACACCGACTATCTGGCCGTGACGCGCCTGCTGCGTGAGCATGCCGTCCCGAGCACGCACTCGGTGCTCGTGCGCGGCTCCGGCGGGATGGCCAAGGCCGTCGTCGCGGCGCTGCGCGATTCCGGGTTCCACAGCGTGGTGCTCGTGGCCCGCAACGAGCGCACCGGCCGGGCGCTCGCCGGACTCTACGGCTTCGACTGGCAGGCGGAGGTGGGGGAGTCGACGGCGGATCTGCTCGTGAACGTCACGCCGCTCGGCATGGAGGGCGACGACGCGGACGTCGTCGCCTTCCCGCAGCACGCCATCGAGGCAGCCCGCCTGGTGTTCGACGTCGTCGCCTCCCCGTCGGAGACCCCGCTCGTCCTCGCCGCACGGCACAGGGGGACACCGGTCATCACGGGTGCGGAGGTGGTGGCCCTGCAGGCCGAGGAGCAGTTCGTGCTCTACACGGGTCACCGACCCACCCCGGAGCAGGTCCGGGCCGCGGGGGAGTTCTCACGCAGGCAGTGACCGGGTGCCTTCCCTGCACCGGGGTCAGATCCTGAGCCAGCGGACACCCAACGGCTCGAGCCTCAGGCCCGTCCGCAGGAACACCCGCTCGCCGCCGATGAGTTCCCACGCCGTCTCCGGCAGGCCGGAGAGGGTCTCGGCGCTGAGGTGCTGTGCGGTGTCCGCGACATTGGCGAAGGCCACCACAGTGGAGTCCTCGCCGTCGAGCAGCCCGGGTCGCTGGTAGCCGAGGACGTGCGGGTTGTTCGTATGGAACGGCAGGAGGCGTCCTCCGGCGAACTCGGGAGTCTGCGTGCGGACGTCGATGAGGTGCATGAGCCCGCGGAAGATGGCACCCGCCTCCGTGGTGGGGTCCGTCCTTTCCGCGTAGCGGTCCTCCGGGTAGGCGGGACGGCCCACCCAGCGGCTGTCCGCTGCCTTGGCGGGATACGCGAGGTAGGTGTGGTCGTTGAGCTGGCCCACTTCGTCGCCGAGATAGAGCAGCGGGATGCCGCCGGTGCTGAGGATGATCGCGTGGGCCAGGAGCACCCTGGCCACCCCGGCGCCGTCGGCTCCGGCGTCGGGAACGGATTCCAGCCCGGCCAGGGACGCCGTCGTGCCCGAGATGCGCGCGTCGCCGGTGCGCGGGTTGTCCTGGAACGGGATGCCGCGGGCGAAGCTGCCGGGGAAGCGGTCCACGTAGAAGGCGTTGAGGAACCGGCGGTGGTCGTGGCCGTCGATCCCGAGGTCGGCGGCGTCCTCGTCGGAGAAGGTCCATCCGATGTCGTCGTGGCTGCGCACGTAGTTGACCCACGCCGTACCCTCGGGGATCCCGTGCCGGCGTTCGAGGGCCTGGCTGAGCAGGGAGACGTCCCGGGTGGCGAGCGAGTTCCAGATCAGGGCCATCTGCAGGGGGTTGTAGCTGAGCCGGCATTCGTCGGGGTCGATGTACTGCACCACCTCGTCCGGGTGGACGATGGCCTCGGACTTGAACAGGAGGGACGGTGCCGCGAGCCGGCACACGGCGTTGAAGGCCTGCAGCAGGAGATGGGCCTCCGGAAGGGACTCACAGCTGGTGCCGAGCTGCTTCCAGATGAAGGCGACGGCGTCCATGCGCACCACGTCTACGCCGAGATTCGCGAGGAACAGCAGTTCGCCGGCCATGGCGCGGAAGACCCGGGGATTACGGTAGTCGAGGTCCCACTGGAACGAGTGGAAGGTGGCCCAGACCCAGCGGCCGTCCTCCAAGGGCACGAAGGAGCCGGGGTGGTCGTCGGGGAAGATCTCCCGCACCGTCCGCTCGAACGCATCGGGCTTGGAGCGGTCCGGGTAGATCCAGTAGAAGTCCGCGTACTCCGGGTCCTGCGCCAGAGCACGCCGTGCCCACTCGTGCTCGTCCGAGGTGTGGTTGAAGACGAAGTCGACCACCAGGGCTATCCCGTTCCCGCGGAGTTCACGCGCGACGTCCGCTAGATCGTCCATGGTGCCGAGCCGTGGGTCCACGGCGCGGTAGCTGGAGACCGCGTACCCGCCGTCGGAGTTCTCCTCGGGTGCCAGGAACAGCGGCATCAGGTGCAGATAGGTCAGGCCGAGCTCGCGGAAGTAGGGGATACGCTCACGCAGACCTGCCAGATCCCCGGCGAACAGGTCCACGTAGCAGACGCCGCCGAGCATCCGGTTCGACTGGAACCAGTCCGGAGCCATGGCCCGCAGTGTGTCGAGGTGTTTGAGGTCCGCGGGCCTCTCCTGCCAGGAGGCCGCCGCGTCGAGGACCACCCGCAGGAGCTCGCCGTCGGCCTCCGGGCCGTACAGGGTGTGGAAGAGCCGCTGCAGGCGTGGGAACTCCGCCTCGACGCGTACCTCGAAGGACTGCCAGTCCTGATCCGACGTGGCCGCCCGCCGTGCGGAGCCCAGCTCCGATCGGAGCTGATCGCCGGCCTGGGGTGTGGGACTCATCCGGCAAGCCTAGGGCAGCGGATCACCGGGCGGGGGCGGCCGATAGCGCCCGACGGCGTGCGGTGGCCGGGCAGGCCATGCGCGGAACCTTGCCATGGGCGCGGAACAGGTCCACAGTGTGGTGGAAAACGTAGGGGAGGGGCGAGCATGAGTACTTCTGCCGACCGGGCATCCGAATCACCGGCCGCCACCGGTGAACCGGAGCTGAAACGGGTCCTCGGACCGAAGCTGCTGCTGCTGTTCATCGTGGGAGACATCCTCGGTGCCGGGGTGTACGCGGTGACCGGGACCATGGCCGGAACGGTCGGGGGGATCGTCTGGCTCCCGTTCCTGCTCGCGTTCATCGTGGCGACCATGACCGCCCTGTCCTATCTGGAACTCGTCACGCAGTACCCGCAGGCCGCCGGCGCGGCGCTGTACACGCACAAGGCCTTCGGCATCCACTTCGTCACGTTCCTCGTGGCCTTCGCCGTGGTCTGCTCGGGGATCACCAGTGCGTCCACGTCGGCGAACGTCCTTGCCCAGAACTTCTTCGGTGGGCTCGAGGTGAACGGCTGGATGGAGGTGCCCGGGCAGGGCGTGATCACCCTCGTGGCGCTGGGCTTCATGCTGCTGCTCGCCGTCGTCAATCTGCGCGGCGTCGGGGAGAGCGTCAAGTTCAACGTGGTGCTGACCCTGGTGGAGATGACGGCGCTGTGCATCGTGATCGGCGTCGGCTTCTACGCGATGGCGCAGGGCAACGGGAACGTCGGCGAAGTCTTCGTGTTCTCGGATCTGCAGGACAAGGGACTGTTCCTCGCGGTGACCGCGGCGACCTCCATCGCCTTCTTCGCGATGGTCGGGTTCGAGGACTCCGTGAACATGGTGGAGGAGACCAAGAACCCCGAGCGGATCTTCCCGCGCACCATGCTGACAGGCCTCGGGATCGCCGTCGTGTTCTACATGCTGGTCGCCATCTCCGTGGTCACGGTGCTGAGCCCCACCGAGCTGGAGGGGATCCGTGCCTCCGAGGGCGCCGCCCTGCTCGAGGTGGTGCAGAAGGGCTCCCCGGGTTTCCCGATCGAGAAGATCTTCCCGTTCCTGGCGGTCTTCGCCGTGGCCAACACCGCCCTGATCAACATGCTCATGGCGAGCCGGCTGATCTACGGGATGGCGCGCCAGGGCATCCTGCCCCGTCCGCTCGGCAAGGTCCTGCCGGTGCGGCTGACGCCCTGGGCCGGCATCGCCTTCTCCACCGTCCTCGCCCTCGCCCTGATCGTCTACGTCACGAGCGACCCGGAGAGCAATATCGTGGCCAATCTCTCGGGCACCACAGCCTTCCTCCTGCTGTGCGTCTTCACGGTGGTGAACATCGCCTGCGTGGTGCTGCGGGGAAAGCGTGACCCGAACAGGAAGGTGTTCTTCACCTCCCCCGGACCCATGCCGATCGTCGCCGCGGTCCTGTGTGCTTTCCTCGCCGGGCCCTGGGTGGGACGCGACGTCATCCAGTACCAGATAGCCGGTGGACTCATGGTCATCGGCGTGGTGCTCTGGGCCATCACCTGGCTCATCAACCGGAGCACCAGCACCCGGCCCGGAGACCCGGCGCTGGTGGAGAGCTCCGGGCCGGACGACTGACGCCGGTAGCATCACCGCATGGAGATCCTCCGCTACGCCGCGTTCACCGACAGGCCCGACGGCGGCAACCCCGCCGGGATCGTCCTCGATGCCGGAGCGCTCACGTCGGAGCGGATGCAGGTCATCGCCGCCGATCTGGGCTATGCGGAGAGCGCGTTCATCACGGCGCGGAGTCCCGGCCACGCCACGGTCCGCTACTTCGCGCCCGAGGCCGAGATCCCGTTCTGCGGGCACGCGACCATCGCGACCGGCGTCGCGCTCGCCGAGCGGGAGGGGCCGGGAGACCTGATCCTGTCCACACCCGTGGGGCAGCTGGAACTCAGGACGGAGCAGACCGGTCAGGGTCTCGTCGCCTCTCTCGTCACGGTGGAACCGTGGGTCGGGGTGATCGACGACGCCGTCCGGACCGATCTCCTCCGGCAGTTGCGACTGGACGAGGCCGATCTCTGCGCCGACCTGCCGGTGATGCTCGCCTTCGCCGGCAACATCCACCCCATCGTGCCCGTGCGCAGCGCCGCCGTGCTCCATGCCCTCGACTACGACTACGCCGGGCTGAAGTCTTTCATGGCCACCCACGGCTGGGGCGCCACGGTCGCCGTCGTCCACCGGCTCGCGCCCGACGTCTTCGAGGCCCGCAATCCGTTCCCGCCCGGAGGCGTGCGCGAGGACCCGGCAACCGGATCCGCTGCGGCGGCGCTCGGAGCGTATCTCCGGGAACGCGGTGAGCTCGCACCGCCCGCCGTGCTGACGGTGCACCAGGGGTTCGACGTCGGTCGCCCCTCCGTGATCACCGTGGCGATCCCCGGAGCCGGTGGGCTCACCGTCTCGGGCGGGGCCGTGCGGATGGACGCCTGACCCGTTCTTCGGGTGCCCCTGGGTCCTGGATGTCCCTGGGCGGTTGGCGCGCGGCATCCGCGGGGACGGTCAGGGTCGGTAGCCGAAGGCTGCCAGTCCCAGCTCCGGGTGTGCACTGAAACCCAGCGACCGGTAGAACGGGTGGGACAGGGCGGCGTCGGGCGTGGTCCCGGCATCGGTGCTCAGGGCGATGAACATGCAGTGGCGGTAGCGCTGCTGCACGTGGAGCACCAGCGCCCGGCCCACACCGCGCCGCCGTGCGTCGGGGTGCACGAGGATGTCCTGGAGATAGCAGATGGACTCGTCGTCTGAGACGGTCCGGGCCAGTCCGAGCAGCGAGCCGTCGTCGTCGCGCACCGTCAGTACCAGGTGCGATCCGGCCAGGCTGCGCTGCAGGCGGTCCGGGTCGCGTGTGTAGACGGTCCAGCCGACCGCGTCGTAGAGCGCGAGCGCTTCGGCCTGCCGTGGGAGGGCGCCTTCGGTGAGTTCCACGCACGTCACCCTATCGCGGGAGCACGCGCTACGGTCCGGCGATCGCCGCGACCCGCGCACCGGTGACGGCGACCAGATCCGTCGGCGCGAGCTCGATGTCCAGGCCGCGCCGCCCGCCCGAGACGAAGACCGTCGCGTGATCGAGAACGGATGCGTCGACGACGACGGGGGAGTGCTGCCGTTGTCCGATCGGTGAGATCCCACCGAGCACGTACCCGGTCCGACGCCGTGCTGTCTCCGGGTCTGCCATCGACGCCTTCCGCCCGCCGAGCGCGGCGGCGAGCGCCTTCAGCTCGAGCGACCCGCTGACGGGCACGACGGCGCATACGAGCGCGCCGTCAACGCTCGTCATCAGGGTCTTGAAGACACGGGCGGGTTCGACGCCGAGCGCCGCGGCGGCCTCGAGCCCGTACGACGGCGCCCCGTCCTCGTGCGTGTACGGCCGAACGGTGAACGGGATCCGCGCTGCCGTCAGCGCGGTGAGAGCCGGCGTGCCGCCCGGTCCCGGCTGCTTCCCGCCCATCCCGTCCTCCGGTCTCAGCCGAGGTGGCGGAAGGTCACGACGCTCCGCCCGACGCCATCAGGGCGTGGAGGGGGCCGTCGTCGAACGCATCCAGCAGTGCCCGGATGTCCCTGTACACCAGGGTGGCGCCGGCGTCCCGGAGTTCGGCCTCGCCGGTTCCGCCGGAGGCGAGGGCGATCGTGGGGATCCCCAGCTCGGAGGCGGCGATGACGTCCCAGACCGCATCTCCGACGAAGACGACATTCGCGGCCTCCAGGCCGCCGGCGTCGAGCGCTGCCTGCAGGATATCGGGGGAGGGTTTGCTGTTCCCGGCGTCGTCGGTGGTGGTCGCCGCGGTGATGGCGTCGTCCGCGTCGATGACGGCGCGGTTCGCATCGACGTCGTCCTGCGAGGCCGAGGAGGCGAGGACGACCACCAGGCCGTCGTCCGCGCAGCGGCGCACCAGCTCGGCAGCTCCGTCGAAGGCGCGCAGGGAGGGCCAGAACGAGGAGAAGATGGCGCCGTGGGTGGAGTCGATCTCGATGTCCTGGTCGGCATCGCGACCCTCGCCGAGCAGATGGGCGACGAGCTTGTCCCCGCCCATGCCGATGGCCCGGTGGATCCCGGACATGGGGACGTCGTGTCCGAAGCGGCGGAAGGCCTGCCACCACGCGATGGTGTGCAGGTAGTTGGAATCGACGAGCGTGCCGTCGACGTCGAAGAGGACGCCGCGGCGCACCTCACTGCTTCTCGTGTCGTCCGCCATGGACCTGCCTTCCGTCGGGTGGGATGACCTCCCAGTCTAGGAAACCTTACGCACCGGGCGCACACGCGCCGCCCGGGTTGCGGGTTCGGCGGCCGTGTGGCCCGCTCATCCGGAAGGAACGGGCTCGACCACGATCGCGAGGCGTTCGTCGCCCGCCCGGGTCAGCACGAGCGTCGCCTTCCTGCGGCCCTTGCCCGACCCCGCGAGTAGCTTCTCTCGTACCTCCTCCGGAGTGACGGCGATCCCGCGCTTCTTGATGTCGAGGACCCCGATCCCCTCCGCGCGGACCCACGCCTTCAGGGCCTTCATATTGAAGGGGCGTACCTCGAGGATCTTGTAGGCGCGGGCGAACGGGGTGTCGATGTGCGAGGGCGCGCAGATGTACGCGATCATCGGATCGAGCAGATGCCCTCCGAGCTGCGCCGCGAGGTCGGCAACGAGTTCGGCACGGATGACGGCGCCGTCGGGTTCGTAGAGATAGTCCTCCGGCGCCCCGATCGCCGCCGTCGGACCGGCTCCGAAGTCCGCGGCCGATGTCAGCTCCGCAGCGTTCCGCGCCCCCAGGACCAGGGCTGCCCGGCGGACGCCGTCCCGCCGGAGGGCGTTGAACCACAGGGCCACCTCGGTGACGGCGCCATCCACCGAGACCCACTGTGCCTCGCAGTCCGCGGGGATCGCGTCGTGCGGCATTCCCGGGCCCATCTTCACGCCCACGGGCTTGCCCGTCGCGGCGAGGTCCTGCACGAAGGACAGGGGCGGCGAGAAGGCCTCCGGATCGAAGAGCCGGGAGGTGCCCGACGTCGTCGTGGTCCGCCGCGCCGGATCCAGCCACACGCCGTCGTACTCCGCGGTGTCCACCGCGGCGGCGTCGGCGTTGACCACGCGCGCGTTGGGGAAGGGCAGCAGATTCATGGTCGCGGCGGCGGCGGTCGTCTCATCCAGTTCGACGGCGGTGACCTCACGGTCGAGCGTGGCCAGGGCCATGCTGTCCGCGCCGAGGCCGCACCCCAGATCCGCGATCCGCAGAAGGCCGGCGTCGACGAAGCGGCGCGCGTGGCGGGCGGTGACGACGAGGCGAGTGGCCTGCTCCAGGCCTGCCTCCGTGAACACCATCCGCTCCGCGAACGGCCCGAACTTGGCCGTGGCCCGCGCCCGTAGCCGCGACTGGGTGAGGGCTGCGGCCACGGCCAGCGGCGCGTGGCCGGCCTTGCGGAGCTGGGCGGTGAGCCTCATGCTGTCCGCCTCGTCGTACGGCCCGAGCGAATTCAGCAGCTCCCAGCCCTCGGGGGTGAGGATGTCCGCGATGTTCTCCGTTGCCATCCGGTCAGCCTAGGGGACGCAGCTGTTGCTCCCGGCGTCCGCCCGCCGACCGGCCGCTGTCATCGGCCGCCCGCCGGCGTCGTCGTCTACTGGCTGGCACTCACCTTGACCGAGTGCCAGCCGTTGCATACAGTCGGAGTTGGCACTCGCTCCTTGTGGGTGCCAGCCTGCGAGGGCAGCGTTCACCGGCACCGCGACGACGGTACACGCCCAGCCCGAAGGCCTTTACTCCATTGGAATCGAACGCAAAGGAGAGCCCGAGTGTCGGTCTCTATCAAGCCCCTTGAGGATCGCATTGTGGTCCGCCCCCTCGAAGCCGAGCAGACCACTGCTTCCGGCCTCGTCATCCCGGACACGGCCAAGGAGAAGCCCCAGGAGGGCGAGGTCGTAGCCGTCGGACCGGGTCGTATCGACGACAACGGCAACCGCGTTCCCATCGACGTGTCCGAGGGCGACGTCGTCATCTACTCGAAGTACGGCGGAACCGAGGTCAAGAACGGCGGCCAGGAGTACCTCGTGCTCTCCGCCCGCGACGTCCTCGCCATCGTCGTCAAGTAGTAGCCCCTGAGAAGAGCCCCGGTCGCACTGGCCGGGGTTTTTCTTGCTGCACAAGCCTGAAAGGAACCAACAATGGCAAAGCAGTTGGAATTCAACGACGCCGCCCGCCGTGCCCTCGAGGCCGGCGTGGACAAGCTCGCCGACACCGTCAAGGTGACGCTGGGCCCGCGTGGACGCAATGTCGTGCTCGACAAGAAGTGGGGCGCCCCCACCATCACGAACGACGGCGTCACGATCGCCCGCGAGGTCGAGCTCGACGACCCGTACGAGAACCTCGGCGCACAGCTGGCCAAGGAAGTTGCCACCAAGACGAACGACGTCGCCGGTGACGGCACCACCACCGCGACCGTCCTGGCGCAGGCACTCGTCAAGGAGGGCCTGCGCAACGTGGCCGCCGGCGCTGCACCCGGACAGCTCAAGCACGGTATCGAGGTGTCGGTCGAGGCCGTCGCCAAGCGCCTGCTGGAGAACGCCCGCGAGGTCGTCGGTCAGCAGACCGCCAACGTCGCGTCGATCTCCGCCCAGAGCACCGAAGTGGGAGACCTCCTCGCGGAGGCCTTCGAGAAGGTCGGCAAGGATGGTGTGATCACCATCGAGGAGTCCTCCACCACGCAGACCGAACTGGTTCTCACCGAGGGCATGCAGTTCGACAAGGGCTACCTCTCGCCGTACTTCGTGACTGACGCCGAGCGCCAGGAAGCCGTCCTCGAGGACGCGCTCATCCTCATCAACTCCGGCAAGATCTCCTCGCTGCAGGAGTTCCTGCCGCTGCTCGAGAAGGCCCTGCAGGCCGGCAAGCCGCTGTTCATCATCGCCGAGGACATCGAGGGCGAAGCGCTGTCCACCCTCGTTGTCAACAAGATCCGCGGCACCCTGAACGTGGTCGCCGTCAAGGCTCCGGGCTTCGGTGACCGCCGCAAGGCCATGATGCAGGACATCGCCACGCTGACGGGTGCGCAGGTCGTCTCGCCCGATCTCGGTCTGAAGCTGGACCAGGTGGGCCTCGAGGTGCTGGGTTCGGCTCGCCGCATCACCGTCACCAAGGACGCCACCACGATCGTGGACGGCACGGGCAGCGAGTCCGACGTCGCCGACCGCGTGGCGCAGATCCGCGCCGAGGTGGAGCGCACCGATTCCGACTGGGATCGCGAGAAGCTCCAGGAGCGCCTGGCGAAGCTCGCCGGCGGTATCGGCGTCATCAAGGTCGGCGCTGCCACCGAGGTGGAGCTCAAGGAGAAGAAGCACCGCATCGAGGACGCCGTGTCCTCCACGCGCGCAGCACTCGAAGAGGGCATCGTGGCGGGTGGCGGTTCCGCGCTCGTCCATGCAGGCAAGGCGCTGGACACGGACCCCGACGTCCTGGCACTCGAGGGCGACGCCGCGACGGCCATCGGTCTCGTGCGTCGTGCCCTCGCCCAGCCGCTGCGCTGGATCGCCGAGAACGCCGGGCACGAGGGCTACGTCGTCGTTTCCCGCGTCTCCGATCTCGAGGTGGGTCACGGCTTCAACGCCGCGACCGGCGAGTACGAGAACCTCGTGGATTCCGGCATCATCGACCCGGTGAAGGTGACGCGCTCCGCTCTGCGCAACGCAGCCTCCATCGCGGCACTGGTGCTCACCACGGAAACCCTCGTGGTGGAGAAGCCCGAGGAGTCCGACGCCGAAGGCCACGGCCACTCGCACTAGGACGCCAGGGCTCGTCCCGCGTAACTGAATGCAGCAGCACCCCGGTTCTCTGGAGCCGGGGTGCTGCTGTGTTCGGGGGTGTGGGGAGGAGCGTGCAGGGTAGGGGGTGCGTGCGCGCTGGACGTTTGCGGTCGTTCCCGCTGGTCGGAGCTGACCAGTGGGCAGCGCCGGTCGTCCCCACTGGTCGCAGGTGGATAGTGGGGAGGTTGCGCGTCCAAGGCAGGGGTTCGTCGTCGTTCCCGCTGGTCGCGGGCGGATCGTGGGGAGGGAGCCCGCTCAGGGTGGGGTTTCGCCGGTCGTTCCCGTTGTTCGGCGCTGACCAGTGGGAAGCGGTGGTCGTTCCCACTGGTCGCAGCTGAATGTCGGGAAGGAGCGCGCTCAAGGCAGGGGCTCGCCGTCGTTCCCACTGCTCGCAGGTCGACAGTGGGGCGGTAACGCGTCCAAGGCAGGGGCTCGCCGTCGTTCCCGCTGGTCGCGGGTGGATGGTGGGGAGGGAGCGCGTGCACGGTGGGGTTTCGCCGGTCGTTCCCGTTGTTCGGCGCTGACCAGTGGGCAGGACGAATCATCCCCTCTGCAGGGGCCCGGTCAGTGGGATCAAGCGTTCTGGCCGCCGAGCGTGCTCACGCTCGGGCGCAGAGCATGCGATGTCGAGCTCCTTGTATGCCAGGAGGAGACTCGGGGCCGGAGATCCGTTCGATCCCCCTCATGGTGCCTGACCAGGGGGATGGAGGCGCTGATTGAAGTGGGCGGACCCTTGGATCCCACCTGCGGACAATGGGATGTGGGAAAGGGGACTCGCTCCCACGGGAGCTCCCCGAAGAGTGGGATCGATGACCCGGCCCGACAGCAGCGCTCGCAGGACGGATCCGGACAGCAGGACCCGCACGACGAAGCTCCGGCAACCTCACGGGTGCCGGAGCTTCGTGTTACGCGGAAACGCTGGGGAATCAGGCGTCGACGACGATCGCCGTCACCACGGGCTGCCGGTTGTAGAAGCGGCGCATCCAGTTGGACGTGGCCCGCTCGATGATCTCCTCCGGATCCTGCTTGCGGCCACCCTGACGGTTCGACGCGGCGTCGCGCAGCGCCTTCTCGACGGCGGCGCCGGCCTTGTCCAGATCCTCGTTGGAGCAGGAGAAGCCCTTCGTGAAGAACTCGGGGGCCTCGACCATGTCCCCGTTGTCGGGATCGATGATCGCCAGGACGGTGACCACACCCTCCTCCGCCAGGCGGCGGCGCTCGCGCAGGTCCTCCTCCGTGATGCCACCCACGCTGTCGCCGTCCACGAACACGAGGCCGGCGTCCACCTTGCCCGAGAGCGTGGCACGCCCGCGGGCGAGATCCACGGTCACGCCGTCCTGGGCGATGACCACGTTGCGGGGATCGACGCCGGTGGAGACGGCGATCTCCGAATTGGCGCGCAGGTGACGCCACTCGCCGTGCACGGGCATGACGTTGCGCGGCTTGACGATGTTGTAGCAGTAGGCGAGTTCGCCCGCGCTGGCGTGCCCGGAGACATGCACCTTCGCGTTGCCCTTGTGCACCACGTTCGCGCCGATCTCGGTGAGCGCGTTGATGATCCCGTAGATGGCGTTCTCGTTGCCTGGGATCAGCGAGCTGGCCAGCAGCACCGTGTCGCCCTCGCTGATGCGGATGGCGTGGTCCTTGTTCGCCATGCGGGACAGGGCCGCCATCGGCTCACCCTGCGAGCCGGTGCAGATCAGGACCACCTTGTGGTCGTCGCTGCGCTCGAGCTTCCTGAAATCGACGAGCAGCCCCTGCGGGATGTTCAGGTACCCGAGGTCTGCCGCGATGGTCATGTTGCGCACCATCGAGCGGCCCACGAAGGCCACCTTGCGCTTGTGCCGGTGCGCGGTGTCGATGATCTGCTGGATGCGGTGGATGTGGCTCGCGAAGCTGGAGACGATGATGCGGCGCGGGGCCGTACGGAACACGGCGTCGATGGCGGGCGCCAGGTCCTTCTCGGAGGTGGTGAAGCCCGGCACATCGGCGTTGGTGGAGTCCGTGAGGAACAGGTCCACGCCCTCAGCACCCAGGCGGGCGAAGGCCCCGAGGTCCGTGATGCGGCGGTCGAGCGGGAACTGGTCCATCTTGAAGTCGCCCGTGTGCAGCACCATGCCGGCCGCGGTGCGGATGGCGACGGCGAGGCTGTCGGGGATGGAGTGGTTGACGGCGACGAACTCCAGGTCGAAGCCCTCGATGGTGCGGCGGTCGCCCTCCTTGACCTGGATGGTCTTCGGAGTGATGCGGTGTTCCTTGAGCTTCGCCTCGATGAACGCGAGTGTGAGTCGCGATCCGATCAGGGGGATGTCGGCGCGTTCCTTCAGCAGGTAGGGGATACCTCCGATGTGGTCCTCGTGCCCGTGGGTAAGGACCACCGCGACGACGTCGTCGAGACGCTCGCGGATGTAGGAGAAGTCGGGAAGGATGACATTGATCCCCGGCTGGTGGTCCTCGGGGAACAGGACACCGCAGTCGACGATCAGCAGCTTGCCGTCGAACTCGAAGACGGTCATGTTTCTGCCGATCTCACCGATCCCACCGAGTGCGACGATGCGCATGGCTCCCTTGGCCAGTTCCCGTGGTGCTTTCAGTGCAGCAGGTCGTTTATTCACAGATCAGCATTCCCTCGTTGATGAGCCGAAGCGGGTCAGGGGGCTCATCGACGTTGTGTCGTCGAGGCCGGCAGACCCGGCGATCGGACTCAGATGGTCCCGGGTATCCGCCGGGAGATACTCCTCTCAAGAGTACGTGCTTCCGCCGGGAACCGCCGGATCGGCGGCCCGCGGCGGGAACGGGCCGGGCCGGAGGGGCGACGGCCCAGGGCAGGAACCGGCCGGAAATAGGGTGGCTTCGCAGAGCGTTCTAGACTGATATGGCCGCAGGCGTAGCTCGCCGCAGGCCCCACCCACCCAGATCGGGCAACACCGAAAGAGGCGTATCAGTGAGCCAGCAGTCCGGCCAGAACGAGACCCACGACCCTTTCGGATTCATCGGCCTGACCTACGACGATGTCCTTCTGCTCCCCGGTCACACCGACGTCATCCCGTCGGAGGCCGATACGTCCTCGCGCATCTCCCGGCGCATCACGGTCAGGACCCCCCTGCTCTCCTCGGCGATGGACACCGTGACCGAGTCCCGCATGGCTGTTGCCATGGCCCGGCAGGGCGGCCTCGGCGTCATCCACCGCAATCTCTCCATCCAGGACCAGGCCGACCAGGTGGACCGGGTGAAGCGCAGCGAGTCCGGGATGATCTCCAACCCCCTCACCATCGGGCCCGACGCCACGCTCCAGGAACTCGACGCGCTGTGCGGGCACTACCGTGTCTCCGGCCTCCCGGTGGTCGACGACTCCGGGCGGCTCCTCGGCATCGTGACCAACCGCGACACGCGCTTCGTCCTCGAGCGTGACTTCCCCCGTACCCTCGTGCACACCGTGATGACCAAGATGCCGCTGGTCACCGGGCGCGTGGGCATCAGCGGCGACGACGCGATCGGCCTCCTCGCGACGAACAAGATCGAGAAGCTGCCCCTGGTCGACGGCGAGGGCGTGCTCCGCGGCCTCATCACCGTGAAGGACTTCACGAAGGCCGAGCAGTACCCGCTGTCCACGAAGGACGACGACGGACGCCTCCGCGTCGGTGCCGCCATCGGCTTCTTCGGTGACGGCTGGGAGCGCGCCATGGCGCTGGTGGACGCCGGCGTCGACGCCCTCTTCGTCGACACGGCGAACGGCCACAGTGCCGGTGTCCTCGAGATGATCGCGAAGCTCAAGGCCGAGACGTCGGTGGCGCACGTCGACATCATCGGTGGGCAGGCCGCCACCCGCGAGGGCGCGCAGGCCCTGATCGACGCCGGTGCCGACGGCATCAAGGTGGGCGTGGGACCCGGGTCCATCTGCACCACGCGCGTCGTGGCCGGTGTCGGTGTTCCCCAGGTCACCGCCATCTACGAATCCGCGAAGGCGGCCATTCCTGCGGGCGTCCCGGTGATCGCCGATGGCGGCCTGCAGTACTCGGGCGATATCGGCAAGGCCCTCGTGGCCGGCGCGGACACCGTGATGCTCGGTTCGCTCCTCGCCGGATCCGCCGAGGCCCCGGGCGAGCTGATCTTCGTCAACGGGAAGCAGTTCAAGGCCTACCGCGGCATGGGCTCGCTGGGGGCCATGCAGACGCGCGGCAAGAACACCTCGTACTCGAAGGACCGCTACTTCCAGGCCGACGTCACCGGGGACGACAAGCTGATCCCCGAGGGGATCGAGGGTCGCGTGGCCTACCGCGGGCCGCTGGCATCGGTGGCCCACCAGCTCGTCGGGGGTCTGCGCCAGACCATGTTCTACACCGGCGCGCGCACCATCGCCGAACTGAAGGCCAAGGGCAAGTTCGTCCGCATCACCTCGGCAGGGCTGAAGGAATCCCATCCGCACGACATCCAGATGACGGTGGAGGCACCCAACTACGGCTCCAACTAAGCACTCCCGGTCCGCCCTCCCCGACAAGGGAGGTGCGTCATGACCGGTCTGCCGCAACCCGAGGCGACCGCGCGCCGCAGGATCCGCCTGCGCCCGTACGCACACGCCGTCGGGCAGGTCCTGGCCGTGAGCGCCAAGGCGTCGCCGGGCGCCGTCGCCATGAAGATCGGCGGCTCCCTCATCTCCGCGGTGCTGCCGCTCGTGACCACCTACTTCGCGGCCCTCACGACGACGGCGCTCGCCGACGCCTACGCGGGTGCGGCCGACGCCGGTCGGTCGGCCCTCGTCTACGTGGTCATCACGGTGGTCCTCGGGCTCCTGTGGGGAGCCTTCACGAGCGTGGACCGCTACATCCAGCAGGTCCTGAGCTTCCGCGTCGGGGCGATCGTGGGTGACCGCATGTACGAGCGTTTCCTCGCGCTGGAGTTCTGGCGCTACGACGACAAGGAGACGGTGGATCTCTACGACCGAGCGCGGCGCTTCTCCGACTCCTACGCCCGCGTCCTGGACCGGATCGCCGCGATCTTCACGCAGTTGGTGTCCGTGGTCCTCGCGATCGGCGCGCTGCTCCTGGTCAGCTGGTGGATCGCGCTGATCGTCCTCGTGGCGATCATCCCGAGCGTCTACCTGCAGTTCCGGCTCTCGCGTGAGCAGATCGCGCACTGGAACACACAGATCGACTCCAGGAGGCAGCGGCGCATGATCGAGACGAATCTCATGAAGCCGCAGAACATCGCGGAAATGCGCCTCTACGGGATCATTCGCTACCTCATGGGCCTGCGCTCCACCCTGCGCGACGTGGACGAGAAGCGCCGGCTCGACTTCCAGAAGCGCTACATCCCCCGGCAGCTCCTGGCCGATGCCCTGCAGTACGGCGCCCAGCTGCTGGCCCTCGTCTGGGTGGTGGTCCAGATCATCGCACGGGCACAACCCGTGGGCCAGTTCCTCTACGTCCAGCAGATCGTCAGCCGGGCGCTGACCACGGCCAACAGCCTCGTCTCGTCGCTGAGCTCCATCGACGAGGATCTGGCGAACCTGAAGGACTACGAGCAGTTCATGGAGTTCCCGCTGTCCACCACAGCCACGGGACGGCTGGACGGTCCGCCGTCCGCCGTCGAACTCCGCGACATCCACTTCACCTACACCGGCTCGGAGGCGGAGGTCCTCAAGGGCATCTCCATGTCGTTCGAGCGGGGCACGCACGTGGCGATCGTGGGCGAGAACGGCGCGGGCAAGTCGACGCTCGTCCGGGTTCTCGCCGGTCTCTACCAGCCGAGCGAGGGGGCGGTCCTGCTCGACGGGCGCGATCTGCGCGGGATCCGCATCGACGACTGGCACGAGCATCTCGCCGTGATGTCGCAGGACTTCCTGCGCTACGAGTTCGCCACCGCGGCGAACAACATCTACTTCGGGGACGTGCACGGCCCGCGCGACGACGAGCGCGTCCGCCGCGCCGCCGAGGACGCCGAGGCAGCCGATTTCATCGGGAAGCTGCCCAACGGGTTCGAGAACTACGTCAGCAACTGGATGGAGGATCCGCGCGGGCGGAAGGGCAGCGGCCTGTCCGGCGGGCAGTGGCAACGGCTCGCGATGGCACGCAACTTCTACCGGGACGCGCCCTTCATCGTCATGGACGAGCCCACCTCGGCGATCGACGCACTCGCCGAGCACCGCATCTTCTCGCAGCTCTTCGCCGACCGTTCCCGGACCATCATCGCCATCAGCCACCGGCTCGCCACCATCGAGAAGGCCGACGTCGTGTACATGCTGGAGGACGGCCGGATCGTCGAGTCCGGTACCCACCGCAAGCTCGTGGCGCTGCGGGGCCGGTACTACCGCATGTTCGAGAGCCAGCTGCCGGAGGCCTGAACCCGCTCCGCCCGTCCGGCGACCCGCGCTGGGCTAATCTGGAGCAGTGACTTACGAGATCGAGATCGGCCGGGCCAAGCGTGGACGCAGGGCATATTCGCTGGACGACGTGGCGGTGGTCCCGTCCCGGCGGACCCGTGATCCGCTCGACGTGTCCGTGTCCTGGCAGATCGACGCCTACCAGTTCGAGATGCCCGTGATCGCGGCGCCCATGGACTCGGTGATGTCACCCGCCACCGCGATCGCCATGGGCAGGCTCGGGGGTCTGGGCGTGCTGAATCTCGAGGGCCTGTGGACGCGCTACGACGATCCGCAGTCCGTGCTCGACGAGATCGCCGGGCTGAGCACCGAGAACTTCAGCCCCGCCGCCACGCGGCGCCTGCAGGAGATCTACGAGGCCCCCATCCGGGCAGATCTCATCACCAGCCGGCTCGCCGAGATCCGCGAGGCCGGAGTGACGGTGGCGGGCTCACTCACCCCGCAGCGCACCCAGCAGTTCTACAGGACGGTCCTCGCCGCCGGCGTGGACATCTTCGTGATCCGCGGCACCACGGTCTCCGCGGAGCACGTGTCCAAGAACGAGGAGCCGCTGGACCTGAAGAAGTTCATCTACGAACTCGACGTCCCCGTGATCGTCGGGGGAGCCGCGGGCTACACGCCCGCACTGCATCTGATGCGCACCGGCGCCGCCGGTGTGCTCGTCGGGTTCGGGGGAGGCGCGACGACGACGACCCGCCGTGCGCTGGGCATCCACTCACCGCTCGCCTCCGCCATCGCCGACGTCGCCGGTGCACGCCGGGACTACATGGACGAGTCCGGCGGTCGGTACGTCCACGTCATCGCCGACGGCGGGATGGGCGTGAGCGGCGACATCGTCAAGGCCATCGCGATGGGCGCCGACGCCGTCATGCTCGGTTCTGCGCTGGCACGCGCCGATGAGGCGCCCGGCAGGGGCTGGCACTGGGGCCAGGAGGCACACCACGGCGAACTCCCGCGCGGGGACCGCGTGGACATCGGCACCGTGGGGCCGCTCCAGGAGGTCCTGTGGGGTCCGTCCCACCACACCGACGGCACGTCCAACCTGATCGGTGCCCTCCGGCGCGCCATGGCGACCACCGGATACTCCGACCTCAAGGAGTTCCAGCGGGTGGAAGTGGTCCTCTCGCCCTATGCCTCGGTCGACTGAGCCCGCGGAGGCTTGCGGGTACCCCCGCTAGGGTGGTGACACTGTAGCCGTCGTGATCATCGAAAGGCACACCGTGAATGAGCTGTTCCCCGATCTGTACGACGCCGAGCTCACCACCGCCGATCTCGTGATCCTGGAGATGGAGGCGTCCTCGAAGGAGGACGCCGCCACACAGCTGGCGGGTCGCCTGCACCGTGCGGGGCGCATCTCCGATCTCGACGGTTTCCTCCGGCAGGTCAACGCCCGCGAGCACCAGCTGGCCACAGGACTGCCCGGCGGAGTGGGCCTGCCGCACGCCCGCAGCGAGTACGTGACGCAGACCTCGATCGCCGTCGGCGTGACCCGCTTCGGCTACAGCATCGATTTCGGCGCCGTGGACGGACCGGCCACCCTCGTGCTGCTCATGGCCACGCCGGCGCAGTCCTTCTCGGAGCATCTGGAGGTGCTGGCCACCACGGCCCGGAGCCTGTTCAAGGAGAACTTCCGCGAGTCGCTGCGCCGGGCGCACGACGCCGAGGTGATCGCCGAACTGATCAATTCCTCGCTGGTGTTCTTCGACCACTAGTCCTGCGGCCCCCGGGGTCAGGGGAGGTTCACTCGCTCCGCCACGAGTTCCACAGCGAGGCGTAGGCCCCGTCCAGGATGATGAGCTCCTCGTGCGAACCGAGTTCGACGATGCGCCCCTCCTCCACGACTGCCACGCGGTCGGCGTCGTGCGCGGTATGCAGGCGGTGCGCGATCGCGATGACGGTCCGGCCCTCCAGCACGGCGTTCAGCGAGCGCTCGAGGTCCCGGGCGGCCTGCGGATCGATGAGGGACGTGGCCTCGTCGAGCACCAGGGTGTGCGGGTCCGCGAGGATCAGCCGTGCCAGGGCGAGCTCCTGCGCCTGCGCCGGGGTCAGCTCGTGGGCGCCGGAGCCGACTTCTGTTCCCGCGCCCTCGGGAAGCTGCTCCACCCAGTCCAGGGCACCGACGCTGCGCAGCGCGTCCTCGATCTCGGCGTCGGGCGCATCCGCGCGCCCCAGGCGCACATTGTCCGAGACGGATCCCACGAACACGTGGTGCTCCTGCGTCACGAGGGCCACCTCGCGTCGCAGCTCATCGAGCGGGCGGTCCACGAGGGGCACGCCACCCACCGTGACGGAGCCTGACGTCGGCGGATGGATCCCGGCGATCAGTCGGCCCAGGGTGGACTTCCCGGCACCGGAGGGTCCGACGACGGCGAGGCGTTCGCCGCGCACGAGGGTGAGATCCACACCGTGGAGGACGTTGTGCCCTTCCCGGTAGGCGTAGCTGGCGCCGGCCACCACGATGTCCTCGTTCACGGGCTCCGCCGTCGTCGCCGTGCGGTCGGGCTCCACGTCCTTGATGCCGACGATCCGCGCCAGCGACGCCGCGCCCACCTGGATCTCGTCGGTCCACATGATGAGGAGGTCCACCGGGTCGATCAGCCGGACGGCGAACAGGGCCACCGTGGCCACAGCGCCCGGTGTGACGATGCCCTGCCCGGCGAGCCAGCCTCCCCAGAGCAGCACCGCGGCCGCCGGGAGCCAGAAGGCGATGTCCGCGGCCGGGAAGAGGACCGAGCGCAGCCACAGCGTGTAGCGCTCAGCCCGGAAGCTCCCGGTGAGGGCGCGGTCGAGCTCCTCGCGCCGCAGTGCGCCGAGACCGAGGGCGTCCACCGTCCGGGCGCCCTCGATGGTCTCGGTGATGGTCCCGTTCACGACGGCGTAGGTCTCGCGCTCCCGCATGTAACCCCGGGCGCTGCGCCCGAGGTACCAGCGGGTCACGGCCCACAGCAGGGGAAGACCCACGAGCAGGGCGAGGGACAGGACGGGGGAGGTGAGGACCGCGACGCCGAGGGTGAGGACGATGGTCACGACCGACACGACGACCTGGGGGACGCCGAAGCGCACGGTGTGGGACACCGCCTCGATGTCGTTCGTGGTGCGCGCCACGAGATCGCCCGTCCCGGCCTTCTCCACCGTGGAGAGCGGGAGCGCCGTCATGTCACGCATGAAGTCCTCGCGCAGTTCGGCGAAGACACGCTCGCCGAAGACCATGCCCGAGCGGACCGCGTACCGGCGGAGCACCGACTGCACGATCAGGAACCCGAGCATGGCCAGCGACACGAGTGCCACGAAGCCCCGGGTGGTGCCCGCGGACAGTGCGTCGACGAGCTCGCCGAGCAGCAGCGGGCCGGCGAGACCGGCCACGGCGGATCCGATGTACAGGGCGATGACCAGCCCGAGCCCGCGCCGGTGGTGGCGGATCAGCCTCGACGCTTCATCGCGCACTGCGAGGGCCCCCGCGACGGGGAGCTTGGTGGTGCTACTCACTGCGGATCACCACGTCCCGGTACGCCGAGCTGTCGGCCATGAGGTCCCGGTGGCTGCCCTGGGCACTGATCCGGCCGTCCTCGAGGAACACCACGCGGTCCATGGTCCGGAGCATGAGGGGACTCGCCGTGACGATGACCGTGGTCAGCCCGTCCCGCGCTCGCACGCCCGCCAGGCGGGCGGCGATGCGTTGCTCGGTGTGCGCGTCCACGGCGCTCGTCGGCTCCACCAGGACCAGGGTCTCCGCCTCCGTCAGATAGGCGCGGGCCAGGACCAGGCGCTGGCGTTGCCCGCCGGAGAAACCCCTGCCGCGTTCGGTCACCTCGTGGGCGAGGCCGCCCTCGAGGCCGTCGAGGATGTCCAGGGCGCTGGCCGCCTCGAGCGCGGCCAGGACGGCGGCGTCGTCGTGCCGGCCGTGCGGATCGAGTTGGCGGCGCAGGGGACCGCTGAAGAGCTGGGGAGCGGCCTCGCTGACCACGATGCGCGCGCGGATGTCCGCGAGCGGCACCCGGCGCAGGTCCGCGGATCCCCAGCGCACCGTCGGCGCCCCGGGTCCGTCGTCGAAGCGGCCCAGGCGCGTGAGGACCTCCGTGGAGTCCGCGGGTTCCCGGGAGACGACGGCGGTGAGGAGTCCGGGTTCGACGACGACGCCGGAGCGCTCGTCCACCAGGACCGAACCGGCGCGCGGCGCAGGGACCGGGGTGGCGCTCTCGGATACGTTCGCGTCGACCTCGAGGACGGCGATGATCTTCCGGGCGCCGACGTGGGCGCGGATGAAACGGGCCACGGAATCAGCGGCGGCCCGGATGGGCGTCACGAGGAAGATGGAGAAGCCGTACAGGGCCACGAGCTCTCCGGGCGCGATAGCGCCCTCGAGGACCAGCGAGGCACCCACCCACGTGAAGACCACGCTGAAGGTTCCCGCGATGAACACCTGGGAGGCCTCGAGATCCGCCAGGGAACGGGCTACGCGGATCCCGGAGTCGCGCGTGGCGGTCGACTTGGTGCGATAGCGATCCACGAAGATGTGCTCGCCGCCGATCCCGCGGAGCACGCGCAGGCCCGCCACGGTGTCCGCGCCCACCGCCGTCATCTTCCCCGCAGCCTCGCGCTGCTCGCGCTGGCGTGCCTGCATGGGGCGCACCACGAAGAGCAGCAGCGCGCAGCTGACGGGCACGCCGATCAGGACCACGACGCCGAGGACGGGCGAGGTCTGCCAGATGAGGACCGTCACCACGACCCACGCGGCAGCCGCTCCGGCGAGGCGCGTCAGGACCTCGTACACCTCCCCGAGCCGGAAGGCATCCGACGCCGCCGTCGAGACGACCTCGCCCGTGGACAGTGCCGTGGGCAACGCGTCCCCGGTCCTGCTGATCTTGTGCCCCACGAGCCGGACAGAACTGAATGCGGCCTGCATCCAGCTGCTGACCCCTGCCCGGTGCGTGGCGGTGTCGGAGGCGGCCTGCACCACCATGAGCCCGAGCAGGGCGAGGGTCCAGGCCAGGAGGGCCCGGCTGTCCTGGCCGATCACACCGTCGTCGATGGCCCGGCCCAGCACGAAGGGCATGACGGCCTGCGAGGCCATCCAGACGGAGCCGAGCGCTATCCCGGCGGCGAGGGTGGCCTTCTGCCTGGCTCCCAGCCAGAGGAGATAGCGCGCGGGCGAGCGCAGGTCCGGCGAGCCGGCCAGGGGATAGGGAAAGGAGCGCACGAGGGACAATCCTAGACCGCGGTGCACCGAAGTGATAGGGACAAACCAATCACTGTGCCGGTCGCCGCACCGGCCCTTCCCGGGCCGGGTCCGGCCGCCCGCGGCATTCGCTGTTCTACAGCCGCACGAAGTACCGTGGAGGGGTGCTGAAGACCGCGATCAAGCCCCGATGGATCCTCATGCTGATCCTCGCGATGGCGATCGCCTCCGTCTTCGTCCTCCTGAGCCGGTGGCAGTTCAGCTCGTCGAGCGAGACCGCCCCGCCCGCCCCTACCACCACCGAGGCCGTCCGCCCCCTCACCGACGTGCTCGATCCGCTCTCGCCGCTGTATGCGACGGGCGCGGACCAGATGGTCTCCTTCGAAGGCGCCTTCGTGCCCGGGGCCCGCATCCTGGTCCAGGACAGGCTGCTGGACGGCGACGATGGACTGTGGGTCGTCGAGGGCTTCGCCGTCGAGGGTCCGACGGGAGACGAAGCCACAGCCACCGACGCTGAGGCGGCGGTGATCCCGGTGGTGCTGGGGTGGGTTCCCTCGGTGGAGGGCGCGGCGTCGGTACCCGAGCAGACCGGCGCGGCGACCGTCGTCGGACGCCTCCTGCCCCCCGAGGCCCCCGAGGTCGCGCGACCCGTCGAGGGACAGCTCCCCACCCTGTCCACGGCAGCGCTGTCGAACGTCTGGGACCAGCCCGTCTACGCAGCCTTCGTGGTGGCCGCGGAGATGACCCGGGACGGCGTGCCCGTGCCCTTCGCCGCCGGCCTCGAGGACGTGATCGTGGGACCCCAGCCCCAGGAGACGCCCGTCAACTGGCTGAACATCTTCTACGCCATCGAGTGGGTGGTGTTCGCAGGCTTCGCGTTCTTCCTCTGGTGGCGCCTCGTCGCCGACGACCACCGCCGGTCCCTCGAGGATGCGGCCGACGCCGAGGAGGCCCGCGTAGGCGGCGGCGGATCCCACGCCACAGCGCCGGTCGCCGCGACCTCCGGCCCCGAGCTCACCTCGACCACCGCCACCTCGAGCACCGCCACCTCGCGCACCACGACCACGCGAACCACCGGGCCCGCCGGCGCTCCCGCTCCCGGGCCCAATGACACCGAAAGCGGTACCCTCCCGTGACAGAGCCAGCACTCGATCCAGCCGGTCGGCGCCGCACACCGGACGCCGGTACGCCCAAGCGGCGGTTCGGCGGCACGCACGCACAGATCCGCTCCGCCCTCTCCTTCTACCGTGTCCTGGCGTATCTCACCGGGGTCATGCTGCTGCTCGTCGTCGTCGAGATGGTGGCCAAGTACGGCTTCGATTCCGAGATCGTGGCCGGAGGCGGCGCGTTCATCCAGTTCCTGCCGGAAGTGGTCGCGGACACCGCCGGCGGCTTCAACCTCTCGACGGCCGTGCTGATCGTCCACGGCTGGCTCTACGTGCTGTACCTCATCGCGGACTTCCGCCTCTGGCAGTTCATGCGCTGGCCCTTCAGCCGGTTCGTCCTCATTGCTCTCGGTGGGGTGGTCCCCCTGCTGTCCTTCGTAGTGGAGCGGCGCATCCACCGCCAGGCGGAGGAGGATCTGCGGGCGCACCCGGAGGCGCTGCAACGCTACTGAGCCGCCCGCCCGGGCCCACGGTCGCCCGAGGCCCGACGTCGGGCGGGGTGCCTTTCCGGGCTGCGACTATTATTGACGCGTGACTACCCCCGAGAACGGCTCCGAACACCGCCCTGTCCTCGTCGTGGACTACGGCGCGCAGTATGCGCAGCTGATCGCCCGCCGCGTCCGTGAGGCGGACATCTACTCCGAGATCGTCCCGCACACCCTGAGCACGCAGGAGATCCTGGCGAGGAACCCGGCGGCCATCATCCTCTCCGGTGGTCCCTCCAGCGTCTATGCCGAGGGAGCCCCCTCGGTCGACGCCGACCTCTTCGACGCCGGGATCCCCGTCCTCGGCATCTGCTACGGCTTCCAGGCCATGGCCCAGGCGCTCGGGGGGACGGTGGCCAACACCGGTCTGCGGGAGTACGGCTCCACGGAGATCCGCTCGGAGGGCGGCTCCCGCTCGATCCTCAGCGGCACGCCGGAGCGCCAGGACAGCTGGATGAGCCACGGCGACAGCGTCCAGGCCGCGCCCGAGGGCTTCGACGTCCTCGCGCGGAGCGCCGGCGCGCCCGTCGCCGCGTTCGCCGACGAGGAGAAGGGCCTCTACGGCGTGCAGTGGCACCCGGAGGTCAAGCATTCCCAGCACGGTCAGACGGTGCTCGAGAACTTCCTGCTCCGCGGTGCCCGGCTGACGCCGAACTGGACCACGGGGAACATCCTCGAGGAGCAGGTGCAGCGGATCCGCGAGCAGATCGGGGACGCCCGGGTGATCTGCGGGCTCTCGGGCGGGGTCGATTCCGCCGTCGCCGCCGCCCTCGTGCAGCGCGCTGTCGGCGACCAGCTGACGTGCGTCTTCGTGGACCACGGCCTGCTCCGTGAGGGCGAGGCCGAGCAGGTGGAACGGGACTTCGTCGCCGCCACCGGGGTCAGGCTCCACGTGGCGGAGGAGCAGGCGCGTTTCCTCGACGCGCTCGCGGGGGTCTCCGATCCGGAGGACAAGCGCAAGATCATCGGCCGCGAGTTCATCCGGGCCTTCGAGGAGGCCGAGCGCGCCATCATGAAGGAGGCGGAGGCCGAGGGCGAACCCATCCGCTTCCTCGTCCAGGGCACCCTGTACCCCGACGTCGTCGAATCCGGCGGCGGTGAGGGGGCGGCGAACATCAAGAGCCACCACAACGTGGGTGGTCTGCCCGAGGATCTGCGATTCGAGCTCGTGGAGCCCCTGCGGACCCTCTTCAAGGACGAGGTCCGTGCCGTGGGTGCCCAGCTGGGTCTCCCCGCGGAGATCGTGGGCCGCCAGCCGTTCCCCGGTCCGGGGCTGGGCATCAGGATCGTCGGCGAGGTCACCCGGGACCGACTCGAGCTCCTGCGCAGGGCCGATGCGATCGCCCGCGCCGAACTCACCGCGGCCGGCCTGGACAACGACGTCTGGCAGATGCCGGTGGTGCTCCTGGCCGATGTGCGCAGCGTCGGCGTGCAGGGCGACGGGCGGACCTACGGGCACCCGATCGTGCTCCGTCCGGTGTCGAGCGAGGACGCGATGACCGCCGACTGGTCGCGCCTGCCCTACGATCTGCTGGCGCGGATCTCGAACCGCATCACGAACGAGGTGGACGGCGTGAACCGCGTGGTGCTCGACGTGACGAGCAAGCCGCCGGGAACCATCGAGTGGGAGTAGGCGTGGGTGCGCGCGGGGACGAATGGGCTCCGCGCCGCTGCGGTCGCGTTGCTATCCGCGGGACCACGACGCTTTTCGGATAGTTTGGAGACCATGCCCATCTGGTCGAGATCAGCCCGTGACAATGCAGGAAAGAAGGCGGTCGTGCCGGAGCAGGACCAGAGCGACGCGGCAGCGCGTCCCACCGACGCAGTCCAGGGAACCGGGACGCCGGCTTCCGCCGACCAGCACCGGCGCGGTGAGGACCCCTCGGAGCACGGCTCGCTGCAGCCCTGGCTCGACGGCCTCGGCGCGCAGTCGGCAGGAGACACCCTGCTGCATTTCAGGCCCTCGGCCGGCACGAGCATCGATCTGACGCACGCCCATCCGTCGGGCCTTGCGCAGCTGCTCGCCGGTCGCCGCACCCGTCTGTCCACCCTCCTGCGGGACCCCGCGCAGTACGGCGAGGCGAAGAGTGCCGCTCACGCCCTGCGGGCGAAGATCTTCGAGCTCGGAACGGAGCGCGGGATCGACGTCGGCCATCTGGCCGCCGGGACGGCGTCCTGGCGGGCCACCGACGACGCGGGACGCTCCGAGACCCTGAATGCCCCGGTCCTCCTGACAGCGGTCTCGCTGACCGTGCATGCCTCGCAGGACGACTACGAGCTGCAGCTCACCGAGCAGGCCCGGATGAATCCAGCGCTCGTGCGCCACCTGAGGACCAAGCAGGGGCTGCGCCTGGACCCGACGCGGGTGGCGCGGCTCGCCTACGGCACCGCCCGCTTCGATCCCCACCCCGTACTCGAACACATGCGGGTCCTGACCGCGGACGTCCGCGGGATATCGGTGGAGCACCGGCTCCTCGTCTCCACGTTCGCGGATCTGACCGGGATCAAGGGTGATCCTGCACTGCGCTCGGACCACCCGGTCCTCTCGGCGCTCGTGCGCTCTGCCGGGGCGGATACGCAGGCGGCCCCGGACCTCCTCGGTGCTGCCGACGGTCTGCACTTCCCGCCGTCGGACGCGCGGGACCCCGAGGACGAGCTGCTCGTCCTGGACGCCGACCCCGCGCAGCAGGACGTGCTGGATCTGGTGGCCTCCGGGATCAGCCTGGCGGTGGCTTCCCCTCCGGGCACGGGGCAGACCCAGACCGCCCTCAACATTGCAGCGCGCTCGGTGGAGGCCGGGTCGATGCTGCTCGTGGCCGCCGAGCGCCGGGGCACGCTCAACGAGTTCGTCCAGGACCTCGAGGGGTTCGCCCTCGGATCCCTGGTGCTCCAGCTGGGCGCTCGCACGGGGCCGGAGCAGCTCCGGGATGCCGTCATCCGCGCCGTCGTCCGCAACGAGAAAGCCGTGGAACCCGAACTGGAGGTGCTCCACACAACGCTGACCGGGCACCGCCACCAGCTCATCGAGCATGTGAGCAGCCTGCACGACGTCCGGAGCCGGTGGGCGTGCTCCCCGTACCAGGCGATGCAGTCCCTCGCCCGGCTGACCGCGCTCGATCCCGCGCCGTCCACCACCGTGCGTCTCAAGCGCAGCGTGCTCGACGCGATCGCCGACCGCGGGGAGCTCACCGAGCGCCTCGAGCGCGCCGCGGAGCTGGGCAGCTTCAGCAGGGCGTCCACGGAGAGCCCCTGGTACGGTGCGCCCCTGCTGAACCGCAAGGAGACGGAGCACGCGCACGCACTCGCGGAGCAGCTCAGCGACGAGGTTCCGGAACTCCGCGCCGCCGTGCGCCGCGTCGCCGAGCACGCGCAACTCCTCCTGGGCGGGAACGTCCGTGAGTGGGGCGATCAGCTCGACCTCGTCGTCGCCGTGCAGCAGAGCCTGGAAAGGTTCACCCCCGATCTCTTCGATCGGCCGGTCACCGACCTCATCTCGGCCACCGCCCCGACGTCGTGGCGGAAGGAACGCGAGATCGAGATGAGTTCCATGACGAGGTCGCGGCTGCGTCGGGTGGCCAAGGAGTACATCCGGCCCGGGGTGCACATCGCGGACCTCCATGCGGCACTGCTCGAGGTACAGCAGCAGCGCACGCTCTGGACGCGCCACGCCCTGTCCGAACGCCAGCCCTCGGTGCCCGGTGGACTCACCGAGCTCCACGCCCGGTACCGCGCCATCGAGGAACGGCTGGAGGAGCTCACCGCGATCCTCCGGCCCACCGAGAAGCACCCCGATCTGGCAGCACTGGACCTGGACGAGCTGGAGGCACTGCTCCGGGATCTCGCGGCGGACCGGCCCGCCCTGGAGACGCTGCCCGAACGGACCCTGCTGCTCGACGAGATGCGCGAGCAGGGCCTCGGCGAGCTGATCGCCGATCTCGCCTCCCGGGAGGTGCCTGCCGAGCAGGTGGGAGCGGAACTGGAACTCGCCTGGTGGCAGTCGGCCCTCGAGGCGATGATCAGCGGCGACGACTACCTCGCCATGTCCGACGGCGACAGCCTGCGACGGCTCGAGGCGGAGTACCGTGCGGCGGACAACGCCCATATCGCCTCCGGCCCGGCCCGGCTCCGGTGGGTGCTCGCCGAACGCTGGCGGACCGCCGTCCAGGATCATGCCCAGGACGCAGGGCGGCTGCGCCAGGAGCTCAAGGACGGAACCCTGACCCTCGAGGTCCTGGTGTCCCTGCACCGCGATCTGGTCACGGCCCTGCTCCCCGTGTGGACCGCGAGTCCCCTGAGTGTCAGGGGAGCGGTGCCGGAGGGTTTCTCGTTCGACACCGCCGTCCTCCTCGACGGTGAGTCGATGTCCGTGCAGAGTGCGGTGCCCTGCGTGGCACGCTCCGGGCAGGTTGTGGTCTTCGGCGATGATCGCCTCGCGGGGCCCACGCGCTTCGGTGTCGAGGCGCAGGGCGCCGATCAGGCACCGGTGTTCGAGCCGCTCCCCAGTGCCTTCGAGGCGCTGCGGGAAGTGCTGCCGGTGCGCGGACTCACGGAGGTGTACCGCGGGGTGGATCGCTCGCTCACCGCGTTGCTGAGCGAGTCCTTCTACGACGGCAAGCTCTCGCGCCTGCCGCAGGCCTCGGAGGTCACGGGGGAGCCCCGCGGCCTGGCCGTGGAGTACCTGCCCCACGGGACGGGGATGCCGAGCTCGGAGCACGACGGCGTGGAGAGCGTGGACGTCGAGGTCGACCGCGTGCTCGAGCTCGTCTTCGATCATGTCCGCCATCGCTCGGACTCGTCATTGGCGGTCGTCACGGCGAGTGCGCGGCATGCCGTGCGCGTGGGCGAGGCCGTGCGCCGCCAGCTGGTCGACTTCCCGTGGGCCGCCGATTTCTTCCTCCCGGGCAGGGAGGCGTTCCGCGTGGTGCCCGTGGAGCGCGCGGGAGGACTGATCCGCGACGCCATCATCTTCTCCCTCGGCTATGGCAGGACGCCGCACGGCCGTACCCTGCACTCCTTCGGCTCCCTGTCCGGCCCGAACGGCCGGCGGAACTTCGTCATGGCCATGACGCGGGCGCGGCGACACCTGCACGTCCTGACCTGCTTCCAGCCCTCGGATCTCGACCCGGATCGGTTGACGGCCGGGGCCCTCGACTTCTACGGGCTCCTGCAACGGGAGCTCGGTGGCACGGTCGATCCGGCATCGGCCTCCGCCGGCAACGAGGATCCGCTCGTCGCGGACCTCGTGGACCGGTTGCGGCTCCGGGGCGCCGAGGTCAGGGACCACTACGCCGGTGTCCTGGACATCGTCGCGGTTCGCCCTGCCGATCTCCGCGCCGACGGGAGCGCGGCGGCCGTCCAGGACGAGCGTCCGGCGGCGGTGGCCATCGAATCGGACGGCACCGGCAGGTACGGGGCGATGTCCGTCCGCGAACGCAGCAGGCTCCGGCCCCAGGTGCTCGAGCGCATGGGATGGCTGTACCTGCCGCTGTGGACGATCGAGGTGTTCGCTGATCCCGACGGATGCGCCGAGCACGCATCGGCCCTCATCGGCCTTCCACCACGCAGCGGCGGCCACGGCCGCCCCGAGGACAAGGACACCGACAACGTGCAGCACGAGGCCTCACGACCGGACGACGAGCCGGGGCAGGCCGACGCGGCGGGATCAATCGATGCCGCACCCGCCCTGCCGGTGACGGCGTCGGAGGACGACGCCAGGTCCTGGGGTGACACCGAGGGGGACCACGATGCCTGGCTCCGGGAGCAGCGCCCGCCGCACTGGGGCTAGGCGCGGCGGGATCCGGACCAGGCCCACGTCAGGGGCCCGATGTCAGCACGAGGTGCACGTCCCCCGAACTCGACGATCCTGCGAGGGCCGCGGCCTCGTCGGCTCCGGCGGCGACGACGACGAGTCCACCGTCCGGGCCGGCGCCGGGCCACCCGCCTCCCGATCCTCCCGGGTCCGTCCAGAGGACGGCGACCGACCGTGCCAGGACGATGGAATCGGCGGTTGCGTCGTACCCGTCTCCGGTACTGAGGACCACGTCCACGAGGTGCCCGGGAGCCAGGAGCTGCACGGTCGCCGGATCGGCCGGGCGCAGGGGGACGGCGACGGTGCCCGGAGCGGTGCCGGTCAGGAGCCCCTCACTCACGAGCGACGTGGTGTAGACGGGGGAGCCTCGGCCGAGGGGAGTAGCCAGTTGCTCGCCCGTCACCCGACCGACGTCCGTGAGGACACTGCCGAGGGCGGCTCCGCCGGGCACCTCGACGATGGACACGTCGTCCGCCGAGATCACCGTTCCCACCGCGAGATCGCGGACCGCGCTAACCACCGGGGTGGACGCCGGCCCGTCCCCCACAGCCGCTTCGACGGCCACGCCCGCGGCCACACAGAGGAGGAGGCTGGCCAGGAGGCGTCGATGGCGGTGCAGGACACGGCGTGCACGGTGGCGGAGGGTACTGGTCTGGTGGCGCATCGGATCCATGACTGGAATCTAGCCGCCGCCCGTCGGCGTCGGGGGAGTGACGATGCTATGTGGACAGGCTGACCGGGACCAGGGGCACTGTGAGCCTGTGCTCGGTGGGTCTGCTCTCTTCGGGTCCGCCGTGGCGAAGGGTGCCGCAGGACGCCGGAGGGTCCGTGGAGGACCCGGTGCGTCAGGGTGCCGCAGGTGCCGTCGTGGTGGTCGAGGGCGAACTCTTCGGTGTGGGGGCCGTCTTGCCCTCCGT
The DNA here is from genome assembly GCF_008107445.1 of Arthrobacter echini. Lineage (GTDB taxonomy): Bacteria > Actinomycetota > Actinomycetes > Actinomycetales > Micrococcaceae > Arthrobacter_D > Arthrobacter_D echini_A. Next base: position 34,126 of record NZ_VSLD01000001.1, on the reverse strand, counting down.
GCTGCCGCCCGATCCAGTCGTGGCCGGTGTACCCGACGAGGAGCCGGCCTCCGCGCTCACCGGACCGGACCTGGAATCGTTCCGGTAGAAGCCGGAGCCCTTGAAGACCACGCCCACGCTGTTGAACTTCTTGCGCAGAGCGCCGCTGCATTCCGGGCACACTGCGAGGGAGTCCTCGGAGAACGACTGCTGGATGTCGAAAGCGTGGCCGCAATCCTTGCAGGCATAGGCATACATGGGCATGGAGTTCCTCCTGGACGGGCTTCGAGGACCCGGGGCACTCGGTACTGCACTTGGCACTCTCCGGGGTCGAGTGCCAGTCTACACAGGTGTGGCGCGCGCTCCGAAGAGGCGGAGGCCGTCGGCGGTGAACGCACCGTGGAGGGGCTGGTCGTAGGGCCGGGCGGGCACCCGGCCCGCCGGCAGGAGCTCGCTCCGGTACACGATCCCCAGGCGCGGTACGGCGTTCGGGGCATCATGCGGGTGGTCGGCGAGGAAGCGGTCGTAGTACCCACCGCCCTGTCCGACGCGCTGACCGTCCTGGTCGATCCCCAGCGCGGGTACGAGGATGAGACGTACCCCGGTCAGCTCCGTGAAGGCGAACCTCCGACCTCCGGGCTCTCCCACCGGCGCCCGGACCGATCGTTCCAGGGGTGTTCCCGGCGTCCACGCCGCCCACGACAACTGGTAGCGCGGCTCGCAGATGGGAACCACGATGTCGTGGTCAGGGGCCAACGCGGTGAGCAGTGCGATGGTGTCGGGTTCCGGTGCCACGCCGAGGTAGGCGGCGATGGTCGATCGACCGCCCTCGCCGGTAGGCAGGATCGTGCTGCCCACATGCTCCAGGACCTGGCGTGCAAGATCCCTCGACTGGGCGGCCCGGTCCGCGGGCTCCAGCGCTTCGCGCCTCTCGCGGAGCCACGTGCGCAGCCGGACTTTATCATCGTGGCCGTCGATCCCACTCCCGGAGCGTGTCATGACCCCATTGTGCCCATGCCCGGGCGATTCCGTCCCCTTTATGTAGTGTGGTCCCCATGACTTTGCGATCACGCGTGACGAAGGCCGTTATCCCCGCGGCCGGCCTGGGAACCCGGTTCCTCCCCGCCACGAAGGCCATGCCGAAGGAGATGCTCCCGGTGGTGGACAAGCCGGCCATCCAGTACGTGGTCCAGGAAGCGGTGGATGCGGGGCTGTCCGACGTCCTGATGATCACCGGTCGCAACAAACGCGCACTCGAGGACCACTTCGACCGCGTCCCCTTCATCGAGCAGACCCTCGAGGACAAGGGTGATCACGACAAGCTGGCAGCCGTCCGCCGTCCGTCCGAGCTCGGCGACATCCACTACCTGCGCCAGGGTGACCCGAAGGGCCTCGGCCACGCGGTGCTGCGGGCCAAGCTGCACGTCGGCGACGAGCCGTTCGCCGTCCTGCTCGGCGACGACCTCATCGACGAGCGCGACCCGCTGCTCGAGACGATGATCGAGGTGCAGTCCAGGACGGGCGGATCCGTGATCGCCCTCATCGAGGTCGATCCCCAGCAGATCAGTGCCTACGGCTGCGCCGACATCACGGAGATCGACGGCGAGAGTCACGTCCGTGTCAATGAGCTCGTGGAGAAGCCCTCCGTCGAGGACGCGCCGTCCAATCTGGCCCTGATCGGCCGCTACGTGCTCCACCCGCGGGTGTTCGAGGTGCTGGAGACCACCGAACCCGGCCGTGGCGACGAGATCCAGCTGACCGACGCCCTGCAGACCCTCGCCGCCGCCGACGGGGAGGGCGCAGGGGTGTACGGCGTGGTCTTCCGCGGACGGCGCTACGACACCGGCGACAAGCTGAGCTATCTCAAGGCCGTCGTCACGCTCGCCTCGGAGCGGGAGGATCTGGGTCCGGACCTGCGGGCCTGGATCAAGAACTTCAGCAAGGACCTCTGACCCGTCGTGTGGTCGGCGGCAAGCTGGCCTGTGAATCTCAGGTCCGGCTCCGTGGTCCTGAGACCCATCCGCCATCGTGACAAGGGGATCTGGACGGCGCTGCGGAACCGCAATATCGAGTGGCTCGCTCCCTGGGAGGCGTCCAATCCCGACCCGGACGGCTATCTGCCCACCTACCACCAGATGGTGCGGACGCTCACGGCCCAGGCGCGTGCGGGTCTGGCCCTGCCCTTCCTGATCACGGAGCAGCAGCCCGGGTCGCGGGATGCCCGACTCGTCGGGCAGCTGACGGTCTCGAGCATCACCTGGGGGTCGGCGCTCAGCGCCACCCTGGGGTACTGGGTAGACGCCGACCGCGCCGGTCGGGGTATCGCGCCCACCGCCGTCGCGCTCGCCACGGACTACTGCTTCGACGAGCTGGGTCTGCACCGCATGGAGATCAACATCCGGCCGGAGAACCGGCCGAGCCTGCGGGTCGTGGAGAAGCTCCGGTTCCGTGACGAGGGGCTGCGACCGCGGTACCTGCACATCGCGGGGCAGTGGGCGGATCACCGGAGTTTCGCGCTCACCGCCGAGGACGTGCCGCACGGTCTGCTCGCGTCCTGGCTGGAGAATCGGCCCCCACGCGGCTGATCAAGCCGGTTTCCGGGTCGCTACGTACATCCGCGCCCGACACACCGGCGGCAATACGCCCTCCCGGAGCACCGGACTCCTACCGTTCTAGGTGTGGTCTTCTCTCTGGATAGCTCCCTGGTGCTCGTGGCAGTCGTCGGCCTCTGGCTGGTCTGGGTGGCGCCCTCCGCGCTCCGCCGGGGCCTCCCTGATGTGGCCACCACCGGACAATCGGCAGTGGGGCCCGGCACACATCGCTCGGCGGCGATCATGATGATGACGACACCACAGGACCTGACGACACCGGACGGGGCAGGCCCGCCCGCCGAGGGCTGGGCGCCGACCTCGCCCGCCGAGTCCGGCACGAGCCACGCGGATCCGGACGGAGCGTCGCGGCGCACGCCCTCCTTCGCCCTCCGTCGGGGCCGCCTCGCGATTGCGGTCGTCGGCCTGGTCGCGCTCACCGTCGCCCTCGTCACGCTCCTGCTCGGAGTCTTCGGGATCGTCTCCCTCCTCGTGCCGCTGATCTGCCTCGCGCTGGGCGTCGCATCGATCGCACTCCTGAGGGTCCTGGCCGTCCGCGCCCGCCGTGCCCGTGTCGATCGCGCCTTCGCGGACGCCATGGGGCCGGCCTACGCCGAGGACTCCGAGCCGGTCGCCGCCCCGATCACCCGGTCCGAGCCGGTCCGGGCCACCACGCTCTTCGACGCCGAGGAGGCGGACGTCCGACCACTGACACCCATGGAGCTGAGGACCGCGGCCCTCGCACAGGGCTCGTCGGCCGTCGACGTTTTGCCGGAGGCGACGGATGCCGCCGCCCCGGAGGACCCGGCTCCGGAGGGCGCCTCCCCGGTCCGCCCGACGCCGCACCCGGGTGGCAGAGCGGGCGCCACGGCGTGGGTGCCGGTCGAGGTCCCGCGCCCCACCTATGTCGATGCGGCCAAGGCCGAACGGGTGGCTCCGCTCCCACTCGATCTCCCGGAGGCCCCGAAGGCGTCCACCACCGTGCCGATCAAGGCCGCCGAAGCCGCTGTACGCAGGGCCGCCGCGTCGGCCGGGGACGTGGAGCAGGAGTCGTCCGCGGCCCACGAGGAGCTGTCTGCACCTGCCGCCGGGAGCGCCGGGGAGGCGACCGCGAAGCACGGCCCCAGCGGGCTCGACCTCGACGGCGTCCTCCAGCGCCGCCGCGCCTGACCAGGCCTCTGCAGGCACAAGGCCCCCGGCGCCGGTCGTCCTCCGTGAGGTTCCCCGAGAACGGGATTCCCTGAGTTCCGGGCGGGGGCGGAGCCAGCGCGACCAGGACACCATCCGCCTCCTCGACTCACGGGTTCCCGAGGGCCTGCTACGGACGGCCCTCGCCGCGGCGGGCTGGAACCTCACGTCCTGGACCCCGGGGTCGCTCCACCACCGCCCCGGTGCCGGGGTCACGCGGGTCTTCTCGATCGCCGTGACACCCTCGCCGGCGCTCGGCGATCCACCCTCTCCGCCACCGACCACGGCCTGCATCACCTCCTGCCCCCTCCCGCGTGGCTCGACAGGTGTCACCAGATTCGCCGCCGTCGGGATGAGCCCTCTGGCGCTCTGGCTGCACCCGGCCGACCCGCTGCTCCCCGGGTTGCCGTCGGCCCTTGATCCCCGACGCGTCACGGCGTTCGCCTTCGGAGGCGGAGCACTGCCCGCAGGGACAGTGCTCCGCCTACGCGCCTATCGCCCCCTGCGCCGCGCCGTGGTGCTGGCCCGGAACGGGGACCAGCACCGCTACCTGAAGGTGCTGCGGGCGGGGAGGGCCGCACCCCTGGCGCACCGCCACGCACTGCTGCACGAGGCCGGCGTCCCGGCGCCCGTCCTCGCCGCCGACCCGGAGCACGACGTCGTCGCCATGCATCCCGTTCCGGGTCATCGCCTGGCCGTGCTGCTGCTGCGGGACGGAGCGGCGGAGATCGACCCACGGGTCCTGGTGCGGACGCTTGCTGCGCTGCCGGCGTCGGTGCTCGGGTTGCCGGTCCGTCCCTCCTGGTCGGATCGGGTCCGCGACTACGGTGAGGCTGCCGTGGCGGCGCTCCCGGCGCAGGCTCACCGGATCCGACTGCTCGCCCGGAGGATCGATGACGTCGTCCGGGCGAGTGAGGCGGGCCCGCTCGTGCCGACCCACGGGGACTTCCACGAGGGGAATCTGTTCATCAGCGGCACCACGGTCTCGGGACTGCTGGATCTCGACACGCTCGGTCCCGGCCACCTCGTGGACGATCTCGCGTGCTGTGTGGGGCACCTGGCCGTGCTGCCCGGCCTGGATGCAGGCTACATCCACGTGCCGCAGACGGTGGAGCGCTTCCTGCGGGTCTTCGACGAGTCCGTCGAGCCCGTGGCGCTCCGGGCCAGGGCCGCGGCCGTGGTGCTCACCCTGGTGGCCGGTGCGCGACGTCGGGTCGGAGGGGGAGAGCTGGAGGCACTCTCCCGGCTGGCCGTCGCCGAGCGGTTGCTGTCCGAGGCGCTGTCGATCGACGCCGGCCACCATCGCGGTGGCACCCGGGACTAGGCGGGGCCCGCGCCACCTCGGACGGCGGGGGCCCCGGTCACGCGGGTGTCCATGGTGAGCACCGGTGTGCCCTCCATGTCGGAGAGAGCCAGGGTCACCGTGACGCCGAGGCCTGCCAGGGACGTGAGGTGCGTCCCGCCGCAGGGGATCTCCGCGCGTTCCCCAGGCAGCTCGCAGACCCAGCGGCGCCGATCCGTCAGACCCGGTCCCTCGGCGTCCACCCCGATCCCGGCTCCCGTCGCGGTCCAGTCCGCGAGCGTGGCGTTGACCGCGTTCGCCACGGCCGCGGTGTCGATGCCCTCCACCGCGAAGCCCTTGCGGCGCAGGGACTTGCCGAGGCGGTACGTGTCCACGGAGGAGGCCTCCCCGATGGTCGTCGTGTCGATCGCGAGGGCATCGAAGTTCGGGGCACCGAGGGCATCCGCTGCGACGACCTTCTTCCAACGGTCCGCCAGGGCCCGGTTCAGCGCCAGCGAGGCCAGATGGCAGCCGGTGTGCCCGGCGGAGACCGCAGCCCGGTAGGACGCGTCCACCCGCACCACGACGTCGTCCCCCTCCACCGGTCCACCGGCGCTGCCAGGGTCGAGGAGATGTACGACGACGAACGCCCAGCCCTCGGTACCCTTCCGGACGGGGGCCTCGCTGCCGAGATGCAGCGCGGTGCCGTCGGTGGCTCCGACCACGCAGTCCTGCACCGGCCAGGTTTCGACACCGCGCTGCAGGGACCCGCGGTCCGGACCCTGATCGGGCCAGGCATGATCCACCGGGTGGAAGGCGGTGGTGTCGAGGACCACGGCGAGGAGCCCGTCCGGCCGGGGTGCCGCATGGAGCACGCGCGCTGTGGCCTCGGTGTCCCCGCGTGGATACGTGACTCGGGTGTCGGTGGTCGGCAGGGTCATGGTTTGTCGGTGCTCCTCGTGGTGTCGGTGGGGTGCTGCGCCAGGCGCTCGAGCAGCGGTTCCGTCCGGTAGGGGATGTGTTCGTGCAGGGCCAGGACCGTCTCCGTCCGGATCACGCCCTTGATCCTCAGCACCGAGCGCAGCGCGGACTGCAGATTGTGCGTGTCGGTCGCGGTGACCCGGCACCAGACATCTCCGCGGCCGGAGATCTCGTGCACCTCGAGGACCTGACTGAGGGTACGCAGGCCCGCGATCACGCCGTCGAGTTCGCGGTGGGAGACCTCGATGGTGATGAAGGCGATCACATCGTAGCCGAGCGCCTCGAGATCGATCTCGCGGCCGCTCCCGCGCACGACGCCGGTGCGCAGCAGGCGGCGGATCCTGCTCTGCGCCGTGTTCCGGGCCACGCCCAGGGTGTCGCTCAGCTCACTGACCTGCGCCCGGGGATCGCGCACCAGTTCGAGCAGCAGGCGCAGGTCGAGGTTGTCCAGCTTGCTCATGAAGCTCACTTTCCGTCAGCCGCTTCCGCCCGTGTTGCACACGGCGCTCAAATCACCGCGCTGGGACACTGCACGGAGAGCAGGAGAGCTCATTCTATAGAGGTCCGTGCGCGAGTGCGTCGGGACTGCTCCGACGGGCACGTCAGATCGAGGGGAGAGGTGGACATGAGCGTCATCAACGAATTGCGCATGAGACCCGCCACCGTGCAGCGCCGCGCGTGGGACGCCTCCCTCGCCGTGCGCCTGGCGCTGGCGATCACGGTGATCTCCACCCTGCTCATCGGAGCCAATCTCGCCACGCCGCTCTACCCGCTCATCCAGGCCGATCTCGGCCTGACCTCCTTCGCAGTCTCGGTCGCCTTCTCCTCCTACGTCCTCGCCCTCGTGGGCGGGCTCGTCCTCGCGGGCCACTGGTCGGACCACCTGGGCCGTCGCGCCGCACTGGTCCTCGCCGTCGTCCTCGGTCTGCTCGGTGCCTGCCTGTTCGCCGCGGCCACGACGCTGCCGATGCTCGCTGCAGGCCGCGTGCTGCAGGGTGGTGCGGTAGCACTTGCCACGGGTGCGAGTGCGGCGGCGCTGCGCGATCTGTTGCCCACCCGCCCCGACTGGGCCTCGCGGTTCACGCTGCTCGCCTCGGCCGGCGGCGTGGCGGCCGGTCCGGTGATCGGCGGCCTGCTGTCCCTCCTGCCCGCCCCCACGAGGACGCCGTTCATCGTCTACCTCGTGGTGCTGGTGAGCCTGCTGGTGCCCCTGGTCCTGCTCGACGCCCGCCCCGCCATCAAGCCCGCGGACGCCGTCCGCCCGCTGGCCGCCCTGCGGCCCCGTCGGCCCGGAGTGTCCAGGGACGCCCGCCGCGCGTTCTGGACCGCAGCCTCCGTGGGCTTCCTCAGCTTCGCGGTGTTCGGCTTCTCCCTCAGCCTCGCCCCCACCTGGTTCGCCTCGATCGTCGGCACCACTTCCCGCCCTGTCATCGGCGTCCTCGCCGCCCTCGTCCTGGCCTCGTCCGCTCTCAGCCAGCTCCTGTCACCGCGCGGCCGTTTCGTGGTGCCGGTGGGACTGGCTGCCATGGCGCTGGGAACCGGGCTCCTTCCCGTCGCGGCGGCCACGGGCAGTGCCGTGCTGCTCGTCGGGGCGTGCGTCGTCGCCGGCTTCGGCCAGGGCATGGCCTTCCGGGTGGTCTTCAACGAGGTGTCCGTGAAGGTCGATCCCGCGCTGCACGCCCAGACCGTGAGCGCCGTGTACGTCATCACCTATCTGGGCAGTGCGGTTCCGGTGCTCGGACTCGGGGCGGCCGCCGGCCGGTGGGGCCTCGACGCGTCCGTCACGGTGTTCGCGCTCGCCATCTGCGTTGCCTGTACCGTCCTCGCCGCGGCGTCGCTGGTCATCCGCATCCGCCGCTAGGACGCGGGCCGCTACCACGGCGGCGCCCCGCGACGCGAGGCCGATCGGACCGCACCTCGTTCGTCACCGTTCCGCAGTCATGGTTACACTCGGATTCTCCGACAGCTTGAACTGACTGCTGCGCGTTCCGCCCAGCAGACCCTCCAGACGGCAAGCCGGAACCACGCGTGTGTGGTCCGTGGGCGCAGCCCGGCCGAGTAGCTCCTGCCACGAAAGGCACAGCTGAGATGACATCCACCGAGCAGGCCTCCACCACCCGCCCCATGATCGAGTTCCGCGACGTCACCAAGACCTACGACGGCGGCCAACCGGCGGTGGACTCTCTCACCATGGATATCGAGCGCGGGAAGATCACCGTGTTCGTGGGTCCCTCGGGCTGCGGCAAGACGACGTCGCTGCGCATGATCAACCGGATGGTGGAGCCCACCTCCGGGCGGATCCTCCTCGACGGGCAGGACGTGGCGGAGCAGAAAGCCGCCGAGCTGCGCCGCTCCATGGGTTATGTCATGCAGTCCTCCGGCCTCATGCCGCATCGCACGGTGCTCGACAACATCGCCACCGTTCCCCGCCTCAACGGCGTGGCGAGGTCAACGGCCCGCGCCCGCGCGAAGGAACTGCTCGACGTCGTGGGTCTTGCCCCGGAGCTGGGCCGCCGGTACCCCGGGCAGCTCTCCGGGGGCCAGCAGCAGCGCGTGGGGGTGGCCCGGGCGCTGGCTGCGGATCCGCCCGTGCTCCTGATGGACGAGCCCTTCAGCGCCGTGGACCCCGTGGTCCGGGCCGAGCTGCAGAGCGAACTGATCCGCCTGCAGCGCGACCTGGCCAAGACCATCGTGTTCGTCACGCACGACATCGACGAGGCGACCATCCTGGGGGACAGGGTGGCGGTGTTCGCCGTCGGCGGGCGGCTCGCGCAGTTCGCGGACCCCGAGGAGATCCTCCGTGCACCGGTCGACGACTTCGTGGCCGGATTCGTGGGCCGGGACCGCGGCTTCCGCCACCTCTCCTTCCAGGAGGGCGAGGACGTCACCATCCATCCCATCGAGACCATCGAGACCGGCCGGCTGGCCGATCCCTCGGTGACAGTGAACTCGCCGTGGACGCTCCTCGTCGATGCGGAGGGCCGTCCGCACGGCTGGGTGCCCGAGGCCACCCGCGAGTCCGTCACCTCGCAGGCCGACGCGGTGCCGGGCGGCTCCCTGTACACGCGGGGGGACTCGCTGCGGCGCGCCCTCGACGCCTCGCTGTCCTCGCCGTCGGGCCTGGGCGTGACGGTCGACGACGACGGCCGGGTGGTCGGCGTGGTCCGGGCCGCGGAGGTCTTCGAACTCATCGAGGCCGGACGCCTCGATCGCGGACGCGCCAACTACAACACGGCGGTGTAGGGGTGGACTGGATCAGCGGCATCATCGACTATGTGCCGGCCAACATCGGCCAGCTCCGTCAGCTCACCGGCAACCACCTCCTGCAGTCGGTCCTGCCGATCGTCTTCGGCGTTCTCATCGCCGTGCCCCTCGCGCAGCTGGCACGCCAGAACCGCACCCTCGCAGGGATCATGCTCACCGGCTCCTCCCTGCTCTACACCATTCCCTCGCTGGCCATGTTCGTCTTCCTCCCCCTCGTCCTCGGGACCAGCATCCTCAGCATGGTCAATGTCGTCGTGGCGCTGACCATCTACGCCGTGGCCCTGCTCATGCGCTCCACGGTGGATGCGCTCACCTCGATCGACGACGGCGTCCGGCAGGCGGCCGTCGCCATGGGCTACACGCCGCTGCGGCGCTTCCTCACGGTGGATCTTCCGCTGTCCATCCCCGTCCTCATCGCGGGCGTCCGGGTCATCTCCGTCACGAACATCTCGATGGTGAGCGTCGGTGCGCTCATCGGGGTGCCGAGTCTCGGGCGACTGTTCACGGACGGGCTCACACGCAACTACCCGGTGCAGATCGCCGTGGGCATCATCATCACGCTCCTGCTGGCCCTGCTGCTGGATCTGCTCCTGGTCCTCCTCGAGCGCGTCCTCACACCCTGGGCCCGTTCCTCGACGACGCGCCGGACCCGGGCCGCGGCCCTCGATGCACGGACGGTGGCTTCCTGATGGACTACTCGAGCAGCAATCTGTTCGTCCAGATGGGGGAGTGGCTCTCGGATCCGGAGAACTGGTCGGGCTCCCGCGGGATCCCCATGCGGATCGCGGAGCACCTGGGCTACGTAGGTCTGACGATGCTCCTCGCCCTGGCCATCGCGGTGCCGCTGGGCCTCTACGTGGGACATACCGGCAAGGGGCGCGTCCTGATCGTCTCGGGCGTGGGTATCCTGCGCGCGCTGCCCACCCTCGGCATGGTCTTCCTGTTCGCCCTGCTCTTCTCCAGGGGCGTGCTGCCCGCCGTCTGGGCCCTCGTCCTGCTGGCGGTCCCGCCGGTCCTCAGCGGTATCTACGCGGGGGTCTCCTCGGTGAACCGCACCGTGGTGGACGCCGCCCGCAGCATGGGTCTGACCGAATGGCAGATCCTCACCCGCGTGGAGCTCCCCAACGGACTGCAGGTCATGCTCGGCGGTGTGCGCGCAGGGGTCCTCCAGGTGGTGGCGACAGCTACCGTCGTCGCCTACGCCAAGGCGGACGGGCTGGGGGTCTTCCTCGTGGAGGGCACCCAGATCAACGACAACGGACGACTGTTCGGTGGCGCCGTGGTGATCGCCGCCGTCGCCATCGCCGTCGACGGCGTCATGGCGCTGCTCCAAAGATTTGCGATCTCTCCCGGTCTGCGCACCACGCGCCCGGTCGCGAGATCCCAGCAGGAATCTGGCCGGCAAGAGGCCGTTGCCAGTGCACAAGGAGGAACAACATGACAAACCTGGCCCCGCGCGTCGCCCGACGCGCCATGATGGGACTGGCAGGCGGTCTCACGGCTGCCCTGGCGTTGACTGCCTGCGGTGCTAACAGCGACCCCCAGGGGGAAGCGGACAGCGACGCCCCCGAAGGGTCCGTCGTTGTCGGTTCAGCTGATTTCCCGGAGAGCCAGATCATCGCCGAGATCTACGCGGGCGCCCTCAACGCCGAAGGTGTCGAGGCCACCACGAAACCCAACATCGGGTCGCGTGAGATCTACTACCAGGCCATCGAGGACGGCTCCATCGACCTGATCCCCGAGTACAGCGGCAACCTGCTGCTGCTCGCGGACCCTGCCGCCACGGCGGCCTCCGCCGAGGAGATCATGGACGCCCTGCCCGACGCGCTGGAGGCGAAGTCCCCGGACGCGAATCTCGGCGTGCTGGAGCCGAGCGACGCCGAGGACAAGGACGCCGTCGTCGTCACCGCCGCAACGGCGGAGGAGTACGACCTCGAGTCGATCGCGGATCTGACCCCCTACTGCTCGGAGTTCACCATGGGGGCGCCGAGTACCTACCTGGAGCGCCCGCAGGGGCTGAAGGGCTTGATCAAGAACTACGACTGTGAGCCCACGGTCGAGGCGATCAACGACGGCGGCGGGGAGCTCACGCTCAAGGCGCTGCTCGACGACACCGTGCAGATGGCCGACATCTACACCACCACGCCCTCGATCGAGGACAACGACCTCGTGGTCCTCGAGGACCCGAAGAACAACTTCATCGCGCAGCAGGTCCTCCCGCTCGTGAATCTGGACACGGTGGGCGACGACGCCCGGGAGATCCTCAACAGGGTCTCGGACGAGCTGACCACCGAGGATCTCCTGTCGCTGAACCGCGAGGTCAGCGGCGAGGCGAAGCGCGACCCGGCCGAGGCAGCAGCCGACTGGCTCGAGGAGCACGATCTCGCCGGCTGATCCACCCGGCAGCACCTGCACCACCACCTCGGGCCCGGTCCGCGGCACCCCCGACGGGTTCCCGCGGACCGGGCCCGAGCTGTGACATCCTGATCCAATGGTCTTGTACAAACAGTCGGAGAAGCTTCGCAACGTCCTCTACGACATCCGGGGCCCGCTACTGGAACACGCGATGGCCATGGAGGCCCAGGGTCACCGGATCCTGAAGCTCAACATCGGCAATCCCGCGCCGTTCGGTTTCGAGGCGCCCGACGCGATCCTCGTGGACATGATCCGGCATCTGCCGAAAGCGCAGGGGTACAGCGATTCCCGGGGCATCTATTCGGCGCGTACCGCCGTCGTCCAGTACTACCAGGGCCGGGGCATCACGTCGATGGACGTCGACGACGTCTATCTCGGCAACGGGGTGAGCGAGCTGATCACGCTCTCCATGCAGGCACTCCTCGATGCCGGCGACGAGATCCTGATCCCCACGCCCGACTACCCGCTCTGGACGGCATCCGTGGCGCTCGCCGGAGGCACCCCGGTGCACTACCTCTGCGACGAGGACGACCACTGGTGGCCGGACCTCGAGGACATGGCCGCGAAGATCACCCCGAACACCAGGGGCATCGTCCTGATCAACCCGAACAACCCGACGGGATCGGTCTACCCCCGCCCGGTGCTCGAGGGGATCGTCCGTCTGGCCCGCGAGCACGGGCTCATCCTGTTCGCGGACGAGATCTACGAGAAGATCCTCTACGACGACGCCGTGCACGTCAACGCAGCGTCGGTCGCCGGTGACGACGTCCTGTGCCTGACGTTCAGCGGCCTGTCGAAGGCCTATCGCATCGCCGGGTTCCGCAGCGGCTGGATGGCGATCACCGGACCGAAGCAGGATGCCGCCAACTATCTCGAGGGCATCAATCTGCTGGCGAACATGCGGCTCTGCGCCAATGTGCCGGCGCAGCACGCCATCCAGACGGCACTCGGTGGACACCAGAGCATCGAGGACCTGATTCTGCCCGGAGGACGCCTGCTGCAGCAGCGGAACCGGGCGGCCGAGCTCCTCAACGCCATCGATGGCGTGAGCTGCGAGGTGGCCCAGGGCGCGCTGTACCTGTTCCCGAAACTCGACCCCGAGGTCTATCCCATCCGCGATGACGAGAAGTTCGCCCTCGATCTGCTCAAGCAGCAGAAGATCCTGATCTCGCACGGCACCGCCTTCAACTGGGTGGCACCGGATCACTTCCGCATGGTGACCCTCCCCAGCGTCGAGGTCATCGAGGACGCCATCGGACGGCTGGGCGACTTCCTCTCCACGTACAAGCCCTGACCGTCCCGGCCTTCCCGTCCGGCCCTGTTCGTCCCAGCCCGCTCGGCCCACTCCAGGAGGACCCGTGAAGAAATCCACAGCCAAGACCGCCGCCATGCGCCAGCTCCTCATGGCCGGACCGGACTTCTCCCTGGCGGCGATGGATCCCCACTCCACGCCGGGCTTCGACGGCGGCAAGAAGAAGGGCAAGGCGGCGCTGGCCGCCGGAGCAGAGAGACTGTCGTCGCTGCAGGAGAAGCTCTTCGCCGAGAGTCGCGCCGGGGGTGAGGCCGCCGTCCTGCTCGTCCTGCAGGGCATGGACACCTCCGGCAAGGGCGGGATCGTGCGGCACGTGGTGGGCTCGGTGGAGCCTCAGGGCGTCTCGCATCATGCATTCAAGGCTCCGACCCCCGAGGAGCAGAAGCACAACTTCCTGTGGCGCATCCGGCGGGAGCTGCCCGCTCCCGGCATGATCGGCGTGTTCGACCGCTCCCACTACGAGGACGTGCTCATCCATCGGGTCCGGGGGCTGTCCTCCGGCCAAGCCGTGGAGAAGCGCTACGGCGAGATCCTCGCGTTCGAGGACGGCCTGGTGTCCTCGGGGACCAAAGTGCTGAAGGTGATGCTGCACATCAGCAAGGACGAGCAGGAGGAACGGCTCGTCGAGCGGCTGAACCGCAAGGACAAGTACTGGAAGTACAACCCGGGCGACGTCGACGAGCGCTCATACTGGGACGAGTACCAGGCGGCGTACCAGATAGCCGTGCAGCGGACGAGCACGGCCGATGCACCCTGGTTCGTGGTTCCCGCGGACCGCAAGTGGTACGCCCGCCTCGCCGTACAGCACCTGCTCACGGCGACCCTCGAGGAGATGGACCTGAGCTGGCCGAAGGCGTCCTTCGACGTCGAGGCCGAGAAGAAGCGACTCCAGGCAGGTTGATGCTGCCCAGAGTGCGCGCCACGCGCCATGAGCTGTGAAAGGACAGGATGAGCGAGGAACGCAGGAGGCAGCTCGGAGACTCCGACGCGCCCGTCGAGGACGAACTGAAGGAGTCCTTCGACAAGACCGTCGACGAGGGGGCCGAGCGTCTCCACCGGACCACGCGCACCATCCTCGTGACCGGCGTCTTCGGCGGGTTCGAGATAGGCCTCGGCATCATGGCCTATCTCGCCGTCCTGCACGAGACGGGGAACGAACTGTTGGCGGGCCTGGCCTTCGGCGTCGGACTCGTTGCGCTCCTGCTCGCCCACAGCGAGCTGTTCACGGAGAACTTCCTCATGCCGGTGGCCGCCGTCATCGCCAGGGAGGGCAGTCTCGCGCAGCTGGCGAAGCTGTGGATCGGCACCCTCGTGGCCAATCTGGCCGGAGGCTGGGTCTTCGTCTGGATCGTCATGCAGGCGTTCCCGCAGTGGTCGGCCACGGTGGGCGAGAGCGCGCATCACTACGTCGATGCACCCTTCTCCCTGCAGACGGCGGCGCTGGCCGTCCTGGGCGGCAGCACCATCACGCTCATGAGCCGCATGCAGCAGGGCACGGAGAATGACGTCGCGAGGATCATCGCCACCATGATCGGCGGATTCCTGCTCGCCGGCCTGCAGCTCTTCCACTCCATCCTGGACTCGCTGCTCGTCTTCGCGGCCATCCAGTCCGGGGCCGACGTCGAGTACGGGCAGTGGCTCGGGTGGTTCGGCTACACGCTGCTCTTCAACATGCTCGGCGGGCTCGTCCTCGTGACGCTCCTGAGGCTCGTGCGGACCAAGGAGCTCATCAAGGAGCGCCGTGACGACGCACCCGAGGACGCCGAGGCCGTACGTGACGAGGATTAGCAGGCGGAGCTAGGCGTTCTCGGCCTTCTCGCGCGCGGCGGCCAGTCTGACCTTGGCGCCCTCGAGCCAGGCCTCGCAGCGGTCGGCAAGGGCCTCGCCCCGCTCCCAGAGCGCCAGGGACTCCTCCAGGCCCACGCCTCCGGCCTCGAGCCGCGAGACCACGAGGACGAGCTCCTCCCGCGCCCGTTCGTAGGACAGCTCGCCCACATCCACGGGCTGCTGCTGGTCGTTACTCTCCGCCATGCTGTTCTCCCTGTGTCGTCTGCTGCGCCGGGTGCCCGGTGATCGAGGTAGTGACCGAGCCGGTGCCCTCGTCTGTCACCGAGGCGGTGACCGCGTCGAATTGACCATGGGCCACGCGGATCCGAAGGGTCTCCCCGGGAGCCACCTCGGTCGGGCTCCTCACCACGTGCCCGTCGGTCTGCTGCACCACGGCGTACCCGCGATCCAGTGTCTTCTGCGGCGAGAGGGAGCGCACCCGGTCCCGCAGGTGCCCGATCGCGTCCGCCTCCCGCTCCACCGTCGTCGTCGTACTTCGCCGCGCCCGGGAGCGCAGGCGTTCCAGATCTGCCTCGCGGACCTCGATCATCCCCTCCGGCTTCGCCAGGGAGGGGCGTGAGCGCAGCACCGCCAGGCTCTCCGCCTCCCGGTGGACCAGATTGCGGATGGCACGTTCGAGGGCGGCCCGCGCCTGTCCTATCCTGCCGAGCTCCTCCGCCACGTCAGGGACCACGCGCTTCGCGGCATCCGTGGGCGTCGAGGCACGCACATCCGCGACGTCGTCGAGCAGCGGGCGGTCCGCCTCGTGGCCGATGGCGCTGACCACCGGCGTCACGGCCAGGGCGACGGCGCGCACGAGTGCTTCGTCGCTGAAGGGCAGCAGGTCCTCGAGGGCGCCGCCGCCCCGGGCGATGATGATGACGTCGACCCGTTCGTCGGCGTCGAGCTCGCCCAGCGCCGCGCGGACCTGGGCCACGCTGTTCACGCCCTGCACGGCGACCTCGCGGACCTCGAACTCCACGGCCGGCCACCGCAGGGCGGCGTTGCGCATCACGTCCTTCATCGCATCGGAGTCACGGCCGGTGATCAGGCCGATCCGGTGGGGGAGCAGCGGCAGCGGTTTCTTGCGCGCGGCCGCGAAGAGGCCCTCCGCCGCCAGGGCCTGGCGGAGCCGTTCGATACGCGCCAGCAGATCGCCGATGCCGACGGGCCGGATGTCGGTGGTCTGCATGGACAGGCGTCCGGTCTTCACCCAGAAGTCGGGGCGCAGGCGGGCGACCACGCGCGAGCCCCGCTCGGGCGGCGAGGCCAGGCGATCCATCACCGAGCCGTAGACGGACAGGGAGAGGGAGACCTCCGAGTCGACGTCGCGCAGCGTGATGTAGGACATGCTGGCGCGGCGCGTCAGTTCGATCACCTGACCCTCCACCCATGCGGCCGGAGCCCGCTCGATGTGCGCCTTGAGCTTCTCGGACAGCAGGCGCAGCGGCCAGGGCGTATCGGGTGAGGTCTCGGCCGCCGTCGCCGGCACCGTCGTCGTTCCCGTTCCCGTTCCCCGGCCGGGCGGAGCGCCCGACGGCGTCCCCGTTCCCTCGCGTGTCATGGTGTCCTGTCCCGGGAGCTACCCCGCTGTCCGTCCGTGAAGCTGACAGTCCATCTGTACCACCCCTTACCCCCGGCGACCTCCAGGCGGCTGCTATGTGGGCGCCATGCCCGCCACCGGCGGGTCCGGACGGTACCGCTCAGCGGCACGGGGCATAATCGGCCGGGTACCCACCACCGAAGGAATCCATGCGGACTCTCGTCTCTGCCGTCCTGGCCCTGCTCGCCCTCGTCGCCACCGCGGGAGGGCTTGCCTCGGCGTGGATCGACGGGAATCTCGTGGACGAGTCCGGATTCGTGGCACTCGCCTCGCCGCTGTCCGAGGATGCCGAGTTCCAGGCCGTGCTGACGGATTCGCTGGTGGAGGAGGCGACGACCGCCGGGGGTCTTCCGGACCAGGTGGTCTCGTTCATCGAACCTCTGGTCCGCGACGCCGTGAGCGCGGTGACCGAGACCTCGGGCTATCCCGCGGCCTGGGACCGGACGCTGCGCATCTCGCATGCCATGACCTTCGCGCAGGCCCCGGACCCCGCCGAGCCCGCGCCCGCCATCATCACCCTCGATCTCGCGCCCGTCATCGGGCTCGTGACCGAGAGCCTGGGTGGTGGCCTCGGTGTGGACATCCCCACTCCGGAGGACACGACCATCGAGGTCGGATCGCTGGAACGGGGCGGCATGCTGAGCCGGGTGGCCGATGCCGTCACCGCGTGGCCGCTCTACCTCGCGATCGCGGCGGGCCTGGCAGTACTCGCCCTGCTCATCGCCCGCCGGCGCGGCACAACCCTGGCCCTCCTCGGGCTCGGGGTCGCGGTGATCGGCGCCGTCGCACTGCTGGCGGGCCGGCTGATCCCGCAGTGGGCGGGCGGCGCGCCGGGACTGAGTGCGGTCGCCGATGTCTTCGTCCACGGGCTCGCAGGACGGGCCGGAGCGAGCATCGGCGAGGCCAGCCTGCCGGTCATGGCCGCGGGACTCATGGCGCTGCTGATCGGCGTCGCCGCACGACTGGCCTTCGGGCGCCGCCGCAGGAGGTTCCGCTGAGGTCCGGCCAGGGGCTCGGCGCCTGAAGCTCGGTCACGGGCCGGCACTCGAAGGCCGGCTCCGGGCTCGGCTCTGAGCTTCAGGAGCGCCCGGATCCACGGGGCCGCCGACGCCGACCGGGTAGGATCGGTCTCATGACCAGTACCACCGTTCAGGTCCCCATGCCCACCATTCCGCGCCGCCGCCGCACTCCCGAGGACGTGCTGTCAGCCGCGCCGGTCACCGGGAACAAGCGGATCCTGCTGGCGGCACCCCGCGGCTACTGCGCCGGCGTCGATCGTGCTGTGATCGCCGTCGAGAAGGCCCTGGAGCACTACGGGCCCCCGGTCTACGTGCGCAAGCAGATCGTGCACAATCTCCACGTCGTCTCCACCCTCGAGGCCCAGGGCGCCATCTTCGTCGACGAGACCGACGAGGTGCCCCCGGGCGCGCTCGTGGTCTTCTCCGCCCACGGTGTCTCACCCGCCGTCGTGCAGTCCGCAGAGGACCGCGGTCTGCGCACCATCGACGCCACCTGCCCCCTCGTCACCAAGGTGCACAAGGAGGCGCAGCGGTTCGCGCGCGACGACTTCGACATCCTTCTGATCGGCCACGAGGGCCACGAGGAGGTCGAGGGAACCGCGGGTGAGGCCCCGGAGCACATCCAGATCGTCAACGGCCCCGAGGACGTCGACAAGGTCCAGGTGCGCGATCCCGAGCGGCTCATCTGGCTGTCGCAGACCACACTCAGCGTCGACGAGACCATGCTGACGGTGAATCTGCTCAGGGAGCGGTTCCCCACACTGCAGGATCCGCCGAGCGACGACATCTGCTACGCCACGTCCAATCGCCAGGCCGCGATCAAGAAGATCTCTCCCGAGTCGGACCTGGTGATCGTGGTGGGGTCGGCGAACTCCTCCAACTCCGTGCGCCTCGTCGAGGTGGCCCTGGAGTACGGGGCGAAGGCCGCGCACCGCGTCGACTTCGCGAACGAGGTGGACGAGTCCTGGTTCGAGGGCGTCGCCACGATCGGCATCTCCTCGGGTGCCTCCGTGCCGGAGAATCTGGTGCAGGACGTCCTGCGGCTCCTCGCGGAGTACGGCTACGGGGATGTCGAGGAAGTGGTGACGGCGCAGGAGGACATCATCTTCTCGCTGCCCAAGGAGATCCGCGCCGCGCTGAAGGCCATGGGAGATCCGTCGCAGGGACGCGGCGGCCGCGGGCAGCTGCAGGACCGCGGTTCGCTGAACTGAGGCTCGCGAGGTGGTCCGCAGAGGATCATGCGTGCTTCACCTGATGTCGGCTTCTCGAACTCAGGGGTGTCGGCGGGAGGCAGTTGCTGTCTCCTGCTCGGCGGTAACCGGGCATTGCCCGCGCCGTCGATCCATGCCCTCTCCTTCCATCGGAGACGGACTATCGGAGGCGCCCTGCGCTAGCCCGCGGTGCCGTCGAGCAGCTCGTGCGCGGTGAGCGAGCGCGGCGTCGCGTCGACCGAACCCGACGGCTCCGCGGCAGCGCCCGGAGCCCCGGCCCGCTGGGCGCGAGCCGTGCCGATCGCGCTGACGTCGGCGCCCGCGGTTCCCGGCAGCGCCCCGTCGGCTGCGGCGTCGACCACGTCGAGGGATGCGGAGTCGAACGCCCCGATGCGCCGCGCTGTCGGCAGCACCCTCGATTCCAGGGCCCCGACGAAGGAGTTGTAGCGCTCCACGGAGGTCTTCAGCGACGATCCGAGTTTGGTCACGTGCCCGCCCATGGTGCCCAGGCGCTCGTACAGCTGCTTGGAGAGATCGAAGAGTTCGCGTGCATTGTCTGTCAGGACGGCCTGCCGCCAGCTGAACGCGGCTCCCTTGAGGATGCCCAGCAGCGAGACCGGCGAGGCCAGTGCCACGCTGCGGGAGAAGGCGTAGTCGAGCAGTTCGGGATCGGCACGCAGTGCCTCCGAGAGGATGGACTCGACCGGGATGAAGCAGATAACCAGTTCGGGGGAGTTGGTGGCGCCCTCCCAGTACTTCTTGCGGGCCAGGGCGTCGATGTGTGCGCGCAGGGCCTTGCCGTGCTGCTTCAGCAGCTCCGCGCGCTGCGCCTCCAGGCCCTGATCGGACGTGGCCCCGTGCGGGGCGTCCGCACCGTCCCCCGTCCGCGTCAGTTCCTGGGCTGCGAGGAACGCGCTCAGGGGGACTTTCGCGTCTATGACGAGCTGCTTGTCGCCCGGGAGCTGGACCACCATGTCGGGCCGGGCGCTGTCGGCGTCGTCCGTCGCGGCGAAGGAGACCTGCTCCAGGAAGTCGACGCGGGAGAGCATGCCGGCCGCTTCCACCACGCGCCGCAGCTGTACCTCGCCCCACTGGCCGCGTGCGCTGTTGCTGCGCAGGGCACCGGCGAGGGCGTGCGTGGTGGAGAGCAGTCGCGCGTCGGACAGCCGGGCCTCGTCGAGCTGCTGGGACAGCTGCCCGTACTGCTCCACGCGGTCGCGCTCGAGCAGGCCCACCTGCCGCTGCACCTGGGTGAGCTTCTCGGCCACCGGCGCGAGGGCGCGCAGCACGTCGTTCTCTGTCGAGGTCTTCCCGGTCAGCTCGCGGTTGTGCTGCTGCAGCAGGTCGCGCTGCGCGGCAGCTGCAGCCAGTTCCGTCGTCGCCCGCCCCAGGTACGCCGTGGCGTCGTCGAGCTCGGAGCGTAGGTCCGTGCTGCGCGTGCGGAGGGAGCGCCACACCAGCGCGGCCCCGAGGGCGCAGCCAAGAATGAAGGCGAGGATGACGAGGAGGACGGCCGTGGTGCTCATGCCCACACTGTCGCAGGAACCGCCGACAATCAGCGGTACCGACACCTTCCCGGTGGCCTCGCGGGTGCCCGGTAGACTTGTCTCCCGTGGCTCTTACTATCGGCATCGTCGGACTGCCCAACGTCGGCAAATCAACCCTTTTCAACGCGCTGACGCGCAACAACGTGCTGGCGGCGAACTATCCGTTCGCCACGATCGAGCCGAATGTCGGCGTGGTCAATCTGCCCGATCCCCGCCTCGCGCAGCTCGCCGAGGTCTTCGGGTCCAAGCAGATCCTGCCGGCCACCGTGTCCTTCGTGGACATCGCTGGCATCGTCAAGGGCGCGTCCGAGGGGGAAGGGCTTGGCAACCAGTTCCTCGCCAACATCCGGGAAGCCGAGGCGATCGCCCAGGTGATCCGCGTATTCGACGATCCCGACGTGATCCACGTGGACGGCAAGGTTGATCCGCGCTCCGACATGGAGACCATCAACACCGAGCTGATCCTCGCCGATCTGCAGACGCTGGAGAAAGCCATCCCGCGCGTGGAAAAGGAAGTGAAGATCAAGAAGCGTGACGCCGCGCAGCTGGCCGCGATGCAGGCAGCCCAGTCGGTGCTGGAGCGCGGCGACACGATCTTCTCCTCGGTGGCCAGCGACAAGCTGGAGATGGAGCACCTGCGCGAGCTCAGTCTGCTGACCGCCAAGCCCTTCATCTACGTGTTCAACGTGGACGACGCCGTGCTCGGCAACCCGGAGCGTCAGGAGGAGCTGCGCGCGCTCGTGGCACCGGCCGATGCCATCTTCCTCGACGCCAAGCTCGAAGCGGATCTCGTGGAGCTCGACGAGGCCGAGGCCCGGGAGATGCTCGAGATGAGCGGTCAGGAGCAGTCGGGTCTTGACCAGCTGGCCCACGTGGGTTTCCACACCCTCGGTCTGCAGACGTATTTGACGGCCGGCCCGAAGGAGAGCCGTGCATGGACGGTGAAGAAGGGGGCGACCGCGCCCGAGGCCGCCGGCGTCATCCACTCCGACTTCCAGCGCGGTTTCATCAAGGCCGAGGTGGTGTCCTTCGAGGACCTGATCGACGCTGGCTCGATGGGCGAGGCGAAGAGCCGCGGCAAGGTCCGAATCGAGGGCAAGGAGTACGTCATGTCCGATGGCGACGTAGTGGAGTTCCGTCATGGAATAACGTCTGCGAGCCAGGGTAAGAAGTGAGGGCGCCGGCCCGCGAGCCGTAGGCTCGTTCGCTATTGCTTTGCACGCAGGGGGTTCGGGGTTCGAGTCCCCGTGCCTCCACCGAAGGAAAGGTAGAAGGAGCCAGGCGTCTAGACGCCTGGCTCCTTCGTCTTCCCATGTCAGACTGGGTTTTAAGACGGCGCATTGGACTTCTCAGTCTCATTGGGGACCCTAGGCGCACCGAGCCCGACCGAGGCACCGTCTCCCTATGATCCCGGGGCACACGGGGCACACGGGGCACACGGAGCCCAATACCGACTACTACCAAAATTATCCGCTCTACTACCGCGCGAGATCGACACTGCACGACCGCACGCCACACCGTCTTCCATGAGGTCCCCAGCTGTCGGGCGAGACCGGCGATCGTGGCATGTTCCCGGCGGAGTTGTCCGATCGCCCAGGTGACCGCGCGTGTGGTGATCGAACCGCGCGCCGGGACCAGAGATGGGAGCTGTTCGATGAACGCCCCCTTCTCGCAGTCGGTATCGGCGCATCGCCAGATACGTTGCCTCCAGATCACCCGTACCCGACTCACGCCGGGGACGTCATGCAGGGCCCGCCGGCGCCGGCCACGACCGACAGCGACGACACCGCACCCCGGGCAGCCCATCAACCGCGGCGGCGTCGAGACGATCACCGTCAGCAGTCCGTCATCACGCTCGACTTGCTCGACGTGGACGCCGTCGAGACCGACCAGCAGGTCGCAGCGGGGGCACAGACAGGTAGCAGAGCGCGCGGGAGCGCACCCCGAAGTAGGGTGAGACACGTCGAGGTCCTCGTGGTCGGATCAGGTGGTTAGCGCTTCTGATCCTCGGGGACCTCGACCCCTTCACGCCACACCTCAACCGGCGAGTCTCACACCTTCACCCCCACCGGATGTCCGAAGAGCCGGTTGATTGCGCGCCCAGGGCGCGTCTCGAACGCCGCCGCCGAGAAGGGCGAAATCCGGCCGAGGGGAGGTTAGGCTCAGTCTGTGCACGCCTGGCAACGTGAGTCGTCAGTCCTAACCGCAAGCCGTCCGGTAGGTTGGACACGTGTCTCAAATTACAGCTCGAAACAGGGTAGAAAAATTACCTCCACTTCTCGAGAGGAAGTTGTATAAAACTGGGCAGACCCGCGGCGCTAGCGTCCGAGAGATTTATCAAAACAGAGTCTCCCGCAACAGCACAGTTTTGATCCCCCATGCCTTTTGGGAGCAATGTAAGGCACCATATGGGCCGGGCCAGACCTATGAGAACGGTTTCATTGTTCTTGTCGAGCCGTCCTGGTATTTCACAGCCACAGACCCTGACGAATTACTAAATCAGCAAGGACTCCGGCTCGGCACGAACGCTCTACTACTCTTCCTGAAACGAAGCGACTTAGTGAGATTCGCCCCTGCCATAGATAGCACGCTCCCGAACGGTATGACGTTCACTGCAGCCACCAGCAGAATCGCTCCGTTAGGAGGAGTGTTATTTTCTCGCATTCATTCGACCACGGCCCTAAGTAATGGCAGGGCCGTTGTGCATGGGTTCGACGAGACAAGTATTCGTGGTGCCGGAATTCGTGTATACGAGTATGCGTCGAGTGAGATGATCGGCGCTGCCCGCCTTCAGTTAGAGTGCCTAATCTGGATGTCCCACGACTCCGTCAAAGTCATGTCAAGTGAGGGAATGACAGAGGCGGGTGCAACGCACCGTAGGAATGTTCAATTGGCTAATGCGGTGGCTGCTGGGCTCCTAGACCTTAGTAGGCTACGCGAGGCTAGAATGATCGACGACAACGGAAATACTATTTGCCCGCTGTGCCTCGACAAGATCTCGGCTGCTGGATTTTTGAAACGCGAGGAACAAGCCGAGGGTCGAGCGGTTTACGACTTGACTGTCACCGAACTCAGCTTGTTCCACATAGATGAGTTACGGATTGGGAAGCTACAGCACAGGCCTTACAACTTGTCTTGGGGGCACCACTTCTGCAACATCGTTGTTAAGGACGCTGGAATCATTCCGACCCTTGAGTGGATGAAGCGCGTTGTTGACAATAACGGTCACAGTTGGAAGGAGCTTGAAAAGAGAAAGGCTTTAATCGAAAAGACTGTCGAAATGTAACTGGTTGGCGTTCCTGCCCCGACTATTTGCTGGACGGGCAGGATCCCCGCTACTCTCCAGTTCGACTATATGGCGCAGGTCTCGACTCATGCGATCGGTCCACTGCTCTTCAATGTCGATGCAGACCGCTCGGCGGCCCAATTGGAGGGCGGCTACTCCAGTGGATCCAGACCCCGCGAAGCAATCCAGGACGATGTCACCGGGGTAGCTCGACGCCGAGACCACGTGTCGTAGCATGTCTAATGGTTTCTCCGCGGGGTGCTTGCCCTTGAACGGTCGGACGCTCATGAAGTCCCAGACGTCAGTGAACTCGACACCTCCATGTACGTCCATCGGGCGGATGATGTCCTCGTAGGCGAGCATCTTCCCAATTTTTCCGGTCGCCTCAAGCGCATCGACCATCTTCTTGTACTGATTCCTACTTGGGATATTCCTACCCGCTTCCCAATTCGCGACCGCACCACCATGGTTGACCTTTCCGTACGCGCCAGTAAGCTCAGTTAGGCGATGGCCCGACATCCCGGCCCTCTTGCGAGTTTCCATAAGGTATTGCCCCATTGGAGAGCGCCGGCTGGCAGTAGCCGCACCGTACGTTCCGTGCTCGAATACGAGGATTCGCTCGGAGTGGGGATACCACCGACGAAGCGCCTCTTTATTCATCTTGCCCTTCCACCCGTCATAGCCGGGCGCGTTCGGTTTTGTCCACGTGATGTGGTTCAGGGGACGCAAGTATTGCGACATCATCACTTCGAGTCGCGCTGACATTTGCGCAGAACAAAACACGTATGCGGTCCCGTTTGGCTTGAGGATGCGCTTCCACTGAACAGCAAATTTCTCCATCCACTCAAGAAAGTGCTCATCCTCAATGAAGGATCGGTCGCCGTAGATGTTGTCCTTCTTTGTGGAGTGGTACGGCGGGTCAGTCAGTATCAGCGATACCGACGCGTCGGGTAGTCGCTCAAGCAGAGCAAGCGAGTCTCCCAGGGCCACGATCGCATGGTCTCTCGTGGTGGTGGCGTGCGAGGCGATGCTCGCCGTGATCGCCTGAAAATCCTCGGCGCGAGAGCTCATGGGGGAAGGCGCATCCGTATCGGTGAGGGGGTACTGGCGAGAGGTAATCATAACAACTTGAGGTGACCGGTCAGCGTCGGCGGTGTGAAGGGAGGCGGGCATGACTCGGTCGGAACGAGTACGACAGGCAGGGGCTTGAACTCCCTCACAATAAAATTTTGGCAGTTCTGATGCTAGGTGATCTGTGCGACGGCATAGTTTCGCTACGGACCGTCAGGACGACGGGTACATCGGGCACGGACTCGGACGCCGCGAGGCGCGGTACCCAGAACGGCGAGTAGAACACAGCACTGGTGCAGGTAACTCGCTTTCGGGGGCATCGAGGGACGCGGCCACGTTGACGTGACGCTTTCTGCTCATGGCGAGGGGGGGGGGGGAGCACTCACACTACGGCGTGCCTGCCCGTGTTCTTTGTGCCAGGACTCTCAGGGAGCGCCAGTTCGCTGACGGTATCAGCGCTTTCCATCTAAGGTTGTCGTTCTCGGTGAACCTAAGCGGTCTGGCTCGAAACGCGGCGCGCGGAGGCGCAACAACCATCTCCTTAACGAGACGAGACCCGTTCACCGGCGTAGCGCCGATGAACGGGTCTCGGAATGTTGTCTCAGAAGTCCCGACCTCAGGGTGGGATTTAAGAGACTCCGGCGGCCGACCGGTGCCGGTAGTAGGTCGCCTTCGACCATCCGACGGTTCTCGTGGCATCGACGACCCCGAGTCCCTCGGACTCGATGAGATGCTTGACCGTCCGCAGGTTCAGGGCGACCTTCTCTGCATCCGGGGTAGGGCGTCCAAACTTCACGCCCCGGGCCCTGGCTGCATTGACGCCGGCCTGGACACGCTCCTGGATGAGCTCTCGTTCGTACTCGGCGAAGGTCGCCATGAGGTTGAGCATCAGACGGCCCTCACGGGTTGACGGGTCGATGCCATCGGATAGGGATCTCACCTCGATTCCCCGGTGAAGGAGGTCCTTCACCGTCGTGACGACGGCGATCATGGAACGCCCGATCCGGTCGATGCGCCATACGACGAGCTCATCGCCCTCACAGAGCCGATCATCGAGGTTCGACCATCCCGAGCGAGTCTTGGCTTCCCTGGAACCGGAAACCTGGTCTGAGAAGATTGCGCCCTCGGCGACCCCTGCGTGGACCAGGGCCCGGCGCTGGAGGTCGTCGTCCTGCTTGTCCTTCGTGCTCGTGCGCGTGTAGCCGTACTTCATCGCCGATTCCTCCCTGATCGCATCACGGCTCGATCGAGCGCTGCCTTCACCCAGACAGACAGTCGCCACAATGCGAATCCCGCACCGGTGACGAGGCCCGCGAGACCGATCCCGGCGGTAATGTCCATCCAGAGCTCCCAGTCCTGAGCCAGCGCCCACTGGATGCCGACCACGAGAGCCCAGACAGTCTGCACGCCCATGAGCAGCACCACGACCACGGGGAGCAGAACAAGGCTCATGTGAGCCGCTGCGCCCCACCCCAAGGACTTCTGCAGGCGCTCGGCTGTCTCGATGGTCCGTGCTGCGCTCTTACCGGCGGCGTCGACGCGTTGGGTAGTGGCCTCGATCTGCTGGGAGGCCGCGCTGGCCGCCGACGTGGATGCTTCCTTGACGGCTATTACAGCTTGGTCGGCCATCGCTTGGATTGCTTTGCCCCCAGCGTTGAGCGTCTGCTGGTACTTCCTGGCGAAGTTGTTCGCTTGGTCAGAGTTCCAGGCCGTCGTCCTCTCGATCTGCGTCCTCGCGAACATCAGCGACGAGACGGCGCCGGCGATCTGCTTTCCGTCGATCACGCTGGCGAGCGACTTCAGCGTCCGCCCGATCTCGTGCAGCTCGCTCTTCACGCTCTCGCTCATCGAGGAGTCGTTGCGCGTAGGCACGGATACCGACGTGATCGACTGCCGGAGTCGCTGCTCCAGACCCTCGATCTGCTCGCTCGACTCCTCGTCCATGGTCTTCACGTACGAGGCGAGTTTCTCCTGGCGCTCCGCCAGTCCCGCGAGACGCCTGGTCTGCGCTTCGACGGCGGCGAGGATCGAGGTCAACACTTCCATGATCGTCTCGGTCTGTTCCGCGGGCGGCACCTGCTGCGCGTCGTGCTGCCTCAGCCGTTCGAGCGCTGCGCTCATTGTCCTGCTCCTTCTGGATCTGGTTCTGCTGGTGGTAGTCGAAGAACGCTTGTGCGCCCTCCGGAGTGAAGTCGGCCGAGAGCACCGATGTACGCTTGCGGCGCTCGGCTCGGCCGGTCTCACCGCGTCGGTCTTCGATGTAGAGCGTCCAGGTTTCTTGCCCGGCGCGCTTGCCCTTCCTGGCGACCGAGGTGTGCAACCGCATTCTTGGCAGCGGCAACCCATCATCACCGGGCAGGTGATTCTGCTCGTCGAGTACCGCGGTGAGCGCCGCCTTGCTCGTCGAGCGGGGATCTCCGAGCGCGGCCATCATCCGGTCGCCCATCTGGCGGTCGAGCGAGCGTTGATCGAAGTCCTCCCGACGGAGTTCCCAGTCCTTCGGCTGATGCTCGACACGCTTGACCACCGAGAGTCCGTGCTCGAGCATCAGCTCGTCGTTGACGGACTGCACGCCGCGCTGGTTGCCTGCCTTCCGGTCATGGAACGTCCGGTACTGCGACAGAGCCTTGCCGGTGGCATTGTCGTGATTGATCACGATGATGTGGTTATGCGCCTTCCCACCACGGCCGTCGACGTGCGTGACGACGAGAACGTCCGAGTTGGGGTGCATCTTCTTGGCAAGCAGATACCCGAGGTCGTTGACGCGCTGCACATGGTCGGGATGCTTCGGGTCGAACTCCTCGTCGCTGAACGACTGCCGGTAGTGCAGGACCTCGACCTCGCGACGGGTGTTCTGCGTCAGAGCACGTGCCCGGGCCGCGAAGGCACCTGGTGGACCAGGAACGTCACAGGTGATCGCCACACCTCGTGCGTTGTCTTTCCCTCTGACGTACCACTCGGTGTCGGCAGCACTGTTGCTCGGGCTGTAGTGCGTCGTACTCACGTAGCCCTCCGATCACCGAGCAGCCCGCGGACATCGCGGAGAAGGGCAAGCAGCTCGGGCAGGTCGGCGTCGAGAGACACAGCCTCACCCGCACGAGCGCGACGGTCGAGATCATTGACGTTGATCGCCAGGGGACGGATCTGTGTCGCCAGTTCTCGAACGTCCGCTGATACCTGAGCTCGCTGCTCGCCATTGATGAGGGCTGCAGCAACGGCAGCATCCAGCTCGTCCGCCCGCGATGCATGAAGCGCGTCCCGGACAACGGCCTTCACCCACACTCCGGGCTGAAGCCCGAGGCGGTACGCGCGGGCGCGCACCGCCGGAAGAGTAGTGTGGCCGAAGTCCACGTCAAGCTTCGCTCGACCCGTACGCCGCTTCGCGACGTCACTCTTACGCACAGCGTCCACAGCACCCCGACCAGCGTTGCTTGGGGTGTCGGGGTGCTGTTCCATCTGTACGTAAGAGTGGCAAGCAGTAGCCCCGTCAGACACTTCGCTGGCGCTCGTGTCTTCCGGTGCTGCTTGCGAGGGGGCGACGCCCCCTTCGATCCCCCGGAAGGAAGCATCGAACTGGGCGTTCATCGTGCTTCCTCCACAAACGCCCCACGAGCGTCGTTGATGCTCGTCGGCCCTGACGACTCTAGCGGGGCGGCGCGGCGGACATTCTTCGAGCCCGCAGCCTTACCAGCAGCCAGAGCGCCCACCGCCTGTCGAGTAAGACCTTCATACAAGGCGGGCTCCTGCTCGCAGAGCAGCTCGATGACCTTCGCATCGATCTTTTCCTGTTCGGCAGCGGCATCCCGCTTCAGCTTGGCGATACGGGCCGCGGCCTGCTTCTTGGCCTTCGCGATCTCCGCATCGAGGCTGGCCATGATCGTGTTCGACATAGTAATGATCCTTTGTTGCAGATGGTGTGCGGAGCCGATCCCGCAATGACGGCGACCACACTGTGGTGGTCCGGGTCTTTGTTAGTAAGGCAAGCGGTCAGCATCGCCGGGGGTGATTCCAACGGGCATCGCGAGCATTCGGTGGAGATAAGGATCGAGGGAGTCCAAGGGGAGCATCTGAGAGATGCGTTCTGGTCGGCGGGCGTTCTTCCAGTCACCCTCCGAGACCGTCCCCAGTCCCCACGTCGCCAACCAAGCGATCTTGTCGGCGATAGTCGACGATCGGTCGGTCAATGCGGGAATGCTGACGATGCGTTGGCGGTGCGCCATGACGATGCTCAGGAGTACGGCGCGTTGAGGTGTGACGATCCGCCGGCCCTTGCCGTGCGTGTACTTGAGATGCCACGCCCTCCATTCATCGACGGTTCGCAGGCATCCACCGGCCTTCGACATCTCACGGGCTATCTCACGAGCACGCAGGCTCTCTTCGACGGTGTCCCACGGCTCGGTGGTGAACGTGGCCATCTCGTGACGGGAACCGTCGGGCAGGGGGACCAGTTCGGCAGTCATCGAACTCATGACAGGGCGACGTTTGAGGTCGAAGTCCATGGAGCGGGGTGCGATGACCCATGACGGCAGGAAGTCCTTCCGGTTGTCTTTACGCGAAAGGTCGCTGAAACTGGGAAACCGCTTGTACTCGTTGTCGACCCGGCCGGTACGAGTGATGACCAGGGTCAGCAGGTGCTCCCGGTCCTCGGGGCTGTCCTCCTCGATGCCCGCGGGCCGCTTGATTCCGTTATGGGCGCAGACCCCACCAGGAGAGAGCGAGACGTTTCCGCGCGTCGTGAAGTTCACCAGGTCGTCCTGGGTGTGCTTGGCTTCCCAGACCGCCGGGTTACCGGTCAGGGCTGTACGAGCTTCCCGAAGGTGCTCAGCCAGCCCGTACAAGTCGAGGTCATTGACGTCGTCGAGGGGCATGCCCGTAATGAACCCGTCGGTTGTCACGCTGTAGACATGGCCACTGCGCTCGGTGATCTGGTTCATCGTCGCGAGCAACTGCGCCCGGACGAGACTCGTCGACGTGGCCGCGTGGTAAGGGCTGGTAATCGCCGACCCTCCGACACTGTCCATCTGTTGTTCATGGGCGTTCCATGCGCGCTGCTCAGCGACGTCTTGAGCGGTCTTGCCGTAGACGGAGCTCGCCGCTGTTTTAAGGGTCTGTTCTTCGATGGACTTGTCACCGAAGAGGTGCTTGGCGGTGTTGCGGTCGTCGATGAGCTGCTTCACTCCGTACCGCAGGACCCGGGAAGGAGTTCCGTCCGGCCGGGTGAGAGTCACCGCGGTGTACCCGATTTGGCAGAAGACCTCGGCACCGAGCGTGAGTGCGAGCCACAGCTCGGGACCGCATGCCCACGTGCCGGCGGTTCCCTCGCTTGTCTGCGGGTAGATGAGCGTGTTGTCGGCGACGATCGGCAAGGTTGGAAAAGCAACACCCGGGGGGAAGATGAAGGACACGAAAGCGACGATCGGAGTTATCGGCTCCGGCACGTCCGCGAGGGTCAGCGGGCGCTTGTTCACGACGGCGTCGATGACACCGGCTTCCCAATCAAGGTCATGGACGAGCGCCATTGCGGTTGGGTAAGCATTCTGTGCGTCAATGTCAACGGTCGGGTGGGGGTAGTAGCCCGGCGCACTGCACGCATTGAGACCGCCGTGGTACGCCTTGGCGAAAGCAGACATTAGTTGGTCGGCTGCACCGTCAACCGGGCGACGGAATCGTTTGCCGTAGAAGCTCAGCTGATCATCTTCATCAACGACCTCAACGCCGTCGTCTTGAACGATTCCGGCGAAAGTTAGCCGGAAGTATTTAGGAGATCGAACACCGAAGTAGTCCAACCCCGACGAGACGAGGGAAGCGGCGGCCCCACCGCTTAAGGTGATCGGAGGGATAACACCATCGCCCCAAAGTCGTGCAAGGTACTCGACGACGATGACGGCGTCGTTAATGCCGTACTCGAGGAAATCACCTAGGTGGGCGGCTCGGTAGCCAGTCATGTTGGAGATCCACCCGTCTGGGACCTCTAGCTTGGGGTTGTCGCATGCGGGACCGATCACTGTCAGGCTCTTCTTCCCTGCAGGGGTCTGGCCCATGGTGTCGCGGACGGTTACGGACAGCACCCGCCACCAGTCGCCCTCGCCGTCGCCCTGCTGGAGGCGGAATGGAAGGAGCGTTACCAGACCTCCGGCAGCCGAGGTCAGCCGGGTGAGATGGTCTGTAACGTACGCGCCACCGCGAAAGGCAGTGAGGTCGGCCGAGCCGTAGTGGGTCGCGAGCACGATCGGAACCCGCCACGGCGCCAGAGCCGCTGCACGAGCTTCCCAGTTACGGGTATCCGCAGACCAGGCCATGGCGGCATCCCTGGCCGCTCTGGTGGGAGGCTGATCGAGCACCATGTCGCGGCGCACCCCGCGATCGTCGACACCATCGGGTACGAGCGAGGAGTGCCAGAGGCGGGCGGCAACCACGACCTCCCACAAAGCCGTGTGGAGGCTGATGCGGTGTTCATCGAGAGGCAAGATTACAACCTCGACCATGAGGGCGGGATTGAAGATCTCTGGCACTGCAAACTGGTACGAGTCGATGACGCGCGTGCCGAAGGAGGTGGTCGTGAACTCGGTGTCGAACCCGAGGACGATCCCGGCGCGTTCGGTGCCCATGGCACGCACCGATGTCAGGTCGCCAAAAGAGATCGGGGTCCCCGGCACAACCCCTGCAAGACGCTGAGGGGGCGACGGGGTCAGAGCACCGTAGCTCGGGGGGCCCATAGGGGGCTTATGACCCCGTGATGAAAATCCTGGAATTCTGCGGAAGTCATCCGCTCCCGTGCGCTCGATTGCTCCGGGCACTTTCAAACTACCCGGAGCAATTGAGCGGTTCTGAGCGGAAAGAGCTGCAATCTTCGGAGGCAGGTGTGCGGCGAAGGAGCCCCTGCGTGGGGTGCGCCGCACGAGTACCTGGAAGCGGCCGCCGCCGTCTTTGATCTCGTGGCTCGACCAACCTGCAGGCACTGGGGCGTTCATGCTGCACCTCCGCCGAGGAGAGTAGCGAGGCGCTCACGCTGTTCCTTCGAGAGCCGCGGGGCAGAAGCAACAATCCGGTCGATCGCCGCGCTGACGGAGGCGTGCTCGGTGGGACGGCCTACAACGGGCGCGAGCAGGGCCTCAAGATCGGTCTCGAGGATCAGATAGCGTCGTCCGACGCGCTCTGCGGGAAGCTCACCGGAAGAGATCTTTTTGCGGAGGGTTGAGTACCCGCCATATCCGCGTTCAGCAGCGTCGCTCAGGGACAAACGAACTGGGGGAGTAGAGGGTGAGCGTCCTTCGCGGTCCGGTTCAATAGCTTGTTGCAGGGAATGGCAAGGAGGGAGAGCAAGGGGGGTGGCAGGCACGGGCCCGCTCCTCTCATGAGGAGTGAACACCTGTACCTCTCGCAGGACGCTACCGCGCTCTATCCTGCCAGGATCGCTTTCGGCCGATCCGACCTCACCAGAGTTGACTCGCAGGCTCATTATGCGCTGGTGATCGCACTCGCCTGGAGCGTGGGAACTATCTCGACGGAGGGATCCCATCCCCGTGGTTCCGTCGGGTGTATCTGACCGGGTGGTCAGACAAGTGACACTAAAGCGCTTGTTGGCGACACATTAAATCAATTGCTGAAAGTCGGTTTGTCTTGCACTAGGTCGTCGGTTGTCGCCAGGTGACGGTTAGCGAATCGGGATTGAATACTTTGATCCCCCGTGGATGCGGCAAGAGATGCACCTCACAGAGGATCTCGATAGTCTGCCGACGTATAGCTAGATCGCCTCCGTCGAATGCAGTCAGTGGGTCCCTAGCTTCCAGCACGCTGTTGTGCGCCATCCCCAACGAAAGTCGTAGGCGGTCCACTTCCAAGGTATCGATTGCAGCGTTCTCACGGTCCCGGATGCGCTTGAGGTCGAGGCCCTCGATAAGTTCGTCATCGTAATCGCGCTGCGCTCTGTGAAGCCTGGCTCGGCGGTCGTCGATCTCCCCTTTGATCTCTCGCATCCGCGGCTCATCTGCGGAAGGAAGAAGATCGTAAAGATCCGGCAGTTGGAGCCGTCTCCGGACAGTCTCCACAACGAAATCATCGATCTGCGCCCGTGACCGCAAGACATGGCCTTCACACCGGTACCGCAGCCCTTGTGCCTTCACGGGCTTGTCACACACCCCGCACCGGTAGAGGCCTGAGCCAAGGTGCTTCCTGTCGGTCCCTGCCCGGTTCGTGATACGCGCCGGGTCGTCGAGCCGGTCCTGTACTGCCTCCCATACGTCGAGACTTACGATCCGATCCCATCTGCCGAGGACCGGTTCGCCGTGCTCGTCACGCAAGATCTGAGCCCGCCACGATCGCCGCCGGTCGCCATTGGTGAGCACCTCCTTCGGCGTGTATGTACTGTAACCGGCATAGCGCGGGTTCCTTAGAATGCCCAGAACGGTCGACGATACCCAGGGACTGTCGGTCGGGACGAGGCGTGGCTCGAGGTCTTCTTCGGAGCGGCGTGCGTTGCGCTCGATCATCAGGGTTCGGTTGTGCCGCGGGAGATTGGGCATCTTGGGAAGGTCCTTTCCTTCACCGCCGGACAGTGCCGCGGCGATAGCCCGCAGCGACGCCCCTGAGGAGAACGCTATGTAGATTCTCTCAACAGCCTCCGCCTCATCTTTGATCACGTCACCGTTGCTGGCGTAGCCGAGCGGACGTACACCCTTCGGAGGTCTTCCTTGCTCGGCGCGCTGGCGTTGTGCCCGTGATTGCCGTTCGGCCTTGACTTCGATTTCGTTGCGGGCGATAGCCGAGAACATGTCGGCGCTCAGCCTGCCAGCCGCGGTCGTGCAGTCAATGTCCGACCCCTTAGCGAAGGTCAGCAGGACATGGCCACGTTGTGCCGCCTCGATGATTCGAACGCCGTCTATCCGGTTGCGTTCCAGACGAGGCCACTCCTGGGCGACAACGACGTCGATGAGGCCCGCCCCAATGTCTTCGAGGAGCCGTTCGAAGGCGGGACGTTTCTTGTGGCCCTTGCCGGAGAGGTCATTGTCTTCGTAGATGCCCGCGGAGATCCACCTTCGGGCTGCGATGAGCGCTTCGGCGTCTTCGCGGTGCCGGTCTACGCCGAGTCGTGTGTTCTCGCGGTCCTGGGAGATGCGCAGGTAAATGGCCGCGCGGCGTTCTTCGGAGCTCATGCCACAAAGCTACAGCTTGCAGGTTGCCTGGTTACTGCACCGGAGCTTGTCCGTCTCCAGCGAGTTCTCCCGCTTGAACGAATCCTCGATTAGGCATTCTTCGTCGTTTATCAGTCCTTTTTTATATTTTGGGTGAGCGCAGAGCAACAAAAACTGCTGGTAATAGAAATTTGATTTTGGTGCACCGGAGGACCGAGTTGCTAGATTTGTAAGCTGGTTGTTATCATTCGCACCAACTACTAGCGACTGCCGTTTCCGGTAGCGTAGACATTTAGCGGCTCTTCACGAACCAGGGTGTAGGACGGGTCTGAATCCGCCTGATTCGAGCAGGGATCGGGCGATGTAGTTGGCGAGGTTCCGGAAGCCGAGGGCTGATCCGCGGAGGTGCTCAAGCCGCCCAT
>NZ_VSLD01000019.1 GCF_008107445.1 Arthrobacter echini | reverse complement strand
CGTTTGCTCCTGTTGTTTGAGAACTCAATAGTGTGCCAAGTTTTTTGATACCGATTGTTTGTTGATTGGTTGAATTTGCTGGTCGCCGTCGTTGTGGTGGTGGCTGGTTTTTTTGGCTGGTTTCGAATTTTGTGCAGCATTGTTGTCCGTTTTCCCGGGTGATGGTGTTGTGTTCGTAGTTTTTTACGGAGAGTTTGATCCTGGCTCAGGATGAACGCTGGCGGCGTGCTTAACACATGCAAGTCGAACGATGATCTCCAGCTTGCTGGGGGGATTAGTGGCGAACGGGTGAGTAACACGTGAGTAACCTGCCCTTGACTCCGGGATAAGCCTGAGAAATTGGGTCTAATACTGGATACGACCTTCCCGCGCATGCGGTGTTGGTGGAAAGCTTTTGTGGTTTTGGATGGACTCGCGGCCTATCAGCTTGTTGGTGGGGTAATGGCTTACCAAGGCGACGACGGGTAGCCGGCCTGAGAGGGTGACCGGCCACACTGGGACTGAGACACGGCCCAGACTCCTACGGGAGGCAGCAGTGGGGAATATTGCACAATGGGCGAAAGCCTGATGCAGCGACGCCGCGTGAGGGATGAAGGCCTTCGGGTTGTAAACCTCTTTCAGTAGGGAAGAAGCTGGTCCTTTGTGGGGTTGGTGACGGTACCTGCAGAAGAAGCGCCGGCTAACTACGTGCCAGCAGCCGCGGTAATACGTAGGGCGCAAGCGTTATCCGGAATTATTGGGCGTAAAGAGCTCGTAGGCGGTTTGTCGCGTCTGTCGTGAAAGTCCGGGGCTTAACCCCGGATCTGCGGTGGGTACGGGCAGACTAGAGTGCAGTAGGGGAGACTGGAATTCCTGGTGTAGCGGTGAAATGCGCAGATATCAGGAGGAACACCGATGGCGAAGGCAGGTCTCTGGGCTGTAACTGACGCTGAGGAGCGAAAGCATGGGGAGCGAACAGGATTAGATACCCTGGTAGTCCATGCCGTAAACGTTGGGCACTAGGTGTGGGGGACATTCCACGTTTTCCGCGCCGTAGCTAACGCATTAAGTGCCCCGCCTGGGGAGTACGGCCGCAAGGCTAAAACTCAAAGGAATTGACGGGGGCCCGCACAAGCGGCGGAGCATGCGGATTAATTCGATGCAACGCGAAGAACCTTACCAAGGCTTGACATGAACCGGAATGATGCAGAGATGTGTCAGCCACTTGTGGCCGGTTTACAGGTGGTGCATGGTTGTCGTCAGCTCGTGTCGTGAGATGTTGGGTTAAGTCCCGCAACGAGCGCAACCCTCGTTCCATGTTGCCAGCGGGTTATGCCGGGGACTCATGGGAGACTGCCGGGGTCAACTCGGAGGAAGGTGGGGACGACGTCAAATCATCATGCCCCTTATGTCTTGGGCTTCACGCGTGCTACAATGGCCGGTACAAAGGGTTGCGATACTGTGAGGTGGAGCTAATCCCAAAAAGCCGGTCTCAGTTCGGATTGAGGTCTGCAACTCGACCTCATGAAGTTGGAGTCGCTAGTAATCGCAGATCAGCAACGCTGCGGTGAATACGTTCCCGGGCCTTGTACACACCGCCCGTCAAGTCACGAAAGTTGGTAACACCCGAAGCCGGTGGCCTAACCCCTTGTGGGAGGGAGCCGTCGAAGGTGGGACCGGCGATTGGGACTAAGTCGTAACAAGGTAGCCGTACCGGAAGGTGCGGCTGGATCACCTCCTTTCTAAGGAGCGCCTCGAGGTCGTTCGCTCATCCCAAGTGGTGGGTGTGTGTCCTTGCAGGAGTTAGCCCATAGCGCGGGCGTTTGTTCCGCGGTGGGTGCTCATGGGTGGAATATCAGAGAATAGGTTCATTCGGTGATGTCGTTGGTGTCGTAGTACGCCTTTCGTGCAGTGTCTGGTTCTTCGCAGTGATGTGGGGTGGCCAGGTGGTGTGTGGGGGTTGGAAAGTGATGCTGGTGGTGTTGGTGGGTGAGGCGTTTGGCACACTGTTGGGTCCTGAGATAACAGGGCTCCTTGTCGTCGTTGTCCCTTGGTTCGTCCGGGGGGTGGTGATGGGTGGGGGTTTTCCGGTTGTTTCTGGTTTTCCTGCGCATGCTGCGTCCGTCCCTTGTGTGGGGTGGGTGTGGGTGTGTCGGGGTTGTTGGTTGAGAACTGCATAGTGGACGCGAGCATCTTAAAAACTGTGAGCGGAGTGTCGTGCGTTGATGGGTGTGCTGGTGGTCTTGTCTTGCTTTCGGGTGAGGTGGGGGTGTTGGTTCGCTTGTTGTGTGCGGTGTTTCGTGAGCTGAGTGATTTTTGTGGTCAAGTTTTTAA
This sequence comes from Arthrobacter echini, assembly GCF_008107445.1. Classification (GTDB taxonomy): domain Bacteria; phylum Actinomycetota; class Actinomycetes; order Actinomycetales; family Micrococcaceae; genus Arthrobacter_D; species Arthrobacter_D echini_A. The sequence goes on along the minus strand of NZ_VSLD01000019.1, from coordinate 3,507 downwards.
GGGCACACGGTGGATGCCTTGGCATCAGGAGCCGAAGAAGGACGTGGGAATCTGCGATAAGCCTGGGGGAGTTGATAACCGAACTTTGATCCCAGGATGTCCGAATGGGGAAACCCCGCCCGGCGCGCGAGTGACCGGGTGACCCGTATCTGAACACATAGGGTACGTGGGGGGAACGTGGGGAAGTGAAACATCTCAGTACCCACAGGAAGAGAAAACAATAGTGATTCCGTCAGTAGTGGCGAGCGAACGCGGATCAGGCTAAACCAGTGGTGTGTGATAGCCGGCGGGCGTTGCATCACTGGGGTTGTGGGACTTTCCGTACCAGTTCTGCCGGATTGGTGAAATGTGTGCGTGCGTATAGGTGAACGGGTTTGAAAGCCCGGCCGGAGAGGGTGTAAGTCCCGTAACCGTAATGCGTGACGCCGTTTGGAGAGGATCCCAAGTAGCACGGGGCCCGAGAAATCCCGTGCGAATCTGCCAGGACCACCTGGTAAGCCTAAATACTCCCTGATGACCGATAGCGGACCAGTACCGTGAGGGAAAGGTGAAAAGTACCCCGGGAGGGGAGTGAAATAGTACCTGAAACCGTGTGCCTACAAACCGTCGGAGCAGACTTGTTTCTGTGACGGCGTGCCTTTTGAAGAATGAGCCTGCGAGTTAGTGTTACGTCGCGAGGTTAACCCGTGTGGGGAAGCCGTAGCGAAAGCGAGTCTGAATAGGGCGAGTGAGTGGCGTGATCTAGACCCGAAGCGAAGTGATCTACCCATGGCCAGGTTGAAGCGACGGTAAGACGTCGTGGAGGACCGAACCCACTTCAGTTGAAAATGGAGGGGATGAGCTGTGGGTAGGGGTGAAAGGCCAATCAAACTTCGTGATAGCTGGTTCTCCCCGAAATGCATTTAGGTGCAGCGTTGCGTGTTTCTTGCCGGAGGTAGAGCTACTGGATGACTGATGGGCCCTACAAGGTTACTGACGTCAGCCAAACTCCGAATGCCGGTAAGTGAGAGCGCAGCAGTGAGACTGTGGGGGATAAGCTTCATAGTCGAGAGGGAAACAGCCCAGACCACCAACTAAGGCCCCTAAGCGTGTGCTAAGTGGGAAAGGATGTGGAGTTGCGAAGACAACCAGGAGGTTGGCTTAGAAGCAGCCATCCTTGAAAGAGTGCGTAATAGCTCACTGGTCAAGTGATTCCGCGCCGACAATGTAGCGGGGCTCAAGTACACCGCCGAAGTTGTGGCATTCACATATGTACCCAAGCCGGAGACTTGTTCTTTTGGTTCAGGGGTGTGGATGGGTAGGGGAGCGTCGTGTGGGCGGTGAAGTCGCGGTGTGAACCAGCGGTGGAGCCTACACGAGTGAGAATGCAGGCATGAGTAGCGAAAGACGGGTGAGAAACCCGTCCGCCGAATGATCAAGGGTTCCAGGGTCAAGCTAATCTGCCCTGGGTAAGTCGGGACCTAAGGCGAGGCCGACAGGCGTAGTCGATGGACAACGGGTTGATATTCCCGTACCGGCGAAGAACCGCCAATACTGATCGAGGGATACTAACCGCCAGAAGCATGACCGCCCACCCTTGTGGTGACGTGGTTTTTTGTGGATCGCGGGACCTGATCTTGGGAGGTAAGCGTATTAACAGGTGTGACGCAGGAAGGTAGCCGAGCCGGGCGATGGTAGTCCCGGTCTAAGGATGTAGGGCGGACCATAGGCAAATCCGTGGTCCTGGTTTAGATACCGTGCTTGAGATCTGATGGGACCCCCGTATGGGGGAATTCGGTGATCCTATGCTGCCTAGAAAAGCATCGGCGCGAGGTTCCAGCTGCCCGTACCCCAAACCGACACAGGTGATCAGGTAGAGAATACTAAGGCGATCGAGAGAATTATGGTTAAGGAACTCGGCAAAATGCCCCCGTAACTTCGGGAGAAGGGGGGCCCCAACCTTGACCGGTACGTGCTACCGGGAGGGGATCAGGGCCGCAGAGACCAGGGGGAAGCGACTGTTTACTAAAAACACAGGTCCGTGCGAAGTCGCAAGACGATGTATACGGACTGACTCCTGCCCGGTGCTGGAAGGTTAAGAGGACCGGTTAGTTTCACGCTTGCGTGGGACGAAGCTGGGAATTCAAGCCCCAGTAAACGGCGGTGGTAACTATAACCATCCTAAGGTAGCGAAATTCCTTGTCGGGTAAGTTCCGACCTGCACGAATGGAGTAACGACTTCCCCGCTGTCTCAACCATAAACTCGGCGAAATTGCAGTACGAGTAAAGATGCTCGTTACGCGCAGCAGGACGGAAAGACCCCGAGACCTTCACTATAGTTTGGTATTGGTGTTCGGTGTGGCTTGTGTAGGATAGGTGGGAGACTGTGAAGGGTGGACGCTAGTTCGCCTGGAGTCATCGTTGAAATACCACTCTGGTCACTCTGGATATCTAACTTCGGCCCGTAATCCGGGTCAGGGACAGTGCCTGATGGGTAGTTTAACTGGGGCGGTTGCCTCCTAAAAAGTAACGGAGGCGCCCAAAGGTTCCCTCAGCCTGGTTGGCAATCAGGTGGCGAGTGTAAGTGCACAAGGGAGCTTGACTGTGAGAGAGACATCTCAAGCAGGGACGAAAGTCGGGACTAGTGATCCGGCGGCACATTGTGGAATGGCCGTCGCTCAACGGATAAAAGGTACCTCGGGGATAACAGGCTGATCTTGCCCAAGAGTCCATATCGACGGCATGGTTTGGCACCTCGATGTCGGCTCGTCGCATCCTGGGGCTGGAGTAGGTCCCAAGGGTTGGGCTGTTCGCCCATTAAAGCGGTACGCGAGCTGGGTTTAGAACGTCGTGAGACAGTTCGGTCCCTATCCGCTGCGCGCGCAGGAAATTTGAGAAGGGCTGTCCTTAGTACGAGAGGACCGGGACGGACGAACCTCTGGTGTGTCAGTTGTACTGCCAAGTGCACCGCTGATTAGCTACGTTCGGATGGGATAACCGCTGAAAGCATCTAAGCGGGAAGCCTGCTTCGAGATGAGATTTCCATACACCTAGAGTGTGAGAGGCCCCCAGCCAGACCACTGGGTTGATAGGCCGGATGTGGAAGCAGGGACTAACGACCTGTGAAGCTGACCGGTACTAATAAGCCGATAACTTACACCACACACCCCCCACCCCACCACGGTGGAAACCGGCGGGGGAGTGAAAATCACACATGCTACGCGTCCACTATGCGGTTCCCAACCAACAACAGGAAACCACCACCACCACCACAGGTGGAAACTCACAACTGAATACGCAACACGTACACCCAGACTTACCGGCACCCCCACCCCGCACCCACCCCCCACACACAAGAGGGGGCAGCAGCGCAGGAACCAGGGGACGCGACCGGTACACAGGGTTACGGCGGTCATAGCGTGGAGGAAACGCCCGGTCCCATTCCGAACCCGGAAGCTAAGACCCACAGCGCCGATGGTACTGCACCCGAGAGAGTGTGGGAGAGTAGGACACCGCCGGACAACCACA
>NZ_VSLD01000018.1 GCF_008107445.1 Arthrobacter echini | reverse complement strand
GGACATTGTCGAGGCCTTCCGGATTGAGCGGCTTAGTCACTGCCGATCTTGGAAGGTCTCGGCCTCATTTCGGAGTCAGGTGCTCACGGCGTGTCGCTCAGCGCTCCCACCGCAAGTATGAAGAGCCCTATTGAGGCACCGATCCGCCCACCTGCCTGCGCCTTCAAATGGGAAGAGCCGCGTAGGCTCTGTCGGATCATCATTTACTGACTTATCGTTGTGGCCGAATCGCCACTATCAGAACTCTTTGGGGGAACATGCGTATTGTTCACGCAGCTGACATTCATCTAGACAGCCCGTTGCGCGGCCTGATGAGGCTCGGTGACGAGGATGTCGCTCGGCAGTTGCGGCTAGCGTCGCGGCGGGCGTTAGAAAACTTAGTGGCCATGGTCGTCACCGAGGGCGCACAGGCCCTCGTCATCGCAGGTGACACCTATGACGGAGACTGGCAGGACTACGCGACAGGCCGGTTCTTCTCCGAACAAATGGCAGTCCTAGAGGCGCACGGAATCCCCGTGTTCATGGCTTCCGGGAATCACGACGCGGAAAGTCAGATCACGAGGACGTTGCGGCTCCCCCCGAATGTTAATGTTCTTTCTACCGATGCTCCGGAGACGGTCTGCCTTGATGATCTCGGGCTCGCCATTCACGGGCAGGGGTACGCGACACGTGCGGTGACGCAGAATCTGGCCCGGGCGTACCCGCAGCGTGTTCCCAATTTGGTGAATGTCGGTATCCTCCACACCGCCGTAGCTGGGGCTGAGGGTCACGAGACATACGCTCCGTGCACGCCGGAAGACCTCGAGCGCGCGGAGTACGACTACTTCGCACTCGGGCACGTGCACCAAGGAGGCGTCATCAACAACGGCCATCACGTCGCTGCCTTCTCCGGTAACCTGCAAGGCCGGCACCCCAAGGAGACAGGTGCGAAAGGAGCCTTAGTCATAGACGTGGAACCCGACGGTCGAGCGCAGCTTCGACACGTGCCCCTGGACGTCGCCCGATGGATGACTATCGATGTGGATGTTACCGGTTTCGCGACCTTTGATGACGTCCTCGAGGACATCGACCAGAAACTCGCCGACGCTGCGACGACGACAGAGAGACGGCTTTTGGTGGCTCGCGTGGAAATTGCTGGCGAAACACAGGCGGCGGGGGCTCTAACGCATCGGGAGGATGTCTACGAGAACGTCGCCAACCTCGCGGCTCGCCATCGAGTGACCATTGAACGAGTCCGTTCCCGCGCGACAGCCCCAAGCGACCAGCAGTCGGTGGACCCCGAACTGCTCGTTGCGCTGCAGAATTCCGCGCCCTCGCTGGCGGAATTGCGAGACATGGCCAAGCCCCTCGCCACGGAAGTCGGCCGATCGCTTCGAGCCGGTCCGGGTATAAACCTCGACGACGATATTTTCCTTCAGGAGCTCGCGAAAAATGCGATCGACGACCTGGTGGCGCGTCTCGCAGGGGAAGGCAACTGATGCGCATTCGGTCGTTGTCCATGAAACCGTATGGCGCGTTCACGGAACGTTCCATCACTCTCGAGCCGGGCCTGAACCTCATCGTCGGCGTCAACGAGGCCGGCAAGTCAACGGCCCTCGACGCCCTCACCGACTTCCTCTGGGGCATCCCGTCGTCGTCTCCGCAGACATTCTTGTACGGACGTCAAGCCCTCGCCATCCGCGCAACTGTGCAACTCGATGACCAGAACGACACAACCGTAAACCTGGTCCGGCGAAGTGCAGGACTTACCGATGAGCACACTGGAGGCGACGCCGAACCCACCTGGACGGCTTCCGGAGACACGCGAAGCCGATGGAGAGACTCATTTGGCCTCGCCCACAAGGACCTCCGTACAGGCGGCGAACAACTCTGCCGCGGCGAAGGCGACCTCGCCGAACTCGTGTTCGCGGCCCGCAGCGGCAGAAGAATCCGAGATCTACTCGTCAACGTTCGCTCGGTTGCGGACGATCTTTACAAACCCCACCGCGGCAACAAGTCCGTCCGGGTGCGAAGCACCCACCTGCAGTACGAACAGGCCGTCGACGCGGAGAAACAAGCGACGGCGAACAGTGCGCAGGTCCAGTCCGCGCGCGAGGCTGTCCTCCGCTCAGCCGCTGACGTTGAACGAGCGACTCAGCGAACCACAGCAGCACGAACCGAGGAGGAAACGGCTAAGCGTCGGCTCTCCGCGGCACCCCACGCTCGCAATCTGGCCGACGCCCTCAACCAAGAGCGCGACATCATCTCCGCCGGTCCCACCCTGTCCGAAGACCAAGTCGAGACGCACGCTAACGCACTTCATCGGACAGCAGCTGCGGACGGCATCCTCGAGACAAAGATGACAGAGCTCGAATCGGTGACGAGTGCCCGGGCAGACATCGTCGTGGACGAGGCGGTGCTGGCCGACGGGGAGACGATCCGCGAGTTGCATCTCAATGCGGGGGCTCAGCTTGCGGGTGGACAGCGGGCAGCCGAACTACTGGACGAGGCGGAGCATCTCGACCGAGTCGCCCTGAAAGAACTGCAGGACATCACGGGCCCGACGGAACGAACGTTAACGCAACTCATCGCGGACCTTCACGTCCCCGCCGAACGGGTGAACCACTTGGACGCGCTGGGTGCCGGCCTGGACGAGGCGAACAAGAAGCATACGGTCAAGGAGCAAGCGGTGAGGGAGGGCGGAAAACGGCTCCGTGACGCAGAGGCTGCGGATACGGGTATTCCTATGGAGGCCGCTCAGGCGGTTCGCGAAGCCGTCAACGCTATTCACGCCGACGGGTCGGCGACGAACCGGCAGCGGGACGCTTTTACCAAGAAGGCGGAGGCGGGACGACGTCGAGATGAAGCCTTGAGAAGAGCAGGCCTGCCCGTCGGGTTCGGAACGCCGGCTTCCATCCCATCCGAGAAAGCTCTCCGCAGCGCATCGGAACGCTTGAAATCTACGCGTTCGGACGAAACCGATACCGCAAGACGGCTCGAAGGGATTCAGCAGACACTTGCGTCGGCCGAAGAAGAACTCGGTGGGGTGACGGTCGAGGGTGTTCCCGATGAGCGGGCGCTGCAGAACGTTCGCTCCGAACGCGACCATGCTGTAACTCAGGTCTTCTCGGATCTGGAGGACGGGCGGACACCAGAAGATGTCCCTGCGCTTCGCACGCACCTCCAGGGCACCATCGCACAGGCGGACGATATGGCCGACGCGCTCCGCCGTTATGCCGATGATGCTGCGCGTCTTGCCGAGGTGACGACACGAATTGCGCTCCACCGGGCCGATCTCGATGAAACCACCGGTCTTCTCGCCAATCGGTCCGAGGCGGTTGCAGTTGCCGAGGGCGCATGGCACCTCATGTGGTCGGCGTTGGGGGCCACGGCACCAGAACCCGACACCGCGCTTCTGGTCCACCAGCACCTCATCGACGCACGCGAAGCCGAAGAAGAAATGGTTGAAGCAAGAGACCTTGCAGCCTCGCTCGGCGAGCAGGTCACGGGTCAAGCTACGTCCCTCCGCAAAGTACTCGCGACGGCGGAACGATCCCGTCCCGACTTCAATCTGGACGCACTCCTAGAAACGGCTGAGATGTTGCTCCAGGAAGACGACAAGGCTCGAGAGACACGAGCGATAAGGCGCCAGCTGGCTCTGCAGAACGCCGACGCGCTCACCGAACGCGACACGGCCGCGACCGAACTCGAGAACGTTCACCGCGCTTGGCGGGACCTACTGCGCACCTGCAACCTTCCCGACGACCTCAGCAGTGCGGCGTGGTCACGACGGCGCGACATCCTTCATTCAGCCCAGGAGAGCCGAGACAAGGCCGAAGACCACCGCCAAACCGGCAACGACGCGAGAGACCTCCACGAAGAGTGGGCACAGGCAGTCGCCCATCTCGCTCAACGCCACAACGTCGTGGCCAATCCACCCGAAGATGCGATCGCGACGCTATCCACTCGATTCGAGGCTGCACGTGCTGCCCGCGACGAAGCGAAACGACTCGACAGCGAGGCGGGGAAGCTGACTGCTGTTATCGAGAAACAGCAGGGCATCCGGACGCTAGCGCACGACGAGCTGCAGGCTCTTCTGTCCGACGTCGGGCTGAAGACCTTGGACGCCCTCAACGAGGCGGCGAGCCGGACCAAGGAAAGTCAGAAGTTGGCAACAGAGATCGCTGCACGGCGGGCGCTTGTCAGGACCGCGCTGCACGACCACCAGGCCGACGACACCATTGAGGAACTCGACGAAGTTCTCCACGCAGCTGTCGACGCCGCCCACACCAAGGTGACCGAAGCGGAAGAAGCTCTTCGCGAGAGCATCGCCGCGAACGCCACCGCCATGGAATACGAGCGGAAGCTCATCAATGCGCCCGGTGCAGCAGAACAGCACGCACGCGCACAAGAGTCACTCGCGGCCGTCGCCGACTACGCCGAACAGTTCCTCGTGGCGCATATTCAAGCAACCGTGCTCGAGCGCGAACTTGACGCCTACGAACGCAAACATGCCTCACCACTGCTCGATGGGGCAGGAACCTTCCTCGAACGCCTCACCGGCGGGCGCTATGTCGCATTCGCTGCCCGAGACCTCCCCACCGGCCGAAGCCTCGAAATCATTGGGGCAGACGAAGAGCGCCACGGGCCACAAGACCTGTCGGAAGGCACCGCCGACCAGGTGTACCTCGCCCTCCGCCTTGCTGGTATCGCCTCCCTGCAAGCCGAACGAGCGAACGAAGGAGCACCTACCCTCCCCGTCGTCCTCGACGACATCCTCATGACCTTCGACGACGCCCGAGCGACAGCCGCCCTGCAAGTCATGGCCGAGCTCGCCGACAAGTGGCAGATTATTGTGTTCAGCCACCACAGCCACCTCGCCGACCTTGCCACCAACAAAATACCGACCGCGCACGTGTCCCGCCTCGATCATCCACCCCACATCACGGCGTCCCGGGCCGCATCGGAAGTACGCGAGCGAGCCCACACGCCCGTTCAGCAACACGCCCCTACCCGGTCACCATCAGCGCGCAAAATGAAGACAGGTGCAGAACCAAACTCTGATCCTGGCGCCATTCGAGAATGGGCTCGACGGCAAGGACACAGTCTCGGCAACCGCGGCCGCATCCCCGCCAACATCACCGCCGACTACAACAAAGCTCACGCTGGACTCGACCACCTCGCCTAAACAGCACGCCGAGCCAGCCCTGACGAACTAGCAAGGACCAACAATGTCGTTGGCGAATCAGTCGTTACCTCGTAACTGACCCGCGGATTCCGCGGATTCCGTTCTGGCGCGCCATGCACGTTGCAGCCCACAAGCCATCCATGGGCAGCCGGTGGTGGGCGTCCCGCATTTGCTGCCCGATACAGTCACAAGAGAGCCCCGAAACCGCCACGAACATCCAGGACATCTTGGACAGTGCACGTGTGCCCCGGCCCAGGAGGAACCGTGAAGGATATAGCCACGCCCGCGAACATCATCGCTGCGACCGCCCATGACGAGCAGACAGATAAGGCCGGCGCCCCCTACATCACGCACCCGGCACGGGTCGCCGCCGCCGCCCGGCACGCCGCCCCGGCCCACCTGGCGGAGCAGGCTGAGGCCGTAGGGTGGCTGCACGACGTCGTCGAGGACGCCAGCGTCACGATCGAGCAGCTCCGCGCCCTGGGCTTCCCCGAACCGGTCCTCGCCGGCGTCGACGCGATGACCAAACGCCACAGCGAAACGGTCGAGGAATACTTCACCCGGGTCAGGGCCAACGCGCTGGCGTGCATCGTGAAGAAAGCCGACCTCGACGACAACACCAACCCCGAACGCCTCGGACAACTTGATGCTCCCACCCGGGCACGACTCGCCACGAAATACCAGCGCGCCCGCACACTCCTCGCACTGGACGGCGCCGACCAATAAGGCCACGGCGGATTCCCCCGTGGTGCGTCGCATTGCTCACGAATCGTCTCCTCACGCTCTCGTACATATGCGCGAACAAGCGAACCCGAGTAGCGGCCGATCATTCTTGCGTATTGCGTGGTGTGCGCCACACATTGATATCGCGATAGGCTGAAGGTAATGGGGCCAAAATACCCGACAACGATTTCAGGAGTGACAGAAACTATGGCACAGCGTGTACAGATCGAATTGGTCGATGACCTCACCGGTGACGTGGCCCAGGAAACCATCCGTTTCGGTGTCGATGGCACCGAGTACGAGATCGACCTGACCACCGAGAACGCGGACAAACTCCGTACCACCCTCACCGAATACGCGGACAAAGGCCGGAAAGCCAGCGGCCGGCGCGGGCAGGGCAGTAAATCCCCCGCCTCCTCCGGGACAGCATTAGATAAAGCCAAGCGCGAGGAAACGCAGCGGATCCGCCAATGGGCCAAGGACAACGGGCACACCACCAGCTCGAGGGGCCGGGTCTCCCAATCCATCGTCGACGCCTACAACGAAGCCCACTAACACCCCCAGGGTCAGGACCAGGCACCTGCCGCACAGCCGGCTCACTCATCAACGTTCTACTGACCGCGCTCTTCCCAAAACCACCTCGTTCCAGCCAGGCACGACCTGGTTCAGGCGTTGGAGCCTGTCGGGGCGGAGCCTGCCTTTGCGGTGCCAGGTGCGTTGCCGGCCGAGCCACACCGCCAAGATCTTCTCCTCCGGATACCGGGCCTTCTCGTGGCGGGGAAACCGGCCCCGCTCGGCCCGGAACAGCCGTAACTCCTCGAGGCGTCGCTCCCACAGCTCCTCCGGGTTGCCTTTGCGGGTACCGACCCACTCCCCCACCGTGTCCAAGGCGACGATCTTCTCAGCGGCGAGGTTGCCTGCATCGAACACCCGGCGCTGATTCTCAATCCACCGGTACAACACCCGCGCCACCGTGCTGTCGTTCTGCGCCGGTAACCCACCATGGGCACCAACATAGGCAACGAGCTCGGTGTAGTGCTCCCACCACACCTGGTCCCGGCTCCACCTCCCCCGCTGCTGGTGGTTAGCTGGTGCCGGCTGGTCGTGGACGAACCAGCGACGGGCGAACCAGCCAGGATTCCGGGCCGCTTCCCGACGGACGGTCCTACGCACCATGGCCGTATCGGCCCTGCACCAGGCAGTAATCCTCTCCACCGACACACCGCGGGAGTAGAACAGCAACCACTCCTGCCTGCTCTCACACACACCATGGGGGTACTCGTGCTCAGCGAGGATCAACTCATCGAAGCGCACCCGCGACCCTCCCTCTTACGTAGCAGGCGGTGGCCGCCACCGGATCCGCTGACGCAATACGATTCAGCAGCTTTCGGGTCACCAGCAGCTCTCACATCATCGAGCAGTCACCGTTTCGGGCACATCACCCGATCGGCACCACGGTCCTTGAGCGAAAGCCCGTAGCTTCTGGCGTCCTCAGCGCCGACACGCATAGCTGTGAATTCCTAGCCCTTGGATCCCCAGCGACTACGTATTGCCTGTGGTTGGGTCCCCGTTAGCAGTCCAGTGGCTATGCGATAGCTAGTTGGTTGTCTGCGGTCCAGCGTTTCCAGTAGGTCGAGGGTGTCATTCCATCGAGGGATCCGTGGGGCCGTTCATGATTGTAGATGTCCTTCCATTCCTGGGCGAGGTACCGGGCTTCGGCCATGGTGTCCAGGATTTCCCCGGTGAGTTGTTCCCTTCTGAATTGGGCGTTGAAGG
>NZ_VSLD01000017.1 GCF_008107445.1 Arthrobacter echini | reverse complement strand
CCTTCAACGCCCAATTCAGAAGAGAACAACTCACCGGGGAAATCCTGGACACCATGGCCGAAGCCCGGTACCTCGCCCAGGAATGGAAGGACATCTACAATCATGAACGGCCCCACGGATCCCTCGATGGAATGACACCCTCGACCTACTGGAAACGCTGGACCGCAGACAACCAACTAGCTATCGCATAGCCACTGGACTGCTAACGGGGACCCAACCACCTCGACCGAACCCTAGAACCTGTCCAATCAAGGGATCCCCTACGAGAAAGGCCCGCAGCCATCACATTCGTAGGACGCCAGTCCTACGGTGGCCATATAAGTCAACGGCGGCGACCGGTCGAGAGTCAGTGTGCTCGGTAGGGCAAGACTTGACGGTTTAGATGCGACGGATCCGTAATCCATCTCGGTGAGGGCCGCTGACGATGATGCCGCTTGCGTCAAGTAGTTTAAAGCCGACGCTCCGTCATCCGGCCCAAAGGGTTGAATCGTCCCAGTCGTCCGGCATGCCCACATGGGCTTTCGGGACACCTTTCACTACCGGGTAGCTGGACAGGATCGCGGATAAGACGCGAGATCGGCCGATGCCTCGCGCGCTGCGCATGTACTGGATGAGTGTGAGTTGCCCGAAAGAACGGGTCATGTGCGAGCGTGCCTTATCCAAATCCTTGTACTTCCCAGCGGCCGGGAGTTTCGGTTTTATTGCATAGACCCGATTGTAAAGACGCCCGTGGTGAGCGCAGGCGTTCCGCACGACCTCGAGCGATCGCATCCAGGATGTCAGCTGTGGGGAGCTCAACCCAAAGCCGTCAGCCACCTTGTCCTGTACCGAGCGTGGCGAAAAACTGTAGAGGTATCTGAGGGAGCCTAGGTCCAGAATCTCGACAGCAGCCCAGACGGGAAGCATTCCAGAGTATTTACTCTGATGGTGGGCCACAAAATCTTCGTGGGACCGACGGAGTTCCTTGCGGTACTTGTCCAGCCACGTTGTGTAGCTGCTTCCCTGCGCCTGTTTGCCGAGCAACGCCGGCTTTAGATGTGCGCACTCGTCAAGCTCACCCAGCTCATGGCCGAGCTGTGCCCGTAGGCTCAATTCGACGGGAGCATAAGCATCAGAGGCTGCGGTTCGGAGTCTGAGGTCGAAGTCGTACAGCGAGATCACATCACCGAACGTCGTGCCTGAGAAGAAGCTGTCCTCCCGCACCCCGACCATTGCTGTCAGCTTCCGGAAGGGATACCAGTACCCGCTCAGACGGTAGTAGCTCACGTCTCGCAGCTTCGCCACGGCGTATTCGCGGTCATCGATGGTCATACCCCGAGAGACGAGCAAGTCGACCTGCTGATCGTAGGTCTTGAACTCTTTAACCGGTGTAGTCAACCGCGCCCCCACAAAAGTGAAGACCGGCCCTGGACCTACCGAAGTAGGCGGAACCGGTCATGTTGCCCTCACTATATAACCGGTCGTTACGCTATGCAACCGATGTCGGTCACAACCTAGCGGGCGCGATCAGCCCGCTGCTCGCTTGCCGTTTCGGGCTCATAGCGGCCGCCTATGACCAGTACCTCGCTCGTCGGAGGCGAACCTCAGCTCACGCTTTGAACTGGTCAACGACTATACGTATTGCCCGAAGCTCAGCCCACCCAACCGCCCAACGAGCTAGGAGGCATCAGGTCGTGACCGCGAGGCCCTCCGACGCCGCGGAGTACTCCCAAGCGTTGGACGGCTTCTTCAGCTCGAGTGACTGCTCGTCGCATCGCTCTGCTTCAACCCCTGCTGACGTCCTCGCCAAGGTGCCGGTAGATCGTGCCGCGGGAAACCCCGAACGTCTCGGCGATCTGCTGCACCGTGTATGTCTTCTGGTCATACATGGCCCGCGCCTGCCGGGCCTTCGTCGGACTCATCTTGACCCGGCCACCGCCCGTGCGGCCCCGGGCCCTGGCTGCGGCTAGGCCGTCCTTCGTGCGTTCCACGATCAGGTCGTGCTCGAACTCCGCGATCGCAGCCAACATGTGGAAGAACAACCGCCCACCCGGGGTCGTCGTATCAATGCCCTGAGACAAAGCCTTCAACCCGACACCCCGGCGCTCGAGCCCATCGGCGACTTCCTTCAGATTCCGCACCGACCGGCCCAACCGGTCGAGTTTCGTCACGACCAGGGTGTCCCCGGACCGCAGATACTCCAGTGCATCCTCCAGTGCCGGCCGCTTCGCCAACACACCAGAGGCGTGCTCGATGAAGACCTTCTCGCACCCGGCCGCCCCGAGCACATCGGTCTGACCATCGAGATTCTGCTCCCGCGTCGAGACACGCGCGTATCCAACAGCTGCCATGACTCAAACTGTACCGCCAAGGTGCCTGACAGCACGTAGTTCTCGGACACGACTCATGGAACACGACACGCCGTTCTCGACGCTCTCCGCCGAGAATGTCTCGTGGACGGTCGTTCGCGGGCATTGGTGGTCCGACGCCGCCGACGCTGTTCCGACGACATGACCGTGGCAGATTCAAGTGACCTCGCGCTCGGTGTGTGCGATTGCGCTTGAGTCATCGACCGCAGCCAAGAGAATTATTATTCGATTAGTCGTGCGCCAGATAATGCGGTCAGGAGGCGGCGGCGTGATCTCTTGGTCGGGTGGACGATCACTGTCTGTGCTGTCTTGAGCGCTAGGGGCAGGTCGCTTGCCGAGTCGGTGTAGAAGGTGGCGCGCTCGACCGGAATCCCTGCTGCTTCAAGGCTCCGGACTTTCTGGTATCCAACATTGTGGAGCGCGACACGAGGAGAGCGATCCGTGAAGGTGAGGCGTGATGCGATCACCTCCACGTCAGGGAGCCCGGTCGCTTCGAGCAGAGATTCGACCAGGCACAGCTCCGACGCAGTCACGATCACGACGCGTGACGCCTTTTGGGTATTACGGCAATGCTGAATCAGGTCCTCACGAACGAATCCAGGCTGAGCGGCCAGCCGGCGCCCTGCACCTGAGGCAAGATCGCGATACTCTGGCTCGCTCAAGCCCTTGAAGGTCACCTGAACTGCGAGACGATTTGCCCGTGCCGCGAGTTCACGGTGGGATCCGGCGATCACAGCGACCGCGTAGATCGGGAGGACCATCAGGAGACGGAAGGGTTTGCGCTTCAACCGCTGCACTATCAGCGCAGCCATTGTGTCCTTCGTGGTCAGGACGCCATCCAGGTCGAACAGAGTCACACTCGTCATGGGTTGCTGCATGAGTTGAATTCAGTACGGAGTGACTAGGGCTGGCTGGAGCGGGAAGTACGGCGCTTGTTGATGCTCTGGATGTGCAGTGGGCCTGTGACGGTGAGTTCGTCCTCCCAGCACTCGATGCCCGTGAGGTCGGGGAGGATGGTGCGGGTGAACACAGGGTCGCGTCCCTCGCGTCGCTGGCTCGTGTAGTCCTTGAGCAGCCGGAACGCGGTACCGGAGAGCAAACCGATGGCGATGAGGTTCGTCAGGGCCATCAACCCCATGACACCGTCGGCGAAGTTCCAGATGAGGTCGGCTCCGACCACGGACCCGGCGAGCACGGCGGCCACGACGAGTACCCGGTATGCGCCAAGCACTGCCGGCCGCTTGGTGATGAACTCGATGTTCGACTGGCCGTAGTAGTAGTTGCCGATGATGGACGAGAACGCCAGCAGGAAGACGATCACGCTCAGCGCGATGTTCGACCAGTCACCGAGAGCACCGACCAGTGCCCCCTGGGTCAGGCCGATGCCTCGTTCTGCCCCGGCGAGGTCGGGCCCGGGAATAAGGATGATGAACGCCGTGATGGAGCAGACCAGGAACGTGTCGAAGTAGACCCCGAGCGTTTGCACGAGCCCCTGCTTCACGGGATGGGTGACGGCCGCGCTTGCCCCCGCATTGGGGGCTGATCCGAGCCCTGCTTCGTTGGAGAACATGCCACGCTTGACCCCGGTGAGGACAATGTACCCGAACGCGGCGCCGACGACCTCGTTGAAGCCCCACGCGGACGTGAAGATCTCGGCGAACACCGGCCCGATCCGGTCGAGGTTGAGGGCCACGACGGCGAGTCCGAGCAGCAGGTAGGCCAGTGCCATGATGGGCACGAGCAACTGCGTGACGGATGCGATACGCCGGACACCGCCGAAAACGACGAGTGCCGTCAGGACCGCGACCACTGCACCGATCATCCAGGGCAGCCACGCCGCGTCCCCGCCGACGCTCGAAGTGACCGTCGCCGCGATGGTGTTGGCCTGCAGCGAGCTGAACGCGAAGGGGAAGCAGACGATGAGGATGACCGCGAACCACACCCCCAGCCAGCGGGCCTTCAACCCGCGCTCCATGTAATAGGCAGGGCCACCCCGGAAACTGTCGGTATCACGGACCTTGTAGAGCTGCGCGAGCGATGACTCGATGAAGCTCGATGCGCCGCCGATAAAAGCCATCGTCCACATCCAGAAAACCGCTCCGGGTCCTCCGACCGCGATCGCAGTGGCGACACCAGCGATGTTGCCGACCCCAACCCGCGACGCCGCGGAGATCGTGAACGCCTGGAACGCCGAGACCGATTGCGGCTGCCCAGACTCGGTCCGCGGTGTCTTATTCGTCAGGGTCCGGAACATCTCAGGGATGAGACGAACCTGCACTACCCCGGAGCGGATCGTGAAATAGATCCCCAGACCCACCACGACGGGCAGGACGATCCACGTCCACAGATGATCGCCCCAGCTCAGTAACCACTCGTTCACAGAATCCATGCCGGTCAGTATCCCCCACACCGGCCCGCACGCGGGAAACCTCGCACGAGAAAAGTAGCTCCTCGAACACCCAAAGGGCCTGGCCTCGAGCCGGGAACTGCCAGACAACCGGTCGTTCTCGGATCAGTTAGTCGAAGGGCTTTACAGACTAACTACTTAGAGACACAATCTAGTCATGGAAGTCTCCACCTCATCTCCTCAAGTCGCGGGCAGTGTTGACTGGCCCAGTGACTGGCTTCGGGCCACCCTGGGCTTCCTTTGCCTCCGCGCACTATCCGCCGGCCCTTCCTACGGTTACGCGATCATCAGCGAACTGGAGCGCCACGGCTTCGGCACCATCAAGGGCGGAACCCTGTATCCGCTCCTCACCCGATACGAAACAGCGGGCCTTGTCACCACTGAGTGGCGGGCCGGCGACGGCGGGCCCGGCCGCAAATACTTCGCCCTGACCGAAACGGGCCGCACCGAACTCATACGCCTCAGCGCCGACTGGCTGCGCTTCTCCGATGCCACGACCCGCTACCTCGACCAACCGACCATGGAGGGCTCCTCATGATCCAGCAGACCAGCGACAAGAAGTGGTTCGACCAGCTCGTCATGGAGCTCCGGTTACGCCAGGTCCACGGAAGCGCCATCGGCGATACCATCGCAAGCGCCAAGGAACTCCTGCGCGATACCGGTCAACCAGCCGAGAAAATGTTTGGGCCCGCCCGTGACTACGCCGAAGCGCTCGAGCTTCCCTCCGCGCCGAAACACGATTGGATACGCCAAGCGCTTTGGCCCTCAACGCTCGGACTCCTGGCCTTCCTGCTGTTCAATCAGGCAGTTGTTCCCTGGACCCGGTCCGAACTCCTGCTGGTATCCCCTGTACAGCTGGCCTTCCTCGCCACACCCGTGGTGCTCATCGCCTTCCTCCCGCTCTACCTCGACGCCATCATCCGCCGGATCTGGCTCTGCGTCGGCCTCAGCGGTATCGGCGCACTCTCAGGAGTCCTATCAGCCGTCACAGCCCCTGAAGATCGGGCCGAAGCATGGCTGGCCGTCGACCCCTTGCCCTGGCTCATCGGCAGCACCCTGGTCATGGTGGCACTCTCGATTAGGAACACCACCCAGTCAGCCCTCACACCGGGCGACGATGACATCACCGACCCCAGCTCGGCGACCGCCGAGAGCACCGGAACCGGAATGAATGTCATCGTTCAGATCACCAACTGGCTCTTCCCTATCCTCGCCCTCGCCATGCTCGGGCTTGCACTAGTACTGCGCTGACGTCGTCCAGACGACCAGCTGCTCGGCGCTGCAACCCCAGGGCGTGGCATCAGACGCCCCAGATTCGTGAAGACCCGACCAGGAAGAGATGACCTATGAGCTACTACCAAAACCTCACGGCTGAGTTGCGCTACCGCGGCACACCCGAACCTGACATCGCCAACATCCTCGCAGAGGCCCAGGCCCACACACCGGCCGGCGATAATCCTGCTGATCATTTCGGCACACCGGCTGAATACGCCGAGCGGTACACAACTGCACTCCCGGCGAGGAAGCCCCCGACACATCCGGCCTTAATCATCTTCACGATCATGGCCATCGGCTACGTGGTGTTCGCGCTCCTAGCGAAACCCGCCCTCGGTATTGACCTTCGCGACTACGTAGGACCAGCGCTGCTCTGGCCCGCGCTAGCCCTACTCCTTATCGGCGTAATCACCAGCTTTCTCACCACGACATTCAAATCAGCCACAGCTACCAGGTCTCAGTAACACGCGCCCACAACCTGCGTCCCGCGGCAGGATCCCCCTCAGATCGTCCGTCGACCAATCAATGACTCCGCAAATCACGCCACTCTCCACCGCGATCAGCAACTTCCCTGACTCCCCGCCAAAGGACCCGATACGTCCAATCAAGGGATCCTTTACTGAGATATGAGCGGACCGAACCTTGGGAAGGGTCAGAAGGGCATATGAATTTTCCTGCACCTCTGCTCCGACAGGCCGCGGACCACTAACGTTGAACTCATGAACGACGAAGAAGACCTTCTGAATCAACTGGCCAGCTCTGATGATCGAAGTCTGCGCGACGAGGAGCTCGCCGACTTGATCGACACCGAACCGCAGGCCGCTCGAGTCACTTTTGCAACCCAAGACCTAAGCATTGACGGACTAGTAAAGCGTTTGGACAGAAAGTCCATGCTGGTTCCTCAGTTTAATGGGCAGGAACAGCTTGTGCAGATTCCCGGGTTCCAGAGAGGTTTCGTCTGGTCGAAAGTCCAGATGGACCGATTCATAGAATCGCTACTGCTAGGCTATCCAGTCCCGGGAATTTTCCTTGTTAAGCAGGCGGATGACAATCGCATGCTGATTCTCGATGGCCAACAACGGCTGATAACCCTTCAGCGTTTTTATGCAGGACTTCATGACGGCAAAGAATTTGCGCTAACAAATGTTGCAGATGAGTTTCAAGGATTAACCTACAAAACTCTCGACGAAAGCATGCAGTTCAAACTCGATGACTCCTATATGCAAGCAACCATCGTTGCAGCCGATGGGTCGTCAGAAGTAGATGACTCGATATTTCAAATTTTCGAACGTCTAAACTCCGGAGGCACCCAACTTACTTCCCACGAGATTCGCGTCGCCCTATTTGCGGGAGAACTTATGGCCTCGGTGGAGGTACTCAACACCGATCATGCGTGGCGAAGCCTGTTTGGCGCCCGGTCAAAAAGGATTCGAGACCACGAACTTATCCTACGCATTTTAGCGCTGTACTCAAATAGTAAGAGTTACTCTCGGCCACTAAAAACCTTTTTGAATAATTATGCAAAGACAAATCGGAATGTCGACATCACCAAAGACAAGATTGGAAGCCTCTTCCTCCAAGCGTGCTCGGAGATTAACGATAGGATCGGCCCTAAATCGTTCCGTCGCCCAGGAGGAAGTCAGGTCAACGCTGCACAAGCCGAGGCAATGTGCGTCGCCGTAATGCGGCTCTTCACGAACCAGGGTGTAGGACGGGTCTGAATCCGCCTGATTCGAGCAGGGATCGGGCGATGTAGTTGGCGAGGTTCCGGAAGCCGAGGGCTGATCCGCGGAGGTGCTCAAGCCGCCCAT
>NZ_VSLD01000042.1 GCF_008107445.1 Arthrobacter echini | reverse complement strand
GGACATTGTCGAGGCCTTCCGGATTGAGCGGCTTAGTCACTGCCGATCTTGGAAGGTCTCGGCCTCATTTCGGAGTCAGGTGCTCACGGCGTGTCGCTCAGCGCTCCCACCGCAAGTATGAAGAGCCGATAATGGGTGCAGGAGGAGATTCACGAATCATGGCACGCAGACATACCCCGGAGCAGGTCATCGCGAAGGTCCGGCAGGGCCAGAGGATGCTCAACGACGGGCGCCCGATGATCGAGGTCGTCA
>NZ_VSLD01000041.1 GCF_008107445.1 Arthrobacter echini | reverse complement strand
TTGCGCCACGGCGGGATGAAGCGGCTCTTCTCCTCCTGCTACGCCCCCTCCACCTTGGGGTCGTTCCTGCGAGCCTTCACTTTCGGGCATGTCCGCCAACTCGACGCCGTCGCGTCCCGCTTCTTAGCCTTGATCCACCGATGAGTATCGGCGAGATAGCACGTCATTAAAGACGAAATGCCCGCCTGACCGGGAAGAATAGGACTGTCTAAGGTTCAAATTCAACTCGGTGAGAGGGCATCTCGCAGATGC
>NZ_VSLD01000040.1 GCF_008107445.1 Arthrobacter echini | reverse complement strand
GCTCCGTCTGGGGCTCCGCATGCTCTTCCGAGCGGTCCCGTAGGGCTCGGGGATGTTGACGTTGACTGGGAGGCGCGCAGCACCTCGCTCCGTCTGGGGCTCCGCATGCTCTTCCGAGCGGTCCCGTAGGGCTCGGGGATGTTGACGTTGACTGGGAGGCGCGCAGCACCTCGCTCCGTCTGGGGCTCCGCATGCTCTTCCGAGCGGTCCCGTAGGGCTCGGGGATGTTGACGTTGACTGGGAGGCGCGCAGCACCTCG
>NZ_VSLD01000039.1 GCF_008107445.1 Arthrobacter echini | reverse complement strand
ATGGGCGCCTCGAACACCTTCGCGGCTCAGCCCTCGGCTTCAGGAACCTCACCAACTACATCGCCAGATCACTCCTCGAATCAGGCGGCTTCAGACCCCACCTGCACTCTTATTTACGATGAGCCGCTTATGCTCTCGACCAGCCAGGTTGAAGCCGCGACCGTCATAGTGCCCCCTAGAAGTGCAGTGAAAATCTAAGACTAGTAGCTGCTCATGCAGTAGCTTTACAGGCCCTTCGCATTTAGGCGTGGTTGGTTCGTTTCGTGCGGTAGGGGCGGTGACCGCCGGCGGCGAGGAGGCAGCGGAGTCTGTAGTTGGTGAAGTTGCGGAATCCTCTGGCGATGCGGCGGGTGGTT
>NZ_VSLD01000016.1 GCF_008107445.1 Arthrobacter echini | reverse complement strand
CCACCGCCGGAGGCGGCAGAAAGCCCTCGGCAGACTGACCCCGATCGAATTTGAGACAATCAATAACATGGCACTAGCCGCTTAGAAACTATCAACCCCACGAGTCAACCAAACAGTGGGCAGTCCCTTCATCCCGTTCCTGGACTACGACGTCGAGATCCGCAAGGTGATCTGCTCGACCAAATGCGATCGAGCCTCTCAACGCCCGCTACCGGCGTGCTGTGAGGGCCCGTGGACACTTCCCGACAGAGCAGGCTGCGTTGAAGTGCCTGTATCTTGTCACTCGTAGCCTGGACCCCACCGGTCAGGGCCGCACCCGATGGACAGTACGGTGGAAGCCCGCTCTCAACGCCTTCGCCATCACCTTCGCCGACCGCTGGCCGGCAGCAGAAACCTACTAATGAAAACCGCCGGAAACACCGTTAATGAGATAGTCCCTCCTGTTTAGATTGAAAACGGGTGTCGTTCAGGGTTCGGCTAAGTACCTGCGGCCGCCGGGAAGAGAAGAGCCAGTAGGGTGCCTTGTCCTCCTCGTCTAACACTTCAACGCGGACCACTCCGTCGATCCATCCGCGGATGCAGAGGTAGGCCAGACCATGCAAGCGATTACCCCGTTGTGCTGTGGCATTCTCACCGATGAAACCTTGGGCTCGGCCTAGATACTGTCGCTCGATGGTCGCTCGTCCCACACGTACTTCTGCGTTTGTTACGCGGATCGTGGGCGTTGAGACGATGAGCGCGAAGACCAAAACAGCCAAGGTGATGGCGGCTGCGACGACGCCGATCAGCATATTGATCGGCGCGAAGATGACAGCGGGCACGATGGATAGGCCGATGGTGACGACCCAGATCCCGACGCTCGGATAAAGGCGCTCTTCGTACAGGAAACTGCCCCCCTGAGCCGGGGGCTTCGTGGTGAGTGGAGTGCGGTTCGGGATTTCGTGTGGCTGATCCATGGGTGAAGTCCGATCTGCGTAATGGATGGTGGTGACTGGTGCCTGGGAAGTTATTGGTGAGGATGATGTCGACAATGAGCAGCAGGGCGGCGGCCGGGTCACTGGTGGATTCATCCCATAGGGCAGGCATGTGGGGTTAGCGCTGTGGCGAATCAATGAGTAGGTGCACGTCACCGGTCACGAACCCGAGGGTCATCAGATGGACGTACGAGTGTCTCGGGCTCGTGGGCTGGGGTGACGCCCCAGTAGGACGACAGTGCCTGCTCGAGTCGAGTGGCCTCATTCCGTAGACCCGGGTCTTCTCCCCGCGCGAGGAGTCCGTACTCGAGGATCGTGCCTGCCTCCGGTGTTGCACTCGCTTTGATCCATGCGCGCCGACGCGTGGTGATGAGCGAGAGGATGAGGCCGGTCAGGGCGAGGGAGGAGAAGACCAGAGCACCGATCTTGCCCGGATCGTAGGTGATGTCGAGGGCGACGAAACGTTTCAAATCGTCGAACGTGATCGACCCTCGCCCCTCGGGTAAATCGTAGGTTTGCCCGGGCTCGAGCACGATGCCGCCTCCGTCCAGGTCCCGCCCGTTGAGTTGAATCAGGTCCGTGGTGTCCAGTTGATACACCGATCGCGGCGTTCCATCGTCTAGGCCGAGATCGCCATAGTAGGAGTTAAGGTTCAGCCGCGGGTTGAAAGGATCCGGGTCGGATCCAAAAGCCAGACCTTCGCTGTCAACAACAGCAGTGGGAAGAAAGAAACCGACGAATCCCAGCTGGTCAGGATTTGAGTCAGGAGCCTTGATGACAATGGTCGATGTGTAGGCAGAGTCCGTCGGTTGGGACGGAACGGGGCCAGAGAAGGCGATATTTCCTTCCCCGTCGCGGACCTCAATGACGGGTGCATATCCATTCCCGACGAGATATACATTCGTGCCGCCGATGCCGATGGGGGCGTTGACCTTCAGAACCCGGTCCTCAGCAGGTTGGTCCGGGCTTTCCTGCACGGTCATTCGCGCGGTGAAGTCCAAGGGCTGTCCGTAGGTACCTTGCTCGTCCCGGTTGAAGCGGACATCGAAGTCGTTCAGGGTTAACGCGAAGGGAGTGAGGGTGCCGGGGTCGAAGTTGGTGCCGGGGGAAAAGGAGTCATAACCGACGAGGGCGTTGGTGAAACCTTCCCCCTCGACGATGAGTTTCTGTCCCCTGTAGCCGAACATCCCGCCGATAGCAGCGGATATCAGCACGCCGATGAGAGCGGTGTGGAACAGCAGGTTCCCTGCTTCCTTCATGAAACCCCGCTCTGCACCCACCGACGGTGTGGCCGTGTCTGCGTCGCGGATGTCGACCCTGTACCGGAGCTTGCGTAGGATCGCTGCGGCGTCCCTGACTGCCGTGGCCGGGTCGGGGGCAGGCGTTTGTGCGCCGTCACTGTTCAGGACGATGCTCCCGTGCTGAGGGAGTCGCGAGAACCCTCGGGGTGTGCGCGGAGGTGCTGATCGCAGTGCTTTCAGGTGAGCTTTGGTGCGAGGGAGGACGCATCCGACGAGAGAGGTGAAGAGAAGGAGGTAGATCGCCGAGAACCAGACCGAGGAGAAGACATCGAACATCTGCAGGCGGTCAAGCCAGAGACCGGTATCGGGGTTGTCCTTCAAGTACTGGGTGACGACCGCAGGATTGGCTCGGCGTTGCGGGAACAGTGAGCCGGGGACGGCGGCCACGGCCAGCAGCAGTAACAACTGCAGGGCCGTCCTCATGCTGGTGAGCTGCCGCCACACCCAGCGGAGCATTTCACCGGCGCTCAGACTGGAAACCGAGATCTCGTCTATCTGTCCAGGCCTCGGATCGAGACCGCGCTCGGACGCTTGGTCGGGTGCTTGGTCGGGTGCTTGGTCGGGTGCTTGGTCGGGTGCTTGTTGGGGTGTGGGATTAGCTGGCATCGTCGGCTCCTGCTGTCGTCGGCGGTGCAGGTGGTGTGGCGGGGTTGCCTTCAGCGAGTGTGTCTGCGATCAGGGTCCTCAAGGTGCTTTCGTCGGCGATTCCGAGGATACGGGCGCTGACGTGCCCCTGCCGGTCGAGGACCAGGGTTGTGGGTACGGCCTGCGGTGGAACATACCGGGTGAGGCTAAGAAGTAGCTTCCCATCGCGGTCTACGAAACTGGGATAAGTGATGCCGAAATTCCGTTCGAATGCCTCAGCCGTAGGTTTTTCGTCGCGGACGTTGATGCCATAGAACCGGACGCCTTCGGGCGCGAAGAAGGTGTTCAGTGTCTGCAGCATGGGCGCTTCGACCCGGCAGGGAGCGCAGGCCGCGTACCAGACATTCAGGACGACGACGTCGCCTGCCCATTGGCCGGAGTCGACGGTCGTTCCGTCGAAGAGCTCACCTGAGACGTCCACGGGTTCGCTCCGGGAACCGGGAGCGTACTCGGCGACTGACCCATCACCGGCAATATAGTTTTTTTCGTCGCCGGCGGCGGCCTGCTCGGCAAGGGAGTTGTTCTGCGCCGAGCATCCAGTGACGAGCAATGTCGCCACCAGCAGAGCTACGAGGCTGGACATGCGCGCGTGGAGGCGCGACCTTCGCGGCGCCGAGGCTTCCCCTAGGCGCACACGCGGCGCACACGGAGCTCCTGGTGCGAAGGGTAAATTTCGGGCGGTATACGTGGGAACACTCATGAGGAGATCTCTTCTCGATCGTGGTGTGCGCGGTGGTGGGATGCGTTCGGCGGAAGCATCAGACGGGGGTGAGGAAGGTTCCTGCGAGGTTCTGGAGCTGGTAGATCCACAGCATCCAGAGGCCGGTCACCATGAGGACTCCAACCGCGATGAGCAGGGCTCCGCCGATGAGGTTGAAGACGCGGATGTGGCGTCGAACGAAAGACAGCGCGGTGGTAACCCATTGCACTCCGAGCGCAACGAGGATGAACGGTATGCCTAGGCCGAGGCAGTAGACGAAACCGAGGAGCGCGCCACGCCACGCCGTGCCGGTGGTGGTGCTCAGTGCCAGGACTGCGCTCAGGGTGGGGCCCATGCAGGGCGTCCAGCCCAGACCGAAGACCACACCGAGCAGGGGTGCACCGGCGACGCCGGTGCGAGGCCGCCACGACATTTTGGCGGTCCGCTGGAGGAATGATAGCTGGCCGATCAGAGCCAGTCCCATCACGATGACGAACACGCCGAGAACCCGGATCAGGGGGTCCTGCCAGCGGAGTAGCCAGGAACCGATGACACCGAACGCAGCACCGTAGAGGGTGAACACGAGGGCGAAGCCGAGGATGAACAGGGCCACCCCGGTCAGCAGTCTGCGCCGGTTGTCCGGTCGGCTTGGTTCTGCCAGGCCAGACACGTAGCCCAGATAGCCGGGGATGAGCGGCAGGATGCAGGGGGAGAGGAAGGACACGAGCCCTGCGATCATCGCCAGCGGTATCGCGGCCAGCAGCGCCCCGGACTGGACGCCGTCCGCGAAGTATTCGCCGATGGTCATCGGTGATGTACCGGCCAGGCCGTGGTGATTGCCGGGCAGATGAGAGTTTCAGGGTGATGCGTGGAGGTCATAGTTATGGTCCTTGGAACGCAACAGCACACAGCAGGAAAGCGTGAGAGCGCTGCGCGAGAAGTAGATAGGAGTCGTCCGGCAGTCGTGAACCGTGGCGAAGGAGTGGGGTGTGCTTGAGGGGAGCGCTGAATCCTAGATGCGGCTGATCGACAGTTGCAATAAGGAGACGCCGTCCGAGTGCCGAGGGGCCGGAATCGAAGGTTGTACCTCGCGCGGCCTGTCACTACCGGGTAGGAAGAACATGGCGCGAAAACAATAAAGGCCAAGAAGACCAGCAACTATGAGCACCATCGAACACAAGGTGGTCGCAACCACATGCCCCTCGGGACAAGCGGCAGCATACAGATCTCCCAAGAGAGCGTCCTGACCCAAGTTTTGCCCTGTAAGAGGGGACGGGCTCTGGTGAAGGACGTCGGCAGGCATCGGGGCTGCGGGGGCGGAAGGTTCCTGCTGCAAGATGGCCGTCATGGAGGCAGGCTGTACGGGTACGCCACTGCTGTCGGAAAGCGCGGGGCCGGCCCACACGTGCAGGATGGTGATGCCCAGCAGGAGAACGAGGACCCGCAGGTGCCACCGGGCCGGCGAGGAAACGGCAGAGGGGTTCAAGAACATCATCCGATGCATGGCTCTCCCAATGCTCCTGCTACATCGTTCGTCTTTAACGAGCTGGTCTCCCCCCATTCTACCGGTGGACAGTAACGTCCCTGATCCAGGAGGTGCCTCTCAGCCCCGAGCCCGGCCGACCTCAATGAAGCGGCACATCACCTTCAGCCACGGACCATGAATCTGGCAGCACCCGAAGCAGTTCGGAGAGCCACTGATTAGACCGCGTCCCCCAAGGAGGACCCCATCTGTTCGTCAACTTAGCGGGTGAGACAAAGTGTTCGGGACCTGCGAATACAGGTGCTCCAAGGACGTGGGTTGCCGCACGGGTGGGTGATTGCTGGTTATAAGTGGTTATGAACGAAGTGCTGCGCAGAGGAGTGATGCTGTCTGTACTGACATGTTTATTTTCAATTCCATCAACTATTGGGCTGAGAGCGATCTGGGTGGTACCGGAGCGGTTATAGAAACCTAGGTGAAGACGTGGAGGAAGCGGAAAAACACGGATGCGGTGACGGCAATGTAGGTGAGAACAATGATCGGTCCGGTCCATGCCGCGAGCCCGCGGGTGAATGAGACCGGTGCGGGAATGATGCCGTGAACTAGGTTGCGAACGGTGGTGAGGATGAACAAGGGGATCATCGCCGCCCACACGATCATGCAGTAGAGGCAGAGGATGTAGATGTCGAACAGGGCTTGGCTCCACAGCCAGGTCGCGAACACCGCCCCGAGGGTGACGCCGACCTGCAGGCCTGCCCAGTACCAGCGGTTTAATTGGGCGCCGGCGAATAAGGCCATACCGGTGGTGATGATGATCGTGAAGCCGACGAGTCCGATGAAGGGGTTGGGAAAGCCGAAGAGCTCGGATTGCCAGGTTTCCATGACCTGCCCGCAGGATACCCAGGGGTTGATGTCGCAGCTCGTGACGTGGTCCGGGTTCCGATACAGCTCGAGCTTTTCGAGGATCAGGATGCCGGCAGCAACCCAGCCGGTGACGCCGGTGGCCACGAGTATGATTCCGAACGGGACCCTGCGTGTGAAGCCGGGTAGCGATTCGTCGTCGTCGCGTGCAGATCTCTGGTCTGATGGAGCGTTATTGATTGTTGGGTGCGCCATAGCGGTCTTTCGCCGGTGAGGGTAGGTCAATCCGCGATGGCGGTTTCGATGAGGCTGCGGAATTCTTCGATCGTGGCAGGCTGGATTTTCCGTCCGTCGAGGAAAAAGGTCGGGGTTCCCTCGACGTTTAGGGCCATGCCGTCGTTCTTGTCGATGGTTACGCGCTTCGTCGTTGCGGGATCAGCGATGGCCGCGTCGTAGGCGGCCATGTCCAGGCCCAGGTCCTCGGCGTAGCCCCTGAAGAGCGGCGACCGATCCTCATCGGTTTCACCCCACTCGCTCTGCGTCTCATACATGCGGGCGTGCATCTCCTTGAACTTGCCCTGCTGCGCGGCGGCTTCGACAGCGACAGCCGCGGTTTCAGAGTTCCGGTGCCCGGGCAACGGGAAGTATCGCGCGACGACGGTCAGGTTTTCCCCGTACTCCTCGGAGAGGTCGTCCACGACCGGGTACGCGGCGAGGCAGGCTTCGCATTCGAAGTCGAGGAACTCGACCAGGACGGCCTTCTCCTCCGGTGCCTGGGACAGCCGGTGGCTGTCCTCACGGACGACCTCGGCCGTTGCGGTGATCGTGCCCGAGGCCTGCCCCTTGTCCTTACTGAGAGCATTGAACAGGACCAGCAGACCGACGACGAGGGCGACGGCAGCGAGTAGGCCGATCACGATCCGGTTCTGCAGGCTCAGGCCCCTTTTCGCGTCAGGGGCCTTAACTGGAGCGGGGGCAGGGGTCGGCACGATGGTGTCTCCTCGTCATGGAACTGCGTGGTCCTGCTCATTCCCCGCCGAATGCAGGGGAACTCATGGTGAACCCGGGTGGATCCGGGTAAATCGGGGCTTGCTTCGTGTTCTAATCGTGCGTGCAGCAAGTACAGGATGCCTTCGCAGGCGTTGACGGCATGTTTGCTGGTGTGCCTGCCGGAAGGCTTCCCATGGCAACGGGTTCTGCGGGTCGTACTCCCAGTATCAACGGTGAGAGCCCCAGGGAAGTGCCCGTCATCGCAGCGATTGAGTCCGTCGAGGTGTCGGTGCTACGGCACGAGTCCGTACCGCCGTCTGGGGTGCCCCCATGGGTATCACTGCTTTCGTCGTCGAGGGTTTCAAAGGACGGCGCGCAGCAGGAGTCGCCCTTCCACGCCTCAAGGCCTTCCTTGATGGCGACGGCGGCAATAACCAGGGCTGCGATCGGATCGGCCCAGGACCAGCCGAGGATGCTGTTGAGCAGCAGACCCACCAGCAGGACCCCGGATAGATAGGTGCACAGCAGGGTCTGCTTCGAGTCTGCGACAGCCGAGCGTGAACCGAGCTCCCGTCCGGCCCGGCGCTGCGCCCACGACAGGAACGGCATCACGGCAAGGCTCACCGCGGCGAGGACGATCCCCACCGACGAGTGCTGGACATCGGATGCGCCGAGCAGGGTCCGGATGGCATCGAGGGTCACGAACGCGGCGAGCCCGAAGAACGAGAACGCGATCAGGCGCAGCGCAGTCTTCTCTCGGGCTTCGGGGTCGCGGCCGGCGAACTGCCAAGCCACGGCCGCCGCGGAGAGGACCTCCACGATGGAGTCCAGACCGAACCCAATCAGAGCGCTCGAGGACGCAACAGTGCCGGCGCTTATGGCGACAATTGCTTCGATAACGTTATAGGTGATGGTCGCGGCGACGAAGAGTCGGATCCGCCGGGACAGGACCGCACGCCGCTGCACTGTCGGCGCTGGGGGTGCTGGGTGCGCCGAGGTGGATGGAGTGTGGGCGCTCATCAGCAGCAGGCCTTTTCATTGATGTGATTCGTTGTAGTGGTGCAGCAGCACTCGATATCAGTAACCGCGACGACGTCCAAGAGGGCAGTCAGGGCGTCACCGAGTTTCCTGTCGGCAAGCTCGTAGCGGACCCGCCGACCTTCAGGAACTGCGACGACCAGGCCACAGCCGCGCAAGCAGGTCAGATGGTTGGATAGGTTCTGCCGACTCACCCCAGCCAATTCGGCTAGGTCGCTGGGGTAGGCGGGCCCCTTCCGAAGGGTTAAGAGCACCTGCGCACGGGTCGGATCCGACAGGGCGTAGCCGAACTTCGCGAGTACGGCCGACTGCAGCAAGGTTTTCACACCACCAATAATACATTGTCATGTGTATCGATGGTGGGTGGGACACATGGGTCAGGAACATACTTGACCTGTCGACGCGTCGATGGGGCGTCGATGGGGCGTCGAGACGCCGATACCGGTCACACCGGTACCGTCAGCTTCTGGTTGGATTATGCCGTTGAGGGACGGTCCGCGGCGCGGTTGAGAACGAAGAGAAAGCACCGGTCAGCAATGGTGCGACGGTAGTGTCAACAGGGCAAAAATGAGCGATGGGGACGAGGAGGAAAGGCGGCATGCAGGTCACTGCTCCAGCACGCTTTGTCCGGTCCATGATCGTGACGTCCTGTATGACATCCCTCGCGCTCGGCGCGCATGTAACAGGTCGAGGTTCTTTGCCCGCGTGGCCCCTGCTCGTTGGGCTGGCACTGTTCGCCCTGATGCCAGTTGCCTTTCTGGCAGGACGCCGGCTTTCCCTCCCGGTTCTAAGTGGTCTGCTTGGGGGCGGTCAAATCCTGTTGCATCATGCATTCGAGATGCTCTCGAGCCGGGCATCTTGTGCACCACAGGGCGTGCATGGTGTTGTGGCGAATCATGCAGCCGCCGTAATGCAGTGCTCACCCATCGAGTCGACGTCCGGGCATCTTGTCCCGCACCTGGTCGACAGTGGTGCGACTCCGGTCATGGTGATTGGACACCTGCTGGCCGTCGTCGTGATGGTCTGGGTCCTCTCCCGCGGTGAGGACGCTTTCTGGTCTCTCCTGGCCTGGCTGCGCCCCCCCATCGGGCTGCCCATAACGGCGCCAGTGATTGGGTATCCACAGTTGGCCGAATACGCCGAACGGCCTGTCGCTCCCCCCGCCCGACGGAATGTGCCGAGCGATGTGCGACGAGGCCCCCCACCATTCCCCGCCCCGGAGAGTGGCACTCGGCTGATCGTTCGCGCATACACGTGATCGGTCGGTTGCCTGCGCAACCCCTTCAACCATCACTGCTCAGCGCCCGCGACCCGACCTGTCGCAGAGGCCCACGAAAGGCACACCACCATGCACGCTTCACGCACCACCCCCTTGCCCACCGGCCCGTCCTCCAACGATGCTGCTTTTACCGGCACTGGCACCGCGCACTGGACGGGGCCTGCTAGCCGTCCGGCCCGCAGGACTCTGCGCGGTATCTCCGCACTCGCTGCGACGTCGGGCCTGCTGCTCGCTGGCGCCGGCGCCGCTTCCGCCCACGTAAGCGTCGACCCGGCGTCGACGACGGAAGGCGGCTACTCGCAGTTGACGTTCAGCGTCCCCAGCGAGTCGACCGACACCACCACGAACAAAATCGAGGTCGCACTTCCCACCGAAACACCCTTCACCTCCGTGCGTGTGAAGCCCGTCGAGGGGTGGACCTCCGAGGTGATTCGGGGTGACCTGCCCGAGTCGATCGAGGTTGACGGGGCGACACTGACCGAAGCGCCGTTGACCGTGATCTGGACGGCCGACGACGAGGAGCACCAGCTCACCGCCCAGCAGTACCAGACGTTCTCGCTCTCCGTAGGAACACTGCCGGAGGCCGGCACCACGGTCGAGCTCCCCGTCACCCAGTCCTACGCAGATGGGACCGTACGCGCCTGGGACGAACCGGCCATCGAAGGCGAGGAGGAACCAGAGAACCCGGCGCCCTCCTTCATCACGACTGCGTCCGAGGGCACAGACTCCCACGGTGCGGCCAGCGCCGAAGCCACCGACGAAGCGGCGGCAGGCACCAGCGAGCTCGAGCCTGAACAGGCAGCCACGACGACCGACGCCTCGGGCACCGTCCTCGGTTGGATCGGACTAAGCGCCGGCGTCCTGGGACTCCTGGTCGGCGCCCTGGCCCTTGCCCGTACCCGCGGTCAGCGCCAGAACTAACGACGCACAAGAACAGGGTGGGTGCCGCGAGAACGGCAGCCACCCTGATCCTGCACGGAAGGAACAGTCATGACACCACGACCACGTACCACCGCCCCTGCCCCTCGACCGGGATTCTTCGCACGGATGGCAGCTCTCGTCCTGGCCTCTACCCTGCTGCTGCTGGGGCCGGTCAGCGCAGCGAAGGCGCACGATGGGCTCGCCACCAGCTCCCCCGCGGCCGACTCGACCGTCGAGGTGGCGCCCGCTGAAGTGGTCCTCACCTTCACCAATCCGCCCTCTGGTATCGGAGTAGACATCATCGTCTCTGATAGCTCCGGCAACAACTGGTCAGAAGGTTCCGCTCGGGTGGTGAACAACACGGCGATTCAACCCCTGAGAGCAGGTGCGCCAGCTGACACCTACACCGTGCGATGGCGGGTGGTGTCCTCCGATGACCACCCCATCGAAGGGACCTACTCCTTTACAAGCAATGCCGCTCAAACCGGATCCAGTGGCAGTGTCGAATCACCTACAGGTGAACCAAGTACCCCAGGCGCAGCGACCGAAGATGTTCTTTCCTCGTCACCACAGGCCGACGACCCTGCCGGTTCCTCCACCAGGTTGCCGGACTTCGTCATCTACCTGGCCATCGGCGGCGTCCTCATCGCTGTCATCCTGGCGCTACTCGCCCGACACCAGCTGAACAAACGCTAGGAAGCCCACTCAATTGATCTCTGGCGCCTGCCTCTCGCTTCGCCCCTTTACGGAAGCGCGAAGCCGGCGTCAGAGTCCCCTCCCCTGACGATCAGCGCGCAGCGCTCCCCCACCCGCATCACTGCCTGAAGGTCACTCACCCCGTGAACATTGAACTCCTCTTCTCCCACACCGACCCCGCAATGGCGGAGCTCCAACAACGGACCGAACGGTCTCTGACAGATTTGGCGCCCTACGCCAATATCACCCTCGTGAAGATCGGCGCCCGGCAGACCCCGTCCAGGCCTGTGCCCCAGAACCTGCCCGCACTCGTCATCGAAGACACCATCGTTCCGGCAGATCCTCCACAGGCGTTTCCTCCCAAAGGTCTAGCCGTTGGGAGCTCATCGAAACAAAACACCCCCACCTCCGCACATCCACTACCGAGTCAGCACCAGATCACCGCGCATCTTACCCAGGCGCTGCTCACTGCCGGTCCGAGGGCTATAAGGCTGCCTTTGGTCCACCGCCGGATCGTGGGCATCGCACTGCTGCTGATGCTCACCGGCGCACTGTCCTCCCCCTTCCTTGCGCTCGGCCCAGTGCTCACGTTCATTGGCCTGCTTATGCTGCCCATCGGGCTGGCGAGCAATGGAACGCGGTCCCGCCGGCAGCCACTGATGCTCACCGCCGCCGCAGCAGCGTTCGCCAGCGCCGTTCTCCTCCTGTGGTACTTCGGACCACTGCTCCTTAGCGACATGAACTCCGCGACTTCTCCCGCTCCCACCCTTTTCAATGCCGCATTGGCATGCTTGGGCATCGACTGGGCGGCCGCCCTCACCGCGCTTCTGGCCCGCCGGCGCTTGCGACGAAAGCTCAAGGACCGACTGCTACAACAGATCGCCGACCCAGCTCGGGCGAAACCTGCAGGATAACGGAACCTAGTTTGTTATCATCGTCGCTTAACGATATAAACGTTATATGGCGATCAATTATGAGCTGCACCAACACGAGGATGTAGCCCGCATCTTCCGGGCCCTGTCAGAGCCTTCCCGGCTGACACTGATCCACTGCCTAGCCGACGGCCCGCATCGGGTCGGTGAGCTTTCGGCGCATCTCGGTCTATCTCAATCGACCGTTTCGGCACATCTGGCACTGCTCAAAGTCGCGGGGTTGGTCGCGGCGACTCCCGACGGGCGAGCAACCCTGTACCGGCTGGCCCACCCCGGCCTCGATGATCTCCTGCACGCCGGTGAACGCCTCGTCACCCCGGGAGAGCAGGACCCCGCCCACCAGGGTCACCACAACGACACCCCGCTGACACCTATCGGGGATACGGGGTCCATGGGGCGCCGTTCGACAGGAGAAGCCGCTCTCAAGGGTCCTGTGGTGTCGGCGTGAGCGCCGGACATGGCAGTCAGTCCGGCCATGCCGGTGACGACGATGACCGGGGTGTTGCTGGCAGCGGCGGTAAGAGTGCCGGCGGCGGGCATGGACACTCCCATGGCCTGACAGCGGGAGGCGCCCATCGGGGCCGGCTCGTAGCTGCCTTGGCCATCACTCTTTCGGTCATGCTGATCGAGGTGATCGGCGCCGTGGTGTCCGGGTCCCTGGCCCTGTTAGCTGACGCCGGTCACATGCTCAGCGACTCCTTCGGCCTCGCTATCGCCATCTTCGCCACCTGGCTATCGGCGCGTCCGGCAACGGAACGCCGCACCTTCGGGTGGAAGAGGGTGGAGGTCCTCGCCGCCCTCCTCAACGGCCTCGTCGTCGGTGTCATCGGCGTCCTGATGCTGGTCGAAGGAACGAAGCGCTTCCTTGCACCGGTTGAGGTCGAAGCCCCCATCATGCTGATCGCGGCGGCTCTGGGGCTGATCGCGAACTTCGTTGCCCTGCGGCTGCTCATGGGCGGGCAGAAGGAAAGCCTCAACGTCCGTGGCGCGTACCTCGAGGTCCTGGGCGACATGCTCGGATCGATTGCTGTGATCGTCGCAGCACTCGTCATCCAGTTCACCGGGTTCGCACGCGCCGACGGCCTGGCAAGCATCGCTATCGGAATCCTGATCCTCCCCCGCGCTTACAGCCTCCTCAAGGCGGTCGTTCTGGTGCTCCTGGAGTCGACGCCGGAGGAAACCGATCTCGCCGAGGTACGCCGCCATATGGAGGAAGTACCCGGGGTCGTCCTCGTGGACGACCTGCACGCCTGGACGATCACCTCGGGCCTGCCGGCACTGACCGCGCACGTACAGCTCGACACTGATGCCTTCTCCAGCGGCCGCGCCGAAAAAATCCTCGCCGAGCTCAACTCCTGTATCAGCGAGCATTTCGACATCCGACACTCCACCCTGCAACTCGAGCCAGCCACAGGCCGCCACGACCACTGCTAAGCGCAGGACAGGCAGCGGTCTTGTTCAGCAGGCGACCGCATCTAAGGGCCGTCGGACCCAGATCCGTTGCGCATCCGAGATACTCAGGCGCAGCGCAGGATGGGTGCCGAACGGTTCGGCAGAAACGGACAGGTCCTGATCGCTCCGTTCGGTACTGTAAGAAAAACGGTGTGTGAGCGTCCGGTCCGATCCGAAAGGAGGACGGCCGTGACTGACACGACCGAGGTAACAGAGGCGATGATTGATTCTGTGACCGGGAAGATCATTGATCAGAAACAACTCGCCGAGCGACAGCTCGTCCAGGACAGGGAACGGGTTGTGAGCCTGCTCGGCCCCGGTGGGCTGCTGAACCAGCTGACGAAGAATGTGCTGGGGACAGCGCTCGAGGCGGAACCGACGGAGCACCTGGGCTATGAGCATGTTGAGGTGCCGATCGCGGAGAACGTGCGTAACGGCACGAGACCGAAGACCGCGCTCACCGAGATCGGCCCCGTGGGGATCGAGGTGCTCCGAGACCGTGAGGGGTCCTTCGAACCGGTCATCGTGATGATGCCTTTCGAGTGTGATGTGAGAGTGTCCTCGAAGGATCACGCGGTGACCGCTTTCATGTCCACCACCACGACGAACCCAGCAACCGCTACACCACTATGCGGGACGCAACTCGTGCGCCTCCACGTCTGCCCGAGGACTCGTGCGTACGCAGCCAAGCGCAGGAGCGAAGGCAAATCACCCAAAGACATCCTGCGGTGCCTCAAACGAGCAATCGCCCGAGAGATCTACCACCTGCTCACAACCCCTCCTGCATACATCGACCCCGCCCAGCTGCGCCAGTTGCGGCTCCAATCCGGTTACACACTCACCCAAGCCGCAGACACCATGGGATGCAGCATCGCCAAGCGCTCCTGCGCCGAGAGAAGCCTCCTCAACGATCGCGAGTTCCTAAGCGTCTACCGGGCCCTCCTCGAACAGCAGGCAACGGTTCAATCCGCCGCTTGACGAATATAGGAGCATCCCTGGGTCTGTAACGTTTTCGGTGTTTCCGGCATTTTTGGTTAGTAGGTTTCGGCTGCTGGCCAGCGGTCGGCGAAGGTGATCGCGAACGCGTTCAAGGCCGGCTTCCACCGCACTGTCCAGCGTGTCCTGCCCGCACCTGTCGGGTCAAGGGACCGGGTCACCAGGTAGAGGCACTTGAGCGCGGCGGCCTCGGTTGGAAAGTGTCCCCTGGCTCTCACGGCCCACCGGTAGCGCGCGTTGAGGGACTCGATCGCGTTCGTGGAGCAGATCACGGTACGGATCTCAACGTCGTAGGAGAGGAAGGGTGTGAACTCTTCCCACGCGTTCTCCCACAACCGGATGATCGGGACTGCCCACTGTTTGGTTGACTCGTGGGGTTGATAGTTTCTAAGCGGCTAGTGCCATGTTATTGATTGTCTCAAATTCGATCGGGGTCAGTCTGCCGAGGGCTTTCTGCCGCCTCCGGCGGTGG
>NZ_VSLD01000015.1 GCF_008107445.1 Arthrobacter echini | reverse complement strand
AACCACCCGCCGCATCGCCAGAGGATTCCGCAACTTCACCAACTACAGACTCCGCTGCCTCCTCGCCGCCGGCGGTCACCGCCCCTACCGCACGAAACGAACCAACCACGCCTAAATGCGAAGGGCCACATTATTGCCGTAGCGCAACTAAAATGTGGTCCCGGGTGCTGAGGAGATGCAAGGTAATTGAACGGCGTCGGTCTTGTGTATCAAACCGGGCGGACCTAGCGTCACCAGATCCCACCAGTGATCACCGATCGCCGCGATCCATGGTGCGGCTGCAAGGTCACTGCGCGGGGGAGAGCGTCATCCCTCCATCCTCATACTCGACAGCCGCAACGTGTAGCGGGATGTCCGTTTCGCAGGAGGATCCTTCTCCGACCCTGATCGGTGAAGGACCGTCGTGAAGATCTTTGAAGTTGGTTCGCTGTGGTGGCGCGGTGATGCTGAGGCGCTCCGGTTCGTATGGCCGCGGCGCCTAAGACTGGTATGTTCCGACACCAAGTTACGGTCGCATGATTTGTTTCCTGCGCGAGGGCTCCGACATTAGTCGGGGGTGTAGGGGCTGATGTCCAGCCGGTCAGCTCCGTGATCGTGCAGTGTGTCGACGACACGCTGGTTGGCGATGAAAACATAGTTCTGACCTGTTTGACCGCGGAAATTCTGAATGTCAGAGCCCGGGAACGGGTCGGTCGCGAAGCCGGTGTATTCCTCGACAGGTGCGCCGGCGTGATCTCGAACCTCGACGTCGAAGGTCTGGTAACCGGTGACCTCAGCGGCGCGAAGTGCCTCGATGAAACCAGTGGAGGCAATCTTCAACGCTGCCCCACCGGTCCACAGCAGGTCATCGTACGTCTTGCCTCCGTTGTAGGGAGCAAACCATACCGGGAAGGGAAGTTTCTCAGGACGCCAGTCCTCAATTAACGACCACACATCGGTCACGCCGTCGGGTGTGTACCAGGGTTCTCCCATGATTTTCGGTTTACCTTGTCCGCAGAGGGTGAGCCACACGTAGTTGCGTTTGTTTCTGGCGTGTATTTGAAACCATTCAGACACGTGCTCCCCTTTCGGCAGCGGCACCTCCGAATTCTAACTCCTACCGATCACCAAAAACATGGACAAATCCCTTGCAGCGGTCCGTTGATGGCTCGATCAGCGGGACATCGCGGTCCCTCTGGCCCTGCTGTCGTTGGAACGAGTTCTCGACTGGGATGCTGGTAGGCCGGGCGACTGATGATCGTCGTCGCTGACGCAAAGTGGCCCCGAGAGAACTGCCGAACCCCCTCAGGAGGATCTATCGCTTATGGCTTACGGACCCGTCATATCCCTCATCTACTTCGGCTCGTTCATCTTCGGGCTGCTAGGTCTTGTGCTCTCCATGATCGGAATTGGATGGTTCGTCGTGAATCCGAAGGAAACCGGACAGTCGTTGCTACGGGGCAAGCGAGGCCTGATGTTCGCTCTGTGTGTCGTGACGGTCCCGGTCACCATGGTCTGCGGAATCGCTTTTCTAGCGCTGGTCTTCGGGACCTAGCGATCAGCTGACTCCACCGCTGACTGGGCATCCACTGATTCGGACCATCCCGTCGCTCCCACGAAGTCCTCGTATGCCGATCCCTGATCGGGCACTTCCACCGACCTAGATCTGATCTTGGGCAGCACGTAGAACGGAGTCGTGTTGTTCGCGATCGAACGTGTAGATGATAGTGGGTGGAAAAGGGTACCCGGGCAGGCCCGGACCAGGTTGGTGGGCTTGAAACTGCCCCCAGGTTACAACGTCGTCTTTATGTTCGATGACGGCGCTAATCACGGCGCATTCGACATGCATACACTGCCCGATGAGGAGTGGAACACGGCCGGAAAACTCCTCCCATTTGTGTTCGCCTAGTAGGAACCGTAGCGCGTCGCGCCCAGCGTCCCCACAGAAATCCTTGCGTCGCTGCAAAACGGAATAGTAGAGATCAGCCGTGAGACGGCGCCCTTCCTTCTGCATTGATGACCTAGCCTCCTGCAAGGTGGACGCTAGGGGCTTACCGTCGATGGACCACTGCAGCCCTTCCAGCTGAACGTCGGCACGACCCCACCGTCGGTGCAAGGCGACCCCGCGCTCCAATGTCAGCTTCGACATGTGGTCATCCATCGCTGTCCTAAGTTTCTGGGAACCGAGAAGGGGTCATCACGGTGGCTTAGGGCTGCTGCGTCCGTTCGATCTACGAATTGAGGCTAACCGTGAACTACTTTGCATGCGTCGCACGCACGACGGGAGAGTCCCGCAGGACGATTGGCTAGCGCGCAGCTTTGATTCTTGGTCCTGATGAGGACGAGTTAATTAGCGACGCGGAGGTCCCTGTAAGAGCTGCCCATCCTAGGAGCATGACCAGAATGCCTCCTATGTCACCGGCCGCTCCGTCTGCTGACTTGTACGAGAGGTACAGACCATTGGCGACGAGCATGGGTACCGCGGCGATCAAGAGCAATATTGTGCCGCGTTGAAGGTGTTGGAATGCACGGCCTCGCCGCTTACCTACGAAGACATAGGCGATTGGCACGCTGATCGCCAGGGCGATGGAGACGATGTGCGAGGGAATGAACAGTGCGTCTTGACCGAAGTTCTGCCACACAACACCACTCAGGACGGCCAATAACAAAGGAGCTAGGGCTGGGTTCATTCGCGGACCTTGCGGCGAGAGCGGCATGGCTAACTGTTGCACACGGAGTAGGACTTCTCCTTGATTGGGCGTGTCCGCAAGCCGGTCGGTCTGCGCCCGTGCAGGCGACTTCGGGAAGTTGTGCAGGCGACCTCGAGAAACGACAGAAACGACTGCCCCGTCAAACGGGGCAGTGGACGTTTAGGGTGGACGATGAAGACGGGCGCAACGGTACCTTATCTGCAACACTGGTTTGGTGAAGATCGGATACGCGCGCGTCTCGACTGCTGGCCAAGACCTCACCGCCCAACGAGAGGGCCTGATGGCTCTTGGCGTCGATGAGGAGAACATCCACGTCGACCACGGCTTCACCGGGACGAACCGGACCAGGCCCGGCCTGCGTGAGGCGTTGGCGTCCTGCCGGAAGGGTGACACCTTGGTCGTGACGAAACTCGACCGGTTGGCACGCTCAGTGCTCGACGCCCGTGACATCGCCGATGAGCTCACCCGCAAAGACGTGGCCCTGAGCCTGGGCGGCAGCATCTACGACCCGACCGATCCGATCGGCAGGCTCCTGTTCAACGTCCTGGGGATCGTGGCCGAGTTCGAGTCCGACCTGATCCGCGCCAGAACCCGGGAGGGGATGGCTATCGCGAAGGCCAAGGGCCGGCTCCGCGGGAAGCAGCCCAAACTCTCGAATCACCAGCGCAAGCACCTCCTTGGCCTAGTCGATGGGGGCGAGTACACCCGGGTGGAGATCGCCGAGCTCATGGGTGTCTCCCGAACGACCGTGTACCGGGAGATCCAGCGACGAGAGCGCACCGCCACCTCATGATCTGGCTCGAGCATGTTCCGCGAGTGTCTCGGAAATCTACAGGTTTCTAAGCCACCACCTCTCTCTGATCAGGGCCCCAAAATTTCGGCGAGTTCGCGGGGCTCCGACTGTCTCAGAAAGCTGCCTCATCGTGAAGTGTCTCAGTGCTGCTGTCGCTAGGACTTTCTAGGGCAGAGCCGCTGGGAGATGCGTCTTGAATACTCCCGCGTGAGCACATCTTCCCAAGAGGCGCCGGCGACAAAGTCGTGGGGTGGCTTGTAGACCGGCTGGGCGGGTCCCTCGTCGATGTCTTGACCACGGTGAACCTGCTTCGAGATTGGGGAATCATGATGTGGTCGGATGCTACTTTCGAGCGATGGACACGGACTGGATCGAACACCGACGAGCCGAGGACAGGGAGCGGGTCGGCTGGATGAAGCCGGTCGACGACGGATTCGTCGCTATCGACCTGCTGGGACGACACCGGACCGACGTAGTGGACTGGCTGACGGCGGAGGAGACCCTCGACGAGCTCGGACTCTCCTATCTCGCCGACCCATACGAGGTACGG
Organism: Arthrobacter echini; assembly: GCF_008107445.1. GTDB lineage: Bacteria > Actinomycetota > Actinomycetes > Actinomycetales > Micrococcaceae > Arthrobacter_D > Arthrobacter_D echini_A. Next base: position 18,614 of record NZ_VSLD01000015.1, on the reverse strand, counting down.
CTTGACCACGGCGGTTGGTTGCGCGTTCGCATTGCGGAAGTCTCGCCCGACGAGGTCCGGGTGAAGAAGGACGACTGGGGCGACATGACCGCTCCGCAGCTCTACTACACGGTGTCGTTTCCCGTGGACGACGAGCAGCTCCGGCCGCTGGGCCGATAGGAAGCAGCACCAACCTTTTGCATAAGTATGTACGCTACTGCATGAAGTTGCTGTAGGCTCGAGGAATGACGTTCACCGCAGCAGTATCCGGCGCCAGCGGCTACGCCGGAGGCGAGATCCTGCGTCTCCTCGCGAACCACCCCGACATCGAGATCGGCGCCATCACTGCCCACAGCAACGCCGGATCCACGCTCGGCGAGCTCCAGCCCCAGCTGCACTCCCTGGCCGACCGCATGCTGCAGGACACCACCCCCGAGGTCCTCGCGGGGCACGATGTCGTCTTCCTCGCCCTGCCACACGGCGCGAGCGCCGACATCGCCGCCCAGCTCCCGGCCGACACCCTCGTGATCGACGCCGGCGCTGACCACCGTCTGCAGGATCCCGCCGTGTGGGAGAAGTTCTACGGCTCCCCGCACGCCGGAACCTGGCCCTACGGGCTCCCGGAACTGCCCGGCCACCGGGAAAGTCTGGCAGGCGCGCGACGCATCGCCGTCCCGGGCTGCTACCCCACGAGCGTGCTCCTCGCCCTCGCCCCGGGCTTCGCCGCCGGACTCCTGGAGCACGACGACGTCGTCGTGGTGTCCGCGTCCGGGACCTCCGGCGCGGGAAAGGCCGTTAAGGCTAACCTGCTCGGCTCCGAGGTGATGGGCGGCATGAGCCCGTACGGCGTCGGGGGAGGCCATCGCCACACCCCCGAGATGGAGCAGGGTCTCAGCCTCGCAGCAGGGGCGCCGGTCTCGCTGTCCTTCACGCCCACCCTCGCCCCGATGGCACGCGGCATCCTCACGACGGCGACGGCGAAAGTCCGGCCCGGGGTCGGGTACGCGGCCCTGCGCGAGGCCTGGGAGGCGGCCTACGCCGACGAACCCTTCGTTCGCGTCCTGCCCGAGGGCCAGTGGCCCACCACGAAGTCCGTGCTCGGCTCGAACCACGCCACCCTGCAGCTCGCGTTCGACGAGCACGCGGGCCGCGTGATCGTCAGCGCCGTGATCGATAATCTGACCAAGGGGACCGCCGGCGGCGCCGTGCAGTCCATGAACATCGCCCTCGGCCTCGACGAGACCGCTGGCCTGACCCTCCAGGGGATCGCACCATGAGCATCACCTATCCCGGCGGCTTCCGCGCCGCAGGCGTCCCCGCCGGCCTCAAGAGCACCGGCAAGCCCGACGTCGCGCTCGTGGTCAACGACGGCCCGCTCCACAACGCCGCCGCGGTCTTCACGTCCAACCGCGTCGCCGCCGCTCCGGTGCGCTGGAGCCGCCAGGTGATTACCGACGGGCGGGCGGACGCCGTCGTGCTCAACTCCGGCGGAGCCAACGCCTGCACGGGACCCGATGGCTTCGGGAACACCCACCGCACGGCCGAGGTCACCGCCGACCTCTTGGGCATCTCCGCGAGCGACGTGATCGTCTGCTCCACCGGACTCATCGGCGAACAGCTGCCCATGGACAAGCTCCTCGACGGCGTCACTGACGCGGCCGGTTCCCTCGGACGGGGCGGCGGACCCACCGCGGCGGAGGCGATCATGACCACCGACTCGGTGCCCAAGGAGGCGCGCTACCCGGCGACGGCGGATTCGGCGAGCGAGGGCTACGCGATCGGCGGGATGGCGAAGGGCGCCGGCATGCTCGCGCCCGGGCTCGCGACGATGCTCGTGGTCCTCACCACCGACGCCGCGCTCGATGCCGAGGCACTCGACGCCGCGCTGCGAGAGGCGACCCGCGTGAGCTTCGACCGCACCGATGCCGACGGCTGCATGTCCACCAACGACACCGTGGTGCTGTTGGCCTCGGGGGCCGCAGGCATCGCCCCCGACCAGGCGCAGTTCACCGAGGCGCTCACCGGCGTCTGCCTCGATCTGGCCGCTCAGCTGATCAACGACGCCGAGGGCGCCAGCCACACCATCGCCGTCACCACCGTCAACGCGGCGTCGGAGCGCGACGCCGAGGTGGTCAGCCGCGCCGTCGCCCGCTCCAATCTGTTCAAGACGGCCATCTTCGGCAACGACCCGAACTGGGGGCGCGTGCTCGCCGCGGTGGGCACCACTGACGCCGCGTTCGACCCCGACCGGCTCAACGTGTCGATGAACGGCGTGCAGATCTGCCGCGACGGCGGCATCGGCGACTCCCGCGACCTGGTGGACCTGACCGGTCGCGACGTCGAGGTCGAGATCGACCTCGCCGCAGGATCGGCCCGCGCCACCATCTGGACCAACGACCTCACGCACGAGTACGTGCACGAGAACAGCGCGTACTCGAGCTGATGGACGAGCTGATGGAAGTTACAGAGACCCAGCAGAGGCCGTCCGCCTCGACGCTGCGAGCGCAGGACAAGGCCGCCACCCTCATGGAGGCCCTGCCGTGGATCCAGCGCTTCGCAGGCACCACCATGGTGATCAAGTACGGCGGGAACGCCATGGTCAACGAGACCATGCGCCGCGCGTTCGCCGAGGACATCGTCTTCCTGCACCACGTAGGCATCCACCCCGTAGTGGTCCACGGCGGCGGACCCCAGATCAACGCCATGTTGGAACGGCTCGGCATCGAATCCGACTTCCGGGGCGGGCTGCGCGTCACCACCCCCGAGGCGATGGATGTGGTGCGCATGGTCCTCACCGGCCAGGTGGGCCGCGAGCTCGTGGGCCTCATCAACTCCCACGGCCCCTACGCCGTGGGACTGTCGGGGGAGGACGGCGGCCTCTTGCGTGCCGTGCGCACCGGGACAGTGGTCGACGGCGAGGAGGTGGACCTCGGCCTCGTCGGCGAGGTCACCGCCGTGCAGCCCGGGGCGATTCTCGACATCCTGCAGGCAGGACGCATCCCGGTGATCTCCACGGTCGCACCCGAGTACGACGTCGACGGCGCCGCGACCCGGCAGGTCCTCAATGTCAACGCCGACTCCGCGGCCGCTGCGCTGGCCGGAGCGCTCGGGGCATCCAAGCTCGTGATCCTCACCGACGTGGAGGGCCTTTACGCGGCATGGCCCGATCGCGGCTCGCTCATCTCGTCTCTGACCACCGGGCAGCTGCGCGAGCTCCTGCCCACCCTGCAATCCGGCATGATTCCCAAGATGACGGCGTGCCTGCAGGCCGTCGAGGCAGGGGTGGAACGCGCGCACATCGTGGACGGGCGGCTGGCGCACTCCATGCTGCTGGAGACCTTCACGACGGCGGGCATCGGCACGCAGGTGGTGCCGGGCCCGGGTGCACCGGTGGATAGAACCGCGGACGGAACTGCCAACGAAACTTTGAACGAGAACGTGGACGAGACAGCGGGGGAGGCTTCATGAGCGAGGCACACACGGAGCAGCAGGCACCCGAGGGTGCCGCATCGGCGGACAGCGGGATGCTCGACGAGCTGACCGGTTCGGGCTCGGGCGCCGACTGGCTCGCCCGCTACACCGGCTCCCTGCTCGGCGTCTTCGGCATCCCTCAGCGCGTTCTCGTCCGTGGTTCGGGCTGCTACGTCTGGGACGCAGACGGGCAGCAGTACCTCGATCTGCTCGGCGGCATCGCCGTCAACGTGCTCGGCCACGCCCACCCGTTCGTGACGTCGGCCGTGGCCGGTCAGCTCGCGACGCTCGGTCACATCTCCAACTTCTTCACGAGTCCCACGCAGGTGGCGCTCGCCGAGAAGCTGATCGAGCTGGCGCAGGCGCCATCCGGGTCCCGGGTGTTCTTCACCAACTCCGGCACCGAGGCGCTGGAAGCTGCGGTGAAGCTCGCGCGGCGCAACAGCACACCCGAGCGCCACCGCATCCTCGCACTCGACGGCGCCTTCCACGGGCGCACCATGGGCGCGCTGGCACTGACGTCCAAGGAGGCGTACCGAAAGCCGTTCGAACCGCTGCCCGCCGGCGTCGAGCACGTGGCGTTCGACGACGTCGACGCCCTCACCGCCGCCATGGACGAGACGGTCGCGGCGCTCGTCATCGAACCGATCCAGGGGGAGGCCGGCGTGCGGCCCCTCTCGCCCGAGTATCTGCGTGCGGCCCGGGAGCTGACCCGCCGCTACGGCGCCCTGCTGATCCTCGACGAGGTGCAGTCGGGCATCGCACGGACCGGCCGCTGGTTCGCGCACCAGTGGGTGGACGGCGTGGTCCCCGACGCCATGACGCTCGCCAAGGGTCTCGGCGGTGGCGTGCCCGTCGGCGCTCTCGTGACCTTCGGCGAGGAGGTCTCGGCACTGATCAGTGCAGGCCAGCACGGGACCACGTTTGGCGGCAATCCGCTGGCGACGGCGGCCGGGCTCGCCACCCTGCACGTGCTGGAGACCTCGGGGGCACTGCAGAATGCGATCGACGTCGGCGGGTATCTCCGGGAGCAGCTGGCGGCGCTCGACGGCGTCGTCGCGGTGCGCGGAGCCGGACTGCTGATAGGCGTCGACCTCGACGGCGACCATGCAGCGGCTGCGGTGCAGGCCGCCCTGACCGCAGGATTCATCATCAACGCGACGGGCCCGGCGACCATCCGCCTGGCCCCGCCGCTCATCCTCACCCACGAGCAGGCCGCGAGCTTCCTCGACGCCCTACCCGACATCCTGGCTGCAGCCCGGACCCAGCAGGAGGCACCAGCATGACGCGCCATTTCCTCGTCGACACCGATCTGTCCCCGCAGGAACAGGCCGAGGTCCTCGATCTCGCCGCGGAGCTGAAGGCGAGCCCCTACAGTCGCGCCCCCTTCGCAGGTGAGGGCGCCGGCCGGAAGACGGTCGCCGTGATCTTCGACAAGACGTCCACCCGCACCCGCGTGTCCTTCGCGGCGGGCATCGCCGATCTGGGGGGAGTACCGCTGATCATCGGCGCGGGCGATTCGCAGCTCGGCCACAAGGAGTCCATCACCGACACCGCGAAGGTGCTGGACCGCATGGTGGCCACCATCGTGTGGCGGACCTACGCGCAGGCCGGTCTCGAGGAGATGGCGGCGGCCTCGCGGGTCCCGGTGATCAACGCCCTCTCCGACGACTACCACCCGTGCCAGCTGCTCGCGGATCTGCTCACCATCCGCGAGCACAAGGGCGCCCTCGCGGGCCTGACCATGACCTACCTGGGAGACAGCGCCAACAACATGGCCAACTCCTATCTCCTCGCCGGGGTCACCGCGGGCATGCACGTGCGGATCGCCGGACCGGAGGGCTTCCTCCCGGCCGCCGACGTCGTCGCCGTGGCCGAGGCGCGTGCTAGCGAGACCGGGGGCTCCGTGCTGATCACCACGGATCCCGCCGTCGCGCTCGCCGACGCCGACGTGGTGGCCACCGACACCTGGGTCTCCATGGGCCAGGAGGACCAGAAGGCTGCGCGGCAGGAGCTGTTCCGTGCCTACGCCGTGGACGAGGCGGCCATGGAGCGTGCCGCGCCGGACGCCGTCGTGCTCCACTGCCTTCCCGCCTACCGCGGGTACGAGATCTCCGCCGGCGTGATCGACGGCCCGCAGTCGCTCGTGTGGGACGAGGCGGAGAACCGGCTGCACGCCCAGAAGGCGCTCATGACGTGGCTCGTAGAGCAGTCCGCGCAGTCCGGGCAGGCTGTTTCGGCGCAGGAGCCGGGCTCGTGACCGTGCAGCGCGATACGGCCCGCCCCACCACGAAGACCTCGAGGCATGCCCGGATCACCGATCTGCTCACGGCGCAGTCCGTCCGGTCCCAGGTGGAGCTCGCGGCGCTCCTGGCGGAGGAGGGCGTGCAGGTGAACCAGGGAACGCTCTCACGGGACCTGGTGGAACTCGGGGTGGTGCGCGTGCGCGGAGCCGACGGCGCCCTCATCTACGCGGTCCCCGTGGAGGGTGGCGGACGGCACTCGCGCAGCGGTGTCTCCCAGGAGGCACTCGACGCCCGGCTCGCGAGGCTCTGCAACGAGCTGCTCGTGACGGCGGAATCGTCGGGAAACATCGCCGTGCTGCGCACACCGCCCGGTGCCGCGAACTTCCTGGCCCTGGCGATCGACCACTCGGTGCTGCCCTCCGTGCTGGGGACGCTCGCCGGGGACGACACCGTGATGCTCGTCAGCCGGGAGGTCGACGGCGGCGCAGCCCTCGCCGAGCGTTTCCTGGCCCTGGCGCAGGAGCAGCAGGGCGGCGTCGATCCGCCAGTGCCTAGCTGAACCTGCCCATCCCGGGCCGGCACACCTGACGAGACCCACCGCTACGCTGGCAGCAGCAGCGGTTCCCGATCCGCACCACCCGACACGGAACCACCACTTACCGCCGAACCACCATTTCCCGGGCAGCCCCCGGACACCAGAAGGAGCATTCCCCGTGACCGAACGCATCGTCCTCGCCTACTCCGGCGGACTCGACACCTCCGTCGCCATCGGCTGGATCGCCGAAGCCACCGGGGCCGAGGTGATCGCCGTGGCCGTCGACGTCGGACAGGGCGGTGAATCACTCGAGGCCATCCGCCAGCGCGCCCTCGACTGCGGCGCCGTCGAGGCCTACGTGGCCGACGCCCGCGAGGAGTTCGCCACCGACTACTGCATGCCCGCACTCAAGGCGAACGCGCTGTACATGGACGCGTACCCGCTCGTGTCGGCCGTGTCGCGTCCGGTGATCGTCAAGCACCTCGTCGCCGCGGCCCGCCAGTTCGGGGCCACCACCGTGTCCCACGGCTGCACGGGCAAGGGCAACGACCAGGTGCGCTTCGAGGTGGGCATCCAGACCCTCGGCCCCGATCTGAAGTGCATCGCCCCGGTGCGCGATCTGGCCCTGACACGTGACAAGGCCATCGCCTTCGCCGAGGAGAAGGGACTGCCGATCGAGACCACCAAGAAGAACCCGTTCTCGATCGACCAGAACGTCTGGGGACGCGCCGTGGAGACGGGCTTCCTCGAGGACATCTGGAACGGGCCCACCAAGGACGTCTACGACTACACGGCATCACCCGAGTTCCCGCCCGCCGCGGACGAGGTGACCATCTCCTTCAAGGAGGGCATTCCCGTGGCGATCGACGGCAACGCAGTCACGCCGCTGCAGGCCATCGAGGAGCTCAATCGCCGCGCCGGCGCGCAGGGCGTGGGCCGCATCGACATCGTCGAGGACCGCCTCGTGGGGATCAAGAGCCGCGAGATCTACGAGGCGCCGGGTGCCATGGCGCTCATCGCCGCCCACCGTGAGCTCGAGAACGTCACGATCGAACGCGAGCAGGCCCGCTTCAAGAAGGCCGTGGGCCAGCGCTGGACCGAGCTGGTCTACGACGGCCAGTGGTTCTCGCCCCTGAAGCGCTCGCTCGACACCTTCATCGACGACACGCAGAAATACGTCACCGGCGACATCCGTATGGACCTGCACGGCGGCCGCGCCACCGTGACGGGACGCCGCTCCGACGTGGCGCTCTACGACTTCAATCTGGCCACCTACGACTCCGGGGACACCTTCGACCAGTCGATGGCCCGCGGCTTCATCGAGATCTTCGGCCTCTCCTCCAAGGTGGCCTCGAGCCGGGACGAGCGGGCGGGCGCCTGATGGCGCCAGCTGACGGTCAGAGGGACGGCTCAGGGGGGCGCTCGGGGACGAATACCGGATTGCTGTGGGGCGGCCGGTTCGCCGGCGGCCCCGCCGATGCCCTCGCGGCCCTGAGCAAGTCCACGCACTTCGACTGGCGCCTGGCGACATACGACATCGCCGGGTCCCAGGCCCACGCCCGCGTGCTGCACCGAGCCGGTCTGCTCGACGACGACGAGCTCGCCGGCATGACCGCCGCCCTGGAGACTCTCGACGCCGATGTGCGCTCCGGCGCGTATCAGCCGGCCGAGACCGACGAGGACGTGCACGGGTCGCTGGAGCGCGGGCTCATCGAGCGGGCTGGCCCCGCTCTCGGCGGGAAGCTGCGCGCAGGACGTTCCCGCAACGACCAGGTGGCCACGCTCGGCCGCATGTACCTGCGGAACCACGCCCGGATCATCGCGGGCGGCGTCCTCGCGACGATCACCGCCCTCGTCGATCAGGCCGAGACACACCTCGAGGTGCCGATGCCCGGGCGCACCCACCTGCAGCACGCGCAGCCCGTGCTGCTCAGCCACCACCTGCTCGCCCACGCCTGGGCGCTGCTGCGCGATGTGCAGCGACTCCAGGACTGGGACCGCCGCGCCGGTGTCTCGCCCTATGGCTCGGGCGCCCTCGCGGGTTCGTCCCTCGGGCTCGACCCCGAGGCCGTCGCGGCCGATCTCGGCTTCTTCTCCGCGACGCACAACTCCATCGACGGCACCGCCTCGCGGGACGTGTACGCGGAGTTCGCCTGGGTGAGCGCGATGATCGGCGTGGATCTCTCCCGCGTGAGCGAGGAGATCATCATCTGGGCCACCAAGGAGTTCTCGTTCGTCACGCTCGACGACGCCTTCTCCACAGGTTCGTCGATCATGCCGCAGAAGAAGAACCCCGACGTCGCCGAGCTCGCCCGCGGCAAGGCCGGCCGGCTCATCGGCGATCTCACCGGGCTGCTCGCCACCCTCAAGGGCTTGCCCCTGGCGTACAACCGGGATCTGCAGGAGGACAAGGAACCGGTTTTCGACGCCATCGACACGCTCGAGGTGCTGCTGCCCGCGGTCTCCGGCATGATCGCCACGCTGGTGTTCAACACCGAGCGCATGGCGTCATTGGCTCCGCAGGGTTTCGCGCTCGCCACCGATATTGCCGAGTGGCTCGTGCGGCAGGGCGTGCCCTTCCGGGAGGCCCATGAGCTCTCGGGCGCGGCCGTCCGCATCGCCGAGCAGCGCGGCGTCGAGCTCTGGGATCTGACCGACGAGGAGTTCGCCGGGATCTCGCCGCACCTCACCCCGGCCGTCCGCGAGGTCCTGACGGTCGAGGGCTCGCTGGCCAGCCGCGACGCGCAGGGCGGGACGGCGCCGACGGCGGTGCGGCGTCAGTTCACCGCGCTGAAGGCGGAGCTCGACGGCGTCCGGGAGTACGCACGGAGGTGACGCTGGGGTAGATGCAGGAGGGGCTGGTACCCGGACGATCACCGCTCCCGCTACGCCTGCCGCGAAGTGCTTTGACTCCCCGGAGGGCTCGGCGCACCGTAAGAGGATGCAGCCCACCGCACAGCGTGCCACCCTCCGGGAGTTCTTCCCCTATCTGCGCGGACACGTGCGGATCCTCGTCGTCGTCGCCGTCGTCTCCCTGATCTCTACGGGCCTCTCGATCGCCCAGCCACTCATGGTCCAGCAGCTGGTCAACTCGGTTTCGGCCAGCGAGCCCGCCACCATCTTCATCTGGCTCCTGGTCGCCATCACGCTCGGCGGGGCGGTGTTCGGCGCAGCCCAGTCCTATCTGCTCCAACGCACCGCGGAGTCCGTGGTCCTCGGGGTACGGCGGTCCCTCGTGGGGCAGCTGCTGTCACTGCCCATCCGGGAGTTCGACCGCCGGCGCGTCGGCGATCTCATCTCCCGCGTGGGCTCCGACACCACCCTGATGCGCAGCGTCATCACCTCGGGCCTGTTCGAGATCGTCTCCTCGATCCTCATGTTCTGCGCCGCCGTCGTCCTCATGGTGCTGATCGATCCGCTCCTGTTCGGCATCACGCTGAGCGCCGTCGTGGTGGGGGCCGGCGGGGTCCTATTCCTCGGGCGGCTGATCCGCAAGCGCAGCCGCGACGTGCAGGACGCGGTCGGCTCGATGACCGCCGCCGTGGAGCGCGGTCTCTCCGGCATCCGCACGATCAAGGCCTCCGTCGCCGAGGAGCGCGAGGCCGCGGTGATCGACGTCGAAGCCACCACGGCCTTCCGCGCCGGCATAGCGATGGCACGCCTGCAGGCGGCCGTGCAGCCCATCATGTCCATCTGCATCCAGGGCGCGTTCATCGTGGTGCTCGCCGTCGGTGGCATCCGCGTCGCGGCGGGGGAGCTGCAGCTGGGCGATCTGATCGCCTTCATCCTGTACCTCTTCCTCCTGGTGATGCCGATCGGCTCCGCCATGGGCGCATTCGTGCAGATCCAGTCGGGACTCGCGGCCCTGGACCGCATCCAGGAGATCGCGCGGCTCGAACCGGAGCGAGCGGACGAGAAAGACCTCACGCCTGCTGAATCGGCAGACTCAACGCCCACAAGCACAGCCACGCGACCCGGCACCATCGAACTGCGCGACGTGAGCTTCAGCTACGGCTCGGCGGACGACGACGGCGCCGGACAGGGCGACGCGACGGCGATCGGTGCCGGGCAGCAGACGCCAGGATCACCGGAGGACGGGACACTGCGCGACGCCGCGGATCAGCTGGTCCTCGACGGCGTGAGTTTCAGCGTTCCGGCGGGCAGCAGAACGGCACTCGTAGGTCCCTCGGGCGCCGGCAAGTCCACCGTGCTGGCGCTGCTGGAGCGCTTCTACGAGCCGACGGACGGCACCATCCACCTGGACGGCGTCGCGCTGCCCGATCTGCCGCGCTCGGCGCTGCGCTCGCAAATCGGCCTCGTGGAGCAGGAGGCCCCGGTGCTCAGCGGTACGCTCGCCGACAATCTGCGGCTCGCTGCTCCGGAGGCGACCGACGAGCAGCTGCGCCGCGTTCTGGCGGCCGTGGGCCTCGATGCGCTCGGGGACCGCAGCGACGACGGCCTCGACCTCAATCTGGGGGAGGACGGCATCCGACTCTCCGGCGGGCAGCGCCAGCGCCTGGCATGGGCCCGCGTGATCCTGGCCGATCGGCCCCTGCTGCTGATGGACGAGCCGACGTCGGCCGTCGATTCGAGGACCGAGCAGCTGCTGCAGCGGACCCTGGGGGAGGCCTCACGGGACAGGACCGTGGTCGTCGTCGCGCACCGCCTGTCCACCGTGGCCGACTTCGACCAGATCGTGGTCCTCGACCAGGGGAGGGTCGCTGCGACCGGAACGCACGAGGAACTCCTCGACAGCAGCGAGCTGTACCGGGACATGGCCTCCCGGCAGCGACTCGTCACCGCCTGATCCGGCCGGTCCGGCTTCAGCCCAGGCGGCCGGCCTCCCGATCGAGGAGGCGCTGCTTGACGGGAAGCCCCCAGCGGAAGCCGCCGAGCGTGCCGTCGGTCCGGATGATCCGGTGACAGGGCACGAAGAGCGCCGCGGCGTTCTTGGCGCAGGCGCCGGCGACAGCGCGGACGGCGGTCGGGTTCCCGGCCCGCTCGGCGTACTGCAGATAGGTGGTGACAGAGCCCGGCTGCACCGTGCGCAACACGTCCCAGGCGTGGGTGCGGAAGGGGCCTGATACCTGCCGGACGGGCACGTGCGCGACGACGTCGAAGTCGCCGTCGTAGTAGCGCGCCACGGCGTCGAGGATCGGCTGCACATGTGACGCTGCCGGGTCGAATGCCGTGGCTCTGATGCTGGGGTGGATCTGACCCGTGAGCTCCGCAGGCTCGTCGGTCCAGCCGGAGGACAGCACGGCACCGTCCGCCTCGATGACGGTGAAGGCGCCGTCTGGTGTGTCGATGGTGACGGTGGTCGCGCCGCGGAGGGCGGCGGTCCCGGTGGGGGTACGCATGGTGGGTTACTTCCGTTCGCTGGCTGGGTAAGAGTACGTGGCGTAGCTGCGTGGCGCTGCTTGCTCGGGCGCGAGATCCGGTAGGTTCGCCGCTCTGCGCAGATGCTCGGTCGCGTAGGAGCGCCAGGGTCGTGCCGCTGCCATCGCCTCGTCGAGCGCAGGGTGGTCGCCCGCGTCGGTCGCCCGGATGGTCGCCGCTCGCTGAGCGGCCAGCCCGGACCAGGAGTCCCGAACGTCCGGGTCGTCCGTCAGCGCGACGTCGGGGTGGCCGAGCACGCGCATGACCACGTAGTCGGCGGTCCCCGCGCTGACGCCGTCGAGCACCAGCAGATGCGAGCGCAGCTCGTCGGCGTCCGCTCCGACGTCGACGGCGAGCGCGCCCGACGCGAGCTGCTGCGCCACGGTGCGGAGGGCCTGTCTGCAGGCCGGCGATCCGGGCAGAAGCGCGTCCGGCGCCGCTGCGATGTGCTGCGCCGACGGGAACAGCCTGGTCAGCGGCGAACCCGGACCCTGCACCGCGGGGCCCAAGGCGGCGAGGCGGTCGAGAGCCGCGGTGGTGCCGGGGCCGGGCATGTCCTGCACCACGAGCGCGCGCAGGACGGTCTCCTCCGCGTCGACCGATCCGGGTACGCGCAGCCCCGGGCGGGAGGCGACCAGCCCGCGCAGCACCGGGACGCGGGAGAGTGCGAGATCCACGGCCATGGGATCGGCGTCGAGATCGAAGAGCCGCCTGATCCGACTGAGCAGCGGCGGCAGATCGCCCAGGCCGCCCACCGAGACCGTGACCGGGAGGGCTGCCCCGCCGCTGCTGCCCGTCCGCACGGCCTCGGCGTGGAACCAGGCGGGCCCTCCGGGCAGGCGGAGCGTCCTCGCATAGGTCGAGGCGGTGGCCTGCTCCACCCCCGCCACGGCCTGTTCCCGCAGCACGTCGAAGATCCCGTTGTCGAAGGGCAGCCGCGTGGGCAGGAGCAGGGAGATCCTGACGGGACCGCCGGCGTCGTGATCGCTGCCCGGGGGTCCACTGCCGCTGCCCCGCCGCGCTGTCGCGCGCACCTGGCCCGGCGTGAGATCGAAGACCTGCTGGAGGGTGTCGTTGAACTGGCGGACACTGCCGAAACCGGCGGCGAACGCCACGTCGGCGAACCGCAGCGTGGACGCCGTGAGCAGGGTCCGCGCGGTCTGTGCCCGTTGCGCCCGCGCCAGCGAGAGCGCTCCGGCGCCGAGCTCGTGCCGGAGGATGCGGCCCAGCTGCCGTGGGGAGTAGCCCAGCCGGGCGGCGAGCCCGTCCACTCCGGTCCGGTCCACCTCGCCGTCGGCGATGAGGCGCATGGCCCGGGCTGCGGTGTCCCGCCGCAGGTTCCAGGCCGGGTCACCCGGGACGGCGTCCGGCAGGCAGCGCTTGCAGGCCCGGTACCCGGCGTCGTGCGCGGCGGCCGACGTGCGGTAGAAGGTGACATTGGCCGGCTTGGGTGTGCGTGCCGGGCACGAGGGCCGGCAGTAGATGCCCGTGCTCGAGACGGCGGTGATGAACTGCCCGTCGAAGCGGGCATCGCGCGCGTCGATCGCGGCGTACTGCTGCCCGAAGTCCATCTCGCCATCCTCGCACCGGTCACGAACTCGAACTAGCGGGATTCGGACATCGCGGTGTGCGGCACCAGCGCCCCATGTCCTGCGATGAGGGCGCGCCTTGCTACCGTCGTCGGGTGCCGGAACAGGACAGAACAGACCCCACGACGCGCCGGCTGCTGGCCGGCAGCGCCCTCGACGTGGCCCCCTGGCTGCTCGGAGCGCAGCTGACCCACGCCACGGCCGACGGGACCGTCACCGTGCGCATCACCGAGGTCGAGGCCTATCTGGGCAGGGAGGATCCCGGCTCCCACGCGTTCCGGGGCAGGACCGCACGGAACGCCACGATGTTCGGGCCTGCCGGGCACCTCTACGTCTACTTCACGTACGGCATGCATTACTGCGCCAACATCGTGTGCGGGACCGAGGGCTGGGCCACGGGCCTGCTCCTGCGCGCCGGGGCGATCACGGAGGGCATCGAGCTGGCCCGCGAGCGGCGCTCCCGCCCGGCGACCGATCTCGATCTCGCCCGCGGGCCCGCCCGCCTCGCCCAGGCGCTGGGACTCGACCGCACCGTCGACGGCAGTGACGCCCTCGCCGCTCCCCTCGGGCTCGTCCTGCCCGAGGCTGCGCCCACGGTGGTGGAGCGTGGCCCCCGGGTGGGCATCAGTGGCGCGGGGGGAACTCCGGAGTACCCGTGGCGCTTCTGGCTGCCCGGGGAGCCCACGGTTTCCAGATTCCGGCCGGGCAAGCAGAAGGCGGCCCGTACAGTTGATCCGTGAAGAACAGCGGAGTCGACAGCAGTAGCACCCGTGAACCAGCGGCCCCGTCCGCGTTGGGCCTCGAGGCCCAGGAGGCCATCGACCGCCTGTGCGTCGTGGTCCCCGATGTGCCGTCCGCCGGCATCCTGTTCCGCGACCTCACCCCGGTCTTCTCCGACGCCGCGGCGTTCCGGACGATCATCGACGCCCTCTCGGAACCCTTCGCGGGGGAGTTCGACGCCGTCGCCGGTGTGGAGGCGCGCGGCTTCCTCCTCGCCGGGGCCGTCGCCTATGCCACCGGCACCGGCGTGGTGGCCATCCGCAAAGCAGGCAAGCTGCCCCGGAGCGTGTACCGCGAGGCGTACGACCTCGAGTACGGCCAGGCCGAGCTGGAAATCCACCAATCCGATCTGCCGGCCGGAGCGCGCGTGCTCGTGCTCGACGACGTCCTCGCGACGGGAGGAACCCTCGCCGCGGCGTGCGCCCTGCTCGAACGTGCCGGGGCCGTCGTCGCCGCCTGCGCCGTGGTGCTCGAGATCGACGGGCTCGGCGGACGCGATGCGCTCGCCGAGCGGACGCTCCACACCCTGCACTCCGTGTGACGGACACCCGTCTCCCTCCCGCTAGACTTGACGGTCCGCCTTTCGAAGGAAGTGTCCGATGCCCGAGACGTCCCAGACGAGAACAGAGCTCGAAGCCGAGCGTGATTATGTCGATGGACTGTACAGCCGTCTGGACGACCTGCGTGCGGAGAAAGCCCGTCAGCTCGCGGACGTGCGCCGCACCCAGGCCGCCGGATCCCACCAGAACCGCTCCGAGCGCGACGCCTTCGCCACCATGTACGAGGACCGCCTGGCGCAGCTGAACGCCGTCGACGACAGGCTCGTCTTCGGTCGGCTGGACCTCGACAGCGGTGACAAGCGGTACATCGGCCGCATCGGGCTCTCGGACGAGGACCTGCAGCAACTCATGGTGGACTGGCGTGCCCCGGAGGCGGGGACGTTCTACCAGGCCACCGCCTTCAAACGCATGGGGGTCCGAAGGCGTCGTCACCTGATGCTGTTCCGGCGCGAGGTGGTCGCGATCGAGGACGACGTCCTGGACGCCGACCTGCTCGGGGACGACGCGTCCCTGCAGGGTGAGGGAGCTCTCCTCGCAGCGCTCGATTCCCGGCGGACGGGCCAGATGTCCGACATCGTGAGCACCATCCAGGCAGAGCAGGACCGCATCATCCGCGCGCCGTTGTCCGGTGTCACCGTGGTCCAGGGCGGACCAGGGACGGGCAAGACGGCCGTGGCCCTGCACCGGGCCGCCTATCTCCTCTACACCCACCGGGAGCGCCTGAAGTCGGCAGGCGTGCTGCTGGTGGGGCCCACCGACGCCTTCATGAAGTACATCGAGCGCGTGCTGCCCTCCCTGGGTGAGACGGGCGTGGTGATGGCGGGTATCGGCACCCTGATGCCGGGTGTCCGCACCGTGCCGGAGGAGGACGAGCGGACGGCCGCGGTCAAGGGGAGCCTCCGGATGGCCGAGGTGCTCCGGAACGCCGTCGCCAACCGCGAACGGGTCCCGGGCCAGGACCAGCGACTCAACGTCGAGGGCACGCTGCTCACCCTCACACCCCGGCAGGTCTCCAGGGCCCGCGAACGCGCCCGGGCCACCGGGAAGCCGCACAACGAAGCCCGCGTCACCTTCGTGCGGACCCTGCTCCGGGAACTCACCGAGCAGCTGCTGGAGCTGCTCGAGGAGTCCTCCGGCGGCGGGAACAATGCGGACCGCTCCTATCTCGCAGAGGATGTCCGGAGCGCGCGGGACGTGCGGGTCGCGCTGAATCTCGCGTGGATGCCGCTGACCCCGCAGAAGCTGGTGTCGGAGCTCTTCGCCCGCCCCGAGCTGCTGCGTGCCGCTGCCCCGATGCTGGACGAGGGGGAGCTCGCTGCGCTGGAGCGCCCCGCGGGTGCTCCGTGGACCGAGGCGGATGTGCCGCTGCTCGACGAGGCCGCGGAACTCCTCGGGGACCTCGACGTCTCGGCGGGGAGGGACGACGCCGCACGGGAGCAGGAGCGCAAGCGCGATCTCGCGAACGCCGAACGCACGCTCGAGAACGTCAATTCGTCCCTCGAGGATTCGGGGGTGGACGGGGTGCTGACGGCCGAGGATCTGGCCCGTCACAACGAGGTGTCCGTGACCCGGGTGTCCGCGGCCGACCGAGCCTCGGGCGACCGCACCTGGGCCTACGGGCACATCGTGGTCGACGAGGCCCAGGAGCTGTCGCCCATGCAGTGGCGGCTGCTCATGCGGCGCTGCCCGCTGAAATCCTTCACGATCGTGGGGGACATCGCGCAGACGAGCTCGGGGGCAGGCTCGCGCTCCTGGCAGCAGGCACTGGCACCGTTCGTGGGGGAGCGGTGGCAGCTGGAGGAGCTGACCGTCAACTACCGGACGCCGGCGCAGATCGCCGAAGCCGCCGTGCGGATGGCCAACGCCGCAGGACTCGTGGTCTCGGCGCCGAAAGCCGTACGGGAGGGGCGGTTCGAGCCCGTCCTCGACACGGTGCCGGACCTCCTGCCCGCGCTCGTGGACGCCGTGCCCGAGGAGCTCGCGGCCATCGACGGCGGACTGCTCGCCGTCATCGCGCCCGACGCCCACCTGCCGTCAGCCCGCTCTGCGCTCACCGCGCAGTACGGTGACCGCGTCGGGTCGGGAGCGGGCGGGCCCAGCCAGGACATCGTGGTGATCTCGCCGCGCGAGTCCAAGGGACTTGAGTTCGACGGCGTGGTGATCCTCGAACCACAGGAGATGCTCGACTCCGCGTCACGGCGGATCGGCGACCTCTATGTGGCCATGACCCGTCCCACCCAGCGTCTGCGACTCATCTCGACGGGCCGAATTCCCGCCGGTATCGCCGACTGATAATTTGAGAGGGTGTCCCAGCAAACAGATACCCCGGTCAGTGGCCTTGCAGGTCAGCGCAACGATCCCTCGTTCGACGACGTCCATGACGAGCTCGTCTGGCGTGGACTGGTCCACGTCTCCACGGATGCGGCTGAGCTGAAGGAGTTGCTGGCAGGCCCGCCCGTCACCTTCTACTGCGGATTCGACCCCACGGCTGCCAGCCTCCACCTGGGGAATCTGGTCCAGCTCCTCACCATGCGCCGGCTGCAACTGGCCGGTCATCGCCCCCTCGGTCTGGTCGGCGGCTCCACGGGGCTGGTGGGAGACCCCCGCCCGACGGCGGAGCGCACCATGAACACCAAGGAGACCGTGGCGCAGTGGGTGGGCTCCCTCCAGGGCCAGGTGCAGAGGTTCCTCGATTTCGAGGGCGACAGCGCGGCACGGATGGTAAACAACCTCGACTGGACCGGGCCGATGAGCGTCATCGACTTCCTCCGCGACGTGGGTAAGTACTTCCGCGTGGGAACGATGATCAAGAAGGAGACGGTGGCCAAGCGACTGAACTCCGACGAGGGCATCAGCTACTCGGAGTTCAGCTACCAGATCCTCCAGGGCATGGACTACCTGCAGCTCTTCCGCGACTACGACTGCGTGCTGCAGACGGGTGGCTCCGACCAGTGGGGCAATCTCACCAGCGGAACGGACCTCGTGCGGAAGGTGGAGGGGGCCACGGTCCACGCGATCGGCACACCGCTGATCACGAACTCCGACGGCACCAAGTTCGGCAAGAGCGAGGGCAACGCCGTCTGGCTCGACGCAGCGATGACCAGCCCCTACGCCATGTTCCAGTTCTGGCTCAATACGGCCGACGCCGACGTCGCCGAGCGCCTGAGGATCTTCAGCTTCCGTACCCGGGCCGAGATCGAGGACCTCGAGCGGGTGATGACGGAGCGACCCCATGAGCGGGCCGCGCAGCGTGCCCTGGCCTACGACGTGACCTCGCTCGTGCACGGTGTCGAGGCGACGGACAAGGTGATCGCCGCATCCGCGGCACTCTTCGGGCAGGGGGACCTGGCCTCACTCGATCTCGAGTCCCTCCGATCGGCCACGGCCGAGCTCGACGCCGTCTCCGTGGACGCCGATTCCCTCGGTGTCATCGAACTCCTCGTGCTCACCGGCCTCTCTGCCAGCAACTCTGCGGCTCGCAGAACCGTGACCGAAGGAGGTGCCTACGTGAACAACACGAAGATCACCGACGTCGACCACTCCGTGGACCCCGCCGACCTCCTGCACGGGAAGTACCTGCTCCTGCGCCGGGGCAAGCGGAATCTCGCTGTCGTGGAGGTCCGCTGACGGCGCGTTCCGGCTCGACCCGACCGCGATCGATGCGCCTGCAAGCCAGGCCCGCCGACCGATTAGGCGTTGGAGCTCGCGGTGTCGTACAGTAATCATGTTGCCCCGGTGAGGGCGACACACCCCCTCTGAAAATCTTCAAGTATCGACGCGTGCACTGCACGCAGACGAACCGGGAAGCGCATCAGGTGGGTCTGCTCAAAATCGTCTCGCTGGCTTCAGGTCGGCAGGGTTTGGTGGATTTGCTTGGTGGGGTTGGTGGGGGTAGGTTTAGGAAGTTGCTTCGGAGCGATGACATGGTTGTTTGATCGTGTTTGGTGCCGTTTGCTCCTGTTGTTTGAGAACTCAATAGTGTGCCAAGTTTTTTGATACCGATTGTTTGTTGATTGGTTGAATTTGCTGGTCGCCGTCGTTGTGGTGGTGGCTGGTTTTTTTGGCTGGTTTCGAA
>NZ_VSLD01000014.1 GCF_008107445.1 Arthrobacter echini | reverse complement strand
CCCTCCGCCGGGTGCGCGCCGCCCTCCCATCCAGCCCCCCGCGCCCCGCGGGGGGGGGACCCCGCGCCGGGCGCCCGCCGCGGCTGGTGAGCCGTTCGCCAGCCGAGACGTGCCCGGCCCCCACCGGGCCACCCCTGCCGCGCGCGGGGGGGGGGGGGGGGGGGGTGGGGGGGGTGGGGGGGGGGGGGGGGGGGGGGGGGGGGGGGGGGGGGGGGACTGCTGAAGGTTTAGTTTCCAGTTTTGGGTTGTTGGTTCTGGGCAGCTTTGTTGGCGGCTTGTCCTAGTATCTCGAACTCGACCGGGGTCAGTTTGCCGAGTGCTCGCTGACGGCGCTTGCGATGATAGGTCCTCTCGATCCAGGTCACGATGGCCAGTCTCAGGTCCTCCTTCGTCTCCCAGCGTTGGCGGTCGAGGACGTTCTTTTGCAGGAGTGCGAAGAAGGACTCCATCGCCGCGTTATCGCCGCACGCCCCGACCCGTCCCATCGACCCGGTCAACCCGCTGCTCTTGAGCGTCTGCACGAAGACCTTCGATCGAAATTGGGCTCCTCGATCCGAATGCAGGATCGTATCGACCGGCCCACGGAGCCGGATCGCGTTCCGCACCGCGGACACGGCCAGTGCTGAGGTCATCCGGTCATCCATGGAGTAGCCGACGATGCGCTTGGAATGCACGTCTTTGATCGCGCACAGGTAGAGCTTGCCGGTGTCCGTCCGATGTTCCGTGATATCCGTGAGCCACAGCTGATTCGGGCGGTCAGCGCGGAACCGGCGCAGCACTAAGTCATCGTGCACCGGAGGCCCTGCTTTCCTCGTGAGCCCGCGTTTCTTCGCGTGCAGTGACCACAGACGCTGCTGGGAACAGACCCGCCAGATGCGCCGCTCTGATGCGGACACGCCGTGGCCGGCGATCTCGTCGGCGACGAACCGGTACCCGAACGTCGGATCGTCGTGGTGGATGTCGTGGGCGAGGTTCGTCAGGTGCGCGTCATCCCAGTCGCGCTGGGACACCGGGTTCCTTCGCCACTTGTTGTATCCCTGGGTAGAGAACCCCAACACCCGACAGGCCACCGCGACGGGGACACCGTCAGCGGCAAGATCACGGACCAGCGGGTACGTCATTTTGGGGGCAGCTCACGGGCGAAGAACGCCGCGGCACGACGCAGGATCTCGTTCTCCTGCTCCAGCAAGCGGTTGCGTTTCTTCAGCTCGCGGAGCTCGGCCGCGTCGACCCGCGTCACGCCTGGCCGGACACCGTCCTCCACGTCTGCGCGTTTTAGCCAGTTGTTCAGAGTTCCCTCGCTGATCCCGAAATCCTTCGCGATCTGAGCCAGCGGGGCCTCGTGCTTCCGCGCGACGGACACGACGTCGTGACGAAACTCTTCCGGATACGGCTTTGCCATGATGGCCATCCTTCCAGGAGGACAAAGTCCTCACAGGCTAGATGGAAACCGAACCTTCAGCAGTCCCGGGCGCCGCAGGGAATCAGTACTTCTGTGTATCTGTGCCGCATCGATCCTCGGTGCACCTCCCCATGGTGCTCAATGTAGGCGCGCGAGGCTGTGATAATCCTCAAGCGGATAGAACGATAACTTCCGACGAACCGGACAGGCTCAGGTTTAAGGGTCTACATCTTCATCTGCATCTTTGTGCCGTCACTGATGTGTTGGGCATAGGTAGTCAGTTCAGGATCAGTGATGTCACCGCCGATTTTCTGCCAGTTTCGGCGCAGGATCGGTTTGATCGTCGATACGGGACGGCCCTTATAGGTGCGCAGCATCCCGTCGAACATCCGCTGGTATTCTGCCGCGACCTTTTTCACTCCGCCCTGCACAGCACGATTGACCTCGCGCTCGAAGTTACCGCTGAACTTGAAACCCGCCATGCCTGATGCCCCCTGCTCGATGAGGCGGCTCTTCCAGCCGCTGAATCGATCTTAAGGCGGGGTGGCGACACTCTCGGTGTCAGGCCGAAGCAGGGCTCGTATCGACCGGGCACGGGGCCCTCACCTGAACTCGTCAGATCTTTTTAGCGAAGCTACCAGGACCAGTTCATAGGGGGTTGTTCAGTACCGAGGATGCGTCGGGCAGTTTTCTCGGTATGTGTGGTGCCGCATTCGCCGAAGGGGCCGCGTTTGGCGAATAAGATCGTGGCGTGGCGGTCGAAGTGGTCGATCCACCAGGACGACATTCCACCCTCTGCTTGGGCCCCTAGCCATTGCTCATACAGGGCACGGAACCTGTCGACGGCTTCAGGGTGGTTCCACCACTGCGAGCACCAGTACTGGTTCTGTGACCGGTCGACCGACTCAAGGATCGCGGCAAGGCTTTCCACCCAGTCCACGAGGTCCTCCGGGGTGTAAGCGACATCCTCTGCCCCGCCCTGACCGTTAGGTTCGGTACCATCTGTCGCGTTGCCGGTGGTAACGGTCATGACGGCGTCCCTGAAGTCTGGCCCTTGATGCGGTCGACGGTTTCCCCGATGCGGGCGTTAATCGTCCTGTCGCGGAACCAGGGCACGGTACGCACGATGGCCCCTCCCCCGTTGGAGGTCTTCACCCATGCCCGGTTGGCCGGGAGCTCGGAGAGCTCGGAGACGGACATGATGTCGCGCCGCTGGGTTTGCACGGATCGGGAGGACCCGTTCCTCGAGGTCGAGGAGCTGCGGACTTTCGCGTCGTACTGCCCGATGGTCTTCGATAGGGATTCGAGGAATTGTGTGTCGTCGGACCCGCCGCCGTAGACCTTGATCGCGGCCGCGGACCAGAGCGTGTCCCACCCGGTGCGCTCGAGCATCGCCATGCCCTGCCCGCGGGTCTGGAAATACGCGCTGACGACGATGCCCATGGACCCGAAGAACGAATACCACTCGGGTAGCTGCTTGAGTTGGACGACGTTGCCGACCTCGTCCAGGTCCGCGACCAACGGCACCGGCAGGCGGCCGCCGGCATGACGGGCGGCCTGCTGGGCGGCGGTGAAGACCGCGTAGACCAGGGTGGACACGAACGCGGCCCCGGACCCTGCATTGTCCTGGGACAGCAGGATCAGGGTGTCTTTGCTGGTCACGAACCGGGTCGGGTCGAACACCGGCACGCCCGGTGTGGGCGTCGACCAGGCCACGAGCTCGTCGTGCACGAGGGCCGAGGCCATGCGCTGGGCGCTGGCGGCCACGGACCCGCGGGTGTCCTCCGGCTGGGCGCTCATCCCCTTCAACGCCGACGCCGGACCTTTATGCCCGGCCGGTTCCAGGACCTCGGCGGGTTCCATGAAGTCCGCCGACGATACCCACCGCAGGACGTCCTTCATCGTGCCGTCACTCTTGGCGGCGGCGAGGAGGCACCAGGCAAGGAAGTCGCGGCCTTGCGAGTCGAACTGTGCGTCCCCCTTGCCCTGACCGGCGCTGGGAGCCGAGGACGTCTCAAAGATCGACGCGACCTCGCCTGCGCTCACCGTGTCGGTGACGATTCCGAGCGGGTTGAAGACCATCGCGGGCCGGTGACTGTCGCGCCAGATCCGTTGCGGGTCGAACAGCCACACCGTTCCGGTCTCGGAGCGGGCGGCCAGGACTTCTGCGACGCCGTCGACCTTGTTACTGGTCATGATGTACGCACCCGGGGCCTCCAGTGCGTGGCGGACGACCTGCGTGGTGGTCTTACCCCGGCCCGTCCCCCACACGTGAGTCGAGCACTCACGCCAGCCCTGGATCACAGCCTTGGTGCCGGCGTCACCGGCATAGCCGATCGTCAATCCCGGGCCAATGCCCTTGGCCTCGGGGTGGAGGCGGGCCGCTTCGGTAAGGCGGGCGTCCACCATTGCCGGGCGCATCTTCCCGCCAGGACTCATCCGACGGGACGCCTCGGCGGTCCTGGACACAGGTCGGGTGCTCCACCACGCGAAGGCCGCGATGACCACGACCGCTTCCGCGCCGAGCAACCAGGACGCGGCCGCCGGCCACGGATCCCCGGTAGCAAGGCCGATCGCGAGGGTGATCGGGTTCCACGACAGCTCCGTGGGAACCGGAGTGAAGGCTCCGGCGAGGTGGATCAGGGCGACCGCGACGAACGCCGCCAAGGCCACGGACGAAAAAGCGATGATGGGGCCGTTCTCCTCGTTCCTCATCGGTTGATCTTGGCTTGGGCGGCAGCCCATGCCTGGTTCGTGTTGTGGGCGCGGTGTTCGCCGGCGGTGAGGTTCACCCGGAACGGCACACCGGGTTCGGACCCGGTTTTCAGCATGAACCGGCCGCGCCCGGGGGGCGGGGAGACCTGGTTGGTGTTGGGGTTCATCGACCCTTCGGCCGACCAGCCGACCAGCATCGCCTTCTCCCGCTCTGAGACGGGGAACACCGTTTCGAGCAGGTCCATCTCGTTCTGTGCCAGCCCGCCGAGGATCTTCACGGAGGAGCGTTCCACGAAGCCGGTCGCGATTTTCGTCAGCTCGTCCGTGGACAGCTGCAGGTCCTTCATCGAGTGCGTGATCATCAGCTGACCCAGGCCTTTGGTCCGGTTCAGGCGGGTGATGGAGTCGATCTGGTGCACCAGCAACTCGCTCGCGCGTAGGGACTGCCACAGCTCGTCCATGATCATCAGGTGATGGCGTTCCTCCATCAGCCCGGCATCGGCGAGGGTCTTTGCGGCCGAGATGCCGGCCTGCCCGTAGGACCAGCACACCGTCTGCACCGCGGCGCGGAGCGTCAGCTGGGATTCGTCGATGAGGGAAATGTCGAAGTCCACGCAAGCGTCGATCTTCATTTCCTTCGTGGTCTGCTGGCAGAACACATCACCGAACGGTCCGTGCTCCCCGAGGGCGTTCAAGCCGGCGAGGAGGTTCTTGACCTGCGGCAGGTACTCGGCGGACTCCTCGATGAGCAGCGCCGACTGGATCTGCGGTGGCGCGGACTTGATCGCGGCGACGACGTCGCCGACCAAAGGCTGCCGGCCCTCACCTTCGGCCTTTTCGGCGGCCATGGCGATACCCATGGATAGCACCGTCTGTTCCTGCTTCTTCGCATCGAGGGGTTCCTTGAAGACCAGTTCGATGAGCCCGGTGAGGGTCATCAGGCGACGGGCGTGGATCTCGGCGCGCATCTGCCGTTGCATCGGGGCCGGAAGGCGTTCGAGTTCCCGCCAGAGCGGACCGGCATCGAGCGGGTTGATCGCCCCGACACCGGGGGCGACCTGCACGACCTGACCCTTGGTCTCCAGGACCACGCCGGCGAAGTCAGGTTTGAGGTCCCCTGCCACGAGGATCAGGAACCCCTGATCGATCAGGGCCAACGCCATACGGACGGCGACCGAGGACTTCCCCCGCCCGTTCAGGCCCAGGATGAACCCAGACGGTGAGGAGATGATGCCGTGCAGGAACAGGCTGATCGGGTCCCCGCACACCACGGAACTGTTGAGCAGGTTCCGGCCCAGGACCGCACCGACCAGCGGCGAGGACGTGCCGACGCAGAACGGCCACAGGCCCGCGGTCTGGTTCGAGGTGGCGGTGAACTCCGGTGGCGGTTCGACCCACGTCACCATGCCGCCCTCGCGGACCCGCATGCCCTTCTCCGTGAGCTGCGGGAACGACGCAGCAGTAACTGCGGCTGCTGTCTCGGAGCGGCCCAGGAACCGGTCCATGACCTTGTCGATGAGTTGGTCGAAGGCGGACATTAGAGGGCCTTCCTGACGTCGGAGGAGATGGTGGCCAGGTGCTCTGGCACGAGCCCGAGCCCGAGGTTGAAGGAGAACGCGGCGTCGTCGTTGTAGTCACACGACCTCATGCGGATCTGGATGCCGGTGGTCGCGTTGCGCATGATCTTCGCTTCCACGGTTTGGAGCTGCTCCGGTGTCTCGACCGTCGCGGTGACACCGATCGCGAACCGGACCAGCGCGGCCCCTTCTGCTTGCTCCCGCTCGGCCTTGCGTGCCTTCTCGAGGGCGATGATCTGCGAGCTGGTCGGACGCCGACCCTTCTGGTTCGTGGCGAACTGGGCGTTGGTGAGCGCTTGGGCGACCTGCTGCGCGGACTTCTCCGGCGGCTGAGGGCGGTAGAACACGGTGACGCGCTTTTGCAGCATGCTCGCATCAGGGCCCAGCAGGGCCACCAGGGCGTTCTCGCGGAACGTCCCGGCCGGCGGCCGGAACATCTGCCACGACTTACTCGCCACCCCGGCGTGGTCGTACCTGCCCGGGTACCCGATCATCCTCGCGGCAGAGGGTCCCACCTCGTGCCAGCCCAGGCCGGTCCCGGTACCGGAGAGACGGGCGCGCTCAACGGCGGCCGCGGCGTGCGGATTGAACGCGACGAACGTCTGGTCGGTGAGGTCAGCGGCCCGCATGAGGGACACGCTTCCCGCGCCGACGTCCTCGAGTTCTTCCTTGAAGCCCTGCAGGAGCGACGTCACATCGGCCACCAGCTCCGCAGCGGAGCGCTCCGGCGCCCGGTCCCCGTCGTTGGCCTTGCCGCTGAACGTCAGCGCCACCCACTGCTCGAGCTTGGGCACGTCGAGGTTGAGGTTGTTCACCACGTCATCCATCACCTGACGTGCGAAGGCGGGCACCTCATGGGACCCGGCCTGCTGCCGCGCCACCGCGATGGCGTCCGGCAGGCGTTCACCCGGATCGGTCGTCGACTGCGTCGTCACCGAAATCTGCTCGACCCGTGCGTTGGAACCGGCGTCACGCTGGAACGCAGCCCACGACCCGACAAGCCGGTTCACCCGGTCCTGATCCAGCAGGCCCAGGCCTGAGGAGTTCGTGGAGAAGAAGACGGTGCCGGTCCTTAGTTTCGGGTGCCACAGCATGACACCCTCGTTGCCGAACAGGTCCTGGAAGTCGATCAGCTCGGTCGCGGCCAACAGGCCAGGAGCCCGGAATGAACCGTCCGGGATCTGCGAGACGGGCCCGGACTTGTAGACGGTCTTCCCGGCCTTCGTGGCCTTGGAGTGCATGCTGCGCGCCAGCCACCGCTCAGGCTTGGACCGATTGTTGCGGTCCTTCGAGCCGAGGATCGTGGCGGCGACGAACGCGACCAGGGCGATGCCGACGGCCACCCAAATCTGGGCGGCCATGATCGCGATGAACACCCCAATGGCGCCCGCGCCCAGAACGACGGTCGAGGCCATCGAGAACCCCATCAGACCCGCCGTCCGGTCTTCTGCGATGTTGCCGTACTGCCGGACGATTGTCTGATCCGTACTCACTGAGCTCAACTGTCATCCCCACTTTCCACTGCGCGATCCATGTCCCTTGCTGCTTCCCTTAAGCCGAACTCGACCCGTTGTTTCGTCATCGCTGACTTGTCCGCCCCGGATGGCGCGCCGGACCGGAAACCCTCGGCTGTAGGGGACGCTGATGTGCCGCCTTGAATCTCGCCGTCCGACAGCGGCGGTGCTTTCGGCAGCTCAGCAGAACCGGCCGTGGGCTCTGCCCCGGATGGTCCACCAGCCGTCGACGCGTTTCCTGAGGTACCCCCTGCTGGATCGGCCGGTGCTTCCGTCGGTGCGCCGACCCGCTCTGCCTGAGGTTGGGCACCCATCGGCCCATCCGAGCCGGACCCGCTGTTACCGCCAGTACCACTGGCACCGCTGCCAAAAGTGCCTGCGCCAGTACCGGCATCACTGACCGGGGACGACTCTGCCCCGGACCGATCCGGGCGTTGCTCGGCACCCGTGGGACCACCAGAGGCAGCACCGGTGCTGCCACCATGTCCGGCGGATGATATACTGCCTGCAGCTGCTCCCGGTGTGGGCGGCTGCTCCGGCCTTTGTTCTGTCCCTGTCGAACCAGAGCTACCGGCTCCGCCGCCAGTACTACCCGCCGTGCCACCACCACTACTGGTGGCTCCGGTAGCTTCGCTGCCTGTTCCGGCGCTACCCGACAGGGCAGAAGTGCCCCCGGACGTTCCTGTGGCTGCTCCGCCAGCTGTCCCCGCAGCACCGGCTGCTTCGGAAGCACTTGCCGCGGTCGTTGCCGCGGCTCCTCCACCGGTAAATGCGGCGGCACTTCCACCGCTACCTGTAGCTGCGGCCCCGGCTGCAGCTCCGACCCCTCCGGTGATCGCTCCGAGGGCGACGGCCCCGCCGACCATGGCCAGGCCGGAGGCTCCCATGCCCTGCGGTCCGGCGCTAACGGCAGGGACCAAGACCTTCGCGAGTGCCGGCATCGCTACGCAGGCGCTGCAGATGATGACGAGCCCGGTGATCAGACCAATCGCGGTGTTCCCGAGCTCGTTGTCCGCGGTCCCGTTAATGCCTTTCAGGAGTGCCAGTCCCGCCCCGTACAGGATCGCCGCGGCGGGCTTGAAGAGGACGACGGCCGCCAGCCAGCCCACCGCCTTGTCGAAGGACTTCCGGCCCCGCTCGGTCTGCGACGCGGCAGCGAAGATCGGCAGAACCCCGCACAAGGCGATCGCCGCACCGTAGGAAAAGATGACGATGACCGCGTTGATGATCGCCCCGAGCAGGGCAAGGGGTGCGACGAACAAGATGATGCCGGCGAGCTGCATGGTCATCGTGGTTCCCGCGAGGGCTTCCAAACCCATCGCGGACCCGAGCCCGTCCTCCTGCGCGGACCCCGAAATGGTCCTCACCAGCCACGGCGCGACGACGTCGGTCACCCCAAACAGCAAGCCCACCATCGGCACGGCCAAGGCCGTGGTGAGGACGGTGCGCACCATGCCCATGATCAGGTTCTCGGTCGAGGCGCGGTCCTGGTCCCGGGCGAGCTTGATGAGCGCGAACGCCGTCCCGATGACACCGGCCATGCCAACGAACACCAGCGTCGACTGCTGGATGCGATCGGTCGCGGACCCTGAGCCCATATCCGGTGCGCCGATCTTCAACCACCACGTACCGACGAAATTGATCATCTCCGTCAGGACCTGCACCACCCAGCTCGCAAGGAACTGGATCAGCTTCTGGATCGCGCTGCCCGCAACACCTTCTAGGAGATCCCCAATGTTTGGCATCAGACCTTTGGCCCCCACTCGATGTAGGGCTGTCCCTGGTACAGGTCCGACGTCATAAAGGTTGTGCCGGACGCAGGATCAAGCTTCCAGTCGCCGTCCTCCCACAGCAGGTCAGCCTGTAGGGAGACCTGCCCGACAAGACCGTCGGACGTAGGAACCTCATAGACCAAGCGGTACGAAGCGACATCCTCGGAGTAGAAGTCCTGGGCGTATCCGATGAGGGTCGATACTGCGGATGCGGTGCCGTTGGAACCTTGTTCCAGACCGTCGCGGATGCGCTTTGCTTTCTCCGCAAGCTTGTCCCGGTCCGGTCCCTCAGCAACGGCAACTTCTACATCATCAGCTGCCTCTTCACTCACCGAAGGATCTAGGGCCATCGCATAGGTTGCAGCTGCCATTAGGGAACCTGCTTCGGTCCGTGCGAAGCCGACACGAAGTCCGGAGGGCTGCTTCTGGCATCCGCCGAACTCCGAGAACGGGATCACGTTGTAGCCACCCGCCACCCATTCCTCGACTATCGGGGCACTGTCAGCCACAGATGCGTCGTCGTCGTTGAGGTCCGCTTGGCAGTCCCACGCTGTGTTCGCGTCCTCGACGGGTGCTGCCGTCGCGGACGCGGACGATGGTGCTGTCTGTGTTGCAGCGGTGGGTGGGTCCGTTGCCGGTTCGTCGTTGCTGGGGAAGATCAATACCCGCACACCCCATGCGAGGAGGCCGACCAGTACCAGGGCCAGCAGCATCACGGCAGCACCGAACCACTTCGGGCGGGCCTTCGGTTCCTCGGTGGTGTCCTGTGTGCTCATCGTCTGTCCTTCTCTCGATCAAATGGGTTAGCTGGTCTTGCTCAGGTGATTGCAGTCCACACTGCGCCCGAAGCACCCAGCAGGCAGGCGGCGGCCATGGGCCAGATGGGTGCCTCGATCTCGTTGCCCTGCCGGCGGTTCCTACCGGCCGAGACGAGGCCGAAGATGAAGAACACGAACAGGACGAGTGCTGCGCCCCAGAGAATCCAGTTGATGACGGTGGTCAGGCCCTCGGTGCCGGGAGGCTGCGTCGGGGTGAACGTCTGTGCCGAGAGCGATCCGTCACGAGGTGGGGTGAGCGCGTTGATGGTGGTCAGGGTGTGTGCTGCCAGAGTGTTTCCGAACATGGGAGTTCCTTTTCTCAGTGCCCGGAGCGGGCGATCTTTTCGATTTTCCGGAGCACACTTTTCAGCCGTGTCCCGGAAGCTTGTGGGCTGACACCGACCTCGCGCCATGAGGGTTCATAGGGCGCCGTCATGGCTACCGGGAACATCCGCGCAACGCCGCGCGCGAAGTCCAGGGTCGGCTTCGTCAACCGGTTCTTGGGCCGGTCGTAGACGATCACGAGGCCGACCAGTTCATAGGGCAGCTGCCCGGACGCGGACTTACGGGCCAGCTGCTGTGCGGCCTCGAGCGAGGACGCACTGGTCGAGCAGACCAACAGGGCCCGGCCTGCGTAGGTCGGGCGCCGCTCGGATTCATCGACGACGTTCTCCGAGCACAGGCCCGCCAGGGTGCTGGTGCCAACGCCACCGGAGGCACCGACCAGCCACAGGGTCGCGCTAGTCACCGCAACTAGGACGGGGGCTGCTGGTGCGGTTTCCTCGACAGGCTCGGCGGCGAGGCTCTGCTGAATGTTCCGCGGACCCCTCAGCGATTCGCGCTGCCCGAGGATCGGGTCATCGTCGATCGGGTCTTCCTGCGGTGTCACCTCCGGCTCGTTGACGAACGGATTACGCTGCGGGGTCACGGTCACAGTCCCTCCGCGATCTGCGCGGCGGCCCGGAGCCAGGCGCGGCGGGTCTGCGGGAGCATCGAGGAGAACCGGATCCTGCCCTCGATCAGCGACGAATCGTAGGGCACCGTAACGACCGACTTCACGAACGGGCGGAAAGACTCAGCGAGCTCGTTCAGCTTCGCCGGCCCGTGGGACGGGGTACACCCAAGGACGATCACCACGGCGCGGTCCGCCAGCGACTGCGCGTGCTCGTTACCCGCCCGCAGGGCGCTGAGAACCCGGGACGCGCCTTCGGCGGCGTCGTCGACGGACTTCACCGGAATCACGACCTGGTCGGAGTGCCCGATCATGGCCTCCCAGTTATCCCCGCGTTCGGTGTTGCCCGAGTCCATGAGGATCAGCCGGTAATACTTCGCGGCCACCGAGTAGAGGCGGTGGACCTCGTCCCCGGTGACCTCGTGCCGCTTCTTCGCCCCCGACCGGTCATCGGAGCGAAGGACGTCGTACTGATCCGAGGGCTGGTGGTGGACGTAGGACGCCAGATCCCCGGCACGCGCGCCGGCTGTCATGAAATAGCCGGTCCGCTCGAGGAGGTCGACCACCGTCGCCTCATGACCGGCGTCGAACGTCCGCCAGCCCAGCGAGCCGAGAGAGTTGTTGTTGTCCCACGCCAGGACACCGGAGCCGCCGAGTCGGGCGAACACCGCGGACAGGCAGATCACCGTCGGCGTCTTACCCGCCCCGCCCTTGGGATTCAGGACCGTGATCGTGCGGGGCCCGGCCCAATGCTGAGAGACAGTCTTCTCATCCCGGCGCTGCTCCAACTCCGCCGGCGATGCCGAGAGCTTCAACCCGAACTGATTCAGCACACCACGGACCCCGACCTGAGCCGGTGAATCGGCGTCCGGCCGGTCGACGAACGACGGCATCGCCGTCCTGCGGGTCGGCAGCGGTCCCACCGTCTCAGCCGGTGCCCCTGCCGGGACCACTGCCGGCGCCACAGCTGATGCAGCAGCGGTTTCCGGTGCCGTCGCTTCCGCGGCCACGGAAGCCTCAACGGGAGCGGGAGCGGGAAGAGGGAGGGGAACGGGAGTGGCAACAGGTGCTGCTGCTTCCGCCGTGAACTCCGCCATGGTTTTCGGCGCGGCCGGCTCTTCTGGCGTCACCGGGGACGGCGCAGGTTCGGCTGCTTCGGCGGGCTGTACTGGCCCGCTGTCCGCCGGCTCACCGACGGCGTCATGCTCGATGACGGCGCCGTCGGTCTGGACGAGGATCGTGCGGGAGCCGGACGGGTCCTCGATGTGCAGTTCGGTGGCGGTGCTCGTCTCGGTCGCGAGGTCGGTCGCGGTGCTCATGACGGAGCGACGGGCGTCCATGACCGACGGGTAGCCGGCGGTGGTTCTCTCGCCTCCCATGTCAAGCTCGAGGGTGCCGGCCGGGTCGATGACAGCGGTCATTCTCATCAGGGGTTCTCCTTCGGGGAAACAGTCGAGGTGGGGCTCGGGGCAGAAGTCGGGTCAGAGGTGGGGGCTGAGGTCGGGGTGGGTGTTGCTGTGGGTCGGGGTGCGACCTGCGTCAGCGCATACAGCAAGCCGTCAGAGGACCCTTCGGCCCTGGTGATTGCCTTACCGTCCTCGGTGATGACGTCGGGGATCGCTGCCCGGGCGGTGTCGGTCGTGGTTTCGGTGACGCCCTGGGTATTGATTCGCAGCTGCTCGGTGTTGGTGGTGACCCAGGCGTACCCGGCGGCGAGCTTCCCGGCCCCGGGCAGGCGGTGGGCCTGCTTCGCATCGACGTCGACCAGCAGGGTGCCGGCCATCAGCAGGCCGTTCTCCCGGTCCACCTGGATATCGGAGGTGGCGATATCGGTTCCTTCGACGTCGACGATGCCGACCTGCGTCGCTTCCGTCGCATCGGCGGCATCCCCGAGGGCGTAGAAGCCGATGGTGGTGGTAGTGGTGTTGTTGTTGGTCTTCCAGGCCGCGACGACCGTCCCGTTCACGGATCCGAGGACCGTGACCAGTTCCGCCCCTACCGACGGTGCAGGCAGCTTCGCCGGAGCTGGCAGGGCCGCCGAATCCTGCGTCACGCGCCAGATCCGGCCCGAGCGCGTGTCCGCTGCCACCAGATCATCGCCGAGGGCTTCGATGGGTTCCGCAGCCGCCGGGACCACCCGCACCGAAGTACTGCCGTCGGCTGCGACGATCAGTGTCCGCTTGTCCGGCAGGTCCACCCGCGGAGCCGTACCGCCGTCCAGGACGATCGTCCCGTCCTTCGGGACGTCGACGCGGATCGGGTCCGCCCCGTCGCCGAACAGCACCAGCTCCCGGGCGGCGGCGGCCGCGACCCTTGACTGCCCATCGAGGGTGAACATAGCCAGCTGCGCGACCCTGAACGGTGCGGTACGCGTCCACCGCTCCACACCCGTCCGAGGATCATGACCGATCAGCTTCGAGCCGTCCACGCTCACCGGCTGCCCCGAAGAGTCCAGGATCGCCCGAACGGTCGAGCCGGTCATCGGCGTCGTCCAGTCACCGTAGGTATCCCACCCAGCAGGAGCAGGCACCGGCAGCTGCGCCGGAGGCGGCGTGAAGACCGTCGCCACCGGCTCGGCCGTGCTGTCCTGCAGCGTGTAGAAGGCACTGAAACCGACCGTTGCCGCCAGGACCCCTGCACTCCCCCACAGCACAGCCTTCCGGCGCGCAGGAGTACGACGGCGTGCAGTCGTCGACCCGGAACGGGTAGAACCGGAACCCCGGCCAGCACCCGTGCCGCCGGCAGTGCCGGTGGAAGTGGTGTTCTCTCGTTCCTCAAGGGTGCCCAGTTCGGCGTCGACGACCATTTCGTAGACCTCTCCGTCCTCGGTGAGCCCCTGCACCCGGCACGCCGTCAGACTCAGGCGGCGGCACGCTTCCGCTGCTGCATCGGCGGCCACGTCGGCTGCCGACGTATCATCGAGCACCGGGTAAGTCAGGACGTCGCCGTTCGCGTCCGCGACGATTTCGCCCTCCCCGATGGTGAGGCGGATGACAGGCCAGGAATGCACTGCCGGGCTCACGTGCCCTCCCCCGTCATCGAGCCGGGCATCGAGGCGGTCATGTCGCGGGTCTGATGCCCGACGACGTCCCACCGGCTGTCCGTCTTCTCGAGGTACACGCTCACCTGCCGGTGACCGCCGCCCTCCAGCGGCGTCTCATCACGGGCTACCCAGCGCCACGTCACGTCCAGGACCCGGATGGCCTTGTCCTCATCGACGTCCTGCGCGGCGTCACCGATCGCCGGAACCGCCCGGGGCACGCTGTAGGCACCGTGCACGGCCGGTTCCAACCATTCGCCGTTACTCGCATTGCGCTCAGGCTCGACCTGATGCGCCGCCCACTCATCGCTCATCAGCGGCATGGCGCGCACCGCGGCCGCCGTTTCGGTGCGGTCCACCGTCGTGTCCCACGAATGCAGCATCAGCGCCGCGACCCGAGCGGTCGAGTCGACGTCGGACCGGTCGGCGTCCTCCGGGGAGGCGAACGTGTTGCCGCCCAGAATCTCCTCGGCAGGGGCCGAGGTGTAGGAGCCTTCGTAGATGGTGGTCGGTGCGGAAATCGGGGCCACGTCCTCCGATGCGGGTGCGTCGGTGGCGCAGCTGGTCAGGGCCATCACCGAGGCCGCCAGAGCGGCAGCCCGGTACAGGTTGGTATGTGAGCGGTGGGTCATCGCACCCACGCTCCTTTCTGCTTCAGGATCGGCTCCGGGTCCAGGTTCCAGCCCTGGTACGGGTAGACGACCTCCGGGGCCTCGGGCTTGTAGATCTCGACATGGAGGTGCGTGGCGACCGCGCCCAGACTGGCCCGGTTCCCTTCGGTGCCGATGACATCCCCGCGCTCGAGCACGTCTCCCACGACCACGTTGTAGGAGTTCATGTGGCAGAACGCGAACCCAAAATCCGGATCAGGCCCGGCTTCCTTGGCGATCGCGCACCCGTCCGGATTGTTGAACCCCGTGATCCGCAGCGCGGTCGGGGCGATCACCGGTCCCCCACTCCCGGACCCGGAGCCTGGGGTCGACAGATCCATGCCCACATGATCCTGCGCCCACGCCGGCAGGCCCGGAATGTTCCGTCCCCCGAACCCGGACGTGAACACACCGCCCGGCAGCGGGGTGGTCCATTCCCCGTCCCCCAGATCACCGTCCCAAGCCACCGCACCAGCAGGGGCCGCACAGTCCGCGGCGAACTCGCCCTGACCGGTGTCCAGGATCTTCTCCACGTACTGCTCGGTCTCCGCAAACGGCGGGACACCCTTGGCTTCCTGGACAGCACCCGAGCCAGCGTTGTAGGCAGCCAAGGTCAGCTGCACCAGCAGGTCGGGATCCCCGCCCGCCAGCGGCTCAACCTCGGACTTCAAGGCCGACATGTAGCGGCCGTAGGCAGGGATCGCGTCCTCAGCCGACAACGAGTCCCCACCCTTTCCGTACATGGCCCAAGTACCGGGCATGAACTGGGCCACCCCTTGCGCCCCCGCAGAACTCCGCGCGGTCTCGTGCCAACCCGATTCCTGCTTCAGCTGGGCCGCCACCACGCTCACCGGGAGGCCCGCCGTCGCTGCCGCACCCTCGACGAGGTCTGACCACCCATTCGGGATCGCCGGCGTCGAGGTAACGTCACCGACGGTTTCACCGACTGCCGAGACGACACACGCAGCGGGCTTCTCCTCTTTCTGCGTGAGGATCGCAGCACCCGCAATGCCCACAACGGGCAGGCCAGCCAGCAGAGGTACAAGAATCACCAGGGCCAGAAGCGGTGACGCTCCACGCTTCTCGTCTTCGTCCACGACTACCTCCCCTGGGTGTTGTGGGCACAGACTGGTGAGGGCGCGCCCGCTAAAATTGGAACGGTGAGGAAGAAGGCTGATGCCAATTCCTTATTAATTAGAATAGCTTAGTTTTTGACATCATGGCTAGACGTGTATGCCGTGCGCATCTAGTGCTCTCTTGAAGGAGGTGCCGTGGCTGTTTCTGGTTCTGACTTCAAGCAATGGCTTGAACGACGCGGCATCACCACATCAGCGAGCGAGCTGGGCCGCGTGACCGGACTGCATCGCGTGACCGTGGGCAACCAGATCCGGCGTGGCAGCGTCCCCGAGACGACCGTTGTAGGGGTGGCCCGAGGCGTCGGTATCGACCCGATCACGGCATTGGCGGACTTCAAGGATTACGAAGACCTCGACAGCCGGCCCCGCACACCAACAGCCGCAGAAGTCCTCAGTCAGGTCCACCATGCCGACCTCATGGTCGAGCTGCAGCACCGCTTCCACGAAGACCTGTTCCCCCGGAACGACCAGGTTAAAATCGGCTTCCCCCACGATGGTTCTCATCGAGCGTGGATCGACGCCATCGACACCGGCGACGTCCGGCACGACGTGGCCGAAAAGACGGGAACGGCGATCACCTACCTGTTCAGCCAGCTTTCCGATAACAAGCTCACCCCCATCCAGGCGGTCACCGCTGCCCGGGTCAGCGGGACGTCGATGGTTGCGGGGCTTGTCGTCGTCGGACTCATCACCATGGAAGAGGGCGACTGGCCCGTGGACATTCGGGAGACGGCCCTGATGGTGATGAAGAACGAGGACCTGGTCGAACTCATCCAACAACGGCTCAACCTCCTCCAGCGCCGCCTTCGGCAGCGCAAGGAAGCCCTCGAATACGCGGAGAAACTCACGGATCTGATCGGATGAACGAAAGCATCTACGTCATTTCAGTCGGCTTCATGTTGATCTTCCTCGGCGGACTAACGTTCCACCGCATGACCTCCAAGCGCACACCCGAAGGGGCGCGGGCACTGCTGCGACCCAGTGGCCGGCTGGCTCTCATGGGAGTGCTGCTGACTGCCGCTTACGTGTTTTCCCTGCCGGGCGTCTATCACGTGCTGGAAGCCATCGTGCCTATCTCCAACGGCACCGACTTCATCGCCAAATGCTGCGCTATGACCGCTGTAGGGGTCCTCGGCGTGCACCTAGCCGTCGCCTACGGCTCAGAAACGGCTACCACCTGGATCATTGGAAAGCGCGGTCTGCTGGTGGGCGTGATCGCGGCCTCGGGGGTGCTCTTCACGCTTCTCGTGGCGGACACCCCCGAGGCGTCACCCCGCTTGGAGATGTACCAAGGTCAGCGCGCGGTGGAACTGAACGAGTGGATTGTCCTCGCCTACACCGCCTACGTACTGGCGCCGTTGCTGCTGCCGCTTTTACGTGATGGCCGCAGGAACCCCCTACGCCTCGGGCGTCTTGCCTCGAGGTTGATCTTCGCCGGTTTCATATTCTCGATTGCACGCGCCCTCGCCTACCCGCTGGAACTACACGCGGGACCCGAAGCGTTCTATATCTTCGAGCTGGTCACGCACGTATCGACGGCCTGCGTCGTTCTTGGACTGTGGGTCTTCGCCATCGCCAGGAGGCACCGGCTGGCACGCAAGACGCTAGACATCGGCCTGTCGATCAAGTGAGGAGTGGAACGTGAGTCAAACACCACCAGAGGCAAAGCAGGCTGTAGAGCGGATCCTGACCAAGGCCAACCCGGAGAATGAGGCCGCCCACGCCGTCATCTTCCGCGCAGTGAAAATCTGCATCGAAGCAGGGATGAACCGCCGGCAGACGGCCCGCTACCTCGGCGTCTCCGCCCGACGCATCGACAAGCACGGCCAGTACTTCCGCACCGCGAAGTCAGTCAGGACCATGTTCGGAGAAGCCTTCCACTCCACGTCGATCGACATCCCCGCAGAGGACGCTAAAGCGAAGCTGATCCAGTGGGCATGGAAGAGCTAAAAATGTTCTGATTGCTGTGGATCGAAGGACTGTGCCATATTGGTACAGTCCTTCGATCGTTAGGAAGCCAGATGCAGCCCACCGGCAGAAAGGGAGCGTGCCCCAAGACACGGCCACTCACGACTCGCCCCCGCAGGGCGACCGCAACACGACACAGAAACAGTTTTGCCATAATGCTTCGTGGTCACTGACCGTGGTGTTAGGTTCGGAGTGTCCGGAAAGAAAACTGTTTTCGCTCACGCGAGAATTGAGACCGCAAGGTCGCTGGACATCTGGAACTGATCACGAAGCGAAGGCCCCTGGGGCCAGCAGATTCAAAGGACAGTGGTAATCATGGCTGTGACAGCAGACGGTCGAGTTGGACCTGGCCGCAGGCACAAGGGTGACCGCAAGCTCATTGGCTTTCGCTTGGCGACGGAGAAGGCCAACACGGTGCGGGAGATTGCATCCGCTGAAGGCTTTGAGCACGTCAGCGACTGGGTAGCCTCCGTTGTCGAAGATCGCATCCAGCACACCGACCTCCCCAAGACCAACCAGCAGGAGGCTCTGCCTATCGGCCGCCTCGCCTCTTAACGAAGAGAAGGCCCGCCATAGGCGGGCCTTCGAAGACTTCGACTCACAACCTGTGTTTGCTTGCCGGCTGATCAGGAAGTAAGTCCAACAAACGCCTTTTCCCTTGGGAGGAGCGGACCTCTGTCATTCCTTCAGGAGGAATACCATCACTTTACCCCAGCATGACTGGGCCCTGCCAGACTTACAGAGTTCGGGCGTGTCGCTTGTCAAAGACGAGCCCTCGGTCGTATGGGCTGCACTAGCACCCCTCCTGGCAGGTCAGCCCCGTGTGAGGCTATCGCGAGACGCCGGTCGAAGTTACCCGCAGAAGTTCGAGCGGGATCTCACCGATGCCCTGCCGACCGTGCCCGCAGCTGTCCGCGTCTTCGGCAAGGACGGCTCCTGCCGCGCGCTCTTCTTCGACTTCGACGCCTCCAAGGGAGGCTTGGCCCAGGTCACAGCTGACGTCCGGGTCCTGCAGGAGTGGCTGCACCGCCTCGGCGCCCGCTGGATCGAGGACTTCTCTCCGAACGGCGGACGCCACGTCTACGTGCCGCTGGCCGACCCAGCGACCTTTACCGATGCTCGGGAGCTCGTTGAGGCGCTGGGCAACAGGCTTCCGAGCCTCGACAGGACGCCCCACCAGAACCTCCTCCACGGGTGCATGCGCGTACCCGGGAGCCGGCACAAGACAGGCGGCCACCAGCAGCTCGCCATGAGCCTGTCGATGGCCTACGACGTCGCACGCCGGCCCAATGCCTCGACCGTGTGGGCGGCGATGCGCCGTGACCTTCGGGACGAGATCCAGGCTGCCCGGGCCCTCCGCCTCGAAGCGGTGGCCCCCGTACTCGAAACGTCGGCAGCGAACACGATGAACGTCTCTTCGGCTTCCCGGATGTCCCAGGCCATGCAGAGCATCGCGCGCACAGGGCTGTACGACGCCAACCGCTACGGCAGCAACTCCGAGGCCCGTCAGGCAGTCATCACGGGAGCTGCTGCTGCCGGACTGAACGCCACCGACATCTACCGCCGCATGACCCAGGGAATCTGGCCCGGCCTCGCGTCCTTTTACGCCCGCTACAGCGCGGGCAACAGAGTCCAAGCACTTCAGCGCGACCTCGCTGCTTCACATCGGCACCTCAAATCGAAGGCCACGAACACCGCGAGGCAGAGCAGTAACCATAAAAACCCCACAAGCCGGCCAAATACACAGCCGCCTGTACTACACCGTGGTAATTCCACGCTCGTCGATTCCGCCGCCGAGCATCGATTCATCAGGACTTGGCGAAACGCCGCATCGCTGGTTGAGCAGACCATGGGTTCTTCCAGGGCTGACCTCGCACGAAGGATGGTGCTCAGGGCACTGGGAGCCGCGGCACACATGACCGGGGGATCGGTCGTCGAGTTCGGGGTCCGATCATTGGCTGTCGCGACAGGGCTCGATCACACCACTGTGGCCGGTCATCTGCGCGCGCTTCGATCGGCGTCCAACCCCCTTATCGCCATGCTCGAGAAGGCAAAGGGGACGCGGGGAGATCAGTACGAGCTCACCATCCCGGATCCGCTCAAAGAAAGTGCCGGGGACTTGGCCTGGAAGAAGGGCAAGCTGCACGCCCTCCGGCCTGCCTTCAGGGAGCTCGGCTTCCCTGCCGCATTCGTGTACGAGGCACTGGAGACATCGGCCACTCCCCTATCGACGGCTGAGCTCGTCCGCATCACAAGGCTCTCCCGCACCACTGTCAGCGAGTCCCTCGAGATCCTCGCAGCGTGGAACCTCGCGACTCGCGGCTGTGCAGGATGGACCATAGAGGCTTCCACCAGCCTGTCCACGGTCGCCGAGTGCCTGGGCGTCCTCGAGGACGTCGCAGCACAGGTGAAGCTCTACAGGGCGCAGCGCGCAGTCTGGCGGAAATGGCTTGCTGGGCGTGCTCCGGATGCGCTGCTCCCCTCCCCCGATGACGACTACCCGTGGGAGATCTACGAGGGGCCGCCCGACGACCTATCCCTTGCGGATTTGGCGTTCAGGTCGGCGGGCTAATGCCGAAATTACAGAGTCCGAAAGATGCGCAGTACCAGGCGCAAGAGTTACGTCCGAACTTCGGAAGTTCGGCACTCCGTAGTTTTGTAGGTCAATAGCGCGGGTCGAGGCCACAGGAAGCGCGGATCTCGTTCTCCGTCACTCCCCCGAGCTCGTCCTGGTGCTGCAACAGCAGGTCGATGGCGGTACGAATCAGGGTGTTGTCCGTGATGCGTTCCGGGCCCTTCTTCCCCTTGTTGATCTTCATGCGGAGCGTCGTCAGAGCGAGCACCTGGTCCCCATAGACACGGACTTCCTTGCGGTCCATTTCCTCCCAGGATGGCTTCTTCGCGGCTTTGGGCTCCGCCGCTGTGGTCCGCTCTCCCGCGCTCTTCTCGGGCTGCGGAGCCGCCTGCTTGGGCGCCGCCGGAACAGGCTCCTGCTGAGCGCGAGGAGCCGGCTCATGGGCGGGCTCAACGGGCTGGGGAACCGCCGGGGCCGCGGGTCGGGCTGCTAATGGCTCCTTGACCGCCGTAGCGACTGCTGACGATGGCCCTGCCGGCGCGGCTACGGGCAGAGTGGGCCCCACTCCCCTACCCGTGGCGCGATCCGCCTCGTCCTGCTGGTCGCGCTGCATGGCGGCAAGCATTTCCTGGCTGCCCTGGTTCAGCAGCCCCTTCAACCCCTTCTTGACCGCCATGATCTACCTCGTCTCCTGATTGGCCCAGATGCTCAAGAGCTCCCGGGCAACGTCCTTGTAGTCCGCGCCGGCCTTTTCGGCCGCCCGCGTCTTGTCATAAGTAGTCACGACCTGACCGGTAAGCGGCGCACGTTCGTGCACCTTGTAGGACCGCACATACGACTTGCAGACCTTCAGGCCGGCGTCGCGCAGCTCGTCCTGGGCATCCGTGGCATCGACCAGGGACCTCGAGTCGACCTTCGTGATGACGATCCGGTAGTCCACTCCCCCGGGCTCGACAATGCTTTTGAACGTGTTGACCAGAGGCAGCATGGCCAGTGCCGTTGGCTCGGTCGGCAGGATGACGAAGTCCGAATTGGCCACGACGGCCTTCAGGACCGCCATGTTCTCCAGGTTTCCGGGAGTGTCGACGAAGATCGTGTCGTAATCCGCACCGCGTAGCTGAGCGAGGACCTGCACGTTCGTCTCCGCGACGACGTCGAAAGGCAGCCGACGGTCATCAGGAAGTTCTTCCGCCGTGGTCGCCCACGAGGTGACGGACAGCTGCGGATCGACGTCTACGACGAGCACGCGTGAGTGCTCGGCGACCACCGACGCCAGGTTCATGACGGTCGTGGACTTACCGGCGCCGCCCTTTTGGTTGATGACAGAGACAACTCTCATGTCGCACGGATCCTTCGCTGCAATGACAAATGGTCCGGCTGCAGTAGGAATCTGCGTGCATTAGATGGAGTGGCCATAGGGCCACCCAAGGTACGGAACTTACAGAGTTCCAGCTGTCAGCCGGCAAGCTAACGGACCCAACCTACCAGTGGACCCCTCCCCCACCCCGGAAGAACCGTCGGTGAGTTCCGACGTACCGAAGTCTGTAGTTTTGTACTTACGGACTCCCGCAGTTCCGTGCTCTGGAACTACGGGAGTTTTGGGTGTTCATGCTTCTCGCGAGATCCTACGCGCGTGAGCCACCACCGCTAGCCCGAACTTACGAAGTTCGGCAAACGGGAAGAACGGTACTCCGGCGTTAGACCGGGCGCTGCACCGCCAGACTCCCGAGGTTCATAGCCTGGCGGCCAAGTGTCGCTGAAGGGGCGGGAGCACTGCCGAAGTTTCGGAGTTACTGAGTCTAGAAGCTCGGAAGGACAAGGCCCGGTCGATTCGTGGGTGGCTGCCTGGCGAGGTGCGTGAGCTTGGACAGCTGAGCTGTGGGCGGCCTCACTACTGCCGAACGCCCGAAGTCCGGAAGGATCGGACTTCGAGCGGGCTTCGGTGGTCATACTTTTGCGGTCTGGGGCTTTTCGCCGACACGTACTCGAGTGTCGCACTACCAAACTCAGGAAGTTCGAAAGGTCCGAGGCCCGGGCACGCCTGGTCTCGGTGGTGATGATCTGCTGAGCGCTGGTGTTCCGTTCGATTGGGTCCGTTGCTGCCCGTACTGCCAAAGTCCGGAAGTCCGGAAGTCCGGAAGTCCGAGAGGGCCAAGATTCGGAACTTCCCGATTCAGATGTTCACTGACTGCCAAGTTGAGGTCCGAGGCGGTTGCAGGTGCACAGTACCGAACTTCCGAAGTTCGGAAGCACAGATCCTCGGTACATTCTGACCCTGGCGGCTACGAACGGTCGAGGTCTGGTGTCTCGTGCCGGTACAGGGTCGAGCCGCCGGTTCGGCGGAACTTCCGAAGTCCGGAAAACACGGACCCCAAATCTCTCTGAGTCTGGAGGCTCCGACCTGCCGAGCTGCGGAAGGCTGCATGGGTACAAGAGTGGGACGTCGGTACTGCCAAACCTCCGAAGTCCGGAAGAACCAAACCCCGGTGCTGGTTGGGCCTGGCTAACCCCAAACGCGAGGGCCTGGAAGCTCGTCAGCCTGCAGACATCCGCGCCCTTACTGCCGAACTTCCGAAGTTTAGAAGACGATCGCGTCGGAAGTTACGAACTGCGGAAGTTTGCAAGTGCCTTCCAGTATCCGTGCCGCCGGTGGCCGCTGGTAGCACCGAACTTTTGAGGTTCGGAAGTGCGATGTTTCGGCTGCCTTTGAGGAGATGGACCGGTCGCGTGGGAGCGTTTGCTCGAAGCTGTGGGGGAGGGGTTGGAATGACTCGCTGTGGAGCGGCCTGCGGGCGCTGCGACTTGGCAGCGGAGCGCCATTCGCAGTGGAGTCATTACCAGCGAGGTGTGCTTGGTGTTCTGGGCGTGCCAGGCCACGATCCGCTGGGCGAACACGTCGACGATGAAGGCCACGTAGACGAACCCAGACCAGGTGCGTACGTAGGTGAAGTCGGTGACCCATACCGTGTTCGGTGCGACCGCGGTGAAATCACGGTTGAGCAGGGCCCCGGCCCGCACCCCGTCCTTACCAGCCACCGTGGTGCGCACCGGTCTGCCACGGCGCACCCCGCTCAAGCCCAGGGCGCGCATCGCCCGGTCAACGGATCCAGGGCTTGCCTGCGGGTGGCCGGTGCGGCGCAACAGCGCCAGCATCTTCGCCCGCCCATAAAGTCCTTCCGGGGCCAGCCGCACCCGACCCATCTGATCAGTGGTCCAGGCCGCGTCGCGGACCGCGTTCATGACAGCTGCATCGGTGAGCGTTCGGACCGCAACCTTCTGCGCACGCCAGGATCGGTAGGTGCGCGCAGCGATCCGACAGCCCTGCTCGCGCAGAACCCGGCAGATCGACTCGACCACGTGCCCCTTGGACCTCATCTGATCGATGAATCCCATGATCAACGTTTGCGGGGGTCGAGTTCCCCCGCGAAGAAAGTCGTCGCGGCTTTCAAGATCGCCACGTCCTCACGCAACCGACGGTTCTCTGCTTTCAACCGTCTGATTTCCTCGTCCTCGGCCGTCGTGAGACCCTCGCGCTCCCCGGCGTCGATCTGGGCTCTTCGTACCCAATTCCGCAGTGTCTCCTTCCCCACGCCCAGGTTCGTTCCGACCGCTGCGCAGGCCTGGCTGATGGAGGCGTACTCCGGGAGCTGCTCGAGCACCATCCGCACGGCACGCTCCCTGATCGCGGGATCAATACTCTTTGGCATGACAACATCCTTCCTGACCAGAAAAGACGCGGCATCAAACCTAGGGGGATTCACTACTGACCCCCTGGGTCCCTCACCGAACAATCGTGCAAGAAATGCGCCTGACCCAGGAGTGGTATGGCCAATACCGCAAAGGCGGCCCTGTTGTAGATGCGTACACCGAGCTCGCAAAGAAGGTAATTCGATGACCGATAACCTGCCAGATCGCCCGCCTGCGCTCACTCGTCGTGGTCCTAGACCGGCTCCCGATGAAACCGTCGACCCCGTGCACTTCGTGCCGAGCCCGGTAAAGGACCAATCGTCCGCACTTGCTGAGCACCAGCCGCAAGCGTTACCAAAGGTCGCAAAGCGGAGGCGCGAACTAACTTTCCCCTTCAGTACGAGGCTCTCCCAGGATGTTCAAGAGACACTCGATCAAGCAGTGGAGGCTGAAGGCATCACGGTTCGTGAGGCTGTTGAGCAGGTGGTTGGGTCCCCGGGTAGGAGTCCAGTGGTTGTGTGAGTTTCGCATCCGATATTGGGTGCAGGAGGAGATTCACGAATCATGGCACGCAGACATACCCCGGAGCAGGTCATCGCGAAGGTCCGGCAGGGCCAGAGGATGCTCAACGACGGGCGCCCGATGATCGAGGTCGTCAAGGAACTCCAGGTCACCGAGGCGACCTGGTACCGGTGGGTGAACCAGTACGGGTCCGAGAAGAACGCGGAGACGTCCAAGCGGACCAGGGAGCTGGAGAAGGAGAACGCCCGGCTGAAGAAGTTGTTGGCTGATCAGGTCCTCGCTAACGACATCCTGAGCGAGGTGGCGCGGGGAAAATTCTGAGCCCTGAACCGAGGCGGCG
>NZ_VSLD01000013.1 GCF_008107445.1 Arthrobacter echini | reverse complement strand
GCCTCACCCTCGTCACCGATACCGACACCACCACCAGAACGGAGGCGACCACCGACACCACGCTCGAACTCAGCGCCTAACAATCAAAAGGATCACCAACCGATACACCACCACAAGGGACTTGACCGCGCACACCGCGCAACACCTCAGAATTACCGCCATTACTCGCTGCTTGAGTAGGTTCACTGGTACAACGCTGCACGACTCCCCGGTTACCTCGGCGATGTCTTGTCCACGGAGTTTTTCGAGCAGGCGTTCGATGCTGGCAGAACCGACCATAATCAGCTGGTAGGAGTCACAGAACGCGAGTCTCCATCGAGCCCAAAGCGGTTTAGTCGAGCGTCCTGGTGACGCAGGCTTCGTTGTAGACCTGAACGACGTCGGTGATCGGGTCGCTACTACGTCCAGGCGACGACGCCGTCCCGGGAGCGATCAACATGCCGCTCACAGCCGGTTCATATCGTGGGCTACTAGGAGATCGACCAACTGGTACCGCGTCGGCACTCTCTAAACCAGCAGGGCCTTCGCGTCCATTGGTCTAGCTTATTAGTGCTTCTGACGGGTGCCCGCACCTGTCTGATCGCGTAATTGTGTTAAGGCCCGTTCGGTTTGCTCAGTAAGACGGCCGAAAACCTCGGGCGCTACCCCGTTATTTACTAGCTTGCGATAAGTCTGGAGGTGGGCCACAAGTAGTACCTGCTCCTCCGGTATATCAGGTGGAAACTCAATCTCGAGCAATCTCTTAGGGTTCGATACCGGCTTAGTCACCGCCGCAAGGAAGGGCGAGATTTTTCCTTTGGTGGCCATCGTATTAGCGAAGACGTTGTAGAAATCGTCGCCTATTTTCAAGTTCTGCAAAGTCTTTCTGTGGGAGAATTCGTCGGTTAAATCTCCGGGAGTTTGGAGCCACAGCAGGTGGTTCTGTTTAGGATAGGCGGCGGATGCTGACCAGGACGAAGAGACAAAAATTTCTAAGGCTTCAGAATAGGAGTCAAGTGTTGTTTTAAAACTACTATCAGTGCTTTGATCGGACGT
Source organism: Arthrobacter echini (assembly GCF_008107445.1). GTDB lineage: Bacteria > Actinomycetota > Actinomycetes > Actinomycetales > Micrococcaceae > Arthrobacter_D > Arthrobacter_D echini_A. The sequence continues at coordinate 25,842 of NZ_VSLD01000013.1, read as the reverse complement.
AGGTTTACCGAGCAATTGTGAAGTATTGGCGTTAAATGAGGGACTGCTTTCTTCTTCCACGGCGAGGTTTTGTATGCTAAGTGGTTTCGGCAGTCGGTAGAGAGAGCGCATAAAAAGACTATTGACTACATCAGCCCAAAATGTGTCCTTATTGATTAGCGGTGCTGCCACTACCTGCTCCTTCATCTTTCCGTCGCTTCAGAACATTTCCCCCAATAAGTAGGAGCAGGCTAAGGGCCGTAATTCCCGACATGAACGCCCCTACCTTGCCATCGAAGTAATAGGCGAATGTCCCACCAAGAACGATTAGAATTACGGTAACGACGATTTGAGCTCCCACCGTTTGCCTGTAGTGGGGGCGATCAGATTCAATGTCTATGAGTAGGTACGCCAGTCGTCCGAGACCGACCGCGAGGCCGCCCAGGCCGCCTGCAAGGAGCAGGTCAAACGTTTCCATGGTGTTCTCTCTACCATCGGCGGGATCGGCGGGACGTATCAGGAAAAGCATCTTGTTGAGCGTTTGGTTGTTCAGGGACAAATCATCTGTCACCCAGAGGAAGGTCGCATCGTCAATCGCTGCTGTCGTGGCGTCGCCGTCCAATGCTGCCTCGATGACGGCCGTTGCAATGACAGTCTTACCTGCACCGGTTGGTGCCGCCAGTACTACTGCTCCAAGATCGTTCGAATCCTCTTGGTACGCCCGATCCATGGAGGCGAGTGCCCTACCGACCACCAACTTGGCAGTGTCCTGGTAGTCGTAAAGGTCGTACTGCACGGGGAGCCTTTCACCTAGTCCTACGCACGAGACAACGTCGCCCAAGGGTAGGTGCGGTGCATCAGCCTGAGATCCGCGGTTGCTTGGTACTCACCCCAACCTGATTTAGCGGCTCCACTCGGCGCTATCTGATCACCGTACAAGTCCTGGGCGCGCTCTGCGCCATCAGGCCGGAACGGTATTAGGGCTCGGCGTAGCTGTCCGGCGGTACAGCCTCGACATTGCGCTATCTCAGCATCTTTCCACCGTGCCACTTGAGTGAGTAGCAAAGCTGAGGGTCCAATATATTGATGCAAGGCTTAACTGGGTCCTTAACAAACTCAAAAAACGGCTGGGGACGATTACCAGCAACATCGATTGATTCCTCATCGAAAACTGCATCGTCATCATCAAACGAATCTGAATTCCCGGCTGATGATTCTATTGGCTTCAAGCCATCGACTATTTTGTGTGCAATCACGTGAAGATTGTTTATCTTTGCCTCCAGATTCATTGCATTTACTTTCTGTTTATTGAATAAGTTGACCACCTTACCGTCGGAGGAAGTGATGTTTCTTATTTCGGGATAGACTCGCATTCCAATCGAAGTTTTTAGCTCGTCGAGCGAGACCGTGGGCTTAGCGCCTAGGTCTCTCAACACGAAGAGGATAAGTTCGTAGCCGTCATACTTTTTGGCCCCAATCCGATACGTCTTGCGTTCATGTCCGCGCTGTTTAGGACCATTGATAAGGATTTTGAGCCATTGCTCTGACTGAGGGTCCCTGACGGAACCGAAGAAGTCCTGCCACCATCGAGGTTCTTGAAGTTCGAAAGGTTGTGCGCCAGAAACAGTTTCAGTCACGCCGTTCTCCAGTTCGCAAAGATTTAGGCATAACTGTTGCATGATTTGAGGGCTGCCAAAACTGTTTTTCGACAGCTCTCGAACGATCGATTCCGACGCATCTACATTAAGTGCCTCAAATCCTTGGCGTGCGATTTTTCCAAGGTCCTCTAAGCTCCAAGTTGGAACCGATATTGGCGTATGCCTACCCCATGCATTGGTGTTGTCGAAGGCTGGATCTGTTTCCCGATTCGGTAAGGTTATGAGAATAATTGAAACACCAGCGCCAGCAACTGGACGAAGAGCTTTGATGAGTGATCTCCGCCTCTCGACATCAGTAACAAAGTGGAAGTCGTCGATTGCTATCGCTACAGTGATGCCCTTATCGATAAGAAGTTTGAAGGCTTTGATTACCTCAGTTTCAGCATCGAGCTGAATAGCATTGGTACTAGTGGTCTGTCTCATGTGTTCACCGCCGAATTGTGATCCACCCTCGCCTTTCGCCAAACCCAAATTCGCCGAGAACTTTGCGAAGAAACCCCATGTCGATTTGTCTCCGGAAACGGTTCCTGTTTCTTTTGAGACTGGAATTTCCAGGGCAGCCCCTAATTTTTGCCATAGGGCGTTATCACCCTCAAGGAAGGAGTTGCCGTTGACAAATATGGAAAAGTCAACTTTCCCCAGTGCTGTCTTTACCAAAGTCGTTTTACCCAGTTTCGTTGCCCCCAGTACAGAGACGTACCAGCCACCTTTCTTTATCTCCCAATCAATCTCTTGAGAGAGATGAGTGCGATTTACCCCTGTGATCGTGGGCCGTTTCGCCGGTGTGAAGACGTCTGTTGTGAGCTGGGTCATAGATAGATCCTAGATGCCTTCGTCAAGCAGCATGGAAGCTTGATTAGGTTCGGTTCGCTCTAGCAGCTTCATCCCGTAGGGCTATTGGGGGACCATCACTGCGCAGATCAACCCACAACCTCAAGCATCCATTCAAAGGGTCCCTTGATCGGACGAGCGAAGTGCTCGAGGGGCGAGGTGGTGCGCTCGGGCTTGAGGTGCCGCGACGAAGGCGTTTGGCAGCTACTCGAGGTCCAGCCCGGTGATGGGGTTGCTTGCGGTCGCATGGAGATCTACCCGTATGCGTGGCGAGCGAAAGTATCTGTCACCGAGCGAAGAGGGAGATGCCGAACCAGAAGAGGCCGATGACCATGTAGGAGAAGCCCATAGCTTTGATGGAACCGACGTCAGCGAACGTGAAGTGTTCCGGAGAGATTCCGCGACCCTCTTTGTAGAGGCGTGACCATGTCGTGGCGGCCCCGTTGACGTCCCGATAGACACAGAAACCGAGAAGAACGAGGGCGACGCCCGCCACGGCAAGAGCAATCCAAATAGTCCACGGCTCACCTGTAAGGGCGACTAGTAGAAAACCTAGGAGAAGCATCGCCGGAACCATCCAGGAGAGGGCTCGCGCAGGCTGCGGCATCTCCCGTCCTAACCTCTTGATGAGGCGAATCGTCTTGATGGATCCTCCGGAGGGCAAGGGGCAGCAGGAGCGTCGCAATCTTTTTGGTAAGTACTCGCGTCAATTCTAAGCGTGTTCCCCTCAAACTCGCGGTCGTCTTATTCGCCGCCCCTGCGGGAGTGTACGTATCGGGAAAGGCAAGCCACCGGCAGCAGTAGCGCCTTACACGAGTTGTTCGCGCCGCGCGTATACCAGGGGCTGAGCATGCGAGGTCGTGCGGGAGGTGAGCGTTGGTAGTTGATTGTCCTCGAAACGGCGACGGACTGTGTTGGACCCGGACGGCGGAGATCATCACGCTCGAAATCAGGAGTGGGGACTCCTTGCAGTTTATGAACGACCGTCCATAGGACACTTCCGTGGGAGGCTACCGAGAACGGCGTGTCGTGTTCTATGAGGCGTGTCCAAGAACTACGTGCTGTCAGGAACGTTTACGGTACATTTTGGAGTATGGCAGCTGTTGGTTATGCGCGGGTTTCGACGCGGGAGCAGAATCTGGACGGGCAGACCGACGCGCTGGAGGCTGCGGGGTGCGAGAAGGTCTTCATCGAGCACGCCTCGGGTGTGTTGGCGAAGCGGCCGGCCCTGGAGGATGCGTTGGAGTATCTGAGGTCTGGGGACACCCTGGTGGTGACGAAGTTGGATCGGTTGGGCAGGTCGGTGCGGAATCTGAAGGAAGTAGCAGACGGGCTCGAGCGGCGTGGTGTCGGGTTGAAGGCCCTGTCCCAAGGCATTGATACGACGACCCCGGGCGGGCGGTTGTTCTTCCACATGCTGGCGGCGATCGCGGAGTTCGAACACGACCTCATCGTGGAGCGCACGAAGGACGGCCTGGCTGCGGCGAGGGCACGCGGTCGGACGGGTGGGGGCCGAATCAAGATGAGCCCGACGAAAGCCCGGCAGGCGCGAGCGATGTATGACCAGAAGACATACACGGTGCAGCAGATCGCCGAGACGTTCGGGGTCTCCCGGGGCACGATCTACCGGCACCTCGGTGACGACGCCAGGGCCTGAACGCAATAAAGAGATGAAGAAGGAGAGCTCATGCCGAGGCCGGTTGATAGACGCTGGCATCAGAGGCAGAGGTCCGCATCGGTCTCAAGGACGGCCCGGATGAGCGGATGAGTCGTTATGGGTTGATGCTGATCCGGCCAGCTACCCGTTCTGCGTCCTTGTAGTCCGAAGGGATCAGGATGTCCGCTGTCCGTTGATGAAGCTTTCAGTGGGACTGAGGCTTGCTGGTTGTTGTCCTCGGTAGGCTCGAAGAAGGCGCAGGTAAGGGGACAGCATGACGGACGGTGTTCAAATTAGGCTGTGTGCCGATAGTGACCTGGTGGCGTTAGAGGCGACTGAGCCGCCGGGGGCGGGTATCGCCCGTAGTGTCCTGCAGCATCAAGGTGCTGGCATCGTTGTTTATGCAGCAGCCTGGCGCCAGGATCAGCCGCTCGGGACCGTCGTGCTGGATCTCAATGCCAGTTGCGCTCCGGAGCTGAAGCACCTGTTCGTGCAGGAGACCGTTCGAGGTACCGGTATAGGAACGTCCCTGTGTATCTGGACGGAGGCTTACGCCGTGCAGGCGGGGTTCGCCGCGCTCTACCTCAGTGTCGGCACCGATAACGATGGTGCGCGCCGACTCTATGAGCGGTTGGGATTCGCGCCTACGGGACGAACGACAACGACGAGCTACGAGTACATCGACGACGACGGACGAAAGCAGTGGGCAACGGAGAACGACGAAACTTTCGTGAAGGTACTCCCGGGCTGAGCTCCTTCGCGCCGTGCCACGGTCCTCAGCGATTGAGGATCCCGCACCGTGCATTCAACGGCTCGTGCTTCGATGAACCATGACGGCTTCGAGAAAGATGGTGTACGCGGTTCTGGGGCTCTTGCTGACCGTGGTCGGAGGGGTGGGTAGTTTCGTGGCCTTCATCCAGCCTTGGCGCAGCTGCCCTGACATCGATGACAGCTCCGCGGGGTGCCCCGCTACGTCAAGCGACCTGGCCCTGCTGGTGCTGGCGCTCTTCATCCTTCTCGTGGGAGTGGTTCTTCTGGTGAAGTCGCTGAAACCAGAGCGGTTGTCATCTGACGCGGCCGCGCATTTCAGGAAGCTCGGCTGAGGTCGACACCGGTAGCTGTCCCGTTCGCCAACCGGCTTACGGCCAGGGTGAAGGACAGGGTGAGAGCTGCTTCTCCGCGGAGGTCAGGCCTCGAAGACGGACCAGCAAATGCTATTCCTACGCCTTTGGTCCTCCAAGACAAGGGCGCGGAGGTGGTCGGGGATCTGCTGACGTTGCCAGTCGCGCTCAGCACGTGCGGCTTCCCTTTCCTGATCGGGGGATACTGCAACTGCTGCTGCCTTGATGGCGTACGCGGCCGCGCCTAGATCGTGTTCGGGAACGTGGGCGACGCAGGCCGCTTGGCCGGCTGCGTAGGCCGCGAATCGTGGAGCACCACGCAGGGGACGCGCAGCGCCCATCGCGTGTCCTCCGATCGCTCGGGTCGCCATCATCTTCGCTTCACCCCGTGCCCAGGCTCGTGCGGCCTCGATCGCCGCTCGAGGGCGATCATCCTCGCGGTTTGTTTCCTCGAACAGCCCTAGAACATGTTCGGCGCAAGTAGCTGCCCATAAGGCCAGGAGCTGATGATCAGCCTCGGTCAGGTGCCCACCACGCCGAACGGACACGAGACGAGGATCGCGAACAGCAGGAAGGATCACAAGACTGTCTTTTACCCTCATCCCCTCCGGGCGGCAACACAGCCTTGCTGGTGCGCGGTAAGGGATCCTTTGCTGAGATGGTAGTGACCTAGCGCCCCGGCCAGTACATCGGTGGGCCGGTGATCACCTCGTTCATCTGCCGGGCTCGGGGAACGAGGCCGCCCCGTTGAGACACGGCCCATTACGACCGACCCGGGGCGCCCCAGGGCACTGCGGACCTAGGCTGGCCCGATGGGGACACTTGAAGATCGCGGAACGGAACAGTGTTGGTACCCGGGGGCCAGCCCTCCTCCACCGTCATCGCGGTGGGGCATCGTCATGGCGTGCATTGCGGGCTATATCCTGGCCTGCGCAGCCCTCCTGGTGCTCGGGGCCGTGGTGTACCCGTCATTGCTGGACTACTTGCCCTGGACGCTCGTCCCGCTGCTCGGCATGCCGGTTGGCGCGTACTTCCGGTGGCGCCGAGAACTGTCGAACGCCGCCGAGGGTCTCTACCCGGTGTATGTGCGCCCCGTGCGGGACGATGGTCGCCGGTGGGGCCGCTGGCGTTACTACCAGGCGCTGTCGATGCCGGGGGTGATCCTCGGTCGACGATGGACCGTGCAAGAGGATCGGAAGCTTACTGTCACCGGCATCGATACTCCTCGGCCCGTGTCTTGGGTGACGGCCCTCCTGATCACCGAGGGGCCGGCAGCCATCATGCGCGTGCAGACGACTGGCGGCTCCCTCGAGCTTCGGGCCCGGCCCGAGTACCTGTATGCCTTGGCAGCCGGAGCCACTTTTGCCAGTGCCACCGGCCTGCCGCCCCAGTAGAAGCGGCCCACGAAGACCCCTGCATCTTCGTTTCGAAAGTTGGTCGGGGGTCATAAGTACGACCGTTCTTGCGAAGGATCCTTTGACCGGACGGTCGAGGTAGCCGGGTGGCAAGGCGGCGCGCTCCGGTTGTAAAGGATCTTGGACGCCGGCGGCATTCAGTGACTGTTCGGGTCGCCTGTTCGCTCTCGAGGATGCGCGTCGTTGGAGGCGACCTGTTGGAGGGGTTTGTCTGCCACACCGAGTCTGCGGATGGCCCAGGGACCAAGGGCGGTGCCGGAGAGGATGATGGCCCCTGCAATCAAGCAGGTGAGTTGCCAGGACGCGGCCTCGTAGAGGACCCCGGCTAGTGCCGCTCCGGTGGCGGAGCCGATCAGGGTCGCGGCGGTGTAGATTCCCATCGCCGCGCCGACCTGGTGCGGGTGCTTCTCGGTGATGACGGCCTGTTCGATGGGGATCACCACAGCCCAAGCCACCCCGCAGAGGACCCATAGGGCGGCGATGACCACGGGTCCTGAGGCGTAGGCCAGGGAGAGGGCGAAAGCGCCGCTGCACACGGATCCGGCGACCATCCCAGCACGCCGGCCGATGCGGACGACGACCCGGTGCAGGATCGGGGGAAGGACTCCCAAGGCGATCGCCCCGGGGAGGAAGACGTAGGCGATCTCGATGACGCCCAGGCCCAGCGCACGCTGAAGGTGCAGGAGCAGCAGGATCCCGATCATGGTCTCGGCCAGGGCGGTCACTACGGTCGCCGCGAGCATCGGGCGCAGCGACACGATCAGGATCCGCGAGGCCTGGGGTGCGAACAGTGCCGGGCGCTCCTGAGCGCTGGACCCACCCGGTGTCGTGCCGGCTCGTGGTGGGCTGAGGAACAGGATCAGGGCCGCTACCAAGCATGTCGCGGCGGCCGCGAGGAAGACCATCGGGAACGAATCGAACCGGCCCAGCAGCAGCAGGCCGGCGACGAAGGCGACCCACACTCCGGTCTCCTGGACGGACATCAGCCGGGCGAAGACGCCAGGTTCTCCGGGTAGGTGCTCCCCGACCATGGCGCGCACGGAGACCCACAAGAGTGCACCGCCGAGACCGCCCAGGGCGGCTGCCGTATACGCGACGGGCATGGACCCGGCCAGCGCGTACCCGCAGCACGACACCCCGTACAGCAGGGCCCCGAGGCCGGCGATGAGTTCGCGCCTCCGGGAGTCGGCAAGGCGCCCTGCGATCGGGCGGGCGATCACAGAGACGATCAGCTCCAGGGCCACCAGGTAGCCGATCTGTGCGGGATCGGCGCCGAGCGCGATGCCGGCCCAGAGCGGGATCAGGAAATCCAGCAGCTCAGCCGGCCCGTTCGTCAATCCTGCTGCTATCAGTGCTGATCCACGACGGGTACGCCCGCCGATCATGTCCCCCATGCGCCCGATCCTATCCGCACAGAAGCCTGGGATAGCCGAGCGAGGGCTTTCAAGAGCGTTGCTCCGGGACCGTCTGCGTCGAAGGGTCGAGGCATGACACCGAAGATCCAGGACGATGCCACCAACGCAGTGCCGCCCTACGAGTGGACGGACTCCACACCGTCTATCGGACAGTCCCTTTAGATCTGGTGCAACGTAATGGTGGTTGTGCGGCTCGCCCGGGGTTGGCTTGTGGTCCGGGTTGCGGTCCCGATGTTGGGTCTAAGGGGTGGTGAGTAGGATCGGTGGATGACTAGCGCTGAGAACGTGCCGCTGATGTATCCGGAGTTCAATGATCAGGGCGATCGGAATCCGGTTCGTCTTCCACTGACAGATGCGTCAGAGCAGTGGGAGGTCAACACTGCTCAGGCAGTGGAGTCCATGGAGCCGGAGGAGCCCTGGAGTATGGGTGCGCCCACGTTTGAGCCGGACCAGAAGTAGCTGCTCCGTTCGTAGGAAAACCCGTTCATCGCTGTGCCACCTGTCGCTGGTAGTTTCACCGGATGGGCCTGCCCAGACTTTGGTTGTCCCCTGTCCTGTGAGGATTCTTTTTCACTGGAAGGATGTCTTCGGCGGCTATCAGGGCGAACCAGTGGGACATGGAATCGGAGCACTCGTCATCATCGCCTCCCGCGTCTAAGCCGAATGCTCAATACCCACTCGATGCGGACTAGTAGCCACGCTTCTCGATGAATAGCTTGTCGTGAAGGAGAGTGAGATCGCGGTGACTTAGCCCGAGCTGCAACACGGGGGCGAGGTTGACATGGGCATACAAGTCAATAGACGTCTCCTTCACTTCCCACGACGCCGATCGGTTGCCTTGGCCGTGATCTGTTTCGTCAGTCGCCTTCCCGTACGCGTCCGTGAGCCTTTCCCGGATGGTTTCGAACGCAGGTCCCGCAAGGACTCGCGAATGTTGCGTACCCGGATAGAAGAAGAACCCGAGGTCGTATAGCTTCCCTGCCAGCGATGCACACGAGCCGTCCTCCATCGATACCTCAGGCATTAACAGGGCACCGTGGGCAGATTCAGGTAGGTCATCCTTGTGCTCGAACAAGGGTCCTGGCGTGCACCCAATGCTGGCGAAGTAGGCGTCGAACTTGTTCGGATCCTCTGGCCACGGTGTGCTCACCACGGTGTCAATCAGCCGCACAATCACGCCGGGATCCGGATTGAGTAGTACGGTCGACGTCACGTTCATGCCTGTACTGTATGCCTCCCGTGAGACCAGACCCTCGGATCACCTGCTCGAAGCGGATTCCTCACGGGACGTCTATCGCGTACCGGATGAAGCAGCAGCTCACTCACGGGTGGAGCACGCGTCCGCCCGGCTCTGTGAGCCACTCCAGTCGCTAAAAGCGGCCCGGACATCGACGTAAGGTCGTTCTCATCGATCAGCGTGGCCACGGACGCAGCACTCGTGTCCCTGCTGATACATCACGCCGGGCGTTCGTTGCTGACGTCGTTCATGTCATCGACGCTGCAGACCTCGGTGTCGCTGACCTGGTTGGTCACTCGATGGGGGCACATACGGCGATGCTCGTCGCAGCAGCACATCCAGGTCTGGTGGGCAGGCTCGTCCTGCTGGAGTGCGACGCCGGCGGCGGAACCACTGAGGAAGCGAAGGCTGTCGGTGATTACTTCCGGTCATGGGCTGTCCCGTATGCCACGAGGGAGTTGGCTCACCGCGATCTTGGTGACAGTGCGCTTTGCCGTGCCTGGGGTGCGGATCTCGAAGAACGGGCCGACGGTTTCTATCCACGGTTCGATGCGGAGGTGATGGCCCGCACCCTCTCCGGTGTCATGGTGCCATGCTGGGCGGAATGGGAAAGTGTTACTGCTCCGACGCTGGTGGTCTACGCCGAGCACGGAATGTTTACCGTCGAGCAGAAGGGTCGGTTTGTTGAGCGCGGTCGGAACGTCTCACGTGTCGACCTCGCCGATGCTTCGCATGATGCGCATCTCGACGCGTTCGACCCATGGATCGACGTGCTCACAAGGTTCATCGTCCGCTGAGGGATCCGCTGACGGGCGGCAGTGAGCGGTGTCGAATAGGGTCGTCGGATGCTGCCACCACCGACGGGTCGACTGCAATTCCGTGAAATGGCTGATACCGACCTCGACAACATCACCGCGTTGCTTGGAGACGTCGAGGTCATGCGCTTCTACCCTGCGCCGAAGTCGCGGGAGGAAGCAGCACGGTGGATTCAGTGGAATCAGGAGAACTACGCCGAGCACGGGTATGGCCTGTGGATCCTCGAGGCGCACGACGGGGAGTTCATAGGCGACTGCGGCCTGACGTGGCAGCAGGTGAACGGCGTGCAGAAGCTCGAGGTCGGCTATCACGTGCGCGCGGACCTGCACGGCCACGGATTCGCGACGGAAGCAGCCATAGCTTGTCGCGACTACGCCCGAGAGCATCTCGACGCAGCCGAACTCGTAGCGATCATTCACCCGGATAATCGGGCCTCTGAACGAGTCGCTGAGAAGCTCGGGATGCAGCGCGTCGCAGACGATCAAGGCGGTGCCATTCCTGTGCGCCGAGTCCTCAGCCTGCGACTTTGACTCTATGCCGAACTGTCGGCAGGTAGGTGGGTCAGCGTGTCGGTGTTGGAGGCTCTGGTGTGCTTGTTTCTGGGAGCTCCCACAGCGACTCGCCGTCGACGGTGATAGTGGTGGGCACGTACCCGAGCCGCTGAGCGACATGGGCAGAGGCATGGTGATCAGGGTGGATCAAGGCCCTGATGCTGATGACGCCCTGTGCGCGTAGCCAGGCCAGCATGGCTCCGGCCGCTTCGGTGGCGATGCCTCGGTGTTGCGCGGACGCAGTGACAAGCCACGCGGTGTCTGCGACCAGGGCGCCGCCCTCCACGGTAAGAGTTGCTTGTACGTAGCCGACTGCGGTCCGCGTCGATCGTGAGTAGATGATCCAGTTCAGCCATTTGGCGTCGCCCTCAGGAGAGTGCCCGATGGTTTGTCTTCGATACCGGGAATCGAGGAGATCCTCGGTCGGTGGTTCGCCACCGGTGAAGATGTACAGCTCGGGTGATGAAAGCACCGCGGCCATCTCGGCAGCATGCCGAACTTCCAGCGGCTCGAGGTTCAGCCGGACAGTGTGAAGCGGGGTCGCACGAAGCCAAGGCATAGGACCCATGGTTCCATCGGGTGCACTGCCTACGGCGACCGATTCTACGGGGCGCCCACCGCGTACCCGAAGGAAGCAGCAGCTCACCCACAGGTGGGACGGCTTTGAGCTCCACCCTTCGGGCTCCACCCGCCCACAGATGGATGACCGACACGGTGGCTACCGCCGGGCTCGATTCACTGCCCCTATTACCACCAATAGTTCTGTTAGTCCCATGAGGGCTAGTCCATGGTGTGCGCGACCACGTCGGTGAGGAGGCTGTGCCCATCCACCGTCTGCTCGAGGTGATTTTTCTCCGTATCGGTGAGGTAGGTGGATGTGTGCAGGCGGGCCCTTTGGTCCCTGCTGTCCATCTGGGTGCGGGACAAGCAGCGGAGCGAGGGGAGCTTGTGCTGTGCCCCTGTGGGCAGGAGGCACGCTAGTAGATGGTCGCACCTATAGGGGTTGATCGTTGAATCGCACAACGCTTCTGGTCCGGTTCTTTGGTCACGATGCCACGCCCGGTAGCGCAGCGGGAGGCGGTCGTTTCGGGTCCGGTCTCGCTTGAGTTGGGAAAGGGTCGAGGGCCACTTACGAAGGCCGCTGGCTGCTTGCTGCAGCGTGATGTTGAGCTCGTGAGGCAGCGGGCGCTGTCCGTGCGGGGTGGAGTACCGTTTGTGTGATGCCTGACGCTATCTTTGGTCACCCGCGGGTCGCCCGCGTGTATGACCCTCTTGATCCGGACCGTAGTGATCTGGACACGTACATGGATCTTGTCGATGAGTTCGAGGCGACAGCGGTCCTGGACGTGGGTTGCGGCACGGGGACCTTCGGATCTCGTTTGGCGATGGAGCGCGGCCTGCGCGTGCTCGGTGTCGATCCTGCTGGAGCGTCCGTCGCTGTCGCCCGGACCAAGGCCGGTGCGGACCAGGTGATGTGGCTCGTGGGAATCGCGGTGGATGTGGCGGCTGACGCCTCGAACCTCGGGCAGTACGACCTTGCCACGATGACTGCCAACGTCGCGCAGGTCTTCGTCGACGACGATGGATGGCTCGCCAACCTGCGAGCAATCCGCACCTGTCTGCGCCCAGGGGGCCACCTGGCGTTCGAGAGTCGCGTGCCCTCCGACCGGGCCTGGGAGCGGTGGACCAAGGAACTGACCCATCAGGTCGTCGACGTCGAGGGCGAGGGGCCGGTGGAGGACTGGGTGCAGGTCACACGAGTTGATGGGGAGCTAGTCACGTTCGAATCCCCGACGATCTTTCTAGCTGATGGTGAGCGCATCGATTCCACCTCCACGTTGCGTTTCCGCACCCGGGAGGCGCTTGAGCGCTCACTGCTCACGGCCGGTTTTAGCGGCACCGAGGTCCGGGACTTGCCGTATGCCCCCGGTCGGGGCTGGCTGGTCATCGCGCGCGCGTGAGCGCTAAGCGTTATCCCTGATTCAGTCGCGCACGCTGGAGTACAGCAGCATGTTGCGGCGCTGGCCGGAAATCTTCTGGTGGGATCTGAGTAGGCCCTCTCGGAGATACCCGGCCCGCTCCGCTGTTCTGATGGACGCTGTGTTCCATGGCTCGATATAGAGCTCGAGGCGATGCAGCTCGGGGATCGTCCAAGCGAAAGATGCGACAGCTCGCAGTGCAGCGGAGGCAAGATGCCGGCCTCTGAAGGACGGGGCGATGCCGTAGTCGATTTGCGCGCGTCCGGCGTGTAGCTCGCGTACCCACAGACCAGTGAACCCCGCACATCGTCCATCGGTGTTGTCGACGACGGCGAAGGCGAACCCTGTGCCGGCTGTGTGCCGGGTCTGTTGTCGTTGTAGCCACTGCTGCGCCTGGTCGGGTGTTGCGTTCAGGGGCAGAGTCCCCGTCGTGGGGACGTAGGGATCCCGGGAAAGCTCCACGGCCATGGTTGCGTCCTCAAGTCGGAATGCTCGTAGCGTCACGTTCTCGAAGGACGGGGCGAGGGAAGGCCACAGGTCAGCGATCTCAGGGAGGTCCATCACCTAACCCTGTCAGTAGTCGAGCAGGAACAGTCGCCCAGGCCATGCAGATGATCCTGAGCATTCGCACGAACAACCGCGAGAACCGACAGCTTTGCCACACTCGGGTGATGTTTCGTCAAGGTGGCGGAGTTCTTGACTGGTGATTGGCGGGGCCAGGAGTCGCTATAGCGTGTGGTTCGTCCCGCTCAGGATCGCTCACCGTGGGTTTTGTGCTTCCGGATTGGTGCGGTGGGCGGCAGGAGATGGGCCCGGCGCCATGCTCTGTGGTGGTCGAATCGTGCTCAGGACGAGGGTGCCGAGGATGATGACCGCCCCGATGAGCTGACCGGAGGTCAGGGTCTGGTCTAGGAGTGCCCAGCCCGCGAGTGTTGCCACGAGTGGGCTGAGGAGACCCAGGATCGCTGTTGTTGATGCTGGTAGTAGGTGTATGCCGCGGAACCAGAGGGTGTACGCCACGGCGGTGCCGATGATACCGAGGTAGAGGTATCCTGCGATGTTCGGCAGGGTCAGGGCCTGCGGTGGTGGGCCCTCGACGAGGAAAGCGATGGGAGCGAGGAAGAGTCCGCCGGCGACGAGTTGCCAGGACGTGGTAGCCAGCAAGGTGTCGGGTCTGCCCCACTTCTTGGTCAGTACGACACCGCTTGCCATGGCCACCGCACCGCTGAGGGCGGCGATGACCCCAATGAGATCGAGCCGGGCTTGGGCTTGGAGGACGAGCATGGACACACCGATCAGGCCGGTAACCCCTGCAGCGAGCTTCGCCGGCGTCAGTTTCTCGCCGATCCAGCCGGCGGCAAGAACAGCGACCAGGAGCGGCTGCACAGCCCCGATCGTGGCTGCGACACCACCGGGCAGCCGGTATGCGGCGATGAAGAGCAGCGCGAAGAACACCCCGATGTTCAGCACCCCGAGAACACCGGTCCGCCACCACCAACTCCCCGTCGGTAGCCGGCGGACCAGGATGACCAGCAGCACACCTGCCGGGAGGGACCGTAGGGCTGCGGCTAGCAGTGGCCGGTCAGGTGGGAGGAGCTCGGAGGTGACGAGGTACGTCGTTCCCCACACGCAGGGAGCGACGGCGGTGAGGAGCAGGACCATCCATCGTTTGCTAAGCACTACGCAAATATATCTTCGTGCTTAGCTTTTGGCTAGGGTGGTGCTATGACGAACCCGACTGATCAGGATCATGTTGCGGTGGTGTTGGAGCAGTGGGGGCGTGAACGCCCCGACGTGGATGTGAGTCCGATGGCCGTGATCGGCCGGCTCTCGCGCGTCGCGCGGAGGATCGAGGTGCGCCTCGGTGAGAACTTCGCGGTTCAGGGAGTTGATGCGGCGACCTTCGACGTCCTGGCGACTCTTCGCCGCTCCGGGGCCCCCTACGCTCTGAGCCCGAAGGACTTGGTCGAGACGTCGATGGTGACCTCGAGTGCGATCGCTCAACGCCTGAACAAGCTCGAGGCCGAGGGGCTCATCGAACGAACCTCGAACCAGCGCGACGGCCGCGGAAAGCTGGTCCACCTCACCGACGCAGGCCGCACCATCGTCGACAGTGTTCTTCCGGTTCATGTGGCTGTAGAACACGAGTTCCTTCAAGTCCTCAGCCCAGAGCAGCAGAACACTCTCGCGGAACTCCTCGCAGTCCTCGATCACTGAACTCGTCCACCACTGAGTAAACGTCCCGCCCAGGGATCCTTTGACCAGACGACCAAGCGGGTTTGATGGCGGTCCGCTCGGTCTCAGCATCTGCGGGAAAGTTCGAGCTGCGATCTTGTCCCAACAATGTGTCTCACGTGAAGTATTCTCATCAAGGATAAATTGGGCCTTTGATGAGCATAAGGAGCGCCGGATGGGAAGTATCGGGTACGCGAGGGTCAGCACGATGGAGCAGAATGCGGATTTGCAGCGTGCGGCACTGTCCGCAGCTGGTTGCAATCGTATTTTCACTGATCACGGTGTAAGCGGGACGATGGCGAGTCGGCCGGAGCTCGACAAGCTCCTCGATCACCTGCGAAGTGGTGACGAGGTCGTGGTCTGGAAGCTGGACCGGCTGGGACGCAACACCCGCAATCTGTTGGCGCTCATCGATGACCTCGAGCGCAGGGGAGTGCACTTCCGGAGCGTGACCGAGGGCATCAGCACGACTGGACCGATGGGCCGGGCCATGCTCACCGTCATGTCGGCGTTCGCTCAGCTCGAGCGTGACCAGCTCGCCGAGCGGACCAGAGCAGGTATGGCTGCGGCTGCTGAGCATGGCCGAAAGGCCGGCCGACGGGAAGTCACCACCGACCACGCAAAGGTGAAGCGCGCTCGAGAACTCAAGGCCCAGGGGCTAGCGCCAACCGACATTGGGAAGATCATCGGAGCTAGCCGGGCGACGGTGTACCGGTACCTCAGCATGAGCGCTTTATAGGCGTATTTCGCCACATGCAGCCACTACCTCGAAATGTAAACCAACTGTTGACAGATTGGTGCGGGTTCGTGTGACATGACTACGTAAGCCTGGTGGCGTAGGTCACCGGGGGTCTCTGTGCCGCTGGCACATCTGTTTATTGGGGGAATCATGAAGAAATTGCGTTTGGGTGTCATCGCTGTTGTTGCCGTTGGTGCGCTTGCCGCCGGCCCTGCGGCAGCGAATGCTGTAACGCACTCGAGCCCGGACTCCGCGGTGTACGCGGCTGCTGCGTCGGAGGGGACCTCGGCTGCCGCTGAAGCGTCACCTAATGCGCCGGCAGCGGCGATCAACGTCGGCCGGGCACTCTACGCGGGCTTCAAAGCTGGAACGAGCCCACGCGAGGTCGGTCGGGTACTTGGTTGGGGTTCATTCCTGGCCAGCTCACCGGTCGAGGATCCGAAGTCGTTCAACCAGGACCAGGCATTCGACCGATAGTCGACCGCTAGTTCTGGATGTACAACGGCCTTTCGGGCTGGAAGGTCCTCGTGCTGCGGGGGCTTTCCGGCCCGATTGATTAGGGAATCCCTTCCATGAAGAATTACCTCCGATATGTGCTGGCCGCCCTGGCATTGACAGGGGTGTGCGTTTACGCCTGCCTGACCCTGATCGTGACGGGTCCGGCGAACCCGATTAAGGTTGCGGCGGCCCCTACCATTACTTCTCTCTATAGCCCGTACTTCCTGCAGAACTGGCAGCTGTTTGCGCCCGATCCCCTGGCGCAGGAGCGGGGCATCCTGGCGCAGATGAGGTGTGCCGATGGGGCAGAGACCGAGTTCCAGGACCTCACGACCCAGTTGGTCACTGAGTTGCAGAGCACCCGGCTGTTTTCCAGTAGGGAACACCGCATCATCACGAACGCGATCGCTCGACGCTTCGAGACGGACGAGGTCGTGCAGAAGCTCATTGATAAGGACACCGCGATCGAGCAGCGCGAATCCGTGGATCAGTATGCGGAGGAATTGAACGACCGTAATGTCCGCGCATCTGAGACGCTCCTAGCAGAGTATGCGACCCGGAAGCTGGATACGTCGGCATGTGAAGGGGTGTTCGACGCCGTTCGAGTCCGCTACGTCTTCCACGACTATCCCGGGTGGTCGGAGCGCCAGGACTGGACCACGCAAGGCGAGATCACGACGATCGATTCGGAGTGGGTCAATGCGGACTGACAGCGTGCAGCGTCTCAGCGCCCCGATGCTGCAGCCCCTCAACTGGGTGCTTGAGGGTTATCACGCGGTCGCTGCGGTGGGCTTCATCCGCGCCGTCTACGGGCTGACGACGCTGGGCCTTATGCTGACGAGTTGGCCGGACCGTCACCTGTTCTTCGGACCGAGAGGGCTTCTGTCCTCGACCGAGCTGAAGGACCAGTGGACCAACGAGGACGCCTGGAGTGTCCTTAACCTGGCGTCCACACCACTGGTCTTCGATGTCTTCTATCTCGTGTTCATGGCCGTGGCGCTACTGACGATGCTCGGTCTCGGCGGACGACCCGTCCTGCTACTTCATTACACCGGCACGTGGAGTTTGTTCTCGCAGAACTCGTTGCTCGGCGACGGCGGCGACAACCTCATGTACATCTGCGGGATCTTCCTGCTGCTCACACGCTGCTTCGACCGCTTCACCGTCCTGCCAGCTAAAAACAGCCGGCGCACCTCTGTCCTGTCCCGCTGGATCCCCGGATGGGCAAGCATCCTCGCCCACAACACCGGCGTACTCCTGATCGCGGTACAGATCTGCATCGTCTACTTCATCGCGGGATCCTTTAAAATGCAGGGTGAGATGTGGACCAGCGGCACCGCCCTGTACTACGTCCTGCGTAACCCCGAGTATCACCTCCCCGGCATGGAGCTCCTCTTCTACTTCGCGTTTCCAAGCGTCATAGCCACCTACATCACCGTCATCTCCCAGGTGTTCTTCCCCGTCCTGGTCCTCTTCCAGCGCACACGGGTCGCAGCCGTGATCCTGATGATGGTCTTCCACCTCGGAATTGCGGTGATGATGGGACTGACGTCCTTCGGGCTGATCATGCTCGCCTGCGACACCATTTTCGTCAGCCACCACCTCGCCACACTCATCGACAAAATCACCGGCCGCTCACACGCGCGGACAGCGACAGACCCGCACACATCACCCAGTCCTGAAGTAACCGCCAACGCACACCCGCTGAAAACCACCATCACACCCACGCCTGAGCCCATTACTAACCGCATCGCTGCCTCCCAAGAGTCCGTGGGCACGTCAGTCCATGAGTCGACCGATCAGCCGCTGGGCGGCCCCACTGAGCCCAAAGCGTTTCCTCCCGTCGGTGACAACCGAAAGGCGCCCGCCTAATGACCACTCCCCGAGCAGTTGCGTCGCTCAAACAGTTCGCGCTACATCGCACACACGGCGAGACCACACGCGATGTCAATCCACAGAACTGCGCAGAAATGCCCTTCGAGTGGGCGTCGATCACCAAGACGTTGACCGCGGCGATTACCTACCAGCTGCACTTCGACGGGCATCTTGACCTCGATCAGCCGATCTCGAAGACCGGCGGCCCCTACACAGAAGCACCCGCGTGGATCACGCCGCGGTCCCTAGTCGACCACCGGTCGGGCTTGCCGCGCATGCCTGAAGGAATGACAGCCAAGGATGACCCCTACAGGGGTATGACCCGCGACCGGTTTCGGGAACTTCTACCTGCCCTGTGGGGCGGCGTTGTCGAACCCGTTGGCCATGACCCGGACTATTCCAATCTCGGGTACGCCGTCCTCACCGATGTCCTAGAGCAGCACACAGATCACACGTGGCAGCAGCTGGCGACCACTCACCTGTCATTGCTGGGCATCACCCAGGACGTCTATACGGATGTACCGGACGGCGGCCTGGTGCGGAAGACACTGCTCGGTCGTACCCGGGAACCCTGGTCCCTTGGTGATGGCCCCTTCATCGGTGCCGGCGGCCTCTGGGGAACCCTCGATGCCCTCATCACCTACGGGCAGGCCTCCCGAGATTGGTCTAAGACATTTCCCGCAAGTACCAACCCACCGGGCTGGGCGTCCAGCGAAGACTACTGGTGGCACACCGGGGGCTCACGCGACGGCTCCGCGATCGTCCTCTTCAACGACGTCGTCGTCGTCGCGGCCAGCACCATCGGCTTCGGTCCCTTCGAAGCAGAGAAAGTCGCCCGCAAGGAACTTTTGCGGTGAGCACTTCCCACACCACCGTGGTCACTACCACCGAGACAATCGTCCCATTTAAGGAGCACCCTATGACACGCGCGCGCACTTTCTGGTTCCTCATCGCAACACTGTGTGTCGCCGTCGCCGTTAGTGTCTTCGCTGGACGCACATTTCTTAGCAGTATGGTCAGCGGCGACGCTTACCGTGTGCTGATCATCGTGGCGTACCTTTCCCTCGCAGGCGCCGCGGGCAGCCTCACCAAAGCGTTCACCCTGACGCGCACTCGTTCAGCATCTAACCCCAAAGAACCCCTTGATGGAACGACTTCGCCGCACCCTGACGCCGCTTCTACCCATTAGCCATAGTGGTTGGGTCCCCGTTAGCAGTCCAGTGGCTATGCGATAGCTAGTTGGTTGTCTGCGGTCCAGCGTTTCCAGTACGTCGAGGGTGTCATTCCGTCGAGGGAACCGTGGGGCCTTTCATGATTGTAGATGTCCTTCCATTCCGCGGCCAGGTATCGGGCTTCGGCCAGGGTGTCCATGATCTCTACAGCAAGTTGTTCCCTCCTGAATTGGGCGTTGAAGGATTCCGCGAACCCGTTCTGCCACGGGGATCCCGGGTCGATGAACGCGGTCTCCACGCCCGCGGTGTTGCACCAGGCGGTCAGCGCTGTGGCCGTAAATTCGGGTCCGTTATCGGATCGGACATGGGTCGGGACGATCCCGGTCTCGGCGATGATGTCCTCAAGCACGGCGACGACATCCGCGGCGGTGAACGACCGGCGCGGGATGATCGCCAACGCGGTACGCGTGTATTCATCGATCACGTTGAAGATGAGTATGTCAACCTGATTTGGCCCCGGCATGACGGCTTGAACTGGCCCCACGCAGATCTGTCCAGAGACGCTGCAACTTGCGGAGTCAGTGGTATCTGCGGAGGGCGAGTGCGGGGATCGAGAGGAGTTGGGCACCGACGGCGAATTCTTCTGCCTTGGCAACGCATGGAGCCACCAGGACTGATCGGCAAGCACTCCAGGTACTGGAGACCTTGCCTGAAGCCTCCTGCACGGGCAGAGGGTTGACGCCTGCTACGTCAGCGTCGCTCGATGTACGACAGCTCTGTCCGTTGTCACCAAGACCTGATTCCGGCGGGGCATGAAGGATGGCCCCGCGCCGTCCGCGCGGGGCCATCAGATCATTGCTGGTGCTCAGCTAGTCGCTGAAGAATGCTTCTGCGGACGCATCAGGATAGTCCCGATGGCGAATATTGCAGTCACGCCGCCAAGAATCATGGTCAGCATTGCTTGACTCGATTCGTGTGGACCGAATATTGCAGGGAGCGTCAGGATAAGAGCGGCCCCCGACACGACCAGTCCGATGAACAGGGCTAGGAATGTGCGGTTCGGTTTCCAACTCATGAGGACTCCTTAGAAGCAGGTTGCGACAGCTGTGATGGACGCACCACCGACGGTAGCGAAGCCGGCAATGCAGGCGATGCAGAAGGGAACACCGACACCGACTGCTGCAGCGGCGCAAGCGCCAGCACAGCCGTACGCGATGATGCCGCCAACCACACCGCTGACGCCGAGAACCGTCGCGATGCAGGCGCCGGTGTTCTTCTCGGCGAGCGGAGCCGGAACAGCATCCTCGGCCATGCCGCCGCTCTTGGCCTGCGAGGCGACAAGATCAGCCTTCAATTCCGCGTCTGTCATGTAGACGAGGTCGGTGTCCTGATTGCTTGTCATGACCCCATCGACGTACGTCTTGACGTTGAAGAAGCCGTCGGCGTTTTCGCTGACCAGCATTTCGCTGGACTACAACCGATTGCCGTCGCTGTCGAAGACCATGGAGACGTTGCTCGTGAAGCTGTAGGAACCGTCGATGGGGATGGTCACCGTGGTGAACTCACCCTGGTCGGTTGGAACCGTATTCACCTTCGTTTCGGCCTCGACCACCGTGTTCAGCGGTGCTTGCAGTGGCACCGCGCCACTGGCAAGGGCAGTCATTGCGGCTTCGGTCTTTGACGCCGCCTTTTCGCCGCTGACGGCGATCATGGTCAGGGGCTCCGCAGGTGGGGCAACCGATGCTGCATTGGCAACGCCGGACGTGCTGATCAGTAACATCAACCCCATCAACGGAGTTAGTAGAGCGGGTACTTTTCGTGTCATAAACATGACAGTCACATCCTTCTCGAGTGATCGATGGGCGGTACCGTACGATCACGACGCTACGAAGCCAATCAACTAACTGCAACCCTAGAAAGCGCCTTTTCCGGTGTAATTTCACTGACTGTTGACCAGGGCAACTCAGCCTACTGGTGTCCTCCCTCGGAACGAGGCAGATTCCTCTCCCCCCGCACTGGCTCCGTAATTTCTCTCTGCGGTGCCGGGTCGACGTTCTGGCTAGCCCACCGCTTGGTGGGCGAGGGTGTGGGCGAGTCGGTAGGAGTCGGTGCCGGTCTCGATGATGGTGCCGTTAAACGTGAGTCGGTCGACGATCGCGGCGCAGAGCCGCGGGTCGGTGAAGGTCTTGGTCCACCCGGAGAACGACTCGTTGGACGCGATCGCGATCGAGTTCTTCTCCTCGCGTTCGGTGAGGACCTGGAACAGGAGTTCTGCGCCGCGGCGGTCGAGTTCCATATAGCCGAGCTCGTCGATCATGAGCAGGTCGACCCGCCCGTACCGTGCGATGGTCTTCGCGAGTATCTTCTCGTCAGCGGCTTCCACGAGTTCATTCACAAGCCGGGTGGCCAGCGTGTACTTGACCCGGTAGCCGTTCTCGGCGGCCGCCGTACCGAGGCCGATGAGGAGGTGGGATTTCCCGGTCCCGGAGTCCCCTATCAGACACAGAGGCTGCCCTTTGCGGATCCAGTCCCCGGTCGCCAACGTGTGGATCGTCGCGGAGTTGATGTTGGGGTTCGCGTCGAAGTCGAAGTCCCCGAGCCACTTATCCCGCGGGAAGTTCGCTGCTTTGACCCGCCGGCTTGAGGAGCGGCGGTCCCTGTCGTCGCACTCAGCGAGCAACAGCTCGGCCAGAAACCCCTGATAAGACAGCTGCTCCTTCCCCGCGACGGTCAGGGCTTCGTCGAGGACCGCACGGATCGTGGGGAGGCGTAGCCTGCGGCAGGCCTGGTCGACGGCCGCGACGGCGGCCTGCTCGGTCAGACCACGCCGCCGGCGCAACGTTGGGGTCACCGTGGTGGTGGAAGTCGTGGGGCTCATGAGATGTTCTCCTTCGATGCGGTGTCTGAGACATTGCTGGACGTTCGTTTGGCGAGCAGCTCGTCATAGGAGCTGACGGACGGGATCGGCCGACTGTCAGGTGGAAGCCCCGCGATGACAGCGGCAGGGTCCATCAGACGGCGTTGAGTGAGACTGACAACCCGTTGCACGTCGCTCTCGACGTGAGCACCACGATGGGCACCAGAATGACGGTCTGAAGTGGACCCACCCACGGCCGTCAACTCACGATCCTCGATGAGGGCTCCGGCAGCGTGTCGGCGTGCTTCGACCGCGACGACGTCGGCGCTGACCGCGCCTACCGTGAGGGCCGCGCTGATCCCGGCCTGGATGTCGTCGGCGTGCATGAACCGGTGCAGGAGAAGGACGTCGATGAGTTCCCGGGTCCCGTCCGCATCGCCGTTGACCCGTCGGGACGCCGCCCAGAACGCTTCATGAGCGTTCGTGAACGAACCACCCTCTCTCGCCCTCGCCAGGGCGGTGGAACCGGGCAGGGCCCCGGGTTTGGCTTTGAGGACCTCGAGGTAGTGATCGAGTTGCACTGACTGCCCGAGCTTGACGGTGATCCGCTGATGCCTGGCCACGGTGGTGCGCCGGTCGAAGACCACGATTTCCGACGCCCGCAGCGAGACCCGGACCTTCCTGCCGATGAATCGGGTTGGCACGGAGTACTTCACCATGCGGACAGTGATCATCGAGGATCGGTCCACCCGAGGCGTCAGCACCAGCCCGGAATCGAACGTCTCCGTCGGCAACGCTGCCAGGAGCGGCTGCTCCGTGTCGAAGTCCTGGCCAACGGTGCGGATCCTGTCGTTGATCCGCCGATTGTCGTCCTCTGCCTCCCAGACCCGGATCCGGTCATTGAGCTCATCCAGGGACGCGACCACCGGCATCGGGGAGAGCCTGTTGCGGCGGAACCGGCCCACCTCGCCCTCCACCCCGCCCTTCTCGTGGGCGCCGGTGACACCAGGCTGGCAGTAGAACGCGTCGAAGCCGTAGTGGGAGCGGAACAGTACCCACCGGTCATTCTCGACCCGCTGCCTGCCCTGCCCGAATACCACCGCGGTGACAGCGGCAGTGAGGTTGTCGTATCTGATGTGTCTGGTCGGAACACCGCCCAGAGCAGTGAAGGCGTCGATGTGTCCCTCGAGGAACGCTTCCTGCGCCTGCGTCGGATACACCCGGTGGACGGCCTTCCCAGAGTGGGAGAGCCGGTAGACGAACATGTGACATTTTGTCTTCACCCCGTTGAGGACGACCCACACCTCGCCGAAGTCCACCTCGGCTTCCGCGCTTGGTGCGTGCTCCTGCGGGACGAACACCTCGACCCTGCGACCGGCCTCCACGTCAATCTCCGCACGACGAACCCGAACGTAATCCCGCACCGTCGAATACGACAGATCCTCAGCCCCGTGCTCCTCGATCAACCGGGCAAGAATCCTCCGGGCGGTATGACGCTGTTTCCGCGGCGCCGTCGTATCCTCGACGAGCATCGCGTCGACCGCCGGCTTGAACGTCTGCAGCTTTGCTGCCAGTCGAACCGGTGTTTTTCGCTCCGGAGGATCTGCTGACTCCAACGCTGCCCGTACCGTTCGGCGATGCACCCCATGTCGAACTGCCAGCGCACGAACTGAAAGACCCTCAACTCGGGCGTCCCTCCGGATTGCTGCAAATACCTCCACGCGTGCTCTCATCCTTGCCCTCCACCACTGGAAACAAACTGATGATTCCAACGCTGGGGTGGGGCCAACTCAAACCGTCACAAGAAGCCCCGCGAGTCGCTAGGTGGGGCCAGCTCAAGCCGTCACACCGGGGCCACTTCAACCTGTCACAACCATTGAAGAACCGGATATGCCTGCCGCAGGAGGTCACATCGGACTGGAAGTCGAAGCTGACCACATGCATCGGGTACTCGGCCCGCAACCGTTTCTGCTCCCCGGCACCGGGCCCGGTCCGGCGTTTCTTCCTCGCCTTGGGCTTGCAGGTCAGCCCCTCGAGGCGCCAGAGCCGACGGATCCGCTTCCCGTTGAGCGCCACCCCGTCCCAGCGAGGCTGGGCCAGCAGGTGCCAGCGGGCTTTCCGCCACCCCCACGCCGGATGCTCCACCGGGACCGCCCGCAAATCCGTGCGCAGCTCGGCTTCCTCGAAGCTAGTCTCCGGGCGGCCCTTGCGCAGTACTGACCGGTTCTGGCCCAGCACCCTGCAGGCGAACCTTTCGGACGCCCCGAACTTCTCCTGCGCCATGCGAACCGCACGGCGTCGAGGTTCGGGGCTCAGAATTTTCCCTTCGCCACCTCGCTCAGAATGTCATTAGCGAGGACCTGATCGGCCAGCAACTTCTTCAGCCGGGCGTTCTCTTTTTCCAGCTCCCTGGTCCGCTTCGAGGTCTCGGCGTTCTTTTCGAAACCGTACTGGTTCACCCACCGGTACCATGTTGCTTCGGTGACCTGGAGTTCCTTGATGACCTCGATCATCGGGCGTCCGTCGTTGAGCATTTTCTGGCCCTGCCGGACCTTCGCGATGACCTGATCAGGGGTATGTCTACGTGCCATGATTCGTGAATCTCCTCCTGCACCCATTATCGGATGCGAAACTCACACAAGCACTGGACTCCTACCCGGGGCCCCAACCAATAGGCTCACCCTCGACAGCGGACCGGCGGCACGTCGTGTCAGCCGGAACCTCTGTTCCTGTAACGTTCAGACCGATCGCGAAGGACTTGCTCCATCAGACCCCACCTCGAGGGCATCCCAGCAGAGAAGCCCTCTACTCCTACTGACCGGTAGCGTGTCATCGGGCGCGTTCCCGCGCCGGGAAGCGGACCCAGCCGGAGAACTCATTGACCAAAGCCACCCCTGACCCGTCCGGGCTGGATGACGTCATCGCCGCAGATCACCAGCTGAACCTTGCACGCATGGAACTGCAGCAAGCAGTCGATAGAGCACGCGCGCAGGACCTGACCTGGGCCCAGATAGGAGAAGCGCTCGGCTTCACCCGTCAGGCAGCCTTCAAACGATTTGGGAATCCTCGTGACCCGCGCACCGGTCAGCCCACGACACCGGCACCGGAAACGACCGCCGTCGAAAAGAAGACGGAGGAGGTCTTCTCACTCATCGATGCAGGTGACTACGAAACTCTCGCATCCATGATGGCGAAGGGAATTGCTGAGGTGTTGACGCGCGACGCAGTTCTGAATACGTGGGCCCATGTTGTGGCCGACACCGGCAATCTCATCGCGTGTCGAAACACCAGCGTCGAACTTCCTGACGGGTCCGCCGTCATCGACAATGAACGCGTCCGAGGTTCGCTCATCGGACGCACTTTTCTCGAATGCGAAGCAGGACAGTGGGCAGCACAAGTCGTCTTCGACCCGGACAGCAACATCACCGGCATCCTCATCACAGCACCAGGAATCACACGACAATAGAACATTGTGTGCGCGACCACATGAATGAGGAGGCTGCGCACATCCACCGTCCGCTCAAGGTGAGCTCTCCCCGTGACTGTGAGGCAGGTGGGTGTGTGCAGGTGGACCCTTGGTTCCTGCTGTCCAGGTGTGTGCGGGACAAGCAGCGAAGCGTAGAGGGCTTGTGCCGCGCACATGTGGGCAAGAGGCGAGGTTCTTCAACGACCACATTATTGGCCCTTCGCAGTTGAGCGTGGGTAGGGCGGTCGGGGACTAACGCGGCAGGGGTTCGCTGGTGCTGGTGCGGCGTGGTGTGGTGGGAATGAGGTCAGGGCCTCTTTGAATGGGTAGCGACCAAGCAA
>NZ_VSLD01000012.1 GCF_008107445.1 Arthrobacter echini | reverse complement strand
TCATGACCGACATGCTCGGTCATTTCCTCGTTCAGCGCCGTCTCGAGGACCGTTTTCGTGAACTGCTTTAACAGCCCATCGGGACCGGTCAGGGACAGGCCCCGCTCGGCCGCCATCCGGACCAGTTCCTTAGCAGCTAGCTCCTCCGCAGAGAGCTCCGGCTTGTTTCTCTTCACAGCATCCAGTGTCGTCATCACGGCACCTTCCCCGCCAGACTCACGCCCGACGTGTCAGGCCAGAAACACCGAATTCAGGACAGTCCCCCATCCCTCGTTCGTGAAGAGCCGTCAAAGTTCCAGTTGGAAATCGCACACGGTGGCATCATCGGGGTTGTGGGTCACCACCACTACCAGTTTGCTGGTTAGGCCGTGGCGCAGATCGGTGAGCAGTTGTTGTGCGGCCACTCGGTCAAGGTGGGCGGTTGGCTCGTCAAGGAGTACGACGTCGGCCTCTGTGAGCAGTGCTCGGGCCACAGCGAGCCGCTGGCGCTGGCCTCCGGAGAGCCGGGTTCCGCCGGGCCCGATTTTTGTTTCCAGGCCATCAGGGAGCGCTCGGACAAAGTTTCCGAGGCCTGCCCGCTCCAGCGCGAGGTGGAGTTCGTAGTCCTTCGGTGGATCTTCCGCACTGCGGGCCAGGACCAGATTGGCACGGATGCTGGACTGGAATAGGTGCGCCTCCTGCGGGCACCATGCGATCCGTGGAGCTACGCCGGTTTCTGCCGGTTGGCCGTTGATGAGGTAGTTCCCATGCACGAGAGGCAGGAAGCCGAGCAGGACACCGAGCAGGGTGGATTTTCCACTGCCGGAGGGCCCGGTCACGGCCAGCCATTCTCCACGTCTGAGCTGTAGCGAGAGCGAGGAAAACACCGTGGAGCTTTGTCCCGGATAGCTGTAACTGGCGTCGCGGAGCTCTATGGTCTCGACCGGTGTCGAAGATGGTGCCTCTTCCGAGTGGAGACCGGGGGTGCCCAGTTCCGGTAGTACCCGATCCCCGAGAGCTCTCCAGGCCGAGAACTGCTGCACGGCTGTATTGACGGCGGTAAATGGCTCAATCAGGGCCAGCTGCAGAAGGATGACGACGGCGGCCACAGCGGGACGCACCCCGTCAGCGGAAGCGAGCATCACGAGGGCGCCCAGCGAGCATGCCAGAGCGGTCAGTGCGTTGGCCAGTCCTTGTGCCCACGCACTGCGCTGCAATCTGGCGGTCATGGCTTCGTCGAGCCGGCCGACGTCGGCACGGACGGCCTCTGCTGCCCTATTGGCGGTCAGGTCCCGAGCCGCCGTCAACATCCGCGACGTAGCGTTCAACATTCGCGCTTTCAAGCCCACGCTGCTGCGCCGGGCCGTCCTATCGGCGGCCAGGGCAAGCCCGGGGGCCGCCACCAGGCACACCGCAGCCACCGCCAGTTGCCAAAGGAATCCTGCAGGAAGCAACAGCGCCGTGGTGACTAAAGCTGCAATAGCGGTCAGGATGCCAACCAGCGGGGCAAATACGGCCCGTGGAGCGAGGTCGCGCAGTTCATCGACGTCACCCACCAACTTCTCCAGCACCCCGCCGCCGCGGGCCAGCCTCCGCCAGGCGGCCGGACGCTGCAGCAGCCCATTCCACAGCCTCAAGCGCAATGCGTTGGTGCTTTCAAAGACGGCCTCGTGCAGGCGCAGCCGCTCACAGTAGCGCAGCACCGAGCGGCCAACACCGAAGAAGCGCACCCCCACAATCGCGGTCAACAGGTACAGAATCGGAATCTGCTCAGCAGCCCGCACAATCAGCCAACCCGACAGTGCGGTCAATGCCGCAGCGAACAGGGCGGCACCGGTGCCTAGGAACAATGCGGCCATGAACCGCGTGCTCCACGGCCGCAACATGGCCACGTTCCGCCCCAAAGACTGCCGGACGGACGGCTCTCCCTTGTCCCCTGGAGACATCGGTTGCCCGGCATCGCCGGGTCCAGGGTCCCCGGTGGCGGCAATCGTTCCGCTGTGCGCTGGCGCGGCTGTCAGTAACATATTGTCCGATGCATCAACGGAGCGTCCGTTGGCCTTAATGACCTGGTCGGCCAGGGCCGCAGTTTCGGGATTATGGGCCACGAGCACCACCGTGACGCGCCCGCGCAGTCGCGAGAGCGCTGCTTCAATGGCGCGGGCACTGAAGTCATCCAGGTGCGTGGTCGGCTCGTCGGCCAGGAGCAGTGTCACCTCCGTGTTTTCAATTCTGGCCAGCGCCCTGGCCACGGCAACACGGCGCAGCTCGCCGGGACTAAGCTCTCCACTGTTCGCATCGAGCAGATGGGCCGATTCCACCTGTGCCAGCGCCCGCCGGGCAGCGTCCCGGCGCTCGGCGCCACTCCCCAATCCCGAGTAAAGTCCAATCTCTTCGGCCACCGTTTCGGCAGTAAGAACAGGATGCTGGGGAATCCAGGCGATCGTGCTCGAATCGATCCCGGTGATGGTGCCGCGGGCGCGGGTGGCCGATCCATGGCCCCGGAGCCCGGCCAGTACTTCTAGCACTGAGGTTTTACCGCTGCCGCTCGGCCCGGACAGGGCGGCAATTGTTCCCGCCGCGACGGTAAAGTCCAGATTCTCCACGACGTCGCCGTCGCGACCCTCATAACCGATTGTTAATCCGCGGACGGCCATCGTCCGTCTCTGCTCTGTCCGGCCTTCATCGGCCAGCAGTCTGCGCACCGGGGGCGCGCTGGTCACCTGGCGGGCCCGTTCCAGCGCATCCAGGCCGTCTTCACTGGCGTGGTGGGCCGCTCCCAGATCGCGCAGCGGCTGGTAGCACTCCGGTGCCAGGATCAACGCCAGCAGTCCGAGTTCCAGGCTCATGTCACCGTTGAGCAGCCGGATGCCGATGAACACTGCCACGACAGCAATCGAAATGGTGGCGATCAATTCCAACGCCAGTGAGGATAAGAACGCCACTTTCAGTGTCTCCATGGTGCGGGAACGGTACTGTTCCGCGACGTCGCGCAGCGCTCGGGTCTGGGCGCTGGCCCGGCCCAGCCCCACCAGCACCGGCAGCCCGCGGGCCAGCTCGAGCAGATGGTCGGACAGCCGGTTCAACGACGCCGATGCCTGCCGCGCCTTGTCCTGGGTATGGAGCCCGATGAGGATCATGAACACCGGCACCAGCGGCACGGTCAGCACGATAATCAATGCCGTGATCCAATCCGCGGCCAGGATGCGAACACCAACCAGCAACGGAACGACAGCGCAGGACACCAGCGCCGGAAGGTATTTCGAGTAGTAATTATCCAGCCCGTCCAGCCCCCGGGTGACCAGCACGCTCAAGGCACCGGTACCGTGACCGGCCGCCGTGCCGCCGTCGTCCATGACCCGGGTAACGACAGAACCGCGCAGTTCCTCCTTCACTCCAGCCGCTGCCCGTTGCGCAACAGATTCCTGGCCCCAGATGGCCACCGAGCGAAGGACCGCCCCTCCGACACCTTCAACCAGTAGCGACGGCCAGTCCAGCTGCCCGGCAGCCAGCGACGCGATCCCGGATGCGACGGCCTGGGCTATCAGGACAAGTCCGACGGCCTTACCGGCGACGAGCAGGCCGAGGAGATACAGGGCGCGCTTGCTGGCCATGCTGACCGGCAGGGCGGGTTTCACTGGATGGTCACCGAGTGGGCCTGGGGAATCCGATCACCGCGCACGCGCTGGCGGAAAACCCAATAGGTCCAGCCCTGATAAAGAAGTACTGCCGGCAGGCCGATCAACCCGACCACGCTCATCACCGAAAGCGTGTAATCCGACGAGGATGCGTTTGCTGCGGTCAGGTTGAACGCGGGGTCCAGCGTCGAGGGCAACACCACCGGAAAAATGGAAGTGAAGATGGTGGTGGTGCCCGCAGTGAGGAAAACGGCCATCCCAAGGAAGCTCAGCCCGTCCCGTTCCCGGGCGGCCATCACCCACGCAAAAATAGCACCCGCGACCGCAATTGCCAGGGTCAGCCAGGTGAGCGGCTTGCCACCGCTCAGGTGCACTGTGATGGCCCAGCCCCCCATGGGCAACAGCCCCACCGGTAGGTACTGCAGCAGCAGCCCTCGGTAACGGGCACGGATGTCACCGTCGGTCTTGAGCACCAAAAACGCCGAGGCGTGAATGAGGCAGAACAGTACGACGGCGGAGCCGCCCAGCAACGCGTAGCCGTTCAGCCAGGCAAAGGCACCGCCTTCCCGGTCGCCGTTGGCGTTGATCGGCAGGCCGGTCGTGGTCAGCGCGAGGGTAGCACCGACGCCGAAAGCGGAGACGAAGGACCCCAGCGCGATGGCCCAATCCCAACGATTCCGCCAGGAATCAGAGTCCACCTTCCCGCGATACTCGAACGCGACGGCCCGGAATATCAGCCCGACCAACACCAGCAGCAGGGGCAGGTACAACGTGGAGAACAGGGACGCGTACCAGAGCGGAAAGGCCGCGAACGTCGCGGCCCCGGCAGTGATTAGCCACACCTCGTTACCGTCCCACACGGGTCCGACAGTGTTGAGCAGTACCCGCCGTTCCTGATTGCTCCGGGCTGTCAACTTCATCAGCATGCCGACGCCGAGGTCGAAACCTTCCAGCATCAGGTAGCCGGTCCATAGGTAGGCAATAATCACAAACCACAGCGTGGGCAGGAATTCCAACTCAGTTCTCCCGGTGTTCGAGGTGCGTAGCGGTCGCTGCGGGTGTTCTCATCTCAGTAGGCGAAGGCCAGCACATCGCCCTCATCCTTCCCGTCGGAAGCACCGTCGTCGTCCCTGCCGTTGTGGTTATGCAGCAGTTCGGGCATGGCCGAGGGCACCCCGCCGCGGACATAGGTGAACAGCATCCTGACCTCTACCACCAGCAGGATTCCGTAGATGGCGGTGAAAGTGATCAGCGATGCCGCCAGTTCGCCCACCGAGACGCCCGGAGACACCGCGGCGGCCGTGAACATGAAAACGTTGTCGATGCCGTTCGGATCCGGGTTCGGAGCGACCACGAAGGGCTGGCGGCCCATTTCCGTGAAGATCCAGCCGGCGGCGTTCGCGCCGAACGGAGCCAGGATGCCGAAGACGGCCAGGCGCATCAGCCACTTCGACTCCGGCACCGCTCCCTTGCGCACGATCAACAATGCGACGGCGGCGGCGCAGGCAGCCAGTACACCGAAGGTAATCATGATCCGGAAACCCCAATAGGTGACCTCCATGACCGGAACGTAGTCAATCTCGCTGCCGGCACGTTCGCCGTAGATCGGATCATCGGGCAGGTTGGTGCCGAACTTTTCCTGATACTCGGGAAGCAGAGAATTGACGCCCTTGACCTCGGTGTTGAAGTCACCGTTGGCCATGAACGAGAGCATGCCGGGAACCTCGACGACGGCGACGATGTCATCGCAGTCCTGGGAGCCCGGATTACCCAGCGACAGGACGGAGAATCCGGTGCCGTCGTGGCAGGCAGCTTCCGCGGCGGCCATCTTCATCGGCTGCTGTTCGAACATCAGCTTGGCCTGCAGATCACCGGTGACAGCCACACCGGCGAAGGAAAAGATGGCAATGACAGCGCCGATTCGTAGCGACTGGAGCCAGACCTGATAGTCCGTCCTGTCCCGGCCGGTACTTTCGACGTCGCCCACAAGGACCTTGCCGTCGGCTTCAACCGTGTCGATCCCATCACGACGGCGTTTCCACAAGTGGTACCAACTGATGCCGAGCAGGAAACCGCCCGAGACTGAGAAAGCGCCGAAAATAGTGTGTGGAAAGGCCACCAGCAGGGTGTTGTTCGTCAGCACGGCCCAAATATCAACCAGAACCGGGCGTCCCTCAATCATCTCAACGCCAACCGGATGCTGCATCCACGAATTGGCGGCAAGGATGAAATACGCCGACATGATGGACGCGCTGCTAGCGGCCCAGATCGTCGCCAGGTGGAGCTTCTTCGGCAACCGATCCCAACCGAAAATCCACAGACCCAAGAAAATCGACTCCACGAAGAACGCAAGGAGCGACTCCATCGCCAGCGGTGCTCCAAAAACATCGCCGACGAAACGGGAATACTCACTCCAGGCCATGCCGAACTGAAACTCCTGAACCAGGCCCGTCGCGACACCCACGATGAAATTAATCAGAAACAGCTTGCCCCAAAACTTGGTCATTCGCAGATACTGCGCTTTTCCCGTGCGCACCCACATCGTCTGCATAATCGCTACCACCAGGCCAAGCCCGATCGTCAACGGCACCATCAGAAAGTGGTACACCGTGGTGATACCGAATTGCCAGCGGGCAAGTTCCAACGCTTCCATCAGCAGCCCCTCATCAAGCCGGCGCAGAAGAAAATACATGGTACTCAGGCCGGCATCTTGGTTTCTACGATGTGTAGAAGTTGTACTTCTACACATCGTAGAACAAAGCTTTGGCAACCCGATAATCAGCTCTTCGGACCTCAGGGGACAAGCAGCCACGGCATGAGCATGCGGAGAGCCGGATGCGCTAGAAGCCGCACGTCCAGTTCGGAGGGATGGCAGGGCGCTCCTGTCCCGACTCGTGCCGGTTTAGTGTGCCTGCCACGCGGTGTCGGTTGCGGTGAGGATCTCGCGGGCCGGGTTGGTGAGAGGGTCAGGGGCGGTCTGCTGGTGTCCGGCGATGCTCACAGTATCTGCTGCAGCGGCCGGAGTGTCTGGACGATCTTGCGGATACTCCTTCCGGTGACGTTTTGCAGGTGGCGGGATGACGTTAGGGCCGTGATGACCACGCACAGGTGGGCTTCGATGGTCTCGAGGGCGTGGTGGAACATCGGCCTGGCGCGTAGG
The DNA here is from genome assembly GCF_008107445.1 of Arthrobacter echini. Classification (GTDB taxonomy): domain Bacteria; phylum Actinomycetota; class Actinomycetes; order Actinomycetales; family Micrococcaceae; genus Arthrobacter_D; species Arthrobacter_D echini_A. Next base: position 21,386 of record NZ_VSLD01000012.1, on the reverse strand, counting down.
CCGGTTTTGCTCACCCGGAAGGACGCTTCGACTTGCCGCGGCCAGTGGTAGGAGGCGATGACCTCACGCGCGGGCATCACCGTGACCGGCATGTTCGTGACGTACCCCTTCTGAGTGTGCCACTCTGAAGTGGCCCCACCTGGAGCGGTTTTGATGCTCTGATTTGGCCCCACCCTCGACCTACCAGCCCTACCGTTCGTGATGTCGACCAAGACGATCACGGAAGCGGTGGAGGCGATTGAAGGAGTTGTCGAGAGTGGAGCAGTTCGAGAGTATCCGGCGAGACCGGAGGGATGAAGACATGTCGATCCGGGCGTTGTCCGAGAAGTACAAGGTCCACCGGCGAACGGTGCGTCAGGCACTGGCCGATGCGACACCACCGCCGCGCAAGGTTCCCGACCGAGAGGCGCCGGTCCTGGGCGAGCACGTGGCCACGGTGCGCGGCTGGTTGGTCGCGGACGAGGAGGTCCACCGTAAGCAGCGTCATACCGCTCGTCGGGTGTGGCAGCGGCTGGTCGAGGAGGAAGGGGCGGAGGTGGCGGAGTCCAGCGTGCGGGCCCTGGTCGGTGAGTTGCGGCGGGAGATCTTCGATCAGTCGCTGCAGGTCAAGGTGCCCCAGGCCCATGGCCCGGCCGAGGAGGCCGAGGTCGATTTCGGGGAGTTCCAGGCCATGATCGGTGGGGTGGTGATGAAGTTGTGGATGTTCGTGCTGCGCCTGTCCCACTCGGGCAAGGCCGTCCATATCGCCTACGCGAATCAGGCTCAGGAATCCTTCCTCGATGGTCACGTGCAAGCATTCGAGCGTCTGGGCGGGATCCCGACTGGGATGATCCGGTATGACAACCTGACCGCGGCGGTGATTAGGGTGGTGCTGGGCCGTGAACGGATCGAGAATCCGCGATTCATCGCGTTGCGCTCGACCTACGGGTTCGATTCCTTCTTCTGTCTGCCGGGCCTGGAGGGCGCCCATGAGAAGGGTGGGGTCGAGGGCGAGGTGGGCCGGTTCCGGCGTCGTCACCTGGTCCCGGTCCCCGACTTCGCCGACCTCGCCGAGCTCAACTCGTATATGGCTCTCGCCGACGCGAAGGACGACGCGCGACGGATCACCGGGCGGATCGAGACCGTCGGTGCGGCGGCCGCGCGCGAGCTGCCCGGGCTGCGGGCGTTGCCGCAGGAGGTCTTCGACCCGGCAGCCTCGCTGTCCTGCCGGGTCGATGCCAGGGCGCGGGTCTGCGTGCGCCAGTCCTACTACTCGGTGCCAGCGCGTTTCGCCGGTCGGCGCTTGCGGGTCAAGCTCGGTGCCACCACCGTGGTCGCTGTGGCCGACGGGGTCGTGGTCGCTCGTCACGTCAGATCGATCCACAAGTTCAGTGAGGACCTGGTCCTGGACCACTATCTGGAGGTTCTGGCCCGTAAGCCCGGGGCGCTGGCCGGATCCACGGCGCTGGCCGCCGCCAGAGCCGGTGGCGGATTCACCGCGTCCCATCAACGCTTCTGGGACGCGGCCCGCAAGGACCTAGGCGACGGGGCAGGGACTCGAGCACTGGTGGGGGTGTTGCTGCTGCACCGCACCCAGCGGGCCGCGGGCATCATCGCGGCACTGGAGGGCGCGGTGGCTATGGGCCGCTACGACCCCGACCTGGTCGCCGTCGAGGCCCGCCGCCTGACCCAGGCCCAGGCTCCGGCCGCGGCGGCGGTGGCGCTTCCCGCCAGCGCTCCACCCGCCGCGCTCCTGGATGACCGTCCGGCGCCTTCGCTGGCCCTCTACGACACGCTCCTGGCCGGAGTGCGAGGATGAGCGCCCCGGCGCCGGCCGTCACGGCCATGAGCGAGGCCGCCGCTCAGGCAGCGATCACCGCGGCCTGCAAGACACTGTTCCTGCCCACGATCCGTACCCAGGCCACCGAGCTGGCCCAGGCCGCGGCCCGGGAACGGTTGACCCACACCGCCTACCTTGCCGAGGTCCTGGCCGTCGAGTGCGACGACCGTGAGAGTCGCCGCCGGGCCCGGCGAGTCAAGGAGGCCAAGTTCCCCCGCACCAAACGACTGGAGGACTTCGATACCACCGTCATGCCCGATCTGCCGCCGGCGACACTGGCTCACCTGGCCACCGGGACTTGGATCGATGCCGGTCAGCCCCTGGTCCTGCTCGGAGACTCCGGCACCGGCAAGAGTCACCTCCTGATCGGCCTGGGCACCGCTGCGGCCGAGCAAGGCCGACGAGTGCGCTACATCACCACCGCGGCCCTGGTCAACGAACTCACCGAAGCCGCTGACACCAACCAGCTCTCCCGCCTGATCGGACGCTACGCCCGCCTGGACCTGCTCTGCTTGGACGAGCTGGGCTACGTCAGCCTCGACGCGCGCGGGGCCGAGCTGCTGTTCCAGATCATCACCGAACGAGAGGAACGCGCCTCGATCGCCTGCGCGACCAACGCTCCCTTCTCCGAATGGGGTGCCACCTTCACCGACCCCCGCCTGGCCGCGGCCGTCGTGGACCGCCTGACGTTCAACGCCCACATCATCAACACCGGCACCGCCTCCTACCGACTACGCACCACCCAGGAGCAACGCTCATGAGACCCAACCCTCTCACCGACGAACACGCCCTGGCCGCGATCATCACCGCCGCCGAACAGCTGGCCCAGGACCGCGACTGGGACTACACCGACCTGACCTACATCCAGGCCATGTCCGGCCTCGCAGCCACCGCCGAAGCGATGATCACCACCACCATCGCCCAGATGGACCCCGACCAGCGCGACTGGAACCAGATCGCCGACGCCCTGGGCACCACCCCCGGGCAGGCGCGCCACGACCATCAGCCGCCACCCCTGGCGACCAACACCGACTTCTAGACCCCGGCCCACCAGGCCGGCACCAGGCCGCCGTCACCCGACGACGGCCAGCACGACCCCACCCGGGGGTGGGGCCAAATCAGACCATCACAGTGGGGCCAAATGGGGTTGTCATACTCACCCTTCAGCCCAACCAGACGCCGAGCACGCTCCAGCGCGGCATCGTCCACGCCAGTGGCGCCGTTGGCGGTCTTGACGAATCGTGGCTTCCTGGGGGCCTATTCGCCGGCAACGACGGCCTTGGCCTTGTCCTCCTGCGCTGTGAGCGTGCGGTGGTCACGTCAGGCTCGCTTGGCAAAGTAAGCCCACACCGCCCGCCACGATTGATCGTGCACCTGCCGGTCCCACACCGATTCGGCCCGCTTGCTCGCATCGTTGACGTCCTGTGCCGTGGGGATAGCCACTCGCGCGCGGTAGCGCGGTTATGGTGTCGATGACCTGCCCGTCACAGAAGGCATCGCCATGCCAGCGAAAGTGACCGTCCAGATCTTCTGGTACCTTGACCACGCGGGAGCCGACAATGAACCTTAACCCTGCCCAACAGGATCGCGCGGCGGATGGACGGCAAGTCCGACCGTTTGGGCGCTGAGCAGGTTGCACAAGCTGTCCTTGCCCAGACCTCAACTGCGATCCTGAAAGCGATGTCCGGCCCTATCGAGGTAATCCGGACGCTGCACGCCACTAGGACGAGTGCAGTCAAAGCCCGCACCGCAACGTTCAACACACTGTGGGGTGTGATGATCAGGTCGCCGTCGCCGCTCTGTGATGAGCTGGTGATACCACAATGACACCGAACACTCAGCCGCCGGTCTAGCTATGAACGTCGTGGCTCACCTCGCTGTGCTGCCCAGGTGAGACACGAAGGTGCGTGGAATGGTTCACGGTAGGATGTATTTGATATGCCGCGATGGCAGTATCTCGGGGCGAAACGTTCCGATCGACGACTCGTCGGGCACACGCGAACTTATAAACCTGTTCGATGTCGTCGGACGTGACAGGACTGGCACCTTTTCATGAACCCCTGGTTAGCAGCAATGATTCCCCTGGCTATCATCCTGATACTCGGTTCCATCGCCTTTCTCATCGGATTCAAAGGGTACCTGTCAAACAGTCCCGACGAGCCTGACCTCGACTCCGACCCGTCCCCTGCGACCTCAAGGGATTCTCCTGCTCCTCGGGCGGGTTCCACTACGAGTTCGACTGTCCATACAAGCCAGCAGGCCGCCTTGCGTGCCACCCTTGCTCCCAGCGACCGTCTGATCTCGCGTGCCTCCCACGAGCGGACCATCCTGGTGCAATTCATCGACCTATACACCCCCGGCACCATCTCTACCCAGGAATTTCTCTCCAACCTCCGAGCGGACTACTCCCGCCGCGTCACCTTCGTCGCGCGACACCTTCCCACGAACGATCAGGCATACCTAGGTGCAACCGCACTTGAGGCCGCCGACCGCCAGGGGTGTTTTCTTTCCTTCCTGGAAGCAATCACACTGGGTCCAGACGCCCAGGAATTGCCCCGGCTGCACAGCCACATCACCATGGATACCTATCTGGCTGTTGCCCACGAGCTAGGCCTCGACAGCGAACAGTTCGAAGCCGACATGCAGAGCTCCGAGGTGTTCGCCCTCATCGACTCCGACCGGATTGAAGCCACGCGCGTCGGCATTACCCGAGCCCCCGCCTTGATCCTCCTCGATGACCAGAACCGCAACACACTGACCTCGCTCGAAGACTTCCGCGAAGCTGTCCGACTCGTGACAAGTTAAATGGTGCCAGTACCGAGTTCTTCTCAAAAATCCCCGTATAGGACCTAGAACGGGGAACGGTGCACTATCTAGACTGATGCAGGCCAGAGGCTCCCTATCGTTGCCGATCATGGCGCTCGGAGCGTTGCCGGAGCTGCTCGAGGTAGGCGTTGTACGCGTCAAGCTCCGGCGTTCCCTCCCGATTGTGTCTCCGGTCGGCTGCCCGCGAAGTCAACGTATCGTCGCGCTGCCAGCGCACCATGATGATCAGCAGCATCAGCACCGACGGCAGTTCCCCGTACGACCAGGCTAAACCGCCGGCAATACCCTGATCAGTAATCGGATCAACATCCCACGCCACGGGCAACGTGCCGAAGAAGTCGACGACAGGGGTGGTCGCCATCATTAGGACCACACCGAAGAACGCGTGGAGCGGCATTTCGGCGAAGATGTCGAGGAGCCGGCCGAGGTGGGACTGCTTCACCGGCAGCGGATCGGTTGATAGCACAGGCACGGTGAAGAGCACCCCGGAAATCAGGAACAGCAGTTCCAAGGTGACATGCCCATACCAGGAGGGAAGCATAGCGTCAGCGATACCGCTGAGATAGACACCATAGAAGCTGACAAGGAACACCGGAATCATGAAGGCCGGATGAAGAACGATCCGGGCGGCCCTTGATCGCAGACCCGCATGGGCGAGCCTGAGGACCAAGCGCCCGAGTCCACGGTGAGGCGTTGCACGGAGCAACAGGGTGCCAGGCCGGCCGAGGACCAGCAGCGGAGGAACAGCCATCATGAGAGTCAGTTGCTGGAACATGAAGACGGAGAACATACGCAGCCCGTAGCCCTCAACTCCCGCACCCATCGTGATCATGATGATGATGCAGCCCAACAGAAAAACCGCTGTTCGCCATACAGACCATGATCGCCCCATCGACCACAGACGGATCGCGGCGGCCAGATAGAGCGCACCCAACACCACCGCGATCGCGGGGATAAGCGGAATCGGTTGCAAGGTTGGTGCCAAGTAGGTCGCCCACGATGGCGGGGCCTCCGGTATCCATACTGGCCCACTGACCCACTGATCATTCACTGCTGTACAACCATCCCAACATCACACTCTCTCCAATGTCTAGCTCACCAATTTTAAGAGACCCTGTGCAGAGGTCGGCGCTTACGGCGGTACCCAACCGCGGAAGCACGCATGCAGCAAACGATACCCGCAGCCCATGTATAGTCCCCGCCTGTCATAGCAGGGTCTGTCCGATAAACGGTGTGTGGGGTCCGGCGGTTTTCATTAGTGGATGGTTTTCTCGAACCGACTTGCGAAGGTGATCGCGAACGCGTTGAGCGCTGGTTTCCACCTGATGACCCAGCGTGCTCTGCCACCGCCGGTCGGGTCAAGAGACCGGGTCACGAGATACAGACACTTCAGCGCCGCGGCCTCATTTGGGAAATGGCCCCTGGCTCTGACAGCCCGCCGGTAGCGGGCGTTGATCGACTCGATAGCGTTCGTCGTGCAGATCACCTAAGCGAATCTCCACGTCGTACTCGAGGAACGGCACAAACTGAAGCCCACGCGGATTCCCAGAGCTTCACGATCGCTGGATACCTTTTACCCCACTCCGCAGCGAACTCCTCGAACCGGTCCTTCGCAGCGGCTTCGGACGGGGCCGTATAGACCGGTTTGAGGGCCCTGACGATCCCGTCGCGGTGCTGCCGGCCAGCGTAGCGGAAGCTGTTGCGGATCAGGTGCACGACGCACTGCTGCACCACCGTGCGCTCCCACGTCGTGTTGATCGCCTCGGGTAAGCCCTTTGAGCCCGTCGCAGACGGCGATGAGCACGTCCTCGACGCCGCGGTTCTTTAGCTCGGAGAAGACCTGCAACCAGAACCGGGCACCTTCACCCCCGTCGCCGGCCCAGATCCCCAGAATGTCACGCTCCCCATTCACGGTGACGCCCATGACGACGTAGAACGGTGTGTTCCGTACCTGCCCGTCCCGGATTTTCACGACGATCGCGTCCACGAAGAGCACAGGGTAGAGCGGGTCCAGCGGACGAGAAGACCACTCCGCGAGCTCACCTGCGACCTTCTGACGTGATCTTCGAGATGGTGTCCTTGGAGGCCCTGGCGCCGTAGACCTCCTCGAAATGCGCCGCTACTTCTCCCGTGGTCAGTCCGCGGGCGGACAGCGAGAGCACGATCTCATCGATGCCATCCAGACGACGCTTCCGTTTGGGCACGATGACCGGCTCGAAGGATCCGTCGCGGTCCCTGGGCACTTCGATCTCGACCGGGCCGATCTCCGTCAACACCGTTTTCGATCTCGTCCCGTTGCGCATGTTCGCCGCAATGGGCGTCTGCCCGTGGTCGTGCCCGAGATGCTCGGTCAGCTCCGCCTCCAGCGCGGTCTCCAGCACGCTCTTCGTCAGCTGACTCAGCAAGCCACCCGGACCGACAAGGCTCACGCCCTGCTCCTTGGCCTGGGCCAGCAGCCGTTCGGCAAGGACCTTCTGATCAATGATCTCTCCCGTCACAGGATCGATCATCGCCTCTAATACTTCGGTCGTGAAGTCGTTCACGGCCATCTCCTCTCGGATCAGGCCGGACTCCCACACACCGTTTTTCTGACAGTCCCGTCTTCATTGACGCCCTCGACGCGTTTTGAGTATTTCGTCGGGGGAGCTGCGTGCCGGATCGCTATCGGGAGCTGCTTTTTTCGTGCTGGCGTCGACCGTCGCCGGGTGAGTATTTTGCAGTGGGAGGATCACTTCGAAGCGTGTGTGACCGGCTGGTGTTTCGGTCGTGACGATGGTGCCGGAGTGCGCCCTGATGATTTCTTGGCTGATGGCCAGACCGAGACCGCTGCCGCCGCTTTCCCGGGTTCGGCTCGCGTCGAGGCGTACGAACCGGTCGAACACTCGCTGGCGTTGTGCTGCGGGGATTCTGTCACCGTCGTTGTCGACCGTCAGGATCACTGTCCTTCCTGCGGCTTCGAGGCCGTGATCGTGACTCTTATCGGCTGGGTTGGTGACGGTGGTAGGTCCTGGTTCGGTCGTGAGGTTCATGGTGATGGTTGTGGCCGCGTGTCGGTCGGCGTTGTTGAGGAGATTCCTGATGACCTGGGTGATGCGTTGGGGGTCGGCTGTGATCCGCGCCGGTTCGATATGTGTACGGATGGCGTGTTGGGAAACGCCTTTCAGCCGGGCCAGTTCCTCGAGGAGCAGATCATCGAGGTCGACGTCCTGCATCACGAACCTGAGCCCGGCATCGTCGATCTTGGCCAGGGTCAGCAGGTCTTCGACGAGGTATCCCATCCTGTTGGCCTGGGTCTGCAGCATGCCGGACGTCTCGCGCCAGGTCGTTACGGAGGGGTCGGCGGCCGCGATCTCCAGTCCGGTGGTCAGGGTGGCCAGAGGGCTGCGCAGTTCGTGGCTGGCGTCGGTGACGAATCGGCGCTGCGCGGCGTCGGCGCTCTGCAGCCTGGTCAGCATGTCGTTCATGGTGGAAGCGAGGCGTTCGATCTCGTCGCGGGTGGGAGGGACCTCCACCCGCTCGTCGAGGTGCTGCTGGGAGATACCGGCCACGGTTGCGCGGATGCGTTCCACAGGTCGCAATGCCCGTCCGACGAGGAACCAGATGAGCGTCCCCGCTAGAGCAAGTAGCACTGGGACACCTGCCAGGAGGAACCAGCCGACCGTGCTGATGGCATCGCGTTCAATGTCGGTCGGCACTCCGACCGCGACGATCCTGTCACCGTCGGGAGTTCGGACGCCTTGGGCTGCGACAACGTAGTCATCGACGTCGATGATGCCGCTGAGCCCTGGGTTGCCGGATACGAAAGATTGTCCAGGGTCAAGGAAATCGTCGTCGTAGAGCGCATCGTCGACGGATGGGTCTGTCGTGGCGATGACGGTGCCACGTGCGTCGATGATTTGTGTGACCTGTGCACCCGAGGTGCCGCCGACACCCCCGGGGTCAGGGATGAGATTGCCGGGAAGGTCCTCGGAGTCGTTTTCCTGGTTTTGTTCGATGATGCTGTCGCGGTGTTGTACTGCCAGGTCCCGGGCGTTGTCGAGCAGTGATGATCGTAGGACCAGGAGCAGTACTACTCCGGCCAGGATCAGAACGACGGCCATGGTCATGACAGCGGCCAGGACTGCTTGCCGACGAACACCCCACCCCGATAGGCGTGGGGCGCCACGGCGGGAAGTGCGGCGTGGTGTCCCACCCGGCGGAGAAGCTACCGTTGGGCCGGGTTCACGGCTCATCAGAGACCAGGCAGTATCCCATACCCCGGACAGTGGTCAGTGTTGTGGTGTCGAAGGGCAGGTCCAGTTTCTTGCGGAGGTACCCGATGTAGACCTCGACCACGTTGTCGCTGCCTTCATAGGCTGGATCCCACACGTTGTCGAGGATCTCCGCTTTCGACACCACCTGGTCGTGGTGGCGCATCAGGAAATGGACGATGGCGTACTCTTTCGGCGTCAGAGGTACAGGCGATCCTCGTCGTGTCACCATGCGTCGTACCGGATCCAGCACGAGAGAGCCGACCGTCAGGGCAACTGGGCGCTCCGGAGCTCCCCTACGGATCAGTGCTCGCAGGTGGGCGACCAGGACGATGAAGCTGAACGGTTTCGTCAGGTAGTCGTCGGCACCGAGGTCGAAGGCATCCGTCTGGTCGTACTCGCCATCTTTGGCTGTCAGCATCAACACCGGGGTCCAGATCTTCGCCTCGCGGATCTCCTTGAGGATCTGGTAACCGTGCTTGCCCGGAAGCATGATGTCCAGAATCGCGGCGTCGTACGGATTCTCCACGGCCATCCACGCGCCGGTGACACCATCGTGGGCTACATCGACCACGAACCCCTCGTTCGTCAGACCACGACGAACTGACTCGGCAAGGTCTTGTTCGTCCTCGACCAGCAGCACGCGCATCAGGGGTTCCTTCCACCTTCAGGTGATCCAATCCTAATGAGACTCGCTCGGTACCGCTGGAAGAAGCCGGTCGCGCCAGTCAGCAGGACGATCACCGCTGCGGAGAGGACGAAGGATGCCACGACATCGGAGACGTAGTGAACGCCAAGATAGATTCGAGACGCCCCGACAAGCCCAGCGAATACGGCGGCAGAGACGATGGCGGGAGTCCTCCATCGGGTCCGCCACATCACGAGCGCTACCGCGATCCCCAAGGACGCAGCAAACGCTGTGTGACCGGACGGGAACGACGTCGCACCTTGGACGCCCGGGAGAAGCGAGTCGGCCAACAACGACTGATCAGGACGTGATCTGCTAACAAGTATTTTCATGACCGCGGTTGCAGCCCACCCACCCGTGGTCAGGACGAAAATGGTCAACCCGTTCCGGACGGACCGGGTGAGAGCCATCATCGCACCCACCACGAGGGCGAGTACCACCACTGCCGATAGCCCACGAAGGCCGGCGTGAAGTGCCAGCGCGACAGCGTTTCCCACTCCGCTATGGAGGTGGCTGACGTCTTGCAACAACCGAAGATCGAACGCGGCGAGGAAAAGATTGGTCTTCAGGATTAGGCCGGCGGCCATGACGAGAACTCCGACCACGAAGGGACCGACCACCCAGTGCCGTAGCAGGAACGAGGGACGAGCCCTGCCGTGTCCGGACTCATGCTGCTTGGTATCCGCTCCTGGTCCACGCCCGACCTGCGATGACCGGGCAGCGTGCGAGCTGTCTCGCTGCGACGACGCTGTCACGGTACTTCAACCTCACGATGAGGGAGCACGGGTTCATCATGCTTCTGTTCTTCGACCAGCGGTGAAGGAGCTGCCCTGCTCGCTCTATTCTTCGTGATGTGACGCATGATCTCGACGACAGTGGGGACGACGGACAACGTCACGATGACCACGGCGATGAGATCGATATGATCAGTGACGAAGGGCACCCCACCCAGCAGCGAGCCCGCGAGGGTCAGACCGACACCCCAGAGGACCGCCCCGATGACATTCCACAGGAGGAACGAGCGGTAGCGGTACTGCGCAGTGCCGGCTGCCAGTGGAACGAAGGTCCTGGCGAATGGCACGAACCGTGCCAGGAAAAGCGATCGTCCCCCGTACCGGGTGAAGAAGTTCTCCGCACCGGTCAAGTATCGAGTGTTCAGTACCTGGGCATCCTCTGTGAACAGGCGCCGTCCGAAGCGGCGACCCAACCAGTATCCTGCCTGATCTCCTGCGATAGCAGCGCCCACGATGACCGCCATGAGGACCACCAGATTGATGCCTAGCTGAGCGTGAAGAAGGCCCGCGGTGAAGATCAGGGAGTCCCCCGGCAGGAAGGGAAACAGTGCCCCGGATTCGATGAAGACAATCGCGGCGACCACCAGCAAAACCCATCCTCCGGCGCTATCGAGCAGCGCTGCCGGGTCCGCAACGCTCCCCAGGGATAGTCCAGCCGGTAGAGACCCAGCCATAAGATGCATCATGTACTTTTCCCTCTCACACTTTGTGCTGATAGCCGGTCGGTCACTTCACTGGAGAACCTATGTAGTGCCAACCACTGGAAACCACTGACGCCTCCGAGTACTCGGTGTAGTCGCTGACGACCACGACCGAGCGTTTGGGCATTAGCTACTTGATTGCTTGGCCACCCTCCCAAGCGGGAACTGAAAGGTTCCGGAGCGTATCCGCCCACCTTTTTCTTGCAGGCGAGGGGCCACGTGGCTCATCTATGAATTCCGTCAGCGTGCCTGGGTGTGAGCCAGTCGCGGAGTACGGGTTTGGCGCAGGACCGACCGCGTACCGCTGTGGGGAGCGGTACGCGGTCGGGGTCCTGGGGTCTCACTCACGCTGAAACTGCCAGAAGGAGCTCTTGTACGGTTGACGGTCGCTGGCGAATTACCCGGAGGCTACCTGGATGGTGTTGATGTCAGGATCACCGTCATGGTCAGCCCGATACAGGGGCCTCCAGCTCCTTAGTCGTCATCGCCGGTTTCGGAGGCCAGGATGCCGGCGTCGCCGGCATCGACGGTGACTTCGGTGACCGTTCCCGCACCATCCTTGACGTCCACCTCGTACACCACGAACCCGTCTTCTTCATCGAGTTCCGAACTGACGACCGTGCTGCCGGGCACCGACGCTGTGGCAGCCTTCTCGGCTGCGCTGGCGTCGATCGTCGCGAGCTTGGCCAGCTGGGCGCTTTCCTCGGCGTCGGAGACCTCGGTCGCGGACTCCGGGACCGAGATCGACCCCTTCACCTTCGCCTCATTGCCATCCTCCTGGTCGTCATCATCATCGCCGGTTTCGGAGGCCAGGATGCTTGCGTCGCCGGCGTCGACGGTGACTTCGGTGACCGTTCCCGCATCATCCTTGACGTCCACCTCGTACACCACGAACCCGTCCTCGTCACCGAGTTCCGAACTGACGACCGTGCTGCCGGGCACCGACGCTGCGGCAGCCTTCTCGGCTGCGCTGGTGTCGATCGTCGCGAGCTTGGCCAGCTGGGCGCTTTCCTCGGCGTCGGAGACTTCGGTCGCGGACTCCGGGACCGAGATCGACCCCTTCACCTTCGCCTCGTTCGATTCGCCCCTCTCATCCTGTGCAACGTCACTGGTTCCCATCGAGTCAGTGCCGGTGGTGTTGGCGTTGGCGACGGCGATACCGCCGAGAGCGGTTCCGCCGACCAGAACCAGACCTGCGATCGAGCCGACGACGGCCTTCTTCTTCTGGGAGGTGTTCATGGCACTACTACCTTTCAATCAACGCATGTGAACCCTTGAATACTGCTCTCTAGCTGGTGCGTCGGGTCCGGCGCCGCTTTGGCTGCCTGATACAACTCTCACCCCCGTTCACTTAGAGAATGCTGAGAGAGCAGGGGGCCGCCCTCGCCCTCGTCTTCGTCTTCGTCTTCGTCTTCGTCTTCGTCTTCGAGGGTCAGAATCGCTGGTCAATCGCATTGATCGCTTCCTTGCGCGGTGCCCCGAAGTTGCTGGGTGGTGTTCTTCGGTCGGTGTCGCCGGCTGCAGATCCTCAGCATCTGTTCAAGGTCCTCGGTGAACACTGTGGTTGTCGAGCTTTCACCTACTGATGGCCGATTCTGACCAGACTTAGATGCTCTGAGGAGGACACCATGTACCGGACAGGACGCGAGCAACGTCGGGCGGCGATGATGGCAGGAGGGAGTTTCCTGCTGGGTGCACTACTGGTGGTGACAGCGGCCGTGGGCAGCACCGTCACGTCATCGCAGACCGCAGCACCCACGACAACAATTGTCCACAGCGTCGATAGCGTCAGGACTCCATGGGTCACCTAGCACCAGCACGAACGGGTCCAGCCGTCAGTCACCCCAGCGGTCATTGCTGCGGCGAGGAGTGCACAGGCCATTCGCAGGGAACCGATCAGTGACGGCCCGGGACGCCCTTGCTTGTCGTGGTCCATCCACCTTGGGTATCGTCCGTTTTCGGTCCGGCAGCGCAGCGGGACTACTGAGTACTACGACGCCTGGGGACTGACTAGGTGTTCGAGCAGGGTGTTGGAGGTCGAGATCCTCATCGTCGCCACGATGGCGGCGATCATGGCCACCACGGTGGGAATGGCCCATCCAGGACGTACCTGGTCCCCGAGAGCCATGACACCGACGATGGACGGTACGACGATCTCGATCACCCACAACCAGGCTGATGCTTCATTGACTGCGTCGGCGCGGGTCTCCAGCGCCCGGGAAAACATCACGGCTCCCACAATGGCGAAGCCTACGATCAGCCATACCAGTGGCTCCTTCAAAAGCGCATCGATGGAGGAGCCATGTATCGCCCGGGCCGCAACAGCGGCACCCGAGTACCCCATGCCGGCCACTACCGCGCATACGGGTGTTCGCGGATGCCTGTAGGACAGCGCGGCCACAGCTACCAGCAGGATCAGCGAAAAGGTGAGGACCAGGCTGAACTGTGCAGGGGCGGGTGCCGGTGGGCCCGGCTGTGCGGCGACTACAACGACACCGCACGCCAAACACACCACGATGACGGCAACCCAGACACTACGACTTGGCTTCACCCGAAGTATTCGTGCTGCCAGGATCACGGTGACCGCCAGCGACGCGGCCAGAATCGTCTGCACCGCCAGGAGGGGCAGGTGGCGCATCGCCACTACCGACAGTCCCCACCCGATAAGGTCCAACACCGTCCCGGCTACATACAGCGGGTGCTTCAAGACCAGGAGGCCGACTGCACGGCGAGTCGCCAGTGACTGCAAGATCGCGGCGCTTCCCATCAACACGGAAGCCACCACGGCCGCGGCCAGGGAAACGCCCATCAGCAGAACCTCGCTTCCCGATCGAACGAGGACGAAGCAGATGAGGAGTTCCTGCCCGGTGTCATGACCGCGCCGCCCTGCCCGGGGTGTCGATCACTCCTTCAGCCTGGGCAACCGCCAGTCCCTGTTTCAGGAGTTCATCCCCGCTGCCGCGCATCACGTACCGCGGAACCCATGTGGGGTCGTACTTCTCGTTGAACTTGCCCAGCGATTCCAGTTGCGAGTGCTTGGCGACGATGTCGAGGATGCGACGTCGGATCTGCTCGGCGACACTCTCGGGCGGCTTCGTCATGAAGTCCCTCATGACCGCGAAGTTCAGGCCCAGACCCTTGCCCCCCTCAGCGGCGATGCGCTCGATCGTCTTGACGATCATGAAGTCGGTCAACCCGTTGGGGACATCCGTGGCAGTGTCGCGGCGCATCACGTCCAGCGACCAGCCGGGCAGATCGGTGGCAGGAACCCACTGGATGAATCCGAGCACACGGCCCCTCTCATCGGTGGCCAGCACCATCAAAAAGCCGGTATCGGCAGGATCGAACATTCGGGACAGCGTCATCGAGAAGCCCCGCTCCGTCTCACCCTGACGCGATTTATCGGCGATAGCGAGCACCTTCTCCCGCACTTCGTCCGGTGCCGTGGCTGGATCGATGAAAACGGCGTTCACTCCTGCACGCTCGACCCGGTTCACTGATTGCCGCAACCCCTTCACAGCCCGCCCGGTCAGGGTGAAGGAAGCCACGTCGACGACGGCTTCGTCGCCGAGATACATGGGTTTCAGGCCCGCATGACCATACATCTCGAGGCGGTCTGCGGAGGCTGCCACAACCATCGGCGTCCAGCCACGTGTGGCAGCAAAATCCATGAAATCTGCCCACACCTGGTACTGGCTTCCATGAGGGCCTATCGGATCCGGTGAGACCAAACAGACGCCGCCTCGCACCGCGTAGGCCACTACCGCGTCGTTCGTGAAGAACCATTCCTTGTCATCGCGTAGCGCGAAGTAGTCCAACGTTCCCCCACCATAGAGAGCAACGATAGCCCTGGCACGTTCGCGGTCGACGAGGTGATCCGCCGGTGTGCGCGGCAACGATCGCCGAGGTGACAGAAGTATCCACAGTGCCGCCACCACCACAGCAATCCCAGCCGCTGCCAACAACGGTGTACCTGCTGGCCCCAACCCCACGATGGGCAGACGTGTGTCACCTCCGAGCCGCTCCGCAGCGGCACGGATCGTCTCACCGGCCCGCGGGTGATGACGGCGCCCCAGTGTCAGAGCGAGCACCGTCGACACCACGATCACGAACACTGTGGCCCCCACCGCCACATTCACAGCCCGCCGCAGCTGAGCCCGGGCAGGCACCACGGTGAAAGCCCGCCGGACCAGAACCAACCATCCGACCAGGACGAGACTGATTACTCCTTCCTCGACATCGAGGCCCTTGATGAGGTTGAGCACAACCGCCGTCACCATTAGAGCAACCGCCACCACCCACGCGATCCGCTGACCGTGCAACAACCCACGAGCACACAGCCCCAGTACAAAGCCCACGAACACCGTCGATGCGGCAGCGGTGTGCAAAGCGGGAAATGGTAGTACTTCCAGCAACACTTCCATCCGCACACGTAACGGCGGCGACAGCGCAGACGCCACCGTCAACACCGCCAACAGCACCGTCAACACAGCCGTCCACCGCCGGATACGCCGATTCCGGCGGACCCCGACCATCTGCGCTCGAGCTGATACCTCGTCTGTCTCGTCCGGCCTCGACTCGGGCGTCGCTTCATAATCAGCCCCGACCGCAGATGTGGAATCTTCACTACCTGGCCCGGCACCACCTGCGGACGAACGATCGATGGGGGCAACGTCGTCGCTCATGTCAGGCATCAGAACTCCACAATGTTTCCAGGCTTTTCGCGGTCGATTATTTGATGAGACCCATCCTTTGCGCGAGCCAATCCAGGTTGTTGACCAGGCCCGGTTTCCAGACCTGCCAGGAGTGGCCGCCGGGCAGTACCTGCTCGGTGACGTCCATGCCGGAGGCGTGGGCGACGTCGAACACCTGCTGGCCCTGGGATCTGTAGGTGGTGTCCGTGGCCCCGACGACGACGATGCCGGCCGAGTCCGGGAATGAGTGGCTTTTCAGCCTGTCGAGGGCGTTCTGGTCGGTGAACGCGGACGCGTCTCCTGCGAAGTAGGTGCTGATGACTGCCGAGCGCCCGCCCTCCACGGTCGGCTCGGTCTCACCCGCGATGTCGATGAATGTCGGGTAGACCTCAGAGTCATTGGTGGCCAGCTGCATGGTGCAGGTCCCGCCGTAGGAGTATCCGGCGATAGCCCATTGCCGGGCGCTTGCGGTTCCAGCGCCGAGGGTGGATTCCACCCAGGCCGGTAGATCCACGGAGAGGTACGTGTCGGATTTACTGACCTTGGTATCCATGCACAGGGGCGGGTCACTGGCACCGTTGTTGGTGATGTCCGGGATGATCACGACCGGTGCCAGGCCGTCGTGAGCGGCGGCGAAGGTATCCATGACCTGGGCGATCTGCCCCCCGTTCACCCAGTCCACGGGGCTTCCGGGCAGCCCGTGGAAGAGGACCAGGACGGGCAGATTCGATGCTTTAGGTGCGGCGAGGTAGGCCGGCGGTAGATAGACAAGTGCCGGTGCTGATGCGTATCCGGAGACTGGGCCGGGAATAGTCACCGAGTAGATCGTCCCGCCGGTGGGCATGTTCGGCGGCGCGGTCCACGTACTCTGCGATGTGGCCGGTGTTCCGGGGGTGTTGGGTCCGGCGGCGACGGAGCTGATGGGTTGATCCGACACGCCGGTATCTCCCAGGGCACTGGCGAGGGTCGGATACTGCCCGAAATGCACGTTGACGAATGATGCCGAGGCCACGGCGACCAGGACCACGCTTACCACCCCGGCCACCACCGCGACCAGCCTCGAACCCGACCTGGCGCGGATCCGCGGTACGACCAGGAGCAGGGCGAGGAAGGTGAGGCCCGCCGGGATGTACAGGATCGGGGGGAGGGTGTCGTCCCACCAGTGGAAGACGTTCTCCGCGACATATACCAGGACCAGGGTGAGTCCTCCTGCGGCGATCAGCGCCACGGGCACCACGCGGACCAGGTAGCGGCGCGATTTCACCACCAACCATCCGAGCCCTGCTGCGCCCGCGGCGAGGGCAAGGACCGGGACCGGGCCGGAGATCAGGGAGATGGTACTCATGCGCTGCGTACCAGGACCTTGCGGGCGAGGTTCAGGCCCTGTCCGAGGGAGACTTCGGGTAGATAGGCCCGGCCTACGGCGTTCGCTATCGCGGGTAACGCCGAAGCGTCCGGATACACCATGTGCAGTGCCTCGTATGTCGGTTGGAATTTGGCTTTGAAGGCCAGGAGGGATCTGAAGCCGTACACCGGTTCGAGCAGGGCGCCCAGCCCGGCAAGAACCCGGTCGAGGACCTTCACCGCGTCCGGGGAGTCGGTGGGATCAAGGCGCGCCAGCGGCGCCCCCGAGAGGCTGATGAACCCGAATCCCTCCTGCTCGAGGGTCAGGGCGGCCGAGGCGATCAGGAACTCGATCGAGGCCCGGAACCCTGTCCCACGTCGGCGCATGAAGTCCAGGGTCCACCCGACCACTTGACCATCTTCGTACACCGGCAACCAGGAGGTCACGGCGTGAACAGTCCGATCAGCGTCGACGGCGATCAGACAGCGCACCTCCGGATCATCGACCTGGTCCAGCGACCCAAGGGTGAACCCCATTTCCGGCATGCTTTTGTCTGCCACCCACTCCTCGGAGATCGCGTTGATCTGATCAACCACAGCTCGTGGCGCAGAAGGATATCTCACCCACTCCGCCCGGATGCCCTCTTTCCCTGCCTTGTTCAGAGCAGTGCGGATGTCCTGGAACTTTTTACCGGTAAAGGCGATCGAGCCCAGCGGCAGGATCGTCTCCTCCGCGACTTGGACGCTGTTCCACCCGGTGGCGTCGGTCAGGTCACTGACCCGGCCCCCCACGGAGTACAGGCACGGAGCCCACCCGTTCATCGAGCAGAACTCGCTGAACTCGTCGATCGTCGCCGCGAGCTCCTCACGCGGTCCAACCGGCTCACCGAGGGTCAGTGCCACCCCTGACAGGACCCGAAAGGCGACGTAGCTGGACCCGGAGGAGGAGAACCAGTACGAATTACCGGGCCAGGTCGTCATCCAGCCCAGCGTGCTCCCACCGTGGAGGTGCAACAGCTCGCGGGCCCGGTCCTCATCGGTCCCGGCACCGTAATGAGCTGGACGGAGGAACGACAGGATCATCAGGACAGCGGCAAGTAGCCAGAACACGACGCCGACACCCTCGTAGAGCAACACGGCAGCCGGGCTCTGCGGCACGATCGCCGGAACCTGTTCAAGAAACTGACTCAGCGGGAGGAGACGGTCGGGCGCGTCGAACAACAGCTGCCTGAATCCCGGCTCCGGAGTGAACCCGTCACTCAACAACAGACCGATTACCACATACAGCGCGCTCAACATAATTCCTGCCACAGCCAGCACCACGACGAGCCGCCTGTAAGTGCCAGGTGGGGCGGAAACAGTGAATAGAGATCTACTCATCAGGAGGACAACGATCACCACCAAGGGCACGATCAACGCTACGGCCACGCTTACGAGCCGGCCGGCGTACGCTGCTTCAACCAAGGGCAGACCGACGATCCCTGACGAACCGGCAGAGAGCGAGAAAACCTCTGCTGCCGCCCGGATCGTTGCGAGTGTCTGGATGATCAGCGCCGCCCACCACGCGAATCTGCGACCTCGGCGGAGTCCGTCGGCGAGGACCACCAGGAGGAACGACGGCAGGACAGCCATGAATACCGCACCTGCGCCGGCACGCAATTGCAGCCTCGCGGCTGCGCAGTCCTCCACCTGCGCCGAATCCGCACACACCGCGGTGACAGTCGCCGGATCGGTGGGCTGGACCTCGGTGAACAGATACTCGAGGACAGCCAGCGGACCCGCCGCCTGCGTATTCAGCGCGGCGATCACCGGACCGGCCGCACACGCCGCCACCAGGAGCGCGATCAGGACCCGCGCCTCCCTCCGGCTCACGGCGAAACGCGGCCGATGAATACGGCGGCCCTTCAGCCAAGGACCGATGATCGCGCCGACCACCGCAGCGAACAGGTTAAGCATGTCCTGGAAGGTCCCGCTGAACAGCGCCAGCAAGACCACAACGGTGAACAGGCCGACCCGCAGGCGCCGCCTCCACAGGGTTCCGAGCGCTGCCGATCCGGCGGCTGCAGCACCACACACCAGGCCCGTCACCCCCACGAAGGACTCGGATACCAGGGCTGCCGTCCAGTCACCGACCAAGGCACTCGTCAGCCCGGTGAAGCCAACAGTCAGAAAGACTCCGACGACGTGTGCCGCCAGGGCAGCGAGTAGGAACCTGCCGCTTCCCATCCGTCGTTCAAACGCCCACCCCGTCAGCATCAACAAAACGGTCGCTACCAGATATCCGCCGAGGGAGTCCGCCCAGAACAGGGCTGTTCCTATGGTCCAGGGACTCGACACCGCGGAGTCTACCGAGAGACGGACGGCGGAAGCCAACGGTTCGGCGGGCCCGGACAACAAACTTCCCGTCGTCAACCCCACCACCCAGAACAACACCACATACCCAGCCGTTACCGGCCGACTCACAATAATGCGCCCGAACGTCCGAGGCCATTCAGGTCGAACCATACGTAAAACCTCGCCTTCGGAACACAGTTTGCGATCCTCAGCACAGAATAACCGCCGGACCTAAGCCTTGATCCACCGACCCGCGGGTGGTGGATCAAGGCTAAGGAACAGGGCCTGGCGCTGACCGGCCCTGATGGCCTGCTGAAGCTGTTCACGAAGAACGTGCTCGAGACAGCCCTGAGCGAGGAGCTCACCGAGCATCTCGGGCACAAAAAGCATCGTCCCGACCGTGACCGCACGTCGGGCAATGTCCGTAACGGGAAGCGCCCGAAGACTGTGTTGACGGAAGCGACTGGGGAGGTCACGATCGAGGTCCCTCGGGATCGGGATGGCTCTTTCGAACCGCAGATCGTGAAGAAGCGACAACGTCGTTTGAACGGGGTCGCGGAAGTCGTTTTGTCGTTGTATGCCAACGGCTTGACGACGGGTGAGATCAGCGCGCATTTCGCGCAGATCTACGGTGCATCCGTGTCGAAGTAGACGATCTCCCGCGTCACGGACAAGGTCGTCGAGGAGATGAACGAGTGGTCCGCGCGGCCCCTGAATGAGGTGTACGCCGCGATCTTCATCGTCCCCACTTCGTGGGAGGTGCCCCAATCGATCGTGGTGAAGATCCGTGATGGGCAGGTCGCGAACCCGCCCATTCACGCGGCGATCGGGGTCAGCTTGGCAGGCGAGCAGGACGTCCTGGGCCTCTGGGCCGGCACCTGTGGTGTGGGCGCGAAATTCTGGATGAGCGTCCTCACTGACATTCGTAATCGCGGGGTGAAAGACTCGCTCTTCCTGGTCTGCGACGGGCCGAAGTGGCAGCCCGAGATGATGTCGAACGTCTGGTCGCTGGCAACAGTGCAGACATGTGTGATCCACCTGATCCGGAACACCTTCAAACTTGCCTCCAAGCAACACTGTGACGGGACTAAACGTGCGATCAAACCGATCCACTCGGCGCCTAACCCGACGGCCGCGAGGGCCGCCCTTGATGAGTTCACCGAGCTGTGGGGCACCAGATACGGGGCGATCGTGAGGCTGTGGGAGATCGCGAGGGAGGAGTTCATTCCGTTCCTGGACTACGACCTCGAGATCCGCAGAGTGATTTGCTCCACCAACGCGATCGAGTCGTTGAACGCCCGATACCGCCGAGCCGTCCGGGCGCGCGGACACTTCCCGACAGAGCAGGCCGCGCTGAAATGCCTGTACCTTGTCACCAGATCCCTCAACCCGACAGGCGCGGGACGAGCCCGATGGACGATCCGCTAGAAGCCCGCGCTGAAATGCCTGTACCTTGTCACCAGATCCCTCAACCCGACGGGCGTGGGATGAGCCCGATGGACGATCCGCTGGAAGCCCGCGCTGAACGCATTCGCTCTTCCCCTTCGCCGACCGCTGGCCGGCCGCGGAGACCTACTAAATGAAAACGCCAGAAACACCGTTACTGAGACAGGCCCCTTTCACATGGCCATGTCCGCACGTCTGCACGTGTGGTATTCCTGCTGCTGCGATCATTCCATGTCGTGGCGATCCATGGCCTGAATGGAACCGGAGGCACCACCGCGTTGAAGGTTCCTTAGGTTCTTACCTGGAACGCCCCGGTGCGAGTGTTCCATATGGACGTCTTTGACTCGACTCGTTAGAGGCCTAAGCCTTGATCCACCGATGAGTATCGGCGAGATAGCACGTCATTAAAGACGAAATGCCCGCCTGACCGGGAAGAATAGGACTGTCTAAGGTTCAAATTCAACTCGGTGAGAGGGCATCTCGCAGATGC
>NZ_VSLD01000011.1 GCF_008107445.1 Arthrobacter echini | reverse complement strand
CACGTCGAGGTCTTTCGGGTGGGCAGTGTAGGAACTTCCATCATCGGAAGGCCTCGACGCCTATCCCGTGACCGACGCGCCCACACCGGCCACCCCGCCCGCACTCTCAATTACGAAGAGCCGCATATGCGTGGCGCGATAGAGTAAAAATAAGGGGACCCGATAATACCCAGCAACGATTTTAGGAGTGACAGAGAATATGGCGCAGCGTGTACAGGTTGAATTGGTCGATGACCTCACCGGTGAGGTGGCTCAGGAGACCGTTCGTTTCGGTGTCGATGGCACCGAGTACGAGATCGACCTGACCACCGAGAACGCGGACAAGCTCCGTGCCACTCTCACCGGGTATGCGGACAAGGGTCGGAAAGCCGCCGGCCGGCGCGGGCAGGGCTCCAAGCCCCCGGCCTCCTCCGGATCAGTCTCGGGGAGGGCGAAGCGTGAGGAGACGCAGCGGATCCGTCAGTGGGCCCTGGACAACGGACACACCACCAGCTCACGGGGCCGGGTCTCCCAGTCCATCGTCGACGCCTACAACGCAGCCCACTAACACCCCCCGAGGTTAGTAGCAGGTACTTACCGCCCAGCCGGCTCACCCGTCAAGGCTCCGCAGACCGCGCTCTTCCCAGGGCCGTCTTGTTCCAGCCAGGAACGACCTGGTTGAGGCGTTGGAGTCTGTCGGGGCGGAGCCTGCCTTTGCGGTGCCAGGTGCGTTGCCGGCCGAGCCACACCGCAAGGACCTTCTCCTCCGAGTATCGGGCTTTCTCGTGCCGGGGAAACCGGTTCTTCTCGGCCCGGAACAGCTGTAGCTCTTCGAGGCGCCGCGCCCACAGCTCCTCCGGGTTGCCTTTGCGGGTACCGACCCACTCCCCCACCCTGTCCAGGGCCGCGACCCTCTCGACGCCAAGTTTGCCGGCGTCGAAGGTCCTGCGCTGATTCTCAATCCACCGGTACAACACCCGGGCCACGGTGCTGTCGTTCTGGGCCGGCAGGGCGCCGTGTGCATGAACGTAGGCAACAAGGTCGGTGTAGTGCTCCCACCACACCTGATCCCGACTCCACCTCCCCCGCCCCTGGTGGGAGAGTTGAGCCGGTTGGTCGTGGATAAACCAGCGACGGGCGAACCAGCCAGGATTCCGGGCCACTTCCCGACGGATGGTCCTACGCACCGTGGCCGTATCTGCCCTGCACCAGGCAGCGATCTGCTCCACCGGCACACCGCGGGAGTAGAACAGCAACCACTCTCCCCTGCTCTCACACACACCGCGGGGGTACTCATGTACGGGGAGAATCAACTCATCGAAGCGCACCAGCACCCCTCCCTCGTCTCATACCAAGCGGTAGCCGGGCACCGGATCCGCTGACGCGATACGACCCAGCAACTCCCAGGTCATCGAGCAGCTCTCACATCATCGAGCAGCCACCGTTTCAAGGGCACCCCCCCCCAGGTCGGCGCCACGGTCCCTTGAGCACAGGACCATAGCTCCTGGCAGCGATGAGCGTCGACACGCACAATCGTGCTGTGGATAGCCCGCTCAGGGGTCAGGGCCCTGGGTGCTTCTAGACGGTGGCCCTGGCCGGTGATTCGCCTGCCAGCTGTTCGGCGGCGTGCCGCCCCGACCAGCGCGGCGTCCTGCACGCTCGGGACTACCTGCTCAGCTCAGCCGTGCAGGCGATGCCCGGCACCGGGTTGTCGGTGTCATCGTCGCTGAGCCTCGTACCCCCGTCGACGCTAGGGGTTTACTGGCTGTCCGGCTCCCGGGGTTGTTCCTTCGTCGTGTCTTCGGGGGTGATGCGTTGGAGCAGGGCGTCGTGAGCGTGCTGCAGGGTCTCCGCGCGTGCCCGGGCCGCGGCGAGATCACTCGTGAGCGTACTGATCTCAGCGCGGATCTCGGCGGCGGCTTCCTCTGCCAGGGATGCCCGGGACTCCGCGGCTGTGACACGCTCGGCGGCCTGGGCGAGTTCGGCTCGCAATCCCGCGGTCTCGGTGGTGTGCTCGGTGGTGATCCGGTCCAGGTCCGCGACGAGTTCTCCCAGTTCGGTGTCCTTGTCCTGACTGTCCCTGACCCAACGGGCTTCCACGGCGGCGTGCTGCTCCGCGGCCAGGGCCACAGCGTCAGCCCACACAGAACCAGCCAGTCTCGCAGCCTGCTCCAACACAGACTGCGGCGTCGCGGCGATACGCGAACCCGCAGCGGCCTTCTCCTCCCGCCACTCCCTCAGATACCGGGTCGCGTCGGCGTTACTGACCCCCGCGGCCTCCCGGACACTGGAGACCGTCGGAGGACGCTCAGCACTGATCGTCTCCGCTGCGGCATACACCCGCTCCTTCACCGGAACCCCCGCCCCACCAGACATGCCAGGTGCCAATGGTGTAGTCGGAACAGCGTCGTCCGCCATGCGCGCCTCCCTCAAGTAGTAGTAGTAATAGTAGGAATACTACTCTGACTACTACGATACCGGTAGGCACGCGCCCCTCCACCGGCTGGATAACGTCACTTCGCCCCGTTCTCGGGGATCGCTGCTGTTAACACGCGCTGTCTGTCTCTACCGGAGGTGGAGGTTAATGACCTGGGTGATCTTGAGGGGGTTCAGCCCTGACCAGTGGTCTTCACTGCCGTCCTTCTCGTACACGACTACGGGTGCTTGGCTGTAGCCGAGCTCATCGGTGATGTAGGCGAGGGCCTCACTGTTGGTGGTGATGTCCACGGCGGTGAATTCGATGCCGGCCTCGGTGAACTTCTGCTTGGTCTTGTCGCAGCCAAAGCAGCCGGTCGGTTTGACGTAGATTATGAGCGTCACGGGCTTATCCCCCTTAGGAACATAGGTTCTTATAGGTCTAATAGTACCATTATACCTATTGGGGTGCCGCTCTTTTTCTACTCGAGTGGTCGGCCGAGGCGTCCACTTCGTGGGGCTGCTTTTTCGTAGGGTTGCCCGTTGTTGTACTTCGCTTCAAGCCGTTCTAGTTCTGCTTCCATGACGCTGGCGTGGAAGTCGGAGAAACTGCGGTGGCTTTCCAGGTGCGCTGTTGCTTGGAACGCTCCCCTGATCCGTGCGGCCATATCTGCGTCGTGGTAGTAGGCGACCTTGGTTTTCTTGGCTGGTACGGGCTCAGCTGCCGGTTTCGTCGTGGGATTACCCGGCTCTGCGCTCTCGGGCCTCTGGTGTGGCTCTGTCGGTGGTGCTGGTTGTGCTAGTGCTGTCACTGGTGATGTTCCAGCCAGGGTGGATTTCCGCGGCGTTGGACGAGTGGCCATCGTGTTACTTCCTTCCCATCAGTGCGCTGAGGTAGTTGTCGTAGAGACGTGCCAGTTCGATCCCGTCGGCTCCGAGCTCGTCGAGTCCTCGCGCCGATTCGGTGGCATCGGCAATGAGCGCACGCTTTGGCACGGGTGGCTGCAGCAAGGGAAGACCTCGAGCTGTTGTCGCTTCCTGGATCTGCTCTACCCAGTGCGCACCGCCGACTGTGCGGGCTTCGTGCTGGTTCACGAGGATGCCTGCGACGCTCAGCTGGGGGTTGTAGTGCGCTTGGACGGCGGCGATAGTGTCGAGGAGCTTGGCGAGCCCGTTCGCGCTCCAAAGCTTGGACTGGGTCACGACGATGACCCCGTCGGCGGCGGTGAGTCCGTTGATCGTGAGGGTGTCCAGACTCGGCGCGCAGTCTATGAGGATCAGGTCGTAGTCCTCACGCACCAGGTGCAGGGCGTCCCGCAACCTAGCTTCGCGTCCTGCGCCGGCAACGACCAATTCGTCCCGCACAACACCGAGGGTCTCCCCCGCTGTCGGGACGACCGTCAGCCTCTCCCAGATGCCGTTCACAGCGACGTCGCTGATCGTCTCCGATGCCCGCGCACTGAGCACGTCTGCCAGGCCGGCGACATCGTCGCCCACGTCGTCCGTGAGAACACTGGTGATGTTGCCTTGCGGATCGGCGTCGACCACGAGGACGCGCAGGCCCTTGGTGACCGCACTACGGGCCAAGTGGAAAGCCGTGGTGCTCTTACCCACTCCACCTTTCTGGTTACACAGGGCGAGGATGGACGCGGTCATTACTCTCCTTCAGCAGTACCAATACACCTAATAGAACTAATATACACATCAGAACCGTTAGAAATATTAGGGACGTCACCAGCGGGCCGGGCCCAGACAGCAGTGGTGCACCCGATACCCAATGGGGGTAACGGGTATAACACTACTATTAGGTCTTATGGGGTTATTGTTCCGGTGTCGTAGCCTCCGAAGGAGGCGCGGCTGGGGACGTGGCGGGTGGCGAGGGGTTGGCGGAGGGTGCGGATCGGTGCGCCGGGTATCTGCCACGTGGTGGGGTAGTCGGCGGGGATCTTCCATGTGCCGTTCTTGGCTTGGGTGAGGACGGGCAGGTTCCGCCAGCCGGTCCAGCAGTGGTCGAGGTGGTCTTCGACGGCGTCATTCTCGTGGGCGTGGATGCCGGTGACGTGGCCGCAACCTTCGCAGTGGATGCGGTAGAGCAGGTCACCGACGCAGGAGCAGCGGGGACGCCCGTAGTGCTCGCAGCGCGTGCCCGCGGTCATCAGGACGGTCGGGTGGTCGCCGGCGAGGATCCGGTTGCATCCGACGTCGTATCCGGCGCAGTGCCACATGTGGGATCTGCCTGACATGGCGAAAGTGCCGTGCTCAATCCTCCAGCGTTCGCAGGCGGTGTGGTGCTCGTCGGGGGTGTAGGCGTCGACGGTGAAGCCTAGGGGAGCGGTGATGGGCTCTGCGAGGGTGAGGAGGTCGAACAAGTCGCCCTGATCGCTGGACGGGTGGGCTGGAAGTTTCATGGTGTGGGTTCCTCTCCATCGCTTTTTGCTGCTGGCGAGCTTGTCTCGCTGCGCTCCGCGACAGAGCTGTCTACCCGTAGGGCCACGAGACCAGCAGTTCTTCCGGGAAATAAGCGTCAGCGCCCGGGAGAAGTTCTGGTCTCGTGGCGGCGTAGCCGTCGACAGGTCGGAGGGAGTGCGTACGCTTCACCGGCAGCTGCAAAAAGGGTGGTGATCGTAGAGCTGAGCTCCAGCGAAGTGCTCTACACCTGGTCCTTAGTCCTATCGGTGCCGCCACCTGTGGATCGACCGGGCTGTTCCCTGATCGTGATTCATAGGGGTCACGACTCGTAAGTCCTGACTGTCGGGGGAGCCGGTTACGGTGCGGGGCATGGGTTCTTCTCCTCGTCCTGGGTGGCATGGAATTCCTCCGAGTGCGGACCGGTATGTGCCGCCGCTGCAGCTGGAAGCCCCGGAGGGCCCGGTGACGGAGCCGGAGAAAGCGCCGGCGCTGTGGGTGCTGGAGTATCCAGACGGCGGGAGGCAGACAGCGAAGGGCTTCGCCATGGCGTGGACCCAAGATGCTGTGTACGCGCAATGGGTGGAGTTCTCGCGGGCCCGTGAGGCGTGGGTGCGCCCTGCACAGTGCACCCGCCGGCACCTTGTGGTTGAGAACCGATCCACCTCCTGAAGGAGCCTGTGCACAGCCGTCGCGGCGCTCGAGGTGAGATACCGGCGCCAGGTGAGACTCGATGGGTGTGTGCAGGCGGTCTATCGGGTTCCTGCTGTCCAGGTGTGTGCGGGACAAGCAGCGAAGCGCCGGGGAGCTTGTGCCGTGCATCATGTGGGCAGCAGGCGCATCCACCCGAACCGGTCGATCGTAGATACACAGGCGGCGGCGTGTGGGGGTCGTGTGCAGGGCATCGAGGGTGTCCGTTCGTCCACTCTCAAGGGATGACGCCCTGCACACGGTTCGTGCTACGCCGGCATCAGCGAGGGGGCAGTTGCCTAGCCGGCGCAGCGAGTTCTAGTCCATCACACAGCTCCTGAGGTGGGCGAGAACCTTCGCCCCTGTGTGTCGGATCGCGCTGCCCGCATCAGGCCGCGTGTCGAGCGGCGGTGCGGGCGGCGTGCCAGAGGGAGTGTTGGAGCTCCTCCTCATCCTCGAGGGGCGGTAACCAGTACTCGTCCACCTCCGGGTCGTAGAACTCGTACTCATCCAGCTGCGGGACCAGGTGCCGGTCGAGCCAGGCGTGCCAGGCCGCGCGCTGCCGCCGGTACCGGTTGATCTGTTCTTGCCGGTCTGTGGTAGCCCCTAACCGGTCTGCGAGGTGGGCGAGGTTGGTGGTGGCCACGATCTGCCACCGGTCCCGGTGCCGGCGAATTATCCCCAGGGCTTCCATACGCGCCAGGTGATCGGTCAGGGCACGCCGGCTGATCCCGGTAGAGCGAACAAGGTCCGCGGTGGTGGGGGAGCGGCGGCCACGCTCGATCGCCTCGTAAGTGAGCGCTGCGACGTCCCCGAGGACCCGGAAGACGGGCCGGATGGCGTGAATCTTGCCTTTCCGCCAGGTCAGCTCCCGAGCAAGAGACTCGAACTCAGCGGGGAGCTGAATGGCGTAGGTGTCGGCGTTGCGTCCGCGGCCGCGATCAACCCGGGTGAGGATCCCAGCCGATGCTGCCTCCAACATGGGTAGGAGGCGGGCGATGGTGTCGTGGTTCTTCCCCAGGGCGACGGCGAAGGACCGGCAGCCGACGTCCAGGAGTGTCGTCTGATTGGTACGCATATAGGCCAGGACAGCTCGGATGAGGAAGCGCAGACTGATGCTCACCCGGCCCAGGGTTTGGAGTCGGTGATCGAGGACCGCGTAGAGGATGTTCTCCAGATCGTTCACGAGCTGATGGATCGACTGCTCACTGGTGGCTGGATCAGCTTTGGGGCTGCCCCCCGTGAGAGAAGTAGGGCTTGTGTCGGACTTATGCGCAGTGCTTTCCCCTGCACGCTGGGAGGGTCTTTTGACGGTGGCGGGGCTGTCGGTGCCGGTGAAGGCTTGGGCCTTGGCCCACTCGATCGGCAGGAGCCGCTCCTGTTTGGCCCCGTACAGGGCGGCCAAGCCTGTGTGTGCGGCCCGGGTTTCGCCGCGTCCGGTGATGCTGGTGCGGACCTGGTCGATGTTCCACCGGCAGGCCGCGAGGTGGTTCAAGACCGCCATGCGGGCCTCCGAGTCGCTGGCGTATCGGGTGGTGTCGTAGACCCCGGTACGGGCCACCACCCGCAGCGGCGAATCCTCACGCCCCACAGGAGCTCTCTCGGCTCCTACACCTGGTCGCGCTGTGCTGGTCGCGGCGGCTGCACGGGCCTGGGCGCGGCGGCGGTCCTGCTCCGCCCGGTACAGCTCCGGGGCCAGCGCCTTCCTGAGCGCGGTCACAGCGGTTGCGGGGTTGCGGCGGGTGAGGATGCCATACGCCTCAGTCAGCGGTGTGATCAGGCTCTGATGGCCACCGGCCTTGTGCGCGGATCCTGGGACCCGGATGCACCCGTGGACGACGTTCTGGTGCGGGCTCGGATCAAGACTGACAGCACGCTGCCCGAGAGCTTCGACCAGCTGGCGGGCCTCGGCCGCGATCAGGGGTTCCTGCAAAGGCACGTACAAATGCCGGCCCCCACTCGGGGACTCATCCTCGACAAAGACAAGACCAGCTGCCCGCAGGAGGTCTCCGAGGCGTCGGGCGTCGTCGTCGACGACGCTCTTCCGGGCTTTGGAGGTGTCCAGGTCCAGGCACAGTGTGCGGACAGTGCCATCGACGTCGTGCAGCATGACAGCCGCCGGCCTCGTCGGGGCCGTCCTCGTAATAGGCAGGGGAGTAGCTGGCCGCGGGTACTGAAAACGGCCCTGCACCCACCGACCACACCGATAAAAGGGTTGACCCGCGATCAGCGGAGCAAGCACCCACGCTGCATGGTGGGGATCGTCACGGCGTGGCGTGACAGAAAGAGCTGGAGGTGCATCGAGCACTCGGGTATGCTTTCGAGAAAGGGAGCGACCTGAAAAGGACGCAACCAGCGGAGCTCTTCACCGGGAATCTTGCCGGAAGCACGGTGTGGAGCTTAGATAACTTGATATGAAGGCCCGCCTAGTTGGCGGGCCTTCATCGTTTAACTGGCTTGCGCCATGGGCAGCGCCTCCGGAATCCTGTCGCGGTCAGCCCAAGCAGGCAACCCGTGCTCGTCTAGTTCTAGATGCGTAAGAATCAACTCCAAGCCTTCAGCAGCACTGACGCCTAGCTGATTGGATACGTACTCGAGCTTGGCCTTGCAGTCGACGGGCACCTTGTAATTGACCTGCGCCATGTTGAGAGCAGCGCCGCGAGCTCGCCTTGGTGTCTTTCCCATGGAACTTAACCTAGCCCTAGGGCTTGGCTGTCCTGGGGATGGTCGATGAACCGGCGTGTCGTACATCGCACGAGGCTCCTTCTAGCAGCCTGACTAAAATGTAGTGCTGACGCTACACGACTCGAACATGTTCGGAACTAGACTAGACACACCACGACGGCTTGAGGAGATGCATGGATGATCGTCTGCGCTCCCTTGCAATGCAAGCGTTCGTGCAGTTGAGCCTTCCGGCGTACCTGACACTAGAGCTGCTACTTGCACATGTAGAACGTATTCGTGGCCGACGACTCGTCATCATGGAAACCTCGAAGTTGACCGGTAAGAAAATCTGCGGACTGTGGATACCTCGCGACGACGTCGACGTTGTCTATCATTCAGCGACGCATGGCCCGCTGCATAGGCAACAGATGATCCTGCACGAAATCTCACACATGATTCTTCGGCACGATGAGCTCCCTGACGCAACTTGGCAGGGCATCAAGGTTTTCCAGCAAATCTCCGGAGAAGTAGTGTCGAAAGCGCTTGCTCGCGGTGATTTTCGGTCGGATCTTGAAGCCACAGCGGAGTACTTGGCGGATCTGCTCGCTGCGGCCTTGCGAACATCAAGTGCAGAGATCCTCAACTATGAGGACTACTTCGAATGATCACTATCGCCGTCGCCGTTTTCATGTGGTCACTCGTTTTCATTCTCGCTTTGCGCGCGCGAAAGCGACCTGACAACTCCATGTTGCGAGCTTCTGCTCTGATCGCCGCTTCCTTGACGACGAATATCGACCAGGTCTACGTCTGGGTTAACGCGCAACTTCCCTGGGCTAACGCGCTGGACCTCGTAGCGAACCTGCTGCTGATCATGGGCATCTACTACCTCTCGAGTGCCATCACCCGAGGGGCGATCCGCGTAGCGGCCCTACGAGAGCGGCGAACAATCTGGATGCGCGGTGCTGCTCAAGCTACGGCTGTCTTAATGGTCGTTAGTTTTGCCCTGATTGATGATCCGGACGCGTCGACGACCTTCATGCGTGACTACGGGGATCAAGTGGCCGCTGCTGCCTACTCCGCCGTGCAGTACATCTACATCTTCTCGGTGATGAGCGGAACACTTGTCACCTGCCTTCAGAACGTTCCGAGGATGCGCAGACCACGCTTTCGAGTAGGGTTCAGCATCATAGGAGCAGGTTGCTTCACCGCGTTGGTTCTATGCGTAGTAGTCATTGTTATGGATGCCGCCCATATTTATGAAGCCACCAGATTCCTAGCTGCCGTTGGGCCCGTTTACGACGTCCTGTACCTGATTACGGTTCTGTTGCTGTGTGTTGGGTTGGCGATTCCACCGATTGGACGGCTGCTGACGTCTCTTTCCCTGCGACGGCAGCTGGCCCAAATTGAACCGGATATTCGACGTGTCTGGCTTACAACTGTCGCTAAATCACCAGGCGTAAGTTTGGTTGGAACAACATTGCAGGACGTGCAGCGTGAAGGCAGGAGTGGGCGCCAAAGCCTAGAGACGATCCATCGACTTGTCATCGAGATCCATGACTGGTTGAACGTGGCGAGCGGCCTTGACTTCGAACTCACACCTGTCCAACGTGAAGCGCTGAACCGCGCAGAGATGCTGTGCCTGCGCCAAGGACGGGCAACTGAATGAAGCGGTTGATCATCGGTGCGGCATCGACGGCCGCTGTGAGCTTCCTTGCGGGACTGCCCTGGTATGTGCGAAGAACTGTAACTGACGCGACGGCGCAGCGTCAGTTGATAGAAGTAGTGGGCCATGGCACAGACGATCGGGGCAAGTACCTTGAGTTCACCCGCGGTTCCTTTGCTGATCATCCCGGCCAACTGAGTATTCGAGCTGCTTCCGGTGGGCCTCTCATCGCTCTGAACGCACCTATCTACGAAACTTTGACCCGGCGGTACGTGGTGCGAGGTGATGTTGGCCGTGTCGCGGCCGATCAGCGCGGACAACTCTCCGGATTTATGGGCAAGACTCCGATGGACTTCGGTCTGCTGTACAAGGACGTCGATATAGGCGGCCGTCCGGCATGGGAAATACCTACAAAAAGCCCTTCCCCTGGTGCATGGGTAATCCATGTCCACGGCTTGGGAAGCTCGCGGCAACAATGCCTTCGAGGCGTCAGCGTCTTCGAACAGCTCGGCTTCACATCTCTCGTCGCCACCTATAGAACCTCTCTCGACCTTGGTGATCAGGCGGCGCGCCGAAGCACTCTGGGGACTACTGAGTGGAGTGATGTCGCCGCTGCGGCTGCCTACGCGACTAGCCGCGGTGCATCGGAGGTTCTTTTTGTCGGATGGTCCCTAGGGGCATCCATTGCCCTTCATGCCGCTCGCGAAGCACCGACCATCCCAACTGTGGGTGCAGTACTCGTATCTCCGGCCCTAGATTGGGAAACCATCATCGACGCCAGATTGAAAAAGCGGCGTCTACCCGCCTGGCTTTGTGGTTGGACGATCTCCATGTTCAACGTCTTCCGATGGCCGCCATCGCCTAAGATCAATCTTCGGCACTTGCCAGGGTCGTCGGCCACTTACGATCCGGGTTTCCCGACTCTCGTCTTCCATGGGTCTGCCGACACCTCAGTGCCGGTGAACTCATCACGCAGTTTCGCAGCGAGAAATCCTACGAGGGCGTCGTACGTCGAGTTCGATCACGCTCACCATACGCTGGAGTGGAATAGTGCCCCAGCACAATGGGAACAAGCAGTACAGGACTGGTGCCGTTCCATCGGTCTTACACGTGACAGGAAAACACCCGTTCACACTTTGGAGGCGAAGTAGACGTGGCCGATGAAAGCACAGCACGACGAAATCTGAGGGAATCTCAGATCCTCAGCAGGAAGATCGAGCTGCTGCTGGACGTGATGGTCACCTCTGAGGGCAGACAGTTCGAGTTCAACGACATTGCCGCCGCCCTCGCATCCCGTGGTGTGAAGCTGTCTCGTACACGATGGCATCACCTGAAGGTCGGGGACCTCACCGTAAGGCAGCCCTCCGAAGTAATTACGGCACTGGCTGACTTCTTCCAGGTCGACACCGACTACCTGCTCAAAGCCGATGGTGACGTCCCAGAACGGATCCAGCATGAGCTGGAGCTGCTGGCCGCGATGCGTCGAGCGAAGGTCAAGGAGTTTGCTACCCGCACGTTGGCCGAAGTCGACAACGAGACTCTCGATGCAATCGCCGCTTTGCTTGATGATTCGAAGCAATACTAGAGGTAGCTCAAAGTTCTGAACATGTTTGGAACAAGCGTGTTCACGCGTTAGTCTCGATGTGGCAGTGGTAGCCGCTACTGCTTTGGGGCTACTTGGCAGGAACCGACCGTGAACAAGTCAGTAGCGCCTGGTCCTGGCAGGGATGAGCTCGTCGTTGACGGCTCAGTCCGACAAACCGAGCGCAGACTTCAAAGCGTCAACGTGGCGCTGCACTTCATCACTCACGACGGTGTACCTAACCCGCCGTCCAGTTCGATCCTCAACAGGCGCTGTCCGGGCGGGATCAGCAACAACAACACCGGAATCAGCGAACTGATACAGGTGTGCCTTCACAGTCGGGCGACCCAGTCCCGTGCCTTCCGCGACTTCTGCAGCCGTAGACGAACCGTGCTTTGCCAGGTATCCCAAGACAGCGACCTTCGCGTGGTTGCCGCCGAACACGTCAATAGCTGCCTCTATCGCGGGGGACGCGTAAGGACGCACGTATCGGGGCATGGCATATATCTTGCCGCACTGTCTCAGGAACGATCACGCAGCGAGCTTAGCGCATAGTTAAACTATGCGCTAAGCTCGCCCGTAGAAAAGTGTTGGACACCGCTCCTAAAGCATCAGCTCAACGTTGCGACTGAAATTTCGTCACAAGGCCCAAGGGTCAGGGGTCCGGCCATCTCTGAGAGTGCTTGATGGGGCGCCAATTCCAGAAGGACCAAGGAAGGCTGGGCAGTGGTGGAGGGAACGAAGGGCGGCGGTCTTGGACTGGCGTTGGTCGCGCTTTTCCTTGTGCCTTTGCTGGTCGTGGTGATCTTCGTGGTGGGGTTCGCTGTTGCACCGTCTGCTAGTGGGATGTGCGCCGTCCCTGGCGTGGTCGGGGACGCGGACACGGTTGATGGGTCGGTGGCCGGGTTTTCGGGTGTCCAGTTGGAGAATGCCGCCGAGATCATGGGGGCGGCTAGTGCGTTGAAGTTGCCGGTTTCGGCGCAGATCTTGGGTGTGCAGACCGCTATTGGTGAGTCCACGCTCGAGGTCAAGACCTATGGGGATGCGGCAGGCCCTGATTCTCGCGGGTTGTTCCAGCAGCGCGATAACGGGGTGTGGGGCTCGCTCGCGGACCGCATGGACCCGACGATCAGTGCGACGAACTTCTTCACGGCCCTGCAGCGTGTGCAGGGGTGGGAGGCGTTGGAGCCGAGCACCGCGATTCACAGGGTGCAGCGCAACGACAACCCGAATCACTACACCCAGTTCCGCGCCCCGGCCACGCAGGTCGTGAAGGCGCTGGCTGGCGGGGACATCGAGGGCATTGATTCCAGCGGGGCTTGCCCTGCAGCGAGTAATGAGGTCATTGGGGAGCTTTCCGGTAAGTGGGTGAATCCGCTGCCTGGGTCCACTGTCACCAGCGGCTACGGTCCCCGCTCGGCTCCTGGCGGAACCGCTGGCGGGGTACTGGCGGATTTCCACTACGGCCTTGACCTGTCCACGACGACCGCCCCGGTGGGCGGGGTGGTGGTCGCGGCCACGGACATGAAGATCACCATCGCCCGAGAACACGACGGGCAGTTCGGTAACCGGGTGAACGGGAAGACCCTCGACGGCAAACTCACCCTCGGCTACTACCACATGGCTAACGGGAGCTTGAAGGTCAAGGTCGGAGACACCGTCGCCGCGGGGACGCCGCTGGGCAATGAAGGCCAGGAAGGCAATGTCACCGGCACCCACCTGCATCTGGAGTTCTTCACGGGAACCCCGAACGAGCCCTCCATCCCGACGAACCCGACCGTGGACCCTGAATCGATCCTGCGCGGCAAAGGAGCCCTGTAATGCCTGTCTCTATGAGAGCCACACGGATGAAGGCCACCCAGACCACCGCACTCGTGGTGTGCGGCGTCGCGTTCCTGGGCGGGTACGCCGTGTTCTCACCTCCCTCCTCGAGCGGCGTCAGAGAGGACCGGCCTTCGGTGTCCGCGACGCCGGTTCCGTCGTCGCTTGGCCCGAAGGATCAGGTCGGTGGGGAGTTCTACGAGGGAGTCCCGGAGGTCACGTGGGAGCCGGGGACGGACGCGGACGTGGAAGGGATCGCCACCGAGGTGATGGGGTTGTTCGCCCGCCCGGGGGCACCGGAGCGCCGTTGGTACACGGACCTTCTCCCGTATCTGTCCGAGGACTACGCGGAGGCCGCCGGGTACATCGACCCGGCCAATGTGCGCATCTCCAGCATCGTGTCCGGCCCGGTGCTGGTCAGGGAGCAGAACAACCCGCTGACGGTCAGCGCACAGTTCTCCACCGACGCCGGGCCTTGGACGGTGCTGCTGCACCGGGTGGGCCAGGACGAGCCGTGGCTGGTCGAGGCCATCGAGCCGACCACCACATCCACTGAATCGACCATCGAACTAACAGATCCGTGAATCAGCGAAATACCACGAGGGAAGAGGGAGGAACTGTGGCCATTAACAAGGCTCTCGTTCAAGCAGTACCGGTGATCAACGCGATCATCAACACCGACAACACCGGTGTGCTGACAATCGACGCCCGGGAGGAAACATTTCAAGCAGAGACCGTCGCACAGCTGCGTAGTCAGCTCATGGCGCGGGTCATCGCCGAAGCCGGGGAGTGTGAGCGTCCGGTACGGGTGTCCACCATGGACGAATCAGGGCTCTCGGGTCTGCTCGTGTCACCGGATGGTGATGTGGAGCAGGAAGAACCGCAGGCGCAGGAACCACGCGATCAGCCGATGCTTGCCGTCCCTGCAGGGGCGGCTGGTGCCGCCACGGTGCCAGCACCCGCACAAGCACCCGCGCCGACTGCACCTGCGGTTCGTGCTTTGGCACCGGCTCCAGTAGAGGCCCCGGCAACTGTTCCGGCGGCGGCTGAAGCTCCGGCGAGTCGCCGCGAGTTGCGGGAGGCTGAGTCGTTCCTGCGGACGCAAGAGGCGAGGTCCGCAGCGACCCATGGTGTGCGGGGGTGGTTGTCGAGGGTGGGGATCCGCACACACCCCTCGGCTAAGGAGCTCTTAGAGCGCGTTGATGCGCAGTTGGTGTCCCAGCATTGGGCTGGGACGCGCACGGTGATGGTCGTGAACCGTAAGGGCGGTGCGAATAAAACCCCGACGGTGATGAATCTCGCGGCCGTGTTCGGCAGGCATGGGGGAGGCGGGGTGCTGGCCTATGACGGGAACCCGGAGGTCGGGACCCTGGGCTGGCGCGCGGAGCAAGGACCCCACACAGCGACGGCGTTGGATGTGCTGGAGAACAGTGGACATCTGCTCTCAACGAGTGCGGTGTATGGGGACGTGTCGGGGTACGTCCATCACCAGAGGGCTGACACGTTCGATGTGCTGCGCTCGGATGACAGCTTGGTCGGCACGCATGTGATGACCGGGGATGATGTGGACCTGATTCATCAGGTGGCCGCGAAGTATTACCGGCTGATCATCATGGATTCGGGCAATGTCGATCGCGGATCGGACTGGGCCAGGATGATCCAGCACACCGATCAACTGGTCGTGCCGACCACGGAGATGGAAGACCGGGCCGAGGCCGCGCTGCTCACGCTGCGGGGGCTGCAGGAACGCGACGAGCACGCTGCACGCCTTGCCGAGAACGCGGTGGTCATCGTCTCCCAGTCCGAGCCGGGGAACACCTCGAGCACGCAGCGGATCGCTGATGGGTTCCGGCCCTTCGTCCGCGCGGTGTGCACCGTCCCGTATGACCCGGCGTTGAAGGCTGGCCTCATCGTGCACGACGATCTGGACTCTCGGACACGTCGGGCGTGGTTGCGTGCCGGAGCAGAAGTGGCTCAAGGCCTATGACCATGACCGAGCAGGAAACGAACCCGTGGATCACCGCCGCGCAGACGCCGGCCTCCACGTTGGCCGCTCCACAGCCGTCGGTGGTGTCAGCCCCTGACGCAGGGACCGAACCGGTCCCCGCTGAACAGGCTGGCCTGGCGGTGTTCCTCGCCGCCCATGGCGGGGCCGGTGCCACAGTGTGGGCGTCGGCTTTGGGCGGCCGGGACGGTGGGCTGGTCACCAGCTGGGTGTCCGAGACCGTCACTGGCGGGGTGGTGCTGGTGGCCAGGAGCGCCATCGATGGGATCACGGCCGCGAAGCAGGCCATCGCCCATCACGGGGCGGAGGCCTTCACGTGCGTGCTCGCTGTCGCGGCCGCTCCTGGCCGTGCGCCACGGCTGATCAGCGATGAGCTCAAGATCCTTGCCGGGGCTCTGCCGCTGGTGCAGACCCCGTGGATTCCAACACTGCTGATACGCCGGTCCGTCCTGGTATCAGCGACGGACATTCCCACCAAAGACCTCACCCGCATCACGACCGAGCTCACCCGGGCTGGCGTCACCTTCGAAGGAGAAACACCATGAACCACCTCTCACCGCTGTCCCGGATCGCTGTGCCTTCCGCGCCTCGGCCCATGCCGCAGGGAGTTCAGGACGGGTTGGACACCATCATTTTCTGGGTCCAGACCGTCGGCGGGTCACTGGCCGTCGTAGGTCTGATGGTCCTGGCCATCGGGTTGTTCTTCGCTCACCGCGGCGGTCAGGGCGGGGAGTTCATGGCCAAGGTCGGCTGGTGGGCTGCCGGAGCCTCGCTCCTCGGGCTGGCAGCGATCATCGCCCCGATCTTTCTCGGCCTCTAAAGGAAAGGGAGAGGCCTCGTGAGCGAAACCCCAGAGACCGGAAGCCCAGAAACCGAGAACACGGCACGGGAAGGTGGTGTACGCCCACGGGTCACGTTGTGGGCCTCCATCGCCATTCTCGCTGTTGTGGCGATCATCGCGATCTTCTTGGTCACCAACCCGGTAGAAACCGACGAAGAAGCAGCCACGAAGCCCGAAGGACAGAACCAGCCTGCAGGCTCCGACGGGAGGTGTGATGTTCCTGTCGGGGATACGTCCGCGATGCCCGAGATGCCTGACGATCTGCGCTGGGAAGCAGAGGCCGGGTGGACGTGGCCGGTCTCGGACACGTACGGACCGACACAGGACAAGGACGGCTACGGGGTGTGTTTCGCACGCTCGCCCTTGGGTGCGGCTCTGATGGGGGTGTCGCTGATCGTGGAGTCGAACCTCGGTAGTCAGCCCGAAGCCATCGAGCTCTACGTGATGGAGTCCCCGGGCAAAGAGGTCTATCGCAAGACCTTGGCCGGAGAAGCGCCGGAGACGGACCCTGGTGTGTTCTCCGGGTTCATCGTGGACTCGTTCACCCCGGACGAGGCTCAAATCACCCTCGTCGTGTCGGTCCCGGGTAGCCCCACCGGGTATGCAGGGATCCCGGAGACGTTCCGGTGGGTCGATGGGGACTGGAAGCTCAAAGTCCTCGATGACGGAAACCTGTTCGCCGGGGAGTTCGTGACACCGTCATCGGGAGATTTCATCGCCTGGGGTGATACCAGTGGCTGAGTGCGGCGCTCCTGGTGGTGCCCTTGACTGCGCAAAATTGGTCGCCGGGGCTGCGGTCAATAAAACCGTTGATTCCGGTGCCTCCAGCCTCGGTGAGTCGATGATGGCCGGGTGGGATCTGCTGATGAAGGAATTCCTCACGTCCTGGCTCGACGTCGGGTTGCTGGTGTCCCTGGACGGCAACTCGGTGCGGTGGCTGACGGACCAGCTGGAAGTGATCAGCGTGTTCTTCGCGGTCATCGGGATCATGATTGCCGGCATATGGACGATGCTCCACTTCCGAGGCGACAAAGCCGTCGGCGTAGCCAAGGCCCTGTTCACGGTGATGCTCGTGACGACGCTCGGCACAGCGGTGGTCCAGCTGGTTATCAGGGCTGGAGATCTCTTCTCCGACTGGGTGCTTGCTAACGCCGGGATCACCAGCGGTGGGCTCGGCAATCTCGCTGCGGCTGGTGGAGCGGCGGTGGCAATCAGTCCGGGCTTCGCGATTCTGGCCGGGATTTTCGGGATCATCGCCACCGGTATCCAGTGGCTGATCATGCTGATCCGGGCGACTCTGCTTCCCCTGCTGGTCGCGGTGTGGCCGTTGACGGCCGCTGCGTCGATGATCGCCGGCAGCGAGCAAGCCTTCTCGAAGCTCACCAAGTGGATGATCGCGTTCATCCTCTACAAGCCGGTCGCGGCGATCATCTATGCGTTCGCGTGGCGGCTGAAGTCCGGCGAGGAGGGCCTCGGAGGAGTCCTGAACGGGCTGCTGCTGCTCGTCCTGGCCATCGTTGCCCTGCCTGCTCTGATGCGCCTGATCACGCCGGGGACCTCAGCGCTGGGAGGGGCGGCGGGGGGCTCTATGGCATTGGCAGGGGGTGCGGCGGTGGGTGCTGCTGCGGTCTCGGCCGGAGCGATGATCATCACTGGTGGCGGGTCAGCGGCGGCGACGGCAGGATCGGCTGGGCCTCAGATGATGAGCAAAGGCTCCGCGGCCGCAAGCCCGAGCGCAGGGCCCGGCGCAGGACCAGGTGGCGGTTCGGGTTCCGGGCCTTCTCCTGCAGGAGGCACGCCGACGACTCCGGGGGATTCCAGTGGTTCCGGATCGGCGTTGGCTGCCCCTGCAGGCGGTGCCGGAATCTCCGGTGACACCGGCTCAGCCAGTGGCACCACTGGTGGGCCAGCTGGAGGATCTGGTGCTGGCAGTGCTGTGAGTGACAGCGGCGGAGCGGGCAGCACGGGGATAGATAGTGCTGCTGGCGGAGCGGGGGCCAGCGCTGGGGGTGGCGGGAAGGCTCAAGGTGATGCAGGAGCGGCGGCTCCAGGACTTTCACCTACCGCTGACGGTGCGCCGAGCTCGGGTGGTACGGCCGGAGACAGTGGTGGTGCACGTAATGCCGAGGTCGCATCGGGGACTGCAGCAGCTGGCGACGGGTCTACCTCGAGCGCGCTTGGTGGAACGAGTGCGGCGGGGACGAACGCTGACGACACAGGTGGCGGCAGTGCCGGCACAAGCACTACTGGGACAGCAGCGGGGGCACCGGGGGTCGCGCCGCCTCCGGCGTCGGAGACGTCGGGCGCTGGTCCTCGCCTGGCCTCAGGTAAGGGTGCTGCTGCTGCGCGGTCGGCAACGGAGTCGTTAGGTGGGTCCGTCGCGGACGGTGCCAGGGATGTTAACGGAGAGGATGTGGTTGGCGGATGAGTTCGACTGTGGAGCAGGACAAGTTTGGAAATTGGCTTCAACCAGCATCTCCTGGGCTGTTCGGTCTGAGCCTGGGGGCTCTGGTCGTGTCCGGGGTCGGTCTGATGCTGGTGTTGCTCTCAGTGCTGCGGGGGGCATTCGGGTTGGGCGCGGTGATGCTGGCCATCACGGCGACCGTGGTGGTGCTGGGGTTGATCAAGTTCGGGGGCTTCACCGTGATGGAGCGGGTCACGAATCGGGCGTCGTTGCGGGGCCGGCATAAGCGGGGGGAAACGTTCTATGTCACCGGGGCCCTGTCAACGCTGCCGCGTGAGCACTCGCACCGGTTGCCTGGTGCGCTGATGAATGTCGACACGCTCTCGGGCGTCGACGGGTTGGGCCGGGAGTACACGCTGCTGCATCACAAGTCGGTCAAGCAGATCACCGCGGTGTTCGGGTGCACACCGGACGGGGCCGCGATGCAGGAACAGGCGACGATCAACAATCAGGTCTCCCACTTCGGGGCGTGGATCTCATCCCTGAGCGTGGAGGCCGCATTGTCGGGTGCCACGATCGTCGTTGATTCGGCGTCGGAGTCTTCCGCTGGGGTGTGTCAGGCCGCGCGGGAGGATGTCGCACCGAACGCTCCGGCGTTCGCGAAGCAGGTCCTCGATGAGGCTGTGGGCACATTGCCGGCGCGCACGTCGGTGCTGAACGTGTATGCGTCCCTGGTGTGGGACGCGCCCGCGCTGGGAGCCACGGCGGGTGATTTGTCCCCGGCGGTGGCGGAGATCGCTGCGCGTCTGCCGAGTCATTCGCAGATGCTTGCCAGTGCCGGCGCTGGTGCGCCGCGGCCGCTGGTGGAAAAGGATCTGGCCGAGGTCGCGCAGCTGGCGTATCAGCCGTGGCGGGATCAGGAGCTGGCGTTGGATTCGCTGACGGGAATGGGCATGGTCCGGTCCTGGGATCAGGCCGGACCGGAGTTCTTCGATGATTCCCAGGGCCGGGTCGTTTTCCATGACGGGGTGGCGTCGATGACGCTGATGATGACGGTTCCCCCGGAGTCCCAGATCACTGCCCGGTCTTTTGACCGGTTGTTCGGGCCGAACCCGAAATTTCTGCGCAAGCGTGTGGCCATCATGTACCGGCCGATTGATCCGGGCACGGCGGCACGGACGGTGAACCGGTTGGTGCGTACCGCTGACTGGAAGATCAGCACCAGCAGGGGCCGGCCGACCTCGTTCGACAAAAAAGTCAAAGCGGTGGCCGAGAAGACAGAGGAAGAACTGTCCCAGGGTGCCCGGTTGTCGATGTTCTCCCTGATGGTGACGGTCACGTTCGAGGCGAATGAGACCGCGCACCGGGATGCGGTGAATCAGGTCAAGTCGCTGATGAGTCAGCTGTTGATGCCGTACCGGTTCGTCGAGCACGCCGGGTCGGCTGCGTTCCACACCACGCTGCCGTTCGGGGTGCTGCCGTGGAAGTACAGCAACAAGCCGCTCTGGCTCGAGGGGGTCATGTAGATGAAGCACACACGCACCCTGCGGGGTTTGACCGGGTTTGGGGGCGGGAAGTGGGGCAAGGTCCCGCAACCGCCCCGGTGGTATTCGACGTCCGCGCAACTGCCGGGGGTGTACCCGTTCTCGGCCGGGACGTCGCGTCCGAATGTGGGCGCGCCCTTGGGCCGGGACATGAACGTGGGCACAGCGGTCCTGGGAGATATGAAGACCTGGTACGACTCGGGTCTGATCTCTGCGCCGTCGATGATGCTCTTCGGGCTCAACGGCAACGGCAAGTCCTCCTTCGCCCAACGCATGATGTACTCGATGGCCGCCCGCGGGATCGCCCCGGCAATCTTCGACCCGATCAAGAACGAGCACGGCCAGGCCGTGACCCGTATGGGCGGGGACGTGATCCGCATCGGACCTAACAGTGTGCACAAGATCAACCTGTTAGACCTCGGGGCCTTGGGTGATGCCGGTAAGAGCATCGGCGGCACGCTTGGGGCGGAGATGCGCCAGCAAGCGATCGCCAAAGTCGTGGACCTGGTGACCCTCGTGGTGCAGATCAGTCGTGGTCGTCCGCTGGAGGACAGCGAGGACGCGGCCCTGGCCGAACTGATCCGCTCTGTCCTGAACCGGTTCGACGTCCCATGGATGGGCGATCTGCTGGGTGCGTTCAACAGTCCGCCTCCTGAGGTGCTCCACGCCACGGTGTCTGAGGACGCCACCGAGTTCCGGCGGGAGTACCGGGCGCTGCACAAGTCCCTGAACGCGATGCTGACCGGCCCGATGGGAGCCCTCGTCGGGAACAAGGACAGCCTGCGTCTGAGTATCGGCAACCCTGGCGGGTTCTGCTTCGATACCTCCTCCATCCCGGAGTCGAACACCAAACTGCTCTCGGCTGCGATGCTCGCGACGTGGACCATCGGGTTCGCGACCATCGACGCCCACTACGAACTCTCCCGCCACGACCCGTCCATCTACTGGGGCGGGTATCTGGCTGTGCAGGACGAGTTCTGGTATCCGATGCGCGCCTGTGAGGGGATCATCGACCGCGCCGACAGGCTCGGGCGGACCAACCGTGGGCTGGGGATTTCGGAGCTGAAGATCACCCACTCGCCCAAGGATTTCCTCTCACTGCCCAATGAGAAGGACAGGGCGACCGCGAAAGGCTTCACCGAGCGCAGCCCTCTGCTCGGGCTGATGGCCTTGTCGCGGTCCGACCTGGTCGATCTGAGCGACATTCAGCCGATGAACGCCCGCGAGATTGACACGGTGGCCAGCTTCAACGCTCCCCCGTCGTGGAAGCCGGATCTGGATTCGGGCGGTAACCGGTTACCGCCTCCTGGGGCGGGGAAGATTCTGCTCAAAGTCAATGGTCGGGTCGGTATCGCCGTGCAGACCACGTTGACCGCTATCGAACGTGACCATCACATCGCTGATGCGCGCAGCAATACTGCCGTCCGCCAGCGCCCGACCCTGCTGCAGGAAGAGGCGGCCCCATGAGCGCACCAAACCGTAAAGGCAATCAGGACGCGGCCGGTGGGATCATCATGCTCGCCCTCGTCGTCCTGGTCCTCCTGGGACTGTGCGGGATGTGGGCCGCCGTGCACTGGGGATCATCCCTGGCAGGACTACCGGCACCGCCGACGAACATTCGTGACCTGCTCGAAGGCCTCATCCGCGGCACTGTTCCCTGGCCCGTGCAGGCCACCGTCATCGCGATCAGCATGGGGGTCGTGGCGGTAGGAATCGCGATCACCGTCCTGGTGCTGGTGCTCAAGGCCGCGTCGAAGAAAGCCCGGGTCGATAAGGCCGCCCGCTACCTGGGCAAGGGCAAGTCCCTCACCGCGTACACCGAGCGTGGGGCCAAGGCCACCGCGCAGCGCCTGGGCGTCACCGAGAGCAACGGCATCGTCGTGGGTACGGTCATTTCCACGAAGGCGACGTTCTATCAGCCGTGGGAGGACCTGAGCCTGGACATCTGGGGTCCAAGGACCGGTAAGTCAACGTCGCGGATCATTCCGGCGATCCTCGACGCACCGGGTGCTGTGGTGTCGACGTCGAACAAACGCGACGTCGTGGACGCCACCCGCGGGGTCCGTGAAGTCAACGCACCCGCGTGGGTGTTCGAT
This sequence comes from Arthrobacter echini, assembly GCF_008107445.1. GTDB lineage: Bacteria > Actinomycetota > Actinomycetes > Actinomycetales > Micrococcaceae > Arthrobacter_D > Arthrobacter_D echini_A. Next base: position 9,099 of record NZ_VSLD01000011.1, on the reverse strand, counting down.
CCGCAGAAAATCGCCCAGGAGGAACCCTCCTGGTGGTGGAATCCGCTGAGCTATGTGACCGATGAGGACAAAGCCGCGCGCTTGACCTCGCACTTCGCCACAGCGTCCCGAGCACCGGGCTCACGCCCGGATGCGTACTTCGATCCGAAAGCCGAGGACCTGCTGGCGTCCTTCTTCCTCGCTGCTGCCCTCGACGGGCGGGACATCACCGCCGTGTATGTGTGGGTGACCGAGCAGATCAACCGGGACCCGGCCGACATTCTCGAGGCCCACGACTACCTGCTGCAGGCCGCTGGGCTGCGCTCCACGATCGGCCTGGCCGATAAGCAGCGCGACGGGATTTTCGGGACCGCCGAGAAGATGATCCAGTGCCTGAAGAACCGCAACACGCTGCGCTGGGTGACCCCGGCCAAGGATGCCTTCGCGGGCAAGAATGCTCGTCAGCACTTCGACCCGCATGCTTTCGCTGACTCGCAGGAGACCCTGTATCTGCTGTCCAAGGAAGGCGTCGGTACGGCGGCACCGTTGACCACGGCGCTGACCGTGGCTGTCGCGGAAGCCCTCGAAGAGCGCGCCGAGCGCATGGGCGGCCGGCTCAAGGTTCCGGCCTTGTTCGCGTTGGACGAGCTGGCGAACGTGGTGAAGTGGGCCGGGCTGCCGGATCAGTTCAGTCACTACGGCTCGCGCGGGATCATCATCATGGCCATCTTGCAGTCCTGGTCTCAGGGTGTGGAGCTGTGGGGGGAGGCGAACATGCGCAAAATCTGGTCGGCCGCGAACATCAAGGTCTACGGCGGCGGCGTGGCCGAGGAAGGATTCCTGCGCGCACTGTCAGACCTGATTGGGGACTACTCGTACAACAGCGTCTCCCACTCCAGCGGTAAGAGCGGCAAGAGCCGGTCCAGGCAGGAAGGCAAGGAGCGGATCTTCGACGTGTCGAACCTCGCCGAGCTCGACCGTGGCCGCGCCGTCGTCCTGGCCTCCGGTACTCCAGCGACACTGCTCAAGACCCGGCCCTGGTACACCGGACCGCATAAGGACAAAGTGCTCGCATCCCAGGCCAAGTACGAACCGGCGAAGATCGCACCATGACAGCGAGGGCGGAGAGCACCATGGCATCGAGAGCTGCCCGGACTGAAAAGAACCCCTTTGGAGGGAGCGAGCCTGTGGCTGACGAGCATGGCGATGAAAGGCCGGTCGGGGAAGAGAAGCCCGAGACGGTCTACGGGTCAGCGGAGGAGTTCCTGCATGACCAGTTGCTGCCCTGCTACCTCCGCGACGTCGACGGGAAAAAAGCCATTTGGTGTGCGAACTGGTATCTGCATCCAGAAGCGATCAGCCGCATCACAGCCCTGTGGAGGGCGTGGGAAGCACTCCGGCTGGAAGCGGACACCGGGATGAGTATCTGGTGGATCCAACACGCAGACCCCACCATGTACGTGCTCCTGAGCACCGACGGCCCGTTCTTCAACTGCGCCGGCAGCCACCGCGCACCGAAACCCATGCACTACGAACTCGCCCCCGCTGGCTGGTTCCCCGATGAACGCCTCGATACATCCCGATAATCCGCCGCTTGACGAATATAGGAGCATCTCCCGTTCGTGAAGAGCCCCTTAGATGCGATGAGCCACTAATCCTCCCGCCGCTGAGAAAGCGAATTTACGGAAATCGTAGCGCAACAAAATCCAAAGGCAGCAACTACATAAACCCTTGGACTTTGTTGTGTTTTGTTACCTAAGTAACAACCTCTGTCTAACTTCTATTTATGGCGTGTACTTGAACCTCCAACTTAAGCATCTCTCTCGGGAACTTGCTCAATATCGCAGCAAGTTCATAGCCAAGATGGGTCAATGCGAGACGTCGATAAACTACACCATCTGCACTCATGCCGGCGCCAGTGATGTACCGATGTGCAGGGTTGATAGCTTCGATAGCGGCGTCTAAGCGTGCAAGGTCGTCCGCAGTCCACGGACTCTGGTAAACACGCAAGCTGTCCCCATACAGAGGTAGGAGGACTTCTCTAGCCAATGATGTATTGGTGGCTGAAACCACCAATTCTTCTTCCCCATTGGATGCTACGCGATGAAATCGCCAAAGCATGATTCCAGCATCAAATAGAGGAGTCTCAATGGCTCGCTTGGCTTCATCCATCATTCGTGACGAGAGTGCTGCCGACTTTAGAGGGGATAGTTCAATTGAGGGAACTGAAGCTACGTCCGAAACGGTGTTGACATGCAGTTCATGATCAACCCATAGCCCAGTGACCATCACCCTCCTACCAATTCGTTCACTCAGCTCTTCATTTTGTGAACTATCTGTCAACAGGAGCAAGACGACAGGTGCCGAGGCTGGAAGAACATCGTCTTCCCACCACAATTCTTCGTGCCACCACACCAGCCCGAGTCGTTTCTGCTGCACCCGCACGAGACGCCCAGAGGCCTCCGCCTCTTGACCGTCGACCAGAGCCAAATGATCGAGCCATGAGCCCCTCAAATTATCCACAGCTACTCCTTTAGTCACTTTAGGGACGCTTCACCTCCAACATGACCCCGTATCGCCTCGGAACCACGTTGACCGTGTACCGATCACGGCACTGGTAGGAAACAATGTCGGTGTACCTGGCGGCTAGGTAGCCTCCTCTTCGCATACATGTATTAACGTCACGGTAGATGGTGTCGTCCCATGGAATCCAGTACAGATTGTGGTCCATGGGGGCGTACTCTCCGTCATAGACCGCATTGGAACTCGCGGCGACCGTAGCCGTGGTAGCCGTAGGCGCGCTGGCCGAAGCGGCCGGCATGAAGGACGAGAGGCTCATGACAGCTACGAAGCCTGCGGCGACTATCCCTCGAGCAGTGGGGTGATTCATGGCGTACTCCTTAGGTACTTGAAAGCCCTGCCTACTGGCTGAAGCATGCGCTCAGCCTAAGACGCTCACAAATGTATTATCAATAGCTTTCAACTAGATTCATCACAATTTTTTGGGCAACTTTTGCGCTTGACGGCTTACCCAGAAGCGCTGCGCATGCCAGCAAACGAGAGCCTGAGCCGGATCGTCCGACTAGTCTGCTCGGCGGGAAGTGCAAGGGCAGGGAAGGACACGCCAGGTGAGCGCGAAGCTGTAAGGGGCTCTTCACGAACGACGGTGTAGCGCACGTCTAAATCCGCCGGATTCGAGCAGGGATCGGGCAATGTAGTTGGTGAGGTTTCGGAAGCCGAGGGCTGAGCCGCGGAGGTGTTCGAGCCGTCCATTGATGGCCTCTGTTGGGCCGTTACTGGTGCCGGGTCGGTCGAAGAACGCCAGTACGTCAGCAGCTCGCTGTTTCAGGGTCCGGCCGAGCCTGCGGATTTCGGTCCGCGCGGCAGGGACGCCCCTGGTGACCGCGTCGATGACCGCCTGCATCATTTCCGGCTCTTCTTACTTGAGGTGGGGGTGGGCGAGTCCGCCGCCGATGAGGAGCATGCGTAGGCGGTAATTGTCGCGGTTGCGGAAGCCTCGGGCGACGCGCCGGTGGAGCTCGATGAGCCCGTTCACGGCCTCAGTGCCGCCGTTATTCGCCCGGTTCGTCGCGAAGTACGCCAGGAATGCCTCCCGCCACCGCTTCAGAGTTCTCCCGAGACGCGCGATCTCCGGGATCGGGCAGGTCGGGAAGGAGTCGAGGATCTGCTCGGCGATCTTGTGCCCCTCAGTCGGGTTGGGGTGCCGGTACGCGGAGCGGAGCTGCTGCGCGCATGACCACGCAACATAGACAGGCAGGTGCGCCTCCTCGTTGGAGGTGATGGCTTTGTCGAACCTTGCCTTTTGTTTGTCGGTGAGCTTTTCGACACCTGCACGTAGGAGGTTCTGAATTCCGTAGAGCGGATCACCCTTGCGTCCGCGATGACCCAGGGTTTCTTGCTGGATCCGACGCCGGCACTCATCGACGGCTGCGGTGCCGAGTTTCACGACATGGAAGGCGTCCAGGACCGCGACGGCATCCTCGAGCTGGTCATCGATCGCGCTCTTGTAACCCTGGAACGGATCCAAGGCTGCAATTTTCACCCCGGCCCGGAAGCTCTCGCCACGCTCGGTGAGCCAGTCGGCGTAGGCCCTCTGCGACCGTCCCGGAACCAGATCCAACAGCCTCGCGCGGACGCGGCCCTTGCTGTCGCGGGTCAGATCCACCATCCCAGTCAGTTCTTTCGGTCCACGCCCACCCTCACCGATCGGCTTGGTGGAGACGTGATGCCAGATGTGCTCATCCACGCCCAGAGTGGTGACGTTCTCGAACTGTGCCGGGTCAGCAGCCATCGCCTCGAGTAACGGCACGATGGAACGCCAGACGGTCCGCCACGTCGTGCCGAGCTGTCGTGCCACGCCTGCGACGGAGGCGTGCTCGCGGCGCAACTGGCCAATCGCCCACCAACACGCCCGGCTCGTGAGCAACGCCCGCGGGCCAGCAAGGTCCTCGTGCTGCTCCGTGAACGATCGCGTCGAGCACTGCTCCTGCGCGCAGCGCCAGGTGCGTTTGCGCCAGATCAGCCGGACGGGCCGCCCGAAGCACGGCACGTCGATCAAGCTGACATCACGTCTGCCGTGACTGTCCGCCACGACACCGCACCCGCGACAGCCCACCGCTCCGGCAGGTGATTCGACGACCGCCAGGACTACGCCGGCGTGCTCGCTGACGTCGATGACGTGGAAACCGGTGAGACCGACGAGCAGATCACACCGTGGGCAGTAACACGACGAGGTAGAGGACGAGGGTGGTGCAGAAGGTGGGCGTGCGCGGTCGCACGCCGTAGGCTCGGTCATTGTCGAGGCCTTCCGGGTTGAGCGGCTTAGTCACTGCCGATCTTGGAAGGTCTCGGCCTCTTTCGCCACTCAAGCACTCACGCCGTGCCGCCCGGGCGCCCCCACCTCAAGTAAGAAGAGCCTCATTTCCTTGACTTGTCTCTTGTCGGGTGCCCGGTACACGGCGACGATCCGTTGATAGATGCCCCAGGTTGCCTCGACCTCGAGGTGTTCCTCGGTCGCAAAGACGGCCTGCAATCGCGCGTTCTGTTTGTCGGTGAGCAGACCGGCGCCGGTACGCAAGGTCCTCCAAGCCCGGTAGAGAGGGTCACCGGCCCGGCCCCGGTGTCCGAGTGTGGCCTGTTGGATGCGTTGCCGGCACCAGTCCAGCCCGTCCCCGGCGAGCCGGACAACATGGAACGGATCCATGACAGGGATTGCGTCAGGAAGTTCCTCGGAGGTCGCGGTCTTGAACCCGGTGAACCCTGGGGGTACTCCCGTGTGCGGAGGTACCATCGCGACGACTTCCACCGAGTCCCGCCACGCTTGCGGTCGGCCCTGAAGCTAGTCCTTGAGGATCTGCTTGGAGCGGCCCTCGACCATGTCCAGCAGCCGTGCCGGGTCTGTCTTGGTGCGGATTGGGGTGAGATCAATGACCACGCTGAGCATAGCGCCGACGACTAGCCGGTAGGAGTCGACCAGCGTGAGCTTCCGACAGATCTCGTATAGCTAGTTCTCTAGCGTGTGGGGCCTCCCTTGGTGGAGTGACGCCCGACGCCTGTGGTGGGCCTCTTGGTGGGTTGCTTCGGCTTCTTGGTTGTTGCCCGTACAGCTTCGCGAGGGTGCCTTCCCTGGTCGGTGGCGGCGATGAGCCGGCCCCTGATTTCCTCGGGTGTCCCGGTGCCTTCGAGCTTGGTCGCGAACTCTGCCCGGTGCTTGGGTGAGCCGTACTTTACCGTCGGTGCCACCTCAGCCGGCGCGGTGTCCCTAGGAGCATTAGAGACGTCTTTGAGTACCTCGTTCTCGATGTCATGGCCGAGACCGGCGATCCGGTCGAACAGTTCCTTCTCCTTGGCCTCGTAACGCGCTTCGAGGCCCGGGTCGCGGTCCGCGAACCCGCCTTCGGCCAGGACGCGGGCGTCGTGCCAGTCCTTTGCTGCGCTGACGAACTCGGGGTCCTGGAAGAGGGAACTGTCGGTGCCGGAGTAGTTGGCGCCGATCTCTTCGCTGAGCTGGTCGATGGTGGGACCGTTCACGCCGTCTTCGTTCATCAGGTGAACACGTTCGGCCACGATTCGCTCAGCGTCCGTGCGGGCCGCACCCTCCTCGAGGACGTGGGAGCGCTTGAGGGCGTCCAGGAGCTGTGGGTCCGTCAGGTATTCCTGCGGCACCTCCAACCGCTCGACCTCGGTGGCAAGGTCGTGTGCTTCGTTGCGCAACTTCTCGATGTTCGCTGCTGCGATCAATGCCATGGCTTCGGTGTGCTCGCGCATGGCGTTGAGATCAGGGCCGCCCTGCTGCCGGGTGTTGATCGCGTCCTGCAAGAACTCGTTGTCCCCACCCAGGTCGTTGGTGTCGATCCCGTACCGTGTACGGATTTCGTCGTGGATCGTCTTCGTCGCAGCCAACGCTGCCGGGTCGTAGTCCTTCCACGCTTGTGCCGCTTCGTAAGCGCGGGTGACGTGCTCCGCTGAGGCGGTGTCCCACCACCGGGCTTCGTTGACGGGGGCGAGCACGGCGCGCATGTTCGTCCTGTCGGTCGTGACCTGGCGTGCCTCCGTGTACCCGGCCTGGCCGATGGTCTGCTGCTCACGGCGCAGCAAATCCTGCCGGAGACGGGCGATACGTTCGGCCATCTGCCCACCGGCTGCTAAGAGTTGCCGTAGGCCCCGCTCGACCACATCGTCAATGCCTTCTTCACTCATGACTTGCTTCCTCTCTCGTGGATCCTGCTAGGGCCGGACAGGGGGCTTTCACCGCTCGTGGCCGCGCTCTGGTCGTTGGACAGCCGGTGCCCGCGGTGGCCGAATCGGGGTGGGGATTGGTTTGCCGGGGCGCAGGGGCACGAAGCCTTGTGCGGCGATCTGCGCCGGGGTCAGAGGCCCGATGGTCTTCGGTGCCGGCGCAGGTTTTGTGGCCGGTTGTGGTGGGTCGGTGACCTGGTCGCGCATGGTCAGGTAGACCGGGTGTAGCTGTCCCATCATGACCCGGTCGAGGTTGCGGGTTTCCCGTACGGCGCGGGCTTGTTCGTGCATGTCGAACACGGCTCGTGTGCACCGCATCAACTGGGTCAGCAACGCAAGATTCGCAGCCGTCTTGCTCTTGCTACCTGCGGCGAGCACGAGCATCGTGGATCCGGCCAACGAGGGCATCGGTACCGGTTTGGAGTGCTGGCGGTAGTCACGCAGCTGGGCTGTGCGGGAGAGCTCATCGGCCATGGCCGCGTACGGGCCAGGAGTGGTCTCGGTGTGCAGGGACCATGCGGCGAACACACCGGAGGCGTCCCGTGCAGCTTTGGCCCATGTCGCGTGATCGGTGACCGGGATGGACTGCAACCGGTCCGCGTAGTCCCGTGCCTGGGCGGTGTACCTCTCCCACAACTCCGGCCCCTGCGCATGCGCCGGCTCACCGCGCTGGAAGGGCGAGACGGTGGGCACGGTAGTGCGCCGGTTCCGTGCGGCTGCGTTCCACTCTGCTGCTGCCTCGATCGCCCCGTCCGGTGTGTCGGCCCACTGTTCACGCAACTGTCCGAGGCCGAGGTCTTTGGCGAGTTTCCCGCCGCCGTACCAGATGGGCCGCTGCGCTGTCCCGTCACTGTCCCTGGTGGGGCGTTCGGCTACCGAGTAGCCGATGATGACGTCCGTGGTGCCCTTCTCGTAGCGGGGGCGCATGAGCAGACCTGAAGCTCGTCCGGCACGGACGAACTCGGCTTCCGTGTGTGCGCCGGTCGCTGCGGCGCGGACCTTCCTCGACAGCGACGCCCGGTACATCTCCCGCTCATCGCGCGCGGCGGTCTGCGGCTCGGCCCGGTCGAAACCACGACTCGCCCGGAGCGCGGAAAGCTCCTCGAGGCCGTAGCGTTTCTCCAACTCCCGGCACGTGTCCTGGGAGCGCTTGTAATCCCCATGCGTAGATGCTTTCGTGCCGTCCTCCCGCACCAGGGACACCGCGATGTGGATGTGGTGGTTCCCGTTGGTGCTCGGCCCGTGATTGATCGCCGCCCACCGGCACGGGGCCTTGCCGCTGGCCTCGGTGAAGCCCATCGCGTCGACGAACTCGTTGGCGATGTCCCCCCACTCCTGGTCGGTCAGTTCGCGCTCCCCCACCCTCAGACTCAGCGAGCAATGCCACACGTCGGCCTTCTTCTGCCCGTGGTCAGTTCTCTCCTTCGCCACCGGATCCCAGCGCAGGTCCTTCTGGTACACCTCGACGCCGAACTTCTTGTGCGGCTCGTCAAGATGCTTCGCGATCGCCAACGCATCGTCACGATCCAGTACGCCGTTGTCATGCCACGCCATAACCGCCGAATCCCCAGCCACCAGGTGCGGGTCCGCGTGCACGTTCTTCGTCTTATCCGCATCCGTCGATGCCAGATACACGAGCAGTCCGCTCATCCGCGACCCACGGGTGATGTTCGGGATCATGTGTTGATTCCGTCAATAATCAGCTCGATGCGCTGAGCGACTTGGCGCACATACGCCAGTGCTGCCTTCGCATCCTGCGGGAACTCATCCCCGGCGTTCGCGTGACGGGCAATCTGGTTCACGTTGTTCGACACGCTCGCCAGCAACCTATGCAACGCCATCAGCTCAACGATGACCGCCCGGCGCTCCGTCGGTGTCTCCACCGTCTCCGACGTCGCCGCCGCAACCAACAGACGAGGCACCGTCACACCCTCACGCTCAGCACGCACCAGCAACTGAGCTTCCTCCTCAGCGGTAACCCACACCTCACGTCTCTTCTTCGTCCCCGCCGGCCGATTCTCCCGCCGACGCCGACCCAACACAGACCGCCGCGACGACTCCCCCGGCGCGGCAGCGCCCGTGTCATCCGCCTGCGGATCAGACACCGAAACCACCGCCTCTCAAAAGCCCAGCGCAGCGACCCCGGAACCGGGGACCACACTCACCAGTGTGCCCGACTCGCCACACAGTGTCGAGGCCAGTTCACCAGTTACACCGGTGTAACTGTATAGCTTGCTCCGTCTGGGGCTCCGCATGCTCTTCCGAGCGGTCCCGTAGGGCTCGGGGATGTTGACGTTGACTGGGAGGCGCGCAGCACCTCGCTCCGTCTGGGGCTCCGCATGCTCTTCCGAGCGGTCCCGT
>NZ_VSLD01000010.1 GCF_008107445.1 Arthrobacter echini | reverse complement strand
TTGCTTGGTCGCTACCCATTCAAAGAGGCCCTGACCTCATTCCCACCACACCACGCCGCACCAGCACCAGCGAACCCCTGCCGCGTTAGTCCCCGACCGCCCTACCCACGCTCAACTGCGAAGGGCCGCTTTACAGTCAGTCTGCTGGCCCACCGGCATCGGGTGCACGCCGTGCGCTCTCTGGCGGACGCAGGGGAACATGCGCAAAGCCCCTGGCCTCCTATCTGACCAGCCGTCAGCGTTTGGTCAGCGACTTGTAGAACCTCCAGTCGCCTGTTCCATTGCTGTCGTATTGAAAACATCTCCGCATGGCATCGATCGCGTTGAGCACGCCAATCAAAGCGGCTGGAGAGAAGGAAGACGCGCCGGAAGTGCCGTAGTGACTGACCCAATTAGCGATGATTGAAGGAGCGTGCCGGGTTTTAAGATCGCCAATTTGCTGAGCTGTAAGGACGATCTGGTTGGCTGCTTCGTGAATCTTCACTGCGTAGACGATGGCATCAAGGCAACTGCTTACCATCTTTGAGTGATCATTTACGGCCAAATCCAGAGGAACAGGGACCTGCACTTTCTTGATGATCTGCTGCAGAACAAACTCCAGGTACTGACGGATCAAACCCGATCCCTCCTGGGTTTGACCGGCCAGCAGGAAGCGCTCCGCCTCGGCCCGTAAACGATCCGGGTTTTGACCGTGGGCAGTGACGGGGGTCATCGGAGGCCAGCCTTGAAGTTTTTGATGGTTCCATCCGGGCTCTGCATCGAGCCGGTCAAAGTATTTCTCTAAGGCAACGTCGTGGCTAAACATGATGAACTGAAGGCCGTCGGGGCGGGCCGGATACTGAAACCTTGTTCGGATCTGTTCCATGAGATGAAACTGGTGGCCCGAGTCGAAGCTGGACGTGGCGTCATCGAGCACAATGAAACGGGGTGCCTTGGTGTGGCCGGCGGCAGCAGACAAGAAGACTGAGATTGCCAATGCGTTCCTGTAGCTTTCCGAAAGCAGCGCGCGTGCAGACACGTTCTGCTTTCCGTGGAAGCTCGATAGTTCAACTGTCATGTGCTCATCCGTTCCTGGACGGGCGAGCTCAGGAACGATGTCTCCTGCTGACATAACCTCAGCGAACATCTGCTGATACTCGGTTCGGAGTCCCAGCAATGTCCTGTTTGAGAGTTCCGATTCGGCCAATGAAAAGACCGAGAGCGCCTGACCGATGAAGCTTTTCCATCGCTCATACAGTGAGAGCGTCGTCGTCACGCTTTGGAGCTCGGTTGTTGAGGTGATGTAGTCCTGCAAGGCGCTTTGGGCAGATTTTGCTGCGGAGATCTGGGCAGTGAGGGAAACCAGCGACGGTGGTATCTTCTTTTCCAGATCAGCTATGGAGCGATCCACCTCGCTCACTTTCGAAGTCAGCCGTGACTCCAAAACAGTCAGCCGATCCCGAGCATTTGTAACGCTCTCCAGCGTGATGGTGCCCGCGATAGCAGCCGTGCGAAGCGCGACTGCCTGTTCCTGATCCTCTGATAGCCGAAGCGCCGACAGGCCTTCAAGCTTCGTCAGGCGTCGCAGGAAGCTGCTCTCTAAGACTTTTTCCCGCAGAGCCTTGCGTCCGTCGTCCACCTGCTTAAAGCCGGCAAGGGAACTAGCTACTGTCTGTGCTATCGGGTCTTCAAGGGAACTATTGCAAAGAGGGCAGACGTGGGGATCCCACGTAGTCTCGGACTGAAGAAATTGATCAGCAGCAGTGTTCAGACGGTGTAAGTGCTCTCCCTTGGTGGAGCTTACGAGGGCCTCGTGGTCCACGATTGCGACCGATAGGTCCTTGCCACTCTGCTCAGCCGCTGAGTCTTGTGCTTCCACGGCAGCCAGTAGGACTCGCTGATCGAGCAGCGCCTCCAATCGCTTTCGATCCGGGCCGCCTTCCGCTTTTAAGACTTCATCTCGTAGCTGAGTGAAGTCGACGACAGCCAGTGCCTTCCCCTCAAGCGCGTCATGCAGTAGCGGGACTCCTCGAAGCGAATGCACAAGATCTGGTCCCCACTCTCCGGACTTCGAGACGTCAGTTATCTCCTGTCCCGTGACTTCGGTGTAGAACCGGCTGAACCGATCAAAGGAGCCTTGTACGCCTTGTTGGTGATGGCGTTTGCTTCCCTCCGCCTCAGCTATTGCGAAATCACTTCTGAACGTTTGAGTGTTCTCTACGGTCTTGATCATTCGTCTGAAGTTTGCATAATCGGACAGTCCGAGGAGTGAAGAGAACGAACGGCCCCGATTCAAAGCCGTGTCCTCGATGAAGCGGGTGAACGTTGAATAATCAAGAAGCGTGAAATCCTGGTCCAGCGATTTCAGCAAGCCGTTGGGATCTGGGTGGTTGGTTGCGCTTGTCACCGTCCGTTGTCCCGATGCAGATCGTTTGACTTCTATTTCTACATTGGCCGTGCCATCGTCTGGAGCCAGTGTCAGCTTGATGGTTGCCTCACCCTTGGAATGAAACAGATTTGCCAGATAGCTGTCTGAGTTTTCGTTTGCCTGCATGCTTGCAAGCCGGGGAACACTGCCCTGGATCGCATATTGCAGGGCCTCGTAAAGCGAGCTCTTACCAGTTCCATTCTGCGCGAAGACTGAGTTAACTGAACTTGCGTCGAACTTCAGGACGAGGGGCGTCCCTTCATTCTTGATACCCCGGAACCCCTCCACAGACAACTGGGACAGAAAGAATCTGGGGCCACTGACCGGGGGATTCGGGGAAGTTGTCGGAATCTGCGGACTTGCTGCTGCTCCCGGGTTCGTAGAATTTGCGGAGGCGGCCGGATCGGCAGGAGTCGTCGTTGGCATCCTGTTCAGTGCTTCTCTCACTGATGCATTGAACTTCGGCCGTAGGCTCTTGCGGCTGTCCTCTGTGGCAGCGGTCTGGAGGATACCGAGGTTGGTCTTAAATATCTCAGCCATTGGAGCATCGATTGATTCGAGGCGCTTCAGGTAGGCAATGAGGTCGGCCGATAGCCCAACGGCCCCACTGAAAATCACGTCCGACAAACTATTCCTCGTTCCCCCAGGACCGAGCTCCCTTGTGACCTCGGTCATGCGCACGACTTGATCGACGATACACGCCATGGGTCAACATGGTGGACGTCTACACCGGCATCCGTAAGGCAGCCGTGCCTTGTGAGTTGCAGCAGTGAACGGCGGTTTTTTCGCAGCCCAAAAGGAGCGTCCTTGAGCTTCTTGGTATCCCCAATGAAGGCGGCGCAAGGGCTAGTTCATAAATTACCCGTTGAGCAACATTCGGTTGTGCAACAGGCAGGCGGACTTGAAGGTGGTGCACAAGCCGCGTGCGAAGCGTCGTTGGCGGGGTGTAGTGACTATGACGGGTTTTGCTACCGGCTCGAGATGCGGCTACGCGCGTCCCCGATCGCCGCAGCCGGTCCAGTCAAAGGATCCCTTGACTGGACAAGAGGCAAGGTTCGGTCGTGGGTTGACGATCCCCAGTAACGGCGCGGGAATGCTCGGTCGCGTCTCGTCCCAGCAATGTGTCTCACGGCCAGTATTCTCAGCAAAGCAGAAGTAGGCCTTTGATGAGCTAGTAGGAGAGTGTCAGTGGGAAGTGTCGGGTACGCGCGGGTCAGCACGGTGGAACAGAACGCCGATCTGCAGCATGCAGCGCTGAAGACTGCGGGATGTACGAGGATCTTCACCGACGAGGGGGTGAGCGGGACGCGGGCGAGCCGGCCCGAACTGGACAAGCTCCTCGACCACCTACGGGAAGGGGACGAGGTAGTGGTGTGGAAGCTCGACCGGCTGGGGCGTAACACGAGGAACCTGCTGGCCCTCATCGACGACCTCGAGCAGCGTGGCGTGCACTTCCGGAGTGTCACCGAGGGGATCAGCACCACCGGGCCCATGGGCAAAGCCATGCTGACGGTGATGTCTGCTTTCGCTCAGCTCGAGCGTGACCAACTCGCCGAGCGCACCAGAGCAGGCATGGCCATAGCCGCCGAGCACGGGCGGAAGGCCGGTCGGCGGGAAGTCACCGCCGAGCACGTGAAGGTAAGGCGTGCCCGGGATCTGAAAGCCCAGGGCCTGGCGCCGGCGGATATCGGGAAGATTATCGGGGCGAGTCGTGCCACGGTGTACCGGTACCTCAGCCTCGGAGTAACGGAGATGCCCTGATGCGGTGAGGACCCACCCTGCATCTGGCGTATGTCGCACCGGGGGCGGCCCGGTATCAGTGACATCCGGCTGGACTAAGCCTTCGGCAGTTTCGACCTGCGCCTGTTCTTTTGGTCTGGGATGATTCACGGGTGCCAGATTCCGACAGCTTTCAACTCCATGCGTGGGTGGACGAGAGTATGCGTGGAGCCACCAAAGACCAGGGCATGTACCTTCTTGGGGCCGTGGTCGCTGATCCTACCGAATGCGAATCGACGCGAGACGAGCTGCGCGCCGTCCTGCCCAAGGGTGCGAGGAAGCTGCATTGGACTGACATGGAGGACCGCGCGAAGAAACAGGTCACTGCGTTGGTCTGTGGTCTAGATGTTGCTCACCTGGTGGTGATAGGCACGCCGCTGGATCTGAAGAAGCAGGAGAAGGCCCGGGCTAAGTGCATGGAGCGTCTGCTGTGGGAGCTAGGCGAGATGGAAGTGTCCCGGGTTGTCCTTGAGCACCGCACGCCGTCGCTGAACAGTCGGGATATGAAACTGGTAGATCGGCTGCGTGGTCGGCAGGCGATGCCAGCGAGTCTGCGGGTCGACATCGCACAGCCCTCCAGCGAACCGATGCTGTGGATCCCGGATCAGATGCTGGGTGCCATGGGCGATGCCGAAGCGAACGACAACGGGACATGGCTGGAGCTGTACAACGGCGCGGTCCACCGGATCGACATCGAGTTCTAGACAGCGCGAAGGCCAGGTCCCGCTAAACACGGGGGTCCTGGCCTCTACTTCTCAACCCTCCCAGCAGGAGGGGAGCTATACCTAGTAAATCTCACCCCAAGCACGGTGTACATCCCCGCACCATAAATACTGCCGTGATTTTTCCCACGCATCAGATCCTGATGCTCACGATGCTCTTGGTTCCAGGGCGGCAGGAAGTATGGAGCGGGATGAAGCTCAAGGTGCGCCGCAAGATCCTGTTCGACCGCCGCAGCTCCTGGTTCTCCTGCACGAACTCACCCAGCCCATCCTTCGCACCGTTGCAGTTTTCTCTTCTGGGAAGTGATGACGTGCCGTCGACCTCCCGGCTTCCCTGATTCGATGCCATGACTTCATGCCCGTTCTGACGGTCAAGAGCCATCAAACCCGGGCGGGGCAGTGCGTTAGCATTGTCGTATCAAGGGGAGTACTCCCGTCTGCGATCGACCCGTCATTACGGATGCGCTGAAGCATTCCGGGTCATCGGTTCCGGTTCCGTCCGGGCGGAGGAGACCTTGGCGCCTATGTCCGACGCCTACCCCTTGGAGTACCTCATGCAGGTCAGCCCCACCATCTGGTTGATCACCATCATCGTGACGATCCTTTTCTTCGTCTACGAGTTCTTCGCGCACGTGCGCACACCCCACGAGCCGACCATCGGCGAATCCGCCCGTTGGTCCGCTTTCTACATCGGACTCGCCCTGGTCTTCGGCGTCGGGATCGGCGTCGTCTCCGGCTGGAGGTTCGGCGGTGAGTACTTCGCCGGCTACCTGACCGAGAAGGCCCTCTCGATCGACAACCTGTTCGTCTTCCTCATCGTGATCACGGGCTTCGCAGTGCCGAAGAAGTACCAGCAGAAGGTGCTGATGATCGGCATCATCATCGCCCTCGTGCTCCGCGGGGGTTTCATCGCCATCGGCGCCGGCCTGATCGAGAACTTCTCCTGGATCTTCTACATCTTCGGCGCCCTGCTGCTGGTCCTCGCCTACAGGCAGGCCTTCGGCGGCCACGACTCCAATCCGGCCGACGGCAGATTCATGCGCCTGGTCCGCCGCGTCCTGCCCGTCACGGACGAGTATCACGAGGACCGGCTCACCGTGCAGAAGGACGGCGCACGCTTCGTGACGCCGATGCTGCTGACGATCATCGCGATCGGCTTCGTGGACCTGATCTTCGCCGTCGACTCCATTCCCGCCATCTACGGGCTGACCAACGAGGCGTACATCGTCTTCACCGCCAATGCCTTCGCGCTCATGGGCCTGCGCCAGCTGTACTTCCTGATCGGCGGACTCCTCGAACGCCTGGTCTACCTGGCGCAGGGACTCGCCGTCATCCTGGGGTTCATCGGCATCAAACTCATCTTCCACGCCCTCCACGTCAACGAGCTGTCGTTCGTGAACGGCGGGGAGGCGCTGCTGTGGGTGCCCGAGATCCCCATCTGGTTCTCGCTGCTCTTCATCGGTGCCACCATCACCGTCGCCACAGCCGCGAGTCTGCTCAGAACCAGAACCAGAGCCAGGACCAGGGCTAGAGCAGACGACGCCCTCACTCACCAGGACAGGGCCAGCTAGAAGGCGTCAGGGCTGGTGAGGTCGAGGCAGCAGAAGACGCAGGAAGATTAGTGTCGCCGGTGGGCACCACGCGGTGATGAGGTTTACCCGCTCGGAGGTGGGTCCTCGGCCCAGGACGAGATTCCTCAGGGGTGGCAGGACCGCTAGGTGGGTTCGAGAAAGGCTAGGTAGGTATTTCGTCGGCTTCGTACATGTGCGCTGAGGGACCGATACCGACGATCAGCGGGTCGGGGGTCCCGACGGCGGCGGAGTCCTTGTCCGCGTAGTCGATGGTGAACAGGACGTACCGGATCGCTTCGAGGCGGGCGCGTTTCTTGTCGTTGCTTTTGATGATCGTCCACGGCGCGTCGGCGGTGTCGGTGTAGAAGAACATGGCTTCCTTCGCGGCCGTGTAGTCCTGCCATTTATCGAGGGACTGTAAGTCCATGGGACTGAGTTTCCACCGCCTGACGGGGTCTGTGTGGCGTTGGGCGAAGCGGCGGCGTTGTTCGTCGTGGGAGACCGAGAACCAGAATTTGATCAGATGCATGTCACTGCGTACCAGCATCCGTTCGAGCTCGGGGGCTTGACGCATGAACTCGAGATACTGGGAGGGCGTGCAGAATCCCATGACTCGTTCCACGCCGGCCCGGTTGTACCAGGAGCGGTCGAACAAGACGATCTCCCCGCCACTGGGCAGGACGGAGATGTAGCGCTGGAAGTACCACTGGGTAGATTCGCGCTCGGAAGGCTTGTCCAGGGCAACGACCCGGGCTCCGCGCGGGTTGAGGTTCTCGGTGAATCGCTTGATCGTTCCGCCTTTCCCGGCGGCATCACGTCCTTCGAACAGTACTGCAATTTTCTTCTCCGTCTTTTTCACCCAGGACTGCATCTTCAATAACTCGATCTGCAGCACGCGCTTGGCCCTCTGGTACTCCCGCTCTGTCATCAACGTCTCGTACGGGTGATCCTGACGCCACGTCTCATCCTCAGGATGAGGTAAGAACACAGGCTCCTTTGGCCCGTCCTCGGATGAGCCTGCCGGAACTTCCACCCTGGTTTTAGGCATCCGGCCCGTATCCTCGCCACTATCCGGAACAGACCCAACCGTTTCAGACGGGGGAGTCGTACCAGCACCATCGCCGGAATCGTCACGAGCTCGCCGGTCCCGCTCCGTAGCAGACTGGTCGAGACGAAGCGGCGGGAAAGAATCGGGTTCTGCCATGAAGGATCTCCTAGTTGTTCAAGAGCGTTCCGGTACCAAGGGGCTGCTGAAAGTTCTATTGTCGCTGTGTGCGCGGTGCTAGCGTGATCGTCAAAGACGATCCAGGAGGGGCACCATGGCGGTAGTCGGTAGTGATACACGAAAGCCGGCAGTCCGATATCTGGCGTTATCGGGTGCTTCCGTGGTCCTGGTTGGTTCCATGATCGGGTGTAGCGGTGGAGGGAGCACCGGAGGTGAGGCATCCTCCAGCGAAGCATCCTCGAGCGCTGCCACTGCGAGCCAGCCAGCAAACCAGACCACGCCAGCCCAAACACCTTCTGCGAGCATGGACGGATCCCCGGGCGCTAGCCCCACACCGGCTTCCACACCGTCTTCCACAGCATCGGCCAGTGCAGTGAATGGGCAGACCAGCGCGGTTCTGACGGCTATCACCACGGCGGAGTCGGGGGTGCGCGGAGGTGAGGTCTTCGACGTGGAGGACGAGACCGAGCGCGGCCAAAGAGTCTGGTCCGTCAAGGTTGCTACCTCAGATGATCGACAGTTCAACCTTTCGATCTCCCAGGACGGCTCCAGTATTGTGGCCAACGACGAGGACGCGACTCCTGATGATGACATCGACAAGCTCCGGTCCGCGGAGATCACTGTCTCTGATGCCATAACGGCTGCTGCCGAAGAGGCTAAAGGACAGGGGGATCTGAGTTCCCTGGAAATCGATACCGATGACTCCGGCACCGTGGTCTGGCAGGTCGAGTTCGGCGGCGACAGTGGTACGACGGTTCTCGTTGACGCCGCCTCGGGTGACATTGTCGACGTCGGCCCAGACGCCGGCTAGCTCTCCTTCGATGGTTTGGTGACTCTTTTCGGGAGTAGCGGGTCTGTCCTGCCAGTCGTGTTTCTGACACGGCGATGGTCGAGATGGTGCTTGGATCGACGGTTCGCGGGTCGTCCTCCAGCAGTACGAGGTCAGCGAATGTGCCGACCTCGATCGAGCCGGTGATGTCATCGGAGCGGCACTGCCATGCGGCGTCGAGGGTGACTGCGCGCAGTGCGGCTTCGACGGGGATGCGTTCGTCCTGGTTCAGAACTTCACCGTTCTCGGTCATGATCCGGGTGACCGCGTCCTCGACGTACCGCAAGGGTGACTGTGACAGGTTGGGAAGGACTTCTGCAGCAAGTGCAGCTCCACCCGCTGCTGAGAAAAGCAGTGCGACGTTATCCACGGCGATCACCCGTGACCCTGGCCGGCGCCGTCGGTGAGCTGATAAGCACGATCATCGTTTGCAGTAGGCCAACTCTCATCAGGGAGCGTCTTTCTGTGATCACGTGGAGGACCGATCATCGTTGCGGGTAGTCGTCGTGGTGTGGCTCAGCTCGGTTTCGTTGTGGAGCAGGGCCGAAGCTGGCGTGGGTGGTTCCTCAACAATGATCGAGGTCGTGCCTGTCGGGTAGACCCGGGGGTCGAGGGAGCATGCATGTCTTCCCATTCGATCAGAGGGAGCGCCGTCTTGGCGGGTGGTTGGTTGTCTGGGAATCCTGGTGCGCTCAGGGAATTTTCATGTTTCTGCCATGCACAGGCACGTACAGTGGAACCGCTGATCCGGATGACAGCATCCCAGGACGATGGAGGAGAACCGTGACAGTAGTCAGCGGGACAGGTCTGGATGGTGCGCGCGTGGACCGGCGGCGCAGGATGATCACGTGTGTGCTGCTCGGGACGAGCTTGGTCTTAATGACGGGTTGCGCGACTGGTGGTGAGGACAATTGGAACTCCACCGCTGTTGGGGATGACGAGAGCGTAGGCGAGATCGATTTGCTCAGTGTCCTCCTGGTCACCGACGAGGAAGGTAACCCGGCCCGGCTCCTGGGGACGCTGGAGAACAACGGGGATCAGCCCGTGGACGTAACGATCAGCGACGACGACGAAGACGTCACTGTGTCAGTGCCTGCCCAGGGAGCAGCGGCCCTGGACACACTGGAAACATTTCTGCAGACGGCAGGAGACGCCCCCGGGGCACGCACGAGCCTCACCGCGACTACCGAGACCGGCGAGGTCGAACTGCTCGTCCCGGTCGTGGACGGGACCCTCGACCCTTACAAGCCCTACCTCCCCGAATGATCCGCAGTCGGGAAGGTGCACTACCCGGGGATAGCAGTACCAGTACCAGTTCGGGTTCATGCTTCGCTCATCTTCGCCGTCTATAGTGAGTGACCCGGGAGGGGGTCTAAGCCTTCTTCCTTCAACGGAAAGGGAAAGTCGTCATGGGCCTGTTCAGCAGCCGAGGTAAGGCAGGATCGCTTGTGTCCAAAGCACTCAACTTCGTTGGCAGCAATCCTGACAAGGTGAACAATAATGTCGCCAAAGCCGGGGACTTCGTCAACAAGAAGACGCACGGGAAGTACTCGCGCCACATCACAGGTGCACAGTCGAAAGCTACCGCCGCTGTAGCCAGGCTCAACAGGAAGAACGGCCGCAACCCTCACGATGGCAGCGGCCCTGATACAGGCCAAACCACGTAGAAGTTGGCCAAGAACACACCGCTGATGCGAGGCGTCTTCCCTGCGCTCACATGAGCCGATGCTCGAGGCATCGGGTCTTTTCGTGGTGAGCGCATCCAACGAGTAACGATCACATCAGCCGACCCGGTGGCATGAGCAGAAACTGACAAGTCCTCACGTCCTGATCGCCTGTTTGGTCTGAGAATCAGGCGATGACAAAAGTTCGGCCGGAGAGCGGTGCGCACTTAAGGGGCGTTGAGTATCCGCATCGGGGAACTGCTGCAGGCTTGATTGACTCTTCTGGTTAGATCTTCAGCAGCTCTCTCGGCTGGTTGTAGTGTGTGCGTGTCGTCCGGTTCTGGGCGGATGCGGTGTCGCTGGGTCGCTTCTGGGTTGTTCGGGTGTGGTCGGTGGTGGTCTGATCTCACGGAGGTAGTCCTATGGTTCTTGATCCCCCGACTGACCCGGTGGTCATGGACTCCGAGGCTGTGATTGGTGCCGGCCCGGTGGCCGCTGACCTGGTGTCGGAGGCCGGAGCGGGGATTCCGGAGCTGGTGGTGGGCGGCGGGCTTGGGGGTGCGGCTGCCCGGGTGGGTGCCGGAGGCGATCTTGCCGGGCAGGTCCAGGATCTGGTTCTTGAAAGCGGCCCGCTGCAGGTGTTCCTAGGCTCTCTCGCTGAGTTGATCGCTTCTCGTCTCTCTACCTCTGAGCGGGAGGTGTTGTGCGGGGTGACGTTGCTTCGGCCGGGGGTGAAGACCACGGTGGCCAGTAGCAGCGATCGTGCCAGGGCGTTGGACGAGGTGCAGTACGCCTTCGATGATGGTCCGTGTGTGGATGCTGCACGGCACAAACGGATCAATCACGTCCTCGATGCCGAAGCTGAAGGACAGCGGTGGCCCGAGTATCGGGCGGTGATCGCCTCTCATGGGTTGCATTCGCTCCTGGCGGTACCGGTGGGGTTGGGAATCGATGAGGAGGGACGGACCGGCTGCGCGATCAATCTCTACTGCGACACCGCCTGGTCCTTCACCGTGGAGGACATCACAGACGCGAGGAGTCTCGCGGCGGAGATCTCCCGGACGGTGCGGATCGCTGTGCGGATCGCCCACCTGGATGAGACGACGAGTCAATTGAAGAGTGCGTTGGGCTCTGGGACGCTCATCAACCTGGCGACCGGGATCATCATGAGTCAGAACAGGTGTTCGGCCGAAGCAGCGACAGCGATCCTGGAGGCGGCCAGCAGCGCACGCACCATCCCGGTACCCGATCTGGCGAGAACGATCATCACCTCGGTCACAGCTGAGCCGGTCACCACCCACTTCAGCGACCCACGCAGCAGCCAATCAGGACACCGCTGAGCACAACCGGGCCGGGTACCGAGACCGCCCTCCCAGCTACCACCATCCTCACCGGCCACCGTCGGCACCTGGGCGGGAGAACCCGCACGCTGAGAAGGACGAATCAAGGGGTGAGGGATCAGGGGCTTGTGGTGCCGTGCCTGGTTTCGATGATGATGATGCGGTTATGGCCGGTGCTCTGAACCCGGTAGGTGACAACATCGCCTACCGCCAGAGAATGAGAGGCGGGCACGCGCACGATGACGTTCGGGCCCCCACGGGCGGGGCGGATAGTGAAGGTCCCGACCTCAGGATCCCCGTGGATGATCGTCCCGAACACCAGCACCCCGTTCCTTCCTGGACCTTCGCTGTCACTGCAGAGCCCAGGTGGCGGCCCCTACACAGTGAGTCGGTGAAGGCCGGTGAAGTACCCGAGACCGGTCAGCTGATCGGGTACGCCATCTCATATCGAGTGCGACGTGTGGCGGCGATGGCGCCCAGGCCGCTTCGGGTGACCTGGTGCGACCTGGGCACCAAGGGAGCTCATCCACTCGGCCGCTCCTTGACCGGGTAGTAAGCCCACTTACCAGTTGAGCACGGATCGGCCCGAAGTCAATCGAATCCGCGGCGCGTCAAGCCACCGTGAAAGTGATTGACCTCAGCAAGTATCACGTGATCGATCTCGTCGTCTGTTCCCCCGCGGACAGGCGCGCCAACACACCCGAGCGGGCACCCGCTGTTCTGTGTCATGACGTTGGTGATGCTCTGGCGGGGGGTGATCCAGGTGGTGATGTGTTCTGGTGTGAGTGGTTTGCTGTAGTGGTAGCCCTGGGCAAGGTCGCAGCCCAGGGTGAGCAGGGTGGTGCGTTGGTGGTCGGTTTCGACGCCTTCGGCGACGGCTCTGATTCCTACGGCGTGGGCTAGTTGGATGCAGCTTTGGACGATCGCGTTGTCGCCGTCGTTGCTGCCGAGGCCGCTGACGAAGGACCGGTCGATTTTGAGTTCGTCGATGGGGAAGTCTTTGAGGTAGGTCAGGCTTGCGTAGCCTGTTCCGAAGTCGTCGATGGCCAGCCCTACTCCTAGTGATTTGAGGGCGGTGAGGACTTGTAAGGCTGTTGCCGGGTTCTCCATGAGCGCTGTCTCGGTGATTTCCAGGGTCAGGAGGCCGGGGGCGAAGTCGTATCGTTCTAGCGCGGTGGCGACAGTGTCGACGAGGTGCGGGTCGAGGAGTTGGCGGGTGGAGAGGTTCACGGCGATCCCGAGGGGTTCTGACCTCGGTGAGGTCTGTGCCCAGTGGGTGCCTTGGCGTATTGCTTCTTGCAGGACCCATGTGCCGAGGTCGCGGATGAGCCCGGACTCTTCGGCTAGGTCGATGAAGTCGATGGGTTGGAGGAGGCCTCGGGTGGGGTGTTCCCAGCGCACCAGGGCTTCGACACTGTTGATGGTACCGGTGCTCATGTCCATGCGGGGTTGGTAGTGCACGCGTAGCTGCTTGGTTTCGATGCCGTGGCGCAGTTCGCCGAGCAGACGCATCCGGTTGATGGCTGGGTCGGTCTCGGACGGGTCGTGTACGTTCCAGGAGTTCCGGCCGTTGGCCTTCGCCCGGTACATGGCGATATCGGCTCGGCGCAGTAGGTGGTCCGGTTCGTTGCAGTCCTGGTCGGTGAGGGCTATCCCGATACTGGCCGAACAGAGGATTTCCAGGCCCTCGATGATCATCGGGGTATGGATTGCTTCAAGTAGCCTCTCGGCCAGCGTCGTCGCTCCGGCGAGGTTCTCGACGTGTTCGAGGGCGATGAATTCATCTCCTGCAAGGCGGGCTACCGTGCCGGTGGTGCGCACCGAGGAGGACAGTCGTTGCCCGACGATTCGCAGGAGCTCATCTCCTGCGTTGTGGCCGAGACTGTCATTGACTGCTTTGAAGTGATCGAGGTCCACGAACAAAACCGCGATCCTCACCCCGGGGCCTAGCTCGGTCAGTTCCCTGTCGAAGATGGAGGCCAGGCCGGCCCGGTTGGGTAGGCCGGTGAGGGAGTCATGCAGTGCCAGGTGTTGCAGTCCAGCTTCAGCCCGGGTGCTGCGGGCTTCGGATTCCTCGGCCCGCCTGAGCGCTTTCACGAGCTCGAGCTCGTGTTGACGGCGTTCATGGGCGCTGAAGATGATGATCCTCAGCTCCACGACGCCGTCCAGGCGGTGTGCTCTCACGGCGGTGAGTAGGGCCGCTCTGCGCTGTCCTTGCGCGTCGATGATTTCCAGGGACACCTCGGACACGGTCCCGGTGAGCTGGAGTTGGGAGATACTGCTGGTCCAGTGCAGAAGACGATCGCCCATGGGCATCAGCTGCGGTAGGGCGGTGCCAAGAACGTCGTCGCTGCGGTACCCGGACCAGGCTAGGAAAGTGTCGTTGGCGGCCGTGATCGTCCAGTTCTCGTCGGTGAGCAGGTACCCACACGGCGCCTGGTGGTAGAGCTGCTCGTAATGCCCCTCCTGGCTCACGAAGCCGGGATCAGGTATCGCCGAATCGCGTGTGCTGTCTCGTCCGGTGCGCTGGCCTGGGGTACGTGACCGGTCGCGTCGAGTTCGACCAGGGTGCTTCCCGTCAATCGGTCCTTGAGGTACCTGCCGACTTCCGGGGGGGCGAGCATGTCCTGGGAGCACTGCAGGATCAGCGTTGGAACGCTGACGTGCTGCAGGTCCGAGCGAATGTCGGAGAGGAAACTGACACGGGCGAAAGTGCGCGCGGTATCCGGGTTGGTCCGGCAGAAACTCGTCTCGAGCTCTTCAGTGAGCTCCGGCGCGTCAGGGTTCCCCATGATGGTCGGTGCCAGTGCCGCTGACCACGCGAAATAGTTGCTGTCGAGGGACTCCAAAAGCCCGTCGATGTCTTCTCGAGTGAAACCGCCCACGTAGTCATCGACGGGATCGTTGATATACGACGGAGACGGTGCGACCAGGACCAACCGGCTAAACACGCCCGGAGTTCTGATCGCGGCCTTGATGGCCATCATCGTCGCAACGCTGTGTGCGACCAGAACGACATCGCGGAGAACGAGCTCCTCGCATAAAGCAAGCACATCCGTGACATACCCGTCGAGATTCGAGTACTTCTCCGGATCGTACTGAGCCAGGTCCGAGCGCCCTGACCCCATGTGATCGAACAACACCACCTGGAACCGGTCCTCGAAGAACGGGATGATCCGACGCCACATGCCCTGATCGCACCCAAACCCATGAGCGAACAACATCACAGGCCCATCAGGCTGGCCACTGATCGTGACATGGTGGTGATCAAGAACAGAAGAAGTGACAGCGCGCACAGCTCACTTCGCTTCCTGAGATAGACAAACCGGCCCCACACGATCATGGCGCCCCAAGGCCCAGTATCAACCACCCCCGAACCGGCTAAGGCCGGATACCAGGCAGCCAGAGAAAAACCTGAGGCAATACTGAGCGCCATCGACACCAGCACGACCCCCCTGATCCAGTACGCGCCAAGACGGCTTTAAGCTCCACCTTTCGGGATCCACCTGGCCCATCAGTGGATGATCGGCCCAGAAGTCACTAACGACCATCACCCCATTACTACTATTAGTGCTATTAGTCCCATAAGGGCTCAGGTTCCGGTGTGCGCGACCACGCTGGTAGGAGGCTGTGCACATCCACCATCCGCTCAAGGTGAGTTCTCCCCGTGTTGGTGAGGTAGGTGGGTGTGTGCAGGCGGGCCCTTGGTTCCTGCTGTCCAGGTGTGTGCGGGACAAGCAGCGAAGCGTAGGGAGCTTGTGCCGTGCCCAGCTGGTCAGGAGGCAAGCCTCGCCGACGACCGGTTGAGACCACCACCGTTTAAGAGCCAATCTTTTTGCACCACTCAAACTTCTGTCGTTTCTCGAAGTCCTCTGCACTGTGACGTCGGGGAAGTCAGCCTCATCCAGGTAAAGGGTTCTGGGTCTTAGCCGGTGCAGAGAGCAGGCTGTCGTAGGGGGTGACTGTAGGAGTCGCCCTGGTATCGGCGGGCAGACTCTCAACGAGGGCACGCAACGTGCTCTCCCCATCAGGATCAGTCTCGGGCTTGTGACTGGATCCGGCGCGGAGGTAGGCGTACACGGTTTCGCGGCTTATGCCGTACTCGCGGGCCAGTACCGCTTTGGGTACGCCGGCGGCGGCCTTCTCGCACAGTTCGAGGGCTCGCTCCGGGCTGAGGGACCGGGAACGTCCTTTGTAGGTGCCACGCACTTTCGCCAGTGCTATTCCTTCTCGCTGGCGTTCGCGGATCAGGGAGCGTTCGAACTCAGCGAATGCGCCCATGACGTTCAGCAGCAGGGTCGCCATCGCATTGTCGTCACCGGTGAATGTGAGCTTCTCGTGCACGAACTCGATCCGGACGCCTTTCGTGGTCAGTCGTCGCACGATGCTGCGTAGGTCCTCGAGGTTGCGGGCGAGCCGGTCCATCGAGTGAACGACCACGGTGTCGCCGTCACGGACGAAATCGAGCAGGTCCTCCAGGGCCGGCCGATTCTGATCCTTGCCCGACGCATGATCGGTGTACTTCCGGTCGAGGGCTACACCGTCGAGTTGACGGAGCGTCGTCTGGTCAAGACTGCTCACCCTGATGTAGCCAACGCGCTGTCCGGTCACCCACATACCCCTCATCTGTCAGCTTTGACTCTAAGACCAGAGACAACTACTGTCCACAAAATAAAAATCGGAGGCTATTCTGACAGTTTGCGCCAAAGTATTTGACGTCCGGTATGGGTGTACCCCAACGCAACACTGCCTGGGCCAGCCGCTTGTACGAACAAGACACCCACGTGGACATCCTCGGCGTCCGACCAGAAGCCCCGCTTTCCTTCACCCGGGCCCCCACCATCAGCTCTCGCAGTCATCGGCTGGTGGGCAAGTGCTGACCTTGCAACAGGTTCAGAAAATAAACGCGATATGGCGAGGGGAAGCGGCTGCCGTCGTACATATGAACGAGTGTGATGACAATTAGCTGACCAGCATCAAATCGAGGAGCCATAGTGAGAGTCGACGACCAGGATGAGGAGTTCTTCGTCGACGAATCCTCAGACCACCGAGCGTGGGCCCAGAACCTCGGGTGGCTCGCTGATGCTGATCGGGACAAGGCGCTGGAGCGTGTTGACCGCCTCGCCGGAGACCGTGAACTTGCGGCAGCTCTTCGTCTCGACGGCTTCAGCGGCCAGAATTACGACGCTTTTGCCAACGAGGTCGCTCGGTACGGATGGGCGGTCATTCGTGGCTGGATCTATAAGGGGCAGATCGCTGCGGAGGTGAAACGCAAAGGGTTCGGGGCACTCGACCCTGAACCGCGCCCCGGTGCGTTGGTCGAGGACGCAGAGAGCCTTGCTGATGAGACAGTGGTGCTCGCACTGACGGCTTTTCGTGAGCAGGTTCTCCTGCCAGGCAAGTGGGATCCAGCCAAGGGGGCGTCGCTACGCACCTTCTTCGTGGGTCAGTGCCTACTGCAGTTCAGTAACGTCTATAAGACGTGGCGCCGCCAAGAGATCCGCTCGTATGTTGAACCGTGGGAGCCGGAGGTCGATCGCGAATCCGATGAGTTGGACCAAGGGTTCGCTGATCCGACGGTACCCAGCGTGGAGGAGAGCTCCGTGCGGTGGGATGAGATTCGTCAGGCCTTGTCGACGGTCTCAGACCAGCGAGCACGATCTGCGTTTTTCCTCAGCTCCTACTACGGCTATACACACGATGAGGTCGGCCGGAAGCTGGGCATCAGCGGGAAGGCCGTTGAGTCAGCCTTGGCTCGTGCCCGACTGCAGATGAAGAAGGGACGGGAGACGGCATGAGTGATCAGTTCCGCGGGAAGATCGAACGATCGTCGTTCGGCACGTCTGCAGCCAAGGCGGCCCGCAGTTCGGTGCCGATGAAGAAGGCTCAGTCGCTAGTGTCCCGGTCCATGGCGGCGAAGAAGACTGCTGAAACTCGTAACCCTAAACGCGAGGGGAAGTAGCCGGTGGCGTACATATACCGAGGTGTTGGGACAAACCGCTACAACTAAAAATGGGCCGCCTCGTTGCAGCGAGACGGCCCGCAAGCCCTGAGGAAGTCAGGTCTCACCAGAGCACTGACTGTATCTGAGTTCGCAGCCGCTATCTAGCGGCACTCTGCCTCCGGGGTCGTCTCGACAACTCAACAGCAGTGAAAGGAACACACCATGGCATCGGTAAACCGATCAGCTAAGAGTGGCCGCTTCGTTTCGAAGGCAACGGTCGCACGGTGGCCTGGAAAGACCACAACGGAGCGAGTGGGATCTGGCACCAAGAACTCCACCACCGTCCACCGGTCAGCCTCCAGTGGCCAATTCGTGACCCAGTCAGCGGCTGGCCGCAATCCCGGCGGCACCATCAGTCAGCGCGTCTAAACGGCAGTCACGTAAGCGAGCCCGCAACGACCTAATCGTTGCGGGCTCGTTCACTGTCGGGGCTGACTCGCCCGTCGCATAAGCAGCGCCTGAGCGGGTTCTGGGACGGTTATATGCTCACAGCAATGTCTATCGGCCGCTCGTTTCACGTCCTTCTAACCGCAAATGCCGCATCGAACCTCGCTGATGGCCTTGCGTTTGTGTCCATCCCACTTCTTGCCGCGTCCCTCACCGATGATCCCCGCTTCATCGCAGGCCTCGCTACCGTCTACGCGCTCGTCAGGTTACTTGTCGCCCTACCCATCGGCGTATGGGTCGACCGCGCCGACCGGCGCACCCTTCTGGCAATGGCGAACCTCCTACGGGGCGCGGCGATACTCGCCCTGGCCATCTCTCTGCTGGTCGGCGTGGAAGGTCTGGTCCTGCTCTATGTGGCCTTCGGGATCCTTGGCACCCTTGAAAGCGCAGCTGACAACGCAGCCATTTCCCTTGTCCCCTCTTACGTTCATGACCGGGACCTCGACCGGGCGAACGGGCGCATCTCAGCGACCCAACTGGTCGCTGACGAATTCGTCGGACCACCCTTAGGCGGCTTGTTGTTCGCCGTCGCTGCGACCATGCCGGTCTTCATGATGGGAGGACTATGGGCCGTCGCCGGGTTCCTGGCACTGGCCCTACCCCGGGCCCTGAAAAGATCAGCCACGAGTTCAGAACTATCAGCGCCTCGGGCGTTCTGGACGGAAGCATTCGACGGGTTGCGGTGGATCGCCCGAAACCGTGTCGTGGGCGGCCTCGCCCTCGTAGGTGCCCTGGCGAGTGTCGGTTACATGCTGCCGTTCTCGATCCTCGTCCTCTTCGCCCAAGACCGGCTCGGTGTTAACGAGACCGGATACGGAATGATTCTCGCCGTCTCCGCCCTCGGAGGGCTAGCCGGGTCATTTCTTACCAGTCGTGTTCGAGCACGATTCGGTTACCGCATGACCATCGCAACTAGCCTTCTCACCGGTGCGCTCTCGCTGTTCGCTCTGGCGATGACGACAGAGCCCATACTCGCCGCGATCCTGTTGGCGATCTACATCCTGCACGCCGTCGTCTGGGGAATCTGCGCCACGTCCCTTCGACAACGGCTCGTACCGGACGAGCTCCGCGGAAGGGTCAATGCCGGATCGCGGGTTCTAGGCCTCCTCGGCCTGGCCCTCGGGTCCATCGCCGGCGGCGCACTGGCCACCATCGATCTGACCCTTGCCATCACAGCCGGCGGTGCCGTCTTCATTGCCTGCACCGTCCTCGCGCTCATCCTCATCCGAACCACTGACGGGCAACCACCGACAGCGGCTTGAGCCCCACAATTCCGGGCCGTCCACGGAGCGCACGGCAGAGGATCCCGAAGCGCAACGTAAGCTGTTGCGCCGGTGGGTCGGTTTGCGCCGGTGCAGAGGACTTTGGGAAGTGGTGCAGACGACTTCAAGAATCGACAGACATGCCTGTGACTTTCCTCGAAGATGGCGGGATTTTTGACGGGTAACTGGCGGGGTCTGTAGCCGCCGCAGCGAGTGGGCAGTCCCTTAGAGCGATCCTCCACCGGACAGTTGGATGCGTCACTTTACTACTCAGGCTGCGGTGGCGTGTTCAACGCGTGCTGGCAGTTTTGGTCTGTGAGCGGCGGGCAATCCCACGCACACGCGGGTCATCGGCTTCGGTGTGGTGGGAGAGGGTCTCCCGTGTTTCCGGGGTGTCCACTTCATAGAGGGCCATGGCTGCGCAAAGGCGAACGTCATCGGCGGCGTCTTGTAGTGCCTGAGCCAAGGCGCCGGTGGCGGTTTCTGCTTCTGGGCCCATGAAGCACAGCACTTCGGCTGCGTGGCGTCGTACAGGTGCCTTGTCACTGGTTAGCGCTGTAACGAGGATGGGGACAGCTGCGGTACCGAACGAGGCGAGGTCGCGGGTGAGGTCGTTCTGGTTGGTGCTATCACCAAGTCCTAGATGAGCAGCCAGGGCTGGAACCACTGTGGGGTCCCCAATGCGGGTGAGCGCCCATCTGGCTTTGGAAGCCACGGCGGAGTCGGTGTCCGCTGTCAGCGCTACGATGGCTTCCGTCGTTGCCGGGTCCGCGATCTTGCTCAGGACGTGGAGTACTTGCACACGGCTGGCAGTATCCGTCTCGTCGAGTGCGTCGAGTAGAAGGGGCGTAGCGGCATCGGGGATGCGGGTGAGCGCCCAGGACAGAGTGTCGCGTACGAAGAAGTCCTGCTCAAGCCCCAACCTTGCTACCAGTGTCTGCGCTGTAGCAGGGGCGGCGATCGTGCCGAGGTCAAGGGCCGCGGCTTGACGGACATCCCGGTCGGGATTCACGAGCCCTCGAAGGGCTCCGTCGATCCGCGGTTCGCCGGTGGGTTCGGTGAGGAGTGGTTCTGATTCCATGGAGGCAACACTAGAAGTTGCCGTTACGAGAGGGTCAAGCCGCTACCGTCGAGGTATGCAGTACTCGATCAGCCAGGTCGCGAAGATGGCTGGCGTCTCAGCCAGGACCTTGCGGCATTACGATGACATCGGGTTACTCACCCCTGCTGCTGTGTCTTCCAACGGGTACCGCTGGTACGGACGTCACCAGCTGCGCCGGTTGCAGCGCATCCTATTACTGCGCGAGCTCGACGTTCCGCTCCCTCAGATCAATGCGATCCTCGCCGGCGATGCCGACGAAGCTTCTGCATTGCGCCGCCACCTGGCGCTCATCACCGCTGAACGTGAACGCCTCGACCGGATCGCGGCCACCATCATTCGCACCGTCGACGACCTGGAACGCAATGACCGACTAGCCGACGAAGACTTCTTCCGCGGACTGGACGAGAAAAGGGCGAACCTTGCCGCCACTCTCCAGGAACGATTCGGGTCAGCTGCCGGCGCCAGTGTGGAAGCCGCAACCAGCCGCACAGCCCGGTGGACGAGGAACGACTACGACCAGGCAGCAGCCGATGGGCAGGAACTCTACGCCCGCCTGTCCCACGCCCGACACATGGGTATCGTCCCCATCTCACCTGCAGCGCTTGACCTCATCGCCGAGCACTACACGGCGGTACGGGCGGTATGGCCCGTCGACGCAGCTGCCTACTACGCCCTTGCCGACTTGATCGAGAACGATCCCGCACAACGAGACGCCGTCGCAGCCGGAGATTCCGACCTTCCCCCCTGGATAGCAGCAGCGATCCGCGCCTACGCGACACACCACCTCCACCACGTTCCCTGAACCTGTTCACCACCAAACGAGAACCACCTACCTCATATTCGATGAGCGCCTTTCGCGTCCGTGAGCCGCTCCACGAACAAAACGGTTGAGTGGCTCAGCGAGCCACCGTGATAATTAGCTGACGTTAGGCTTCGGACATGCTGGGCAAAGCCGAAGTGTCTGCTCACTGGGCGGAGCTCGCTGTCTTCGCCCGTAAATCGGCCGCACTTGATGCGGCGGCGGGCGCAGGACTGTCCGGGCGCTTCGAGTCATTCTGCGTAGATGAACTGCGCGTAAGCATGGCCACCGCAGGGCCCTACGGGTTTCTCAACACCATCGAAGGCGTGAGCGAAGAATCGGTCGAGGTCCTGCCCGACGCACTCGAAAGGTTCCCGGATCCACGCCAGGTGACGGTCGTGGCGACAGGGCCATCCCAGAGCCTTAGGGAACGATTACTGAGCGAAGGGTACGAGCAAGCACCCGTACGACCCATCGCCTATCTGAACGCGCGGACTGAAGGGCCGAGCGAAGCCGTCAGCGGGTGGGAAATCCATGAAGTCTGCGCACAGGAGAACGCACAACAGTTCCTGGACCTCCTGACCGCCGGCTACGCCGCGCCCCGCGAAGTTTCAGCGTTGATTCGGGCCGAACATACCGTACCGGCGGTTCGCGGTTTCATCGCTTGCCGCGACGGCGAACCTCTTGCAGCGGCGGCAATGTCCCTCCACCCCACGGGAGCGGTCCTAGGAGGAGCATCCACCCTTCATGCTGCGCGAGGCAATCGAGCCCAAGCTGCCCTTCTGACACACCGCCTTCATGTAGCAGAAGCGCTGAACATCTCCCTGACCACGGCCACCGCAGCACCTGGAACATCTAGTATCCGCAACCTGGCTCACCTAGGTTTCACCATCGTCGAGCGGACAGCCTGGCGCCACCGCTTTGGGAGCCGCACAGGAGGACCGACCTAGAGCACGATCCCGGGTTAGAAGATTCCCGCAGAGGGATCGCTTTTGGGACCCCGCTAGCTCGCCAGGTGCTGGATGATGGTGCCGTAGTTATCGCGGAATGTGATGTCTGCGAGGGAGCCATTGACCAAGGGCAGCTGCGGGGGTTGGTGTCCGATGTCGAAGTCGACGATGACCAGGATGCCGAGATCTCTGAGTGCCCGGGACACGGCTTCTGCCTGGCTCAGGTCACTGGCGTCCTCGGCACTGGTGCGGCCGATGAGGATGCCGGAGGCGTGGTGGAACCAGCCCGCTAATCGCAGGGACCAGAGCATTCGGAGTACGGCTGGTGCATCGGAGCCGGCCGACTCAAGGTAGACGATGACGCCTTCGGGTGCGTGGCGCTGGGCGAAGCCCGGGACGTCTCCGAACCGCGACCCGGCAAGGAGGGAGACGGTTTCCAGGCAGCCACCGATCAGCCGGCCACGCATGCTGACCGGCTGGCCGTCCTGGGACCGCCACCGGGTCGGGGTTTCGTAGGCGGAGTCGCGGTTGAGGGTTCGTCGTTCCAGTCGACCCAAGGGCGTGAGCGGCGGCGGGGAGCGGCGTGCTGCGTGAAGGAGTCTCCGTGGCTCAGGCCGGCGACCTCCGTCCAGCGTCGGAACTGGGTCGGTAGCTCCCAGGGCTCGTCCATCAGGTTCGCCCCGTGGAGGGTAGCGACGCCGGTGAGGATGGTCAGTGGCATCAGCAGGGTCGAGATGTCCGACCAGCCGACGAACCACGTGTCGGCCTCGGCAAGGGCATCCCAGTCGAGGTCGTCGATGAGCTCGATCGCCAGCTTCCCGCCCCAGGGCGGCAGCACTGCGCCCGCTCTGATGAACGCTGCCTGAAGATCTGCTGCGCGCTCCCGCGCCGGTGCGGGCGTGAGGCCGCTAATGGTGGCATGGGGACGCAGATGCGGGTCGAAGCCCTGATCCCTGAGCGCGGTAACAGCGGCGTGCAACCGCTCATGTAAAGCATCCGGGACACCCATGGACGGGGCGGGCACCTCAATACGGTCACCACGTCGAAGGGGCTTGGGATAACGCACGGCAACCATCAGGCCACGGTAGCAACCCATCACACGCCCTCATTCCTCCCAGCCGGGTAAGTAGGGTCGGCGCCCACTGAAAGATCGGCTTGCGTACTGATCACACGGAGAGATCCAGCGGACAGGCCGATAGGTTGAGGACATGACTCCCCCAGCTTTGCGCTTGCGGCCTCTGCAGCACGCGGATGCAGCTGTCCTCGCTGCATGGGGAGAGGACACTACTTTCTGCCAGCACACAGGGTGGACCGTGACGTCTCGAGTTGCATTACACGACTTCTGGGTGCGACAGGTCGAGTATTCGCCTGGTGAGTTGATCCGGTTGGCCGTCGAGGACGCCGACGATGACCTGGTCGGGTACGTGGATCTTCACGGCTCGACTTCGGGCGAGAAGGAGCTCGGGTTCGTGATTGGCCCCTCATACCGCTGGGGGCAAGGCCTTGGCCAACGAGCCGCCCGAGCCGGCATTGCGCATGGCTTCAACGAACTGGCTCTGAACTGCATCTGGTCGGAAGCGCTGGTCGCCAACACGGCCTCCGTTCGGATCCTTCGATCCCTCGGGATGCAGGAGACAGGAACAGGCGGGCCGGGAGTGTTCCTTGGAGAGGAAAGCTACTACCTGCAATTCCGGACGAGACGGACTGAGTGGACAGGATACCTGGAACGGTAAGGATCCCTGCCGGGGTCCAGGCGATAGTGTTCGACGTCGGCGAGACGCTGGTCGACGAGTCCCGGGCATGGGCGGTGCAGGCCGAGCGTGCGGGAGTGACGCCCTTTGGCGTTGATGGGGACACTCGGCGCCTTCATAGCCCAAGACAAGGACCATCATGGTGTCTGGGACGTGTTGGGTGTCGAGCGTCCTGCTGAGCCTCCGTCCATCGACCAGGCGGACCTTTACCTCGACGCGCTGAGCTGTTTGCAGGCTGCCAGAGACGCCGGTCTCGTTGTTGGGATAGCTGGGAACCAACCAAGCGGTGTTGAAGCCCAACTACACGAGCTCGGCTTCAATGCGGACTTCATCGCTTCTTCCGCTGCCTGGGGTGTAGCGAAGCCCTCTGGCCAGTTCTTCTCCCGCGTTGTACATACCGCCGGGCATGATGCCAGCGCGATCTTGTACGTCGGGGACCGCTTGGATAACGACATCCTGCCAGCGCGGGCAGCAGGTATGCGCACCGCTTTCATCCGTCGTGGCCCGTGGGGATACCTTCACGCTCAACGTCCTGAGGTCGACCTTGCCGATGTACGCCTTGAATCCCTCACCGAGCTAACGAGGGCGTTCACCTAGCCCCGAACAGATCTCAGTGAAGGATGCCTTAGCGGGCGGTCGCCCCGCTAGGCAGAATCGTGGAGCGATCGCATTAGGTTTGGTCCATGAAGGACGTGACCATCAGGACGACCACTGAGGACGATTGGGAAGCCGTTCGGAACCTCCGCTTGGACATGATCCGGGATACCCCGCACGGCTTCGCCGAACGTCTTGAGGACGCGCAGCAACAGGACGAACAGGAGTGGCGTCTGCGCGGACGGCGCGGCAACGCCGAGAACAGCACCTCCATCGTCGCGATCGACGCAGCAGGGACGTGGGTCGGGGCCATGGGCGGCTGGATTCCAAACACCTCCGTAGGGCCCCTGCTCGTCGGCGTCTACATCGCCCCATCACATCGCGGACGCAGCGCCGGCGTCGCCGACAGAATGCTCGATGTTGTTGAGGCATGGGCCGGCACTCACGCTCCAACCCTTCGATTGACCGTGCACGAACACAACCACCGGGCACAAGCGTTCTACCAGCGGCGCGGCTATGAATTAACGGGAACCACTACCTTCTACGTCCTTGACCACAATCAGCGCGAACTCGAGATGATCCGCACACTCACTCGATAAGAATGGGCGTGTGACCGCTTCGCCCCGGACACGCGATCCTGGTGAAAGACCGTCAGGGGCGATTAGCCTCACCCCATGACCGGATACCCGCAACTGCTCCACACGGTCTTCGACACTACTGATGTGCGAGAACTGGCGGAGTTCTACCGCCAACTGCTCGGACTCCAATACCGGGCAGGAGACGAGCCTCCAACAGAGGGTCAGGTCGATGACGCCGATTGGCTCGTGTTGACCGACGCCCATGGCCTCCGGAAACTCGCTTTCCAGTACGTCGATCACCTGAAGCGGACAACATGGCCCGCACCTGATGTGCCGATGCAGATGCACCTCGACCTCACCGTTCCTGACCGGGCAACACTCGCCGATCAACACTCCAGGGCATTGGCCTTGGGAGCTGAGCTCCTCTTCGACCGCACGGACGATCCCGATGAGCCGTTGTACGTCTACGCCGACCCAGCCGGTCATCCGTTCTGCATCTTCGTAGCCTGAAGCAGACTCGAGTCCGTCCGGTGCGTTCAGCAGACGATCGTTCTGCGGGACTGCCCACGCGCTGTAGCGGCTACTGACCCCGCCAGTTACCGGTCAAGAACCCCGCCATCTTCGAAAAAGTTCACACACTCGACACCCCCGCCCAGGTATCTCAAAAAGCAAGTGCGAAACGTGTATTCTGTGGGCGTGAGGTTGGCACGGTTTCTGCGACCTCTCGACAGAGGGGAGGACTCCGTGGACGAAGTGGAACGGCCAGAACGCCTTGATGGCGTGGAGGAGCCGCGTCTGGTGCCGGCGGGCGTGATGCTCGGCTATGCCCGCGTGTCGACGGTGGACCAGAACCTCGAAGGCCAGTACAAGCAGCTCATCGAAGCAGGTTGCTATGACGTGTACTCGGACAAAGGCCGGTCGGGGGCGACGATGTCCCGCCCGAAGCTGGAGCAATGCCTGCGGGCCCTGCAGCCGGGGAACACTCTTGTCGTCACGAAGCTGGACCGGCTCGGGCGCACGGTGCGCGGCCTGGTCGAGTTGCTGGAGTCGCTGAATGAGCGCGGCGTGAAGTTCCGGTCCCTGACCGAGGGCATCGACACGACGACCCCGTCGGGGCGGCTGATGTTCAATGTCATCGCCAGCGTCGCGGAGATGGAGCGCGAGCTGATCCGGGAGAGGACGAGGGCCGGTCTCGCCGTGGCCACGGGCAAGGGAGGACGCCCGCCCAGGCTGCAACCCCACGACGTCGTGGAGGCCCGCAGGCTCCGGGAGAAGGAGAAGCAGACGGTCGAGGCGATCGCGAAGAGGTTCAAGGTCCACCGGTCCACGATTATCCGCGCGCTGCGCACTGATGGTCTCGCCGGAGCTGCGTACAAGGCAGGAACCAGGAGTGATTGATGAGCTGAAGCTTAGTTCTGTGGACTCTCTGCGAGGAGTGTTCGGGCGCTGGGTACGGTGGGAGCAGAAAATCCACCGGTATCAGGGAGTTACCCGATGGCGCGATCGCGTAAGCGCAGTGAAGTTGATGGTCAGGCAAGTCTCGACGCATTTCTGTTCGCACCACCAGAGGAGGTCCGTGATGAACAAGTACGGCAAGTTCGCGCAGGAGACGTGGCAGATGACGGCACCGTCGCAGTACGCCCTGATCCCGGACCCGCAGGAGTGGTTCCGGAAGTTGGGGGAGGAAGCAGCCCAGAGAGTCGAGGAACTGACGCGGGAGATAGCAGGCCCGGACTCGATGACCGACTCGTTCCTGGAGAAGTACGGACGCTTGACGGCCTCGCAGATGCAGGCCGAGGAGATCGTCCGGGCAGAGATGCTGACCCCGGAGGAGATGGAGACCGAGGGCGACGAGACGGACGAGGATCTGCCGGAGTCGACGCGGTTGATGCACGAGATAATTCAGTCGTTCAACCACGGCTATCAGGAGGACCTGGAGATTCTGAGAGCCGAGGAACTGGACAGGAACAACCAGCCTCAGTAGCACCGACCGCAGCACCTGCGTCGCGTTTCATTCCTACCCGGCAGGATGATCTTGCCCCGTCGGGTGCTCGAGCACGTTTCCAGGCGAATATCGCGGCCCTGCGGGTGCTGCGCGAGCTGCAGGCCGAGGATAGGGCGGCCACCGACGCTGAGCGCGGTGTGCTGGCGCGCTGGGGGAGTTGGGGTGCCACCGGTGTGGCCGAGGTCTTCGATGAAACCCGTACCCAGTTTGAGGCTGACCGGGCAGAGTTGCGTGAGCTACTCAGCGAGGATGAGTACCGGGCCGCGAATCGGACTGTGATCAACGCCCACTACACCGATCCTGCGCTGGCCACGGAAATCTGGCAGACCCTGAACACGCTCGGCTTCGAGGGCGGGCGCGTCCTCGAGCCAGGGTCAGGTGCCGGCACTTTCATCGGTCTGGCACCGGAGACGGCGACTGTGACCGGTGTGGAGTTGGACCCGATCACCGCTGGTATCTCCCAGGCCCTCTACCCGGACGCTGATATTCGCGCCGAGTCCTTCGCTGACACTCGTCTTCCCGGCGGCTACTTCGACGCCGCCGTGGGTAACGTCCCGTTCGCCAAGACCAGGCTCCACGATCCGCGTTATAACGCGGGCAACCACTCGATGCACAACCACTTCATCCTCAAGTCTCTGGAACTGACTCGCCCGGGCGGTGTCGTGGCTGTCATTTCCTCAGCGTTCACGATGGACGCGCAGAACCCGGCAGCACGCCGGGACATCTACGACACCGCCGATCTACTCGGCGCGGTCAGGTTACCGACCGGCGCGCATCGCCGCGCGGCTGGCACCGACGCCCTGACGGATGTACTGATCTTCCGGAAGCGGCTTCCCGGTGAGGAGCCGCTGGACCCGCAGTGGCTCGACTCCCGCGCCCTTCAGATGCCAGAAGATGCCGAGGTAGGGCAGGACGCGGCCCGGATGAACGCCTACTTCATCGAGAACCCGCAGCGGGTCCTCGGTGTGCCTGTGGTCGGTAACGGCATGTACGGGTCAGCGACGCTGACTGTGCGCGCTGGGGATCTAGGCTCCGTGCCGGAGCAGCTGCACGAGCAGCTCCAAGACGTAGCTCAGCGCGCCGTCGACGCCGGCAGGGGAGTAGCCGCGCGTCAGCCAGGGCAGGTCATCGAGTCGGCCGCTATCGTCCCGGCAGATAGTGACCTGCAGGTCGGACACATCACCGCAGGGCAGGATGGCACGTTCACCCAGGTCGGCCTCGACCGTGCCGTGGTAGAGCTGAAGGTGCCCAGAACGGCGGCCGCCGAGCTGAGGTCTCTGCTGAACCTGCGAGATGCTGGACGCTCAGTGCTGACCATCGAGGCGAGCAACGTCGAAGACACCCCGGAACTTGGTGCCGCACGTCAGGACCTGCGCAGCTCCTACCAGTCCTACGTGGCCACCTACGGGCCGATCAACCGCTTCACCGAGCGGCGGACCGGGAAGACCACTGATGCCGGCGAGGACATCATGGCGCGGGTCACCCCGAAGGCCATCACCTTGCTGAAGGGCGACCCGTTCGGGGCGCTGGTCAAAGCTCTCGAGAACTTCGATGAGGGCAGCCAGAGCGCCACACCCTCAGCTCTTCAGCAAGAACGCCAGGTCCAGCCCCGCCAGCCTATCCGCGGCGTCGACACCCCGGCTGAAGCTCTGGCTGTCTCCTTGGATACCAGGGGAGAGGTCGACCTCGAGGAGATAGCCCAGCTACTCGGCATCGAGACAGACGCAGCGCGTGAGGCGCTCGGTGAGCTCGTGTATGACGTGCCGGAAGAACCCGGTGTGTTCGAAACCCGCGCCGAGTACCTGAGCGGGAACATCCGCGAGAAGCTCGACGCCGCCCAGCTCGTCGCAGCCGACGATCCCCGCTTCGAGCGGAACGTGGCAGACCTCCAAGAGGTCATGCCGACCCCGCTGGGAGCGCACGAGATTGAGGCGCGGATCGGCTCCGTGTGGATCTCCGCCCAGATACACCAGGACTTCCTCCAACAGACCCTGCGTGACCGCAACGCCCGCGTGGACCGGGTGAGCGGGGCGACGTGGGACGTGCAGTCCAACAGGGGCAGCTTCATGGCCCGGAACGACTGGGGAACCGCGCGAATGTCTGCCGGGGAAATCTTCAAGGACCTCCTCGAGCAGAAACGCATCCAGGTCACCGACCCGGACCCGGACCCGGAAAGCCAGAGGAGAATT
The DNA here is from genome assembly GCF_008107445.1 of Arthrobacter echini. Classification (GTDB taxonomy): domain Bacteria; phylum Actinomycetota; class Actinomycetes; order Actinomycetales; family Micrococcaceae; genus Arthrobacter_D; species Arthrobacter_D echini_A. The sequence continues at coordinate 4,479 of NZ_VSLD01000010.1, read as the reverse complement.
CCGAATCCGACCGAGACCGCTGCGGCCCAGGAGAAGGGACAGCTCCTCCAGGAACGCTTCAGTGACTGGGTGTGGGAAGACCCCGAACGGGCCGTGGCCCTCACCGATGAGTACAACCGCCGCTTCAACTCCCTTGTGCTGCGTGACTACACGGTCGAAGGCGAACGCCTGACCCTGCCCGGGCTGGTCAAGAACTTCGAACCGCGCCCCCACCAGTTAGCTGCTGTGGCGCGCATGATCTCCGAGCCGTCCGTGGGTCTCTTCCACGAGGTCGGGGCTGGGAAGACCGCCGAGATGGTCATGGGTTCCATGGAGCTGCGCCGGCTCGGCATGGCCAGCAAGCCTGCCGTCGTCGTCCCAAACCACATGCTCGACCAGTTCGCCCGCGAGTGGCTGCAAATCTACCCGCAGGCACAGATCCTGGCTGCTTCGGCGCAAGACCTGACCGGTGACAAGCGCCGCGATTTCGTCGCCCGCGCCGCCGCGAACGACTGGGACGCGATCATCATGACCCGGACCGCGTTCGAGAAGACATCTCTCTCCCCAGAATCCGAGGCCGGCTATCTCACGCGAGCGGTCGAGCGAAAGCGGCAAGAGATTTCAGCCGCCGTCGCTCGCGCCGCAGAGAACGGCGGAAGGCCCATGAGTGTCAAGAAACTCGAGGCACGACTGCAGTCAGACGAGGAGAAAATCAAACGACTCCGCGAGCTCTCCGTGGATCGAGGTTTGACGTTTGAGCAGACCGGCATCGACTACTTGATCGTGGATGAGCTTCACGACTTCAAGAACCTCGCGACAGCCTCCAACATTCAGGACGCCGCCATTGATGGATCCAAACGCGCCCAGGATCTTCACGCCAAGGTTGAGTACCTCCGCGAGACTCACGGGGACCGGGTGATCACCGGGGCGACGGCTACGCCGATCGCCAACAGTGTCACCGAGATGTATGTGATGCAGCGATACCTGCGCCCTGATCTGCTGGAAAAGGCTGGCATCCATGACTTCGACACGTGGGCGGCGACCTTCGGCCAGGTCGTCACCGAGATGGAGATGACCGTCGCCGGCGGGGACAGCTTCAAGATGAAGGACCGGTTCTCGAAGTTCCAGAATGTCCCTGAGCTGCTGAAGATGTTCCACACCTTCGCGGACGTGAAAACTGCGGAGGACCTGCAGCTGCCGGTGCCTCTGATCGAGGAACGCGAGGACGGCAAACGCCTTCCGCGCATGATCGCCGTCGAGCCGTCTCTCGAGCTCGAGGAGTACATCGCGGACATCGCGGAGCGGGCCGAGAAGATCCAGCAACGCCTCGTCGACCCGACCGAGGACAACATGCTGAAGATTTCCAGCGATGGTCGGAAAGCCGCACTGGATATGCGGCTCGTTGATCCCGAGCTGGAGGCCATGGTCAGCGCGACGAAGATCAGCGCGTCCTCGGACCTGATCGCGAAGGTCTACGAGGACACCAAGGACCGTATCTTCACCGACGTCGACACCGGAGACCCGCACCCGACCCCAGGGGCGCTGCAGATCGTCTTCTGCGACCTCGGCACACCCTCGACCAAGTGGAACGTGTACGACCAGCTGCGCGATGACCTCATCGAGCGCGGCGTGCCGGCGGAGAAGGTGCGCTTCATGCACGAGGCGAAGAACGACGCCGAGAAAGGTCGGCTGTTCGCCGCCTGCCGCACCGGGGACGTGGCCGTGTTGGTCGGGTCGACGCAGAAGATGGGCGTCGGGACGAATATCCAGAACCGTGCCGTGCACCTGGTTGATATGGACGCACCATGGCGTCCAGCGGATGTGTCCCAGCGCCACGGCCGGATCGTCCGGCAGGGCAACCAGAACGACGAGGTCGCTATCTCCCAGGTCGTGACCAAGGGATCGTTCGATACGTTCATGTGGCAGACGCTGGAGCGCAAGAGCAAGTTCATCGACCAGATCATGCGCGGCAGTCTCGACGTCCGGGAGATCGAGGACGTCGGGGACAACACGCTCTCGTTCGCTGAGGTCAAAGCCATCTCTAGCGGCAACCCGCTGATCCTGGAGAAGTCCAAAGCAGATCAGGAACTGTCCCGGCTCTCCCGGCTGGAAACAGCATGGCACCGCAACCAGGCTGCACTGGTCCACAGACGCACCAGCGCCCAGAGCAGGGGCGAGACGATGGTGACCATGCTGCCGGCACTGCGTGCCGCAGCGGAGCGCACAACCCCGGACATCGGCGGGGACGCTTTCCGTATGAGCATCAACGGACGCTCCTACGATCAGCGCACTGACGCCGTCGACGCGCTCCGCGCGTGGACCAGCTCCAACGCCGCTGGACCCCCGCCAGTCCACGGCTCTCGCGACCTTGGTGTCATGGCCACCATCGGCGGCCACGACATCCGCTTCGTGCAGGGCCAACTGAACCCGGTCGACATGGGTTCCTCCCGCGTCGAGCTACAGATCGAGCGCGCCCCAGGTATCGCCGTGGAGCTCAAACGCATCGATGCTCTGTTCCCGACCGTCGGGGTGATCCAGCGCCTCGAGAACCAAGTTAAACGGCTCCCCGACGAGGTCGTGAAACTCGAGCAGAGGATCAACGAAGCACGCGACGAATACCGGGAGGCTTCCACAGCTCTCCGCGAACCGTTCAAGCACACGGAAGCGCTGGAGGCGGTCAAGTGGGACGTCGAGCGGATCACCAGGACGATGAACGGTGAGGAGAACCCGCAGCCGACTATCGACCCTGAACTACTGGCCCACCGCCAGCGCATGCGCGCTGAACGGCCCAACCCCAAGAACCGGGCAACACCGCCCGCGCAGCTTCCTGATGCCTCAGTGTGGAAGAAGGGTTCCCGTCGAGGGAAAGACCCCGACACCGAACGGTCCTTCTAGCTCCTGGGCAGCGATAAGGGGAGGTTCCCACGCCCGGGAACCTCCCCTCATTTATTGGCGCTATCCGCCGAAGATCATCGTGTAGAGCGTTGTCACCAGATCGCTGATACCGCTGTACGATTCTTCCCCTAGCTTTGCTGCTACGGAGCCCACAAAGGCTCCATATGCTGCTTGTAGTGCAGGCACTGAACCGCTTGTCGAGCGCACTTCTAGTTCCATATCGTCAAGGGCTTCGCGTGCTCGCGGCGGAGTATCGCCTACCTCCACCAACAGCGTGCGAAGCTCTTTCAGGATCGCGCCTATTTCCGGTGTTTGGGCTATGAAGGTGTTACCGCTCTGGGTGATGTCATCACCCACCGCCCCGACTCCCATCTGGCCGTTGTTCGTGAGTGTTCTGCTGTTGTCGTAGATGGTGGTCACTCCATCGCTCCCAGATCCTCCCGGCAGCCCTGGACGTCTCATTCTGCGTCGTCCCGATCCGGTGACTTTCGGACCGGAGAGACCGTCGTAGCCGTAGGCTTCGGTTCCGATGATGTGACCGCCAGCGCGCAAAGTTTCCGCGGTGTCGGCATGTTCAGTTTTTGTCACGGCGATGCCTTCGACGAGTTGTCCTATGAACTTCTCGGTGGCATCGGGGTGTTGCTCCGTGATGAACCGCAGTAGCCCCTTCTCTAGCGCATCGTCACGCAGTGCACCGGAGGTACGTGACTCGATGATCGCGTCTGCTATCCGCCGTCCTTTGGGTAACAGGTCCCAGCCTGCTGCCACGCTGAACTCATCGCTGATGAGCTTGTGCCTGGCGAAGAACTCCATCGCCTCGACTACCTCATGTTGATCGAATCCTCCCGAGTGGTCAGGTCTATCCCCGTGCTCGCGAGTCCACAACAGAATCGGCTCGAGCGGTGTTCCTACGATCTGCGCCTGGATCTGAGCATCGTTCACGCTTCCGTTCCCTCCGCAGGCGCAGTATCACCGGTACCCGTCCCAGTCTTGCGTGCTTGGCGGCGTCGCCCAGGCGCTGCGTTGTTATCGAGGCCGAGCTTCTTGAGCTCGTCCTCGGACCAGCCATCTTTCGTAGCGCGGATGTAGGCCTTTTTGTTCTCGCGTTCTGCGTCTGCCAGTTGCGCTTGGAGGTCGGTCATGCGCTGGCGTGCGGTGACGAGATCCCGGACAGACGTGATGCGGGAGTTCAGCAGTTCCCTGGCTTGGGCTTCGACGTTCTCGATGGTTGTCATGCCCTGAACTTTAACGCCTCCCGCACCCCGCCCGGTAGTGGGTTGTGACCTATCAGCGTTCCTTTCGGCACGCCTGTGACTACTCGGCTGCGAAGTGAATTGGTCAGTCGGAGAGAGTGGTCCGTGGAATACCGGAGCGCAGCGAGGATATGCCGCGAAAGCCGCTCTCGGAGACTTGCCAAGAGAAGGGCGGCCAGTACGCTCTAATGCCGAAACGGAGCGGCGTAGCCGGTCACCTTTTACCGAGGTGCTGCGCGCCTCCCAGTCAACGTCAACATCCCCGAGCCCTACGGGACCGCTCGGAAGAGCATGCGGAGCCCCAGACGGAGCGAGGTGCTGCGCGCCTCCCAGTCAACGTCAACATCCCCGA